>NZ_LMMU01000003.1 GCF_001422375.1 Methylobacterium sp. Leaf99 | reverse complement strand
CTCGTCTACGTCTCCAACGCCCCCTTCACCGAGGTCCAGAAGGTGCTCTCGGTCTTCTCAACCGTCACCGCACCCGTCGCCGCAGGCGCGTCGATCTACAGCGTCTCGCGCTGAGCGACGGCGGCACCGCCGGTCGCCGTCCGGCGATCGGCTCTTGCGTTCTCGTGCGGCATCCCGCACGGGTCGGTCGGTCCGGGGGCCCCGCGCCCCGCGTTGTCTTCGAAAGTCCGCTGAAACCTTCCTGAGGTCGAACGAGGCGTGAAACGGGGCGAGACGAGGTTCGGACGTGCGGCCCGGCGCCCTGCGAGAACAGGACGGTCGGCGGCCCTGCTGGGCCTCGCCCTGAGCCTCTGGCCGGCCGGGATCGCCGCCGCACGGGCGGACGTGGTCATCGGCGTCGCCGTGCCGCGCTCGGGCGCCTACGTGGGCGTGGGCGAGCAGGTCCTGCGCGGCGTCCAGGCGGCGGCCCGCGACGCCAACGCCAAGGGCGGCCTCGACGGCCAGACCATCGTCCTCGACGTGCAGGACGACGCGTGCGATTCGAACAAGGCTGTGGCGGTGGCCAACCACTACGCCGCGCAGGGCGTGCGCCTCGTCGTCGGGCACGTCTGCTCCAACGCGTCGCTGGCGGCCTCGGAGGTCTATGCCGCCAACGGCACCCTGATGATCACGGCGGCGTCCGTGGCGGCCAAGCTCACCGATCGCGGCCTGCCGACGATCTTTCGGGTGTGCGGCCGCGACGACGACCAGGCCAAGCTGTCGGCGACGGTGCTGGCCGAGCGGTTCCGCGAGAAGCGGATCGCCATCCTCAACGACCTCACGCCGGGCTCGCGCAACCTCGCCGCCGCGACGAAGGAGAACCTCAACCGCATCGGCATCAACGAGGCCCTCGCCACGGCCTTCGCGTCGAGCGACGCCGACGACGCGGCCCTGGCCGACCGCCTCAAGGAGGCCGGCATCGCGGTGGCGTATTACGGCGGGGACGCCCGCGAGATGGGACGCCTCGTGCGGATCTCCGCCGAGCGGGGCTTCAAGCCGCAATGGTTCGGCACCTCGGCCATCGCCACCCAGGAATTCGCCACCGTCGCGGGGCCGGCGAGCAACGGCGTGCTGATGACCTTCTACCTCGACCCGCGCCGCAAGCCCGAGGCGGCGGCCGTGGTCGCGGCCTTCAAGGCCGAGGGCGTCGAGCCCGAGGGCTCCACGGTCTACGGCTACGCCGCCCTCCAGGCCCTGGTGGCGGCGGGCAACTTCGCCCACAGCCAGGATTCCAAGCGTCTCGCCGCGACGCTCCACGCCGAGCGCTTCGACCTCGTGCTCGGCTCCGTCGGCTTCGACGCCAAGGGCGACGTCACGGCCCAGGGCTACGTCCTGTACGTCTGGAGCGACGGCACCTTCAGCTACGCCAAATAGAGCCGCAGCGACGGCAAAGAGGGCCACCCGGGATCGTTTCGGGCCCGTCCTCGTTCGTGAACCGACGGCCGGACGGGCCGCCCGCGCCCACCCCCCGGCGCGTGGATCGACAGCGAAGCGAGGCGTCATGGCCCAATCCCTCCCGCGACGGGCTCTTCCGCGACGGGCCCTCCTCGCCGCCGGCCTCGGCGGTGCGGCGGCCGTCGCCGCCCCCGCCCTCGCCCAGACCGCGCCGGAGCTGCGCTGGCGCCTCGCCTGCGCCTACCCCAAGACCCTCGACATCCTGTTCGGCGGCGCCGAGACCCTGGCCCGCCTCGTGGCCGAGGCCACGGACGGGCGCTTCCAGATCGCCGTGCAGGCGCCGGGCGAGCCGGTGCCGGGGAGCGGTGTCCTCGACGCGGTGGCCGCCCGCACCGTCGAGATGGGCTACGCCTCGGCGACCCAGGGCCTGGCCAGGGACCCCACCTTCGCCCTCGCCGCCGCCGTGCCGTTCGGCCTCAACGCCCGGGGCCAGGGCGCGTGGTGGCTCGACGGCGGTGCCGCCGACCTGTTCGGCGAGATCTTCGCCCGCAACGGCCTCGTCGCCCTGCCCGCCGGCAACACCGGCGCGCAGATGGGCGGCTGGTTTCGCAAGGAGGTGAAGACCGTCGCCGATCTCCAGGGGCTCAAGCTGCGCATCGCCGGCCTCGGCGGTCAGGTCCTGGCCAAGCTCGGCGCCGTGCCGCAGGCGACCCCCGGCCCCGAGATCTACGCGGCCTTCGAGGCCCGGACCCTGGACGCCGCCGAATGGATCGGCCCCTACGACGACGAGAAGCTCGGCCTGCAGAAGGTCGCGCCGATCTACCACTATCCGGGCTTCTGGGAGGGCGGAGCCCTCGAGCACGTCTGGTTCAACGCCGAGGCGTGGAAGGCCCTGCCCCGATCCTATCAGGCGATCCTGCGGGCGGCCGCCGCCCAGGTCCATGCCGAGGTCCAGGCCCGCTACGACGCCCGCAACCCCAAGGCGCTCCGCCGTCTCGTCGCCGCCGGCGCGCAGCTGCGCCCGTTCCCCCAGGACGTGATGGAGGCGGCCCTGAAGGCCGCCACGGACGTCTACGCCGAGATCGCGGCCAAGAACCCCGACTTCAAGCGGATCTACGAGGCGATGCGGACCTTCCGGAACGAGGAATACCTCTGGTTCCAGGTCGCCGAGTACACCTACGACAACTTCATGATCCGCGCCCGCGCACGGGGATGACGAGCGCGCGACAGAAAAAAGGCCGCTCCGAAGAGCGGCCCGAAGTCTAGGGAGGAAACGCCCAAGAAGGGCAGCGGGACCGCGACGCCATCGCGTTCCCGCAATGCACAATCTGATCCTCCCGCCTGGAATTGCAAGATCATTGGGGCAGCACCCCTGTCTCTTTTCGTGCCGCCGCGCACATTCCACCAATTCTGTATCCAAAATGACGCAGGCTCGCCCGCCCCTGCGCGGACGGCTCCGCGTCGATGCCAGAGCCGGGTGGAGGACGGGCAAGCGCTTGTTCGAGAACGGTTTTCGGGCGATCGCATGGCGATCTGCGGCGCTTGCCTGCATCCGGAACCTGCGGCCATCCACCGCCGCCCGGGCCCGGGGCGACGCTCTACTTTTTCAGCAGCACAGGAAAGCGACGGCCGAAGATGGCGATACAGGCGGGACGAATCAGGGTCCTCAACGACGTGGCGCCGCGCGAAGGGGGAGCCTACGTCCTCTACCTGCTCCAGCAGGCGAATCGCGCCCATTTCAATCCGGCCCTGGAATACGCCGTCGGGGAGGCCAACCGCCTCGGCGTGCCGGTCCTCGCCTGCTTCGGCCTCCTCGACGGGGCCAACGGCTTTCCCGAGGCCAATGCCCGGCACTACGCCTTCCTGCTCCAGGGGCTCGCCGACGCCAAGGCCGGCCTCGACAAGCGCGGCATCGGCTTCTGCCTGCGCAAGGCGTCCCCGGCCGAGATCGCCATTGATCTCGCCCGCGACGCCGCGCTCCTCGTCCTCGACCGGGGCTACCTCGCCATCCAGAAGCGCTGGTACGGGGAGATCGGGAAAGCGGTGGAGACCCGCATCGTCCAGGTGGAAGGCGACGTCGTCGTCCCCGTCGAGGTGGCCTCGGGCAAGCACGAATACGCCGCCCGCACCCTCAGGCCGAAGCTCAACCGCCTGTTCGACAGCTACATCGCGGGCCTGTCCGAGCGCACCGTGAAGCACAGGGCCGGGCGCGGCCTGCCGGAGACCGAGATCGACATCTCGGACCCCGACGCGGTGCTCGCCGGCATGACCCTCGACCGGGACGTTCCCCCGGTGAAGCGCTTCACCGGGGGCGAGACGGAAGCGCGGCGCCGACTCAAGGCCTACCTCGCCGGGCCGTTCGGCACCTACGGGACCGAGCGCAACAGGCCCGAGGCGGGGGCGGCCTCGCACATGAGCCCCTACCTGCATTTCGGCCAGATCTCGCCCGTGGAGATCGCCCTCGCCGTGCGCGCCGCCGGGACCGGCGGGGACGAGGACAAGACCGCCTATCTCGAGGAACTCATCGTCCGGCGCGAGCTCGCCATGAACCACGTCCACTACACCGAGGGCTACGAGGCCTACGCCCGCGCCGTGCCCGAATGGGCGCGCAAGACCCTGGCCGAGCACGCCGACGATCCCCGGCCCCACACCTACACCGAAGCGGAACTCGCCGAGGGCAGGACCCACGACACCTACTGGAACGCCGCCCAGGCCGAGATGCGCGAGACCGGCTACATGCACAATCACCTGCGCATGTACTGGGGCAAGAAGATCCTCGACTGGTCGCCCTCCCCCGAGGAAGGGTTCAGGCGCACCCTGCGCCTCAACAACCGCTACTTCCTCGACGGCCGCGACGCCAACTCGTTCACCAACGTCGCCTGGGTCTACGGCCTGCACGACCGCCCCTGGGCCCGGCGCAAGGTGTTCGGCACCGTGCGCTACCAGAGCGAGAATTCCTTGAAGAAATTCGACGCCAAGGCCTACCTGAAGACCGTCGCGGCCCTGTGCGCGGCGGAGGAAGCGCAGGGAGGCCGAAAAGCGTGATGCAAGGCGGGCCGGCGCCGGGTATGCGCCTTGCGTGAGGCGCCGTGCGCCGCAACGCCGGATTCCCGACCCATGCCGCCCCGTTTCCGCATCCGCCCCGCCTTCACGCGCCTGCGCAGCGGGGCCGTCGATGCCTTCGCGGTCTGGCGCCGCCGGCTCTTGTTCCTCCTCGGCGGGATCGGGGTCGGCCTCGCCGCGGTGGGAATGGCCAAGCTCGCCGACGCGGCGCAGGAGGGGTTTCGCGCGGCCCTGTCCCTGTCGCCCTGGGTGGCCCTCGCGGTGACGCCCCTGGGCTTCGGCCTGTGCGCCCATCTTGCCCGGACGGTGTTCCCGAATTCGCAGGGCTCGGGCATTCCCCAGGTCATCGCGGCGCGCCACACGGCGAACCTGTCCCTGCGCCGGGCCCTGGTCTCCCTGCGCACGGCCGCCGGCAAGATCGTCGTGATGGCGCTGGGCCTCCTGTTCGGCGCCTCCACGGGGCGCGAGGGGCCGACCGTCCAGGTCGGGGCGGCGATCATGGCCGCCGTCGGCCACCTGACGCCGCACCGCCAGCCCGGCCTCATCCTCGCCGGCGGGGCCGCCGGCGTGGCCGCCGCCTTCAACACGCCGATTGCCGGGATCGTCTTCGGCATCGAGGAACTCGGGCGCGCCTACGAGGCCCGGACCGGCGGCCTCATCGTGGCGGCCATCGTCGCGGCCGGCCTCACCGCCCTGGCGATCACCGGAAACTACACCTACTTCGGCACGTCGGGCACGACCCTGCCGTTCGGTCCCGGCTGGCTCGCCGTGCCGGTCCTGGGCGCCCTCGGCGGCCTGACGGGCGGTCTGTTCGCCCGCATCGTCATCCTGTTCGCCCGCGGCCTGCCCGGCCGCGCCGGCGCCGCCATCGCGCGCCGGCCCGTCGCCTTCGCGGTGGCCTGCGGCCTCGGCGTCGCCCTGTGCGGCCTCGCCTCGGGCGGCGCCGTCTACGGCACCGGCTACGAGGAGGCCCGCGCCCTCCTCCACGGCACCGGGGGAGGCGCCCTCGACTTCGCGCCGCTGAAGTACCTCGCGACCCTGTTCTCGGCCGTCAGCGGCATTCCGGGCGGCCTGTTCGCCCCCTCCCTCAGCGTCGGCGCCGGGCTCGGGGCCGCAATCCAGGGCCTGTTTCCCGGGGTGCCCGTGGCCGCCCTCGTCCTCGTCGGCATGGTCGCCTATCTCACCGGCGCCCTCCAGGCCCCCATCACCGCCTTCGTCATCGTCACCGAGATGACCCAGGACCATGCCCTGATGATCCCCCTGATGGTCGCCGCCCTCATCAGTGACGCCGTCTCGAAATCCGTGTGCCGGGAGGGGCTCTATCACGCCCTGGCGGAGATCCTGCTGGCGCGGGCGGAACGCGCCCCGGCGCCCTGACCCTCCGGAAAATCGGCGTGCGGGCGACGATCCGCGAGCGTGGCGGGAACGGAAGCGTGGCCGCGGGGTTGTCGCTCGATTCCGCGTGCTGGAGTGCTGTGCATGACCCTGTTGAAATGGGCCCTCATCTGTTTCGTGATCTCCCTCCTGGCGGGTGGTCTCGGCTTCACCGGCATCGCCTCGGGCGCCGGCTCCCTCGCCCGCATCCTGTTCGGCCTGTTCCTCGTGGTGGCCATCGTCATCGTGGTGGTAGCCTTCGCCGTCGGGCAGGCGGTGTTCTGAACACCATGGCCCATGCGGCGCCGATGCGGGACAAGGTCTGCCTCGTCACGGGCGCCACCTCCGGCATCGGCTTCGAAACCGCCCTGGGGCTGGCCCGCAAGGGCGCCCGGGTCGGCCTCGTCGGGCGCGATGCCGCGCGGACGCGGGACGCCGCCGAACGCATCGGGGCGTCCGTCCCGGGTGCGCGGATCGATCCCTTCGTGGCGGACCTCTCCGTGCAGGCGGAAGTCCGCCGCCTCGCCGGCGAGGTCCGGGCGCTCTATCCGCGCCTCGACGTGCTGGTGAACAACGCCGGCGCCATCTTCGACACGCACCGGCTGACCGCGGACGGGATCGAGCGGACCTGGGCCCTCGATCACCTCGCCTACGTGCTCCTGACCCTCGAACTCCTCGACCTGCTGAAGGCGAGCGCTCCGTCGCGCATCGTCAACGTCGCCTCGGCGGCGCACACCCGCGGCCGCATCGCGTTCGACGATATCGGGCACGCCCGCCGCTTCTCCGCCATGACGGTCTATTCCCAGGCCAAGCTCGGCAACGTGCTGTTCACGGGCGCCCTCGCCCGCCGGCTGGCCGGCACGGGCGTGACGGTGAATGCCCTGCATCCCGGCGTCATCGCGAGCGGGTTCGCCGCCGGCACCGGCGGCTGGTTCGGCCTCGGCTGGCGCCTGATCCGGCCGTTCATGACGGGGCCAGCCGACGGCGCGGTCACCTCGATCCACGTGGCCGGCGCGCCGGACCTCAATGGGGTGACGGGGCTGTACTTCGCCCGCTCGCGCCCCGTGGCGACGTCGCGCCGGGCGGCCGATCGCGATCTGCAGGAGCGGGTCTGGCGCCTGAGCCTCGACCAGCTCGGCCTGCCATCGACGGCGGTGTCATCCTAGGGCAGCATCGTCCTGGAACCGTTCGAATGCGTTTCACGCATACCCCCTCCCCCATCCGGGGGATTGAAGGGTGCAGTGCAAAATGGCATTTCGATCTCATACACCGCAGCGATGGCGTCGCCGCGGTGTGCCCTTCTTGGGCGTTTCCTCCCTAGACTTCGGGCCGCTCCCTCACCGGGGCGGCCTTTTTTCGTCTTCGGTGAAGCGGCTTCTAGCCGTCCGCCCCGGCGACGACAAGCACAATGATGCGCCGTTCGGCCGGGGTGTGGGTTTTTGTTGCAGTCTCAGGCCGCCGGGGAGACGAAAGCGCCCGAAAGGGCCTCGGCGATGAGCGCCCGGGTCTCGGCGACGCCGTAGAGGGCGACGAACGAGCCGAAGCGGGGGCCGCGCGCCTCGCCGAACAGCACGTTGTAGATGGTGGCGAACCACGCCTGCGACACGCCGGGGCGCCCGTCGGGGCTCTTGGCCTTGCCCGAGAGGTCGGGGAAGTGCCGGCGCCCGACCTCGTAGACGATGGCCTGGAGCCCTTCCGGATCCGTCGAGCCCTCGTGCGCCGCCAGGGTCTCGGACAGGTCGGCCAGCGCCGCCGCTTCCGCCTCCGTCGCTGCCCGGTAGGTCTTCTGAGGCCGCACCACATCGCGATAGTAGGCGAGGGCGTGGCCGACGAGCCGGGCCAGGACCGGATGGGTCTGCGGGCCCACGGTCGGGTCGTAGCGGCGGATGAAGCCCCACAGCACGGCCGGGTCCTCGGTGTTGGCCACCGCCGCGAGGTTGAGGAGCATGGCGAAGTTCAGTGCGCCGCCCTTGCCCACGGCCTCGGCCGCCGGCGGCCGGCCGGCATGCAGGTGCCAGACCGGGTTGCCGAGCTGCTGGGCCGGGGCCTGGCCGGGATACTTTTCGAGGAAGCCCAAGTAATCGTCGACCTGACGCGGGATCATCTCCACGAACAGGCGCTTGGCCTCGCGGGGCTTGTTGTACATGAACAGGGCGAGGCTGTCGGCGGTGCCGTAGACGAGCCAGTCGTCGATGGACAGGCCGTTGCCCTTGGACTTCGAGATCTTGCGGCCTTCCTTGTCGAGGAAGAGCTCGTAGTTGAATCCCTCCGGCGGCTCGGCCCCGAGGGCACGGGCGATCTCGCCCGAGAGCTTGACCGAGTCGATGAGGTCCTTGCCGGCCATCTCATAGTCGATGCCGAGGGCCATCCAGCGCATGGCCCAGTCGGGCTTCCACTGCAGCTTGGCGTGACCACCGGTGACGGGGGTCTCGTAGGCCTCGCCCGTGTTCGGATCGCGCCAGACCAGGGTCCCGGCGCTCGCCCGCACCTCGTCGATGGCGACCTGCATCACCGCGCCGGTGACCGGGTGGATCGGCAGGAACGGCGAGTAGCTCGCCGAGCGCTCGGCGCGGAGCGACGGCAGCATGATCGCCATCACGGCGTCGTAGCGCTCCAGCACCGTGAGCAGGGCGGTGTCGAACAGGCCGGCCCTGTAGCACTCGGTGGCGGAGCGGAATTCGTAGTCGAAGCCGAAGGCGTCGAGGAAGCGGCGCAGCTCGGCGTTGTTGTGGGCGCCGAAGCTCTCGTGGGTGCCGAACGGGTCCGGCACCCGGGTCAGGGGCTGGTTCAGCGCCCGGATCAGCATCTCCTTGTTCGGCACGTTGTCCGGCACCTTGCGCAGACCGTCCATGTCGTCCGAGAACGCGATGAGGCGCGTCGGCACGCTGTCGTTGGTGAGCACGCGGAACGCGTGCCGGACCATGGAGGTGCGGGCGACCTCGCCGAAGGTGCCGATATGCGGCAGGCCCGAGGGGCCGTAGCCGGTCTCGAACAGCACTTCGCTCTTGGGACGTCGCTCGAGCCGCGCCACCAGTTTGCGGGCCTCCTCGAACGGCCACGCCGTGGCGGAGGCGGCGGCCTCGATGAGGGCGGGGTCGAGCGGGGCGGACGGCATCGTGGCGGACGACATGGGTGCGGACGACATGGGTGCGGACGACATGGGCACAGCGTCAGTTCTGGCAAGGTGTTTGGGAAGGCCGGCACCCGAGAGCATCGGCCCGAAAGGTGGACACCGGCTTTCGGAAAAGCCGATGCCAGAACGATGCTCTAGGCAGCGCGTTCCGGAGGGTCAACGTAGGGAACGACCGGACCGGGCTTCACACGTTCGCCGCGTCGCCCTGCAAGGATGGTTCGACGGCCTCGTCCGATCCTGTCCGAAAAGGCCCCATGACCACGACCGTCGCCCTCGACACCCAAGCCGGCGCCAACGCCGAAATCCGCTCCACCCGCCTGCTGTTCCTCATCGTCGGCTTCGGTGTCGCCGCCTGGGCGCCCCTGGTGCCGTTCGTGGCGGCGCGGGCCGGCCTCGACGCCGCGACCCCGGGCGGGCTGCTGCTCTGCCTCGGCATCGGCTCCCTCGCGGCGATGCGCCCTCGCCTACGCCACCGGCCTGACCACGGCCTTCCTGGCGATCGCGCTCCTGTTGGTGGGCGTCGCCGCGGGCGGGCGCCGGATCGACGTCAGAACGGGCTGACGGGGAAGAACCGCAGGTAGAGTTCGGCGTACTTGCCGTCGTCCCACACCCGCTGGAGCGCATCGTCGAGGGCGCGGGACAGGGCCACGTCGTCGGGCCGGGTGACGAGGCCGATCCCCTCGCCGAAATAGCGGTTCTCGAGGTAGGCGCCGCCGATGAGGGCGCAGCATCGGGCCGATTCGATGCCGCCGACCCAGAGGGCGAGGTTGAGGCCGTCGGCGAAGACGTAGTCGACCTCGCCGCGCCGCAGGGCGCCCTCGGCGGCGGCGAGATCCGTGAAGTCCCGCGCCACCGCCTTGGGGAAGAACGCCGCGCGGTAGGCCGCGTGCGCGCTGCCCGCCACGACGCCGACGCTGCGCCCGGCGAGCGCCGCGGCGGACGGCGCGGGCAGGCCCCTGTCCGTGCGGGCCACGAACCGCCCGGGCCAGCGGAGATACGGCCGCGTCGCCAGGAACCGCGCCCGCAGGGCCGGCGTCAGGGGAATCGCGGCGGCGACCACGTCGCCCTGCTTGTCGGCCAGCGCGTCGAGGAGGGTGTCGAACCGCCGCGCCTGGACCGTGCAGGTCAGGCCGAGCTTCTCGCAGACGGCGCGGGCGAGCTCGACGGAAAAGCCCGTCGGCGTGCCGTCGGCCCCGGGGAAGTGCAGGGGCGGGAACTCGTCGTCCGTGAGGAAGCGGACCGTGCGGCCCGTCTGGGGCGTGTCCATGCGCTCCTGGCGCGCCCGCGGGTTCCAGAAATTGGGGATCGCGACCCCCTGCCCCGCCGCCGCAGGCGTCTGGGCCGGCGCGGCGCCGGCCCATAGACCGATCGCCAAGCCCAAAACCGCCGGGCGAATCCAGCGCGGTCTTGACCCGAGGGTTGTATTCGTGGTGCGCTGGTTGTGCGCGGACGCGGTCTGGCTCACGCCGCCTCCCTAGCACGTTCTCGAGCCGCCGGGAGACGCTCCCGTTGTCGATCCTCGGTTTCCCGTCGACCTTGCGGACCGGTGCCCTGCCGCTGCCGCCCGACCTCGCCTTCCTCCTGGGCCACGGGGTCGATCCGGCCACGCTGGTCCGGGCCGCCGACCGCGCCCGCGCCTGGGGCACCGACGGGGCCTCGACCCTCCTGGCCCTGGGCGCCGTCACCGAAGAGACGTATTACCGGGCGCTGGCGGCGGAACTCGGCGCGTCCTTCCTCGCCGGTCCGATCCCCCTGGGGCCGGGGGCGCGCTACCCCGAGAGTGTGGTCGCCGGCGTGGCGCCGCTCCGTCCCGGCGCGCCGGCCGCCTACGTGCTGGCGCCGCGCGGGGCCGCCATCGCCGAACTCCTGCACGGACGCAGTCCCACGGGGCGGATGCCGACGCTGACGACCCCCCGCACCCTGCGCGAGGCGGTCTTTTCCGCCAACCCCGCCGGCATCGCCGCCTGCGCAGCGGATTCGCTTCAGGTCCACCGGCCCGACTGGGCCCTGAAGGCCCGGCCCATGGGACCGACCCTGGCCATCGCCGGCCTGATCGCCGGCCTCGTCGTGGTCGCCGTGGTCGAACTCCCGCCCGCCCTGGTCCTCGGCCTGTGGACCCTCGCGCAAGGCGTGCTCCTGGCCATGGTGGCCCTGCGGGTCGCCGCGATCAGCGTCGAGGCGAACGGCCCGGCGACGGGGCCCATGAGCGATGCCGCGCTGCCGATCTACACGGTGTTCGTCGCCCTGCACCGGGAGGCCGCCGTGGTGCCGCGCCTCGTCGCCGCCCTGTCGGCCCTCGACTACCCGGCGGCCAAGCTCGACATCAAGTTCGTCATCGAGGCCCACGACGCCGGGACCCTGGCCGCCCTGGAGGCCGCCACCCTGCCGCCGGGGGCGGAGATCGTGGTGGTGCCGCCCGGCCTGCCGCGCACGAAGCCGCGCGCCCTCAACTGCGCCCTGCCCCTCGCGCGCGGCAGCTGCCTCGTGGTCTACGACGCCAAGGACGTGCCCGATCCGGGGCAGTTGCGCGCCGCCGCCCGGATCTTCGCCCGCAGCGATCCGGGGACGGCCTGCCTGCAGGGGCGCCTCGTCATCGACAACCAGCGCGACGGCCCCCTGCCGAAATGCTTCGCCCTCGAATACGCCGCCCTGTTCGACGTGCTGGTCCCGGCGCTCGCCGCCTGGAACGTCCCGATCCCGCTGGGGGGCACCTCGACGCATTTCCGCACCCCCATCCTGCGTGCCGTGCACGGATGGGATGCCTGGAACGTCACCGAGGATGCCGATCTGGGCCTGCGCCTCGCGCGGGCGGGCTACCGGGTCGGGGACCTGCCGAGCAGCACCTTCGAGGAGGCGCCGGCCCGGCCCGGCGCGTGGCTGCACCAGCGCGCCCGCTGGATGAAGGGCTTCATCCAGACGAGCTTCACCCACGGCCGCCAGCCGGCTCGGACCGCGCGCGAACTCGGGGCCCTCGGGACCCTGGCCGCCGCCGCCCTGGTGCCCGGCACCGTCCTCTGCGCCCTCGCCTACCCGTTCTTCATGGGGCACGCCGCCTACCGGTTCCTGTTCGCCGGGGTCGAGCCCGCCGCGGGATTCTGGAGCAACCTGCCCAACGGTACGGCGATGACGGTGTTCGTGTCCGGCCTCCTCGCCATGGTGCTGCCGGCGGCCCTGGGGTGCGTGCGCCGGGGCTGGTGGGACCTCCTGCCCTACGTGCCCCTGATGCCCGCCTACTTCCTCCTGGTGAGCCTCGGCGCCTGGCTCGGGCTCATCGAACTCGTCCTCGCCCCCGACCGCTGGAACAAGACCGAGCATGGCCTGTCGCGCAGTTCCCGCAGCGGCGCCCTGAACCGCACCTGACGCTCACAGCACCTTGGCGAGGTCGGCGGCGGCGGCCTCCGGCGGGCGGGTCAGGTTGAGGGCGTTGAGGAAGCGGTTCTGCCCGTCCATGACGTAGACCAGGGCCGTGTGCTCCATGGTGTAGTCGCCGTCCTTCGTCGGTACCTTGCGGATATAGGCGCGGTAGCCCTTCACCACGGCGGCGATCTCCTCCGGCGTGCCGGTCAGGCCGACGATGCGCGGGTCGAAACTCGTCAGGTAGGTCTTCAGGGCAGCGGGCGTGTCGCGCTCGGGGTCCACGGCGATGAACAGCGCCTTGGTGTCCTTGGCCTTGGGGCCGAGGGCCTGCAGCACGTCGCCGATCTGCTGGAGGGTGGTGGGGCACACGTCGGGGCAATGGGTGAAGCCGAAGAACACCAGATGGGTCTTGCCCGAGAAGTCGCGCTCGGTGACGCGGCGTCCGTCCTGATCCGTCAGGGTGAACGGGCCGCCGACGCTGCTGGCCGTGGCCACGTTCGCCTTCGGCACCAGCACGGTCACGGCGGCGACGCCGAGGGCGACAAGGCCGATGGCGAACAGGATGAGCGGCAGGGCGCGACGCATGGGGAGCCTTGGGGGAGACTTGGGGGGGCTTCAGGCCCGAAAATCTGCGCGTGCAAGACCATGCGACGGTGGGCGGGGCAACCCCGCAGACCGTCGCTGCCGGTTCCGGATCAGATCGCGAGCTTGTCCGGCGCGAGGTCCGCGATAGCGGCCTCGGCGCCCGTCCGACGAAGCGCTTCGCCGACCATGAGCAGCGCCGGTCCCTCGAAGCCCGAGGCCTCGACCCGGTCGGCGAGGTCGAGGGCGCTGGCCTCCACCACCCGCTGGTTCGGCCGGGTGGCGTTGAACACGAGAAGCGCCGGGGTGCCCGGGGCGAGGCCCTCGGTCATGGCCCGCTCCAGCAGCACGCGCAGGGTCTTCTTCGGCATGTAGACCACGGTGGTGACGCTCGGATCGGCGAGCGCGCCCCAGTTCAGGTCCTCGGGGAGCGCGCCGCGCCGGTCGTGGCCGGTGACGTATTGCAGGCGCCGAGCGGCGTCGCGGTTGGTGAGCGAGACGCAGAGGGAGGCGGCCGCACCCTGCGCCGCCGAGACGCCGGGCACGATGGAGACGGGGATGCCGGCAGCCCGACAGGCGTCGATCTCCTCGCCGGCCCGGCCGAACACCAGGGGGTCGCCGGATTTGAGGCGCACCACCTGTTTTCCGCTCCGGGCGAGCTGCACCATCAGGGCGTTGATGTCGTCCTGGCGGCAGGACGGGCCGTGCCCGGTCTTGCCCACCAGCATGGTGCGGGCCTCGCGGCGGGCGTAATCCAGAATCTCGGGGGCGACGAGGTCGTCGTACAGGATCACGTCGGCGTTGCGGAGCGCCCGCAGGGCCTTGAGGGTGAGGAGTTCGGCGTCGCCCGGCCCGGCGCCGACCAGGGTGACGGCGCCGCCCTTCGGCGCGGCCTCGGTCTCGCCGAGCAGTTCGGCGAGGTCGGTGGCGGTGGGAGCCCGGTCCGGTTCGGCGAAGGCCCGGTCGGTGAAGCGCTCCCAGAAGGCGCGGCGGTCGGAGAAGCCGTGGAAGCGGGCGGTGACCTCCTCGCGCCAGTCGCGGGCGGCGCCGATCCAGGCCTTGAACCCGCGCGGCAGCATGCCCTCGATGCGGGCGCGCACGGTCTGGCCGAAGACCGGGGCGGCGCCCTCCGTCGAGATGCCCACCACCATGGGCGAGCGGTTGACGATGGCGCCGAACTTGACGTCGCAGAGATGCGGGCGATCGACGGCGTTGACGATGGCGCCCGCCCGGCGGCCGGCGGCGACGAATTCGATGCAGTCGGCCTCGTCCTCCATGGCGCCGATGACGAAGGCCGCGCCCCGAAGGTCGGCCTCCACCCATTGGCGCTCGTGCAGGGTGACGGAGCCGGCGACGATCTCGCCCGGCACGGCGCGGAGTTCTTCGCTGGGCTCGGGGGCATAGACGTCCACGTCCGCCCCGGCGGCGGCCAGCAGCTTCACCTTCCACGGCGCCCCGCCGTTGGACCCGGCCAGCACCGCGCGCTTGCCCTGGAGCGGCACGAAGACCGGCAGGACGGCTAGTGGTTCGAGGCCGGCCGGGCCGGCGCCACGGGCGGATTCGGGACCGGCGGGGCGAGTTTCGCGGGGCTGGCGGGGTGTGCTCATGGATCTCGGATCGGGGTCCTTCGTCCCCACAAAGTGAGCCTATGCTGCGTTGCGCGCAAGCACCTGCGGCAGCAGCTTGCGGATCTCGGGGATGCACGAGCCGCAATTCGTGCCGGCCTTGCAGGCGGCGCCCACGGCCTCGACGGAGCCGGCGCCTGCGGCGATGACGCCGGTGATCACGTCGAGGCCGACGCCGTGGCAGGCGCAGACCGTGGGGCCGGACGACGCCGATTCCGCCCGGCCCGACAGGAGGGCGCGGCGGGCGGCGGGCTCGATCTCCTCGGCGGCGAAGTACGCCTTGGCCGCCTCCCAGCCCGGCCGGGCCTCGCTCGGGGCGAGGGCGAGGCAGGCGACGAGGCGGACCCCGTCATAGACGGCGCAGCGGTAATGCCCCCTGGCGTGGTCGGCGAATTCAGCGAGTTCCAGGCCCTGGAACAGGCCGCGCATCATCAGGGCGACGGCGCGCGAGCTCTCCTGGGTGGCGAATTGCAGGCCCGATCCCCCCTCCACCGTGGCCCGCGCCCACCACCAGCTCGCCGGCGGCATGTGCTCGGTGCGGGTGATGAGGAAGCCGCGGTTGCGGTAGGGTGCGGGCGCGACGGCGGCGGGCGTCGCCTTGAGTTCGGGCTGGCCCGAGACCGGATCGGGCACGCCGCGCACGAGGGCGCCGACGCGGGCATCCGACGCGGTGGCGTCGCTCCAGTGGAAGGCGGCGAACAGGTCGCCCCGGCGCACGCCGTCGGTCAGCATCGCCTCGAGGATCGCGGTGCCGTGCGGCGTCGAGACCCGGGCGAGGTCGCCCTCCTGTACGCCGAGGCGGACGGCGTCGTCGGGGTGGATCTCGACGAAGGGGACGGCGCGGTGGGCCGAGAGGCGCTGGCTTTTGCCCGTGCGCGTCATGGTGTGCCAGTGGTCGCGCACCCGGCCGGTGTTGAGGACGAAGGGGTGCGCCTCCGTGACGGGCTGGGCCAGGGCCGGGGCCTGCACGGCGACGAAGCGGGCGCGCTTGTCGAAGGTGTAGAACTGGCCGTCGGCGAACAGCCGTGCCCGGCCCTTGCCGCGCTTCGGCAGGGGCCATTGCAGGGGCGGCGTGCCGGCGTAGGCCGCGTCCGGCATCTCGGCGAGGGCGCCGATGTCGAAGTCGCGGGTGCCGTTGTTCTCGTAGGCCGAGAGGGCCGCGTGCTCGCGGAAGATGGCGGCGGCATTGGCATAGGCGAAGGCGTCGCCGTGGCCGAGGCGGCGGGCGACGTCGCAGACGACCGCCCAGTCGGCCCGCGCCTCGCCGGGGGCTTTCAGGAAGGCGCGCTGGCGCGAGACCCGGCGCTCGGAATTCGTCACCGTGCCGTCCTTCTCGCCCCAGGCGAGGGCCGGCAGCAGCACGGTCCTCTTGCCCGTCGCCCGGGCCGTGTCGCTGTCGGCGACGGCCTCGGAGACCACGTAGAGGTCGAGGCCCTTCAGGCTCTCGCGGATGGCGTCGGCCCGGGGCATGGAGACGACGGGGTTCGTGCCCATCACCCACAGGGCCTTGATCTTGCCGCGCGCCACCGCCTCGAACAGGGCCACCGCCTTCATCCCCTCGCCGGTGATGATGTTGGGCGCCTTCCAGAACCGGCGGACGCGGTCCACCTCCTCGGGGGCGAAGTGCATGTGGGCGGCGAGCATGTTGGCGAGCCCCCCGACCTCGCGCCCGCCCATGGCGTTGGGCTGGCCCGTGAGGGAGAACGGCCCCGCGCCCGGCTGCCCGATGCGGCCGGTGGCGAGGTGGCAGTTGATGATTGCGTTGCCCTTGTCGGTGCCCTGCGCCGACTGATTCGCGCCCTGCGAGAAGGCCGTGACCACACGGCTGGTGCCGGCGAAGAGCGCGAAGAAGGCGGCGATGTCGGCCTCGGCGAGCCCCGTGGCGGCGGCGGTGGCGGCGACGCTCGGGGCGATGGCGGTGGCGCGCTCCAGGGCGCCGTCGAAGCCGCTGGTGTGGTCGGCGACGTAGGCCGCATCGACGGCGCCGGTGGCGGCGAGATGGACCAGCAGGCCGGAGAACAGGGCGGTGTCGGAGCCGGGCTTGAGGCCGAGGAACAGGTCGGCCTCCTCCCCCGTCTGGGTGCGGCGGGGATCGACCACCACGAGTTTCGTGCCGCGCTTGGCCCGCGCGTCGATCATCCGGCGGAACAGGATCGGGTGGCACCAGGCGGTGTTGGAGCCGACGAGCACGATGACGTCAGCCTCGTCGAGGTCCTCGTAGCAGCCCGGCACCGTGTCGGAGCCGAAGGCGCGCCGGTGGGCCGCCACCGCGCTCGACATGCACAGGCGCGAATTGGTGTCGACGTGGGGCGTGCCAAGGAAGCCCTTCGCGAGCTTGTTGGCGACGTAGTAATCCTCCGTCAGCAACTGGCCCGACAGGTAGAAGGCGATGGAATCCGGGCCGTGCTCGGCGGCGATTTTTCGCAATGACCCCGCGACGGTGCCGAGCGCCGCTTCCCAGCTCGTGCGCGCGCCGTCGACCTGCGGGTGCAGCAGGCGGCCGTCGAGGGAGACGGTCTCGCCCAAAGCCGAGCCCTTCGAGCACAGGCGGCCGAAATTCGCCGGGTGCGCGGTGTCCCCGGCGATGCCGACCCCGCCCTGCCCGTCCGGCGTGGCGAGGACGCCGCAGCCGACGCCGCAATACGGGCAGGTGGTCTTTACGGAGACGGCGGGCGCCTGGACGTGCGCGTTCATGGCGTGATCCTCGGCAATCTTTTCGTGTCGGTGGTCGGGAGCAAGAGTCGGACCTAAGCGCGCCGCGTACCCCTCTCCCCTCTGCGGGAGAGGGTGGCCCGCGTCAGCGGGTCGGGCCGGGATGAAGTCCCGCGAGAGGGGAGCGCCGTATCCGGAAAGGTCGCCCCCTCGCCCGCCTGCTCCGCAGGCACCCTCCCCCGGAGGGGGGGAGGGTCGAGCGCGGCGCTAATACACGTCGGCCTGATACCGGCCGGTCTTCTTCAGATGGGCGAGGTAGGCCACGGCCTCGTCGGGGTTCTTGCCCCCGTGCTGGCCGGCGACATCGATGATCGCCCGCTCCACGTCCTTGGCCATGCGCTTGGCGTCGCCGCAGACGTAGAAGTGGGCGCCGCCCTCGAACCACTTCCACAGTTCCGCGCCGCTCTCGCGCATGCGGTCCTGCACGTAGGTCTTCTCGGTGCCGTCGCGGGACCAGGCCAGCGACAGGCGGGTGAGCACCTTCCTGTCCTTCAGGCCGTTCAGCTCCTCCTTGTAGAAGAAGTCGGAGGCCTGTTTCTGGTGGCCGTAGAACAGCCAGTTGCGGCCCGGCGCCTGCGTGGCGTCGCGCTCGCGCAGGAAGGCGCGGAACGGCGCGATGCCGGTGCCGGGGCCGACCATGATGACGTCCTTGGACAAATCCTCGGGCAGGGCGAACCCATGCGCCTTCTGGAGGTAGACCTTGACCTTCATGCCCTCGGGGATGCGCTCGCCGAGATGGGTCGAGGCGACGCCGAGGCGCAGGCGCGAGCGGTGGTTGTAGCGGACGGCATCGACGGTGAGGGAGACGCGGCCGGGATCGGCCTTCGGCGAGGACGAGATCGAGTAGAGCCGGGGCTGCAGCTCGTCGAGGGCTTCGACGAACACCTCGGCGTCGGGCCGCGCGCCGGGGAATTTATGGAGCGCGCCGAGGACGTCGAGATGGGCGGCGTCGCCGTCCGGGTCCTCGCCGGCGGCGAGCGCCTGGGCCTTCTTGCGGGCCTCGCCCGAGGTGAGCAGCGAGAGGAGCTGGTAGAGCCCGTCCGGCGCGCCGCCCAGCGCATAGTCCGTCATCAGGCGGTCGCGCAGGGTCCTGCCCCCGATCCTGCGCTCGGGCCGGGCGCCGAGTTCGGCGATGACCGCATCGACCAGGGCCGGGGCGTTGGCGGGAAACAGCCCGAGGGAATCGCCGACCACGTAGTCGATGGGCGTGCCGGTGAGGTCGATCTCGACGTGCCAGGTCTCTTTCTCGCCGCCGGGCGCGTTGAGGCGCAGGCGCGACACGAACGTCGCCTCCACGGGGTTTTCACGACAGAATCCGAGGGGGCCGAGGGTCGGCTCGGCCTTCGGCGCGGCCTCGCCGGCGGCTTTCGGCGCGGCGCCGTCCCCGGCGCCGAACTCCTCGTCGAGCTTCTTCAGCATCCGGAGCGTATCCTTGCCGCCGGGCTGGCACAGGTTCAGGCGCTCCTCGCTCTTGAGGAAGATGGCGTTGGCGTAATCGGCGCAGTTGTAGCCGCACTGGCCGCAATCCTGCTGGGCCATGGCGGCCATGAGCTTCTGCGCCTCGGGCCGTTCCTTGGCGAGCTCCATGCGGTCCGGCAGCGGCATCGACGGATCGTGCCAGGGCGCGTCGTCGTTGTCGGCGAGCTTCTGACCGCCGCCGGGCATGTCGCCGGGGGCCAGCGCCGTGGCGCCTTCCACGGCGGGGCCGAGCAGCGCGGCGAAGTAGCCCGACAGCCACGAGCGCTGATCGGGGTTGAAGGGGGCGTTCTCGGGGATGAGAACCAGCGGGGGCGTGACGTGCTCGCTCATGCTGCGGCCTTCAGGACGGGTTGCTCTTCGGCGCTGTCGCGCAGGGAATCGGGACCGGTGCGCATGGTGAAGGCCTGGAAGCTCTCCTGCGGCCCGTGGCGGTTGCCGAGATAGCTGCGCAGGAGCGCCTCGATCCGGGCCGGGCACTCCTCGGCTTTCACGGCCTTCCAGATCTCGGTGCCGATCTTCGGGCTGTCGCCAAAACCGCCGCCGACGACGATGTCGTAGCCCTCCACCGTGTCGCCCTCCTCCGAGACGACGACCTTGGCGCCGATGAGGCCGATGTCGCCGATGTAGTGCTGGGCGCAGCTGTGGTGGCAGCCGGTGAGGTGCACGTTTACCGGGACGTCGAGCTCCTTGAGGTTGGCCTCGATGTAGTCGGCGATGACGAGGGCGTGGCCCTTGGTGTCGGAGGCGGCGAACTTGCAGCCCTGGTTGCCCGTGCAGGCGACGAGGCCGGCGCGGATGCTGGAGGCCTCCGTGGTGAGACCTAGGGCGGCGACGCGGGTCTGAACCTCGGCGACCTTCGCGTCGGACACGCCCGAAAACAGGAAGTTCTGCCACACCGTCATGCGGATGGCGCCGTCGCCGCATTCCGTCGCGATCTTCGCCAGATCGCGCATCTGGTCGGTGGTGAGCTTGCCCACGGGCAGGATCACGCCGATCCAGTTGAGGCCGGGCTGAACCTGCTTGTGGACGCCCACATGGGCGAAGCGGTCCATGGGGCCGCGCGGGGCGACATGGGCGGGGTCGACGCGGTCGAGCTTGCGGCCGAGCTCGTCCTCGACGGCGGCGAGGTACTTGTCGAAGCCCCAGGCGTCGAGGACGTACTTCATCCGGCTCTTGTTGCGGTTGGTGCGGTCGCCGTTCTTGATGAAGACCCGCAGGATGGCGTCCGCCACCCTGTTGCAGTCCTCGGGCTTGAGGACCACCCCGGTGTCGCGGGCGAGGTCGCGGTGGCCGGAGATGCCGCCGAGGACGAGGCGCATCCACACGCCGGGCGCCACGGCGGCGCCGTCGAGGACCCGGATGGCCTGGAAGCCGATGTCGTTGGTCTCCTCCAGCACCGGCATGACGCCGCCGCCATCGAAGGCGACGTTGAACTTGCGGGGCAGGCCGAACAGCGAGCGGTCGTTGAGGATGTGGTTGTGCCAGGATTTGGCCAGCGGCCTCGTGTCGAGCAGCTCCTGCGCGTCGATGCCGGCCACCGGCGAGCCGGTGACGTTGCGGATGTTGTCCGCCCCCGCGCCGCGCGCGGTCAGGCCGAGGTCGATGAGACCGTCGAGGAACGGTTGGCCGTGCTCGGGAGTGATCTCGCGGACCTGCAGGTTGGCGCGCGTGGTCACGTGGCTGTAGCCGCCGCCATGGGCGTCGGCGAGGTCGGCGATGCCGGCGAACTGCCAGTGGTGCAGGATGCCGTTGGGGATGCGCAGGCGGCACATGTAGGAGTTCTGCGCCGGGGCGACCCAGAACAGGCCGTGATAGCGCCAGCGGAAATTGTCTTCGGGCTTCGGCGCCTTGCCGGTGGCGGCCTCCGCGATGAGGCGGTTGTGGCCGTCGAAGGCGCTCTCGGCCCGCTTCCACTTCTCCTGGTCGCAGAGCTTGCCGCCGGCCTTCACCGTGGCGTCCTGGGCCTTGATGTGGATGGCGTCGGGGCCGGTGGGCTCGGCCGGGGGCGCGGCGGCCTGCCCGAGGGCGAGGCCGCCCGTCATGCGGGCCGCGGAGATGCCGGAGGCGAAACCTTCGAGGTAGCGCTTCTGCTCGGCGTTGAAGTCGTCAGCCATGAAAGCCTCCGTCACGCTGCGAGGGGTTGGGGGGCGAGGGGATAGGGGGCTTGACGCCCGAACATGAGGTCGTCGCGGTGGCCGCCGATGGAGGCGCCGGTGCGGATGAGCTCCTTGCACCAGCCCTGCTCGGCGATGTCGCCGACGAAGACGGCGCCGAGCAGCCGGTCGTCGGCGACGATGAGCTTGCGGTAGAGGCCGAGGCCGGGATCGCTCATGAGGATGGTCTCGGAGCCCTCCGGCGCCTCGATGGCGCCGGCGGAGAACACCGGCAGGCCCGAGACCTTGAGGCTGGTGGACAGGGAGGTGCCGAGATAGGCCGCGTCCTCGCCGACGAGGTGGCGGCTCAGGGCCTCGGCCTGCTCGTAGGCGGGCTCGACGAGGCCGTAGACCATACCCCGGTGCTCGGCGCATTCGCCGAGGGCGAAGATGCGGGCGTCCGAACTCTGCATCCGGTCGTCGACCTTGATGCCGCGTCCGGTCTCGATCCCGGCGCCCTGCGCCAGGGCGACGTTGGGGCGCACGCCCACCGACATCACCACGAGGTCGGCGGGCAGCACGGTCCCGTCGGAGAGGATCAGGCGCTCGACCCGGCCGTCGCCCTCGATGGTGGCGGTGTCGGCCTTGAGCAGCACCGTGACGCCGCGGGCCTCCATGGCGCGCTTCACGAGGCCGGCGGCGGCGTGGTCGAGCTGGCGCTCCATCAAGCGGTCCATGACGTGCAGGAGCGTGGTGTCGACCCCGAGGCGCGCGAGGCCGACGGCGGCCTCGAGGCCGAGGAGCCCGCCGCCGATGACGATGGCGCGGGCGTGCTCCACCGCCGCCTTGCGGATGGCCGCGACGTCGGCGAGATCGCGGAACGTCAGCACGCCGGGCAGGTCCATGCCGGGCTTGGCCAACCGGATCGGCACCGACCCCACGGCGAGCACGAGCTTGTCGAAGGGCAGGACGTGGGTCTCGCCCACCATCACGAGGGCGTTCTCGCGGTCGACCTGCGTCACTGGCGCGCCGGTGATGAGGCGGATGCCGTGGCCCTCGTACCAGTCGAGGCCCCGGAAGGCGCAGCCGGCCTCGTCGACCTCGCCGCCGAGCAGGGACGAGAGCAGGACGCGATTGTAGGCGGCCTGCGGCTCGGCGCCCACGACGGAGACGTCGTAGCGCCCCGGCGCCCGCTCGGTGAGGCGTTCGAGAAACCGCAACGACGCCATGCCGTTGCCGATGACGACCAACCGCTCCCTCATGACGGCCGTATCCTCAGGCCGCCATGGCCGGCTTGGCGTGCCGGGCATAGAGGAACTCGAGGACCGCGGCGCGGGCATGGGTGTAGGTCGGGTCCTCGACGAGGTCGAGGCGGCGGCGCGGGCGCTCCAGATCGACGGTCAGGATCTCGCCGACGGTGGCCGAGGGACCGTTGGTCATCATCACGATGCGGTCGGAGAGCAGCACCGCCTCGTCGACGTCGTGGGTGATCATGATGACGGCGTTCCTGAGCCGCGCATGGATGTCCATGAGCGAATCCTGCAGGTGCGCGCGGGTCAGCGCGTCGAGGGCGCCGAACGGCTCGTCGAGGAGCAGGACCTTCGGCTCCATGGCGAGCGCCCGGGCGATGCCGACGCGCTGCTTCATGCCGCCCGAGATCTCGCTCGGGCGCCGGTCGGCGGCGTGGGTCATGTTCACGAGCGCGAGGTTGTGGTCGATCCAGGCCCCGCGCTCGGCGCGGGACTTCCTGCCCTTGAAGACCTTGTCGACGGCCAGGGCCACGTTCTCGCGCACGGTCAGCCACGGCAGGAGGGAGTGGTTCTGGAACACCACGGCGCGGTCCGGGCCGGGGCTGTTCACTTCCTTGTCTTCGAGGAGGACGCCGCCGGTCGAGGCCTTGAGCAGGCCGGCGACGATGTTGAGCACCGTCGACTTGCCGCAGCCGGAATGCCCGATGAGGGAGACGAACTCGCCCTTGTCGATCTTCACGCTGACGTCGCGCAGGACCTCGTTGGTGCGGCCAGAGCGGGTGAAGGAGATGCCGACGTTCTCGATGCTGAGATAGGTCATGGGATGATCCTCAGGCCGTCGCGGTGCCGCGGGTGACGAGATTGCCGACGAAGGCGACGAAGCGGTCGAGGATGAAGCCGATGACGCCGACATAGACGAGGGCGACGATGATCTCGGAGATGTGGGAGGAGTTCCACGCGTCCCAGATGAAGAACCCGATGCCGACGCCGCCGATGAGCATCTCGGCCGCCACGATGGCGAGCCAGGACAGGCCGACGCCGATGCGCAGGCCGGTGAAGATGTACGGCGCCGCCGAGGGGAGCATGATCTTGGAGAAGAACTCGATCGGGTTGAGGCGCAGGACCGCCGAGACGTTGCGATAATCCTGCGGGATGTTGCGGATGCCCACCGCCGTGTTGATGATGATCGGCCAGATCGAGGTGATGAAGATCACGAAGATCGCCGACGGCTGGCCGTCGCGGAAGGCGGCCAGCGAGAGCGGCAGCCAGGCGAGCGGCGGGATCGTGCGCAGGACCTGGAAGATCGGATCGAGGCCGCGCATGGCCCATTCCGACTGCCCGATGAGGGTGCCGACCAGGATGCCCGCCACGGTGGCCAGGGCGAAGCCCAGGGCGACGCGCTGGATGCTGGCGGCGATGTGCCAGAACAGCCCCTTGTCGGTGCCGCCGTTGTCGTAGAACGGGTGGGCGATGATGTCCCAGGCCTCGGTGACGACGCGGGACGGCGGCGGCAGGCCGGCGCCGGGACGCGAGCACAGGAGCTCCCAGATCACCAGGAACGCGATGAGCACCACCACCGGCGGGATCAGGTTTTTCGCGATGGTGTTCAGGGTCGCCATCGTGACGAGGGGCGCGCGCTTCGGCTTGGCCGCTTTCGCGGCGACCGGGCTGGCGGCGATGGTGGAGGTGTTGGCCATCACGCGGTCCTCTTGATGCCGAGGCTGGACAGGTAGGCGGCCGGATCGGCCGGATCGAAGACCTTGCCGTCGAAGAAGGTCTCTTTTCCGCGCGACGTGGAGCTCGGGATCGCGGTGACGCCCAGGGCCTTGGCGGCGTCGCGCCAGATGTCCTCGCGGTTCACCTTGGCGACCAGTGCCTTGGTGTCGGTCTGCGCGTCGAACTTGCCCCAGCGGATGTCCTCGGTGAGGAACCACAGGTCGTGGGACTGGTACGGGTACGAGGCGTTGTCGGCGAAGAACTTCATGATGTGCGGGCTGTTCTCGACCACCCGGCCGTCGCCGTAGTCGATGGTGCCCTTCATCCGGCCGGCGACGTCGGCCACCGGGATGTTGATCCACTGGCGCTTGGCGACGATGCCGGCGAACTCGTCGCGGTTCTCGGGCCTGTCGCACCACATCTGCGCTTCCAGCACCGCCATGGTGAGGGCTTTGGCGGCGTTCGGATACTTCTCGACCCAGGAGGCCCGCATGGCGAAGGCCTTCTCGGGATGGTCCTTCCACAGCTCGCCGGTGGTGAGCGCCGAGAAGCCGAGGCCCTGCTGCACCAGCTGCGCGTTCCACGGCTCGCCGACGCAGAAGCAGTCCATGGTGCCGACCTTCATGTTCGCCACCATCTGGGGCGGCGGCACGACGATGGTCTCGATGTCCTTGTCGGGGTCGATGCCGGCCGACGCCATCCAGTAGCGGATCCAGAGGTCGTGGTTGCCGCCCGGGAAGGTCATGGCCGCCTTCACCGACTTGCCGGAGGCCTTCTTCTTCTCGATGGCCGCCTTGAACGTCTTGGCGTCGAGGCCGACCTTCTGGTCGAGGTATTCCTTGGCCACCGAGATGCACTGGCCGTTGACGTTGAGGCGCGCCAGGATCTGCATGGGCACGGGGACGTTGTTCTGCGTCACCCGGCCGGCGGTGATGAGGTAGGGCATCGGCGACAGGATGTGCGCGCCGTCGATGCCGTTGCCCTCGGAGCCGAGCACGAGGTTGTCGCGGGTCGTGCCCCAGGAGGCCTGCTTCAGCACCTCGACGTCGGGCATGCCGTGCTTGGCGAAGAAGCCCTTTTCCTTGGCGACGAAGAGCGGGCCGGCATCCGTCAGGGCGATGAAGCCGAGCTTGGCCCCCTTCACCTCGGGACCCGCGCCCTGCGCAAAGGCGCCGCCGGGCAGGGCCGTGCGGGCGAGCGCCGCCAGGGACAGGGTCGCGACCGCCCCCTTCAGGATGTTGCGCCGGCTGTTGGCAAAACCATCACTCATCGAAACCGGATTCCTCGCCAGGGCTACAGCCCGCCGAAACAAAAATACCGCCGACCAAGCACTTCCGTCGGACGCAGGAGGATGCGTGCCTTGGGGGAGACTCGGGTCAGCGGCTCTGCCGACGGATGTGGCGCGTCTTCGTTGACGTGCCCCGATGAGCTAGCAGGAGGCATGCCACGGCCCGGATCGCGTGGGGCCGGATCGCGGTGCGAGGTCGTCCGGGGCGCCTAAGCGAATGAGAACTTTGGAATTTGTCCAAAACGTCTCAGGGCGTCGGAGCGCGGCCGGTCCGCCGGGGCCCGCGCCGCCCTTGCATCCGGCCTTGCATCCGGCCCGTCGGGCGCTTGGCACCGCCTGAGGCGAAACGCGGCATTCCGCGTCTCCGCTCCCGCACTGCACAATCCGTATGCAGGGTGCCGGTGACGCGGGCACGCCGCCGGATCAGTTCGCCGGATCAATCCGCCAGGGCGGCCGCGTACAGGTCCGGCCGGTAGAGGGCGCGGGCGCGCTCGGTCAGGGCGGGCGTGGGGACGAACTGGCCGGCCGCCGCCATCTGATCGAGGAGCCAGTCGACCCGGGCGACCCGGGGCTCCTCGACGCGCGGGCCGAACACCACGAAGTCCGGCGCGTCCCGCCGCGTCCCGTCGGGATCGACCACGATGGTGCCGGCCAGGACACGGCGGATCAGGGCCGGTGCCAGGGCGAGGTGGCCGGGGGCCGCCAGCAGGTCCGCGAGTTCGTTGTGGTTCTCCGCTTGCGCGCACCAATGGCCGGCCCGGCGCACCGCCCGCACCAGGGCTCCACTGGCCGGCGCGGCATCGGCGGGCAGGGCCAGCACCTTTTCCGGGCAGTCGGGCGCGAGTTCGCAGCCGAAGGCCGCGATCCGGCCGTAGCCGTCCTCCACCGCGAGGCTGTTCCAGGGGCTGCCGGCGCAGAAGCCGTCGATATGCCCGGCCCGGAGGGCCTCGGCAATGCGCGGCGGCGGAATCACCACGGTCCGGGTCGTCCCGTCGCGGTGGAGGCCGCCGCGGGCGGCGAACAGCCGGAGCTGGTAGGTGTGGCTCGAGAACGGGTGGACGGTGCCGAGGGTCAGCGGACGCCCCTGCCCCGCCCGCTCCCGCGCCACCCGGGCGAAGGCGCGGGCCACCGTGTCCACGTCCGCGCCGTCCGGGCCCATGGCGGCCCAGAGGGCCCGCGAGACGGTGATGGCGTTGCCGTTGAGGTTGAGGGCCAGCGGCACGGCGAGCCGGGTCTCGGGTCCGCTGATCCCGAGGGTGCTGGCCAGCGCCAGGGGCGCCAGCATATGGGCGCCGTCGAGGTGGCCGAGCGCGAGCTTGTCGCGCAGGGTCGCCCAGGAGGGCTCGCGCACGAGGTCCACCGCCAGCCCCTCGGCGGCGGTGAACCCGCCCTCCACGGCGACGATGAGGGCCGCCGCGTCGACGAGGGGCACGTATCCGAGAGCGAGCCTCATCCGAGCAGGTCCGCCGCCGTGACGATGGCGCGGGCGATGTCGGCGATCTTGCGCTTCTCGTTCATGGCCTTGCGCCGCATCAGCCGATAGGCCTCCTCCTCGGGAAGGCCCTTGGCCGTCATCAGGATGCCCTTGGCGCGCTCGATGAGCTTGCGGTCGGCGAGTTCCCCGCGCGCCTCCGAGAGTTCGCGCTGGAGCCGCGCGAAGGCGTTGAAGCGCAGGATCGCCACGTCGAGGATCGAGCGGATGCGCTGGGGGTGGAGGCCGTCGACCACGTAGGCCGAGATGCCCGCATCCACCGCCGCCTGCATCATCGGAACGTCGGAGCGGTCGACGAACATCGCCACGGGCCGCTCGACGTGGCGCGACAGGCCGGACATCTGCTCGAGGATGTCCCGGCTCGGACTCTCGAGGTGGATCACCACCACGTCCGGATTGAGGGCGGCGACCCGGGCCGGCAGGTCGGCGGTGTCGGGCAGGATCACCACGCGGGCGATGCCGGCCGCCGCCAGACCTTCTTCGAGGATCGCGGCGCGTGCCGGGCTCGGATCGATCACGGCGACGGTGAGGGACGGCTCGGTCATCGGGGTCCGAAGGGCAGGGAGGGCCGCCTCACGCTGATCGCACGGGGCTCCGATTCCCGGCAAGGTGAGGTTTTGGGCAGGGCGCGCTTTTGAGCACGACGGTTTCGGGGAGCGGGACGCAGCCGAAGGGAGGCGGTTTACCGTTGCGAAAGGAAATAGCCCAGCTTCCGCCGCAAACGACCCCGCTTATGGGCGTGGGGACAGCGATGGATTGCGAGGATGCCGGCATGACGGAGCGAAACCAGTGCGGATGTGCCGATGAGGGCCTCGGCATGGATGCGACCTCCGGCGTGACGCCGCCCCTGCTGCCCACCCTGCTCATGGCCCTCGTGCTCGGTGCAGGCTCGCTGCTCTGCCGCGAGCCGGACGCGCCCGCGCCGGCTCCCATGGCAGCGCCCCGGACGGTCATCAGCACGACGATGGCGCCGCGGATCGTGGCGGCGCCCGCGATCCAGGTCGCCGAGGCCGCGCCGCCCTTCGTGCCCGCCGCCCTCGCCTTCCCGCGCCAGTTCCCCATCGTCGTGGCCGCCGCTTCGATGACGGCGGTCGCGCAGCACCGTCCGGCCGGCCCCCGCGTCGCCGCCCTGCGCCGGGCCGCTCCCGCCAAGACCCATATCGCCGAAGCCGCCGAGGTCCCGCGTGCGGACCCCGTCGCGAGCGTGGCGCAGGTCGAGGCGCCGGCGCCCGCCGAGGCGGACGATCTGCTGCCCGATCTGGCCCTCCCCTTCGCGCCGGCGATCCGGGCCGTCGGCCGTGCCCGCGACTTCGTCGGCATCCAGGGCGCGGCGGCGCGCACGCAGGCCTCGGCGCTGGGCGGTGCCGTGGTGGATTTCGTCGGCACCCTGCGCTGAACGCAGCCCTGGTTTTCGAGACGGCTCGGTTTCTCGCCCCGCGCGCCCTGGACCCTGCCCCCTCGGGGGACTAGGTGGACGCCATCGACGATGCGTTGCCGCGAGGTGGAACGTGCCGCGGGTTTGCCGGGACGAGGGCGTGGATGGCGGGACGGATCGAGGATTACGCGCTCGTCGGCGACGGCCGCACCGCCGCCCTGATCGGGCGCGACGGCAGCGTCGACTGGCTGTGCTGGCCCCGCTTCGATTCCGCCGCGTGCTTCGCCGCCCTCCTCGGCACCGAGGATCACGGCTTCTGGAAGCTCGGCCCCGCCGACCGGGCGGCGAAGACGTCCCGCCAGTACCGCACCGGTAGCCTCGTCCTCGAGACCCATCACGAGACCGGGACCGGCTGCGTCCGGGTGACCGACTACATGCCGGCCAATGACGGATCGCACCTCGTGCGCATCGTCGACGGCCTGAGCGGCGAGGTCGCCATGCGGATGCATCTGGCCGTGCGCTTCGATTACGGGCTCGCCGTGCCGTGGGTGTCGCACAACGAACTCGGGGACCTGCGCGCCATCTCGGGCCCGCACAAGGTGGTCCTGCGCACCCTCGTTCCGCTCCACGGCGAGGGCCAGACCACGGCCGCCGACTTCTCCGTCGCGGCGGGCGAGAGCGTCGCCTTCACCCTGAGCTACGGCCCCTCCCACGAGGACGACCCGCCGCCGGTGCAGCCGCGCAAGGTTCTGTTCGAGACCGACCGCCATTGGCGCGACTGGTCGAACCGTTCCGCCCACGGTACGCCGTGGGATGCCATCCTTCAGCGCTCGCTCCTGACCCTGAAGGCGCTGATCTACCAGCCCACGGGCGGGATCGTCGCCGCGCCGACCACGTCCCTGCCGGAGGATCTCGGCGGCGTGCGCAACTGGGACTACCGGTTCTGCTGGCTGCGCGATTCCACCTTCACCCTCATCGCCCTGATGGATGGCGGCTACCTCGACGAGGCCCGCGCCTGGCGCGACTGGCTGGTGCGGGCGGTGGCCGGCAACCCGGAGCAGGCCCACATCCTGTACGGCATCGCCGGCGAGCGCATGCTGCCCGAGATCGAGCTCGACTGGCTGCCCGGTTACGAGAACTCGAAGCCCGTGCGCATCGGCAATGCCGCCGTCGAGCAGTTCCAGCTCGACGTCTACGGCGAGATCTTCGACGCCCTCTACCAGGCACGCCAGCGCGGATTGCTCGGCGACGCCGACGGCTGGCGCGTCGGCCAGGCGCTCCTGCGCCACCTCGAGAAGGTCTGGAGCACGCCGGACGAGGGCATCTGGGAGGTGCGCGGCGGACGCCGGCACTTCGTCCATTCCAAGGTGATGGCCTGGGTCGCCTTCGACCGGGCGATCCGCTCCTTCGAAGAGGGCGACACCCGCGTCGACGCCCCGGTGGGGCGCTGGCGCGAGATCCGCGACCAGATCCATGCCGAGGTCTGCGACAAGGGCTTCGACACGCAGCTCAACAGCTTCGTGCAGTCCTACGGTTCGAAGAGCCTCGATGCGAGCCTGCTGCTCATCGCCCATATGGGCTTCCTGCCCCAGACCGACCCGCGCGTGGTCGGGACCGTGGAGGCCATCGGCCGGACCCTGATGCGCGACGGCTTCATCCTGCGCTACGACACCGAGGACCAGACCACGGACGGCCTGCCGGGCGACGAGGGCGCGTTCCTGCCGTGCAGCTTCTGGTACGCCGACAACCTCATCGGCCTCGGCCGCTGCGAGGAGGCCCGCGCCCTGATCGAGAAGCTCATCGGCGTCTGCAACGATGTCGGCCTCGTCTCGGAGGAGTACGACGTGAAGGCCAAGCGCCTCGTCGGCAACTTCCCGCAGGCGTTCAGCCACGTCACACTGGTGAACACCATCCTGAACTACAGCCGGGCCAACGGGCCGGCCCGGGAACGCAGCGCGGGCGCCGAGGACGGAACCGGGAACGGGGACGGAACCGGCACCCGGGGCGCACGCCTCCGGGCCGACAGGACGGCCGAGACGATGCCGGCCTGACGGCGACGTCGACGTGAATCGAGGTGGATGGGGCCGGCATCGCGCCGGCGACCCTCCACGGGACGAGGGCCGGACCCGCGGCGTGGGCGGCCAAGGCGATACGAAGGAAGACGAGACCATGAGCGGAGCCGACACCAAGCCGAGCGAGGCCCTGAGCCCCATCGACAAGCTCAGCATCGACACCCTGCGCACCCTGGCCATCGACGCGGTGCAGAAGGCGAATTCCGGCCATGCCGGCGCGCCGATGGCCCTGGCGCCCGTGGCCTACACCCTGTGGAACCGGTACCTGCGCTACGATCCGGCCCACCCGCACTGGCCCAACCGCGACCGCTTCGTGCTCTCGGCCGGCCACGCCTCGATGCTGCTCTACGGCCTGCTGCACCTCGCCGGCGTCGCCCAGACCGACGGCGGCAACGAGCCCGCGGTCTCCCTGGATGATATCAAGAACTTCCGGCAGCTCGACAGCAAGACGCCGGGCCATCCGGAATACCACTTCACCACCGGCGTCGAGACCACCACCGGGCCGCTGGGCCAGGGGGTCGCCAACTCCATCGGCATGGCCATGGGCGGGCGCTTCCTCGGCGAGACCCTGAACCGGCCCGAGCTGCCGCTGTTCGACTTCAACGTCTACGCCATCTGCTCGGACGGCGACCTCATGGAGGGCGTCGCCTCGGAAGCCGCCTCCATCGCCGGGCACCTGCGCCTGTCGAACCTGTGCTGGATCTACGACAACAACACCATCACCATCGAAGGCCACACCGAGCTCGCCTTCTCCGAAGAGGTCGCGACGCGCTTCCTCGGCTACGGCTGGCAGGTGCTGCGGGTCGCCGACGCCAACGACGTCCACGCGATCTCGAACGCCCTGGAGACCTTCCTCCAGTCCAGCGACCGGCCGACGCTCATCGTGGTCAACTCGATCATCGGCTTCGGCGCGCCGAAGAAGCAGAACACCTCCAAGGCCCACTCCGATGCCCTTGGCGAAGAGGAAGCCAGGGGCGCCAAGCGCGCCTATGGCTGGCCCGAGGATGCGCAGTTCCTCGTGCCCGAGGGGGTCCGCGAAAACTTCCAGGCCGGCATCGGCGAGCGCGGTGCGGCGCTCTTCGCCGACTGGGAGCGGTTCATGGGCGAGGCCAAGGCCTCCGATCCCGCCCTGGCCGAAGAGATCGACGCCCTGCACGCGGGTCGCCTGCCCGAGGGCTGGGACCGGGACATCCCGGTCTTCCCGGCCGACGCCAAGGGCATGGCCACCCGCGAATCGTCGGGCAAGGTCCTCAACGCCATCGCGAAAAACGTGCCGCACCTGCTCGGCGGCTCGGCCGATCTCGCGCCGTCCAACAAGACCAAGCTCGAATTCGAGGGCGCCGGCACCCTGTCGCCGTTCGAGCCGGGCGGCCGCAACATCCATTTCGGCGTGCGCGAGCATGCCATGGGGTCGATCGTGAACGGCCTCGGCCTTGTGGGCCTGCGCGCCTACGGCGCCACCTTCCTGGTCTTCGCCGATTACATGCGCCCGCCCATCCGCCTCGCGGCCCTGATGGAGCTGCCGGTCTTCCACGTCTTCACCCACGATTCCATCGGCGTCGGCGAGGACGGGCCGACCCACCAGCCGGTGGAGCAGCTCCTGACCCTGCGGGCGATCCCCGGCCTCGTCACCCTGCGCCCGGCCGACGCCAACGAGGTCGCGGAATCCTATCGCGTCATCATGGGCCTCAAGGACCAGCCGGCGGTGCTCGCCCTTTCCCGCCAGCCCCTGCCGACCCTCGACCGCGAGACCTTCGCGAGTGCCGCCGGCGTCGCCAAGGGCGCCTACGTCCTGGCCGACAGCGACGGCACGCCCGACGTGATCCTCATCGGCACGGGCTCGGAGGTGCAGCTCTGCGTCGGCGCCTACGAGGCCCTGACGGCGGAGGGCGTGAAGGCCCGCGTGGTCTCGATGCCGTCCTGGGACCTGTTCGAGCGCCAGGACGAGGCCTATCGGAACTCGGTCCTGATCCCGGACGTGCTGGCCCGCGTCGCCGTCGAGCAGGGCTCGGTCATCGGCTGGGACCGCTACGCCGGCTCGGCGGGCACGATCATCGGCATGCACACCTTCGGCTCGTCGGCGCCGATCAAGGACCTGCAGACGAAGTTCGGCTTCACCCCGGAGAAGGTGCTTCAGGCGGCGCGCGACCAGATCGCGCGGCACAAGAAGTAGGGTTCGGGGGTTTTCGAACGACGGGACGCGCATCCCCTCCCCCCTTTTCGGGAGAGGCGGCGCATTTCCGGACGACGATGGTTGAACGGCGCCACCCTCTTGCGCGCGACTCACGACGACGGACGACTGGGAGTTTTCGCATGAACCCGCTCAAGGCTCTCTTCCCCGAACAGGGCCAGGCCGTGTGGCTCGACTTCGTCGCCCGCGGCTTCGTCCTCGACGGCAAGCTCAAGGCCCTGGTGGACGCGGACGGCCTGCGCGGCGTGACCTCGAACCCGTCGATCTTCGAGAAGGCCATCGGCGGATCGCAGGAATACGACGCCGCCCTGAAATCCGTGATGGACGCGGGCGACGCCCGGGTCATCGACCTCTACGAGGGCTGCGCCATCGCCGACATCCAGGCGGCGGCCGACGTGCTGCGCCCGGTCTACGAGGCCAGCGACGGCGCCGACGGCTACGTCAGCCTCGAGGTCTCGCCCTACCTTGCCCTGAACATCGAGGACACGCTGGATGAGGCCCGGCGTCTCCACAGGACGGTGGCCCGCGACAACCTGATGGTGAAGGTGCCGGCGACCCGCGAGGGCATCCCGGCGATCCGGGCGCTCACGGCGGACGGCATCAGCATCAACGTCACCCTGCTGTTCTCCGTCGAGACCTACGAGGCCGTGGCCCGCGCCTTCATCGACGGCCTGGAGGAATTCGGCGCCAAGGGCGGCGACGTCTCGAAGGTCGCCAGCGTCGCGAGCTTCTTCATCAGCCGCATCGATGTCGCCGTCGACAAGGCCCTCGACGACAAGATCGCCGCCGGCAGCGCCGACAAGGCGCCCCTCGAAGCCCTCAAGGGCAAGGTCGCCATCGCCAACGCCAAGCTCGCCTACCAGCGCTTCAAGTCCGTCTTCTCGGAAGCGAAGTGGCAGGCCCTTGCGGCAAAGGGCGCCAAGGCCCAGCGCCTGCTGTGGGCGTCCACGGGCGTGAAGAACAAGGCCTATTCCGACGTGCTCTACGTCGAGGAATTGATCGGCCCCGACACCGTCAACACCATGCCGCCGGCCACCATGGACGCCTTTCGCGACCACGGCACGGTCAAGGCCGCCATCGAGACCGACCTCGATGGGGCGAGGGCCGTGATGGACGGCTTGGCCCGCGCCGGCATCGACATCGAACAGGTCGGGGACCAGCTCGTCGACGAGGGCGTGCAGCTCTTCATCGACGCCGCCGACAAGCTCCTCGGCGCGGTCGCGGGCAAGCGCATCGACTTCCTCGGGCCCAAGCTCGACGGCCAGACCCTGGTGCTGCCCGAGCCCATCGCGGCGGAAGCGAAGAAGGCCGTCGAGGCCTGGCGTGCCTCGGGCGCCATCCGCCGCCTGTGGGCTCACGACAAGACCGTCTGGTCGAACGCCGACGAGGACAAGTGGCTCGGCTGGCTGCGGATCGTCGAGGACGAACTCGCCCACGTCTCCGATTACGCCGCCTTCGCCGACGACGTGCGCCAGACCGGTTTCACCGACGTGGTGGTCCTCGGCATGGGCGGCTCCAGCCTCGGCCCCGAAGTGCTGGCCGAGACGTTCGGACACCGCGACGGCTTCCCGACGCTGCGGATCCTCGATTCGACCGATCCCGATCAGGTCCGCGAGACGGAAGCGGCGATCACCCTCGAGACGACTTTGTTCATCGTCGCCTCGAAGTCCGGTTCGACCCTCGAGCCCAACGTGTTTCGCGACTACTTCCTCGGCCGGATGAAGGCGGCGGTGGGCGAGCGCGCCGGGGCGCATTTCGTCGCCGTCACCGATCCGGGCTCGGCCATGGAAGCGGCGGCCAAGGCCGACAACTTCAGAAAAATCTTCTACGGCGTGAAGCAGATCGGCGGGCGCTACTCCGTGCTCTCGGCCTTCGGCCTCGTGCCGGCGGCGGCCTCTGGCATCGACGTGAAGGCGTTCCTCGACACCGCCCGCACCATGGTCCGCTCCTGCGGCCCGGCCGTGCCGCCGGCGCAGAACCCGGGCGTACTCCTCGGCACGGCACTGGGCGCCGCTGCCCTGGCGGCGGGGCGCGACAAGGTCACGTTCATCGCCTCCCCGGGCATCGACACGTTCGGCGCCTGGGCCGAGCAGCTCATCGCCGAATCCACCGGCAAGGACGGCCATGGCCTGATCCCCATCGACGGCGAGCCCGTCGACGTGCCGGCCGTGTACGGACTCGACCGGATCTTCGTGTACCTGCGCCTCGACAATCGCGCCGATGCGCGCCAGGACGAGGCCGTGCGCAGCCTCGAACGCGAGGGCCATCCCGTCGTCCACATCACCCTGGCGAACGAAGAGCAGCTGCCGCAGGAATTCTTCCGCTTCGAGATCGCCACGGCGGTGGCCGGGGCCATGCTCGGCATCAACCCGTTCGACCAGCCCGACGTCGAAGCGAGCAAGATCGAGACGAAGAAGCTGTTCGATGCGGCCGAGGCGAGCGGGGCTCTCCCCGCCGAGACGCCGCTGTTCTCCGACGACACCATCGCGCTCTACGCCGACCCGAAGAATGCCGGGGCCCTGCCCCAGGCATCGGATGGATTGGATGCGGCCCTCAAGGCCCATCTCGGCCGGGCCAAGGCCGGCGACTACGTCGCCCTGCTGGCCTACGTCGCGCGCAACCCGAAGCACCACGCGATCCTGCAGGACGCCCGCGTGGCGCTCCGCGACAAGACCCGCCTCGCCACCTGCCTCGAATTCGGCCCGCGCTTCCTCCACTCCACGGGCCAGGCCTACAAGGGTGGGCCCGACACCGGATTGTTCCTGCAGATCACCGCCGATCCGTCGGAGGATCTGTCGATCCCGGGGCGCACCCTCGGCTTCGGCACCGTGGTGGCGGCCCAGGCGCGCGGCGACTTTTCGGTCTTGGCCGAGCGCGGCCGGCGGGCCCTGCGGGTCCACATCAGGGGCGGCGACGTCGAGGCCGGCCTGAAGCGCATCGCCGCCGCGCTCAAGGCGGCCCTGGCCTGACATAAGCGTCCTCTCCTCCCCCTTGCGGGGAGGAGCCGGAGGTGGGGGTCGTGCAGAAGGCACCGCCGCGCCCGTCCGGCACCACCCCCACCCCTGACCCCTCCCCGCAAGGGGGAGGGGAAAAACGCACGGAGATCACCCATGCAACTCGGCATGATCGGCCTCGGCCGGATGGGCGGCAACATCGTCCGCCGGCTCCTGCGCGACGGGCACACGGCCGTAGTGTTCGACCAGAGCCCGGAGGCCGTGGCGGCCCTCGTCGCCGAGGGCGCCACCGGGGCGGCGAGCCTCGAGGAGTTCGTGCAGACGCTCGACGCGCCGCGCAATGCCTGGGTGATGCTGCCGGCGGGCGCCATCACGGAGGGCACGGTGGCGAAGCTCGGCGGCCTCATGGCCGCCGACGACGTGATCATCGACGGTGGCAACTCGTTCTACAAGGACGACATCCGCCGCGCCGCCGAGCTGAAGCCGAAGGGCATCCACTACGTCGATGTCGGCACCTCCGGCGGCGTCTGGGGCCTGGAGCGCGGCTACTGCATGATGATCGGCGGCGACGACGCGGCCCTCGCGCGCCTCGACCCGATCTTCAGGACCCTGGCACCCGGCGCCGGCAGCATTCCCAAGACCCCCGGCCGCGACGGCCGCGATGCCCGCGCTGAAGAGGGTTACATCCATGCCGGGCCGAGCGGGGCCGGCCACTTCGTCAAGATGATCCACAACGGCATCGAGTACGGCCTGATGCAGGCCTATGCCGAGGGCTTCGACATCCTCAAGCACGCCAACTCGCCGGATCTGCCCGAGGGCCAGCGCTTCGACCTCAACATCGGCGACATCGCCGAGGTGTGGCGGCGCGGCAGCGTGGTCTCGTCCTGGCTCCTCGACCTCACCGCCGGGGCGCTGGCCGGCGACGAGAGCCTGTCGGACTTCTCCGGCTTCGTCGCCGATTCCGGCGAGGGCCGCTGGACCCTCAATGCCGCCATCGAGGAATCGGTGCCTGCCAACGTGCTCTCGGCCGCCCTCTACGCCCGCTTCCGCTCCCGCGAGGATGCCAGCTACGCCGACAAGCTGCTTTCGGCCATGCGCAAGGGATTTGGCGGTCACCAGGAGCCGAAGTAGGGACCCGCCCATCCCATCGCTACCGCGACGTCGAGGACCACGCGATGATCCCGCTGCCGAAGAACTCCGGGATCCTGCCTGATGCGGACGCCGTGGCGCGGGCGGCGGCCGACCGCCTCGTCGCCCTGTGCGCGGCGGCCCCGGACCGGCCCGTCGCCGTCTGCCTCTCGGGCGGTTCGACCCCGAAGCGCCTCTATGCCCTTCTGGCCGGCCCGGACTATCGCGACGCCCTCCCCTGGGCGAGGCTGCACTGGTTCTTCGGCGACGACCGCCACGTGCCCTGGGACGATGCGGCGAGCAACGTCCGCATGGCCCGCGAGGCTTTCGCCGGGGCGCCGATCCCCGTTGACAACCTCCACGGCATTCCCACGGAGGGGACCCTGGAGGCGGATGCGGCGGCTTACGGGACGGAATTGAACGCGTTCTACGGCGCCGACCGCCTCGACCCGGGCCGGCCCCTGTTCGACCTCGTCCTCCTCGGTCTCGGCGAGGACGGCCACACCGCTTCGTTGTTTCCGGGAAAGCCCGCCTTGGACGAGGCCACGGCCTGGGTCGCTCCGGTGCCGGAGGCGGGGCTCGCCCCGTTCGTCCCGCGCATCACCCTGACGTTCCCGGTCCTTGCCTCAGCCCGCAGCGTCCTCTTCCTGGTGACGGGGGAGGCCAAGCGCGCACCCCTCGAACGCCTTGCCGAAGGCGAAACCCTTCCGGCGTTCCGCGTCGCGGGCCCCGTCACTTGGCTGTTGGATCGTGCCGCCGCGGGGGCCTGAACCCCGCGAAATAGATCAGTTTGAGGCGGCGACGGTCCAGGGCATGATGACCCGCATGGACGCGGTCTCGGCCTGCACCGGCGCGACGCTCGTCGGCAGGACCTTGCGCGCCTTGGCTGCCATCCGCCGTGCCTCGTCGGCCGGGATCGCGCCCACGGGCATCACCATCGCCGACAGCAGGGCGCGGGTGTGCCGATCGACGAAGGCTGAACGGCCGACGCCCTCGAAATCGCGCGCCGCGTGCCGCTTGTCCGGGTTGCCGGTGAACACCTTCACACCCTCCTTGAGCACGACGATGTCGCCGGGCCGCAGGGTCTCGTCCTTCATGAACGCGGCGGCCGGTCCGGCGCTCAGGTCGAGGGGGGTCTGACGGTCGCTCACCCGAATCTTGAGGGGCTCGGCCTTCGGCAGGGCGGCGTAGCGCATGTTCGGCCGGGGGCGGGTGTTCAGGGCCCGCGCCGCGCGGCGGACATTCATCTGCCGTTGGGTCGGCCACGCCGCGGCGTCCGCAGCGGGTGCCGGTTGCATCGCCACGGGCTGGCTCGGCTGGAACAAGCGCTGGAACAGGCCGCCGAGACCGTCATCGGCCGCGATGGCCTGGTTCGGAAGGGTAAAGCTCAGGGCGGTGAAGAGCGCAACGGCGACACCGCCGCGCACGAAAGACGGAGCTCGGGTCATGGGAAATCGGCTCTCGTTGTCAATCCCCGCCGCACGCTGGGATGAGCCTTTAACAAAAGCTCAACCTGAACAGTTCCCACGGGGTCGTGTGGTTTCTTGAGGGGGCTCGCAACTCATCTGTCGTGCACGGTACGAATTGGTTCCGGACGATACCAACGGATGATGCACGTCTCAGAGGCCGGATGGGAAATCCTGATCCGCGCGTCTCGATCCGGCACGGATTCGTAGGGCGAAACGGTGATCCTTTCGCCACGCCAGGTGCAATTTCGTTAACGCAAGGGAAACGATTCGCCTCTGGCGACTTTACCGTCCCTGCGATTCATCCTGCATGCGAACGGGTCCACCGACGCCGGGGGGATCGCCTGGGAGTCTTCGAGCCGTGACTGAAACCAGCCATCTCATGCCCTCCGGCGATCTTGCCTCCGATCCCGTGGTGTTTGGCGTTGCCCAGGGCTTGTCCCAGTTGTTCCCGCCCGTGGCACATCCGGATGGCGTCTTCGTCGATGACGCAACCGGAGAGGATTCCGGCGAAGCGGATGCGATGGCCTGAGCCTCGGGCTCGCGTTCGGAAGGTTCGAACCGGCCGCTCTGGCCGGGCGCCTCCAGGGTGGAGGCCGGCGCTGAATCGGTATCGGGGTGTGCCCGGGCCAGCAGTCCATGGCTTGGTTGGTTTGCCGCCGGGGGACACCGTTTTACGCGCGTAAACGCATGACGGCGGAGAGACATCAGTCGCGATCGCCATCCGCCAAGAATTCGTGTTCGTCCGAGTTTTTTGGATGAAAGTGATCCGGCAAATGGGATCGCGCGCAGCGCCCTTCCCATCACAGTGAAGACTGATCCGCTGTTACGAAAGACGGAACGATCGGGCAATCTCGGAGATTGAATGGGTCCTCAGTCAAAGGAGAATACCGTGAACCGGACCCTGCAAACCCTCGCCATCCTGACGGTCCTCGGCGCCAGCCCGGCCCTCGCCCAGACCACCGTGACCGGAACGCCCGCCCCCGACGCCAAGTCGAGTGCCACCTCCGGCGGCCAGGAAGCCGTGACCCGGCCCAACACCGACCGGCCGGATGCGGCCAAGCCCGGCACGGCCCATGCCGCCACGGGCGCCAAGCTCGAGGAAGGCGCCAACAGCTTCACCGAGGCCCAGACGCATCACCGCCTCACCGAGGCCGGCTACAAGGACGTCAAAGGCCTGACCAAGGACGACAAGGGCATCTGGCGGGCCGACGCGATGCTCGATGGCAAGCCCGTCAAGGTCGGCATCGACTTCAAGGGCAACGTCGCCGCGCATTGAGCGTGTCCCGCGGAGATTGCCCCGACATGAGGGGGCTTTTCGCGGGGACCCGAGCGGCCCACGGGGTTCCGTGAGCGCTTCGCCGATCCCGAGTCCGCGTTTCAGACCTGAACAGGAGTCCACCATGGCCCAGCAGACCATTACGGCCCTCTACGACAATTACGACGATGCCAGCGCCGCCGTGGCGAAGATCGAGACCCTCGGCGTCCCGCACAGCGACATCAGCATCGTCGGCAGCAACGAGGGCGACCGCCACGCCGGACGCGTCGCCTCCCCGACAGCGACGCACGACCACACCGACACCGCCGAGAGCACCGCGACGGGGGCCGGCACCGGCGCCACCGTCGGCACGGTTCTGGGTGGTGCCGCTGGCCTGCTCACGGGCCTCGGCCTGATGGCGATCCCCGGCGTCGGCCCCGTGGTGGCGGCCGGCTGGCTCGTCGCCACCCTCACGGGCGCCGGCATCGGCGCGGCGGCGGGTGGTCTTGCCGGTGGCCTCACCGGGGCGGGCTTGAGCGAGACGGACGCCCATACCTACTCCGAGGGTGTGCGCCGTGGCGGCACCCTGGTGACCGTCCGGGCGGACGAAGCCCGCGCCACCGCGGTGATGGACATCCTCGAGGAGCACGGCTCCATCGACATCGACGAGCGGGCTCAGGGCTGGCGCGCCGAGGGCTGGACCGCCCCGCAGGCCGCCGCGGCGTCCGATCCGGCCGTCCTGTCCGGGACGCCCGAGGGCCGCGCCCGCGTCCGGTCCTACCCGTCGAACCCGGTCTGACATCGGGCCATCATCGGCGAACGTCACCGTCCGGAACCTTGCGCCCCGCGATTCGTCGCGGGGCGTTTTTGCGTGGGTGCTCCGCTCGTCCCACGCACGCAAAAACGCCGGCCTCGCGCGTCACGCGATCCGGTCGATCCGATCATAGTGAGAAAAGTGGGTCCCGGGGCCGAAGCCCCGGGTTCTGTTTCGACGGTTACCCTACCGCAAGATGCTTACGCCGCGAGGCGGGCATCCATGACAACGTTATCGTTGGCATTTAGAGTTTTGGTCAGATGCCTGGAATAGGGGTTGCCCACGCCAAACCGGTCGAAACCTTACCGACAGTCGCATCGTATCCCACCGAAGTGAGACTGAACTCGCGATCCCTTTACCGCCCAGTCGATCCTATTTCGCCCCCATCAGAAACTCACCATCGACGGGATGGGCTTTTGGTGGAGGCGCCGGAGTACTGCCCTCCGGGTCCTGAAACGTTATTATGAACCGGTCATCAACCGCACCCGGAATATAGGCGATGCCCGGCCCGGGGTCCAGTGCGGCGGATCGCGGAAACGACGCGGTCACGCCTCGTCGGACTGGTCCGCGTACCATTCCGCATAGGGGGTGTTGCGGGCCATGCGGCGGTTGAGGTCCGGCGCGCTGTCCGTCCACCACACCGGGCCGCGTTCCCCGAGGCCCCGCTTGGCCCGCTCGACGGCGGCCCGCGCCTGCGCAACCGCCTCCGGATCGCCCGCCTGCCGGCCGGCCTTCACCGCCCGCCTCGCATCCATGAGGTCGTGGACGAGGCCGTCGCGGATGTCCGGGGCCAGATCCGGCCGGGTCCGCCGCCAGAGCCGGCCGCGCACGACGATGTAGCGCCCGTCCGGGGTTTCGAGCATGGCACGGTCAGGCGCGAGCGTGGCGCTGCTCGTCGATGAGCGCTTCCACCGCCGCGATGGTGTTCTCGAGGTCGGCAATCCGCCGCAGCATGCTGTCGGGTGGCACCATGGCGACTTTCGCCGCGTCGAGGATGAGATCGCGCTGAGCGTTCTTCAGGCGATCGAGGAGCGTTTCCAGGTCTGACATGGCCCTCGCCTTACGGCATCGGCCATGAAAGTGGAATCCGGTTTTCGAGAAAGCCGTTGGGGAAACAAGACCCTACGGCCGTTCCCCGAAAGGTCCGTCCGGATCGGACCTCGGCGGCGGCAGCCCATACGCCCGTGCTACGGATTGGGCGGCGTGGGCGTGCCCTCGATGAGGGCCGCGATGGCATCGAGGAGGGCGGTGTCCTCCCCGGCCATGGCCTCCATGGCGGTCATCCGGCGCAGGACCGTGGCGGTGATGGTCTCTTCCACCGTCCCTTCGGCGAAAGCGTAGTAGATCGTCGCCCGCTCGCCGTCGCGATGGCAGCGGCCCTCGATCTGCGCCAGCTGGATCGCGCTGTGGCGCATGTCGTGGATGACGAGGGACCGTACCGCCTCGCCCCCCGGCATCTCGTTGCGGTGGAGCGAGATCGACTCGGTCACGGTGAAGATGACCACGTCGCGGGCACCGGTCTGGAACGCCACCCGTTCGGCCTCGTTGGCGGCGTCAGCTCGCGTCCCGTCGATGGCGCCCGTGCGCCAGCCGCGCCGGGTCAGGGTCTCGGCCAGGGCCGCGCCGGTCTCGAGGAAGGCGACGGACACCGCCACGGCCTCGCCGGACTCAAGCAGGGTCTCGACGAAATCCGCCGTGCCGGCGACCCGGAGCAGGCTCGCCTTCTGGCGAAAGCGCAGGTCGGCCGCCCAGCCGGCCGGGCGGCGGGCGCTGCCGCCGAGCAGACCCCAGCTCCGGCGGAACTCCCGCCAGTTGGCGTCGTAGAGCCGGCGCGCCGCGGGATCGAGGGCGGTGGCGGCGAGTTCGCGCTGCACCTCCGGCCAGCCGGCAATGTCACCGGGCCGGCGGCGCAGGCCGATGGCGTCCGGTCCGGCATAGAGCAGCTCCGCCATCACGGCGCAGTCGCGGGGGTTGGCCGTCCAGCGCCAGTTGGCCCAGCGACCCTTCGCCCCGCCGATGCCGAGGCGCCGCAGGAGATCGCGAAACTCCGCGAGGGTATCGCAGGGGGCGCCGGCGGCTGCCCCCAGGAGGCGTCCGAGATAGGACAGCTCGTGGGGGGCCTGGCCGGCGGTGGCGCTGAGATAGACTGCGAACCGCGCGGCCTGGGCGAGCTGGCGGCAGACGAGGGTCTGCTGGGCCGTCGGATTGCGCAGGCGGTGGCTCTCGTCGAAGGCGACCAGGGACCAGGTCCGCTTCAACTGGCCGTGCTTGGCGAGTTCGTTGTTCCTGGCCCGCGTCGAGCGCCGCTTGCTCGCCGCCGGCGGCGCCATGAGGGATTTGGTGCGCTCATAGTTGAGCAGGGTCACGGACTTCGCTGACAGGCCCGCCTGCGCGATGGTGCGCCGCCATTGCGGCATTGCTCCCTTGGGGCAGACGATGAGGATGTCGGGCTCCGGCATACGAGCCAGGGCGCTCCACACCGACAGGGTTTTTCCCAGGCCGGTCATGTCGCCGAGCAGGAACCCGGGTTTTCCGCCCGTCCGCGCGGCGAGGATAGCCCGTGCGGCCTGTTCCTGATGCGGCCTTGGGACGAGGACGGTCTGGGGTTCGGCGATGGGAACGGCTCCGTTGGCGGGCGATCATCGGACGGCAAAAAGCCCCCGACCGTTGAGGATCGGGGGCTTTTGGGTCTGTTTGGTGTTTGGTTGCGGGGACAGGATTTGAACCTGT
>NZ_LMMU01000002.1 GCF_001422375.1 Methylobacterium sp. Leaf99 | reverse complement strand
CGACGTACTGGGCATCGGCCTCGACGCCGACGACGAAGCCGGAGCCCGGGGTGAACTGGTAGTTGTAGCCGATCTGACCACCGCCGACGAAGCCGTCGTTGGTGCTGCCGTTGCTGAAGGCGATCGCCTGGGTGGTGCCCGGACGGACCAGGGTGCTGGCGCCGTTGACGCCGATGACGGTGGGCGCGTTGTTGCTGGAGGCGTCGAAGCCGTAACCGGCGTTGAAACCGGCGTAGAGACCGGCACGAACACCGGCGGGGCGGCGCGGCGCGGAAGGTCGGCGGCCGAGGCGGCGCCCACGAGGAGGGCGGCTGCGGTGCTGGCGAGGAAGAGCGTCTTGAACATCGGGGCGGCTGCCAGAAAAGTGAGACGCACTCTCGGTGCGGTGTGACCTGGACTTAGCAAAGCTTGCCGTAACGCTCCTAGTGTATTTAGGCCACATCGAGACTAGATCGTGCGAACGGTGGATAAGACCGGATTTTTACTTTGCGTTTAGGTTTGATGTTTGGGCGATATCCGTAACGCGCCGCGGGCGCTTTTGTTCCCGAGATATGGTCGATTGCGTCGATGCCGGCGCGACGCGGCACTCCATCACGGTCCTGGACACCGAATGTCCCTCGCAAAACTCCGGCTGCACCGGCGTGCTCAGGGCGGGCGCCGGCAGCGAGCAGGCGTTTTGTGAGGCACTCCGAACCTCACCGGGGCGCGAACACCGTGATGTTGCTGTTGATCTGGTAGGCGGCGGCGGGCGGAGTGTTGACGAACCGCAGGCGAATGGGGCTCTCGCCGAGGATCGCTCCGAAAGCCGGCGTGACGGAGATCGGAAAGCATCGCGATAGGGCTTCGGCAGCGGCGTCCTCGTAGCGCTTGCGGGCATCTCCGTCGCCGTTCAACCGGCGGGCGGTGACGAGGGGCGGACCGCGCAGGGCGCCGGTCTTGTCGAGGCCGAAGCGGAACGCGATCAGCGACCCGTCCGTTTCAGGCGGCACCGACCAGCACGCGGTGAGGGCGGTGCGGAACTCGGCCCAGTTGTCGATGGGCGATGCGGGCTGAGCACGGGCCGCTGCGGACAAGGTCACGCACGCTCCGGCGAGAAGCGCCCGGACGAGGGGGCCGCGCGATGGCAGCCGGAGGATGCATCGGATTCGCATGCCCGGCATCCTATGCCCCGGTTCGCGCCCGTGTAAAATCGCGGACGCTTCGCCCTCAACGGCCCCGATCAAGCGGCGCGACGTCGGCCGGAATCCGTCTCGGGTCGCCGTAGAGGTCGTCGAGGGCGCCGAGCACCGCTTTGGTCCAGCGTCCGGTTCCGTCGTCGCTGGGATGGCCGCCGGCATACGTCTCGATCCAGAAGTCGATCTCCTCGTCGCCGAGATGGATCGTCCTGATCCGCTGGCGAAGGCTGATGAGGTCGGTGCGTGCGCGCAACTCGACTTCGTCCTCGCGCAAGTCGTCCCGCGCCTCCCGGACGGAGACGAGCTGTGTGGCCGAGGACAGGGTCGCGCGGTCGAAGGCCAGGACGGCGCCTTGCCTGGGAACGCTGCCCCGCCGGACATCCAGCGCCACCAGGGCGGGCGGCGCCTGCCGGTCCCATCGATCCTGCATCTCCTGAGCGACGACGCCAGCCAAGGCGCGGTTGCGGAAGAAGCGCAGGCTCGGCCGGTCGCCATCCCCGGTCGGGGCAACGGAGAGCCGATCGAGGACCCAGGCCTCGACCAGGGTCGGCACGATAAGGGGATGATGCAGCTGCATCCCGGACTCAGTCCCGCGTCCAGACCTGCCCGTGATACACGAACACGTCGGGCCGGCTCGCCAGGGCGGCGAGGCCCGACAGGGCCGGATCGTGGATGGCGATGACGCTGGTGGGGATCGCCTCCATCTGCGCCACGAAGGGCGGCTTGTGCTCGAAGGCCACGCGAAAACCGCCTTTGTGGAGCACATCGATGATCCGGGGGGCGATGCCGCCGCCGATATAGACCCCGCCGGTGGCGAGGAAGGTCAGGGCGAGGTCGCCGCAGACCCGGCCGAGCAGCTTGGCGAAGAGCGCGAGAGCGGCGACGGCGTCCGGGTCGGCCCCGGCGAGACCGGCCTCGGTGACGGCGGCGGGATCGAGCTTCGGTCCGCCCTCACCCGTGCGCAGGCGGCGCAGGCCGGCATGCAGCCGCGACAGGCCGGGGCCCGAGAGCAGCGCCTCCACGGTGATCCGCCCCTCGATCCGCTCCAGATGCGGCCACAGGGCGTGCTCTTCGGCGTCGCTCGGGCCGAAATCCACGTGCCCGCTCTCCGTCGAGACGATGGCGAGGCGGTCCCCCACGGGCAGCAGGGCCGCCGCGCCGAACCCCGTGCCGGGGCCGAGGACGAGGCGCGCACCCTGATCACCCTTGATGCCGCCCTCCCGGTGCGGCCCCACCGGGGTCAGCTCGCCGGGGCTGATTTCGGCCGCCCCCGCCGCCACCGGCACGTAGTCGTTGACGATCACCGCCCGCGACAGGCCGAAATCACGGCCGATCCGCGCGCCCTCGATCACCCAATGGGCGTTGGTGAGCTGCACCGCGGGACCGTCGACCCGGGCGGCCACCGCCAGGATGGCCGAGCGTGGTGGGGGGCCGTCGCCCTTGGCCAGCGCCACCCGGATCGCCGCGCTCGGGTCGGCATGGCCGGCGGTCTCGACATGGGCGAGGAGGTTGGGCGACGCGCCGGCCTCTGGCACCAGGGCGAAGCGCGCGTTGGTGCCGCCGATATCGCCGACGAGGACCGGAAATTCGAACATGAACGCACCATCCGTCGAGGAAAGTCGGGTCTGCCGTCAGGCGGGCGGCAGGGCATCGGGGTCGATGGGCGCCCCGTCGGCCCAGGCATAGAGCAGCCGGCGCACCTCCTGCGGGGTCGAAAGCCGTCGCGCGGCGATGGTCTCGGCCGCGCCGATGCGGACGCTGACGCCGCCGGTCTCGTTGACGACCGCGAAGGCCTTCTCGTCGGTGAGGTCGTCGCCCAGGAAGATCGACCGGCGGCCGGCATAGGGCGGGGCGCGCCCGAACGCCCGGATGGCGTGCCCCTTGGTGGCCGAGGCCGGTACGATCTCGCCCACCGCCTTGCCGAGCTGGAGTCGGTAGGCGCCCCCGAGGGCGTCGGCGGTGATCCTGACCGCTGCCTCCGCGCGTGCCGCGTCGGCCGGGGTGGCGAGGCGCCAGTGCACGGCCACCGACGCTCCCTTGTCCTCGATGAGCACGTCGTCGAGGCCGGCGACGGCCGCCGTCAGGCCGGCGACGCGGGCGCGCAGCTCCGGATGGTCCTCCGCCCCGCCGCCGCTCACCACGCCGTCGACCCGCCGCTCGACCCCGTGCAGGCCGGCGACATCGAAGCGGACCGGCGCCAGGAAGTCGTCGATCACCCCGATGGGCCGGCCGGTGACGATGGCGAGCGCCCCGCCGAGGCGCAGGCGCAGGCGCTCCAGGGCCCCGGGCAGCGCCGGATCGACCCGGACCTCGTCGGGCCGGGGCGCGATCTCCACCAGGGTGCCGTCGAAGTCGAGGTAGAGGGCGAAGTCGGTCGGCTCGGTCACGCTGGGCGTCCCTCATCGGATTTCGCCCTGCGCTAGCATGACGCGCGCCAGGGGAAAACGGGGCGCGGCGCACGGCCGTGCCCTAACTCACGATCACTATGCTTTCGCAGGAGCTTCGACGCGCATGTGGCCGACCCCGATCCCGCCCGGTCCCGACGAGGAGAGCGTCTGGGCCTATCCCCGCCCGCCCCGCCTGGAGCGCGTCGCCCTGCGCCTGCGGGTGGTGTTCTCGGGGGAGACCATCGCCGACACCCTGTCGGGCTGGCGCGTCCTCGAGACCAGCCACCCGCCGACCTACTACTTCCCGCCCGCCGACGTGGCTTCCGGCGTGCTCGGCCCCCCGCGCCGGGCCGGCCTCTGCGAGTGGAAGGGCCGCGCCGTGCTCCACGACGTCTCGGTCGGCGGCCGCCGCGCCGAGGGGACGGCCTGGGCTTATCCCGACCCGACGCCGGATTTTCGTGCCATCGCCGGGTATTGCGCCTTCTACGCGGGACCGATGGATGCCTGCTTCGTCGGCGAGGTCCGCGCCACGCCGCAGCCCGGCGGGTTCTACGGCGGCTGGATCACGCCGGGCCTCGTCGGCCCGTTCAAGGGCGGCCCCGGCTCCATGGGCTGGTGAGATGGGCCGGTGAGCCGGAACGGCTTTGCGTCCCCATCCCGCCCCGCTACATGCCGATGGACCATGAAGCGACGGAGTGGATGAGCATGCAGGGTGAGATCGACGCCGCGCCGCGGGCGGTGGGCCTTTGCCCGGACCGCCTGGGGCGCATCGACGGCTGGATGGAGCGCCTCGTCTCCGACGGGAAGCTCGCCGGCCTCTCGGTGATGATCGCACGCGCGGGCAAGACCGCGTATTTCCGCACCCACGGTCGCGCCGACATCGCCCGGGAAAAGCCGTTCGCCCCCGACACCATCGCGCGCATCTACTCCATGACGAAGCCGCTGACCTCCGTGGCGGTGATGATGCTCTACGAGGAGGGCCGCTTCCAGCTCGACGACCCCATCACCCGCTTCCTGCCGGACTTCGCCGACATGCGGGTGCTCACGGGTGGCAATCGGGTGAAGTTCGACAGCGAGCCCGCCCGGCGCGCCATCACGATCCGCGACCTCCTCACGCACACCGCCGGCCTCACCTACGGCTTCATGGAGGCGACCCTCGTCGATGGCCTCTACCGCCAGAACGGCGTCGATTTCGGCGAGGCGCAGACCGACAGCCTCGCCAGCGTGGTGGAGCGCCTCGCGCGCCAGCCCCTGCTGGCCCAGCCCGGCACCGAGTGGAACTACAGCGTCGCCACGGACGTCCTCGGCCACCTCGTCGCCGTGGTCTCGGGGCAGGACTTCGCGGATTTCATGCGGGAGCGCATCATCCGGCCGCTCGGCATGATCGACACGGACTTCTTCGTTCCACCTGAGAAGATCGAGCGGTTCGCGGCCAATTACAGCCTGTTTCGCGAGCGCAGCCTCAAGCTCTACGACGATTGCGTCGGCAGTCGGTTCGCGTCGCCCCCGGTGGTGGCCTCGGGCGGCGGCGGCCTCGTCTCCACGGCGGGGGACTACATGCGCTTCTGCCGCTTCCTGCTCGGACGCGGGGAACTCGACGGCGTGCGGCTCCTGGGGCGCAAGACCGTCGCGCTCATGCTCGCGAACCACCTCGACGGCGATCTTGCCGCCATGGGCCAGCCGCGCTTCTCCGAGACGGCCTACACGGGCATCGGCTTCGGCCTCGGCTTCTCTGTGATGCTCGATCCGGCCCGGGCGCAGATCGTCGGGACACCGGGCGAAGCCGCCTGGGGCGGGCTCGCCAGCACCGCGTTCTGGGTCGACCCGGCCGAGGACCTCGCGGTGGTTCTCCTGGCCCAGCTCATCCCGTCCTCGGCCCTGCCGATCCGGCGCGAATTGCGGGTGCTGACCTACGCGGCCCTGGTGGACTGATCCAGATCCGAAAAAGCCGGCTCCGCGGGGCGAAGCCGGCTCGAATCTGTCCGCCTGACCTTGTCGCCCGATCCGGACGACGCGAGAGCCTACTCCGCGGCGGGCGCCGCGGGCGCGGCGCCGGGGGCTGCGGCCGGCTTTGCTCCGGGCTTCGGAGCCGCGGCCTTGGGGGCCCATTCCGCATCGGACCGGGGTCCGCCCGGCTGGTTCGTCGCCGCCGTGAGCTGGCCCGGAACGACGTCGTTGACCTTGCTCCAGGTCTGCGATCCGCACAAGAAGCCGAGCATGCAGCCGCGCACGGACAGCTCGGTGGGCTGATCGGCCCACATGGTCACGTCGTAGAACTTGCCCTCGTCGGCATTGTAGATCTTGCCGGCGTAGCGCGCATCGGCATCCGGCTTCAGGCCCATGATGAGCTGGTGACCGAGCGACGGGCGGGCCTGCTTCTTGGTGTCGGGATTCTTAAAATCGACGCGGGGCTGGCCCTTGTCGTTCAGGGGCACCTTCAACCAGACGACGTAGCCGCACAGGTTGGTGTTCTGCGGGCCGCACTTCTCGACACGGATGCGGGCACGGCCATCCTCTGTGAGGTAGGTCCCGGTCGCGTCGTTGGGCGTGGCGGCCAGGGCGGACCCGGGCAGCGCGGCCAGGGTCAGGCCGGCCAGAGCGGCGAGGGTCGATCGGTCGATCATGCGTTGGGTATCCTCAAACTTCGAAAACCTGCCGGGGGGCGCCATGAAGCCGATGCCGTGCCGACCCGCCGGAGCCGCCTGAAGGAGCGCCACCGGGCCGCACGCGGTCGTCGCCCCGTGCCGTGATGCTTCGCCATCGGATGCGAAGGTGACCGGATCATGACCGCCGCGCATCACCGCCGCGGGAATCCGGCTCCCGCGACTCCGGCCCGGTCCCGAACGCAAAAAGCCGGTGCTCTCGCACCGGCTCCAGGCTGCGTGAGGGAGAACGCGCCTATTCGGCGGCGGTCATCTCGGCGGTGAAGTGACCGCACCAATCCTTGGAGGCCACCACCGGCCACAGGCCCGGGGACTTCGGCTCGGGCTGGCTCACGGGCGGGTTGAAGCGGCACAGACCCGCGTCGCCGGCCGCCACGCCGCCGTTGAGCTTGTGGTCGTCGAAGAAGCGGCAGCTCTCGCAGGCGGCGCTGTGGTTGCTCGGCATCGTGTCTCTCCCGGTCGGATGGGCAGCCCAGCTGCCCGCTCCGTTCTTAATTAGAATAACTCTAATCAGAGGTCAATCACCGATTCCATGTTCGTTCGGTTCCCATTGCAGGGACCCCCTTCAGGATCGCCGACCGGATGCACGGTGGCAGTCCGAAGCTCATTGATGCCCGTGGGATCGGCCGCAGGCCTGACGATCGCGCAGGCCGATCACATCGTGGTCGTGGCGGACGCCTGCTCGTCGACAGCGGCAGGCCGACGGAGCTTGCGTCGTGGGGTGACCGCTACAACGACCTGTGGTCCGCTTACCGTGACACGACCCATTGGCGCCTCCAGGACCGGCTGGCTGCCGATGCCGGAAACGGTTCCGTCCCCTGAGACCCTGTGCCAACGAGCGCCTTGCGTGGCAGCCGTGTCTCCGAGTCCGTGCAGAGGCCTTGCCGCGCTCGGGTTGACGGGATGTCCGGCCCCGGCCTAGCTTGAGGGCGACGGTTCCTCCCCGGAGGATCAAAAGGGAACGCGGTGAGGGGCTTTGCCCCGATGCCGTGGCTGCCCCCGCAACTGTAAGCGGCGAGCCCATCATCAACACGTCACTGGACCCGCGAGGATCTGGGAAGACGATGAGAGGGCGATGACCCGCGAGCCAGGAGACCTGCCGTCAGTCGTGGTCACACGCGAAACGCATCGGGCGGGGTGTCCTGGTGGGTGTCGAGGCGTCCGCCGTGGGCGGAGTGCATCGGCCCAGTTCGCGGTGACGTGCCACATCGCGCCTTCGCGCGCGCACGCCGTTTCCGCATGTGCCTGCCCGCGCCACCGCCCCAACTGCCCGTCGACCGTGATCGCGTGCCGCTTCCCAGCGGTCATAGCGTTCGCGCGTCGCAGCACGGTCAAGCGATGCCGGGACAAAGCGATTGTAACATTATAACATTCGTTTTAGGTGTCGTCGGAGCGTCGGTGCGAGCGACGCGTACCCTCGGACTGTCCTCACCCTCATGTCGTTCTTCCCGCGTTCCGCCCTGCCCTCCCTCCGTCCCGGTCACGGGGGCATCGGGGCAAGCTTTCTCGTTCTCGCGCCCATTGTCGTTCTTGCGCCCCTCGCCGCTTCGGCACAGGAGCCCGCCGTCACCCTCGACACCCTGTCGGTGGCGGGCTCCGGCGTCGCGCCCACCGGACTGAACCTGCGTAACGTGGATCGCGGCGCCAGCCGCCTCGGCCTCACGCCCCTGGAGACGCCCGCCAGCGTCGATGTGATCTCAGGCGAGACCGCACGCCGACGCGGCCAGAACACCGTCGCCGAGGCCGTGACCGAGAACGCCACGGGCATCACCACCGTGGCGGCCCCCGGCAACGGCAACGGCGCCTTCACGGCCCGCGGGTTCGCCGGCCCGAACTCGATCCAGCAGCTCTACGACGGCACGCGCCTCTACGTGGGGGCCGGCACCGTCACCTTCCCGTTCGACACCTGGAACGTCGAGCGCATCGAGGTCCTGCGCGGCCCGGCCTCGGTGCTCTACGGCGACGGGGCCATCGGCGGCGTCGTCAACGTGGTGACGAAGAAGCCGGTGTTCACGCCCCTCAACGAGGCCCGCGCGGCGGTTGGGTCCGATGGCCTCGCCCGCCTCGCCCTGGATTCCGGCGGTCCCATCGGCGAGGCCCTGGCATACCGCTTCAACATCAGCGGCAACCGCTCCGGCGGCTGGATGCAGCCCGACGGAGACTTTCGCAACCTCGCGGTCTCGGGCGCCCTGACCCTGCAGGCGGCCCCCGACCTCGCTTTCACCCTGAGCCATGACCTCGGCTATCAGGAGCCGGCCCGCTACTGGGGCACGCCGCTCGTCAACGGTCGGATCCTCGATTCCATCCGGTTCAACAACTACAACGTCCGCGACGCCAAGATCTTCTGGACGGACAACTGGACCCAGCTCAAGACCGAGTGGAGCCCGAGCGCTGACATCACCGTGCGCAACACCGCCTACCGGCTCCAGAGCCGGCGCCAGTGGCTCGACGTCGAGCAATATGCGTTCAACCGCTCCACCGGCCGCATCGACCGCTCGGACTACCTCGAGATCTACCACCAGCAGGAGCAGGTCGGGAACCGCCTCGACGCCACGGTCCGGGGCACCGTGTTCGGGTTCCGCAACGAGTTCCTGGCCGGGTTCGACGTCAATCACATCGCCTTCCGGCACACCAACAACTTCTCGTCCGAAGGCGGCGGCCTCACCACGAGCGTGGACCCGTTCACCTACGACCCCGGCCTGTTTCCGGCCAACGGCCGTGCCACCCCCGCCTACGCCACCAGCACGAACCAGGCCTCGGTCTTCGCCGAGAACCGCCTGATCCTGTCGGATCAGGTCTCCCTGCTCACGGGCGTGCGCTTCGACGCCCCGACCCTGAACCGCCGGAACCTCGTCACCGGGGACAGCTTCCAGCGGGATTTCCAGGCCCTGAGCTACCGCTTCGGTGCCGTCTACGCCCCGAGCCCGGACCTCTCCCTCTACGCGCAATACGCCACCGCCACCGATCCGGTGGGCAGCCTCATCACCCTGTCGCAGAGTCTGGCCAACTTCCGGCTCTCCACGGGCGAACAGGTCGAGGTCGGCGCCAAGGGCATCGCCTTCGGCGGCCTCGCCGAGTGGACGCTGGCCGGCTACCGCATCGTCAAGGACAACCTCGTCTCCACCGTGCCGGGCCAGCCCACGGTCTCGACGCAGGTTGGCCGGCAATCCTCGCACGGCGTCGAGGCGGCCGTGTCCCTGCACCTGTTCGACGCCTGGCGGGTGGATGCCAACGTCGCCCTGCTCCATGCCCAGTACGACGACTTCAACCAGACCGTGGCCGGCGCGGTGGTGTCCTATGCCGGGCGCCAGCCCATCGACGTGCCGGAGCGCGTCGCCAACCTCTGGGTGAACTGGGCCTTCGCCCCGGCCTGGGAGGCGCGCATCGGCGTGCAGTATGTCGGCGAGACCTTCAGCGATTTCGGCAACACGGCCCGGCGCCCGGACTACGCCCTGCTCAATGCCGGACTCGACTATCAGGTCGGGCCGGCCTCGCGCCTGTCGCTACGGGCCTACAACCTCGCCGACACGGTCTACGCCATCAGCGGCAACGCCGTGAACGGGGTCGGCACCAACTGGCTTCTCGGCCGGCCGCGCTCCTTCGAGGTCGCCTACAACGTCAGCTTCTGAGCCGGCATGTCCCGTTTCCCAAAGCCCTTGAAGCGGTGGCTGATCCTCGGCCACCGCTGGCTCGGCATCGGCACGGGGCTGTTCTTCGCCACCTGGGTCCTGTCGGGCCTAGTGATGATGTACGTCCCCTTCCCCAATCTCACGGAGGCGGCGCGCCTCGCCGGCCTGCCCGCCATCGCCTGGGAGCGGGTGCGGCTCGGCCCCGACGCGGCGCTCGGGTTCGTGCAGCTGCCCCCGGACCTGTCCCTCGGCATGCGCGGCGACGCGCCGGTCTACCGGGCCACCCTGGATACGGGCGAGCGCCGCGTCGTCTCGGCCGAGACCGGCGCGGTGCTCGGACCCCTGTCGGGCGCGGAAGCCCTGGCGCTGGTCCGCGCCCGGGGTGGGACCGGTCCGAACCCCACCGTGACCACCATCCATCGCGACCAGTGGACGGTGACGGCGCGCTACGATTCCCTTCGCCCGTTCCACGTGGTCGCCCTCGACGATCCCGCCGGCACCGAGCGCTCCGTCTCGCAGGTCACCGGCGCCGTCGCCCTGGAAACGACGCGGTTCGCGCGCGGCTGGAACTGGCTCGGGTCGATCCCGCACTGGATCTACCTCACGCCCCTGCGCGCTCGGGCCGATCTGTGGCGCGACGTGCTCCTGTGGATCTCCGGAATCGCCGTGGCCGGGGTCCTGAGCGGCCTCGTCCTCGGGATCTGGCGCTTGCGCCTGCGTCGGCCCTACGCCGCGGGGGTGACGCCCTATCGCGGGATGGCGCGCTGGCACCACCTGTTCGGGATCGTCGGCGGCGTGGCGCTCCTCACCTTCGTCACCAGCGGCTGGCTGTCGATGAACCCGAACAGGTGGTTTTCGGGGCCATCCGCCACGCCGGCCATGCGGACCGCCCATGCGGGGCAAGCCTCCCTGCCCGGCCTCGACGCCCTGCGCGGCCTCGCCTCGCCCGGTGTCGTCGAGGTCCGGTTCATCGGCCTTGCCGGGCAGGTCCACGCCGTCGCCACCGATGCGGAGGGGCGGCGCAGGGTCGAACCGCCCGTATCGCCGGACTCCTTACGCGCGGCAGCGGCGCGTCTCCTGCCCGAAGCGCGGCTCGTGGCGGCCGAGACCCTGACGGCCTACGACGCCTACTGGTATCCGCACCACGAGATCCGGATGCTGCCGGTGGTGCGCGTTCGGTTCGACGACCCGGCAGCGACCTGGGCCTACCTCGACCCGGAGACGGGCGAGATCCTGATGCGTCTCGACCGCAGCGGCCGGTTGAACCGCTGGCTGTTCTCAGGCCCCCACCGCCTCGACTTCGCGATCCTGACCCGCCACCGCCCGGCCTGGGACCTCGTCCTGTGGACCCTGAACGGCCTCGGCGCCGGTGTTGCGCTGACCGGGATCGTGCTGGGCTGGCGGCGGCTGCGCCGATCCGCACCGTCCCGCTGAAGCGCCTCACACGTCGAGGTTGGCCACGCTGAGCGCGTTGTCCTGAATGAATTCGCGGCGCGGCTCGACCACGTCGCCCATGAGCTTCACGAACAGCTCGTCGGCGTCCTGGGTGTCCTTGACCTTCACCTGCAGGAGCGAGCGCACGTCGCGATCGAGGGTGGTCTCCCAGAGCTGCTGGGCGGTCATCTCGCCGAGACCCTTGTAGCGCTGGAGCTGGAGGCCCTTGCGGCCGAAGGCCATCACCGCCTCGAACAGGCCGACGGGGCCGTGAAGGGTCGTCTCGTCGCCCTTGCGGGCGTAGGTCACGGGCTCGTGGTAGATCTCGCGCAGGGCCTCGGCCCGGTCGGCGAGCCGCGTCGCCTCCTGCGAGGCGATGAGCCCCGCATCCAGGGTCGCGACCTGGCGCACGCCCCGCAGGGTGCGGCTCATGACGTAGCCGCCCTCGCTCACCGCGCCTTCCCAGCCCTGCTCGATGTCGTCGGCGATCCGGTCGAGGCGCCGGGCCACCCGGTCGGCCAGCACCTCGGCCTCCGTCGCGTTCTCGTCGACGTTGACCCGGAAGGCCCCGGCGATCATGGCCTGCTCCACCACGGCGCGGTCGTAGCGGGTGTGGAGCGCCTGCATCAGGCCCCGGAACTGGCGTGCCTCCTCCACCAGCGCCTTCAATTGCGGCCCGCCGAACTCGACGCCGGAGGCGAGGCGCAGGACGGCGCCGTCAACGCCCGCATCAATGAGGTAGTCCTCCAGGGCCCGCTCGTCCTTGAGGTACAGGTCGCGCTTGCCCTTGGAGGCTTTGTAGAGGGGCGGCTGAGCGATGTAGAGGTGCCCGCGCTCGATCACTTCCGGCATCTGCCGGTAGAAGAAGGTCAGCAGCAGGGTGCGGATGTGCGAGCCGTCGACATCCGCGTCGGTCATGATGATGATGCGATGGTAGCGCAGCTTCTCCGGGTTGAAGCCTTCGCGGTCCGTCGACGAGCGGCCGATGCCGGCGCCCAGCGCCGTGATCAGCGTGCCGATTTGGTCCGAGGACAGCATGCGGTCAGCGCGCACCCGCTCGACGTTGAGGATCTTGCCCCGCAGGGGCAGCACCGCCTGGAAGGTCCGGTCGCGGCCCTGCTTGGCCGAGCCGCCGGCGGAATCGCCCTCCACCAGGAGGATCTCGCATTTCGATGGGTCGCGCTCCTGACAATCGGCGAGCTTGCCGGGGAGGGACGCGATGTCGAGGACGCCCTTGCGGGTCACCGTCTCGCGGGCCTTGCGGGCCGCCTCGCGGGCGGACGCCGCCAGGATCACCTTGCCCATGACGGATTTCGCCTGGGTGGGGTTTTCCTCCAGCCAGTTCGACAGGCCCTCGTTGAGGACGTTCTCCACGGCCGGGCGGACCTCCGACGAGACGAGCTTGTCCTTGGTCTGGGACGAGAACTTGGGGTCGGGCACCTGCACCGAGATCACGGCCGTGAGACCCTCGCGACAATCCTCGCCGGTGAGCGAGATCTTCTCGCGCTTGGCGATGCCCGAGGACTCGGCATAGCCGGTGATCTGGCGGGTGAGCGCGGCCCGGAAGCCGGCCATGTGGGTGCCGCCGTCGCGCTGGGGGATGTTGTTGGTGAACGGCAGCACGGTCTCGTTGAACGACTCGTTCCACCACAGGGCGACCTCGACGCGGATGCCCTCGCGTTCGGCCCGGACGAAGACCGGCTTGGTCACGCCGTCGATGGGTTTGCGCGACCGGTCGAGGTAGCGCACGAATGCTTCGATGCCGCCCTCGTAGTAGAGTTCCTCGCGCTTGTGCTCGGCGTGGCGCGCGTCGGTGAGCACGATGCGCACGCCGGAATTGAGGAAGGCGAGCTCGCGCAGGCGCTTTTCCAGCGTCGCGTAATCGAACTCGATCATCGTGAAGGTGTCGGTGGAGGGCAGGAACGACACCTCCGTGCCGCGCCGTCCGTTGCCGTCGCCGACGATGACCAGGGGGGATACCGCGTCGCCGTGGCGGAACTCCATGGCGTGCTCCTTGCCGCCCCGCCAGATGCGCAAGCGCAGCCATTGCGACAGGGCGTTGACCACCGACACGCCGACGCCGTGCAGGCCGCCCGAGACCTTGTAGGAATTCTGGTCGAACTTTCCGCCGGCATGGAGCTGGGTCATGATGACCTCGGCCGCCGAGACGCCCTCCTCCTTGTGGATGTCGGTGGGGATGCCACGCCCGTTGTCGGAGACCGTCACCGAGCCGTCGGCGTTGAGGATCACCGTGACGAGGTCCGCGTGGCCGGCGAGCGCCTCGTCGATGGCGTTGTCCACCACCTCGTAGACCATGTGGTGGAGCCCCGAGCCGTCATCGGTGTCGCCGATATACATGCCCGGCCGCTTGCGCACGGCATCGAGTCCCTTGAGGACCCGGATGGATTCCGCGCCGTAGGCATCGGAGGCGAGGGCATGGGTGGCGTCGGAGCTGTGGGGCGTGTCGGACATGAAGTTCCTCGGGCAGGCGGGTCGTCGCGTGATCCTTCGTGTCCCGGCTCGAGCCCCGGACACGCCTGCGGTGCGTCAAGGGCCTTTATAGGCCCTCCGCCTTCAAAAAGCATTGCTTTCGGCTGTTCCGGGCGGGGACGGACGGCTCTCCGTCCCCTGCGGTGTGAACCGGGCTCAATCCTGCAGGAACGGGTTCGTCATCCGCTCCTCGCCGAGGGTGCTCGTCGGGCCGTGGCCGGGGATGAAGGCGATGTCGTCGCCCAGTGGCAGAACCTTCTCCTTGATGGCGCGGATGAGCTGGTCGTGGCTGCCGCCCGGCAGGTCGGTGCGGCCCACCGAGCCCTTGAACACCACGTCGCCCACCAGAGCGAAGCGCGCATCGCGGCTGACGAACACCACGCTGCCCGGCGAATGGCCCGGCGCGTGCAGGATGTCGAAGGCGAGGCCGCCCACGGTCACGGCGTCGCCCTCCACGAGCCAGCGGTCGGGCGTCACCGCCCGCGCCCCGTCGATCCCGTAATTGGCGCCCGTCTCCGGCAGGCTGTCGAGGAGGTAGCGGTCGGCCTCGTGCGGGCCCTCGATGGGCACGCCGAGCCGTTCACGCAGTTCGTCGGCCCCGCCGGCATGATCGATATGGCCGTGGGTGAGCAGGATCTTCTCGATGGTGATGCCCTGGGCCTGGATCGCCGCCTCGATCCGGTCGAGGTCGCCGCCCGGATCGACCACGGCGCCGACCTTGGTCTCGTCGGACCAGATCAGGGTGCAGTTCTGCTGGAAGGGCGTCACCGGGATGATTCCGGCGCGGGGCGTGCCTGGCATCGCGTCTCTCGTACGAGCGCCTCGACGGCGCGGATTTGCACATGCGCCCCGAAGGCGCGGGAAGCCGCCTGTCTAGCGCGAGACGGGGCGCGGTGCGAATCGCCGCGCGGCGGCGCCCGCCAAACTTCGGCCTCGCCATACCGTTAGCCGAACCTTACCACGCCCAGGCTCGTTGTCCGGGCGCCATCTCCTCCCCAGCCGGGTTCCGATCTCACATGCTGAAAACAGCCTTCGTCGCCGCGCGCGACCGGCAACGCCTCGGCGAGATCGCCTCCGTCCTCATCGGCTACGGGGTCACCAAGGTGGTCGAGCGCCTCGGCATCACCCACGTGGCACGCTTCGCCAAGCGGCGGACGCCCCGGGTCGACATCGCCCGCCTGTCGCAGCCCCAGCGCGTGCGCCGAGCCATCGAGGCCCTCGGCCCGACCTTCGTCAAGCTCGGGCAGATCCTGGCGAGCCGGCCCGATCTCCTGACGCCGGAATGGACCGAGGAGCTGGAGAAGCTCCACAGCCAGGTCGCGCCGATCCCATGGGAACGCATCCAGCCGCAGCTGGAGGAAGACCTCGGGGCGCCGGCTGACGAGGTCTTCGCCGAGTTCGACAAGGTGCCGCTGGCCGCCGCCTCCATCGCCCAGGTCTACCGGGCCCGGCTCCACACCGGCGAGGAGGTGGTGGTCAAGGTCCTGCGTCCCGGCCTGCGCAAGGTCATCGAGGCCGACCTGCGGCTGCTCGGCCACGCCACCCGCATCGTCGTCAACGAGTGGCCGGAATTCGGCCGCTACCAGCCGCAGGAGCAGATGCGGCACCTAGCCAGCGGCCTCTACGGCGAGCTCGACCTCATCAACGAGGCCCGCAACTGCGAGACCATCGCGGCGATCTTCGCCGACCGGTCGGACATCGTGGTGCCCAAGATCCACTGGGAATGGACCTCCGAGCGCGTCCTCGTGCAGGAATTCATCCACGGCATCCCGCCCAACGACCACGCCCGCCTCGACGCGGCCGGCATCGACAAGGTGGTGCTGGCCCAGAAGGGCACCGACGCCTTCCTGCAGATGGCCCTGATCGAGGGCGTGTTCCACGCCGATCCGCACCCGGGCAACATGCTGGTGATGACCGGCGACCGCATCGGCTTCATCGATTTCGGCATCATCGGCCGCCTGTCCGAGCGCCGCCGCACCCAGCTTCTCATGCTCATCGGCTCGATGCTGAAGGAGGATGCCGACGGGCTCATGGCCGTGCTCCTCGACTGGACCGGATCGAGCAACCCGGATCTCACCAAGCTCGAAGCCTCGTCGCAGGCCTTCATCGCGCGCCACACCGGCGCGTCCCTGGATTTCGGGGCCCTGCTCACGGACTTCATGACCATGGCCCGCGAGAACGACCTCGCCATGCCGACCGACCTCGCCATCCTGTTCAAGGGGCTGGTCACGGCGGACGGGGTGATGCGCCAGCTCGATCCGAACTTCGATCTGTTCTCGGCCGCCGGCCCCACGGTGAAGCGCAAGCTTCAGGCGCAGTTCTCCATCAAGGGCCTCACCCGCAAGGTCGAGGCCGTCGGCGCCGGCCTGTTCGGCGCGGCCTCCGAACTGCCGACCCTGATCCACCTCATGCTGGTGCGCCTGAAGCAGGGCCGCGTCACCGTCGAGATCGAGCTGAAGGGCATCGAAAAGCTCACCCGCGGCATCGAGCGCGCTGCCGCCCGCATCGCCGTGGCGCTCATCGTCGCCGCCTTCGCGACCCAGCTGGCGCCCCGGTTCATGGATCTCGGCACCCCGGCCTTCGTCACCGTCGGCGCCATGGTGTGCGTGATCGGGATCGGCTGGCTGGTGCTGCTCGGGCGCAACAAGTAGGGGGCGTCCGTGCGTCCGTCTCCCGCCGCGGCGGGGTCGGAGGATACGGTCGCCACCTTAAATCAGCCGCGTTGTGCGGCGCATCTTCGGGTGCCTTTGCGCCCCGACCGGGGGCGCCTGAAGAACCCCGTTGCCCCGGCCTAAATGAACATCATCCTGATCAAGCTGTTCGCGACGGCGCTGACCCTCAGTCAGGTCACGACGCGGCCGGATGCGGTGAAGACGCAGTTCGATCCCGTGGCCGACAAGGGTCAGGTGGTGCAGATCCTGCGCGACGGCTGCGCCCACATGCGCAAGGCCTTCGACATCGAGGACATCAACCTTGACGAGCTCATCTCCACGGCGATGGAGGACCCCACCGCCATCGCGGGAGCGAGCGCGCCCAAGCTCCTGCACGGCCTCGACATCGGCGAGCTCAACGTCAGCTACCGTCAGTTCTGCAAGGGCGAGAGCCCCAAGGACTCCCCCTTCGACGCGGGCGAGGTCATCGCCTTCTACAACAAGGCCGTCCTCGACCTGCCCTCGGCCGAAGCCCTGAAGGAGCGCAAGCTCCCCGGCGCCAGCCTCATCCTCGACGGGGCGGGCAAGCGCTACGCCGAGGCCTTCGAGGCCAACGGACGGCGCCTCAGCGTACCCATCGCGGAGGTACCGACGATGGTCCAAAAAGCCTTCGTGGCAGCGGAGGACAAGCGCTTCGAGACCCACCACGGCATCGACGAGCGCGGCGTGATCCGCGCCTTCATCGGCAATCTCGCCTCGCCGGGCCGGCCAGCCGGCGGCTCGACCATCACCCAGCAGGTGGTCAAGAACCTGTCGGTCGGCGACGACGTCACCTACGAGCGCAAGATCCGCGAGATGATCGTGGCCTCCCGGCTGGAGCGCATCCTGCCGAAAGCCGGCATCCTCGAACTCTACCTCAACGGCATCTACCTCGGGCGCGGCGCCCACGGCATCGAGATGGCCGCCCGCAGCTACTTCGGCAAATCCGTCGGCCAGCTCACCGTGCCGGAGGCGGCCCTGCTCGCCGGCATGCCGAAGGGGCCGAACTTCTACAATCCCGACAAGTACCCCGACCGGGCGCGCGAGCGTCGCGCCTACGTGCTCGCCCGGATGAAGGAAGAGGGCGTCATCACCGACGCCGAACTCACTCAGGCGGCCAACGCGCCGCTCGGCCTCGCCTCCATCGAGACGGCGCGGCGCGACTCTGGCTTCTACTTCGTCGATCACCTCACCCGCGAGACCCGAACCTTCGCGGGTATCGATTCCCTGACCTCGGCCTCGCACACGGTGCGCTCCACCCTCAATGCCGGCCTCCAGACCGCCACGGAAACGGCGCTTCAGGACGGGCTCGCCAACTACGAGCGCGCCACCGGGCGCCAGCGCTACGAGGGTCCGGAGCTCAACCTCGCCGAGGCCGTGCGCAAGCTCGACGGGGCGGGGGCCGCCCCCGAGGCCTCGTCGCTGTCCGTGCCGCTCCTCGTCGGCGGCGAGACCAAACCCGCCGAGGCCCCCAAACCCGCCGAGGTCCCCAAGCCCGCGCCCACGGGGACGAAGGCCGAGCGCAAGGCGGCACGGGCCGCGGCCGCAGCGGCCGCCAAGGCCGTACCACCGAAACAAGCCGGTCCCAAGCCGACCTGGCAGCGCGCCCTGGAGAACGCCCGGCCCGTCCTCTACGACGTGCACTGGCCCCTCGCCGTGGTGCTCGATCCCGGTCGCGGCGGTACGGCGAAGGCAGGGCTCGCCGATGGCCGCACCGTCAGCCTGGAGCCCGGCCCGGCGCGGGGACGGCTCGCCCTCTACGACGTGGTCCGGGTCAAGCTGCGCGATCCCGCGGCCAAGACCCCGCGCGCCGACCTGCGGGTGCGCCCGAGCGTCCAGGGGGCGGCCCTGGTGCTGGAGAACCGCACCGGGCGCATCCTCGCCATGGCGGGCGGCTTCTCCTACCCGGTGAGCCAGCTCAACCGGGTGACCCAGACCGTGCGCCAGCCGGGCTCGACCCTGAAGCCCGTGACCTATCTCGCCGCCCTCAACGCCGGCCTGCAGCCCAACACCCTGGTGATGGATGCCGCCGTGACGCTCCCGCCCATCGGCGGGGTCGGCGATTCCTGGTCGCCGAAGAACTACGACGGCGGCGGGGCCGGGGCCACGACCCTGCGCCGCGGCCTGGAATTCTCGAAGAACCTCGTCACCGCGCGCCTGCTCCAGGGCGGCATCGCGGACAAGGCGCCGGCGAGCCTGCAGAAGGTCTGCGATCTCGCCCTCGAAGCCCAGCTCTACGCCGAGTGCGAGCGCTACTATCCCTTCGTCCTCGGCGCCCAGCCCGTGCGGATGGTGGATCTCGCCGCCTTCTACGCCGCCATCGCCAACGAGGGCGCCCGGCCCGCCCCCTACGCCCTCGAATCGGTGGAGCGCGACGGCAAGACCCTCTACACCCGCGGCCCCCGCGAGCCCGTGCGGATCGGCTCGGCCGACCGGGTGGCGTTCTACCAGCTCAAGACCATGCTCCAGGGCGTGACCCAGCACGGCACGGCGGCGGCCCTGAGCCGGTTCTCGTCCGCCATCGCCGGCAAGACCGGGACGTCGGAGAACGAGAACGACGCGTGGTTCGCCGGCTTCACCAACGAGATCACCATCGTGGTCTGGGTCGGCTACGACAACGCCGACGGCACGCGGAAGACCCTCGGGCGCGGCCAGACCGGCGGGCATCTCGCGGTGCCCATCGCCGGGTCGATCCTCCAGGCGGCCTGGGCCAACGGCGTGCCGCGCACCCCCCTCGCGCCGCCGTCGGCCGAGGCCCGGCCGTTCCTCGCCGACCTGCCCATCGACGCCCGCAGCGGCGAGCCCGTCCCCGGCGGCGGCTTCGTCGAGCATTTCCGCCTCGCCAACGGACGCATGGCCGACACCCAGTACAAGCTCCTGCCGCGCGAGACCCGGACCGCCCTGCGGCCCGACGCGGAGGATGGCGACCTCGGCGGCGCCGAGGACGGGGCGGACGTGGCCGGCGACCTCTTCGGCTCCGTGCCGGGCCGGCGCGCGGAGCCCGATGTGCTCGACCCGTTCGGAGAATCCCGGAGCCGGACACCGAGCCGTCGGGCCCAGCGCGACCCCGATCCGGTCTGGCCCGGCACCCAGCGCTCGCCCTTCGGCGACGACGAAGTCTATGCCCGTCCGCGCCGCCGCGATCCCGACTACCTGTTCGGCGAAGACTCGCGCTACTGACGCGCCGTTCGACCCGCTCTGCCCGACCGGCGATGCGCGCGCCTCCCTCCTCCCCTGATCGACCAGAGGCTTCGACGTGCCGATGCACCCCTCCGCGCTCCTTCGCTTTTCCGCCCTGCTGGCCCTGTCCCTCCCCGCGCAGGCGCAGGAGGGCATGAGGCAGCAGCCCGCGACCTCCGACCGGATCAAGGACGTGCCCTCCATCGAAGCGGTGGGTCTCGCCACCCTTAAGCCCGGCACCGTCCTGTTCACCGACCACCGCGACGATCCGGCCAAGCCCGAGAACGGCCTCGTGCCCTACCTCGACTGGGGCCGGGTCCGGCCGGCCGAGCGGGCGGCGCTCGCGCCCTACCCGGCCTATGCCGAGCCCGACTACATGCAGACCCTCAACGGGGTGGCCAAGCGCCGGCACGAAACCCTCAAGGTCTACGTGGCGCAGGGGCGCTTCGTCGTGCCGAGGGCGGCCGAATCCATCGATCTGGCGTCCTACGCCACCCTCGGATTCGTGGCGAAGATGGACCCGGTCATCAAGCACAAGACCCTGAATCCCGCCGACGTGGCTCCGACCAAGGACCCGGCCGCCGCCTTCGCCAAGCGCCCCGACCGGCCGTGGTGCGATCTCGGCACCGTCTGCATCGAGTCGCGCTACGACCTCGAGGGCAAGCTGCCCCTCGGGGTGAAGCTCGCCAACAAGCTCGAGGACGGGACGGCGAAGAAGGTGGCCGAGTTCGTCTCGTTCCAGAGCGAGGTGCGCACCCTTCCCCCCGCCGAGACCGCACCGCTCGCCGGACTCACGAAGATCGACGCGCCAGTGACCGGCGGCCTCGAACAGACGATCTTCTGGGTCAACCAGATCCTGCGCTTCGGCAAGTTCCTCGCCGTGTTCCAGCCGATGCCGGGCGATCCCGGAAAGACCGTGGTCACCACCTACATGGCGCTGGCCATCAAGGCCGACGTCCTCGACCGCAAGCAGGAATACGCCCGCGTGCCGGTGCTCAAGAACCTGCTGCCGGCCCAGGTGCTCATGGGCAATTCGTCGTTCAACACCGGCACCTCCATCAGTGCGGGTCTGCCGACCTACGCCCGCAACCGCATGACCGCTTTCGCGGACGCCCTCGCCAAGAACTGAACGGGACCCTCCCCGAGGGTTGCCCGTGCGACGGCTGGACGCCGGGCCTCATGGACGCCGGGCCTCGTGGATACCGGACACGGGTCCGGCTCCACGGGGATCGGGGTCAGTTGCCGCGGCTGGAGATCGAAGGCAGCGAGGGCTGGGTGTAGAGGCGGTTCACGTCGCGGCGGGTCTGTGTGCCGTTGGTGTCAGACGAGCGGCGGTAGTTGCTGGTGTCGAAGGTCTCGGCGATGCCGCTGCGGGAATTCGGGCCCTCGGCACTGTTGCAGGCGCACAGGCCGGCGACGAGGAGGGTGGAGAGGGCGAGGGGAAGAAGGCGCATCGAGAAGTCCGTCCTGAATGATCGCGTGGTCCGGAGGTGGAGCCTCCCCGGGCACCGGCGTCAAGCATCGGATCGGCGAACCGCGCAAGGATAACGAACCGTCGCCGCTTCGCCGCACAGTGATGCGATGGCGCCACGAAAACGCTCACCACCCCGCGCTTTGAGACCCGGACAAGTCGGCCAATCGTGTGAAATCACCCGTCGGACTCCTGGCGTCCGACGGTCCGCCACGCGAAACATCATGGCCATGAGTAACGTCATCCCCTTCCGCAGCCGCCCCTCCCCGCCCGCCCCGGCGGTGCACGACGTGGTGGCCGTCGCCGACGACCTCTTCGCGGTCCTCGAGCACCTCCAGGCCGTGGGCGTCCGCGCGGCGGCCATGAACCGGCCGCGGCGCGAGGTGGAGACCACGGTCCGGAACCTCTTCGACGCCGTCACGGCCGTGGAGCGCGCCCTCGACTGCATCGGCGAGGGCGACGAGGCCGGTCAGGCCTGAGCGGACGCGCGATCCGCCGCGAAGATCTCGACCGCCGGTCGCCGCCGCCGCACCGACGTCCGGTCGCGCTTTTCCCAACAAATGCTGGGAAATACCGATCCGCCCCATCAAAACGACAAAATTACTCGGACTACGTCTACTATTAGACAGACGCGCCGAGGGGCGTGCGCTAGTGGCCGGAAGACAGACCGTGAACGCAGTGCACGTCATGCCCTCGGCCGCCGATGCCCTGTTTCAGGGCAATCTCCTCCTGAAGACCTTGAGGGCCGAGGATCGTGCCCTGCTGGCACCTCACCTCGAACGGGTCACGCACCAGCGCGGCGAGATCCTGTTCGCGGCGGGTTCCGAGGTCACCACCATCGCCTTCCCGTGCGGCCAGACCGTGGCGACCCTGATCATCGCCATGCGGGACGGGCGCAGCGCCGAGACCGCCACCATCGGCCGCGAGGGCGCCGTCGGCGGCGTGGTCAGCCACGGCTATCTTCCCGCCTCCACCCAGGCGGTGGTGCAGATCGGCGGTCCGATCCTGCGGATGGACGCCGGCCGCTTCCAGGAGGCCAAGCGCCGATCCGAGAGCCTGCGCAACCTCTTCACCCGCTACGGCGACTGCCTGCTCGCGCAGGTGCTGCAATCGGTGGCCTGCAACGCCCTCCATCCCATCGAGGCGCGCTGCCTGCGCTGGCTGTTGACCCTGCAGGACCGGATCGCCAGCGAGACCCTGCCCGTCACCCAGGAGCTGCTCGCGGCGATGCTCGGCGTGCAGCGCACCTACCTCACCCGGATCCTGCGCACCCTGCAGCAGCAGGGGCTCATCGAGGTCGGACGCGGCCGCATCACGATTCGGGACCGTGCCAAGGTCGAGGCCGCCGCCTGCGAGTGCCACGGCGTCGTCCGGCACCATTACGAGACGGTGCTGGGCGCGGGCTATGACCGCCGCGGCCATCTCGTCCGGGTCGAGCCCCCCCATGAGGCGGCCTCCGCCGAGCGGATCCCTCAGCGGGAGTCGGCCTGACGGGCGGAGGACCCCGCCGAAGAAGATCATCCCGCCGACCCGCCACACCCGATCCGAGACGGACGCCGCCGCCCCCGACGATGACGAACCCCGCCGCCCATCCTTCGCCGCCGTCGCGCGCGACCGAACACCGGACGGGACCGGTCTCGACCGCCGTGGCGCCGCCGGACGGGACGGTGCCCGAAATGGCGGACCCGACCGAGAGCGCCGTCCTCCTGCGCCTGGCCGTCGAGGCCACGGGCATCGGCATCTTCGACTACGACCTCGCCACCACGACCCTGCGCTGGGATGCCCGCACCCGTGCCCTGTTCGGCGTGGCGCCCGACGGTGCGGTCACCTATGCGGAGACCTTCCTGCAGGGCCTGCATCCCGAGGATCGCGAACGGGTCGACGCCGCCCTGCAGGCCGCCCTCGACCCGGCCGGGACCGGCCTGTTCGACAGCGAGTACCGCGTCCTCCCGGCCGGGGGCGGCCCCTTGCGCTGGATCGCGGCACGGGGCCAGCTCATCGTCAGCGGGGGCTACGCCAGCCGGATGGTCGGCACCGTGCGCGACGTCACGCAGGCCAAGCGGGCCGAGATCGCCCTGCGGGCCACGGAGGAGCGCTATCGCCTCGTCACCCGCGCCACCAACGACGCCATCTGGGACTGGGACCTGACCACCGACACGGTCCTGTGGAACGAGGCCCTGGCCACCGCCTACGGATGGACGCCCGACCGCGTCGTGCCGAGCGGGGCGTGGTGGATCGATCATGTCCACCCGGACGACCGGGCCGCCGTCGAGGCCGACATCCACGCGGTGATCGCGGGCGAGGCCGGCGACTGGGACCACGAGTACCGGTTCCAGCGCGCCGACGGCACCTACGCCGAGGTGCTCGACCGCGGCTACATGGTCCGCGATGCCGCCGGCGCGCCCCAGCGGATGATCGGCGCCATGCTCGACGTGACCGAGCGCAACCGGGCTTCCGCCCAGTTCCGCGCGGTGTTCCAGGGCGCCAATATCGGCATCGTCCAGTTCGATCCGCGCAGCGTCCGGGCCCTCGCGGTCAATGCCAAGCTGTGCGAGATCTGGGGCGCGCCGGAATCCGAGATTCTCGGCCATTCCCTGGCGCGCTGGACACCCCCCGAGGACGATGCCGAGCGCGCCGACCTGCACCGGCGCCTCGCCAAGGGGGAGACCATGCAGGAGCGCCTGGAGAAGCGCTACCGCCGCCTCGACGGGCGCATCATCTGGGCCCGGGTCAACCTCGTGTCGCAGACCCTGGGCGACAGCGTCCATGCCACGGCGATGATCGAGGACATCACCAACGAGAAACTCGCCGACACCCGGCGCGAGGCTCTGATCGCCCTGGGCGACCGCCTGCGCGACCTCAACACCAATGCGGCGGTGGTGCGGGCCACGGCCGAGAGCCTCGGGCGCACCCTGGGGGTGGCTCGGGCCGGCTACGCCCTCGTCGATCCCGCCGGGAACCTGTCGGCGGTCGCGCCGGACTGGATCGCCGCCGGCCTCGGACCGCAGGCCGGAACGCAGACCCTGGCCACCGTGGCGGCGAGCGTCGTCCGCCTGCAGCGCGGCGAGACCCTGGCGGTGGCCGACATCGCCGCGACCCCCGAGCGGGTCGATGACGCGGCCGGCTATGCCCAGATCGGCATGCGGGCCGTGGTCAAGGTGCCGATCCTTCAGCGCGGGCGCCTCGTCGGCATCCTCTACGTCCTCGACGCGGTCGCCCACGACTGGACGCCGGGGGAAATCGCGTTCGCCCGCGAGGTCGCCGAGCGCGCCTGGGGCGGCCTCACCCGGATCGAGGCCGACGAGCAGCAGCGCATTCTCAACCGCGAACTCAGCCACCGGCTCAAGAACACCCTCGCGGTGGTCCAGGCCATCGTGTCGCAGACCCTGAGGAACGTCACCGACGTCGAGGCCGCCAAGGAGGCCCTGGCGGCGCGCCTCATCGCCCTCGGCAAGGCCCACGACATCCTGCTCTCCGGCGAGGGGGAGAGCGCGGATTTCGAGGCGGTGCTCGCCAGCGCCCTCGCCATCCACGACGACCGCCAGCCCGACCGGTTCCGTATTTCCGGGCCCCCCATCGAACTCGGCGCCAAGGCGGCCCTGTCCCTCGCCCTCATGCTGCACGAACTCGCCACCAACGCGGCGAAGTACGGCGCCCTGTCGGTGCCCGACGGCCGCGTCGCCGTGACGTGGGATGTCACCGCCCCGATGGGCGGCGAGCCCATGGTGCGGATGACCTGGCGGGAATCCGGCGGCCCGACGGTCGCGATACCCACGCGAAAGGGATTCGGCTCGCGGCTGATCGAGCGCGGTCTCGTCGGGGCCGTCGGCGGCACCGTCGGTCTCGATTACGATCCCGCCGGCGTGGTCTGCCGCGTCACCGCCCCCCTGGCGGGGTTCCAGGCCGGAAGCGTCTAAGCGGAGCGGTGCCGTGGCGCACCGGGCGCCGCTCCGCGCGCCCTGCCGGATCCTCGGCGAACCCTTCGGGACCCTTCGGAACTCTTCGGGACCCTTGCGCGCAACGCCCGCATTGCCGCTGCACCGCACCCTGGGCTAAATCCCGGCTCATGTGGACACGCCTCGCCCATCCCGGCCACTTCCTGCGCTGGACCGCCCCCCTGATGCCCTGGCTCGCCGGGCTCTCCGGGGTGCTCCTGGCCTTCGGCCTCTACCTGACCTGGTTCACGGTGCCGCCCGACTACCAGCAGGGCGAGACCGTGCGGATCATGTACATCCACGTGCCGGCGGCCTGGCTCGGGGTGTTCTTCTACGGGGCCATGGCGGTCTCGGCCCTCGGCACCCTGGTCTGGCGCCATCCCCTGGCGGATGTCGCCCAGCGCGCCGCCGCCCCCATCGGCGCGGCCTTCACCCTGATCTGCCTCGTCACCGGTTCCCTGTGGGGCAAGCCCATGTGGGGCACCTACTGGGTCTGGGACGCGCGCCTGACCTCCATGCTGGTGCTGTTCCTCATCTACTGCGGCATCATCGCCCTGTGGCGCACCATCGAGGACCCGAACCGGGCCGCGCGCGCCATCGCGATCCTCACCCTGGTCGGCGCCGTGAACCTGCCGATCATCAAGTTCTCGGTGAACTGGTGGTCGACCCTGCACCAGCCGGCCTCGATCATGCGCATGGGCGGCTCGTCCATCGATCCCTCCATGCTCTACCCGCTCCTCGAGATGATTCTCGCCTTCACCGTGCTGGGGATCACCCTGCATCTGACTGCCATGCGCACGGAGATCCTGCGCCGTCGCGTGCGGGCGCTGACGATCCGCGAAGCCGAGCGCCTCGATGCCGGCCTCCCCCTCGGGGCGGTCCAGGGCCTGTGACGATCATGACTCTCGGACCCCATGATCTCGGGCCCCATGCGGGTTTCATCCTCGGCGCCTACGCCTTCACGGCCCTCGTCATCGCCGGCCTGATCGGACATGCGATGCGTGACCGGCGGGCACAGACGCGGGCCCTGGCCGCGCTGCAGGATTCGTCCCAACCGGCGTCCCGGTCTTCGGCGGAACGGCGCGCGTGAGCACCTCCGAGCCGGCCCGGCGCTCCCTCCTCCTCATCGTCCCCCTCGTCGCCTTCGTGGCGCTCGCCGGATTGTTCTTCGTGCGCCTGCGTTCGGGCGCCGACCCGTCGGCCATCCCCTCCGCGCTGATCGGGCGGCCGGCCCCGGCCTTCGATCTGGCCGCCCTCCCCGGCCTCGCGGCCGATGGCGCGCCCCTCCCCGGCCTGTCCCGCGACGACTTCAAGGGGCGGGTCACCCTCGTCAATTTCTGGGCGTCGTGGTGCGCGCCGTGCCAGATCGAGCACCCGCAGCTCATGCGGCTCGCCCGCGAGCCCGGCCTGCGCCTCGTGGGCATCGCCTACAAGGATGCGCCCGAGAACGCCCGCCGCTTCCTGGCCCGCAACGGCGTGCCGTTCCGGGCGGTGGGGATGGATTCCACCGGCCGCACCGCCATCGATTTCGGAGTCTACGGCGTGCCCGAAAGCTTCATCATCGGGCCGGACGGCACCATCCGCGACAAGCTGGTCGGGATCGTCACCCCGGAGAACTACAGGGCCGTCCTCGACAAGATCCGCGCCGCCGGTGCCGTGACGGACGCCGCGCAGTGAGGCCGGGCCGCGTTGTCCAGGCCGCGTCGTTCCTGATTGCCACCATCGCGACCTGCAGGTTCCGAAGGGCGCTTTTCTATCCCTGTGGCCGGCCGAGGCCGGGGTTCCTGTAGGCGCACGTCATCCTGCGAAGCCCGTCCGACCGCGCTGCGTTGCCGATCCGCGTCGGACTCGGGCGCCGCAGGGCCGACCGGCAGCCCCGGTCACACGAGGGCGGCCATACCCGGGGCGGATGGGACTCCCATTCCCGTGTGATCCAAGGACAGCATCCGGGTGGGTCCGTCGGAAGTTTTTCATCCCCATTAAATTTAAGTCGAGTTCATCATTGCAGAGAATGGGACAGGAGGACTTTTTGTAAATAAAAAATCGGAGTCCTTGATGAAGGCTCGATATTCTATAAATTGTACGGTAGCGTACTTAGATGCGCAAAGATATTCCATTCACAGCTTTGTCTATCGGTGATATAGATGTCTGATCGCTCATTGGTGACAATGAGTCTCAGGTGTCGAGTTTCAGTTGCTCATGCCTGCAGATCGGCAGGGTCGTGGCGTCGTTCATCGTTCAACATGGAATTCGCAACCGCATCCTCGGGTTGTTGCCGCCGGATGAGTTCGCTCGCCTTCGGCCAGGACTGGAGCGATGCTCGTTCGAGCAGGGCGTCATCTTGGAGTCGCCCGAAACCGCGATCACGAAGGTCTGCTTTCCCGAGCCCGGAATGATCTCCGTGATGGCGCGCACGGCCGACGGAATGCAGGCCGAGGCCGGCATCATCGGTCCCGAAGGGATGACGGGCATCCCCCTCCTCCATGGAATCGACAGCTGGCCGCACGTGACCATCGTCCAGATCCCGTGCCGGGCCCTGTGCATCGGCGCGGATGCCTTCCGGACCGTGCTGCACGAGTGCCGCCCCCTGCACGACCGCCTGCTGCGCTACGCCCAGGTCTTCGCCGTCCAACTGGCGCAGGGCAGCCTGTGCAGCGGCCGCTTCACCATCGAGCAGCGTCTCGCGCGCTGGCTGCTCATGTGCCACGACCGCACCGACCGCGAAGATCTGCCGCTGACGCACGAGCTCCTGTCGATGATGCTCGGCGTCCGCCGGGCCGGCATCACCACGGCCCTGCGCAGCCTCGAGGATGCGGGGGCCGTCAAGACGCGGCGCGGCGGCATCGGCATCCGCGATCGGGACCGGATGCGCGACATCGCCGGCGATGCCTACGGCGTGCCGGAGGCCGAGTACGCCCGCGTCCTGGCCTGACCTCGGCGTTCGCTCGGGCCGCGCCTGTCAGGCGTGGCCGGCATCCTCGCCCTTGCGCTCGTGGCGCAGGAGCAAGGGCGTCTGCGCCAGGGCGAACAGGATCGTCAGCGGCATGATGCCGAACACCTTGAAGCTCACCCAGAAATCCTCCGTCTGCGTGCGCCAGACCACCTCGTTGATCACCGCGAGGAGGAGGAAGAACATCCCCCAGCGGAAGGTGAGCTTGCGCCAGCCCTCCTCGGTCAGGGTGAACATGCTGTCGAGCACCACCGAGAGCAGGGATTTGCCGAAGGCGAGGCCGCCAAGCAGCACGAGCCCGAACAGGGTGTTCACGATGGTGGGCTTCATCATGATGAAGGTCTTGTCCTGCAGGGCCAGGGTCAGGCCGCCGAACACCACCACCACCACGCCCGAGACCAGGGGCATGATCGGCAGGCGCCGCACCAGGGCGAAGTGGATGGCCAGGGCCACCACCGTCGCGGTGATGAACACGCCGGTGGCCACGAACAGCTTCTGCTCGGGGGCGACCCCGAACCGCTCGGCATAGGCGTTGCCGAGGAAGAAGATCACCAGGGGCCCGAGCTCGAGGGCGAGCTTGAGCAGCGGCGGCAGGTGGCGGCGTGGGGGAACGGCTTCGATCTGCATGGTGTCCGTCATAGAGAGCCGCGCGCGTCGCGTCGCGGTCTTTGAGGGGAGGGCTCGGTTCCGGCGGACGCGCCCCTAGTCCTTGTCCAGGCCCGCGATGGCGCGGGCGAAGTCGCGGGCCTCGAACGGCTCGAGGTCCTCGACGCCCTCGCCGACGCCGATGAAGTGCACCGGCAGGCCGAACTTGGCGGCGAGCGCCACGAGGATGCCGCCGCGCGCGGTGCCGTCGAGCTTGGTCATCACCAGGCCGGTGACCTGGGCGGCCTTCGAGAACAGCTCGACCTGGCTGAGGGCGTTCTGGCCGACGGTGGCGTCGAGGACGAGGAGCACCGCGTGGGGCGCCTCAGGGTCGATCTTGCGGATCACCCGCAGGATCTTCTCCAGCTCGGCCATGAGCCCGGCCTTGTTCTGGAGCCGGCCGGCCGTGTCGATGAGCAGCACGTCGGTGCCCTGCTGCTTCGCCGCCTCGTAGGCGTCGTAGGCGAGGCCCGCCGCGTCGGCGCCCTGCGCCCGGGCGATGACCGGCGTGCCCGTGCGCTGGCCCCAGACCTTGAGCTGCTCGATGGCCGCCGCCCGGAAGGTGTCGCCGGCCGCCAGCATCAGGGAATGGCCCTCCGCCTTCAGCTTCATGGCGAGCTTGCCGATGGTGGTGGTCTTGCCGGCGCCGTTGACGCCGATCATCAGGATGACGAACGGCTTCTTCGTGGTGTCGATGGTGAAGGGGATCGCCACCGGGGCGAGCGCGCGCTCGACTTCCGTCGCCAGGATTTCCCGTACGGCGTCGGGCGAGAGGCCCTTCTCGTAGCGGCCCTTGCCGACGGCCTCCGAGATGCGCGTGGCGGTCTCGATGCCGAAATCGGCCTGGATCAGGGCGTCCTCCAGCTCCTCCAGGGTGTCGGCGTCGAGCTTGCGCTTGGTGAACAGGCCGGTGACGCGCTCGGTGAGCGCCGAGGAGGTGCGCTTCATGCCTCCCGTGAGCCGGCTCCACCAGCCGCGCTTCTCGCCCTCGGGTTCGGCCTCCGGCTCCGGCATGAAGATCTGGGTCGCGACCTCCGGCTCCGGCGCCACGTCGGGCGTGAAGGCCCGGGAGGTGGTGTCGGCCGCCTCGGCGCCGCGCCCCGGATCGTCGCCCGCCGTGCCGGCGGGCGGGCGCTCCTCGGCCCCCTCGACGGGCTGGAGGTCGGCGCCCTCGATCGCGTCCGGGACCGCGTTCTTGCCGGGCGTCCCTTCCCCGGGCTCAGCCGGAGGGGCCGGCACGTGGGACACGTCCGTCGCGGCGGTGGCGAAATCCGGCTGGCCCTCGGAGAACGAGGCCGGGGATTCCGGCGGCGGGGCCACGGGCTCGTTCACCCGAGACTCGACCATCGAAGACTCGACTACCGGAGCCTCGATCACCGGAGACTCGGCCACCGGCCGGGGCGCGGGCGGCACCGGCTTCGGATCGGGCGGCTGCACGGGCACCGGCTCGGGGCGCGGCTCCTCCTTGGTGCCGAACATCTTGCGCAGCAGCCAGCCCGGCCTCTTGTCTTCGCTCATTCCCGCTTGCTCCCCGGACCCGGCATGGTAAGCGCCAAGGCCATGCCCCCAGCCGATGCCCTCGTAACAGACATAGGTGCGCGCCTCCTCTACCGCGATGCCCTCGTCCTCGTCATCGACAAGCCGGCGGGTTTGCCGGTCCATCCCGGCCCGAAGGGCGGCGAGACCCTCACCGATCACCTCGACGCCCTGCGCTTCGGCCTGCCCCGGCGCCCGGAGGCGGCCCACCGCCTCGACCGCGACACCTCGGGCTGCCTCGCGCTGGGGCGCCACGCCAAGGCGCTGGCCCGGCTGAACAAGCTGTTTTCCGCGAGCGGCAGCGTCGGCAAGACCTACTGGGCCCTGGTGGAGGGCGGCCCGGCCGCCGACACCGGCAGCATCGACCTGGCGCTTGCCCGCCGCTCCGACGATCCGCGCTCATGGTGGATGAAGGCCGACCCATCGGGCGATCCGTCCCTGACCCATTGGCAGGTGCTCGGACGCGGCGGCGGCCTCGCCTGGCTCGCCCTCACCCCCGTCACCGGCCGGACCCACCAGCTGCGGGTCCACTGCGCCGAATCCGGGTTTCCGATCCTCGGCGACCCGATCTACGGCTCGGGTCCGCGCAGCGGCGGACCGGGCCTGCAGCTCCATGCGCGGGCGCTCACCCTGCCGCTCTATCCGAAGAAGCCCCCCATCGTCGTGGAGGCGCCGGCACCCGCGCACATGCGGGCGGGTCTCGTGACCTGCGGGTGCGACGGGTCCGAGTAGGGCGGTTCCGTCTCCGTCCAGGACGAAGCGCTCCGCGCGCACGGCTGCGGCCCGCCGCCGGTGGCGCGGGGGATGGCCGGGAAACGGGAGACGCGGGACGCCGCGAAACCACGTTTTTGAAGTTTAAGCCGGTCCCCCGGCGTCCCCCGGCCCGGCCCGTTTCGGGGCCGGTCCGTTTCGTCACGATGTCTTCACGGCGTCGGCGACTCGGCTAGTGGCGGCCCTCCTCCGCTCGACGCGACGCCCCTTGCGGAAGCGCCGGTGCGGCAGCCGACTAATCAGGGCACGAAGCCCCGAGCCCGCCTCGTAGTGGGCGGACCGTCCGTTCTCTCGGTGCGCCCCAGGGTCCCGGAGCCAGCCTCAGCACGGCCTCCCCGTCCAGGGCACCTTGCGTCGCCGGCGCGGCCCGGGGGGGCGATGGCGACCGGGCCATCGACGCGGGGCACCGTCTCCTCCCCCCGAGCCCCCCGACCCGGTCCGCCGGGGGGCCTCCCGTGTGGGAGGCGAGTGAGCGGAGACAACCACGGAATAGGAATATTGTCAAGACATTTCGGCATTCTGACGCTGGCGTCGCGGCGAGAAATCCTTCTCCCCCCTGCGGGAGAAGGTGGCCCGCGTCAGCGGGTCGGATGAGGGGGAGCACTGCCATATCCTGGAAAGTCGCGCTGCCCCTCTCCCGCCTGCTCCGCAGGCACCCTCCCCCGCAAAGGGGGGAGGGTTCGTCAGGCCGCGATCAGCACCTTCCCGTCATGCCCGGCGATGGTGACGTCCCGCAGTTCTCCGGCCGCTGCGTCCGCCGCCAGCCGCACCGGGGTGAACCCCTCCGTGCGGCCGAGGCCGCCGCGCTCGGTCAGCACCCGGTGGGTGCGCCCGACCTGACCCTCGAGATGCCCCTCCAGGGCCGCCGCCCCCGCAGCCCGCAACCGCGCGGCGCGGGCGCGCACCACGTCCCCCGGCACCGGCGGCATCCGCGCGGCCGGGGTGCCGGGGCGGGGCGAGTACGGGAACACGTGGAGATGGGTCAGGCCGCATTCGGCCACGAGGTCGAGGGAGCGGGCGAACTGCGCCTCCGTCTCCGTGGGAAACCCCGCGATGAGGTCGGCGCCGAACACCACCTCCGGCCGCAGGCGGCGCACGGCGGCGCAGAAGCGGATCGCATCGGCGCGGCCGTGGCGGCGCTTCATCCGCTTGAGGATGAGGTCGTCGCCGGCCTGGAGCGAGAGGTGGAGATGCGGCATCAGCCGGGCCGCGCCGGCGATGGCGTCCATGAGGGCGTCGTCGGCCTCGATGGAATCGATGGAGGACAGGCGCAGGCGGGCGAGGTCGGGCACGCCGGACAGGATCGCCTGCGTCAGGCGTCCGAGGCTCGATGGGTCCGAAAAATCGCGGCCGTAGGCGGTGAGATCGACGCCCGTGAGCACCACCTCCCGCCCGCCATGGTCGACGATGCGGCGGACCTGATCGACCACGTCCGCCGGGGGCACGGAGCGCGAGTTGCCGCGCCCGAACGGGATGACGCAGAAGGTGCAGCGGTGGTCGCAGCCGTTCTGCACCGGCACGAAGGCCCGGGTCTGCCCGGCGATGGCGGCGATCCGGGTCGGCGCGGCCGTGCGGACGGCCATGATGTCGTCCACCGCCGCGCGGTCGGGGGGGACGCGGGCGGGTGCCCAGGTCTCTCGACGCGTCTTCGCGTCGTTGCCGACGAGGCGGGCGACCTCCGGCATGGCGGCGTAGAGGTCGGTCTCCACCTGCGCGCCGCAGCCGGTGACGACGATGCGCGCGCCCGGCCGGTCGCGGGCGAGGCGGCGGATCGCCTTGCGGGCCTGACGCCCGGCCTCCTGGGTCACCGCGCAGGTGTTGACGATGACGAGGTCGTCGCCCGCATGGGGCTCGGCGTGGCCGCGCATCACCTCCGCCTCGACGGTGTTGAGCCGGCAGCCGAAGGTGAGGGTCTCGACGGCCATTCAGGCGGCGCCCGCGAACAGGGCGGGATCGAAGGTGCCGTCCCATTCGAGCGCCACGGGGCCGGTCATGAGGACGTGGTCGTCGGCGCGCCACTCGATGACGAGGTCGCCGCCGGGCAGGGTCACGGTGGCGCCCCGGCCGATCATGCGCAGGCGCGAGGCCGCCACCATGGTGGCGCAGGCGGCGGTGCCGCAGGCGAGGGTCAGGCCGGCGCCCCGCTCCCACACCCGCAGGGTGATGGCGTCGGGGCCCGTCACCCGGGCGAGGGAGATGTTGGCGCGGTCGGGAAAGAGCGGATGGTTCTCCAGCATCGGGCCGATGCGGGCGAGGTCGTAGGTCTCCGGATCGCGATCGACGAAGAAGATCGCGTGCGGGTTGCCCATGTTGACCACCGCCGGCGAGTGCAGCACCGGCGCGTCGATGGGGCCGACCTGGAGCTCGATGCGCCGGGTGTCCTGGAACGGCTCGGCCAGGGGGATCTCGTCCCACTTGAGCCTGGGCCGGCCCATGTCGACGGTGAAGGACCGCTCGGCCATGCGCTTGACGCTCACTAGACCGCCCCGCGTCTCCAGGGTCAGGCGCCCGCTCTCGGCGGGGCGGGCCATGGCGGGATCGTCGAGCATGGCGTAGGCGACGCAGCGCGTGCCGTTGCCGCAGGCGCCGGCCTCCGAGCCGTCGGTGTTGTAGATGCGCAGGGCAGCGTCCGTGCCGGGGGTGCGCGCGTCGTGGATCACCATGAGCTGGTCGAAGGCGGACGTCGGATGGGCCGCGATGGCCCGGACCTCCTCGGCGGCGACCCGGATGTCGGTGCCGCGCAGGTCCAGCACCACGATGGCGTTGCCGGCGCCGTTCATCTTCAGGAACCGTCGGTGGGCGAGTGCGCTCATGTCTCTCGGGATGGCTGCCCCGGCGGAAGGGCCCGGGCCCCCGCATATAGGCGAAAGCCTCGGGCCGCGCACGCGGAGCCGCCGGGGGGCTGCGTTGCAGAAGCGCCGCGCCCGCTCACGTTCGTGCGCGCGGACACCCGATGCGCCTCGCGGGCGACCGGCTTCGTCACTACGTTGACATCCCATGCTTCGGCCTCCCCGGGAGGCCGCGATCCTCCGGAGCGCCCGCCGTGATTCGCTTTCGCCTGACGCTGCTCGCCGGATGCCTGGCTGCCGGCCTCGCCCACGCGGAAGAGGCGGTGCCGCCCGCCGTCGCCAATCCGCTGCCAACCACGACGACCCCCGGCCCGGCCGGTCCGGGCAGCCCCGACGTGCCGGTTCCGGCCCAGGCGGGCGCCGCCCCGGCCGCGACCCCCACGGCCGCCCCGCGAAAGACCCTGGTGGAGACGCCGGGCGACGCCAACGACGTCGATACCGTGTCCCTGCCGGCCAAGCCCGCCGCGATCCTGGCGGGGCGGGCGAAGTGGGAGGAAGCGGTGCCGAGCCTGAAGGCGGCGTTCCAGCGCATCGAGGCGGATCTCGCCAAGGCCGGGATCGCGCCCGTGGGCCGGCCGCTGGCGGTCTTCGCCAAGACCGACGACGACGGGTTCCAGTACGACGCGATGATCCCCATCGCGGCGATGCCGGACCCGAAGCCCGCCGAGGTCGACGGCCTGCGCTTCGGCACCACCCCGAGCGGCAAGGCCCTGCGCTTCCCGCACCGGGGCTCCTACGACGAGATCGACGGCACCTACGAGACCCTGACCGCCTACCTCGACGCCAAGGACGTGGTGGTGCAGGACCGGTTCATCGAGGAATACGTCACCGACCTCAACGACAAGGCCGACGAGAAGCTCGACGTGAACATCTACGCGCTGCCGAAGTAGGAGGGCTCCGCCCGGGCCGGGACCCCGCCCGGCGCCTCGGTCATCCGGCCGTCGTCCAGGTGGATCACCCGGTCGGCGGCGTCGAAGTAGCGGTCGTCGTGGCTGATGACGACGAGGGTCCGGCCCTCGCGCTTCAGGGCCGGCAGCAGGTCCGCGTAGAACAGGCGCCGGAAGGTCGGGTCCTGCTCGGCGGCCCACTCGTCGAGGACGAGGACCGGGCGTCCTTCCAGAGAGGCCTGGATCAGGGCGAGGCGCTTGCGCTGCCCCGCCGACAGATCCGTGGTCGAGAACGCGCCGTCCCGGATCGCGACCTTGTGGGCGAGATCGAGTTTTTCGAGGTAGGCGTCCCCCGCCCGTGCGCCCAGGCCGGCGGGCATCACGAGGTCGTCGAACAGGGTGTAGTCGAAGAACACCGCCGAGAAGTGCTGGCGATAGGCGTCGCGGGTCTCCCCCGTCACCGGCACGCCGTCGAGGAGGAGCGTGCCCGTCTGCGGCGGGTAGAGGCCGAGGATCAGCTTGATCAGGGTGGTCTTGCCCGAGCCGTTCTCGCCGACGATGAACAGGATTTCGCCCCGCCGGAGGGTCAGGTCGACGGGGCCGAGGGTGAAGGCCGGCCCGCCGTCCACGGACGGGAAGGTGTGGCTGACGCCACGCAGCTCGATGGTGTCGATGCCGGTGGATGCGGGCGGGATGGCGGGTGTGAGGAGATCGGGCTCGGCCATGTCCCGATCCGCCGAGAATTCGGCGATGCGCCCGTAGGCGACCTGCGCCCGGCCGATCTCGGGCAGGCAGGCGAGGATGTAGCTGACCGGCGTCTCCACGTAGAGCAGCACCAGCACGAAGCCCGACAGGACGGCATTGTCGATCCCGACGAGGGCCTTGTAGGCGATGATCGCCGCGATGGTGGCGAACAGGGCGAGCTTCTTGATCAGGTAGGAGAACTCGAACAGCGTCTGCGTCGTCCAGGCGTTGCGCCGCAGGCTCTCGATGCAGCCGGCCAGGGCCTCGTTGCGCACCCGCAGGCGGCGCACCTTGTTGAGGCGCAGTTCCCGGCAGCCCTCGGTGAGGGTCTGGTAGTGCTTCTGCTGTGTCTCCACGAGGGTGCGGCGCGTCCGGAAATGGACCATCGCCCGGCGGCGCAGGACGGCCTCGCCGTAGCTGCCGAGGCCGAAGCCGATGGCGGTGATCGCGAACAGGGGCGGTGAGAGGGTGAGCAGGTAGGCGAGGCAGCCGGTCAGCACGCCGATCTGGATGATCAGGCCCGACAGGAGCCCGATGACCCGCGAGAGGGTGCCGGCGTCCTCGTTCAGGGAGGCGAGGACGCGGTGGCGGCCGAGCCGTTCGATGCGGGAGAGCGGCGCGGTCAGGATCAGGTCCGCCAGATCCCGGTTCAGGGTCGCGTTGATGCGCCCGCCGGCCAGGCTGCTGCCGAGGCCGGAGACGAGGGACCCGCCGACGCCGAGGACGACGAGGCCGAGGAAGATCGGCAAAAAGTTCTCCGGCAGGCCGCCCTCGGCGTGGATCGCCGTGTTGACCTTGGCCAGGACCGCCGCCGTCGCCAGCCCGCTCGCCGCGCCGATGGCCGAGGAGCCCGCGACCAGCGGCCAGAGCGGACGCAGGAGCCGCACCGCATCCTGGCCGAGGCGTCCCAAACGCGTGTTCGTCTCCGCCATGCCCCCCTCGCGAAATGTCCTGGTCTGCATTACAGTGTCGTGCAGACGGGAAAACCACCATGGCCGCCAACAAGCTGATTCAGGCTCGGATCGACGCCGCCACGAAGGAGGAGGCCACCATCGTTCTCGCGGCCATCGGCCTGACGCCATCCGATGCGATCCGGATGATGCTCACCCGCGTCGCCCGCGAGAAGGCCCTCCCGTTCGAGCCCCTGGTGCCGAACGAGACGACCGTCGCGGCCATGCGCGAGGCCCGCGAAGGCAAACTCACGCGCTTTTCGGGCGTCACGGCGCTGATGGCCGATCTCGCTGCGGACGATTGAACGGACGACGCAGTTCAAGCGCGACTTCAAACGGGAGCAGCGCGGCCGGCATCAAGCGACGCTCCGGGCGGATCTGATTGCCATCCTGGAGGATCTCGTGAACGATCGCGCCCTCGCGCCGAAACTGCGCGACCACGCCCTGACAGGAAACTGGAAGGATCACCGCGATTGTCACGTCAAACCGGATCTCGTTCTGATCTATCGGCTGGTCGATAAAACGACACTTCAACTCGTGCGCCTCGGATCACATTCCGAGCTCGGTCTTTAGGGGAGAACCTGAACGCGCTGGACGGGGGCGTCATCGATCATCGACCGGCTGCCGCAGTCACGATCTGTCACAGCAGACTGAGCTGCCCCGGTCCCGGCACGGCCGGGCCGCCTTCCAAGGCCAGCAGGAAGCGCTTGGTCTCGACGCCGCCGGCAAAGCCCGTGAGCGCGCCGCCGGCGCCGATCACCCGGTGGCAGGGGACGACGATGGGGAGCGGATTGGCGCCGTTGGCCGCGCCCACGGCCCGGCTGGCGTTCGGGCGGCCGATGCGCCGGGCGAGTTCGCCATAGGAGATGGTCTCACCCGGCGGAATGCGGGTGAGTTCCGACCAGACCGCCCGCTGGAACGGCGTGCCGCGCGGCGCGAGGGCGAGGTCGAACCGGGTGAGGCGTCCGTCGAAATAGGCGGCGAACTGCGCCCGCGCCTCGGCGAAAGCCGCATCGTCCCGGTGCCAGTCCACCCCAGGTGTCACCGCGCCCTTGCCGGTGGGAAAGCCGATGCGGGCCAGCCGCTCATCCGTACCCGCGAGGACGAGGGGCCCGATGGGGCTGGCGAGAATCGTGTAGCGCGTTTCGGACATGGCCGTTCCTCCGCAACGGATTCCGGCGTGCGGTGCCGGCGCCCTCGGTCCGTTATGGCTGGAGCAGAAAGCGTAGACGACGTCCGCTCCAACTGGTTCAAGCCGGCGGCTTATCCTGGCAAAAGTGGATGCGGTTGTTGAACGGATCGGTCACGGTCATTACGAGGCCGTGGGGCTCGTCTTTCAAGCCCGGCTTATTGTGCTTGTAGTCCTTCCCCGTCAGTTCCCGCTGATAGGCTTCGACTCCCTGCATCCGCACGAACGCCGACGATCCCGGCGTCGCATCTCCATGATGGCCGCTGAGATGCAGGATCAGCCCGGCCCGCGAGACTTGGGCATAGAGCGGAAAGTTTTCGCCGTAGCGATGCTCCCAATCCAGGTGAAAACCGAGGAAGTCGAGATAGAACGCCCTGGCGACGCCTTCATCGAAGATCCGCATGATCGGGCAGGTCTGGCTGAAACGGATGCCTTCCTCGACGGTCGCACGGCCTTCGGCGGCGAAGACATTCCAGTTTGCAAAGCCGTGCTGGGCTGCGACGATTTCGAGCGCCGCCGCATGGGTGATGGCGACCTGGTGCTCCTGCAGCGCTGCGCGCAGGGCTTTGGCCATGATTTTCGGCTCAGGGTGATGAGAACGCATAGCCTTCCTTCGACCTGGGCAAATCGTCGTCAGGGCTCGCGTTGCTGACGCATTCGCCCTTGGGAAGGAGTGCAATGCGGGAAGACGTGGAACGACGCTTTCACCATCCCCTTGCGGGGGCGAGCGGCAGGCAGCGTCAGCCTGAAGCGGACGATAAGGCCGCCAATCGGCGGTGGCAATCGCGCTCCGCATGGATGGCCTGTCGGTCCACCAACGGACCCGCAGGATCCAATCTCGCCCCTTCGTATCCCAGGCGCTCCCACCCCGAACGGGACGGGAGCGCCTGGGGCGGCCCTACTCCGCCGCCGCGCCGTAGGCCTCGAGCGGCGGGCACGCGCAGACGAGGTTGCGGTCGCCGTAGGCGTTGTCGACCCGGTTGATGGGCGGCCAGTACTTGTCCATCCCGAGGCTGCCGGCGGGAAAGCACGCGGCTTCGCGGGAATAGGGCCGCTCCCACGGGCCGATGAGGTCCCGCACCGTGTGGGGCGCGTGCTTGAGCGGGTTGTCGGCCCGGTCCATCCGCCCGTCCTCGATGGCGCGGATCTCGTCGCGGATCGCCAGCATGGCGTCGCAGAAGCGGTCGATCTCGCCCTGGGTCTCGGATTCCGTGGGCTCGATCATCAGGGTGCCGGCCACGGGCCAGCTCATGGTCGGCGGGTGGAAGCCGCAATCGATGAGGCGCTTGGCGACATCCTCAACGGTGATGCCGGCGCTCTTCTGGAACGGGCGCAGGTCGATGATGCATTCGTGCGCCACCCGGCCGTGCGCGCCGGAATAGAGCACCGGGTAGGCCGGTGCGAGGCGAGCGGCGATGTAGTTGGCGTTGAGGATGGCGACGCGGGTCGCCTGCGTCAGGCCGCGCCCGCCCATGAGCAGGCAGTAGCTCCACGAGATCGGCAGGATCGAGGCCGAGCCGTAGGGGGCGGCCGAGACCGCCCCCTCCTCAGCCGTCCGCGGATCGGAGGGCAGGAACGGGACGAGGTGCGCCTTCACGCCGATGGGCCCCATGCCGGGGCCGCCGCCGCCGTGGGGAATGCAGAAGGTCTTGTGCAGGTTGAGATGGCTGACATCGGCGCCGATGTCGCCCGGCCGCGCGAGGCCCACCATGGCGTTGAGGTTGGCCCCGTCGAGGTACACTTGGCCCCCGTGGAAATGCACGATGGCGCAGAGTTCGCGCACCCGCGCCTCGAACACCCCGTGGGTCGACGGATAGGTGATCATGCAGGCCGCGAGTTTTTCGGAATGCAGCTCGGCTTTGCGGCGAAAATCCTCGACGTCGATGTTGCCGCTGGCGTCCGCCCCCACCACCACGACGCTCATGCCGCACATCTGCGCCGAGGCCGGGTTGGTACCGTGGGCCGAGGACGGGATCAGGCACACGGTGCGGTGCCCGTCGCCCCGCGACAGGTGATAGGCACGGATGGCGAGAAGCCCCGCATATTCCCCCTGCGCGCCGGAATTCGGCTGCATCGAGATCGCGTCGTAGCCGGTGATCGCGCAGAGTTTTTCGGAGAAATCCGCCAGGAGTTCGTGATAGCCGGCCGCCTGATCCGCCGGCACGAACGGGTGGATCTCGGAAAACTCCGGCCAGGAGATCGGCAGCATCTCGGCGGTGGCGTTGAGCTTCATCGTGCAGGAGCCGAGCGGGATCATGGCCCGGTCGAGCGCCAGATCGCGGTCGGCGAGGCGGCGCATGTAGCGCGTCATCTCGCTCTCGGCCCGGTTCATGTGGAAGATCGGGTGGGTGAGGTAGTCGGAAGTGCGGATCGACCCTGCCGGCAGGCGCGGGACGGGCCAAGCGTCGTCGTAGGCAAGGCGGTCGCCGCCGAAGGCGCGCCACACGGCCTGGACGATGTCGGGGCGGGTGCGCTCGTCCACGGTGATGCCGACGCGGTCGGTGCCCACTTTCCGCAGGTTGATCCCGTTGGCGACGGCGTTCGTCAGGATCAGGCCCTGGAACGCGCCGACCCGGACGGTGACCGTGTCGAAGAACGTCGCGGATTCCATCGCGAAGCCGAGGCTTTCCAGGCCCTCCGCCACCCGCACGGCGTCGCGGTGGACCCGGGCGGCGATGGCCTTGAGGCCGCGGGGCCCGTGGAACACGGCGTACATGCCGGCGATGACCGCGAGCAGCACCTGGGCGGTGCAGATGTTCGAGGTCGCCTTCTCGCGGCGGATATGCTGCTCGCGGGTCTGGAGGGCCAGCCGATAGGCGCGGTTGCCGCGGGCATCCACCGAGACGCCGACGAGGCGGCCCGGCAGGGTGCGCTTGTGGGCGTCGCGGGTGGCGAGGTAGGCGGCGTGCGGGCCGCCATAGCCCATGGGCACGCCGTAGCGCTGCATCGAGCCCACCGCGATGTCGGCGCCCATCTCGCCGGGGGGCTTCAGGAGCGTGAGCGCAAGGGGATCGGCCGCCATCACCGCCACGGCGCCGGCCGCGCGCAGGCGCGTGATGATCTCCGACACGTCGTGGATGGCGCCGCAGACGCCGGGATACTGGAAGACCGCGCCGAACACCGCCGACGGGTCGAGGTCGCGGACGGGATCGCCGACGACGATGCGCCAGCCCAGCGGTGCGGCCCGGGTCCTGAGCACCGCGATGGTCTGGGGCAGGCACTCGGCATCGACGAAGAACGCCGTCTGGCCGTTGGTGGCGATGCGGGCGGCCATGCCCATGGCTTCCGCCGCCGCCGTGGCCTCGTCCAGGAGCGAGGCGTTGGCGATGTCGAGGCCGGTGAGGTCGCAGACCAGGGTCTGGAAGTTCAGCAGCGCCTCGAGCCGACCCTGGCTGATCTCGGGCTGGTAGGGCGAGTAGGCCGTGTACCAGGCCGGATTCTCGAAGATGTTGCGCTGGATCACCGGCGGCATCGTCGTGCCGTGGTAGCCCTGGCCGATGAGGGAGACGAGGAGCCGGTTCTTGTCAGCGATGCCGCGCATGTGCTCCAGCACCCGGCGCTCGGTCATCGACACCCCGAAATCGAGGCGCTCGGTTTGGCGGATGCTGGCCGGCAGGGTCTCGTCCACGAGACCGTGCAGGGTGTCGGCGCCCACCACGGCGAGCATGGCCTCGATCTCGTGCGCCGTGGGGCCGATATGGCGGCGGTTGGCGAAATCGTAGGGGTCGTAGCGGTCGCTGTTCATGGCTGGACCTTAAGGTGTGAGTGGCGTTCGCGCCCTCGACCCTCTCCCCTCTGCGGGAGAGGGTGCCTGCGGAGCAGGTGGGAGAGGGGTCGCGCGGACCTTTCCGGAAAGGGCGGTGCTCCCCTCTCCCGGCCCGCATTCGCGGTCCACCCTCCCCCGCGGAGGGGGGAGGGTTCTGCTCCGCCCTACTTCGGGAAGGCCGCGTAGGCGGCCTCGTCCATGAGGCCGTCGAGGGCGGACGGGTCGTCGAGGCGGATGCGGTAGAGCCAGCCGGCGCCCTGCGGGTCGCTGCCGACGCTCGCCGGATCGGCCAAAGCCGCGTCGTTGACCTCCGTGACCTCGCCCGAGACCGGCGCGTAGACGTCGGAAGCGGCTTTGACCGATTCCACCACGGCCGCCGCCTCGCCTTTCACGAGGCGGGCGCCGACCTTCGGCAGTTCGATGAAGACGAGGTCGCCGAGCTGCTCGGCCGCATGGGTGGTGATGCCCACCGTGGCGACGTCGCCCTCGCGGGCCAGCCATTCGTGCTCGTCGGTGAATCGCAGCATGGGTCGCTCCTGTGGGTCAGGTCGGGAAGGTTGGAATCCGGGACGGCGCCGTGGTTCAGGCGCGCTTGAAGCCGGACGGCACGAAGGGCAGGCCGTTCACCACCATGGGCAGGCGCCGGCCGCGCACCTCGGCGAAGACGCGGGTGCCGGGCCGGGCGAGCGCCACGGGCAGGTAGCCCATGGCGACGGGCGCCTGCAGGCTCGGCCCGAACCCACCCGAGGTGACCCGGCCGATGGCCTCGCCCGCCGCCTCTTCGGCGAACAGGGGGGCACCGGCGCGGACGGGGGCGGCGCCCTCGGTGCGCAGGCCGACGCGCGTGCGGGACGGGCCCGTGGCGATGGCATCGAGAATGCGCGCGGCACCCGGAAATCCGCCCTCCCGTGCGCCGCCCCGGCGGCGCACGGGAGGGATTGCCCAGGACAGCCCGGCCTCGACGGGGTCGGTGCCGGTGTCGATGTCCGCCCCGTGCAGGCACAGGCCGGCTTCCAGGCGGAGCGAATCGCGGGCGCCGAGACCGATGGGCTCGACGGTCGCGTCGGCGAGCAGGGCTTCGGCCAGGGCTTCGGCGTAGTCCTCCGGCACGGAGATCTCGAAGCCGTCTTCGCCGGTGTAGCCGGAGCGGGCAACGAGGGCGGAGGTGCCGGCGAGACGGACGGCCCGCACGTCCATGAAGCGCATGGCGGCGACCTCGGGGGCGAGGCGCGCCAGGGCGGCCTCCGCCCCCGGCCCTTGCAGGGCGAGGAGGGCGCGGGGCAGCACCGCGATCTTGCAGATGCCCGTGAGATGCGCCCGCAGGTACGCCTCGTCGGCGGCCTTGTTGGCGGCGTTGACCACGAGGAGGAGGCTGTCGCCGCACTGGGCGACCATCAGGTCGTCGCGGATGCCGCCGGCCCCATCGAGGAGGAGGCCGTAGCGCTGACGGCCGGGCTGGAGCCCGAGCACGTCGATGGGCAGCAGGGTCTCCAGGGCGCGGGCGACGTCCGCGAGGCTGCCCGACCGGGGGACGAGCTGGATCTGGCCCATATGCGACACGTCGAACAGCCCGGCCTGGGCTCGGGTGTGCAGGTGCTCCTTGAGCAGCCCCGCCGGGTACTGCACCGGCATGGCATAGCCGGCGAACGGCACCATCCGGGCGCCGAGGCGCAGGTGCAGGGCGTGGAGCGGTGTGCGAAGGGCGTCGAACGGCATCGGATCATCCCACGACAGAACGGACCCGGACCCTCGGCTGAGTGTCCGGCTGCCCCCATCTGTCGCGGTTACCTGAGAGCTTCTCCCGTGCGCCGAGGCGCTCACGGGATTTCTCCTTCGGTGGACGCCGTCAGGCGCCTCTCTCCAGATTGTCGAAACGATACGGTGATTGTGCCTGAGAGTTTCCGGGGGTGGTTGCTCCGTCGGCGCCATGATCGAAAGGCTTCGCGTGCGAAGCGACTCGACCTGGGCTCTCCCGTATCGCCATTGCTGACGGGACCAAGGTTACATGCGGCCGCGGGCCGCGCAAGCCGCGGCCTGACAAACCCGGAGCTTTCGTCACAGGCAGGAACCGGTGCGAATCTTCGGCGATTCCTGGCTCATGACCATCGCATCCGGACACGACCTCGCCGGCCCCCGCCCCTCGCGGCGTCGCTCCGCCGCTCTCCCGGCCGATCCGGGGCTGGACGAGAAGGCCCTGGAGATCCACCGCCGCCTGTGCCCGGTCTACGGGTGTCCGATCCCGTACTTCCACAGCCTCGACCCGCTGAGCGAACTCGTCTCGTCGCTGCTCTCCCACCGGACCCGCAACGCCGATTCGGGCCGGGCCTTCAAGGCCCTGCGGGCGCGCTATCCCGATTGGGCCGCCATGCTGGCCGCCCCCGTGTCCGAGGTCGAGGCGGCCATCGCCGGGGTGACGTGGCCGGAACTCAAGGCCCCGCGCATCCAGGCCATCCTGCGGGCCGTGGCCGAGCGGCAGGGTGCCCTGTCCCTCGACTTCCTGAAGCACATGGACGTCGACGCGGCCCGCGCCTGGCTCGAGGCGATCCCCGGCGTCGGGCCGAAGACCAGTGCGGCCGTGCTGTCGTTCAGCGTCCTGCGGATGCCCGCCCTGCCCGTGGACAGCCACCATCACCGCGTCGCCCAGCGCACGGGCCTGATCGGGCCGAAGGTGGATGTCGGCCCGTCGCATCCGATCCTGCGGGCGCAGCTGCCCGCCGACTGGAGCGCGCAGGACCTCTACGACAACCACGAGATCCTGATGCTGCACGGGCAGGCCGTCTGCCATCATCGCGGCCCGGCCTGCGGCTCTTGCGTCCTCCTCGACCTGTGCCCGACGGGCCAAGCGCGGCAGGACAGAAGCTCGGCCGCTTGACCGGCCCCGGCGCGGCGTCCAGAAACCGCGCCTTGCGCCGCGAAGACTGACTCTCAGCTAGGCGGGCGATGAAGGACCACGCGCGATGACCGCGTTCAAGGAACTGGTGTTCTCGGGCGTCCAGCCCACGGGCAACCTGCACCTCGGCAACTATCTCGGCGCCATCAAGCGCTTCGTGGAGATGCAGGCGCGCGACGCGCAGTGCCTCTACTGCGTCGTCGACATGCACGCGATCACCCTGTGGCAGGACCCTGCGGCCCTCAAGGGCCAGATCCGCGAAGTCACCGCCGCGTTCCTGGCCGCCGGCATCGACCCGAAGCGCAGCATCGTCTTCAACCAGTCCCAGGTGCCGCAGCACGCCGAGCTCGCCTGGATCTTCAACTGCGTCGCCCGCCTCGGCTGGCTCAACCGCATGACCCAGTTCAAGGACAAGGCCGGCAAGGACCGCGAGAACGCCTCCATCGGGCTCTACGCCTATCCGGTGCTCATGGCCGCCGACATCCTGGCCTACCGCGCCACCCACGTGCCCGTGGGCGAGGACCAGAAGCAGCACCTCGAACTCACCCGCGACATCGCGCAGAAGTTCAACAACGACTTTTCGGAGTCGATCTCGGCCCACGGCCACGATGCGGGCGAAGGGTTCTTCCCGGTCACCGAGCCGCTCATCGGCGGCCCGGCCGCGCGGGTGATGAGCTTGCGCGACGGCACCAAGAAGATGTCGAAGTCGGACGCGTCGGACAATTCGCGCATCAACCTCACGGACGATGCCGATGCCATCGCGGCCAAGGTGCGCAAGGCCAAGACCGACCCGGACGCCCTCCCCTCCGAGGTGGCGGGCCTCTCAGGGCGCCCGGAGGCCGACAACCTCGTGGGCATCTTCGCGGCCCTGAAGGACGTGACCCGCGAGGACGTGCTGCGCGATTACGGCGGCGCGCAATTCTCCCAGTTCAAGGGGGCGCTGGTGGAACTCGCCGTCGAGACCCTGGCGCCCCTCGGCGCCGAGATGAAGCGTCTCGTCTCCGACCCGGCCGAGATCGACGCCGTGCTGGCCGACGGCGCCGAGCGGGCCGAGGCCATCGCGGCTCCGACTCTGGACGCGGTCAAGGACATCGTCGGCTTCGTCCGGCGCGGGCCGCGCCTGCACGCCGTCCGGTGAGGATACGGGCGCTCGTCGATCTCGGCCCCGACGTGCCGTCCCCGGTCTCCCAAGGCTCCTTGAGGCCCCGCTCGCCCATGTCGATGCCCCCGGCGATGGGCGGGGCGGCACCGGTCAGGTCGCCCGGACCACCACCTCCACGAGGTTGGCGCTGCCCGAGCGAATCCCGGCCTCGATCGCCGGGGCGATGTCGGCGGCCCGCGTCACCCGCCGCGCCGGCACCCCCATGGAGGCGGCAAGCGCCGGGAAGTCGACGCGCGGGTCGGTGAGATCCATGGCGATGAAGCGGTTGGCGCGCACCGAGGCATAGTGCGACTGGCTCTTCATGAAGGTCTTGAGGATGTTGTACTCGGCGTTGTTGATCACCACGAAGGTGACCGGCAGCTTCTCGTGCGCGGCGGTCCACAGGGCCTGGGGCGAGTACATGGCCGCCCCGTCGCCCACGACGCAGACCACGGGCGCCCGGTCGATGCCGAGGGAGAAACCGACCGCGGCGGGCATGCCCCAGCCGAGTACGCCGCCGCGCATGGCGGCGTATTGGTGGGCGGACGGACTGTCGAGGAAGGTGCGCAGGTGGGTGAGCGTCGCGGGCGCCTCGTCGATGATCGCGGTCTCGGCGCCCACGGCCCGGGCCACCTCGCGGGCGGCGACCAGGGGGGCGATCACCGGGTCCTCGAACGCGGCGTCGGCCGCGGCGGCGAGTTTGCCCCGTCGTTCGACCCGTGCCGCCGCGGCCGCCGCGCGCAGGCCCGTGAAGGCATCGGCGCGGTCGGCCACACGCGGGGCCAGCAGCGGCAGCAGCGCGTTCAGGGAGGCCTGGATGTCGCCCACCGTCGACAGGCTCGTGGCGTAGGTGCGGCCGAGGTCGCGCACGTCCGCGGAGAGCTGGAACACCCGTGTCCCGGACGGCACCGCCGAAACCTCCGAATAGAGCACCGTGATCAGCGACTTGCCCCCGAGGGCGAACACCGCGTCGTAGCGCCCGAGGATGTCGGCGATGGCATCGGCCCGGGTCGGCAGGTTGCCGGCCCAGAGCGGGTGGGCGGTGGGGAACGGGATGTGGGCCGGCCAGGACGAGCCGTAGACCGGTGCCGCCAGCAGATCGGCCAGAGCCACCATCTGGGCGGAGGCGTCCGAGGCGTCGATCTCGTCTCCGGCGATGAGTGCGAGGCGGCCGGGCGCGATGGCGGCGAGTTCGCTCGCCAGCCGGTCGAGGGAACCCGCCACCGCCCGCTGGTCGATGGTCGATGTCTCGCCCGCCGGCACCTGGGTCATCGCCTCCATCACGTCCATCGGCAGGGAGAGGAAGACCGGGCCGGACGGGGCGGCCCCGCAATCGTGGAAGGCGCGGCGCAGGAGCACCGGGATCTGGTCCGGGCTGGTGACTTCACGGGCCCACTTCACCACCGGATCGGCGATGGCGACGAGGTCGCCCATCAACAGCGGATCGGAGAGCGCGTGGCGCAGGTCCTGCTGCCCGGCGGTGACCACCAGCGGCGTGCCGCTGACCTGCGAGTTCCAGAGGGCGCCCATGCCGTGGCCGAGGCCGCCGGCCGTGTGCAGGTTCAGGAAGGCGGCCCTGCGCGCGCCCTGCGCGTAGCCGTCGGCCATCGCCACCGCGGTCGCCTCCTGCAGGGCGAGGATGTAACCGATGTCCTGGACTTCGGTGAGCGCGTCGATCAGCGGCAATTCGGTGGTGCCGGGATTGCCGAAGATGTAGCGCACGCCCTCCGAGCGCAGCACGTCCAGCACCAGGTCGGCGCCCCTCCGGCTCCCGGCGGCGTCCACGGTCTCGATCGTCATGGGCGCTTCTCCCCGACACCCGGCGGCATCGGGGCGAAGCTAGACCATGGACGGGCTCCCACAAGACCCGGGCATCGCCACGGGTGACGACTCCGCGACGATGCCTCAACCCAAATCCGTCCGATCCCTTCGGAATAGGGGATTTGGGCTTCGCTCAGCTTTCGCCGCGCGCCACCCGGGCCTCGTACTCGGGCAGGGCGAGCTGGCCTTCCTTGGCGACGCGGGCCTTGTCCTCGTCCGAGATTACGTCGCCGACCATGTCGAGGCGCTTCCACAGGGCCAGGGGAGTCTCCTTGTCGGGGGTCGGCACGTACTTGTTCTGGGATACCTTCTGGTACTTGTGGATGTAGCGCGGGCAGTTGACCCAGGCCTTCGTCACCTCGATCCGCACGAGGTACTTGGCCTCCGTGTACTCGGCCATCAGGGGATCGTCGCGCAGCATCCGGGCATGGCCCTGGACGCGGACCCGGTGCGGGGTCTCGAAGTCGATGAACAGCAGGCCGACCTTGGCCTGTCCCTCGATGTTGCCCATGGAGTACCACATGCCGTTGCCGTCGAGGCCCGGGAACACGAGGGTGTTCGCGTCGAGCACCTTCACGAAGCCGGGGCTGCCGCCCTTGTAGGACACGGTGGGCATGCCGTCGGGATCGACGGTGGAGAGGAAGAACATGTCGCGGCTGCCGATGAAGGCCGCTTCGTCGGGGCCGACCTCGTCATGGACCCAGCCGGTATCGAGGCGCTCGGCGAGCTTGACGGTCTTGTACTCTTCCTGAAGCGCGCGATGCGCGTCGTAGTAGAGCGATGCCATGTTTGTCCTCCGGGTTTCGGCTGCTCTCAGGCGGGCGGCCGTTGGCGAAAATCATCGCTGGATTTCATGAAGATCACAACAGCGGGGCGCGTCCTTCTCCCCTCCGCGGGAGAAGGTGGCCCGCGAAGCGGGTCGGATGAGGGGAGCGCGGTGTCCGGAGAGGTCGCCCCCTCTCCCGGTCGCTCCGCGACCACCCTCCCCCGCAGAGGGGGGGATGCGCTCACGAAAAAGCCGGCGCCGCTTTCGCGACACCGGCTCCAGTCCTGACGGGCAGCCGAGCAAAGCACGGCTGCACCATCCCAAAAATCAGTTCTTGGACTTGTCGACCAGGGCCTTCTCGGAGATCCACGGCATCATGCCGCGCAGCTTGGCGCCGACTTCCTCGATGGGGTGACGGGCGAGCTTGGCCCGGGTGGCCTTGAACGAGGTCTGGCCGACCTTGTTCTCCAGCATCCAGTCGCGGGTGAACTTGCCCGACTGGATGTCGTCGAGGACGCGCTTCATCTCAGCCTTGGTCTCGGCGGTCACGATGCGCGGGCCGGTGACGTACTCGCCGTACTCGGCGGTGTTCGAGATCGAGTAGTTCATGTTGGCGATGCCGCCCTCGTAGATGAGGTCGACGATGAGCTTCACCTCGTGGAGGCACTCGAAATACGCCATCTCGGGGGCGTAGCCGCCCTCGACGAGGGTCTCGAATCCGGCCTTGATGAGCTCGACGAGGCCGCCGCAGAGCACGGCCTGCTCACCGAACAGATCCGTCTCGCACTCTTCCTTGAAGGTGGTCTCGATGATGCCGGCGCGGCCGCCACCGTTCGCCGAGGCGTAGGACAGGCCGAGGTCGTGGGCGTTGCCGGACGCGTCCTGCGCGATGGCGATGAGGGTCGGCACGCCGCCGCCCTTGAGGTACTCGCCGCGCACGGTGTGGCCGGGGCCCTTCGGGGCGACCATGAGCACGTCGAGGTCCGCTCTCGGCTCGATGAGATTGAAGTGCACGTTGAGGCCGTGGGCGAACAGGAGGGCGGCGCCCTGCTTCATGTTGCCCTCGAGCGACTCCTTGTAGATGTCGCCCTGCAGCTCGTCGGGGGTGAGCATCATGACGACGTCGGCCTGCTTGGCGGCATCGGCCACGTTCATGACCGTGAAGCCCTCGTGCTCCGCCTTCTTGGCGGTGGCCGAACCCTCGCGGAGCGCGATGACGATGCCCTGCACGCCGGAATCGCGGAGATTCAGCGCGTGGGCATGGCCCTGGCTGCCGTAGCCGACGATGACGACCTTCTTGCCCTTGATCAGGTTGAGGTCGGCGTCACGATCGTAATAGACCCGCATGGCGGTACCTTCTCTTTTCTCTCGATTGAGCATGAGTGCGCTCCGGCGCCCTCATCTGAAACAGCATCCGCGCGGCCGTGCGATCGCCCGGCTTTTAGCGAGACGCATCCCTTGACGAAAGGGGAATCGTCGCATGGGCTTCACGCAGGGAGTCGAAGACCCTCGCGGGCGAAGACGGCCTGCACCGCCGGGCGCTGCGCCATGGCCCGTGCGTGGGCCGTCCAGTGGGGAAAGCGCTCGGCCATGTCGAACCCGAGCGCCGGGCCGCGCCCCCAGGTCCAGAACAGCAGCAGGTAGGGATCGACGACGCTGTAGCGCTCGCCCAGGGCCCAGCCGCCGTCGGCGAGCCGCACGTCGGTCATGGTGAACAGGTCGCCGCAGGTATCCGCCCCCTTGGCCTGGATCGCCGGATAGGCGTCCTCGTCCGTGGTGTAGCGCTCGGCCCGCCGGACATGCGCGTAGGCGATGTGATGGTTCGTCGCCATCCAGGCGAGCCACTCGTCGGCCCGCGCCCGATCGCGCGGTGCCTCCGGCCACAGCCCGGCCTGCGGATGGATGCGGGCGATGTGGCGCAGGATCGCGGTGTTCTCCGTGAGGACCCAGCCGTCCTCCACCAGGGCCGGCACGCGCCCGCGCTCGTTGACGGCGAGGTATTCGGGCGCACGCTGGTCCCCCCTGGCGAGGTCGAGCCGCACGGTCTCGAACGGCGCGCCGGTCTCCTCCAGGGCGATGTGGGCGGCGAGCGAGCAGGCGCCGGGGGCGTAGTAGAGGGTGGTCATGGTGCTGAGCCTTCTTCGGTCGCAGGGCCAAATTGCAAGCCGATCAATGCTGCCACCTTCGCGCGGACTTCCGCGAGTATGGGATCGGGGACTGTCCCGAGTGGGCGGAGGATGCGCGCCCTGCGATCGATCGAGCGCACCTGATCGGCGAGGATTGCGCCGTCGACCCCCAAACCCTCCGGCAGAAAGATCTTGGTCGGCCAGGGATCTCGATTTCGGGTGACCGGGCAGATGATGATCCGCCGGGTCAGCGTGTTCATTTCAGGAGTCGAGATGACGAGGACAGGCCACTTGCCGCGTTGCTCGGTTCCGAGGACGGGGTCGAGATCGACGAGGATCAGGTCGCCCGGCTCGTACGGACGATCAGCGGGGATCGTCATCGTCGATGATCTCGGAACCGACATCCGGCCCCCAATCGACGGTCGGAGGCTCGAAATCCGGTCCGAGTCGTCTCATTTCCGCAGCCATCTCGGCCATCGTGAACACGGGGAACCCGTTGACGTAGCGGCGGGCGGGCGGAGGTGTGAGGGGTGCGGGCACCGGATCGATCTCCACTTCCTGGCCCTCGACGAGACCGAGCTTCCGCACGTCCTCTCGGGTTACCGAGAGGACGAAGTCATCCCCGCTCCGCTTCAGCCTTGCCCTCATCACATCATTCCCGGCACGTCTCCGGCACCTTACCACCGTTGAGAAAAATGCCTCACATCGCCTCCGAACCCCGCCCCATGGCGGCGATGCCGGTCCGGGAAATTTCCACCAGGCCGATCACCGTCATCAGGCCGATGAAGCGGTCGATCTCCTCCGTGGTGCCCGTGACCTCGAACACGAAGGAATTCAGGGTCGCGTCGAGGGTCTTGGCGCCGAAGGCGGCGGCGAGCGTCAGGGATTCCGTGCGGTGCTCGCCGGTGCCCGCCACCTTCACGAGGCAGAGTTCGCGCTCGAGGGACAGACCCTGCAGCGTCAGGTCGACCACGCGGTGGACGGGCACGAGCCGGTCGAGCTGCGCCTTGATCTGCTGGATCACCGCGTCGGTGCCGGTGGTGACGATGGTGATGCGCGAAATGTGCCGCGCCACCTCGGTCTCCGACACCGTGAGGCTCTCGATGTTGTAGCCCCGGCCCGAGAACATGCCCGAGATGCGGGCGAGCACGCCGGGCTCGTTGTCGACGATGACGGCGAGGGTGTGCCGGTTGACGGGCTCGACGCGGCCGGCATCGGGGTAGTGGGTGTTCATCGCGTTCATGGCTTGCCCCAGTTCCTACTCTTCGATTGTCCGCCCGCCCGGCTCCAAGCTGGACCCGTTCCAGGCGTCATGATACCGCGCCGCCCATGGACAGTCGCCAGCGCACGCTCGCCGCCGTGAGGCCCCACGGCCGGACCGGCGTCGAACTCGGCCCCCTCGACCGGCCCCTCGTGCGCCGCAGCGACGGCGACATCCTCTACGCCGACCATCTCTCGACGGAAGGCCTCGCCCGCAAGTACGCCGGTCACGCCGCGGCGGGCCCGCGGGCGCGCGGGGCCCTGGTCGAGGTCGATCTCGTCCTCGAACATCAGACCCTGCACCAAGCCCTCGGGGCCCGTGGTCCCGTGGACTACATCGTCGCCTCGCACGTCATCGAGCACCTGCCCGACGCCATCGGCTGGCTTCGGGACTGTGCCGACGCCCTGCGCGAGGGCGGCCTGCTGTTCCTCGCCGTGCCCGACATGCGCTTCACCTTCGACCGTGGGCGCAGCCTCACCACCGCCGGCGACCTCGTCGGCGCGCACCTGGCCCGCGCCACCCGTCCGAGCCCGGCCCAGGTCTACGAGCACTTTTCCCGGGCGATGCAGGTGGATGCCGGTGCGGTCTGGGCCGGGCGCGAGACCCGCTTCCCCCCGTTCGAGGGGCACGGGCCGGAGGCCGGCCTGGAGCATGCCCGGCGCATCCACGAGACCGGGGCGACGATCGACGTGCATTGCAGTGTCTTCACCCCCGACAGTTTCGTCTCCGCCCTCGGCGAGGCGATCGCCATCGGCCTGGTGCCGTTCGCCTTCGCGGAGGTGACCCCGACGCAGGCCGGCGAGATCGAGTTCTTCGCCCTGCTGCGGAAATGCGAGGCCGCCACCCCGGCCGAGCGGGCCGCTTTCACGCCCCGGCCCGACCGGCATGCCCCGCGCCCGGCGGCGCCGGGCTGGCGCAGCCGGTTGGCCAACGCGCGCCGCCGGGGCGACCCGCGCTAGAGTGCTCTCCGACGAAGTGGATACCGGTTCGTCGCAAGCGAGCACGACAGAACAGGGCGTTAGAGACGTGATCCGATCCAACTGGATCGGGCACGGCTCTAGGGAGCGAGGCACGGGCGGCGCCCGGCGAGGCGCCGGTCAGACCAGCATCTTGCCCTCTTCCGAGATGATGTCGCCGATCTCGGCTCCGGTCTCGCCGAGGTAGTCCGACAGGATCATCTCGTTGTGGGCCTTGCCCGACGGGATCATCGGGAAGCAGTTCTCCTTCTTGTCGACGACGCAGTCGAAGATCACCGGCCCGTCGTAGTCGAGCATCTCCTGGATCGCCGCGTCGAGGTCGCCGGGCTTCTCGCAGCGGATGCCCTTGGCGCCGTAGGCCTCGGCGAGCTTGACGAAGTCCGGCAGGCTCTCGGAGTAGCTCTGCGAGTAGCGCGAGCCGTGCAGCAGCTCCTGCCACTGCCGCACCATGCCCATGTACTCGTTGTTCAGGATGAAGATCTTGACCGGCAGGCGGTACTGCACCGCCGTGGACATCTCCTGGATGTTCATCAGGATCGAGGCCTCGCCGGCGATGTCGATGACGAGCCCGTCCGGATGGGCGAGCTGCGTGCCGATGGCGGCGGGCAGGCCGTAGCCCATGGTGCCGAGGCCGCCGGAGGTCATCCAGCGGTTCGGCTCCTCGAACTTGAAGTACTGCGCCGCCCACATCTGGTGCTGTCCGACCTCCGTGGTGACGTAGGTCTCGCGGTCCTTGCACGCCTCGTAGAGGCGCTGCACGGCGTATTGCGGCTTGATGATCGTGCCCGACGGCCAGTAGGCGAGGCAGTCGCGCGCCTTCCACGTGCGGATCTTGGCCATCCAGGCGTCGAAGCGCTCCGGGTCCGGCCGGGTCGGCAGGGCCTTCCAGGCGGCGAGCATGTCTTCCAGCACCGAGCCGCAATCGCCGACGATCCCGACATCGACCTTGACGACCTTGTTGATCGAGGACGCATCGATATCGACGTGGATCTTCTTCGAGAACGGCGAGAACGCGTCGAGGCGCCCGGTGATGCGGTCGTCGAAGCGCGCACCGATGCAGACCATCACGTCGCATTCGTGCATGGCGAGGTTGGCCTCGTAGGTCCCGTGCATGCCGAGCATGCCGAGGAACGTCTCGTCGGAGGCTGGGAAGGCGCCGAGACCCATCAGGGTCGAGGTCACGGGGAAGCCCGTCTCGGCGGCGAGCTGGCGCAGCAGGGCCGAGGCGTGCGGGCCCGCGTTGATGACGCCGCCGCCGGTGTAGAGGATCGGCCGGCGGGCATTCGCCATGAGCTCGACGGCCGCCTGGATCTGCGCGGCGTCGCCCTTGAAGGCGGGACGGTAGGTCTTGTGGCCGTTCTGGGTGGGGCGCTCGTAGAGACCGCTGGCGAACTGGATGTCTTTCGGCAGATCGACGACGACGGGGCCCGGGCGCCCGTGCGAGGCGACGTAGAACGCCTCGTGCAGGATGCGCGGCAGGTCGGCGATGGATTTGACGAGATAGTTGTGCTTCGTGCAGTGGCGCGTGATGCCGACGGTGTCGCATTCCTGGAACGCGTCGGTGCCGATGAGGTGCGTCGGCACCTGACCGGTGATGCAGACCAGCGGGATCGAGTCGAGCAGCGCGTCAGTCAGGCCGGTGATGATGTTGGTGGCGCCGGGCCCCGAGGTGACGAGGACGCAGCCGACCTTGCCGGACGAGCGGGCGTAGCCCTCCGCGGCGTGGACCGCCCCCTGCTCGTGACGCACGAGAACGTGCTTCAGGGTCTCCTGGTGGTAAAGCGCATCGTAGATCGGCAGCACGGCGCCGCCGGGATACCCGAACAGCGTATCGACACCCTGATCCTGAAACGCCCGGATGACCATTTCGGCCCCGGTCATGACCTCGCCGCCCATCGTCCTGCTCCTCGAACCCTGTCCTGAAATCCGTTTCGTCTCGTCTCGCGGCAACAAAAAAGGGCCCCGAGGGACCCTGCATGCGCCACCATCCGGATCGCGACCCCTGCTGTCAGGGCCGCCCCGTCGGTGGCGCGTTCGTTACGATGAGGATGAAACGCATCGGAAAACCGTTTGCCAGTTCGACCGCCGTCGCGGCGAATCGAAGATCGTGTCGGGTGTGGTAGACGACACGATCCCTCGGGTCAACGGTAGGCCTTCAGGTCGAGGCGGGGCTATTCGGCAGGAATTTCGCCCAGAATCGCCCCGGTGCGGGGATCGGCGTCGAACTTCATCCGGCGGCCGTCCTTGATGCCCTCCCCGTCCCAATGGCCGTCGTCGGCTTCGAGCTTCGTCACCTCCGAATAGCCCGCCGCCTTCAGGGCCTGCCGGGTCTGGGCGGGTGTCAGCCAGTCCGCGCCCGGCGTTCCCGCAAGGGCCGCACCCGCGGCGAGACAGAGAGCGAGGGTGACGGAGAGCGAGACGATCCGTTGCATGACTGGCCGGTCCTCGACGTGAACGCGCGCCCACCCGGCGCCTGGTTGATGATAGGTCGGCGACATCTCTCACCCAACACCGAACTCCCTCGCCCACCCTCTCGGGAAACATGCGATCGCCGGTGCGAGGGGTTTGCCCGCCCGTCCCGCTCTGTCCTAGTCTGGAGGCTCGTGTGTCGGCGAGGACGGGTGTCCGAAAAGGCTTGCCCGGCCGCGCGACAACGGTCACTCCGCTCATCCCCAGACCATCGTTGGATCAGATCCTGTCCGGCACCACAGCCTTCCTCCTCCTCGATGTCGCAGGCGTTCCCTGTGCCTTGGCGCGGACGTCCGTGCGCGAGGTGCTTCCCCTGCCGGACCTGCATGCCCCCCCGGCGGCGGGCGGACCCCTCGTCGGGTTCCTCAACCTCGGCGGCGTGCCGGTGCCCGTCGTCGATCTCGCCCGGCTCCTCGGCCTGCCGGCACGGGAGGGGGCCGAGACCGACGACGATCGCCACATCGTCCTCGACGCGGAGGCCACCACGGCGTTCCTCGTCGACCGGGCCGAAGACCTCGTCGTCGTCCCTGATGCGGCGATCCGACCCGTGTCCGAGGCCCGGACCCTCAACGGTTGCGTCGCGGCCGAGATCGTCCGTGGCGACGGGTTGGTCCACGTGCTGGATCGCGCCCGCCTGCTCACCGTCGAGGAGCGGCAGCGGCTGGACGGCTTCACGCGCGCCGCCGCCGAGCGGCTGGCCGCCTTCGGGCCCTGCCCTGCATGAAGTGGCCCGTCCGGCCCGACTCACAGACCGATCCGGCCTTCCCCGCCCTCAAGGCGCGGATCATCGCGCGCACCGGCCATCACTACTACGTCGACAAGGACGACCTGCTGCTCGATCGTCTGCGCAAGCGCTTCAAGGCGAACGACCTGCCGGGCGCCGCCGCCTATGCCGCACTCCTCGACGACCGGACCCGGGGGGCGGCCGAATGGGCGGCCCTGGAAGCCGAGATCACCATCGGCGAGACGTTCTTCTTCCGCTACGCCGAGCAGTTCGCGGCCCTGCGCGGCACGATCCTGCCCGGCCTGATCGCGGCCCGGTCGCACGAGCGCCGCCTGACGATCTGGAGTGCCGGCTGCTCGACGGGGGCGGAGCCCTACTCCCTCGCCATCCTGCTGCACGAACTCCTCGGGCCCGCCCTGCCCGATTGGCGCATCGCCATCACCGGCACCGACATCAGCACGGCGGCCCTGGCGACCGCCCGGACCGGGCTCTACGGACGCTGGGCCCTGCGGACCCTGCCGCCCGAGGAGCGCCTGCGCTACTTCGCCCCCGGCCCGATCCGGCCGGGCCCCGGCCGCGAGGGCACCTACACCCTGCGTCCGGAGTATCGCCGGATGGTGCGGTTCGAACGCCGCAACCTGATGGAACTCGTCGACGGCACCGCGCCGCCCGAGCTCAACGGGTTCGACCTCATCCTGTGCCGCAACGTGCTGATCTACTTCGAGGCGGAGGTGGTGCTCGGCATGGTCCGGAGCCTCGGCCGGCGCCTGGTGCCGGACGGCTGGCTCCTCATCGGCCATGCCGAGCCCAACCCGGCCTTCGCCCACACCCTGGAGGCGGTGAACCTGCCCGGCACCGTCGCGTACCGTCCGGGCGGTGCCGGGGAACCGGCCGTCCCGGTCGCCGACCCGGCCGTTTGGGAGCCCGCCCACCCGTGGATCGGCGAAGGGCCCGCCGAAGCGGGCGGCCCCGGCGCCGCGGACCCCATCGCCGCGGACGGGCCGCGCGAGTCCGTGCTCGCCGAAACGTCGCGGTCGGAGACGTCGGAGGTCCGATCGCCGGGGGACGATGCGGTCGGGGCCGGCGATCTTGCGCAGATCCGCGCCCTGAGCGACGCCGGTGAGACCGCCGAGGCGTGGCGCCGGGCCCGTGCGGCCCTCGGTGTCGCACCGATGGAGGCGGCCCTGCACTATTACGACGGCCTCCTGGCGCGGACCCTGGGGCGCGAGGCGGAGGCCGAGGGCGCGTTGCGCCGCGCCCTCTACCTCGATCCCGGCTTCGTCATGGCCCATTATCAGCTCGGCCTGCTCCTGATCGCCGTGGCGCGACCGGCGGAAGGCCGCCGCTTCCTCGACAACGCCATCCGCCTCGGCCAGACCCTGCCGGCCGGGGCGCATCTCGCCGAAGCCGATGGGATCGGGCCGCGGGAACTGGCGCAGAGTGCGGCTTTGGCCCGTTCCGCCGTGGAGGAGCCCGCCCGATGAACCGAGCCGCCGAAACCGTCCGCCGGCGGGCCCTGCGCGCCGCCCGAACCCTCGCCTTGGCCGGCCGCGACGGGGGCGTCCAGCGCCAGGCGCCCCTGCGGCCGTTCCTCGTCTGCACCTGCGGCGCGGATCGCTACGGGCTGCCCCTGGCCCAGGTGGCGCAGGTGCTGGCCGCCCGCCCCGTCACCGCCGTGCCGGGCGCACCCGCCGCCCTCCTCGGCGTCATCGCCCTGTCGGGCCGGGTGGTGAGCCTCCTCGGGCTTGCCCGCGCCCTCGGACGGGCCGATGCCGTTCAGTCCGGCGCCGGCCACGTCGTGGTCCTGCGCGGCGGTGCGGCGACGGTGGCCCTCGCCGTCGATCGGGTGGAGGGCGTCGTCGCCGTCGCGTTCGCCGACCCGGACGGTCCCGCCTCCGGCGCCGGTCTCCTCGCCCCGGCCGCCGCCGGGTTGGGCGCCGAGGCGGTTTCGGGCTATGCCCCGGCGCAGGCCGGCGCCGGTGACGGCCCCGGCTTCGTCGTCGTCGATCTGCCGCGCCTCCTCCGGCGCTACCTGTCCTGACGCCGCCCGCCCGGGGCGTGCCGGTTTCGCGGAGCATTGAGCCAGCCTGTGTCGATCTCCATCGGAAAACGCATCCTCCTCGGCTTCGTCGCCATCACGGTGGTGATCCTGGCGCTCGGCCTCTACGCCCTCGACCAGATCAGCGCCGTGCGCGAGAACATGAACACCATCGTCAAGCGCGACCTGACGGTGGCGCGCCAGCTCGACGACCTCGGCAACAAGGCCCGGGACATGGGGCTCCTGCGGCGCAACGCGGTGATGGCGGCGCTCATGCGCAACCGTCCCGAGTCGGAACTGACCCAGACCATCGAGACCTGGCGGCGCATCGGGCAGGAATCGGAGGTGCTGTTCGGCGACATCGTCCGCACGGCCAACGGCTATTCCGCCACGGCGCCCTCTCCGGCCCGGTCCCTGGCCTGGAAGAAGCTCGCCGACACCGCCGGTCTGGCGGCCAATGATTTCCGGCAGTTGCGCGCGGTGAGCGAGCCGCAATTCGCCGCCATCACGGCCCGGGACACCGACGCCATCGAGGCGCGCAACGAACCGATCAACCGGATGCAGGAGCTGCTCCTCGCCGATATCGAGCGCACCCGCGAAGCCCTCGACGAGGGCATCGCCGCCGGCCAGCAGCGCGCGGCCGACATCTACGACCGGAGCCTGTGGTCCATCGTCCTGACCCTGGCCGCGAGCGTGCTGCTCAGCATCCTCGTCACCGCCCTGATCCGGCGGGGCGTGGTCAAGCCCCTGGAGGACGTGATGCGGTTCGCCGAGCGCGTCGGCGACGGCGACCTCTCGGGCACCCTCGATGCCAGGGGCAACGACGAGATCGGCCGCCTCGGGCGCACCCTCAACGGCATGGTGGCGGGGCTGGCCGACCTGGCGCGGACCAACCGCGCCGCCACCGCCGACCTCAACGCCGCGGCGGCGGAGATCCGCGCCTCGGCGCAGGAGCAGGCGGCCTCCGTCGAGGAACAGTTCGCCGCCGTGCAGGAGACGGCGGCCACGGTGGACGAGATCACCCATTCGGGCGCCCAGATCGGCAAGCGCGCCGGCGAGGTCATCGCCACGGCCCAATCCACCGCCCAGACCTCGCGGGCGGGGCTGCGGGCCGTGGCCGACACCGCCAAGGCCATGGAGGCGATTCGCGAGCAGGCGGAGGCGGTTGCGGGCAACATCGTCGCGGTTTCCGAGAAGACCCAGGCCATCGGCGACATCATCACCACCGTCAACGACATCTCGGAGCGCACCCACCTGCTGGCGCTCAACGCCGCCATCGAGGCGGCCGCCGCCGGCGAGAGCGGGCGGAGCTTCGCCGTCGTGGCCTCGGAGATGAAGCTGCTGGCCGATCAGGCCAAGGCGGCGACGGGGCAGGTCCGCACGATCCTCGGCGAGATCCAGCGCGGCATCAACACGTCGGTGATGCTGACGGAGGAGGCGGTCAAGCGCGCCGCCGCCGGCAAGGCCCGCTCGGACACCACCCAGCGGACCATCGAGGAGATCACCGCCAAGGTCGAGGAGAGCGTCCAGACCTTCCAGCAGATCGTGGCCTCGACCAACCAGCAGCAGCTCGGCATCGAGCAGGTGATGGGCGCCCTCCAGAACATCCGGCAGGCGAGCCAGCAGACGGCGGCCGGCACCCGCGAGGTCGAGGCGGCGTCGGCCAACCTCACCGAGCTGGCCCAGGCCCTGATGACCCTCGCCGAGCGCTACCGCCATTGACGGTTTCCGCCGCGGAACCCGGGACTTCATCCATGACGAAGACATGGTTAACGAAGGACTTGCGCCCGGTTCCTCACTTGCGAAAATGGCCTTAAGCGGCGGACGGACACGCACCGGATGGACATCCGCCAGCTTCTTCTCGCGGCCTTCGACGTCGAGCATCGCGAGCACATCGATGCCATCCGCGCCGCCCTGGGCGGCGGGGCGGAAGCGCCCGACTGGAACGATGTGTTCCGCCGGGCGCACAGCCTGAAGGGGGCCTCCCGGGCCGTCGACCTGCCGGCGGTGGAGGCCGTGGCCCATCGCCTGGAGACCCTGTTCGACCGGATCGTCGCGGGGACCGGCGTCCTCGACGGGGCGGCGGCGGCGGCGGTCCACCTCGCCCTGGACCGGATCGAGGCCTATGTCGGCGGCCTCGACGACGGGGTCGGGGCGCCGATGCCGGACGACGCCCTGCGCGCCCTCGACCGCTGCCTCGACCCGAAAACCCCCGTCACGCCCGTGCCGGACGCACCGTTCCATGCCCCCCCCGCGCCGGTGGCGACCGTCGCGCCCCCGGCCCCCGCGCCGGTCCAGCCCCCGCCCGAGCCGGCGCACGAGACCGGTGCGCTCCTGCGCGTCCCGGCCGAGGCCATCGATGCCCTGACCCGGGCCAGCCACGAACTCGCGAGCGCCGTCGGCGGCGAGGCTGCCGTGGCCGAGGGGCTTGCCCGGCTGACCCGGCGGGCGGCCGAGCTCGGCCTCATGGCCGAGCGCCTGCGCGGGACCGCGACGGCCGGCGTGTCGCTCCGGACCCTCGAGACCGACCTCCTGGCCCTCGCCCGCGAGGCGGCGGACCTGTCGCGCCTGCGCCTGACCGTGGCCTCCGCCGTCGAGGCGGCGGTGGCGCGGATCGGCGAGCAGGCCGAGCGCCTCGCCCTGGTGCCGGCCGAGACGGTGTTCGGCGGGTTTCCCCGGGCCCTGCGCGACCTCGCCCGCGAGGGCGGCCAGGACATCGCCGTCCAGACCCTCGGCCTCGACCTGCCCGTGGACCGGGCCATGCTCCAGGCCCTGAAGGACCCGGTGCTGCACGCCCTGCGCAATGCCCTCAGCCATGGCGCCGAGGCGCCGGAGGCGCGCCGGCGGGCGGGCAAGCCGGCGGCCCTCGCCATCGGCCTCGCCGTGGCGGTGCGGGGCGGACGCCTCGTCGTCACCGTCCACGACGACGGGCGCGGGCCGGACCTCGCCGGGATCGCCGGGGCCGCCCGCCGCCGGGGCCTGACTGTTCGGGACGAAGACCCCGAGGCGATCCTCACCCTGGTGTTCGAGCCGGGGCTGTCCACGGCCGCCGAGGTCGATACCCTGTCGGGCCGCGGCATCGGCCTCTCGGTGGTGGCCGATGCCGTGCGGCGCCTCGGCGGCCACGTGCGCCTCGGCCCGCGCGAGCCCTGGGGCACCGACCTCGTCATGAGCCTGCCCCTGCAGGCGGCGCGGCGCCCGATGCTCCTGGTCGAGGCGGCGCGCGCCACCTACGCGGTGCCGAGCGCCGCCGTGGAGCGGGTGGTCCACCTCGACCGGGCCGGCCTCGACCGGGCCATGGGCCGCTCCGTCGCCCGGATCGACGCGAAGGACGGCGGCGGGACCCTGCCGGTGGTCGCCCTGCGCGACCTGTTCGGACAGGATCTTTCGGGGCCGGAGGCCGAACGGGCGGACACCGGCGGGCGCCTCCTCGCCCTGCTGCTGCGGGCCGGCGGGCGCCGCGTCCTCCTCACCGTCGACGCCCTACGCGAGGTCCGCACCCACCTCGTCCTGCCGGCCCCGCCCATCGGGGCCGATCCGCGCCTCATCTCCGGCACGGTGATCCTCGGCGACCGGCCCGTCCTCGTCCTCGAACCGGAGGGCCTCATGGCCCGGGCGGCGGAGGCCGGACCGGATGCCGCGGGGGCCACGGGCGGAACGATCGGCCAAACCCCACGTTCGCCGACACGCGCCCCCGGCCCCGCGACCACCATCCTGGTCGTGGACGATTCCATCACCACCCGCACCCTGGAGAAGGGCATCTTGGAAGCGGCCGGCTACCGCGTCGTGGTCTGCGTGGACGGGCAGGATGCCATCGAGCGCCTGCGCGCCGGCATCGAGCCCATCGCCCTCGTCCTCGCCGACGTCGAGATGCCGCGCCTCGACGGGTTCGGCCTGCTGAAAGCCATCCGGGCCGAGGAATCCCTGGCCCGCCTGCCGGTGATCCTGATGACCTCGCGGGGGGATGCCGGGGACGTGGCGCGCGGCCTCGACCTCGGGGCCGACGCCTACCTGACCAAGCAGAGCTTCGACCAGCGCCGTCTCCTCGACACCATCGGGCAATTGCTGTGACCGCAACCGGACCGCGCGTGCGGGTGATGCTCGTCGAGGATTCCCTCGTCGTGCGCCAGCTCCTCATCCACATCGTCGGGCGCGATGCCCGCCTGGAGGTGGTGGCCGCCGTCGCCTCGGGCGAGGAAGCCCTCGCCACCATCGCGGCCGCCCGGCCCGACGTCATCTCCATGGACATCCGCCTGCCGGGCATCGACGGGCTGGAGACCACCCGGCGGATCATGGCCGAGCACCCGACCCCCATCGTGGTGGTGGCCGATGCCATCGAGGATTCGTCCCTGCGCATCTCCATGAACGCCCTCCGGGCCGGCGCCCTCTCGGTGGTGGAGAAGCCGGTGGCCACCACGCATGCGGGCTACGACGCCGTCGCCACGGAGATCTGCACGCAGCTGCGCATCATGGCCGCCGTGCCGGTGATCCGGCGCCGGCCCATCGGGTCGGAATGGGCCGGGCGGCCCCGCGACCTGCGCGCCCTGATCCCCGCCATCGCCGCCGAGGCGCCGAGCGTCGTCGCCATCGCGGCCTCCACCGGCGGTCCGCCGGCCCTGGCCCGGGTCATCGGGGCGCTCCCCGAAAATTTCCCCCTGCCGGTGCTGGTGGTCCAGCACATGGGGCCGGCCTTCATGGAGGGCTTCGCCGCCTGGCTCAACGGCGTCGTCGCCCTGCCCGTCGCCGTGGCGCGCGACGGCGAGCGCGCGGCCGCCGGCCGGGTCTACGTCGCCCCCGGCGACCGCCACCTCGAACTCGCCCCCGGCGGCGGCCTGCGCATCACCGACGCCGACCCCGTGGGCGGGCAGCGCCCGGCCGCCACCGCCCTGTTCCGATCCCTCGCCCGCCATGCCGGCCCGCGCGGCGTCGGCGTGCTCCTCACCGGCATGGGCGAGGACGGGGCCTCCGGCCTCCTCGACATGCGCCGCGCCGGGGCCGCCACCATCGCGGAGGACGAGAGCACGGCGGTGGTGTTCGGCATGCCGGCCGCCGCCATCCGGATGGGGGGCGCCGGCACGGTGCTGCCCCTCGACCGGGTCGGGGCCCACCTCCTGCGCCTCGCCGCCGGGGAGACCGCGCCGTGACCGGCCCGGCCAGCCTCCTCCTCGTGGAGGATTCCGAGACCCAGGCCCTGGAACTGCGCCTGCTGCTCGAATCCCACGGCTTCTCCGTGGAGCGCTGCGCCACGGCGGAGGCGGCCCTCGACCACCTCAACACCCGCCTGCCCGACCTCGTGGTGGCCGACCACCACCTGCCCGGCATGAACGGCGACGAGTTCGCCCGCCAGCTCCGTCTCTCCCTGCGCACCCGCGCCCTGCCCCTGCTCATGCTGACGGGCGCCCGCGACGGCGAGCGCCAGGGCCTCGAGAGCGGGGCCGACGCCTACGTGGCGAAGTCCGCCGACCGCGACATCCTGATCCTGCGCATCCGCGCCCTCCTGCGCGAGCGCCAGGGCGGCGGCTCCGAGGCGCCCGGCGCCTCGGGCTTCCGGCGCGGGCGCGTCCTCGTCGTCGACGGCAGCGCCACCTACCGCACCTTCCTGGCCGGCCTGCTGACGCATGAGGGCCACCTCGTCAGCGTCGCCGACACCGGGGCGGCGGCCCTGGCCGCCCTCGACGCCGACGGGGCCGCCTTCGACTGCGTCACCATCGACCTTCTGGGCACCGCCTATGACGGCCTGGCCCTGTGCCGGGCCGTGGACGCGCGCCGGGCCGCCGACATCGCCGCCCGCGAGGCCGGGGCCCCGACCTTCCACGTGGTCGGCATCAGTGGCAGCACGCCCGCCAAGGACTTCCTCGTCGCGGCCTTCGCGGCGGGGGCCGACGACGTGGTGTCCAAGGTCGACGGCGACGTGCTGGTGATGCGCGTGCGCAGCCTCGTGCGGCGCAAGCTCCTGGAAGAGGACAACCGCCGCATCGCCGGCGAGTTCGGCGCCCGCGAGCGCGCCCTGGAGCGGGCCCGGGCCGAAGCGGAGGCGGCCGAGGCCCGCGCCGCCCTGGCCGGGGCCCTGGAGCGGGCCAATTCCGATCTCGCCACCGCCAACCGCAAGCTCACGGACGCCCAGGCCAAGCTCGTCCAGGCCGCCAAGATGGCGTCGCTGGGCGAACTCGTCGCCGGCATCGCCCACGAGATCAACAACCCCCTGGCCTTCATCCTCGCCCACCAGGGCACCGTCGAGCGCCTGCTCGGCGAGGTGGTGGCGACGCCCGACACCGCCGACGCCCCGCGCCTCCTGAAGAAGTGCGGCGACCGCGTCAGCGCCATGCGCATGGGCCTGACCCGCATCCAGGACCTCGTCCTGAACCTGCGCAAGTTCTCGCGCCTCGATGAGGGCGAGCGCACCCTCGTCAACGTGCCGGACGCCATCGACACGGTGCTGGCCCTGATCCAGCACAAGCTCGGCGACCGCATCGCCGTGGTGCGCGAACTGTCCGGCCGCCCCGAGATCCACTGCACCCCGGCCCTGCTGAACCAGGTGGTGATGAACATCCTCGGCAACGCCGCCGACGCCATGCCGGAGGCCGGCACCATCACCATCCTGACGGCGAGCACCGAGAGCCTGGACGAGATCCGCATCTCCGACACCGGCCCCGGAATCCCCGAAAGCCTGCGGGAAAAGATCTTCGAGCCGTTCTTCACCACGAAGCCCGTGGGAGCCGGCACCGGCCTCGGCCTCGCGATTGCGTACTCCGTGGTACAGGCGCATAGCGGCTCCCTCACGGTGGAGGCCGCCCCGGGCGGCGGAGCCTGTTTCGTGATCGGCATTCCACGCCAAACGCGGTGAGCATGTCCAAAGGTACGATCCTGGCCGTCGACGACGAGCCCGACATCCTGATCGCCCTCGAAGACCTGTTCGAGGACGAGTACCGGGTGCTCACCACGAGCCGGCCGGCCGAGGCCCTGGAGATCCTGGCGGCCGAGCCCGACATCGCCGTCATCGTCTCCGACCAGCGCATGCCGGGCATGACCGGCGACGCCATGCTGGCCCAGGCGCGGGGCATGCACGACGCCCAGGCGATCCTGCTCACGGGCTACGCCGACATGAGCGCGGTGATCGCCGCCCTCAACCAGGGCGGCATCACCGGCTACGCCACCAAGCCGTGGGATGCGAGCCTCCTGCGCGGCGCCGTGCGCCAGGCCTACGAGCGCCACCGCCTCGGCCGGGAACTCGCCACGGAGCGCGCCCTGCTCATGGGGCTCCTCGACCATTCGGCCGACGCCATCGCGTTCAAGGACGCGGAAGGCCGGTTCGTGCGCCTCAACGCCCGCAAGGCCGAGCGCCTCGGGCGCAGCGTCGCCGACTGCCTCGGGCGGACGGAGGCCGCACTCCACCCCGGTGCCGCGGCGTCGGCGGAGGCCGGTGCGGCCTCGGCGGATGCCGCCGCCATCGCGTCGGGCCGGCCGACGGACATGGAGATCACCGAGGGGCCGGAGGGGGCCGAGCGCTGGAGCCGCGTCGCCCGCGTGCCGATCCGGGACGCGTCGGGCCAGGTCGCCCATCTCGCCATCATCGAGCGCGACGTGACCGACCAGAAGCTCCTGGAATCGCGCCTGCGCCAGTCCGACAAGATGCAGGCCCTCGGCACCCTCGCGGGCGGCATCGCCCACGACTTCAACAACCTGCTCACCGCCATCCTGGGCAGCCTCGAACTCGCCACCCCGAAGATCGCCGACCAGCCGCGGGTGCTGCGCCTCGTCACCAACGCGACCCAGGCGGCCCAGCGCGGCGCGACCCTGACCAAGCGCCTCCTCGGCTTCAGCCGCTCCCGCGACCTCAGGCCCCGGGCCATCGACCTCAACGGGCTCATCGCCGGCATGGGCGAGCTCCTGGGCGGGAGCCTCGGCGGCCTCGTCACCCTGACCACGGACCTCGACGCCGCGGCGCCCGCGGCCCGCGTCGATCCCGACCAGCTCGAACTCGCCATCCTCAACCTGTGCATCAACAGCCGCGACGCCATGCCGGAGGGCGGCGCCATCACCGTCTCGACCCGGATCGTGTCGCTGGCGGGCGACCCGGACCTCGCCGACGGCGACTACGCCGCCCTCGCGGTGGCGGATACCGGCACCGGCATCCCGCCGGCGATCCTGCAGCGGGTGTGCGAGCCGTTCTTCACCACCAAGGCCCTCGGCCAGGGCACGGGACTCGGCCTCGCCATGGTGTTCGGCCTCGCCCAGCAATCGGCCGGGCGCCTGCGCATCACCAGCACGGTCGGCGAGGGCACCCGGGTGGAACTCCTGCTGCCCCGCGCCGAGGCCGAGGCGGAGGGGGACGTCGCGCCCGAACCCGCCGCCGCGGCGCCGGTGCCCGCCGCCCGCATCCTCGTGGTCGACGACGACCCCGAGGTGCGGCACGTGACCGCCTCGTTCCTCAACACCTTCGGCTACCGCGAGAGCGAGGCGCCGGACGGGGCCTCGGCCGTGACCCTGCTGGAGCAGACCCGCTTCGACCTCGTGGTGGCGGATCTCGCCATGCCGGGCATGACCGGGGTGGAGCTCGCCGCGATCGTGCGGACCCGCTGGGCCGACGTGCCGGTGCTCATCCTCACGGGCCACGCCGAGGCGATCCCGATCCCGCCCGACCTGCCGGTCCTGCGCAAGCCGTTCGAGTCCGGCGACCTCGCGGCGGAAGTCTCCCGGCTGCTCACCGCCGCCTGAGTTTTTTCGGGGATGGAGTGCCTTCCCTCTCCGCAAGGACAGGGCGATCGCAGAGGGGTGCATGCGTTTGGGCCGGCCCTTGCCCCTTCGCGCAGAGCGTCTGCGCGCATCCCCCTCTCCCCGCGTGCGGGGAGAGGGCCGCAGGCACCCCGTCGGGCCTGCGGCGAGCGAAGGCGCAGCCGCAGCGAGGGTGAGGGGGCGATTCCGGAAGAGTCTCATCCGGAGTCGCCCCCTCACCGTCGGCTGCCGCCTCGACGCGCTCCCCGGCAGGGGGGAGACGCGTCCCTCTCCCCGCAGGCGGGGCGAGGGGATGCGCACGAGGGGCGGCGCTTCGTCGACAGCCCTTTCGGCGGCGGCCTCAGACCGCGACCATCAGCTGCGATCGCCCTGCCGCAAGGGAACGGTGAGCGCCCCCTATTCCTCCGAGGGTGGCTTGTTGACGGCGACGCACATCTTCACCGCCTCCTCGAGCTTGATGTCGCCCGGGTTGCCGATGTTGGCGGTCTCTTCCAGGCACTTGATGAAGTAGTTGCGGTCGAGGCCCGGCGCGAGGCTGGAGAACGCCTTGCCCATGCGGGTCGCGAACTCGATCTTCTCGTCCGTGGTCGCGCGGGGCCAGCGCGCCACCTTGTCGTCCATGGTCAGCCGGGCCGCCTCGGCGCCCGTGGCGGCGACCAGGGCCGACAATAAGAAGAGTTTTATAATAGTCCGCATGGCTCGACCAATCTCCGGGGGATGTCTCGGCCGGAATGGTAGCGCAGGCGTCGCCCGAGAAAAGAAAAAGGCGGCCCGAACGGCCGCCTTTTCCCGACATCCGAGCTTAGAAAGCTCTCAGGCGGCGTCGACGACCTGCGCCGGGCCGGAATCCTTGCCGCGGGCCTCGACGTCGCGATCGACGAACTCGATGACGGCGAGGGGGGCGTTGTCGCCGTAGCGGAAGCCGGCCTTCATGATGCGGCAATAGCCGCCCGGACGGGCGTTGTAGCGCGGGCCGATGACGGCGAAGAGCTTGCGGACCATGTCGTGGTCGCGGATCTGCGACATGGCGAGGCGGCGCGCGTGCAGGGAGTCGGTCTTGCCGAGGGTGATCAGCTTCTCGATGACCGGACGCAGATCTTTCGCCTTGGGCAGGGTGGTGATGATCTGCTCGTGCTTGATCAGCGCGGCGGACATGTTGGCGAACATCGCCTTGCGGTGCTCGGTGGTGCGGTTGAAGCGACGACCGCGGAATCCATGACGCATGATGGCTGGTCCTTATCTGATGGCCGCCGTGCCACGGTACGGCCAAGCGCCCCATGAGCGGGGCTTTTCATTCCGCATGACCCCGCGGCGGGATTCCTTTGGGAGTCCGCGTCAGCGCGAACCCCCGACGTGTCGGCCAAACAACCGGCGCCGAGACGCGCCGAAACGTTCAGCCCGAGGCGGCTCGCCTCAGTAGTGCTCTTCGAAGCGCTTGGCGAGGTCTTCGATGTTCTCCGGCGGCCAGCCGGGGATGTCCATGCCGAGGTGGAGGCCCATGGCGGCGAGCACTTCCTTGATCTCGTTGAGGGACTTGCGGCCGAAGTTCGGGGTGCGCAGCATCTCGCCCTCGGACTTCTGGATGAGGTCGCCGATGTAGACGATGTTGTCGTTCTTCAGGCAGTTCGCCGAACGCACGGAGAGCTCGAGCTCGTCGACCTTCTTGAGCAGGGCCGGGTTGAAGGGGAGCTGCGGCGCGAGCGGCTGCGCCTCCTCCTTGCGGGGCTCCTCGAAGTTCACGAAGACCTGGAGCTGGTCCTGGATGATGCGCGCGGCGTAGGCGAGCGCGTCCTCCGGCGTGACCGCGCCGTTGGTCTCGATGGTCATCGTCAGCTTGTCCTTGTCGAGATCCTGGCCCTCGCGGGTGGTCTCGATGCGGTAGCTGACCTTGGTGACGGGCGAGAACAGGGCGTCCACGGGGATCAGGCCGATGGGCGCGTCCTCGGGGCGGTTGCGCTCGGCCGGGACGTAGCCCTTGCCGGTGGCGACGGTGAATTCCATCCGGATCTCGGCGCCGTCGTCGAGGGTGCAGATCACGAGCTCGGGGTTGAGGATCTGGACGTCGCCCACGGTGCCGATGTCGCCGGCGGTGACGGTGCCGGGGCCGGTCTTGCGCAGGGTGAGGCGCTTGGGGGCCTCGGTCTGCGAGCGGATGGCGATGGTCTTGATGTTGAGGACGATGTCGGTGACGTCCTCGCGCACGCCGGGGATCGACGAGAATTCGTGCAGCACGCCGTCGATCTGCACCGAGGTCACGGCCGCGCCCTGGAGCGACGACAGCAGCACCCGGCGGAGCGAGTTGCCGAGGGTCGTGCCGAAGCCGCGCTCCAGGGGCTCGGCGACGACGGTGGCGACCCGCTTGGGGTCGTGACCGGTCGAGACCTGGAGCTTGTTCGGCTTGATGAGCTCTTGCCAGTTCTTCTGAATGACCACGATGCTACCTCTCGCGAAGATCGGCGCGGCCCACGAGGGTGGTCCACGCTCGAGGGTCCGATGCTGCGCCTCAGCGCCGGACCCCCTTGAAAATGATGGCGCCTGCCGCTCGCGCGGCGGGCGGTTCAGGCGGCCGCGACCCAGAGTTCGGGGACGAAGCCGTAACCGGCCCCGTCCCGGGCGACGTAGCCCAGGGCGGGAAACTCGAGATGGCCGCCGGCGATGAAGCTGCGATCGGCGGCGACTTCGTCGAGGACGCGGCGGCGGGTCGCCCGCGCCGCGTCGACGTCGACGTCGAACACCATGCCGGCCTCGGGCCGCTTGAACTGGATCGCCGGCAGGTGGACGGTGTCGGCCCACATGAACAGGGATCGGTCGCCCGAGACGATGCGGTAGCCGGAATGACCCGGCGTGTGGCCGGGCAGCGGCACCAGGGTGATCCCCGGCGCGACCTCGCCCCCGGTGACCGTCCGCATCCGGCCGGCGTAGGGCGAGGTCGCCTTGGCGGCGTTCTCGAAATACGGCTTGGCCGCGTCGGGCGCCCGGGACAGGGCGCCGTCGCCGAGCCAGTGCGCGGCCTCGTCGGCGTGCAGCACGAGTTCGGCGTTGGCGAACGCGGCCGATCCGTCGGCGGTGATGAGGCCGCCGGCGTGATCGGGATGGAGGTGGGTCAGCAGCACCGTGCCGATCTCGTCGGCCCGGACGCCCGCGGCGGCCAGGGCCGCCGGGACGCGCCCGAGGGTGTCGCCGCCGAAATGCCCCATGCCGGAATCGATGAGCAGCGGGGTGCGGCCGGGGCCGGTGATGAGGAACGCGTTGAGGGTGATGCGCGGCTCGCGCGCGCGAAAGCCGGCGGCCTGAAGCGCGCCGGCCTCGTCCTTCTCGATGCCGACGACGAGATCGAGCGACCCCGGAAGGTAGCCGTCGTTCAGCACCGTGACCGTCAGGTCACCCAAGGTCCACCGCAGCACACCCGGAAGCGGATTCGAACCATCCAACACACGCGTCTCCGTACACACATCCACAACCGGACGGGCCGGGTCCTCTCGGACCGGCCCGTCCGGGATCGACCGGGTCAGACGCGCCGACGCTTGCGCGGGCGGCAGCCGTTGTGGGGGATCGACGTCACGTCGCGGATCGACGTCACGGTGAAGCCGGCGGCCTGGAGGGCGCGCAGGGCCGATTCACGGCCGGAGCCGGGGCCGGAGACCTCGACCTCGAGGGTGCGCATGCCGTGCTCGGCGGCCTTGCGGGCGGCGTCCTCGGCGGCGACCTGGGCGGCGTAGGGCGTCGACTTGCGCGAACCCTTGAAGCCCATGGCGCCGGCGGACGACCACGAGATGGTGTTGCCCTGGGCGTCGGTGATGGTGACCATCGTGTTGTTGAACGACGCGTTCACGTGCGCGACGCCCGAGACGATGTTCTTGCGTTCGCGGCGACGAACGCGGGTTGCTTCCTTGGCCATCTTGGTTCTCGTCCTTCAAGCGCGCCCGTCATGCCAGGCGCTCGGGATTCTTTTGGGATTTTTCGGGTGTTGCGTGCCTGTGGAGGATCGCTTCACCCAACCGGAGCCCATTGCGGGACACCCGGCTCGACGTTCGGGAGGCCGAGCGCAGCACGGCCTCCCAAATCCAAAAAAACTACTTCTTCTTGCCGGCGATGGGCTTGGACTTGCCCTTGCGGGTGCGGGCGTTGGTGTGCGTGCGCTGGCCGCGGACCGGCAGGTTGCGGCGATGGCGCAGGCCGCGGTAGCAGCCGAGGTCCATCAGGCGCTTGATGTTCATGGAGACTTCGCGGCGCAGGTCGCCCTCGACGAGGTAGTCGCGGTCGATGGTCTCGCGGATCGACAGCACCTCGGCGTCGGTGAGCTGGTTCACGCGGCGCTCGGCCGGGATGCCGACCTTCTCGGCGATCTCCTCGGCCTTCTTGGCGCCGATGCCGTGGATGTACTGGAGCGCGATGACGACGCGCTTGTTGGTCGGGATGTTAACGCCAGCGATACGGGCCAAGGTCTTCTCCATGAGGGCGACGGACCCGATCGGTCCGGCCCGGGTTGTCTTGATACGCGTCCGGTGGAGACCGGCCCCTGCGTACCGTCCAAAACGACAAAGCGGCCCGCAGCAGCCTCTGGCGAGGCGACCCGGACCCGATCCGTCTGAACGAAGACCGGCCCACTAGCGCGGACCGGTCCCGGTGTCAATCCATCGGTGACAAATCGACGGGCGCCCGGGGGCGCCCCGGCGTCAGGACGCCGTCGTCTCGACGTGGCGCTCCAGGGTCTTCATCAGGGCCGCGGTGACGTCGTCGACGGGCTGCATGCCGTCGAGGGTCTCCAGCATGCCGAGGCTGGCATAGTAGGCCGAGAGCGGCGCCGTCTGGGCCCGGTAGGCCTCGAACCGGGTCTTGAACACCTCGGGGGTGTCGTCCTTGCGTACGGGCTCGCCCCGGGCGGCGGTCTCGGCGGCGCGCTTGGCGATGCGGCCGACCAGGGCGTTCTCGTCGACGACGAATTCGATGACGGTGTCGAGGGCGAGGTTCTTGTCCTGCAGCATCCGGTCGAGGGCGGCGGCCTGCTCGACGGTGCGGGGGAAGCCGTCGAGGATGAAGCCGTTGCGGGCATCGGGCTCCTCGATCCGGTCGGCGACGATGCCGACCACCACGGCGTCGGGCACGAGGCCGCCGCTCTCCATGATCGCCTTGGCCTCCAGGCCCACGGGCGTCCCAGCGGCCACGGCCGCGCGCAGCATGTCCCCGGTGGAGAGCTGCGGAATGCCGAAACGCTCGACGATGCGGGCGGACTGCGTTCCCTTACCCGCTCCCGGCGGTCCGAGCAGAATGATCCGCATGGCGTCGTTTCCTCGAGTCCGTTCTTCTTGGGGACCGGCGGCCCCGGGCGGGGCGCCGCTGCTGGTTGGGCTCGGCCGATTCGGGCTGGGCCGAAGCCGGCCTCGCCCGATCCGGACTCAGCGACGCCGGGTGGCGCCGCGCAGCTTGGCCTTCTTGACGAGGCCTTCGTACTGGTGGGCCATCAGGTGTCCGTGGATCTGCGCCACCGTATCCATCGTCACGGAGACGACGATGAGGAGCGAGGTGCCGCCGAACCCGATGCTGGCCGAAGAGTACGACGCCAGGATTTCCGGCACCAGACAGACGAAGGTCAGATACAGGGCGCCGATGAGGGTGATGCGGGTCAGCACCTTGTCGATGAACGCGGCGGTGCGCTCGCCCGGACGGATGCCGGGGATGAAGCCGCCATGCTTCTTGAGGTTGTCCGCCGTCTCCTCGGGGTTGAACACCACCGCCGTGTAGAAGAACGCGAAGAAGATGATCAGGGCCGCGTAGAGCACCATGTAGAGCGGCCGGCCGTGGCCGATATAGGTCGTGATCGTCGCCAGGATGCCGGTGCCGCCGTTGTTGGCGGAGAAGCTCGCCACGGTGGCGGGCAGGAGCAGGAGCGACGAGGCGAAGATCGGCGGGATCACGCCGGCGGTGTTGAGCTTCAGCGGCAGGAACGAGGTCTGGCCCTCGTACATCTTATTCCCGACCTGGCGCTTGGGGTAGTTGATCAGGAGCCGGCGCTGGGCGCGCTCCATGAACACGATGAAGTACACCAGGGCGATGGCGGCGATGCCCATGCCGAGGATGACGGCGGACGAGAGGGCGCCCGTGCGGCTCAGCTCCAGGGCGCCGACGATGGCGACGGGCAGGTGGGCGACGATGCCGGCGAAGATGATGAGCGACGAGCCGTTGCCGATGCCGCGCGAGGTGATCTGCTCGCCGATCCACATGAGGAACAGGGTGCCGCCGGTCAGGGTGATCACCGTGGACAGGATGAAGAACGGGCCGGGCTCGATGGCCGCGCTCGAACTCTGCAGGCCGAAGGCGATGCCCCAGCTCTGGACCAGGGCCAGCACCACCGTGAGGTAGCGGGTGTACTGGTTGATGACCTTGCGGCCGGACTCGCCTTCCTTCTTCAGGGCCTCGAGGGTCGGGATGACCGAGGTCAGAAGCTGGATGATGATGGAGGCCGAGATGTACGGCATGATGTTGAGGGCGAAGATCGCCATGCGCTCGACGGCACCGCCGGAGAACATGTTGAACAGCCCGAGGACGCCGCCGGCCTGTTGCTGGAAGTTGCGGGCGAACTGCTCCGGATCGATGCCGGGGATCGGGATGTAGGTGCCGAGGCGGAACACGATCAGCGCACCCAGGGTGAACCAGATGCGCTTCTTGAGCTCGTCGGCTTTGGCGATGGCCCCGAAGTTGAGGTTCGCGGCAAGCTGCTCGGCGGCTGAGGCCATGGCACCGGTTCCTGAGTATCTTTGTCGTGCGGGAGCGACGGGCTTCCCAAAAAACTGAAACGGCGGCCACGCGCAGGTCGCACGGGCCGCCGCTCAGGGCTTCGACTTAAAGTCGGATCGCCGTCTACGCAACCACGCGGGCGGGCTTGCCACGGGTGGACACGCCGTCGCCGTAGGTCACGGTGACGGTGCCGCCGATCTTCTCGACGGCCTCGATGGCCGACTTCGACGCGCGGGTGACCTCGAAGGAGACCTTCGCGGTCAGCTCGCCGACGCCGAGGAGCTTGACGCCGTCGCGGGCCCGGGCGCAGACGCCGGCCGCGATCAGGGTCTCGACGGTGACGACGGCACCGGCTTCGAGGCGACCGGCATCCAACGCCTGCTGGACGCGGCCGAGGTTCACCTCGTTCAGGTCCGTCGAGTACAGGTTGTTGAAGCCGCGCTTCGGGAGGCGACGATGCAGCGGCATCTGACCGCCCTCGAAGCCCTTGATGGACACGCCGGTCCGGGCCTTCTGGCCCTTGACGCCGCGTCCGGCGGTCTTGCCCTTGCCGGAGCCGATGCCCCGGCCGACGCGCATCCGGTTCTTGGTTGCGCCGGGATTGTCGTGGAGTTCATTCAGTTTCATGATGCCCTCCCTCAGGCCGCGTCGCCAAGGACGCGCACGAGGTGCTGCACCTTGCGGATCATGCCGCGCACGGAGGGGGTATCCTCCAGCTCGGAGACCCGGTGCAGCTTGTTGAGCTTAAGGCCGATCAGCGTCGCACGCTGGTCGCCCTCGCGGCGGATCGGCGAGCCGATCTGCTCGATACGGACGGTCTTCTGTGCCATCTGACCCTCCCTCAAGCCACTGCGGCTTCGGACAAGTCGGACGGATCGGCGTCACGACGGCGGGCCTGGAGCGCCGAGACCTTGAGACCGCGACGGGCCGCGACGGAGCGCGGGCTGTCCTCGTTCTTCAGGGCGTCGAAGGTGGCGCGCACAAGGTTGTAGGGGTTCGACGAACCGAGGCTCTTCGCCACCACGTCCTGCATGCCGAGCGTCTCGAAGACGGCGCGCATGGGGCCGCCGGCGATGATGCCGGTGCCCTGGGGGGCGGCGCGCAGGATGACCTTGCCGGCGCCGTGACGTCCCTGGACGTCGTGGTGCAGGGTCCGGCCCTCGCGGAGCGCCACGCGGACGAGGCCGCGCTTGGCGGCTTCCGTGGCCTTGCGGATGGCTTCCGGCACTTCGCGGGCCTTGCCGTGGCCGAAGCCGACGCGGCCCTTCTGGTCGCCGACGACCACGAGGGCGGCGAAGCCGAAGCGGCGTCCGCCCTTCACGACCTTGGCGACGCGGTTGATGTGGACGAGTTTGTCCACGAACTCGCTGTCGCGCTCCTCGCGGTCGTCGCGGCGGCCGCGGCCCCCGCCTTCACGTTCACGTGCCATGTTTACACTTCCATCTCACTGGCGCGGGCGGCGGGCCCGCTCGCTTGATTCGTCATGAACGAGGGGACGGCGCACCGTCCCCTCCCCGCCGGTCCTAGAACTCGAGGCCACCCTCGCGGGCGGCGTCGGCAAGCGCCTTGACGCGCCCGTGGTAGAGGTAGCCCGAGCGATCGAAGATCACCTTGGTGACGCCGGCGGCCTTGGCGCGCTCGGCGACGAGCTTGCCGACGGCCTGGGCCGCCGCCACGTCCGCGCCGGTCTTGAGACCGCCGCGGAGATCCTTCTCGATGCTGGACGCCGAGGCGAGCGTGGTGCCCGCCGCGTCGTCGATGACCTGAACGTAGATCTGCTTCGAGGAACGGAACACCGAAAGTCTCGGACGTCCGTTGGCCGCCGCCCGCAGCGCGCGGCGCACACGCGCCTTGCGGCGGTCGAGTGCATCGATTTTGCGTGACATGTTGGCCGGCCCTTACTTCTTCTTGCCTTCCTTGCGGAAGATGAACTCACCCGCGTACTTCACGCCCTTGCCCTTGTAGGGCTCGGGGGAGCGGTATTCGCGGATCTCGGCCGCCACCTGACCGACCACCTGCCGGTCGATGCCGGAGACGACGATCTCGGTGGGCTTCGGCACGGCGATGGTGATCCCCGCGGGGATCTCGTATTCCACGTCGTGGCTGTAGCCGAGGGAGAGCTTCAGCGCCTTGCCGGCCATGGCGGCACGATAGCCGACGCCGGTGATCTCGAGCTTCTTCTCGAAGCCCTTGGAGACGCCCTCGACGAGGTTCGCCACCTGGGCACGCGACGTGCCCCACAGCGAGCGAGCCTGCTTGGTCTGGTTCCGGGGCTGCACCGAGACGGCGCCGTCCTCGAACTTCACGTCGACCACGCTGGGGACGACGAACTGGAGCTCACCCTTGGAGCCCTTCATTGTTACCGTTTGACCGGTCACCGTGGCCGTCACACCGGACGGGACGGGAACGGGCTTCTTGCCTACGCGAGACATCGCCTTATTCCTCCAAGTCCGAGATCAGAACACCTTGCAGAGCACTTCACCGCCGACGTTGCGCTCGCGCGCCTCGTGGTCGGCCATGACGCCCTGCGGGGTGGACACGATGGTGACGCCGAGACCGTCGGCGACGCGCGGCAGCTCGCCCACGGACGAGTAGACGCGGCGGCCGGGCTTCGACACGCGCTGGATCGAGCGGATGACGGGCTGGCCGTCGTAGTACTTCAGCTCGATGGCGAACTCGGTGCGGCCGTTGCCGTAATCCGTGGTCGCGTAGTCGCGGATGTAGCCCTCGGACTTCAGAACGTCGAGGACGCTGGCGCGCAGGCGCGAACCGGGCGTCTGGACGACGTTGCGGCGGCGCTGCTGACCGTTGCGGATGCGGGTGAGCATGTCACCCACGGGATCGTTGACCATGGTGGTTGCTCCTTACCAGCTCGACTTGACGAGACCGGGGATCAGACCCTGGTTGCCGAGTTCGCGCAGCGCGATGCGCGAGATGCCCATCTTGCGATAGAAGGCACGCGGACGGCCGGTCATGCCGCAGCGGTTGCGGACGCGGGTGGGCGACGAGTTGCGGGGCAGTTCCGCGAGCTTGAGGCGCGCCTCGAAGCGCTCCTCCATCTCGAGGGACTGATCGTTCGCCGTGGCAAGCAGGGCCTTGCGCTTGGGAGCATAGAGCTTGACCAGCGCTTCGCGGTGCTTGTTCTTCTCGATGGAGCTTTTCTTTGCCATTTCTCTCTCCGGTGTCCGCGTATGAGACCTAGACGGGTCTCACTGCCGGAACGGGAATCGGAACTGCGAGAGGAGCGCGCGCGCCTCCGCGTCGGTGCGGGCCGTCGTCTGGATGACGATGTCCATGCCCCAGGTGGCCTCGGCCTTGTCGTACGAGATCTCCGGGAACACGAGGTGCTCCTTGAGGCCGAGGGCGTAGTTGCCGTTGCCGTCGAACGAGCGCGGGTTCAGGCCGCGGAAGTCACGCACGCGGGGAAGCGCGATGGTGATCAGGCGGTCCATGAACTCGTACATGCGCTGGCGGCGCAGGGTCACCTTGCAGCCGATGGGCATGCCTTCGCGGACCTTGAAGGTCGCGATGGCCTTGCGGGCCTTGGTGATGACGGGCTTCTGGCCGGCGATGAGGGCCAGGTCGCCGGCGGCGATGGAGGCCTTCTTCGAATCGGCGGTGGACTCGCCCACACCCATGTTGATGACGATCTTGGAGACCGTCGGAACCTGCATCGGGTTGGCGTAGCCGAACTCTTCGATCAGCTTCTGACGAACGACCTCGTCATAGTGCTTGCGCAGGCGCGGGACGTAATCGTCCTTGTTTGCCTCAGCCATCGATCTGATCCCCCGTGGTCTTGGCGAAGCGAACCTTGCGTCCGTCTTCGAGGATGCGGAAACCCACGCGAGTCGGCTTGCCGTTCGCGTCCTGCAACGCGAGATTCGAGAGCTGGATCGCAGCTTCCTTGGAGACGATGCCGCCTTCCTGGTTCTGCGTCTGCTTCTGGTGCTTCTTGACCAGGTTGATCCCACGCACGAAGGCGCGGTCTTCCTTGGGGAGCACCTGGGTGACCTCGCCGGAGCGACCCTTGTCGCGACCGGTGAGAACGACGACCGTGTCGCCCTTCTTGACCTTAGCGGCCATTACAGCACCTCCGGCGCGAGCGAGATGATCTTCATGTGGTTGCGGGCGCGAAGCTCGCGCGGCACCGGTCCGAAGATGCGGGTGCCGATGGGCTCCTTCTGATTGTTGATCAGAACGGCGGCGTTCTTGTCGAAGCGGATCACCGAACCGTCGGGACGCTTCACTTCCTTGGCCGTGCGCACCACGACCGCCTTCATGACGTCGCCCTTCTTCACGCGACCCCGGGGAATCGCTTCCTTGACCGAGACCACGATGATGTCGCCGACGCCGGCATACTTACGCTTCGACCCGCCCAGAACCTTGATGCACATCACACGGCGTGCACCCGAGTTGTCGGCGACGTCCAGATTCGTCTGCATCTGGATCACGGGCAGTGACCTTTCTTTGTTTCAGGCGGGTTTCCGCACGCGGACGGTATTGTCCGGCGGACGACGCCTGAGGGGGATCTGATGTCCCCGGCTCATATGAAGCACCGCGCAATCGGTGCTCTCACACCGGCGCGGTCACCGCGTTCGAAGGGCGCGAACACCCTTCTCAACTGTCGCGAAGGCATGCCCACTACACCGGGCGGCGGGGATGCGCAAGGAAAAACGGCCAGGAGGGCGCTCGCGGGGGCCGGGGTCCGGGCGGCTATGCCGTCCGGGACATCCACCGGGTCAGGACGCGGCCCCTCCCCGCTTCGGCCGATTCGGCATGCGGCCGTTCCGAACGCCATATCCCTCAACGGGTCGCTCGGTTCAGCGGACACCGAACCGAGGGGGGCCCCGGCGCAGGCGAGGCCGCGTTGACGATGCCGGGGACAGCGGCAACATATCGTGTGGCACGAATCGGAGGAGGCCGTCATGGCGATGCCTGTGAGGCTGCGGGTGCAACGGCGGCGCGACGCCTTGCGCGCCGCCGGTCTGCGTCCGGTCCAGATCTGGGTCCCCGACACGCGCCGGCCTGGGTTCGCAGAGGAATGCCGCCAGCAGGCTCGCGCCGTCGCAGCCATCGATGCCGCCGACCCGGCGCTCTCCGTCTTCCTGGATGCGGCCCTGATCGACCTCGACGACGACACCGCGGCATGACGCGGGGCGACCTGGTGACGGTGGCCCTGGCCGGTGATTTCGGTAAGCCGCGCCCCGCCCTCGTGATCCAGTCCGATCGATTCACGGACACGGGTACCGTCACCGTCCTCCTCATATCGGGGACGCCCGTGGATGCGCCCCTGATCCGGCTTCCTGTTCAGCCAACACCGGAGAACGGCCTGCGCAAACCGTCGTTCGTGATGATCGACAAGGCCATGTCGGTTCGGCGCGACAGGCTCGGCGCCGGGTTCGGAACCCTTGACGACGCCACCATGCTCTCGGTCACCCGGTCGCTCGCCGTCTTCCTCGGCTTCGCTTGAGTCCGGCTCAAACGAAAAACGGGCGCAGAATCCTGCGCCCGTTTCTCAAGGTTCGTCCCTTTGGAACGCTCACGCCTCGGCGGCGGGAGCCTCCGACGTGGCGCCGGAGACCAGCTGCCAGGTCTTGGTCTTCGAGAACGGACGGCACTCCTCGATCGACACGGTCTGGCCGACCTTGGCGACGTTGGTCTCGTCGTGGGCGTGGTAGTTCTTCGAGCGACGGACGGTCTTCTTCATCACCGGGTGGGTGAAGCGACGCTCCACCTTCACGACGATGGTCTTCTCGCCCTTGTCGCTGACGACGACGCCCTGCAATACGCGCTTCGGCATGGTGTACTCCTCAGGCCTGCGCGGACTTCAGCGTCTTCTGACGCTGGAGCGTACGGACGCGGGCGATATCGCGGCGGACTTCACGGACGCGCGCGACGTTCTCGAGCTGGCCGGTGGCGCCCTGGAAGCGCAGGTTGAACTGCTCCTTCTTCAGGCTGAGCAACTCGTCGGTCAGCTGATCGGGCGACAGGGCGGCGAGATCCGACTGTCTCTGTGACGACTTCATGATCCCCTCCCCTCAGTCAGCGATGCGCTGAACGACGCGCGTGCGGATCGGAAGCTTGGCCGCGCCGAGGCGCAGGGCCTCCTTCGCGACGTCTTCGGCCACGCCGTCGACTTCGAACATGATACGACCGGGATGCACGCGGGCAGCCCAGAATTCGGGAGCACCCTTACCGGAGCCCATGCGGACTTCGGTGGGCTTGGCCGTGACCGGAACGTCCGGAAAGATCCGGATCCAGACGCGGCCCTGGCGCTTCATCTCGCGGGTGATCGCGCGGCGGGCCGCCTCGATCTGCCGCGCGGTGATGCGCTCGGGTTCGATGGCCTTCAGGCCGAAGGTCCCGAAGTTGAGGTCGAAGCCGCCCTTGGCCGCACCGTGGATGCGACCCTTGAACTGCTTACGGAACCTGGTCTTCTTGGGTTGCAACATGGCAGCCTCTCAACACCTTTCTAGGGCGACGGGGTCACGAACACGCCGTCAGGCGTGCTCGCGCCGGCCGCGCTCGCGGCCACCCTCGCCATCGCGCTCGCGACGGCCGCCCGAACGGCCACCCTCTTCCTGCGCCTTCTTATCCTGTGCCATCGGGTCGTGCTCGAGGATCTCGCCCTTGAACACCCAGACCTTGATCCCGCACGTCCCGTAGGTCGTGAAGGCGGTGGCGACACCGTAATCGACATCGGCCCGGAGGGTATGCAGGGGCACGCGGCCCTCGCGGTACCACTCCTGGCGGGCGATCTCGGCACCGCCGAGACGACCGGAGCAGTTGATCCGGATGCCCTCGGCCCCGAGGCGCATGGCCGACTGCACGGCGCGCTTCATGGCGCGACGGAAGGCGACACGGCGCTCGAGCTGCTGGGCGATCGAGTCGGCCACCAGGGTGGCGTCGATCTCGGGCTTGCGCACCTCGACGATGTTGATGGTCACGTCGGCCTTGGTCAGGCTGCCGACGAGCTTGCGCAGCTTCTCGATGTCCGCGCCCTTCTTGCCGATCACCACGCCCGGACGACCCGAGTGGATGGTGACGCGGCACTTCCGGTGCGGACGCTCGATGACGATCTTCGAGACGGCAGCCTGCTTGAGCTGCTTCATGAGGGCGGCGCGGATGGCGACGTCCTCATGCATGAGCTTGGCGTATTCACCCTTCTGGGCGAACCAGCGGGAGTCCCAGGTCCGGTTGATACCGAGCCGCAGACCGATCGGATTGACTTTCTGGCCCATCAGGTCCTCCTCACGCCGCTTCGGCGGTCGGGACTTCGCGCACCACGATGGTGAGGTTCGCGAAGGGCTTCAGGATGCGGGCGCCGCGGCCGCGGGCCCGAGCGTGGAAGCGCTTGAGCACGAGGGCCTTGCCGACGAACGCCTGGGCGACGATGAGGTCATCGACGTCCAGATTGTGGTTGTTCTCGGCGTTGGCGATGGCGCTCTCGAGGCACTTCTTGACCTCGCGGGCGATCCGCTTGCGGGAGAATTCGAGATCGGCGAGGGCCGACTCGACCTTCTTGCCGCGAATGAGCTGCGCGACGAGATTGAGCTTCTGCGGGCTGACGCGCAGCATGCGCGCGACGGCCTGAGCCTCGTTCTCGGGGAGCGCGCGGGGAGTGGCGGGCTTGCCCATGTTCAGCGCCTCTTCGACTTCTTGTCGGCCGCGTGACCGTGGAAGGTCCGCGTCGGCGAGAACTCGCCGAACTTGTGGCCGACCATTTCCTCGGACACGTAGACCGGGATGTGCTTCTGCCCGTTGTGCACACCGAAGGTGAGCCCGACGAACTGCGGCAGGATCGTGGAGCGGCGGCTCCAGATCTTGATGACTTCGTTGCGGCTGGATCCGCGTGCGGTCTCAGCCTTCTTGAGGAGGTAGCCGTCGATGAACGGCCCCTTCCAGAGCGAGCGTGCCATGATGGTTACTTCTTGCGGTTGTGACGGCTGGACAGGATGAAGACGTCGGTCCGCTTGTTCGAGCGGGTCTTCTTCCCCTTCGTGGGAACGCCCCAGGGGGTGACCGGGTTACGGCCGCCCGAGGTGCGTCCCTCACCGCCGCCGTGCGGGTGATCGACCGGGTTCATGGCGACGCCGCGGACGTGCGGGCGCTTGCCGAGCCAGCGATTGCGGCCCGCCTTGCCGAGCGAGATGTTCATGTGGTCCGGGTTCGACACCGCGCCGACGCTGGCGAAGCACTGACCGTGGACCAGGCGCTGCTCGCCCGAGTTCAGGCGCAGGGTGACGTAACCCTGGTCGCGCCCGACGATCTGGGCGTAGTTGCCGGCGGAGCGGGCGATGGCGCCGCCCTTGCCGATCTTCAGCTCGACGTTGTGCACGATGGTGCCGACGGGCATGTTGCCGACGGGACCGGCATTGCCCGGCTTGATGTCGACCTGCTCGGCCGCGATCACCTTGTCACCCGGCGACAGGCGCTGGGGCGCGATGATGTAGCTCTGCGTGCCGTCCGGGAACGCGATCAGCGCGATGAACGCCGTGCGGTTCGGATCGTACTCGATCCGCTCGACGGTGGCGCTCACGCCCATCTGCATGCGACGCTTGAAGTCGACATTGCGCAGGGTGCGCTTGTGACCGCCGCCGCGGAAGCGGACGGTGATGCGGCCGAGGTTGTTGCGGCCGCCCGACGACGACTTGCCCTCGGTGAGCTTCTTGACCGGCTTGCCCTTGTAGAGCTCACGGCGGTCGACGAGCACGAGCTGGCGAAGGCTCGGCGTGACCGGTTTGAATGTCTTCAAGGCCATCGGTGGTAATCCTTAACCCGACTTGTCTCAGAGGCCGGTCGTGACATCGATCGTTTCACCCTCGGCGAGGGTCACGATCGCTTTTTTCACGTCCGAACGCTGTCCGCGAAGCCCGCGGAAAATCTTCTTCTTGCCCTTGGTCACGAGCGTGTTCACGCCCGTCACCTTGACGTCGAACAGCTTCTCGACCGCTTCCTTGATCTGCGGCTTCGTCGCCTTCGGGGCAACCCGGAAAACGACCTTGTTCTGTTCGGTGAGGTTCGTCGCCTTCTCGGTGATGACCGGGGAGACGATGATGTCGTAGTGGCGCGGATCGGCACTCATTTGAAACGCGCCTCCAGCGCATCGATCGCTGCGCGCGTCAGCACGAGCTTGTCGCGGCGCAGGATGTCGTAGACGTTGATGCCCTGGATCGGAAGCACGTCGATCATCGGGATGTTCCGGGCGGCGCGACCGAAGTTCACGTCGACCTCGGACCCGCTGATGAACAGCGCGCTCGACAGACCCATCTTCTCGAAGCGGGCGGCGAGGTTCTTGGTCTTGCCGTCCTCGAGCTTCACGTCGTCGATGACGATGAGGGTGGAATCCTTCACCTTCGCCGACAGGGCGTGCTTGAGGGCCAGCGCGCGGACCTTCTTCGGCAGGTCGTGGGCATGGGAGCGCACGACCGGACCGAAGGCCCGACCACCGCCGCGGAACTGCGGAGCGGAGGCGGCGCCGTGACGGGCGTTGCCGGTGCCCTTCTGCTTGTACAGCTTCTTGCGGGTCCGGTTGACGTCCGAGCGGTTCTTGACCGCGTGGGTGCCGGCCTGGCGCTTGGCGAGCTGCCAGCGCACCATGCGCTGGAGCAGGTCCACGCGGGGCTCGAGGCCGAAGATGGTCTCGTCGAGCTCGACGGAACCGGCTCCGGCGCCGTCGAGGGTGGTGATATCGAGCTTCATCACGCGTTCTCCTCGGAAGCGGGAGCCTCGGGAGCCGGGGCGTCGGAGACGGGCGCGGCGCCCAGCTCACGGAACTTGCCAGGCTGCGGAACGTCCGCGGGGAGCTTGCGCTTCACCGCGTCGCGGATCTGGATCCAGCCGCCGGCGACGCCGGGAACCGCACCTTCGACCAGGATCAGACCGCGCTCGACGTCCGTGCGGACGACGCGCAGGTTCTGGGTCGTGACCCTGTCGACACCCATGTGACCGGGCATCTTCTTGTTCTTGAAGGTCTTGCCCGGGTCCTGACGGCCGCCGGTCGAACCGATGGAGCGGTGCGACACGGACACGCCGTGGGTGGCGCGCAGACCGCCGAAGTTCCAGCGCTTCATGCCGCCGGCGAACCCCTTACCCGTGGTGGTGCCCGTCACGTCGACGAACTGGCCCGGGATGAAGTGGTCGGCGGTGATTTCGGCGCCGACCGGGATCAGCTTGTCTTCCGACACGCGGAACTCGGCGAGCTTCTGCTTGGGCTCGACCTTGGCGACCGCGAACCGGCCGCGCTCGGCAGCCGACACGTTCTTCACCTTGGCCTTGCCGACGCCGACCTGAAGGGCGACGTAGCCGTTCTTCTCGACGGTACGGTGGGCAACCACCTGGCATTGATCGATTTTAAGCACTGTGACCGGGACATGTTCGCCTGCATCCGTAAAGATGCGGGTCATGCCGACCTTCTGTGCGATGACGCCTGAGCGCATAGGTGTCTCCCCTCGCGCGATTTACGGTAAGCTCTAAATCCCCGCGGGACTTAGAGCTTGATCTCCACGTCCACGCCGGCGGCGAGGTCGAGCTTCATCAGCGCGTCCACGGTCTGCGGCGTCGGATCGACAATATCGAGGACGCGCTTGTGGGTGCGCATCTCGAACTGCTCGCGCGACTTCTTGTCGATGTGCGGCGAGCGGTTGACGGTGAACTTCTCGATATGCGTCGGCAGCGGGATCGGACCACGGATGGTGGCGCCGGTGCGCTTGGCCGTCGAGACGATCTCGCGGGTCGATGCATCGAGAATCCGATGATCGAACGCCTTGAGGCGGATGCGAATATTCTGACCGTTCATGACCTGAAACCTTGGCGGGACGAGGATGGGGCGGGCGCGAGGACCCGCCCCTCTGTCGTTCCCTGCAGACGTGACCGTTGACGGAAGACTACTCGTTGATGGCGGCGACGACGCCGGCGCCGACGGTGCGTCCGCCTTCACGGATGGCGAAGCGCAGCTTCTCTTCCATGGCGACGGGCACGATGAGGGTAGGCTACCGGATTCACACAACTGCGAATGGGCCGATTCCGTGCAGCGGCAGGACACCGGACTGCATCCGGATACGGGCGTAAGAGATCGGAAGAGCGTCG
>NZ_LMMU01000001.1:842500-2211552 GCF_001422375.1 Methylobacterium sp. Leaf99 | reverse complement strand
GACAAAAACAGTGGATCATCCAGCCAAGGCCGGATCATCCATCCGATAAATCGTCTCCGAGATGTACCGGCCGCCGCCCCGAGACCCGTAAGTCCCGCTCGCCGCCGCCGATGACCGGGGTATACGGACCCCCAATCGCCCCGTCAACACCCCGGATGACAGGGACGCGAAATTTTTGCGACGGGCCCGGCGAAAGCCGCCCTTGGGCCACCTCGGCAGCGCAAGGGGCATTTCCGGCAGGATATGCCATCCCCCGGGTCCCAAAACCCCTCCCCCGCGCGGCCACCCTCGGACTCCGCTCGAACGCGGGGGGCTGGCGAAGCCCCCTCCCCTGCTGGTCAGGCGGAACGATCGTTCCGGGACCGCACGGCATCGCGCAGGGTGTAGGCGAGCGCGCCCAGCACCATGGCCGCGAGGGTGAACCAGGTCAGCGCATAGACGAGGTGGTTGTCGGGAAACGCCACGACCGTGAGGCCGCCCACGGGCAGGCCGCCGGGATTGGGCGTGGCGTCGGCGTCGACGAAGTACGGCGCCGCCCCCGAGAGCCCACGTGACGCCGCGATGCCTGCGACATCCCGCGAGTACCAGCGTCCCCCGGCCGGATCGTTGCTCCGCAAAAAAGCGCCGCCGGGCTCGGTGAGGCGCAGGAGTCCGGTGACGCGCACGGGGCCGGCGACCTGGCCGGTCGGCCGGGTGGCGGGGTCGCGCCGGTCCTTCGGCACGAAGCCGCGGTTGATCAGGATCGCGCCGCCCTCCCCCACCAGGGGGGTCAGCACCCAGAAGCCGGGCCCGGCCTCGGTGACGGCCTGGACCAGGGTCTCGCGGTCATGGGCGAATGCGCCGTCGGCGAACACGCGGGTGTAGGGCTCGCAGGGGCACCCGGTGGCCGGCACGGCGGCGGCCTGGAGGCGGGCGTCCATGCGGGCGACGAGGTCGTGCTTCCAGGCACGGCGCTGGAGCTGCCAGATCCCGAGGGCGACGAGGCCCGCCGCCAGGAGACAGGCGGCGACGGCGAGGCCCCACAGGCCCGGACGCAGACGGGTCGCGCTCATGGAACGCGACCCGGTTGCAGGACCGACACGACCGCCTTCATCGAACGCGGCCGACCGTGAAGAATCAATGCTGGTGCTGATGCGGCGGCGCCGCCGTCCCCGGCTCGACGGGCACCGATTGCGGGGCCGGCATGTGCATGCCGTGGTCGGCCGGCATCATGTTGGTGTCGAGGTGGTACATCACCCACACGGAGCCCACGAGGGTGATGAGCACCAGGGTCAGGGTGAAGATCAGGGCGAGAATCGTCCAGCCGCCCTCGGACCTGGTGTTCATGTGGAGGAAGTAGACCATATGGACCACGATCTGGACCACGGCGAAGGCCATGACGACGAGGCCGGTGAGGCGCGGCGCCCCCAGCACGTCGGACATCACCAGCCAGAACGGGATCGCGGTCAGCACCACCGACAGGAGGAAGCCCGTCATGTAGCCCCGGAACGAGCCGTGGCCGCCGGGCTCCTCGTGGACGTCGCGGCCGCTGCCGCGGACGTTGGCGTCCTCCGATGCGACGCTCATCAAAGGACTCCCATGAGGTAGACGAAGGTGAACACGCCGATCCAGACCACGTCGAGGAAGTGCCAGAACATCGACAGGCACATGAGGCGGCGCTTGTTCTCATCGCCGAGCCCGCGCAGCTGGACCTGCACCATCAGGATCACGAGCCAGACGATGCCGAGGCTGACGTGCAGGCCGTGGGTGCCCACCAGGGTGAAGAACGCCGACAGGAACGCGCTGCGCTGGGGCGTCGCCCCCTCGTGGATGAGGTGCTGGAACTCGTAGAGCTCGAGGCCGATGAAGCACAGGCCGAACAGGCCGGTGACGGCGAGCCAGAGCTGCATCCGCCCGCGCTTCTCCTTCTCCATCTCCAGCATGGCGAAGCCATAGGTGATGGAGGAGAACAGCAGCATCGAGGTGTTGAGGGCGACGAGCTTGAGGTCGAACAGGTCCTTGGGCGACGGCCCCGCGGCGTAGTTGCGCCCGAGCACGGCGTAGACGGCGAACAGGGCCGCGAAGATGAGGCAATCGCTCATCAGGTAGAGCCAGAAGCCCAGCATCGTCCCGCCCTCGGGATGGTGCTTGCCGTCCGCGTCGAGGAAGACCGGGGTGTCCCCCGGTCCCTTGAAGTCGTCGGCGGTGAAGGCCGCCGTGGAATGCGCCGCCATGATCCTAGACCCGTTCCGCCAGAAGCGCCGTGCGCGCATTCTCCGTCCGGACGACCTCGTCGGCGGGAATGTAGAAGTCGCGGGCGTAGTTGAAGGTATGGCCGATGGTGACCACCGTCAGTGCCACGAAGGTCAGGGCCGCGAGCCACCAGATGTACCAGATCATCGCGAACGAGAAGACGATGGAGATCACGCCGAGGATGAGGCCGGTGGCGGTGCCGCGCGGCATGTGGATCTTCTGAAAGCCGCTCAGGGGCCGGACGTAGCCGCGCTTCTTCATGTCCCACCACGCGTCATGGTCGTGGACCACGGGCGTGAAGGCGAAGTTGTAGTCCGGCGGCGGCGACGAGGTCGCCCATTCGAGGGTGCGGCCGTTCCACGGATCGCCGGTGAGGTCGCGCAGCTCCTCGCGCTTGAGGAAGCTCACCACCAGGGTGACGATGAACGAGGCGATGCCGAGGAGGATGAGGAAGGCGCCGAACGCCGCGATGACGAACCAGATCTGTAACGAGGGGTCGTCGAAGTGCTGCACCCGCCGGGTCACGCCCATGAGGCCGAGGACGTAGAGCGGCATGAAGGCGAACCAGAAGCCCGTGAGCCAGAACCAGAACGACATCTTCCCCCAGAACGCGTCGAGCTTGTAGCCGAAGGCCTTGGGGAACCAGTAGGTGATGCCGGCCAGCATGCCGAACAGCACGCCGCCGATGATGACGTTGTGGAAGTGGGCGATGAGGAACAGGGAGTTGTGCAGCACGAAGTCGGCCGGGGGCACGGCGAGCAGCACGCCGGTCATGCCGCCCACGGTGAAGGTCACCATGAAGCCGATGGTCCAGAGCATCGGCACGTCGAAGTCGATGCGGCCCTTGTACATGGTGAACAGCCAGTTGAAGATCTTGGCGCCCGTCGGGATCGAGATGATCATCGTCGTGATGCCGAAGAACGAGTTCACGCTGGCGCCCGAACCCATGGTGAAGAAGTGGTGCAGCCAGACGAGGTACGACAGGATGGTGATCACCACCGTGGCGTAGACCATGGACGCGTAGCCGAAGAGGCGCTTGCGCGAGAAGGTGGCGGTGATCTCCGAGAACACGCCGAAGGCCGGCAGGATCAGGATGTAGACCTCCGGGTGACCCCAGATCCAGATGAGGTTCACGTACATCATCGGGTTGCCGCCGAGGTCGTTCGAGAAGAAATGCGTGCCCACGTAGCGGTCGAGGGACAGCATCGCCAGAACGGCGGTGAGGATCGGGAAGGCGGCGACGATGAGGATGTTGGTGCAGAGCGCCGTCCAGGTGAAGATCGGCATGCGCATCATGCCCATGCCGGGGGCCCGCATCTTCACGATCGTCGCGATGAGGTTGATGCCCGACAGCAGCGTGCCGATGCCGGCGATCTGCAGGGCCCAGATATAGTAGTCGACGCCGACGCCGGGGCTCATGGCCGGTCCCGACAGGGGCGGATAGGCGAGCCAGCCGGTCCGGGCGAACTCGCCCACGAACAGGGACGCCATCACGGTCACGGCGCCCGCCACCGTCATCCAGAAGCTGAAGTTGTTGAGGAACGGGAAGGCCACGTCGCGGGCGCCGATCTGGAGCGGCACGACGAAGTTCATCAGGCCGGTGACCAGGGGCATCGCCACGAAGAAGATCATGATCACGCCGTGGGCCGTGAAGATCTGGTCGTAGTGGTGCGGCGGCAGGTAGCCCTCGTTGGGGCCGAACGCCATGGCCTGCTGGGCGCGCATCATCAGGGCGTCGGCGAAGCCGCGCAGGAGCATGACCAGGGCCAGCACGATGTACATGATGCCGATCTTCTTGTGATCGACGCTGGTGAACCAGTCGCGCCACAGGGGACCCCAGAGGCGGAAATAGGTGAGGCCGCCGAGGACCGCGAGGCCGCCGAGGCCGACCATGGCGAAGGTGATGAGCAGGATCGGCTCATGCAGGGGCACGGCGTCGAGGGTCAGTCGCCCGAACAGGAGCTTCTGAAGGTCCGGATTGGAGAACATGGGCCTGTCTCGTGAGAGGAGTGCCGAATCGGGAAGCGGGCGGAGGCGTCCGCGTTACTTGTTGAGCTGACCGGGGGCGACGGGATCGGCGCCGCCGGGTCCGTCGCTTTTCGTTTCGCCGCTCTTGGTTTCGCCGCTCTTGGGTCCGTCGCCCTTGGGGCCGTCCCCAGCCGGGGCCGCATCCCCGTGCGCGTGACCGGAATGATCGTGGCCGGAATGCTCCGATCCCGAATGCGGCTTGACCTCGGGCGCCGTGGATTTCGGCTTCATGCCCTGCGGCTGCTCGGGGCTGTGCGATGAGCGCCCGGACCCGCCCACGGTGGCGGCGTTGCCCTCGTCGCCGCGCTCGGCGTAGCGGTTGTCGTATTCGAGGCGGGCGCGGTTGGCTTGGCTGTCCTTGCCGGCGCCGCCCTTGGCGTCGATGGCCATCATCTCGTGCATGCACATCTTGCCCGGCACGGCGCACATGTTGAGCACCTGCCCGTAGAGGCCGGGCGCCACCGACGAGTAGAAGGTCACGGGCTCGCGCTCGCTCGGCCGCTCGAGTTCGAGGTAGGCCTCGCGGCTGAGCGGCTTGTTGCCCGCCTTGGCCTTGGCGACCCAGTCGTCGAAGCCGGCCTGATCGAGGCCGACGAAGCGGAAGTTCATGCGCGAAAAGCCCGAGCCGCTGTAATTGGCCGACATGCCCTCGAACATACCGGGCTTGTTGATCACCGCGTGCAGCTTCGTCTCCATGCCGGGCATGGCGTAGATCTGTCCGGCGAGTGCGGGAATGAAGAACGAGTTCATCACCGTGGCGGCCGTGATCTTGAAGGTGATGGGCACATCGACGGGGGCGGCGATCTCGTTGACGGTGGCGATGCCCTGATCTGGGTAGAAGAACAGCCACTTCCAATCGAGTGCGACGACCTCGACCACGAGGGGTTTGACGTCCTTCGGCAGGGGCCGCGACGCGTCGAGGCGGGAGAGCGGCCGGTACGGGTCGAGGGTGTGGGTGCTGATCCAGGTGAGCGCGCCCAGCGCGATGACGATGACCAGGGGGGCCGACCAGATCAGCACTTCGAGGTGGGTCGAGTGGTGCCAGTCGGGATCGTAGGCCGCCTCTTTGTTCGATTCGCGGTAGCGCCAGGCGAAGAACAGGGTCGCGACGATCACCGGGATGATGATCAGCAGCATCAGCCCGGTGGAGGCCAGGATGAGGTCGCGCTGCCGCGTGGCGATGTCGCCCGACGGCTGCATGAGCACCATGTTGCAGCCCGACAGCAGGCCGAACACGGGCAGGAGGAGGAGCGTGCGGAGGATTTTGACGGTCATGGGATCGGCTGACGCGGACTCGATGATGCCGCCCGTGCCGTGCCGCCGATGAGCGTCACGTCGAACGTGTCGCCTAGTGCGATGCAACAGACCGGCCTGACAAGGGGAAAGGTATGCTCTCAGGTAGGCGCTCGGAGCATAGCCAAACCCTTTCCCCCGAGGCAATGTCCCTTACCGCCTCAGGGGCACCGTGACGGGTGCGACAGGGCGGCGCCGGGCCTTGCGCTTTGACGCGGGCCCGCCTCAGGCCATAATCAGCACACCGACGGGGCGCGGCGCCGCGTGCGAGGCCGCCGCCCTCCGGACCCCGAATCCGCCCTCCGGGCACCCAGCCGGCCCGCATTCCGGGCCCCAGGCCCCGGGCCCCAAGCCAGTGAGCACACGTGCCCCGATGAGCGCAAACACCGCAGTGCCGTCCTCGTCGGAGGCGGAGCGCCACGCCCACGAGACCTCCTCGGACCACACGGTGGCGCCGGGCGAGATCGCCATCGGCGTGGTGATCGGCCGGGCCGCCGAGTATTTCGACTTCTTCGTCTACGGCATCGCCTCGGTGCTGATCTTCCCGAAGGTGTTCTTCCCGTTCGTGACGCCGCTGGCCGGCACGCTGTATTCCTTCGCGCTGTTCGCCCTCGCCTTCGTCGCCCGGCCCATCGGTTCGGCGATCTTCACGGAGATCGACCGGCGCCACGGGCGCGGGGTCAAGCTCACCATCGCGCTGTTCCTCCTCGGCGGCTCCACGGCGGCCATCGCGTTCCTGCCGAACTACGCGACGCTGGGCGCCACCACGATCTGGCTCCTCGCCGCCTTCCGGTTCGGCCAGGGCCTGGCGCTCGGCGGCGCCTGGGACGGCCTCGCCTCCCTGCTCGCCCTCAACGCCCCCGAGGGAAAGCGCGGCTGGTACGCGATGATGCCGCAGCTCGGCGCGCCCATCGGCTTCATGCTGGCCTCCGCCCTGTTCGCGTTCTTCCTCGCCAACCTGTCGGAGGCCGACTTCCTCGATTTCGGCTGGCGCTACCCGTTCTTCGTCGCCTTCACCATCAACGTGGTCGCGCTGTTCGCCCGCCTGCGCCTCGTGGCGACGGAGGAATTCGTCCGCCTCATCGAGATGCGCGAGCTCGAGCCGACGCCGGTGTTCGAGACCGTTCGGGTCCATGGCCGCGACATCCTCGTCGGCGCCTTCGTGCCGCTGGCGAGCTTCGCCCTGTTCCACCTCGTGACGGTGTTCCCGATCTCGTGGATCAACCTGTTCACCCAGCGCTCGGTGGGCGAGTTCCTCATGGTGCAGTTCGCCGGCGCCATGGTGGGGGCCGGCGCCATCGTGATCTCGGGCATCGTCGCCGACCAGATCGGGCGCCGCACCCTGGTGGCCGTCTCCGCCGGCCTCATCCTGCTGTTCGCGCTGGGCAGCATCGTCGCCCCGCTCTTGGTGGGCGACAGCGAGGTCGGGCAGACCATCTACGTGCTCGTCGGCTTCGGCCTCCTCGGCCTGTCCTACGGCCAGACCTCCGGCTCGGTGACGAGCAACCTCGGCACCCGCTACCGCTACACCGGCGCGGCCCTGACCTCGGATCTGGCCTGGCTCATCGGCGCCGGCTTCGCCCCCCTCGTCGCCCTGAGCCTGTCGAGCGAGTTCGGCCTGGCCTGGGTCGGCGTCTACCTGCTGTCGGGCGCCCTCGCGACCCTCGCGGCCCTCGGCTACAACCGGCGCACCTCGGCGGCGGCCTGAACGAAACGCCGTTCCACGGGGGCGTGGAACGGCGCGTCCCGCCTCAGGCGGACCGGTCGCGCCCGGCCTCGGGCGTGGCGTCCTCGTCCTCGTCGTCGGCGGTGGGGATCGCGTAGCGGTCCGTGAGCCAGCGCCCGAGATCGACGTCGGCGCAGCGGGCCGAGCAGAACGGCCGGAACTCCGCCTTGGCCTTCTTGGCGCAGATCGGACAGGCTTCCTCGGGGGCGGTGGGCCAGGGTATCGGGCCGGTCATGCCATGGTCCCCCAGGCTTCGCGAACGGGAAAGCCCTCGCCTTCCAGGAGGCTCAGGGTCTCGTAGAGCGGCAGCCCGATCACCCCGCTGTGCGAGCCGACGAGCTTGACCACGAAGGCGGCGGCGAGGCCCTGGATGGCGTAGCCGCCGGCCTTGCCGCGCCATTCCTCCGACGCGATGTAGGCCTCGATCTCCCGGCCCGACAGGCGCTTGAACCGCACCCGGGTCTCGACCAGGCGCTCGCGCCGGGTCCCCTTCGGCGACAGCACGCACACCGCCGTGTAGACCCGGTGCTGGCGCCCCGAGAGCAGGCGCAGGCAGTCGGCGGCCTCGTCGGCCACCTCGGCCTTGGGCAGGACGCGGCGCCCCACCGCCACGACGGTATCGGCCGCGATCACGAAGGCCTGGCGCATGTCGTCCCGCCGCCGCGCCGCATCGCCGGCGACGCCGAGCTTGTCCCGCGCCAGGCGCCGGGCGAGCTCGCGCGGCGTCTCGGACTTGCGCGGCGTCTCGTCGACATCCGCCGGCAGCAGGGCATCGGGCTCGATCCCGACCTGCTGCAGCAGGGCGAGGCGCCGGGGCGACGCCGAGGCGAGGACGAGGCGCGCCGCCTGCGGCGGCGGCGTGATGGGAGCGTCGGCCATCGTCACGTGCGAACCGTCATGCGAAATAAGGTATCCACCGGAAGGACTTGGGAGAAAGGCGGTCGGCCCAGTACGGCACCGTCCGCCACGCCGCCGGACGCTATCGGAATCCGGCCCGAATGGGAACGCACGCGCGCCCCCGCCATCAAGGCCGTGGACAACGCGACCGTCTCTGATATGGTCCCGATCGCGGCCCCCACGGCCGCACCGCCGGCCCAGGGCCGCGGCCGCGGGCGTAGTTCAGTGGTAGAACGTCAGCTTCCCAAGCTGAATATGCGGGTTCGATTCCCGCCGCCCGCTCCAATCTATCGCGTTGAAGCATCAGCCTTTTTGACGTCCGGCCGCTGATCTCGCGTTCGCCATGTCGGTTCACGACTTGGTTCTGACGGCCTGCCGTGTGGCGCGGAGCCCCGCAACGGCGGGTGATTTGTCCACCCCTCCCCCGGATCGCGAACGGCTTTCGGGATGCCCGCCGCGGTGGCGATGCGCCGCCATCCACCGGTCCCGGTTCGCGGCCCCTCGGCGCACGAGGGCGCCTGAGCGCGGCCACGGGGTCGTGGACCGCATCGCCGCTCCCCGCGCCGCGACGGACGGCGATTTCGCGCCCGATGCGGAGCCGTCCCGTGCAGCGCCGGCCGATGGGCCGTCGCAACGAGCCTGGGCCGCCGGTGGCGGGATTCGGAGGTTGTGTGACGGCGATCCGCGCCTCGCCCAAGCTCACGCCTGGCGGAGGACGTACAGGATTCCGAGCCCGGAAATGGTCGCTCCCACGAGGATGATACCGGCGAGCAGGGCGATCTCGAGCATGGGGGCGCCTTGGGGGAGAGCAAGCTCGCTCCACTTCAGGCGCTCACGGCGAGCGTGGGAGGTCCGTGGTCCAACGGATCGCCGCCGACCATGCGCCGGATCGAACGATCGACCTAGGGAAATGATGCTGCGACCCGGTGCGCCGGTCCGTTCGGCGTGACCCTCGGGTCGTTCCCGCCGATCGTGAAACCAAAGCTAAGTGTTGGCGCGCCCGAAAGGATTCGAACCTCTGACCCCCAGATTCGTAGTCAGAAGTTTAGCGACAACATAAGACATTGGGAAGCATCTTAGGATGTTGCTCGCCAATGATTTAGCTGCAATACCCTCAGTCCGATGCCGACGTAATACGGCGTAACGGGGCAGGATGTCGCTTCCCATGTGCTTCCCAGTCGCTTCCCAGCCGGCATCGTTCGGCGCCGTGGCCCCCGCACTGAGAATAGGTGCACCATGCGTCTGACCCGATCGAGCGTCGCGCGGCTGACTCTGCCGGAGGGGCGGAGCGAGGCCATCTTTTTCGATGACACATTGCCGGGCTTTGGCTTGCGCATTCGTGCCGGCGGCAAGCGCACTTGGATCGCGCAATATCGGGTCGGGTTGAAACAGCGACGAATAAGCTTTGGCACCCCCGAGGCACTGAGCGCTGACGATGCAAGAGACCGTGCCAAAACAGTGCTGGCATCGGTGCATCTCGGCGCCGATCCGCAGGCAGAAAAGGCTGCCGCTCGGGTTCGCGCGGCAATGACCCTTGGCACCGTCTCCACAAATTACCTGGCCCATGCCCGTTCACGCTTGCGACCGCGCAGTTTCGAGGAGGTCGAGCGGCATCTCGCGCAGCATTGGGCACCGCTGAAAGAGATCCCGATACACGTCTTGACACGGCGTGACATCGCGGAGCGGCTGGGCGAGATCGCCGTGTCACGGGGGCCATTCGCTGCCAACCGGGCGCGTGCCACGCTGTCAGCACTGTTCACGTGGGCAATGCGGCAAGGGCAAGTCGAGGCGAACCCCGTGATCGCCACCGGTAAGGCGGCAGAAGAAATCAGCCGAGACCGTGTTCTGACTGAAAAAGAAATCGCAGCGATTTGGAGCGCGTGCGGCGATGACGATTACGGGCGGATCGTGCGGTTGCTCTTCCTCACCGGTCAACGGCGCGAGGAAGTCGGCGCGATGCGTTGGTCGGAGATTGAGCCGGCGGTTTGGCGGTTGCCCGCGTCCCGCACCAAAAACCGGTTGCCCCACGACATTCCGCTGTCCGACGCGGCTTTGGCAATAATCCAGGGCGTGCCGCAGCGCGAGGGGCGGGACCTCGTTTTTGGGGAGGGAGAAGGTGCGTTTCAGGGGTGGTCTCGCGCGAAGGCCAGCATGGACGGGCGCATTCGAGACAATTCCAAAATCAAAATGTCACCGTGGCGACTGCACGACATCAGGCGCACTGTCGTCACCGGAATGAATGAAATTGGAGTTTTGCCGCACGTGGTTGAGGCGGTCGTAAATCATGTGACAGGCCCCGCGAAATCCGGCGTTGCGGGAGTTTATAATCGCGCGGCGTATGCCACGGAAAAACGGGCTGCCCTTGCGCATTGGGCTGAGCACTTGCTCGCGCTTGTAAAATGAAACTACCCTAGAAATTCGACGCCGGGTATTTTCGAAAATATTCAATTATTGCGCATATGAATTTCCGAAATTCAGTCCACAATCATAAAATAGGACTTTCGATTGTAGTCTTGACAGTAGCGTTATGAGACGTACCCTAAGTAGCGTTATGTCTACATGGAGACCGTCAAGTCATGTCAAGCTACATTCTCCAGCACTCCGACGCGGAGGGTGCTCTACAGATCGCCCGCAGTCGCGTGGTAGGCTCCGGTGAGGCAGCCGCCTTCTGCAACCTCTCTAGGGAGCACTGGCGGCGGCTGGCACGGGCCGGCAAAACCCCTGCACCAATCAGGCTGAGCGCACGCAAGCTCGGCTGGCGGGTTGGTGCACTTATGGACTTCTGTGAGGGGCGAACTGTTCGCACTGGCTGACAGAGCGGCACCCCCAACCGATCACGCACCCACTGAACGTCGCCGATTGCGTCCAGTGCTGGCCTGATTGGGCATTAGAGTTCCCAAAGATCGGAAATCCCAAGAGCGGAAGAGGCTGCACTGATGAACGCCGCGATCGAGAGAAAGAAAGAAAGCACAAATGAAAAACTCCAATTCATACCGCCCTCACTTCCTGCGACGTGAAGGCGAACGAGCATGCGATATTAGAAATCCAATTGTCGCGTTGGAGAATGTCAGCCGCGGTTGGTTCAACCCGCGCCGGCCGGATCCGGGCGAGACGTACCCCTTTGAAACGTGCTTCAATTCAGAGCGCGAACTGAACAATTTTCTTTTGAATCGTGAACAGCGCTACGTAGATCACGACAAACTGTTCCGGGACCAAGAACTTCACGGCATCGATCCATATTACGAGTTCGTGGCTGTCGCAGAGGATAGCGAAGCCTGTATCCAACCGGGTGCGCCATCTCTCGGTGGCTGGCAACGACAGCGGGCATTTCACCACTGCGTGGAAGGCTGCGTGCTGGAAATGCGGAGCAAACTCCTACTGGCAGCTGAGTTCAGAGCCGTTTGCAGAGATCCGATCGCAATCCTCCGGTCTCCGTGCCCTTTCGACACTGACGCCGATCTAGACGAGGCGGTCGCGCGAGTAATGCACAAACGAAAGCATCTTTGGACTGGCAAGCGGGTCAACCTGCCCGCCGGCGCTCCGCGGTTCTATCGGGAGGCGCAACTCTGGCAGCACTCCCGTCCGTAGGAGCACATGCGCATTTGGGGTGCCGAAGACGAGGGCAGTTGTAACCTCGCGGCCGATTGCAGATGCGCGAACGCGGGCGAAAATTTCTACCAAATCAAGCGCAAGTGGGCTGAGGAATACCGAAGCGATGCTCGAAGCATACGCAATCAACTAGCCGCAAGTGAACGCCGGAGCATCTGGGAAGATGAGCGGTAGGGCGTGCTGAGACGCTTCAAATAGAAATGGCCCGGACCTCGTGAGAAGGCGACGGGCCAATTTATCTAATTGACAGGAAAAACCTGTAATGTTTGCTGATAACAAGTCAACGCCCGCCCTCACGTTCGACGAGGCGTGCCGGCCATTCATCGAGGCAGGGATCACCGCTCGTGCGCTGGTACCGGTCGCACCGCCCGGTGCTCGAGTCGTCGAGAATTCCAGCCTCGCGCGCAATCGTAAAAGTTTGGGCAAGGTGCCCGGTCGGTTCGATGCGCGCCGGGGTGAATGGACGGGTCTCGGGGGCAGTCCTCCCGCCGTCTCGGAAGGTCTCGACAAGTGCACCATCACAGAAGCGTTGGATTGGCCCACGGGCAACGTCGGGGTTCTGGGACGGGTGCTTCCTGGGATCGACGTGGATGCGGACTCAGAAGCCTTTTTCCGGCTCGCCGAGACTGCTTTCATCGACACCTTAGGCAGTGGCGGCGGATACGCGGAACGCCTTCGGGGCGACAGCCTGAGCCGGACCTACGCTTTCCGCTGTGACTACTTTCGAGACATAAACCAGTGCGTTGAACCGCGACGCCTTAAAATCCGAATGTCCGGTGAGGACGCGAGCGCACCTGCGCGACACGGGGTCGATATCCAAGGCTACGGAACGCAATACCTCATTTCTGGCACCCACCCGAGCGGCGACGCCTACCATTGGTCTCCGGATCGCGACCTTGCCAAGATGCACCGTGACGGCCGACTGCACTCGATCACGAATGCCGATATCGACCGTTTCCTGCGCCGCCTAGTGGAACTGGTGGAGGCGGCCGGGGGTGAGGTGGTGCACACGTCCGGTAGAGGGTGGCACGGTGTCGGCGGCGGCAAACTGCACGACTACAACCGCAATGAGCCGATCACATCGCCAAAGAAAATCATCGACGCGCTGTGGAAGATGCCGAACACAGAGGAAAATTTCGGTTCGCGCGATGTGTTTATTGGGGCTCTCGCTTCGATCCGTGCCGCACTGGGCTGCAATGCCCTGGATCAAGAGTGGGAAGAAGAAGTGCGGGGCTGGGCTGTCGGAAGCAGCGGCGGCTATTGCGACGACGACTATTTCGATAATGCTTGGGACAGCCTGCGTAAGGGTGTGCGTCTGTCGCAAGAACACCTGCCCCGACTTCTCCGTGCCTTCGGGGTGCGTGATCTCGACGGCATCGATTTCGTGGATGACGGCTGTGCGGACACCTCACCGGAAATTGATGTTCACAAGTCTGTCGAGAGGGCTGCGAAGGCCAAGGAAAATGGGCAGTTGCTCTCCCGTGCAGCTAAAGCCTATGTTTTCCAGCACATGGGCACTTCTACGGGTGGGGCCTCACGCAATATTCGCCAGCCGATGCGGCTGCGCGCGCACCCAGAGCGTGTTTGGAGTGCCACGGATTGGTGGGCGAAGCTAACACCGGACCCTGACCCCCAATTGCTACAGGAAATGCACGTTGCCTACAGCGAAAAGAAAATCGGCCTGCCTGTCTTTCTCCGGGATTTAGAGAACGCCTATCCGTTTGCGTTCTTCACTCGGGAAATTCGGAACCCGAGGTTCGATTATGGCGAAGTGGTTGAGCGGTATGACGCGCGCGACAACCCGGACGGGGCATTGAATGTGCGGCAGCGGTCGCAGGCGCAGAACGCCGCTGACAAGCCCCGGCGCAATTTTGCCCAGGCGAAGGTTGACACAGAGCATTTTCTTGACTTCATCCGTCGCGGTTTCGGGGATGGGCCGGTTACGGAATATCTGCTCGATACCTTTGCCTACATGGTGCAGACTGGTAAGCGGCCAGGACACATGCTGGTAATCGAAGGTGAACCAGGGGTCGGAAAATCCCTGTTCGCGGAAAGTCTGATCGCGCTGTTCGATGGCACCGGGGATCACGTCAAAAGCCGAGTGGATGGTGCGAAATTGATGAACGATGCGGCGTTGCGGTTCATTTTTGGCAAAATCGAAGGCTGCCGCATCTGCTCAATCAAGGAATTACCGGAAGGTTCGGGCCGTGCGACCACTGCAGTACTTATTTCAACCGTTAAGCAAATGGTGGATGCGGGATCGGGCGGTGATTATATTGACATAGAGAAAAAGGGCATTGATACAAAGTCGGTCGAAAACCACAGCTACATCATTGCCACGACAAACTATGAAAATGTCATTCCAATCGAGGAACGTGACCGCCGCATAATGCCGGTGCGATTCCGCATAACACAGGCCAATCGTCCGGATCAGGAATTCTACGTGCGCCTAGGGGCGATCCTGAAGGATCCGGAGCGGCTGGCGGCGATTTGGAATTATCTGGCAGGTCGTGCGATCGGGCAATATCGTGCGGACGCCCCACCCCCGGTCACAGCCGAGAAGGCGTCGGCACAGTATCGGAGCATGGTGCCGGCAGTACGCCACATGGCGGTCGCGCTCGATACCCTGGCGCAGGCCGGCCGCGGGATCGTGACCCTAGCCGACATCGTACCCCTGGCAAATTGGGTGGCGGGGATCGAGGCGGGCGAGAGCGGCGATTGGGGCGGTGGTGGCGATCTCTACATGCTCGGGAAGCCCGTGGGGCCCATGGCTGGCAGTGGGGCTGGCCCGATGCGCGGAAAGGCCTTGGATTATCTCGGGGAGAAAACCCGCAAGGTCGAGCCCCGGAAATATCGCGGGAAACGGACCCCTTCAGTCTACGTTCTCGGGGGCCGCACGATGCCAGTCGAAGATATGCCTTGGCCAGAGTTGTCCACTCTACTGAAAAAGGACCGCGAGCGGCACCCGGTGCGTGATGGCGTGCGGGCTAAGCCCTATGACGTACGAATTGATCCTATAGCACCGGTGATCGATCGGATCGCGGGGGATGATGAAGACGACACCGACAGGGCTGGTGCAGTCAATGTAGTCGAGTTGCGGAACCGGCGCCGTGTCTGATCAGGAACTAATCGGCGGGCCTAGCTTCGAGGCGTGGCGGGCTTACAGGCCTGTCTCGCCCAAACTTATTCAAAATTCTAGGTTGTGCGGATGCGCTTTGTTTGTGGTGGTCGGCGAGCACGTCCATCCATGTCCAAAACGTCCGCTGTTTCACACAAACACTCAACACGGAAGTTATAAATAAAAATTCTCATTCAAAAAGGCAGACATGAATGGGCGGATGCGGACACGGCTCCGGACACAGGGCACGAATTTTTGCTGAAATCCTCAAAAGTCCTAAGCCATTGGTAGCAATCGTTTTTCCCTGATGTCTCTCTTCTATTTGGACATGATGGACATGGTGGACATGAAGAGAGTAAGTTGTGCTGGTAAGAGGTGATATAGCTGGAATAAAAACCGAATAAATGTTTTTCGTTATTTCAGAGGGTTTGCTGAGGACGTCTTTGTAGAGCACAGACCCCAAAACAGGGTGCTTCATGTCCGCATGTCCGAGCAGGCCCCACCGATACAACCTCAGAGGGTGCAACCTGATGCCCCTATGCAAAGGGCCCCAGAGGGCGGCCCCGAGTCGGCTCCAAACTCCCACCGAACCATTTCCGATCTTCCAGGACCTGCCGTTCAATCCCACTACCGGGGTTCTTTTCCGCGCGAGGCACCGTGCGCTATCTTCCAACCCATTCGAAAACCACCCTCACCGCCGAGAGGTTGAAGGTGAAAAAGCGCCCGCTCGACAAAAACTACATGCTGAAAATCCACGCGGCCCAGCGCTTTCATGAACTGCTTCGTCAGGACCGTGCCCGCGACGCCCAGTGGCGCGAGGATCAGGCACGGGCCCGAGCGAAAGCCGATCGAAAGGCCGCGCGGATCGATGGATTGGTACGGACTGCAGAGGTGCGCATTGCGGCGTGCAAGGACGCTCCGACACCGCTGGCAGTGCGCCAGATGCGCCGGATCGCGAACGATGCCACTAAGCCGGGAAGGGTGCGGGTCGCGGCTGCCGCCCGGATCCTCGAATGGGTCGATTGGGCACCGGATGGCGCGTCCAACGCGGCCGAGGCATGATTCGGAAGCCTATCGCTCGCCGCCCCTGGCCAGCACCCGCGCAACCTGCACCGCCGTCCACTCGCCGCCCCTGGCGGTCTCGACGCACCGTGCGTTCAATGCTGCAGCGACTGCCCTCAGCGAAGTGGCCCCGGCAGTCTGCATAGCCGCGATTACGGGCACGACGCGGGCGGCGAAGGCATCGGCTGCAAGGGCCGTGCTGGCGCCTCCCGCCCGGCTTGCCACCGGCAGATTAGTGCGATTGCCGAGTTTGACCCCCTGCGCCCGTTTGACGGCCAGTGCGGCCCTGGTACGGGCTGCGATCATGGCACGCTCTTTCTCGGCCAGCGCCGCGTACAGGTGCAGCATGAAGGGGTCGGCATCCTCACCCAGTTCTGCCACGACGAACGGCACCCGCTGGGCCATCAGGCCGGCGATGAACGCAACGTTCCGGGACAGGCGGTCGAGTTTCGCCACCACCACCGCGCATTTGGCCTTGCGGGCAGATGCCAGTGCCGCGGCGAGGTGCGGCCGGCGAGCCAGCGCGTCGCTGCCCTTACCGGTCTCGATTTCGACATGCTCGCCCGTGATGCGGTAACCGTGGGCCTCTGCGAAGGTGCAAACGGCAGCCCGTTGTGCTTCCAGCCCCAGGCCGCTCTTGCCCTGGCGTTCGGTTGAAACGCGCAGATAGGCGATCAAAGGGCGGAGCCCGGCGGCGGCGCTGGCGTCAGCAGCCCTGGGATTGATGGCAGAGTCCGTGCTCGTCATTTGGAAGCCAGTTCTGTTTTTGTAACACAGCTATACGCACATATGGCATTGTTACACAAGGGCGAAACGCTCCCTAGTTTTGAGTATTTGAGTGCGATATGCGCGTAGTTGCATTAATAGCGACTGTAATAACTCATTTGCGACAGCCTAAAGCCTAAATCTGTCTGTATAAGACTAATTGATTTACTGCCTATTTCCGGAGGTTTTTCTGAAAATACCCCCCGCCCCGGGGCAAGCATCCTAAGGGCTTTCTGAATTTTGTACCCCACACGCAAGTCTCAGCCATTTTCCCCGGAGTTCGTTCTTGAACCTCCAACCCCAGGCCTTTGCTGACGGCGAGGTACCATGTCCGAGTTCCCAGGAGCTGCCATTTAACCCCGCCTGGGCCTCTTCTCCACGCGAGGTACCCTGCCTTATTTTCAGCCGGTATGAGAAACAGCCCCACGCGGGTAGGTTCACCGTGAGCAAGCGCCAGTCCGACAAAATCCATATGCTGGAAGTCCATGCAGCCCAGCGCTTCCATGAGCTGCTGCGCCAGGACCATGCCCGCGATGCCCAGTCGCGGAAGGATCAGGCGAAGGAGCGAGCGCGAGCCAACCGAAAGGCCGCGTGGATCGATGGACTGCTGCGGACTGCGGAGGCGCGCATCGCGGGGTGCAAGGAGGTCCCGACCCCTTTGGCGGTGCGCGAGATGCGCCGGATCGCTGATGACATCACCAAACCGGCACGAGCGCGGGCGGAGGCCGCCGCCGGGATCTTCCGATGGGCCAGGTAGTCACGACGTAGGGTGCCTCTGCGTAAGCGCCGCCACGGGGCAAAGGAAACCATCCACCCAGATTAGCCGCTCCCGCCTCAGAAGGGGCTGGCGCCGTCATCCGCGAACCGGGTACGCTTAGGCCTGAAAAAGGGGTCGGCGGGGGGAGGGCTTAATTCCACAAAACAACTGCCTGGAAAAAGGATAAAGGCAAGAACTGGCTGCAGCCGGAATGTAAATGCGTCTGAAATTGGAAAGCCTGTTGCATGAATGCCGTTGAGATTGAGGAAGCTATATCGGCCCTTGCGGAGCGCCCTTTCGTCGCTGCAGAGTTTCCTTATTCGTTTCTGGAGGCATTCGGAAACAAGGAAACCACACTGAAGCGCCTCCGCAGCGGGGCCTCAAATAAATCCGACGTCGGAGGCGTTCTACAGACCAACAACATCCATATCGCCACCTGCCAGACGGGCGAGGTCACCAATACGCTCGCACTACTGAAAGCCAGCCCTGCAACAACACGGGCAAAGGCGCGTTTTGTGCTGGCAACCGATGGCGATCTGTTTGAGGCGGAAGATTTAACGACGGACGATGCGCCGATCAGCTGTAACTATAGAGATTTCCCGAACTATTTTGGCTTTTTCCTGCCGCTGGCAGGCATCACCACAGTCAAGCAGGTTCGCGAGAGCTCCTTCGACATACGGGCCACCAGCCGTCTCAACAAGCTCTATGTCGAGCTGTTGAAGGACAATCCGGCTTGGGGCACAGCCGAACGCCGCCCTGACATGAACCATTTCATGGCACGGCTGATTTTCTGTTTCTTTGCCGAGGACACTGACATATTCGCCGGCAGCGGGACATTCACCGCAGTCATCGAAACCATGAGCGCCAAGGACTCCTCAAACACGCACGAGATCATCAGCACTCTCTTCCGCACCATGAATACCAAAATGGAGGACCGGGCACGCGTAGGCATTCCGCGTTGGGCAGACCGCTTTCCTTATGTGAACGGCGGGCTGTTCTCCGGCAGCTCGGATGTGCCGCGGTTCAGCCGCATCGCCCGGTCTTTCCTGCTGCATATCGGCGGCCTCGACTGGAAAAAAATCAACCCGGATATCTTCGGGTCAATGATCCAGGCCGTGGCGGATGAGGACGAACGCGGCGCGCTCGGCATGCATTACACCAGCGTGCCAAACATCCTGAAGGTGCTGAACCCGCTGTTCCTCGATGACCTGCGGGGGCGACTGGATGAGGCCGGCGACAATGCACGCATGCTGCTCAACTTGCGTAAGCGCATGTCGAAGATCCGCGTCTTCGATCCGGCCTGCGGCTCGGGCAATTTCCTGGTCATCGCCTACAAGGAAATGCGGGCCATTGAGGCGGACATCAACCACCGTCGTGAGGAAGCCGACCGGCGCACGGAAATTCCGCTGACGAACTTCCGTGGCATCGAGCTGCGAGATTTTCCGGCCGAGATCGCTCGCCTGGCGCTTATCATCGCCGAGTACCAGTGCGACGTGCTCTATCGGGGCCAGAAGGAGGCACTTCAAGATTTCCTGCCACTCGACGCCCAAAACTGGATCACTTGCGGAAATGCGCTGAGGCTCGATTGGCTTAGCATATGCCCGCCAACCGGAACTGCGGTGAAACACTATGCGGATGATCTGTTTTCCACACCACTAAAGCAAGCGCAGATCGAGTTCGAGAACGAAGGGGGGGAAACTTATGTATGCGGTAATCCTCCTTATCTCGGCGGAAAAAAGCAGAATAAAGATCAGAAATTAGAAATGAAAATTGTAGCAGACGGACGTTACAGTTATCTGAATTTGGATTACATTTGCGCCTTTTTTGCGAAAGCAATAGATTGTCTAGCTCATTTTCGACGCGTAGCCTTTGTTTCGACAGCATCTTTAAATCAGGGCTTTCACGTACCAAATTTCTGGCCTTTCGTTATCAATAGTGGCGCCGAGATAGATTTTTGTTATGAATATTTCAAATGGTCTAACAATGCCACTAATAATGCGGGGGTGCATTGCACTATCATCGGACTGTCGGCGTCCAATCATGCAAGGGCTTGCCACATTTATTTTGAAGATGGGAAGCGCGAAGTCAGTCGTATAAATCCTTATCTTATTAACGGAAGCAACGACCTTATCGAATCAAGATCAAGTCCTCTATCTGATCTCTCAAAAATCAATACAGGAAACCAGGCCGCTGACGGAAGTGCTCTATTTTTCACGAATGATGAAAAAGAATATTTGACCAGCACTTATCCTGATAGCAAACGGTTGTTTCGAAGAGTCTCAGGCACATCTGAGTTCTTTGATGGACGTATCCGTTGGTGTCTCTGGATCGATGATGTCGATCTACCATTGGCGAACAGTATTGAGCCTATTAGCTCGAGAATTCGAGCGGTCCGTACATTCCGGCAAGCCGCCGGCGAGGTTGCCAAAACTTTGATAAGTCGTCCCCACCAGTTTCGTTTTCGTAACGTAACGAAAAAAATGGGGATGCTTGTTCCTCAACTTTCCTCGGACCGTCGTGAATATCTACCATCTGGGATATTTGACTCTAATTTTATAGTAACTCATAAAGCGCACGCGATGTTCAGTTTTGAATTCCATAATTTTGCGATATTTAACTCCCGTCTGCACTTCATATGGGCACGAGCCTTGTCCGGAAAACTCGGTAGCACTCTTAGTTATTCATCTAATCTGAGTTGGAATACGTTTCCGCTTCCACCTCTTACAGAAAAGAATAAGGCTGATCTTTCCCGGAGCGCTGAGCAAATCCTGCTGGCTCGGGAAGGGCATTTTCCAGCCACGATCGCGGAACTTTATGACCCTGATAGAATGCCCGTCGATTTGCTTGAGGTGCACAAGGGCAACGACGAGGTTTTGGAACGCATATATCTGGGCCGACGCTTTAAGAACGATACTGAAAGGCTCGAAAAGCTGTTTGAGCTTTATACAAAGACATCGATTGCTCAGGGAACACCGAAGAAAAAGGTGGGGACTCGCGCGTGACAAATTCCACTATGACCGTTCCATCCGTTTCTGTTTCCTATGCGAGAAATGGCAGTTCGACCAAAGCCAATGAATTTGGCATGCGGCCGATGCAGGAGCGCGCTTTCGAAAAGCGAGGCGAGCAGTACATCCTGATCAAGTCGCCGCCAGCGTCTGGCAAAAGCCGTGCGCTGATGTTCGTTGCTCTTGATAAGCTCCAAAACCAAGGTCTTAAGCAAGCCATCATCGTTGTGCCGGAAAAATCCATCGGCTCAAGCTTTCACGATGAGCAGCTTAGCAAACATGGTTTCTGGGCTGACTGGCACGTCGATCCGAAGTGGAACCTCTGCGACGCGCCGGGCAACGATAACGGAGGCAAAGTCAGTTCAGTCGGCGCGTTCCTCGAAAGCGTAGACAAGGTCCTAGTTTGCACTCACGCGACCTTTCGCTTTGCGGTTGATAAATTCGGGGTTGAGGCCTTCGATGATCGGCTGATCGCGGTCGATGAATTCCACCACGTCTCCTCCAACCCTGACAACAAGCTTGGTCTGCACTTGGGGCAATTCATCGCCCGCGATCGCGTGCACATCGTGGCGATGACGGGATCTTATTTCCGCGGTGATGCAGAAGCGGTCCTGTCGCCCGAGGCCGAAGGGAAATTTGATAGCGTCACGTATACCTACTATGAGCAGCTGAATGGATACCAGTATCTGAAGCGCCTCGATATCGGCTATTTCTTTTATTCTGGCTCGTATGCCGATGACATTTTGAAGGTTCTGAACCCGGGCGAAAAGACCATCATCCACATCCCGAGCGTTAATTCGCGAGAGAGCACGAAGGACAAAATCAAGGAGGTTGAGCATATCATCGAGGAGCTGGGTGCATGGCAGGGGACTGATCCTGCTACGGGCTTTCAGCTTGTGAAGGCTGCAGATGGGCGTGTGTTGCGCGTTGCCGATCTGGTCGATGATGACCCTGCCAAGCGGGATCGCGTCTCTGCCGCGTTGAAGGACTCGGCACAGAAGAACAACCGCGACCATGTGGACATCATCATCGCCCTCGGCATGGCCAAGGAAGGCTTTGACTGGATTTGGTGCGAGCACGCCCTGACAGTCGGCTACCGCTCCAGCCTTACCGAAATCGTGCAGATCATCGGCCGGGCCACCCGCGACGCGCCTGGCAAAGAAAGCGCCCGCTTCTCGAACCTGATTGCCGAACCCGCTGCCGCCGATGAGGTCGTCACCGAGGCCGTCAACGACACGCTGAAGGCCATCGCGGCCAGCCTGCTGATGGAGCAGGTGCTGGCGCCCCGCTTCGAGTTCACGCCGAAGAACCCACAGAACGGCCCGACGCCTGGCTTTGACTATGGCGAAGGCGGTTACGATCCGGATAAATGCAACGTTGGCTTCAACGATGAGTCCGGCAAATTCCAGATCGAGATCAAGGGCTTGGCCACGCCCAAGACCGAGGAGGCGTCCCGCATCTGCCAGGAGGACCTAAATGAGGTGATCGCAGCCTTTGTGCAGGACAAGACGACGATCGAGCGAGGCCTGTTCGATGAGGAACTGGTGCCCGAGGAGCTGACCCAGGTGCGCATGGGCAAGATCATCAAGGACAAGTACCCACATCTGGATGACGAGGATCAGGAAGCCATCCGCCAGCATGCCGTGGCGGCGCTTAATCTTACGCAGAAGGCCAAGGAGGTTGCCTCCGGCAACTCGCTTCTGGAGGAGAAGGCCAACACGGCCTTTGTCGACGGCGTGCGTAAATTCGCGATGGATGTGCGGGAGCTGGACATTGACCTGATCGACCGGGTCAACCCGTTCGGCGAAGCCTACTCGATCCTCGCTAAAACGATGAGTGAGGACAGCTTGAAGCAGGTCGCGGCCGCGATTGCTGCCAAGCGCACCGCGCTGACACCTGAAGAGGCGAAAGAGTTGGCGGTGCGGGCCGTCCGGTTCAAAAAGGAGCGTGGACGCCTGCCCTCGATCAGCTCTGCCGACGCCTGGGAAAAGCGTATGGCGGAGGGCGCTGCCGCCTTCGTTCGCTTCAAGGATGAGGGACGCTATGAGTGATCTCGACCTGGATGAGCTGCGCTCCGAACTGGAGGACTTTGCCCAGTCGGAAAAGAAGGGCGGACGGTCGCCGCGCGAGGAACGGGTGATTGCCGGCTTCGAGGACATACAGCGGTTCGTGGAGACGTATGGGCGTGTCCCACAGCACGGCGACGACGGTGAAATCTTCGAACGGCTGTATGCCGTGCGGCTCGACCGGCTCCGTGCGCTTGAGGACTGCCGCTCTCTTTTGGCGGCGTTCGACCACCAGGGATTGCTGACCGAGGCCTTGGCTGCGCCCGTCACGTCGGTGGAGACGATGGACGACGATGAGCTGCTGGCAGAGCTAGAGGGAGCTGCAGGTTCGTCAGATATTACGCAGTTACGCCATGTCCGCAGCAGCGTGGAGAAGCGCGAAGCCGAGGAAATCGCGACTAGAGAAAAGTGCTTGGATTTTGAGACCTTTAAACCATTTTTTGAGCAGGTTCAGAATGACCTCGCAAGCGGACTTCGTACAACGAGGCACTTCGTAAAAGATGCCGGGTTCTTAAAGGCAGAAATCAAAGCAGGGCAGTTCTTTATTCTAAATGGCCAGACCGCCTACGTGGCGTCGATTGGAGAACCTATTAAAGCGCCGAACGGCGAGTCAGACGCACGGCTGCGGGTGATCTACTCTAATGGGACCGAAAGCGATTTGCTCCTTCGCTCGCTGCAACGTGCCCTTTATAAGGACGAGGCAGGCCGGCGCATCACCGAGCCGACCGCAGGGCCTTTGTTCGCGGATAAAGGGGAGGATGGCGACCAGGCGAGCGGGACAATCTACGTCCTGCGAAGCAAATCGGATCATCCGATCGTCGCCGCGCATCGGAACGTCCTTCATAAAATCGGTGTTACAAGCGGCAGCGTTGAACAACGCATCGCGAACCCCCGCCTCGATCCGACGTTTCTCATGGCTGATGTCGAGCTTATCGCGACCTATAAGCTGTACAACATCAATCGGACGAAGCTCGAAAATCTAGTTCACAAGGTTTTTGGCCGCGCCCGCGTCGATATTGAGATCAAAGACCGTTTTGGGAAACCCGTGGTGCCGAAGGAATGGTTCTTGGTACCATTGTTCGCTGTCGACGAGGCTGTTGAGCGCATCAAGGACGGCTCAATTATCGATTACGTATATGACCCATCAAAGGCGAAGCTTTCTCAATCGTTTGACGTATAAGTTGATTTTAACAATCAATTTTACTCTCGCGCCAAGCCAAGACGTGCTTCAATATCCCTGATCAATACTTGTTCGCTTCCGGATAAGGATGATCCGGGGGCAGTGTCGGTACCGTCGACCGACATGAAACTGAGGTATCGATTGTGATTTGAAGTTAACCACCAAGGGTTATTAGAAGACAATACAGACTTAACTTGCCCGTCGTCATCCTCCGGATAGATCAAAATGCCTTCAAGGCGATGCCCAGGATTTCCAAACCCCGAAAGATAAGCAGACAATTGATATAGATCTTCTCGTAGAACGCCGTTCACATTATTGCTGTTCGATCGCGTATTTTTGTATTTAGCGTCGACGATAGCTAAGCATTGATCATGGTTGTCGAGGACAACGATATCGGGGCGCAAAGATTGTAGAACTCCTCCGCTCCCGTTTGTTAATAACCATTGAAAATTGTGCTTCGTCCGACCTGTGTGAAGCACGCGGAAGTACGGAAGGCCCGCTTGCAATAATTTAGCGATATAAAGTTCCCAGATTTCTGCCATATCCAATAGTAGGCCATGGGACTGTGCCTTTCCGGCCGCTTCCGGTAAACGTGGCTTTCGCGCAAGAATTGAAAGCGAAATTTCCACCAGAGGGCGATAGCCTTCAGTGATTGGCGTATACCGGATGGAGTGAGCTTTGTGCACAGCCCCTTCGTCGCGGTGTGTGCCCAGAAAGGATTTCAGCTCATCAAGGATGTCTCTGCCGCGTTCGGACAGCCAACTCGCGCGCCGTCCCTTCGTCCCGAGTGCGCCGTTGAGATGCTGCGCAGCAAGCAGGGTAATCTCCCCAATTAGTCGATCAACAACACGAATGCGTGTTTTGCTGACCAGATGATCGTCGCGAACAGCACGCACGAGCGCCGTTTGAATCGGAAGCAGCTTACCTCTCATCGCTGGGCCTATATGGATTGCGTCACTGCGGCGGTATGGAAGGCCGTGCTTAGCCGCTGCGCTGAGCTTGCCACCCCACAGATGCGCGATAATCACCCAAAGCCACAGACCTTGTTCCTTCAGGGCGCCGCCGCCGTCAAACAGTCTCATACCCCAGATCTCACCGAGCCAGCGTAGCAGGCTCGGCATTCCAAAGCGCGGCTCGATGCGGAGTATACCGTTCTCAAACTGCAGCTCGCCGATATATCTACCCGCTCTCCAGCGACCAATTGTGCTTTCATAGACTGCGATTGGCTCATCGTCCGGCCTCCGCGCGCCGACGGGTAGAAGCACAGATGAGACGTCTGTCGCCTGGATAAGTCTTTTAAGCCAATCCTCATCGTCCCGACTTAAAGACGGGAACAACGAGCAGTCGCTGACTATGACTAGTCTTTTATTCAAGGTTTTACTCCCGCCAGAAGAGTGCTTTCTATCTTCGAGATAAAGTTTTTTCTTTCGGCATCATCTATTCCGGTTAGATATTGTGTAAGCAAAGGTCGTAGAGAGAAACGCCAAAGTGATTTTACTGGGTCGAGTGCATTGCCGCGCCCGTCGAAAAGCACTTGATTGCGCCGCTTGTCAGTCGCCAAAAGATATGTCTGTGCAAACGCAACTGTATCACAGAAATAGGTATGACCGATTTGGTAGTTTTCGCCGAGATGTTCGCTCGTGTTAATTAGATTGTTTACGAGGCTCGCGCGCTCACCTAATGATATGAATTCATTCTCTACTCGATCCCACGATTTGTTTATTTTACTTGCGGCTATAGAAGTTGCCCATCGATAACGACAGACATCTAGGAAATCGTCTGGCGAAAAGCCTTTAAAAAACCATAGGAAGCGTCGACGCAGCGCAAAATCAACATTTTCGAGTGACTGGTCGATCAAATTCATGGTGCCGATAAAATAGAGATTGGGGGGTAGACGCACCTTTTTAATCGCACTGCCATAGCCGGCCAGTGTCACAAAACTTTCGCGGTCCTCGAGTAGCGAAAAGCACTCGCCCAATACTTTGCTAAGATCGGACCGGTTCATTTCATCTAGTATAAGCACAAACGGAATATGATTGAATTGAGCGTGTTCTGCGGAAATTGATTCAACCAAACTCAGCAAAACGCCATCGCGATATTCAGTCCGGCCGCCATCGCCAATCTGTAGTCCACGGATAAAGTCCTCGTATCCGTAGCCGGGATGAAACTGAACTCGATGCGTTCGTTCGTCGATAAGGTTTTTTATTTCATCCTCATTTGCGAAAAACTTTGCTGGTCCCCACAATTTAAGAAGCATTTGGCGGATCAATCCATCGGCAAGTTGCCTTGCCTGATAAGTCTTCCCGGTTCCAGGAGGTCCAAAAAGAACTATTTGTTTTTTGATATGCAGCGCCTGGAGTTCGCTGATACTGTCGCTTTCTCCGTCTGCGTACCAACAAGCCCTGAGAGGCGGCCAGTAGAAATCCAGCTTCCTCTTAGGCAGATAACTTTCAAGGCGACCGCGAATGGCCTTAAGACAATCATCAACATGGCTGGGCTTTTCGCCTTCGATCAGACCGTCAAAAGCTGCAGCAATGCGCCCTTTGTGTCCTTCGCTTGCGATGCGCTCGTAATGATCTGGGAAAAGCAGGTACAGAATAATGTGCTTCAGTTGTGGTGGTCGACCAAATTCCTCGCGGTGTTGTTCCGCAAGTTTTTCGAGGATCTCGCGGACTGCAACATGGTCTTCTAGGAGTGCGGCTCGCTCTGCTGGGTCTCTGCCAATTATCTCGATCGCAGCACGGGTAAGGTATGTCAGCTCGTTCGGACGGCCGGTATTGTAGACGAGACCCGGATCACCGACGCCCGACCAAAACCCGCGGAATGCGGAAGAGCTGTCGTCTATGGCGATGTTTTTCCAGGAAGCCACCTCGCGTATCACGGCGAGCTTTCGCGCCCGAGAGACGCTAGTTGGGAATAAAAAATAAACGAGAAGAAGATCGCATGCGAGCCGTGTTACGTCTTCGCCGGCTTTTGCCAGTTGCTCTTTAAATTTTTGAGTGAAGTTCTTTTCAGATGAATAATCCGGAAGATCTATGAAAAATGTTTTGAAGCCGTTTAAAGTTTCAATTGTCCAGACGTTTTCGTTTGGCCATATTAGGGATTTATTGCCAGCCAAGCATTCCGATTTCCATTCTTTAGCTATTTCAAAAATTGAGGAGATATTCTGGTCCGCGTTTCGAGACATGAGTGGCCCTCCCCTAAATCCGACATGCGTATCCGTGTGTTATTCGTTCGGTTAGACAAAAAGCGATATGTCGGCACGGAACTTCGACTTTCGCCTCGCAAAGCTGTTGCCTACTAACCTAGGGTGAAGGAGGTAAAACCGCGTTTTATAATGGGCAGAACAGCTTAGCTATTGGGTAAGCGGCGAGCATCGCGGGCGTTGGGAGAGTGTTTGACGCTCACCCAGGAACCCCGATGTGGACGCCCGCCGCCCGCGCCGAGCTTGCGCGCGAAAGCCTGCCTTACGCAACCAATCTCAGCGATGCCGAGTGGGCGGTGCTTGCGCCGCTTCTGCCTGCGCCGTCCAGCACAGGCCGCCCGTGGCGCCGGCCACTGCGCGCAGTCTTTGACGGCATGCTGTTCGTGCTGCGGACAGGATGCGCGTGGCGGCAGCTGCCGCTGGACTTCCCGCCGTGGAGCACGGTGCATCGCTGGTTCTTGCGCCTCTCGCAGACAGGCGTGTTCGAGCACCTCGCCCGTGCCCTCACGATGGCTGACCGTGAGCGGGTCGGACGTGAGGCCTGGCCCGACCGGCTGCGTCGTCGATGTGCAAGCTGCCCGCTCGGGTGGCGTGGGGGTGGCCGGCAAGTGCGGTTACGATCCGGCCCGACGGGTCGTCGGGCGCAAACGCCACGCGCTGACGGATACGGACGGCCGCCTGCTCGTGGCCGGGGTCTCACCCGCTGACCTGCACGACAGCCACGGCGCGATTGCCCTGCTTTGAGCCTCGCGCGGACCGTTCCCCTTCTTGGCCCACTGCTTTGCCGACCGTGCCTATCGAGGCGAGGGCGCTGGCGTGGCCACGACCATCACGGTCGAGATCGTCGAACCCAAGGAGGGCCAGAAAGGCTTTGCAGTGCAGCCCAGGCGGTGGGTTGTCGAGCGTAGCTTCGGCTGGATCGCCCGCTGCCGTAGGTTGGCTCGCGACCACGAGGCTACCCCGTCCTCTGCGCTCGCCTTCTTCGTCCTCGCAGCAGCCATGATCCTCGTCAGACGGATTGTCCGAGCCTTATCAAACAGGGTCTAAACTCGACTCTGGCCAATTTGATGGACGGTTGAGGGATGGAGTGACGAAGCGGGCACGACGGGTAGGTTCGCGTCGTCCCGAGTAAGAAACACCTGATGCCTGATCTGCCCGCTCGCTTCGCCCACCTCATCCTGGCGTTCGCGCCGCTGTTCGTCCATCGCTCGTGGCGATACGCTCAGGTTCTACTGATCGGCGAGATCCTCACCCCCGGTCGGCGCACGGTGACCAGCGTCCTGCGGATCATGGGCCGCGCGCAGGAGCGACGGTTCGTGAACGTCCACCGCATCCTCAACCGCGCCGCGTGGTAACCGCGCACTGGCAGCCGCATCTTGCTCGGACTTCTCATCGATGCCTTCGTGCCGCACGGCCCCGTGGTGCTCGGGCTCGACGATACGATCGAGCTCCGCTGCGGCAAGCGGATCATGGCCAAGGGCATCTACCGCGATCCGGTTAGCTCGTCGGACAGCCCTTTCGTCAAGGCGAGCGGGCTGCGCTGGATGAGCTGATGTTGCTCACCCCAGTCCCCTGGGCCGAGCGGATCTGGGCGCTGCCATTCCTCACTACGCTGGTGCCGTCCGAACGTGCTGCCGCGAACGGGGCCGCTGGCACAAGCCACTGCTTGATGTCGGGCGGCAACGCGTCCTCCAGACCCGACGCTTGCTGCTGGAGCGCGACCACGTGGTGGTGGGCGACGGCGGATTCTCGACCTTGCTGTTCCTCGACGCCATGCGCCGCGGCGGCATTACGGCAATCACCCGGCTGCGGCTCGATGCGGCGCTATTCGAGGCCGCCCCGCCGCGGCCGCCCGGCACGATCGGACGCCCGCGGACCAAGGGAGCGCGGCTGCCTACGCTCGCCGCGGCCCTCACGGCCAAGGACACGCGCTGGCGCCGGCTCACGGTGCCGGGCTGGTACGGATCAGGCACGCGGGTGATCGAGATCGCCTCGGCGACTGCGGTGTGGCGGCACGGCGGCCTGCCCGTCGTGCCGATCCGCTGGGTGCTCGTCCGCGATCCCGAGGCGCGCTTCGCACCTCAGGTCCTGCTCTGCACCGACCTCGACCGCGTGCCCGCGCAGATCGTATCCTGGTTCGTGCACCGCTGGAGCGTCGAGGTCACTTTCCAGGAAACCCGCGCTCATCTCGGCGTCGAGACGAGAGCGGCAGTGGTCTGACACAGCGATTGCCCGCACCACCCCCTGCCTGCTCGCCCTGTTCTCGATTGTTACGCTGCTGGCCACACGGCTCTCGGCTCGCCAGTGGCGACGCGTTGCCTCCGCCACGTGGTACCCAAAACCGCGACCGACTTTTGCCGATGCCCTGGCTGCCGTGCGTCACGCGATCTAGCGCGAGCAAGGTTCTGCGACATCACCGCGCCGACACCCTCAAACAAAACCGCGCTTCCGCTTACCAGCACCTTGGGCCTATGCCCTCTGCCACGCAGTATGAATGGCCAAAGTCGAGCTAACGCGGCAGATGCCGTGACTGCCATTCGCTTTCCGCCTTGATGATACTTATCGCCTCGAGGTGCAGCACGTCGAGCGAAGTGGCATCGGCTGCCAACCTAACGTCAGGCGGTCAGCGCCAGTTGACGGTGTACTCAATCTTTTTTGGCTGCACGCGCAGGATGGTGAGCGTGCGTCCTTCCAGCGTTACAGACTGACCCTCCTGCACGGCGACCGGAATTGCAGGAGTTACCTGGGAGTAGCCTTGCGGAGTGTGCGGCTCAATAACCGAATAGCTCTGCGTGGTGGCGCTCTCGGAAACGGGGGTGGCACCAACCATGCCGGTCACCGTCGTCGTCTGCGTGTTCGGGATGACGATCGGCGCGCGTCATCGTCGTCTCATTGGTCTCGATAGGATAATTTTTTGCGGATCAGGGTCGCTTTTTTGGCCTGGCTGCTGGCGTACTGCGCGGTGACGCGGCCGGCGTTGGTAGTGCGCCCGAAAATGTCTGCATTCCCGAACACGTTCGGCAGGGATTTCGCCACCTCTAAGTCCATCAGCGTGTCGCCCGGCCTCGCCGACAACGGCTGACCCGGTGGTGATGAGCTGAGCATTTTCTTGGACCGGATTACGGGCCGCTAGCCCACCCTCTACCATGACCACCAAGGCCATGCGCATCGTCAGGCTATTCCCCCTTTTTGGGGAATTTCTGCCGTACGCTGACCAGACCTACCAATGTAAGATTGACGATGGCATAGCGATTTTACCTAGGGACGGCGTTTCGGTCACACAGACGTGATAGCCAATTCCCACTCAAGACTCTCCGCGGCTTCCCATGTGCTTCCCAATCGCACAATTTGGGAAGCAAGGATGCAGGATTTTTCAGCTAAGTTATTGAAAGGAATGGCGCGCCCGAAAGGATTCGAACCTCTGACCCCCAGATTCGTAGTCTGGTGCTCTATCCAGCTGAGCTACGGGCGCGTGCCGGGCCGGTGGGTCTCGAAGGAGACGTGCCGGCCGCGAGCCGGTGTTTAGAAGCTCCGTTTCCGGCTGGCAACCCCCTCCGGACAAGTTTTGCGGGCAAAGGGATCGGCGGGCGCGGACGGGGCGAAACGGGGCTGCCGGGCCCCCGCGGGACGCCGCGTCAGGGGAAGGCCAGGGCGGCGGCGGGCTGCGCGCGGGCGCGGGTGTCCACCGGGTTCGGGCGGGGCGGGAGGACGATCTCCTGGCGCTCGCGGGCGATGAAGCTCGTGGGCATGGCCGCCTGCATCTCGGCCTCCATCCGGCGCAGGGTGTCGTCGGTGTGGCAGGGATGGAGGTGGATGATGCCCAGGGCCTCGACGCCGGCGGCGCGGGCGAGCTCCATGCCCTTCTGCCAGGTCGAGTGGCCCCAGCCCCGGCACACGGGATACTCGCCCTCGGTGAACATGCCGTCGTAGATCATGAGGTCGGCGCCGCGCACGAACTCCCGCAGGGCCGGGTCGGGCCACGGATCGGAATGCTCGATGTCGCTGATCACGCACAGGCGCCGGCCGGCATGGTCGAAGCGGTAGCCCACGGACCCTTGCGGATGGTTGAGCAGGATGGTGTCGACCCGGGCGCCGTCGGCGAAGGTCAGGGTCTCGCCGGCGCGGAAGCCGTGATGGGCGAGGCGGCACGGCAGGATGTCGAGGCTGACGGGGAACAGGGGCGGCGCGAACAGCCGGTCGAGGGCGGGGCCGGCGCTCTCCCCGTCGAGGTTGCCGCACCAGGTGTTGATGGTGCGCTCCGGATCGAGCACCACCGGCTTGAAGAACGGCAGGCCGGCGGTGTGGTCGATGTGCAGGTGGCTGAACAGGAGGTCGATGTCGCGGGGGAGCGCGTCCCGGTGGTGCCGGCCGCAGGCGTTGAGGCCCGAGCCCGCATCGAGGAGGAACAGCCGCGTCCCGCAGCGGATCTCCAGGCACGGCGTGCTGCCGCCGAACTCGACGTAGTCCGGCCCGCTGACGGGGGTCGACCCGCGCACGCCCCAGAAGCGCAGGCTGAGGCCGTCGTCCGGCCGGGCCCGGCCGTCGTCGGCATGATCGAACCCGTTCGCGTGAAGCCCGTTCGCAAGTGACATCGTCTTACCAATTGCCCTGATCCGCCCGGGCCTCAGGGCCCCTCGCCGGCCCGCACGACGGCGTCGTCGCGCGGGGTGGCGGCCGATAGTGTGCCAGGATTGCAGTGGAACGAGTCTGAGGTAAGCAGCCCCCCGGACAACCGATGTGCGGGTTCGCACATGGTCACGACGGCCGTCAGCGCCGGGCGAGGCGCCCGGGACCGGTGAAACCCGCCGCGTCCTTGCCCGCCGCGTCCTTGCCCAGGACACCCTGGCCCGTGACGTCCTTGCCCGCGCCCCCCTGCGGCGCGAGCCCCTCGGGCACCGGCAGGGTGCCGGCGAGGCTGGCCCGCACCATGCGCGGCAGGGTGTCGGCGTAGGCGGTGAGCAGGGGCCCGAACCGCCCCGCCTCGGCCGGCCGCGACAGGTTGGCCGAGCGGGCGAAGGCGGTGCGCAGGGCCGGGCCGAGCCAGCGCGACCACACGGACTCGGCGACGACGACGCGGGGGCGCGCCGGGATCGTCACCACCTCCAGGCCGGCATAGGCCAGGGCCTCGGGCCGGCTGACCTCGCCCAGGGACCCGCCCCGCGCGGCGTGCGCCGCCCAGAACGCGTGCTGGCCGCCATCGGAATAGGTGGTGCGCACGGCCGCACTCCCGTCCTCCACCGCCTGGGCGATGCGGGCCTCCTCGTCGGCCCGATGGGCGGCCACCCGAGCCTCGCGGACGGGGTCCCGGTCGGGGGCGAAGGCGTAGCGGCCGGCGACCACGCTCACGGCGGGCTCCTCGCCCAGGGCCTCGAACCGGTCGGACCCGGCTTTGAGCTGGCGCCAGAACTCGATGTTGGGGTCGGTGCGGTGGCGGGCCATGTTCTGGGCTGTCATCCGGAACGGGTAGGACTGGAACTGGAACGCCGCCTGGCCGCCGGCGAAGGCCTCGCGGGCGATGGCGTAGATCTCGCCCACCACGGCGTCGGTCATGGCGAAGCAGCCCATGGACGAGCACACGCCGTGGACCATCACGGCCGAGCCGGTGGAGCCGTGGGCGCGGTCGTAGGCGTTGGGATAGCCGACGTCGAAGGAGAGGTAGTAGCTCGAATTCGGGTTCATCTGGCGCTGGGGCACCGTGTAGAACCCCTCCGGGGTCTGGCGGTCGCCGGTCTTGCGCTTGGGGCCGAGCTGCCCCGACCAGCGGCAGATGGGAAACGTCTTGACGAGGACGAAGCGGCCGCCCGCGGCGCGCTTCCACACCTCGATCTCGCTCTCCTTCTTATAGGCGCGGAACAGCACCGGGGCCTGGGCCGTGGTGCCCTTGGCCTGCATCAGCCCCAGGGTCGCGGCCGGTATCGGCGCGAACGCCTTGCCGGTGGCGGCGTCGGCGGGCGCGATGGCGCCACCCGCCAGGAGCGCGGCCAGGAGCGCGGCCAGGAGGAACGGTCGAAGGGGTGAGACCATGCGCGGCCCGAGGATGGAGCGACCCGTCCGGCGCGTCCGCCGTGCGATGCAATCGGTCCGGCTTATCGCATCCCATTGGGGCGGCAATAGGGGGATTTTTTTGGGGTCCCCTACTCCGCCACCACGGTATTCCGCTCCACCCGCAGCACCGCGTCGAACGGTGCCGCCCCGTCGAGGATCGCGGCGTCGGGCAGGCAGACGATGAGACCGCGGCCGGTGCGGGCGGCGCGGAGGGCCGCGAGGCGGGGGCGGATCTCCTCGGGCTTGCGGTCTTCGAGGGCGATGGCGACCACGGCGATGTCGGGGCGGCGCACGAGGCAGCGGGCGAGGTCGATGGCGATGCGCTCGCGCGGGCCGATGGCGTTCTCGCCGAGACTGGCGCCGCCGCCGCCCATCCCGGGCTCGACCCGGCTGTCGAGGCCGAGGCGGTAGACCGTGGGCTCCAGGCCCTCGTCGGCCAGCACCCGGCGCACCAGGGCGCGCACCCGCGCCTCGGCCCCGGCCTCCTCGCCGTTGATGCGGCCGAACAAAATGTTCTCCTCCAGGCTGGCGGCGGCCGTGAGGGTGGCGGGATCGTAGAACTCGATGCTGTCGCGGAGCGAGGGCGGCATCAGCCGGGCGAAGGAGTGGCGGGCGGCGACGATCCGGTCCTCGAAGGCGGCGTCGACGAGGCCGAAGCGGTGGCGGGTCTCGCTGTAGCGCAGGGCCAGGCCGATGAGGCGCTTGCGGTCGCGCTGGCCCGCCGGGCCGCGGCGCCAGCCCTTGGCCTCGGGCATGCGGGCGACGAGGTCCTCGAAGAAGCCGCGCTCGGAGGCCGGGAACAGGGAGAACGCGTCGAACAGGGAATGGTCGTCGGGGAGGTCGGCGAAGATCTCCACGAGGCTGCGGGCCACCTGCAGGCCGACCTGCGCCAGGGGCCGGGCCAGATCCTCGGCCTCCAGCACGGCGCGGAGATACGGATGGGCGGCGATGCGCTCCGGCGCGAAGGCCGGGCCCACGGCCTCGCCGAACAGAATGTTCTCGCCCACCGTGGCCTGGTGGTTGTAGCGGGCCGGATCGAACGGCTCGACGAGGCGGCCGGCCTTGTCGGCGGCCAGCGCCGCGCGCACGGCGTCGCGGGCGGCGACCACGGCGCGGGCGACGGCGGGTTCGGCGCCCGGATCGACGGTGCCCTCGAGGCCGCGGGCGTACACGATGGCGTCAAGGCCCGTGAGGGCGAGGATCGACCGGAGGTCGTCGGGCTCGCCCTGGGCCGCGTGGAGATGCGCCGCGCCGTACAGGATGTTCTGGCGCAGGGACCCCTCGACGAGGATGGCCTCGGCGCCGGCCAGCGCGATGCGGCGGGCCCGCTCCTCGGGCGCGAAGGCGCGCAGATCCGTTCCGCCGTAGGTGACGGACCCGGCCGTGGGTTCGAGCTGGCCGGCCAGGAGGGCGGCGAGCGCCCGCCCGCCGCCGCCGCGCTCGCCCAGGATGGCGACGTGGCCCGGCATGGCGAGGGCGACGTCGACCTGGGCGAGGCGCTCGCCCGTGACCGGGTCGTAGGCGCCGACCCCGTGGGCGTGGAGGGCCCCGGATTCGGGGAAGGCCGCGATCCGCGCCGGGCGGGGCGGGGTGCGGGCCTCCAGGGCCGGCAGGGCGTGGGCGATGGCGTGAAAGGTCGCCAGCAGGTCGCGGTGGACGGTGTGCAGGTGCAGGGCGACGGCGAGCGCCACCACCGCGAGGGCGAAGCCGCCGCCCGCCGCCACCAGGGCGCCGGGGGCGACGGGCGCCCCGTCGCCCCCGCGCCACAGGGCGACGGCGACGACGATGGCGGGCAGGAGGATGCCCAGCGCCAGGGAGGGGGCGCGGGCATAGGCCAGGGCCGATTCCGAGCGCTCCAGGGCCGTGCGGGCGGCCTGGCCCTTGGCGGCGAGGCGGGCGCGCTCGAAGGGGCCGGCCCCGTGGGCGCGCACGGCCGGCATCCGGCGGATGAGGTCGGCCAGCGCCCGCTCGAAGGTGGCGCCCGAGCGCAGGCGCAGGGCCGTGCGGGCCCGCATCCGCCGCTGGATCAGGGCGCGGGCGAGGCCGGCGGCCAGGAGCCCCACGGCCACGGCGGGCACGAGGCGCGGCGCCGCCAGCCAGGCGAGGCCGAGGGCCAGGAGGGCGGAGCCGAGGGCCATGGCGGGCACGAGGAGGCCGAGGCCGAACAGGGTGTCGATGCGGGCGAGCAGGTCGCCGAGGGCCTGGGCCAGGGCGCGGGCGTCGTCGCGGGCGGCGGGGGGGGCGCGCAGGATGGCGTCGGTGACGCGGGCGTTGAGGCGCACCACCGTGCGGCTCTGGGCGAGGAAGCACAGGCGGGCGACGCCCCAGCCGAGGGCCGCCGAGGCCAGGGCCGCGCCCGAGAGCACCGCGAGGGCGAGGCGCACCCGCTCGGCCGGCCCGAGGAGCCAGCCCGCGAACAGCACGGACGGGCCGGTTCCGGCCGGACGCCACGGCAGGCTCGCGGCCACGTGCAGGAAGGCGGCCGCGCCGTGATCGGGGGCCACCAGCACGCCGACGAGGTCGCGCAGGCACAGGAGGGCGATGAGGGCGAGGGGGCCGCCGAGCCCGAGGGTCAACGCGATGGCGAGGGCGTGCTCGGCCGGCGCGGATCGCCAGGTGAAGACGATCGGCTCGCGGTCCATCGGCATCCTTCGCGTCCGCCCCGCGCCGCGGGGCCGTCGGGCGGGCTTAGAGGATCGCGGCGGACGGCGAAAGCGCGGCGGCGCACGCGGCCTCGGGCGCCAGAGCTGCCCGATCGGTTCGGTTGCTTGTGCGTCTCGCTGATGGACGCGGTGAAGCGCGGGTCCCCTCTCCTGGAAGGAGAGGGACAGGGTGAGGTGTGTGACCTTTTCGGAGATGTCCCACACCTCACCCCAACCCTCTCCTTCCAGGAGAGGGGGCACCAGTGCGACCACTCGATTCGAAGTGATCAAGCGAAGGCGGCCTCAGGGGGCCGCGATGAGGTCCTTGATGCGCGCGGCCAGGGTCTCCAGGACGAACGGCTTAGTGAGGACCTGCATGCCGGGGCGGAGGTAGCCGTTCCCCAGCACCGCGTTCTCGGCGTAGCCGGTGATGAACAGCACCTTGAGGTCGGGCCGCCGCTCGCGGGCGGCGTCGGCCATCTGGCGCCCGTTCATGCCGCCCGGCAGCCCCACATCGGTCACGAGCAGATCGATGCGGACGTCGGAGTGCAGCACCTTGAGGCCGGCGAGGCTGTCGGCGGCCTCGATGGCGGTGTAGCCGAGATCCTCCAGCACCTCGGTGACCAGCATCCGCACGGAGGGCTCGTCGTCGACGATGAGCACGGTCTCGCCCTGCCCGGCCCGGCGGACCTCCGCCAGCTTCCGGGTGACGTCGTCGGCGTCGGCCTCGCCGTCGTGGCGCGGCAGGTAGAGGCACACCGTCGTCCCCGCGCCGACCTCGGAATAGATCCGGACCTGCCCGCCGGACTGGCGCGCGAAGCCGTAGACCATCGACAGGCCGAGCCCGGTGCCCTCCCCCGTGGGCTTGGTGGTGAAGAACGGCTCGAACACCTTGCCCACGAGGTCCGGGGCCATGCCGGTGCCGGTGTCGGTGACGCAGACGCTGAGATACTGGCCCGCCGGCATGTCGTGGCGCCGGGCGCCGGATTCGTCGATCCAGGTGTTGGCGGTCTCGATGGTGATGCGGCCGCCGTCCGGCATGGCGTCGCGGGCGTTGATGCACAGGTTCAGCAGGGCGTTCTCGAGCTGGCCCGAATCGATCAGGGCCGGCCACAGGCCCGCGAGGCCGACGACCTCGAGGTGGACGGCGGGCCCGACCGTGCGCCGGACCAGCTCCTCCATGCCCCGGATCAGGCGGTCCACGTCCGTGGGCTTGGGGTCGAGGGTCTGGCGCCGGGAGAAGGCGAGCAGGCGGTGGGTCAGGGCGGCGGCGCGGCGGGCGGCGCCCTGCGCCACGGTCATGTAGCGGTCGAGGTCGCCCAGGCGCCCCTGGATCATCCGGGTCTGCATCAGTTCGAGGGACCCCGAGATGCCGGCGAGCAGATTGTTGAAATCGTGGGCGAGGCCGCCGGTGAGCTGGCCCACGGCCTCCATCTTCTGGGATTGGCGCAGGGCTTCCTCGGTCAGGCGCAAAGCCTCGGCCTGGTGCTTGACCGCGGTGACGTCGCGGACCGAGGCGTAGATCAGGCCGTCGCGGGGCACCGCGTTCCAGGACAGCCACACGGCGTGGCCGTCCCTGTGGCGGTAGCGGTTCTCGAAGGTGAGCTGGGCCTCGCCGCGGGCCAGGCCGCGCGCCGCCTCCAGGGTGACGGCGACGTCGTCGGGATGCACGAACTCGAGGAACGGCCGCGCCTTCAACTCGGCGTCGCTCCAGCCCAGGGTCCGGGGCCAGGCCGGGTTGAGGCTGACGAAGTGGCCGTCGAAATTGGCGACGCAGAGCAGGTCGGAGGACGCCTGCCAGACCTGGTCGCGCTCCGCCGTGCGGGCGGCGACCTGGCGTTCGAGGTCGGCCTCGGTCTGCTTGCGCGCGGTCACGTCCTGCACGAACACGTGGATGCCGTCGACGCGGCCGTCGGCGGCCCGGCGGGGCAGGTAGCGGATCTCGGCGACCCGGGGGCGTCCGTCGCGGTGCGGCCAATCCAGCTCGAAGGTTACCGCCTCGCCCGCCAGGGCCCGCTCCATGAACGGCCGCCGCGCCGCGTAGGCCTCCGGCCCGAGGAGGTCGCGCACGTCCTGGCCGACGATCCGGTCGGCGGGCACGGCGAACCAGTCGTCGTAGGCCCGGTTGGCGAAGCGGTAGACGTGGTCGGCGCCGATGAAGGCGATGAGGACCGGCAGGGCGTCGGTGACGAGGCGCAGCTCGCGTTCGCCGGCCTCCGCCCGCGCCTCCATGGTCCGCCGGTCGGTGATGTCGGAGAAGAAGATGGCGACGCGGTGGGACGCGGGGTCGCCGTTACGCAGGGCCCGCACGTCGAACCAGCGCCCGAACACGTCGGCGTAATGCTCGAAATGCGCGGGCTCGCCGGTGAGCGCCACCCGCCCGTAGGTGTCGAACCAGTGCCGCTCCAGGCCGGGCGCGAACTGGCTGACCCACTGGCCGGCGACGTCGGCCCCCGTCTGCCGGACGAAGGCGGGATTGGCCTCGACGATGCGGTAGTCGACGGCGCGGTCCCCCTCGAACTTCATCTCGACGATGCAGAACCCGACCTCGATGCTCTCGAACAGGGTCCGGTAGCGCGCCTCGTTCTCCCGCAGGGCCGCCTCCGCGAGGGTGCGCTCGGTGACGTCGTGCCCCTCCACGAAGATGCCGCTGACCGCCCCGTGGGCGTCGGTGATGGGCTGGTAGACGAAATCGAGGTAGCGCGCGTTGACGGGGCCGCCCGGCACGGCCTGGACGTCGTAGCGGGCCGCCGTGGCCCAGTGCGGCCGGCCGGAGCGAAACACCCCGTCGAGCAGATCGACGTAGCCCTGGGCGGCGGCATCCGGCAGGGCCTGCGCCACGGTGCGGCCGATGACGGCGCGGTGGTCGATGGCCCGCTGATAGGCGGCGTTGGTCAGGGCGAAGCGATGCTCGGGACCGGACAGGAGGGCGATGAAGCTCGGGGCCTGCTCGAACATCTCGGCGAGGGAGGCCGACTGGGCGCGCAGGCGGCGGACCTCCGCTTCGAGCTCTTCGCGCGACAGGGTCTTTGGATCGGGACGGGGCGCGGCGGTCATGGCAGCGGACCTAGCGCGGGATTGTGGTACGGGCGAGGAGAATCGGGTTTCGGGAGAGGGGTCTCGAAGGATCGGCCTTGAAGGATTTCATTGCTCCGGTGCCGGGCGCGCCCCTCCTCCCCCTTGCGGAGAGGAGCCGGAGGGGGGGCGAGCGACCGGCACCGTCCACGATGGACCCCCATGTGTGGCGCCCGCGATTCGCAGAGGCAAGCGGCGCCACCCCTGCCCCTGCCCCCTCCCCGCAAGGGCAGGGCGATCGCAGATGAGGGTCGCGGTCTGAAGCCGCCGCCGAAGGGGCTGTCGACGAAGCGCCGCCCCCCGTGCGCATCCCCTCGCCCCGCCTGCGGGGAGAGGGACGCGTCTCCCCCCTGCCGGGGAGCGCGTCGAGGCGGCAGCCGAAGGTGAGGGGGCGAATCCGTGTGAGACACGTCCGGAATCGCCCCCTCACCGTCGCTGCGGCTTCGCCTGCGCTCGCCGCAGGCACGACAGGGTGCCTACGGCCCTCTCCCCGCAGGCGGGGAGAGGGGGATGCGCGCAGACGCTCTGCACGAAGGGGCAACGGCCGGCCCAAACGCATGCACCCCGCTGCGATCGCCCTCTCCTTCCAGGAGAGGGGACCCGCGCTGCCGGCCCGATGGGTGAATGCGGTAGCCCGGCAGGAGACGGGGCCGGTCGCGTCTCATCTGCGATCGCCCTGCCGCAAGGGGGAGGGCGATCCGAAGCGCTTCGTCCGGCCGCCGGGACGCGCCGCCCGGCCCCTGCGCGGTTCCGCTTTTGCCCATCATGCACTAGACCCAGCAACCCGTCCGGTCCTCCGCCCGGTCCAACTCGCCCCTGAAGAAGCGCCCGCCCCCCATGTGCGAACTGCTCGGCATGAGCGCGAACGTGCCCACCGACATCCGGTTCTCCTTCGCCGCCCTGGCGCGGCGCGGCGGCGAGACCGGTCCGCATGCCGACGGCTGGGGCATCTCGTTCTACGAGGGACGGGGCGCCCGCGCCTTCCACGAGCCGGAGCCGAGCGCGCAGTCGGAGCTCGCAAGACTCCTGCGCCGCACGCCGATCAAGAGCCGCATCGTCATCGCCCACGTGCGCAAGGCCAACCGCGGCCGGGTGAACCTCGAGAACACCCACCCGTTCAGCCGGGAATTGTGGGGCCGGCGCTGGACCTTCGCGCACAATGGCCAGCTCAAGGGCGTGAAGAGGTGGCCCCTGACCTGGTTCAAGCCCGTGGGCTCCACGGACAGCGAGCACGCCTTCTGCTGGATGCTCGACCAGTTGCAGCAGCGCTGGCCCGACCTGCCGAGCCCGGCCCGCCTCGACCGCGCCGTGGCCGACCTCTGCGCCGAGCTCCACGCCTTGGGCGTGTTCAACATGCTGCTGTCCGACAGCCGCACCCTCTACGCCCATTGCGGCAAGCGCCTGTGCTACCTCACCCGGTGCGCGCCCTTCGGCACCGCCACCCTGGTGGACGAGGATTGGCGCGTCGATTTCGCCCAGGAGACGGGCACCGACGACGTGGTGACGGTGATCGCCACCAAGGCCCTCACCCGCGACGAGTGCTGGACCGACGTCGAGCGCGGCCACGTGCTGTCGCTGCGCGACGGCGCCGTGCGCATCCTCAAGCCCGACGGCCGGGCGTCCGCGCGGGCGCCGTCCCCCTGCGGCTGTTGATGCCGGGGATCGCGCAACCCTGACGGTTGCGGGCCGGGATGCGTGGCCGGGCGGGATGCGCTACAACGCGTTCAAACGACGGGCCCCGCGCGCAGCGGCGTGCCGCCCTCCCCCGCGATCAGAACACGACGAGCCATGACCCGCGACGCGACCGACACTGCCGCCGACCTCGACGCCCCGGCGGATGCCCGCCCGAACCTGTCGTCCAACATCCGGACGCATCTCGGCGATCACCTGCGCACAGTCTACGACCGCCTGCCCACGGACGAGCAGCCGAGCCGCTTCGCCGAACTCATCGAGAAGCTCGAAGCGGCCCTGAAGGCCCGCGGCGAGGCCATCGAGCCCGAGTTCCGCAACGGCCTCCTGGCCGCCGTGCCGTCCTTGCGCGCCTTCGCCCTGTCGCTCACGAGCAACCCGGCCCGCTCCGACGACCTCGTGCAGGACACCCTGCTCAAGGGCTGGCAGCACCGCGCCCGGTTCCAGCCCGGCACCAACCTCAACGCGTGGCTGTTCACCATCCTGCGCAACATCTTCTACTCGGACCACCGCAAGCGCGTGCGCGAGGTCGAGGACCAGGACGGCTCCTACGCCGCCCGCCTCGCCACCGCCCCGCACCAGGGCGACCGCCTCGACGTGGAAGACCTGCAGACGGCGCTGGCCAAGCTGCCGCCCGACCAGCGCGAGGCCCTGGTGCTCGTCGGCGCCGAGGGCGTCTCCTACGAGGAGGCCGCCGCCATCATGGGCTGCAAGGTCGGCACGGTGAAGAGCCGCGTCAGCCGCGCCCGCGGGCGCCTCGCCGAACTTTTGGGCTACGACGAGGAAGACCTGTCGTCGGACCGGCTGATCCAGTCGGCGATGCCGAAGGACTGAAGCGGGCGCGTTGTCCCGTCCCGCGTCCGGGTGGTCGCGGAGGGCGGGTCGACCGCGCGCCGTTCGTCCGTCGTGCGGAGCGCTGGCGCGCACCCCCCTCTCCCCGCTCGCGGGGAGAGGGCCGCAGGCACCCCGTCGTGCCTGCGGCGAGCGAAGGCGAAGCCGCAGCGACGGTGAGGGGGCTGCGTCGGAGGAGTCTCATCCGGATTCGCCCCCCCACCGTCGGCTGCCGCCTCGCCGCGCTCCCCGGCAAGGGGGAGACGCGTCCCTCTCCCCGCAGGCGGGGCGAGGGGATGCGCGCCAAACGGTCGGTTTTCCTCGAACGTCGCGATTCGCGCCTAAAACTCCCGCGCGCCCCAACCCCCTAGTTCCGCGCGCCCTGCGATGCGCCGATGCCGCCGAGACCGATGCCGGTGTTGGCGCTGCGGCCGGAGCCGCCGCCCATGTTCCCCATGCCGCCGTAGAGGCTGCTGACGCCCTGGCCGCGCAGGAGGCCGGTGGGATCGCGGCGCGCCTCGGACCGGGGGATCTCGATGGTCTGCTGCGGCGCGCGGTAGGTCGGCGCCTGCTTGAGGGCGTTCCACGTCCGCGACTGGGCGAGGGCGGCGCCGGTGCCGAGGATCTGGGCGGCGGCGAGGGCGACGACGAGGTGCTTCATGATGCTCTTCTGTGCGAGTGGACTATAATTTAATCAACGTCCCGCACGGACTGCATAATCCCTGGGCTTACGTGCCCTTCCGAAAGGCATTGTGCCCTTTCTCACATCATCGACGGGAGCGGGGATGAGGGCCGGCCCCGCTTCGGTCGGAGCGTCCCGGCCCCGTCCCCGGGCCCTGCGCCCCCGGCCCTGCGCCGCCGGCCGCGGGTTTTTCGGCATCCCTTTGCGGGGGTCGCACGTTGAGGCCCCGAACCCGGCAGCGCTTCACAGCGACGCGGGACACTTCAACCGGGAGACTCGAACCATGACCCTCAAGACCCTTCTGGCCGTCTCGGCCCTCGCCCTCAGCCTGCCGATGGCCGCGCAGGCCCAGGGCCTCGTCCGCGGCGCCGAGCGCGGCGCGCAGGACGGCGCCGATGCGGCCGGTCCCCTCGGCGCCATCGTGGGCGGCGCCGTCGGCGCGGCCACCGGCACGGTGGGCGGCATCCTCGGCGTCGACGACCGTCCGCGCTTCCGCCAGTACGTCACCCGCGAGCGCCGCTCGTCCTACGCCTACGACGGCGATGTCCGCGTCGGCACCGTGCTGCCGAGCGCCGGCGTGACCTATTACGACGTGCCGGACGAGTACAACGCCCGCGACTCGCGCTACACCATCGTCAACGAGCGCCCGGTCCTGGTCGACCGCAGCCGCCGCATCGTCGAAGTCATCGACTGAGATCGGGACTGACGTCGCGCCGCCTCCGAAACTGAGAAAGCCCCCGGCGACGGGGGCTTTTTCTTGTGGCGCGGGCGATGATTTGTCGAAGGCGGCGCAACACTTGCCCCGTCCGGATCGTTGCCCAGTCTTCAGCACGACGGGAGATTCACCGTGAGCGACCACCCCCTGCCCGACGCGGCCCTGCCGGAGCCGGTGCGCGACCACCTCGGCCAGCAGCTGCGCTCGGTCTTCACCACGGACGAGGCCGTGCCGGAATACCTCGGCGATCCGGTGACGCCGGCGGCGTTCGGGCCCCAGCTCAAGCGCCTCGAAGTCCGCCTGAAGACCCACGAGGAGGGCACCGGCGCCGTCGAATCGGCCCTCGACGGCCTCGTCGAGGACCTGACGGGCAAGCCCCCGACCGGGATGGCCCCCTGATCAGACCGCCGGCTTCGTCGCCAGGAGGTCGCGGATCTCCGTGAGGATCTTCACGTCGGCCGGCACCTCGGGAGCGGGCTTGGCCTCCTCGCGGCTGACGAGGCGGTTCATGGCCCGGATCACCAGGAACAGCACGAAGGCGACGATCATGAAGTTGATCGCCACCGTGAGGAACTGGCCGTAGCCGATCACCGCGCCCTGCTTCTTGGCATCGGCATAGGCGGCGCCCTTCTGCACGCTCGACGACAGGGCGATGTAGTAGTTCGAAAAGTCGAGGCCGCCCGTGATCGCCCCGATCATCGGCATGAACACGTCCTGCACCGCCGAGGTGACGATGGCGCCGAAGGCCGCGCCGATGATCACGCCGACGGCGAGATCGACCACGTTGCCGCGCAGGGCGAATTTTTTGAATTCTTCGAGCATCGTGCGTCCCCGCGCGTGATTCTTCGCGCGAAGACTACGGGATGCTGTTGCACCGCGACAGGCGCGGCGCTCAGCTGTCCACGGCGCGATCGCGCTCGGAGCTGCCGGGATCGCGGTCGTCGTCGGGGGCCGGCAGGCTCGCGGCCGCCCGCGCCTCGGCCCTGGCCCGGCGGCGGTACTGCGCCGCGCCGATGGGCAGGGTGACGAGGTAGCCGAGACTGAGCGCCACCATGGCCTCGAACGGGAACGAGATCAGCAGGCCGAAGCCGGCGACCCCCACGAGGAAGATCGGCAGCACGGCCTCCCGCGGCACCCGCTTGCCCACGGTCTTGCCGGAGAAGGTCGGCACCGTGGAGACCACGAGCAGGGCGATGCACAGCATGTAGCCGAGGACCACCGGGGCGGCCCAGCGCTCCAGGGGCAGGCCGAGGAAGTGCAGGTAGAGCGGCAGCAGCACCGTGAGCGCCCCCGCCGGCGCCGGCATGCCGACGAAAAAGTCTTTCTTCCAGGCCGGGCGGTTGGGGTCGTCCAGCATGGCGTTGAAGCGGGCCAGACGCAGGGCCATGGCGATGGCGAAGATGAGGGCGACGATCCAGCCCACGGAGCGCAGCTCCTTCAGGGCGAAGCCGTAGAGGATCAGGGCCGGGGCGCAGCCGAAATTGACGAAGTCGGCGAGGGAATCGAGCTCGGCCCCGAAGCGCGAGGTGCCCTTCAGCATCCGGGCCACGCGCCCGTCGATGCCGTCGAGGAAGGCGGCGGCCACGATGGCGATGACGGCGGGCTCGAACTTGCCCTCGAAGGCGAGGCGGATGGACGTGAGCCCGAGGCACAGGGCCATCAGGGTGATCATGTTCGGCGCGATCATCCGGAACGGCACCGGCTTGAACCGGCGCGGCCGCGGCTCGTTGGCGTCGGGGGCGAAGGGCGGGAACAGGTCGTCCATGCTCATCCCCTCAGATGCGCCGGAACGTGCGCTCGGGTCCACCCGCCAGATCCGCCAGGACGGTCTCGCCCGCCACGGCCTTCTGGCCCAGCCCGACGAGGACGCGGGTGCCCACGGGCAGGTAGACGTCGACCCGCGAGCCGAAGCGGATGAGGCCGAAGCGCTCGCCGACGTTGAGGGTGTCGTTGGCATGGACCCAGCCGACGATGCGGCGCGCCACCAGCCCGGCGATCTGCACCACGCCGATGCGCAAGGGGGCGCCCGCGTGGGTCGTCTCCATGACGAGGCCGTTGCGCTCGTTGTCGTCGCTGGCCTTGTCGAGCTCGGCGTTGAGGAACAGGCCCGGCGTGTAGTGGATCTGGCCGATGCGGCCGGTCACCGGCACGCGGTTCACGTGGCAGTCGAACACGTTCATGAACACCGAGATGCGCAGCATCGGCTCCTGCGGCAGGTCGAGCTCCGGCGGCGGCAGCACCGTGGAGATGAGGTTCACCCGCCCATCGGCCGGCGACACCACGAGGCCGTCGCCCACGGGGGTGACGCGCTCGGGATCGCGAAAGAAGTAGCAGACCCACAGGGTGAGGATCAGGAAGATCCAGCCGAGGGACTGGGCGAAGTACCCGCCGATCACCGTCAGCACGATGCCGATGAGGATGAACGGATAGCCCTCCTTGTGGATCGGCACGAGGGTTCGGCGAATCGTCTCGAGGAGGTCGGACATGCGGTCTTTCAGATCGTGGCCCGGCACGGGCGCGAACGGGAATCCGGACTCCGCGCGATGGCAGGGCGGGGGGCGCGCGTCAACCTTTGGGGGGTTTTGGCGGCGGGCGGCGACGCCCCCTCGCGGACGCACCCCCTTTCCCGGACGCCTGCAACGCAGTGGAAGGCGATCCGGGACCCAGCACACGAAGGGCCGCGCAGCGGCGCGACCGTCAGCACGGTTGCGGAAGCCGGACGCTGCGCGCCTTTTCGCGCTGGGTCCCGGGTCGCCTTCCGCTGGCGCTCCATGCGCCCGGGACAGGGGCGCTTGAACGCAGGCAGGTGCCCGTGAATCCACCCCTTGTCTTCATCCTGGAGGTGCCGGCGTGCAGCGCTGGCCTCGCAGGAGTGCTCCAGCGCGGCGCTCGATTCTTGGAGGGCTCCTTCGAGGCCGCTGGGCGGCACCTTAGGATGAGGAGGCGGGTGTGGAGGCACTGGGTGCAAGACGGCCCGTCGTTCCGGGGCGCCCGAGGCGAACCCGGATCCCAGAGCCACCCGACACTGCTAAACCTTACGGAACCGATGGTTCTGGTTCCAGGGTTCCGCTATACGGCGCCAGGATGACGGCGTGGCGGGAAATCCTATTGTGGCTGCCAATCAGAATAATTAGCCTCAAGCTTACAAATGAGCGCAGAAATTACGATACAAATCCAAGATTATATCTACAAATTATATCATTTTATTACTTCACCTCCTGATAATGACTTTTCAAAAATCTCTTTTTCTTAGTAAAAGAAGCTACAATGCTTTTTTCGAGCTCGTAAAACTAAAACTCGTCCTGGTAGTGTTCGATACGATCTAAATTTATTGTCAGTATGTATTGCTGTTCGTCATCAAATCTTGCTCGCGTAAGGATAAACTCCAAATTTCTTTGTAGCGTATCGTCATCGACATCAAAAATGTTATCGTGAATAAGTATACCCGGATGTCGATATTTCGTGTAAACGTTCAATAACAACGCTATATCATAGATGAAAACTTTCTCTCTTTCAACACTATGACTACCGTCGTCATCAATTCGTAGAATTATATCAACAACATGTTTCTTGGCGGTTACACTCACCCCAAACGACGCATTTCTGTTGCCCTGAATGAAATAATGAATTGCAATGATACTCCTCTGAAATGATTCCAGCTGCTCAGAAACAGCCAAGATACTTGCGCGAAGCAAGAGATTTTCCGCCTCGATTTGAGACTTTTTATCTTGACGCTCAATCAGCAACGCGTCGTAGCGACCTAAAAAACTTTTTAGCTGGCCAAGTTCATCGCTTTTAGCTTGGAACGAGGCGTATGTCTGCCGAAGGTTACTTAGATGTCCTTCTTGATCAAGTACTGACATTAATGTGGCATACCGATTATCTAACTCAGAAAGCTGGCTGTTCAGCTTCCGAATCTCCACATTGATAATTTTTCTTTTTTCTTGCAGTAAATAGTGCTGAAAATTTTCAATCTTGGACTTGAAAGAAATCACCTCGTTGAGATCGCGGACGATGCTAGTGCCAAGACCGGCTCGAAGCTGATCGTAGAAATCACGTATCTCGTCAGTATCTACAATAGCCTCCAATGCAATCGGCTCCAATTTTTTGGAACGCGTTACTAGCACGTCCTTACGAAGGCGAAACTCAGAACATTGGTCTTCGATTTCGAGGATTTCATCCTTCACAATATCGTACGCCTCAGCGTTTTTTAAAGAATCAATGCCCCTTCGGATGGTCTCAACCTCACCGTCCAGTGCATTGAGATCAGTGCGGGCCTCTTCAAGATTTTTTTGTCGAACTAGCTTCACGCTATCTTTAATTCGCGCCCTCTCAACGGCTATCAAATCTATCTCTTTCTGAATACCCTTGATAGAACGATAAATTTCAATATTTATGCCTAATAACATTAGATGAGGGGCGTAGTTATCTGGAATACGGGCGTTGGTATCAAAACAGGCCACGAGTGACTTGAACTCGGATCGTTCGTCGCGGATCAACGGACCTAGAATCTCTCGGAATCCGACTCTGAAGCTTTGATCGGGAAAGAGCTTTCCCGTAAGAAAGTCGGTCGCATCCTTGACTTTGGTGTAGACTCTTTCGTGACCGTCTACCACAATACGCGGCTGCTCTGCGGCCTCAAGGGATCTTTTAATAATGCAGGCAACCCCATGAATCTCAAGCTCAACACAAATAAAAATAGATGGATCTAAGACTTGTTCCGGGATTTTTGCGACCCGGCTTTCTGATTTTCGTTTTAGAAGCGCAAAGCTTACAAACTCAATACAAAGCGATTTACCAACGCCGTTATTTTTTGAACTAGTTTCATCGCTTTCGCCCAAGATAACATTGACCCCCGGCATGAAGGTGATCGGATCTATGAAGGCTGGCTCAGTGTAAAGACGTTTAATCAACATCGCGCACTATCAGGTATGGCTCTTCGAAATCAATTAGCCCCAATGCGTAAAGAAATATTATGCCATGGAAAAATGAGTTCCATGCAAACCAGCTCTCGTGCTTGAAATGGTTGACGACATCGAAAATGCTGATCTGGCCCTCACCTGATAGGTTCAGATAGCGCGCAATCTCGAAGCCTACTATTGCTGGAGCTTTGTCGAGAGCTTCATCCTTGAGAAAGATACTAGGCATCGGACATCAGCTTATTGGGAAAAATATTGCACGCGATCAGCTGATTAATAAGATAATATCGAATAGCGCCTTCATCAAACCCTACAGCACTAGTTCCCATCATCCGAAGAATTTTTTTTGTCAGTAAATCAAGGGCAGTTTTCGGATTACCTCGAACCTCTGTTAGAATTTTATCGCTCCACACCATCAGGTAAACCTGAAGCTTACGCACACGTACATGACCGAGGTCAGAATGCCGGTCAACTTCGGCTAATGCGCGTCCGTACAGTTCGTGCAGTTCGACATATTGTCTCTGTAGGAACCCTGCATGGTTAGCAAACCGGTCGCGAACCTTTCCAGTGGGATCAGGGTCTTCTCGGAGGTTGCCGATAGAGGTTCCTTCCTCTGTAACGCTAAGAACTTCAATAAGTCGGATTAGAGTAGATACTTCGTTTGACTGCCTAGGTTCCGCTATGGTCAATTCGTCGAAAAGAAAATCCCGGCATAGTTCGATTTTTTTCAGCGAAAGATTGGAAATTTTTCTAATAATTTCTGGTATGTCCCAAACATCATCTATCAGAGACATACTGAAAACACCGCTACCGCCTAAAATTCTTTGTCTGTATTTTTGTTTTTCGCCAATTATGATGACGATCAAGCGATCGTATAGTTTGTCGAGTCGACTAGAAACAAATCCGTTGTGAGTATGCTTGATTTTAGCAATTTCTGACGTAGAGGTTACTTGAATCGCTATTCGTCCGCCCCTATCACCGAGGTCAATAGCACGCGCATTTCTCTCAATAATATTAATGCTCTCAAGCGTGTATCCTAAAGCTAGGTTTAAGAAATCGCGGAAAAATATCTCTGCGTGAATATTAATATCTTGGAGATTGAGCCCATTGAGATGCCCGACGGATATCTGCAAATGCGTCAAGTAATGCGAAACGTCTTCTAAAAGGCGCTGGCGATTCATGACAAGGACAACCTACCCTTCAATAAATCCAATATCTTTAATTTTAGAAAGACCCATAACCAACTTTAGACTAGATGCTTTGCACTAGCATATATTCTTAAATTTTATTTTTGAATAATATCTGTTGTCTGCATGCCTGATTAACTTCTTATCATTGGGATATGCACCGCCTTTAGACACTTTTCCCACCTCAGCAGACATGAACAAATTACCCAAGCGAACGCTAAGGATAACTACCGCGATTTGAAATTTTTTACAAACAATAAGGCCTTGATGTTCAGGCCATCATGCCGCCCAAAAATCGGCTCCATGAATCAATCTTTGACTTCAAAGTCGCTGGATCGGCTCGGGTGAGCGCTCAGTAGGAAATCGCGTGCTTTAGGCCGTAAGCTCCATCAGACGCTCCCCATCCACCCCCTGCAACACCGCCAAAGCCGCATCAGCCTCCCGCTGCCGGCTCCACAGGCTCGCATAAACCCCACCGGCATCCAGCAACCCCTGGTGCGTCCCCCGCTCCACAATCACGCCCTTGTCCAACACCAGAATCTCGTCGGCGTTGACCACCGTCGAGAGGCGGTGGGCGATGACGAGGGTGGTGCGGCCGCGGGACACCTTGTCGAGGGCGTCCTGGATTTCGCGTTCGGTGAAGCTGTCGAGGGCCGAGGTCGCCTCGTCGAGGACGAGGATCGGGGGCCCTTTCAGGATGGTGCGGGCGATGGCGACGCGCTGCTTCTCGCCGCCGGAGAGTTTCAGGCCGCGCTCGCCCACGGGGGTGTCGTAGCCCTCGGGCAGGGCGGAGACGAAGCGGTCGATCTGGGCCAGGGACGCGGCCTCGCGCACTTGCGCGTCCGTCGCATCCCAGCAGCCGTACCGGATGTTGTACCCGATGGTGTCGTTGAACAGCACCGTGTCCTGCGGGACCATGCCGATGGCGGCCCGGAGCGAGCTCTGGGTGACGGCGGCGATGTCCTGGCCGTCGACGCGGATGCGCCCGCCCTGCGGCTCGTAGAACCGGAACAGCAGGCGCGACAGGGTCGACTTGCCGGCGCCCGAGGGGCCGACGATGGCCACCGTCTTCCCCGCCGGCACGGTGAAGGAGACGCCGCGTAGGATCGGCCGGGCGGGATCGTAGGCGAAGCGCACGTCCCGGAACTCCACCGTGCCTCCCTGGGCCTTCAGCGCCGTCGCGTCCGGCCGGTCGGCGATCTCGGGGTTGCGGTGGAGGATGAGGAACATGTCGTCGATGTCGATGAGCGCCTGTTTGATCTCGCGGTAGATCATGCCCATGAAGTTGAGGGGCATCGACAGCTGGATCAGCATGGTGTTGACGAGGACGAACCCGCCGATGGTGGTGCGCCCGGCCATGATGTCTCTCGCTGCGAGCCACATCACCACCGTCATGCCGATGGTGAAGATCACCGCCTGGCCGGCGTTGAGGACGGCGAGGGAGACGTAGGTCTGCGTCGAGGCCTTTTCGTACTTGGCCATGGAGGCGTCGTAGCGCTCGGCCTCGCGGCGTTCGGCGCCAAAGTACTTCACGGTCTCGAAGTTCAGGAGGGAATCCACCGCCTTGGTGTTGGCGTCGGTGTCGGAGGCGTTCATGCGGCGGCGGATCTCGATGCGCCACTGCGTCGCCTTCCAGGTGAAGCCGAGATAGGCCGCCACCATCAGGAACACGACCGCCGAGTAGATCCAGTCGAACTCGTAGGCGAGCACGCCGATGACGAGGACGAACTCGACGATGGTGGGCACCAGGGTGAGCACCATCAATCGCGACAGCTCCTCGATGCCGCCGCGGCCGCGCTCCAGCACCCGGGTCAGGCCGCCGGTCTTGCGCTCGAGGTGGAAGCGCAGGGACAGGCGGTGCATGTGCTCGAAGGTCTGCAGGGCCAGGCGCCGGACGGCGTGCATCGCCACCTTGGCAAACAGCCCGTCGCGGACCTGGGTCAGCCCGGCCATGGCCACCCGCGACAGGCCGTAGAGTCCGATGAGCACCATGGGGGCGGCGAGCAGTCCCGTCGGGATCGCGTCGCCGGCCTTGCGGTCGGTCATCGCCACCAGGGCGTCCGTCGCCCACTTGAAGGTGAACGGGGTCACCATGGTGACGAACTTCGCCACGATGAGCAGGCCGAACGCGAGGAACACCCGCCGCTGCAGGTCGGGCCGGCCGTACGGCCAGAGGTAGGGCCACAGGCGGCGATAGGTGGCGACGAGGCCGGGGCGCGCGGGCGGCGTGCCGCCCGGCGCTTGCGCGGGATCGGGTGTCATGGATTTCTGCGTCTCGGTGGCTGCGGTTTGGAACCGATATAAGCGCGCGCCGGTCCGCTGACAGCCGCGCACCGGCGCGGGGCGGCCCCGCGTCGGCGCGCGGGGCGGGTGCGCCGGTCCGGAACGGCGGGTTTTCCGGCGCGCGCCGGTCCGCGCCGCCGCAGGCGGAACGGGCTCAGCCGCGCTCGGCGCCCGTCACCGCCGCCGTGCCGGCGGCCGGAACCACGAAGATCTGGCCCGGATAGATCCGGTCCGGGTTGCGGATCTGCGGCTGGTTGGCGTCGTAGATCACCGTGTAGCGGGTGCCGCTGCCGTAGACGCGCCGGCTGATCTGCCACAGGCTGTCGCCCCGCACGATCCGCGCCGTGCCGATCTCGGGCACGAACACCGTGCGGGGCGCCTCCTCCGGAGCCGGCTTCGGGTCGGGCGGGGTTTTGGTTTCAACGCTGATCCTGGGTTCGGGAGCTTTGGCTTCGGCGTCGGGCCGGGGCCCCGGACCCGTCATCGCCGGCATGGGAAGGGTGGACCCGGTCCGGGGCGGATCGGCCTTAAACGGCTGAGGCAGAAGGGCGATTTTCTCCGGAGGGTTCGGCGGAACGGGCGCGGCGGAGGCGACGGGCGCGGGTTTCGCCGCAGGGGGCCGGGCCGCGGCCGGCTTCGCGGCCGGGACCGTGAAGGCGACCTCCGAGCGGGTCTTGACCTTGCCGGAGACGGGATCGACCTGGTCGACGCGGATGGCGTAGGCCCCCGGCCGGACCCCGCGCCCGATGGTGAAGGCGACGCGCCCGTCGGCCCCGGCGCTGCCCGGCGCCACCAGGGTGTCGTTGAGGTAGAGCCGCACCGTCGCCCCGGGCTGGGCCTGGCTGGTGACGTAGAGCCGCCCGCCCTCCTCCGCCTCGACGCTGACGATCTTCACCGGCGTCCCCTCCGGCGTCTCGGACGGTCGGGCAGCGGCCTTCGCCGGCGGCTTCGGGTCCGCCTTGGTCGAGCTCGCCTGAGCGGCGGTCCGGGGGTCGGCGGCGGCCTGCGCCGGGGCGACCGGATCGGGCTGCGACAGCACCACCGTGGGCCTGTCGGGGGAGGTCAGGGCGATGAGGGGCTTGGCGTCGCGGCTCTGGGCCACCACCACCGCCACGCTCTCCCGGGAGACGAGGGAGCGGCCGTCGGCCCCCGTGGAGCGCAGGGTGATCTCAACGCTGCCGGGGGACAGGGCAGGCGGCACGATGGCGAACTGGCCGGACGGGTCGACGAGCACACGGGCAATCGGCTCGTTGTCGCGCAGCATCTCGACGGTGGTGTTGGGTGCAGCCCGGCCCGCGATGACGGTCTCGCCCGAGGGCTCGACGCGGATGATGTCGAAGGTCGGCGCGGACGCCTCCGCGGCGGCCGGCGGCGCCCCGCTCCCCGGTGCGCTGGTCCCCGGCGCCACGGGATCGTCCCCCGACGGCAGGGCGGACATCTGCCCCGGCCCCGGCGGCCGGTCCGACCGGGGCTTTCCCGGCGCGCCGGAACTCCCCTCCCCGCGGCTCGGGGCCGACTCGGTGGCGGGGGCCACGGTCCGGCCCTCCGGCGCGCCGAATCCGTGCTTGAACAACTCGCTCGCGCCGTAGAGGGTGACGACGAGGGTGAAGCCGCCCAGAAGCCCCACGCCGGCGAGGAAGATGCTCCGTCGCAACTCCGCCTTCATGACGCACCACTCCCTCATCCACCGCCCGGGCGGCGGAACCGCAGTCGAAACCCGACCTGCCCTGTCGATCAATCGGCCTTTGACGGCGACATATTAACGAACATGACCGGAACACCAAACACCGATGGCCGTCCGACGGCCGGATCTCCCATAAAATCAGCACTTTGGCCCGTGGACACGGCCCGTGGTCCGCGCGGCCGGTCCCGGAAGGGAGGCGGCGCATGGCTCCGGTGAGAACCGTCTGCGTCTATTGCGGCTCGGGCTTCGGCGGCGACCCCGCCTTCACCGCGGCGGCCGAGACCCTGGGCAAGGCCCTGGCGCAAGCCGGCCTCGGCCTCGTCTACGGCGGCGGCAATGTCGGGCTGATGGGCACGGTGGCCCGCGCCGTCCTCGAGAATGGCGGCCACGTCACCGGCATCATCCCGAGCTTCCTGAAGTCGCGCGAGCGCATGCTCGACGAGATCCAGGAGACCATCGTCGTCGAGGACATGCACACCCGCAAGCGCCTGATGTTCGAGCGCTCCGACGCCTTCGTGGCCCTGCCGGGCGGCATCGGCACCCTGGAGGAACTGGTGGAGCAGCTCACCTGGGCGCAGCTCGGCCAGCACAGGAAGCCGATCCTGCTGCTCTCCGTGGCCGATTTCTGGACGCCCCTGCTGACGCTCCTCGACCACATGCGGGCCCAGGGCTTCATCCGCGAGGGGCTCGATCTGAGCTACCTCGTGGCCCACGAGGCCGAGGCCGTGGTCGGGCTCCTGCGCGACGCGGCGGCCGACACGCCCCCCTCCCCCGAGGCCGAGGCGTTCGTAACCGAGCGGCTGTGATGTCACACTAGCCGATCAGGGGGGGGCGGACGACGTTCGGATAAGACTAGAGGGGGCGATCACGGCGCCACGCTCCAGGTGGTGCCGTCCTTGCCGTCCTTGACCGCGACGCCCATCGCCAGGAGTTCGTCGCGGACGCGGTCGGAGGCGGCCCAGTCCTTGGCGGCGCGGGCCGCGCGGCGGGCCTCGATCAGGGCCTCGACCCGGGATACGTCAACACCGGCGGCCCGGATGCTGCCCTCCTCGCGGGCCGACCGGGTCTCGCCGAGGAGGCCCATGAGGTTGGCGCCGGCCTTGAGGCTTCCGGGATCGTCGAGGCGGTGGAGTTCGGCCAGCGCCGAGGCGGTGTTGAGGTCGTCGCTCAGGGGTTCGAGCACCCCGGCCGGGATCGTGCCGGCGGGCGCATCGCCGACGATCCCGTACCAGCGCTCCAGGGTCCGGCTCGCCTCTTCCAGGCCCCGCAGCGTCCAGTCGATGGGCTGGCGATAATGCGTCTTGAGCATGGCGAGGCGAGCCACCTCGCCGGGCCAGTCCTTGAGCACATCGCGGATGGTGATGAAGTTGCCGAGCGACTTCGACATCTTCTCCCCCTCCACCTGCAGGAAGCCGTTGTGGAGCCAGACATTGGCCATCACGTCGGTGGAAAAGCAGCAGCGCGACTGGGCGACCTCGTTCTCGTGGTGGGGGAAGATGAGGTCGATGCCGCCGGCATGGATGTCGAAGGTCTGCCCGAGGTGCTTCCACGACATGGCGGAGCACTCGATGTGCCAGCCGGGGCGTCCGGGTTCGGCGAGGCCGCAGGGCGAGGGCCAGGACGGCTCGCCGGGCTTCGAGGGCTTCCACAGGACGAAGTCGAGGGGCGAGCGCTTGTAGGGGGCGACCTCGACGCGGGCGCCGGCTTCCATCTCGTCGAGGGGCCGCTTCGACAGGCCGCCGTAATCGGGCATGGACGGCACGTCGAACAGGACGTGGCCCGCCGCCACGTAGGCGTGGCCGGCGGCCACCAGCCCCTCGATGATGGCGATCATCTCGGCGATGTGGTCGGTGGCGCGCGGCTCGACGAACCGGGGCCGGGCCCCCGCCACGTTGACGTCCTCGGGCATCAGCACGCCGAGGCGGCGGATGTCGTGGTGGAAGCCGGCCAGCGTCCCATCGGTGAGTTCGCGGATGGTGATGCCGCGCGCCGCCGCGCGGGCGTTGATCTTGTCGTCCACGTCGGTGACGTTGCGGGCGTAGGTGACGTGCGCCGGACCGTAGAGGTGGCGCAGGAGCCGGAACAGCAGGTCGAAGACGATGATCGGGCGGGCGTTGCCGATATGGGCCGCGTCGTAGACCGTCGGCCCGCAGGCATACATCCGGACATGGCTCGGATCGATCGGCGCGAACACGGCCTTCTGCCGGGTCAGCGTGTTGTAGAGCCGCAACATCGGGGCCATGAAACCGTCCCTCGTCCCTCGGGCGGGCCGCGTGCGCCGCGAGCCTCGACCGCCCCTAGCGCCTTGGTTTTCCGCCACTTCCCGGCGTCGGTACTCCGCCGCGACCGACCCGTCCAATGGGTGGGCGGCCGCGCTGCACGGGCCGCCTGTTGCGCGAAGGCGACGGTTCCGCCGGCCGTCCTGGGCTAACCCGAATCCATGAGCAATTCGAGAACAGCGCCGCTCCGCCGCCTATCGAAAGCGATCCGCGGCGGAAAGGGTTTGTTTACCCGAACCCTTGAGATTTCCCCGAACCCGAATCCCTCCATCGAGGCTTTGCCCATGCGCCGCCCGGCCGCCGAAATCGGCGCTCTCCTCGCCCTCGCCCTGATCTCGTCGGCTGCGCTCGCGGGGGGCGACGGCGAGAGCCCCGCCAGGACCTCGCTGCAGGCCAAGACCGTGCCGCAGGTGGAGAAGACCTTCCTGATTCCGGCCGGCGAAGGCTACGGCGTCGGCGATTGCCTGACCAACGGCGAGAGCAGCTGCGGCCAGGTGGTGGCCAACGCCTGGTGCGAGGCCCAGGGCTTCGCCGCGGCCGGCTCGTTCGGCGTCGCTGCCCAGGACGAGTACACCGGTGCGATCCCCGCGGTCCCGGTGATCAAGCAGGCCGAGCGCCCGATCCGCATCACCTGCCAGGATTGATCGCCGGACTTGATCTTCAGGACCGATCGCCCCGATCGATCCTGGCCGGATGCGCGTCCGAGGCCGCCTACTTCTTCAACGCGTCGGCGCATTTCGGCGGGGGTTCGGTCCCCCACGGCATCAAGGGCACGGCCGAGGTGGAGTTCTTGGGCGAGCCCTGGATCACCTTGTCCGAATAGACCATGTAGATCAGCGTGTTACGCTTGGCGTCGCAGCCGCGCACGATCTGCATGGACTTGAAGATCAGCGACCGGCGCTCGCTGAACACCACCTCGCCCTGGCCGAGCTTGTCCTTGAACTGCACGGGGCCGACCTGACGGCAGGCGAGGGAGATGTCCGAGACGTCCTCGGCGAGCCCCAGGGTGCCCTTGATGCCACCCTTCTCGGGCTGGGTGTACCAGCACGCCACACCGGCCACGGCGGGATCGTCGATCCCGTAGACCACGAGCTTGTCGTTGGGGGTGAGCGGACGCCAGACCGTGGATTTGTCGAAGATCCGGTCGGCGTCCTCGGCCCTGGCCGGCGCGGCGCCCGCGAGCGCCGCCGCGACGACGGCCACGGCCATCGTTCCCCCTGTGAGACCCCGAAGCCACATCGTCATGCATTCCCCCCCAACTCGGCTGGGGCGCATGTGGGAAGGCTGTCGCCTCCGCGCGAGGGCAGGTACAAAACTTCCGCTTCGCCGCCGCGCCGATTCCCGGAGTCGGCAAGGTTCCACTCCCGATCCTGTCAGGTCATGCCGCTGATCCTCCCCAAGATCCGCACGCTCGTCCGGGCGTTCGCCGTGACCCTCGTCACCGTCGGGACGATGGGGGCCGTGCGGGCGCAAGCCACCGACGCCTGCCTGCGCTACCGCTCGGAACTCGCCAACCTGTCCGACGGGGCGAACACCGCCCGCGCGCTCCAGAACGAGATCGGCCGCCTCAACGCCTATTACCGCACCCTGAATTGCGAGGGCGGCCGGTTCCTGTTCTTCGACTCGCGGCCGCCGCAATGCGGAGCCGTGGAGCAGCGCATCCGCGCCCTCAACGCCGGGTACGGCGCCGAGAACGGGGAGGTCACGGCCGCGCGCCGCCGGCAGCTCACGGCGGCCGTGGCCTCCGCCTGCACGGACCCGGCGAGCCGCGTGGCGCTCAACGCCCTGGACGGAACGCCGCGCGAGCCGCGGGCCCGGGGCGGCGGCCAGGTGGTGTGCGTGCGGACCTGCGACGGCGCCTACTTCCCCATGGCCAACCTGCCCGACGGGCGCGAGGGCGCCGACGACCTGTGCCAGGCCCTGTGCCCGGGTGCCGAGGCGGCCGCCTACTCGATGCCCTACGGCGACGACGCCCTGAAGCACGCCGCGACGCTCCGTGGGTCGAAGGCCTACGTGTCGCTCGCCAACGCCTTCCGGTTCCGCACGACGTTCACCCCGAACTGCTCGTGCAAGCGCGAAGGTCAGAGCTGGGCCCAGTCCCTGGTCAAGGCCGAGAGCATGCTGGTGCGCCACAAGGGCGATATCTTCGTCACGCCGATGCAGGCCGAGGCCCTGTCGCGACCGAAGGTGCGCCTCACCCTCGTCGGGCGGGCCGACAAGACCGCGGCGGTCCTGGCCGCCGACGCGGCGAACCGCACGGGCCTCGTGACCACGGAGACCGGCGCCGTGGCGGAGCACGCCGCCATCGAGGCCGCGCCCGCCGCGGCCGCGGGCGAGGAGCGCCAGCCCGTCCGGATCATCGCGCCGAACCTGTTCTCGGTTCAGGGCCAGACCCGCACCGGAACCCCCTGACGGATCGGACAACCGGCCCCGTGCCGGAGACCGGAACCGGGCGAAACGGGAACCATCCGGCCCCAATCCTGTTCCGAAGGCCTCAGCCACGACCGTGAGTGCCTTCCATGCGGCCCATCCGCCTGCTCCTCCTCACCGGCACGATCCTGCCGGCCCTCGCCCTGTCCGGGCCCTCCCGGGCCGAACCGGACCGGGCGGCGGGCGGGACGATCCAGTTGGCGCAGGGCGGGCCCGGGGACGAGGGACCGCGCGGCGGTTCCCCCGCCCGCGAGCGGCCCGAGCGCCAGGAGAGACCCGAGCGTCAGGACAGGCCCGAGCGTCAGGAGCGGCCGGAGCCGCGGCAGGACCGACCGGCGGCCCCCAGGCCGGAAAGGCCCGAGCCCCGGCAGGAGCGACCGGAGCCCCGTCAGGAACGCCCCGAGCCGAGACAGGAGCGCGAGCGGGCCGCGCCGCGCCAGGAGCGCGGCGATCCCCGGGACGAGCGTGGCCCGGCGGAACGTCCGGTCCCTCGTCAGGATCGTCAGGAGCGTCCCGACCGGCAGGAGCGCCCTGATCGTCAGGAGCGCCCCAGCCGACAGGAGCAGCAGAGCCCGCCGGCGGCGCGGGAGCGTGTGCCCGAGGCGGCTCCGGTGCGTCCGGCCGAGCCGAACCGCCGCGCGCCCGGTACGGAACACGAGCGTCCGAACGCGCCCGAATCCGGGCGGCGCGGTCCCGATGCTGCCCCGACCGAGCGGGCGGCTCCCCCGTCACCGACCCGGCCGACCCCGCCCGCGGCCGCCGATCCGCGGGTTCCCAACGCAGCCCAGCCCGCGAGGCCGACGCAGCCGGCCGATCCCCGGGCCACTCAGCCGCCGACGGAACCGGCTGCGCCGAAGGTTGCGCCGCAGCCCGCGCCCGACGGCACGCCCCCGGTCGCGCCGAACGCCCGACCCGGCGTGCCGGGGCGCCCGTTCACCCCACCCGGTGCGCCGGGCGCCGACGACCGCAATGCCGCCCCCGGCGCCGAGCGCCCGGACGGACGGGGACCCGGCGGGTCGCCGGACCGGACCGACCCGCGCGGCAATCGCGACGACGGACTGCGCGACCGGGGTCCGCGGGACCAGGAACCGCGCGATCAGGGACTGCGCGAACGCTCTCCGCGTGACGAGTCCTCGCGCGGTGACGATCGGCGCGAGGACCGCGAGCGCCGCGACGCGTTCGAGCGCGCCGGTCCGCGCACCGGCTTCAACGCCCCGGGTCGGCCCGGCTACGTCCCCGGCGGGTTCCGCGACGACGACGAGACCCGCGACTTCGACCGCGTCCGCCGCGACCGCCGCGAGTTCCAGGAGGATGGCCGGACCTATATCCGCGAGCCGGGCCGCATCATCGTGCGCGACCGCGACAACTATTTCATCCGCCACGACGAGAACGAGCGTTTTCGCGATCTGGGGCGCGGCGGCTATCGCAGCGAACGGCGCGGCGGCGATACGATCACGTATCTCGACCGGCCCGGCGGCGAGCAGATCGTCACCATCGTCGACGACGACGGCCGGCTCGTGCGCCGCTCGCGCCGGTTCCGCGATGGCCGCGAGGTCGTGATCATCGACAACGCCTTCGGCGGCGGCGCGCGGCGGCCGATCTACGACGACGTGGTCGACCTGCCGCCGCCGGACATCCGCATCCCGCGCAACCGCTACGTGGTTGATTACGACGGCGCCGACGAGGGCGCCGTCTACGAGGCTCTCTCGGCCCCGCCCGTGGTGGCGGTGGACCGGCGCTACACCCTGGACCAGGTTCGCTACAGCCCCCAGCTGCGGGCCCGGATGCGCAGCATCGACATCGATACGATCACCTTCGACACGGGCTCGTTCACGGTGACGCCGGATCAGGCCGCGCGCCTGTCCACCATGGCGGCGGCGATCAACCGGGCGATCAAGGCCAATCCGCAGGAGGTGTTCCTCATCGAGGGCTACACCGATGCCGTCGGCTCCGACGTCGACAACCTGTCCCTGTCGGACCGCAGGGCCCAGTCCGTGGCCACCGTCCTGAGCCAGAACTTCAGCGTTCCGCCGGAGAATCTGACCACGCAGGGCTACGGCGAGCAGTCCCTCAAGGTGAACACCCAGAACGCCTCGCGCGAGAACCGCCGGGTCACGGTCCGCCGCATCACCCCGCTGATCCAGCAGCAGGGGGAAGCCGCTCCGCCGCCGCGCTGAGCCTCCCGACCGGTCGGGATTGGAGAGATGCCGCCGGGGCAGTCAGATGCCTGATGCCCCGGCGCACCATCTTTGAGAGAAGAACGACGTTTGGCCCGCCGGATGGGTCCGAGGGCGACCCGAAAGCAGTGTCCGGCCTCTCCACCCCGCCCTATATCCCGCTCGCGCACGGGTGATCCGGGGCGACGTCCGGAGACGGCCCGTCGATGGGCCGTCGCGCCGATCCGAATGGGGAGCCGGCATGGACGAGACGCAACCCCGGTTGATCGAGGCGGGAACGCCGGCCTTCCGCCGCACCACCCTGGCGCTCGCGGCGGCCGGATTTTCCACCTTCGCCGTGCTCTACGGCGTGCAGCCCCTGATGCCGGTCTTCGCCGAGGAATTCCACGTCTCGCCGGCCGAAAGCAGCCTCGCCCTCTCCCTGCCCTGCGCCATGCTGGCCATCGCGCTGCTGGTGGTGAGCCCCCTCTCCGAGGTGTGGGGACGCAAGCCGATCATGGTCGCGTCCCTGTTCGCCTCGGCGGTGCTCACCATCGTGGCGGTGCTGGTTCCGAGCTGGCACGGCTTCCTCGCCCTGCGGGCCCTGACGGGGCTCGCGGCCAGCGGCCTGCCGGCGGTGGCGATGGCCTATCTCAGCGAGGAGATGCACGGGCGCGCCATCGGCCTGTCCATGGGGCTGCTCATCGGCGGCAACGCGCTCGGGGGCATGATCGGGCGGCTGGTCGCCGGGATCATCGCCGACCATGCCTCCTGGCGCTGGGGCCTCGGCACCATCGGCGTCCTGGCCCTGCTCGCGGCCATCGCGTTCCTCTTCAGCCTGCCGGATTCGCAGCGCTTCACCGCCAACCGCATGCGCTGGCGCGAGGTGCCCGGGACCTTCGGCCAGCACTTTCGCGATCCGGGCCTACCGTGGCTGTTCGCCGAGGCATTCCTGCTTATGGGCGGCTTCGTGAGCGTCTACAACTACATCGGCTTTCGCCTGCTCGATCCGCCGTTCGACCTCAGTCAGACCGCCATCGGGGCGATCTTCGTGGTCTACCTGTTCGGAACGTTCTCGTCGGCGCTCACGGGCGAGATCGCGAGCCGGCTCGGGCGCCGCAAGGTGCTGTGGCTCGCCATCCTGCTCGGGCTGGTCGGCATCACCTTGACCCTGTCGAGCCAGCTCTGGCTCATCATCCTCGGCATCGTCGTGGTCACGGTGAGCTTCTTCGGGGCCCATTCCGTAGCGAGCAGCTGGATCGGGCGCCGGGCCCTGCGCGACCGGGCCCAGGCCTCGTCGGTGTACCTGTGCCTGTACTATCTCGGCTCGTCGGTCCTCGGCACGGCGGGCGGCTGGTTCTTCGCCCATTCGGGCTGGATCGGCGTGGTGGTGTTCTTCGCGAGCCTCTACGGGCTGGCCCTCGCCATCGCGCTGCGCCTCTCGCGCCTGCCGCCCCTGGTGCCGACGGAATCCTGAGGCGGGCCCGCATCCGCGGGCCCGTCACCGGTTCAGATGTGGATCGCGCGCTTCGCCACCGCCAGGGCCGCTTCCTTGACCGCCTCGGTGAGGGTCGGGTGGGCGTGGCAGGTGCGCGCGACGTCCTCCGCGCTCGCCCCGAACTCCATCGCCACGGCCACTTCGGCGATGAGGTTGCCCGCATCCGCACCGACGATGTGGACACCGAGCACCCGGTCGGTGGTGGCATCGGCCAGGATCTTCACGAAGCCGTCCGTGGTGTGGTTGACCTTGGCGCGGCCGTTGGCGGTGAAGGGGAATTTTCCGCTGTTGTAGGCGATGCCGTCCTTCTTCAACTCCTCTTCGGTCTTCCCCACCGAGGCCACCTCCGGGTAGGTGTAGACGACGTTCGGGATCACCCCGTAATTGACGTGACCCGACTGGCCGGCGAGCAATTCGGCCACGGCCACGCCCTCGTCCTCGGCCTTGTGGGCCAGCATCGGCCCGCTGATCACGTCGCCGATGGCGTAGATGCCGGTGACGTTGGTGGCGTAGTGGCTGTCCGTCTGGATGCGGCCCTTGTTGTCGAGGCCGACGCCCACGGTCTCGAGTCCGAGCCCTTCGGTGTAGGGCACCCGGCCGATGGCCACGAGCACCACGTCGGCGGCAAGCGTCTCGGCCGCGCCGCCGGCGGCGGGCTCCACCGTGACGGTGGCGGCCCCGTCCGCGACCGCGACGCCCGTGACCTTCGACGAGAGTTTGAACTGCACGCCCTGCTTGCCGAGGATGCGCTGGAACTGCTTGCCGACCTCGCCGTCCATGCCGGGCAGGATGCGGTCGAGATACTCGACCACGGTGACCTCGGAGCCGAGGCGGCGCCAGACCGAGCCGAGTTCGAGGCCAATGACGCCGGCGCCGATGATGAGGAGCTTCTTGGGCACCGCCTGCAGTTCGAGGGCGCCCGTGGAGGAGACCACGATGGTCTCGTCGATGGTGACGCCGGGGAGCTTCGTCACGTCCGAGCCCGTGGCGATGACCACGTTCTTGGTTTCCAGGAGCTGGTTGCCGCCATCCTCCGACAGCACCTCGACGCGGCCGGCACCGGCCAGACGCGCGGTGCCGCGGTAGCTATCGATGCCGTTCTTCTTGAGCAGGAACTCGACGCCCTTGGTGTTGCCGTCGACGCCGTCCTGCTTGAACGCCATCATCTTGGGAAGATCGAGCTCGGGCGCGTTCACGATCACGCCCATGTCGGCGAAGTGCTTGCCCGCTTCCTCGAACGCCTCGGAGGCGTGCAGCAGGGCCTTGGAGGGAATGCAGCCGACGTTGAGGCAGGTGCCGCCATGGGTCGCCCGCTTCTCCACCACGGCGGTCTTGAGGCCGAGCTGGGCCGCCCGGATGGCGCAGACATAGCCGCCGGGGCCGGTGCCGATGACGACGAGATCATAGGACATGGGATTGTGACTCGCTGAAGTGGGCGGCGGGTCATGCCCCACCATCGGATACGAAGCGCACGGAAGCGTCCGGCCGCATGGATCGCGGCCGGCGGACGGTTAGCTGCCGGGCCTTAAAGGTCGAGCACGAGGCGTGCCGGATCCTCCAGCGCCTCCTTGACGCGCACGAGGAAGGTCACGGCCTCCTTCCCGTCGACGATGCGGTGATCGTAGGACAGGGCGAGGTACATCATCGGACGCGCCTCGATCTTGCCGTTGCGGACCACCGGGCGCTCCTCGATGCGGTGCATGCCGAGGATGCCGGATTGCGGCGCGTTGAGGATCGGGGTCGACATCAGCGACCCGTAGATGCCCCCGTTGGTGATGGTGAAGGTGCCGCCCTGCATCTCGTCGATGGAGAGCTTGCCGTCGCGGGCCTTCTTGCCGAAGCCGGAGATGGTCTTCTCGATGCCGGCGATCGACAGGTCGTCGGCGTTGCGGACCACGGGGACCACGAGGCCCTTGTCGGTGCCGACGGCGATGCCGATGTGGTAGTAGTTCTTGTAGACGAGGTCCTGCCCGTCGATTTCGGCATTGACCGCCGGCACGTCCTTGAGGGCGCCGATCACCGCCTTGGTGAAGAAGCCCATGAAGCCGAGCTTGGTCCCGTGCTTCTTCTCGAAGATGTCCTTGTACTGGCTCCGCATGGCCATCACGGCCGACATGTCGACGTCGTTGAACGTCGTCAGCATCGCGGCGGTGTCCTGCGCGTCCTTGAGACGGCGGGCGATGGTCTGACGCAGCTTGGTCATGCGCACGCGCTCCTCGCGCGCCGCGTCGTCGGGCTTCGACGGCGCGCGCGGGGCGGCGGGCTTGGCCTCCTTGGCGGGCGCGGGCGCCGGTGCCGACGGCCCCTTCGCCTTGGCCTCCAGCATGTCGCCCTTGGTGACGCGGCCGTCCTTGCCCGAGCCGTTCAGGGTCGCCGGATCGATGCCGGATTCCCGCGCCATCTTGGAGACGGCCGGGCCGTTGTCGCCGGATTCCCGGGCCTGGGCCGGAGCGCCGTCGCCATGGTTGCCGTAGCCGGCCGACGAACCCTCGGCCGGGGCCTCGGCGGGCTTCTGCTCGGCCTTGTCCTCGGCGGGCGCCTCCGAGCGGGTCTCGGCCTTCTGCTCGGTCTTCTTCGGCGCCGCCGCCTTGGCACCGCCGGTGGCCTCGACGATGGACCCCAGCAGCGCCCCCGGCTCCACGGTCTCGCCGTCCTTGACCAGGATCTCGCCGAGCTCGCCCGCGGCCGGCGCGTTGACCTCGAGGGTGACCTTGTCGGTCTCGAGTTCCACCAGGGGCTCGTCGGCCGCCACCGTGTCGCCCGGCTTCTTGAACCAGCGGCCGATGGTGGCCTCGCTCACGGATTCGCCGAGGGTCGGGACGAGGATGTCGGTTGCCATGGTGTGTGTCCGCCTGGATTATCGGGCGCGCCGGTGCGCGGTCAGATCGGGAATGCCGTGCGGCGTCAGACCGCCAGCGCCTCGTTGAGGAAGGCCTGGAGCTGGGCCTGGTGCTTCGAGAGCAGGCCCACTGCCGTGGAGGCCGAGGCCGGGCGGCCGACGTAGCGGGCACGCTTGACCGAGGACTGGGCCTGGCCGAGCACCCATTCGAGGTAGGGTTCGACGAAGGCCCAGGGGCCCATGTTCTTCGGCTCCTCCTGGCACCACACCACCTCGGCGTTGCGGAAGCGGGACATCTCGCCGGCCAACGCCTTGAGGGGGAACGGGTAGAGCTGCTCGACGCGCAGGATGTAGACGTCGTTGAGGCCGCGCTTCTCGCGCTCGTCGTAGAGGTCGTAATAGACCTTGCCGGAGCACAGGACGACGCGACGGATCTTGTCGTCCTTGGCGAGCTTGGTGGCGTCGTCCTCGCGCTCGGCATCGTCCCACAGCACGCGGTGGAAGCTCGATCCCTCCGCCATCATGTCGATGCCCGACACCGCCCGCTTGTGGCGCAGGAGCGACTTCGGCGTCATCAGGATCAGCGGCTTGCGGAACTCGCGGTTGAGCTGGCGCCGCAGGATGTGGAAGTAGTTCGACGGCGTGGTGCAGTTGGCCACCTGCATGTTGTCCTCGGCGCACATCTGCAGGAAGCGTTCCAGGCGGGCCGAGGAATGCTCCGGGCCCTGGCCCTCGTAGCCGTGGGGCAGCAGCAGGGTCAGGCCGGACATGCGCAGCCACTTGCGCTCGCCGGACGAGATGAACTGGTCGATGACCACCTGGGCGCCGTTGGCGAAGTCGCCGAACTGCGCCTCCCACAGCACCAGGGCGTTGGGCTCGGCCGCCGAGTAGCCGTACTCGAACCCGAGCACCGCCTCTTCCGAGAGCATCGAGTTGATGACCTCGAGGCTGGCCTGTCCCTCGCGGATGGAGTTGAGCGAGGTGTAGCGCTGCTCGTTCTCCTGATCGATCACCACGGCGTGGCGCTGGGAGAAGGTGCCGCGCTCGACGTCCTGGCCCGAGAGGCGGACCCGGTGGCCCTCCAGCAGCAGGGAGCCGAAGGCGAGGGCCTCGGCCGTCGCCCAGTCGATGCCCTGGCCGCTCTCCACCGCCTTGGCGCGGTTGTCGAAGAAGCGCTGGATCGTGCGGTGCAGGTGGAAGCCGGGCGGCGGCGTGGTGATGCGCTGGGCGATCTCGCGCAGGATCTCCGCCGGCACGCCGGTCTTGCCCCGGCGCGGATCGTCGACATCCTCGCGCACGGCCTTGAAGCCGGACCAGCGCCCGTCGAGCCAGTCGGCCTTGTTGGACTTGTAGTTGCCGGCCACCTCGAGCTCGCCGTCGAGGATCGCGCGGAACTCGGCCTTGCGGGTGTCGAGCTGCTCCTGGGACAGGACGCCCTCGGCGACGAGCTTCTTGCCGTAGGTCTCGAGGGCCGTCGGGTGCTTGCGGATGCGCTGGTACATCTTCGGCTGGGTGAAGGCCGGCTCGTCGCCCTCGTTGTGGCCGAAGCGGCGGTAGCACAGCATGTCGATGACGACGGGCTTGCCGAACTTCTGCCGGTACTCGATGGCGATCTTGGCCGCGAACGTCACGGCCTCGGGGTCGTCGCCGTTGCAGTGGAAGATCGGGGCTTCCACCATCTTGGCGACATCGGACGGATAGGGCGAGGACCGCGAGAAGCGCGGATCGGTGGTGAAGCCGATCTGGTTGTTGATGATGAAGTGGATCGACCCGCCCGTGCGGTGTCCCTTCAGGCCGGACAGGCCGAGGCACTCGGCGACCACGCCCTGGCCGGCGAAGGCGGCGTCGCCGTGGATCAGGAGCGGCACGACGCTGGTTCGGTGGACATGCGGATTGGCGCGCTGGTCCTGCTTGGCGCGCACCTTGCCGAGCACCACCGGGTCGACGATCTCGAGGTGGGACGGGTTGGCGGTGAGCGACAGGTGGACGTTGTTGCCGTCGAAGGCGCGGTCCGAGGACGCGCCGAGGTGGTACTTCACGTCGCCCGAGCCCTCGACCTCGGCCGGGCTCGCCGAGCCGCCCTTGAACTCGTTGAAGATCGCCCGGAAGGGCTTCGCCATCACGTTGGAGAGCACGTTGAGGCGGCCGCGATGGGCCATGCCGAGCACGATCTCGTGGGCGCCGAGCGCCCCGCCGCGCTTGATGATCTGCTCCAGCGCCGGGATCATCGCCTCGGAGCCGTCGAGGCCGAAGCGCTTGGTGCCGGTGTACTTGAGGTCGAGGAACTTCTCGAACCCCTCCGCCTCGATGAGCTTGTTCAGGATCGCGCGCTTGCCCTCGGGGGTGAAGGTGATCTCCTTGCCCTTGCCCTCGATGCGCTCCTGGATCCACGCCTTCTCCTCCGGGTTGGAGATGTGCATGAACTCGACGCCGAGCGTCTGGCAGTAGGTGCGCTCCAGGATCTCGACGATCTCGCGGATGGTCGAGAATTCGAGGCCGAGGACGTTGTCGAGGAAGATCGGGCGGTCCCAGTCCTTTTCCTCGAAGCCGTAATGCTGCGGGTGCAGTTCCTCGTGGTCGCCGCGCGGGGCGAGGCCGAGGGGATCGAGCTTGGCGTGGAGGTGGCCGCGCATGCGGTAGGCGCGGATCAGCATGATCGCGCGCACGGAATCCTTGGTCGCCTGCTCGACGGAGATGCCGGGGGCCGACGCCACCACGGCGCCCTTGGCCGGCGCCGACGCGGTGTCCGACTTGGCGCGGATCTTCTCGCCCATGGCCTTCTCGACGGTGGCCCAGTTGCCGTCCAGCGCCGACACGATCTCGCCGTTGGCGTGGACCGGCCAGTTCGGCTTCTGCCACGAGGCGCCGGCGGCGTTCTTCTCGGCGGCGCCCTTGTCCTCGTTCAGGGAGCGGAAGAAGTCCTGCCACTCCGGGTCGACGGAGTTCGGATCGCGGGCATGGGCCGCCTGCAGTTCCTCGATGTAGGCGGCGTTTCCGCCGTAGAGGAACGAGGTTTCGAGCGCGTCCTGGCGTGCCATCGTTCAGTCATCCCACCGCTTGGCTCGCGGCCCCCCCGTCCGGGGCGACCGCCGCCCGATCCGGCGCCGGGCGCCAGGGATCGGATTTGGAAAGTCGGACGCGGGGACCGCGTCCGTCGGGTCTCATATGGGCGCCCGAGCCTGAATGCGGCGCAACGCAGGCCCGCGCGCCCGTGATCCTCAGCCCTTGAGGACGTCGACGAGGGTGCTGCCGAGGCGCGCCGGCGAGGGCGAGACCCGGATGCCGGCCGCTTCCATGGCGGCGATCTTGTCATCGGCGCCGCCCTTGCCGCCGGAGATGATGGCGCCGGCGTGCCCCATGCGGCGGCCCGGAGGCGCCGTGCGGCCGGCGATGAAGCCGACCATGGGCTTGCGTCGGCCGCGCCTGGCCTCGTCGGCGATGAACTGCGCCGCCTCTTCCTCGGCCGAACCGCCGATCTCGCCGATCATCACGATGGACTCGGTCCGGTCGTCGGCCAGGAACAGTTCGAGCATGGAGATGAACTCCGTGCCCTTCACCGGATCGCCGCCGATGCCCACCGCCGTGGTCTGGCCGAGACCCGCCTGGGTGGTCTGGAACACGGCCTCGTAGGTGAGGGTGCCGGAGCGCGAGACGATGCCCACCGAGCCCGGCTTGAAGATGTTGGCCGGCATGATGCCGATCTTGCATTCGCCGGCGGTGACGATGCCGGGGCAGTTCGGGCCGACGAGGCGCGACTTCGACCCCTCGAGGGAGCGCTTCACCCGCACCATGTCGAGGACCGGAATGCCCTCGGTGATGCAGACGATCAGCGGAATTTCCGCCGCGATGGCCTCGCAGATGGCGTCGGCGGCACCGGGCGGCGGCACGTAGACCACGGAGGCGTCGGCGCCCGTGGCGTCGCGGGCCTCGGCCACCGTATCGAAGACCGGCAGGCCGAGATGGATGGCGCCGCCTTTGCCCGGCGAAGTGCCGCCGACCATCTTGGTGCCGTAGGCGATGGCCTGCTCGGAGTGGAAGGTCCCGTTCTTGCCGGTGAAGCCCTGGCAGATGACCTTGGTGTTCGCGTCGATCAGGATGGACATGGGTACTCTCAGCCCTTCTTCACGGCGGCGACGATCTTCTGCGCGGCGTCGTCGAGGTCGTCGGCGGAGATCACGTTGAGGCCGGAATTCCGGATGATCTCCTTGCCCTTCTCGACGTTGGTGCCTTCGAGCCGCACCACCAGGGGCACTTCGAGGCCCACCGCCTTCACCGCCGCGATCACGCCGTTGGCGATGACGTCGCACTTCATGATGCCGCCGAAGATGTTGACCAGGATGCCCTTCACCTGCGGATCGGCGGTGATGATCTTGAAGGCCGCCGTGACCTTCTCCTCGCTCGCGCCGCCGCCGACATCGAGGAAGTTCGCTGGCTCCTCGCCGTAGAGCTTGATGATGTCCAGGGTCGCCATGGCGAGGCCGGCGCCGTTGACCATGCAGCCGATGGTGCCGTCGAGCGCGATGTAGGCCAGATCGTACTTGGAGGCCTCGATCTCCTTGGCGTCCTCTTCCGTCTCGTCGCGGAGCGCGACGATGTCGGGGTGGCGGTAGAGGGCGTTCGAATCGAAGGAGATCTTGGCGTCGAGGCACTTGAGGTGGCCGTCGCCCGTGAGCACCAGGGGGTTGATCTCCAGCATGCTCATGTCCTTGGCGGTGAACGCCGTGTAGAGCTTGGTGGTGAGTTCGCCGGCTTCCTTGGCCTGCGGGCCGGTGAGGCCGAGGGCCTTGGCGACGGCGCGGCCGTGATGGGGCATCACGCCGGTGGCGGGGTCCACCGAGAAGGTGACGATCTTCTCAGGGGTCTCGTGCGCCACCGTCTCGATGTCCATGCCGCCTTCCGTCGAGACGACGAAGGCGACCTGTCCGGTCTCGCGGTCCACCAGCATGGAAAGGTAGAACTCGGCCTCGATCTGGGCGCCGTCCTCGATGTAGAGGCGGTTCACCTGCTTGCCGGCCTCGCCGGTCTGGATCGTGACCAGGGTCTGGCCCAGCATCTCGCCGGCGAACTGCTTGACCTCGTCCAGGGACTTGGTGACGCGCACGCCGCCCTTGGCGCCCTCGGGCGCGCCCTTGAAGGTGCCCTTGCCGCGCCCGCCGGCATGGATCTGCGACTTCACCACCCAGACCGGGCCGCCGAGTTCACGCGCCGCGGCCTCGGCCTCCTCGGCCTTGAAGATCGGCACGCCGCGCGAGACGGGCAGGCCGAACTCCTTGAGAACCGCCTTGGCCTGGTATTCGTGGATGTTCATGCCAAACTCCTCCCTCGTCCCGGCCGGGCCGGGCCTCCCAGTTTCCGTGGGGCTTCGTTCGGACGGACCGCCTGCGCGGTCCGCCGTCGAGCCTCCGTCTTAGGCGAGCGCCGGGTTGATGGTCTTGCAGGCCTCGATCAGGCCCTTCACGGCGCCCACGGACTTGTCGAACATCGCCTTCTCGTCGTCGTTGAAGGTGACTTCGAGGATGCGCTCGACGCCGTTCGCGCCGATGACGATGGGAACGCCGACATACATGCCGTCGATGCCGTACTCGCCGTTGAGGTAGGCGGCGCAGGGGAGCACCCGGCGCTTGTCGCGCAGGTAGCTCTCGGCCATGGCGATGGCGGAGGCGGCCGGGGCGTAGAAGGCCGAGCCGGTCTTCAGCAGGTTGACGATCTCGCCGCCCCCTTTACGGGTGCGCTCGACCATGGCGTCGAGCTTACCTTGCGTGGTCCAGCCGAGCTTGACCAGATCGGTCAGCGGCACGCCGGCCACGGTGGAGTAGCGCACCAGCGGCACCATGTCGTCGCCGTGGCCGCCGAGCACGAAGGCGGTGACGTCCTCGACCGAAACCTTGAACTCGTCGGCGAGGAAGTGGCGGAACCGCGCCGAGTCGAGCACGCCGGCCATGCCGACGACCTTGTTGGTGGGCAATCCCGAAAACTTCTGCAGGGCCCACACCATCGCGTCGAGGGGATTGGTGATGCAGATCACGAAGGCGTCGGGCGCGTGCTGCTTGATGCCGGTGCCCACGGCCTCCATCACCTTGAGGTTGATGCCGATGAGGTCGTCGCGGCTCATGCCGGGCTTGCGCGGCACGCCGGCCGTGACGATCACCACGTCGGCACCGGCGATGCCGGCATAGTCGCTCGCGCCCGAATAGGCGGCGTCGAAGCCGTCGACGGGGGCGGATTCGGCGATGTCGAGGGCCTTACCCTGGGGCACGCCGTCGACAATATCGAACAGGACGACGTCGCCGAGTTCCTTCAACCCGGCCAGATGCGCGAGGGTGCCACCGATCTGTCCGGCGCCGATGAGCGCGATCTTGCTGCGTGCCATGGGTAAAACGAGCCTCCGGTGATCGGGTTAGCGGTGCGGTGTTCCGCTGGTGTGACGGTGCGCCCCGGGTGTCGGCGAGGTCGCGCCGCCGAACTGTCCTGTGTCGAATCTTGGGTCGAACCTTGGTCGGCCGAACCCTCTCGGGTCGACCCTTCGCGGGTGGTGTGTGCGTTGCGGCGGTGTGTGGCGGAAAAGGCCCACGTCTTCAACCGAGGATGGATCGGCCCTGCAGGGTTCGGGCCAGGCCAGACCTTGCGGCGCTTCGGCGCGGCAGGGGCGAAAACATAAGGCGGCGAAGGCCTTAAGCCGATCGACGACCGCACGGACGGCTGAAATCCCGCCGGTGACAGAGGAATCGTTCTGTCACGGAGGTCAGAGCGCCCCCGTCCGGAGTACCCGCTGGATGGCGAGAATCACGGCCCCGAGGCGGGCCTCGATGAGGTCCCCCGGCAGGTCGGCATCGTGCTGGATCGCCAGCGGATGGGTGAAGCGGTAGCTCGCATCGAAGATGTAGGCGATGGCCCGTTCGCGATCGCGCGCCACGAACGCACCCGTCGCCATGCCTTCCTCCACCACCCGCTCGACGAGGCCGCGCAGGCGGACCCGGTGGCGCCGGGCGATGGGCCTTGCGCCCACGGCGGCGTCGAGGTGGACGGAGAACAGGTTCGGTTCGTTGGCCAGGGTCGATCGCTGCGCCGAGGCGAGGGCCGAGAGCAGGCGCTCGATCTTGTCGTCGGCGGGGTCGGGCGCATCGGCGATGCGGGCGAGTTCCGCTTCCACGTCGCGCAGCCAGCGGCCGGCCACGGCGTCGAGGAGGGCGTCCTTCGACGGGAAGTAGCGGTAGACGTTGGCGTGGGTCATGCCGGCCTCCGCCGCCACGGCCACCACCGTCACCCGCTTGGGGCCGAGGCGGCGCAGGTGCTCGGTGGCCACGGCGAGGAGCCGCGCATCCACGGCGATGGGCGCGGCGCGCGGCGCGGCGCGGCCGGCACGGTTGGCCGAGGAGCGATCGGAGGATGGCTTCCGGGGTCCGTCGTCGAGGCTATGGCCCTCGGAATCGTTGACCGCGGCAAGGCCGTTCCCAAAGACGAAGGGCGGGCCGGGAGGCTGCATCGTTCGGGAACACCGGCCATGGCTGGAGGAGGGGCGGACCTCCCTGTCAAATCGCCAGCGTCGATCACCACGACGTGTACGTCTGCGAGGCCCAGCGTCTCGCAAATGCGAGACGCTGTCCCGCCCTTTAGCGGGTCAGAACTTATTCTTCCAGGCCCTCAATGCAGTAAACACGTGCACCGCCTCGGTTCCGGGGCTGAGATTCACTGCTCGTGCCAGGGCCGGCTCGCCGGCGCGCAGGAACGGATTGGTCGCCCGCTCGTCACCCAGGGTTGTGGGAACGAGGAAGCGGCCCTCGGCTTTCGCCCGCTCGGCCTCGTCCATCCGCGCCGCCAGCCGCGCGTTGTCGGGCTCGGCGGCCCGGGCGAAGCGGGCATTGGACAGGACGTAGTCGTGCCCGCTGTAGACCCGGGTATCGTCGGGCAGGCCGTCGAAGCGGGCGAGCGAATGCCACAGCACCTCCGGCTCGGCCTCCATCACCCGGCCGCAGCCCAGGGTGAACAGGGTGTCGCCGGCGAACACCAGGCCGGCCGCCTCGAACCAGTAGGTGACGTGGTCGGCGCAGTGCCCCGGGGTCTCCCACACCGCGGCCGACAGCGATCCGACCCGTACCACGTCGCCCTCGGACACGGCGACGTCGACCTCCGGGACGGCCGAACCCGCCTTGGCCGGCGCCGTGACCCTGGCGCCCGTCCGGCGCTTCACCTCGGCGATGCCCTCGATGTGATCCGTGTGCCGATGGGTCACGAGGATGTCGGTCAGGGTCCAGCCGGCCGCGTCGAGGGCCGCGAGGACGGGCGCGGCCTCCGGCACGTCGATGGCGGCGCAGGCGCCCGTCTCGGGGTCGTGCAGGAGCACGCCGATATTGTCGCTGCGGCAAAGGAAGGTCCGGATCTCCGGTCGGGAAGCGGGCATGGCGTTGTCCTCGACGTTCTCGGCGTTGCAATCCGATGTCGGCGGGGAACCGGGCCGGGCGACCTCCGGTTCCGGCGCGGAGGCGCGGCGGGGTTTGCGGGATCGGGGTTGCCGCAGGCGGCGCGGGCCCCCATTGATGCGGGAGCGCCCTCGCCGTTCCCCCGGACAGGTGCGCCGGCCCGCCGGACCCCCGCCATGCGCCTCGACGTCACCGACCTGCGCGCCTTCTACGCCAGTCCGCTCGGCGGGGTGACGCACCGCATCGTCGCCCGCGCGATCCACGGCTTCCTCGGCTCGGTCTCGGGCCTGCGGGTTCTGGGGCTCGGCTACGCCACGCCCTATCTCGGGCCCGTCCACGTCATCGCCGAGCGGACGCTGGCCTTCATGCCGGCGACGCAGGGCGTGGTGAACTGGCCCGGCAGCGGACGCTCGTGCTCGGCCCTCGCCGACCCGACGATGATGCCCCTGCCCGAGGCCGCCGTCGACCGGGTGATCCTGGTCCACGCCCTAGAATCCGTCGAGAGCCCCACGGAGCTGCTCCAGGACGTCTGGCGGGTGCTGACGCCGGGGGGCCGGATGATCCTGGTGGTGCCCAACCGCCGGGGCGTCTGGGCCCGGCGCGACGCGACCCCCTTCGGCCACGGCCAGCCCTACAGCCGCTCGCAGCTCGCCCGGCTCATGCGCACCACCCAGTTCTCGCCCGAGGGCTGGGCCGAGGCCCTGTACATGCCGCCGGTGCAGAGCCGCGTCTGGCTGCAGACGGCCGGGGCCTGGGAGCGCCTCGGCACCGGCCTGTCCCTGCCCTTCGCCGGGCTGCACGTGGTGGATGCGACCAAGCAGCTCTACCGGCCCGTCGCCGTCCGGCGGGTCCGGCGCGCGACCCGCCTCGCCCCGGCCCGCGCCCTGGTGCCGGCCCCCTCCCCCGGCTGACCGATGCTGTCCCTCTTCGCCCCCGAGGCCGCCCTGCAGAGCTTCGTGCTCGCCCTGTCGAGCCTGTTCTCCATCGTGAACCCCATCGGCTCGGCGCTGATCTTCGCCCAGGTCACGGCGCAGAACTCCCACGCGGAGCGGGTGGAACTGTCGAAGCGCATCGGCTTCTACGCGGCGCTGATCATGCTCTCGGCCCTGTGGGCCGGGGCGCCGATCCTCAACTTCTTCGGCGTGTCCCTGGCGGCGCTCCGCATCGCCGGAGGCCTCGTGGTGGCGGCCTCGGCCTGGACCCTGCTGACGGCGCCGGAGGCGCGCGAGGCGCGCAAGCACGCGGAAGCGCAGGGGAGCACGCCCGACAACCTCGCCGAACTCGCGTTCTTCCCCCTCACCCTTCCGTTCACCACCGGCCCCGGCACCATCGCGGTGGCCATCGCGCTGGGCTCGAACCGTCCGGCGCCGGGCCCGGACCGGATCGGCTTCTACATCGGCATGTCGCTCGCGGCGCTGGCCATCGCGGTGATCGTGCGCTTCGTCTACGGCTCGGCCGACCGGGTGGTGATGTTCATCGGCCCCGTGGGCGCACGGGTGCTCGGACGCCTGTTCGCCTTCCTGCTCCTGTGCGTCGGCACGCAGATCACCGTGAACGGCGTCACCGACGTGCTGGGGCCGTTGCTGCCCCCGCGGTGAGCGGGACCGCGCTCGTCCTTGGCAGCCTTCACCCGAGGCTGTACCGCACGGGGCGGAATTCATTCGGAAAGGGCACGGAATGCGGCTCGTGGTGGTCGGCGCCGGCGGGCGCATGGGGCGGATGCTGATCCGCGCGGTGGCGGAAGCCGAGGGCTGCACCCTGTCGGGCGCCATCGAGCGAGAGGGCGCCCCGGTGCTGGGCCAGGATGCCGGCGTGCTCGCCGGCCTCGCGCCCCTCGGCGTCGCCGTCACCGACGACCCCCTGCCGGTCTTTGCCGCCGCCGAGGGCGTCCTGGACTTCACGACGCCGGCCGCCACCACGTTCTTCGCCGAACTCGCCGCGCAAGCCCGCATCGTCCACGTGGTCGGCACGACGGGCCTGGAAGCGGCGGACCTGCAGAAACTCGCGGCGGCCGCCCATCACGCCCGCATCGTGCGCTCGGGCAACATGTCGCTCGGCGTCAACCTCCTGGCCGGCCTCGTGCGCAAGGTCGCGGCGGCGTTGGGCGAGGAGTTCGACATCGAGATCGTCGAGATGCATCACCGCATGAAGGTCGACGCGCCCTCCGGCACCGCCCTGCTGCTGGGCGAGGCGGCGGCGGAGGGGCGCGGCGTGGCGCTGGCCGACACGAGGGTCTCGACCCGCGACGGCCATACGGGCGCGCGCCGGCCCGGCGACATCGGCTTCGCCACCCTGCGCGGCGGCACGGTGGTGGGCGACCACAGCGTCGTCTTCGCCGGCGCGGGCGAGCGCCTGACGCTGAGTCACCACGCCGAGGACCGGGGCATCTTCGCCCGCGGCGCCGTGCGTGCGGCGCAATGGGCGTTCGACCGCCCGCCGGGTCTCTACGGCATGGCCGACGTCCTCGGCCTCTGATAAGGGCCTGCCGGCCAAAGGCTTGTTGTCCGAGGGTTTGCCGGCCAAAGGCTTGCCGGCCAGGGACTTGCTGTCCGAGGGTTTGCCGTCATTGCCCGTTCAGCTACGGGCGCCCACATACCCGACCGGTCCAGCCTTTTGCTGCACCGCACCAAAACTGGATTCAGGGGATCGATTCGCGATGGAGCGCCTGCTTGTCCTCGCTCGCCACGGCCAGAGCGAATGGAATCTCAAGAAGCTGTTCACGGGCTGGCGCGATCCGGAACTGACGGAGCTCGGCATCGCCGAGGCCCGGACCGCCGGCCGCTGGCTCGGCCAGCAGGGCCACCGGTTCGACGTCGCCTTCACCTCGAACCTGCGCCGCGCCCAGCGCACCTGCGCGCTGATGCTGGAGGAGATGGGCCAGCCCGAGGTCGAGACCATCCGCTCGGAGGCCCTCAACGAGCGCGATTACGGCGACCTGTCGGGCCTGAACAAGGACGATGCCCGCGAGCGCTGGGGCGACGCCCAGGTGCACCAGTGGCGCCGCTCCTACGACATCCCGCCCCCCGGCGGCGAGAGCCTCAAGGACACCGCCGCGCGGGTCCTGCCCTACTACATCCAGACCATCCTGCCCCGGGTCATGGCCGGCGAGCGCGTCCTCGTGGCCGCCCACGGCAATTCCCTGCGCGCCCTCGTCATGGTCCTCGACGGCATGACCACGAAGACCATCGCCAGCCTGGAGATCGCCACCGGCATCCCCCTGGTCTACCACCTCAAGGCCGACACCACGGTGGAGAGCAAGTCGGTCCTGGAGCGCGACATCGACCACGACGTGTGATGGCGCCACCCGTCGAACGCGTTTCAGTCGAACTGATGCCGGGGCTGATCCTCCACCCCGGCTGGCTCGACGGGCCTGCGCGCACGCGCCTGGCGGCGGACCTCGCCGCGGGCTTCTCGGTTGCGCCGCCCTACCGGCCGCGGATGCCGCGCACGGGGCGGCCGTTCTCCGTGACCATGACCAATTGCGGCCCCCTCGGCTGGGTCTCCGATATCGCCGGCTACCGCTACCAGGCCCACCACCCCGAGACCGGGGCGCCGTGGCCGGCGATTCCCGAGCTCGCCCTGCGCGCCTGGGACGACCTCTCCGGCTATCCGGCCCCGCCCGAGGCAGCCCTCGTCAACCTCTACGCCGCCGACGCGCGCATGGGCCTGCACCAGGACCGCGACGAGGCCACCCTCGACGCCCCCGTCCTGTCCCTGTCGCTGGGGGCCTCCGCCCTGTTCCGCTACGGCGGCACGAGCCGGAGCGACCCGACGCGCTCGGTCCGCCTGCACGCGGGCGACGCCCTCGTCATGGGCGGGGCCGCCCGCCTCGTCCATCACGGCATCGACCGCATCCTGCCGCGCCCACCCGATCTCCTCGGCGCCGGCGAGGCCATGCCGGCGTTCCTGCCGCCGGACGGGCGATGCAACCTCACCCTGCGCCGCGTGACGCGGCCCGAGCCGTCGCCGACGGCTTGACACGGGCGGGGCTGGGGCCGACCCATCGCCATGGGCCCCGTCCGGCGTCGGACGGGACCGAGGCCCGGCGCGAGACCGGGCCCTTGCGGAGAAACGACCCGATGCGTCTGCGTAGCCTCGCCCGCCCCGTCACGATCCTGGCCCTCCTCCTCGGCCTGACGCAGGCGGGCCGCGCGGCCGACCCGGTGTTTCCGCCGAGCTCCCGCTTCGGCTTCCAGCCACCGCCGGACATGGTCTCGTCGAAGCGGTTCTCTGGGTTCGAGCGGGTCGAGGGCGGCGCCACGGTCTCGGTGGTCGAACTGCCGCCCAACGCCTTCGCCGAACTGGAGCAGAGCTTCACCGACGCGAACCTGAAGCAGCAGGGCTTCGTCGTGTCCAACCGTCAGGCGATCAAGGTCGCGGGCGACGTCGATGCGGTGCTGTTCACCGGCGAGCAGCCGGCGGCCGATCCGAGCGCCGGCCCGTCGATCAAGAAGTGGATGCTGCTCGTCGGCGATCCCACGGTGACGGGCATCATCATCGCCCAGACCACCCCCGACGCCGAGACCGACGAGAGCATGGTCGCCATGCTCACCGGCATCCACATCCGCCCCGAACTCACCCTCGATCAGCAGGTCGCCGCCCTGCCGTTCCGGATCGGCACCCCGGCCGGATTCCGGCCCGTGCGGGTGCTGGCCGGCAATTCCGTCCTGATGACGCAGGGCCCCAAGGACCAGATGCTCGGCCTCGAACAGCCGATCCTGGTGCTGGCCCAGGCGGTCCAGCCCCCGCCCCAGCCCGAGCAGCGCGAAGCCTTCGCCCGCACGGCCCTGGCCTCGAACCAGACCATGAAGGACTTCATCGTCGAGCGCTCGCAGAGCTATCGCCAGAAGGGCGTCGACTGGCACGAGATCGTGGCGCGGGCGACGGACATCGCCTCGAGCACGCCGGTGGTGATCTCGCAGACCATCCGGTTCGCCCCCGACGGGTACCTGCGCGCCGTCGGCGTCGTGCGGGCCGACCACCGCGAGGGCGTCCTCGCGCACTTTCGTGAGGTCGTGGACAGCGTGCAGCTGAAGTAGCGCCCGAAACGCCGAAGGGCGGCGGGCCCTTTTGGCCCGCCGCCCTTCGATGTCGGGTCGCTTCCGCGGAAGCGGCTGCCCTCAGGCCGCGTCGGCCGGATTGGCGGCCTTCGGCCCACCCTTGGCGACGCCGACGAGGGCCGGGCGCAGGGTGCGGTCGCCGATGACGTAGCCCGACTGCATCACCTGGACGACGGTGCCGCTCGGCACCTCGGCATCGGGCACCTCGAACATCGCCTGGTGGCGGTTCGGGTCGAAGCGCTGGCCCTTCGGATCGATGGACTTGACGCCGTGGCGCTCCAGGGTCTTGCCGAGGTCGCGCTCGGTCAGCTCGATCCCGTCGAGGAGCGCCTTGAACGCGCCGGTGGCTTGCGTGCGCTCGGCCTCGGGCACGCTCTCGAGGGCGCGCCGGATGTTGTCGGCGGCGTTGAGCATGTCGCGGGCGAAGTTGGTGACGGCGTAGGTGCGGGCATCCGCGACCTCGCGCTCCGTGCGCCGGCGCAGGTTCTCCATCTCGGCCAGGGTTCGCAGGACGCGGTCCTTGAACTCGTCGCGCTCGGCCACGAGGGCGGCGAGGGCCGGGGCCTCCGGGGCGCCGTCCTGCGTCGGTTCGGCCTGCGCCGTCGCGTCGGTCTCGACCGTGGGGTCGTTCTCCATGCTGTTCGCCATCGTCACTTTTCGTCGGATCGGGGTTGCCGGGGATTGGCGCTGATATCAGGCGCGGGGCCCGTGAAATCAAGCACGGGCCACGGTCAGGCTTCGCGCGGCACGCTCACGCCTCGCGGGGCGGGGGGGATTCGAGCAGGGCGTCGAGTCCCTCCGCCCGCATGGCGGCGACGTCGCTGGCGAACACCTCCATCACGGCGGCGCGGATCGCCACCTGCCGGTCGGGCTGGGTCACCCGCGTGCCGGTGAGGTCGGTGACGTAGAACACGTCCACGGCGCGCTCGCCGAAGGTCGCCACGTGGGCCGAGGTGATGTTGAGGCTGAGCCGCCCCAGGGCCGCCGTCAGTTCGTAGAGCAGGCCCGGCCGGTCGAGGCCGGTGATCTCGATGACCGTCTCGCGGCTCGACAGGGCGTTGTCGATGGACATGTCGGGGGGCACGAGGAAGGTCGGCGTGCGCTTGTCCGGCGGATGCCGGTCGGCCACGAGGTCGGCGATGCGGATCTCCCCGCGCAGGGCCCGCTCGATGGCGGTGGTGATGCGCTTGGCCCGGCGCAGCTCGTCCTCGTCCCGCTCGAACGCCCGCGACAGCAGGATCGAATCGAGGGCGAAGCCGTCCGTGGTGGTGAAGATCTGCGCGTCGACGATGTTGCCGCCGAGGGCCGCACAGGCCCCGGTGACGATGGCGAGGAGCCGCGGGTGGTCGGGCGAGTAGATCGTCAGCTCGGTGATGCCGCGGACGGGGTCGGTCTCGTCGGCGGTGGCGACGGTGCGCCCCTCCGCCGTGAGGGTCTTGAGGAAGCCCGCATGCTTGAACTGGCGGGTGGCGTCGACCTTGAGCCAGTAGGCCTGGTTGTGGCGCCCCGCATAGGCGTCGAAGACGTCGGATTCCCAGTCGGCGAGCTGTTCGCGCAGGCCCATCTGGATCATCCGGACCCGGTCCGTGCGGGCGATCTCGGAATGGCCGCCGGAGAGCACCACCTCGGTCTCGTCGTAGAGGGTGCGCAGCAGGGTGCCCTTCCAGGCGGTCCACACCCCCGGCCCCACGGCGCGGATGTCGGCGACGGTGAGGATCATCAGGAGCTTGAGGCGCTCCAGGGTCTGGACGATGCCGGCGAACTTCTCGATGGTCTTGGGGTCGGACAGGTCGCGGCTCTGGGCCGTCATGGACATGAGCAGGTGGTGCTCCACCAGCCAGGCCACCGTCTCGGTCTCGGCGGGCTTGAGGCCGAAGCGCGGCCCGAGCTTCTCGGAGATGGCCGCCCCCGCGATGGAGTGGTCCTCCGGCCGGCCCTTGGCGATGTCGTGCAGGAGCACGGCCACGAACAGGGCCCGCCGGTTGGAGATCGAGTCGATGAGGCGGGCCGCCAGGGGATGGTCCTCCTCCGTCCGCCCGGACTCGATGGCCGTCAGCACGCCGAGGGCGCGCAGCAGGTGCTCGTCCACGGTGAAGTGATGGTACATGTTGAACTGCATCATCGCGACGATGCGGCCGAAATCCGGGATGAACCGGCCGAGCACCCCGGCCTCGTTCATCAGCCGCAGGATGGTCTCGGGCGAGTTCTTCGAGGTCAGGATGTCGAGGAACAGCCGGTTGGCCTCCTCGTCGGACCGGAGCGAATGGCCGATGAGGCGCAGGGAGCGGTTGGCCACCCGCGTCGCGTCCGGGTGGATCGGCAGGTTGTGACGGTCGGCGAGCCAGAACAGCCGGATCAGGTTCACCGGGTCCTTCACGAAGACGTCGCCGTCGCGCAGGTTGATCCGGCCGTGGTCGTCGACGAAATCCTCCGCCTCGATGGCGGTGGCGCGGAAGCGATCGCGAAAGCGGCCGATCCAGCGGTCGAGGACCGGGGTGCGCTTGGCGTGGCGGGCCTCGAGGGCCGCGCACACGATGGCGGTGAGGTCGCCGACATCCTTGGCGATGAGGAAGTAGGCCTTCATGAAGCGCTCGACGCCCGACAGGCCGCCGCGCGGCTCGTAGCCGAAGCGCTCGGCCACCTTCGGCTGCAATCCGAACGACAGGCGCTCCTCGGAGCGGCCGGTGATGAAGTGCATGTGGCAGCGCACCCGCCACAGCAGTTCCTCGCAGCGCTCGAACACCCGGTACTCCTCGGGCGTGAACAGGCCGGCGGGGACGAGCTCACTCTGGTCGCGGACCCGGTAGGTGTATTTCGCGATCCAGAACAGGGTGTTGAGGTCGCGCAACCCCCCCTTGCCGTCCTTGACGTTGGGCTCGACGAGGTAGCGCGAGGCGCCGGCCTTGGTGACGCGCGCGTCGCGTTCGCGCAGCTTGGCCTCGACGAATTCGGGCGCCGTCCACATCACGAGCTCGGTATCGAACCGGGTGACGAGTTCCTCGTAGAGCGCCCGGGTTCCGAACAGGTAGCGCGCCTCCAGGAGCGAGGTCCGGATGGTCATGTCGGCCCGGCCCTCGCGCAGGCACTCCTCCACGGAGCGCGTGGCGTGGCCGACCTTCAGTTTCAGGTCCCACAGCACGTAGAGCATCGCCTCGACGACGCTCTCGGACCAGGCCGTCTGCTTGTAGGGCAGCAGGAACAGGAGATCGATGTCGGAGCCCGGCGCCATGGTGCCCCGGCCGTAGCCGCCGGTGGCGACCACGGCGAGCTGCTCGCCCGTGGACGGGTTGTCATTGGGATAGAGCCGCCAGACCACGGCGTCGTGGATGGTGCGGATCACCGCGTCCGTGAGGTTGCTCAGGCGCTGGGCGCAGGCGAGGCCGTCGCGCTCCGCGATGAGCCGGGCCTCGGCATCGGCCCGGCCGAGCTCCATCACCCGCCGCAGCTCCGGCACGAGGACGGCCCGCAGGCGCGTCGCCTCCCGGGCGTCGCGGTCGAGTTTCTCGAGGACATCGGCGAGGGCGGCAACGGCGTCGAACATAGTCAACCCCGTTAGCATGTTGGCGGATCGGCGCCAGGGGCCTCGCGGAGGCCGGGCGCGGGGCGCGGGATCGCCCGGCACCGGGGCGCGGGGCGGTTCCGGGCCGGAAATCGGCCCCCTTCGGCCGAATGCACGGCCAAACCGTGCCGATCGCCGCGTGCGGAGCCGCGGAGTCCCGCGTTCCCCCGATCTGGCCGCCATCGCACGAAGGCGTTAGGTTCGGGACCAACCCCCATAAAACACACGAGGAAACGCCCATGGACTCGCAGGCTCTGCGCTCGCTCCAGGCTCCGCTGAAGGACCAGTATCGTGCGACCCCCGACTCCGCGCTGGTGACCCTGCGCGCCCGGGGCAGCCTCGACGACACGTCCATCGCCTGCAAGGTCGAGACCGGCCGGGCCCTGGCGGTCGCGGGCCTGCACCCGGCCACGGGCGGGTCCGGCGCCGAGCTCTGCTCCGGCGACATGCTGCTGGAGGCCCTCGTCGCCTGCGCCGGCGTCACCCTGAAGGCGGTGGCGACCGCCCTGGAGATCGAGCTTCGCGCCGGCACCGTCAGCGCCGAGGGCGACCTCGACTTCCGGGGCACGCTCGGCGTCGACAAGGGAGCGCCCGTGGGCTTCCGGGCGATCCGCCTCGCCTTCGCCCTCGACACCGACGCGCCCCAGGACAAGCTCGACCAGCTCCTGAAGCTGACGGAGCGCTACTGCGTGGTGTTCCAGACCCTGAACCACAAGCCGGACCTGTCGGTCTCGACGACGCGGGGCTGACCGGCGGGACTAACCGGCGGGGGAGATCTGCGTTTCGGGCGCGCCGGCCCTATCTCCCCTTCCACATGATGATTTTTCAGTGGATCGTCGGCGTCCTGTTCGGCGCCGTCCTGTTGGCCGCCCTCGCCCGGCGCGTGGGGGCACCGTATCCGGTGTTCCTCGCCCTCGGCGGCATCGCCCTGGCCTTCATCCCGGCGGTGCCCAACCTCGTCCTCGACCCGGAACTGGCGCTCGCCCTGTTCCTCGCCCCCGTCCTGCTGGATGCCGGCTACGCCACCTCCCTCCGGGACCTGCGCACCCACTGGCGCCCCATCGCCGGCCTGGCGCTCGGCGCCGTGGTGGCCTCGACCCTGGCCGTGGCGTTCGTGGCGAAGCTCCTCGTTCCCGACATGCCCATCGCGGCCGCCATCGTGCTCGGCGCCATCGTCGCCCCGCCCGACGCCGTGGCGGCGCTGTCGGTGCTGCGCCACGTCGAACTGCCGCACCGCCTCACCACGATCCTGCGCGGCGAGAGCCTGCTCAACGACGCCGGCTCCCTGCTGATCTACCGCCTCGGCGTCACGGCCGCCGTCACCGGCACCTTCTCCCTCGCCGAGATCGGCCCGGCCTTCCTCATCGGCATCCTCGGCAGCGTCGTCGTCGGCCCGATCCTGGCCTTCGCCTACACCCGGGCCATGCGGCCGGTCACCGACGCGCCGAGCGTCATCGTCCTGCAGTTCGTCGCCGCCTTCGGCATCTGGATCGGGGCCGAGCACGTCCACCTGTCGGGGGTGCTGACCGTGGTCACCTTCGCCATCACGGCCGCGCGGCTCACGGCGGGGCGCACGCCGCCGCGCACCCGCATCGTCTCCTACGCCGTGTGGGACACGGCGGTGTTCGTCCTCAACGTGCTCGCCTTCGTGCTCATCGGCCTGCAGATCGGCCCGATCCTGGAACGGCTGACCCGGGAGCAGCAGATCTCCTACGCCCTGGTGGGCGCGGCGGTGTTCCTCACCGTGGTGGTGGTCCGCATCGTCTGGGTGCTGTCGGCCAACCATTTTTCACGGTTGGGCGCCGAGGGCGAAACCAGCGACGACAGCGGTCCGGGTGCAGCGACGGCGGTGGCCTGGGCCGGCATGCGCGGCATCGTCACCATCGCGACGGCGCTCGCCCTGCCCGAGGGCGATCCGGGGTTTCCCTACCGCGACCTCATCGTGCTCACGGCCTTCTGCGTCATCATCGGCACCCTCACGGTCCAGGGCCTGACCCTGCGCCCGCTGCTCGGCCGCCTCGGCCTCAAGGACGACGATCCCGTCGGCCGCGAGATCGGATACGGCCGCACGCAGGCCTACGGCGCGGCGCTCCACAGTCTCGAGGGCGAGACCGGCGCCCATGTCGACGCCCTGCGGGAGGAATTCCGCGCGGCCCTCGATCAGGCCGACCGGCAAGCGGACGGGTTCGCCTCCGAGACCCTTCCCGCCGACGCCGCCCGGCGCGGCACCATCGAGGCCGCCCGCGACCGGGTGCTGGCCCTGCGCCGCTCCGGCGAGATCGGCGACGACGCCTACTACGTCCTGGAGGAGGAGTTCGACTGGGCCGAACTCAACGCGACGCCCCGCGCCGAGCGGTGAGGTTCAGGCGGAAAGCACCGTGCTGACCCGGGCCTCGATGGCATCCCACACGGACACCGCGAGGTCGGGACCGCCCAGGCGCTTGATGGCCCGGATGCCCGTGGGCGAGGTCACGTTGATCTCGGTGAGGTTGCCGTCGATGACGTCGATGCCGACGAGGATCAGGCCGCGCCGCCGCAGCTCCGGGCCGATGGTCGCGCAGATCTCCAGTTCGCGCGGCGTCAGATCGGACGCCGCGGCAGCGCCGCCCCGCACCATGTTCGAGCGGATGTCGTTGAGGGCCGGCACCCGGTTGATGGCGCCGAGGGGCTCGCCGTCGACGAGGATGATGCGCTTGTCGCCCTCGGTGATCCGGGGAAGGAAGCGCTGCACCACCCACTGCTCGCGGAACGTCACCGAGAACAGGTCGAACATCGAGCCGAAATTCGCGTCTTCCGGCAGCACCCGGAACACCGCCGCGCCGCCGTGGCCGTGGAGCGGCTTCATCACGATGGCGCCGTGCTCGGCCCGGAAAGCCTCGATCTCCGCCTTGTCGCGGGTGATGAGGGTCGGCGGCATCAGGGTGGGGAAGTCGAGGACGAACAGCTTTTCCGGCGCGTTGCGGACCTCGGCCGGATTGTTCACCACCAGGGTCGAAGCCGGCAGCCGCTCCAGCATGTGGGTGGCGGTGATGTAGGCCATGTCGAAGGGCGGGTCCTGGCGCATGAGCACCACCTCCGCCTGCGACAGGTCCAGGCGCTCGGGCGCGCCGAGGGTGGCGTGCGCGCCCTCGACGTCCTGAACGGTCAGGGCCTCCACCCGCGCCGTCACCCGGCCGTTCTGCAGGGACAGCCGGTCGGGGGTGTAGTGCAGGAGCCGGTGCCCCCGCGCCTGCGCTTCGAGCAGCAGGGCGAAGGTGGTGTCACCGGCGATGCGGATCGCCCGGATGGAATCCATCTGGACGGCGACGGTCAGGGCCATGGCTCTCAAGCCTCCATCTTCGAAAATCGGTCGAGAGCCGTCCCGGACGCTACTTCTTGCCGCCGGTGCGCTTGTCGTAATCGCCGATGGCGGCCTTGCACTCGGGCGACAGGCGGGGCCGGTTGCGATCCATGCAGGTCTCGGCATCCTTGCTGTTGGGATCGACGCCGGCGCAGAGGCGGAAATAGTCGTTGGCGCAGCCGAGCTGCAGGCCCTGGTCCTCGCGCTGGGCCTGGGCCGGACCGGCCGCCAGCATCAGAAGAGCGAAGGGCGCGATCTTCAGGGCCGTCGAGAGGCTCAAGGGTCGTGACGTCATCACGCGCATCCTGCGGTGTCCTTCGTTCTGGGAAGATGGGATGGGGCATATCGGGCAGCCCCGGCGGTTAGCAAGCGCGCGAAAGCCCACGCTTGTTCCCGCGACCTTCGGGCCGCACGCCGGCCCCCTCCCGGTGGCGCCCACAAAAAACCCCGCTCGCGCGAGCGAGCGGGGCCGAGTTCAAGGGAGGGATTGCCCGCCATGGGCGAGGGATTTCAGGCAATCCCCGCGCCAGAGATTTCCCGGCCGGCGTGACACATTCGCAACGCCGGGCGGCCCCCCTCGGCGGAGGGCCGCCCCGAGGGGCCCGGGCGCGCCCCGCATCGTCCGTTGGCAACAATCCGTTAACCACCCCGTGATGATCTCGCCGACATCACCGCCACCGGACGGCCCCCGAGGGGACCGGTCCCCGCGGGGGAGACGGCGCCGGGTCACGTGGGTGAGCGGGTCCGGGACGCACACAATGGGACGGGATCGCAGCCGATGAACCTCGACAGGTCACCAAATACGGGAGGTCCCACGCGTCCGACGGCCACCGTCGTGACCTTCCCGGCGGCGGGCCGCCGCCGCTTCCGCCGCGCCGACGACGCGGCACCGGACCCGCGCGGGGCGATCCTGCTGTTCACCGGCATCCGCTACGAGCGCATGGCGGAACCGGAGAATCCGGCCGAGCCGGACAAGCGCGCCCCCCGCCTGCGGCGGCGCTCCTGATCCCGCCTCCGCGATCCCCTTCCGACGACCGGACACGACGATGCCGCGACCGGCCGCCACCGCCCGCACGACCTTCCCGACGGCCGCGGTCCTGGCCGCGCTCCTGGTGCTCACCGCCGGCTGCGCGCAGCAGGGCGATTTCGGCCGCCCGAAGCCGGGGGCCTGGAACGGCCTGATCGAGACCACCGGCACCCTGGCGGCGCGCGAGCGCGGCGAGCCGGCCTCGGCCTTTCCCTTCACGGACGACGAAGCCACCCTGCGCGACCGGGCCTGGCGCTTCCTCATGCCCGCGGGCGGACGCGACGCCTTCACGGACATCCTGGCCAACCTCACCCGCAGCCGCGTGCTGCCGGCCGCCTGGCGCCCCGACGCGCCGGAGGCCTACTTCTCCGCCCTCATGGACGGCCCGTTCCGCTCGCCCGTGTCGCGCTATCACCGCCTGTCGGAGGATATCGGCGCGGATGCGCGCCTGCTGCCGGTCTTCGCCGCCACCGCCGCGCGGGTGTTCCAGGCGGATGCCCTGCGCCTGCGCAGCCTGTCCTTCGCCCGGACCGTCGACGACCGCGATGCGCGCCACGCCGCCATGCGGGTGACCGAGAACCGCTGCCTCGTCGCCTGGGTCGGGTTCGAGACGGACCGGCGCCTCGCGCGCTACCGCTACGCCCTCGACCACCTCCTCGTCGCCGTCCCCTCGCCGGAGGCGGCCCTCGTCGAGCGCGTCCTGCGGGCCCTGGCGGAGCGCCGGCCGATCCTCGCGGCCCTGGTCCCGCCCGAAGCGGAGGGCCGCTGCGATTCCGCGGCGGAGGCCGCGATGGACGCGGCCATCACGATCCGGCCCATCGTCGCCAAGAACTGAATCTCCGAAGGCGCGCGGCGCCCGGACCCGGTCGATCCCGCTCAGCCGCCCGCCTTGTCCTCGGCCGGCAGGTCCACGGTGCAGGACACGGCCTGGACCGCCGTGTTGGCGGCGGGCCGCTGGCTCGGCAGGGCGGCGATCACCCGGACCACCACGTAGCCCCTGAGGTCGGGGGCGACGATGCGGACGTCGCGGCTGACGTCGTTCTCGTCGGCGTTGGCGAGGGCCTCGTCGTACTGGGCGCGGGTCAGCACCACGAGGTCGAGGGCGCCGCGCACGGCGGCCTGGTCGGTGACGGCGTAGAAGGCCCCGCGCCGGCCGTGCACCGCCAGGGACAGCATCAGCGGGCCGGTGCGGGCCGAGACCCGCATGGGACCGTCGGCGAGGTCGTAGGCGCAGATGCCCACCGCCACCGCCGGATCGGGGATGGGCAGCCAGGCTTCGGGCGGCGCCGGGCCGTCGCCGGTGACCAGGGTATAGACCGGCATGGCGTGATCGAGGCCCTCGCCCGTGCGGGCGCGCGACAGGGCGTCGGTCTCCGACAGGCGCGGGATCAGGAGGACCACGCCGATATGGACGAGGCCCGCCAGGACGAGGCCCGCCAGGGTGGCGAGGAGGAAGCGGCCCCGGGGCGTCATGCGGCGCATCCCGTGCGGGTGACGGCCGGCAGGGCGGCGCGGTCGAGGGTGCCGGCGCTCGCGGCCACGGGGGTGTCGTAGAGGCGCAGCGCCAGGCGCACGGGGCCGCTCGCCCGCGGCATCGGCAGCCAGTTGCCGGCCTGGACCTCGGGCGAGAGGGTGATGACGAAGCGGCCGTCGCGCTCGCGCAGGGTCTCCGTCGAGGTGTAGCCCTCGCGCACGATGGTGCGCTCGGGATCGCGCGGGCCGCGCCCGGCCACCGTCACCGTCCAGGCCCGGGCCGGCGGGGTGATGCCCGCGATGGTGTAGGTGCAGGTGGCGTCGAGGGCCTGGCCCTCGTCGTCCTGGGCGGCGGTGAGCAGCATGCCCTCGCCGATGGCAAGGGGGATCTCGCCCCGGCGGGCGTTCACCGCCCGCGCGTAGGGGTCGGCCCCGACGGAGCCGGTGCGCGGCCACGCCGTCCAGGCCCCGACGGCGACGCCGCCGAACGGGTATCCGCCCCGCGTGGCGTAATCGGCGGTGGCCAGCCCGATCCCCGCCCCGAGCGCCAGGGCGTAGAGGACGAGGCTGACGGTGGAGGCCCGGCGCACGGCCTCGCGCGCGGCGCCGGCGAGCCGCGCGGCGGCGGTCCGCGCACCCGCACCGGTCTCTCCCCGCGTTTCCGCGGGCGCGGCCCTGTCGGCGGCTCTCATACGTCCAACGCCTTGGCTCACGGGGTGGCGATGCGGCCGGCGGTGCCGGTCCCGTCGGCCACGTCGCCGGCCGGGCGCGGGGCCGTGCCGCTGGCCTCGACGGTGCGGAACAGGCCGTTGACGCCGCCGATGACCTCGAAGGAGCGCCGCGACAGCTTTCCGGCGGCGCTCGCCGCCGGGTTGACCGGGGCGGCGGCCGGGGTCTGGGCCACGGCGCGGCCGACCTCCTTCAGGCCCGGCATGGCTTTCAGCTCGATGCCCTGGTGGGCGGTCTCCATCACGTCGTGCCAGGCCATGGCCGGGAGCGAGCCGCCCGTCATCTTGTTGGTGGAGGTGTGGTCGTCGTTGCCGAACCAGACGGAGCCGACGTAGTTGCCGGTGTAGGCGACGAACCAGGCGTCGCGGTAGGCGTTCGTGGTGCCGGACTTGCCCGCGACCTTGATGCCCTCGAGCTGGGCACGCTTGCCGGTGCCCTCCTCCACCACCTTGGTGAGCATGTAGTTCATGTCGGCGACCACCTGGGTCGAGAGCACCTGCTCGACCCGCTCGTCGGCGTGGCGGTAGATCACCTCGCCGGACGAGTTCTTCACCTCCATGGCGGCGTAGGGCTTGGCCTTGCGCCCGCCATTGGCGAACACCGCGTAGGCGGCGGCCTGGTCGATGACGTTGACCTCGGCCGAGCCGATGGGCAGCGACGGCGTGTCGGCGAGCGGCGTGGTGATGCCCATGCGGTGGGCCGTGTCGACGATCTTGTCGCGCCCTGCCTTGGCCGCGCGGGCCTCGTGGGAGATGCCCATGGCCTTGCCGAGCGCGATGGAGATCTGGATCGGGATCGTGTTGATGGATTTGGCCACCGCCACCGTGAGGGTCGTCGCGCCCGAGAACGAGCGGCCGTAATTCTGCGGGCACCAGTTGCCGATGCAGACCGGGCGGTCGACCACGCGGGTGTCGGGCCGGTACAGGCCGGAGGTGAGGCCGGCGGCGTAGACGTAGGGCTTGAACGAGGAGCCGGGCTGGCGCAGGGCGTCGGTGGCGCGGTTGAACTGGCTCTCGCCGTAATCGGCGCCGCCCACCATGGCCCGCAGGGCGCCGTCGGGATCGAGGATCACCATGGCGGCCTCGTCGACCTCGTACTGGTCGCCGTAGCGGCGCAGGGTGTTCTGGATCACCTCGTCGGCGCGCTTCTGGATGGTGAGGTCGAGGGGCGTCTTGACCGTCAGCACGCGGTCGCTGCGGAAGCGGCCCGCATCGGCCATGCCCTTGATCTCGCCGAACGCCCAGTCGAGGTAGTAATCCGCCGTGATGTCGCGGGTGCGGGTCACCGGCGTCGCGGGATTGCGCAGGGCCGTCTGGATCTGGCCTTCCGTGACGAAGCCGGCCTCGACCATGTTGTGCAGGACGTCGACGGCGCGGGAGCGGGCCGCCGGCAGGTTGACGTGGGGCGCGTACTTCGTCGGCGCCTTGAACAGGCCGGCGAGCATGGCGGCCTCGGCGAGGGAGATGTCCTTGAGCGGCTTGCCGAAATAATAGTCGGCCGCCGCCACCGCGCCGAAGGTGCCGCCGCCCATGTAGGCCCGGTCGAGGTAGAGCTTCAGGATCTCGTTCTTGGTGAGGTGGCTCTCCAGCCACAGGGCCAGGAACGCCTCGTTGACCTTGCGCTCGAGGGAGCGCTCGTTGGTGAGGAACAGGTTCTTGGCGAGCTGCTGCGTGATCGACGAGCCGCCCTGGGTGTTGCCGCCGCCGCGCGAGTTCGAGACCAGGGCGCGCAGGGTGCCGATGGGGTCGATGCCCCAATGCTCGTAGAAGCGCCGGTCCTCCGTCGAGACCAGGGCCTTGATCATGATGTCGGGAAAGTCGTCGAGCTTGAGCGAATCGTCGTGCTTGATCCCGCGCCGGCCGACCTCGTTGCCGTAGCGGTCGAGGAAGGTGACGGCCAGATCCTGAGCCTTCAGCCAATTGTCGCTGGTCTGGTTGAAGGCGGGCTGGGCGAGCATCAGCATCACGATGGCGCCGCCGGTGCCGAGGGTCACCGCCTCGCTGGTCAGGTCGAGGGCGCCGCGCTTCCAGCCGCGCACGGAAAACACGTTCATGCGCTCCTGGAAGCGCTCGTAGGTCTCCCCGGCGGAGCGACCGCTGTCGTAGAGGCCCGCGTTCACCCAGGCGTCGAAGGCCAGGGCCGCGCGCTTGATCCGGGTCGTCAGGGAAGTGGCGTTGGGCAGGCGCACGATCTGTTCTTCATGTCCCTGGAGGGCGACCCGACCCGGCCCGCGCCGCGGCGTTCACTGTATCAAGCTCCGCGCCGGTTCGCGACAGCGTCGGATACCACGGGCAACGCGCCCGGCGCCCCGCGCGGCGGATTAAGATCATATTAACCTTGACGCCGGAATGGGGCGCGCCGGTGGCGCTTGCCCATCGGCGCGCCTTGCGGCAAGGGGAAGGTTCGCCCGTCCCATCGCTCCATACCTTAGACCGGGGTTCCCGAATGCGGGATCGCACGGCCGCACGCCCGTCCGGGCCGCCGGCCACCACCGAACCGTTCTGGCGCACCAAGAGCCTGGACGCCATGTCGCCGTCCGAATGGGAGAGCCTGTGCGACGGCTGCGGCCGCTGCTGCCTGCTCAAGCTCGAGGACGAGGACACCGGCGAGGTCTACCACACGGATGTGGGCTGCACCCTGCTCGACGGGCACGGCTGCCATTGCCGCGACTATCCGCGCCGCCAGAAGCGGGTGCCCGACTGCGTGCGCCTGACGCCGGAGGCCGTGCGCACGATCCCGTGGCTGCCGCCGACCTGCGGCTACCGCCTCGTCCGCGACGGGCAGGACCTGCCCGACTGGCATCCGCTGGTCAGCGGCCGGGCCGCAAGCGTCCACGAGGCCGGCATCTCCATCCGGGGCCGGGTCTCGGGCAACGAGGAGGAGTTCACCGCCGACGAACTCCTGGACCGCATCGTGACCTGGCCGGCCCGCATCCCCGCCACGGAGGACCCCGAGGACTGAGGCCTCGACGGCGTCAGGGCGACAGGGAAAACCGATCGACGTCGCGCAGGAGATCGCGAAAGGCGCGGGCGCCGTGGTCGAGGGCGGCGTGTCCCGCCTCGGCGGTCCCGAGGCGGGCGTCGCCGATGGCCCCGGCCGGGTTGAGGTCGCCGGCCTTCCAGGCGAAGGCGGCGGGGCGCCCGGCGCGCAGGTGCGTGAAGTCGCGCTCCATCGCCAGGGTCCGGGGGGTGAAGTCGGCGATCCGGTCGGTCCGCACCTGCTCGGGGCGGAGCGCCAGCATCAGGGCGGTCTCGACGCCGCCGCCGTGGATGCCGTGCCGGATCTCGGCCTCGGGAAACAGGCCCTCGGGATAGCCGAAGCGGTTCCAGGCGGTGGTGACCGCGACCATGCCGAAGTGCGCGCGCAGGTCCGCCGCCACGAGGTCGATGAGGCCGCTGTTACCGCCATGCGAGGTGACGAGGACGAGCTTGCGGCAGCCGGCCCGGTGGAGTCCGGCGCCGATCTCGCCCCAGGCGGCCAGCGCCGTCGCGGCGGTGAGGCTCAGGGTCCCGGGGAAGGCGTCGTGCTCGTCGGATTTGCCGACCCCCTGCACCGGCAGGACGAGGACGTCGAGGTCGTCGGCCGGCAAGGCCCCGTCATCCCGCAAGGCATGGTCGTCCCACAAGGCCATGAGCCGGGCGAGGTAGCCTTCGGCGATGTCGACATCCGTGGAGAGGGGCAGGTGCGGGCCGTGCTGCTCGATGGCCGCCACGGGCAGCACGGCGACGGCCCGGCGCATGTCCCGGTCCCGGAGGTCATCGGTGGTGAGGTCGGACCATCGACGGATGGGCATCTGGCCTGTCTCCAACGGGGCCGGGCTCGACCGGGCGGATTTCCGCGAAAACCGCCTCCGACCCCGCGACCCGCCCGTCGGCAGCACCTCTCCTATCGGTGAGACCCGCCCCGTCGGCAAGCCCCGCTGCGGTCGGCAAGCCCCGCTCCGGTCGGTAAGCCCCGCTCAAGGCGGCGAGCCCCGCTCCGATTGACGAAGCCGGCTTGGGAGGGCCCGCCGGGTTTCGCCGGGGCGATCGAGCGGGCGCCCGGAGACCGACTCAGCGCGTCCGGCGCATGAGCCAGCCGGTGGCGAAGGCGGCCGCGGCGACGACCAGGAGCGTCGTGCCCCGGTTGTCATCGGCCCGCGCCGCCACGTCCCGGCCGCGCCGGACGGCCTCGTCGCGATAGCCGCGCCCGCGCCGGCGCAGGTCCTCGGCGCGATCCCGGACGTCGCCCGCGATGGCCCGGCCCCGGGTGCGGGCCCCGTCGACGAATTCGGTCCCGTCGCGGTGAAGGTCGTCCGCCGTCTCGCGGGCGCGGCCGTAGCCGTGCTGGAGCGTCCCGGCGACCTGATCCACGGCCCCGTCGATCTGCTGGCGCGGACGGCCGGTGACGGCGCCCAAGGCGGTGCGGCCCCGGCCGCGCAGGGTGCGCAGGCCACCCTCGAACTGATCCCTGTTCATCCTGAAACCTCGCTCGTTCTCCCTCCGGCGACGGACCGGATCTTCCGTCGCCCCGAACTCCGTGCGGCCCTTCCCGGCCGCCCCGAGGGCGTGGGGTCAGATCTTCTTCACGGCATCGGCCGCGCCCTGGGCCGCGTTCTTGATGCCGTCCTTCGCGTCGCCGAAGGTCTTCTGGGCCTCGCCCTTCAGTTCCTGGGCCTTGCCCTCGGCCTGGAGCTTCTCGTTGCCCGTGACGGACCCGACGCCCTGCTTGATGTTGCCGACGGCCTCGTTGGCCAGACCCTTGATCTTGTCCGTCGTGCTGCTCATGGAACGCTCCGAAATTGGGCGCGCGGTCGCGTGCGGCGACCCCCGCCATTGGCCGAGCGAAACGGGGCGGGGCCGGGGAATGTTCCGCCGCGCGGTCCGGCCACCCAGCCCTTTGCTGCGCCGCACGGTCATCTTGCTGCGTTGCAAGAAGAGCGGGCGGAGGAGCATGAACAGGGACCGGCGCTTAAAATTTTTTCTGCCTATGTCCCAAATTTTTCGCAGATGAGAGCAGGCCAAGGCCACGGCAAAGCTGCTTGAATTCAAAATAATTGCGGCTAGAACCGGCGGGCATTACCAAAAGTTGACTCAAGGACAACGCCATGACCGCGCGCACTGCTGCGCCCGTCCCCGGTGGGACCATCGACGCCGCCCCGGCCACGGTCGCCGCGCCTCCGTTCGGCCGCTGGGGCCAGCTCGTCATCGGCGTCATCTGCATGGTGATGATCGCCAACCTGCAGTACGGCTGGACGTTCTTCGTCCCCGACATCCAGAAGAAGTTCGGCTTCGACCGCGCCGCCATCCAGTGGGCCTTCACCCTGTTCGTCCTGTTCGGGGTCATCAACTCCTATGCCGAGACCCTCAACATGTTCTACCTCGGCCAGGTGGTGGCCGGCATCGGCGCCGGCGCCGTCTACGGCACCTGCGTCGGCTCCGCCCTCAAGTGGTTCCCGGACAAGCGCGGTCTCGCCGCCGGCATCACCGCGGCGGGCTTCGGCGCCGGCTCGGCGCTGACCGTCGCCCCGATCCAGTGGATGATCGCCGAGAACGGCTTCCAGGCCGCGTTCTTCAACTTCGGCATCGGCCAGGGCATCATCGTCATGGTGCTGTCGGTGTTCCTGGTCTCCCCGAAGAAGGGGCAGGTCGCCGAGGCCGCGGGCAATGCCAGCGTCGCCCAGACCCGGCGCAACTTCACCCCCGGCGAGGTCGCGCGCCAGCCGATCTTCTGGCTCATGTACTTCATGTTCGTCATCGTCGGCGCCGGCGGTCTGATGATCACCGCCAACCTCAAGCCCATCGCCGCCGATATCGGCGTCGACAAGGTCCCGGTCACGATCATGGGCCTCACCATGGTGGCGATCACGTTTGCCGCCACCATCGACCGCGTCCTCAACGGCCTGACCCGCCCGTTCTTCGGCTGGGTCTCGGACAAGATCGGCCGCGAGAACACCATGTTCATCGCCTTCGCCNGCCACCATCGACCGCGTCCTCAACGGCCTGACCCGCCCGTTCTTCGGCTGGGTCTCGGACAAGATCGGCCGCGAGAACACCATGTTCATCGCCTTCGCCATGGAAGGTTTCGGCATCTACATGCTCTACCTCTGGGGTCACGATCCCCTGTGGTTCGTGCTGCTGTCGGGCTTCGTGTTCTTCGCCTGGGGTGAGATCTACTCCCTGTTCCCCTCGACCTGCACCGACACCTTCGGCACCAAGTTCGCCGCCACCAATGCGGGCCTGCTCTACACGGCAAAAGGCACCGCCGCCCTGCTGGTCCCCGCGGCCAACTACCTGCAGCAGAGTTCGGCGAGCTGGGACGGGGTGTTCCTCGTCGCCGCCGGCGCCAACATCCTCGCCTCGATCCTGGCCATCGCCGTGCTGAAGCCCTGGCGGGCCCGGTACATCGCCCGGAACGCCTGAGACCATGGCCCGCTGGCTGCGCTACACGCATGACGGCCGGGGCGGCTTCGGCCGCCTCGACGGGGACGGCATCGCCGTCCACGACGGCGACCTCTTCGCCGATCCGACGCCCACGGGCGAGACCCTGCCGCTCGCGGCCGTCACCCTCGACATCCCGTGCCGGCCGGGCAAGCTCATCGCCCTGTGGAACAATTTTCACGCGGCGGCGGAGAAGCAGGGGCTCGACCGGCCGCAGGCCCCGCTGTTCTTCGTCAAGCCGCCCAACACCTACCGGGCGGGCGGCGAGACCGTGACGATCCCGGACGGCCTCGGCCGCATCCTGTTCGAGGGCGAGCTCGGCATCGTCATCGGCCGGCGCGGCCGCGACCTCACGCCCGAGGCGGCGGCCGGGCACATCTTCGGCTACACCTGCGTGAACGACGTCACGGCGCTGGAAGTGCTGAAGGCCGATCCGAGCTTCGTGCAATGGACCCGGTCGAAGGGTTTCGACGGGTTCGGCCCGTTCGGCCCGGTCATCGCCACGGGCCTCGACCCGGACGCGCTCTCCGTCGCCGTGCGGGTCAACGGACGCGAGCGCCAGCGCTATCCCCTGGCCGACATGATCTTCAAGCCGCACGAGATCGTCGCCCTGGTCTCGCAGGGCATGACCCTGGAGCCCGGCGACCTCATCGCCTGCGGCACCTCCAACGGAGCCGGCCCGATTCCGAAGGGGGCCACCGTCGAGGTGGACATCGACGGCATCGGAATCCTGTCGAACGCGTTCGCGTGACGGGCCTGACGCACAGACATCAGAGGACAGCCACATGAGCATCGCCATCGTCGGCGCCGGCGCCATCGGCGGATTTTTGGGCGTACGCCTCGCCAATGCGGGCGAAGCCGTCACCTTCATCGCGCGCGGCGCCAACCTCGACGCCATCCGCACCAACGGCATGCGCCTGATCGAGGAGGACGGCTCCGAGATCCACGTGAAGAATCTCCGCGCCACCAAGTCCATGGAAGAGGCCGGCGTGCACGACATCGTGCTGCTGACCGTGAAGGCCCACCAGGTCGGGCCCATCGCCGCCGACCTGCACCACCTCATCGGACCCGACACCATGGTGGTGACCATGCAGAACGGCATTCCGTGGTGGTATTTCTCGGGTGGCCACGGCGGCGACCTGACCGGCACCCACCTGGAGACCGCCGATCCGGGCGGGCTCATCGCAAAACACCTCGACCCGAAGCACGTCATCGGCTCAGTGGTGTATCCGGCCGCCGTGCTCACGGAACCCGGCGTGGTGCAGGTGGTGGAGGGCCACCGCTTCGGCCTGGGCGAACTCGACGGCACCATGAGCCCGCGCGTCCAGTCCCTGGCCCAGCGCCTGATCAAGGCGGGGTTCCGCGCGCCCGTGACCTCGGACATCCGGGCGGAGATCTGGCTCAAGCTGTGGGGCAACCTCAGCTTCAACCCGATCTCGGCCCTCAGCCACGCCACCCTCGTGGACATCTGCCAGTTCCCCGAGACCCGGGCGCTCGCCGCCGACATGATGCGCGAAGCCCAGGAGATCGCGGGCAAGCTCGGGGTCACGTTCAAGCTCGGCATCGAGAAGCGCATCGCCGGGGCCGAGAAGGTCGGCGCCCACAAGACCTCGATGCTGCAGGACGTCGAGGCCGGCCGGCCCATCGAGCTCGAAGCCCTCGTCGGCTCGATCATCGAGCTCGGGCGCCTCACCGACACCCCGACCCCGCATATCGGCACCGTCTACGCCCTGATGCGCCTCCTGTCCCAGAGCCTGGACCGGGCACAGGGACGCCTCTCCATCACGGCCGCCTGAATTTTTCGAGATTTTTCAAGGACACCTTCCATGGCCGAGAACGCCACCACCCTCCACGGCCTGATCCGGGCCGGCGCCGACGAGGCCACCGCCCTGTCGAGCCCCGGCGGCGTGCCCCTGACCTTCGGACGGTTGCGGGCGCTCACGGAGCGGACCATCGCGGACCTCAACCGGCAGGGCATCGGCCGGGGCGACCGCGTCGGCATCGTCCTCGACAACGGCCCCGAGATGGCCGCCGCCTTCATCGCCGTGGCGGCGGGCGCCACCTCGGCCCCCCTCAACCCGAGCTACAAGGCCGACGAGTTCACGTTCTACCTGAACGACCTCAACGCCCGGCTGCTCATCGTCGCCGAAGGCTCCGAGACCCCGGCCGTGGCCGTGGCGGAAAAGCTCGGCGTGCCGGTGGTGCGCCTGCGGCCGACCCCCGGGGAGGGCGCCGGCTCCTTCACCCTGGCGTTCCCGGGCGAGGCGGCCGCGCCCGCCGCCAACGGCGGCCCGGCGGAGCCCGACGACATCGCCCTCGTGCTCCACACCTCGGGCACGACCTCGCGCCCCAAGATCGTGCCCCTGAAGCAGTCGAACGTCTGCGCCTCGGCCCGCAACATCCGGCAGGCGGTGGCGTTCACGGCGGGGGATCGCGGCCTCAACATCATGCCGCTGTTCCACATCCACGGCCTCATCGCCGGCATCCTGGCGCCGCTGTCGGCCGGCGGTCAGGTGTCGTGCACGCCGGGCTTCAACGCCCTGAAGTTCTTCGGCTGGATGGGTGAGGTCCGCCCGACCTGGTACACGGCGGTGCCGACCATGCACCAGGCCATCCTCGGCCGGGCCAACCGCAACAAGGAGGTCATCGAGGCCAATCCCCTGCGGTTCATCCGCTCGTCCTCGTCCTCCATGCCGCCGCAGGTGATGAAGGAGATCGAGGACGTGTTCGGCGCGCCCCTGATCGAGGCCTACGGCATGACCGAGGCCGCCCACCAGATGGCCTCGAACCCCCTGCCCCCGAAGCCCCACTACGCCGGCTCGGTCGGCCTCGCCGCCGGCCCCGAGATCGCCATCGTCGACGACGAGGGCGAGCCGCTCCCCGTGGGCGAGATCGGCGAGATCGTCATCCGCGGCGACAACGTGATGGCGGGCTACGAGAACAACGACAAGGCCAATGCCGAGGCCTTCACCAAGCAGGGCTGGTTCCGCACGGGCGACCAGGGCTCGCTCTCCCCGGAGGGCTACCTGTCGCTCACCGGCCGCCTCAAGGAGATCATCAACCGGGGCGGCGAAAAGATCTCGCCGCGCGAGGTCGACGAGATCCTCATGGACCACCCGGCGGTGTCGCAATGCGTCACCTTCGCCATGCCCCACGACAAGCTCGGCGAAGACGTCGCGGCGGCCATCGTCCTGCGCGAGGGCCAGACCCTGGTGGAGAAGGACCTGCGCAGCTTCGCCCTGGAGCGGCTGGCCGCCTTCAAGGTGCCGGCCAAGATCCTCATCCTCGACGAGATCCCCAAGGGCGCCACGGGCAAGCTCCAGCGCATCGGCTTGGCGCAGAAGCTCGGCCTGGTCTGAGGCGGTTTCCGGCCGATCGGTTCGGTCCGCCGTACCGATCGCCGGGGACGCAGGGCATCGCGGGTCCCCTCCCCTCGAAGGCAGGGCGATGGCAGATGAACCGCGACGGCCCCCCTCTCCTGTTTGGGCTACCGGCTTCACACAACTACGAGTGGGCCGATTCCAAGCAGCGGCAGGCATCCGGATGCGGGCGGGAGGCGCACCGGGGCTCCCTCTCCTGAAAGGAGAGGGTTGGGGTGAGGTGTGTGAACTTTCCGGATAAGTCCCACACCTCACCCTGTCCCTCTCCTTCCAGGAGAGGGGACCTGCGCTGCCCGCGCGTTGGGGGAATGCCGTCACCCGGACGGAGACGGGGCCGGTCGCGGTTCATCTGCGATCGCCCTGCCTGAAAGGAGAGGGGGCCGGTCGCGACCGCTCGATCCGGCGTGATCACCGGATCTGGCATGGCGCAGGGACGCGCCCGGCAAAACCTCAGCCGGCGGCGTCGGGTGGGACGATCAGCAGGGAAAAGTGCGCGCCGGGGCGATCCGTGGCGACGGTGAGCGAGCCGCCGAGCTGGCGGGCGAGGCTGTTGACGATGCGCATGCCGAGGCTCGCGCGGCGCGGCGCGGCGGGATCGAACCCCTCCGGCAGGCCGACGCCGTCGTCGCAGACCGTGAGGCGCAAGCCGCCCTCCGCCGCCCGGGCCGTCACCCGGATCTCGCCGGCGCCGTCCGGATAGGCGTACTTGATGGCGTTGGTCACGAGTTCGTTGACGAACAGGCCGAGGGGGATCGCGAGGTCGGCGGGGATGTTCACCGTCTGCGCCCGGCAGACGAGGCCGTGGGCCGGCGCGCTCTCCTGCAGCTTGGCGCACAGGGCCTCGAGGAAGCCGGCGACGTCGATGGCCTCGAGGCTCGGCTGGCGCCAGAGCTGGTCGTGGACCTGGGCCACGGCCTCGACCCGGGTGCGGGCATCGGCGAGGGCCGCCTTGACGTCCTCGTTGTCGGAGCCCCGGGCCTGGAGCCCGAGGAAGCCGGCCACCACCGCGAGGCTGTTCTTCACCCGGTGGCTCATCTCCCGGGACAGCAGCTCCTGGCGCTCCACGGCGGCCTTGAGCCGGGCCTCGGCGCGCTGGCGCTCGATGGCGCCGCCGACGAGGTTGGCGAAGCCCTGCATGAAGGCGATGTCCGCCTCCTCGAACTGGCCCTCGCGGGTGTCGTCCACCTCCAGCACGCCGTAATTGCCGTCGCGGTTGGCGATGAGCACGTTGATGGCCCGGCGGATGCCGTGGTCGGCCATGAGCTTCGGGGTTCGGAACCGTGTCTCGTCCTGCAGGTGATTCGAGATCACCGGCCGCCCGGTCTTGAGGGCGTAGCCCGCCGGCGAGGCGAGATCGGCCCCGACGACGGCCGTGCCGACGGCATCGGCGTTCCAGCCGACACCGGCGCAGACGAGGAGGCAATCCTGATGCGGCTTGTACTCCAGCGCCTTGCAGAACTCGGCCTCCATGCCCTCGGCGCAGAGCTCGGTGGCGCGCTGGAGCAGGGGCAGCAGCTCGGTGGCCCGCAGGGCCTCGACGCCGAAATCGGACAGGATCGCCTGCTGGCGCAGGCGGATCGCCAGGGCCTTGGGGGCGAGTTCGGGCATACGCTTGGGATTCCGTGGGTCGGCGTGGCACTCGGGCTCCTTCTTGCGGCGCCCGGCGGCGGCTCGCAAGTGCGCGGCGTCTCACGACGGCGCGGTGCCACGCCCGCCGCGGCGCCGCGCGTCCGCCGATTCGGGGTCCGGGGCTCAGATCTCGATCTCGGTGCCGACCTCCACGAGCTGGCGCGTCGGCACGCAGAAATGCGCGCCGGTGCGCTCGGCGTTGCGCAGGAGGAAGGCGAACAGCCCCTCCCGCCAGTCGGCCATGCCGCGGTCGTCGCTCTTCGGGATGATGGTCTCGTGGCCGATGAAGATCGTGAGATCGTCGAGCCATTCCGACGGGAGCTTGCCGGCCTGGACGGCGCAGGCCAGCCCCTCGGGGATCGAGGCATCCTCCATGAAGCCGTAGCGCAGGGTGAGCCGGGTGATGTCGGGCGTCACGGCCGAGACCTCGGCGCGGTGCTCGCGCGGCACCACGGGCGCTTCCTCGTAGAAGGCGGTGACGATGAGGATGCGCTTGTGCAGGGCGTGGCTGCGCTCGACGAAGCGCGACAGGTGGAGCGGGATGCCGGAGGTCGCCGAGGACAGGAAGGCGGCGCGGCCCGGCAGGGTCAGGGGCGGGTCACGGCGCAGCTGCGCCAGGAACTCGTCTTCCGGCTGGCGCAGGCCGACCCGCGCCGCCTCCACCAGCCCGGTGCCCTTGCGCCAGGTCAGCATCAGGAACGCCACCAGCCCGGCGAGCAGGAGCGGAAACCAGCCGCCCTCGAACAGCTTCACGCTGTTGGCCCCGAGGAAGACGAGGTCGATGGCGAGGAAGAACCCGTTGAGCGCGAAGACCGCCACGGGGTTGTAGCCCCATTTCAGCGCCACCAGGGCGGCCAGCAGGGTGGTGATGGCCATGAGCGACGACACGGCGATGCCGTAGGCGCCGGCCAGCGCGTCGGAGGTTCCGAAGATGAGCACGGCGCTCACCGTGGCGGCGGCGAGGAGCCAGTTCACCACCGGCACGTAGATCTGCCCGCGCTCGTGACGCGCCGTGTGGACCACCCGCATGGGCGGCAGGAACCCGAGCTGGATCGACTGCTGGGTCAGCGAGAACGCGCCCGAGATGATCGCCTGCGAGGCGATGACGGTGGCGAGGGTCGCCAGACCGATGAGCGGGTAATGCGCCCAGTCGGGGCTGAGCCGGTAGAACGGGTTCTCGATGGCGTCGGGCTCGGCGAGCAGCAGGGCGCCCTGCCCGAAATAGTGGATCACCAGGGCCGGCAGCACGGGGCCGAACCACGAGACGCGGATCGGCCCGGCGCCGAAATGCCCGAGATCGGCGTACATCGCCTCGCCGCCGGTCACCGCCAGGAAGGCGGCGCCCAGCATGGCGAAGCTGACGTGCCAGCCGGCATGGAGCAGGAAATCCACGGCGCGCAGGGGGTTCACCGCCCCGAGGATCTGCGGGGCGTGGACGATGCCGCCGAGGCCCATCAGGGCCAGGACGACGAACCAGACCAGCATCACCGGCCCGAAGATGCGCCCGATGAAGGCGACGCCCTTGCTCTGGACCAGGAACAGCCCGACCAGGATCGCCAGGGTGATGGGCACGACGAAGCGCGACAGGCCGGGGGCATCGACCTTCAGGCCCTCCACCGCGCTCAGGACCGAGATGGCCGGGGTGATGGCCCCGTCGCCGTAGAGCAGCGCCGCGCCGACGAGGCCGACCACGAGGAGCACCGCCTGCCACGAGCCGGGCTTGGCGTGGCGGGCGCCGAGCAGCGCCAGCATGGCGACGATGCCGCCCTCGCCCCGGTTGTCGGCGCGCAGGATCAGCACGGCGTACTTGATGGAGACGATGAGGATCAGCGCCCACAGGATCAGCGACACCGCGCCGGTGACGGCGATGGGCGTCGGCGGGGCGCCGGCACTCGCCGCCCGCACGGCCTCCTTGAAGGCGTAGAGCGGGCTGGTGCCGATATCGCCGTAGACGATGCCGAGGGCGCCGATGAGCACGGCCGGGCGCGCGAGGCCCCGCCCGGTCCGGATCTGATCTTGGGACCGAGGCTGATCTTGGGACAAGGATTGATCTCCGGCCGGGCGCCTCGGCGACGCTTCTTCCGCGACGAGGTAGGGGATCACGGGCCCGCGTCCAGGGATGAAAGGCGGCGCAGGAACGTGCCGGACGCGGCCGGTCCTCAGGCCTCCGCCCGGATCAGGGTGGCGAGATCGTCCGGGCAGGCGCCGCCGCGCGCGATCGCGTGGACCGGGACGGCGACGTGGCGGCGGATGGCGGCGGCCACGGTTTCGAGGGGCGTCGGCGCGTCCGCGCTCTCGCAGACCACGAGGCCGCGCAGGGGAACCCCGCGATGGCGCAGGGTCTCGGCTGCCGTCAGGGCGTGGCTGATGGCGCCGAGATAGGAGCCGGAGACGAGGAGCGCCGGCACGGCCAGGGCCTCGAGCCAGTCGAGGCCGGTGTGCTCGGCGGTGACCGGGCTCATGAGTCCGCCGACGCCCTCGATGAGCAGGGTGGCGCCCGGCGGCGCCGCGGCGATCTCGGCCCGGCAAAAGGCGACGAGGTCGGCGAGCGCCAGGGTGCGGCCCTCGCGGGCGGCGGCGAGATCGGGGGCGAGGGGGGCGCGGAAGCGCCAGGGCGAGCAGGCGGCGACGCTGTCCTCCGTCACGGCGAGCCCCTGCGCCGCCAGCAGGATCGCCGTGTCGCTGAGGGCAAACGCGGGGTCCGCCACGGCCGGCACGCCGCTGGCGACGGGTTTCAGGGTGCGGACCGCGTGCCCCTGCGCCCGCAGGCGGCGCGTCAGGGCGGCGGTGACGTAGGTCTTGCCGATCTCGGTCCCGGCGCCGGCGATGAAGACGGTGCCGCTCACGTCTCGACCCGGCTCACGTCTCGACGCAGCTCACTTCTCGACGCGGCTCATTTCTCGACGAACGCCTTCTCGATGACGTAGTGGCCGGCCTCGCCGTGGTTGCCCTCGACGTAGCCGCCGCTGGTCAGCAATTCGCGGGTGTCGCGGATCATGTCCGGGCTGCCGCACAGCATGAAGCGGTCGTTCTCCACCGACATCATCGGCAGGCCGATATCCGCGAACAGCTTGCCGGAGGTCATCAGGTCGGTGATCCGGCCGCGGTTGCGGAACGGCTCGCGGGTCACGGTGGGATAGTAGATCAGGCCGGCGGAGATCACCTCGCCGAGGAATTCGTGGTTCGGCAGGGCTTCCGTGATGGTCTCGCCGTAGGCGAGTTCCTGCACCTGCCGGCAGCCGTGGACGAGCACGACCTTCTCGAAGCGCTCGTAGGTCTCCGGGTCCTTGATGATCGACATGAACGGGGCGAGCCCCGTGCCGGTGCCGAGCAGGTAGAGATTCTTGCCCGGCATCAGGTTGTCGAGCACCAGGGTGCCGGTGGGCTTCTTGCCGACCATGATCGGGTCGCCGACCTTGAGGTGCTGGAGCTTGGAGGTCAGGGGCCCGTTGGCGACCTTGATGGAGAAGAACTCGAGCTCTTCCTCGTAATTGGCCGAGACCACCGAATAGGCGCGCAGGAGCGGGCGGCCCTCCACCTCGATGCCGATCATCACGAACTCGCCGTTGCGGAAGCGGAACGCGGGATCGCGGGTGGTGCGGAAGGAGAACAGGGTGTCCGTCCAGTGGTGGACGGAGAGCACGCGCTCCTCGTTGAACTTACTCATCGCCGGGTCCGTCTCAAACTCTTCGTGCGCGTCTTGGCCGTCAGCGGGGTCTTTTCGCACCTGCGGCACGCCCGTCAAGGCATAGCAGGCGCGCACGCGGAAAAAGCCCCAACTGTCTGGAATCGCTCTTGTGTCTGGAATCACTCCTGGGGCCGTGCCCGAGGGGCGGGTCGGCCTCCGCGTCATCGCAGAGCCCTCCCGGGGGCAGCGCCGCGGCCGGCGATCCGGATACGCGCCGATCGCGCCCCGCGACGATCCGGGGCGAGGCGCGGCGGGGGAGGTTTCCCGAAGGCCCCGTGCCGTCCCGCGTGAGATCATAGGCCGCACCGACCGCCGCAGGGCTGCATGGGCGGACACGGCGTCACGACCGTACCGGGTTCGAAGGGACCGGGCACGGTCGTCGGGCGTCAGGCGGCCCGGACCGTATGGAGGAACTTCTGGACCTCCCCGCTCAGCCGTTCGGCCTGCCGCGCGAGTTCCGACGAGGCGGTGAACACCTGGCTCGCGCCGGCTCCGGTTTCCTGGGCCGCCCGGGCGACGCCGGTGATGTTGGCGCTGACCTCGCCCGTTCCGATCGAGGCCTGCGTCACCGAGCCGGCGATCTCCCGGGTCGCGGCATCCTGCTGTGCGACGGAGGCGGCGATGACGGAGGCCGTCTCGTCGATCCCCTGGATCGTCGAGGAAATCCCGTCGATGGCGCTGGCCGCCTGACGGGTCGAGGACTGGATCGCCGTGATCTTCGCGGAGATTTCCGTCGTCGCCTTGGCCGTCTGGTTGGCGAGTTCCTTCACCTCCGACGCGACCACGGCGAAGCCGCGTCCCGCCTCGCCGGCCCGCGCCGCCTCGATCGTCGCGTTGAGGGCGAGGAGATTCGTCTGACCGGCGAGATTGGAGATCAGGTTCACGACATCGCCGATGCTGGAGGCGACCTCGCGGAGTTCCGCCACCGCCAGCGCGGTCTGCTCCGCCTCGCGGACGGCGGCGGCGGTCATGTCCGCCGAGCGGGCGACCTGGCGGCCGATCTCCGCCACAGAGGTCCCGAGCTCTTCCGCCGAACCCGCCACGGACGCGACGTTGGCCGAGGCTTCCTCCGCGGCCGCCAGGACGGCGCTCGACTGCGCCGCCGTTTCCTCCGCGGACGCCGTCAGCTGCGAGGCGGTGGCCTGCATCTCGGTGGCGGCAGCCGACACCATGCTGACGATCCCGCCGACCGCCGCCTCGAACTCGTCGGCCAGGACACGCATGCCGGCCTTGCGCTCGGTCTCCGTCCGGAGACGCAGGTGTTCGGTCTCCGCCTCGAGGGCGCGGTTGCGGATCATGCCGTCCTTGAAGACCTGGACCGCCGCCGCCATGGCGCCGAGCTCGTCCCGACGGGTCTGGTCCGGGATCGCGGCCTCGGTGTCGCCCCGGGCCAGGCGGTTCATGGCGTCCGTCATCCCGCGTATCGGGCGGGCGACCATCATCAGGGAGAAGAGACCCGACCCGCCCTGAATCAGGATCGCCACCAGGCCGATCACGAGTCCCAGCAGGGTGGCGGTCTCCACGGCCCCCGTCGACGACCGACGGGCTTCGTCGGTGAAATGCTGGGCATTGGCGAGGGACTGGTCGATGGCGACCATCACCCTTTTGCGGGCGGCCATCCGCTCGGCCGCGACGGCAGCCAGGGCGGCCTCGTCGGCTCTCTTGCGCCCCTGGTCGAAGGTGATGGTGTTCGCCGTCCTGACGGCGAGGTCCGTGAACTGCTCCAGGGCGGCGTCGATCTCCTTGAGGACATCGGGTTTCATCGCGATGCGGATCGGTGTCTTGAGCCCCTCCCGCGCCGACACGAAGCTCGTCCGAATCCGGTCGACGGCCTCCCCGTGGAGCTTCTCCGTGTCGGCCAGGCGCGCGTCGCGGAAAGCGATCTGGCTCTGAGCCAGGAGGAGCTGCGCGTTCTTGATCCCGTCGAGGATCGTCTGTTCGCGACCGACGGCCTCCATCGAATGGGTAATCCGCTGGTTGCCGAGCCATTGATTGGCGACCATTCCCATCGCCAGAACGATCCCAACACTCGAGAGAACGCCTAACTTCTTCGCGATCGACAATCTCAACATGATTCAGCCCGATCTCCAGCATGATGGGAGGCGCGGGCGGCGGCATCGCTCGTCCCGACTGAAGACTTTATCGTCCTCATCGTCGGTATATCAAAGACGGATTAAAAACCCCTTAAATACAGACCCGTGCCGCGTGACTCCTATAGTTATAAGACTCATTGAAGATTTGATAAATTCGAAGGTCAGAGCGGTTTCAGCCCCGCCTCGATCTCGGCGCGGCGGCCTTCGAGGAACGGCGGCAGGGCGAGGTGCTGCCCCAGGGTCTCCAGGGGCTCGTCGGCGGTGAAGCCGGGGCCGTCCGTGGCGATCTCGAACAGGATGCCGTTGGGCTCGCGGAAGTACAGGCTCTGGAAGTAGAACCGGTCGATGGGGCCGCTCGTCGGCATGCGCTTCGCCTTGAGGCGATCGGCCCAGGCCGCGTAGTCCGCGTCGGGGATGCGGAAGGCGACGTGGTGGACGGCCCCCGCCCCCTGGCGGGCCGGCGGCCCGTCGGGCTGCGACAGGAGGTGGAGCTCGGCGGCCGGGCCCCCCTCTCCCGGCTTTCCCTGCCCCATGCGCCAGACCCGGACCGCGCCCTCCGGCAGGTCGTAGGTGCGGTCGTGGCGCATGCCCAGGACCTCGGTCAGCACCGCCTCCGTCCGCTCCACCTGCGCCACGGCGAGGCGGATCGGCCCGAGGCCGCGGATCTGGTGCTCGGCCGGCACGGGGCTGCCCGCCCAGGGATGGGCCGGACCGGCGCCGCCATCGTCGACGAGCATGAAGCGCTGGCCCTCGGCATCCTCGAAGTCGAGGCTGAGGCGGCCGTCGCGCTCGACCGGACCCGCATGGGCGACGCCCTCCCGGGCGAGGTGCTCCCGCCACCAGTCGATGGCCCCGGCGCCCGCCACGCGCAGGCCCGTGCGGGTGATGCTGTTGGTGCCGCGCCGCTCCAGGGGCGCCGGCCAGTCGAAGAACGTCACGTCCGTGCCGGGCGAGGCGAGGCCGTCGGCGTAGAACAGGTGGTAGGCCGAGACGTCGTCCTGGTTCACCGTCTTCTTCACCAGCCGCAGGCCGAGGGTGCGGGTGTAGAACGCCGCGTTGTCGGGGGCCCGCGCCGTGATGGCGGTGAGGTGGTGGATTCCGGTGAGGTGCATCGGGCGGTTCCGGCCTGTGACGCCATGGGGATGGACGTCAGATGGGGGCGGCGCCCGGGAATGACAAAGCCGTGCGCCCCCTGGCCCGGCGCGCCCGTCGCGATAGGTCGGAGGCGTCCCCCACCCGGAGCCATCGATGCCGCACCTTCTCTACGTCGAAGCCTCGCCCCGCAAGGACCGCTCCGCCTCCATCGCGGTGGCGCACGCCTTCCTCGACGCCTGGACGGCCCGCCACCCGGACGGCACCATCGACACCCTGGACGTGTGGAACACCGACCTGCCCGAGTTCGACGGCGAGGCCCTGGCCGGCAAGTACGCGGCGCTCGCGGGCGAGGCCCCGAGCCCGGCCCAGGACGAGGCGTGGACCACGATCCGCGCCCTCGCCGGGCGCTTCCAGGCCGCCGACCTCATGGTGTTCGGCGTGCCCATGTGGAACTACACGATCCCGTACCGGCTCAAGCACCTGTTCGATCTCGTGTCGCAGAAGGACCTGCTGTTCAGCTTCGACGAGCGCGGCCAGAACGGCCTGCTCACCGCGAAAGCCGTGGTGATCAACGCCCGCGGCGTCGCCATCGGGGCAGATTTCCCGGCGGAGATCTACGACCACCAGTCGACCTACATGGCGACCTGGCTGCGCATGGTCGGCATCACGCACGTGCATCAGATCCTGGTGGAGAAGGGCCTGATGGGCGCCGACCTCGACCGGGAGTCGCGGGCGAGGGGCCGGGCCGAGGCCGAGGCCCTGGCGGCGACCCTATAAGACTAACTCCACTTGATCGCTTCGGATCGAGTGATCGCACCAGGGCTCCCTCTCCTGGAAGGAGAGGGTTGGGGTGAGGTGTGGGACCTATTCGGAGAGTTCGCACACCTCACCCTGTCCCTCTCCTTTCAGGAGAGGGGACCCGTGCTGCCCTCTGTCTTTCAGCAGTCGGCCGATTCGACCGAACGGATCGGTCAAAACGCGCACAAGACTTGGCGTCAGAACGCGCCGGCGAGGAGGCCGAGGCCGGCGGCGGCGAGGGCCGCCCCGGCGACCCGCAGGGCCGGGCCCGTCGTGCGGTGCGCCGCCGCGAGGCCGAGGCCGAGGCCGGCGGCGTGCAGGAGCGCGGTGGCGGCGAGGAAGCCGAGGCCGTAGGCGAGGCCCGAGGCGGCGCCCGGCATCTCGGCACCGTGGGCGAGGCCGTGGAACACCGCGAAGGCGCCGACGAGGCCCATGGCCCCGGCCACGGGCGGTACGGCGCCGAGGGCCAGGACGGCCCCGAGGACGACGACGGACAGGGCGATGCCAGTCTCGACATGGGGCAAGGTCAGGCCGGCGGCCCCGGCCGCGCCGCCGAGTGCCATCATGGCGAGGAAGGACGCCGGCACGAGAAGCAGCGCCCGCCCGCCGATCCGCGCCGCGATGAGCCCCACGGCCACCATGGCGAGGACGTGGTCGAGGCCACCGAGGGGGTGGAGGAAGCCCTGGGCCAGGCCCCCGGCCAAGCCCCCGGCCTCATGGCCCGGATGGGCCCAGGCGGGCGTGGCGATCACGAGTGCGAGGGGCAGGATCGCCGCGCGGGCGAGGAGCGTCGGCAGGGCAGAGGGCATCCGGATGTCCCGAGAGCGGTGGCAGGCGGCGGCACTGTAGCAACCGCCATGCCCCGGGGGCACCCCCGGACGAGGTCCTACCAAACGTGGTCGATGGCTCGGGATCGATTGGTTGCTACCGGCTCACGCTCTTTCCCGGCGGGGCGATCGCAGATGAACCGCGCCCGGCCCCCTCTCCTGTTTGGGAGAGGGTTGGGGTGAGGGTCGTGGACTCTCCGAAAAGTTCGCACACCTCACCCCAGCCCTCTCCTTCCAGGCTACCGGATTCACACAACTGCGAATGGGCCGATTCCATGCAGCGGCAAGCATCCGGATGCGGGCGGGAGGCGCACCGGGGCTCCCTCTCCTGGAAGGAGAGGGTTGGGGTGAGGTGTGTAGACTTTCCGAAAAGGTCCCACACCTCACCCTGTCCCTCTCCTTCCAGGAGAGGGGACCCGTGCTACCCGCGAGATGTGTGAATGCCGTAGCCTTCCAGGCAGGGCGATCGCAGAGGATGGCCGCGGTCTGAAGCCGCCGCAGAAGGGGCTGTTGAAGAAGCGGAGGCCCCGGTGCGCATCCCCTCGCCCCGCCTGCGGGGAGAGGGACGCGCCTCCCCCCTGCCGGGGAGCGCGTCGAGGCGGCAGCCGAGGGTGAGGGGGCGAATCCGTGTGAGACTCGTCCGGAATCGCCCCCTCACCGTCGCTGCGGCTCCGCCTGCGCTCGCCGCAGGCACGACGGGGTGCCTGCGGCCCTCTCCCCGCAGGCGGGGAGAGGGGGATGCGCACCTGCGTTCTGCACGAAGGGGCAAGGGCCGACCCAACGCATGCACCCATCTGCGCTTCCCCCGCCTTCCGGGAGACGGGATCCGCGATTCACCACCTCCTGAGCGCCCCGCAAGAGGGAGCGAGCGCGCAGGCACCGGATCAGAAACCCGTGGGCCGGCCGGCGGCCACGACGAGCATTTTTCCGTCGGCGAAGGTGCGGGCGCCGGCGCGGCGGATGTCGGCCTGGGTGACGTTGGCGACGAGGTTGTTGCGCCGGGCGATGTAGTCCATGCCGAGGCCCTCGAAGGCAATCTGGGCGAGCTGGTGGGCGATCTTCGTCGAGGTGTCGAAGCCGAGCGCATAGGAGCCGGTGAGGTAGTCCTTGGCCTTCTGCAGTTCCTCGTCGGACGGACCCTCGGCGATGAGGCGGCCGATCTCATCGCCGATGACCGAGAGGGCCTCGCCAACGCGCTCGTTCTTGGTGGCGGTGTAGCCCCAGGTCATGGCCGAGGCGCGGTGGCTGACCAGGGACGTGCCCACCGAATAGGCGAGGCCGCGCTTCTCGCGCACCTCCTGGAACAGGCGCGAGGTGAAGGAGCCGCCGCCGAGGATGTGGTTGAGCACGTAGGCCGGGATGAAGTCGGGGTCGCGCCACGGCACGCCGCCCATGCCGAAGCGCAGGACCGATTGCGGCACGTCGATATCGACGACGTGGCGGTGGCCGAGGTTCTGAACCTGCGTCTGCGGCACCGCCGTGAGGGGGGCGGCGAGGTCGAGGCGGCCGAAGGCGCGCTCGAGGGCGTCGGCGAGGCGGGCGGCGTCGATGGCGCCCACGGCCGCGACCTTGACGGCGCCGCGGCCGACGAGCTTGCGGTGCATGGCCACGAGGTCGTCGCGGGTGATGGCGGCGATGCTCTCGGGCGTGCCCGACGACGGCCGGGCGTAGGGATGGCCGGCATAGGCCTCGGCGAAGAAGCGGCGCGAGGCCATCACGCCGGGGTCGTTCTGCTGGTAGCGCAGGCCCGCCAGGGTCTGGGCCCGCACCCGCTCGATGGCGTCGGGGTCGAGGCGGGGCTTGGCAAGGGCCAGCGCCAGGAGGTCGATGGCCTCGTCGGCGTGCTTGACCAGCATCTTGAGGGAGCCGCCCAGGGCATCGGCGCCGGCGTGGAACGACAGCTCGATGGCGCGGGCGGCCAGGCGCTCCTGGAACGCGTCGGAGACCAGATCCCCGGCGCCCTCGTCGAGGAGGCGGGCCAGCATCTGGGCGACGCCGGCCTTGCCTTCGGGGTCCTGCGCCGCGCCGCCCTCGAAGGTGAAGGCCAGGGCGATGAGGGGCACCACCTGGGATTCGACGTGCCAGGCCTCGATGCCGGCGGCGGTGGCGACGGGCACGGCCTGCGTCGGCGAATTGGCCGGGCGGTTGGCGGTGTCGACCAGTTGGGGAGCCATGGTCATGGGAACCTCGTTGTTCTGGGCCGGGCCCGGCGCGCGCGTCGCGCCACGGCCCCGAAATCCGGGCGGAGCGCCTATCAGGCGTCGGCGTCGCGGGATTTGGTGAGATAGCCGGTGACGGAGCGCTGCGGGACGAGGTAGCGCTCGGCCACGGCCGCCAGGCGCGCCTGGGTCACGCCCTCGATGTCGGACGGCCAGCGCCGCACCTCCTCGATGGTCTCGCCGATGGCCAGCGCCGAGCCGTAGATGCGGGCGAGCGACGACTGGCTGTCCGACGAATAGACCGTCTCGGCGACGAGGCGGGTTTTGGCCCGCTCGATGGCCTCGGCGTTCAGGGCCTCGGACGGCGCCCGGCGCAGGACCCGGTCGACCTCTTCCTCCAGCTTCTCCAGGCTGATCCCCTCGGCCGGGATCGCGTAGACGGAGAAGCGGGTGTCGTCGATGGCTGAGCCCATGTACCAGGCGCCGGCATTCACGGCGACGCCGAGCTCCATGACCAGCTTGCGGTAGAGGTACGAGGTCGAGCCCCCGCCCATCACCTCGGCCAGGAGTTCGAGGGCGTGGCACTCGCCGTCGCGCGCGGTGATGCAGGACGGCGTCAGGTAGAGCCGCTGCAGGGTCGGCTGCTCGACCTTGGGGTCGGCCACCGCGAGGCGACGCAGGGCCTTCGGCTCGGGCTCCCGGGCCCGCACCCGCACGGGGCGGGCGCCCTGGGGGGTGACGCGGCCGTAGGTGGCGTCGGCCATGCGGCGGACGTCGTCGGGGGTCACGTCACCAGCCACCACCAGGATGGCGTTCTCGGGGGTGTAGAAGCGCTTGTAGTAGTCGAGGGCGTGGGTGCGGTTCAGGTCCTCGATCTCGTGCATCCAGCCGATGATCGGCGTGCCGTAGGGGTGGTGCACGAACAGGGAGGCGGCCATGGCCTCGGAGAGCTGGGCGGAGGGGTCGGTCTCGACCCGCATGCGGCGCTCCTCCAGCACCACGTCGCGCTCGGGCGCCACCACGGCGTCGTCGAGGACGAGGCCGGTCATGCGGTCGGCCTCGAATTCCATCATGGTCTGGAGATGGTCGCGGGCCACCCGCTGGAAATAGGCGGTGTAGTCGTAGCTCGTGAACGCGTTCTCCTGGCCGCCGAGGCCTGAGACCGCCTTCGAGAAGGCGCCGACGGGGTGCCGCTCGGTGCCCTTGAACATGAGGTGCTCGAGGAAGTGGGCGATGCCGGACTGGCCCTGAGGGTCGTCGGCCGAGCCGTTGCGGTACCACACCATGTGGGTGACTACGGGCGCCCGGTGATCCGGCACCACGACCACGTCGAGGCCGTTGTCGAGGGTGAAGGCACCGACATCGGGACCACCGGCCTCGGAACGCCCGAACGGGGCGGATTCGGCGCGGCCGGCGCTGGCATGGCGGCGTGTGGGACCGAGAAGCGGAACGTCCTTCCGGAACAGATGCATCGAAGAGCTTTCCTTCAGCGTTCGGCCCGCGCGGGACCGTCCGTCTCGTTGAGCGTCACACGGAGGTCCGGCACCCGCCGCAACGGCCGGGCCAAACGCGTGAACCGGCCGGAGGCCGGCGAAGACTTCAGTTCCGGTTGCGGATATAGGCACCCGGATCGGCTTCCTCGCGCTCGCGCGAGGGATTGTTGACGGGGTCGCCGTTCGACTTGGCGACCTTGCGGGGCGGCTTGCGGTAGCCGGTGGGCGGATCGGTCAGCACGTCGCGGTCGGGCTCCACCAGGGACGGCTCGACCACCGCGTCGGAGCGCAGGCCGAAGGGGTTCGACCAGAACGAGTTGCGGTCGGCGGTCTCGCCCTCGGGACGGCCCGGCTCCGTGCGCACCTGCGCGTCGGCCCGGCGTCCGCCCCGCATCTCGTCGATGGACAGGGTCATGTTGTTGTCGTCCATGCGCCCCTGGGCGCCGCGGACGATGGGCTTGCGGGCCTCGACGCGCTCGCGCTCGCGCTGGGCGATCTCCGGGTCCTTCGGCCATTGCGGCGAGGCCTCGGCCTTGCGCGGCGGCGGCAGGGCCTTGCCATCGAATTTCGGCGGCATCACCAGGGGGGCGCGCTCGCGGTAGGTGATGGCCGGCTTCTCCGGCTCGATGAGGCCGATGTTGCTCAGCGCGTCGCGCATGAACACGCCCTGCTGGGCCTGGGCGGCGCCAGGGCCGGCGAGGATGCCCGCGCCTGCGAGAAGGCCCGTCACCAAGGTGCCCGTCACGGAGTAGAGGAACCCACGTTGTCCGATCATGCCGCCCCCGATGCCCGTCCGGTCGTCGCGCCCGGTCCCGGGCTCGAATGGTCGCGTTCGAGACGCGGTCCTGATCCGGCTTCGAACGCCTGACCCCGGTTTCGGGCGATCGTATGGCGCCTTGGCCGCAGGGCGCCAGTGTCGGGCCGACAACGATCCCGGATGTGGTTTACGCATCACACGTCCGGACTGAGGGGGACGGCCGGCGATTCAGGCCTGCGGCGTGGTGGCCTTGCCACGCAGGTCCGGCAGCAGGCTGTCGAGGACGAGGCCGACGACGCCCGCGACGATGGCGGCGTCGGCGACGTTGAACACGTACCAGGACCAGCTGCGCCAGTGCAGGTGCACGAAGTCGAACACCGCGCCATACGCCGCCCGGTCGATGGCGTTGCCGATGGCGCCGCCGGCGACGAGGCCGAGGGAGACGGCGAGCAGCCGCGTCGGCACGCGCCACATCCACGCCACGAGGCCGGCGGCCGCCAGCACCGAGACGGCGACGAGGACCCAGCGCCCGACCCCGCCCTCCTGCTGGAACAGGCCGTAGGACACGCCCCGGTTCCACACCACGAGGAACTCGGCGAACGGCGCCACGGGCCAGGGCTGGGTCAGGACGAGGTCGGTGCCGAAATAGAGCCAGAGCTTCGACGCCTGATCGAGGACCAGGGTGGCGAGCAGGCCGGCGAGGCCGAGGCGGAAGGGAGTCATCGGATCGTTCGCATGGCGGTACGGGTGGCTCCGGCGTTCCCCTCCCCGCAAGGGGGAGGGGAGGCTCACACCGACGTGGGGGGAGTCGGCCTCACGCGACGGCACCGTGGGCGGCGTCCCACTCGCGCAGGGCCCGGGCGTCGCGGGGGGTGACGTCGGGATAGGCCGGGTCCGCGCCGACATCGGTGGTGACCCGCCAGGACCGGGCGCATTTGCGCCCCTCCGCCGGGGCCGGGACCACGGCGACGCCGCGGACGTCGTCGAGGCGGAAGGCGTCCGCCGGACCCTCGCCGGATTCGATGCGGATCGCGGAGGTGATGCACACCTCGGCAAAATCGATCCCGTCGAGGGCGGCCAGCAGATCCGCGTCGGCGATGGACACCACCGGCGCCGCCTCCAGGCTCGCGCCGATGCGCTTGGCGGCCCGCTCGATCTCGAGGGCGCCGGTGACGACCCGGCGGACTTTTCGGACGTTCTGCCAGCGCGCGGCCAGGGCCGCGTCGCGCCAGGCGGCGGGCGTTTCCGGCAGGGTCTGCAGGTGCACCGATCCGGTCTCCGACGGATAGCGGTCGAGCCAGGCTTCCTCCGCCGTGAAGGCGAGGACGGGGCTGAGCCAGATCGTCACCCGGCGGAAGGTCTCGTCGATGACCTGCAGGGCGGCCCGGCGGGTCGGCGACGAGATCGGATCGCAGTAGAGCGCGTCCTTGCGCACGTCGAAGTAGAACGCCGAGAGGTCGCCGGTCATGAAGCCGTTGAGCAGGGCCACGACGCGCTTGAGGTCGAAGGTCGCGTAGGCCTCGCGGATCTCGCCATCGAGCTCCGACAGGCGGTGCCGGATCAGGCGCTCGAGCTCGGGCAGCTCCGCGTGCGGGATTTCGGGGCCGGGCTCGAAATGCGCTAGCGAGCCGAGCATCCAGCGGAGCGAGTTGCGCAGCTTGCGGTAGGTCTCCGCGAAGGTCTTGATGATCTCCGGGCCGATGCGGAGGTCGTCGGTGTAGTCGGAAGCGGCGACCCACAGGCGCAGGATGTCGGCGCCCGAATCCTTGATGATGTTCTGGGGTGCTACGACGTTGCCCTTGGATTTGGACATCTTCAGGCCCTTGGGGTCGAGGACGAACCCGTGGGTGAGGACGATGTCGTAGGGGGCCCGCCCCCGCGTCCCGCTCGACTCCAGCAACGACGACTGGAACCAGCCGCGATGCTGGTCGGAGCCTTCGAGGTACATCACCGTGTCGGCGCCGCCGTCGCGCTTGCGCACGACGCCGGACAGGCCCGGGAACTGCTCCGCGTCGTCGAGGACGAAGGCGTGGGTCGAGCCGGAATCGAACCAGACGTCGAGGACGTCCGTGACCTTTTCGTACTCGGCCGGATCGTGGTCGGGCGCCAGGAAGCGGGCGCCGTCCGCATCGGTGAACCAGGCATCGGCACCTTCCGCCTGGAAAGCCTCGGCGATGCGGGCGTTAACGCCCTCGTCGCGCAGGACCTCGTGGGTGCCGCGCTTCACGAACACCGTGATGGGCACGCCCCAGGCGCGCTGGCGCGACACCACCCAGTCGGGGCGGTTGCCGACCATGCCGTTGATGCGGTTTTTTCCCTGGGGCGGCACCCACTGGGTGTCGTCGATGGCCTGGAGCGCCGTCTCGCGCAGGGTACGGTTACCCAGCGACTCCACCGGCCGGTCCATGGCGATGAACCATTGCGGCGTATTGCGAAAAATCACCGGCTTCTTCGAGCGCCAGGAATGCGGATAGCTGTGCTTGAGGGTGCCGCGCGCCACCAGGGTGCCGGCCTCGGTCAGGGCCGCGATGATCGCCTTGTTGGCGTCGCCCTTCTCGCCCTTGTGGTTAAGAACGAGTTTTCCCGTGAAACCGGGCGCGTCCCCGGTGAGCGCGCCGTCGGCGTCCACGGTGTAGGGGATGCGGGTGTCGATGCCGCGGTCCGTGAGTGCCCGGCCGTTGGCCATCCAGACCTCGAAATCCTCGCGGCCATGGCCCGGCGCCGTGTGGACGAAGCCGGTGCCAGCTTCGTCGGTGACGTGGTCGCCGTCGAGGAGGGGGACGGGGAAGTCGTAGCCGGGGACGTGGCCGGCCAGGGGATGCGCCAGGGTCAGACCGGCGAGTTCGGCCGGGGTCACGTCGCGCAGGCGCTCGAAGCCCTCGACGCGGGCGGCGGCGAAGACCGAGGCCGCGAGGGTGTCGGCGAGGAGATAGCTGTCGCCGACCTTGGCCCAGTTCTCGTCGGCCGCGGCGGTCACCCGGTACAGGCCGTAGGCGACGCGCTTCGAGTAGGCCACGGCGCGGTTGCCCGGCATGGTCCAGGGCGTGGTGGTCCAGATCACCACGCGGGCCGCGGCCAGGTCCCCGGCCGCACCGGCGGTGGGCCGGAACGCCGCGAAGATGGTGTCGCTGACGACGTCCTCGTACTCGACCTCGGCCTCGGCCAAAGCCGTCTTCTCGACCACGGACCACATCACCGGCTTCGAGCCGCGATAGAGCTGGCCCGACGTCGCGAATTTCATGAGTTCGCGGGCGATGGTGGCTTCGGCCGGGAACGTCATGGTGGCGTAGGGGTGGTCCCAGTCGCCGGTGACGCCGAGGCGCTTGAATTCGGCGCGCTGGGTGTCGAGCCACTGGCCGGCGAAGGCGCGGCATTCCTGGCGGAATTCGAGGACGGGCACGTCGTCCTTGTTGCGGCCCTTGGCGCGGTACTGTTCCTCGATCTTCCACTCGATGGGCAGGCCGTGGCAGTCCCAGCCCGGCACGTAGTTGGCGTCGAAGCCGAGCGCCCCCTGGGCCCGGACGATGCAGTCCTTGAGGATCTTGTTCAGCGCCGTGCCGATGTGGATGTTGCCGTTGGCGTAGGGGGGGCCGTCGTGCAGCACGAACTTGGCCCGGCCAGCGGCCTGCGCCCGGATCCGGCCGTAGAGGTCGGTGGCGGCCCAGCGCTCCAGCAGCACGGGCTCGCGCACGGGGAGACCGGCCCGCATGGGGAAGTCGGTCTGCGGCAGGAACAGGGTTTTCGAGTAGTCGCGGGCCGGCGCGGCGGCGGACTCTGTGGGATCGCTCATGGGTCTCTGTCGGTCTGGGCGCTTCAAGCGGGGGCGGTCCGTGGGGACCGGCGGCGGAAGGGGCAATCGCGTGCCCTCCCGGCCCCCGCCGAGGCGCACGCCGCGGCGGCCCTCAGACGGAGGCCGGGCCTGTAATTCGCAGGCGGCCGGGGCGCAGGTCCGGGCCGCGCGGATCGGCATCAGCGCACATGCGCCGGCTTCTAGCAGCGCCGGATGCGGGAGACCAGCGAGCTTTCGCGGGACACCGCCCCGGGGACCTTTTCCAAGCTCGGCCGTTGATAAGACCCGCCGAGAGGCGATTTCAACACCAGGAGAGACCCGCCATGAGAAACGCTCTGCTCGCCGCCACCCTCGTCCTGTCGGCCTTCGCCGTGTCCGGCGCCGCCGAGGCCCAGGGGCTTCCGGGCGGCGTCCGCCGCGGTGCGGCCGAGGGCGACCGGGTCGCCGGTCCCGTGGGCGGCATCGTCGGCGGGGCGGTCGGCGGCGCCGTCGGCACGGTGAACGGGGCGCTCGGCATCGATCCGGGCCGGCGCGCCTACCGCACCCGGCTCAAGTCGCGCCGGCACCACCGCCATCACCGCTGAGGCGCACGCCGCCCTCGCCGGTCCTGCGTGAGCAGGTAGAGCCCCGAGCCCACGACGATGGACGCGCCGAGAAGCGTCCATCGGTTCGGCACGTCGCCGAAGACGCCGTAGCCGAGGATCACCGACCACAGGAGCTGGGTGTAGATGAAGGGCGCCAGGACGTTGGCCGGGGCACGGGCATGGGCCAGCACCAGGAGCCAGTGCCCGAGGGTGCCGAACAGGCCGACCCCGACGAGGAGCGCCCAGGCGAGCCAGGTCGCCGGCGTGGTCCAGATCCACGGCAGCAGGGGCGTCATCAGGGCGAGGCCGGCCAGCCCCGAATAGACCATGGTGGTGGCCGTGGAATCGAGGGCCGCGAGTTTTCGCGTGGTGAGGATGTAGAGGGCGTAGCACAGCATGTTGCCGAGGCTGAGCAGCACCGCCGGCTGCACCGGCCCGACGCCGGGCCGGACGATGACGAGGACGCCGAGGAAGCCGATGCCGATGGCGACGAGCCGCCGGGGCGAGGTCCATTCCCCCAGGACCGGCCCGGCCAGCAGGGCCACGGCCAGGGGCGCGGCGAACTGGATCGACAGGGTCTCGGCGAGCTGGAGGTGGCGTAATGCTAAAAAGTTCAGGGCGGTGGAGCCGAACAGCAGCAGGGAGCGCAGGATCTGCAGCCACAGGCGGTTGGTGCGCATCACCCCCGGCGAGGTCACGGGGTTGATGACGAGGGAGATCGCCACGACGCTGACGGCGTAGCGCATGAAGGTGGTGAGCAGGGGATCGACGCCGAGGCGCGCCAGGCTTTTCGCCGACGCGTCGAGGCAGGCGAAGAACGCCAGGGTCCCGCACATGAGCGCGATGCCGACCCGCCGCCGCGCCGCTTCCTGATCCGTCATACCAACTCCGGTTGATCACTTCGGATCGAGCGGCCGCGACGGGCCCCCTCTCCTGTCCAGTTACCGGATTCACACAATTGCGAACGAGCCGATTCCATGTTGCAGCAGGCATCCGGATGCGGGCGGAAGGCGCACCGTGGCTCCCTCTCCTTCCAGGCAGGGCGATCGCAGAGGATGGTCGCGGTCTGAAGCCGCCGCCGAAGGGCGTCGTCGAACAAGCGGAGTTACCGGTGCGCATCCCCTCGCCCCGCCTGCGGGGAGAGGGACGCGTCTCCCCCCTGCCGGGGAGCGCGTCGAGGCGGCAGCCGAAGGTGAGGGGGCGAATTCGGAAGAGGCTCCTCCGACGCAGCCCCCTCACCTTCGCTCCGGCTCCGCCTCCGCTCGCCGCAGGCACGACGGGGTGCCTGCGGCCCTCTCCCCGCAGGCGGGGAGAGGGGGACGCGCGCAGACGCTCTGCGCGAACGGGCAAGGGCCGGCCCAAACGCATGCACCCCTCTGCCATCGCCCTGCCTTCCAGGCTACCGGATTCACACATCCGCCCGGCGGCTGATATCGAGAGCCACAATGAGCCGGCATCGAGCGCGACAGGCCTCCTCTCCTGGAAGGAGAGGGTTGGGGTGAGGTGTGGGACCTATTCGGACAATTCGCACACCTCACCCTGTCCCTCTCCTTCCAGGAGAGGGGACCCGCGCTGCCCTTGAGATGTGTGAATGCCGTAGCTTCCAGGAGAGGGGGCCCGCGCCAGGAGAGGAGGGGACCCGCATCGCACCGCGTCACCGAACGGGTCGGGATAGGGCCCGCGGGCACGGCTGGCATGGCCATGCCCGGCGGGGCCGGTCAGGTCACGACGCTGGGCGCGTCGCGGCCCGTCAGACGGGCGATGTCGGCGATGGTCCCGGCGGCGGCCACGGCCGAGGCCAGGACCTCGGCCACGGGCCGGTCGAGGCGGCCGGAGGCGGGTTCGAAGCGCTCGACATAGACCCGCAGGGTGGCCCCCGCCGTGCCGGTGCCCGACAGGCGGTAGACCACCCGGGCATCCTCGGCGAAGCCGATGCGCACGCCCTGCTGGGCGGTGACGGAGCCGTCGACGGGATCGACGTAGCGGAAGTCGTCCGCCGTCGCGACGGTGAGGTCGCCGAAACGCTGCCCCGGCAGGCTGTCGAGCTTGGCCCGCAGCCCCTCCATCAGCGCCTTGGCGGCGTCGGAATCGATCTCCTCGTAATCGTGGCGGGTGTAGTAGTCGCGCCCGAAGCGGGCCCAGTGCGCGTGGACGAGGTCGCGGGCGGGCTCGCCCGTGGCGGCGAGTACGTTGAGCCACAGGAGCACGGCCCAGAGCCCGTCCTTTTCGCGCACGTGGTTGGAGCCGGTGCCGGCGCTTTCCTCGCCGCACAGGGTGATGAGCCCGGCATCCAGCAGGGTGCCGAAGAACTTCCAGCCCGTGGGCGTCTCGTAGGCGGGGATGCCGAGCGACACCGCGACCCGGTCCACGGCCCGGCTCGTCGGCATAGAGCGGGCGACGCCCGCGAGGCCGGCCGCGTAGCCCGGCGCCCGGTGGGCGTGGGCGGCCAGGATCGCGAGGCTGTCGCTCGGGGTCACGAACAGGCCCGGCGCCACGATCATGTTGCGGTCGCCGTCGCCGTCGGAGGCCGCGCCGAAATCGGGGGCGTCGGGGCCGAGCATGAGGTCGTAGAGGTCGTGGCAATGGACCGGGTTCGGATCGGGGTGGTGGCCGCCGAAATCCGGCTTCGGCGTGCCGTTGACCACGGTGCCGGGCGCGGCGCCGAGTTCGCCCTCGAGGATGGCGTGGGCGTAGGGGCCCGTCACCGCGCTCATGGCGTCGAAGCGCATGCGGAAGCCGCCGGCGAACAGGGCGCGGATCGCGTCGAAATCCACCAGCGTCCGCATGAGCTCGGCGTAGTCGGCCACGGGATCGAGGATGGACACGCGCATGTCGCCGATGCGGGCCTCGCCGACGGCGTCGAGGTCGAGGTCGGGCACGTCCGTGATGCGGTATTCGGCGATGGCCAGGGTCCGGGCGAAGATCGCCGCGGTGACGTCCTCCGGGGCCGGGCCGCCGTTGGCGGTGTTGAACTTGATGCCGAAATCGCCGTCCGGCCCGCCGGGATTGTGGCTCGCCGACAGGACGAGGCCGCCCAGGGCGCCGTATTTGCGGATGACGCAGGAGGCGGCGGGCGTCGAGAGCAGGCCGCCCTGCCCCACGAGGACGCGGGCGAAGCCGTTGGCCGCCGCCATCTTCAGGGCGGTCTGCACCACCTCGCGGTTGAAGAAGCGGCCGTCGCCGCCGATCACCAGGGTGGCGCCGGCGCGCTCGGGAATCGCGTCGAAGATCGCCTGGACGAAGTTCTCGACGTAGCGCGGCTGGCGGAACACCGCGACCTTCTTGCGCAGGCCGGAGGTGCCGGGCTTCTGGTCGGGGAACGGCGTCGTCGCCACGGTCTTGGCCGTCATCGTGCTCACATCTCCGCGCCGGCCTCGGGACCGGATCGGGCATGAGCTTAAAGCCCAACCGTTCCCGAGTTCAAAGGCCCTGCGGCACCATCACGCAAACGGGTCCGCAGCCTGCGGCAAACAGGGGACAACCCGATTCGGCCGGGAGCCCGGCGCGGGCCGGCGCGTTCCTCCAGCCCAAGCAAGACCAACAGGGCGGGACGCATCCTAGATGGCAAAACGCAGGACGAAGACCGCCGCCGTTCCCCACGAAACGGACGCTCCCCTCGTGCCCACGGGCGCCCTGGCGGTGGCCCTCCTCGACCGCGAAGCCGATGCCCGCCCCCTCGTCCACGTCGCCCGCGAGCGCCACCGCCTCGGGGCGCTGGCCGACATCCTGCGGGCCCTGGCGCCGGAGCGCAGCGTCGCCATCTACCCCGAGTGGGATTGCCTGCCGTTCGACCGGGCCTCGCCGTCGCGGGGCGTCATGGGGGCCCGCACGGGGGTCCTGCGCTGGCTCACCGATGCGGACAACCTGCCGGACATCGTCCTCACCACCGCCCCGGCCCTGATCCAGCGGGTGCCGCCGCCCGAGACCTGGGCCGACGCCCACATGGCGATCCGCGTCGGCGACCGCCTCGACCCGCAGGCGCTGACCGCGGAGCTCCAGCGCCTCGGCTACATCGTCGACGACCGGGTCGACGAGCCCGGCGAGGTCGCCGTGCGCGGCCGCACCGTCGAGGTGTTTCCCGCCGCCGCCGCGCGGCCGTGCCGGATCGAGCACGACGAGGCCCGCGTCACCGCGATCCGCGCCTACGATCCCGTGTCGCAGCGCTCCCTCGCCGAGGTGGACGTCCTCGTCATCGATTCCGCCACGGAGATCGTGCTGCCGCGCGACACCGACACGGCCCTGCGCCCGTTCACCGGCCAGGAGCACGCCCTGCCCCGCCTCTATCCGCGCCTCGTGACTCCCCTGGACTACGTGCCCGGCGCCCGCCTCGTGGTCGAGGCCGGGGCCGACGAACGGGCGGCCGCCTTCTTCGAGCAGATCGCGGAGGGCCGCGAGGGCGCCGGCCGCGCCGCCCCCCTGCCCTACGAACTCTACCTCGGCCCCGACGAATGGGCCGCCCTCCAGGGCGAGCGCCCCGTCGCCACGGCCTCGGCCAAGGACGCGGATTCCGTCGCCCTGCCGGCCTTCGTGCGCAAGGCCCGCCCCGGCCCGGCCTTCGCCGAAGCGTTGCGCGGCCACGTCGCGGCCGGCGAGCGCGTGCTGCTCACGGGGCCGGCCGAGGCCCTGCCCCGCCTCGTGCGCGCCGCCGAGAAGGCCCTGTCGCGCAAGGCGCGCACGGTGAAGGACTGGGCTACGGCGATGCGCGCCCCGGCCGGCGACCTCCTCGTCCTGGCCGCCCCCATGGAGGCCGGGTTCCGGGTGCCCGACCAGGGCATCGCCGTCATCGCGGCCGCCGACCTGTTCGGCAGCAAGGCCGCGGCCGCAAGCGGCGGCCAAGCCGCGATCCTGCCCATGGGCGAGGTCGACCTGCGCGTCGGCGACGTCGCCGTCGACCGCGACCACGGCCTGTGCGTGTTCGAGGGCCTGGAGCCCGTCGCCGTGGGCGAGGGCACGGAGGACGCCCTGCGGCTGCGGTTCGCCAACGACGCCGTGCTGATGGTGCCCGTGAGCCAGGCCGACCGGATCTGGCGCTACGGCTCCGAGCCCGATTCCGTCACCCTCGACCGCCTCGACGGCGGCTCGTGGGGGCGCCGGCGCCTGGAGACCGAGGCCACCCTCGCCAAGGCGGCGCGGCAGATGCTGACGGACGCCGAGGCGCGCGGCGCCGTGCGGGCCCCCGTCCTCGCGCCGGCGACCCGCGAGATGGAGCGCTTCGCCGCCGGTTTCGGCTTCAACCTCACGGCCGATCAGGCCAGCGCCGTCGATGGAGCGCTCGCCGACCTCGCCTCCGGCCGGCCCATGGACCGCCTCGTCTGCGGCGATGTCGGGTTCGGCAAGACGGAGGTGGCCCTGCGCGCCGTGGCCGCCGCCTTGTTTTCAGGCAAGCAGGTCGCCGTGGTGGCGCCCACCACCGTCCTGGTGCGCCAGCATGTCCAGACGTTCCAGCGCCGGTTCGCCCGCTTCGGCATCGAAGTCGCCCACCTCTCGCGCCTCGTCTCCCCGGCGGAGGCCAAGCGGGTCAAGGCGGGACTGGCCGACGGCTCCATCCGCCTCGTCGTCGGCACCCAGGGGCTGGCCGCCAAGGGGGTGACCTTCGCCGATCTCGGCCTCATGGTCATCGACGAGGAGCAGCGCTTCGGGGCCAAGCTGAAGCAGGGCCTGCGCCGGGCCGCCGGCGACGGCCACGTGATGACGCTCACCGCCACCCCGATTCCCCGCACCCTGCAATCGGCCCTGGTCGGCCTGCAGTCGCTCAGCGTCATCGCGACCCCGCCGAGCGTGCGCCAGCCGATCCGCACGGTGATCATGCCGTTCGACGACGGCGCCGTGCGCGCCGCGCTGATGCGCGAGCACCGCCGCGGCGGCCAGAGCTTCGTCGTCTGTCCCCGCGTCGAGGACATCGCCCCCATGGCGAAGCGACTTTCCGCCCTCGTGCCCGAACTCACGACGATGATCGCCCACGGCGACCTCAAGGCGGCCGAGATGGACGACGTCATGGTGCGCTTCGCTGACGGCGCGGGCGACGTGCTCCTCGCCACCACCATCATCGAGAGCGGCCTCGACGTGCCCCGCGCCAACACCATGCTGGTGTGGGAGGCCGAGCGCTTCGGGCTGGCCCAGCTCCACCAGCTGCGCGGCCGGGTCGGGCGCGGCCAGCGCCGGGGCGTGACCTATCTCCTCAGCCGCCCCGAAAAACCCCTGGCGCCGGCCACGGAGAAGCGCCTGCGCACCCTGGAGGCCCTCGACCGCCTCGGGGCGGGCTTCGCCATCTCCGCCCGCGACCTCGACCTGCGCGGGGCCGGCGACCTCGTCGGCGAGAACCAAGCCGGCCACGTCAAGCTCATTGGCCTCGGCCTCTACCAGCACCTGCTCCAGCTCGCCCTGCGGGCGGCCAAGGGCGAGCCCGCCGACGACTGGACCCCGGAAATCCGCCTCGGCCTCGCCGGCAGCGTGCCCGCCGACTACGTGCCGGAGCCCGAACTGCGCCTGAGCCTGTACACGAGGCTCCTGCGCCTGCGCTCCCTCGAAGAGGTCGAGGCCCTGCGCGGCGAGGTCGAGGACCGCTTCGGCCCCCTGCCCGAGGCGGTGGCCGACCTCGTCACCCTCGCCCGCCTGCGGGTGGGCTGCTGCGCCCTCGGGATCGCGCGCCTCAACGGCGGCCCCCAGGGCTTGGCGGCCGACCTCCACCCCGAGGCCCCCGCCCTCCTGGTGCCGGTCGCCGACGACCTCGTGCGCAAGGACCGCCGCGTCCTCCTGCGGCGCGGCAGCGACTGCCCGGCCGAGCGCGGCCGCCTCGCCATCGAACTCCTGGAGCGCCTCGGCGACGCCCGCCGACGCGGCTGACCGGAACGCCCGGCGGCCCAGCCTGCCCCGCCGGGCCCTTCGCCATGTCCCAGGGCCAATCGCGTTCGTGCAGAGCGTCTGCGCGCATCCCCCTCTCCCCGCCTGCGGGGCGAGGGCCGGGGTGAGGGTCATGGACTCTCCGAATAAGTCCCACACCTCACCCTGTCCCTCTCCTTCCATGCAGGGCGATCGCATAGGGCGTTTGGGGCGTTGGGACCTCCCGCAACGCTTTGTCATCCCGGGGCCGCGCAGCGGAACCCGGGACCCAGAAACACCGGTTTTGCAGGGTGTTGCGCTGTCGGCGGCTCTGGATTCCGGGTTCGCCTGCGGCGCCCCGGAATGACACCGGCGGTCCTATGCGATCGCCCTGCCTTCCAGGAGAGGGGACCCGCACTGTCCGCGCGTTAGGAGATGCCGTCACCCGGACGGAGACGGGGCCGGTCGCGGTTCATCCGCGATCGCCCTGCCCGTGTGGGGAGGGGTTGAGCGTGGGGGTGGTTGGGTGACCCTGGGGCTTCGGAGGCCAGCGGAGCCACCTCCAACTCCTCCCCGCGAGGGGGAGGAGAGCCGCGTCGAGACGAAATGTGTGGATCCGGCAGCCTCCCAGAAGAGGAAGCCGGCCGTGACGGTTCGAAGCGCCGCGCTTCGCGGTGCGGGCGCCCGAAAAACGCATCGGCGATCACCCCGCTCCTGGCCCGAAATCTTCTCAACCCGGAGTTGTCCTGCCCCGAAATCTTGCCTCGCGGCCGAGGTCTCCTGTGCCCGAGCGGCCACGGTCGTCGACAGACCGTCGGGATGCCCTTGCGTGCACCCGCGGTGGCGGCTACCGATCGCCTAAAGCTGTTTCATTACAGTAGTTTACGATAATTCTAAACAGCGCCTCGCGCCGACCTTTGCATGCCCGTGCGGGGTTGCGGTCGCGTGCCTGCGCGACGGAGATTCCGCCATGTCCGCTTCCTCCATGGGATGCCTGCCCCCCGCCCGCCGTGCCCTCGCCGGCGTCTCCCTCCTGGTCCTGGCCGGCACGGGCGCGGCCCAGGCCCAGCAGGGCGCCGTCACCCTGGAGACCCTGAGCGTCGAGGGCAGCGGCGCCGGCGTCGTCGGGGGCGGCGGCGCACCCGGCCGGAGCCAGCCCGAGACGGCGCGGGGCCCGGTGCCCGGCTACGTCGCCAGCCGCAGCGCCACGGCGACGAAGACCGACACGCCGCTCATCCGCACCCCGCAATCCATCAGCGTCATCGGCGCCCAGCAGATCGAGGCGCAGCGCTCGCAGACGGTTTCCGAGGCCGTGCGCTACACGCCGGGCATCTACGCCAACCAGTTCGGCCCCGACACCCGCCTCGACTGGTTCCTCATCCGCGGCTTCTCGGCCACGGAGACCGGCCTGTTCCGCGACGGGCTGCAGCTGTTCCAGACCTCGTTCGCGAACTTCCGCGTCGATCCGTTCGGCGCCGAGCGCATCGAGGTCCTGCGCGGGCCGGCCGCGACCCTGTTCGGCGGCTCGCCGGTGGGCGGCCTCGTCAACGTCGTGTCGAAGCGCCCGACGACGGAGCCGTTCCGCTACGTCGAACTCGGCGGCGGCTCGTTCAACCAGCGCTACGCCGCCTTCGACGTCGGCGGCCCGGCAGACAGTTCCGGCCACTGGTTCTACCGCCTGACGGGCAAGCTGCAGAACAGCGACGCTCAGGTCCAGTTCGCGCCGGAGGACCGCTACTACATCGCGCCTTCGTTCACCTATAAGCCGGACGGGGCCACCACCTTCACGGTGCTGACGAGCTTCCAGCGCGACGAGACCGGCGGAGCGGGCCAGTTCCTGCCCTATTCCGGCACCGTGCGCCCCAACGCGTCCGGCCTGCGCATCGACCGCAAGCTCAACGCCAGCGATCCCCTGGTGGACAGCTACACCCGCAACCAGGCCAACCTCGGCTACGAGTTCGAGCACCATGTCGACGACGTCTGGACCGTGCGCCAGAACTTCCGCTTTTCGTTCACGGAGGTCCGTGACTCCCGCTACGTCGGCAACGGCTACGCCAACGCCAGCGAGACCGAGCTCGCCCGCTACGGCTTCCTGACCACGCCGCGCGCCGGCCTGTTCGCCGTCGACAACCAGGCCCAGGCCCGGTTCAACGACGGAAACTTCGGCCACACCGTGCTCATGGGCGTCGACTACAAGCGCTACAGCCTGTCGGACAACCAGGCGACGACTTTCCCGGTCCCGGGGCTCAACATCCTGTCGCCGCGCTACTTCCAGACCGCCGCGAACCCCCTGCCCTACCGCGTGGTCAACCAGCAGCTCCAGCAGACCGGCCTGTACCTTCAGGATCAGGTCGCCCTCACCGACCGCCTGACCTTCCTCATCGGCGGCCGCCAGGACTTCGTCAGCAACGTCGTCCAGGACCGGCTGGTGCTGGCCAACTCCACGGTGCGGGACGAGGCCGCCTTCACCGGCCGCCTCGGGCTGATCTACAACTTCGACAACGGCCTCGCGCCCTACGTCACCTACGGCACCTCGTTCAACCCGACGGCGGGCGTCGACGCCAGCAACCGGCCGTTCAAGTCCGACAGGGGCGAGCAGATCGAGGTCGGCGCCAAGCTGCAGCCGGTGGGCTGGAACACCTTCTTCACCGTGGCGGCCTTCGACCTCGTGCGCTCCAACGTGCTGACGCCGAACCCGGACAACGTCTTCACCAACCTGCAGCTCGGCGCCGTGCGCTCGCGCGGCTTCGAGGCGTCGGCCACGGCCAGCCTCGCCGAGGGGCTCAATCTCATCGCGTCCTATACGATCTACGGCCTGCGCACGATCGAGGGCACGAATCTCGACCTCGGCCGGGTGCCCGTGGGCATCCCCGAGACCTTCGCCTCGCTCTGGGCCGACTACACGATCCCCGTCGGGGACTTCAAAGGCTTCGGCTTCGGCGGCGGCGTGAACTACGTCGGACGCTCCTACGCCGACGTCGCCAACACCCTCGTGGTGCCCGAATACGTCACCTTCGACGCGGTGGTGCATTACGAGCGCGACGGCTGGCGCGCGGCGGTCAACCTCCAGAACGCCGGCGACAAGCGCTTCGTCGCCTCGTGCTCGAGCGTCAACGCCTGCTTCTACGGCACCCAGCGCCGGATCACCGCCAGCCTCGGCTACCGCTGGTGATCCCTGTTCCGTCGATCGCTTCGGCTGGGCCGATCTCGTGCGGAGACGGGGCAGCTGACGGCATCCGGATACGGGCGTGAGGCCCACGGGTGCGCCCTCTCCTGGAAGGAGAGGGCTGGGGTGAGGTGTGGGACCTTTTCGGATAGTTCGCACACCTCACCCTGTCCCTCTCCTTCCAGGAGAGGGGACCCGCGCTGCCCGCGAGATGTGTGAACGCCGTAGCCTGGAAGGCAGGGCGATCGCAGAGGGGTGCATGCGCTCGGGTCGGCCCTTGCCCGTTCGCACAGAGCGTCTGCGCGCATCCCCCTCTCCCCGCCTGCGGGGTGAGGGCCGCAGGCACCCCGTCGTGCCTGCGGCGAGCGCAGGCGAAGCCGAAGCGATGGTGAGGGGGCGATTCCGGAAGAGTCTCATCCGGATTCGCCCCCTCACCGTCGGCTGCCGCCTCGACGCGCTCCCCGCCAGGGGGGAGACGCGTCCCTCGAGTCTCATCCGGATTCGCCCCCTCACCGTCGGCTGCCGCCTCGACGCGCTCCCCGCCAGGGGGGAGACGCGTCCCTCTCCCCGCAGGCGGGGCGAGGGGATGCGCACCAGGGGCGGCGCTTCGTCGACAGCCCTTTCGGCAGCGGCTTCAGACCGCGACCATCATCTGCGATCGCCCTGCCTGGAAGGAGAGGGGACCCGCGATTTGCCTCGTCCTTCGGCGATTCGCACGGGGGACCGAACTGATTCAGCGGAAGCCGTATGAGGCGCGGGGCAAGCCTTCGCCCCGCGCGCCGCCTTCGTGCGACAGGGCGCTGAACGGCGACGGCCGCCTCGAAAAAATCATTCGCAGACGCGGACGCGGCGGATGTGCTCGTCGCCGTAGGCATCGATGTAGCCGCGGCGCTCCATGTGGCAGACCTCTTCCTCGACGTAGACCGGGCGCGGCTCGCGGTAGACCGGGCGGCCGGGGTAGTAGCCGTTGTTCTGCGACGACGCGATGGCGCCGCCGATGGCGAGGCCGCCGAGGACGCCCAGGGCCGCCGCGCCGCCGGGGCCGATGCCGTCGCGGGCCTGCGCCCCGGGCGCCATCGTGACGAGGAGGCTGCCGGCCATCGCCGCGCCGAGGAGGGTCCGCTTCATGACGTCGTGTCCTTCGATTCTCGAAACCGGGCTTCAGGTTCGAATCTGGACACCGAACGGTTGATGAATGGTAAGCGGGCGACGCCCGGCCGGGGCCGACCCCGTGCGGCGGCGCACCGGGCCACGCCGGCGGGCAGGATCACGCCGGCGGATAGGTGTGCTCGTCGGCCGGAAAGCGGCCGGCGCGGACTTCCTCGGCATAGGCCGCCACGGCGCCCTCGATCTGGGTGCGCAGGGCGCCGAACTGCTTGACGAATTTCGGGACGCGGTCGCTGAGACCCAGCATGTCCTCGAGGACGAGGATCTGGCCGTCGCAGGCCGTGCTGGCGCCGATGCCGATGGTGGCCGCCGCGATGCCCGGCGCCGTGGCGATGGCCCGGGCCACGGGCTCGACGATGCCCTCCATGACGATGGCGAAGGCGCCGGCCTCGCTGATGGCGCGGGCATCGGCGAGGAGGCGCGCCTCGCCGTCGGCCTCGCGGCCCTGCACCTTGAAGCCCCCCATGGTGTTCACGGACTGGGGGGTCAGGCCGATATGGCCCATGACGGGGATGCCGCGCTCGACCAGGAAGGCCACGGTGTCGGCGAACTTGGCGCCGCCCTCCATCTTGATGGCGCCGGCCCCGGTCTCCTTGAGGACGCGGGCGGCGTTGAGGAAGGCCTGCTCGCGGCTCGCCTCGTAGGAGCCGAACGGCATGTCCACGACGATGAGGGCGCGCGACGTGCCCCGGATCACCGCCTGGGCCTGGACGATCATCATCTCCAGGGTCACCGGCAGGGTCGATTCCATGCCGTGCATCACCATGCCGAGGGAATCGCCCACGAGGATGAAGTCGCAATGCGGATCGAGGATGCCGGCCGTGTGGGCGTGGTAGGCCGTCAGCGCGATGATCTTGACGCCCGCCGCCTTGCGCTTGGCGAGATCGACGGCACGGATGCGGCGCGACTGGACAACTTGGGACATCGGACTCCACCGGGCTCGTCGCACCCTTGCGGGCTCGTCGCACCCGTCGGACGGGCGCGCGTTGGGTGGGTCCCTCATACACCCGCGCGCGGCAAAGCGCGCGTCCCGGCGCAAACAAAGCGCGGGATCTGACAGATGTCGTCGTTCGGAGTTACTTGACTTGCACGGTGCCGCACCCGTTGCAGTGACGGCGATGGCGTCGCCGTCCGGCACTCTTCGGTGGGCGTTCCCTCCCTAGACTTGGGGCGCCGTGTGCGTGCCTTTCTTCCGCCACAACCCGGCCGGTGTCAACCGCGAACGCGCGCGCGCCGTGACATCGGGGCCGACTCGAAATCGGAAACGCCTCAATCCAGATCCATCGCGCGCTCGAACGCGGCGGCGCTCGATTCCTGGCCCTTCGGGTCGATCACGAGGATTTCCTTGAAGCCGCGCCGGGCCAGCTCCCAGGTCTTCTCCAGGGCCTGATCGGCGGTCCCGCACGCGAAGGTCGCGGCCCGTCCGAGGTGATCGTTCGCCTTGACCTTGTACAAGTCGGTCTCCTGTCTGTCCGGGACCGGCTATACGCCAGCCGGCGGCCGCGCGCGAGCGGCCCGGCCGGCGGCGGGATTTCGGGGCCCTCGGAGCCTTCAGCGCTGCGCCCCGGCGGCGGCCCGGCCGGCCCAGGCCGGGTCCTCCTTCACCACCGCCGTCTCGTGGCGCTCCTGCCAGCCCTCGAGGCCCGTGGGGAACCAGTGCACGCCGGTGTAGCCGGCCTGGACCAGGCGCTTGCCGGCGTTCCAGCTGCCCCAGCAATCGGGGTGGCAGAAGGTGACGATGGCCCGGGCCTTGTCGCCCCCCGTCAGCTCCGCCACGCGCTTGAGGAACAGGGCCTCGTGCGCGGGGTCGAGGGGGGCGCCACCGGCGCTCGGCATCCACACGGCACCCGGGATGCTGCGGTGGGCCGGGAGCCAGGGCTTGTCGGCGGCCATGCCGGCGGGGCGCCGGTCCGCCATCGCCACGTCGAGGAGCACGGGCTTGCCCTGCGCCACCACCCGGTCGAGGCCGTCGATGTCGAGGACCGCGGCGCCTTTGAGGGTGGGGGGCGTGTAGCCCTGCTGCGGGCCGGTGTGGAGGCCCTCGGGCTCGGGCACGTCGACGGGCGAATCGGCCGGCGCCGCCGCCATGGTCCCGAGGGCGAGGAGGGCGGCGGCGGCGAGGCGGGCGAGGGGGATCATGCGTCTCTCACCCTCAGTTGCTCGGGGCCGGCACGGGGAAGCTGTGCTCCCAGCGGCCGTCCTGGTTGTCCGAGGCCACCACCGTCACGGGCGCCTTGCCCTCGGGCAAAAACGCGAAGTTGATCACCGGGTTCGACGCAATCGAGATGTCGCCGTCCAGCGTCAGGATGTTGCGCCCGCCCTGCGCGACCACGACCTTCTGGATGTAGCGCGCCGGGGTGTAGTCCCGGGTGACCTGGTTCATCTGCATGCCGGAAAAGTTCGGGTGGCGGATCATCAGGGTCGCCTCCGTGGACTTGCCGGGGGCGGGCTCCCCCGAAAACTTCATCCGCATGTCGCCCATGCCCTTCATGGCCTCCTCGTCGCTCATGCCCATGGGGGCCGAGCATCCGCCCGACGCCTTCACGAACTTCGTCGTCTCGAACAGCCGGCCGTCCTTCATCCGCACCACGGCGTGGACGTTGGTGTAGTTGTTGACCCGGACCCGGAGCTTGATCTCGCCCGGATCGGCGGCGGGGCCGAAGGTGATGTTGGCGGCATAGGGCGACGGATTGTCGTCGATGATCAGGGACACGCCCGCCACCTTGTCCTTCTCCGGCATGGTCAGGGTGATGGGCACCAGGGCGGCGTCCAGCGCCCGCACCGGGGCCTCGACGGCCACCAGGGTCTCGGTGGGCTCCACGGTCTTGTCGCCGAAGATCGAGGTGCGGATTTCCTGCCAGCGGGCGAGGCGCTCGGCATCGGTGTCCGAGGCGCCGGCGGCGGCGGCGGGTCCGGCGAACAGGGCGGCGGCCGGGAGCGAAGCGGCGAGCGACAGGGCGAGGGCGGCGGTGAACGGCTTCATGGCGTGTCTCCTCTTGTGAACAACATGGGGCGGGATCACTCCCATTCGAGTTCCTTGAAGGCCTGGGTCACGTTGCGGCCGTGGTAGAGGTCGAACAGGGCCCACTTGTCGGCCTCGGACCGGCCGAGGGTGGCGACCGCCGTCTCGATGGGCATGTCGGAGGCCAGGGCCTTGCGGGTCTCGTCGCGCAGGGTGCCGAGGTAGCGGGTGAGGTCGGCCATGGCGGGGGCGAACGCCACCAGGGTCGGTCCGTGGCCCGGCACGGCTTTCTCCGCCCCCATGGCTTTGAGCACCTCCGCCTCCTTGAGCCAGCCGACGAGGCTGCCGTCGAGGGACGGGATGCGGGTGACGAACAGGAGGTCGGCGGGAAACAGGAGGCCGGAGGCCGAATCCCGCATGGAGAGGTCGCAGTTGGTGTGCGCCGCCCCGTGGGCGTGGAAGGTCAGGCGGCGCCCGCCGAGGTCGATTTCCGCGCCGTCCGCGACCTCCAGGGTCGGGTAGACCACCCGGCCGGCCTTCTCCGCCCCCAGGATCTCGACGAGGCGGGTGCGGTAATACTCGCCGCGCGCGTCGAGGGCCGCGCGCAGGGCGTGGTGGCCGATGAAGACCGGCTTGTCCGCTTCGAACGCCTCGGCCCCGAAGCAATGGTCCGGATGGACGTGGGTGAGCACCACGTGGCTGATGGGCTTGTCCGTGCGCGCTCGGATCTGCCCGCGCAGCCATCGCCCGTCGGCCAGACTCCCGCCGGATTCCGTCACCAGCACCGAGCGCTCGCCGACGATGAAGCCGATATTGGCGATGGCGTCGTCGTTGTCCGGCGTCGCCTCGGCGTCGGGTCCGCGCCGGACGAAGATGCCGGGGCCGACCTCGTCGAGGCCGAACCCCTCCGCCGAGCGCCCGAGGGTCGGCAGGCAGCACAGGCACAGGCCGCCGAACAGCGCTTCGCGCCGGCTCGACCGGACACCGCGCGCGCCGAAGCGCCAGCCATCATGGGCCGCCATACCGGACGTCCTCCGCTTGTTTTCTTGCCTACCATTTAGTAGGTAGATTTTCGCCGCCGTCAACGGCACAATTTCTTGATTGCGTCCTCCCCTCGCGTCCTCCGGGAATGCCCCCAGCATGAGAGACACCCGCGCGGAACTGCTGCTGCAGGCCGAGACCCTGGTCCGGAGCCGGGGCTATTCCGGCTTCAGCTACGGCGACCTCGCCGCCGTGGTGGGCCTCCGCAAGGCCAGCATCCACCACCATTTCCCAACGAAGGCCGACCTCGCCCTCGCGTTGGTCGCCGCCTACGATTCCCGCTACGACGCGGCCCTCGACGCCATCCTGGCGCAGGCGAACGCCGTGGCGCGGATCGAGGCCTATGGCCGGCTCTATCTCGGCGGCGTCGCGGACGATCTCGGCTGCCTCTGCGCCGTGCTGGCGGTGGAGCGCGACACCCTGCCCGAACCGCTCAGGGCCGCCATCGTCCGGTTCTTCGACAAGCACATCGCCTGGCTGGAGCGGGTGCTGGCCGACGGGCTCAGGGACGGCACCGTGCGGGCGGAGGTGATCCCCGCCGCCGCGGCCCGGCTGGTGGTGGCGACCCTGGAGGGCGCGCTTCTCCTGGAACGGGTGCTTGCCGGCACGACGGGATTTCGCGACACCCTCGGCGCCCTGTGCGACGCCCTGCGGCCGGCCCGCGCGGGCTTGGTGGTGAAAACCTGACGGCTGGCACCCACCTGAAGGGTCTGAGATGGGTGGAGGCTGTGTGGAAACGGGAGCGCGTTGCAAAGCCGTAGAACAAACCTCTACGTGGCAGTTAGGGGATGAGCGCGGCGTGCTTGTTTGAGGGATGCTGTGAACCCAATCAATCCCTTTAGTCTGGCGTGTGGGCCAACGGCCACAGTACGCCCCCCCTGAGTCGCGACGGCCCAGGGGGCATATCCATGGCTAGCAACTAAGATAAAATGATGCGAGATGTAGATGTCAGAGTTGCAATTCTTAACTGGCTGGGCTCTCGCCATGCCGGAGAAATCGACACGCGAATTGTAGAAGAAATGGGCATTTGGTCCGGCTCTGTCCGTGTTGATGTTGCCGTCATCAACGGTGAAATGCAAGGTTTCGAGATCAAGAGCGCACGCGATAATTTGAACCGCCTGCCCTTCCAAGCTGAAATTTACAGCCAAGTTTTTGATCGGGTTACGCTAGTAACTGCGCAGAATCACGCTGTTAAAGCAGAAATAATCATTCCGACTTGGTGGGGAATATCTCACGCTGTAGTTACCCGTGAATCTTCGGTAAAAATAGTTCCAAAACGCAAAGCTAAGTTAAACCCTTCTATCCAGCCGATTCAACTTGCGCGCCTATTATGGCGCGACGAAGCTATAATCGTCTTAGATCGGCATGGCCTTGCAAAAGGCTATCGCTCAAAATCATCTGATGTATTAGTTGATCGTCTAGCCACAGAGCTTCCTATTGGCGTCCTCAAGACTGAGGTTCGCTCGGTCTTGAAGACGCGCATTGGCTGGCTACGGAATCATATGCCGGGTGATTGCGATATGCCTATTGACGCCTATTGTGACCCAGTATCCTAGCCCTTGCGGACTTTTCCCAGCTGCGATTTGATCTATCTCATCATCGGCCCAGCAACCATTTAGATAATGCCTGATTGGATAGTTTTTTATATCACTGGCATGCGATCTTAACTGGATTGCTTGTAGCACACTGCCAACACCCTTCGTTCTTACGCCTTTGCAAATGAGAAACGAGTTTATAAGTGTATATCGTACATTGATCGGGAAGCCGTATCGGATACCGGACGGCGGTTCGGCAATCGGCGGCGTCGTATAGTCTCCGTAGTCAAGCCTGTAGGGCAATCCTGCATGGATATGCTGCCATATTATATATTCGCTGCGAGGAATAATGTGCAGGCCCTGACTAAGTGAAGAAAAGTTAGCCGGCATTGATGTTCCGGCAATGGTCACCGTTCTCCAGCTTACCCCCATATGCAAGTTAGCGAAAGCTGCCTGCGTTACCGATCCTCATCCTAATACAGTCGGCGCAGTGTCTTGCAGATCTACGATCAGATCGGTTTGGGCAAGCGATACGGGCCAGCCCTGAACCCAACTTGCTGCAGATGTAGCCTCATGCAGCTCTACGCGAAGCGCGATGCCGGTTGATAGGGTTTGAGTGATCAAATGGACTGCCTGCGCGTATCCAGACGGAACGCCTAGGCTCGTCGCTGGGATCAGCGCCACCCCCCCTGCTATGGGCAACCGACGCTATAGCTGCAATAGGATGAGAGCCATTAGCTGGGGTAGGGATGTCACTAGCATCCAAATAGAATGGCTGCGTTCCCCAGCAAGCTATGATTCTGTCAACAAATGCTACGGCGGCAAGGACCGCCGGTTTCTTTTTAGCAGCTTTTTTGTCTTTGTATTGTCCATTCATTAATATAATTAATGGATAAACATCGGATTTTTGGTTTTGTACAAGATGAGAAAGCGCGCCCTCCTCGCCCTCTTTCCAGCGTAAAATCGGAACGTAACGAAACTGCGGCAAGCGGGCCTCCATGATTCGCTCCGTTATACCTCGCAATTGGACGTTGCATTAGCCCCCTTTGGCGCATTCGCTTCATAAGGCCAAATGGCTGGGTGCCCCACGGTGTCCGCGGAGGGACCGCCCGCGTGAGCCTGTCACTTGCGGAGGCCAGCGGAGCCACCCCCACCCCTGCCCCCTCCCCGCAAGGGGGAGGGAGAAGCCCGTGCCGGATCGCGGCGATCGGCGATCTCGCCGATGGGTGACGCCAGGCGCCCGCAGAGGGGGTGTAACGCGCCAGCCAAGACCGAGCGGCCTTCCATCCCAAGGGGGTGATACAATATAACACCCCGACACCCGGCCGCGTTCGCCCGGAAACTCGAAAAGAGCCGCCATGTCCGACAGCCCGAACCCCGACAGCCCGAACCCCGCCTCCCAAAAAATCCCCGTGACCGTGCTCACGGGCTATCTCGGCGCCGGCAAGACCACGCTGCTCAACCGCATCCTCACGGAGAATCACGGCAAGCGCTACGCGGTGATCGTCAACGAGTTCGGCGAGATCGGCATCGACAACGACCTCGTCATCGGCGCCGACGAGGAAGTGTTCGAGATGAACAACGGCTGCGTCTGCTGCACCGTGCGCGGCGACCTCATCCGCATCATGGACGGGCTGGTGAAGCGGCGCGGCAAGTTCGACGCCATCATCGTCGAGACCACGGGCCTCGCCGACCCCGCCCCCGTGGCCCAGACCTTCTTCATCGACGAGGATGTCGGCGGCGCCGCCCGCCTCGACGCCGTGGTGACGGTGGCCGACGCCAAGTGGCTGACTGAGCGCCTCAAGGACGCCCCCGAGGCCAAGAACCAGATCGCCTTCGCGGACGTGATCCTGCTGAACAAGGCCGATCTGGTGGAGCCCGCCGACCTCGACCGCGTCGAGGGCCTGATCCGGTCGATCAACCCCTACGCCAAGGTCCACCGTACCAGCCGGTGCGACGTGCCCCTCGACCAGGTCCTCGACCGCAACGCCTTCGACCTGTCGCGCATCCTCGACATCGAGCCCGACTTCCTGGAAGAGGGCCACCATCACCACCACGACGACGAGATGCAGTCGGTCTCGGCCCGCATCGACGGCCCCGTCGACCCCGAAAAGTTCATGCCGTGGATCTCGACCCTGACCCAGGTCCAGGGGCCGGACATCCTGCGCTGCAAGGGCATCGTCGCGTTTCCGGACGAGCCCCAGCGCTTCGTGTTCCAGGGCGTCCACCAGATCCTCGACGGCGACCTCCAGGGTCCCTGGAAGGACGGCGAGGCGCGGGTATCGCGGGTGGTGTTCATCGGGCGCAAGCTCGACCCGGAGGCGATCCGCGCCGGCTTCTACGACTGCAAGGCCTGAGACCCGGCCCCGATTTGGTCACGGTGGGGCGCCACACGGCACCCATGAACCCGATGTCCCGCATCGGGACACGTCCGGCGACGCGCCCTCTTCGCGCCGCCTCGGCCCCCCGGGCGGACGTCGGCTGACCCCATCGGAGAGGTCCGAGCGATGAAGAAACGTGTTCTGGTTGCCCTCCTCGGCCTCCTCGCCCTCCCGGCGCCCGTGCAGGCCGCGAGCAACACCGTCATGGGCGTCGGCACGGGGGCGGTGGCCGGCGCCGTGGTCGGCGGTCCCATCGGGGCCGTGGTCGGCGCGGTGGTGGGCGGCGTCGTCGGTTCCAATTCCGAGCGCGCCCGGCCCCGCCGCGCCCGCCGGGCCAAGGTTTTTCGCACACGGCGGCAGGCGGCCCCCGCCCGGGTGCGGCCGGTGACCGTGGCCGAGCGGGGCGCCGAGGCCCGCCGGCCGGTGCCGGCCGCGACGGGGTCGGTGCCGGCGCCGCGGCCGCCCGCCACCACTTGGCAGAACCCGCGCTGAGCGAACCGCCCCGCGCGGGGGTGCCGGACCGGGGGCGGCCCGTGCTATGGGCGGCGCCCGAAGCCAGACGGCCTCCCCCGGACCCGAGTGCGACCCCCATGCGAACCATCGTCTACGCCGACGGCGGCTGCGACCCCAATCCCGGCCCCGGCGGCTGGGGCGTGGTGATCCAGGCCGAGACCGGGACCGTCGAGCTCTGCGGCGGCGACCGCTCCACCACCAACAACCGCATGGAGCTCACGGCGGCGATCAGCGCCCTCGCCCACTTCCCCGAGGGCGCCGCCATCGAGATGCGCTGCGACAGCCAGTACGTCATCAAGTCGGTGACGGAATGGATGAAGGGCTGGAAGGCCAAGGGCTGGCGCACCAGCACCGGCCCGGTCAAGAACGTCGACCTCATGCAGACCCTCGACACCCTGGCGGCCCGGCGCGACGTGCGCTGGACCTGGGTCCGCGGCCATACGGGCGAGGTCGGCAACGAGCGCGCCGACCGCCTCGCCGCCCAGGGGCGCCGGCAGGCCCTGGCGGCCCCCGCCGGTTCGGTCTCCGGGACGACCGCAACCACGATCCCGGCCGCGGCCGCGCCGATCGCGAGTTCGCCCGCCCCCGCCCGCCTCACCGGGACGGCGGCCCTCGCCGCCGCCATGGCGGCGCCCCCCCGCACCACGCCGATTCCCGTCGATCTGGCCCTCGGCCTCGACGTCGCCCGCGCCGCCAAGGCCGCCGGCCTGACGGCGCCGGCCTTCGTCGAGGCGGCGATCCGCGTCGCCCTCCACCTCGGCCCCGACGAATTTCTTCGCGCCCACGAAGCGGCCAAAGGCACGGCGGCCAAAGGTACCAAGTCCCCGTGACCGGACCGGCGCTGCCGGCGCGCTTCTTCGCCCGGCCGGCGGCCCTGGTCGCCCGGGAGCTCGTCGGCTGCGTCCTGACGGTCGACGGGGTCGGCGGTCCCATCGTCGAGACCGAGGCCTACGATCCGACCGACCCGGCCTCGCACACCTTCAACGGGCCGACCCGGCGCAACGCCAGCATGTTCGGCCCGGCCGGACACGCCTACGTCTACCGCTCCTACGGCCTGCACTGGTGCCTCAACCTCGTCTGCGAACCGGGCAGCGCCGTGCTCCTGCGCGCCCTCGAGCCGCGCCACGGGCCGGACCTGATGGCGGCGCGGCGCGGCCTCGACGATCCGTTCCGTCTCTGCGCCGGACCGGGCCGCCTGTGCCGGGCCCTGGCCGTGACGGACGCACAGGACGGCGTTCCACTGGACCGTGCGCCGTTCCGTCTGACCTCCGGCGCGCCGGATGGCGCCGTCGTCGCCGACCGCCGCATCGGCCTCACCCGCGGGGTCGAGACGCCCTGGCGCTTCCTCGTCGCGGGCTCGCCCTACGTCAGCCGGCCGGTCCGGCGCCCGCCCCGGCGGGGGGCCTGACACCGCGGCCCCACCGTCACGCGGGGGCATGCCGCGGCCGATTGAAACCGGTCCCCGACCCTGCGCATCATCCGCCGCACCCGGCCAGGATCGGCCCGGTTCATCGCAGCCCCACGGACGACCGCCTGTCATGCGGGCGTGCGAGGGTGGTTCGGTGCGCGAAAGGATCGAGGATCATGGGCAGCGAAGCAGCCACAGCCCTGGCCAGTGCCCGGGCGCGGTCGATCCGCGACGATCTCCTGGCGGCGGCGGCGGCCATCGTGGACGGGCGCGACGGCCCGGGGGGCTTCGTGCGCGACCTGTTCGGGCGCGCCTCGCCGGAGGATCTCGCGCCCTACACGCCCGAGGCCGTGGCCGACTTGGCGCTCGCCGCCCGCCGGCACCTGGCCGCGCCGCGCGATCCCGGTGCGCCGTGCGACCTGCGCCTCTCCGACCTGACGGTGGACCGCGACGGCCGGCCGCGCGAACTGACCGTGGTCGAGGTGGTCAACGACAACCGGCCGTTCCTCCTCGATTCGGCCCTCGCCGAACTCACCGGGCAGGGACTGACCCCGCTCCTCGTCGCCCACCCGATCCTCGGCGTGGAGCGCGACGGCGACGGCGCCCTCGTCCGCGTGGTCGGCGAGACCACGGCGGACGCCCACGGGGCCTTCGCCCGCGAGAGCTTCATCCACCTCCACCTCGACCGGCTCGATGCCGGCGAGGCCCGCGACCGCGTCGCGGCCGGTCTCGCGGCGGTGTTCCGCGATGTGGCCCGCGCCACCGACGACCACGACGCCATGGCCGAGCGCCTCGCCGCCCTGGCGCGGGACTACGCGACGGGACCGGCCTCCCTGCCCGAGGCCGAAATGCGGGAAGCCCACGCCTTCCTCGAATGGCTGCGCGACGGTCATTTCACCCTGCTGGGACTGCGCGAATACGACCTGACCGGCGGCGGCCACGCGGTGGTGCCCGAGGCCAACCTCGGGGTCCTGCGCGATCCCGCCGTGGAGGTCCTGCGGCGCGGGCGGACGCTCGCGGACGACACGCCCGAGATCCGCGCCTTCCTCGAAGAGCCCCAGGCGCTCCTCGTCACCAAGGCGAGCATCAAGTCGCGGGTCCACCGGGCGGCGCATCTCGACTACGTCGGAATCAAGCTGTTCTCGCGGGACGGCGGCCTTTCGGGGGAGGTCCGCCTCGTCGGCCTGTTCACGGCGGCGGCCTACACTGCCCTGGCCCGTGAAGTCCCCTACCTCCGCCGGAAGGTCGCGGCCGTCGTCGCCCGCGCCGATCTCGACCCGACGAGCCATGCCGGGCGCAGCCTCCTCAACGTGCTCGAAACCTATCCCCGGGACGATCTGTTTCAGATCGACCTCGACCGGCTCTACCGCTTCACCCTGGCCATCGGCAGCCTCGCCGAGGGGCCGCGCATCCGCGTCCTGTCCCGGCCCGACCGCTTCGGCCGCTTCGTCTCGCTCCTCGTCTACGTGCCGAAGGACCGCTACGATTCGCAGGTCCGCGCCCGCATCGGCCTCTACCTCGCCAAGGCGTATGGCGGCCGGTTCTCGGCATCCTATCCCGACTTCCCCGAAGGCCCCCTCGCCCGGACCCACTACATCATCGGCTTGCCCGAGGATGGAGCGGCCGAGCGCGATCCCGCCGCCCTGGAGGCCGGCATCGGCGCCCTGGTGCGGACCTGGGGCGACGATCTGCGCCTCGCGCTCTCCGAGGCGATGCCCGGCCGGCAGGCGCGGGCGCTGGCCGCCCGCTACACCGACGCGTTCTCGGCCGCCTACCGCGAAAACTTCGCGCCCGCCGTCGCCATCGGCGACATCGCCGTCCTCGAGGCCCTGAGCGAGGCGCGTCCCCGCGCCGTGGACATCGGCCGGCGCGACACCGACCCGGCCCACCAGATCCGCCTCAAGGTGTTTTCGCGGGGCGCCTCGCTCTCCCTGTCCGACCGGGTGCCGGCCCTGGAGAACCTCGGCTTCCGGGTCATCAACGAGCGGACCTACCGCATCCGGACCGGAGACGGGCCGGACGCCGCCCAGGTCTGGCTCCACGACATGCTCCTGGAGCGCGCCACGGGGGCCCCCATCGACCGGGACCGGCTGGAGGCGCCCCTGGAAGCCGCGCTCCTCGCCGTCGCGGCGGGCGATGCGGAATCCGACGGCTACAACCGTCTCGTGCTGGAGGCGGAGCTGGGCTGGCGCGACGTCGCTCTGCTGCGCGGCCTCGGGCGCTACCTGCGCCAGCTCCGGGTGCGCTACGGGCAGGACTACCTCGCCGCCACCCTGAGCCAGCATCCGGCCATCGCCACCCGGATCGTCGCCCTGTTCCACGCCCGCTTCGACCCGGCGGGACAGGACCACGCCGCCCGCGAAGCCGCCATCCGCGCCGAGATCGAGACGGCCCTGTCCGACGTCACCAGCCTCGACGAGGACCGCATCCTGCGCCGCTTCGTCAATCTCGTCGAAGCGGCCGTGCGCACCAACTTCTTCCAAACCCGCGACGACGGCGGGATGCGCGAGACCATCGCCTTCAAGTTCGCCTGCGCCAAGGTGAGCGGCATGCCCCTGCCGCGCCCGTTCTTCGAGATCTTCGTCTACGCACCGCGCCTGGAGGGGGTGCACCTGCGCTACGGCTACGTGGCGCGCGGCGGCCTGCGCTGGTCCGACCGGCCGGAGGATTTCCGCACCGAGATCCTGGGGCTGGTGAAGGCCCAGCAGGTCAAGAACGCCGTCATCGTGCCCGTCGGCGCCAAGGGCGGGTTCTTCCCCAAGCGCCTGCCGCCGGCTTCCGACCGCGAGGCCTGGCTGGCGGAGGGGACCGAGAGCTACCGCGTCTTCATCCGCACCCTGCTGGAGCTCACCGACAACATCGTCGACGATGCGATCCGGCCGCCCGCCGACACGGTGCGCCACGATTCCGACGATGCCTACCTCGTGGTGGCCGCCGACAAGGGCACGGCGACCTTCTCGGACATCGCCAACGCCCTCTCCCTGGAGCGCGGGCACTGGCTCGGCGACGCCTTCGCCTCGGGCGGCAGCCAAGGCTACGACCACAAGCGCATGGGCATCACCGCGCGCGGCGCCTGGGAAGCGGTCAAGCGCCATTTCCGCGAGATGGACGTCGACGTCCAGTCCGATCCGGTCACCGTCGTGGGCGTCGGCGACATGTCGGGCGACGTGTTCGGCAACGGCATGCTGCTGTCGCGAAGCCTCAGGCTGGTGGCGGCCTTCGATCACCGCGACATCTTCCTCGATCCCGCCCCCGATCCGGCCGCGAGCTTCGCCGAGCGCCGGCGCCTGTTCGACCTCGGACGCTCGAGCTGGCGCGACTACGACACCGCCCTGGTCTCGCCGGGCGGCGGCGTGTTCTCCCGCAGCCTGAAGACGATTCCCCTCTCGTCCGAGATCCAGGCCGTGCTGGGGTTCGAGCGCGCCGAGGCGACGCCGGCCGAGGTGATGCAGGCGATCCTGAAGGCGCCCGTCGACCTCCTGTGGTTCGGCGGCATCGGCACCTATGTCCGCGCCGGCTCCGAGACCGACGAGGACGCCGGCGACCGGGCCAACGACGCCGTGCGCATCACCGGCTCGATCCTGCGGGCCAAGGTGATCGGCGAAGGCGCCAATCTCGGCCTGACCCAGCGCGGGCGCATCGAGGCGGCACGCGCCGGGGTTCGCCTCAACACCGACGCCATCGACAATTCCGCCGGGGTGAACACCTCCGACGTCGAAGTGAACATCAAGATCGCCCTGATGACGCCCGAGCGCGACGGACGTCTCGATGCGCCCGCCCGCAACGCCCTGCTGGCGGCGATGACTGACGAGGTCGCCGCCCTCGTCCTGCGCAACAACGAGCTCCAGACCCTGGCCCTGTCCCTGGCGCTGCGCCGGGGGGTCGGCGAGACCGGTTTCGCGGTCCGCACCCTCCAGGCCCTGGAAGCGGAAGGCCGCCTCGACCGGACCGTGGAATTCCTGCCCGACGACGCCGCCATCGCCGAGCGCATGCGTCGGGGCGAGGGCCTGACGCGACCCGAATACGCCGTGGTCCTCGCCTACGCCAAGCTGTCGCTCTACGACGCGATCCTGGCCAGTCCCGTGCCCAACGACCCGTATTTCGACCGCGAGTTGCAGCGCTACTTCCCGCAGGCCCTGCGCACGCAGTTCCCCGACGCGGTGAAGGGCCACCGCCTGCGCCGCGAGATCATCGCCACGGCGCTGTCGAACATCATCGTCAACCGCGGCGGGCCCTCCCTCGTCACCCGCCTCGTCGACGAGACCGGAGCGGACGCCGCCACCATCGCCAAGGCCTACGCGGTGACCCGCGACGCCTTCGGCCTGATGGAGCTGAACCTGGCCATCGACAAGCTCGCCGGCGCCGTGCCGGGCCAGGCCCAGCTCGACCTCTACGCCGACGTGCAGGACCTGCTCACCGGCCGCATCGTCTGGTTCATCCGCAACCTCGACCTCTCGGGCAGCGTCGCCCCCCTGGTGGCGCGCTACCGCGAGGGCATCGCCGCCGTGATGGCGGCGCTGCCCGACATCCTGAGTCCCGAGGCGACGGGGGCCCTCGACGCCCGGCAGGCGGAGCTCACCGGACACGGCCTGCCCCCCGATGCCGCCCGGCGCCTCGCCTCCCTGGCGGCCCTGGCCGCCGGCCCCGACATCGTCCGGGTGGCCGAAGATGGCGGCCGTCCCGTGGCCGGCATCGCGGCGACGCATTTCGCCATCGCTCGCCACTTCCACCTCGACGATCTCGTCGCCGCCGCGCGAAAGGTCCCGGTGGACGATACCTTCGACCGCGTCGCCCTGGAGCGGGCGGTCTCGGGCATCTCCACCGCCCACCGCCGGCTCACGGCGGAGGTGGTGGCCGATGTCGGCGATGGCCCGGACGCCGTCGAGGCCTGGATCGCCGCGCGCGGGCCGACCCTCACCCGCATCCGGACGGCCGTCGATGCCATCACGGCCTCGGGCCTGAGCGTGTCCAAGGCCACCGTGGCGGCGAGCCTGCTGGCCGATCTCGCCCGGCCCTGACCGGGCGGTTGGTGCGGCCGCGCGTTTCCCGTATCCAACGCCCTCGCGCAGGATAAGGAACGGCGTTGGAACAGGCCCTGTTGAGATGGATCGGCGATCTGCTGTCGATCCGGTCCGAGGTGTTCGCCGCCCTCGGGCTCGGCCTGTCCCTCGTCGTGACGGTCCACGTGCTCCTGCGCAAGCGCGAGGTCGGGGGCGCCATCGGCTGGATCGGCCTCGCCTGGCTCTCGCCGGTGTTCGGGGCCGGGCTCTACGCCCTGTTCGGGGTCAACCGGGTGACGCGCCGGGCGCACAGGCTGCGCATCCGGCCGACCCAGACCGCCGGCTCCGCCGTCTCGCCCGACGACGACCTCACGCCCCCGCCCCTGCCCGAGGCCTTCCGGCCCCTCGACCACGCCGTGCGGCAGATCACGCGGCTGCCCCTGCGACCGGGCAACGCCGTCACCCTCTTTCGCAACGGCGACGCCGCCTATCCGGTGATGCTGGCCGCCATCGCGGCGGCGCGGACCTCCGTGGCCCTGTCGAGCTACATTTTTCGCGATGACGCGACGGGCCGCGCCTTCTGCGATGCGTTGGCGGCAGCCCAGGCGCGCGGGGTCGCCGTCCGGGTGATCATCGACGGCATCGGCGGCGGCTACTTCCTGCCCGGAATCACCCGGCGCCTGCACCGGGCCGGCGTGCCCGTGGGCCGGTTCATGCACTCGGCCCTGCCCTGGCGCATGCCGTTCCTCAACATGCGCTCCCACAAGAAGCTTCTCATCGTCGATGGCCGGACCGCCTTCACGGGCGGCCTGAACATCGCCGACGGGAACCGGGTGGCCGAGGCGCCGCCCCACCCCATCCGCGACACGCATTTCCGTCTCGATGGGCCGGTGGTCGACCAGCTGACGGCGGCGTTCGCCAGCGACTGGATCTTCGTCACGGGCGAGGATCTGGCCGGCGAGGCCTGGTTCCCGAGCCTCGTGCCGGCCGGCTCCATCCCGGCGCGGGTCGTGACCTCGGGGCCGGACGCGGACCTGCGCAAGATCGAGCTCGTCATCCTCCAGGCCGTGGCCTGCGCCACGCGGAGCATCCGCCTCTCGACGCCCTACTTCCTGCCCAACGAGATCCTGACCAGCGCCCTGTGCCTCGCCGCCAACCGCGGCATCCGCGTCGATGTCATCATCCCGAAAGTCAGCGACCATCGCTTCGTCGACTGGGCGACGCGGGCGCACGTGGACCCGCTCCTGCGCAACGGCGTCCGGATCTGGCTCGACGCACCGCCCTTCGACCATTCGAAGCTCCTCGTCGTCGATGGGACGTGGTGCTTCATCGGCTCGGCGAACTGGGACATGCGCAGCTTCCGCCTGAACTTCGAGGTCAACGTCGAGCTCTACGATCCGCGCCTCGCCGCGGAGCTCGACGCCGTCATGCGCGCGAAGATGGAGGTTCGCCTGACCCGCGAGCATCTGGCGGCCCGCGCCTTGCCCGTCCGGCTGCGCGACGCAGGCGTCCGACTAGCCCTGCCATACCTTTGATGGTGCGCGCCGGGGCCCGCGCCGGCACGGGGCTCGGCGCGAGGTGGACGATGATGGGGCGGTGATCCGAGGGGCCGCGCGGCAGCACAGCGGAGGCGTGGCAGGTCAGTCCGCGCACGAGGCAGCGGTCGAGGCGCAGGGGGACGAGCCGCGCCATCGCATGGGTCGGCAGGCGCGGACCGACATCGCGGAACCCGGCGAGGAGGGGCGGCCCGACGAGGTTGTAGTCGCCGATGACCGCCGCGCAGTCCGGCAGGCTTTCGGCGATCCGGCGCAGCTGGCGCCGGTTGAGCACCTGACCGTGCGAGAGGTGGACGTTGGCGACCCCGAATCCCCCGAGGTCGAGGATCTGGCAGACCCGGTCGAACATGGCGCCCGACGGCAGTTCGATGACCACCGGAGGGGCGATGAACGGCGTCGGGCTCCACAGGGCCGGCCCGTGGATGCGGCCCGGCAGGGGCGCCCAGGCGTAATCCCCGCCGAGCCTGTCCCTCAGACCGGCGATCTCCTTCGTCGCCTCCTGCATCAGCACGAGGTCGGGCTTCTCGCGCTCGATCAAGCTGGCCAGCGCCGCGACGTTGGCGCCCGTACGCCGCAGGAGGTTCCAGCTCAGGATCTTTCGCGATCCGGGCCGATCGACCACCGGATTCGGATGGTCGGGGCGGCGCAGGGCGCGCTGCGCGAGGCGGCGATCGTTGAGCATGGCGCCTTAACTGGACCGCACGTTGGGTTTGGTAAAGATGGGCTTGGAAAGACCGCTGTCCGGGCGCCCGGGGGTTCAGCGCGCCTTGAGCACCGCGCGGCACGCCGCCGGCAGGGCCGCCATGGTCATCGGCGGCCGGGGCTTGGGCGGCTTCGTCGCTTTCGGCGGATTCAGCACCGCGTCGCTGAACCAGTAGGCGAGTTCCTCACCGCAGCCGTCGCCGCCGGGGGGCGGGGCCTGGTCGCCGCACTGGTCCTGCCCCGCCGGGCAGGCGAGGCGGATATGGTAGTGGTAGTTGTGCCCGTACATGGGCCGCACCTTCGAGAGCCAGGCGCGGTCGCCGCCGGCCTCGCGGCACAGGGCCTTCTTGATCGCCGGGTTGACGAACAGCCGCGCCACCTCGGGCTGCTGCGCCGTGAGGCGGATGAGCTTCAGGTGCTCGGGCGCCCACGCCGCGGGGTCGATGTCGAGGCGGTCGGCCCGCACGACGTTGGTGGCCGAGGTCTCCTCGCGCTCGCGCCGGCTCATGCGGTGATCCGGCATCGGGGTCAGCCAGATGTCGGCGTCGAGGCCGAGCTGGTGCGAGGCGTGGCCCGTGAGCATCGGGCCGCCGCGCGGCTGCGACATGTCGCCGACGAGGAGGCCGGGCCAGCCGACGCGCGGCGCCTTGGCGGCCAGCCGTTCCAGAAAGTCCACGAGCGGCGGGGTGCCCCACATGCGGTTGCGCGACAGGCGCATCACTTGCCAGGTCGGCCCGTCGACGGCGAGGGCTTCGCCGCCGGAGAAGCAGCCCTTGGCGTAGGAGCCGTAGGCGTGGGCGGGCCCGGGCGCCGGCGACGTCGCCCGGCCGAACAGGGCCTTGGCGGGGGTGCCGGGCGCGTCCGGGTCGGCCAGCGGCGGCAGGGGCTTGGGGTCGAGGCTGCCGCGATCCTGGGCCTGCACGGCCGTGCCGAGGGCGAGGATCGCGAGGGTGGCGAGGCGGATCGGGCGGAGGGACCGGCGAAGGGACAGGGGCTTACGCTCCGGGCACGGGGGGAGAGACGAGGCTGTCCAGGCTAGCCTATCGGCGACCGCCGCGCGACCTACTCGGCCGGGGCGACGGCGATGCGGATCATGTCGGCTTTGGCCCCGCTCACCACGATGGTGATGGGCGCGGCCCCGAGCTGGAAGCGCACGCTCTTGGCGACGACCCGACAGCCCGGCCGCATGGTGTGGGCCAGGGGCGGGCGCGGAGTCCTGCCATCCTGGCTGACGTCGATCCAGGCGCCGTCGGACACGGTGACCTGATACAGCCCCGGCGTCACCGGAGCCGACACCGTCATCACGCCGCCGAAGGTGCCGGGCTTCGCCTCGCGCGTGGGCGGGAACGGCGGCGCCACCTCCGCCTGCGGCCTCAAACCGAGGAGCGCACCGGGCATGCCGTCCGGAAGGGCCCCGCCGCTCGCCACCTGGGGCAGGCCGGGGGCGGAAAACCACGCCTGCTCGCGCAGGAGCGACCAGTCGAAGCCGGTGCAGGCGGCCGGATCGGCCGAGACCCCGGACGAGGGTTCGGCGGAACGCGCCGGCTCCTGTGCCTCGGCACCGGCCGCGAGGAGAACGGCCGCGAGGGCGGCGAGGATGCGCATCCGCCTCAAGGCACCATGATCAGGATGTCGGAAGCCTCGACCACCGCGTGGGCCTCGCCCCCGGCGGCGAAGGTGAGGACGCTGCGCGCGCTGCGTGTCATGGGTTTCCGGTCCTTTGCGTGTCGCCCGCCTTCGGCCTCGCACGCCAGAGTGCCGCGAGGGCCTGCACCGCACAAGCCCGCCGCCGACCTCAGCCCTCGTCGCTGGTCTCGGGAGCCGCCCCTTCTTCGGTCTCCTCCCCGGAGATCCGTCGGCGCACGCCCCAGGCGCCGAGCGCCGCATTGAGGTCGTCGAGCACGAAATGCCGGGCGCTGTCGCGGTCGTAGCCGTCGTCCAGGAGACCATCGTACTCGGTGAAGGCGTGGCGGGCATAGGCCACGAGACAGAGCCAGGCGGCCGTCTCGGGTGCGGCGCCCCGCAGACCGGAACTCGCGAGCGCCCGGTCGAGGACTGCCCCGGCCTCGAAGTCGGGCAGGCGCGGAGCGAGCCGGAGCAGGGCGGCGGCCACCGCGTCGCGCCGGTTCACGGGGCGTTCTCCGGGTTCACCGCTCGTGGTGCCCGGCGATGATCCGGTCAGTGAGCGCCATCAGCAGGCCCGAGACCACGAAGACCATGTGGATGCCGACGAGCCAGTACAGATCGCGGTCGGTCATCGCTTTCAGGTCCATGAACGCCTTCAGCAGCGAGATCGCCGAGATGGCGACGATGGAGGAGACGAGCTTCAGCTTGAGGCCGGTGAAGTCGATGGTTCCCATCCAGGCGGGCCAGTCCTTGTGGTCCGCGTGGTCGATCTTAGAGACGAAGTTCTCGTAGCCGGAGAACATCACGATGATCAGCAGCGAGGCCGTAAGCGAGAGATCGACCATGGTCAGGACGCCCAGCACCACCTGGGATTCGGTGGCGTCCCACATGTGCAGGACGAAATGGGCGAGTTCCTGCAGGAGCTTGACCAGCAGGACTACGATGCCGATGCCGAGGGCCGCGTAGAACGGGGCGAGGAGCCACCGGCTCGCGAACAGCACACGCTCGAAGACCCGTTCCATCATCCGCGCTCATCCCTGCCACGCTTCAGCCGGGCATGTGGCATGGGCACTTGGACCGGGCAAGATGCTGGACCGGGCAAGATGCTGGACCGGGCGAGGCCCTTCCGCTGCCGGCCGAACGCGGGACGACCTCGGCTGAGCCTTGGCCCGGCCTTCGCTTGATCCGCACCAGATCCTGGCCGCGTGAAACATTTTGTAGTGAAGTGTTCGATAATGATACTCATCAAGGTGACAGTTCGCCCGCATCGGGACTGGAATGTGCGCCATTGCGAGCAGACGCACGCGTGACCCAGGAATCCTCCGTTCTCGTCATCTCGGACCGCCCGGAACAGGCCAGCCTGCTCGTGCAGGCGATCGACACCGTCGTCACCTGTCGTCAGATCACCGCCGAAGCGGGAATGCCGGCGCAGCGTCCGATCCTGGCCGTGGTGGACATCAGCCGGGACGAGACCCTGGCCAACGCATGGGTCGCGCGCCTGCACGGCCTGCGCATCCCGAGCCTCCAGCTCGCCCTCCGGGCCGTCACGTCGCGCCCGGCCCCGACCCGGTTCCTGCCCGCCGACACGGCCCGCAAGACCGTCCTGGCGGCGGTGTTCAGCCTCATGGACGCCGTCCAGGCCGCACGACAGGCCGCCCTGGCGCGCGCCTCCGATCGCCTGGTGCGCTTCACCGCGCAGGCCGACACGGCCAATCGCTCCGTGGCCGATGCCTTCGACGCCGCCCGCCGTGGCGAGCCGCTCTCCATCGCCGCCGTCGATGCCGGCACCGAGGTGATCCTCGAGGCCGTGTCCCAATGCGGCATCCGGACCTGGCTCGAGATCATCGGCGCCTACGATCAGCAGCTCTACCAGCACTCCCTGAGCGTGGCCGGCTATGCCGCCGCGTTCGGCGGCGGCCTGAAGCTCCCCCGGACCGACCAGATGCGCCTGGCCCGCGCCGCCCTGCTTCACGATGTGGGCAAGTCACGCATCCCGCTTGCGATTCTGAACAAGCCCGGCCGCCTGACCGCCGGCGAGATGGCGGTGATGCGGACCCACCCCGCCGTCGGCGCCAACCTCCTGGAAGCGCAGGGCGGGTTCGACGGACCGATGCTCGCCGTGGTGCGCCACCACCACGAGATGCTCGACGGCAGCGGCTACCCGGACGGCCTGTCGGCCCACGAGATTCCGGACCTCGTGCGCCTCGTCACCATCTGCGACATCCACTCCGCCCTGACGGAGCGGCGGGCCTATCGCGATCCGCTGCCCCACCAGGAGGCGCACGCGATCATGCGGGAGATGGGCGGAAAGCTCGACGGCGATCTCCTGCGCGCTTTCCACGATGCCGTCATCGTTCCCCTGACCCGGGTCTCGGTGTCGTGAGGCGGCGCGTCCCCCGGTCGGGTTGACCGATCCGACCGCGAACGCGTACGGAACACCCTGCCGGGGGGAGGATCTCAGTAAGCCATGAGGCAAAAAGCGTATTCTTTTTTCTCGATACGCTCGCGACGTGTTCAAAAGCTCTTCGACGCCCAATATTATACTGCCCAGTATCCCGACGTGAGCGATTACGGCGGCGGTCCCCTGGATCATTATCTCCGGCACGGATTCCGCGAAGGCCGCGACCCGTCACCGAATTTCTCGACGCTGTATTACAAGGATCGGTATCTCAAGACCGCCGGGATGGGGCGGAGCCCCCTCGAAGCCCATGTGGAGGCGGGGGCCGCGGTCCGGACCGGCCGTCCGACGAAGCCGGTGACGCCCGAGGCCTACCACGCCGTGCAGGCCGACGTGGTTCGCCCGTACTTCGATGCGCGGCACTACGGATCGCTCACGGACATCGTCGATCCCGAGACGGCGCTCCTCGACTACCTCGCCGTCGGCTGGCGACGGGGCCGCGACCCGCGCCCGGACTTCGACGGCACCGCCTATCTCCATGCGCATCCGCATGTCCGCCTGCTCGGGGTCAGCCCGTTCTATCATTACGTCTCGACCACGCCCGCGCCCACCTTCGAGCGGGCCCATGGCGACAGCACACCGCTGTCCGAGATCATCGCGGCCATCCGCCCGGACTTCGACGCCGCGCATTACCGCACCTCCTACGCCGACGTCGCGGCCACGGGGATGGACCCCGTCACCCACTATGCCAGCCATGGCTGGAAGGAGGGCCGCGACCCGACGGAACTGTTCTGGACCGCCTACTACGTCCGGACGAATCCGGACCTGGCGCTGAGCGGCACCAACCCGTTCTTCCACTACCTGCGCTTCGGCCGGGCGGAGGGGCGCAAACCCAACCCCCTCGGCAACCGCAAGTGGCCGACGACCCGGGCGCCCGACGCGGCCGAATGGGACGGGGTCACGGCCGCCGCCCCCCTCGACGCGGCCCGGGTCGTGGTGGTGGTGCCCGTCTACAAGGGCTACGACGAGACCCTGCGCGCCCTCCACGCGGTGCTGACCGAGGCGCAGTCCGCCCCCTTCGCCCTCCTCGTCCTCAACGATTGCAGCCCCGATCCGCGCCTGACGGACGATCTGCGGGCGCTCGCCGGGCGGGGCCTGTTCACCTACCACGAGAACGCAGCCAACCTCGGCTTCGTCGGCACCATCAACCGCGCCCTGGAGATGACGGGCGCGCGGGACGTGATCCTGCTCAACAGCGACACCATCGTGTTCGGCGACTGGATCGACCGCCTGCTGGCGCATGCGGCGCGCGATCCGCGCATCGGCACGATCACGCCGTTCTCCAACAATGCCACCATCTGCAGCTACCCGGATTCCGCCCGCAACAACACCGTCGCCCTCGAATGCTCGCCCCGCGCCCTCGATGCCGCGGCGGCGGCGGCCAATCCCGGCCGCTGGGTCGAGGTGCCGACGGGGGTCGGCTTCTGCTTCTACATGCGCGGATCGCTCCTTGCGGAGCTCGGCCCCCTCGACGCGGACGCCTTCGGCAAGGGCTACGGTGAGGAGAACGACTATTGCATGCGCGTCCTGAAAGCGGGCCGGCGCAACATCCTCGCAGCCGACGTGTTCGTTTACCACTCGGGCAAGATCTCGTTTTCCGAAGTCTACGATTCCGAGTACATGCAAAGCCAGACCGCGCTGCTCGCCAAGCACCCGGACTATTCCTTGCGCATTGAGCGCTTCATTGCCGCCGATCCGGCCGCCGACGTGCGGCTCAGCCTCGACCTCTACCGCCTCGCACGGGCCGCCGGTCCGCGTGCGGCTGTCTTCGTGGTCCACGCCAAGGGCGGCGGTGCCTCGGTCCATGCCGATCACCTCGCCGGGCGTCTCGCCGAGGAGGGGGTGTGCGTCGTCGCCCTCACGGTGACGGACGGGGCGGGGATCGAGATCGGCCTGTACGGCCAGGACGGCCCCTACACCCCGTCCCTGCGGGTCCTATCGGTGCTCGACGATTACCGCATCATCGCGCGGTTCCTGGCCTGGCTCGACCCGCTCTTCGTCCACGTCCACTCGTTCTACGGCCTCGACGGGACGGCTGCGGCGGCCCTGATGGACCTGATCGAGGCGGCCCCCGGCCAGACCGTCGTCACCCTGCACGACTATTCGAGCGTCTGCCTGCGCAACCATCTCGTGACCCGCGAGGGGCTCTATTGCGGCCTGCCCGACGGACGTCCCTGCGCCGATTGCGACTGTGCCGAAGCCCGGCCGGGACAGGACCGGACCGCGCGCTACGGTGCGTTCTACCGGTCCGCCGACCGTCTCATCGCGCCGTCACAGGACGTCGCGAACCGCATCGAGGCGGTCTTCGGTCCCCTGGCCATCACCGTCGCACCCCACGAGGAAGACCTGCCCGCCCCCGCCCCGCGCCGAACACCGCGCCAAGGCGCCCCGCGCCGGATCGGCGTGCTCGGTGCCATCGGTTCTCACAAGGGGTCGAGCGTGGTCCAGGCCCTGGCCCGCGATGCCGGGCGACGCGACCTCGCCCTCGCCTTCACCGTCGTCGGGTTCTCGGACATCCCCGAGAAGATGGAGGCCGTCGGCGTCACGGAAACCGGACGTTACGCCGGCAGCGACGAGGCCCTGGCTCTGCTGGCCGAGCACGACATCGATCTGATCCTGATCCCGTCGATCTGGCCGGAGACCTACTGCTACACCCTGTCCATCGCCCTGGTCTCGGGGTTGCCCGTGGCGGTGTTCGACCTCGGAGCGCCGGCCGACCGCCTGCGCGCCGCCAGCACGGGCTTTCGCATCGATCCCGGTCTCGCCAACGATCCCGCCCGTCTCAACGACCTTCTGCTGGCCCTCGACCTCGCCGATCCTTTGCCGGATGAAGACCATCCTCCAATCAATTTTGCCAGCTATCCGTCCCTGCTGCGCGACTATTATTTCGTGGCCATCGACGATAAGGCTCCCGCACCGCCGGATGCGGCGGCCTAAGGAGCTCACCGCATGAAGATCGCCATGATCGGCGCCGGATATGTCGGGCTCGTCTCCGGGGCGTGCTTCGCCGATTTCGGCCACACCGTGTGCTGCGTCGACACCGATCCGGCCAAGATCACCGCCCTCGAAGCCGGACGCATTCCGATCTTCGAGCCGGGCCTCGACGCCCTCGTGGCCGACAACGTCCGCCACCACCGGCTGACCTTCTCGACGGAGGTGGCGCCGGCCGTGGCCCAGGCCGACGTGGTGTTCATCGCCGTCGGAACGCCGTCGCGGCGCGGCGACGGCTTTGCCGACCTCTCCTACGTCTACGCCGCCGCCCGCGACATCGCCGCCTCCCTCAGCGGCTACACTGTGGTGGTGACGAAATCGACGGTGCCCGTGGGCACGGGCGACGAGGTCGAGCGCATCATCCGGGAGGCCCGGCCCGAAGCCGGGTTCGCCGTCGTGTCCAACCCGGAATTCCTGCGCGAAGGGGCTGCGATCTCGGACTTCAAGCGGCCCGACCGCATCGTCATCGGCGCCGAGGACGAGCGTGCGGCGTCGGTGATGCGCGAGGTCTACCGGCCGCTCTATCTCAATCAGGCGCCGATCCTGGTCACCGGCCGGCGCACGGCCGAGCTGACGAAGTATGCCGCCAACGCGTTTCTGGCCACCAAGATCACCTTCATCAACGAGATCGCCGACCTGTGCGAGCAGGTCGGCGCCAACGTGCAGGAGGTTGCCCGCGGCATCGGTCTCGACAACCGCATCGGCGGCAAGTTCCTGCATGCCGGACCGGGCTATGGCGGCTCCTGCTTCCCGAAGGACACCCTGGCGCTGGTGAAGACCGCCCAGGATTCCGGCACGCCGCTTCGCCTCGTCGAGGCGGTGGTGGCCGTCAACGACCAGCGCAAGCGTGCCATGGCCCGCAAGGTCGCGACCGCCTGCGGCGGGTCGGTGCGCGGCAAGACCATCGCCATCCTCGGCCTCACCTTCAAGCCGAACACCGACGACATGCGCGACGCGCCCTCGCTCGCCATCGTCGCCGGCCTGCAGGATGGGGGCGCCACGGTGCGGGCCTACGATCCGGAGGGCATGGCGGGGGCGCGCGTGCTGATGCCCGACATCGCCTATGCGGCCGATCCCTACGCCTGCGCGGACGGGGCCGATGCCCTCGTCATCGTCACCGAGTGGAACGCCTTTCGGGCCCTCGACTGGGCGGTCCTCGCCGAGCGCATGGCCGGCCGCACGGTGGTCGACCTGCGCAACGTCTACCGGCCGGAGGATGTCACCCGCCACGGCTTCCGCTACGTCGGAATCGGCGTGCCGAGCGCCTGACGCCCCTCTCGAGCGGCAACAACCCAAGCGGCAACAACCCATGTGCGGCATTGCCGGGATCGCCGATCCACGCCTCTCGCCCAATCGCCTCGCGGCGGAAGCGGGCCGCATGGCCGACGCGCTCACCCATCGCGGACCGGACGGACGCGGCGTGTGGGGCACGGACGGCGTCGCCCTCGGCCACCGCCGCCTCGCCATCCGCGATCTCAGCCCGGCCGGAGCCCAGCCCATGGGCGCGCGCGATGGGCGCTGGGTGCTGACCTACAACGGCGAACTCTACGGAACCCACGACGCGCGGGCCGCCCTGATGGCGGACGGCCATGCCTTTTCCGGACACTCCGATACCGAGATCCTCGTCGAACTCATCGCCCGGCACGGCGTCGCCGGCGCCCTCGCCCGGGTCGAGGGCATCTTCGCCTTCGCGGCCTACGACCGCTTCGAGCGCCGGCTCTGGCTCGCGCGCGACCGGATGGGCGTAAAGCCCCTGTTCTACGCGGCGACCTCCGGGCGCCTGCTGTTCGGCTCGACCCTGTCGGCCCTGACGGCCTGCGGCGCGGCGGAGTTCGCCATCGATCCCTCCGCCATCGCGAGCCTCCTGCGCCATGGTTACGTCCCGGCGCCGGGATCGATCTATGCCGGGGTGAACAAGCTGGAGCCCGGACACCTCCTGTCGTGGTCGCCCGGCGAGGCACCGGCCGTCGCGGCCTACTGGAGCCTCGATTCCGTGATCGAGGCCGGCCGGACGGATCCGTTCGCGGGTTCGGACGCGGAGGCCATCGACGCCCTGGAAACCCTGCTCACCGGGGCCGTGCGTCGGCAGATGGCGAGCGACGTGCCGCTCGGCGCCTTCCTGTCGGGCGGCATCGACTCCTCCCTCGTCGCCGCCCTCATGGTCGGGGCGGGCGGAACACCACGAACCTTCGCGGCGGGCTTCACCGACGATCCCCGGTTCGACGAGAGCGGTCACGCGGCGGCCGTCGCCCGGCATCTCGGCACGGACCACACCACCATCCCGGTGCGCGAGGCCGATGCCCTCGCCCTCGTGGCCCATCTCCCCGAGATCTACGACGAGCCCCTGGCCGACCCGTCCGGCCTGCCCACCGCCCTCCTCTGCGCCGCGACCCGGCGGGCGGGCCTCACCGTCGCCCTGTCGGGGGATGGCGGCGACGAGCTGTTCGCCGGTTACGACCGCTACACGCTGGCGACCCGCTTCGCCGAGCGGATCGAGCCGATTCCCATCCCCCTGCGCCGGCTGGCGGCCGGTGCGATGGGACGGATGCCGCACGCGGCCCTGGGGCTCGCCGCCCGCGCGCTTCCCCCGCCGTGGGGCGGCCCGGACGCGCCCGACCGCCTGCGCAAGGCCGCGGCGCAGTTGCCCGGCGACGGCTTCGATCTGTATGCCCGGCTGCTGACCCTCAACCCCGACGCCCGCGCCCTCGCCAACGGGGCCCCGGGCCTGCCGAGCCCCATGGACCGGCCCGGGGGCGGCCCGCTCCTCGACCGGATGCGCCGCCTCGACACCCTCGCCTACCTGCCCGACGACGTCCTCGCCAAGGTCGATCGCGCCAGCATGGCGGCGGGGCTGGAGGCGCGGGTGCCGCTCCTGGACCGGTCGGTGGTGGAATTCGCCTGGCGCCTGCCGCCCCACCTCCTCGTGCGCGGTGGCGAGCGCAAATGGCCCTTGCGCGAAGTGCTCGGCCGGCACGTGCCCCGCCCCCTGTTCGAGCGGCGCAAGCAGGGCTTCGCCCCGCCGCTCGCCGCCTGGCTGCGCGGCCCCCTGCGGGCCTATGCCGGAGACCTTCTGCTCAGTCCCGACCTCGGCGGCGGATTTCTCGACCGGGCACGGGTGCGCGCCCTGTTCGCTGAGCACCAGACCGGCGCCCGCAACCATGCCGTCGGCCTTTGGCCGATCCTCGCCTTCGAGGCGTGGCGGCTGGCGTCGGCCGCGCGCCCGGCCCACAAGGACGATTAGCGGAACGAGCGGGAATCGCCATGAGCGAACGGATCACCATCACGGCCGGGGACGGCACCACGGCCGTCATCGCGACGCACGGCGCCGAGCCGGTCTCGTGGCACATGGGCGGCACGGAATACCTCTGGAGCGGCGACCCGGCGCACTGGGATCGCCACGCGCCCTGGCTCTTCCCCGTGGTCGGTGCCTCGGCGAACGGAGCCGTGACGGTCGGGGGGCGGGCCTACCCGATGGCCCAGCACGGCTTTGCCCGCGACCTGCCGTTTACGGTCACCGAGCGCACGGACGACACCGTGACCCTGCGCCTGGAGGAGGGCAGCGCGACCCTGCCCCACTACCCGTTCCCGTTCCGCCTCGACATCACCGCCCGGGTCGGTCCCGGCATCCTCGATTTCGAGATCTGGATCGAGAATACCGGCCCGACGCCGCTGCCCTACGCCCTCGGCTTCCACCCCGCGTTTCCGTGGCCCTTCGCCGGGGGCGAGCGGTCGGCGGACGGTGGCTACCGTGTCGATTTCCAGAACCCCGAGCGCCCCCTGGTGCCGGAGGTCGGCGAGGGCGGCCTGCTGCTTCGGACCGAGCGGGCGATTCCCCTGGAGGGCGCGACCCTGCCCCTCGACCCGGCCTTGTTCACCGAGGCCCTGGTCCTGCGCGATGCCGCCAGCGAATGGATGCGCTTCACTGCGCCCGACGGCAGCGCCATCCGCCTGGAAGTCTCGGATTTCCCGCATCTCGCCGTCTGGACGAAGCCCACGGCGCCGTTCCTGTCCCTCGAATGCTGGACCGGCCACGCCGATTGGGCCGGCTACGCCGGGGAACTCGCCCGCCGCGATTCCCAGCGCCTCCTGGCGCCGAAGGGCCGGGCCCGCCACGGCGTCACCCTGTCCCACGAGGCCCCCGTCTCCCGAGAGGCCGCCACCGCATGAGCACCTTCTCCGCCGACGCCTGGGCCGCCAACGCGGCGGCCTACGAGACGATCCGCACCATGCCGTTCAACGCCGAACTCGCCGCCGGCACGTTGAGCCGGGCCCGGTTCACCCACTACATCGTCCAGGACGCGCATTACCTCATCGGGTTCGGCCGTGCCCTGGCGCTCGCCGCCGCCAAGGCGCCGCATCCCGACCGCATCGTCCAGTTCGCCCGAGCCGCCGAGACCGCCATCGTGGTGGAGCGCGCCCTGCACGGCGGGTTCTTTCGCGATTACGACATCGCGCCGGAGACCTTCGCGGCGACCCCGCTGTCGCCGCCCTGCGATCACTACGTCTCGTACCTTCTCGCCACGGCCCATGCCGAACCCTACGAGGTGCTGCTCGGCGCCCTGCTGCCGTGCTTCTGGATCTACGCCGAGGTCGGACGGGACATCTTCGCCCGGGCCGGGGCCGACAATCCGTACCGCGCCTGGATCGACACCTACGCGGGCGAGGAGTTCGGCGAGGCCGTGGCCGCGATGATCGCCGCCACCGACGAGGCGGCGGCCGACGCGTCCCCGAAGATCGTCGGCCGCATGCACCGTGCCTACGCCCAAGCGACCCGCCTCGAATGGATGTTCTGGGACGGGGCCTATCGCGAGGCGGCCTGGCCGGTCTGACCGGCCAGCCATCTCACGCGATGGTGCGCAACACGCCGCCATCCACCCGCAAGGCCGCGCCGCTCGTGGCGCTCGCGGCCGGACTGCAGACGTAGGCGACCATGTTGGCGACTTCGTCCACCGTGGCGAGGCGTCCGATGAGCGAGGTCGGGCGATGCTCCTTGATGAAGGCACGTCCCATGGCGTCGAGGTCCACGTCGCCGGAATCCGGCGCCATGGCCTTCATGAAGTCCGCCACCCCCTCCGACAGGGTCGGGCCGGGCAGGACGCTGTTCACGGTGACGCCGGTGCCGGACACCGTCTCGGCGAGGCCCCGCGAAATCGCGAGCTGGGCGGTCTTCGTCATCCCGTAATGGACCATCTCCACGGGGATGTTCAGGGCGGATTCGGAGGCGATGAACACCACCCGGCCCCAGCCGCGCGTCACCATGCCGGGGGTGTAGGCCCGCGACAGGCGCACGCCGCTCATGACGTTGGTCTCGAAGAAGCGCTGCCAGTCCTCGTCCGGTATCTCGAAGAACGGCTTCGGCTCGAAGATGCCGGTGTTGTTGACGAGGATGTCGACGTCCGGCAGGCCCTGCACGAGGTGGGCGGCGCCATCGGCTGTCGCGACGTCGCCCGGTGCGGCGATGAAGGCTTGGGTGCCGGTCTCGGCCTTGAGGCGCACGATGGCGGCGGCGACGCGGTCCTGCGCCCGTCCGTTGATCGCCACCGTGGCACCGAGTTCGGCGAGCGCCTTGGCGATGGCGTAGCCGATGCCGCCGGTCGAGCCGGTGACGAGGGCACGTTTGCCGGTCAGATCCATGTTCATGGGAAAAACTCCGTCGGTCGACATGATGCCGGGTCAACGCATGGGCGCGGCGGTGTTTGCGAGATCGCACGTCCACGCACGGCGGCCATGCGTGGATCGGGGACTGCCGTGTTTCATATGAAACAGTTCGTTCACCATGCTTTCGCGTCAAGTCAGGGTTGGCCGCCGCAGGACGCTGGCGAGGGAGCCGAGGGCGGCGAGCCCGGCCGCGCACCACAGGGCGGCCGTGACGCTCTGCGAAGTCCCGCCGTGGAAGACGCCGAAAATCACCGCGACGCCGGCTGCGCCCAGGGATTGCCCGGTCAGGCGGGCCGTCGACTGCATGCCGCTGGCGCCGCCGCTGCGGTGGCGTGGCGCGCTGGTGATGATGATCCGGTTGTTGGGCGACTGGAACAGGCCGAAGCCGAGGCCGCACAGGGTCAGGCGCCAGCCGATGTCGAAGGCACCCGGGCTCGCCGGCAACAGGGCGACGGCGACGAGGCCCGTGGCTAGGACCGCGAGGCCGAGGCCGCCGAGCAGGCCCGGGGCGTAGCGGTCGGACAGCCGCCCCGACAGCGGGGCCATGACGGCGATGGCGATGGGCCAGGGCGTCATGAGGAAGCCCGTCGTGGTCTCGGACAGGCGCATCACGTCCTGGAAGTAGAACGGCAGGGCGACGTAGGCCATCATCTGGGCCGCGAAGGCGCTGATGGAGGTCGCCATCGATAGGGCGAAGGCGGGAATGCGTAGGAGATCGATGGGGAGGAGGGGCGCCGGCAGGCGGAGCTGATGGCGGACGAACACGATGCCCATCGCCAGGGCGGCGCCGATCTCCGCAAGGGCGATCCCGCGTCCGGCCGGATCGCCGAGACCATCGACGCCGATAATGAGAAGCCCGAAGGTGAGCGCGTTGAGCACCGCGCTGCGACCGTCGAAGCGCGCGCCGCTGCGCGGCGTCGCCGGCAGGGTGCGGGCGCCCACCGCGAGGGCCACGAGCCCCACGGGCAGGTTGACGAGGAACAGCCAGGGCCAGCTCGCCACGGACAGGATGGCCGCCCCCACCGTGGGCCCGGCGGCGGAGGCCATCGCTACCACGAGGGCGACGTTGCCGACGCCGCGCCCGATGAGCTTGTGCGGATAGATGAACCGCACGAGAGCGATGTTGACGCTCATGATCCCGGCCGCCCCGAGCCCCTGCGCCACCCGTGCCGCTACCAGCAGGGGCAGGGACGGCGCGAAGGCGCACGCCGCGGACGCGAGGGTGAACAGCACCAGCCCCGCCAGGTAGACCCGGCGATAGCCGAGGATATCGCCGAGGGACGCCAGGGGCAGGAGGGCCACCGTCACGGCGATCTGGAAGGCGTTGACCACGAAGATCGCCGCCGACGGATCGACGGCGAGGTCCCGGGCCATCACCGGCAGGGCGACGTTGACGATGGCGCCGTCGAGTACTGCCATGGTCATGGCGAGCCCGATGGCGAGGAGCGCCAGCATCCGCTCGCGCACGGGCAGGCCGTCCTGGATCGGGGTGGGGCTGGAGGCCGGGTCGGTCATGGACGCACCCGGCGCGGTTCCCGCGACCGTGGCAAGTGTCCTATGTCACCCGTCACCGATCCGGCGCCGGATGAGAGCCGCGCCGGTTCCCCCGAGAGGTCGATCGAATGCGCGCGTCCCCCCTACTGACCATCTGCGGCCTGGCTCTGAGTCTCGGTGTGGGGTCCGCGATCCTTCCGGCACGGGCCGCCGAGGAGCCCCTGGGGATCGCCCTCGAAGGCTTCCCCTATCCCAACCCGGTCTTCTACCTTCCCCTCACCCGCGACGGCGAGGCGCAGCGCCTCGCCTACATGGACGTGCCGGCCTCCGGCTCACCCAACGGCCGCACGGCCCTGCTCCTGCACGGGCGCAACTTCCCGTCGAGCTACTGGCAGAGCGTGATCGAGGCCCTGACGGCGGCCGGCTACCGGGTGGTGGCCCCAGACCAGTTGGGTTTCGGCAAATCGTCGAAGCCCGTCGGTCCGTTCAGCTTCGACACCCTGGCGGCGGACACCGTGGCGCTGCTCGATTCCCTCGGCCTGCCCCGGGTCGATGTGGTGGCCCATTCCATGGGCGGGATGCTCGCCGTGCGCCTCGCCCGCACCGCACCCGAGCGCATCAACAGCCTCGTCCTTGAGGCGCCCATCGGGCTGGAGGATTATCGGTTCACCGTGCCGCCGGTGCCGACCGAGCGCCTGCTGCGGATCGAGGGCGACGTCACGGCGGACGTGTATCGTCGGCAACTCATGACGAGCTACAGCCTGTCCCTGCCGGACACCGCCATCGCGCCCTTCGTTTCCCTGCGCGAGCGGGTGAAGGGCTCCGGCGAATATCCGCGCTGGCTCAGGTCTTTCGTAAATTCCTACCAGATGATCTGGGGCCAGCCCGTGGTCCACGAGATTCCCCTGGTGCGGGCACCGACCTTGTTCGTCATGGGCGGGCAGGATCGCAACGCCCCGGGCCGCGCCTTCGCGCCGGAAGCCCTGCGCGCCCGCATGGGCGACAACGCCGCCCATGCCCAGGCCCTGGCCGCCCGGATGCCCGATGGCCGCACCGAGGTGTTCTCGGGCATCGGACACCTCGTCCACATGGAAGCACCGTCGCGGTTCAACGCGACGGTGCTGGAGTTCCTGAACGGGCATTGAGACCGGTCATCGGGTCGGCCCCGAGAGCGGGGCCGACGGAAAGAACCTCAGTGGCCGCCATCCGTGGCGTTGCGAGTCGACTCGTAGAGGAACCACGTGCGCTCCTCGGCCTGGTCGATCCACTCCTCCAGCAGGCTGGTGGTGGAGACGTCGTTGAGTTCGTCCGTCACCTCGTGCAGCTCGCGCATGTTGGCGGTGAGGTTCTTGTTGTCGTCCCGGAGCTCGGCGAGCATGTCGAGGGGGCCGACATACTCGGCGTCGTTGTCCTGGATGCGGGACTTGGCCTTCGCCTGACCGAGGGAGCGCAGGGTGGTGCCGCCGATCTTGCGGGCGCGCTCGGCCACCGCGTCGGTAATGGCGAAGATCTGCTCCGACTGCTCGTCGAGCATCAGGTGGTAGTCGCGAAAATTCGGGCCGCTGATGTGCCAGTGGAAATTCTTGGTCTTGATGTAGAGGGCGAACAGGTCGGAGAGGAGCACGGTGAGCCCCTCGGAGATCTTCTGCGTCGCCTCGGGCGGCAGGTCGGTGGGCGTGTTCAGGCGGTCGCCCTCGACGCGCGTGCGTCCGCTCAAGCTCTTGGCCATGATGGATCCGTCTCCGGTGGATGTCGTCTGTGGTGGACGCGACGCAGCGCATCCGACACAGGCAAAAAATCCAACGGCATGGTGGATTGTTCCCCCATGCATGGCCGTGTCGCGCTGAACTCCTACGTCAGGACCACGACGCGGCTGCCGATCTCGACGCGGCCGTAGAGGTCGATCACATCCTGGTTGATCATGCGGATGCAGCCCGACGACACGCTGCGGCCGATGGAGTCGGGCTCGAGGGTGCCGTGGATGCGGTAGAGCGTGTCCTTGTTGTCCTGCCACAGGTAATGCGCCCGGGCCCCGAGGGGATTGCGCGAGCCACCGGGAACGCCGAGTCCGCTCTGGAGCTGGCTCACCTGCCGGGCGAGCTTGGGGGTGCGGGCGATCATTTCCTTCGGGGGATACCAGTCCGGCCACATCTGCTTGGAATTCACCGTCGAGACGCCCGCCCAGGAGAAGCCCTGCTTGCCGACGCCGACGCCGTAGCGCCGGGCGCGGCCGTTGGCCTGGACCAGGGTCAGGTGATGGGCGCGCGGATCGACCACGATGGTGCCGGCGGGCTCCCGGCCCGTATAGGAGATGTCCTGGCGCAGGAAGGCCGGGTTGGCTTTCCGCCAGTTGAAGGCGTTGACCGGGAACGGCTCGTCGGTGATCGCCGCGTAGGCGCGGGCGTAGTCGATGGGACCGTTATCCACCGGGCGGGCGGCCTGGGTCGGCTGCGCAGGCTGGCCCGGGACCGGGCGGCGGCCCAGGTCGGGCTCCTCGTAGGCGGGATCGACGGCCTCGCGGCGCGCGGCGCGCGGATCGGCCCCACGTTCGGAATAGGGCTCGTAACGGCCGCCCCGGCGCCGGTAGAGGCGCCCTTCCTCATCGCGGTAGAGGCGCTCGTCATCGAAGGGGATGTCCCCGTCGATGCCGTCGTCGAAAAACCGCCCGCGCCCCTGCGCGAGGGCACCGGCTGGAGCCGACAGGAGAAGGCTCGTCGCGGCGCCCGCGAGGAGAATGCGGCGGGTCGGGGGGCATGTGCGGGACATCGGGTCGCTCGGGCCGTCTTTTTCGGGGGACGCTGGGTTGGGCTTGCGCGGCGGCAAGGCTTGAGCGTGGGCCTAGCAAGACCTGGGGCCCACGTCACGCCGCGTCGATGACTTATCAGCCCCGCGTTGTCCGCCCGTCAGTGCCCATCCGACCCGCGAATACCGGTCGCGCACCGATTTTCACCATATCCCTACAAATCACCCCGCCGGGTGATTGCCAGAACCTTGGCCATTGCGACATAGACCCGTGCAAGGCCGACATAACCCGCGATGGTCTTCCCCGGACCCCGGCGCGGCCTCCTCCCAAGATGGATCGCGTCCCGTGCCGGCCTTTGCGCGTCTCCTGCTCCCCGCCCTCGTCTTCGCCCTCGGCGCATTCCCAGGCGCCGCGCCCGCCGGGGCGGCGGGGCCCCTGCGGCGCGATCCGCCCACCGCCCCCGCCCGCCCGGACGGGCCGAGCACGGCCTGGACCTCGGCCGAGCCGGAGCCCCTCGCCTGCGCCCAGACCCGGCGCAAGCTCTGGCGACCGGGCGAGGGCTGGACGGTGAAGACCGTGACCACCTGTCGGTGAGCCTGCCATCGACCTGCGGCGAGGTGGGGACGGCATCCCCGCCGCCCCTCGAATCCGTGCGCAGGCGGCGCTACAAGGCTTCCCTCGACCACGCGGGCGGAAGCCCGCTGCCTTGAGATTATGCGGGCAAAAACCCGCTTCCTCGTGCGTGCGGGCCGAGGCCCGCCCCGGAGTTCGTGCGTGATCCGCGTCCTGCATACGGGCGACTGGCATATCGGGCAGACCCTGCGCGGCTACGGCCGCGTGCGCGAGCATGCCCGCGCCTTCGCCCATCTCGAACGGATCGTCGTCGAGCGGGAGATCGATGCCCTGGTGGTGGCCGGCGACGTGTTCGACAGCCAGAACCCGTCGGGCGAATCCCAGCGCCTGTTCTACGAGGTGCTGATGCGCCTGAACCGGGCGCGCCCGGACATGACCATCGTCATCACGGCGGGCAACCACGACGCCGCCGGGCGCCTGGAGGCGCCCCGCGCCCTCCTGGAGGCCATCGGCGTCCACGTGGTCGGCAACGTGCGCCGCCGCGACGGCGCCATCGATCTCGGCCATCACCTCGTGCCCCTGCGGCGCGGTGGCGAGATCGCCGCGCAGGTGCTCGCCGTGTCCTATCCCACGGCGGCCTGCCTGCCCCCGCTGCAGCGGATGACGGAGGGCGGCGGCTCGCCCATCGTCGGCGCCGTCCGGACCCTCTACGAACACCTGTTCGCGGCGGCCCGCCCCCACCTCTCCGGCCTGCCCCTCGTGGTCACCGGGCACCTGCACGTCGCCGGGGGCCTCGAATCGGAAGGGGCCGAGCGGCGCATCCTCGTCGGGGGCGACCATGCCGTGCCGGCCGACGTGTTTCCGGAGGCGGCGCACTACGTCGCCCTCGGGCACCTGCACAAGGCGCAGCACGTCGGGCGCGACACCGTGCGCTACTCCGGCTCGCTGATCCCCCTCTCGGCCGCCGAGCAGCCCTATGCCCACGCCGTCACCCTCGTGACCCTGGACGACGGGCCGACGCGGATCGAACTCATTCCCATTCCCCGCCCCCTGCCCTTCCTGCGCCTGCCGGCCTCCGGGGACATGCGGCTCGGCGAGCTGGGCGACCACCTGACGGTCCTCGTGCGCGACCTCGGCCTCCGCGCCACCCAGGCGCAGGACGAATGGCCCTTCGTGCAGGTGCGTCTCGCCCGCGAGGGCCTCGGCGCCGGCTACCGCGCCGAGATCGACCGGATCGCCGACGGCTTCCCCGTCCGGGTCGTCGATGTGCGGGTGGCCCCCCTGCCGGAGGGGCTGGACACCCAGGCCACGGCGGGGCCGAACCTCGTGCGCCTGGCCGAGCGCGACCCGGAGGACCTGTTCCGCCTCGCCTTCGCCCGCACCCGCGGCGAAGCGCCCGGCCCCGGACATCTCGCGGTGTTCCACCGCGCCCGGGCCGAGGCGGAAGGCGCGGCGCCCCCGGGCTGAGACAGGCGCGCCGGGTGAGACACGCGTCCGCCGGTTTGTATCCAGGACACTCCCCCGTATGCTAGTGCCCGCACCGCGTTCCCGCGTAGGAACGGGTGGCGGCAAGCCGCCATCGACGGGCGGCGAGGGGTGACCGATGCAAGTTTGTTCGCGCGCTCCGAGCATCCCGCGCGGGGCCGGTCCGTGGACGATGCCCCGTACGGGGGCGGTCTGCCGCCCGCGGATGAGCGTGCGATGAGTTCGTCCGACGACACGGTCTCGCGCGACGCCCAAACCCGCCGCAACGCCCTCGCCCACTACGACATCCTCGACACCCCCCAGGAAGCCGCCTTCGACGACCTCGTCAAAGTGGCCTCCCTGGCCCTCGGCATGCCGGTCTCCCTCATCGTCCTCGTGGAGGCCGACCGGCAATGGTTCAAGGCTGCCATCGGCTTCGACGGACCCGAGCCGCCGCTGGCCGCGTCCATCTGTGCCCATACGGTGCGCCAGCGCGACCTCTTCGTGGTTCCCGACACCACCCGCGACCCGCGCACGGCGGACAACCCCCTCGTCACCGCCGCCCCCTTCGTGCGGTTCTACGCGGGCATGCCCCTCGTCACCGCTGAGGGCGTCGCCATCGGCAGCCTGTGCGTCCTCGACACCCGGCCGCGCACCCTCGACGCGGAACAGGCCTTCGTCCTGACCACCCTGGCCCGCCAGGTCATGACCCAGCTCGAGCTGCGCCGCGCCCTTAAGGAGCGGCGCGCGCGGGAGCGCCGCAACGCGGCCATCCTCGAGAGCGCCGTGGATTACGGCATCCTCGCCACGGATCTCGACGGGCGCGTCACGAGCTGGAACGTCGGGGCGGCGCGCATCCTCGGCTGGAGCGAGGCCGAAGTGCTGGGCGAACCGGCCGACTGCATCTTCGTGCCCGAGGACAGGGCCAGCGACACGCCGGCCCGCGAGATGCGCACGGCCCGCGAAATGGGCCGGGCCAACGACGAGCGCTGGCACCTGCGCAAGGACGGCTCGCGCTTCTGGGCCATGGGCGAGATGATGCCGCTCAAGGGCGAGGGCGGCGCCCACGAGGGCTACGTCAAGATCCTGCGCGACCGCACTGCCCAGCGCCGGGCCGACGAGGCCCTGCGCCAGCAGACGGCCCTGCTCCAGACCGTCACCGACCATCTCAGCGAGGCGGTGTTCCGGCTCTCGGCCGACGACACCATCACCTTCGCCAACCCCGCCGCCGCCGCGATGCTCGGCTGGCCGGAGGGCGGCCTGATCGGGCGCAACCTCCACGAGACCGCCCATCACCACCACGCCGACGGCCGACCGTTCCCCCGCGAGGACTGCCCGGTGGTGCGGGCCCTCGAGGCGGGCACGGCCATGCGCCACCGCGAGACGGTGTTCTTCCGCCGGGACGGCACGCCCATCGACGTGGTCACCTCCAACGCGCCCATCATCGAGGACGGCGCGGTCGGCGGTGCCGTCCTAACCGTCATCGACGTCACCGAGCGCAAGGCCGACGGGGCGCGCCTGCGCCGGAGCGAGGAGCGCCTGGCGCTGGCCCTCAACGCCGCCGGCATGATCGGAACCTGGGATTGGGATCTGGCCACCGACACGGTCTATGCCGACGCCAATTTCGCGCGCATCTACGCCGTCGACGAGGACCGGGCCGCCCGGGGGGCGCCGCTCGGGGACTACGTGCGCAACTTCCACCCCGACGACCTGCCGGCATTCCAGGCGGAACTGGACCGGATGCTCGCGGGGGCCGGGACGGACGGCGACGACTTCGCCTGCGAGTACCGCATCCGCCAGGCGGACGGTTCGCATCGCTGGCTGCTGGCGCGCGGGCGTCTCGTGCGCGACGGCGACGGCACGCCGCTTCGGCTGCCCGGCGCCTCCATCGACATCACCGAGCGCAAGCGCGCCGAGGAGCGCCAATCCGCCCTCGTCGAACTCGGCGACCGCCTGCGCGACCTGCAGGACCCCGTCGCCATCGCGTTCACGGCGGCCGAGATCGCCGGCCGGACCCTCGGCCTCGCCCGGGCCGCCTACGGGGCCATCGATTCGTCCCAGGAATACCTCGATATCGGCCGCGACTGGAGCCGGCCGGGCGTCGCCGGGCGGGCGGGACGGTACCGCTTTTCCGATTACGGCACGTACCTCCGCGACCTGCAGGTCGGCCGGGACGTCGTCATCCCGGACGTGACGAAGGACCCGCGCACGGCGGGCCACACGGACGTCTTCCGCGACCTCGGCGTCCGCAGCATGATCAACATCCCGCTGATGGAGCGCGGGCGCATGGTGGCGGTGTTCTGCCTGCAGGACGACCGGGTCCGGGCCTGGACCCCGGACCTCGTCGATTTCGCCCGCAACATCGTCGACCGGACCCGCGTCGCCCTGGCGCGCCTGCGCGCGGAAGAGGCGCAGGAGCTCCTCAACCGCGAGCTCAGCCACCGGATGAAGAACCTGCTCGCGATGGTGCAGTCCATCGCGACCCAGACCATGCGCTCGGCCGCCGACGTGGACACGGCCAAGGAGGTCCTGGCCGGCCGCCTCATCGCGCTCGGACAGGCCCACGACCTCCTCATGGGCGGGGCGCTCGGCTCGACCCTCATCGGCCCCGTGGTCCGCGGCGCCCTTAAGCTGCACGAGGACCGGCCCGGGCGCTTCCGCCTCGAGGGCCCCGACCTCGAGATCGGCGCGAAGCCCGCCCTGTCCCTCGCCCTGATGCTGCACGAACTCGCCACCAATGCGGCCAAGTACGGCGCCCTCTCCCGCGAGGCCGGCCATGTGGCGATCCGCTGGTCGGTGGAGAACGCGGACGACGCAGACCACCTCACGTTCTCCTGGCAGGAGATCGGCGGCCCCACCGTGACGCCACCGGCCCGCAAGGGCTTCGGCTCGCGCTTCATCGAGCGGGGTCTCGCCGGTCAGGTCGGCGGCACCATCGCGCTCGCCTACCCAAGCACCGGCGTCACCTGCGGCATCACCGCCCCCCTGGCGGCGTTCCAGGCGGACGGGTGACCGGCTGAGCGTGTCGCGGTTATCCTCACCTGCCGGCCCCGTCGGGCGGGACAGGCGGCGCGCGGCGCCGTAGTAAAGGAGCCGTCCTTCCGCGTTTCAGGTGACAGCGTTTGCGTATCCTCGCGATCCGGGGCGAGAACCTCGCGAGCCTCGCGGCCCCCTTCGAAGTCGATCTCGCGGCCGGGCCCATCGCCGCCACGGGCATCTTCGCCATCACGGGCGAGACCGGGGCGGGCAAATCGACCATCCTCGATGCCCTGTGCCTCGCCCTCTACGGGCGCTATCCCCGCGTCAGCGCCGGGCGGCGGGAGGATACGCCGGACCCGAGCGGCGAGGTCGTCAGTTCGAGCGACGGGCGGGCCATCCTGCGGCGCGGGGCGGCACAGGGCTGGGCCGAGGTGGATTTCGTCGGCCAGGACGGCGTCGCCTACCGGGTGCGGTGGGAGACCCTCCGCGCCCGCGGCAAGGCGGACGGGCGCCTCCAAGCCGACCGGCGCACCCTGCACCGCCTGGATGACGGCAGCGCCGTGGAGGGCGGCAAGAAGACCGCCGTGACGGCCGCCGTCGAAGCGCTGACGGACCTCACCTTCGAGCAGTTCCGCCGCACCGTGCTCCTGGCGCAGGGCGAATTCGACGCTTTCCTGCTCGCGGCCGAGGGCGAGCGGGGGGAGCTCCTCGAGAAGATCACCGGCACGGGCATCTACACGGAGATCTCGAAGCGGGTCCATGCCGGCACCGAGGCCGAGCGCGCCGCCCTCAGGGTTCTGGAAACCCGCCGCGACGCCGTCGGCCTCCTCGACGCCGAGGCGCGGGCGGAAATCCTGGCCGAGCGCACCGCGATCACCGAGGCCCTCGCCGGCCTGTCGGCGCATCAGGCCAGCCTGCAGGGTGCCCTCGACGGCGCCGCACGCCTCGCCGCGGCCCGCGTCCAGGTGACCATCGCCGAAGCCCGCCTCGCCGAGGCCGAGGCCATCGCGGCGGCGGCCGGGGCGGAACGCCTGCGCCTCACCGAACTCGATGCCGTCGAGCCCCTGCGCGGGGCCTGCGATGCCGTCGCCGCAACCCGGAGCGAGGTCGAGGCAGCCGACCTCGCCCGCGCGGCGGCGCGGGCGAGCCTCGCCGAGGCCGAGCCCCGTGCCGAACTGACGGCGGAGGCCCAGCGCCAGGCCCGGGTGCAGGACGAGGCCGCCGAGGTCGCGTTCAAGGCCTTCGGACCGGTCTGGACCGAGGCGGCCAACCTCGACAGCGTCATCGGCGAAGCCCACCGCGAGGCCGAACGGTCCGAGGCCGAGGCGAAGGCCGCCGCCGACGGGGCCGAGGCCGCCGAAGCCCATCTGAGCGATCTGCGGAGGCGTCACGACGCGGCCGAGGCCGCCCGTGCGGAGGCGTCGGCCCGGCACGAGGCGGATCGGGGCGGCGCTTACCTCGCGGGCCGGGCCGACGAGGTCGCGGCCCTGTTCGGCCAGCGCGCCACCCTCCGGTCGGACCTCGCCGCCGTCACCGGGGAGCGGGAGCGGGCGCGGACCGATGCGGCCCGCGGAACCGGCATGATCGCCGAGGCGGACGTGCGGGTCCGCGAGGCGCGGGATGCGCGCGCGCGGACGCTGGCCCAACGCCTGGAGCGCATGACCGCCCTCGAAGCCCTCGGCGAGGCGGCGGCGCGCACGCGGGCGGCGACCCTCGACCGGTTCTCCGAGCCCCTGCGCGAGGCCCTGCCCCTGGTCCGGCGCCACGCCGAGGCCCGTCTCGCGGCGGCCACGGCCGACGCCGAGGCCGTGGCCGCACGGGAAGCCCTGGCCGCGGCGGACGCGGACGCGGCCTCCGCCCAGCGACGCGAGGCCGAAGCCATGGGCGCGCGCCGGGAAGTCGCCGCCATGGCCGAGCGCGCCGAGGCGAGCGTGTCCGAGCGGGCGGCCCATCTGCGCAGCCTCCTCGTCCCGGGCGAGCCCTGCCCGGTCTGCGGCGGCACCGCGCATCCGCACGCCGACGCGGACGATGCCCTGGGCCGGCAGGCCGAGGCGTTGCGCGCCCGGCGCACCGAACTCGACGCGGCCCTCGCCGAGGCCGGCGCCGCCCGCACCCGCGCGGCTGGGGCGGGCGCCGGAGCGGCGGCCCGCCACGCCGAGGCCGTGCGGGCGGGGGAGGCCGCGCGGACCGGCCTCGACCGGACCGCCCGCGCCTACGAGGCCCTGCACCCGGCCCTGGTGACCGGCGGCACCGAAGCCGGGATCGCCCCGCCGGTCTCGGCCGCCCTCACCCCGGATGCCCATGACGCCCTCACCGCCCTTGCGGAGGCGACGCGGGCGGCGAGGCAGTCGCTCACCGGCACCCTGAGCGCCGCCGAGACCCTGCGCGGCGAGATCGACAGCCTCGGCCGGGCCGCCGAAGCGGCAGGCGCCCAGATGGAAGCCGCCGAGGCCGCAACGGCCGAGGCACGCATCGCCCTGCAAGCCGCGGAACTCGCCGCCGAGCGCGCGCAGACCCGGGCCGGCGCCCTGGCCGAGCGGACCGAAACCCTCGGACACGACGCCGCCCCGGCCCTCGCCGCCGCCGGCCTGACCCTCGCCGACCTCGACCGCGACGGCACGGCGGCCGCCCGGCGCGTGATGGCGGTCGCCGCCGGGCACCGGACCTTGAGCGAGCGCCGCCTCGCCCTGGAGCACGAGGTCCGGACGCTTTCCGTCGACATGGCCGGAGCCGTGGCGGCCCTCGCCGGCGCCGTGGCGGTCCATGACACCGCGAAAACCGCTCTTCAGGCCCGGACCGCGACCCTCGCGGAAACCCGGGCCCGGCGGGCGCCCCTCCTCGGCGGCGAGGAGACATCGGCGCACCGGACCCGGATCAACAAGGGTCGCGTCGCGGCGAATCTCGGCCTGAAGGCCGCCGTGGAGGCGAATCTCGCCGCCGTGACGGCGCTGGCCGGGGCGCGCAGCACCGCCGAACACGCGACCACCCGGCGGGAAACCGCCCTCGCCCGACACGCGGCGGCTCGGTCCGCGTTCGCGACGGCGTGCGGGGCGCGGGCACCGGAGGCGGTGGCCGCCCTCCTGGCACAGGCGCCGGAGATCCGGGCCGGCCTGCGGCGGGCGGCCGATGCGCGCGCCCGGGAGATCGACGACGCCACGGCGGCGCTGGCCACCCGCCGGGCCGACCGCGACGCCTATCTCACGGGTCCCGAGATCGATGTCGTGGCAACCCAGGCCGAGGCGGAGGCGGGTGCCGAGGCCATGGCGCGGCATCAGCAGCGCCTCGGCGCCATCGCGGCGGATCTTGCCCGCGAAGAGGCGGCGCGGGCCCAGGCCGCCGGCCTGGAGGCGCAGATCGGTACGGCGCGCGCTGAATTCGAGACCTGGGATGCCGTCAACGACGCCATCGGCTCGGCGGGGGGCGACAAGTTCCGACGCTTTGCGCAAGGCGTGACCCTCGAGCACCTCGTCCACCTCGCCAACGCACAGCTCGCCGCCCTGAGCCCGCGCTACCGCCTCGCCCGCGGTGCCACCACGGATCTCGCCCTCCACGTCCTCGACCGCGATATGGGGGATCACCTGCGCGCCACCCGCAGCCTGTCGGGCGGCGAGCGCTTCCTCGTCTCCCTGGCCCTGGCGCTGGCCCTCTCGGGGCTGGAGGGCCGGGATTCCTTCGTCGACACCCTGTTCATCGACGAGGGCTTCGGGTCGCTCGACGCCGAGACCCTGGATCTCGCCGTCGATGCCCTCGAGACGCTCCAGGGCCGGGGCCGCAAGGTCGGCGTCATCACCCACGTGGCGGCGATGATCGAGCGCATCGCCGTGCAGGTCCGGGTGGAGAAGCGCGGCAACGGCCGCAGCGTGGTCAGCGTCGTGGATGCCGGAATGCCCGCGCCCTAGTCAGCCCATGTGTTGAGCGGCAACTGCACCGGTTTGCGGCAGGCGATCGGCGCGTCCGAGATGCGCGGGGCGTCCCGAGACCCGTTTCGTGGACGTCCGGCCGCCCGTGCCGTGTCTGGCACGGGCGATGCTTGCCAGTTCCCGCTGCCGTCACGGCGGCAGGCGGGGCAACGGCGCCCCGCGAGGCGGACGGCGCGAGTCCGAATCCCTTGGCATGAGCGGCCGCGCGACGCGCGGGACCCGCGAACCTCGAGACGAGCACTCCATGGCCAGTTTCAAGACCGTGATGAAATCCGGTCATCCCCCGACCCTGTTCGCCGCGTTCCTCTACTTCGATTTCTGCTTCGCGATCTGGGTCCTGAACGGCGCCATGGGCCCGTTCATCACCGAGACCTACGGGCTCAGCCCGGCCCAGACCGGCTTCATGATCTCGCTGCCGATCCTGGCCGGGGCGATCATGCGCTTTCCCCTGGGCATCCTCGCCCAGTATATCGGCCGCAAGAACGCCGCGGTGACCGAGATGTCGATCATCATGGCGTCGATGGCCTACGGGTTCTTCTTCGTTCACACCTACAACGACGTGCTCGCCATGGGCGTGCTCCTCGGCATCGCCGGCGCCTCGTTCGGCGTCGCCCTGTCGCTGGGGTCGGGCTGGTTCCCGAAGGAGCACAAGGGCCTCGCCATGGGCATCGCGGGGGCCGGCAATTCCGGCACCGTGCTCGCCGTGCTGTTCGCGCCGCCGCTGGCCCAGGCCTATGGCTGGCAGACGGTCTACGGCTTCGCCGGCTGCGTCATGGCGATCCCCCTCGTGGTGATGATCGTGCTCGCGAAGGAGCCGCCGGATGCCGAGCACCAGTCCTTCAAGGAGCACGTCTCCTGCCTGTTCCAGAAGGACGGCTGGTCGTTCAACCTCATCTACATCATCACCTTCGGCGGCTTCATCGGCCTGTCGAACTTCCTGCCGACCTTCTTCTACGAGCAGTTCGGGGTCACCAAGGTCGAGGCCGGGCGCCTGACCATGCTGGCCGCCCTGATGGGCTCGGGCATCCGGGTGGTGGGCGGATACTTCGCCGACCGTATGGGCGGCATCCTCGTCCTGTCCGTGGTGCTGCTCGCCGCCGTCGCGTCGTTCCTGCTGCTCACGGCCACGCCGTCCCTCGTCGTCACCACGGGGCTGTTCATGCTGTGCTTCGCCGCCCTCGGGGCCGGCAACGGCGCCCTGTTCCAGCTCGTCCCCCTGCGCTGGCCGGCGAACACCGCTGTGGCGGGCTCGATGATCGGCGAAGTCGGGGCCCTCGGCGGCGCGATCCTGCCCAACGTCATGGGCCTGTCGAAGCAGTACACCGGCTCCTTCGCCTACGGCTTCGTCGGCTACGCCGTGTTCGCGGCGGTGGTGCTCGGCTGCCTGCTCCTGTGGCAGCGCAAGTGGGTCGGCACCTGGGTCGGGCCCCGCGGCAAGGTGTTGGACCCGGCCCCCGTCGAAGCGGCCAAAACCGGGCGCCTCGATCCCGTGACCGTCTGAAGCCTGAGCCGGACTACGCAGCTTCGAAGCGGGGACCTCCGGGTCCCCGTTCTCGTTCGCGCGCCGTCAGAGGGTTTCGCCCGCCACCAGGGCAAAGGTGAGGACATCGACGGACGCCGCGCCGGCGCGCAGGAGCGCACGGGACGCGGCATTGGCGGTGGCCCCGGTGGTGGCGACATCGTCGATGAGGAGGACGCGCCGGCCCTGGAGCTTCGGCCGGGCCGCCTCCCGCACCCGGAACGCGCCCTGAAGGTTGCGGGCGCGGGCGGCCCGCGACAGGCCGACCTGCGAGCGGGTCGCCTTCACGCGGGCAAGCGTCCGGGTGTCGGCGGGCAGGCCCGTGAGCGCGGCGATGCCCTGGGCGAGCAGGGCCGCCTGGTTGAAGCGCCGCCGCCACAGGCGCCAACGGTGGAGCGGCACCGGCACGAGGCAATCGGCCTGCCCCAGGAGTTCGGCCCCGGCGGTGGCCATCATGCGGGCCAGGGTCGGGGCGAGATCGAGGCGGTCGCCGTACTTGAAGCGGTGAACGAGGTCGCGGGCGAGGCCATCGTAGAGCACCGCGGCCCGTGCCCGACCGAAGACCGGCGGCTCGGCCATGGCCCGGGGCGAGAGCAGCGGGCCGGCGCCGTGATCGACGGAGAACGGCGTGCCGAGGCGCTGGCAATAGGGCCGCTCGATGAAGCGCAGTTGCGCCCAGCAGGCCGGACACAGGGCGTGGGGCTGCGCCGTGGCGGCTCCGCAGCCCGGGCAGGTCGGCGGATAGACGAGGCCGAGGGCGGCACCCCACGTGAGGCGCAGGCCGGTGGCGAGCTGGCGGATCGCGGCAATCATGCCGCGAACCTTATGCGATGTTCTACTTCTGCGCGACCGCCCCGTGGGCGGTCGCGCGGTATTCTCAGCGGGCCGGGGGCTGGGCCTGCTGCTGGCGGTCGCGCTTGTTCGCCTGGTGGCGCCCGACAGCACAGCCCGCCGCCGCACCGAGGACGCCGTGGCCGGCGACATGCCCGGCCACGCCGCCGACGGCCGCGCCCTTGAGGCAGCCCTTGGCCTCGGCGCCCGTGGTGGCCACGAGGGCCGTCAGGGCGAGGGCCGTACCGAACAGAATCGACTTCATGACGTGGATGCCTTCCGATGGATTCGTGGGAGACAGAACATCCGGGGCGACACCGGCGTTCCGTCCGCGGAAGCGTTCCATCGTCGCGCGCGCTGGTCCCGCCAGGGCCCGCGCGCCATGTTAACGAATCGATCCTCGACGCCCCGGACCCGATGACGCGACCGCCGCCCCTGTTCGACACCGCCCTGGCCCGCACCCGTCTCGCCCGGGCGCGCCGCGCCGGCCATGCCGATTTCCTCGTGACGCGCGTCTGCGACGACCTCGACGACCGCCTCGGCGCGGTCCTGCGGCGGTTCCCGCAGGCCCTCGACCTCGGGACACCGACGCCGGACGCCGCCCTGCGCCTGGCGGCGGGGGGACGCTGCGACGCGGTCCTGCGCCTGTCGCCCCTGGTGGAGGCGACGCCGGGCGTGGCGGTCGCCGTGGGCGATCCCGAGGCCCTCCCCGTCGCCCCCGCCACCGTCGACCTCGCCGTGTCGCTCCTGGCCCTCCAGCACGTCAACGACCTGCCCGGGGCCCTGGCGCAACTGCGCCGTGCCCTGAAGCCGGACGGATTGTTCATCGGCTGCCTTCTGGGCGGGCGCAGCCTGACGGAGTTGCGCCAGGCCTTCGGGCAGGCCGAGAGCGAAATCGAGGGTGGCGTCAGCCCGCGCGTCGCGCCGTTTGCCGAGGTGCGCGAGATGGGCAGCCTCCTGCAGCGGGCGGGCTTCGCCCTGCCGGTGACGGATATCGAGACCGTCACCGTGCGCTACGCCGATCCCTTCGCCCTGATGCGCGACCTGCGCGCCATGGGGCTGACCAACGTGCTGACCGAGCGACGCCGCACGCCCCTGCGCCGGACCACCCTGATGCGGGCGGCGGCCATCTACGCCGAGCGCTTCGCCGATCCGGATGGGCGCCTGCGCGCCACCTTCGAGATCCTGTGGCTCTCGGGCTGGGCGCCGCACGCGAGCCAGCAGGTGCCGCTCAAGCCCGGCAGCGCCCGCACCCGCCTCGCCGCGGCGCTCGGCACCACCGAACACGACCCCATGCGGAGTCCCTCATGAAGCAGCCCGGGCCCGAGCATCCCATCACCATCACGCCCCATGCCGGCCGCGTCCGCGTGCGGGTCGGCGGCGTGACCGTGGCCGAGACCGGTGCCGCCCTGGTCCTGACCGAGGCGGCCTATCCGCCGGTGTTCTACATCCCCCGCGCCGACGCGCAGTGGCACCACTTCGTCCCGAGCGCCCGCCGGAGCCATTGCCCGTACAAGGGCGAGGCCGGCTATTTCAGCCTGTCCGTCGATGGCACCGAACGGCCCGACGCCGTGTGGAGCTACGCGGATCCCTATCCGGCGGTGGCCGCGATCCGCGATCACCTCGCCTTCTATCCCGACCGGGTCGATGCCATCGAGGTCGTGCCGTAGGCCGGACGCCTCCTACCAAATCCGGTTGATCCCTTCGGGATGGCGAATTTGGGCTTCGCTCAAGCGCCGCGCGGGCTTCGTGATCCCTCAGCCGCTTCGATCAAGCGGCCGCCGGATCACTCGCGCACCTGGGACCAGAACGCAGCCTTGCGGCCGTGGGCCTTGCGCAGGCCGGCGCGGTACTCCGCATGGTTCGGCATCAGGGTGCCGGGATCGAGGCGGGCGTCGAGGGCTTCCAGGGTCGAGAGGTGGCGCGCGCCGTGCCCGTAGGCGGCCGAGCGTCCGCGCTCGAGGATATCGTCGACGAGGAGGCGGTAGAGGCGGGCCGCGGCCAGGGGCTCGCTGGCTTCCAGGGCCTCGGCCGCCGGCACCAGGATCTCGTAGCGGCCCCCGTCCCAGGCGTGTTCGGCGACGAGGCGGGCGGCGCGATCGGGTTTCGGCCAGTGGGTGAAGAAGTGCAGGGCCCGGTACGGGTCGGGATGGGCGGCGGCATGGGCGAAGGCGCGCTCCAGGGCGTCCTCGTCCTCGAAATCCGGCAGCTTGGCGAGATGCGCCCGCAGCATCCCGGCGTCCAGGCTGCGCGCGAACTGCCCCCAGCGCAGGCCCTGCGCCTCCGACCCCCGCCCCAGGGCGTCGAGGATGCGGATCTCGAGGTCGATCCGGGCGCGGTCGGGCGCCTCCGGATCGAACTGTCCGGTGACGATCTGCTCGCGGGTGACGACGACGAGGCCGCGTTTCTGCGGGCGGCGCACCCAGTCGAGGGCCTCATCCAAGCGCCCCGCCCCGAGAAGGCGTTCGGCGATCGCCGTCCGCTCCGGGTGTTCGGGCGCGGCCTCGCACTCCAGGGCGATGAAGGCATCGACGTCACCGCGCCGGTCGGCGAGCCTCTGGCGCAGGCGTAAGGTCCGCCTGCGCTCCAGCTGCAGGGCCCAGGCCTGGGCGCCCCCGGCCTTGACCGGACGCGGCGGCAGGGCAGCGGCCAAGCCCGAATCGAGGGACGCGAGGGCGGCCTCGGGCAGGTCCGGGATCAGGGCGTAGAGCAGATCCTCGACGAGGCCGTGCTCGTCCGCCGCCAGCATCGGGACGAGGCGCTCGGCGAAGGCCGCCGCCTCGGCGGGCGCGAGGCCCTTGCCCAAGGTCGCGGCGGCCTCGGCCGCGCGGTCGAAGACGCCGTGGACCTGCCCGCTCGAATCGTCGACCCGCGCCAGCACGCCCGGCGCGGCGGCGAGGAAGCGCAGCAGCCGGTCAAGGCCGGCCCGCGCGTCGAGGGGGGCGAGTTCGGCCACGACGGTGGTGAGCGTGGCATCGAGGTCGGCCGCGAAGGCGCGGCGCTTCTGCCAGTCGATGTAGCCGCTCGCCCGCTCCAGGGCCGTGAGGCGCCGGTCGATGAGGGCCGCGACGGCATCGGGCCCCTGGAGCCCGGCCACCGCCGCCGTGACCAGCTTCCTGAAGGCCGGGTTGCGCCCGGTCTCGTCCAGCACGAGGCGGATCAGCCGCTCCAGGCCGAGTTCGGTCAGGGTCTCGGGGCTCGGCGCGGTCTTTCGCGAGGCGCGTTTGGGCTTCGAGGCCGGTTTGGCCGTCGCCTGCTTCGTTTCCGCCTTGCGCGCCATACCGCGTCGCCTCCCATCAGAGCCGAAAGGTGTCGCGGGCGGCCCGCACCATCAAGGCCCCGGGGACCCTTCAGGGTCCCAGCAGATCGATGAGGAACGGGATCAGGGGCGCGTCGGCGGGCGGCATCGGCTGATCCCTAAGGTCGCGCGGGCGCACCCATTTCAGGGCCTGCCCCTCCATGGACCGGGGAATCCCCTCCCAGCGCCGGCAGACGTAGAGCGGCATGAGAAGGTGGAAGTCGGGATAGGCGTGGCTCGCGAAGGTGAGCGGCGCGAGGCAGGCCTCCTTCACGGCGATACCGAGCTCCTCGTGGAGTTCGCGGATCAGAGTCTCCTCCGGGCGCTCGCCGGGATCGACCTTGCCGCCGGGGAACTCCCACAGGCCGGCGAGCTGCTTGCCCGGCGGGCGCTGGGCCAGGAGCACCCGTCCGTCCGTATCGACGAGGGCCACGGCGACGACGAGGAGGATGCGCAGGGGAGCGATCGCAGGCCCGCTCATATCTTGAGACGGACTCATGTCTTGAGACCGGGTCATGGGGCGATGGCGAAGGTGGCGGACACGTCGGCCGCCGTCTCGATGGTGCCGGCGACGAGAGGCACGCGGACGTCCCTGGCCTTGGAGCGCATCGCCATCGGGGCGGGCATCGGCAGATCGGGCGACGAACCGGACGCCGCCGGCGAGCGGATGGCGACGACGCGCCCGAGGGTGACGCCGGCCGCCTCGGCGAGACGCGCGGCTTGCGCGGTCGCGTCCTTCATGGCGGCGACCCGCACGGCCGCCTCGGCGGCGTCGGGATCGCGCAGGCCGAAGCTGACGCCCTCGATTCGGTTGGCCCCGGTCTCGAGGGCGCGCCGCATGAGATCGCCGAGGCGGCCCATGTCGGCGAGCCGCAGGCGGACGGTGTTGGCTGCCCGGTAGCCGTCGGCCCGCTCGGTCATGGAGCCGTCGGGCTGGCGCACGCTGCGGGTCACGGGCTGAAGGGTCACCGCCGTGGTGCCGATGTCGGCCTCCGGCACCTTGAAGGTCTCGGCGAGCGCGATGAGCCCCTTGGCGGCCGCGCTCGCCGCGTCGAGGGCGACGGCCGGGGTCGCGCCCTTGGCCTCGACGCCGATCTCCACCGAGGCGAAATCGGGCGGCGTCTCGGCCCTGGCCCGGCCGACGACGTGAATGCGGCCGTCCTTCAGAGCGGACGCGTCCTCGGCGCGGGCGGGGACGAACCAGACGGTGGCCAGGGCGGCCAGGGCCAGGGTGCCGGCGCGGGCGCTCACGAGCGGTAATCCCCGTTGATGGCGATGTACCCTTGCGTCAGATCGCAGGTCCAGACGCGGGCGGCCCCCTCGCCGAGGCCGAGTTCGACCCGGATTTCGATGTCGGACTCGCGCATGACGGCGCTGGCTGCATCCTCGCTGTAATCGGGGTCGCGGGCGCCCTCGCGGGCGACGCGGACATCGCCGAACCAGATGGCGAGGCGGTCGCGGTCGGCCGGCTCGCCGGCCTTGCCCACCGCCATCACCACCCGGCCCCAGTTGGCGTCCTCGCCGGCCACCGCCGTCTTCACCAGGGGCGAGTTGGCGATGGACATGGCGATGCGGTGAGCCGAGGCGTCGCTCGTGGCGCCCTCCACCCGCACGGTGACGAACTTGCGCGCGCCCTCGCCGTCCTTGGCCACGAGCTGGGCCAGCTCCACCAAGAGATCGTCGAGCTTGTCCCGGAAGTCGGCCAGGCGCGGGTCGGCCGCGTCGGTGACGGGCGCGTTGCCCGCCGCACCCGTGGCGAACAGCATCAGGGTGTCGGAGGTGGAGGTGTCGCCATCCACCGTCACGCAGTTGAAGCTTTTCGCAGTTCCGGCGGTGAGTAGAGCCTGCAATACGGCCTGCGGCAGGGCGGCGTCGGTGAAGGCGAAGCTCAGCATCGTCGCCATGTCGGGGGCGATCATGCCGGCGCCCTTGGCGATGCCGTTGAGGGTCACCACCGTGCCGTCGATGCTGGCCCGGCGGGTGGCGAGCTTCGGAAACGTGTCGGTGGTCATGATCGCCTGGGCCGCCGCCGCCCAGGCGGCCGCGCCGCCCTCCGTGCGGGCGGCGCAGGCGGCGAGCACGCCCTCGAATTTGGTGGCGTCCAGGGGCTCGCCGATGACGCCCGTGGAGGCGATGAACACCGCTTCGGGCGCACACTCAGCGGCCCGCGCCGCGATGGCGGCGGTCAGCTCCACGGCCTCCCGGCCCCGCGCGCCGGTGAAGGCGTTGGCATTGCCGGAATTCACCACGAGGGCCCGCGCGCCCGCGCTGCCCAGGGCGTGCCGGCACCAATCCACCGGGGCGGAGGGGCAGCGCGAGCGGGTGAACACGCCGGCGGCCTCGGTCCCTTCGGCCAGGGCGACGTAGAGCACGTCCGTGCGCCCGGAATAGCGGATGCCGGCCTGCGCCGTGGCGAGCCCGACCCCGGCGATGGCGGGGAGGTCCGGCTGGTGCCGGGGGGCGAGGGGCGAGACGGGAACGGTCTTGGCGGATGCCATCGGTGCGGGTCTCCGGCTGTCGGTCGCCTCGGGCGAGGGAGATCCCGGGCGAAGAAGGTCCCGGGCGCTGTGCCGGTTGGTGATTCCGGCGGCCGGGCGGTGTTGCCCCGGCCCCGCCCGCCCCGTCAACGGGGTCGACGACAAGGGAACGACTTCGCCGGACGAAGAATTGCCCTAGCAACAGCCGTCCGGGAAAGCGCGCGGTGGGCTTGTGTCGTGGGCCCGGCGTGGCTTAGCATGTTGCGATGCAACCCATTCGAGGTGACGATCACGGTATGGCCAGGCGCACATGGGGAGCCCCGACCATGGAACAGACCGCCTCGTCCGGTGGCGCCTACGGTGTCCAGGTTCTGATCGCAGGGCGCCAGAAGCACTGGCGTGACGATGTCGCCGCCCAGATCCGCCGCGCCGGCTACGCCACCACCACGGTCGATTGCGGGGTCGACGCCATGACCGTCCTGGCGCTCGGCCTGCCCGTGGACGTTCTCGTCACGGATCTCGGCCTCACGGGCGAACTCGGGTGCGTGAAACTCGCCCTGGAGGCCCGCGCCCTGCGTCCCGATCTGCGCATCGTCTTCGCCAGCGACGTTCCCCACGCGACCGTCGAGGCCACGGGCCTCGACACGGGAGAACTCTACGTGGTGGAGGCCGAGCGCACGGACGCCGTGGCCATCACCGTCCGCGAGGCCCTCGGCACCCGGGCCTGATTCGCCGACCCGCCCGCGCGTCGCGCGCACCGGCGGCTCTCGTCACGCCGCCAGCCCCTTGAGCGCGCGGGCGCGTTCATCTTCGGTCAAACGACGCAGGGTCGGACCCGAGGTCCAGACCAGCATCGGCACGATGCGCCGGCCCGGGAAGATCTGGGCGAGGAGGGCGGCGTAGAGCGCGATCTGCCCGGCATCCGCATCCGACAGGGGCGCATCCTCGGCCGGCGGGCGACCGGTCTTGAAGTCGGCGACCACCACCGTCTCGGGTCCGACCGCGAGGCGATCGACGCGGCCGAAGACCGGGCGCTCGGTCCCCTCGACCACGACACGGCCCGACAGGGTCACCTCCGCCCTGGCATCCCGCGCGAACAGGGGCGCGAGATCCGGCTCATCGAGGAGCCGCATCGTGGCGGCCACGATGGCTTTTCGCGCGGCGTCCTCGAGGGTCGGCGCGCGGGCGCGCACGAAGCGGGTCGCGGCTTTCCTGCGCAGTGCCGGGTCGAGGCGCGGCAGGTGCTCGATGAGCGAATGGATCAGCACGCCCCGGCGCCGGGCCTGGGCATCGCCCTGGCGCCGGCCGGGCGTGCGCTGGGAATCCGCCGCGCCGAGCGCACCGGAGGGGCTCACGGGCGGGGCGGGCTCGGTCTCGTCCGGCGCGGGTGTTTCGAGCCACGGCGGCACGGCGTCCGCCTGGGCCGGCGCGGCGGCGGCGGAGGCGGGGGCCGCGGCGGCACCGCCCTCGTGCCAGAGGGTGACGGGGCCGTAGGGCCGCTCCATCGCGGTGCCCGGACCGATATCCTCCTCGACGCCACGCCGGATCATCTCGCACCAGGCGGTCTCGCCCCCGGTCTCGTGCCCGCGATAGGGGGCGACGACGAGGCGATCGGCGGCCCGGGTCATGGCCACGTAGAGCAGGCGGTGGTGCTCCTCGCGGGCGCGGGCCTGGAGGCCGGCCCGCGCCGCGCCGATGGGTTCGCTGTCATAGGTCTTGGCGCTCGACCAGACCGGCGGCAGCCCCCCCGCCAGGGTGAAAAGCGGCGGATCGTTGCGGCCGAGGGGCTCGCTGCCGTCGATGATCACCACGAGGGGCGCCTCCAGGCCCTTGGCCCCGTGGACGGTCATCACCCGGACCTCGTCGCGGCCGGATTCGAGGTCGCGCTTGACCGTGTGCCCGGCCTCGCCGCGCCCCGGCACCGTGGCGTAGCGGGCAAGGAAGCCTCCGAGGGAGGACGCCTCGCCGGCCTGCTCGGCCTGGGCGGCGGTGGCGAGGAACACGTCGATGGCGTCCCCGGCCTCGCCGCCGAGCCGGGAGACCAGGGCGCGGCGCCCGCCATGGGCGCCGAGGATGGCGGCGTAGAACGCGAACGGGCCTTCGCAGGCGGCCAGACGGATCCACAGGCGCAGGGCGTCCCGGCCCCGGATCGCGGCGGGATCGCCGGCGGCGGCGTGGCGGGCCAGCGCATCCTCGAGGGTCTCGGACTCCTCCCGCCGGGCGGCGATGCGCACGAGGTCGTCGTCGTCGAGGCCGACGAGGGGTGTCTTCAGGGCCCCCGCGAGGGTCAGGTCGTCGGCGGGCAGGAGGCCGGCCCGCCCCACCGCCACGAGGTCGTTGACGGCGATGTGGGCGGCGATGTCGAGGCGGTCCTGGCCGGCCACGGGCACGCCCAGTCCCTTCATGGCGCGGATCACCTCCTCGAACGCCACCGAGCGCTTGCGCACCAGGATGAGGATGTCGCCCGGACGCCAGACCCGGCCGGTCTCGTCGCCCGTGGTGATCCAGGTCGCGGCCGCCTGTGCCACGCGCCGCGCGGTGACGACCGCCGGGGCGCTGGCCTCGGGCGCATCCACGGGGGCGGCCCAGGCATCGGGGTCCGCCTCGGCCTGCGGCTCGGCGACGGGCCAGAGTTCGAGGGCGCCGGGGGCGGTCGCCCGCGCGGTAGTGTGGACGGTGCCGATTCCGGTATCCTCGAACGACAGCCCCTCGTAATGCTCGGGAACCTTGAAAGTTGCATCCACCGCCCCGAGGACGCCCCGGGTCGAGCGGAACGACAGGGTGAGGTGGACGTCCTCGAACGGCAGGTCGGCGGCGGCGGCGGCCTTGATCCATTCCCGCCGGGTGGTCTCGAACTCGCGGGGCTCGGCGCCCTGGAAGCTGTAGATCGACTGCTTGGGATCGCCCACGGCAAAGCGTGTCCGCGCGACCTCGCGGGCGCCCGCGCCGGCGGCGAACTCGGCGGTGATCCGGCGCAGGATCTCCCATTGAAGCGGGTTGGTGTCCTGCGCCTCGTCGACGAGGACGTGGTCGATGCCCCGGTCGAGCTTGTACAGGACCCAGGCGGAATCGACCCGGGCCAGGAGATCGAGGGTCTTGTGGATCAAATCGTCGAAGTCGAGGGCGCCGAGGCGCGCCTTCTCGGCCTCGACCCGACGGTGGATCTCGGCCGCCAGGGTGAACAGGGCGCGGGTGCGCTCCAGGGCGAGCACGCCGCGTAAGGAATCGTCGAGGGGCGCGATCCGGTCGCGCTCGTCGGCGAGGGCCTGGCGGGCCTCTTCCGGCACCGCCTTGGTGCCGAGACTCCGGTCGGCCTTCGGGCTGCCGTCCTTGGTGAAGAACACCGCGCGATACGCCTCGACCCGTCCGGGTCCCTCGGTGGCCTCGGCCTCCAGGAGCTTGTCGGCCAGCCCCTCGTCGGTGGATTTGCCCGTGCGCAGGCGGGCGGCGAAGTCCGTGAGATCGCCGAGCCCGCCCGCGAGGATGCGGGCCTCGACGGCGGCCACCGTCTCGCCGGCCTTGAGGTCGAGGGCGCTGGCGAGGGCGGCGAACGACCGTTCGAGCCCGCCGCGCTGCGCGAACACGCCCCGCGCGCGCAGGGCCGTGCGGATCGTCCGGCGCAGGATGTCGCCCGTTGCCTCGGCGCTGACGATGGCCCAGGCCGCCGCGAGGTCCCGATCCGCGCGCGCCGAGATCGCCTCGGCGTAGACCGCGTCCACCGCCGCCGCGAAGGCCGCGTCCGCGTGGTCGTCGTCCAAGACCTCGAAGCGGGCCGGGACGTTGGCCTCGAACGGGAACATGTGCAGCAGGCGCTCGCACAGGGCGTGCAGGGTCTCAATCTTGAGCCCCCCCGGCGTCTCCACCGCCCGGGCGAACAGGCGCCGCGCCGCCCGCAGCGTCTCTCGCGAGGGCGGTGCGCCCGTGAGCGCCGTCAGTTCCTGCGTCAGGGTGGGCGCGTCGAGGGTGACCCAGCGGCCGAGCACCCGGAACACCCGGATCGACATGTTGGCGGCCGCCGCCTTGGTGAAGGTCAGGCACAGGATGCACGCCGGCGGCGCCCCGTCCAGCAGCAGGCGCACCACCCGGTCGGTGAGCACCTTGGTCTTGCCCGCCCCCGCATTGGCCGAGACCCAGGCCGAGGCGTGCGGATCGGCGGCCCGGCGCTGGGACGCCTGGGTGAGTTCGTCGACCACGAAGGCCTTCGGCGAATGGGCCGTCATCAGCCGTCTCCCTCGCCGCCGAGCGACCATTCGAGCACCCGGGCGAGGTGGTCGTAATCGCCGTAGGACTTGGCGAATTTCGGGTAGGGGCGCGACGTGTAGGCCGCCTCGCCGGTGAAGAAACGGGCGAGGAGGCCGCGCAGGCGGCCCTCGTGTTCGGAAACGATGGCGGCGACCTTGCGGTCATCGCCCTTCGGCGGCTTCACGGGGAGCGGCTCGAACGGTTTGCGCCCGCCGGACGCGTACACGTAGAGCAGGTCCGGCGTCACGGGCGTCCGGGGCAGTCCATCGAAGGCGCCGTGCAGGAGCATGGCCGCCTCCAGGGTGAGCTGCGGCGAGAAGCCGGCGAAGACCTCCTTGTTGCTCGGCGGCTGGCCGGTCTTGTAGTCGACGATGCAGGCGGTCCCGTCGCGGCCGAGCTCGATCCGGTCGGCGCGGGCGCGCAGGGTGAAGGTCTCGTTGCCCAGCGGGATCAGCCACTTGCCCGAGACTTCGCCGTGGACCCGGGTGAGACCGTCCCGGCGCGCGGTTTCCCAGTCGAGAAACCTGGAGGCGAGGCGTTCATAGCGCGGCCACCACTCGGCGTAGAGCGCAGGATACGTCCCGGAGATCGCAGCAAACTCCTTGGTGGCGATGGCCGCGAGTCGATCGTGCGCGACACCCGGCTCGGGCAGCGTCTCCGGAAAGGCCTGCGCGAACTTTCCCAAAATCTCGTGGATCAGGGTGCCGCGCTCGCTCGCGCCGGGCTGCGCCGCCACGGGCTCCAGGGGATCGAGGCCGAGCACGTGGCGGGCGAAGATCACGTAGGGGTCGCGCACCAGGGTCTCGATCTCGGTGACGCTCAGGGTGCGGGGGAACAGGGCCGGGTCCGGGCGGGGCTTGGGCTGGGAGAGGCGCGGCACCGGGCCGGCGCCCCGGTCGAGGTGGGCGGCATAGGCCGTGAACCGCCGGCCGCCCGCCACGGCCCGCTCCCAGCACGTCTCCCCGGCGAACGCGCGCAGGCGCTGGAGGAAGCGCGACGGCACCGTCGGCGCGCCCTCGCGCTTGGCCGCCCGGGTGATGACGGCGTCGCGATGGCCCAGGGCCTGGACGAAGTCGTGGGCGCTCTGGCCGATGCGGCGCTCGGGCGGGTTGAGGCCGACGCGCTCGCGCATGGGCCGGTTGAGGAAGGCGTCGGTGACCGTCTTCATCGGCCACACGCCCTCGTCGAGGCCGCCGAGGACGATGCGGTCGACGCTCATGAGCCGGGCCTCCAGGAGGCCGAGGATGCGCAGGCGCGGATGCGGGCGCCCGCCGCCGCAGGCCACGGGCCGTTCGGTGGTGAGGGCCGTGAAGAAGGCCGGGTAGTCGGAGAACTGTCCGGGAATCCGGAAGGGCGCGCCGGGCTTCATCTCGTCGGGGATTGCGGCGATGTCATCGAACAGGCTGTCGAGGACATCGAGGGAGGCGTCGTCGACGGGCTCGGATTCTCCCTCGGCCGGCGGGGCCAGCAGCGCCTCGACGGTGGCGCGGTGGCACGCGGCGTAGGCGACGAGGTTGCCGAGGCCGTCGTGGTCGGTCCGAAGGAAGCCGGCGAAGGCCGCCTCCAGGCGGGCGAGGATGTCGGCGGCGAGATCCCAGTCGTGGTCGACGAGGCGGCGCTTGGCCCGGGGCCGGCGTCCGGTGGCGCCGCGCTGATCGACCACCGCCCGGTGCAGGCCGACAAAGCCCGGCCCGGGGGCGGGACCGCGCAGGGCACCGATCTCCAGGGCGGCGGCGGCCCGGACCACCTCGCTCCGCGGCAGGCCGAGGCGCACGAACGGATGGGCCAGGAGGGTGATGATCCGGGCCGGCTGAAGGTCGGCGGCGCATTCGGCGGTGAGCCGCGCGAGGCGTCCGGCCCGGCTGCACGACAGGGCCTCGCCGGCGGAATCCTCGGCGACGATGCCCCAGCGGGCGAGCTCGGCCGCGACCCGGACGGCGAGGTTCCGGTCGGGGGTGACGAGGGCGGCGGTGGCGCCGGGCGTCTCCAGGGTTTCGCGCAGGGCGATGGCGATGCTCAGGGCCTCCTCGCGCTCGTCGGAGACCTCGACCACGGCGATCCCCGCCATGCCGGCCCCGCCGAGCAACAGGCGGGCCTCCGGGTCGAGGTCCGCCCAGGCCTCCGTGGTCTCGGCGGGCCGCAGGGCCTGCGAGAGCAGGTCCGCGCGGGCTTGGGCCGCCGCATCCGGGTCTCCGAGACCGGCGATCGCCCCGCGCGCGAGACCGAGGCCGGTCGGCCCGAGAAGCCGGTGCAGAATCGCCTGCGGGTGGCCGTGGGCGATCGTCTTGGCGCTGCCCTCGCCGGTCTCGATGGCATCCCAGCCGGCCGTGTCGAGGCGCGTGTCGAGGCCCGGCAGCACCACGGCGCCCCGGGGAAGCCCCCGCACCGCCGTGATGAGGCGGGTGGTCGCCGGGACGGAGCCCGTGGAGCCGGCCACGATCACCGGATCGGCCGGGCGCTCGCGGCGCAGGCGGTCGGCCTCCGCCACCAGCAATCGGCGCGAGCGCGCGACGGGGTCGCTCATGTGCCGCTCGGCGAGGATTCCGGGCCAGTGCTCGGCGGCGATCTTCACGAAATCCAGGGTCAGGCCGAAGTAGCGCGAGTACTCCACCTCGACGGCGCCGCCGATCTCCGCCCAGGGCAGCCCCTCGACGGTGAGGGCGTCCATGAGGCGTTCGAGGTCGGCGGCCAGCGCCACGGCGTCGGCGGGCGAGGACGGCACCAGGAAGGGCACGTCGTCGTCCATGGGCAGGAGGGTGCGGTCCACGGCCTCGGCCCATTGCTGGACGAGGCGGGCGAGGATCAGCCGGCGTTCCAGGGGCGGCATGGCGGGGGCGAGCACGTCCGGCCCGTTCTCGAGAAGCGGGGTCGTGGCGAGATCGAGTTCGGCCTCGTCGGCCTCGCCGAGGGGCACCATCCGGGGCAGGAGGGCGGCCCGGCCCAGGCGCTGGGCCAGCAGCGCCGAGAACGCCTTCGCGGCCCGGCGCGTCGGCAGGTAGAGGGTGACGGCGGCGAGGGCGAAGGGATCGTCCCCGAGGTCGCCCACGAGCCGGCCGGAGAGCAGGGCGTCGGCGAGGGTCGGCAGGAACGGTGCGCCGGGGGGGATGGTGAAGACGCGGGAGGGGCTGGCGGGCTCGTCGTCGCTCGTGTGCGTCAGCTCAGCCACCGTTGGCGTTCGTGGGACGAATTGAGGCGCCTGTCATCGCGGAAACGCGATGCTCCATCGGACCATCGGTCAGCATAAGCCCAGGGCGGGAGCTTGCAATGCGGCGCCGTGAAGCCGCCTACAGCACCTGCGCGCTGGCCTTCACGCGGGCCTCGGCCGCGACGATGGCTTCCGGCGTGCCGACGTGGAGCCACTGCCCGTCGAGGCGCAGGCCGTGGAGGCGGCCGGCGGCGATGGCGCGGTCGAACAGGAGGTTGAGGGAGAACGCACCCTCGGGCGTGTCCGCGAACAGCCCGGGCTTCAGGATGGCGACGCCCGCATAGATGAACGGCGCGACCTCGCGCTCGCCGCGCCGCTCCAGGCGCCCGTCGGACGCCATCACGAAATCGCCCGCGCCCTCGTAGCCGAGGCTGGTGGCGGTGGGGGCGACGAGGAGCAGGATGTCCATGGTCCCGGGCGACCAAGCGGCGACGAGGCGGCCGAGGTTCGAGTCCGGCCCCTCGAGCCAGAACGAATCCGCGTTGAAGACCACGAACGGATCGTCGCCGAGGAGCGGCAGGGCCTTCTTCACGCCGCCGCCGGTCTCCAGCAGTCGGTCGCGCTCGTCGGAGATCACGATCTCGGGGGCGGTCCGGCGCTTGCCGACATGCCCCTCGATGAGGTCGGCGAGGTAGTGGACGTTGACCACGGCCTCCGTGATCCCGCCCTCCGCAGCCCGGTCGAGGGCGTGGTCGAGGAGGGCGCGGCCGGCCACCTCGACGAGGGGTTTCGGCACCGTCGCGGTGATGGGGCGCATGCGCTTGCCGAGGCCGGCGGCGAGGACGAAGGCGCGGGTGATGGGGGGCGTGTCGGACATTCCGGCGGGGTCTCGCATCGCGCTTCCGGGCGCAGGTGGGATGAACGCGGGCGAGCCGGCCCGGTCGAATTCAAGCAGGCAGTCGCACGGTGCCGTCGGCCCGCGGGATCAAGTCCGGGTTCCAGGCCACCTCCCACAGGGTCCCGTCGGGATCGGCGAAGTAGCCCGAATAGCCGCCCCAGAACGCGTCCCGGGCGGGTTTCACCAGGGTGGCGCCGGCGCGCACGGCCTCCGCCAGCACCGCATCGGTCTCCGCCCGGCTCGCGGTGTTGTGGGCCAGGGCGAAGCCGCGAAAGCCGCTGCCTTCGACCGCGACGCCGGCATCCTCGGCCAGGGCCGTATGGGGATAGAGCGACAGGACGAGTCCGCCGAGCTGAAAGAAGGCCACGCCCTCGGAGGCGTAGGCCGAGCGGGTCCAGCCGAGGGCCTCGTAGAAGCGCGACGCCCGGGCGAGGTCGGCGACGCCGAGGGTCACGAGGGTCAGGCGCGGGTCCATCTCAGGCGTCCTCGGGCGCGGCGTCCGGTGCGGCCTTCGGCACGAGGTCGGGCAGGTGCTCGGCGTGCCACAGGCGCAGGCGGGTCAGGGCCGGGTGGGCGAGGTTGCGGGTGAGGTAGCCCTCGATGCGCGGCAGGTGGGCGAGGTAGCCGGGCTTGCCGTCGCGCCGGTCGAGGCGGGCGAAGATGCCGAGGATCTTGGTGGCGCGCTGCGCCGCCAGCACCGCGTAGGCGCGGGCGAAGCCCTGCATGTCGAAATCGGGCTCGCGGTTGCGGCGCTCGCGGACGTAGAGCCCGAGCAGGCGCAGCTCGAACTCGGCGGTCGCATCGACCCGCGCGTCCTGCAGCAGGGAGGCGAGGTCGTAGGCCGGGTGCCCGAGCACGGCATCCTGGAAGTCGATGAGGCCGATGCGCTCCAGGCCTTCGCGCTGGGGCAGCCAGATCAGGTTCGGCGAGTGATAGTCCCGCAGGGTCCAGGTCGGGCGCTCGGGAATGAGCCCCCCTAGAACCTCCGCCCAGAGGGCGACGAACTCCGAGCGGGCCGGGCTTGGCAGATCCGCCCCCCGGATCGCCGGGCAGTACCAGTCGGGCAGCAGCTCGGTCTCGAACACCAGGGCTTCGAGGTCGTAGGGCGGCAGGACGTGGTCGATCCCGTCGGCCACGGGCAGCACGCCGGGCAGTTCCGTGGCGTGGAGCTTGGCGAGCAGGCGCACGGCCTCGGCGTAGCGCTCGGGACGCGGGCCGCTGGCATCCACCACCGGCTCCGAGCCGAGGTCCTCGATGATGAGGAGGCCCTCGTTGAGGTCCTCGCCGTAGATGCGCGGGGCCGAGAAGCCCAGCGCCCGCAGGCCGCGATCGACGCCGACGAAGGCGTGGACGCTCTCGGCGAGCTTGACGATGGCGCTGTAGGGCTTGCCGTTGCGCACCGGCGGGCCGTCGCTGCGGGGCGGCGACACCATCAGCACGGCGCGGGCGCCGTCCGGCTTTATCAAACGCTCGTAGGCGCGCGAAGAGGCATCGCCCTGCATCGGAATGCGCGCGGCCTCGTCCCAGCCGCTGCGCACGAGGAGGATGCGCAGGGCCCTGGCCCGCTTCAGCCGGGCGTCCATGCCGCCGGACCCGTCGATGCGGGCAAAGCGCGCGCCGTCGCCGAACTCCGCCCGCAGGGAGAGATCGACGGTGAGGATGGGCCCAGCGCGGTCGCCGAGGCGCTCGGGCCATTCCACCAGGGTGATGGCCGCCTCCGTCATCTCGTCGAAGCCGAGCTCGACGAGTTCGTCGGGGCTGCGCAGGCGGTAGAGGTCGGCATGGACGATCTGGCGTCCGCCCGGCGCCTCGTAGGGCTGGATCAGGGTGAAGGTCGGGCTCGGCACGTCGAGGTCGGGCGTGGCGGTTAGTTCGCGGATCAGCGCGCGGGCGAGGGTCGTCTTGCCGCCGCCGAGGCCGCCCGACAGGGCGACGAGATCGCCCGGCTGAAGGAGCTCGGCCAGGAAGCGGCCGAGATCCTCGGTGGCGCCCTCGTCGGGGAGCATGATCTCCCAGGCCGCCCGCACGTCACGCTGGGGCGAATCCGCACCGTCCTCGTTCAACGCCCAACTCCTACCGTGGCCGCGAGCCGTCGCGGGGCCGCACGATACCCGTCATCATAGACGCGCATCCTTAACCAAAACCCCGGAACGGCCGAAGGCTCCCGAATCGGCGACGCTTCCTACTCGGCGGCGGCCCGGCGGGCCGTGCCGGCGGCGATGGGGAAGGTGCAGGTGACGCGGGTGCCGACCCCCGGGGCGGATTCGAGGGCGACCCGGCCGCCGTGCAGTTCGACGAAGGAGCGCACGATGGACAGGCCGAGGCCGACGCCGCGATGGCGGGTCCCCAGGGTGTTGCTCTCGAACCGGTCGAACACCCGGGCGGCGACCTCCTCGGGCATGCCCTGGCCGTAGTCGATGACCGCGAGGGTAAGGTCCGTGGCGCTGCGCCGGACCTCGACGCGGACCTGCTGGCCCGGTGCGGAGAAGCCCACGGCGTTGGAGAGCAGGTTGAACAGGATCTGGCGCACCCGCTTGCCGTCGGCGACGAAGCTGCCGACATCGTCGGGCACGTCGAGGTCTAGGCCGATGGCCGCCTCGGCGAAGCGATCCTCCAGGCCGCGCACGGCCGCCTCGACGGTGGCGCGGACATCCACGACCTCGCGCGACAGCTCGAGGGAGCCGGCATCGATGGAGGCGAGGTCGAGGATGTCGTTGATCATCACCAGGAGCGCGCCCGACGAGCGCATGATGTGGCCGGAATATTCGCGTTGGCGCTCGTTGAGGGCGCCGACGGTCTCGTCGCCGAGGAGCTGGGTGAAGCCGATGATGTTGGTGAGCGGCGAGCGCAGCTCGTAGGAGACGTGGTTCACGAAGGTGTCGCGCAGCTGCGAGGTCCGCTCCAGGGCGTCGTTTTTGTCGGTGAGCGCGCGCTCGACGTTCACGCTCGCGGTGACGTCGATGAGGGTGAGGAGGGTGGCGCCCTCCGGCAGGGGCTGGGCGGCGCAGTCGAGGACGGTGCCGTCGATCACCTCGAGGCGGCAGGTCAGGCCGGCCCTGCTCTCCAGACCCGTGATGGCGCCGCGGATGTCGAGCCACGGCTCCTCGTCGGGCGCGAGGGCGCGGCAGGCCGCGATCACCGCGTCGACGCGGGGGCGCTCGGACAGGGTGGCGGCGTCGAGGCGCCACAGGGTGGCGAAGGCGCGGTTGGCGAAGGTGAGGCGACCGTCGGCGCCGAACACCGCCACGGGCTCCTTGAGGGTGTCGAGGGTCTCGGCCTGCACCCGCATCAGCGCGTTGTAGCGCGATTCGAGCTTCATGTTCTCCGAGACGTCGTCGAACAGGTAGGTCAGGCCGCCCTGCGGATTGGGGTCGGCGACGACGCGCAGGGACCGCCCGTCGGGCAGGTACCACCACGCCTCGCTGGCCTCGACGGCGCGGTAGGCGGCGAGCACGTCGGCCTTCCACGACTTGAAATCGGCCTGCTCGGGCAGTTTTCGCGAGGCGCGGAGGCGATCGAGGATCTCGCCGTCGAGGGGCCGGCCCTCGAGGAAGGCCTGGTCGAGGCCCCAGAGCTGGCGGTAGGCGGCGTTGTGGAAGATGAGGCGCTGGCGGGCGTCGAACATCGCCACCGCCGTGGGCAGCTGGTCGAGGGTGCGGACGTTGGCGTCCATCTGGCGCTGGAGGTCGGCGCGCACGCTCTCCAGCTCCGAGACGTCGACGGCGATGCCGACGCGGCCGGCCTCCACGGCGCTCTCCGTCACGTCGAGGATGCGCAGGCCGCCGGCCACCACGGCGGAGAGGCGCAGGGCGGGCCGGCCGCCGGTGGGCGTCCGGGTGCCGTCGTCCCGGGCGATGAGGTCGCGGGCCTGGCGGTCGAGGAGCTCGAGGCCGAGCGCCGCCTCGCGGCTGTCGGCTTCCACGGCGGCCACGTAGGCGGTGTTGACCCAGGCGAGCGCCCCGTCGCGGTTGCGCCGCCACAGGGGCTGGGGGATCGCGTCGAGGAGTCCGCCCAGCGCCGCGAGGCCGCGCCGCGCCTCGTCGAGGGTGAGGCGCAAGTCCATGAGTTCACGGCGTTCTTCCGTGGTCTCGCGCAGGCGCAGGAGGGCGCGGCCGGCGAGCGCCTGGCCCTGGACCTCGACGAAGCGGCCGTCCTGGGTGCGCAGGCTGAGGCGGAAGCCCGTGCCGCGGGCGCGCAGGCCGTCCACGGCGGCGGTGAGATCGCGGGCGTCGGAGGGCTGGAGCCAGGCGTCGAACTGGAGGAGGTGGTCGGGATCGTCGGCCGAGAGCCGGCGTCCGTCGAGGGCGAGGCCGGTGTCGCCCTCGATGAGTCCGGAGCCGCGGCCGGTCCAGGTGACGATGACCTGGCGCTCGGAATGCAGCAGCATCTCGGCGCGGTCGTGGGCGCCGCGCAGGCGGGTGAGCTCGCGGGTGAGCTCCGCGTCGCGGTGGCTCCAGCGGGCGCGCTCGCGCATGTGCAGCAGGGCCAGGATGGTGGAGAACACCGTCAGCCCGATGAGAATCGCGAGGCCGACGGCGTTGTGGGTGTGCGGCCCGAGGCCGATGGTCCAGGCGGACGGGTCCGTTCCGGGCGCGGCGGCCCGCGCCGGTCCACCGGCCGCAGCGACGACGACAGCGCCGGCGCACACCACGGCGCGCGCCGTTCGATCGACCCTCATGATCCGGTCCGCCCCCACGAATCCCCGACGCGGCGCCGAACGCGCCGATCCCGCCTCCGGCCCCGCGGGGCCGTCGGCGGATCACTCCACCTGAGGAATCGACCCACAGTAGCGCGAGGCGGATTCGTCCCGGAAGAGGGTTGAGGCGGACTTCTCCGGTTTCCGGCACGCGGGCCGCCGGGGCCGCAGAAAAGTCACAGTGCGGTCAAGCTGGCGGGCCGGCCCGTTCATAAAAAAAGCCCGGCGGGAAGCCGGGCCTTTTCACGAGTCGGTGAGGAGCCGGGGCGCCCCCGGAGGGACGCCCCCGGAGGGGCGCCGGGCTCAGTAGCGGTAGTGGTCGGGCTTGAACGGGCCGGTCTCGGAGACGCCGATATAGGCGGCCTGCTCGGGGCTGAGCTTCGACAGCTTCACGCCGATCTTCTCGAGGTGCAGGAGGGCGACCTTCTCGTCGAGGGCCTTGGGCAGGGTGTAGACCTGCTTCTCGTACTTGCCCGGGTTGGTCCAGAGCTCGATCTGGGCGAGGGTCTGATTCGTGAACGAGGCCGACATCACGAAGGACGGGTGGCCGGTGGCGTTGCCGAGGTTCACCAGGCGCCCCTCCGACAGGAGGATGATGCGGTGGCCGTCGGCGAAGGTGATCTCGTCCACCTGCGGCTTGATGTTGGACCACTTGAGGTTCTTCAGGCCGGCGACCTGGATCTCGTTGTCGAAGTGGCCGATGTTGCACACGATGGCCCGGTCCTTCATCGCCCGCATGTGGTCGAGGGTGATGATGTCCTTGTTGCCCGTGGCGGTCACGAAGATGTCGGCGCGGGGCGCGGCGTCTTCCATGGTGACGACCTCGTAGCCTTCCATGGCGGCCTGGAGGGCGCAGATCGGATCGACCTCCGACACCAGGACGCGGCAGCCGGCGTGGCGCAGCGACGAGGCCGAACCCTTGCCGACATCGCCGAAGCCGGCGACCATGGCGACCTTGCCGGCCATCATCACGTCGGTGCCGCGGCGGATGCCGTCGACGAGGGATTCACGGCAGCCGTAGAGGTTGTCGAACTTCGACTTGGTGACGGCGTCGTTCACGTTGATGGCCGGGAAGAGCAGCTTGCCCTCCTTGGCGAGGTTGTAGAGGCGGTGCACGCCCGTGGTGGTCTCTTCCGAGACGCCCTTGATGGAATCGGCCAGACCCGCGAACCAGCCCTTGGGCTTCTCGGCGAGCTTCTTCTTGAGAAGCGCGAAGAAGATCTCCTCCTCTTCCGATTCCGGCTTGTCGAGGAAGGCGGTGTCGCCGTTCTCGGCGCGGAGCCCCAGGTGGACGAACATGGTGGCGTCGCCGCCGTCGTCCAGAATCATGTTCGGCAGGCCGCCGCCGTGCCAGTCGAACAGCTTCGAGGTGTAGTCCCAGTACTCCTCCAGGGTCTCGCCCTTGATGGCGAAGACCGGGATGCCGGCGGCCGCGATGGCGGCGGCGGCGTGGTCCTGGGTCGAGTAGATGTTGCACGAGACCCAGCGGATGTCGGCGCCGAGGGCCGCCAGGGTCTCGATGAGCACGGCCGTCTGGATCGTCATGTGCAGCGAGCCGGCGATCTTCGCGCCCTTCAGGGGCTGCGACGGACCGTACTCCTCGCGCGTCGCCATGAGGCCGGGCATCTCGGTCTCGGCGATGGAGATTTCCTTGCGGCCGTACTCGGCCAGCGCGATGTCCTTGACGATGTAATCCTGAGCCATGGGGGTTCCGTCTCTCCGCTGCGTGTTGGCCGGGGCTATAGCAGGCGACGGGATGCGAGGCAATCAAGACATAAAGATGTCTTTATGCGAGGGGTTCTAATGGAGTGGGATGGCGCGCGGCGATCACCTGTCTAGTCGCCAGCGCCCTGCCGCCAACCGGGCCCCATTCCGGAGCAGCCATACATTTTCTTGTAGGGCGCCGACGATGGTGGAGCTTGAAACGGTCGCCCTACCCGCTTAGAAACTACAAAGTGGTTAGGACACCCGCTTTGTGAAACTGAGTGGTCATTATGACCGCCTTAGGATTGGTTAAGAACTTGATTCCGGCCGGCCAAGTCCAGACGTTGACGGGGCTAACCGCGAACCAGTTGCGGGAGTGGTCACACCGACGCGACCTGATCCCACCCGACGTCAACAGCGGCGGGCCAGGTCGACCAGCTCTCTACAGCTGGCAAAATGTCTTGCTACTGCGCCTCGCCGTAGTTCTACGCAAGCGCTTCAAAATCGAACTTCAAGCTCACAAGGATCTCCTGCACGCGCTGCGCGACTTATTCGCTGGCACGCCGTTCCCAGCGCTTCGCGGTTGTGTCCTCGCGTTGCGTGCGATGGAGCGTGGCGAGCTTTTGAGCGAGGGTATGGTGCGGATTGGAGAAAGCGATCCCGACACCCTGTTCCTTCGGCTTGATCCGCATCTCGACGTGCTTGAGATCGAATTTGCGCCGCGGGATCAGTCCAGGCAATTGCCTTTGTTTCGTGCAGTGTCGGTCCGATGACGCCGCTCGTCTCGATCGAGCACGAGCTGCTTGGTCTTGGCTACGTGGCCGAGGCAATGCACCGCGACTATAGTTTTGCTGATGTGCTCAATGCTTCGGCCGACACGCGGACCGTGACCCTCGCCGCGTTCACCCAGACACCCGAATCCTTCCGCTCGGCCGCCTTTGGCGTCGTCGAGGGCGAACTCGACAGCGCTGCCGCCGTTATGGCCAACCGAGCGCTGGGCGCTCCAATTTTCTTTTCAATCGATAAAGACGAGGTCGGCGTTTGGGCCGTAGGCGCCCGTCGAGCGCCACGTTTGCTCGAGCGCGTATCTACCAGCGGACTCGCCGCACTGTTCGCGCGCTACCGAGATAGTTGGACTCCACAAGCGCTCCACCGCGCCAAGGCGCTCGGGGTCCCACGGGGGCCCGTCCAAGTAGACTTCATCGACTTGGGGCTGCTTCCCGCGATTGAGCGTGAAGTACAGCATAAGTTACACCGAGTGATGACCGACGTTCTAGCGTTGCTTGTACAATCGGACACAAGCCAGGAACGCGAGAAGGCGGCATTCAGACTGACTTTCCGGCTACTATCTGCCAAAATTCTGATTGATCGTGAGCATCCCGCCGCAACTGGATGGTTATGTGACGATGTCGCCGCCGTACTCAGTGGCATCCAAGGCTATTATGGGCTAGGTCTCTTTGGCACCGACGTTGCCGCAGTCGCACTGGATGACATCACCGCCGCTTGGGCACGGCTGCGTCGATCGATTACACTGCGCAACATCTCGTCCGACAGCCTCGCCTTCGTCTATGAGAACACGCTCGTAACCGCCGACACGCGCAAGCTGTTCGGTACGCATAGTACCCCACGTCCGGTCGCTGAATATGTCCTAGAACGGGTCGACTTATCGCGTTTCGATCCAGAGACGGTGCGCATCGCCGAGCCTTTCGCCGGCGCAGGGATCTTCCTGGTCGCAGCGCTGCGCGAGTTGCGCGAACAACTGCCTCCCGAATGGTCGGCGGACAAACGTCACCAATATCTGGTTGATCGCATGGCTGGCGCCGAGCTCGATGCGTTCGCCAGCGAGGTCGCGACGCTTTCGCTGATCCTCGCCGACTATCCCAATGCCAATGGCTGGCACATCCGCTCAACCGATCTGTTCAAGGCCGGTGTCCTCGCGAAGTTCCTCGAGAGTGCGACTGTGATCCTCTGCAACCCACCGTTCGAGGATTTTACTGCCGAGGAGCGCCTCGCCTATCCTGAAGCGTTCGCGGTCTCGCCGTCCAAAGGGATGGTAGCGCTTCACGCGGCGGTCGACACGGCACCTGAAGCAATCGGCTTCATAATGCCGCGGGGCGTTCTGCAGCAAAAGCAATATAGCCAGCTCCGTACTCGGATCGCTGCTATTTATGGGCGGGTTGAGCTTGTCTCACTCCCCGACCGCATTTTCGAGAAGGCAACCTATCCTTGCGCGCTGGTCATTGCGACTGACCGCCGGCCGGCTGACGTGGAAAAGCCCATTCGCTTAACCGTGCGCACAGTCGAGGACGCCGGCCGGGAACGGTTCTTAGCTGAAGGTACGGTAACGTCCGAACGGCATATGGTTCGGCCTGTACCAAGTGGCGACCTCTGGATTGGAGCACTGGATGCGGTTTGGTCTTATCTGGAGAAAGCGCCACGATTAGGTGACCACGCCAACATCCATCGTGGGCTGCAGTGGCGATCCCAGCGTAGCGGTGTCCTTGGCGAGCCGGGCCCCCTACGCGAGCGCGGATTCTACAAACCCTCTGATAGTCTATCGCCGTTCCAGCTGACGAATCCAGTGTGGCTTAGCACTGACCCGACGCTGAGCCATCGCCTAGGTCCGTTGGCCCGCCCATGGGATCAACCCAAGGTGCTCATCAACAACCAACGCTCATCGCGTGGCCCCTGGCGCCTAGCCGCCGCCGCCGACTATGCCGGGCTATGGGCTTCGCAGCAGTTCACTGGCATCTGGCCGACTAACAGCTACGACGCGACCATTCTTGCGGCGATTCTCAATGGCCCGCTCGCCAACGCTTATGTCACTGAGCATTCGACCGACCACGATTTCACCAATGCCATGCTCGTCAGCCTGCCGCTGCCTATCAAGCTTGATAACGCCAAGCTACGCGAGGCAGTCGGTGACTATCAGGCGTTGCTCGAAGAACGAGCGCGGTCGATCCTCCAACCAGACGACTGGGACGACCGCCTGAACAAACTACTGGTTTGGATCGACGCCATCGTGCTCAATGGCTACGGCCTGCCGCCGCGGCTCGAGCATCAATTGCTTGCCTATTTCGACGGACGCGCGCGTCCCGTTACGCATCGGTTCGGTGGCTGGCTTCCGGCTAAGCTCAAGGGATACGCGCCACTATTCGAATGGCTGACCAAGGACCATGGCGCCAACCGTGCGGCTTGGGTGCTCGACGTGTTTAAGCCAGCGCCGCCGGAGGAGAATGACGCACTCGCCAGGTTCGTTGGCTGATGGAGCAAATCCTGCTCGACACTAATTTCGTGTCGGTCCTTTTCGATCCCCGCCGCCCCAATTTCGCCGCCGTCGAGGCCCGTGCCCAAGCCTTCGATCCTGCCGATCTGGTCTATCTCTCGGTTGTTGTGCTTGCCGAGCTGCACTACGGAATGGAGGCTGCTACTCGCGTTGGGCAGGACATCTCGCACATTCGCCGAACTCTGACTCAAGCAGCTACCTATCCTCTCGCCGAGGTTGGTCGCCACACCGCGGAGGCCTACGGCGACGTTAAGGCGCGCCTAGCCGACCATTACCTCGATATGTCGCGCCGAGCGCCGCGCTGGCTTGAGGACTGGCAGGACCGTGCATCGAGCAAAACACTGCAAGTTGATGAGAACGACTTATGGATCGTTGCCCAGGCGGTCGAACGAGACTATCTTTTAGTAACTTGCGATCAGCGGCTGGCCGATCGCTTCGTCCCTGCGATCCCCGAACTTCGCTTGTCGGTGATCTGAGCAAGCCCGTTAATGCCAGGAGCCTGTTTCCAACAGCTGGAAATACTTATTCTGGAATGACAGCTATCATGATTTCTCTTCCGAATGCGGACGGAAACCTAACGGTCAGCTTTAACTGCTCGGACGATCAGTCAGCCTGACGCTTAGTGGACCTATAACGGGTCCGCTAAGGGGCAAATGCATCCCCCGAGGAGCGCCCCCCCTTATCGGACGCCCTCCGCGAAAAACCTTCTGCCGAACGCCATCGCCCCGCCGCCCCACCCCTAATACCCCAACGCGCACCCATCCTTGCGCGGATCGGACCCGGCGGCGCGGATTCCCGTGGCGGGATCGATCCAGATGATCTGGCCGCCGCCGATGGGCAGGGGGGTCGGGATCGTTATGTGGCCGCGGGCCGCGAGGGCGTCGGCGAGGCCCGGGGAGAAACCGCCCTCGAGTTCGACGCCGCCGCCGTAGGCGAAGCTGCGCGGGGCGTCGAGGGCCTCCTGCACGTCGAGGCCGCGGTCGATGAGGCCGGTGAGCAGTTCGACGTGGCCCATGGCCTGGTAGTGCCCGCCCATGACGCCGAACGGGGCCACCACGGCGCCGTCGCGCATGAGCATGCCCGGGATGATGGTGTGCAGCGGGCGTTTTGACGGGCCGATGGTGTTGGGGTGGCCGGGCTCGACCCGGAACGAGAAGCCGCGATTGTGCAGGAGCACGCCGCTCTCCGGCGCGGTGATGCCGCTGCCGAACCCCTGGAAGATCGAGTTGATGAGCGAGATGGCGTTGCCGTCGCGGTCGACGACGCAGAGGTAGACCGTGTCCGTGTGGCGGACCTCCGGCCACAGCACCGGGGCTTGCGCCCGCCCCATGTCGATGGCGCCCCGCGCCGCGGCCCGCCACGCCTCCGACAGCAGGTGCTCCACCGGCACGGCGGCGATTCCGGGATCGGCGAACAGGGCGTCGCGGTGGTGGTAGGCCTGCTTGCACGCCTCGGCGAAGAGGTGGACCCGGTCCGCCTCCGACAGGGCGCCGACATCGTACTGCGACAGCACGTTGAGCATCATCAGGGCGGCGAGGCCCTGGCCGCTCGGGGGGCACTCGTAGACGTCGTAGCCGCGGTAGCGCGTGGTGATGGGGGTGACGTATTCGGGGGCGGCGCCCGCGAAATCCGCCAGGGTGTGGAGGCCGCCCAGCGCCCGCAGGCGCCCGACCATGTCCTCGGCCACGGGCCCCTCGTAGAACCCCGCCGGGCCGTGCTCGGCGATGCGCCGCAGGGTGGCGGCGAGCTTGGGGTGGCGCATGAGGGTGCCGACCTTCGGCGCTTCGCCGTCGACGAGGTAGGCGGCGGCCGAGGCCGGATCGGCCCGGAGCTTGTCGCGGTTGCGGGCCCAGTCGAGGGCGACGCGGGGCTGCACGGCGTAGCCGTCCTCGGCGCAGGCAATCGCCGGCTGCAGCAGGTCGGCCAGGGACCGGGTGCCGTGATCGGCGAGCAGCCTCGCCCAGGCCGCCACGGCGCCCGGCACCGTGACGGCGTGGGGCGAGGTCGGCTCGATGGACAGCCCGCGTTCGAGGTACCAGGCATCGTGGGCGGCGGCCGGGCTGCGGCCGGAGCCGTTGAGGGCGACGGGCGCGCTTGCACCCTTCGGCGTGTACAGCACGAAGCAGTCGCCGCCGAGGCCGGTCATGGCCGGCTCGACCACGCCCTGCACGGCCACGGCCGCGATGGCGGCGTCGACGGCGTTGCCCCCGGCCCGCAGGGTCTCCATGGCCACCAGGGACGCGAGGGGGTGGGAGGTCGCCACCGCCCCGTTGGCGGCGTGGACGGGCGAGCGCCCCGGCTTCGCGAAATCTCTCACGGCATCGGTCCTTGTTCGGGGGCTTGGTGGTGGGAGATCTGGTCCCGCTCGTGCTTGGGCGTGTCGTGGTCCGGCGGGACAGGGGAGGACGGAAACAGGATGGGTGGAAAGGCCATGGCGGGCAACACGACCCAGCAGGGCGGTCAGGACCGGGTCGGGGCGATCTGCCGGGCCCTGCGGCGGGCCATCGTCGAGCGGGCCGTGGCCCCCGGCGACCGCCTGCCCGAGGATGCCCTCGGCGAGCGCTTCGGCGTCAGCCGCACCATCGCGCGCCAGGCCCTGGGCCAGCTCGCCGGCGAGGGCCTGGTGGAGCTGCGCCGCAACCGCATCGCCGTGGTGGCGACGCCGGGCTGGGAGGAGGCGCGCGACACCTTCGACATCCGCATCGGCCTCGAACGCCTCGTCGTCGCCCGCCTCGCCGGCCGCCTCGATCCCGACCAGGAGGCCGCCCTGCACGCCCATGTCGACCGCGAGGAGGCGGCCCGGCGCGGCACCGAGCCGGGCTCCATCCGCCTCGCCACGGAGTTCCACCTGCTGCTGGCGCAGATGACCGGCAGCCCCGTGCTGGAGCGCTACGTCGGCGAACTCGGCTACCGCTGCGCCCTCATCCTGTCCCTCTACAGCCGGCCCCACTCGGCCGAATGCGCCGTGGCCGAGCACCGCGCCCTCATCGCGGCCCTCGTGGCGGGCGATGCGGCGCGGGCCACCGCCCTCATGGACCACCACCTCGACGCCGTGGCCGAGCGGGCGCACATCGTCGCCGCCCCGCCCCGCGACGGCGACCTCCTGCGCCGGCTGGCGCCCTACGCCGCGGTCTGATCAGGCGGTGATCCCGCGCGCCGTCAGGAGGCGCTCGGCGCTGTCGTTCCACACCTCCATGGTGACGATCAGGCCGTCGCGCACGGTGAAGCGGTCGACGTAGCGGTTGCCCTCGAACGGCGTGCCGTCGGGCCAGGCGCCGTAGAGGGTGCCGAGGCTGTAGACCGTGGTGAATCCGTCCCCCGGCACCACGTCGAGGCGCTCCATCCGCTTCTTCACCCAGGCGTAGCGCCCGGCGTTGAAGGCCGTGACCTCGCGGGGATGCCCGAACCGGCGCCCGCCCGTGAACACGATGGCGATGCCGGGCGCCATGTAGGTCGCCGCCCGCTCGGGGTCCGGCACCATGGAGGCTTCGAGATAGGCGGTGACGCGGGCGGCGTCCCGCGCCGTCCTGTCCGCTCCCTGCCTGTCCGGGTCGTTCGGTCCTGCCGTCATCCCTCGATCTCCTGCGCGTTCCGCCCCTTCTCGCCGCACGCCGCCGGAAGTGCATGCAAAAAGTGTATGCACTTTGGCGAAGTTCGCGGCACGGCCCCCGGAGGGCCGGAGCTTTCTTCAACGATACCAACGATTTGATCCATGGCACAGGCGTTGCAAACACTCCAAAAATTCCGCCGGAGACCTGCCCCATGCCCATCCGCCCCCGTCCGTCCCCGACCCGCCGCGCGGCCCTCGGCGTGGCCCTGCTGCTCGGCGTCTCCACCGCGGCGTTCGCCGAGGACCCCATCCGCATCGGCCTCGTCACGGCGCTCAGCGGCCAGTCGGCCAAATCCGGCGAGGCGATCTCGCGGGGCATCGGGCTTGCCATCGACGAGATCAACGCCGCCGGCGGCGTCCTTGGCCGGCCCCTCGAACTCGTGGCGCGGGACGACGAGGCCAACCCGTCGAAGGGCGTGCTCGCCGCCCGCGAACTGATCCAGCGCGTCGGCGTCGTCGCCCTGGTGGGGGGCCTCGACACCCCCGTCTCCATGGCTGTGGTGCCCATCGCCAATCAGATGAAGGTGCCGTTCCTCGGCCCCTGGGCCGCCGGCACCGGCATCACCCGCAACGGGGCGGCGGACAATTACGCCTTCCGGGTCTCGGCCGTGGACGCCCTCGTGGACGAGGCCCTGGTCGCCTACGCGGTCAGGACCCACGGCGCCAGGAAGCCCGGCCTGATCCTCGTCAACAACGCCTGGGGCGAGTCGAACCGGGAGGGCCTCGTCGCCGCCCTCAAGGCGGCGGATCTGCCGAGCGCGGGCATCGAGAAGTACGAGGCCGCCGACGTCGACATGGTGCCCCAGCTCACCCGCCTGAAGGAGGCCGGGGCCGACACCCTGTTCCTCGTCGGCAATGTCGGGCCCTCGGCCCAGGTGGTGAAGTCCCTCGACCGCATGGGCTGGACCGTGCCGGTGGTGTCGCATTGGGGCCCGGCGGGCGGGCGCTTCGACGAACTCGCCGGCCCCAACGCCGGCAAGGTCCACTTCATCCAGACCTTCACCTTCGCGGGCAACACCGCGCCGAAGGCCCTCGCCGTCCTCGACGCCCTCAAGAAGAAATACCCCGCCATCAAATCCATGGCCGACGTGACCCCGGCGGTCGGCATCGCCAACGCCTACGACGCGACCCACCTGCTCGCCCTGGCGATCAAGGCCGCCGGCTCCACCAAGGGGCCGGAGGTCCGCGACGGCTTCTACAAGGTCGCCACCTATCCGGGCCTGATCAAGACCTACGACGCGCCCTTCGCGCCGGGCCGGCACGACGCCCTCGGGCCGAAGGACTACGTCTTCACCCGCTTCCAGAACGGCGAGATCGTCGCCGTGGCGAACTGACGTTTCCGGGATGCTCACCGCAACCCTCGTCACCGGCCTCGGCCTCGGCGCCATGTACGGGCTGATCGCGCTCGGCTTCCACATCACCTACGCGGTGTCGGGCACGGTCAACTTCGCCCAAGGCTCGGCCGTGACCCTGGGCGCCGTCCTGGGCTACTGGCTCGGCGTCACCCTCGGCTGGCCGATGTGGCTCGCCGTGCTCCTGGCGCTGGCCGGCTGCGCCCTCCTCGGCGTGGTGGTGGAGCGCCTGCTGGTCCGGCCCTTCGTCGAGCGCGGCTCGGACGCCTGGCTCCTCGCCACCGTGGCGGGCGGCATCATCCTCGACAACACCCTGCTGTTCACCTTCGGCAAGGAACCGCGCAGCCTGCCCTCCCCCCTGGCGGTGGCGCCCGTGCAGGTCTTCGGGGCCGGGATCTACCCGCTCCAGCTCGTGATCCCGGTGATCGGCGTCGCCGTGGCCGTCGTCATCCGCACGGTGTTCCGCCGGACCGACCTCGGCCGGGTGCTCCTGGCCGTGGCCCAGAACGCCGACGCGGCCCGCCTCATGGGCATCGACGTGCGCCGCACCGTGGCCTGCGCCTTCGCCCTGTCGGCGGTGCTGGCCGGGGTGGCGGGGCTGCTCATCGCGCCCCTGTTCTCCGTCTCGGCCGAGATGGGCGCCCTGTTCGGGATCAAGGCCTTCGCCGTGGCGATCCTCGGCGGCATCGGCTCGGCCACGGGGGTCGTGGTGGCGGGCCTGCTCTACGGGCTGCTGGAGGCCACCGTCACGGCGACGCTGGGCTCCGCCTACACCCAGCTCGTGGTGTTCTCGGTGATCATTTTCGCCCTGGCGCTCCGGCCGGACGGCCTGTTCGGCCGCCGCGCCGTCAACAAGGTCTGACGCCATGCGCCACCTGAACGGACCCTGGGCGATGCCGCTCGCCATCCTGACCCTGACGGCCGCGGGCCTCGGCCTCGTCGCCGGCTCCACCGGCTACAGCCACTTCGTCATCGCCCTCGTGGCCCTGACCACGCTGGCGGGGGTCGGCCTCAACGTGCTCCTGGGTCTCACCGGCCTGATCTCCTTCGGCCATGCCGGCTTCTACGCCATCGGCGCCTATGCGAGCGCGGTGCTGACGGGGGCCGGGGTGAGCTTCTGGCTGGCGCTCCCGGCGGCGACGGCGCTCTCGGGGCTCGTCGGCATCGTCCTGGCGGTTCCGGCCATGCGCGTGAAGGGTCCGTACCTCGCCATGGTCACCATCGCATTCGGCTTCATCGTCGAGCACGCGCTCATCGAGGGCGGCGCCCTCACGGGCGGCCAGAACGGCCTCGTCGTCACCGGCGGCCGGACCCTGTTCGGCCTGCCCTTCGCCGAGCGCGAACTCGCGATCCTCGCCGTGCTCATGGCCGGGGCCGCCCTCTTCGGCTTCCACCGCCTGGCGCGGAGCCGCCTCGGCCGGGCCATGCGCGCCGTGCGCGACGCCGACGTCGCCGCCGCCTCCCTCGGCTTCGATCCCGTGCGGGTGAAGACCCTGGCGTTCGCCGTCTCGGCGGCGCTGACGGGCCTCGCCGGGGCGGTGCTGCCGCCCCTGATGCTGTTCATCGCCCCGAGCTCGTTCCCGTTCTCGCAGTCGATCCTGTTCGTCCTCGCCGTGGTGGTCGGCGGCGCCGGCACCGTGCTCGGCCCCCTGTTCGGGGCGCTGGTCACCGTGCTCCTGCCCGAGACCCTGTCGGGCCTGGCCGAGTACCGGCTGCTGTTCTTCGGCCTCGCCACCCTGGTGGTGCTCTGGCTCGTCCCCGCCGGCCTCGTCGGCAGTGTCGCCCGCCTGATCCCGCGTCGCACGGAGACCCGCGCCACGGGGGAGGCCGACTTGGCCGGTTTCCTCGGCGAGCGCGCGGGCGAGTCCCTGACCGTCGAAGGCATCGGCATCCGGTTCGGCGGCATCCAGGCGGCCGAGGGCGTGTCGTTCACCGCGGCGCCCGGCGCCGTCACCAGCGTCATCGGCCCCAACGGCGCCGGCAAGACCACGGTGCTCAACATGGTCTCGGGCTTCTACCGCCCGAGCGCCGGCGCCATCCGCCTCGGCAGCCGCGACCTCACGGGCGCCCCGGCTCAGAGCATCGCCCGGGCCGGCATCGCCCGCACCTACCAGACCACGCGGCTGTTCGGGTCGCTCGGCGTCGTCGACAACGTGGCCCTGGCCTTCGCCCCCGGCCGGCTGTGGCGCCGGGCGGGGCGCGACGACCGGGCGACGGCCGCCGGACTCCTCGCCTTCACCGGCTATACCGGCGCCCTCGACCGGCCGGCCGACGAACTACCCCATGTCGACCGCCGCCTCGTGGAGATCGCCCGGGCGCTCGCCGGCCGGCCCCGGGTGCTCCTCCTCGACGAGCCCGCCGCCGGCCTCACCCGCGCCGACACCGACCGCCTCGGGCATCTCCTGCGCCGGATCGCCGCCTGCGGCGTCGCCGTGATCCTCGTCGAGCACGACATGCCCCTGGTCATGGGCGTCTCCGACCACATCCTCGTCATGGATGCCGGCCGGCCCATCGCGAGCGGCGCCCCGGCCGCCATCCGCCACGACCCGGCGGTGATCCGCGCCTATCTCGGCGCGGCCGACACCCCGGCCCGGCCGCGCGCGGCCCCCTGGCAGGGTCCGGCCGACGCCGTGCTCTCCGCCCACGGCCTCACCGCCGGCTACGGCGCCGCCGCCGTGCTGGAGGGGGTGTCCCTGGAGGTCCGCCCCGGCGAGACCGTGGCGCTGCTCGGCGCCAACGGCGCCGGCAAGTCCACGGCCATGCGGGCGCTCGCCGGCCTCCTGCGCCCGGTGCAGGGCGGGATCGTCCTGGAGGACCGCGCCGTCGCGGGGCTCCCGGCCCACCGCATCGCCCGCCTCGGCCTCGCCCTGGTGCCCGAGGGCCGGCAGGTGTTTCCGGAATTGACCGTCGTCGAGAACATCCGGCTGGGCGCCCACGGCCGGGCCGAGCCCATCGATCCGGCCGAGATCGAGGCGCTGCTCACCCGCTTCCCTCGCCTGCGCGACCGGGCGACGAGCCGGGCCGGCCTGCTCTCGGGCGGCGAGCAGCAGATGCTCGCCATCGCCCGCGGGATGATGGCGCGGCCCCGCATCCTGCTCCTCGACGAACCGTCCCTCGGCCTCGCCCCCGCGATGATCAACGCCCTCTACGCCGTGGTGGCCGAACTGCGCGATGCCGGCACCACCATCCTCATCGTCGACCAGATGGCGGCCCTCGCCCTCACGGTGGCCGACCGCGGCTACGTCCTCGAGCAGGGCCGCGTCGTCACCCGCGGCTCGGCCGCCGAGCTCGCCGCCGACAAGGGCCTGGAGGCGGCCTATCTCGGTGCGGCGTGAGGTTCGGTCTCCGTCGGGGCGCCGGGGTCGCGCCGTTGCCCGACCTTCCTGCGTAGGGTAAGGAATATTCCTTACCCTACGTCGGGAGAAGGCCATGGCGACCCGTGTCCACGAGCGGAGCCGGATCACGTCCAAGGGGCAGACGACGGTTCCGAAGGCCGTGCGCCAAGCCCTTGGCGTGAGTTACGGCGGCGAAATCGCCTACGTCGTCGACGACAGCGGCCACGTGAGCCTGCTCGGGGCGGACCGGGAGACGGACCCCGTGATCGACGGGTTCCTCACCTTCCTGGCGCGGGACATGACCCGCAACCCGTCACAGGTCACGGCTTTCCCTGCCGCCCTGGCGGAGCGTATGGCCGCGCTCACGGCCGGGATGACCGTCGACCTCGCCGAGGAGATCGATGGGGCCGTGGCCCTCTGAGCCATGGTCGTCGGCGGCTGGACGATCTTCGCGCATCCCCTGCTGCTCGATCAGCTCGAGCGGGCGACGGCGGCCGTCGAGGCGGCCAGGGCGGCCGATCCGCAGGGCTATCGGAGCACGGCGCAGGCGAAGCTTTTGGCGATGCTCCGCACCCTGATCTTCGAAACGATCCCGGCCGATCCGACGCGGCCCGAGTATCGCCAGGGTGACACCCTGGGCAGGGCCCGGAAACACTGGTTCCGCGCCAAGTTCGGCAATGGCAGATTTCGGCTTTTCTTCCGCTTCGACAGCCGAGCGAAGGTCATCATCTTCGCCTGGGTGAACGACGAGACCACGTTGCGGACCTACGGCTCGAAGACGGACGCCTACCATGTGTTCAGGGGGATGCTCGCGAAGGGCAACCCGCCGGACGACTGGACGGCCTTGCTCGCGGCGAGTTCCGCGACGCCGGTGGTGGAGCGACTGGACGCAGCCGGACCCGCGTAGACGACATCGCGCGCGAACGGCCGGGCGTTCCGCATCCCGCATGACCCCAAGGTCTCACGGCGGATCGCGAGACCCGATCCGCACGTAGACGTCCGTGCCGCGGGTGCGGACGGGATAGGTGACGAGGCGGCGAAAATCCCAGCCCGGCGAGACCGTCCCGTCCTCGAGGGCGAACCACGCCAGGTGGCGCGGACAGAACAGCCGCCCCCCGGAGCAGCGGCCGGCGGCGAGGTCGGCCCCCTCGTGCGGGCAGGCCCGTTCCGTGGCGAACAGCCGGTCGCCGTCCTGAACCAGCAGAAGATGCCGCCCGGCCACGAAGACCGGGAGCAGGGCGCGGCCCGCCAGCGCCGCGCGCGCGCAGGCGCGGACCCAGACCTCACCCGCCGAGATCGGCTCACCCGCCGAGATAGGCTTGGCGCACATGGGGGTCGGCGATGAGCGTCGCGCCCGGACCGGAGAGGACGATGCGCCCCGTCTCCAGCAGGTAGGCGTCGTCGCACAGTTCGAGGGCCGCGAAGGCGTTCTGCTCCACGAGGAGGACCGTCGTGCCGGCGTCGCAGATCGCCCGGATCACGGCGAACATGCGCTCGACGATGTTGGGGGCGAGGCCGAGCGACGGCTCGTCGAACAGAACGAGCTTGGGGCGCGCCATCAGGGCCCGGCCGATGGCCAGCATCTGCTGCTCGCCGCCCGAGAGGGTGCCGGCCATCTGGCGGCGGCGCTCGGCGAGGCGGGGGAACTCGCCGTAGACGCGGGCGAGATCGGCGGCGACCCCGGCCGGGTCCCGGCGCAGGTAGGCGCCGAGGGCGAGGTTCTCGGCGACGCTCATCTGCGGAAACACCCGGCGGCCCTCGGGGCAGTGGGCGATGCCGTGACCGAGCACCGTGCGCGGGTCGGCGCCGGTGATGTCGCGGCCGGCGAATCGGATGCTGCCGGCCCGCGCCGGGACGAGGCCCGAGATCGCCCGCAGGGTCGTCGACTTGCCGGCGCCGTTGGCGCCGACCAGGGCCACGAGCTGCCCCTCCGCCACGGTGAGGGACAGCCCCTTCAGGGCGGTGACGGTGCCGTAGCCGCAGACGAGGTCCCGGATCTCAAGCATCGCTCGTCTCCCTGGCGGCCCGGGCCGCGTCGCGGGCGGCGCTGCCCTGGCCGAGATAGGCCTCGATCACGGCCGGGTCGGCGCGGATGGCCGCCGGCGGCCCCTCGGCGATGAGGCGGCCGTAGTTCAGCACCACGATGCGGTCGGAGACCGCCATCACCATGGGCATGTCGTGCTCGACGAGGAGGATCGTGACGCCGCGGTCGCGGATCGACCGGATCAGGCGGACGAAGACCTGGGTCTCGGAGGCGTTCATGCCCGAGACCGGCTCGTCGAGGAGGAGCATGGCGGGCTCGGTGGCGAGCGCCAGGGCGACGCCGACGAGGCGCTGCTCGCCGTAGGCCAGGGCGCCGGCCTTGTCCTGCGCCCGGGCCGAGAGCCCGACCGTGTCGAGGAGCGCGCGGGCCCGCGCCCGCAGGTCCGCCTCGCCGGCGCGGTCGCGCCCGAGTAGGGTGTCGATGAGGCGCGACCGGCCCCGGCGATGGAGGCCGATCATCACGTTGTCGAACACGGTGTCGTCGGGAAACACGCTGGTGCGCTGGAAGGTGCGGCTCAGGCCCAGCCGGACGATCGCGTGGGGCGCCAGGCCCTGCAGGCTTGTGCCGCGAAACCGGACCTCTCCCTGGCTCGGTTTGAGGAAGCCCGTCATCACGTTGAAGGCCGTGGTCTTGCCGGCCCCGTTCGGGCCGATGAGGCTGACGATCTCGCCGGGATGCACGTCGAAATGCAGGTCGGCGATGGCGGTGAGGCCGCCGAAGCGCACCCCGACATGGTCCACCGAGAGGATCGGGGGGGTGCTCATGACCGGACCTCCACGGCGCGGGGCGCGGGCGCGGGCGCGCGCCGCCACGCGAACAGGCGGGCCAGCCCCGGGACGATGCCGCGGGGCATCACGAACTGGATCGCGATGAGGACGAGGCCGAACACCATCCACTGCGCCTCCGGCACCATGACCGGGCGCAGGGCCACGGGCAGCAAGCCGAAGATCAGGCCGCCGACGATGGGGCCGAGCAGGGTGCCCTTGCCGCCGCCCACCACCATGATGACCATGGTGACCGTGGTGGAGAACAGGAACACGTCGGGGTCGATGATGCGCAGGTAGTGGGCGTAGAGGCTGCCGGCGGCCCCCGCCATGGCCGCCGAGATCACCGCCGCCAGGGTGAGGGTGCGGGTGGCGTCGATGCCCACGGAGAGGGCGAGGGACTCGTTCTCCTTCAGGCCCCGCATGGCCCGGCCGAAGCGCGAGCCGACGAGGCGGGCGATGAGGGCGTAACAGAGCGTGCCGACCACGAGGACGAGGTAGTAGTTCTGCAGCTTGGTCCGCAGGGTGGTGCTGCCGAGCCCCGGCAGGCCGAGGGTGAAGGGCGGGATTCCCGTGAGTGCCAGGGGGCCTTGCGTCAGCTCCACCCAGTTGAGGGCGACGAGGCGCACCACCTCGGCGAACGAGATGGTCACGATGACGAAGTAGGCGCCGCGCACCCGGAACGACAGGCGCCCGACGAGGTAGCCGCAGGCGGCCGTCGCCAGCACCGCGAGCCCAAAGCCCACGGCGGCCGGCCACGGCTCGTGCACGACGCGAAATCCCCAAAGAATCTCGACGTCGAAGCCCAGGCTGGTGAGGGCGCTGACATAGGCGCCGATGCCGAAGAACGCGATGTGGCCGAGGCTGAGCTGCCCGGTGAAGCCGAGCAGCAGGTTCAGGCTCATGGCCGCGATGGTGACGATGCCCGTCGTGATCAGGGCGTTGAGGAGGTAGGGGTTGTCGCCGAGGGCGAAGGGCAGGGCGACGAGGGCCGCGAGGAGGGCGAGGGCGGGGAGATGCCGATTCAGGAGAGACTGGGTCATCCGATGCGCTCCGCCTTGGCGAACAGGCCCGTCGGACGAAAGACCAGCACCGCGATGATGATGAGGAAGCCCATGGCGTCGCGGTAGCCCGACGAGATGTAGCCGGCGCCCAGCTCCTCGGCGAGCGCCAGGATGAAGCCGCCGATGGCCGCCCCGGTGATGCTGCCGAGCCCCCCCAGGATGACGATGGCGAAGGCCTTGAGCTCGGCCATGCCGCCCATCTGCGGGAACACCACGTAGACGGGGCCGAGCAGGGCGCCGGCGGCGGCGGCGAGGCTCGAGCCGATGGCGAAGGTGGCGGTGTAGACGAGGCGCACGTTCACCCCCATCAGGGCGGCGGTGTCGTGGTCCTGGAAGGTCGCCCGCATGGCGAGGCCGAGGCGGGTGCGGTTGATGAGCCCGTAGGTCAGGACGATGAGGGAGGCGGCGGCCCCGAGGACGAACAGGCGCAGCCACGACACCGAGACGGGGCCGAGCTGGAGCGGCGCGTCGGGGAACGGCGTCGGGATCGATTTGGCGACGCCGCCGAACAGCCACAGGGTGCCCGATTGCAGGACGATGCCGGCCCCGATCATCACCAGCATGGTGGTGTCCATGTCGGCGCCGCGCAGGGGCCGCAGGAGCACGCGGTCGAGGACCGCGCCGAGGAGGAATCCGCCGAGGATCGCGGTGGGCAGGGCCGCGAAGAAGCCGAGCCCCAGGGCCGTGACGGCGAGGTACATGAGGTAGGCGCCCACCGTGTAGAGGGCGCCGTGGGTGAAGTTCACCACGTTCATGATGCCGAAGATCAGGGTCAGCCCGATGCCTAAGAGGGCGTAGGTCCCGCCCAGGATCAGGGTGTTGAGGAGGTGCTGCAGGAATTCGGTCATGGAGGCCTCGCCGGTGCGGACGGGACCCGGCGGCCCGGGGACGGGCGGCCGGGACAGGTTCGGCGCGGGCTAGAGGTCGGGCACCACGACTTTTCCGGCCTCGATCTTCACGAGGTAGACGTCGGGCTTGCTCTGGCCGCTCTCGGACCCGGCGGGGCCGGCCTTGGCGAAGCGGATGGGGCCGTTCAGGCCGGTGAAATCCACCGACCAGAAGCCCTTGCGGATGGAGGCCGCGTCGGCGGCGCCGCCCTTCTCGATGGCCGCCGCGATGGTGCGGATGCCGTCGTAGCCGCGAAAACTCTCGGTGACGCCGGCGAACTCGAAGCCGCGCTTCTTCCACTCGGCGATGAAGTAGGCCGTGGCGGCCGGGTTCGGGGTTTTCTCGGGGTACCAGGGCAGGAAGGTGGTGAGGTGCAGGGTGCCCTCGGCGGCGGTGCCGGCCTGGGCGATGATCTGGTCGGGATTCTGGGAGCCGCCGGTGGTGATGATCCGCTTCTTGAAGCCGAGCGCCGCCATCTGCTTGAACAGCAGGGTGAGCTGATCGACGGCCGCCGTGATCAGGAGGGTGTCGGCATCCGAGCCCTTCAGCTTCGACAGCTGGGCGCTCATGTCCTGCGCGCCCTGGTCCATGGTCTCGACGAGGCCGACGCCGACGCCCTTGCCCTTGAGCATCTTGCCGAAATCGGCCGCGGCGCCCCGGCCCCAGTCGTTGTTGATGGCGAGGAAATCGACCTTCTTCAGGCCGAGCCGCTCCACCATCGGGGCGAAGGCCTCGGCCTCCAGGGCCGAGGGCGGCGAGATGCGGAAGACGAAGGGGTTGCCCGAGGTGGTGATCTTGCCCGAGGACGAGGTCTCCACCAGCATCGCGGTCTCGTAATCGGCGAGCTTGGGCATCACCGCCAGGGTCAGGCTCGAGCCCCAGGCGCCCATGAGCACCGGGGTCTTGTCGCTGGTGATGAGCTTTTCCGCCACGGCGGCGGCTTCCGTCGGGTTGCTCTTGTTGTCCTCGACGACGAGTTCGAGCTTGCGCCCGAGCACGCCGCCCTTGGCGTTGATCTCGTCGGCGGCGATTTTGGCGCCGTTGACCACGTAGGTGCCCGACGCCGCGAACGGGCCGGTGAGGGGCTCGTTGACGCCGATGCGGATGGCCTGGGCTTGAGCGACGCCCGCCGACAGGACGAACGCGAGGGTGAGGGCCGGGGTCGTGAGGCTGCGCGTCATGGGGGTCTCCAAAGTCGGCGGCGAAGGGCGATGGCGAAGAATCAGGGGCGGCGGGCGCCCCGGGCGGCGAGGCGGCGGCGCAGGGGCGCCACGAGGGCGGCGAGGAGCCAGCGCAGGGGGTTGAGGCCGGCGGCCGGCGGCGCCGGGGCGCCGGACAGCCGCGCCTCAAGGTTCGCGGCGAATTCGGCGCCGAGGCGCCCGGCGAGGTCGCGCACGAGGCCCGGCCGGCCGAACTGGGCGAGGGGCCCCTTGAGGGTGTAGCCGACGGCGAGGTCGACCTTCGCCGTGCCGGGGGCCTCCCCCGGCCCGACGCGGTAGCGGATCTCCCCTTGCGTGGCGGAGCGCCCGCCCGCGTCGCTGCCCGCGCCGAGGATGCGTCCGCTGCGGGCCGGCGCGTCGCGAAAAATCCGGGCCCGACCGCGGAAGCGGGCCGCGATGGGGCCGATCCGCACCTGCAACGCGCCCTCGACCATCTCCGGGGACGGCCGGCCCGTCAGCACGGCGCCGGGCAGGCAGGTCGCCACGGCCTCGACGTCGCCGAACAGGGCGAAGACGGCGTCGGGCGGGTGCGCCACGGTGAAGGCCTGGTCGAAGCGGTGGGCGGGCACGAAATCGTCGGCGATCTCCAGGGCCGGCGCGGCCGTCTCGGGCGCCGCGGCCGCCTCGGGCGCCGGATTCGTCCCGGTCGCCGTGACGGGCCGCAGGGGCGTGCGGGCGGCTTCGGCGGGGGTGCCGAGGCGGGCGCCGACGGGGCCGAGGCCGCGCTGCGCCCCCGTGGTCGGGGCGATGCCGCGGGCGCGGCGGTCGGCGATGACGCCGCGCACGGCCCGGACGATGCCGACATAGCCGGTGCAGCGGCACAGGTTGCCCGACAGGCCGGCGCGGATGCGGCGCTCGTCGGCGTCGGGCAGGCGCAGGACGAGGTCGCGGGCGGCCACCAGCATGCCGGGCGTGCAGTAGCCGCACTGCAGGGCGTGCTCGCGGTTGAACGCGGCCCGCAATTCGCCCGCGATGGGATCGTCGTCGAGGCCCTCGATGGTGGTGACGTCGGCCCCCGCGCAGGCGCCCGAGACGGTGAGGCAGGCCCGCGCCGGCTCGCCGTCGAGGAGCACGGTGCAGGCGCCGCAGATGCCGTGCTCGCAGCCGAGATGGGTCCCGGTGAGGTCGAGTTCTTCGCGAAGGACGTCGGCGAGATGCATGCGGGGCTCGGCCCGCAGGGTCACGGCCCGGCCGTTCACCGTGAGGGCGAGGGGCATCCGGTCGTCGCGCGGGGCGGCGTTCGTGCTCATGCGGCCTCGCTGACGGGGCGGGTCGAGGGGGCGGGTCGCGCCGCCTGGGCGACGGCCCGGGCGAGGATGGTGACGTGGACGTGGCGGTCGACGGCGTCGGTCATGCCGGCCTCGCGCAGGACCCCGTCGGCGGCGGCCCGGTCGAACCGTTCGGCGAAGTCGGGTCCGATCCGGCCGCCGAACAGGCGGGCGGCCTCGGCGACCACGAGGGGGGCGCGCTCGATGGCGCCGATGACCACGCGGGCGCGGCCCGTCGCGGGCTCGATCCGCACGGCACCGATGGCGTGGGCGAACTCGCCGATCTTGGCGCAGTGCTTGACGTAGCCCCAGGCGGTGCCGGGGGGCAGCGCCGGTATCCGCACGGAGACCAGCATCTCGCCGGGGGCCAGGGCCACGTCGAGGGCGCCGGTGACGAAGGCGTCCACGGGCAGGCGGCGGCGGCCGGTGCGCGCGGCCAGCTCGACCTCGGCCCCGAGGGCGATGAGGGAGGTCACCCAGTCGGCGGCGGGATCGGCATGGACGAGGGAGCCGCCGAGGGTGCCGCGGTTGCGCACGGGCCGGTAGGCGATGGCCGCGGCGACGCGGGCCAGGGCGCCGCCGGTGAGGTCGGGCACCCGCCCGTCCTCGATGTCGGCGTGGGTGACGCAGGCGCCGAGCACCAGGGTGTCGCCCTCGATCGCCGCCCGGCGCAGTTCGGGGATGCCGGTGATGTCGAGGACGAGGTCGGGCTCGACGAGGCGCAGGTTGAGCATCGGGCCGAGGGATTGGCCCCCGGCCATGAGCTTCACGCTGCCCTCCGCCGAGGCCAGCCGGTCGAGGAGGGCGGATAGGTCGGCGGGGCGCTCGTAGGCGAACCGGGCGGGTTTCATGCGGCCTCCCGCGCGGTGGCGGCGTCGCGGGCGGCGAGCACCGCCGCGACGATGCGGTGCTGGCTCACGGGCGAATGCAGCAGCGCGACGCCGAGCGGCCGCAGGGCGTCGTTGATGGCGTTGGCGAGGGCCGCCGGGGGCGCGATGGCCCCGCCCTCGCCGATGCCCTTCACGCCGAACTGCGTGTAGGGCGAGGGCGTCGCCATGTGGTCGATGCGGGGTTCGGGCACCTCGGCCGGTCCCGGCAGGAGGTAGTCGGCGAAGGTGGAGGCCAGGGGCTGGCCGCGGGCGTCGAACCGCACCTCCTCGTAGAGGGCCGTGCCGATGCCCTGGGCGAGGCCGCCATAGATCTGGCCGTCCACCACCAGGGGGTTCACCAGGGTGCCGCCATCCTCGACGATGCAGTAATCGAGGATTTCCACCGCCCCGAGGTCGGGGTCGACGGCGACGACGGCCGCGTGGGCCGCGTAGGAGAACGTGCCGGAATCGCGTTGCGGCTTGTAGCCGGCGGTGACTTCGAGGCCGCCGGGATTCACGTCGAGGGCGAGGTCCTGCGGGCGCCGGTACCAGGTGTGGGCGATCTGCGCGAGGGTGACGTCGCCCGAGGGACCGACCACGCGGCCGGCCTCGAACCGGCAGGCGGCCGGATCGGCCTGGAGCAGGTGGGCGCCGATGCGCAGGGCCCGGTCGGCGAGCTCGCGGCAGGCCGCCGCCACGGCACCACCCGCCATCACCATGACGCGGGAGCCCCAGGAGCCGGTGGAATAGGGCGTCATGGCGGTGTCGCCGTGGACGAGGCGGGTGCGCGCCACCGGCACGCCGAGGATCTCGTGGGCCACCTGTGCCAGGGTCGTCTCCAGGCCCTGCCCGTGCGAGTGGGCGCCGATGCGGAGTTCGAGGCCGCCATCGGGGGTGAGGCGCGCACCCGCCTGCTCGTGGCCCGGCACCATGGGAATGCCCCAGCCGGAATAGACCGAGGTGCCGTGCGCCGCCTGCTCGCAGTAGATCGACAGGCCGAGGCCGATGCGGCGCCCGTCCGCCTCGCCGGCCTGCTGGCGCTTGCGCACGGCGTCGACGTCGATGGCCTTCAGGACGCGGGCCAGGGCCTGCGGATAGTCGCCGCTGTCGAAGTGCTTGGCGGTGATGTTGTCGAACGGCATCTGGTCAGGCCGCACGAGGTTCCTTTCGCGCACGGTCCAGGGCTCGAGGCCCGCCTCGGCCGCGACGGCGTCGAGGATGAGCTCCATGGCGAAGCACACGCCCGTGCGGGCGACCCCGCGATAGGGCAGGATCGGGCACTTGTTGGTGGCCACCGACCAGGTCCGGCAGCGATAGGCCGGAAAGTCGTAGGGGCCGGGCAGGATGCTCGCCACCTGCGCCGCCTCCAGGCAGGCGGAGAACGGGTAGGCCGAGTAGGCGCCGGAATCGACGGTGGCCTCGCAGTCGATGCCCCGGAGGGTGCCGTCGCGCTCGGCATAGGCGGTGATGCGGTAATGGTGCTCGCGGCAATTGGCGTTGGCGGTGAGGTGCTCGCGGCGGTCCTCGAGCCAGCGCACGGGGTGGCCGACGCGGAGGGCCAGCCAGGCGAGGCAGACGTCCTCGGGGAGCAGGATCGCCTTGTAGCCGAAGCCGCCGCCGACATCCGGCGAGACGATGCGCAGGCGGCCCTGCTCGATCCCGAGGCATTCGGAGAGGCCGTTGCGCACGATGTGCGGCATCTGGCTCGCCGTGTGGACCACGAGCTGGTCCATGCGGTGGTCGAGATGGACCACGGTGCCCCGGCCCTCGATGGGGGCCATGCATTGCCGGCCCGTGGAGATGGTCCGCGAGACCTTGATGGGGGCATCGAGGGCGGCGGAAAAGTTCACGTCGACGAGGGTCTCGAGGAAGACGTTGTCGCCCCAGTGCTCGTGGACCAGGGCGGAGCCGGGCTCGCGGGCGGCGAGCATGCAGTGGACGGCCGGCAGCTCTTCGAGGTCGAGGACGATGGCGGCGGCGATGTCCTCGGCTTGCGCCCGCGTCGGCGCGAGGCAGATGGCCAGGAGCTCGCCGACCTGCCGGACCTTGTCCCGCGCCAGGACCGGCTGCTCGGAGACCTTGAAGCCGGGAAGCCCCGAGACCGCCCGGATCGGCTGCACGTCGGTCAGGTCGGCGGCGGTGAAGACCCGATCGCGGTAGGCGTCGGGAACATGGATCGCCCGGATGCGGGCATGGGCCAGGGGACTGCGGACGAAGGCGACGTCCTGCAGGCCCGGCAGGCGCAGGTCGCCGACATACTGGCCGCGCCCGCGCATGAGGCGGTCGTCCTCCTTGCGCGGCAAGCGGGCGCCGACGCCCTCGGTGAGCGGGATCGCGTCGCTCATGCCCGTACCCCTTCGATGAGATCGATGGCGGCCCGCACCAGGGCGCCGCCGGGACGGCGCAGGTCGTTCAGGATGGAGAAGTGCTCGGCCCCCGCGATCGGAATCAGCGGCCCCGGCGCGTGATGGGCGCTGCGCAGGGCGTGGAAGGCGCGGGCGTCGTGGACGAGGGCCGGGCGCTCGGCGGTGCCGTAGGCGATGGCGAGGGGCTTCCCCACCACCGGCCGGCGCAGGGGGGAGAGGCCGGCGACCTCCGCGTCCGTGAGGGACAGGGCCCGGTTCAGCCCGGTGTCGCGGATGGGCCCGAGTTCGTAGACGCCCGAGATGGCGAGCCCCGCCGTCACGGCCGGGTGTGCCAGCTGCATCGCCGCGAGATGCGCCCCCGCCGACCAGCCGGCGAGCACCAGGGGACCGGCGATGCCGTGGGCCGGCCCGCGCGCCGCGAGCCAGTCGAGGGCTTGGCCGATCTCGTCGACGATCCGGGTCAGGCTCGCTTCCGGCGCCAGGGTGTGGCCCGGCATGGCCACGGACCAGCCGGCGGCGGCGGGGCCTTGCGCAAAGCACGCGAACAGGTCGCGGGAATTGCGCTGCCAGTAGCCGCCGTGGATGAAGACGAGGCAGGGCGCCGCCGGGCTTTTCGCCGGATAGAGGTCGAGGGCGGTTCCGGGCGCGTCGCCGTAGGGGATGTCGAGGGCGCCGGGATGCGCCGCCCGATAGGCGGCGGAGGCGGCGTTGCGGGCGGCCGCCTGGGCGGCGGCATCGGGCACCGCCGCGTTGTTGTCGTAGGCGGCGTCGCGCGCCGCGCGGTCGAGGCGGGACCAGTCGCGCCTCGGATCGGGCGGCAGCGGGGACGGATCGGCACCCATGGGGTCGTCTCCTTCGAAGTCCGGTTCAGGCCGCGATGGCGCTGGGCAGGATCGGCGAGTCGGCGTCGAAGCGCTTGCCGGCGCGCAGGCAGAAGGCCGGCTGGAGCAGGCGCTGGGCGATGACCTGCGTGTCCTCGTTGTCGCGCAGGAGGAAGCGGCCGCGATGGTCGTGGAGCACCGAGACGTCGGCGGAAAAGCCCGGCGTCAGGGCGCCGATGCGGTCGGACAGGCCGAGCATCTCGGCGGGATGCTTCGTCACCATGGGCACCACCTGTTCGAGGCTGAGGCCGAGGGCCATCATCGAGCTCATGGCCTGGGTCAGGCTGAAGCGGGCCTGGCCGAGGAAGGGGTGGTTCTCGTCGTCGTGGTGCTCGTCCGGCGTGCCCGCCGGCCGCGGCACCTCGGTGTTGTAACCGTGCATGTCGGCGCCGAGGGTGTAGGGCATGACGCCGGCCGGCAGGGAGGCGCGGGCGACCCGGTAGGAGAAGTGGCTGCCGTGGCCGACATCGACCCGGAGGCCGGCATCCATGGCCGCCCGGATGATCGGGTGGACCACGCCCGCCTCGTTGATGAAGCCGCCCGGATGCCGGGTGAACGGGTGGGCCAGAAAGTCCCCGGGGCGCAGGAGCGGGATCACCCGCTCCATGATGGTGTTGGCGTCCTCGCCGTTGGCGCCGCTCTCGGGCAGGCCCCAGAGCTGGCCGAAATGGACGTAGAGGGGCAGGTCGGCCCTGCGGCTGATCTCGGCCGCCATCTCCATGACCCGGATGCCCCAGCGGGCGAAGCCGCCGATCTCGGCATGGCCCTTGATGCCGCGCACGAGGTCGCGGTTCTCCACCGCCGACTTCACCGTGGCCTCGATGTCGACGCCCTCGGGGCTGTAGAGGTTCGGGTAGAAGTGGCCTTCGAGGCCGCCGACGAGGTAGGCGGACAGGAAGGCGTAGATCCGGGTCTCGGCCGTCTCGGCGACGAAGTGGCGGAAGCCCGGCAGGGTCATGCAGGACGCGCCGCCCTGGTCGATCACCGTGGTCACGCCCGAGCGCACGCCGACCATGTCGGGCGGCAGGCCGAACCGGCCGGTGACGTACTGGTAGACGTGGCCGTGGGTGTCGATCATCCCCGGCAGGACGAGCTTGCCGGCGACGTTCACCACCTCGGTGTCGGCGGAGGGAACGAGGCTGTCGGCCACCGCCGCGATCCGCCCGTCGCGGATGGCGACGTCCTTGAGGCCGTCGATGCCGGAAACCGGGCAGATGACGCGCCCGCCGCGCAGCAGCATGTCGTAGCGTGCGATATCCATTCCGTGTCTTTCCCCTCGCGCTCCGGCGCGATCGCTGCGACGGCCCTGGCGGGACCGCCGAAATGCGAAGTATGCTTCGCATTCAGCCAAAGCATGCGGCGTGCCACGGAGGGTCCCGTGGCGCGGCACGGGGAGGGACGGGCATGGACGAGGGCGGAGCAAGGCTGCGCGGGGACGCCGGGGCGGACGGCGCGGACGGTCCGGCGCCGTGGCCCCTGGCCGAGCGCCCCGGATTCCTGATGCGGCGCCTGCATCAGATCCATGTCAGCCTGTTTTCGGAGCTGTGTGGCGCATTCCGCGTCACGCCCCTGCAATACAGCCTGCTGTCGCTGCTTCGGGCCCGCGACGGGGCCGATCAGACCACCCTGGCCCTTGCGGTCGCCCTGGACCGCACGACGACGACGGGCGCCCTCAAGCGCCTGCAGGCGCGCGGCCTCGTCGAGCGGTCGCCGTCCCCGGCCGATCGGCGCGCGCAGCATTGCCGCCTCACCCCCGAGGGCTGCGCCCTGCTGCTGCGGATGGAGGGGGCGGCCCGGCAGGCCCACGCCCTGACGCTGGCGCCGCTCTCACCCGCCGAGCAGGCCACCCTCATCCACCTCATGAAGAAGGTCACGGCGGCCCACGGCCAAAGGCGGGACGCGGGCGATGGGATGGTGTGATGCGAGAGCCATCCGATCCTTCGACTGACTTTGCCGATCCCCGAGAAACGAGGTGCGGTGCGCATCCCCTCGCCCCGCCTGCGGGGCAGGGCAATCGCAGATGACCTCCGGTGTCATTCCGGGGCGCCGCAGGCGAACCCGGAATCTAGAGCCGCCGACAGCGCAAAGCCTTGCAAAACCGGTGTTTCTGGTTCCCGGGATCCGCTGCGCGGCCCCGGGATGACAAAGCGTTGCGGGCGTTCTCAAGGTCCTAAACGCCCTATGCGATCGCCCGCCTTTCCAAGAACGAAGACCCGCGCGTCAGCGCGTTTTCCAGTCCTCGGCAAGACGACTCGAACGGATCAGCCGGACGTCGTCGCGGCAAGCCAGCCCGGCGTCCGAGCGAAGTCCGTCGTTCGCAGGGCGAACCAACGAACCGGATATCCCATGAAGACTGTCTTTCAGACGACCGCACAGGCCGCCCCGCCCATGTGCGCTCCAGCACACGGTGCCGGAACCGGACCCCCTTGAGCAGGTTGAGCAAGTACAATCGGGACGGACATCGGGTCTGTTCTGAATAAGGAGCCAAGACATCAAATGAAGACGCGTCTGTCCACCCTCGTTGCCGCATTTGCCCTGGGTGCCGCCGCCGTGACGCCGGCCTTGGCCTATGACGGACCGTCGCGCTTCATGTCCTACGCACCCTACGGCATCGAGGCCACGGACACGGTCGTCGACGAGCGCGGCCCGACCTATCTCGGCTGCCCGGCGAGCTCGGCCGCCGACGGCAACGCCAACCAGCAGACCCGCCCGGTGATGCAGTACGGCCAGACCGCCGGCGGCTCGGCCTGCTGATTTTTGCCAAGCGGCCCTGATCCCGGCCCATGGCCGGGATCAGGGCGTTCGGCGGACGCCCGCCGCCGCGCGGTCGCGCGGGCAGACGACGCTGCGTTCGCCGCATCGTCGTCTGGCGCGACACACACGACAAGACACCGGACGGCCGCGGGGAGACCCGCGGCCGTTTTCGCGCGCGGGTCAGGCCTCGTCGCGCAGCTGCCGGCGGATGATCTTGCCCGAGGTCGTCATCGGCAGGTGATCGCGAAACACCAGCACGCGCGGATACTCGTGGGCCGAGAGCCGGGTGCGGACGAAGGCCTGGATCTCGGCGGCCAGGGCGTCGGACGCGGTGAAACCGTCGCGCAGGACCACGTAGGCCTTCACGATCTCCGTGCGCAGGGGATCGGGCCGTCCCACCGCCGCCGCCAGGGCCACGGCCGGGTGGCGCCCGAGGCAATCCTCGATCTCGGTGGGGCCGATGCGGTAGGCCGCCGAGGTGATGAGGTCGTCGTCGCGGCCGACGAAGTGGACGTAGCCGTCGGCGTCGCGGCGGGCCGTGTCGCCGGTGAGCATCCAGTCGCCGCGGAACTTCTTGGCCGTCGCCTCCGGCTGGTTCCAGTACTCCAGGAACATCACCGGGTCGGGGCGGGCGACCACGATCTCGCCGGGCTCGTCGGCGTCGGTCTCGGTGCCGTCGGGGCGCTGGATCATCACCCGGTGGCCGGGCACGGGCCGCCCGGTGGAGCCGGCCCGGGCGATGCCGGCGGAGGGGCAGGCGGCGAGGACGAGGTTGCACTCGGTCTGGCCATAGGCCTCGCCGATGGTGAGGCCGAGTTCGGCCTTCGCCCATTCGAAGGTCTCCGTCCCCAGGGCCTCGCCGGCCGAGGCGATGTTGCGGAGTTTCGTGAGGTCGAAGCGGCCGCGCGGGTCCGGCACCGTGCGCAGCATCCGCAGCGCGGTCGGCGGCAGGAACGCCACCGTGACGGCCTGCTCGGCCATGAGCCGGAAGGCGGCCTCGGGCTCGAACCGCGCCGCCGGCTGCGCCACCACGGGCACGCCGAGGCGCAGGGCCGGCAGGGTCGCGTTGAGGAGGCCGCCGGCCCAGGCCCAGTCGGACGGCGTCCACATGCGGTCGCCGGGCCGGGGCGGGAAATCGTGCATCATCAGGAAGCCCGGCATGTGGCCGAGGAGCACCCGGTGGCCGTGGAGCGCGCCCTTGGCGAGGCCGGTGGTGCCGGAGGTGTAGATCATCAGGGCCGGATCGTCGGGCCCGGTCTCGACGGGGGTGAAGCCTTCGTCGGATGCGCCCGCCAGCAGGTCGGCGTAGGCCAGCGCCCCCTCGCCCGCGCCGTCGCGATTCACCACCAGGTCGAGGGCCGGCAATTCGGCCCGCAGGGGCGCGACCTTGGCGAGGCCGGCCGCGTCGGTGATCAGCGCGCGCGCCCCGGAATCGGCGAGGCGGTAGGCCAGGGCCTCGGGGCCGAACAGGCCGGCCAGCGGCAGCGCGATGGCGCCGAGCTTGTAGGCGGCGGCGTGCGCCACCACCACGGCCGCCGATTGCGGCAGCAGCACCGCCACCCGGTCGCCGGGCACCACGCCCCGTTCGCGCAGGGCCGCCGCGAGGCGGTCGGACTCGGCCTTCAGGGTGCCGAAGCTGGTGGTGGCGACCCCCGCCCCCGTGACCTCGATCACCGCAACGCGGTCGGGGTCGCGCGCGGCCCAGACGTCGCAGACCTCCACGCCCATGTTGGTCCGGGCGGGAATGTCCCAGGCAAAGCCGGCGCAGAGGCCGGGATCGGAGGCGGGCGCCGGCACCGTCGCGGCCTAGAGCTTGTGGCCCGGAAAACCGCCGGCATGGATGAAGTCGGTGATGGGGCGGCGCCCGTTCGGCACCTCCTTCTCGCGCTGCTCCTCGCTCAGCTGGTCGCGCGGAGTGGCGCGGCCGACGGCGTAGGCGGCCTCCACGTGGTTGCCGTCCGGCACGGCGAGCAGGGTCGCGGCGCGGGGCTTGTCGAACCCGCCCATGCCGTGGACGTGCCAGCCCTGGCGGATGGCCTGGAGCTGGAAGTTGGCCGAGGCCGCGCCGGTGTCCAGGGAATGGCTCGGCGTGGGTTTCAGGACGTCGCCGACCTTCATGTGCGTGTTCGACACGAGGATCACCAGCGCGCCGGCATCCTGGGCCCATGTCCGGTTGCCGGGCACGAGCAGGTCGAGGAACGGCGCCCAGTGGGGCGTGTCGCGCAGGGCGTAGAGGAAGCGCCACGGCTGGGAATTGTAGGAGGACGGCGCCCAGCGCGCGGCCTCGAACATCCTGAGCAATTCGGATTCCGGCACCGCCTCGCCGGTGAAGGCGCGGGGCGACCAGCGCTCGGTGAACAGGGGATCGATGGCGTGGTCGGGCTGACGCGGATTCACGGCGAAACTCCGGGGCGGGGGGCGCCGTTTCGCCTTGCACCGGATGGGGGCCGGGTGCAAATCCCGGCCCCCCGGCCTTTGGTCCTATGCGACGACCGTTCGGGTCCTACTCGACGACCTTGGCGACGGGGCGGTCGTTGCCCTGCGCCGTCTCGTCGTGCCAGGCGCCCTGGCCGTCCTGGTAGCGGATGCCCTCCGTGGAGCCCGGCACCTGCTGCTCGGCCGCCGCCGCCTGGGCCGCCTGAAGCGCCTCGTCGTGGCTGGGGAAGGTTTCGGAGAACACGTCGCCGACCTTGTAGGCGTAGCCGCCGTCGTGCTCGACGATGCGATAGGTGACGTCCGACATGGGGTTGGTCCTCGTGCTGTCGGGGGCGAACCGGCGCGGAGGGCGGGAGGTTCCGTGGGTGCACGCCGCCGCGGCGTTCGATCGGCCCTCGGACCCGCCCTCGCCGCTCCGGCGCCTACGGGCCCGGCGGGCGGTCGGCCTCGCCGCCATCCGCCGCGTAGGCCGTGACGATGGCCGCCAGCAGGCCGGGAAACCGGGCCTCCACCTCGATCCAGCGCGAATGATTCCGCATCTCGACGCCGCGGCGCTCGCTGCGGATCAAGCCGGCGTCGCGCAGCACCTTGAAGTGGTTCGACAGGGACGATTTCGGGATCACCCGATCGCCTAAGGCGGACACCGCCGAGCAGGCCTCGACGCAGCCCGCGCGCATGATGCGGGCGAAGATCGCCGCGCGGTTCGGGTCCGACAGGGCGTGCAGGATCGCCTCGGGCCGGACGTCCTCGATGGCGGGATGGAACAGGGGCCTCATGATTTCTTCACAGGGGGGCTTGATCCGCGCTTCCATAGTTCCGAACTTTCGAACTATGGGAATCAGGCGACCGTCCCGGGGCCCGCCCATGTCGAAGGTTAGCGCACATGTCGAAGCTCGAAGGCAAGGTCGCCGTGGTGACGGGCGCGTCGAAGGGGATCGGGGCGGCCATCGCCAGGACCCTGGCGAAGGAGGGTGCGGCCGTGGTGGTCAACTACGCGTCGAGCAAGGCGGGGGCCGACGCCGTCGTCGCGTCCATCACCGCCGCCGGGGGCCGGGCCATCGCGGTCCGGGGCGACGTGTCCAAGGCCGCCGAGGCGCAGGGCCTGATCGCGGCGGCGGTGGAGCGGTTCGGCCGCCTCGACGTGCTGGTCAACAATTCCGGAATCTACGAATTCGCCGCGATCGAGGAGATCACCGAGGCGCATTACCGCCGCCTCTTCGACATCAACGTGCTCGGCGTCCTGCTGACGACCCAGGCGGCCGCGAAGCACCTCGGGGAAGGCGGGAGCGTCATCAACATCTCGTCGGCCATCACCCACGTGCACACGCCGACGGCGGCGGCCTATGCCGGGACCAAGGGCGCCGTGAACGCGATCTCGGGCGTCCTCGCCAACGAGCTGGCCCCCCGCAAGATCCGGGTCAACGTCGTCAGCCCCGGCTTCGTGGTCACCGAGGGGACGCACACCGCCGGCGTCGTCGGCTCGGACATGGAAGCCGGCCTGGTCGCGCAGACGCCCCTCGGCCGTGCCGGCCAGCCCGACGACATCGCCGGGGTGGTCGCCTTCCTCGCCTCCGACGCCGCCGGCTGGCTCACCGGCGAGGTGATCACGGCGAGCGGCGGCATCCGCTGACGCGCGACACCCGTGCCCGCGCCTCCGGGCGCGGGGGCGGCGCCTCAGGGCGCGGGCCGGGGCGGCGCCGGCTTGGCGCGCGCCGCCTCCGCCGCCTTCCCGGCCGCCGCGTAGAGGTTCAGGCGCGCATACACGCCGAATTCCGAGCCGTCGTCGAGGAAGCCGCCGCCGGGCCCCTGCGTCTCCGTCAGGATCGCGTTGGCCTCGTCGAGGCCGAGCGCCGGAAAGGCGGCGGTCAGGAGGTGGCCCGCCTCCGGGGCGAGGCGACCGACATCCTCGGACGTGCCGGCGGTCCGCGGATGGACGACGGGGAGCCCGTAGGTCTGCGTGGCGGCATAGAGGGCCGCATTGGCCGCCGGGTCGCGGAAGCGCCCGGTATCGGCTCCGGCGCAGGCCGCGATCCCGCCGCCGCAGCCATCCCGCAGGAAGGCGGCGAGGTCGGCGCGGGCGGCGCCGAGGGCGGCCCGGTAGTCGGGGACGGCCACCGCCGCGTTGGTGGCGCGGCTCATCTCGTCGACCACCGCCGGATTGCGGCGGACCTGGCCGACATAGGCGGGATCGTTGGCCAGCAGATGCGCCACCGCGTGCAGGGCCACGGCGCGGCCGCCGAGGACGTCCATGGCATAGTGCGCGCCCACGAGGATGCGGTTGTTGCCGTACTCGGCGGCGCGGGCGACCATCTGCTGGTAGCGCTCCGGCACCAGGATCCCGAGCACCACGGACTCGGTGTAGCCGTAGGTCGTATGCCCGCTCGGGTAGGACGGGCTGTCGGTCAGGTTCTGGTTCGGCCCGTGCAGCCAGTCCAGGGAGTGGGAGGGGCGGCCGAAATAGTCGGGCCCGCGATAGGCGAACAGCTGCGGCAGGGTCTGGAACGGACGCGCATTGCCGAAGGCGTCGGCCCCCTGGCTCCCGGCCACGCGCCCATAGGCCCGCCCGAATATGTCGGTCACGCCGCCGCTGTCCGTCAGGATGGCCGTCGCGGCGTCCGAGACGGGCGCCTTGCCGTTGGTGGTGGCATTGGCGAAGAAGTACTTGCCCGCGTTGGAATCCGACTTGGCGACGTTGTTGGTGTAGCCGAGGAGGTCGGCGACGGACGGCGCCACGTTGGTGAAGGTCTCCGGGTCGGCGTAGCGCGCCCCGGCCTGGTAGAGGCCGCCCAGGGTGCTGCCGAGGCCGTCGGCGAGCTCCGTCGCGTTGCCGTCGGTGATGAAGGCGTCGCGCAGGGCGAGCTGGCGCTGCTCGGCGAGGGGCAGCAGGAGCGGCTGCCGGGCCGCGCCGGACTGGATGTCGCCCGTGACGGCGAGGTTCGCGTCGAGGGCCGCACGCCCCTCCGGGCTGGCGGCGAGGGTGCCGACGGGCGCGAGGCCGCGCAGGGCCTTCAGGTTGGTGGCCGACTGGGCGACGGCGGGCAGCGGGGCCAGGAGCAGGCAGAGGGCGAGCGCGCCGGACCCGCCCGCCTTCGACCTCGCAAGCGTCCTCAGGCCCTTCAGCGTCCTCGTCATGACGTCCCTCCCCCTGTGCCCGGCCATTCAAGACCGGAGGCCCGGTGCCGCGTCCAGGGCGGAATCGCCGCCCCGCGAGAGCATCCCGTCCGAATGTCCGGCCTGCCCCGGGCCGGGGCCCGATCCGATCACCACCGGAGCAAGGCGACGACCGTGTGACGTGCAGGCCCGGAATCCGGCGTTTCCCCCCTCCGGACCGGGGTCTTCCTCAGTGCCGGGTCACGCCGGCCCAGGGCAGGGTCGGCACCGCCGCCTCGCAGCCGGCGATGAGGGAGGCGCGGACATCGTCGGCGTCGTAGCCGCGCCCGTGCGGGAAGGCGACGAGTTGCGCCGTCGCCTCGCCGGCACGGCGGATCCGGGCGATCCAGGCCTCGGGGCTGCGGGTGAACCGGACCTCGTAGGTGACCGTGTCCTGCTCGAAGGTGTGGGGCTCCAGGGTCTGGGGGTCCGAGGTTAGAGAGTTCATGCCGCGTCTCCCGTGCCATGCCCCTCGGGGCCTCGCCCCATATGGGCGGCCGGGCTATGGGCTCCAAGAGTCATTCAGACGGGCTCCGAACCCCGTGCCCCGAACCCCGTGCTCCGAAGTCCCCTCCGAAGTCCCCCCGAGGTCCCCATGCGCCTGCCCGCCCTCACGGTCCTCACCCTCGTGCTCGCGATCCCGGCCGCCGCCCCGGCCGGGGCGCAGGGCCGCCCGCGCGCGCCGGACGGCGTGCCGCCGAACCCGTTCGCCTCCAATTACCCCTCACGCCCGCCCGAGGCCGACCGGCCCCGACCCCGGCGGGACCGCGCCGTCGGCGAGGACCTGCGGCCGCCGCGCGACATCCCGATGCGCTAGCGTGCTCCTGCGACGAAGGGACGGCCGAGGCGACCCCGCGCCCTACGCCCCCGGCAATTCCCCCGCGATGGCCGTGACGATGCGGGGGTCGTTGGGCTCGGTGTTGTGCGGATAGGCGCCGACGAGGCTGCCGTCGCGGCCGACGAGGTACTTGTGGAAGTTCCAGCCCGGCGTGGCGCCGGGCTTTTCCGCGGCCGCCCAGCGGTAGAACGGGTGGGCGGCGGGGCCCTTCACGTGGGTCTTGCCGACGATGGGGAAGGTGACGCCGTGATTCTTGCGGGCGGCTTCCGCGATGGCGACGCCGTCCAGGGGCTCCTGGTTGCCGAAATCCGGCGACGGCACGGCGATCACCGTGAGGCCGCGGGCACCGAACCGGGTCCACAGGCCCTGGAGCCCGACGAACTGCCCGGCATAGCCGCAGGCGGTGGCGGTGTTCACGACGAGGATCGGCTTGCCGGCGAGATCCGCCAGGGCGAGGCCGCCGCCCTCGGGCTTCTCGAAGGTGAAGGCGCCGGCCCGGGTCTCGCCGGCGAAGGCGCTCCGCGTGCCGCCGGCCAGGGCCGCGCCGAGGAGGATCAGGGCGTGGCGGCGGCCCAGGGGGCCGAAAACGGGGGATGACGGCATGGCGGGACTCCCGGTCGATGCGCGGCGCGGGGCCCCCGCGCAGGGTCGGTCCGGAATCTAGGGCGAAAACGGCCGGCCTGTCGCGCGCGGATCGTCCCAGGTGCCTCACCAAGTGACTCGCCAAGTGACTCACCAAGTGCCGGGACCCGCGCCAAAGGCGAGGCCATCGGGGGCGGGGGGGGAACCATCGGGCGGTCCCGAGCTTGAGCGTCCGAGACGGCCCCACCGGCCATCACCCGCATCGCCCTCGGAAAGACCAGCCCCCATGCGCAGCCTGTTGCTCGGAACCGCCCTCCTCGCCGCGAGCACCCTGAGTGCCCTCGCCCAGGCGCCGGAGGCCACCGCCCCCGGCACGGCCCCGATCCCGGCCGCCCCCGCCACCCTGGCCAACGACCTGCGCCCGACCTTCGTGGCGCAGAACCCCACCGACATGGTCACCTCGAAGCTCGTTGGCCTGACGATCCAGAACGGCGCCAACGAGACCATCGGCGAGATCGCCGACGTGGTCCTCGACGAGAAGAGCACGGTGAAGTCCTGGGTGGTCGGCGTCGGCGGCTTCCTCGGCATCGGCACCAAGTACGTCGCCATCGACCCGAGCGCCCTCAAGCTCGCCCGCGTCGACACCACCACCCTGAAGGCGACCATCGACACCAACAAGGACCAGCTCCGCGCCGCGCCCGAGTACATCTACCTCGGCAAGGCCAAGACCGACGCTAAGAGCGATGCCAAGACGGACGCCAAGACCGACATCAAGACCGACACGAAGCCGGCCGAGGCCAACAGGGCGCCGTAGATTTCTCGAAGGTCGCCGTCGGAGCGACGCGCCGCATCGACCGCCCGGCCGCCCTGCGGCTCGGGCCGTCGACACGGAGCGGTCCCGTCCTCACGGGGCCGAGGCGGAGATGGGATCGGAAGCCCGCGCAGCGATTGAGAAGCCCGCGCGGCGATTGAGAAGCCCGCGCAGCGCTGCGGAAAATCCGCGCGGGGTCCGAGGGGAACCGATCGTCGCATGGCGGAGCGATCGGCAGCGCAAGTCCGAGGCCTGCCCCGATGGCGTGTCGGAGGCAGGCCCCCGCGAGGCCGGACCCAGTCGGCGCCCTCGCTCGGTCGGCGCCTTGGCTCAGTTGGCGCCCTTGCTGGCGTTGTTCTCCTTGCTCTTCTGCATGTGCGCCCGGCGGTTCTCCTCGAACTCGTCGACGGCCGCCTCCGTCTTCTTCGCGTCGGCCTTGGCGCTCTTCGATTCCGGCTTGGCGCCCTGGGCGTGTGAGAGCACGGGCACGAGGGCGACGCCGGCGATGACGGCGCCGGCGCACAGGAGCTTGAAGGGGTGCAACATTTTTCTATCCTCCCTGAGAGACATAAATATAATGCCTGCTTTGTCCAGCATTGCAATGGGCCGGGCGGATGATTTATCAGTCGAAGACTAGTATAATAATAACATCGTCATAATATGATCTTCCGCAACTTTTCGGAGCGCGACCGACGACTGGAGGAGGCGGAACACCGATGATGACGGGCCGTTCGCGCGCCCTGCCCCATCCCGCCGGATCGGATCGCGTCACGCGGGGATCAGCGGCGGCGGACGCCGCGCCCGACGTTCGAGGCCTCGTGAAGCCGCGGCTCCGCACCACCGTCGACGCGGTGCGCATCCGACGACGGCAGCCGGTTAGGCGCGGTCGCGGCGGGCGTCGTCCCGAGGGGCGCTCAGTCCCCCTGGCGGATGAAGCTGTCCGGCGTGCCGGTGCCGGCGGTCACGAAGCGGATGTCGCGGGGTTCGCGCCGGGGGGTGTCGACGGAGAGGAACACCATCGGCTCCTCCAGGATCTCCGGCACCGAGTGGACCACCCCGCGCTTGAAGAACACCAGGGTGCCGGGGCCGACCTCGATGGCGGGCTCGTCGGCGAACTTCATCAGGCAGCGGCCCGACAGGGCGTAGAGGTACTCGTCGCAGGACGCGTGGCTGTGGGGCGGCGTCGGCCGGTAGACTCGGAACACCCGGGCGCTCGCCGCCGGATCGTCGGTGAAGCGGTGATCGGCCACCATGGTGTCGGCGGTCTCGGGGAGCCGGGCGGCGTGCGCCGCGACGTCGAACACGCCGTGGGCGGTGAGGGGTGCGGGGCTGTCGCTCTTGGGAGTCGGGCTGTCGCTCATTGGGGGGTCGTCCTCCGGCGGGGTCTGATTTTCCGCCGGAGGGTACCGGGTTTCCGGGGCGCGCCCAAGGGTCGGGGTCAAGGGTCGAGGTCGAGGGTCGAGGTCAAGGGTCGGGGTCCCGCCCACCCTCGGGGCGGCCTCAGTAATTCCACTGCAACTGCCCGCGGAACAGGTGGCCTTCCGCCCGGCCGAGGCGGCGCTCGTCGGCCTCCCGGCGCTTCATCCGGGCATAGGCCAGGGTGATCTCGAGGGGCTTGATCGGCTGGAACTCGACGCCGACCTCGACCTCGTCGGTGTCGAGGCGGGGCGCATTCGTCGCCACCTTCCAGCCGCCGCCATAGGTCTGCCAGCGGGCGTAGGGCATGAACGGGCCGATGGGGGAGTGGTCGACCCGGAACATCGCCTGGACGTAGCCGCCGCTGAGCGGCTTCTCCTCGATCATCCGGGTGACCACGTCGAATTCCGGGCCGCGGCCCCAGTTCCACTCCGCCTGGAGGCCGAACGGCTGCGGATACAGGATGGCGTGGAGGCCGACGCGGGCATCGCTGAACGCGGCCGGGCTCACGCCGCCGGTGCGGATCTCGGGCTGGAACCGGTTGCGGTAGGCCGAGCCGCCGACCTCGAGGACCTGGCCCTCGAACGCCGCGCCGAGGCCGTCGAGGGCGAACGGCCAGGTCGCCATGCCGGCCACCATGAGGTCGTCGTTGCGCTCCGTCCGGTTGATGGTCTGGCCGTTGTAGATCCCGACGCCGAAGGCGCCGTAATTGCCGAACAGCTTCTGGCCGCCCTTGGCGAGGCGGTCCCAGAGGCCCTGGACGTGGGCCGGCGTGTAGTAGGCGGTGATGCCGATGTCGCGCTCGCCCGGAATGGCGCTGTTGATGGCGTCCGAGCGGTCGAGGGTGAGGCGGTTCTGCGAGGATTGCAGGTTCTCCCAGCCGTAGGGCACCTTCTGCTGGCCGAAGCGGATCTTGGTCCGGCGCGTGTCGTCGAGGAACACGTCCGCGAAGGCGTCGCGGAGCTGGGCGTAGTTGCCCCGCGGCTCGGTGCCGGCCTGGTTGGCGACGTTCACGGCGAAATCCGGCTGGAGATAGATGAACACCCGCTCGTGGATGTCGCCCTGCAGGACGAGGCGCACCCGCCGGAAGGTGAAGTTGCCCCGTTCGGAAATGCCGCCGTCGTGGACGGAGCGCAGGCGCGACTGTCCGCTCGGCGTGGTGCCGTCCCCCGACAGGATCTCGTTGACGCGCATCTGGGTGTAGCCGCGCAGGGACAGGCGCTCGAACCAGGTTTTCGGCGTCCCGGCGGGCTTGGGGCCGTCCGCCGGGGGCTGGGGTGGCAGCCACGCGTCGATCCAGGTCTCGGGCCAGGTCTCGGACCAAGTCTCGGGGCGATCGATGGCGAAGGCGGGGCGGTCCAGGTGGGCGGCCCGCGTCGCCGCCGGCGGGGCGACGGCCGATTCGACGGGCCGGCCCGCCGCCGGCCGGGTGCCGGCATCGCCGCGATGCGCGACCCGGGCCGGGGCCGCCCGCACGCCGCGGCCGGATTCCGCCTGCGCCCGGATCATCGCCTTGAGTTCGTCGATCTGGCGCTGCAGCTCCGCGACGGTCTGGGCCTGCGCCGGCGACAGCGCCGCGACGCTCCATCCGAGCGCCGCCACCAAGAGGCGTTGTCTCATCTCTCATCCTTCCTGTGTCGCGGCACACCGCTCCCGCCGACCTCCGCGCCGGAGGTCGAACCCATCCTGCGGATGGCCGGAATCGGCATGACGGAGGCATCGCCCAAGCAAGGCTCCGTCCCGGCAAGGCATCTCTTAAGATGAGCCTGACTGCGCAGCGCAGTAGAGACCGCGAATTACGCCTCTGTGACGATAATTTTTACCCGGATCGGGGGATTATAACCCGACCTGTACGCTCACGTGTCGAGGGCGTTCGATCGACGACCGGGGCTTCACCGTCGCGGCTCCCATGCCGCAGACGCTTTCGCCCAAGGCCGAACGGGTTTTCCTAGGCTTGGACTTAATCCCTGGTGGCGCGTGCGCGGAAACACCTCCAGAATGAAAGCAAGCCTCTATCTACATATTCAACAGCAACGAGCGAGACGAACCACCGGATCGCACTGAACAGGTTTTAACAAATCATGACCAAGACCCGCATTGCCGCCCTCGCCACCGCACTTGTTCTTGGCGTTGCGTCGCTCTCGCCCGCCATGGCTCAGGAGCGGAAGGGCCGCTACACCGGCTTCCTCCCCCACGAGGTCGAAACGACGGGCACGGTCACCGCCCCGTCCCGCATCCCGGCCTACGGCGGCTGCCCCATGAGCTCCGCCGCCGAGGGCAATGCCGACCAGCAGAGCCGGCCGGTGATGCAGTACGGCCAGACCGCCGGCGGCAACCGCTGCTGATCCGGCCGCGCGGCGACGGACCTTCCGGACGACATCGACCCGGACGACATCGCCCCCCCTTCGCCGGCCCAGGTCGAGCCCGACCGCCGGCGCCCCCCGAACAGGATCACCCGACCATGACCAAGACCCGCCTCGCCACCCTCGCCACCGCCCTCGTCCTCGGCGTCGCCTCGCTCTCGCCCGCCCTGGCCTTCGAGAGAAACCCGGCCCAGGAGCGGACGGGCCGCTACACCGGCTTCCTGTCCCACGAGGTCGAGACCACGGGGTCGGTCTATGCGCCCGCCCGCACGCCGGTCACCGGCGGCTGTCCCATGAGCTCGGCCGCCGAGGGCAACGCCAACCAGCAGAACTTCCCCGTGATGCAGTACGGCCAGACCTCGGGCGGCAACCGGTGCTGATCCGGGTTCCCGAGTTTCACCCGTCCCGGATCCGGACTCCCCAGGACACATCGATGATTCTGAAGGGCTTTTCCTATGCCATGATCGGCGCCTTCGCGGGCGGCCTGGCCTTCACCATCCTGGGCACCTCCCACGCGATGATGGGTCTCTGAGGTCCGACGGCCCGTCGGTTTCGCGTCGGGGCGGGGGAGCGCAGGCTCCGCCGCCCCGACGCCGTGCGGCGAACGCCCCAGCGCCGACAGCACATGAGATCAAAGTCCCAGAAATAGGAATTTATGATTGACACCGCGACGCTCCCGGGGTATCAGGAGGGCACGGTCGGGAACTGCGGATGAACGGGGCGGCGGCGATGAACCTCATCCCCATCGACCCCGCCCGGAAGGCGCGGGCCGAGGCGCTGTTCCGCGAGACCCACAAGACCGCCGCCGAGATCGCGGCCGAGACGGACCTCAACGCCGCGACCCTGCGCAAGTGGTGCCGCCAGGAGGCCTGGCGCCCACCCATCGCGAAAACCGCGCCGGCGGACTGGACGGCCGCGCGCTGCGCCGCCCTGGCGCGGATCGACCGCGCCTACGGCGTCACCCGCGACGACCTCGCCGCCGTGCTCGGCCTGACCCGGCGCAGGGCCCCGGCGCTGTTCTCCGCCTGCGGCCTGCCCGCGGCCCCGGACCAGGCGCCGCCCGGCCCCGCCATCCTGCGGACCCGGCTCCTGGCCCACATCGCCCGGCAGATCGCGGCCTTCGACGCCGCCCTCAAGGACGCAGCCGGGAAGGACGCGAACCCAGCCCTCGACTCGGCTCGGGTGCTGCGCGACCTCGGCGGCCTCAAGCGCCTCCTCGACGATCTCGAAGCGTCCCTCAGGAGCGGGCCCCATGCGACACGCGGTGAGAGCCAGGACGGCGACGCCGACCTGCCGGCCCTGCGCGCGCAGATCGCGCAGCGCTATGCGGCGTTCGTGGGCGAGCGGCCGGATGCCGGCCTTCCTGGCGAGCCTGCCGCCGCACCTGATCCGGGCCCTGGCCCGTGACTGGCTCCACACGGCGCGGGCCGACCAGCTGCCGCCGTGCCCGTCCCCGGCCTGCCGCGAAACAAACTGGACCACCTGGGCGGTGGTGGGCGGACGCGGCTCCGGAAAGACCCGCACGGGGGCCGAATGGGTCCGCGCCCTGGCGCTGGGCGATCCGGCCTTCACCGCCCGGCCCGTCGGCCGCATCGCGCTCGTCGGCGAGACCTTCGCGGATGTCCGCGACGTGATGATCGAAGGGCCGTCGGGGCTGCTGGCCCTGAACGGCCCGCGCCCGCGCTGGTCGCCCTCGCGAAAACGCCTCGACTGGGCCAACGGCGCCGTCGGCCTCGCCTTCTCGGCCGAGGAACCGGATTCCCTGCGCGGGCCCCAGTTCGGCGCCGCGTGGTCCGACGAGATCGCCAAGTGGCGCTACGCGGAACCCGCCTGGGACATGATCCAGTTCGGCCTGCGGCTCGGCCACGCCCCGCGCGGCCTCGTCACCACCACGCCGCGCCCGATCCCGCTCCTGCGCCGCATCCTCGCCGACCCGGCGACGGTGATCAGCCGCTCGCGCACGGCCGACAACGCCGAAAACCTCGCGCCGCGCTTCCTCGACGCCGTGGTCGGGCGCTATGCCGGCACCCGCCTCGGGCGCCAGGAACTCGACGGCGAGCTCATCGAGGACCGCGCCGACGCCCTGTGGTCCCGCGACCGCCTCGAAGCGACCCGCGTCGCGAGGCCCCCGGAGGACCTGCGCCGCATCGTCGTGGCGGTGGACCCGCCCGCCACCTCGAAGGCCGGGGCCGATGCCTGCGGGATCGTCGCCGCCGGGCTCGCTGCCTCCGGCCACGCCTACGTGCTCGCCGACGCCACCCTGGCGCGGGCGACGCCCGAGGCCTGGGCCGGGGCGGCCCTCGCCCTCTACCATCGCCTGTCCGCCGACGGCCTCGTCGTCGAGGTCAACCAGGGCGGCGAGATGGTGACCACCGTGCTGGCGCAGGTGGACCCCGCGGTGCCGGTGATCCCGGTGCGGGCCACCCGCGGAAAGTACCTGCGGGCCGAGCCGGTCTCGGTGCTCTACGCGCAAGGCCGCGTCCACCATGTCGGCGCCCTGCCGGCGCTCGAGGACGAGCTCTGCGAATTCGTCTTCGTCATTGATTTCATTTAATTTTCGGCTGATTTTTTACAGCTCTTTTACAAGCGCTGTTTTCGCGGGGTGCCCCTGTGCAGGACGATCACCCGTAGAAACCCGCTGACTGCTACTCGTCATGGACGTCTATGAGGGGTGGAAAGCGGCTACGCTGCTTTCCTAAGGCGAAAGCGAATAAGTGGACGTTCATTTGGAGATTCAGAAGCTGGACCCGTTTATTGGGACGCCTTCATCGCTGTCTGCACACGGGATCCCGATGGGCCACTCCGGTCCGACCGCACGGACGGACGGACCGCGCTGGGCAGATTACACGTCGTCTTTGCGCTGACCTGCATTCATCTCGTGATGACCCCCGTCTCACCGAAGGGTGAGAAGGGGGATACGGACTGCCGCGGCCGCCGTAGATTAAGCCGCCATAGGTCCGTAACGCCGGTGGCCCTTCACGTCGTACCGGTCCAGCATCATCACCTTGTCCCAGACCCGCACGAAATCCGTCACGAACCGGCCCTGGCCGTCGCTGCCGGCATAGGCGTCGGCGATGTTGCGCAGCTGGGCGTTCGATCCGAAGACGAGATCGTGGCGCGTGGCCGCGAATTTCGCCTGCCCGCTGTCGCGGTCCTTGAGGATGAACGCCGTCCCGGCCGGGTCGGTCTTCTCCCAGACCAGATTGGTGTCGGTCAGGTTGCGGAAGAAGTCCGTCGTCAGCAGGCCGACCCGGTCGGTGAAGATGCCCCGGTTCGAGCCATCGTGATTGGCGTTCAGGGCCCGCAAGCCGCCGGTCAGCACCACCCATTCCGGTGCGGTCAGCGTCAGCAGGTTGGCCTTGTCGAGGAACAGCTCCTCCGGCGACAGGCTGTGCGCCATCGCCCCGAACCCGTCGTCGACGTAGTTGCGGAAGCCGTCCGCCACGGGCTTGAGCCAGGTGAACATCTCGACGTCGGTCAGCGCCTGCGTGGTGTCGACCCGGCCGGGCGTGAACGGAACGGTGGTCTCGACCCCGGCGTCCCGGGCGGCCTTTTCCACGGCGGCACAGCCGGCGAGCACGATGAGGTCGGCCAGCGAGACCTGCTTGCCGTCGGTGCGCCCGCCATTGAACGCTGCCATGACCCCGCGGAGCGCCGCGACGACGGGCGCGGCCCGGCGGTTGACGGCCCAATCCTTCTGCGGGGCGAGGGCGAGGCGGCCGCCGTTGGCGCCGCCGCGCTTGTCGCTGTCGCGGTAGGTCGCGGCCGCCGAGAAGGCCGTGAAGGCGAGATCCGAGACCGAGAGGCCCTTGGCCAGGATCGCCTGTTTGAGGGCGGTGACCTCGGCCTCGCCCACCGGGGCGTAGGCGGCATCGGGGATCGGGTCCTGCCAGAGCAGGCCGTTCTCGATAGTTACCTCCGGACCGAGGTAGCGATGCTTCGGGCCCATATCGCGGTGGGTAAGCTTGTACCACGCCTTGGAGAAGGCCTGCGTGAAGGCGTCGAAATCGTTGAGGAACTTCTCGCAGACCTTGCGGTACTCAGGATCGACCTTCAGGGCGATGTCGGACGTCATCATCATGAGGGGATGCATCTGGCCCGCGACGTGGGCGTCGGGGGTTTTGGGCGCATTCGGATCCTTCGGGGTCCACTGCAGGGCTCCGGCCGGGCTCTTGGTCTGCTCCCACTCGAATTTGAAGAGGTTCTCCAGGTAGTCATTGTCCCATTGCGTGGGATTGGAGGTCCAGCTGCCCTCGATGCCGTTGGTCATCGTGTCCTTGCCCGAGCCTGCGCCCTTCGGGTTGTGCCAGCCGAGCCCCATCGCCTCCATCGGCGCCATTTCCGGCGGCGGTCCGATCTCCTTGGCGGGGGTCATGCCGTGGCTTTTGCCGAAGGCGTGGCCGCCGGCGATCAGCGCCACGGTCTCCTCGTTGTTCATGGCCATGCGAGTGAAGGTCACCCGGATGTCGTTGGCCGAGCCCTGCGGATCGCCGTTGGCGTAGGGACCCTCGGGATTCACGTAGATCAGCGCCTGGTGGGAAGCGGCGAGCGGGTTCTCCAGGTCGTAGTCGGCGTCGCCGTTCTTGCCGCGCCAGCGCTGGTCGCGGTTAACCATCTCGTCGAAGCTCGACACCGAGCCCATCTCGACGACCTCGGGACCCCAGTAGGTGGCGTCGTCCGCTTCCCAGGCATCCAAGCGCCCCCCGGCGAATCCGTAGGTCGGCAGGCCCATGATCTCCAGGGCGCAGTTGCCGGTAAGCACCATCAGGTCGGCCCAGGACAGGGCGTTACCATACTTGTGCTTGATCGGCTGCAGGAGGCGGCGAGACTTGTCGGTGTTGCCGTTATCCCACCAACTTGAGATCGGCGCGAAACGCTGCATCCCGGTGCCAGCGCCGCCCCGCCCATCCGCGATGCGATAGGTTCCGGCCGAGTGCCAGGCCATGCGGATCATCTGCGGGCCGTAATTGCTGTAATCGGACGGCCACCACGCCACCGACGAGGTCAGGAACTGCTTGATGTCCCCCTTAAGCGCGTCGAGGTCGATGGTGGCGAAGGCGCTGGCGTAGTCGAAATCGGGCCCAAGCGGATCGGCCGCGAGCCCGTTGTGATGAAGGAGCTCGACCCTCAGACGGTGCGGATACCAGTTCTCCAGCGCCGGGCGGCTGCCGAAGGCCCCGCCGATACGGTCACCTCCGAACGGGCACTTGCCCTCCATCGGGTACGATTCGGTATTAGTCTTGTCAGTCGTCATCTCGTTCATCAACATCTCCTTTGGGGCAGGACCGACGTCGCCGGAACTGATCAGGCCGATCTGTCGCCGACGGCAGCGCTGGGCGTGGCGCTCGTCGCGAGACGGACGCGCTTCAACGATCCTGCATCGCGCAGCGACATCAGCCGCGGGTCTCGAAAATCAAGGTGCCGTAGCACTCGCTCGGGCTTGAAGGCCTCCGACGAGCCTAGGGAGAAGCTATCTCACATTTGCGCGAGCCTATCGCGCGCAATCTAAATGCCCGCCGGCTTTTTATCGATCACCGCGCGCACCGGATCACCACTGCCGCCGTCCGCCGGAACCAAAACCTCGGAGTCGGGTCGGGACACGTCCGTGCGCTCTACGACCGGGTCGAGTGGGAAGAGGACGGTGCCTAATGGTAAGGGAAGCTGGCGTCCTTCAAACGGTCGGATCGCACTAGCGATCCGACCGTGACGATTTCACCCCGGCGGCGTCGCGGACGATTTGAAGGCAGCGCAGGCGGTCCTGAGGATCCTCGATCTCGACGAAAGCCCTGACCAGGTCTGTGCATTGCTGGGTTAGGATGCATTCGCCTTGCCGCGCTCTGTCCGTCGCGGGTCCGACTGCATTCGGGGGGGTGGGGGCCTCGCTGAGCTGCGCGGTGGCGATCCCGAGTGTGTACGCGATCCGCTCGAGGAGCTCCTGCTGGTGCCAGGGTCGGCCTTGTTGTCTATCTGCGTCGGGATCCGTGGGTGAGGTCTGGATCTCCTCGAGGGCAGTCAACTTACGCCCCATCGCTAGCCTCTCAGGTCGGTTGGTTTGCGCTCGAATTACACGGAGTCACAAAACATTACATTTATGCATCATTACGTACGGAAACGATAGAACCGCGGGATTCGGGGGATTGAAATCTTCTACCGAAGTGCGAAGTCAGCTAATACCAAATGATGGTTAGCACGCTCAATCGCGGGGGGCGCAATGGGGCAACGTACGCCATACGCCGAAGCGGCTGCTCAGATCCTCTTGCAGGATGCCCTTGATGCATCTGAGACGATCGGCCGGTGGGAGTACGACGTAATCAACGACCGAGCATACGCGGACGCGCTCGTGGCCCTGGTGTTCAACCTAGACCCCTTGGCGGCAGAGACAGGTGCTCCCCTAAAGGCCTTCCTAGCCGGCATCCACCCCGATGATCGGGAGCGGGCCACTCAGACGATCGCCAGGAGCGTTGAGGACGGCCTTTCTTGCACCCTGGAATACCGCGTCTGCTCTGCCGACGGCGTAACCCGTTGGGTGCTGGATCGTGGCCGCTTCACCCACGATCGCGAAGGCCGTCCGACCCGGGGCACCGGCATTCTTGTCGACATCACCCAAATGAAGCAGGAGGCGGCTGCCCCTGTCCTTACCTCTCCGTTGGAACGCGCGGCCGAGCACTGCCTCGCCGCTCGTGAGGCCATCCACGAGCTCCCGCATTCGGTGCTGCACCAGATGAGCGACATGCTCCTCTTTGAGATCGGACGGGAGCTTTCGCGCATCGGTGGTTCTGAACGCCGTGGCAAGGCGAACTGATAGTTTGAAGGCCGATGCTGAGCGGCCCCGTAAAGTCGATGTGAGTGGCCGCTTTCCACCCACGCCAGTCGTAGGTCATCTTCCATCACGCTCCGGGAAGCGGACCTTCCGAGAGGCTGAGATGCGGCGGAAACGAACCCTAAATGAAATCTCCAAGCGTAAAATATAACTGCTGGGGCGAAAAAGCTTTGGGAAGCTCAATACTCAACGACTCAATTTTTGGGTCACATCCGAGAGCCGCAGGATAGCTGCCTGCCCGCTCGCCTTCCGGTCGGCGAAGCGCGCGTATCGCTCGATCATGGCGAGCGACATACCAATCACGTCCTGGATTTGCGCCGTGCTCAGGCCGGCCCGACGTAGCCGAATGACAGCCGTCGCTCTCAAGCCGTGCAGGGTCACCCCCTTCAGCGCCGTAATATCCTTGCGCTGTTCGTCGAAGTGCTTCGAGAACAGCTTGCGCGTGAACGGGCGACCGGAAGCCTGTCGGACGAATGGTCCAGGCACCCTCTCCCACCCCTCCATCTCCTTCGCCAGCTCCGGCACGATCGGGCACCAGACCTCACGTTTGGTCTTCTGCTGCGCCAGCCGGAAACCGTTTTCGTCGACGTCTGTGGGTCCGATGCGGACCACGTCCGAGCCCCGCTGTCCGGTGAAGATCATCAGGAACACGCCGCGGCGCACGGCGCCCGTGAGCTGCTTCTGCGCAGCCTGAATCTGAGCGTCCGTCCAGGGTTTGTGGCCGCCCTGGCTCGCATAGGGCTCAATGCCCTCGGTGATCGACGCAACGAGGTGATCCCGAACCACTCCCCACGATGACACCGCGCGCATGCTGCTGAGGAAGTTGTTCCCGGCCCCGGGCCTGTCGGCCAGCCCGTCGACGACGCCACGGATCATGCTGGCCCGCATCTGCTCGGCCGGCGTCGTACCGAAGCCAGCCCGCGCGATCTTGATCTGGCGCAGGTAGAGCGAGCGGGTGCCTTCACCTTTTCCCTTAAACTGCGGCGAGTCGAGGTAGAGGTCGAGGACGTCCCCGAACGTCTTGACCATCACGGCGCCACCGATGCCCTGCGCCTCGCGGAGGGCAATCCAGAATTTCGGATCCGTCGGATCGTCGGGCAAGCGAACGGGCTGGGCAGCGTATGGCGTCCCGCGCCCGGGAGACCAGTAGAAATACTCGCGCCCACCCGTCTTCACGTGGTGGACGCCCTTAGGCAGGTCGACGGTTGCCGCCCGCTTTCGCCGCTTCAAGGGCACGTCTCACTCCTGCCTGGGCATCAACCGCAATCGGATCGTTCTCTCCGCCTTCCATGGAAGAGAGGGCGTGGTCCACGGACGCCCAACGCCATCGGACGCATCCGGAGGACAGCCGCACCGGGCGGGGCAGCACGCCCCGGCGCACCATCTCATCGACGGTACTTTCCCCGATCTGCAGCTCGGCAGCGAGGGTAGCGCGAGTCATGTAAGCGGATGGCATCTACACGGCCTCCTTCGCCCAAGCGCGGTCAGTGCCGGAGGCGTACTCCCAGAAACCCATCCGAACCGTCCCCTCCCCCAGTGCGTTGCCCGCGCAACCGGAGAGCGATGCATGTCCAACCTGAGCGCTTCGAATCAGAACCTGCCCGAGACGACCTACGACCAGGCGCGGGGGGAACGTGAGCAGCACCCCAAGCCTGACGAGGGCGGAGCGGCCGTATCCCCGCGCGACGCCGATCACGGCACGGTACGGGAGACGCCCGAGGGACCGAGCGACCGGCCTGGCACGGAAGCCGAGGAAGAGAAGCACCGGCACGAGTAGCAAGGCACCCGAGATGCGGGGCTGGCGGTAACAACCCTGGCGTCCAGGCCCCTTCCGGAGTGCGGAGCCCGCGCAGGTGAGGGTCTGGCTGTAGCCGGCCATCGTCAGCTTAGCGACGGAGTGGGGTATCGTCTCAATCATCGCCTGCTCTCGCTGCCGGTCCTAGAGACGGCGTACAGGGCGTAGACTGCCCGCGTGCCCGTGTTGACGCAGAGAAAGGACATATCCCCTATGGGGAAATGTTCGCACGAGAGTTGATGTTTTTGGTGATTCGTTAGCGATTTGCCCGTCAGATTACAGACCGGACTTGGGTCCATATTTCTGTCTGATGAGGCCTCCGAATGGCGTCGGCGTTTGCGGATATTGAAGCAGGAAGTGAAGGTACGTTCGCCTTCATCGCGATCGACGAGCATACCTTCAAAGGCTGCGTCATCCACAAGGCTACGGACCTCGGGGCTCACCTGATCATGCTCAATACGAGCGGAGTGCCCAGCGAGTTCATTCTGTACCCAATGGGCCTTGATAGAGCTCAGCTCTGTAAGGTGATTTGGCGCACTGATGAAGCTATAGGGGCGTGGTTCGAGGCTAACGCCGATGAAGGCTACAACATGCCTCTCGCCCCGGTCGACAGTTGCGCCAAGCCGACCACACTGCTGCAGTGAAACCCGGGCGTGATGGATGTTGCCTTCGCAGGTCATGCGGAGGCTCCCTGCTGCAGCTTTCGCAGACGGTTGAGGGTAGGATGGACGCTGGTCGGCGAGAGGCCGAAACGCCGGGCGAGGTCGTCTTTGCCGACGCCGGCAGCGTGAGCGGCGAGCATCCGTGTTTTCGCAGCGTCATCCATGCCGGGCTTGCCGCGCCGGCAGTTGGCCGAAATGTCCCGCGTGTGCTCGAGGACGCACCGCCCGGAGCGGCCGAACTCGGCACCGATGGCCGAGAGAGACATCCCGCGGGCGCGCATCCCACGCATCCGCTCGCGCTCGTGGTTAGTGACGGCGGGCCCGGTCGCCATCACGCTACCTCGGACGCGGTGCGGCGGGCCGGGCGGACCATCGCGAGCCAGCCGCGCCATGGGCTCGTCCGCGATTCCGATGCCGGCGGGACTTTTGGCACCAGGTTCAGCACCGGAGCGGGGCGTGCATCCGAGCCAAGGCCGCACCGGCGGACCTGCGCGACCAGGCGCTCCAGATCGGCGATGGTCTCGGCGTCCTCGTCGATTTCGGTGACGCGGCGGAAGGTGTCCCGGTTCTCGGGCTGCACGCCGATGCGCGCGGCGTCGCGCCGGGTCCGGTCGTAGCGCAGAGCCAGCGCCTGGGCGCGGCGGGCGAGGTCGTCGATCTGGCGGTCGGGGATAGCTTGTGCCCGCATCACAGCCTCCCGAGATCGGCGGCGACGCACTGGACGCGATGGGCGGCGAGCAGCACTACGTTCTCGGGCTGCGGCTGAGCGGTCTCCTGCACCGCGTGGTGGTCGCAGAATTCCTTGGCGTGGTTGAGGATGTTCATGCCCGCCTGCGCATCGCCGACGGCAAACGCCGCCATGGCTGCGCCGATCTGGGTTCCCACAATGCCGTGGGCCGTGCGCAGCCGGCGGGTCTCCGCGATGGCGGTACCGAGAGTAGCTGCCTCCAGGCGCGCAGCGGCTGTACCCTCCCAGACCTTCAGCCGCTCGGCGAGGTCGCTGTAGGTCGGCAGTCCGGCCATGATCAGGCCCCGGTCGCATATGTCGACGACGAGGATGGGGTCGGGGCGCTCGGGCGCGTGATGCTCGACGGGTTCGGTCATGGAACGGGCTCCTGAGGGCTTGGCGGCAGTGGATCGGGAGAGTTCGTCAGGCGGCTTCGTCGCGGCCGGCCTCGGGCTCGCCACCGTCGGCGCTGGCGGCGCGCTCCAGCAGCTCGGGGCCGATGGCATCGAGGGCGCGGTCAGCCCGCTCCTCGAGCTCGAGGCGGAAGGCGTCGAGCGCCTGGCGGCCCTGGTCGGCGGCGGCCCGGGCGGCGGCGAAGAGCCGGTCCTTGGCGGACTGCGGCCTGCTACCCTCAGCGGGCGCTGGGTTGGCGGCTGGCTTCGCGTGGTCACCGCAAGCCCAGCGCGCGAGCGCGGCGCCGTGCTCTTCGCTGATGCGCTCGCCGTGCTTGAAGATGTCCTGGTGGGCGCCTTCCATCTTCCAGGACTTCGGGTCGGACAGGTCGATGTATCCTTTCCGATCCGATTCCAACCGGAAGGACACCGTTACCTCGAAGGGGAACTGCTTGTTGGTGATCGACTTGAAAGTCTTCGTGTTCGGCGGGACGAAGCTCTCCTCGCCCCGGATCGAGAAGATGATCGGGATGCGGCGCTGCAGGAACGAGTAGACCATGGCCTTGTGGGCCATCTTCGGCTTGATCCAGGACGTGCCCTTGGTGCTGTCCTTGCCGCCCATGCGCTCGTGCTCGGCGGCCTGCCATTCGAGGACGCCGCCCAGGCCGACCCACTCCATCGAGAAGCTGTCGATGACGAGGGCGTCGTAGCCCGCGACCTCGGCAGCCTTCGCGGCCTCGGCGAAGCGCTCCGGCCGGAACGGCGGGTCCATGATGTTCGCGTCGAACTGAAACTCGTTCTTCAGGTGCAGCGTCCGACCGCCCTCGGTGTCGAGGACCGCCACCTTGCCGGTCGGGCCGGCGATGCCGCGCGCGAGCCGCAGCGCCGAGAAGGTCTTGCCCGAGTTTGTCCCCCCGGTGAGGGAGACGAAGACGCCGGCGCGATCCGTAAACCGGTTTGCTGGGACGAAGCTGAACGTCACGCCGCGTCCTCCCAATCGAGGGGCCGCCACGGGCTGCTGTTGAGGTCGAAGCTCTGGACCTCCTGGGCGAGCTCCGATTCCTCGCGCTCAAGCCAGCGCTTCTGTGCCCACTCTGGGTACTCGACCCGCACGATCTGGCTCGGGTAGCCGGCCCAGGTGCCGGACTTCATCGCCTTGCTCCACCGGGCGAGCGCGAGGCTGACCTTGTGGGCGCCGATGTGCAGGCCTGCGGCGTCAGCCTCGGCCACGCAGGTCCCGTGCGGGGCGTCGTTCTCGATGAAGATCCAGCGGAAGACGATGCGGCCCTGCAGGTGTGGGAACAGCAAGCCCAGGACGTGGATGTAGAACGCGGCCTGCACCTCCATGCCCATGTTCTCGACACGGCGGCCGAGGGTCTGCGGCGCGGCGGACTGGTCTCCGGTCTTCACATCCCAGATGATGGCGTGGGTGTCGTGGATCTCGACGCGATCCATCATGATTCGCAGCCAGGCGCCGGACCGATCGCGAGCGATGGCCACCACCTCGGCGGGCGCGGACTGGAAACCCTCGCAGCCCTCGATGCGGGCGAGTCGAAGCGCGACCTGCTCGGCCAACGTCTCGGCCTTCTCGCAGTCGGGGCGCAGGATCGGGGCATCACCGGCGGCGTAGGCGGCGGCCCGGGCGGCCTTCGCGGCGCCGCCCTTGTAGTCGGCGGCGTCGATGATCACGAGGTCGGCGCCGTGCCCGAGGATGAGCTTGTGGGCCGCGGTGCCAATCTCCATCGGCCGGGTTGGATCGCGGCCCGCATCAGGCGCTTTCCCGAGGCGCGGATGCTCGACGTAGGCGTGCTCCTGGCTGTGCGTGATCAGCACCTTGGCGATCGACGACGACAGGCTCGGCTCCGGCGCCGGATCAGCATGGTAGACGTCGGCCGGCATCTGGAAGAGGCCGGGCCCGGGCACCGAGCCCTCGGTGTGGTCAACGATCAGCATGTGCGGTCTCCATCGGGATCTCGGCAGCCTCTTCGGCTGCGGCAGCGGAGCGGACCTGCTTGTCGAGCGTGTCGACGGCCTGCACCGTTTCGTTGCTGAGGAGCCCGCCGTGCGCTTCGTCGATGCGGATGAAGCGGACCACGCGCCGGGCGGCGGTCAGAAGGGTTTCATCGGCCATGGCGGCGGTCACTCTGCTGCGGCGAGGAGGGCGGGCGGTTCAGCGAGGGCGGCTGCGGCGTTGGCCTGCTCGATCCAGGCCTCGGCGAAGGCGATGCGCTCGGCGGCGCAGTCGGCCGGCTCGATGACCATGAAAGCGCCGACCCCGTGCCGGTCCTCGATGGTGGCGCGCGTGCCGAACCGGATGCGGTACGGGGCGCGGCGGTAGAGGTCAGCGACGCTCACGGGCGGACCCTCCAGCCGATGGCCAGGGCCAGCGCCGTGAGGATCACCGCCGGCACAATCGCCAAGAGGCGCAGGACGTGCCCAGCCAACAGGATCACGCCGTCGGCGGCGGGCGTGGGGGTCGCGAGCCCGCCGTGCAGGCGGAGGCCGATGTCGGCGAGCGCGGCAACGAGGGCACCGACGATGAAGGGTCCGAAGACGATGGCACTGGCGCTCATGGCCGGCTCGCGATGTGGGGGTGGATAGGCCGGGCCGCCCGGCGTGAGCGGCCCGGTGGGCGGCTCAGGCGGCGCGGCGGTGATCCAGGCAGTCGGCCGGACCGAGGCGCTCGGCTTCGAACTCGGCGTAGGCGAGCCGATTGGTTTCGACCCAGGCCATAGGCTGCGGGATGCCGTGGCGGGTGAAGGCATCGTCCAGGCTGCGGGGCAGCTCGATCGCGGCGGCCTCGACGAAGGCGGCGACGTCCCGGAGGATCGCGGCGGTGACGTCGGTGAGCGCCAGGGCGCCGGGCGTCAGATCGACCGCATAGACCGCCGTCAGCACGTGGTCGTTGAGCTGGTCGGTGCCGAGGTACTCGATCACGTTGGCGGCGGTGTCGCCGACGCGGGTCTCGGCCAAAATGCGCTCGTCAGCAGACCCGCGCCGCGGGACGGTGAAGTGGATGATGTGAGTGAGCGGGGAGGTCGCGGACGGAGCGAACCGGCGGGCGATCTCAGGGAATGCGGCGGGCATCGGCGTCTCCATCGGCGTGAGCTGATGGGACGACAACTACTACTCTGGTTGTTGGGTGTCAACTACCAAGGTATGCAGTCGGTTGTCGGTTGTTATCCACATGGACCCGACGGCGATGCCCGTTGACTCATTTTAGAACAAAGCGCGAACATCGAGTCGAGCATCAACAAGGGTATCCCATGCCTGCAGCTGAGACCGTGAAGACGTATTATGTCGTGCAAAGCTTCACGAAGGAGCATGCTGGGCTCCGGATGGATGCACCCATACAAGCCAACAGCGAGAGCAGCGCCAGGAAAACGGCAGAACGGCTTTCACAGCGTAAAGCGGCTGTGGTGGCGATTGCTCGGACGGGAAATCCCACAACGGGGGAATTTGAGGAGCCAACTGTCCTCGCCCAGTACGGCCGGCTCGACGACGAGGACGACATGGGCCTGCCGTTCTGAGGTCTACCGGAAGTTTTTAGAAACGATCCGGTGTCGCGTTTCCCACTCAGCCCGGCCGAGGTTGAACTCCTTGTCCGGGCTAAACTGCCGGACGCGCCACTCGTCTTCCGTTGCGGACAGAAAGCGCTTCACCATAGCCTTGGGCTCATCGTCCGATCGTGCGTAAAAAACGCAGGACGTGTTTGCGAGCACGGGAAGTCTGGGGTTCACCATGAGGATGTCGCCCGGCTCGAACTCGGGAGACATCGATTCACCAACCAAATATATGGCGTACCCGTCCTTCACGCCTTGCAACAAAGGCGGTCTCTTTACAGTACCGATCGAGTCCCGCTCAATAAGTAGAGCCCCCTGACCGCCCTCTGCCGATGCGTAGAGAGGAACATCTCCTACCAAACCAGCTGCAGCTGCCCAATACGCAGGATCGCGCGCGAACTCCGGAAGCTGCTGCTGAGGCCGGCTCGCTGCACGTGGGGCATCGGCCCCAACACGTCCAAAAGCATCTTCTGGGAACTGGCTGGCGTCGAGGTTCAGCTCTCTAATGATCGCGGGTAGCAGGGACGACGACTGAACCAACCCCTGCTCAATCTTGGCAACCGTAGCCTGCGAAGCGCCGATCGCCTTGGCGAGCTTCGCTTGACTTAAGCCCAGGGCGTCTCTGCCCTCGCGGATGGTGTCATGCCACGTCATATCAACGCACCCTACAACCTCGGTTGTGGGAACGCTCGGACAACCTGGTTGTTGACTACCAACAACCTCAGTGGTTATATCTGGGCCCATGAGTACTCGACCTCTCATTCAAGCCGCGATAGCGATCCTCGGATCCGAGGCGAAGCTGGGTTCAGCCTGCGGAGTTTCGCAGGGTGCGATCTGGAAGGCTAAGCGCGCCGGGCGTGTATCCGGTGAGTTGGCGGTAGCCATAGAGAGGGCGACAAAGGGTGCTGTGCCCCGGTGGCAGCTACGCCCTGATCTGTGGGACTCACCGATTGCTACCGAGGTTGCCGCATGAGCACCCGGCAGACTTCTGATGAGCCTAGCGTTCTATCGGCAACATCGGCCGACACCATCGTGGACCACGCGTTAGCGGAGCCCTTTAACGGCGTCGCTCAACTTCTTTTATTCGAGATCTTGACGCATGCCGATGAAGCGGGGCGTGTCGCGTCGCCCAAGCGCGCCACCTATCGCCCCGCCCTGATCGCCCAGGTGGATACCGGTGACGTGGTGCAGTCCGCCCACCACACGTCCGAGGGAGCGCATCTGGCCGCGCGATCTCCATCGCGCGCGCCGCCTGTCGCCATTCGCCTCGCCGCTTCTGTCTCGTGTCTTTGGTCGGGCGTCGTCTTTTTGCGTGATCGTCTATGCCGGCAAGCTGCCGATCGCGCCTCTGTGCCTGCGTATCCCTCAACTTTGAACGGGTGCCGCTGATGTCCGCTGCCACCCTCAGCTCCGATTTCCTATCCTCCTCAACGTCGTCCCCGATGTGCACAACATCGGGGATAACTATGGGAAAGTCCGGACAAGCCCAGCGAAAGGTTGGGCCGGTTGATGGCCGAACATTAGCGGAACGGGTCAGCGCGTTTCTCCGCGATCAGCACCCGCTGAAGACCGCCCTCTGCGTCGAGGCCGAGACCAACATCCCGGCCAACACCGTCCGGAAGTGGCTCGAGCAGGGCAATGCTCCGAACGGCCCGGCCTACGACGCGCTGGTGCAGCGCTACGGCGCCGCGTTCCTCTGCCGCGTCCATCCGGACCGCGCCGACGCCTGGTTCGTCGACGTCGCCCGGCAGCAGGAGCAGGAGCGCCTCGAGCGCGCCGCGGCAGCGATCCGCCAGCAGCTCGCCGATGTCCTGGAGGGTCGCGCATGATCGGGCCCCTGATCGCCCGCGCGCTCGCCTCGGCCCTGCGCGGCCTCTCCATTCCGCTTCTGCTCATCGGCTCGTGGGCGACCCCACTGCTGATGCTGTCGCGCCGTTGCGAAGACGCCGCGCGCGAGTGGGACCCCCGCCTCTGGGACCGCACGCGCCGCCGCACGCCGAACGATTCGCGCAACTGAGCGAACAGCCCATGGCGGGCGGCGTGGTGCCGTTCGGCCAACCCTTCGGAGAGCATCATGGTGGACGGCGGAGAACAGGCGCGGGCGTTCGCGGCACGCGACCACGCGGCCAATCCCTACCGGCCCGACGAGCAACGCGTTGCGGCCTACCTGGCGCAACTCCGTCCCGCCCTCGACGCCGGCGACGATCCGGTCGGAACCCTGATCGCGTCGCACGCGGCCCTCGTATTCGAGCGTCAGGTCACCGCCGAGGCCATCGAGCGCCGGATTGGTAGCGCCGTCGAGACCCTCGGTTCGCAGGTCCGGCAGGACACCCGCGCGCGCGGAGAGCCCCGGGTGCCCCGACGGGAAGAGCCCTCGCCTGAAGCGCGACCGCGTCCCTGATCCCATCCGCCGGCGGGCGGATCCCGCCAAGCCCTTCCCCCTGGAGACCGAACCCATGTCCGACACGCCCCCCACCGATACACCGCCCTACGTCGAACTCGCGGTTGCCGTCGTCCAAGCCTACGTCAGCGGAAACTCGCTGCCGGCCTCTGATCTGCCGAGCCTGATCCGCAGCACGCACGCCGCACTCGTGCAGCTCGCCACGGGAGAGGCCGCTGCGCCGGCCGAACCCGCCGGGCCGCTCGTTCCGGCTGTCCCGATCAAGAAATCGGTCACCCCCGACCACATCGTGTGCCTCGAGGACGGCCGCACACTGAAGTCGCTCAAGCGCCACCTGCGTGCCCGGTACGACATGAGCCCCGAGCAGTACCGCACGAAGTGGGGCCTGCCCTCCGACTATCCGATGGTGGCGCCGAACTACGCGGCCCAGCGCTCGGCCCTCGCGAAGTCTTTCGGCCTCGGCCAGCAGCGCCCGCCCATCGCCGCCTGATCCCCAGAAACCAAACCGCCCGGTTCCTATGCGGCGAAGCAGGGAGCCGGGCGGCCGACATCGGGCGTGGTGCCCGTGCATGGAGAGTGAAATGGAAGCCACAACAGACGCTTCGTTGCAAGCAGCAAACTCCGCCACCCTGGCGGGTGCAACTCTTCGCGGGGACATCCGCGACGGCCTCTTGAGCATCGTACGGGACATGGAGACGCCGTGGTCGAAGCTCTCGGAGCTCGATCAGCAGTGGCGGATCGAGGCCGTCGACAAGCTCGCGCAGAAGGTCGTGCGGCAGTCGATCCAGCTCATCGCGAACCAGGGCTTCCCGCACCTAGCCATGCGCACGGGCAAGTGGAACGTCGGCGACGGGATCAAGCTCGAGATCACCGGCGCGGCATCCGTCGAGAACATCACCCGGCTCGCCGAGCACGGCCAGGGCGAGTGTATCGTCGTGCTGGCCGAGGTCGGCGAGTACTTCGGCGAACGCCGAGCGGCCGCGGCCGAGCCCGATCAGCGGACGATGGATCTCGACGCCGGCGACGACGTCCCTGAGATGGATCTGGCCGCGCGCAACGCCGCCATGATCGAGAAGGCGGAAAGCCTCGCCGGCGTCACGATCGACCTGAGCCAGTTCCCGCCAGATCGGCGTGCCGGGCTCCGGGACAAGATCACCGCGCGCGGCGGCCGTTGGTACGAAAGCGACGCCGAGGGCGATGAGGGTGAGGCGCCGGCGGCCGAGGCCAGCAGGCCGGCGCGCTCGCGCCGTCGTGCGATCCGCGAGACGGAAGCGGCCTGATCATGAACGCCCCCGTCCAGCCCCGTCGGGCCGGCTTGGGGGCGTCCGTTCTCGCGCTCGGACGCCTCAAGACCGGTGCCATGAACAAGACCGAGGAGGCGTATGCCCGCCACCTCGAAACGCTGAAGGCTGCCGGTGAGGTCGCCTGGTACCTGTTCGAGGCCGTGAAGCTGCGGCTCGCCGACAACTGCTTCTACTCGCCCGACTTCGCCGTGATGCGGACGGACGGCTCGATGGAGATGCACGAGGTCAAAGGCTTCTGGGCCGATGACGCGCGCGTGAAGATCAAGGTCGCGGCCGAGCGTTTCCCGTTCCGGTTCGTGGCGATCCGGGTGCGTTCCAAGAAGGCCGGTGGCGGCTGGGAAGTCGAGGACTTCTCATGATCAGCTACAGCCGCCCCTCCGACTTGCCCCCGGCTTCCCAGCGCGTCGTTGCCTGGTGCATCGCCGGCTGGATGCTCGTCGCCGAGCCGGCCCCGCGCGGCCGCCGCTATCGGCTCGACCCGCCCGTACCGGCCCCGCCGGCGCCTCGCGGCCCCTACGCGCAGCGCGTCATCACGCCGGTCGCCGCTGAGACCGCGATCGCCAGCCGCTTCCTCGTGGGCTGCGGCGACGGGCTGTTCGGCGACACGGCACAGTCGTGGGTCATCGCGCGGGGGCAGGCATGAGCCGCAACCGGCACCACGACCCCGAGCTGCAGCATGCCCGCGGCTCCGGCCTGCGCGGCATCGACTTCGCTTGGCTGCTCGACCAGGACGTCCCGGGCCGGCTCAGCGCCTGGCCGGCCGCGACGGGCTTCGACCTGATCTTGCGCGACGTCGTCCTGTTCGGGCGCGGCGGCCGCTTCGAATTTGCTCGCAACCTGCGCGATCCCGGTGCCGAGCGCGTCGTCGCCTACACTCTGCTTGCCCGCGATGCCGCCGGTTCGCCCCTCGACGTTGTGGCGTGGCACCCGAAGACCACGCGGGTTGCCACCTGGCTCGGCCAGGCCGGTCTTCTTGGCGCCGAATACCCGTGCCCGGCCACCGCCGACGATCCCCTCTTGATCTATCCCGACCCGGCCGCCTGGATGGCTGATGGCCGCCGAGGCGTGGTCGTAGTTGACGAGCGGCTCGGCCGGGCCGACCTGCTGCTGGCAGGCTCAATCCGAGCTGGGGATATCGACCACGGCACGAAGCTCAAGGCCATGCTGTCGAAGGTGCGGCTTCCCTCCATCCTCGTGCCGGCCGCTACGGTCCCAATGGCAGCCGCATGAACCGGCCCGTCAATCTCAAGCTCGCGACGGCGCAGGATGTCGTCCGCAGGAGCGATCCGATGCAATCGGACGCAGGCGGATACGATCTCGAGGAGATGAACCGCGAGTACGCGTTCGTGCTGATCGGGTCGAAGGCCATCGTCATCCGCGAGAACGACGACGCGCCGATTGAGCAGCGCATCCGCTATCTGACCCTGGATTCGTTCCGGCAGTGGTCGCTGAACCGCTTCACCGAGATGCGCGACCACGACGGGAAGGTGAAGACGGTCACCTGGGCAAAGCGCTGGCTTGGGAGCAAGGCGCGGCGCCAGTTCGACGGCGTCGAGTTCCACCCGGACGCCAATCCGAACCCGCTGCTTGCCGGAGGTACGCCGGGATACTTCAATCTGTGGCGTGGTTGGGCGACACAACCGAGCCGCGGCGGCTCATACGCGGTGTTCCGCGACCACCTACTCACGAACGTCTGCGGCGGCGACCAGGCCCTGTTCCGGTGGACGTTCGGTTACTTCGCCCACATCTTCCAGCGCCCGCGCGAGCGCCTCGGGGTCGCCCTCGTGATGCGCGGCGGCCAGGGGTCGGGCAAGACCATCGTCGGCGCCACGATCGGCTCGCTCATCCCGGCGCACTACTTCCTCGTCGACAGCGAGCGCTACCTCACCGGCAACTTCAACGCCCACATGGCGAGCTGCCTGCTGCTCCAGGCCGACGAGGCCGTATGGGCCGGCGACAAGCAAGCCGAGGGCCGGCTGAAGGGACTGGTGACCTCGACCGAGCAGATGGTCGAATCCAAGGGCATCGATCCGATCCGCCTAAAGAACTACGTCCGGGTCATCATGACCTCGAACGAGGACTGGGTCGTCCCAGCCGGCAAAGATGAGCGGCGCTTCTGCGTCCTAGATGTCGGTAGCGCGAGCGCCCAAAACACCGGCTACTTCTCCGAGATGGAGGCTGAGCTGTCGAACGGTGGACGGGAGGCCTTGCTCGCCGATCTGCTCGCCTTCGACTTAGCGAGCGTGGATCTGCGCCATATCCCACGCACGGCGGCCCTGCTCGAACAGAAGATCCACTCCCTCGACCCCATCGACGGGTGGTGGCTCGACCGGCTGATGGCCGGCTCGCCGTCGCGAAAGCTCTCGGTGTGGCCGACCGAGATCTGGACCGATCTCATGCGCGACGACTACTTCGAATCGTCCGACCGCATCGGCGTTCGCAGGAAAAGCGCGGAGACCGTGCTGGGCTCGCGGCTGAAGCGGCTTATGCCGACCCTTCACAGGGTAAAGCGCTTCTGGAACACCCCGGAAGGGGAGCGCAGGGTCTGGTGCTACGCCTTGCCCTCGCTAGCGGAGTGCCGGCGGTCGTTCGAGCGTGCCGTGAACCAGGCCGTGTCCTGGGAGGATCCCGACGACGCGCCTGAGCTCCCACACCTCGATGAGTGAAGTGCCCCACCTGTCCCACCTCAAGTTAAAGGTGGGACACCTGCAAGTATCTGATTTCATTGGCAGTGCCCCACCTGCCCCACCTGTCCCACCTTTTCCCTCGCGTGCGCGCGTAAACTCACGTCTCCGGCAGGGCCACCGCTCTACGAAAATATCCTATCTCTTTAAAAAGGTGGGACAGGTAGGACAGGTGGGGCAACACTAACAATATCAATCGCTTATCGCGCCCCACCTTGTGACCGTAGGTGGGGCAGGTGGGACAGGGGAATGATCGTGAAAAAGCAGCCGCAGTTCACCGTATCGGCGCTGTCGCCGAGCATCGTTCCAGCGCTCCCGGGTTATCGGGTTGTCCGGTTCTACGTCGAGGACGCCATCACATCGGAGACCACGGTCCATGACCTCGAGATGAGCCAGCACACCGTGGTGGCATGGCTCGTGTCACCACAGATGCGGTTCGACGAGGGCAATCCATATCCGGAGGTCATCGACCACGGCTTGGAGCCCCTGTATCCATTCGGAGGCGCCTCGCAGGACGAGGATCTCATCGTCGATCCGCTGGGCCAGTGGACCGCATACGAGCAGACCTTCGCGGTTGAGGCAGCGGCTCGTGCTTGGTGGCTGGATCGGGCGCGCCGCAGGGCGCTGTGACCGTCATCATCGGTTGGCCCGGGAACGCGCTCATATTGGACCTTTCTGGGGCCGCCGCCGCTAGCTACCCCTCAAGCGATCCCGCTCGTGTTGGCTGAAAACACCTTGCCGACAACCCGTCCCGAAGGCCCCGATCCCCCGTCAGCCTATCCGCCCGAGAATGTCCGCCTGTGGCTCCTGGCAGCCTGGGCGGGCCACAGCGAGGCTGATGCGCAGGCAGGCACGAAACCCGGCGACGTGCGGGTGCAGCGCTGGCCCGAGCTCCATATTCACGACTGGCGGATGAAGGCGCAGCTGAAGGCTTGGCTCAACGCCCAGGTCGGGCGCGAACCGAGCTTCCGGGAGGCCTGCCGGATCGCGGGCTGGGACCGGCGCCAGGCTCTACGCGGGGTCGACATGGCGGTGACGCTGATCTCCATCGGGTTGAGCGTCGAGCCATCGATCGTTTCACATGGTCTGTAGCCGTGGAGGGATACCGCTTGGCGGTGCGCTCCACACCCAGGACCTCTACGTCCAGTTCGCTGTAGTCTTAACCGCCCCCGGCATTTTCAGTATCGCTTGAGCTTTCGCCAGCGCGCTTGGCAGCTTCGCGGCCGATTTCCATCAGCAGAGCCCGAGAGAGAATTTTGATTTCTAGGGTTCCAGACTTCAGAACGGCTTCGTGGGCTGCGAGGCACGCATCCACCATCATCGCGAAAACGTCGTCATCCGCCATTACCCGAACCAATCAACCGCCGCCCAACAGCGTCGTGTCAAATGATAGTTTGGGAGCAAGTGGCAACCCCCGAATTTTTCTTTTTTGCCCCCCCTTCCATCGGGCTCCAATCCAGATATTTCTGCGCCTAGATTGTGCGCAAGGCTGTTGCACACAATACATCTCTGTACGCTAGGGGACATTCATGTTCAGTCATGAAGAAGGTCGCGGCGCCTCGAATAAAGTAGGGGATTTGCTTCAGAAATTAGCCGATACGCTTGGTCGCCCGGTATCCGCATTTTACGACACAGAGCCGAAAGGCCATAACCAAACTGCCGAATTGTTGCGGCTTTGGTTTGTCATTGAGGATTCCTCAAACCGTGAAACCGTGCTGAATCACATGCGCATCATTGCGGATGAGCTCACATGTCGCCCTCGATAGAGGTGTTGCTTTTCACATTTCATGCTTTGACTTATTTAAGGTGGGATTGTTTCAAGGGTCAGCATCTTTGTCGGAGGACGATCGGTTGGCGAACCGGTTGTCGCAACTGATTGTTCCAGTTGCTGATCCCCTTGACTTTGCCGCCAGCGCCATCGGACCCGTGTATTCAGTTGGCGCGCCCATGGAGCCGCGCCTGAAACCTCAGGGGCATCACCGTGACCGCGTCGGCCATCCCGTCGTCCAGCACCACCCATCAGAACACGAAGACCCGGCGCATTCTCCCGATCGAGGAGGCCCTGCGCTGGTGCGTCCGGGACGAGCTCCCGAAGCGTTGTAACGACGGCGGCCTCATCTGCGGTGGGGGTGCACCGGTTCACCCCATGTGGGCGGGCGGCCTCTTCACGAAGGTCGACAACTGGAATCGCGAGCCGGGCATGCCGCTGGCCCTGGGCGATCCGAGCCCGGACGCGCTCGTCATCGAGAGCGAGCTGCTGCTGCTTGGACAGGAGATCAAGCGTGCCGATGCCGGCCTCGGCCAGCAGCCGCTCGACCTGAGCTCCTACGAGATCGGGCACGGCCTCGGCCCCAGCGTGCGGGTCGATCCGATCATCGCCCAGGTCCGCCGCGACGTCGTCGAGCGCATCATCACCCTGGTGCGTCGCGAGGCGGTATCTTGGCTCCTGACTTGCGCCGTGAAGGGTGGCCGCCCGGATCATGGTGGGCCAGCTGAGTGCGAGAGCGTGAAGGGCACCCGCGGCCAGGTCACCCTCTGGCTCACCGTCTCAGCCCAGGCCGGGACCGGGCCCGACGGCGAGCCATGGTTCATCACCACCGACCAGAAGACGACGCCGGCGAGCGGCGGCATCTACCGGAAGGGGACGTTCTGCAAGCTGCACTGGGTCCGTGACATCGACAGCGTCGCCGAGGACCGGGCCCGGTATGCGGTCTGGCACGCTGCCCTCGCGCTGCTCGCGTCGCGCCTGAAGGGTCTGGCCACCCTCGCCGTTGGACCGCCCGCCGCGCCCGCCACGCCCTGGATCAGCGAGCCGACGCCGCCCACCGTGCTGAGGAGCCTGCTGCCGGCGAACGACCCCGGGCTGGCACCCCTGCGGATGGCACCCCTAAGGCACCTGCCCCGCCCGGTCTCCCCGGTCCGGCGGATCGACCCGGCTACATACCCGAACGCCGCCTGAGAGCCCCCCCCGCGGGCGTCTATGACCCGTGCCTAACAATGCTGCAGGTCGATCCGTACTGATCCAACGGGACTGGTCGGCACCCTCGCGACTGGGTCGCATGGGCATCAAGCTCAGAGCCCAACAAAAAGCCCGCCTGTCGAGGGCAGCGCCATACAGCGCAGCCGACGACAGACGGGCCTGGAGGCGCGTGTGGAGTTTACCCGGCGAGCTGGAAGCCGCCCTCGATCACACCCACGAGATGGATCTGTGCCTCGGGGCTCTGGGAGATCTCCAGGGCCACCGTCGCCCGCGATACGCCCTGTGCGATCTGGTTGAGGTAGAAATCGACACCGCCTGCTTCCGGCGCCCGACCCAGAGCGCCTTGGTACAGGTTGTTCACGAACGTGGCGTCGTTGCCGCTCGGGTTGCGCCCAGCATACTCGGTCGAGGTCAGGATCGCCGCTGCAGTCTGATTCAGCCGACCTGCCTCGCCAGCTGCTCCACCCTCACCGTTCTCCACGAAGTTCGTCAGCGTCTTCAGACCGTTTGCGTCCGGGGCACGGCCGAGCAGGCCGTAGTACAGGCGCGCCACGCCCGACTCCGAGGCATCGGGCACGAACACCCCAGCCTGGAAGATCGGCGCGAGTTTGGACTGCGCCTCATCGCTCGTCGCAAGCTGGACCACGACCGTAGCGGCGCTGACCCCGGCCGCGAGCTCACCGGTGAAGGTCTGCAGGCCTGACGCGTCGGCCGCCCGCCCGAGGAGCTTCTGGTACAGGCTCTGGACGAACCCGTTCGGATCGGCTGCGGCGTTCGGAGCGCTGGCGCCCTCCGGAGAGCCGAGCAGCGCGTTAGCCACATCGGTGAGGCTGGCTCCGTTCTGGATGGCGGTGGTGAAGGACTCCAGGCCGAGCGGATCAGGCGTGCGGCCGAGGACGGCCTTGTACAGGGCATAGACGGGTCCGGCGCTGGCACCGACCGGGCTCGAGGTGTCCGTTACCGTATCGCCGAAGAACGGGGCGTTGTTGGGCTGCGGTGTCGGTCCGGACGGCTGCGTCGGCGTGGGGGTCGGCGTCGGCGTCGGCTGCGTCGGGCCGGGCGTGATGTCCCGGATCGCCACGTCGTTGCCGTCACCACCGCGGTAATCGATGACGTAGCTGTGCCCCTGAGTGGAGAAGGTATCGTTGTTCGCCAGCGCGAGTGAGGCGCCATTGATACGCAGGCTGGTGAAGCGCCCGGCGACCGTGTCCGTAAGGTCGTTGGCGATCAGAATCAGGTTCTGACCGACGCTACCGGAGAAGTCGGCGGGGGTGGTGAAATCGAGCAACCCGGCGAGGCTGACGGCGCCCGTGACGTTGACCCGATCGGACGTGAGCGAGTTGGTGACGTCGGTATGAAAGATGGCGTTGGCGCCAAGCGTCAAGGCACCGGTGTTCAGGATGCCGACGGTGTTGATCGTGCCGGCCGAGATCGTGCCGGCGACCGCGACGGTGCCGGCGATCGTGCCGGTGCCAGCCGCCGCAACCGTCCCGCCGAGGATCGCCCCGGAGGCGACGGTGACGGCCGAGCCGGCCGCGAGCGAGCCATTCACCAGCAGCGTGCCGGCCGAGACCGTGGTGGTGCCTGTGTAGGTTTCGGCGGCGGTCAGCGTGAGAACGCTCGACACGCCTGCCCCGAGCTTCTGGAGCGTGCCAGACCCGGAGATCACGCCGCCGAAGGTCACGGCGTCCGAGCGGTTGAAGACGAGCGCACCGTTGTCGACGATGGCACCGGTGATCGACCCGGCCGTGCCGCCCGCGCCGATCTGCAGCGTGCCGGCGGAGATGGTGGTGCCGCCGCTGTAGGTGTCCGTTCCCGTCAAAATCAGGGTGCCAGCGCCGCCCTTGGTCAAACCGCCATTGCCGCTGACCACACCCGACAAGGTCAGGGTGTCACCGACTGTGGCGGTCACCGTGCTCGTGGCCGCGAGTGCGACTGTGCCTGCCAGGGACGCAGTTCCCGTTCCAGTGAGTGCCGCGCCGCCGTTCAGCGTTACTGCCTCGGCGCCGATCGCGACGTTGGCGATCGTCAGGTTGCCGCCGCTAGCGACCGTCGTGCCCTCTGCGGTGCTGCCCAGCGCCGAAGCGTTAGCCGCTACCAACGTGCCGGCGTTGATCGTGGTCAGGCCCGAATAGGTGTTGGCGCCCGACAGCGTCTGCGTGCCGGTGCCGGCCTTTATCAGAGCAAGCAAACCGGTTGTGCTGGCGTCCTGGATAATGCCGCTGAACGTATCGGAGCCGTCGGCGATGCCGACCGTCGTCGTCTGCGTGCCCTGGAACCCGCCCTGCAGCGTCCCGGCGCCGGTGAGACGGTCGACAATGATGGTCCCTTCAACCCCATCGAATGTCGCACCGGAGGCGATCCTAAGACTGCCTTGGTTGCCGATCCAGGAAGCCTGATTGTTGTTGCTGCCGGAAAGCCTTCCGGCTTGGACATCGATCAACCCATCCTTCGCAAGCGCGATGCTGACGGTGCCGCCGGTGCCGCCGAAGTCGAACTGACCCGTGCCGGTCTTGGCGATGTTGCCGGCACCGTTGAAGGTGTTGCCGGCCTGGAGGATGGTGGTCGCCGTCGTGTTGTTCAACTCGACGACTGCGTTCGCGCTGATCGTCACGGTGCCACCGGTGCCGAAGGCGCTGCCAGTGTTCTGCGCGATCACGCGGCCGCCGGTCACGTTGGTGGTGAGTGCACCGTTATAGCCGCCGGTCAGCACGAAGGTGCCGGCATCCTGCTTGTTCAGCGTGGTCAGGCTGGAGACCGTTGCCATGCCGAGAGTGCCGCTGGCGCCGTTGGCAGCCGTGCCGTCGCCCGTGCCGCGCAGGTTCAGCGTGTTGGTGCCGCCGCCGAGGGCGAGGGTGCCCACAGTCGCCGCGCGGTTGGTGCCGGCGGCCTGCAGCACGACTGTCTGCCCGGTCACCGGGTCGGTGGTTGTGGCGCCCGTGCCGTTGGTCCCGGTGCCGGTGTAGACCGAGACGGTATCGTTCCCGCCGGAGCCGAGGATCGAGCCCGTCGCCGATCCTGCGTAGAGGTTGGCGGTCAGCGCCCCGCTGTTGAAGGCGGTGATCCCGGCCGCATTGCTGCCGATCGAACCATAGTTGTCCACGGTCAGCGTCCCGGCGCCCACCGCGATGCCGGCATTCCCGGTGCTGGTGATCGTGCCGACGTTCAGCACGGTCGAGGCGCCGCTCCGGACGACGACGCCGTTGCTACTATTGCCCGAGATCGTGCCGCCGCCGAGGTTGGTCAGAGTCAGCGCTGCACCAGAGTCGATACCGTGAACGGCGCCTCGGATCGCGCCGCTGTTGGTGACCGTTCCGCCGTTGTTGAAGTTCACGCCGACGCTGCCGGTGCCGCCCTGGATCGTACCGCTGTTGGTGATGCTGCTGCCCGCGCCTGCGATCGCAATGCCGGCGGCGTTCGTTGACTGGATCAGGCCGCCGCTGCCGTCGCGCGTGCCGGTGTTGGTGATGGTGGCCACGCCGAGCACGGTCACGCCGTCGTTGGCGCCGCCAGCGACGGTGGTGATCGTGCCGGCATTGGTCAGGGTTAGGTTGCCGTTGGCGTAAACACCGGCGCCGGCGCCGGTACCGGGGTTTCCGAAGCCGGTGTGGCGAATGATGCCGCCGAGCTGATTGTCGACCGTGCCTGCAGCTCCGAGGCTGACGCCGCGCCCGCCGCTGTCGATCACTCCTCCGGCCTGGTTGGTGATCGTGCCGCCGGCGCGGAGTTGCACGCCCGCGATGCCGCCGGGCGCGATGGTGCCGGGGTTGCCTGCGGTATAGCTGCCCGAGGCGATCGTGCCAGCATTGTTGATCTGATCAGCGGCGTTCGAACCGACCACACCATACTTGCCGACGATCGTGCCGCCGGCTGCGTTGGTGAGGGTCAGCTTGCCGCCACCATCGCTTCCGACGCCGAAGCCGTTGCCTGAGTTCGTGCTGTTCTGCCCATAGATGACGCCGGTGGCGTTATTCGTGACGGTAAGCGTACCCGGACCATGCTGGGTCACACCGTCGTATCCGGTGCCCTTGATCAGGCCGGAATTGGTGACGGTGACCGCTCCGCCAGCGGAAGCTCCACCGGTGCCATCAGCGTTCTGGATGACGCCGCTCAATGCGCCTACGATCGTCGCTCTGGCGTTGTTGACGATGGTGCCGCTCGTCGTCTGGCTCGTCAGCACGGCATCGGCGCCCGTCGAACTGATCGTGCCGCTGTTGCCGATCGTTACAGCGCCAGCCGATCGAACTGCAAAGCCGGCGGACGTGATTAAGCCACCGGCCTGGTTGGTCACCGTTCCGCCAGCATTAAGTTGGATGCCCGCTGTGCCACCGATGGTGATCGCGGCGGTAATGGCGTCGTAGCTGCCCGAGGCGATCGTGCCGGCGTTGGTAACATTCGTCGCAGTGCCGGTTCCGTAGACGCCGAAGATCTTGCCGACGATTTTGGCCGCGCTTTCGTTCGCGACCGTCAGGGCGCCGTTCGAAGAGTTGAAGGCGCCCCAGCCGGCATCTTGATTTCCTTGGCCGTAGATAACGCCACCAGTGCCGGTGCCATTCAGATTGCCATTTAGGTTATTGATCGTGATCGCGCCGTCGCCATTAATCTGACCAACGCCGGCATTGTCGCGGCCGGCAACGAGACCGTAATTGTTGACGGTGGTCGTACCGGACCCTACTGCGCCGAGGCCGGACGCGCGGCCTTGGATTGTCGCGCTGGGCGCGTCGGAGGCGCCGTTCGTAACGGTTCCACCCCCAGTGGTCTGAATGGCGTCGTTATTGCCTGAGGGTACGTTGGCTACTGTACGCGTGTCGGCCGAGCCCAAGTTGGTGAAGGCGCCACCGTTCAGCTTAACGCCGTAGAAGCTGCCACTTGCCGCGACCGTCACTCTCGATGCGTCAGACACAGTGAACCCACCGGCCTGCGTCAGCGCGCCTGTGAAGGTCAGCGTGGGTCCACCAGTGAACCCCGACACGGATATCGCGCCCGCACCACTAAGGTCGCCCGCAAGGGTAAGTGAACCGTCAGTAGTGTTTTGAACATTCAACGTATTAGTCAACGGAATAGTTGTAAAACTAATCGTCTCGGTCGCGGCATTATTTGAAGCTAAATCGATTTGGGCCTGCAGATCGACCTGATTAGTAGGGTTCGCCATAACAATCCTGCCAACTCACCAAAACGTATTCATTCGATCACTGCGGCTGCGCGGCGGACGCCGCAATCGACATCTCGATCGAAATCCTTGGTAAGCCAGTAACCTCTCGGCCAAGGCGGGTAAATTGTCTGTGCGTCCCAATCTGCGCTGGAAACCGTATTCGATCCTCACGATAGCGTGAGACATAGGCGAACGGCCAATATCCCCCACGCCAAAATCGCCACTAAAAAAAACAACGACTGTAATTAACAAATGATATCCTCAACATTATTTTCTTGAAACGCGACACGATCTGTGGTTCATCCATAGCCAATGAAGTCCGTAGTTTTATTTTCACATCAATACTACGGCAATGCATAACTCTAAAAACCGGAAACTATAGGTGAGAGCTAGAGAAATACTCTGCGATCGAAGGCCAAAGATTGTTTGTGCCCGACGGCGATATCGCGATGGCCGAGAAATCGCTGGACATACAACTATCGCTTGACGTATGGCTCAAATCGCAAAGTTGTCTTCGGCCCCGGCGCTCCCGCTCCGGGGCCGTTGTCGTTTCAGGCTCCCCTGAACGACGCACGAGCTGGTGCGGCGCGCGGATCGCGCGGAGAACAAGGCCTCTCAGTATCGTCGGTAAGCCAGGACGCCCTTCGCCCGGAGGCGACGGCACGCGAATGCGCGCGCCCGCCGGTTCCAGCTGAGCCCCGACCCGCACCATCCCTTTTTGCCGAGCGCATCCCGCGCCGGCTCGTTCCTGCCCGTGAACCCGGTCAACAGCTTTGGCGTTGGCACGGCTGACGCGGATCAGCTCTTCTGACATGATCGGCACCCGATGAGCGCTCAAGCGATCGCCACCGAGATGCGAGCCGAGTTGCGCCAGTTCCGGCGTCGGACCCGCTATGGCGACCAGGCCCAGTGGCTCGAGGCCAAGGACAGCCACTGCGCAATGATGGAACGGCTTCTCGCCGACCTCATGCGCGCGATTGGAACACCCGCCCTGCTCTCGATGGCGCCTGGTCACCGGACGCTCGGTCGTCGTTCCGTCCAGGTCGTTATCCGCGACCGCGTACCGGCGAAGCGGACGGCAGCGCGGGCGTAACAGCGGACCGGACTGCTCGCTGGGTTGGGGTAATCCGGCCCGCCGGCCACCGCCCTGAGGGGGGCGATCGAGTGGTGGCGGATGTCCATCGCAAATCAGCATTGCTGGCGTGTTTCCGGCGTTCGGGTCGCGGCAAATCCCACGCAAATATGCTGGGCCTTATGCAACCGGCGGCGCAGATCTGAGAAATCGGACGGCAGGGCCCGGCATAAACGCCGGATCAGCCCGCCACAGAGCGAAAACCACCCGATTTTCCGAACTCTCGACGCCTCGCCGGCTCTCGGAAATCCGAGATATCCGGGCATCCGAAATCTTTGCAGAAGCCGTACGGGAAATCGATGATCGGATCGGCTCGCATCAAGCGGTTGAAGGGCCGCTCGACGAAGGTCGGCCCGGCCGCTTCCACCTCAAAGGTCCGCGCTGTCGGCTACGTCCGCGTCTCGACTGAAGGTCAGGTCGCCGATGGCCACGGCATTGACGCCCAGGAACGCGCGATCCGCGCCTTCGGAGTGAGCCAGGGCTATGAGCTCGTCGATCTCATCCGAGAAGAGGGCATCTCAGGCGCTTCGCGACCTGGGGAAAGACCCGGCTTTGTCCGCGTACTGGAGCTGGCTGAAAGCCAATCCTTCACGGTGCTGCTCGTCTACAAATTCGACCGCCTCGCCCGCCACCTGCTCCACGCGGTTACCACCGTTCACGACCTGCGCGACCGCTTCGGTGTTGTCCTTCGGAGCGTGAGCGAGCCGATCGATACGAGTACGGCGATGGGGGAGATGATCTTCACCATCCTCGCCGGCATGGCGGCCCAGGAGCGCATCACAATCACCGAGCGCACGATGGGCGGTCGGAAGGAAAAGGCGATCAAAGGCGGGTTTGCCGGCGGCCGGGCGCCGTACGGCTACACCCACGACCAGGATCGCCGCCTCGTTGTTGTCGAGGAGCAGGCCGCCGTCGTCCGCCGCATCTTCGCCGAGCGCGCCGCCGGGATCACGCTCCAGCGGATCGCGGACGGACTGAACGCCGACGGCGTCCCGGCCCCGACCGGCGGCATCTGGCGCGCCGGCGGCGTGCACTACGTCGTCGACAACCCGAAGTACCAGGGCAACGTCGAGTACCTGTTCCGCTTCGGCGGCGCCGAGCAGCACGTGCTGCGCCCCGGCGACCACGCCGCCATCATCTAAAGCCCCGCTCTGGCGGGGCTTTCTCGTTTCTGGGTGCCCTGCCGTGAACACCGTCGACCTCGCACGGCGGCTCGCCGGCTTAGCGCTGACTGTCGAACGCGATCGGCCCACGGCCGCCCAGTGGGTCGCCGTCATGGCGCTCGCTGCTCAGGCCGAGTTGGTGCCCGGCCACACCCGCGAGGTCGGGTTCATTGCGGGCCGCGCCTGCGTCCACCTCCATCCGTTGAAGAGCATCGCATGACCACCGCCGAGCGCGTCGCGGCCGACGCCCCCGATCCGGACCTGATCCTCACCTCAGAAGAGGTCGAGGATCTTGCCGACCGCGCTCCCTCCGAGGCAGCGCTCGCCAAGATCGAAGACGAGGAGCGCCGGCGCAATCGCGGCCGCGCCGCCCGCCGAGCATGGATGCACTGATGATCACCCAGGCCCAGTACGATGCGCTCGGGCCGCAGGGCCGCGAGATCATCGACCACGACCGGCGTAGCGCCGAAATCGCGGACATCATCGCCGAGCAGCCGGTCGTCGGCATCGACGTTGGCGAAGTCATCCGCGGGCGACACGCCACCCGCACCCGACTGTCGGCCGCCGCCGCCACGATCTGCAAGCGCGGCACGCCCGTCGACGGCGGGTCCGCCCCCCGCACCGCCAGCATGGGGCGCCGCTGATGCTGGCCATCATCGCAGCGGCGGTCTCGCTCGCCGCGCCCCCGGCGCCTCCGCCCCCGCCCGGGCCGAAGCGCCCGCCCATCATCGCAATCCTGCCGATCCGGCCCGAGCCCGAGGCTCGCCGGCGGCCAACCTGGCGCCCGGTGAACTGACCATGTGCAGCATCTCATTCGCTCTCGGCCGCTGGCGCAAAGAGCGCGGCCTTCCCCGCTCCGTCCCCCTCGCGGCGAGCATCTGTCTCGCGAGCTACGCCGCCGGCTTCGAAGCCGGCCGCACCCGGACACGCGGTCAGCGGCGGTGACGCGCCGACCGTAAGCCTGCCCTCCAGCCTGGTGCTTCAATGTCCGCGACGCAGTTTCCCGAGCGCGGGCCAAGCCCGCTCATCCCCATCGCCGTCGCCGTCGGCTTCTTCGCCGGCCTTCTCGCGGGGCGCCCGGCCAAAGCCAACGACCTCGCGGTGATCGGGTACCGCATCGAGGTGCGGGCTTGTCAGGCAGAAGCATGTCTGCACCTACCGGTCTCGGCGCGGCGCTGGGACGGCGAATACGCCTGCTAGTCCCGCGCGGCCCTCATCGAGCGCTTCGCGGAAGAGGCGGGACTTCCGGCGGACCTTCCGCCCGGCACTTGGTCGATCCGAACACGTTGCGCCCCCATCGTCGGTTGGCGGAGCGCTTGATTGTCTCGCTTCATCCGCGTCTTCGCGCGCGGCCCCTTGAGCAACCGGTGATCCACATGCACGTCGCACGCGTCCTTGCCGCCCTCGTGGTCGGCGGCCTCGCCTCGATCGCGCTGGCGCACCTGCTCGCCGACGCCTTCCGACCAATTTGGGGGGATCAGGCCGCGGTCCGAGCTGTATTCAGCGCCCCGGTCGTAATCCTCTTCGCGGCCTGGGTCACGGTGCTCCTGACCTATCCCGTGCGCCGGGCTGATCCTTGAGCTGCACCCGGTGTGGGGAACGGCGCAGAGTGATCGCCGATGCGGTCCGCGCGGCCGTGCATGGTGATCTCTCCCGCTTCGGCGCCGCGGCGTCCTCCGTCCAGCGCAGCCTCCGGACCGACGCGGCGGCTCTGGCCCTGACCCTCATGCGCAGGAGCCAAGGCGATGAGCGGCGGCCTTCACGTCACCCTCGACGCGGCTAGTATCGCCCGCCTCGGCAATCAGATCGGCGCGGCCGGCGCGCGGGCGCCCCTCGCTCTGGCCCGTGCCATCAACCACACGGGCGACAAAGCCAAGACCCAGATGACCCGGGCGCTGACCGTGCAGACGGGTCTGAAGCGTCGGACCATCGTCAAAGCGCTGCGGGTCAACAAGGCTGGTGGAGGTGGGCTCACCTACACGATCCGCTCTGCCGGTGGCGACATTGGTCTGAAGTACTTCGGCGCGCGCGAGACCCGGACCGGCGTCAGCGCGGCGCCTTGGGGCGCCCGCAGCATCTACCCGCATACCTTCATGAAGGCGGGCTGGTGGCCCAAGCGGGTGACCAAGGGCAACTGGAACGGGCACGTCTTCGAGCGCGCAGGCTCGCGTACGAAGAGCGGCATGGACCGCTTCCAAAAGGTCAAGTCGGGGGTCTTCATCCCCGAGGAGATGGTGAAAGGGGCCACGGCCGCAGCATTCAACGGCACCGTGGCGGCAGAACTGCCCGGGCGCCTGGAACATGAGTTGTCCCGCATCATCGGCTAAGCGCTCATGTCGCCGTCCGCTTCCGACCCGACTCAGTCATTCTAACCGGCCACCACGCTTTCCAACCGAGCGGACGCCGGTCTGCCGGCATAAATCACACCTTAACAACTGCTTTGGCCCGCTGGCGATGAATTGAGGGGTGGCGCAGACCTGAACCAACCGCAACCATTTAGTCGTTTATAGTGTCGTACCAATCTCGCATTCGCCCGGGGTGTAAGGCTTGAGCCGCCGAGATTGCGTCGGCTCGAAGAGCAGCCCGAAACTGATTCGGTGATTGTCCATAGATCTCCTTAAATACACGTGATCCGTGGTTTATACTTGAGAACCCGATTTTCTCCGCTAGAAAACTGATCGGCGCTGCTTTGTCTTGATGGGAAATCAGCAGTCGCATACGAGCGGCACGTCGACGCTTTACGACAGTTTCGATTCCGCCCACGGCTTGCATCGCACGATATAAAGAAGATCTGGAAACACCGATGCTACGGGCGACAGCGTCGGAGCTCAAATCTGCCCCGAGGTTGTTGTCGATGAAGATTTCCGCCCTGAGGCGCCGCGATAACTCCAAATTGCTTTCGCCAACGGCGTCACTGTAGGCCGCATCGGATCTTCCCTGGACCTGGCCGAGCATACTGGTGATGACGTGACCAACCCCGGCGGCTGAGGTCTCCGGGAAACTCGATGCACAGCGAAGGAAAGAAAGCACGGCTTGGCCGAGCGAGCCTTTCTCATCCCTGGGAAGGATGCTTCCATGCAGACGGCGCACGTCCGGCGCGACAGCCTCGACTTGATCGCGGGCCAAAATGACCGTGACGATATCGCCGTCGTCCACGATCGACCGCATCGGTAGGGTCGCGTCGAAAAGAACAGCGTCACCCGGGACAAGACGACGCTCTTCCCCAGGCCGACCGCTCACGACCCTGCCGGATCGTAAGACTTGGAGATAGTAGTGCTCGAAACCGTCGCGCCGAATGTGCGCAGGATCCCGCCTATGGTCGGCGCCGATGATCTGCCGATCGTACAGCGTCAAGCGGCCGAAATGTTGCGCAGCGATGGTTGCTTCGAATGTATCACCCAGGAGGTACGTCGCCGCTCCACTCGACTGGATCATATCGTGATAGAAGCCAAAGCTGTTGGCCGACGACCTGCTCAGATGGCTCCGCTGGGGGTTCTTCGCCTGCGGGATGCCAGAACTTGTCATACTCTCGTCAGTCGGTGCGGTGGAACACGTCCATCAGATAGCAGGATAGCCGGGTTGCGGCCAAACCACATAGCCGCGATCTGCGCTCATACTGCGCTGATCCTGACGTCCATAGGTTGATCCCGAAATCGCCCTACGGACGTCGGCAACGAGGCTCGGGAAGGTCCGCTCCCCCACCCAATTCTCACGTTTGGATGGTGGCGAGCGCTCGTATCGAGGGCATGGGCGGGCCGGGAGCTCGCCGCACGCCCTGCAATTTCCAGCGGGCGAGCCGGGAGGGGAAGGGGGGCCTCACGGGTCCTTCCCAGGTCCCTTCCCCTCTGCGGGCAATAGACCCCGGGTTCTGCGCGTATTTCGGGTTTCCGATTTCTCGATTTCGCTTTCGCTTTGAGGTTGCCCGATGGAGGTCTCGACAGCCGACCTCGCGGAGATCCTCGGCGTCTCCGCCCGGCGGGTCCAACAGCTTAGCGGGGCAAGGGTTTTTCGGAAGTTGAGCCATGGCGAATGGCTCCTGCCGGAGTGCGTCCAGGCCTACATCGAGCACAAGGTCAAAAGCGAAACGGCAAGGCAGGATCGCAGCGACCTGAAGGGCGCCGACCGGCTGAAGGACATCAAGACCCGGCGGGAGGAGTTGAAGCTCGCCCGCGAGGAGCGTGAGCTCGTCCCCCTGGTCGACGCGATCTTCGCGATGGACCGGGTGGCGGGCGAGGTCGCCCTGCAGGTGAACAACGTCCCGGCCCGCTTCACCCGCGATCTTGATGAGCGCGAACGCCTGCAGGTGCAGATCGATGACGCTCTCCAATCCGTGGCAGACCGCATCGCGGAATGCGGCGCGGCTCTACGCGCGGACCGCGACGCTGATCCGCCCGCAGAAGAGGACGATGCCTGACGTCTGGGGTGCCGAGAACCGGGTCTATCCGCCCAGCTCCGGCTACCCAGGCAAGCGCAACCCCTACCTGACCCCCTACGGGGTGCCCTTCGGACGGGCGATCGCGCGGCGCCGGCACAAGCGCTGCGTCTTCGTGGTCTCGGCCCAGAGCGGCAAGTCCGAGACGATCCTCGACGTGATCGGCCAACGGCTCGACCAGCAGCCGGCCCCGATCCTCTACGTCGGCCCCAACAAGCAGTTCATCACCGAGCAGTGGGAGCCGCGCATCATGGCGCTGCTCGACGAGGCGCCCACCCTCGCGGCCAAGGTCGCCCGCGGCAAGCGGATGACCAAGACCCGCAAGGTGATTGCCGGCGTCCCGCTGCGCCTCGCGCATGCCGGCTCGTCCACCGCCCTGAAGTCGGACCCGGCCTCGCTCGCCCTCACGGACGAGGCCGACGAGCTCATGGCCAACGTGAAGGGGCAGGGCGATCCGATCGGCCTCATCGACGCCCGCGGCGATACCCACGCCGACTTCGTGCACGCCATGGTGTCGACCACCTCGCGCGGGCCGAAGGAAGTCGAGAAGGACGAGGTCTCGGGCCTGGAGTTCTGGAAGGTCCAGCCCGCCGACGATATCGAGTCGACGATCTGGAAGTACTGGCAGGCCGGCACCCGGTACCACTGGACCTGGCGCTGCCCGCACTGCGCTGAGCGGTTCGTGCCGCGCCTCGCCTGCCTCGAGTACGAGCACAAGGGCGAGGAGGCGAAGACTACGCCGGCCCGCGCCAAGGAGACGGCGCACCTCGTCTGCCCGAACCATGGCTGCATCATCACCGAAGCCGAGAAGAAGGCGATCGAAACCACCGGCCTCGAGGTGGCGCCCGGCCAGCACGTCGACGAGCACGACAACGTCACGGGTGATCCACCGGAGAGCGATACCTGGTCGCTCTGGGCGTCGGGCCTGTGCTCGCCGTTCCAGAGCTTCGGCGACCGCGCTGCCCGCTACGTCGAGGCGATCCAGACCGGCGATCCGGAGAAGGTCCAGACGGTCACGAACGCCGCTTTTGGCGAGCTGTGGATGCCGAGCGGCGGCGACGCGCCGGAATGGGAAGAGGTGTGCGACCGCCGCCTGCCCTACCGATTCCGCGAGATCCCGGCCGGCGTCATGCTGCTGACCTGCGGCGTCGACGTGCAGAAAGACCGCCTCGTCTACGTGGTCCGCGGCTGGGGCGCCCGGAACGAATCCTGGCTCATCGAGCACGGTGAGATGTTCGGCGACCACCACGACACCCGGCTCGACGACGTCTGGATGGAGCTGGCGGAGCTGATCGAGAACGGCATCGGCGGCCTGCCGATCCGCCGGGTATTCATCGACGCAGGCTTCCGCCCCGGCAAGAAGGACGCCGGTGACGAGAACACGGTCTACGAGTTCTGCCGCCGCCATGCCCGGCACGTCTACCCGACGAAGGGCTACGACCACCGGACGGTGCCGCTCTCGGTCAACCGGATCGAGGTAAGCCCGGTCAGCGGCAAGGCCGGGTACGGCCTCGACCTCGTCCGCCTCGACACCGACGTCCTGAAGTCCTGGGTCCATTCCAGAATCCGGTGGCCGCAGGATCAGCCCGGTGGCTGGCATCTGCCGCTCGATGCGACCGAGGACTTCTGCCGCCAGATCGTGTCCGAGGCCCGCGTGCGGAAACCGGGCGGCGGGTCGATGTGGCTGCGCCGGTCCCGGCACAACCATTACCTCGACGCCGAATGCCTGGCCTACGGCGCCGCGAAGATGATCGGCGTCGAGCGCCTCAGGGTCGAGAGCGGTGCCAAACCACCGCCCCCCGCACCCGCCGTGGTGCCCGAGGCCGAACAGCCCGCCCCCGCGGCGGAGACGCCACCGCCCAAGCCCGCCCCGGTCGTGGCCCTGCGCCCGACCCCGGCGGCCCCACCCCCGCCCGCAGAAACGCCCGCACAGTCGAGCGGCTTCCTGGGTCAGCGTCGGGGGTTCCTGCGGCGCTGACCGGCGCCGAAGCACGAAAGGCTTCCCATGGCCTACACCGACAAGGACATCGCCGCCCTGAAGGCGGCGATTGCGACGGGCGCGACCAAGGTGCGCTTCGCGGACAACCGCGAGGTCACCTACCGCACCCTCGCCGAGATGCGATCGATCCTCGCCGGCATGCAGGCCGAGGTCACCGGCCGCGGGCAGACCAACCGCTACGTGGCGGGCTACCGCTCCAACCTGTCCTGACGCCGATGGCTGGACCCAACCTCCTCGACCGCGCCATCGGATGGGTCTCGCCGCGGCGCGAGCAGGCCCGGGTCCAGGCGCGCGCCCGCACCGAGGGCATCCGCCGGGCGACCGCCCTCTACGACGGCGCCGCCCGCACCCACCGCACCGCCGGACGTCAGATCTCGACCTCGGACGCGAATGCAGAGGTCCTGTACTCGTTCGGACGGCTGCGCGACGTCTCGCGCGACCTCGCCCGCAACAACCCCTATGCGACCCGGGCGGTGTCCGGGATCGCCTCGAACGTCGTCGGTACCGGCATCCTGCCGTCCATCATTGGCGCCGGGGTGAAGGAAAAAAAGGCGCTGCAGCGCCTGGTGCGCGAGCACCTCGACACCACCGACATCGACCTCGAGGGCCGCAACAACCTCTACGGCCTTCAGGCGCTCGCCATCCGTACGGTGGTGGAGAGCGGCGAAGCCCTCGTCGTGCGGTACCTGCCCGAGGCCAGCCTCGGCCTGAAGGTGCCCCTGCAGGTGCGGGTGCTGGAGCCGGACTACCTCGACCCGAACAAGCACGGGCCGATCGGTGACGGCAACATCTGCTTCCAGGGCATCGAGTTCGACCGGCACGGCCGGCGCGTGGCCTACTGGCTCTACCCTGAGCATCCCTACGGGGTGTCCTACCGCCGGTTCGGCGCCTCGAAGCGAGTCCCTGCGGCGGACGTGATCCACCTCTACCGGGTGGATCGCCCCGGGCAGGCCCGCGGCATCCCCTGGGCCGCGCCCATCGTGATGACGCTGTGGGATCTCGGCGACTACGAGGATGCCGAGCTCATGCGCCAGAAGATCGCCGCGTGCTTCGCGGTCTTCTGGATGGACAAGGAGGGCGGCGGCCCGGCCTTCAACGCTGATGGCTCCGTCAAGGAGACCGAAAGCGGCAACCCGGTCGACATGCTCGAGCCCGGCCTCGTCACTCGGCTGACGGGCGGCTCCGACGTCAAGTTCGCCACCCCGCCGGTGACCCAGGGCTATCCCGAATACACCCGCGCGCAGATCCGCAAGATCGCCGTCGGGTTCGGGGTGCCGGCCGAGCTGCTGAGCAACGACCTCAGCCAGGTCAACTTCTCGTCCGGCCGCCTCGGCTGGCTCGAGTTCCAGCGCTCCATCGACATGTGGCGCTGGCACATGCTGATCCCGCACCTCTGCGTCGGGATCGGCCGCTGGTTCCTCGAAGCCGCGACGGTCCCGCTCAACCGGCCAACCACTGCGACGCTCGAATGGACCCCGCCGCGGCGCGAGATGATCAAGCCGAGCGAGGACATTGAGGCCGCACGCGATGCGATCCGCTCCGGTCTGTCGTCCCGCTCCGAGGAGCAACGCAAGCTCGGGCACGACCCGGAGCTGATCGAGGCCGAGATCGCCGAGGACAACATCCGCGCCGACAAGGCGGGGACGCGGTTCGACAGCGACGGGCGCTTCCCGATGAACGCGGCCATGCCGCCACCTTCCAAGGCAAAGCCTGATGGACAAGCCCAGCCTCCTCGTTAACGGGGAGATCCTGCTCTACGGCGATGTCGGCGACCCCTACTGCTGGGGCGACGGCTTCACCGTCACCGACGTGGCGTCGGCCCTGGCCGAGCACGGCGCGGGCGATATCACCGTCCGGCTCAACTCCGGCGGCGGCATCGCCTTCGACGGCGTCGCGATCTACTCGCTCCTGCGCTCCCACGAGGGCGCCGTGCACGTCATCGTCGACGGCATCGCGGCCTCGGCCGCCTCGCTGATCCTGATGGCCGGAGACACGCGCGAGATGCGCGAGGGCGCGATGGTGATGATCCACGACGCGGCCGGGCTGACCTTCGGCACCGCCGCCGACCACCAACGCGACGCCACCGTCCTCGACAAGCTCTCCGACCAGTACGCCGGCATCTACGCCGCGCGCTCGGGCCTGGGACGCGAAGAGGTGCGCACGCTCATGCGCGCCGAGACCTGGTTCACCGCCGACGATGCGGTGGCGAAGGGTCTCGTCACCGGCAAGGCCGAGAGCCTCGCCGAGCCCACCGCCAGCTTCGACTACCGGCTCTACGCGCGCGCCCCGAAGGGCCTGCCGAGCCGGTTCAAGCCCCAGGCCGCTCCGGCGGCGACGGCCGCTGCGGCCGAGAAGGAACCCCCCATGTCCGACGCCAAGCCCGCCCAGACCCCCGCGCCGAAGGCCTGGGCCACCGACTTCTTCGCCGCCGCCGGCGAGTCGAACCTGTCGATCGTTACGCTCCTGGAGATCGTCGCCAAGGCCGATGGCCTCGACGCGGCCAAGGCCAGTCTCACCGAGGCCGTCGCTGCGAAGAAGGCCGCCGACGAGGCTGCCGCGGCCGCCGCAGCCGCCAGCGCCACGCTGCCCGAGACCAAGCCCGAGCCCGTCGCCCCGGTGGCCTCAGCGCCCAAGGCCTGGTCCGTGCAGTTCTTCACGGCCGCGGAGAAGTCCGGCCTCGGCCTCGCGACCCTCAACGGGATCGTGGCTTCGGCTGGCAACCTTGAGGTGGCGAAGGACGCCCTAATCGACGCGATGGCGGGCGCTCAGGCCTCGACCAAGCCGAGCCCGGCCGGTGGCCATCACGGCGGCGGCAACCCGGCGAAGGACGACAAGGCCGGCGGCATCGTCGCCGCCTACCGCAAGGCCGGCGGCCGCACCCGCGCCGACACCGCCGCTCGCTGAGCCGCGGGCCCCGGCCCAACCCCATCCATCCCTGGCGCGGCGCGCCGAGAACCAGGAGTGAGCCATCATGGCCCTCAACGAGACCAACACCTACCGTCCCGAAGCCCTCCTCTCCGGGACGATGCCGGTCTATTCGGAGCCCGACACCTACGCTGTGGGGGCGGTCGTTGCGGCCAACACCGTCGTGGGCCGGGTCACCGCGAGCAAGAAGCTCGTCAAGTCGGTGAAGACTGCCAGCGACGGCTCCCAGAAGCCCGTCGGCATCGCGGTCGCCGACGTCGACGCTTCTGCCGGCGACGCGGTGGGCCCGACCTACAAGGCGGGTTGCTTCAACCCCGACGGCCTGGTGATCGACGCCAGCTTCACGGGTGACGATCTGCGCCTCGCCTTCGAGGGCACGCCGATCTTCATTCGCAAGACGCTGAACCTGACCACCGTCTGATCCGACCGGCGGGGCGGCTTTGAGCCGCCCTGCTGCAACGACCGCCTGCCCTGAGGCAGGCCGCACGCCAATCCCCCGACATCGCTATCCGGAGCCCGTCATGAGCCTGGTTTATGACACCCACACGCTCGCCCGCGTCATGGACGAGCGGATCGACACACCGTCGACCTTCCTGCTCGATCTGTTCTTCGGCACCACCCAGAACTTCGATACCGAGACCATCGACTTCGACCTGATCAAGACCGGCCGCAAGCTTGCGCCGTTCGTGCACCCGGACGCCTCGGCCAAGCCGACGAACTCCGGCGGCTACATCACGAAGAGCTTCAAGCCGGCCAACGTGAAGCTCCTCGAGGTAGTGAAGCCCGGCCGCGCCATGAAGCGCATGGCCGGCGAGCGCTACTCCGGCGACATGAGCCCGGTCGAGCGCATGGACGCCGTGATGGTGGACGTGCTCGCCGCTCAGGAGCGCGCCGTGCTCTACCGCCTCGAGTGGATGGCCGCCCAGGCCCTGCGCTTCGGCAAGGTCAAGGTCGAGGGCGAAGACTACCCGTCCCAGACCGTCGACTACGAGCGCGACGAATCGCTCTCGGTCAACCTCACCGGCGCGGCCCGTTGGGGCGAAACCGGCGTCAAGCCGCTCGATAGCATCGAGACCTGGGCCCAGGCGGTCCAGGACAAGTGCGGTATCGCCCCGGGCATGGTCGTGCTGGGCGGCGGCGCCTGGAAGCTCGCCCGCCAGGACGACGACTTCCGAAAGGTCCTCGACGTCCGCCGCCAAGCCACCGGCAACGTCGAGCTCGGCCCGATCAAGCCCGACGACGTCACCCGCGCCCGCTACGTCGGTGCCATCGGCGACTTCGAGTTCTGGGTCTACCAGCAGAGCTTCGAGCAGGCCGCCGGCGCCTCCGAGCGCTTCATCGACGACAACAACGTGATCATGGGCTCGCCCGCGATCGAGGGCGTGCGTGCGTTCGGCGCCATCCAGGACGTCGGTTCGCTCGTGCCCCAGGAGATCTTCCGCAAGGTCTACGACACTGAGAACCCCTCGCGTCGCAACGCCTACTCCGAGTCGGCCCCCCTGGTGGTGCCGTCCCGCGTGAACGCGAGCTTCTGCGCCAAGGTCAAGTAACACTCGAACGATAGGCCTTCCACGACATGCCCTCGCTCTTTGCCGCCCTAGCCTCAGCCGCTTCGGCGACGGTCGATGCCGTGTACGCGGAAGGCTTCACCATCGAAGGTCGCGCCCGACCCGCCACCCCGGCGGGCCGGGTCGACGTCAACGCCGGGACTGTGCCCAGCACGGTCCGGGTGAGCTACCCGTTCCAGGGCATCTGGATCGCCGTCGGCGCCGTGCTGCACGCCCACGGCCGGGCCATGTCGGACGCCACCACGCGCGGCGTCGTCGCCGAGCAGCCCATGGTGGATGTCGATTTGCACTCGCTTCTGGAGCGGCCGCAGATGGGCGACATCGTCCGCCGCGATGATACCGGGGAGCGCTTCACCGTCACCCGGTTCAAGGCCGTCGACTTCGGCCGTGCCCTCGTCATGCTGGCGGAGCTCCGATGAGCCTCGCCCGGACCGCGCTGCGCCTCCAGGCGATCGAGGTGCTCAACGCCGACTCCGTCATCGATCACTTCGTGCAGGCTCGGATCTACGATTCCCGCATCGCGGACTTCGACCACCGCGAGGTGGTGCCAGTGATGGTGCTCACCACCGAGGAGGACGAGGCCGAGGCCTGGTCGAAGAACAACGGCGGCGCGCCGTTCAACCACGTGTGCGACCTCGTCATCGAGATCGCCATGAACGCGGTCTCGGGCGAGGGCGACGAGCGCGCCGTGAACTACGTCGGTACCGACCGCGAGCTCGAGGCTGTTCTCGACCTCCTCGAGGAGCGGGCCGTCGAGGCAATCACCGTAGGCGATACCCCGCAGGCCTACCTCCTGCGCACCGCGGTGACCCGCCGGGTCCCGAAGATGAAGTCGTCGCGATTCGCCACCGACCAGACCGGCGAGAAGCTGGCGATCCGGCTTCTGACCCTGCGCGTCGAGCTTAAGGGCGAGGATCAGCGCGACGCTCGCGACCTTGTCGTTGGGCCGTTCGCCCATCTGCCGGAGCCGCTGCGTACCGTGGCCGCGAGCCTGCCCGATGGTTCGGGTCTGCAGACCTGCGTGAAGCTCAACGCCGCGCTCGACCCCGCGCCGACCACCGAGCCCCGGACCCCGTTCCGTGGGTTCGATCTCATCCACGCCCCGCAGTCCCTCGACCCGGGCACCGTACCGGACCGAGCGCACGACATCGCGTCCGGCGCGATCGTCAGGGACAGGGCCGACATCCTGGATTGGAGCGCCTGATGCGCAAGCACGTCACCCCGGCCGATCCCACGGCCACGATCCCCGATCCGGAGCGTGGCTGCGACCTCCCCGCCGACGGCCTCCCCGTGACCTGGTCCGCCTACTGGGCGGCCCGTGAGGCCCGCGGCGAGGTCGTTGTCACGGACCCGGCAGACGCTGCCCCCGAGGAGGCGGACGAAGTTCCGGCGCCTGAGCCGGCCCCAGCGCCCCCGGCCCGATCCAAGGCCGCCTGACCGCCCCCAAGCCCATCCCAGACCGATCCCATGAGGCCGCCGCGAGGCGGCCTTTTCCTTTGGAGAACACCAAATGGCAGGCGTTGCTTTCAACAACATGCCCGGCGATATCCGGGTCCCGCTTTTCTACGCCGAGGTGAATGCGGGCCAGCCGCCCTATTCCGGCACCTCGCGCCTGATCCTGCTCGGCCGCAAGCTCGCGGGCGTCTCCACCCTCGTCGCACTGAAGCCGCAGAACCTCGGCTCCGTCGATCCGAACGCGCTCGCGGGCCGCGGCTCGATGCTGGCCGACATGGTCGCCTTCGCGCGCTACCATAACCCGGTCGGCGAGATCTGGGCGATGGACGTCGGCGACCCCGTCGGCGCCGTCGCGGCCGCCGGCTCCATCGCGATCACCGGCACCGCCACCGCGTCCGGCAGCCTGGTGCGCTACATCGCCGGCGAGCGCTACTCCGTTGGCGTGGCCGTGGGCGACACCGCCACCGTGGTCGGCGCCGCCCTCTCGGCCGCCATCGCCCGGGGCTACGCCAAGTTCAACCGCCGCATGGGCGCGCCCGTCACCGCCGCGGCGGTCACCGGCACCGTGACGCTCACCGCCCGCCACGCCGGGTCCGAGGGCAACGGCATCCGCATCGAGGCCGGCCTCGACGGCGACGAGCTCGATCCCGCCGGCCTCACCGTCACGCTGAACCCCATGACGAGCGGCGCCGGCGACGTCGATATCGCCGCGGCACTCGCGGCCCTCGGCTCGACCCAGTTCGACTGGATCGCCTCGCCCTACGCGCTCGCCTCGCAGCTCAACGCCGCGCGCGACTTCCTCTCGGATTCCGGGACCGGCCGCTGGTCGCCCACGGTCGGCCTTGATGGGCACTACATCACCGCCCGCGACGGCAACCTCAGCACCCAGACCACGTTCGGCGCCACCCGCAACGACCGCCACGCGACGGTGCTCGGCACCCTGAACTATCCGCACCCGCTGTGGTCGGTGGTGGCGGGCCTGTCCGGCATCGTGGCGTTCTCGAAGAACCTCGGTCGCTCGCTCACCGAAGCCCTCGAGATCGCCAAGCCGCTCCAGACCCTGGTGATCGCCGGGATCCGGCCGCCGAAGGCCGAGACCGACCGCTGGGCGCTCGCCGACCGGGACAGCCTGTACCGCAACGGCATCTCGGCGCTCACCGTCAACAACGACGGCACCATGGCGATCGACCGGGTCCTGACGACCTACCAGACCAACGCCTACGGCTCGCCCGACATCACGTTCCTCGACATCGAGTCCATCGCGATCGCGGCCTACGTGAAGCGCTACATCCGCACCCGGGTCACCTCGACCTATCCGCGGCACGTTCTGCGCGACGACAACCCGCGCGCGCTCCAGGGCGTGGTCACCCCGCCCCAGGTCCGCGCCATGATGGTGCACGCCTACACCGAGCTCTCGGAGGTGGCCGGTATCGTCGAAAAGCCGACCCTGTTCGCCAAGTACCTCATCGTCGAGCGCTCGGCCGATCCGAACCGGCTCAACGTCTACCTGCCGATCGACCAAGCGAACCAGCTCCGGGTCTTCGCGGCCAACATCACGCTGTTCCAGGAGCTGACCGAGGCCAACGCCTCGCTCCAGTAGGCCCCGCGCGGGCCGGGCCGTAGCGCTCGGCCCGTCCGCGCTCCGCCACCCCGCACACCAACCCAAATTCGGAGACCTCGGTCATGGACACCAAGGGCGGGCGATTCACGCTCGACATCAACGGCCGCACCTACTCGGGTCGCGGCAAGGCCACGATCATGCCGGCGCGGGCCGTTCGCGAGAACGACGTCAACTCGGATGGCACCGGCTACTCCACGGTGAAGCCGAAGCTGGCCAAGCTCGACCTCAGCTTCGACCGCGGCATCGGCCTGCGCTGGGACGAGGCGATGATGCTCGAGGAGCTCAACGTCACCTTCATCGAGACCGATGTGCGGATCACGCACCTGTTCACCCGGGCGAACTGGTCGGGCGAGCCCTCGATTGACAGCGAGTCCGGCGAGGTCTCGGGCCTCAGCATCGAGACCGACAAGTACCAGGCGATCTGATCGCCCTGACCCGCGGGCCGCGTTCGCGTGATCGTGCCCCCTTCAAGCGCTAACCTGAGACGAGGTCGCCGATGGCGAAGACCGTTCGCATCCCCCTGCCCGAACCCATCCTCAGCCACGGCGCGCCGATCACCGCGGTCGTCCTGCGCGAGCCGACCTATGACGAGTACGTCTCCTGCGGCGGCGAGCCCTACACCATCGGTGAGACCGAGGAGGGGGCCCTCTTCTCCATCGAGAAGCCCGAGGTGATCTGGGCCTACGTGCAGGCCTGCATCGTCGAGCCGAAGGACGCCCTCCTGCTGGAGCGGACCGACTGGCGCGTGGCGCGCGAGGTGCGCAAGGCCGTGCTGGGTTTTTTCCAGGCGCCCGCCGCGGCCAGCGCATCATCGCAGACCTCGCCGACGACTTAGCGTTCGAGCTGGACCAGCCCCTCAACGCCGTGAACGGCCTGACGCTGTCCGGACTGATCCATTGGTACGGTCGCGCCGTCGTGCGTGATCAGAAACGCAAGCGGGAGGCCGCGGGCAGAAGGCGTCGCTGATCATGGGCAGGATTATCGAAGCCAAGGCCGTCATCACGGCCGAGGACCGCACCGGCAAGGTGCTCGACGGGATCGCCCGCAAGTTCCGTGACGTCGGGAAGGGGGCCAAGGCCTCCGTCGAGGTCGGCAAGCTCGCCAAGCAGATCGATGCGGCCCAGGCTGGCCTGAAGAACATCGATCGTTTTCGCTCGACACAGGCGAACTTCAGCCAGGCTCGCGCCGCCTACCGAGGGACGCAGGTCGAGGTCGCCCGGATCGCCAAGGAGCTCGATGCGGCCCGCAAGGCTGCCTCGGCCTTCGACGGGGTGAAGTCGTTCTCGAAGAGCGGCACGCTGGCGACCGAGATGGCCTCCGCGCGCAAGCAGGTCGGCGAGCTCGAGCGCCAGTTCACCTCGGCCCAGCGCTCGGTCAAGGCGGCCGCGGGCGCCTACGATGCGCAGGCGGCCGCAATCAAGGGCGCAAAGCGGGAAGCCGAGAGCTCCGGCGTCTCGGTCGGTCGCCTGGTCTCCGAACAGAAGCGCCTGAAGATGGCGATCGACGGCTCGAACGCTGCGATCCTCCGTCAGGCGGCGGCGGAGCGGTCCGGCACCGGCCTGGCCGCCGGCATGGGGGCCGCCGGTCGGCGCCAGTCCGCTCGTATCGCCGAGAGCCGACACCTGACCGAAGGCATGAGCGCCCCGGCAAAGGCGGCGGCCCTGCGCGGCAGCCGCGACGACGAGGAGCGCCGCCAAACCCGTCTGGAGCAACGGCAGTCCCGCCGCGACGCCGCCATGGCTCTCGGCGGCGGTGCGGGCCTCTACGTCGGCCACAAGGTCAAGGAAGGCACCCACGCCACCCTACACACCTATCGCGAGTTCGATAAGGAGCGGCGCTTCGGCAAGGCCGTGATGGGCCTGACGGATGAGGAGCAGCGTCCTCTCGTCGATCAGGCCATCCATATGGGTGCCACCACCAAGTACAATGACGTGAAGGTCCTGGAGGCTCAGCGCGAGCTCGCCGCTCGAGGGCTAAAGAAGGACCAGGTCATGGGCCTGATGGAGCCCGCCGCGGCCCTCGGCCAATCGCTGGACCTGGGTCTGCCTGCCGCCGTCAAGCAGATGGAAGGCGCGCTGTTCGGCTTCAAAAAGGACATCTCGACGCTCGAAGCCGCCAAGGCCTCGGCGCGCCAGACCGCCGACGTGCAGGTCAAGGCTGCGAAGCTCTCCGGCATGACTCCCGAGGACATCTCGCAGACCTACAAATACGGCGCCACGCCAGCGCGCATGGCCGGCCTTTCCGAAGAGACCCTGCTGGCGTTCGGCGGCATCTCGAAGAAGGCCAACATGGGCGGCGATGAGGCCGGCACCGCGTTCCGAGCCCTTGTCGCGAACGCGTTGTCTCCGACCCGCAAGGCGAAAGAGGCCATGCTGGCCAACGGCATGGACTACAAGAACTACCAGCGGAATCCGGAGCGGATCGACACAGGCGCCTTCGTCAAGACGGTGGCCTCCCAGTACGGCGTCAAGCTCGACAAGGGCGTGCAGGCCGGCCTCGAGAAGATCTTCACGAACAAGAAGCTCATCGCCAGCCCGGAGCAGTTCACCCCGGCCGTGCGGCAGCTGCTCTCGGACAGCCTTGGGGGCGACGACGCAAAGTCGAAGAAGAGCATTGCCGGCCTCGCGAACCGATTCCGCGACGCCAGCATGCAGGGCGTCGATGCAAACGCCCTCGTGGCGGATCTCATGACGGCGATCCCGAAGAACCCGGCGCTCGCCAACGCGATCTTCGGCTCGAAACAGGGCGGGCGCATCCAGAACGCGCTCGGCGACCCGGAAACCTTCAAGCACCTCATCGAGGAGCTCATGAAGCACTCCGCGGGCTACGCCGACAAGGTGTCGACCGAGCGGATGTCGGGCTTCGACGGCGCGATGAGCCGGTTCGAGGGCGCGATCACGAACATTGAGAGCGCGTTCGGACAGGCCTGGGATAACGACGGCAAGGGCGGGTTCCTCACCACCCTCTCCGACGCTGCAGCGCGGGCGACGCAGTCCCTCGCGGAGCTGCCCAAGCCCGTCCTACAGGTCGCCAGCGGGCTCACATGGCTCGGTGGCAAAGCCGCGACCTCGGCCGGCACCCTGGCGCTCGTTGGAGCGGCCTTCTCGCTGAAGGGATCGGCTGCAGCGCTCACCGCGGCCGCGACACGCCTCGGCCTCGCTGGCGCGATCGGCGGCGCGGGCTCAGCGGCCGGCGCCGGCGCTGGTGCCGCGGGCGCCGCCGGTGCGGCTGCGGGCGCAGCTGGGAAGGGTGGGAGCAAGCTCGGGAAGCTAGCGAAGGGCGCGGCCGGTGCCGTCGGCGTCGGTGCGCTCGCGACCCTGGCTCAGGAATACAACACCCTCGAGGCTCCCTCCGTCGAGGACGGCTGGGGCAAGGGGGTGCTGAAGTTCCTCGACCCGCGCCTCGCCGAGATGGTCTACGGCTCGGGGAAGGCCACCCCCGCTCCCGTTGCTCCGAATGCGCCCGCCGCCAAAGCGGCTTCCGAGTTCGGCGGGCTGAAGCGTGTGCCGCTGCCTCCGGCGCGCCCAGCCGAGGTTGGGAGCGGTCGGAAGCCGCGGTTCCCGTTGCCCCCGGCCCGCCCGGCCGAGTTCGGCGCACAGGCCGAGGTGACGCTGCCTGAGCAGTCCGTCACCGCCGCCATCGACCCCGGCGAGATCGCCCAGTCTACGGCAGCTCTCGCGGCCTTGAGGGCCGAACTCGCGAGCGTGGCTTCGCAGTTGAAGGACATCGAGAGCTCCGGCAATTTCGAGCTTCAGGGGGCGATCGGCGCCCTGGAGAGCCGGAAGCTCGACCTGCAGCGGAAGATCCGCGATTCCGAGCCGTCCGGTCAGGCCACGGCCATCAACAACACGCTGGACAAGGCGGCCACCGCCTCGACCACCGCGGCCAACGGCGGCAAGCCGCTGGAGGCGACGGTCAAGCCCGACCAGATCACGGCCAGGATCGAGAACCTGCCACCGGTCACCGGTCAGGCGACCATCTCGCTCGATCCGCAGCGCGTCATCATCGACCTCAACAGCGACATGCTGAACGCTCGGATCGAGGGCGCCGTGAGCCGCAAGACGGCGACCATGGCGCTGAGCTCGGGCGGCGCCCGGCCGGGCGCGGTGACGATGCCAGGGGCGGCGAGCCCGCCCGGAGCGAAGTAGGCCCATGCGCAACTGGATGACCACGCTGCGAGCCGCCTCGTTCCGGGGCGTGTCGTTCAAGGTCGATCAGGAGGCGATCCCGAAATCGGGCCGCCGGATCGTGAAGCATCAGTTCTCGAAGGGCGAGGAGCACGAGACGGAGGACATGGGGCGGCTGCCCCGTGAGTTCCGGATCAAGGCCTACATCGCCAACGACGAGGCTGATGTCCTGGCGCCGGCCCTGATCGAGGCCTGCTCCGCCCCGGGGGCCGCGACGCTGGTCCTGCCGTTCTTCGGCGCGCACCGGGTCCGGTGCGAGGGCTGCGGCAACTCCTGGAGCAAGGGCAAGCTCGGCTACGTCGAGATCGACCTCGAGTTCGTCGAGGCCGGTTCGGAGGGCGGGGGCTTCTCCGCCTTCCCCATCGGCGACCGCATCGCGGCCTCGGCCCTCGATGGGCTCGCCGACCTCGTCTTCGACGTGCTCGAGGACTTCCCCCTGTAGCATCCGGCGAGGCATCGCATGTCGAAGGTACCGAGCGGCGCTCTCGCGGGCGCCGCGGCGGCGGCCGGCGCCCTCGCGAGCGTCGTCGCCCGCTTGTCCAACGGACTGCCCCTGGCGGCCGACGTGGCGGCCTCCGTGCAGAGGGACTGCACCCGGGTCGCCCAGGTCTCCGCGTCCCGGGTGCGCGGCGCTCCCGATATCGCCACCATCGGTGCAAGCCTGGTGCGAGCCGTCCAGGCCGGCGCCCGGGCCGCCGAGGCCTCCGACGCCAGCGCCGGTCTCTACGACGCCGCCGCCCAGGCCGCGGTGACCTTCCCGGCGTCGGCTTCGCCGGTCCTCACCCAGCAATACGCCCTCGCCCGCGCGCTCGCCGCCACGGTCGAGGTCGCCTGCCTCGGCGAGGCCTTTGTGGCGGAAGCCCGCACCGCGTTCTCGGACCGGCGCTCGGCGACCGAAGCCCGGGCGCGGATCGGGCGCGCCATGGATGGCGCCAGCGACAGGATCTCGATTGCCCTCGGGCAGGAGGTGCTTGCGCTGCTGTCGGGCGTCGCCCGGGAGACCTCCGGACACCTCGCTCTGCTCGCTACCAGCCTCCAGCCGGTGGTGCGCGTCGAGGCCGGCAGGTCCTACCCGTCGACGGCCCTGGCCTGGGGCCTCTACGGCGACCCGGCCCGCGCCGCCGACATCGTGCAGCGCAATCGCTGCGGCACGCCCCTGTTCCTTCCGGCCTCGGTGGAGGCCATCGCGCCCGCCGGAGCCTGAACCATGTCGATGGGCGAAGAGATCGTCTCCCTGATCGTGGACGGCCAGGCCCTGATCGGCTGGCAGGACGTCTCGGTCGACCGCTCGTCGGAATCGGCCGAGATCAGCTTCACGCTGACCGCAACGCATTCGAGCTGGTCGCCGGCGGCGAAACGCCTTCGCACCGGCCGGGAGATCGAGCTGCGCACCCGCCAGGGCGAGGGCGGCAGCCCCGGCGGCGGCGAGCTGCTGTGCAAGGGCTACGTCACCGGGTACGGCGCCGACTACGACGAGGATTCGAAGACCGTCGTCCTCGACGGGAAATCGAAGGCCGCCGACGCCGTCGATTGCCACCCGGTCAAGCACAAGACCGGGCGCTTCGAGAACAAGACCCTCCTGGAGGTGGCCAACGAGCTCGACGAGGTCCGCTGCGGCTTCACCACCGACCAGGCCCTGAAGAAGATCCCCAAGGTCCAGCGCCAGCCCGGCGAGACGATCTTCCAGACCGTCGAGCGCGAGGCACGCCAGGCCGGGTTGATGCTGGCCGGCCAGCCCGACGGCTCGATCATGATCACCCGGTCCGGCACGAAGCGCCACGCCGGTGCCCTGGTCCTCGGCACCCAGCCGGTGAAGCGGATGAGCGTCAAGCTCAAGCTCGACCAGAAGTTCTCGCCCATCGTCGGGCGCGGCCAGCGCGCCACCGGCACGGGCAAAGACGCCCTGCGCCAGGAAGAGACGGAGACCGATGGCAGCGTCGGGCGTAACCGCCCGTTGCTGATCATCCCCGAGGGCGACTGGGACAAGAAAGAGCTGAAGAAGCGCCTGCGCTGGGAGCGCCTCCGCCGCGCCGGTGCCGGGACCACCATCACGGTCACGGTGAACACCTGGCGCGACGAGGCCGGCGCCCTCTGGGAGCCCGGCCGCCTCATGGCGATCGTCAACGAGCCCGAGGACATCGACGGCGACTACACACTGTCGACGGCCAACTTCCGCCAGGGCGGGCAGAACGGCACCATCGCGACCCTGACCTTCGTCGATCCGAAGGCGCAGGGCGGCAAGGCGGCGGCGGGCAAATCCGACAAGGCCTTCGATCCGGGGCCGGCGCTCGAGGACGAGGGCGAGGAATGAGCCGCACCAACATCTTCCGGGCCCAGATCACGGAGACCAACGACGACGGCGAGATGCAGCTCGGGCGCGGCCAGGGCTATGCCGGCGAGGAGGTCGACAAGGTCCACATCGTGCGCCAGCACGGGCTCGCCAGCCACGCGCCGAAGAACTCGCACGGCATCGGCATCGCCGGCTCCGGCGAGCGCGGCCTTGTCGCCTTCCTCGGCATGGAGCACCAGGACAGCCGTCCGAAGAAGCTCCAGGAGGGCAACACCACCCTCTACGACGCCAAGGGCAACGCGACCCGCATGCTCGGCGCTGACGGGATCTGGCACGACGCCGCCGACCGCCCGCAGAAGATGACGGGCAAGACCATCACGATCACCGGCACGGACACCGTCACCATCGAGGTCGGCGGCACCACGGTGACCATCCGCAAGGGCCGCATCGACCTCGGCGGCACCGGCGGCTCCCCCGTCATGACCCAGGCCGGCCCGTCATCGGTCGTCTTCGCCAAGGTCTGACGCCCGGCCCAGCGCCGTAGGCCCCTTGCCCGCGCGGGGTGGCTCACCCATGCCTCGAGGCCACCATGCAACTCACCCTGACCCCGCTCGCGGATGCGGGCGTCGCGCTGCTGCCGCCGGACATCGTCTGGAACGGCGTGGTTGGCGACTTCGCCGTGTCCGCCGGTGGCGATGACGGGCCGGCCGGCGGCCTGAAGGCGGCCAACCCGCTGCGCACCGCCGTGATCCTGCTGCTCTTCACCGATGCGCGGGCCGAGACCTACGAGCTGCGCCACGAGCACCGCGGCGATCGCCGCGGCTGGCCCGGCGACGGCTTCGACGTCGACCGCAGCAAGGGCGAGGCGCCGCTCGGCTCGAAGCTTTGGCTGTATCGCCGGCACGAGCTCACCGACGGAACCGCGATGGCCGTGGCGACTGAGGCCGAGCGCGCCCTGCAGCCGCTGATCCGCCAGGGCGCCGTCGTCCGGATCGCGGCCCGGGCCACGGCCGACAAACCCGCCGGGCGCATCCGCCTGACCGTGAACCTCTACGGCCGCGACGGCCGTGAGGCTTACGCCCCCCAGTTCGACCTTCTGTGGAGACGTGCCGATGGCGGGCTATAGCCTCCGCTCGCTTGCTGAACTCGGCGTCAAGGCGCGCGGGTTCCTGACCCAGAGCATCGACGGCGCCGTCGCCAGCGTCTGGGCCAACACCTTCACGGTCATCGGCAAGGTCATCGCGCTCCTCGACTTCGAGCACGAGCTGCGCCGCCGGTGGCTCTACGACCAGATCTTCGCCTCCCGCGCCGACGACCTCTGGCTCGACCGCCACGGCTTCGAGCTCGGGCTCACCCGCATCCCCGCCTCGGCCGCCTCCGGGACCATCCTGGTGCCGGCGATCCACGGCCTCGTGGTGCCGAGCGGCCTGCAGTTCCGGGGGGCAAGCGGCGCCACCTACACCACGCGGACAGCCGAGATCGCCGACGGCAACGTCGTCGCCCTGCCGGTCGAAGCGGACGAGATGGGATCGGCCGGCAATCTCGGCGCCGGATTCCCGGTGGCGCTGGTCGATGACCAGGATGTGCCGGCGGGGCTCGGCGAGAACGCTGTGGTCGACGGCCAGGGGCTCGCCGGCGGTGCCGACGCCGAGCAACGCGAGGCCTTCCGGGCGCGCATCCTGGCGCGTAAGCGCAACCCACCGCAGGGTGGTTCGGCCTTCGACTATGGGACCTGGGCCGCCGAGGCGCTGGGCCCCGGCATCCTGCGCCGGGCCTACGTCGACAGCTTCTCCAACGACGCACGCTCGGTGTGGCTGTGCTTCACCGTCAACGATCAGCCGGACGGCATCCCGGTGCCGGCCCAGGTCGATCTGGTGCAGGCCTACTGCGACGATCCCATACGCCGCCCGGTGACGGCGCGGGTGTTTGCTCTGGCCCCCATCGCGCTGCCGGTGGATGTCCGGATCTCAGGACTCTCGCCCGACACCCTCGATATCCGGGCCTCCGTCGAGGAGGAGATCGCCGCGACCTTCGTCGATCGCGCCGAGGTCGGCACGTCCGTGGCCGTCGGGTTCTCGCGCAGCTGGATCCAGGAGGGAATCTCCCGGGCCACCGGCGAGGAGCGGCACGAGCTGCTCCTGCCCGCCGCGACCGTGATCGCCACCGCCGGCTATCTGCCGGTCCTCGGTACCGTCTCCTACGCGTGAGGCCCCACCATGCTGGAATCCATCCCGGCGGGGTGGCCGTGCGCGCTGCTGCCGGCCGAGCCGCCGTCCGTTGCCGATCGCCAGTCCAATCCGAGCGCCGACGAGATCCTGCCCCAGGTCCTGGCGCTCACCCCGCGCGGTGCGGCCTGGGGCGCGGACGAGGCCGGTGACGGCAAGGGCGCCTCACCGGTCCAGCGCTCGTTCTGGCGCGGGATCGCCGCGTGGGTGGCCGATCTCAACATCCGCGACTGGACCATCGCCACCCAGACCTTCCCGTCGGCCGCGACCGTGTCGCTCCCTGACTGGGAGGCCGAGCTCGGCCTGCCCGACCCCTGCATGCCGGCCGGCCGCACCGCGGAGCAGCGGGTGTCGCGGGTGCGGGCGCGCTTCGGTGCGCAGGGCGGCGCCTCGCCGGCCTACTTCGTCTGCGTCGCCGCCTCGCTCGGCTTCACCATGCGGGTCGAGGAGCCGACGCAGTTCCTCTGCGACGTGTCCGAGTGCGTCGCCTTCGACACGCTCGACACATACTTCACCTGCGACGAGGCCGAGTGCGGCGAGGATGGCGACCCGATCGAGGGCTACGCCTTCCCCAGTGCCGCCGACCCCGGCGACGAGGTCGCCGGCGGTGCCCTCAACGAGACGTACTTCGCCTGCGACGAGGGCGAGTGCGGCGAGGACGGCGACCGGATCGAGGGGTTCGACCCCAACGATCCCGGTGCCGTCGCCTGGCGCTTCTGGGTCGCCGACGTGGTGACCGCGCCCGCCACCTACTTCCGCTGCGACGAAGCCGAGTGCGGCGCCGAGGGCGACCGGATCGAGGGCTACACGCCCGCGCCGGACCTCGAATGCGTCCTTGCCCGCCTGTCGCCCCCGCACACGACCCTCGTGTTCCGCTACCCCGACTAGGGATCTCCCTCCATGCGCTACCACCCGCCGGCTGGCTCCGCCCTGCCGAACGCGCCGTATGTCGGCAAGAACATCGCCCTGCAGCAGCAGGGCTCGCGCATCCCGCCGCAGGTGCCGGAATACGTCCAGCGCGAGATCGTCAACGTGGTCGAGCTGTCGGGGCAGGTCCCGACCGACGACGACCTTACGCAGATCGCCCGCGCGATCCGCCTAGCCGGTCTGCAGACCTTCACCGACACCAGCGCCACGCCGGGCTACATCACCGTGGGCTCGCCCCTGGCGGTCGCCGGCTACGCGGCAGGCATGCCGTTCTCGGTGACGCTGAATCAGGACGTCACCGGACCGACGCTGCTGAACTACAACGGCCTCGGCCCCCGCGTCGTCGTCCACAACGGCGGCGGCGCCCTGCAGCGCGGCGACTACCGCAAGGGCGACATCGTCGAGCTGCGCTACAACGCGACGACCAACACCCTGACCATGCTCACCCCGGTGAGCGAGGTTCTGATCAACGCCCCCATCGTGAAGACGATCGCGGGCTTTAATCCGGATTTCAAGGACTGCTACGAGGCCATCGTCTGGATCTCGCGCCGCCGGATCTCGAACACCGGCTACGTGACGTTCCAGCATGCCGCCGGCGTCGGCAACTCGAAGGTCGTCTACTCGAGCGACATCCGCTTCAACCATGCCGATCAGTCCCGCGTCGCCTTCAAGGGTGCGCCCCTCAACGGCTCGCTGCCCCAGCCCGGGGCGCTGGCTTACACCGGCAACGCCCAGGCGAACCGCGTTGCCGACACGGCGACCAACCTCAACACCATGCGGGGCATCTTCACCACGGAGATCTCGTTCGTTTCCGGCGCCCGCTTCGTCGTCACCGGCGACATCGACGTGCTGCAGGACGTGCTGTTCACCTCGGACGGGTCGGGTCCGGTCAAGACCAACATCTTCCAGGGGTACTCGTCCGACAACCTGGTGCTGGAGAGCGGAAACCAGAACATCCGCCGCATCGCGTCGTTCGGCGCGCAGCAGGCCGGCATCTCGACCCTTCGATCCGAGACCAAGATCGGCGAGCAGGTCTTCTGCATCGGCAACGGCGTCTTCGGCGCGAACATCAACGGCAGCATGACCGTCCTCGGGGCGGCGAGCATCGCGTCGCTCTCCAACGGCCTGCACGGCTTCCACATCGGCGGCGGACTCGGGTGCTCCGATCTTGCGAGCTCGCAGATCTATGCGCGCGGCAATCCGGACACCGGCGTCTTCGTCAACGGCGGCTCGCTGCTCGGCAGCAACAACTCGGTGTCGCGGGACAATGGCGGTGCCGGCATCCAGCTCGTGAGTTGCGCGATCGCGAGCCCGATCGGCTTCAACGTCTCGGGCAATCCGCGCGGCCTCATGGTCGGACGTCTGTCCTTCGCCGACTCCCAGTCGGTGACGGGCTCGGCCACCGACACGGCGTTCTACGCCTACAACGGCGGGCAGATCATCCGGAGCGGTTCCAGCGTATCCGCGCCGACGCAGGCGAGCCCGGCGGCCGGCACCTCCGGCAACGGCAACGCCTTCATCGTCTGACGCCTCTGGCGTCCCGGCCGCCCCGCGCGGCCCCTCCCCTCAATCCGACAGCCCTGGAGCCGACCATGCAGCTTGTGGTCTCGGGCGAGCGCGTGCTCGCCTATTACGAAGACGACGTCGCGGTGCCGATGGTGGCGTTTCCCGACGCCCGCCTCGTGCCCTACGCCGGCGCCATGGAGGCGCTCGGCCGCATCGGCCCGGCGCCGACAGGACCGGAAGACGGGCGCCTGTTCCGCGCGCCGGTGAGCCCGGATCTGCCCGCCTACGCGGCCTCGGAGCGCTACCGCGCCGAGGTCGGCGGCCTGACCTTCAAGGGCCATCGCTTCGCCACCGATCGCGAGGTCGGCCAGCCGAAGATCACCCGCGCCGAGCTGAAGGCCCTGTCCAACCCGGCCTACGCGATCCCCGACTTCAAGACGGTGACGGGCGCGTTCGTGGCCCTGTCGAATGCGGACATCGTGGCGCTAGGTGACGCCCTCGACGCGCACGTGCAGGTCTGCTTCGGCGTCGAGGCGGCGGTCGGGCGCGCGGTGGCGGCCGGCACGCTCACCACCGTTGAGGCGGTCGACGCCCTGTTCGCCGCGATCCACTGAGGGGGCGCATCCATGGCCCTCCCCGGCATCGACTTCCGGTTCTCCAACACCGCCGCCTGGACGGACGGGTTCTCGGTCCAGGTCGGCGCCGATATCGCCGTGCCGTGGGTCGGGACGCCGGCCTGGGCGCCGGGCGCGACCTATGATCTCGGCGTGGCGCGCGTCTACGGCGAGGATCTCTACATCGCCGATCCCGGCCTGGGGTCGAGCTCGTGGACGGCGGCGGCGACCTTCGAGACCGACGCGCGGCCCTCCGGCCTGTCACGCTGGCTCCTCGTCGGCGCGGCCGCCGGCTACCGGCGCACGCCCTACAACTTCACCGGCAAGCACGTCGTCGCCGCCCTGAAGGCCTGCGACGCCGCCGGCAACATCACCGACCCGCGGGTGAAGCTTCTCGTCGGCGACGAGGATGGCGGCTTCCTCGTCACCAATGCCGCGCTGGGTGGCCTCGCATGGAACGTCCCTCGGGGCCGCACCCGCGCCGTCGCCGCCGGGCTCTACCGCTACGACATCGTCGCCACCGGCGCCGATGAGGTGCCGCAGCGCATCCGCTTCGGCCTCTGCCTGATCGACGAGGGGATTTGCCCGTGAGCGCCGGATTGTTCTTCAACGATGTCCCGTACAGGACGGGCGCCCCGCGCGATTACGGATTCGGCGCCCAGCCGGGCGAGAACGGCCGCGCCGGCAACGGCATCCGCTCGATCGAGCAGATCCCGAACACCTACGAGCTGCTCGTCGCCCTCGACGACGGTCGGGCGCTGATCTTCCCTCTGCCGGCGGGTCCGGTCGGCCAGGACGGCACCACGCCGGAGTTCATCACCGGCAACGTCACCTACGGCACGCGAGATACCCTGCCCCAGCTCGTGCTGCGCCGGCTGGCGCACGGGCTGTTCGCCGTCGACCTGACCCTGCCCGACCTCACGGCTGCGACTGCATCGGCTGCGGCGGCCCTCGCCTCGGAACAGTCTGCGGCGGCTTCGAAGACCGCGGCTGCCGGTTCAGCAACGGCGGCGGCGGCCTCCGCTATTCAGGCGGATCAGAAGTCTGCGTTGGCCGCGGGGGCTGCGACCGACGCCATCGCGGCTTATGACAGCTTCGACGATCGCTATCTTGGCGCCAGAGCGGCTGACCCAGCCCTCGACAACGATGGCAACGCTCTTTTAGTCGGCGCCTTGTACTTCAACAGCGTCACAAAGAAGATGCGGGTTTGGGACGGGGTCGATTGGCAAGTTGCATATGCGCAGATCACAGGCGGCGTTCAGTCGTTCAAGGGTCGCGATGGGTCCGTCTTGCCCATGGCCGGGGATTATGCAGTTGCAGACGTTACGGGTCTGCCCGCTGCGCTTGGCTTAAAACTTGAGGCTGGCAGCTCGATTATTGTGTCGATGCAGGCCACTATCTCAGGCCTCCGCAAAGATCTCCTGCTGACTGAACTGCTCGTGGCCGAAGCTAAAGGGGACCGCGTCAACATGAGCGCCGGTATCGTTGACCCCTACGGAGATACGAGCGACTTCACCTTCGCGGATGCAATCTTTAACACGACGAGCAAGGTACTTAGCTTTGCCCCGGCGAAAGCCTATGAGGCCCGTACTTTTGGCAGTTTTACGTCAAACGGTACCTTCACTGGAACGGGAACTACGGCGTATAACGTAGACTCGCAGAGCAATAACTCTGCCGCCCTAGATCAGATTTTCAATGGTGGCGCTAAGAACTATATGACTGGAGAGCCAAACTATTGGATTCAGGCATTGTTCAGCGGCGCGCCAATTAGATCAGTTGAAATACAGTTCTTCATTTCTAACGGTTTCAGTCAGTCGTTCAGCATTGCCGATGCAGATAGCGGCACGATACTTGGCTCCATCAATGTTCCGAATTCGGGCGTGAATGGCCTTTACCGGGCTCTTGTCCCCCTATCGGCTTCGGCTACGAAGGGTATCAGGATCACGTTTGGGGCCAATTCCGGCGGCCTCCCGCAGATCAGGCAAGTACGTGGCTACGGTAGTCGAGCAACTGATCAGATCGCAGCAACGATCACAGGATATGGTCGTTCCTGGGTGAATATGTACAATCTAGCACTTGGCGACAGTCAGGGATATAATGGCACCGGATCGCCGGCCAGGTTTGATATCGACTTAGGCTCGCCAAAGCGGGTAGGTCTGATAGTAGCCAATGCTGTGGATCGAGATCGCTGGTTCAGTTTTGATGTAACGGGGTCTAACGACGGAACTAGCTGGTCCGGCAGTATTGGGGGAATTACCAATTTCCAGGCAGGCCAGTCGGGAACCCCGATTGATTTCCTCGCGGTGCCTATCACAGTATCCGATGCACTTCCCTATCGGTACTTCCGCCTTACCCCGAACGGCAACTCGACGGGCGAGACGCAACGGCGAGGGTATGGTTTCGGCGTGTTTGGTCCGCCAACGGTCGCGCCGGCCGTCACCTCGAACCCCTTCGCGGCGGCCGCAACACCCACCGCTGTCCGCCTTGGCGCACAGATAAAGCGCCCCAATGGCGCGAACTTTTCCGATTTGATCGGCGAGGTGTCTCGGAACAATGGGGCATCATGGTCGGCGGTGCCCCTGGTGCTCGCCGGCACACAGGCGGACGGCTTCGAGCTCGTTGAGGGGCTTGCCGATATCTCTGGTCAGCCAGCCGGCCAGACGATGCGCTACCGGCTGCGCTCACAGAACGACGCCGTCATCGATATCGGCGGCGCCCTCTTGCAGTGGAGTTAGATTATGGGTGCACGTTCATGGGCGCGACCCATGCTGCCGGACATTTCTCCGGCACAAGGGAAAATGGCACTCTTCAACTCGGGTCGTCTTACGGCTGCGCAGGAGGCTGTTGATACGCATCCGTATGAGCCAGTCCGCATCTACTGGAATTCGGCGACGACTTGGCAGCGAAATCACCCCTACATTGCCGCTCTAGCCCTTGAGATCGGCATGGGTGATATCGAGGTTGACGCGCTATGGGATGCGGCTCGCCGTCAGTAGTCGCCCGAGGGCAGGTAATATCGGCTACCAGAGGCCGGCAACGCTGACGCGGGTGACGCTCCGCACCCTCATGACCCCGATCCGCTTCAAGGCGCAGTTCAGCGTCGGCGAGTAGGTCGCGATCAAGCGGGCGCGGGCCTACGCCCAAGAAGACGAGGCCAAAGCGTTCGCCCGCGATGCCCTCGACATCTTGTTCGGCTCCCTCGACGATCCCCGCCTCGCCGAGGTAGACGTCGCCGACCTGGCCGTGATCGAAGGCATCGACTTCTGCCAGTCCATCGGCACCCTGACGGCCGAGCGCGCCGCCGCGATCAAGCTCGGCGTGATCCAGTCGGCGGCGTAGCTCCTCGCCGCCGAACACAAGCGGCGTAGCGCATCAAAATCAGGCTGCGGTGAGGGGCGGTTTAAAGCGAAACCGCCCAAGCCTATAAAGCCCACCGCCGACTTTATACCCCGCGCTAGTCGGACAATATCATGGCCCTTTTCGAACCGCCGTCAGTCCACCCGCTGCGCCACCGGCGTCGGCGACCGTATGAAGATCAGCACGCCGCCGGCTACGGACAGGCCAAGGGAGATGACGACGAGCAGGAAGAACCAACGGGGCATGCAGCCGGATAACACGCCAAACGTGCCCGAGCCCTGCGAAACTTTCGCACCCCTGCCCCCCTTACGATCCCGCGCCGGCAGAGCAACGCCGTGCCCTCTCAAGACGTCGGCCGGAACGCTGCATCTGGTGGCGGTCGACAGCGACTAGTGAATGGAGGCCTCCAATGCCTGCAATTCCTCGTCCCTGGCGATTCCCCGAATGTAGGCTTCGCCCATCGGAGTCTTCGCGACGTAGGTGAACGTGGCCAAGCCGGTCGATTTGTCGATCGGTCCTGCGATGACCTCGACGTTGCCTTCTAGCCCCGTCATCCGCTCCAGTGTGTCGGCCATTTTTTTTGTAACTTCGGTCCGTGTGGTGCCCTCGAAGATCGGTCGGATGGCCTCGGCCATAATCCGTCCAATGAGTGCTTGAAGCTCTTCGTCCGTCAGGTGGGACCACTCGTTCATTGCCACGCTCCTGTCGCCCCTGCCTTACCACGGGGTTCGCCATGACCGACGCCGCGCCTACCATACCCTGTGCTGGGTGGTCTGGCAGGCAGGGGTCGGGCTTTGGTGGGAACGGTGGGGCGTGAAGTCCTAGCCTTGCTCTGACTGAGCACAAGCGGCAGCGCGTATCAAAATTGGGCTATCGTTCGAGCCTATTCAGCATCGTCGCGAGAATGGCTGGCTGCCTTCTGCTTGTGTGCCCGGGTTCTTCCGGTTGGTTCGGCGAAGCATCCGTTGCAAACCGATCCTGTTGCCCGTCGGACCCTATCATCGAACCGAGCGTTTCGCGTCTCTTGATCGGTTAGAGCAGCTTTGGATTTATCTTCCATCTGCTCTTGGCGATCGCGAAACTCCTTGGTCGATCCATGAACGGGTTTAATCGGTAGCGCCGGTTCTGCGACCGCAGCGCTTACGGCGCAAGCCAATAAACTAATCGTGAGCACGAGGCGCATGCGTCTCCCTCCAGCGGTCAAGCTTATCAGTTGGATATTTCCAACAGCTGACTCTCTTCGCGGCATTCATAGCCTCTAAATTTGAGAAGGGACATCGAATATGATCCTGCGGCGCCTCGCGCTGCGGGCTTTCTTCGCTTGTGCCATGCTCGCGACGACGCCCGCTTGCGCCGACCAGATCGGCCGCGCCTCGTTCTACGGCCACGAGAGCGGCGCTCGCCGCGCTGATGGCCGGCCTTTCATCCCATCCCAGCTCGGGGCGGCGCACTGGACGCTGCCACTCGGCACCCGCGTCCGCGTCACCGCCCTCGCCACCGGCCGCAGCGTGGTGGTGCCGATCAACGATCGCGGTCCGCGCCCGCGCCTACGCCGCCTCATCGACCTGTCGCTCGGCGCCGCGCGGGCGCTCGGCATCACGCAGCGCGGTCTCGCCACCGTGCGCGTCACCGTCCTCGGCTGACCTCCCACTCCGGAGCTCCACCATGACCACGTCCCCCGACGCGGGCGCCTTCGCGCGTCTGCGCGCGGCCGCCGGCGCACGCCTCGCCGCCATCGCCGCCGCCCGCTTCCGGCTTCACGAGAACTGGCGCACCCTGCTGCGCCGAGCCTGGAGCATCCGCCTCGCGCTCATCGCTGCCGTCCTCTCCGGCATCGAGGTGGCGCTGTCGGTGTTCACCTCGAACCCGCCCATCGCCGCCGGCACCTTCGCGGCCCTGTCCGCCGTAGTGACCATCGCGGCCGCCGTCGCGCGCCTGTTCGCCCAGCAGGGCGTGACGCCGGGAGACGGCGCATGAGCCGGCTGGTCAAGCGATCGATGTGGGGCGGCGCGCTCGCGGCCACGGCGGCCGGGATTCTCGCTGTCACCAACGTGGGCAAAGACGAAGGGCTGCGGCTGAAGGCCTACCGAGATCTGGTGAACGTGCCGACGGCGTGTTTCGGGGAAACCCTCGGGATCAAAATGGGCATGACCTTCACCAAGGCGCAGTGCGACGAGCTGCTGCTGAAGCGCCTCGACGAGTTCGCCGGCAAGGTCGAGCACTGCGTAAAGAAGCCGATGAGCGACCGCACGCTCGTGGCCTTCACGTCCATGGCCTACAACGTCGGCAGCGGCGGGTTCTGCGGCTCCACCACGGTTCGCCTCTACAACGCCGGCCAGTTCGCCGAGGCCTGCCGGGCCATGGGCTACTGGAATAAGGCCGGGGGCCGCGTGATCCCGGGCCTGACCGCGCGCCGGGCCCGCGAAACCGCGATGTGCCTGGAGGGCCTGAAGTGACCGGCTTCTCCATGCTCGCCTTCCTCGTCAACGCCTGGACGGCGTTCTCCCCGCTGGCGGTGGTGGCCGGCCTCGGCGGCGTCGCGGCCCTCGTGCTGGCCCTTCTCGGGTTCTCCTGGCTCCCCGGCTTCCTCAAGCGCCCCCTCGTCGCCCTGGGTGTCGTCCTGCTCGCCTGCGCGGCCGTCTACCAGGCCGGCACAGCCAAGGGTGCCCACGATGCCTTCGCTCGCGATGCCGCCCGGGCCCTGGCGGCCGAGAAGACCCGCACGGCCATCGCCCGGGACATCTCCGACCGCATCGTCCTGCAGGCTGTGCGCGATGTCTCCGCCGCCCGCGCCGATGCCCAGAAGCTGAAGGACCTCAACAATGCGATTCGCACCGATCCGCAGCGCAATCGCGTGTGTGTTCCTGTCGGGCTGGCTCGCCGCCTGCGTAACCTCTGATGGCCCTGCCCTCATCGACTCGCGCGCGCCCGGCATCCGCGTCACCTTGCCGGACGCCCCGGCCGACGTCGGGCCGTGCCTGCGCCAGACCTTCCCCGAGATCCCGGACCGGGCCCTGACCCGGGCCGACATCGTCCGGATCATCGGGGCGGCGAAGGTGCTCGATCGGGCGAAGACGGCGTGTGGCGCCCGCGCCGTGGCCTGGATCGAAGACGTGCGGCGCGACCTCGCCCGCTGACCCCTGCCGCCTCCCGCAGGGGGGCGGCCCATCACGCGCGCCCGTTCCCCGGCGCGCCAGCTCAGCCCGCCGGGGGCTTTCATCATGCCATCATCCACCGACGACCGCGGAAGTGGACCGTCCACCGAGACGGCGATTGCGCTCCTCACCCAGGGGCAGACCGTCATCGGCCGCGAGGTCACGGACATGCGGGCGGAGAACAACCGGCAGTTCGCCGACCTCCGCACCGAGTTGAACCGGACCTTCGCGCTGAAGTCCGACGTCAACGTTATCGAGGCCGACACGAAGACCCTGCGCCGAGACGTCGACAAGCACAGCGAGCAGATCGGCTGGGTGGTGAAGACCGTCGGTGCCGCGATCCTCGTCGCGCTCGTCGGCCTCCTCATCGCCAAGGGGGGAGTGCCCCATCCGTGACTATCCTTCATAACCCCCCTCCCCCTGGCCTCGAGCCGGTCGAGGACATCTTCTCCCAGGCGATCCGCCTCACCTTCGCGCCATCGCAGCGCATCGGCCACCTCATGCGTGTGCTGAACGCGATGTACTGGGGAGCGGTGCTGTTCGTCCTGGCCTGGGTGTTCTCGATGGCGATCGATCGCACGGTCCCGGTTGAGATCGGTCCGCGCGTCGTGGTCAACCACCAGGTCCACCCCGGCGAGCGTCTCCTGGTCAGCTCGACCCGGAATCGCACCCGCCAATGCGAGATGAGCCGGCGCTGGTACGTCGTGGACGGGTCAGGCCGCCGCATCGACTACGAGCCGGAGCACTTCGACGCCTATGGCCCCCTCACGCCTCCGGGCGAGCCGCCCGAGCGTGAGGCCACCGGGCCCGTCATCCCGCTCGACGCGATGCCCGGCAAGGCGAAGTGGATCTCGACGCTGGCGTGGGACTGCAACCCGCTTCAGCGGGCGCTGGGCTGGTCGATCGTCCTCGTGCAGGCCCCGGTAGAGTTCCAGATCGTCCGGTGAAGGCCTCTCCCTGCCGACACAAGCGCCCCGCTGCCCTCCGTGGGTGGCGGGGCGCTTTCTGCGTTTCAGCCGCCTGCGCCGGCTCTTCGTTGATGACATCTGAGCAAAAGCAGCTTGACGTTTAGCGAACGAGTGAGACCGGCGGTTTGCCTTAACAAAAGCTATCAGAATTGCCGTACCGTTGAGAGCAGTCTGGCACTCGCCGCGGCAGGTATCAGCTACCTGACGGACGCAACCGCAGAGTCACATTTAAGCAACTCGACAACCCGATCGAGTTTCGCCTTCGAGTGATCGGAGGTGCACCGGAAGATTGCGCTTGCGGGGGTATAGAAGCCGCATTATGCATGCTCCACCAACGGACGAAGCACCGCTTCGAACGCGGGAGGATCGGCTGAAGGCCGACTCTATATATTTTCCAGGAGATGCCCCATGGCTCTTTCACGAGCACAGATTCAGGTAGCGTTCCAGAATTCTCTGGGTCGCGCTGCTTCGGCCAGCGACGAGAACTCCTACTTCTCCGTGTCCCAGTCCGGCGCCCTCACGGACGCCCAGATCTTCTCGACCATCTCGAACTCCCGTGAGGCCGACCAGGTCGCCGATCCGGTCATCCGCTTCTACCAGGCCGCCTTCGGCCGCGTGCCGGATCAGGCCGGTCTGCAGAACGCCGAGAACTTCGTCCGGGCCCTCGGCCCGTCGGCGGCGACCTACCAGAACCTGTCGAACATGTTCGCGCAGTCGCAGGAATTCACCAACCGCTTCGGCACCGGCACCGCCGTCGACGCCGCCTACGTCCAGGCCCTCTACAGCACCATCCTCGGCCGTGCCGCCTCTTCCGGTGAAGTCGATGGCTACGTGAACTCCGCCGGCATCACCCGTGGCAGCGCTCTTTATCTCGTCTCGCAGTCGCAGGAAGCCATCTCGGTCTCCGACGCTGCCGTGAACGGCTTCCAGCTCAACGCTGCTCAGGGCCAGGCTGTCTACACCGGCTCGATCTACACGGCCGCCAACGGCCAGCCGAACACCCCCGGCACGAACGGTCAGACCGTTACGTTCACCACCGGCATCGACACGCTGAATGGCGGCGCTGGCAATGACACGTTCATTGGTACCTCCTCGGCAACCAACCCGACCCTGAGCCTCGGCGACACGGTCAATGGTGGCGCGGGCACCGATACGCTTCGCATCGTCAGCAACCTCGGCAACGCGATCCCTTCGATCGCCACCACGAGCGTTGAGATCTACGAGATCAACAGCACGGCTGCTGACTCGCTGGCGATCAGCAACCAGACCACCGGTCTGACCGCAGTGAACTTCGTTGGCGGCGGCAACAACTCCTTCGCTCTCACCAACTTCAACAACGCTGCCTCGATCGGCCTGTCCAACACCGGCGAGCAGATCACGGTCACGGCAAACAACGTCGGTGGCACCAACGACACGCAGGCCGTTACGCTCAGCAACGTTCAGGCTTCCGCGACTGCTGCTTCGCCTTCGACCGCCTCGCTCACCGAGGACGGCATCGAGACGTTCGCTGTCACGACCTCGGGCGCTGCCAGCAACCTGCTCAGCCTGAACAGCAATTCGCTGAAGACGATCACAGTCGCCGGCTCGGGCAACCTGGCCATTGCTACCGCTCTCGCTGACTCGGTCACCACCGTCGATGCAAGCGCTTCCGCTGGCAGCGTCAACATCACTGCTGGTAACAATGCCACCACCTTCAAGTTTACTGGTGGCGCAGGTAACGACACGATCAACCTCGGCACCGACGTTCTCGGTACGACCGGCTTCGTCAACGGCGGCGCTGGCAACGACACCCTCGTCCTCAACGCCAGCAACCAGCTGACCACGACGCTCGGCGCTCAGTACACCAACCTTGAGACCCTCAAGCTCGCTGGCGGCACGACCTTCAACCTCGACCAGATCGCCGGCATTACAAAGCTTGTTGCTTCCGCTGACCTTCTCAACGTCAGCAACCTTGCTGTCGGTTCGACCGTGACGGTCGACAGCAACGTCGCGACCAGCCTGACTGTTGGTGTTAAGAACGCTGCCACGCCGGGTACGGCTGACACGCTCTCACTGACGCTCGACAACGTGACGGACTTCACCAACACGTCGGTTGCCAGCTTCTCTGCTGCTGGTGTCGAGACCCTGAACATCGCCTCCACGGGCGCTGCCACGGGTGGTAACAATGCGAACTCGGTTGGTTCGCTGGCCAACAGCACTGGTCTTCGGACGGTGAACATCACCGGTGACTCGGGCTTTACGCTCACCACGGGCGTGGCTTCTGCTGAAGCCTACAATGCTTCGGGCCTGACCGGTAAGTTCTCTATCGACGCTCACCTGCAGACGATTGCTACGGCGATCACCGGTGGTAGCGGCAACGATGTGCTCATCGGCGGTACCGGTGCGGATATCATCGTCGGCGGCGCTGGCAATGACACCATCGTCGGAAACACGGGTAATGCTGTTCTTCAGGTAATTGCTCGGCCGGAAATCCAATCGATTGCCATTGCTACGGGTTCGGTTGACAACACCCAGGCTGTGACCGTCACGATTGATGGCATTGCTACGACTTACACCAACGCTTCCGGCGGCACGGTAACTGGTGCTGCTCTGACGGCAGCTCTCGTTACGACTCTGAATGGCAACGCGACGTTCTCGAACGCTTACACAGCAGCTGTAGATGCCACGACTAACACGACGCTTACCCTGACCCAAAAGGCGGGCAGCTTCTCTGACGTCGCTCCTGCTACTGTTGCTGGAAGTGGCATTTCTGTTGCTGATGGCGTCACGGTATCTACCACGCAGGATGGTAGGCAGGCAGTTGCTGCAGCTCCCTACACTGCGGCTGCTGGTCCCGCTGCTGACGTGCTCACCGGTGGTGCCGGCAACGACACCTTCGTTCACGTCAACAACAGCTCCAGCACTACGGTTGTCCCGAGCATCACCGATCTCAACCTCGGCACGGCTGCTGCTACGGGTGGCGTTGATATCCTGAGCTTCCAGCAGGCCGGCGGTACCGGTGTGGCTGGTGCGGGCGTCACGGTCGTTACCTTGGCTGCTGCTCAGCAGACGGCAGCTACGCAGGCTGCTTCACTGACTGACGCCGTGAACGGCCTGCTTGCGAACGCTGGCGCGGCTAATGCGGCTGGTTCGGTTGTTCAGTTTACCTACGGCACGGATACCTACATCCTGCACTCCGGTGACACTGCTAACCAGACCTTCCAGACCACCGACCACCTCGTGAAGGTTACCGGTCTTACCGGCATCCTGAACGCTTCGGACGTTGTTCTCTTCGCTGGTGCGTAAGGCAACGGACGATAAGTTTCTCATGTGAGGAACTTTTATAATTGAGATGGCGGGTTGTCTTCGGACTGCCCGCCATTTCCTTTTTCGTCGCAAATCATTGAGCTGCGGGAGCGAAGTCCATGACGGGCTGGACTGAAGGGTACGTTGCCGACATTCCGTATGCCCTTGGCTTCTACCGAGAGACGGTACCGGCGCATCTCGCCTTCACCGTCACTTGTGTCGATCGGCATCCAGGCCTCAGCCTCGGGCCTCAACACATACTCGAACTCGGCTTCGGCATGGGCCTCGGCTTCGTAATCAACGCTGCGGCAAACCCAGCGACGCAGTTCGAAGGCGTTGACTTCAATCCGCTGCACGTCGCGCATGCCCAGGGGCTGATCGACGCCGCCGAACTCACGAATGTTTCGGTACGAGAGGCTAGCTTTCAAGACGTCGCCCGAGAAGCGAAGGAGGGTCAGCACGATGTAGATTTGATCGTCCTGCACGGCATCTTGACTTGGGTCTCGGCTGAAGCGCATGAGGCTATCGTGGAGATTGCCCGCAAGCGGCTTAAGCCCGGCGGCCTCCTATATGTCAGCTACAACTGTATGCCCGGGTGGGCACCGATGCTTCCGCTGCAGCGGCTAATGCGCGAGAATGCGAAGCGTGTAGGTGGGCGCTCCGACCAGCAGACTGGATCTGGGCTGAACCTTGTTAAATCGCTGATTGAGGAGGGGGCTGGCTACTTCCGGGTCAATTCGACCCTCGAGCAACGGTTTGAGAAACTCAGCGCCTTCGACAAGAACTATCTGGCGCACGAATACCTGAACGCGAATTGGTTCATATTCCACTTCGCCGACGTGGCCGCAATGTTCGACGCAGCCAAGCTGGGCTTTGTAGGATCGGCGACGTTCATCGAGAATATCGACAACCTGTCCGTGCCGGAGAGGACGCGTGCTCGCATCAGCGCCGAGACCGATCCGATATTCAAAGAAACGCTTCGCGATATCGTATCGAACAAGCAATTCCGAAGAGATATCTTTGTACGCGGCGCTGCTAGCACGACCCCAACGGAAAAGATTGAAATTTTGAAATCTATGCGCTTCGCGCTGGCTGTGCCACGAGCGCAAGTGACATTCAAGATTTCGAGTCCCATCGGTGATCTCGATGGCAATCCGGAGATCTATGGCGCTGTCGCAGATCTACTGGCCCAGGGATCAGCCAGTTTTGCTGAAATCTCTGCACTTTCAGTTTTCCATCAAGGGGGTACGAGTGCCGCACTTCAGGCTGTTGGCCTGCTGGTCCATAGCGGCCAAGTCCTACCCGCTCCCTACGGTTCCGCGCCTGACCCACGTCCCGCCCAACGACTTAATCGCGTTCTTGCCGAGAAAATGCTTCACGGCCGAGCTTACAACTTTCTAGCTGCACCTGTTGTTGGATCCGGCGTGCCGGCGACCAACACCGACTTACTCATTTTCTCGGTGATGTTGTCCGGCACAGATCAGAGTGCCGAGACGATAATCAGTCATGTCCTCCAGACGATGCAACGACTCGGTTTTAATTCCGTGAAAGAAGGTCGAACCGTCACAGATCCGGCGGAGCGGCAAGCTATCGTCAGCGCCGAAGTCGGTAAGTTTCTGGCTGAAAAGTTGTCTGTCTGGCGCCAGCTAGGCGTCGCTGAAATGCGATAAGCGATCGGTCGACTGCGGAGAAATTTGAATAGATGAGCAGCATTCAGCCAATCTCGCGGGCACGTCATGCAGGTCTGCGTTGGAACCGAAATGACAGCTACAATTTTTCGTCCGGCCGTAATCTCGTCGCCTTGGCGGCGGCTGAGCTATTGCGTGCAGCACTGTCGCTACCGATGACCTTCGTAGAGCAAGGCGGGCAATGGTCGCTTTGCGCCCTGCTTGGTCTCGCTCCAGGCCAAAATCTGTATGTCGGCCCGGACGGGCGATGGATTGGGAGCTACATTCCCGCCACCCTGCGAGCCCATCCGTTCCATCTCGGCTGGGAGGGCGTGAACGCTACGCTCAGCCTGGATGAGGACAGCGGGCTGCTCTTTGATGACGGGTCCGGCGAGCCGATCTTCGACACGTCCGGCGATCTGAGCGAGCCGGTCCGTAAGGTCTGGTCCTTCCTCTCCGCAACGGCGGAAAGCTTGCTCGCCCTTGAAGCGGCGTGCCGCGTACTGGCCGAGGTTGGCGTTGTCGTGCCTTGGCCGATCACTCTGCAGGGAACGGACGGCACTCATACAGTCTCTGGTCTCTTTCAGATCGATGAGGCGGCGCTAAATGCCCTGGATGATGAAGCGTTCGGCCGGCTCCGCCGCGCCGGCGTGCTCGGCGTCGCCTACGCCCAGCTTCTCTCCATGGGCAACCTCGCCGATCTCGGCAAGCTCGCCCAGGCCCGCGCCGAGTTCGAGGCTGCGGAGCGTGCCAGGGCCGAGGTCAAGCCGATGATGACGCTGCCCGACGACAGCACCATTGACTGGGACTGGAGCAAGGTTGGCAAGACCTGACCAGTCGCCCGCCTCCGCATGCATGTTTTGAAAAGAAAACCCAAGGCGCCCATGGCCCCCACCCTCCCCATCGCCGCCGTCAGCCTCCGGTTCGCCTACGGCGAAGGCGAGGACCGGCTGACGCTCCTGGCCGCCGATGCGCAGGGTAAGGCCGTCCACGTCGCACTGACGCGCCGGCTTACGGAGCGGCTCGTCAACGGCTTGGCGCACCTGCTGGAGCAATCGAGCTCCATTGCCGTCCAGGCCCCTGCGGAGATGCGCGACGACATCATCATGATGGAGCATCAGACGGCCCTGTTCGGTCAGGGAGAGCCTCCGACGGATAGGGAAGCCGAGCCTTCAGACGAGATCTCTTCCCTACCAGCGCCGCAGCTGGTCACGGCCATGGACATCAACCTCACGCCGACGACCTTCGAGCTGCAAATGCGCTTCGGCGAAACGCCGCTGATCCATCTGAGCCTGAACCGCCTGCAGGTGCATCAGCTGGTTGAGGTGCTCAGCCAACGGGCCGAGGGCGCCGGGTGGAACATTGCCGTAGGCGCAGCCTGGATGGAGCCGGGCCAGACGAAGATCGTTCTCAACTGAGAGTAGCTCACGGGTGTGACTTACCCTTGGGTTAGTTCGATCGAGGCCTTGTTACCACGTAGAATCACTTGCTAACGTTTGTCGCACGCGTGCCATAGTTTTCTGTCTTCACACGTGGTATGGAACTCACATGACTCCTGCGGGGCGGAGCGCCCCGTGAACCGGTGACCGAGTGATGTATGCCCATCAGACGAAGCTAGCGACGGAAGAGGTCCAGGTGCTGCGCCGCGAGGGCGGTCGCTACCTGCGTGAACTTCGTGAGGCGCGCGGGCTTTCGCAGCGCCAGTTGGCGACGCTGCTCCACCTCGACTTCTACACCTTCGTTTCGCAGATCGAGACCGGCCGTGGCCGCATCCCACCGGATAGCTACCGGATCTGGGCCGAAGCCCTGGGGATCGAGCCGCGCGAATTGGTCCGCAACTTGATGCGCTACTACGATCCCGTAACCTTCAATATCCTGTTCGAATGGGACAACGCAGCCGCGCAACCCACCGCGAACGTCGCTTAGTGCATTCTGACGAACGCGCGAAGCCAGTAATCTGGCTTCGCGTTTTTATGTCGAGTACCGTTATTTATGAAAAAGCCGGGCCTCCAAAAAGAGCAAACGTTTAGTCAAGAAGAAATTACCGAAATGCGCCGCGAGGCTGGCAAGTGGCTTAAGACACTTCGTGAAGCTCGCAGCTACAGTCAGAGCGAATTGCAGCGGCTCATTGTTCCGCACCTGCGTACCAAATATGTTTCGTTAATTGAGCATGGCCGTCAAATCGTCATGCCAGAAGATATGGAAGCTTGGGCGAGAGCGTTAGGCGTAGAACCAGAATATATTGCGCGGAACCTGCTAAAATTCTACAATCCCTTGGTGTATCAGTTCATCTTCGACGAGCACTGATGTTCACGCTCACACGATCTAAAAATCCTGACGACGCTAAAGAACGCCTTCGTCTGTGCGGGCAATGGCTTTGCGATCTTCGTGTAGCGCGAGATTTAACGCAGACTGAACTCGCTGCCAAAGTCGGTGGTGTTCTCAATACCTACATCTCTCAGGTGGAAACAGGCGCACGCCGCATCTCGCCCGAGCGCTACCGCGAATGGGCTGAGGCGCTCGACGTTGATCTCAGAGCTTTCGCCATCGAGCTTCTGTTCTACTACGATCCCATCACGCACAGGCTCCTGTTTGGCTCAGCCGATCAGGTAGCTGCAGACGGAAGCGGTTCGACCTCGCACGACACTCAATCGTCGTAGAGGCATCCGACGGCCTGTTCGGGACGTGAGCTAAGCTCGCCCGCCCAGCGCCGGACATCAGCCGCCCTGTAGGCTCTCCGCAAAATCCTCCGGCACTTCACCGAACTGGCCCAGGATCGTTGCGGCTTCAAGCTCGCCCCTTTCGTCGTCGGCTACGACCTTCAGCGCTGCGGTCCCTGGCATCCGGTCGGCTGGAGGTGCCCCCACACGGATTCGGACATGGGCCAGTCACGCGCTGCGTCTCAAAGCCCCATACCCTGGCAACCTGCAGAAGACGGTCAGGCTCCGTCTCAAGTGCGCTGTTGAAACGTCCTTCTGGCCACCGCCCGGGAGTGTTAGTTTCGCTGTACAGGCGAACGTCTCTCGTGCAGATTGCGTCGTGGATTGACAGCTCGCTTCCAATTATTGCGATGCTGCCAGCCAGAATGGTTTCCAGTTTTCTAGAAAAAATTCTAAGCGAAAGAATGATAGAATGGCAGTCATAACTGGGACAAACGGCAACGATCTTCTCGTTGGAACAATCGAAGACGATAAAATTAATGGCCTGGGCGGCAATGATTTATATACACTCAATATTCCGTTCAGTGGCAGTGACACCGTCAACCTCGGTGAGGGATCAGACAGCGTAACGATATCGCCTGGAGATTCAACGCAAGTCAGAATTAGTTTCGACGCGGGAAGAGTCGGGGACGGCATTGCTTTCGTCCCGTCGAATATTAACGACAAAATTTCAATGTTTCTCGGCACATATGTTCCTGGCTTACCAGTCTTTGTGCAAGCGGAAAATGCGAATGATATCGTTGTCGGACAAGCGAGCCGGTTCGATGATGAGGGGATCAGTTTCGCCTTTGATGCACCCGGAGCAACATTCGATGTGAGGACGAACTTTCGTTCTTCGAACGGAGAATTTGTCGAGTCCGGTAGAATAGGCGATCAATTCTCCGGGGTCGTTCTCGGTTCGCAGGGTAATGACGCGATCACAGTCGCTGGATTGGGCGCTAACTACTATATCTCGTCTGGAAACGGAAACGATACAATCACCGGCGGATCCGGGAATGATGTCGTATTCGGTGGGATTGGCGAGGATACCTATATCTTTGATTTGCGGGGTGGCGGCTCTGATACCGTTGATCTGGGTGACGGGTCGGACGTCGTGCAAATCGTCAATGCGCCCGCGAACCAAATCAGATTGACCTTCACGTCCGCCGAGGTGGGCAATGGCCGAGCCAATGATTCCAACGCGGCGTCAACGCAAGACGGTGGCCTTGGGGTTCGGTTGCAGTCGGAGAATGGCTCAGATGGCCTCGTCGGTCCGATTAGTCGTTTCGATGATGAGGGTACGATTTTCACCGCTCCGACTGGTACGACTTTTGACGTTCGTGATCTGCTCTCAGGCGCTCAGCGAGGCGATCAGTTCAATGTTGTGATGCTAGGCAACGGCGGCAACGATACCTTTACTGCCAGCCAGCCGGGGTTCTCTTATTATATGAATGGGGGAAGCGGTTTTGATACGATGATCGGTGGTCGAGGCAATGATGTCCTAGTGAGCGGTGGTGGGGCGGATACACTCGACGGAGGTGGTGGTTTTGATCGGGCGATTTTCTCGGTCGCCCTGCGCACCGTTAGCTACAGTGTGGCAAGCGATGGCAGCGCGGTGATTACGCGGCCGGACGGAACCGCGACGGTTCGGGGTATCGAGGAGTTCGTTTTTGCCGACCGTACAATAAACGTCGCTGATGGCAGTCCACTCGTCGATGATTTGTATTATCTCATCCGCAATCCAGATGTTGCAGCTACCGGCATTGACGCTGATACTCACTATTTCCAGTATGGCGCTGCGGAAGGTCGCGATCCCAACGCCTTTTTCTCAACGACGGGTTATTTGGCTGCCAATTCTGATGTCCGAATCAGCGGGCAGAACCCGTTAAGTCAGTACGACCAAGCTGGGTTCCGCCAGGGGCGCGACCCGAGCGCGTCGTTCGATAATGAATTCTACCTCTCTCGAAATCCGGACGTTGCGGCCGCCGGCCTCAATCCGCTTGCCCATTATCTTGAGTATGGACAGGCCGAGGGCCGAGCGAAGAGTGCGGCAATCGGGCAAGCCACGAACATCAAGAATGGCTTTGATGCTGAATATTATCTTCTAACCTATCAGGATGTTGCCCGTGCAGCGATAACAAACGGCGGGGACAGCTATGCTTTTGCACAGCAGCACTTCGAACAGTCTGGCTTTCGTGAAGGCCGTAATCCCAATGCGGTTTTCGACACCCGCGGTTATCTCTCGACTTATGCCGACGTTGGGGGGAACCCTCTGACACACTATGATCTGTACGGCTTCAAGGAAGGACGGGATCCTTCGAAAGGTTTCGATAGCAGTGCCTATCTTAATGCTTACGCCGATGTTCGCGTGGCGGGTGTCGATCCCATGCAGCACTATCTACAATATGGGATATACGAAGGCAGATCGCCTTTTTCCGACAATACGTTCGGGGCCGGAAACTTAGGCTGATCTAGATTTCATGGTTTGCATTTTTTGAGGTAAAATTTATCGGCCTCACTATTAGAAATAGTGAGGCCGTTTTTGATAAATAATGACCACGTGCTACTAATTTTGCCTCAGTGTTTTGGATCGAGTCGGCTCGTAGCCCCTTGGAGTTTTTCCCAAGACTTATCAGGGATCATCCTATGGTCCTGCCGTGAATCACACGACATCGATTTAAAGCAAGCCCAGATGCTTGGGGCACTTCGGTTTCATCGAAATCCGGCTGCTCGACGGACGAAGGCGCGGAAAAACGCCATACACGCTATCAACAAGTCGCATCGACAAGCTTGACCGTGGAACCAACCGAGCGCTTGTTCTCTTTTCGTTCTAACACGGATGGAGCATGTGGTGGGCCTTTTTCGGGTCGCGGAACTGGTTCGGGAGGGCGACAATCTCGTTCGTATCCCGATCATGGGACAAGCGCTTTGCGCCGGCTTCCCATCGCCGGCCGACGACTTCCTCGAGGGTGCCCTGGAGCTCCCGCGGTGGCTTGCCCCTAACCCGCCCGCGACCTTCGCCTGGAACATCTCGGGCGATTCCATGCGGGGCGCCGGCATCTTCGATCGCGACCTCGCGGTGGTGGATCGCAGCCTGAAGCCGGGCAATGGCAGCGTGGTGGTGGCCGCCATCGATGGCGAGATGTCGATCAAGCGCTTGCGCATCGAGGGCAACGTCGCGCGGCTGGCTTTCGAGAACCCTGACCTGCCGGCCTTCGCCGTGCAGGAGGCGGCGGAGGGCGAGATCTGGGGCGTCGTCCGCTTCTCGATCCGCTGGCACATTGCTCGTGCCGGCCTTGTCCGATGAGCCGCGCCATCGCTCTGATCGATGGCAACAGCTTCTACTGCTCGTGTGAGCGCGTGTTCGATCCGAAGCTCGCCCGGGTGCCAGTGATCGTGCTGTCGAACAACGATGGCTGCGCCATCGCCCGCACCGCCGAGGCCAAGGCCCTCGGGATCAAAATGGGCGACCCGTTCTTCAAGATCCGCGAGCAGTGCCGGCGCGACGGGGTACGGGTTTTTTCCTCGAACTACACCCTCTACGGCGACATGAGCTCGCGCACGAACGCGGTCTATCGCGACTTCTCCCCGCGGGTGGAGATCTACTCGATCGACGAGTCCTTCCTCGACCTGTCGGACGTGCACCCGGACCTGCGCGCCGAACTCGCCCGGGATCTGCGCGCCACGGTGCGAGCCTGGACCGGCATCCCGACCTGCGTCGGCATCGGCGCGACGAAGACCCTGGCGAAGCTCGCCAACCACATCGCCAAGACGAACCCAGAGATGGACGGCGTGTGCGACCTGACCGACCCGGTGGCCTACGATCACTGGCTCTGCCGGATCGCGGCGGCTGAGGTCTGGGGCATCGGCCGTGCCTCGGCGGCCAAGATCGAGGCCATGGGCGTCGACACGGTGGCGGACCTGCGCGACCTCGACCCGCGCCCGGTGCGCAAGGCGATGACGGTGGTGGGCGAGCGCATCATCCACGAGCTGCGCGGCCTGTCCTGCCTACCGCTCGAGCTCGTGCCTGCCCAGCGCAAGGGCTGCGCGGTCACCCGCTCGTTCTCCCGCCGGGTGGAGGATCGGGGCACGGTCGAGCAGGCTGTGGCGGCACACGCGACGCGCCTGGGCGAGAAGCTCCGACGCGAGGGCCTGGGCACCGATCAGCTCACTGTCTTCTACCACACCTCGACGCACGACCGGGGCGACCCGATGCGCTCAGTCTCCACCACGGTGACGCTGCCGGAGGCGACGAACGATTCCCTGGTGCTGATCCAGGCCGCGCAGCTCGGCGTCGCCAGAACCTGGCGCGAGGCGCCCGGTGACCGTCCGTGGCGCTACAGCAAGGCCGGAGTCATCACGACCGACCTGATGCCCCTGGCGGCCTCACCGCGTGCTTTGATTGGCCGGCTCGACCGCGAGCGCAGTGGCCCGCTCATGGCGGCCATGGACGCCTGCAACGGTCGCTTCGGGCGAGGGGCAGTTGTCCCAGCGCGCGCCGGCTTTGCCCCAAAACGCACGTGGTCGACGAAGTTCGAGATGCGAAGCCCGCGCTATACCACGCAGGTGACCGAGCTGCCGACGGCGCGCGCATAAGGGCCGCTGCCATCACTACGGCCCCGTGTACCCCAAGGCAGTTGCAGCGTCGCGAAGCCTGGGCATCGATGCAGCATAGCGGGCCGTAAGGCCGGCGCCGGTCTGCAATTGCCGGTCTGCCCGCGCATTGTCCTCGTTGTCCGACAGCTTGATGAGGATCGCGCCGATGTTGCCGGATCGGATCAGGGTCCCGATGCGCTCGGCGTAGGACAATTCCTCATCCGATTTGGAGAGAAGCTGCACCATCTTGACGACCTGGGGGGCGTAACCCGCTTTCAGGAGATCGTCAGCGGTCGTTGGCGTGTCCTCCAGAACGTCATGCAGGTAAGCGGCCTGCAGGACGTGATCCGGGTTGATGCTCAGGCCGTCCTTCTCGAAGGCATGGGTGGCACGGCCGCTGGCGGCCCCCGCAACGCGGTTCACGTGCCGGATGTAAGGCTTTCCGGCTTTGTCGACCTGTCCTGCATGGGCTTGCGCTGCGAACTGATGCGCGTCGGAGTTGGACGGAGGCATCACACCTTCTCCGGCCGGGCGAGCAGGATCGCCGTGCGCACGGCTGCGCGCTTCAGGTGGTCCGTCGCACCCTTATTCGCCGTCGTGACGGAGGCCCACTCGTGTGCCCGCACGGCCTCGGCCAGGTCGATCCGGTATCCCTCGCCAAACAGGAATGCCGACGTGTTGTGATCGGCCATGAAAGCTTCCACCGCGGCCGCGATGTCCGCGTCGCTTAAGGCCTTCGCCTTAAACAGTTCGCTGGTGGTTTGAAGTGCGTTGGCCATGGGCGCCAGATAGGGCCTAGCGCCCGAACAGCCAGATCGGCACGGCGCCCGTTGGCCGGCCGGGCGTGTCGCGGTAGTGGGCGGTGTTCATGAACGCGATCCGGCTAGCGGTGATCGCTGACACCTTGTCGCCCGACATGACGATGCCGCCGCAATAGTCCGGACGGATCAGGCCGGCCTCGGGGTGCACGCCGAACAGGTCCAGCGTCGTCCAACCCAGCCCGGCAGCCTCGTTGGCCCAACGGTCGAGGAAATCGACGCACTTCTCATGCACACCCGCCCAACTCTGCATCGTCAGGCCGGGGCACGGCACGACGCTCGACCGGAGGTTCAGGAAGCCTTGACGCCAAGCCTGCGGGTCAGCGGGGACGATCTTGGGTGCGGGGGCCATGGGGTCCGGTGCGTGATGGCCAAACGGCCTAGGCGGAGGGCGGCTGCCGCATAGCAGGCGTACCCTCAGTCCGTCTCCCCATTCACGGGCGCTTGCAGCATCCGGAGCGCTTCACTGACGGTCTCTTTCAGGTCGTACAGCGACTGCAGCCCCATCGGTACACCAATGCGCTGCCCCTCAGCCGTGTTTAAAACGACCACTGCCAGATCCTCCCCAACGAGAAGCTCGAAGTACGGCATGCAAACCGGGAGGAGGAAGTCGCCTTCAGCCCCTTCAGGTAGGGCGTCTCTCGCCTCGTTTGGTAGGAAGGGCTTGAGTCCAGTCATCAATCGGCCACTGAGAGACTACGCTCCTTGCGGCACGCAGGAACCCTGTACGAGTGTCGAAACCGAGCGCCAGAGCTACTCGGCACTGTGTCCAAGATGATTGTGTATCCCAATTTGCGATTCAGCGCCGGTCACATCTTATTGAACTTGCGAGAACACGGTCCGATGGGCGGTTGAGTTCGGCCGGCGGCAATTTGCCTGGGTCGCATCTAGCTTCGATCGGGGCGATGCGTATCAAGCAGGAAAACTTTACCGATCCGGCCACACGGCGCTCGCTCTAGCAAACCGTCCGACGTCACTGAGTCGCACGGGATCCGGTCATTGCAATTACACATTGTAAAGGGATGATCCATAGCTTGTGCCAGATTGCTCAACCTGAATTCGGATGCTCAGGATGTTATCGTGGCTCCCTTCCGTATTAAAACGCTTTAGCCCTCCTAGAAACGGCGAAATAAAACGCAAGAAAAATACGGACATCGTCCAGTCCGTTATCCGCATAGGACAGTCCAGTTTTCCCTGCGAAGTTGTTGGGGAACCTTCCGATAAGATACTCATAAATCTCAAACATAAGCCGGCTGGAAAGATCCCTCAGAAACTGGAATTGCGATTTTCGGGAGACAAAACTTTTCGCTGGGTACAACTTCGATGGCACCATGGCGAACAGATTAGCGTCCAGCCGATCACAACCTGGGCTATAAAATAGCGAGCTTTGAAGCACAGTAGCGTTCGCCGCTGCGGCGACGACCGTTTCAGTGATAGCCTTCGCCGTGAACAACTCTACGGTTGTCTGAGGAGCGTCGGCCATGCCGGCAAGATAGAGCCTACCGCGCGAACAGCCAAAGTGGCACCGCCCCCCGCCGGCTGCCCGCCGAACGAGTCACGCGACCGGTTATGATTTCCCCTTTTTCACCACCAAATCGCTTTTACAAGATGCTAGAACGTTCCCCTAATGTTCGACCAATGTTCGACATATTGCTGTAATACTAAGATACTGATTTTACACAATTTATTCCGAAAAACACGAAATCTGCGATTTCGGCCCCGACGGCCTGTCGTCCGGCGCCTCGCCCGACCGCCTCGACGCCCTCGTGTGGGCGCTGACCCACCTCCTGCTGCGCGGGTCGAGCGAACCGCGCATCCGGCGGCTTTAGAAAAGTCGATCGAATCGCTTGACGCGCATTCCCTCGCCCCGCGTGCGGGGAGAGGGCTTTGCCGACCCCGTCGTCGGCACAGCGAGGCGGCCCCCTCACCGTCGCTGCGGCTTCGCCTTCGCTCGCCGCAGGCACGACGGGGTGCCTGCGGCCCTCTCCCCAGCCAAGCGGGAAGAGGGGGAGGCGCGTCGGCGCTCCGCCAAACAGCGCAACGGCTTCGCGGACAAGGATCGATCCCATGCCCAACCTCTTCACCCGCCTCGCGCGGGCCGCCTTCCCCGTGCCCGAAGCCAAGGCGGCGCCGCTCTCGGTGCAGTTCTACGGCGAGGGCCGGGCGGTGTGGACGCCGCGCGAGGGGAGCGCCCTCGCCCGCGAGGGCTTCCAGCGCAACGCCGTGGTCCACCGGGCCGTGCGCCTCGTGGCCGAGGCCGCCGCCGCCCTGCCCCTGGTGCTGGCGGACGCGGGCAGCGATCATCCGCTCCTGCGGCTCCTCGCCCGGCCGAACCCGCGCGAGGGCGGGGCGCGGCTGCTCGAATCCCTCTACGGGCACCTCATGGTCTCGGGCAACGCCTACCTCGCGGCCGAGAGCCTGGACGGCACGGTGCGCGAACTCCATGCCCTGCGCCCCGACCGCATGCGGGTGGTGCCGGGGCCGGACGGCTGGCCGATCGCCTACGCCTACACCGTCGGCGGGCGCACCCTGCGCTACGACCTCGGGGCCGAGGGGGTGGCGCCCATCCTCCACCTCACCCTGTTCCACCCGGCGTGCGACCATTACGGCCTCGCCCCCATGGAGGCGGCGGCCACCGCCCTCGACATCCACAACGCCGCCAGCGCCTGGAACAAGGCGCTCCTCGACAACGCCGCCCGCCCGTCCGGCGCCCTCGTCTTCGCCTCGGCCGCCGGCAGCGCTTTGAGCGACGCGCAGTTCACCCGCCTGAAGACGGAACTCGAAGCCAACTACCAGGGCGCCGGCAATGCCGGCCGCCCGCTCCTGCTGGAGGGCGGCCTCGACTGGAAGCACTTGTCAACGAAAGACCTCGAACAAATCGCGTTGGGCAGAAGCTGTTCGTACTCCGATTAGGTCGTCCGCGCCCTCACTCTGTCTCACGCTCTTCTCCATGCTCCTCGTCAGGCAACCTCTCAGCTCCACAAGCCTCGCAGCGAGAGACGTACAGACCAGAAGGTCCAAGGTCCGGTCGCCAGTCCACCCTGATCTTGTAGGACCGACAGCGTTCGCATCGCACCGGAGAGCCTGCCTCCTTCCGCAAGGCTGCCGCTCCATAGTTCTCAATGACGTGCGAGGTGGCCTGGAACGCAAGTTCAGCGTCGCTTCGTGTCGCGTTCGCGGCGTGCGTCAGCCAACTCACAAGCCTCCAGGCTCGCTCGCCGGTCGTCTTCAGGTAGCCCCGAACGAACTCGGCAGAAGCGCCGGGGGCGAGAGCATTGGCGATCATGTCGTCCCAGGCAGGGAAGTCAGCCGCTTTTGGCACTGTCTCTCCTGCGGGAAGTTCTACGAGGTCGGCCACCTCCCGGATGAACGCGAGTAGGCACTCGCGGCATCTCATGCCGACTGCCTGGAACTCCTCCGCTTCGTCGGCAGCATCGAGGGCTTCTCCCACCTGCACCATCTTCCGGCTGGTGATCAGAAGTAGGTGCTCTTCCGCTTCGGGCACTGGTGGCTTTCGAGATGATGCCACGCGCGCCATCAGGCCCACGTGGAAGGAGAGCGTGTAGTCGAGGCTTGGCATCAGGGACTGGGAGTAGAGGTTCGTCGGGCTGGTGATCACCCACCACCTCTGCTTGTCGGTGTGCACATCCCAGACGTCATGCTTGTTTCCCATGACGCGCTCGCTGGCGATCTTCTCAGCGTGTTGGACGATCTCCTCACCACGGCACTGCCATTCGACGTAGTCCGTGATCTCCTGCGCCTCTTGCGGGGACTGCCTGAAGAGCAGCTTGTCCATCGCAGCGGCCGGTAACGCGGGTGGGACGGTGCAATCCGAGGAGGGCTCGGGGTCGTCGTTTGCGGTCATGCGTTCCTCATCCCGTCGCACCCGCCCAACTGTGGCAGTTCGGCTGGGTGTATCCAACCTGTTGTCTCCGGCAGCGGCTGTGCGGCTCACCCACCTCTTTTTAGCCAAGTTCGCGTTGAGTACGTAGCTGCGAGCGAAAGCCTTTTGGCCTCCTCCCAAAACCAAGCGAACCGAGCGCGAGTGCAGGCAGTGCGGACCATCTTCACCATCGGCTACGAAGGAACGGACATCGACCGCTTCGTCGCAACTCTCTTAGACGTAGGGGTGGAGGTGCTCGTTGATGTGCGAGCGGTCTCGGTCTCCAGAAAGAAGGGCTTCTCGAAGAATGGGCTCAGGGCTCGCTTAGAGGCTGAGGGGATTGGTTACGTACACCTCCGGGGGCTCGGAGACCCCAAGCCTGGAAGGGAGGCTGCGCGCGCTGGCCGATACGACGATTTCCGCACGATCTACGGCCAGCACCTGATTAGCCGGGAGGCTCAAGACGCGCTCGCGCAACTCGGCACGCTCACGCAGGAGCAGACAGCATGCTTGATGTGCTTCGAGCGTGATCCGACCGTGTGTCACCGGTCGATAGTTGCCCTTGCCATCACGGAGCAACCTGGGGCAGTTTTCGATCTCTACGGCGATGTACCGGATCGTTACCGCAATGCTCCAATCCGCACGGGTTACGATCCTCGTCAAGGCGCTCCCGCAGCCGAGTAAGACCTACGGCGAGACCGTCTGCTGCGCCGGGGTGACCACGGAAGGAAAGTGGCTCCGGCTGTTCCCGGTACGGTTCCGGCACTTGAAGGAAGCGAGCTTTAGTCGTTGGGATTGGGTTCGGTTCCAGTACGAACGACCGAAGGCAGACCGCAGGCACGAGAGCTGTCATGTCTACGAAGAGACAATCAAGAGGGACGGCCAACTCCTGGGACGCGAGCGGTCCACCCTGCTCGAACCGCTCCTCGTTAGCTCCGCTCAAGACGCACATGAGCAGGGACATTCCCTCGCTTTGATACGGCCTCGAAACACGCGGTTCATCTACCGCGCCAAGAAGCCCACCGACATCGAAGCAGACCGCGAGGCGTACAGACGAGCTGCACGTCAGACCTCATTCTTCGACGAGGAACTCGCAGCACTTGACCCGTCACCATTCGAGTTCAAGTTCCGCTTCGATGATGCCGCCGGTTCCCACGAGTACCAGAATGGTGATTGGGAAGCCCATGCGATGTTCTGGCGTGAACGTCAGAGAACCAGCGAGGCTGAAGCATTGCGTTGGATGGACGGCATCTTCAACGATGAGTACCCACGTCGCGGGATGGTCTTCGCTCTCGGCAACATGGCAAAGCGACCGCAAACCTGGCAGCTTCTCGGCGTCTTGCGTCTTGATGAAGCCAATCAGACCGCTTTTGCTTTTTGAGGCGGCCATGGAACACAGCATGATTAGTCACCGCTTCCATGCTCGGTAAGACCTAAAAGACTTTCGTCCCCTGCATGTTCGTTGTGCGTACAATCCGCTCTACCAGGACGGTGTTTGCTCTTGATCGAGCAGGCGACCCATCCCACCGCCTACCTCAAGCGGCCAGACGTTCCGGCATGAAGGCGTCGGGATCATTTTTGGGCTGGTTGTGGGCTTCGGTAATGTACCTCGCTCCGCCGGAGGCCAACACCTCAGCTTCGTGTCTCGTAGAAGAGCGGACCTTACAGACGTCGGGAAGGGACCGCTCCTTCCTTTGCCTCGCACTCGACCTCTGCCTCGACTGGATGCCAACGTAACGACTGACCACCTGCTGCGTCACGTCGAGTATGCCGGCCATCTCCGCGTGGGTGAGGTCAGGAAAGTGGTCACTTAGCCAAAGGACACAGCCCTGGACGTTCAGGTCACTGAGGCGTTCAGCACGGAAGGCGTTCAACGCCTCATGCGCCTGGATGATCACGGGACGTGTCTGCTTGGCTTCGAGAGCGGCAATCGTCTCTGACCACCTCCCTTCAATCCACTCTCTTCCGGCTGGACTGATGACGTCGAACGGGTGACGCACCCTCGGAGGCTTTGCTGGGATGTGCTTCCCGAAGCCTCGCTTCACGACATCAGGCGTCAGACGATGGCGATTGTGGGCACGACCACCTTCAACGTAGAGGAAGCCCATCTCACGGAGGATGGTCCTGATCCGACGTGGTGTAACTCCCATCAGCTCACCAAGTTCGGTGATTGTGATCCAGTCGCCTGCGCTGACCTCGACCAGTTCGCCCGTGCGCCTGTCCAGCGTGTGTTCTGTGTACTTCATGTCCGTGTTTCTCTTTTGTTGTGAGCTTCGGCAATCAACCTCGCTCCGCCGGAGGCAGAGGAGGAACAGGGGTGAGCACGACTGATCCCCGCGAGCCGTCAGGCGCACGTCGAGGACATCGTGAGTGTGGATTGGGTGTCGGGAAGGGGATTGAATGGAGGACGGCGTGGGGTCTGAAAAAGGGACCGATACGCACCATCAGAGCCGTGAGCGGAACTACGTCGCCCCTCACAGGCTCGACAGCCTCACTCGTCTGTCTACGATGCGAGCATGAGCTACGTTGACAGCATCGCCCGGCTACGGATCGTCCTCGACGACACCGATCCCCCGATCTGGAGGGTCGTTGAAGTCCCGCTGACAGCGAGCCTCAAGGCGCTGCATGAGGTGATCCAGGCGGTCATGCCCTTCGAGGACTACCACCTGTTCGACTTCCGTATCGGGGAGCGACGCTACGCACTGCCTGACCCAGACTGGCCTGATCCGAAGATCAGGGTCGCTAAGACCACAAGGCTGGGTGCTGCGCTGGAGCCAGGGGTCGAGCAGTTCTCGTACACCTACGACTTCGGAGACAACTGGCAGCACACCATCACGGTCGAGGCAGTCGGCCCCGCAGACCCTGCTGTGGCCTATCCACAGTTCATTGAGGGCAACAGGAGAGCACCTCCGGAGGACGTTGGCGGCACGATGGGCTTCGAGGAGTTCGTTGAAGCTGTCACCAAGCCTCACCACCGTGAACACAAGGCGATGCTGGCGTGGTGTGGTGGATCGTTCGATCCTGAGACCATCCCGACCGAGACCATCACCGAACGGATCGGCAAGCTGGCAGCACGGCGAACTACTGGGAAGGCAGGCTTCGCCAAGAGCCGAGGGCTGAAGGAGTAACCACCCCCAACCTCGCAGCAGCCTTCAGGCGGCCCTCTTCGCGATCTTGGCGATGGTCGCTCGGCTGCAGCCGGTGGCAGCCTGTACCTGGGACCAGGAGAGCCCCTTAGAGAGCATGGCCGCGATGCCGGTGTTGCGCTCGACGTCCTCAGGACGGCCCTTGTATCGGCCCTCTGCCTTCGCCTTCGCCTGACCCTCGGCCTGCCGTCTACGGCGATCCTCGTAGTCTTTGCGAGCTACGGCAGCGAGCACGTCCAGCATCATGCAGTTGACGGCCTCGAACATCCTGAGGGTGAAGGCGTCCGTGTTGGTGCTCGCCATCATCCAGGAGGTGGGAAGGTCCAACGCCACGACGCGCACTCGACGCGAGGCGATCTCGGTTTTCAGCTTGTCCCAGTCGTCAGCGGTGAGACGGGACAGACGGTCCACCTGTTCGACCAGCAGTACGTCACCAGGACGAGCGTCCTTCAGCAGGCGGAACAGCTCGGGACGAGCCAGCGTCGATCCGCTCTCGTTCTCCACGTACCAGCTTGCGATGTGCAGCCCCCGCTCTGTGACGAAGGCTTCGAGTTGCGCCCTTGCGCGCTCGGCATCCTGGTCGGTGGTGGAGGCGCGAAGGTAGGCACGAACGAACATGACGAAGCCCATCGGTCTGGTTTGAATGGTCTACATCATACTGGTTCGATTTGGATGGTCAAGACGTCTTTGTGAACCAGACCATTGGGTGGTACGGTAAGGGCACACCCAAATCGAACCATGCAAATCGGCGGCAACTGGCTGTCAGGCCGTCAGTCAGATCACGATGAACAGGAACCCTGATTGCCACTGCCGCCGTCACAGGAGCCACCGCCGCTACTTGAACTCGTGAACTGACCCATTGAGTGTGCGCCGTTCCCAGCTCTGAAGCACAGGCGACCGTCGGTAAGAGCGCAGATGATGAGCGAGGCACCGAGTAACGGCGCGACGCAGCCTGCCATAAAAAAATGACCGGCGATGCCGTTGAACGGCTTCTGAGGCGGTCCGTAAACAGAATAGTATCCGCCAGCGGCCATGAGCCCGCCAACTACCAAAATCAGGATGCCAAGAGCCAACATCCACGACATCCGCCGGTGTTTCGGCTGTTCATCGTCCATGCAATCTACCCTCTGATTAGGACGCCATACAGTCCCAGAGTTCTCCTGCCTTGGCCATTTTGGTAGTGACGGCTTCAGGCGGTAGCTGTCACCACTGAACTTATAACGCGCCACTCCCCACGAGGGTCGCAACAGCGGGAGCTGTGCAGGTCGCCTGAAGCGAGAGAGACCAGCGGCGGCGGCATGAGAGGCACCCTAGTTGCCCACAGCCCCTGCCGACTGTGCCGACGAGGCAGGCCACGGGGAAAACCGGTCTCCGCGAATGTGTCGATGGGTCTTCGATTGCGTTTCGCCCACATTCCGACCTCCTCAGCCGGCCTCACACAACCCACTGGGTCGCTTGGTTCAGGCTGTCGCGTGATCCACGCCAGTCCTCTCCACGGCCTGAGGTCGCCGCCTTCTCCTAGTGATGGCCCCAATGGCGGCCCAGAGCGCCTACGCACTGATCCCATGGTAGAAGCGCATGTCCGCCTGTAAATGCTTGGCTTGATCGTACTACCCGCCAAGGGCTCTCGGCGGCTGACGGATGTAGTCAGAACGGCCATTCGTAGTGCCGCTCCCAATCCCTCGAGCGGATGAACAGGCCAGAGGCGAAGGCAGCATCCCCCCACAGGGCCGTGATCCCGTACCGTCCCACGTTCAGCTCGACGTCTCCCGAGTAGACGGTGAGGCTGATGCCGAAGGCGTGGACCTCGAAGGCGGGGAAGAGGCGTGACAGCATTGGACCTGACCTATCGGTGCCCACCACGGCTGTGAGCGAACGGTCAGGCTTGCCTCACAGGTTCCGTGAGGTGGCCATGAAGCATGATGCGACATGGACATTCAGCAGATCCCGTGCTCCACTGTGACTACATTGTGCGCAGGGGTGCATACCTCTGCGACTGTGCAGTGATACCGCCACACAGTCTCCGTGGTCTCCTCAGACCGCCACAGCCTTCATCTTGTCTTCCAGCTCGCCCAACCACCGGAACAGGTTCCTGTCCAGGCGGTGCCGACCACTGTCCAGGACCACACAAAGGGCCGTCAGGGAGAGGAAGGTCTCTCGGTGGCCTTGACCCTGCCACTGGGTACGGATGTGTCCTCCAGGCGGTGGTGACGGCGCGCTCTGAAGGCTTCCGTGGACAACTGAAGAACTAGTCAACTGTCCCCAACGGTAGTGACCTTCGGACGGGATCGAAGAGAGGCCCCCAGCGAAGCCAGCTTGTGCTGCCGCTCTTCCAGACGAACTCAATCTGCCCTCTGGGTCTCCGGCGAGACGCCTCCCGGTCGAAGCGGATCACCGCACGATCAACGAGTTGCCGAAGCAACACGTTCGCTCGGCCCACGTTGACCACCCCTTTACCCGCTACGGCGGCTTCGAGATCATCGAGGCGCTTCGAGATGACTGGCTTTGCCGTGTCCCTCAAGTCTGCCGCAATCTGCTCTTGCCGCTTCGTCAACTCACTTAGTTCCACCTGCAGCCCGTCCAACTTGTCGATGAGGGGCACCAGAGGCTTTCTTGCGATGGCCTCCACCAAGCTCTCGATCTGCTCCCTCGTGACATCGATTTCGGTCTCCACCTGATTGTAGGCAGCCGTTAGTTGTTCATCGTGCGAGGGAGCCTCCAGGACGAAGCGGCCGATGTTCTCAACTAGCGCGTCCTCCAACACCACTTGCCTGACAGAACGGCTCTCACAGCCCTGACCGAGCTTCGAGCCCTGACACACGAAGACGTAGTAGAGCCCCTTCTCGGCGTTCCCCTTCCTCGCCCTGATCATCGGCCCACCACACTCCTCGCACTTGGCCAGTCCTGAGAAGATCGAAGCTGTTGCTGTGGGAGGAGCCTTGCCGACTGGCCTGTCGAGGGCCCTGACGGCCTCGAAGGTCTCGGGGCTGATGATTGCCGGGAAGTAGTCCTGGATCGGCTCCATGGGCACTCTCCGGCCCTCCACCATCCTGTGAGGCGTGAAGGTCCCGATGACAGCGGGGTTCTCCAGTACGCGCTTGACGTAGCTCCGATGCCAGAGCTTACCCCCCCCGAAAGCGGGCACGCCCTCCTTACCCAGGATCGACGTGATCGCGTGCTGGCCCTCTCCCTGCAGTGTCAGGTCGAAGACACGGCGGACCACATCGGCACGCTCTGGAACCACAACCAGCTTCTTACCGTCCCGCCGTAGCCACGCCGGCACCTGAGAGGTGATCGCCTCACCCTGGGCTGCCCTCTCCCGCTTCTTCAGCCAGTCGGCCTTGATGCGGCCTGACTTCGTCTCGCTCTCCTCTCGGGCTCGGATCAGTTCGATCAAGGAGATGAGCAGGTCTGTTGGGTTCGCCGTGACCGTCTCACGCGAGTAGACCCGTGGCGCTCCCTTCAACGTCACGAGGGTGATACCGGCGTTGATGATCATCAGGAACGTGCCTTGAGCGTCGAGGATCGCCTCTCGGGAGATGCGGTCCAAGCTCTCCACCAGAAGGTAGCTGCCCTCTGGAATGATCTCCTCGTCCACGAGATCGAGGAACGTGCGTAGAGCGCCCTTGCGTTTGTTGCGCCCTGAGAAGGCCGAGATGCCCCGGTCCTCGAACGTCAGCTCGGTGTCCAGATCAAGCCCGTTCGCGCGGGCGTAGTCCTCCGCCAGAGCCGTCTGGCGACGGAAGCTGTCGCCCTTCGCCTGCTCGGCGGTAGAGAAGCGGAGGTAGCTGTAGGCTCTGGGCTTTTTCACGGTCTCGGCCATCGTGGGTCCTCATGTCAGCAGCTTACATACGAGGTCCTACGTTCACAACTGGAAGCCCCTGGCCCTGTCGCCCAAGGACATGGATTTCGTGGAGGCGAAGAGCGGCGCCGCCCGCGAGATCGCCCTGGCCTTCGGCGTGCCGCCCCTGCTCCTGGGCCTGCCCGGCGACAACACCCACGCCAACTACGCCGAGGCCAACCGCGCTTTCTACCGCCAGACGGTGATTCCCCTCGTGCGCCGCACGGCCGAATCCCTCGCCCACTGGCTCGAACCCGCCTTCGGCCCCGCCCGGCTGGAACCCGACCTCGACGCCATCGAGGCCCTCGCGCCCGAGCGCGAGTCGTTGTGGCGCCGGGTGGGGGATGCGGATTTTTTGACGGATGCCGAGAAGCGGGCGGCGGTGGGTTACGGGGCGGCGGACTGAAGTCGCTCGCGACCCTCCCCCCTCTGCGGGGGAGGGTGCCTGCGGAGCAGGCGGGAGAGGGGCAGCGCGCCATCTCTGGATCAGGCGGTGCCCCCCTCTCCCGACCCGCATGCGCGGGCCACCCTCCCCCGCAAAGGGGGGAGGGACACGCGCACGAAGCGGCGAATTTCGTCTTGAACCCCGGAGCCCCCCATGGACGGCCATTTCACCGGCTATGCCAGCCTGTTCGGCGTGCCCGATCTCGGGCGGGACGTGGTGGCGTCGGGCGCCTTCGCCGCAAGCCTCGCCGCGCGCGGTGCCGCCGGCGTGCGCATGCTGTGGCAGCACGATCCGGCCGAGCCCGTCGGGCGCTGGCTGTCGCTCAATGAGGATGCGCGCGGCCTGCGCGTGGCGGGACAGCTGAACCTCGCCGTGCAGCGGGCGCGCGAACTGAATGCCCTCGTGAACGACGGCGCCCTCGACGGGCTCTCCATCGGGTTCCGCACCGTCCGGGCGGTCCCGGAGCGCGGCGGCCTGCGCCGGCTCCACAGCCTCGACCTGTGGGAGATCTCCCTCGTCACCTTCCCGCTCCAGCCCGGCGCCCGCATCGCGACGAAGGCCGTCCCGAGGCAAGCCGAGCCCCTGGCCCAGGCCCTCCACGCCTTCGCCCGGCGCGTCGCCCCGCCGCGCGCCCACCCCTTCACCCGGCCCGTCGCCGCCCCCTCCCCCCGCGCCCAGAGGCTCGCATGACCGTCCACACCCCCATCGAGACGAAATCCTTTCCCCTGGAGGACAAGGCCGCCGGCGGCGATCCGGCCGTGGCCCACGCCATGACCGACCTGCAGGGCGCCTTCGCGGCGTTCCGCGAGACCAACGACACGAGGCTCGCCGAGATCGAGGGCCGGCTCGGCGCCGACGTGCTGACGGAGGAGAAGCTCGCCCGCATCGACGCGGCCCTCGACACCGCCCGCACCCGCCTCGACCGCCTCACCCTCGACGGCCGCCGCGCGCCCCTCGGCGCCGGAGCGCCGCCCCGGGACGCGGCCGCCACGGAGCACAAGGCGGCCTTCGACCTCTACGTCCGCGCCGGCGAGAGCGGCGGCCTCAAGCGCCTGGAGGAGAAGGCCCTGTCGGCGGGTTCCGGCCCGGATGGCGGCTACCTCGTGCCCGCCACCGTCGAGCGCGACGTGCTGACCCGCCTCGCCCGCCTGTCGCCGATCCGGGCGCTGGCCACGATCCGCACCATCTCGGGCGGCCAGTACAAGCGCGCCGTCTCGGTCACCGAGGCGGTGTCGGGCTGGGTCGCCGAGGCCGCGCCCCGGCCGCAGACCGACGCGCCGACCCTGTCTGAGCTGAGCTTTCCGGCCATGGAGCTCTACGCCATGCCGGCCGCGACCCAGACGCTGCTCGACGACGCCGTCGTCGACATCGACGCCTGGCTCGCCGACGAGGTCGAGACGGCGTTCGCCGAGCAGGAGGGCACCGCCTTCGTCACCGGCAACGGGGTGAGCCGCCCGCGCGGCTTCCTCAGCTACGACACCGTCGCCAACGCCGCCTGGGTTCCGGGCAAGCTCGGCTTTGTCGCCACGGGGGCGGCCGGGGCGTTCCCCGCCGCCAACCCCGCCGACGTGCTGTTCGACCTCGTCTACGCCCTGCGCGCCGGCTACCGCCAGAACGCCGGCTTCGTCATGAACCGGCGCCTGCAGAGCACCATCCGCAAGATGAAGGATGCCGACGGCAACTACCTGTGGCAGCCGCCGCAGGCCGCCGACCGCAGCGCGACCCTGCTGGGATTCCCCGTGACGGAGGCCGAGGCCATGCCGGATGCCGGCGCCGGCAGCCTGTCCCTTGCCTTCGGCGACTTCCGCCGCGGCTACCTCGTCGTCGACCGCGCCGGCCTGCGGGTCCTGCGCGACCCCTACTCGGCGAAACCCTACGTGCTGTTCTACACCACGAAGCGCGTCGGCGGCGGGGTGCAGGACTTCGATGCGATCAAGCTGTTGAAGTTCGCCTGAGCCCCGTGTGCCCCCGGTCCTGGACGGGCCGGGGGCATCGTCCGGTCTGAAACCTGTTGATCCCGCGACACAACCTCCGGTTTATAACCCGCGCGACGGGATTTTCGGGAACCGAGGTCTTCCCCTGGGCCTTGAACTGTCTCAGAATCAACCTGAGGTTTTTTGGGGCGCATGAAATGAACTTGGACGGGGCAGAAAACGCCAAGGCCGACGTGTTCCGGCATGCCTTCCGCTATGGTGAGGTTCCGCGTGCGGCTCTGGATGAGGATGCCCTGCCGACCTTCGCGCCCCTGCCGGGCACGCAGGCGCACGCCGATATCCTGCACGCGCGGCGCGAAAGGACCTTCGATCCGAAGGAGAAGATCGCCGTCGGCATCCTGAGGAACCGGCCCGATCACGATCGGGGCGCGGCCCTGAAGGTCGGATTGTTCGTCCAGCACAAGAAGCTGCTCCATCATCCCGTCGTCGAAGCGGCGCAACGCATCGCGCGCGGCGAGATCGAGGTTCGCGTCACGGGTCGCGTCAGGCGCCGGGCCTCGGCGAACGCCAAGCCATGCCGCCCCCTGCGTATGGGACATTCCGTGGGCCATCACCGCATCACGGCGGGAACGATCGGCTGTTTCGGCATCGATCGCGACGGCGGCATCGGGATTCTTTCGAACAATCACGTGCTGGCCAATACCAACCGTGGCCGCGTGGGCGACATCATCCTGCAGCCGGGTCGTGCCGATGGTGGCCGGATGCAGGAGGCCGACCACCACGTCGCCAAGCTCCACGCCTTCGTGCCCATCGACTTCGACCCCACGGCGTCGAACCTCGTGGATTGCGCGTTCGCCCGGCTCGACGCGGGACGCGACTGCGATCCCCGCCGGATCGATCAGATCGTCCTCGGCGCCAACGGTTGGGACATCGGCGAGATCGAGGATCTCCTTCTGGAGCGGATGCCGGTGAAGAAGGTCGGCCGGACGACGGATTTCCGGGAAGGCTGGGTGGACGCGATCGACGTCGACAACGTCCGGGTCCAGATGATCAGCGGTGCCCGTGCGAAGTTCGCGATCTTCAACCGCCAGATCGCGATCGGCGGCACGGACGGACCTTTCTCGAAGGGCGGCGACAGCGGCGCGCTGATCTGCACGCATGACGGCCGGCCGGCGGCGCTTCTGTTTGCCGGAACCGAAACGGGGGGCCTCAACGGGCACGGCATCACGTATGCAAACCCGATCCGGACGGTCCTTGAAGCCCTCGAAATCGACCTCTACACTCAGCCGGCAGGAGCGTGACATGAGTGACCCGCGGGAGAAGCTGCGCGCATCGAGGCCGGCGGCGATGGCGGCCAAGGATGCGTTCGTATCCCAGTATGCGGCCGGTCGCCGTGACCGTGCCGTCGGCCTGGGCCTCAATCGACGCGGCGACGATTGGACCGTCAAGGTCTTTGCCGAGTCGGCGCTGGCGGCCCGGGAATTGCCGGACCATTTCGGCGAGTTCGACGTGGAAGTTCAGATCACCGGACCGGCCGCCACGTTCTAGGACGCAGGGGAGGGATTTGCCCCCTACCGCCGCCCCGGCCGCGCCATCCACTCCGTGCGGCCGCCGCGCGCTTCGCCCCCCTGCATCCGCCCCATCTCGGCGGCGCGCGAAGAGATCCAGCCCGTGTGCTCGGCCGTGGGGGTGACGGCGGTGAAGCCGCCGCAGGCCGTGCGGGCGCGCTTGTCCTGGCGCATGGCGCCGCTCGACCAGCTCACCACGCCGACGATCTGGTAGCCGCCGGGGCCGCCGCGCAGGATCGGGCCGCCGGAATCCCCCAGGCACGCCCCCGCCCCCGCCGTCTCGGCGAGGCGGCGGCGGTCGGTCACCACGGTGACGCGGTTGGCGACCTGGAGCGAGCCGATGGAGACGAGCTGGGCCTGGCGCAGGGTGCGGGCGGTGTTGCGCCGGTTCTCGGCCACCACGCCGAAGCCCGCGATCTCGACGGCGTCGCCGGTGTTGATGCCGCCGCCGCGCGGGTCGAGGGGCTGGAAATCGCCGCCGAGGGGCTCGGCCAGCTTGATCAGGGCGAGATCGATGCCCGGCTGATCCTCCGGCGTGGTGCCGGGGACGAAGTCGGGGTGCATGGACGCCGCCAGGGCGTTGATGCGGCGCGAGCGGAAGGCGCGGTCCACCACCACCACGCTGTAGCCGGCCTGGTGCATCACGCAATGGGCCGCCGTGAGCACGAGGTCGGCGGCGATGAGGGTGCCCGAGCAGATCTCGCCCTGGGTGCTCTCGATGCGCACCACGGAGGCGCGCAGGCCGTTGGGATCGCGCGACACCGCGCCGTTGATCACCGCGAGGGCGGGGGCGGGCAGGAGCGCGACCAGGGTCGCGACGGCAACGGCGGGCAGGACTTTCTTGCGGAGGGCGGTCGAATGAAGGGCCGTCTGGCGGAACGCGGTCGGCATCGTGTCTCTCCCGCGTCCCGGCCCCGTCGAGGGGCGTTCCGGACGGCACTGGTGGAAACCTATCCGAAGGGAATGGCCCGGCCAAGCTCCGGGTTCCGCTGGGACACGTCCGACCCTCACGGCCGGTCCCAGCGGGCGGCGAGGCCCCAGCCGGCCAGGGTCGCGTCGATCCAGGCGCGCTGCGGCCCGAGCAGGACGCCCTGGGTGAGGCCGCCGCAGGCCCCGCCGACCCAGGCCGCCACGGCGACGACGCCGGTCTCGCCCGTCACCGGTCCGCCGGAATCACCCTGGCAGGCACCGGAGCCCTTTGCGCCGCGCAGCCAGACGAGGATGCGGCTCGGCCCGTAGGGCTCGACCACGGGCACGCCGGCCCGCCGGTAGGTGCCGGTGCTGCGCGGGTCCCCCGGTTTCGCCACGCCGTAGCCGGAGACGGTCAGGGCCTCGCCGGCGCGCGGCATCGCCGCGCTCAGGATGGCGGGCGCGAACGGTGCCGGGAGGGGTGCCGCGAGGCGCACCAGGGCGAGGTCGATGGAGCGGCGGCGCCCGGCGACGGCGCCGGCATCGTAGCCGGGATGCACCGACGTGGCGGCGGGCTCGGCCAGGACCGGAGCCCCGGCGGCGTCCTTGTAGTGGACCCGGTGGACGAGGCGCGGCGCGAGGCAATGCCCGGCCGTGAGCACGGCGCCCGGCGCCACCACCACGCCGGTGCACACGCCGCCGTTCGAGGACAGCACCATCACGGCCCCGGACGCGTCGGGCGCCGGATCGCCGCCCACCACCGCGTGCGCCGGGCCGGCGACGCCCATGAGCACGGCGAAAAGCCCGACCGTCCGCGCCATCGGCGACCCATCCTGTCTTGAGGAGACCATTGATGATTCCGATACGCGTCGCGGGCCCCACCGTCGAGCCGGTGGGCCTCGCGGAGATGCGCGCCTACCTGCGCCTCGATTCCGATGCGGGCGGGGCCGAGGACGCCCTCATCGGCAGCCTCCTGGCCGCGGCCCGCGCCGGCATCGAGGCCGCGACCCGGCGCCTCCTGGCGCCCGGCCGCTACCGGATCATGCTCACGGCCTGGCCCACCGACGGGGTCCTCCCCCTGCCGCTCAGCCCCCTCGTCGCCGTGGAGCGGGCCGGCCTCGTCGATGCGCAGGGGGCGGTGACCGATCTCCCCGCCGGCCTCGTGCGCCTCGGCCCGGACCCGGTGGAGGCGCCGGACCTGCGCATCGATCCCGGTGCGCCCCCCCTCGATGCCCGCGCCGCCCTCGTGGAGGTCAGCGCCGGATACGGCGGCGACGGCCTCCCGGTTCCCCCCGCCCTCGCCCAGGCGATCCGCCTGCTCGCCGCCCACGGCTTCGAGCATCGCGGCGACACCGCCGCCCCGCCGCCCTCCGTCGCCGCCCTCGTCGAGCCCCTGCGCCGCCTGCGCCTCTGACTCCGGAGCCGATCATGCCCGATTCGAATCCGCGCGTGCCCATCGGCGCGCGCCGCCGCCGCTTCACCCTCGAACGGCCCGTGGAGGAGCCGGACGGGTTCGGCGGCGTGGTCCGCCGCTACGTCCCCGGCCCCCTCCTGTGGGGCGCCCTCGAGGCCCTCGGCGCCCCCGAACGGGTCCGGGGCGGGCGCCGCGACGCGGTGGAGACCCACCGGGTCCGCCTCGCCTACCGCGCCGACGTCACCCCCGCCATGCGGCTCGCCGCCGGCCCGCGCCGCTTCGCCATCCGGGCGGCGAGCGACCCCGACGGGCGGGGCCGCGAGCTCGTCTGCCGGGTCGAGGAACTGCTGGCCGGGGCGCGCGCGCCATGACGACCCTCGCCATCGAGACGACCCTTGCCGCCGAAACGACCCTTGCCGCCGAGCCGGCCGTGGTCGCCGATCCGGTCTCCGCGAGCCCGCTGCTCGCCCTGCGCGGGGCGATCCTCGCCCATCTCGCCGGGGATGCCACCCTCGCCCGCCTCATGGGCGGGTCCCTGCGCCTCCACGACGAGCCGCCGCGCGGGGCGGTGGCCGTCTACGGCGTGTTCGGCGACGCCGAGATCCGCGACGAATCCGTCGACGGCGCGAGGCGCCACGCCCACGGCCTGAGCCTCACCCTCTACGCCCGGCCGGGCTCGGCCCGCTCGGGCCTCGCGGCGGCCGAGCGCATGGCCGACCTCCTCGCCGACGCCCCCCTGGTGCTGCCCGGCCACCACCTCGTGACCCTGCGGGTCGCGCGGCTCGGTGCCACCCGCGACCCCGCCACCGGCGAGGCCCGCGCCACCCTCACCCTCCAGGCGGTCACCGAGCACCGCCCGGCCTGACCCGCCTCCAACGTTCCGGAGTCCGACCATGAGCGCACAACGCGGCAAGGACCTTCTCATCCGCGTGGCGAGCGGGGGCGGCTTCGTCGCCGTCGCCGGTCTGCGCGCCCGGCAGATCGCCTTCAACGCCGAGACCGTGGACGTGACCCACGCCGACTCCGCCGGGCGCTGGCGCGAGCTGCTCTCCGGAGCTGGCGTGCGCCGGGCCGCCATCGCCGGCGCCGGGGTGTTTCGCGACGAGGCCTCCGACGCGCGCCTGCGGCAGCTGTTCTTCGAGGGGACCATCGAGACGTTCCAGGTGGTGGTGCCGGCCTTCGGCACCCTCGAGGGGCCGTTCCAGATCACCAGCCTCGAATATCGCGGCGACCATGCCGGCGAGGTCACCTTCGACCTGGCGCTGGATTCCGCCGGCGCCCTCGCCTTCACGGCGGCCTGATATGGCCAACCGCCGACGCGGCGAGGTGCCCCTCGATCTCGGGGGGACCCGCTACACCCTCTGCTTCACCCTCGGGGCCCTCGCCGAACTCGAATCGGCCCTCGGCGCCCGCGACCTCACGGGGCTGGCCGAGCGCTTCGCCGGCGGGCACCTCGCCACCCGCGACCTCATCGCCCTGCTCGGCGCCGCGCTCCGCGGCGGCGGCCATGCCCTCGACGAGGCCGACGTGGCCGCCCTGCCCCTGGCCGGCGGCCTCGAGCCGATCACCGCGGCCCTGGGCGAGGCCCTGTCGGCCGCCTTCGGGGGGGCGCCGGCGGGAGGTCCGCCCGCAAACCCTTGAGCCCCACGGGCGGGACCGCGCCGGAGCCCGCCTCCGCCTTCCCGTGGGACGATGTCCTCGCCCTGGCGCTGGGCCGCCTCCTGTGGCGCCCGCGCGACCTCTGGCGCGCGACGCCGCGCGAACTGTTCGCCGCCGCCGGCCTGTCCGCCCGGGCGCCGGCCCCCGGCCGGGCCGACCTCGACCGGCTGCTCGCGGCCCATCCCGATGTCCCACCATCCTGTGATCCTGGGAGCCTGTGATGCCAGAGACCGAGACCGACCGCGCCCAGGCCGCCCGCGAAAAGCAGCTCCACACCCTCGACCGGCTGGCGAAAGGCTTCGGCCAGAGCCTGACCCAGGCCCTGGGCGGCCCCCTCGGCGCCGGGCGCCAGCTCGACGGCCTCCTCGGCACCCTCACGACCAAACTCTCGAGCCTCGCCCTCAAGGCGGCCCTCGCCCCGGTCAAGACCGGCATCACCGGCCTGGTGAAGGGCGCCCTCAGCGCCGGCCTCAGTGGCACCGAGACCTTCGCCCGGGGCGGGGTGGTCGCGCGGGGACGGGTGCAGCCGTTCGCGGCCGGCGGCATCGTCGCCGCCCCCACCTACTTTCCCATGCGGGGCGGCCACGGCCTCATGGGCGAGGCCGGGCCGGAGGCGATCCTGCCCCTGAAGCGCGGCAGCGACGGCCGCCTCGGGGTCGCGGCCGGCGCCGAGGCCCGGGGACCGAGCGTCACCGTCCACATCACCACCCCCGACATCGCCGGCTTCCGCCGCTCCGAAGCCCAGGTCGCCGCCGGCCTCGCCCGCGCCGTGGCGCGGGGACGGCGGGGATTGTGAGGCGGTTTTTCGCCCGTCGGGTTCGGCCGCCGGCCCACGCGATGATGGCGCGGGTCCTCCTCTCCCCGCCTGCGGGGAGAGGGCCGCAGGCACCCCGTCGTGCCTGCGGCGAGCGAGAGGCGAAGCCGAAGCGAGGGTGAGGGGGCGAATCCGAACCAGGCTCCTCCGGAATCGCCCCCTCACCCTCGGCTGCCGCCTCGTTCGAGACCCGGCAAGGGGTCTCGAACCCTCTCCCCGCAAGCGGGGCGAGGGAATGTGCACGCCCCTCCGCGAGACGTCCGGAACAGCGATTCCCTTTTTCGCACCCAGGAGCCGCCCATGGGCGCCGATTTCCACGAGGTCCGCTTTCCCCTCGACGTCGCCCTGCGCGGCAGCGGGGGGCCGGGGCGGATGACCGAGATCGTCACCCTGGCGTCGGGGCGCGAGCACCGCAACAGCCGCTGGGCCGATTCGCGCCGGCGCTACGATGCCGGCCTCGGCATCCGCACCCTGGACGCCCTCCACGCCGTGCTGGCGTTCTTCGAGGAGCGGCGCGGGCGCCTCTACGGGTTCCGCTACCGCGACCGGGTCGATGCCCGCTCCGGCCCGCCCTCGCGCCCGGTCGCGGCCACGGACCAGGCCATCGGCACCGGCGACGGGGCGACGCGGAGCTTCCAGCTCGCCAAGACCTACGGCAGCGGCCCCCTGCCCTACCGCCGGACCATCGCCAAGCCCGTGGCCGAGAGCGTGACCGTGGCGGTGGCCGGTCTCGCCCTGCCGCCCGCCGGCTTCGCCTGCGACGGCACGACGGGCCGCGTCACCCTCGCGGCGGCCCCGCCGGCGGGGGCGATGGTGACCGCGGGCTTCCTGTTCGACGTGCCGGTCCGCTTCGACACCGACGACCTCACCGTCGACCTCTCGGCCTTCACGGCGGGCGAGATCCCCAAGGTGCCCCTCGTCGAGATCGTCCCATAGGAGGGTTCTCCATGCGCGACCTGCCCCAAAGCCTCGCCGACCATCTCGCCGGCGGCGCCACCACCCTGTGCCATTGCTGGGCGCTGACCCGCCGCGACGGCGCGCGCTTCGGCTTCACCGACCACGACCGCGACCTCACCCTGGCGGGTGTCCCCTACGCGGCCCGCTCCGGCCTGGAGGCGGCGGAGGCCAGCGCCGAACTCGGCTTCGCCGTCGGCGGCGGCGAGGTGGCGGGCGCGCTCACCGCCCTCGGGATCACCGATGCAGACGTCGCCGGCGGCCTCTACGACGGGGCCGGCGTCGAGACCTGGCTCGTGGACTGGACCGACCCCGAGACCCGCCTGCTCCTCGATGTCGGCACCCTCGGCGAGGTGCGCCGGGCGGGCGGGGCCTTCGTCGCCGAGCTGCGCGGCCTGATGGACCGCCTCGACGTGCCCACCGGCCGGACCTACCGCGCCACCTGCTCGGCCGATCTCGGCGACGGACGCTGCCGCGTCGACCGCGACCGGCCGGCGTTCCGCACCACCGGCACCGTCGTGGCCGTCCCGGAACCCGGCACCCTGCGGGTCGCCCTGGCGGCTTCGTTCGCGCCGGGCTGGTTCACCGGCGGTCGCCTCGCCTGGACCGGCGGCGCCCAGGCCGGGCACGCCGCCGACATCCGCGACCACGGCGCCGATCCGGCGGGCCCGCGCCTCGCCCTGTGGCAGGCCCCGTCCCGCCCGGTGGAGCCCGGCGACGGCTTCACGGTCACCGCCGGCTGCGACAAGCGCTTTTCCACCTGCGGGCGGAAATTCGCCAACGCGCTCAACTTCCAGGGATTCCCGCACATGCCCGGCAACGACTTCGTGGTGCGCCACGCGCCGAATTCCGGCCCCGGCCTCGACGGCGGCAGCCTGTTCCGATGATGTTTTTGGAGTCCGACCGGATCTCGCGGGACACGATCTTGCAGGACAGGATCGTGGCTTCGGCCCGGGCCTGGATCGGCACGCCCTACCGCCATCAGGCCTCGGTGAAGGGGGTCGGCTGCGACTGCCTCGGCCTCGTGCGCGGGGTCTGGCGCGACTGCCTCGGCCCCGAGCCCGAGGCGGCCCCGCCCTACGCCGCCTCCTGGGCGGAATCGGCCGCCCCCGGCACCGACCCCCTGGCCGAGGCCGCCGGGCGCCACCTCGTGCCGGTGCCGCTGGACGGCGGCCGAGCCGGCGACGTCCTGCTGTTTTCCTTCCGCGCCCACCTGCCGGCCCGCCACTGCGCGGTGGCCACGGGTGCGGCCACGATGATCCACGCCCATGACGGCGCGGCCGTCACAGAAGTGGCCCTCACCCGCTGGTGGCGGCGGCATTGCACGCACGTGTTCCGGTTTCCGCAGGGCCCCGGCTCCGGCCGGAGGATGACCGGCGCGACGTCCTAGGCCGCGGCGGACTTCCGCACGGCCTGCGACCGCGGAACGGTCCGATCCGGTGTCTGGCGCGCATGGCGGTCCTTGGTGCCGAACCCGCTGGCGATCGCCAGGGCGGAGCGGTTGGCTGCGTAGGACGGGGCGACCATGGGATAGTCCATCGGCAGCCCGAAGCGCTCCCGATAGGTATCCGGGTCCAGGCCGTGCTTGGTGAGATGACGCTTCAGGGTCTTGTACGACTTGCCGTCGATGAAGCTGACGAGTCCGTCCGGCGTGATCGACTTGCGGATCTGGGCCGGCTTGAGCTTCTCGAACTTGTCCTCGGACGCGTCCCCCCGGGCGTCGCGATCCCCCAGATCCATCAGGGCCACGCAGACGTTCCGGATCAGAACCGGAAGTTCGGCCGCCTGGATGGCGTTGTTCGACAGGTAGGCCGAGACGACCTTTTCCGTGAGATCAATACAGGCGCCGGTCGCGGCGGGCCGATGGTCAGTCATGGTGGGGTCCAGTGTGTACGAGCGAGGAGTGTTGAAGGTCCGGCCGATCCGATGAGGTCCCATCGGGACTCCGCAACGGCGCCGGTCGTTACGGTTCCGGCCCGGCATTCCATGAAAACATCCGGTAACGGATGCTGTCCTGCATTCGCCCGGAAAGATCATGGATTGACGGGATTACCGTTTCGGGCGGATCACCGATGACGGACGGCACTTATATTGAAAGACTAACATTTGTTTTTTCCAGAGATATGTCCGCCGGCAATCCAAGACTTGAGATCTTTTCATGCGTCTATTCATCCACAATCGGCGGATTGACGAACCGGACCAAGCCTCTGATTTACAGATTTTATAGACCGAAATGGATTTGGTTTTTTGCACGAAGACGCGGATTGTTTTGCCTATCATGCGCAAGTGAGACATTGCGGCGGCACCAAACAATTGGCGGGGGCACGAAACGATTGCGCACGTTGCTGTCGACGGCATCGGTCCAGAAAAAGGATGCGTTTCGCGTGTGGCGCGAAACGATCTACGATCGGTTGTCCCCCCTCGAGATCACGAAGATTGGCGACCGGCCTTTCGAAGGAGCCATCGAGGCTGCGGATCTCGGGTCCATGCTGGTCACCCGCGTGTCCTCGGGCGCGACGCGGACCCGCCTCACGGCCGACGCGCTCCGGCGCAGCGACAAGGACGCGACGGTCACCGTCGCGATCATGCTCTCGGGCGTCTCGACCTTCACCCGCGACGATCGGGAGGCGGTCCAACGGCCCGGCGACATCGTCGTCCTCGATCGCAGGCCGGGCTCGACCCAGTCGAGCGACGACAGCCGGGCGCTCTTCCTCGAGATTCCCGCGCACCGGCTGGAATCGATGCTCGGCTCGGCGCGCCAGTTCGCGGCCCTGAACATCGCATCGGATCAGGCCAGCGCGTCCCTGGTCCGGACGTTCTTCGACGAACTGGTCCAGATCCACCAACAGCTCGATCCCGAGACCGCCGCGCGGATGTCCTCCATCGGCATCGACCTCCTCGTCGCCAGCATCGCCGAGCGCATGGCGCGGGACGTTCCGACGGGGGTGGACGGCAATCTCGTGGTCCAGCGGGCCAAGGCCTACATCGAGACCAACCTGCACGATCCGACCCTCGATCCCCCCCACCTCGCGGCGGCGGTCGGCGTCTCCCTGCGGCGGCTCCAGGAGCTGTTCCACGCCCGCGGCCGGCACGTCTCCGACTGGATCTGGGGCCGGCGGCTCGACGTGGCGGCCCTGCGCCTGACCGATCCCGGATGCGGCCACCTCGCCATCGGCCTGCTCGCGCACGGATGCGGTTTCTCCAGCCAGGCGCATTTCTCCCGCCGGTTCAGGGACCGCTTCGGGATGACGCCGAGCGAGTATCGCCACGCGGCGAGGCTGGCCGCCGCATCGGCGCCGTGAGGACGCAGTGATCCCGGCGCGCGGCGAGGGCCCTGTCCCGCCCGACGAAGGACCCGGACATTTGACGGCCCGATCGCGCGATGGTTGTCACGGCGGGCCGCCCCGGGGCGGCGATTCCCCGCGAGGTCCGCCGATGCTGAACGTCCTGCTCCCCGCGATGCTCGCCGCCCTGGCGGGCGTCGCCATCGTGATCCAGCAGGGGCTGAACGCGAGCCTGCGCGTCGCCCTGGCCTCGACCGCCTGGGCGGGGGTCGCGAGCTACTGCGCCGGCCTCGCCTGCATGGGCGTGCTGGCGCTGGCGCTCCGCGATCCGCTGCCGGCCTGGAGCGCGCTCGCCCGCGTGCCGTGGTGGGCCTGGAGCGGCGGGGCCTTCGGCGCCCTGTTCATCGGCCTCGGCATCGTCCTCGTGCCGGTTCTGGGGGCCGGGACCTTCATGGCCCTGCTCGTCGCCGGGCAGATGCTCGCCTCCGCGGCCTTCGACCATTTCGGCTGGATGGGCCTCGCCCAGCGCCCCATCGACGGCCCGCGCTGCCTCGGCGTCGCCCTCCTCATCGGCGGGGTGATCCTGATCCGGCGCTGACGCCTTACCCCTCCCGACGCCGGAGCCCGCCATGGCCACGCTGATCCTGCAAACCGCCGGAGCGGCGGCCGGTACGGCGTTCGGCGGCCCCATCGGGGCCATCGTCGGCGGGGCCCTCGGCGCCGCGGCGGGCTCGGGGATCGACGGGGCCCTGTTCGGCGGCGGCTCCGGCCCCCGCATCGTCGAGGGGCCGCGCCTCACGGAGGTGGCGGGCCTGACCTCGACGGAGGGCGATCCGATCCCCCGGCTCTACGGCCGCGCCCGCCTCGGCGGCACCCTGATCTGGGCGACACGCCCCCTGGAGGTCGCCAACACCCGCGTCGAGCGGGCGGGCGCGGGCGCCAAGGGCGGCGGCGGCCAGAAGACCGTGCGCACGGCCTACGCCTACTCCGTCGACCTCGCCATCGGCCTGTGCGAGGGCCCGGTGGCGCAGGTGCGCCGGATCTGGGCCGACGGGCGCGAACTCGACCTCACCACCCTGACCTGGCGCCTGCACCGGGGCGAGGTCGACCAGGCGCCCGACCCGCTCATCGTCGCCAAGGAGGGCACCGCCCCGGCCTATCGCGGCCTCGCCTATATCGTGTTCGAGCGCCTCGCCCTCGCCGAGTTCGGCAACCGCGTGCCGCAATTCGCCTTCGAGGTGCTGCGGCCCGTGGCGGGACTCGCCGACCGGGTGCGGGCCGTGTGCCTGATCCCCGGCTCGACGGAGTTCGACCTCGACCCCGCCCCCGTCACCGAGGCGGCCGGCTACGGCGTGAGCCGGCCCGCCAACCGCTTCCAGCTCCAGGGCGTCACCGACGTGATCGCGTCCCTCGACGCCCTCCAGGCCCTGTGCCCGAACCTCAAACGGGTCTCCGTGGTGGCGAGCTGGTTCGGCGACGACCTGCGCGCCGGGCATTGCACGGTGGCGCCGAAGGTCGACGGCGCCACCAAGGTGACGACGGGCGATGCCTGGCGCGTCGCCGGCCTGACCCGGGCGGGGGCCGGCCTCGTCTCGACCACGCCCGACGGCCACCCGGCCTATGGCGGCACCCCGTCGGATGCCGGCCTCGGCCGCCTGGTGTCCGACCTCCACCGGCGGGGTCTTGGCGTGGTGCTCTACCCGTTCCTGATGATGGATGTGGCGCAGGGCAACACCCTGCCGGACCCCCGCGACCCGTCCGCCCGAGGCCAGCCGCCCTATCCCTGGCGCGGGCGCATCACCTGCGATCCCGCCCCCGGTGTCCCGGGGAGCCCGGACGGCACGGCCGCCGCCGCCGCCCAGGTCGCGGCATTTTTCGCGCAATATCGCCGCCTCGTCCTGCACTACGCGGACCTTGCCGCCGGCTGGGCCGTGCCGCTTGCCGGCTTCCTCGTCGGCTCCGAATGCGTCGGCCTCACCCGCGTGCGAGGCGAAGGCGACACCTACCCGGCCGTGGACGGTTTCCGGGCCCTCGCCCACGCGGTCCGCGACCGCCTCGGACCGGCGATCCCCCTCGTCTACGCCGCCGACTGGACCGAGTACGGCGCCCACGTGCGCGACGGCGGCGCCACCTTGCGGTTCCCCCTCGATGCCCTGTTCGCCGATCCGGCGATCCACGCGGTCGGCATCGACTATTACCCGCCCATCACCGACTGGCGCGACGGGCCGGATCACGCCGACCTGGCGGAAGCCGATTCGCCCTACGACCCCGCCCATCTCAAGGCCCGGCTCGGGGCGGGCGAGGCCTTCGACTGGTACTATGCGGGCGACGCCGACCGAGCGGCGCAGGTCCGCACGCCGATCACCGACGGCGCCCACGGCAAGCCGTGGGTGTTCCGGGCCAAGGACCTCGTCGGCTGGTGGGGCAACCCGCACTGGGAGCGGGACGGCGGCGTCGAGACCCGCAGGACCGCCTGGGTTCCGGAGGGAAAGCCGATCTGGCTCACGGAGATCGGCGTGCCGGCCGTGGACAAGGGCACCAACGGCCCCAACGTGTTCCCCGACCCGAAATCCGCCGAGAGCGCGGCGCCGCCCTTCTCCACCGGCACCCGCGACGACCTCATCCAGGCCCGCGGCCTCACCGCCATCCTGGAGCGGTTCGATCCGAGTGCCCCCGGCTTCGTGCCCGCCCATAACCCGGTCTCGGCCCTCTACGGCGGCCGGATGGTGCCGGCGGACCACGTCTTCGTCTGGTGCTGGGACGCGCGGCCCTACCCGGCGTTTCCGGACTTCGACACCGTGTGGGCGGATGCCGGCAACTGGTCCGTGGGCCACTGGATCACCGGCCGGATCGAGGGCCTCGAACTCGACCGGCTGATCGCCGCGATCCTGGCCGATTGCGGCGTCGCCGTGCCGGCGCGGATCGGGTGCGCGGCGCAGCTCGACGGCTACGTCCTCGACCGGCCGCTCTCGGCGCGGGCCGCCCTCGAACCCCTGGCCCGGCTCTACGGCCTCGACGTCTCGGCTTTGGCCGGCACCCTCACGGTTCGGGGGCCCCGCCCGGAAGCGCCGCGGCCGATTCCAGCCGGGGACCTCGTGGCCGCCTCCGACGCGGCGCCCCTCGCCCTGGTCCGGGCCGAGGAATCGGAACTGCCGCGGTCCCTCGAGGTGACCGTGACCGATGCCGAGGGCGGGGCCTATCGCCGGATCACCGCCGCCGCCCTCCGCCCCACGGGCGCGCGGCGGCGCGAGGCCCGGTTCGAGGCCGCCGTGGTGACGCGGCGGACCCAGGCCGAGGCCCTGGCGGAAGCCATGCTCGACGCCGACCTCGCCGCCCGTGACACGGCGACGTTCTCCTTGAGCCCGCGCCGGATCGACCTCGAACCCGGCGACCTCCTGCGCCTTCCGGGCGAGGCGGTCCCGCACCGCATCGTCCGCATCGCCGACGGCCCCGCCGGGCGCCGGATCGAGACCCGCGCCGTGCCCCGGCACGGCCGGGCCCCCCGGGCGGGGGAGCGTCCCGATGCGGCCCCGCGCCGGGCGCCGCCGGCCCTGCCCGGGCCGCCCTTCGCCGCCATCCTCGATCTGCCCCTCGATGCCGGCAGCCCGACGCCGCTCCAGGTCCTGGCCGTGCGGGCCGAGCCGTGGCCCGGCGAGATCGCCGTGTGGCGGGCCGAGGAGGACGGCCCCCTGGCGCTGCACACCCTCGTCGACCACCCGGCCTGCCTCGGGCAGACCCTGACGCCCCTCGGCGCCGGCCCGCTCTGGCGCTTCGACCGGGCGGCCCGCCTCGAGGTTCGCCTCGGGCCGGCCGGGGGCCTCGCCTCCGTCTCCGAGGCGGCGGCGCTGACCGGCGCCAACCGCTTCGCCCTGGTCGGGGCGGATGGCCAGATCGAGATCGTCGCGGCGGCGGGGGTGACGCTGGTGGGCGCCGACACCTACCGCCTCACCCGCCTCCTCCGGGGTCTCGCCGGCAGCGAGGGAGCGGCCGCCCGCACCCTGCCGGCCGGAGCCCTGATCGTGCGCCTCGACGAGGCCGTCATCCCCCTCGTCACCCGCCTCGACGAGGTCGGCCGCCCGTTCCGCTACCGCATCGGCCCGGCCACCCGCGACCCGGCCGACCCCCTCTTCGTCGCGCGCATCGCCACCGCCGGCCTCGCCCCCTACCGGCCCCTGGCCCCGGTCCACCTCCGGGCCCGGCGCGAGGGGCCGGGCGTTCGCCTGACCTGGACCCGCCGGGTCCGGCGCGACGGCGACGCCTGGGAGCCGGCCGACGTGCCGCCCGACCCCATGGTCCAGGGCTACCGCGTCGACATCCACGGCCCCGGCGGAGCGGTCCTGCGCAGCCTCGCGGCGACGGAGCCCTCCGCCCTCTACGCCGACGAGGCCGCCGATTTCGGCACGCTCCAGGTGACCCTCGAGGCCAGCGTCGTCCCCCTGGGCACCCTCACCGGACCGGGGCCGACCCTGCGGGCGCGGGTGCCCATCCGCGCGGCGTGACGCCCCTTCGGAGAGATGCCGGCCCCTTCCCCGGACGGGCGCAGCGCAGCGGAGCCCGATCCGGGGCCCAGCACACGGTGCCGCGAAGCGCCCGAATGTCCGTGCCGTTCGGATCGCGCCGCTGACGCGGCCTTTCGCGCTGGGTCCCGGATCACCTTCCGCTGCGCTCCAGGCGTCCGGGAAAGGCCTCCGACGCGCGTCCGACACCGTCCCTCTTCACCCCGGAGGCCGCCCATGGCGCAGACCACCCCGCACCTCGCCCTGCCGCTCCTCGCGGGGGGCCAGGCCGGCAAGCACGTCACCCACAACGAGGCGCTCCTCGCCCTCGACGCCCTCGTCCACCTCGCCTGCCGCGGCAAGGATCTCGTCGCACCGCCCGCCAATCCGGCGGAGGGCGACCGCTACCTCGTGGCGGCGCCGAACCCGACGGGGGCGTGGGCGGGATTCACCGGGCGGATCGCGGTGTTCGGCGACGGCGTCTGGACCGGGCTCGTGCCCCGGCCCGGCTGGCTCGCCTACGTGGCCGACGCGGACGCGTTCCACCGCTTCGACGGCACGGGCTGGCGCCCCCTCCTCGACGGCGTCCGGGCCCTGCGCAACCTCACCGCCCTCGGCCTCGGCACCGAGGCGGAGGCCGGCACGCCGTTCTCGGCCAGGCTCGACCGCGCCCTGTGGAGCGCCCGCGCGCCGGCGGAGGGCGGCAGCGGCAGCCTCGCCGTGGTTCTCAACAAGACGGCGTCGGCCGACGCCGCGGCGCTCCTGTTCCAGGCCGCGTTCTCGGGCCGGGCCGAATTGGGGCTTTTGGGCGAGGATGCCATCGGCCTGAAAGTCTCGCCGGACGGCACGGCGTGGCACGGCGCGTGGCGGGCCGATCCGGCCACGGGCCATCTCGGCCTCGGCGCCCTGGCCGCCCCCGGCGCCCCGGCGGCGCGGGCGCCCCTGCACGTGGCGCGGGACGGCGCGGGGCCGGCCCTGTGCCTCGACGCCTACGGCGCCGGGCCGGCGGGAAACCTCATCGAGACCCGCATCGGCCGGGGCAGCCGACAGGCCCCCGCCCCGGTCCGGGCCGGGGATGGCCTCTTCGGCCTTTCCGGCGGCGGGTTTCACGCGGGCGGCCCCGCCGAGGGACGCCTGACCCTGCGGGGCGTGGCCGAGGAGGATTTTCTGGCCGACGCCCAGGGAACGGGAATCGTGGTCGAGACCACGGATCTCGGCGGCACCGCCCCCCGCCCGGTGGTGAAGCTGCGGGCCAACGGCGCCCTCGAACTCGTGGCCCGCGCCAGCGTGCCGGGTGCCGGCACGGCGCCGGGGCAGATCGTGTTCGACAGCACCGCGGGCGCCTTCCGGGGCTGCGGCGGCGCCACGTGGTCGCGCCTTAGCAACCTCGCCCGCTTCCGGGCCACGACGAGCTTCGACAACTACGTCGGCGCCGGCGCCTGGACACGGATCGGCTTCAACACCGGGGTCCTCAACGACCAGGGCCTGTTCCGCGCCGCCGACGGCGCCTTCGTCGTCCCCGAGGCGGGGACCTACACCCTCGCGGCGGGCCTCGCGTTCAAGCGCAACGGCGCCAATGCGCCGGCCTCCCTGCAGGCCCGCTTCCACCGCAACGGCGTCGCCGTGGAGGGGACCCGCCGCGGCGTCGCCGCCCCCGTCGACGGCGTCTCGACGGTGAGCCTGTTCGCCGTGGTGGCCCTGGCGGCCGGCGACGCGATCACGGTCCACGCCCTGTTCACGGGCACCGACGGCTACGTCGCCGCCGCCGACAGCGACTTTTCGGGCGTCGGTCTCGCGTGAGGCCTCAGTACGGGTAGCCGTAATACGGCGCTGGCCTGCGCCGCCCGTATCCGTCGTCCGGGCCGCCACGGACCGGGCGCCCGTAGCCGCGCGGCGCGCCGTAGGCCCCCGGGTAGCCATAGCGCGGCGGCTGGTAGTTGCCGTTGTTCACGCCGGCCGAGCGGTCGTTGCCGCTCTCCGTGGCGAACGGCGTCAGGCCGCTGCCGCTGCTGCTGTTCTGGGCCGTGGCGGCGCCCGCGCCCGCGAGCAGCAGGCCGGCGGCGGCACAGGCGACGAGGCGTGGTCGCGTCATGGCTGATCTCCCGGGCCCGAACCGGGCCCCGTCCTCGGATGAACTCCCCGAACGAACCGCCGGGCATGCCCTTCCGTTCCGCGCCTCGCCTCGCCGTTCCGCGTCCCCCCTCACAATCCGGAGTGTTCCATGGACCTCAGCGCCATCGGCAAGGCCGTGCTCGTCGCCCGCGAGGGGCGGCGCCTCCACGCCTACCGCGATTCCGTCGGCATCTGGACCATCGGGATCGGCCACACCAGCGCGGCCGGGCCGCCCCTCGTCACCCCCGCCCTCGCCCTGACCCCGGCCGAGTGCGACGCGGTGTTCGACCGCGACGTCGTCCGCTTCGTCGCCGCCGTGCGGGCGGCGGTGCGCCGCCCCATCCCGCAGCACAGCTTCGACGCCCTCGTGTCCTTGAGCTTCAACATCGGCCCGGCGGCCTTCGCCCGGTCCACCCTGGTGCGGCGCCTCGCCGACGGCGACGTCGACGGCGCGGCGCAGGCGATGATGATGTGGGACCGGCCGGCCACGCTGATCCCGCGCCGGGGCGCCGAGCAGGACCAGTTCCGCACGCCCTACGCCGTGGCTTTGCCCCGGGCCCGGCGCACGGACGCGACGCCCATCCCGGCCCCGGCCGCGCTCACCCCACCCCGTCCGGCGCCGCGCCGCACGGTGCCGCGCCTGCCCGCCGCGCCGCCGGCCGGGCCCGCACCGGGCTGGCTCGCCCGCATCTGGGCCGCCCTCGGCGGACGACCCCGCGCCTGACCTTTCCACGCCAACTCCGGAGACTCCAACGATGCCCCGTCTGTTCCTGCGGCCGACCCGCGCCGCCCTCGTCCTCGCCCTGATCGCGAGTCCCGCCGCCGCCGGCCTCGATCCCGCCAGCGTGATCGTCCCGTGGGGCGACGCCGTCGCGGCGGCCGCCCAGGCGGTCACCGGCCTCGTCCTGCCCCTGGCCGTCACCGCCGCCACGGCGGCCCTGGCGCGCCTGGCCGGGCCGCTCCGCGCCCTCGTCACCGCCACCCTGGTGGAGCGGCTGGTGCGCAACGTCGGCGACTACGCCGTCAATGCCGTGGCGGGCGCCGTGCGCGGGCGGACGCTCAGCGTCCCCGTGGGCTCGGCGGTCATCGCCCGGGCGGTGCAGCGCGGCCTCGACGAGGCGCCGGCCTGGCTCGTGCGGGCGGCCGGCGGGCGCGCGGGCCTCGCCGAGAAGGTTTTCCGCAGCCTGCCGCTCACGGAGGAGGCCACCGTCGCCAACACCCTGCGCCCGGCCCTGGAGGCGGGGCGGACGGGGCGCCCGACGCCCTGAGACAACGCGCGGAGAGGACGCATCGCGGAGGCGCATCATGGAGACGATCGCCCTCGAAGGCGCCCGCCTGCTGTTCTCCCATGACGGGGCCGGCTGGGTCGTCGCCGTGCTGCTCGGCCTCGCCTGCCTCCACCTCCACCGCGAGACCGTGCGGGCCCAGGAAGCCCGCATCGGCGACACCGGCGCCACCGCCACCGCCCTGGAGCGGGCCTCCCACACCAACGCGGCCGTGGCCGCCGCCCTGGAGAGCCGCACCCGGGTGCTGGAGGATCTCGCGCGCCTCGTGAGCGAGATGGCCCGGGCCGTCGAGCGCGGCGACGCGCGCACCCGCGAAAAACTCGACGCGATCCTGCGCCGCCTCGGCGAGGGCCGCCCCCTCATCCCCCCCCTGAAGGGCCGCCCCCCCATCCCCCCCTGACAGGAGATTCGCCCATGCCCCGCTTCCCCCTCACCGTCGATCCGGCCCGGAGCCGGGCGGCCGGCCTGCGCCTCGGCGCGGCCCGGCGGCGCTTCGACCTCTCCACCATCGCCCTTCGCCGGGCGGCCCTCGACCATGTCGACGGCGAGGCCCTCGTCAGCGCCACCCTGCGGGCGGCCCTGGAACGCGTCGCCCTCCCGGCCGGTCCGGGCCTGTGAGGGTCGACGTGGAACCGAACCGCGCCGGCTCCGCTTGCACCGGCATTCACGGCGCATTCAGTGCCCCCTCCCTATGCCAAGCGTCATGCGTATCTTCCTTGCCCTGCTGCTGATCGGCCTCGCCGTCGCGGGTTTCGCGACGGGCTCGATCGGCACGCAGGCCGAGGAGACCACCGGGGCCGCCATCATCGCCCCGGTGCAGGCGGTGCCGCGCCCCGACACCTGCCTCAACGCCGCCGACCTGCGCGAGGCCGTGGCCGACAAGCGGGTGATCGAGCCCGTGGCCGCCATCCGGGCCGCCCGCAAGGTCATTCCCCGCGCCGAGATCCAGCGGGCGCGCCTGTGCCGGCACGACGACGTCCTGGTCTATCTGCTCACGGCCTTGCGCCGGGACGGGCAGTTCGTCCACGTCATGGTCGATGCCACCACGGGCGAGATCAGCGGCCCCTGAACCCATCGCATTAGAGGAGTACGGGACCGTGCGTCTGCTCGTCGTCGAGGATGACCGGGACATCAACCGGCAGGTGGTCAGCGCCCTGGAGGAGGCCGGCTACGTCGCCGACAAGGCCTTCGACGGCGAGGAGGGCGGCTACCTCGGCGAGAGCGAGCCCTACGACGCCATCATCCTCGACATGGGCCTGCCCAAGGCCGACGGGGTCAGCGTGCTGCAGAAGTGGCGCCGGGCCGGCATCAAGACGCCCGTCATCATCCTCACCGCCCGCGACCGCTGGTCGGACAAGGTCGACGGCTTCGACGCCGGCGCCGACGACTACGTGACCAAGCCCTTCCACATGGAGGAGTTGCTCGCCCGCGTGCGCGCCCTCCTGCGGCGCGCCGCCGGCCATGCCACGAGCCAGATCGCCTGCGGCCCCGTGGTCCTCGACACCCGCTCGGGGCGGGTGTTCGTCGACGGCAACCCCGTCAAGCTCACGAGCCACGAGTACCGGCTGCTGTCCTACCTCATGCACCACACCGGCCGGGTGGTGTCGCGCGCCGAACTCACCGAGCACCTCTACGACCAGGATTTCGACCGCGATTCCAACACCATCGAGGTGTTCGTCGGGCGCCTGCGCAAGAAGCTCGCCGTGGACCTGATCCAGACCGTGCGGGGGTTGGGCTATCTCGTCGACCCGACGCAGCCGCCGCCGCGGGTGTGAGGCGCGGCGGCTTGTGCTCGGCTCATATGAGCCTCATATCTGTCTCAGATGAGACAGGAGCCCAGTATGGCCAGTGGAGCAGCCGTCGCCGACGTTCTCGGCTTCGAACGAGCGGGTTTCGGGGAGACGACGGAAGCGTCCGTCATCGCTCAGATCGTCGCGGGCTTGCCGATTGCATCGGTCGACCGATTGGCGTCCGCCGTCGCTCCCGACGACCGCGCCTTCGCATTCAATCTCGTCGCGCGCGCCACCCTCAACCGGCGCCGTGCGGAGGCGAGGGGCAAGCTGACCGCGCAGGAAGGCGCAAAGGTGGTGCGCCTCGCCAGGGTGTGGGCGATGGCGCGCGACGTCTGGAAGACGGACGCCGCCGCCCGCGACTTCCTGCACCGGGCTCATGCCCTTCTCGAAAACCGCCCGCCCCTCGATATCGTCCTTGAATCCGAGTTCGGTGGACCGCGCGTGGAGGCTGTTCTCGGCCAGTTGAAGTATGGCTCCGCGGCGTGAAGGGGCAGACCCTCGCCCAGGCGCGGAAAGCCTATCGGATCGGAGATCCCGATGGAGATCACAAGATCTTCGACGCGACGGGCTCGCGCCTCTTTCCGGGCCGCTGGAACACGCCCGCGAGCCCAATGATCTATGCGGCGGCCGATTACGCGACCTCCATGCTCGAAAAGCTCGTGCATGGCAGTGGCCAGTTGCCGCCGAACCAGCACTACGTCGAGATCCTGCTGTCAGCGGGTCTCACGTACGAAGTGCTGGCGCAACCTGCGGTGCCGGGTTGGGATCATCCGGATTGCCTCGCGTCCAAGGCCTTCGGCGAGGCTTGGCACAGGTCACGCCGGTCGCTGTTGCTGTTCGTCCCGAGCGTGGTCGCACGGGTGAGCCAGAACATCCTCATCAACCCGGAGCATCCGGATTTTTCGAAGATCACCGTGGGGGACCATCAGCCATGCTGGTGGGATAGCCGTCTGTTTTCCGCTGCGCCCGAGTCCGGTCTGGTGTCGTAACCACCACGGATCGTGTTTGCATCGTCCGGCAACACGGTCAGACATGTCACGGCGAGACCGTCGTAGAACGCCTTGTCGGCGTCGAGCCCCGTCGCCGGGCGGGAGAGAACGCGCTCCTGGATCGGCCGAATCCGCTCCCACAGGCTCAGCGTCCCGTCCTCGCGCTGCAGTTCGTTGCCGACGGCGAGCTTGATCGCCTCATCGGCGGAAAGGCCCCTGCGCGCGGCCAGGGTCCGGACCAGCTGCTCCGTCTCGGGATCGTGGATGTCGAGGCTCATCGTCGAATCTCCGTTCGGATGATGTACAGACGGAACGCGTAACCTTTCAACCGTCGCGCGCGGTGACCAGACCCCACGACGGGACCCGCATGAACCTCGCCCCCGCATGAACTTCGCCCCCGCATGAGCCTCTTCTCCGCATGAGCCCGTTTCCCGCCTGGCTTCCCCTGCGCCGGGGCTCCATCGCCGTGCGCCTCGCCACCTCCGCCCTGCTGGCGAGTTCGGCGATCCTGCTCATCGCCGCCGGCATCCTCACCACGCTGTATCGCGAAAACACCGAGCGGGCCTTCGACAGCCGCCTGCTCGTCTACGCCAACAACCTCGCCACCGACCTCGTCTCGCCCAACGATCCCGAGAGCCGGTCCTTCACCTTGAGCGATCCGCGCTTCGACCTGCCCCTGTCGGGCTGGTACTGGCAGATCGGCCGTCCCGACGCGAAGCCCCGCGACCTGCGGACCTCGCGCTCCCTCGTCGGCGTGCCGCTGAAACCCGCCAGCACGCCCGACACCCAGGCGGGGGTCGGCCAGATCCGCCAGGGCTACGGCCGGGCCCAGGACGAGCGGCCCCTGCGGATCATCGAGCGCGACGTCGATCTCGGCGAGGAGGGGCGCTACACCGTGCGCGTCGCCGGCCCGGCCGACGAGATCGCCAACGATGTCGGGCGCTTCCGCTTCTCCCTGATGGTGACCTTCGGGCTGCTCGGCCTGTCGCTGGCGCTCACCACCCTGCTGCAGATCCGCTTCGGCCTAGCGCCGCTGGCCAAGCTCCGCAACGCGCTCGGCGCCATCCGCCGGGGCGAATCCGACCGCATCACCGGCGAGTACCCGCGCGACATCGCGCCCCTCGCCGGCGAGGTGAACCTGCTCATCGAGACCAACCGCGAGATCCTGGAGCGCGCCCGCACCCAGGTCGGCAACCTCGCCCACGCCCTGAAGACGCCGCTCTCGATCATCGTCAACGAGGTGGGCGCGGCCGACGCCCCCGGCGACCTCTCCGCCAAGATCCGCGAGCAGGCCGCCGTGATGCGCGATCAGGTGAACTATCACCTCGACCGGGCGCGGGCGGCCGCACTCGCCGGAACCCTCGGCACCTCCACGGAGGTCGAGCCGGCGCTGGCCGGGCTGGTCCGGACCTTCGGCAAGATCTACCGCGATAAGGACATCGCCTACGCCGTCCACGTGCCGCCGGGACTGCGCTTTCGCGGAGAGCGCCAGGACTTCGAGGAAATGATCGGCAACCTCGTCGACAACGCCTCGAAATGGGCCGCCGGCCGGGTCTCGATCCGGGCCGAGGCGGTGGCGGAGGACGATTATCCCCACCTCCTGGTCTCCATCGAGGATGACGGGCCGGGCCTCGCCCCCGAGGACCGCGCCGCCGTCCTCGGTCGGGGCCGCCGCCTCGACGAGACCAAGCCGGGCTCCGGCCTCGGCCTCTCCATCGTCGCCGATCTCGCCGCCCTCTATCGCGGCCGGTTCCGCCTGGAGGCGGCGAGCCTCGGCGGACTTCGCGCGGTGATCGAGGTCCCGGGCGACGCCCCCGCCGGCGCCGCGCCGCACGCCTGAGCAGGTTTTTATCGCAGAACCGGGGACCCCTTCTGCGAAACCTGCTTAGGGTGAATCCCGTCCCGGCTGCCATTTGCCAGTCCGCTTCACACGGTTAAGGTCGGCCGCGCGCCGTCCTTCGCGTGACACCGTGTCACCGGAAGTCCGCATCGTAGGAGCCGGAGCGTGGCCTTACATGCGGGCGCACAGTATCTCGAGGCGTGATGACGGCACTCTGGTTCATTCTGGCATTCATGACCGGCGCGGCGGTGCTCGCCCTGCTCTGGCCGATGTCGCGTCGGGCCACTCCGGCGCCGGCGGCCGGCACCCTGGACACCGAGACGGGGTTCTACGAGGACCAGCTGCGCGAGATCGAGCGGGATCTGGCGCGCGGCCTCATCGCCCCGCCCGAGGCCGAGGCCGCCCGCACGGAAGCCGGCCGGCGCCTGCTGCGGGCCAACCGCGCCGGCGTGCCCGTCTCCCCCGGCATGGCCGAGCCGGCCCTGCGCCAGCGCCGCGCCGCCTCCGCCTTCGCCCTCTCGACCATTCCCCTCGTGGCCCTCATCGCCTACGGGCTCTACGGCTCGCCGCACATGCCGGCCCAGGGCGCCGCCGAGCGGCAGGCGGCCGAGACCGGCGGCCAGGACCTGCTCAACGCCATCGGGCAGATCGAGGCGCGCCTCGCCAGCAATCCCACGGACGGGCGCGGCTGGGCGGTGCTAGCCCCCGTCTACATGCGGATGGGCCGGTTCGACGACGCGGCCCATGCCTACGAGGCCGTCGCGCGCACCCTCGGCGAGACCCCGCAGCGCCTGTCCGACTGGGGCGAGGCCCTCATCGCCGGCAACAACGGCGTGATCTCGCCCCAGGCCAAGACTCTGTTCGAGCGTGCCGTCGCCCTCGACGGCACGGCGGCCAAGCCGCGGTTCTACCTCGCCCGCGCGGCCGAGCTCGACGGCGACATTCCCCTGGCGATCCAGCGCCTCACCGCCCTCGCCGAGACGGCGCCCGCCGACGCGCCGTGGCTCCCGGTGGTTCGCGACAACCTCGCCCGCCTGAAGGGCGAGGCCCCCCCGAAGCCCGAGGCCGCACGGCCCGGCACGGGTGCGGCGCCGGAGGCGGGCGCGGCCGCGTCCCTCCAGGCGATGCCGCCGGAGGGCCGGAACGCCGCCATCCGCAGCATGGTCGCCGGCCTCGACCAGCGTCTGTCCGAGAAGGGCGGCACGGCGGACGAATGGCTGCGCCTCGTGCGCTCCCTCGCCGTGCTCGGGGACCGCGACGGGGCCGCCGGGGCCGTGGTCCGGGCGCGCACGGCCCTGGCGTCCGACGCGACGGCGCTCCAGGGCCTCGACGCCCTGGCCGGGGAATTCGGCCTGTCCAAGGAGGCCGGTCCACGGCCCGACGGGGCGGGCAAGGCGGAGGGCGAAAAGTCCGATGCTGCCAAGTCCGATGCTGCCAAGTCCGATGCCGTCAAGTCCGGTCCGGGCGAGGCCGCGAAGGATGCGGGTCAGGCCGGCACCGAGGCGGCGGTGGCCGCCGTGAAGGCCATGCCGGCGGCCGAGCGCGATGCGGCCATCCGCGGCATGGTCGCGGGGCTCGACCGGCGCCTGGCCGCCAAGGGCGGGACCATCGACGACTGGCTGCGCCTCGTGCGCTCCTACGCCGTGCTGGGCGAGCGCACCCAGGCGCTCCAGGCCCTCGACCGGGCGCGGATGGCCCAGAGCCCCGAGCCCCAGGCGAAGGAGCGCCTCGACGAACTCGGGCGCGAACTCGGGCTGAACGCCCAGCCCAGGCCCTGATCGAAGGGCGTCCCGACCCCGGACCGCCGCTGAATCGGGTTTGCCCCTGACAATCGGTCCCGGCCGCCGACCTTGACCCGGGCGGCGGAGCGTCCGACACCGTTCCTTACGCTCATTCCAGAGACGATCACGTCCGCCGGCGACGGAAAAGCCCGCCGCCGGCGCCCGTGACGCCCCAACCGAGACGGGACAACCCGCGTGACCCGCAAGAGCCGCCGCCTCATCCTCATCAGTGCCTGCGGCGCCGTGCTGGCCCTGGCGCTGGGACTGATCCTGTCGGCCATGAGCGGGTCGATCGTGTTCTTCCGCTCGCCGACGGAGGTCGCCGCCCAGGGCGTGGCACCCGGCACGCGGTTCCGCCTCGGCGGCCTCGTCAAGGACGGATCGCTCCAGCGCGGACCGGACCAGACTGTGGAGTTCGCCGTGACCGACACCAACGCCACCGTGACGGTGGCGTATCGCGGCCTGCTGCCCGACCTGTTCCGCGAGGGCCAGGGCATCGTGGCGGAGGGCCGCCTCGAGCCGGGCGGGCTGTTCCGCGCCGACACGGTGCTGGCCAAGCACGACGAATCCTACATGCCCCGCGAGGTCGCCGACGCCCTCAAGGCGCAGGGGCGCTGGCAGGAGGGCAAGGGCATGGTCGACAAGCCCAACCCAGCCAAGCCCAACCCGGCCAAGCCCGCCGACGCCAGCACGGCCCTCACGGACAAGACGCTCGGACAGCGCAGCGAGCGATGATGCCGAGACTGTCCCGCCAAGAATTTTTCCGGAAGGACGCCACCCCGTGCTGATCGAAGTCGGCCACTTCGCCCTCGCCCTGGCGCTCGCCCTCTCCCTCGTCCAGGCGGTGATGCCGGTCTGGGCCGCCCGCTCGGGCGACCGGGCCCTGCGCGCCGTGGCGACGCCGGCGGCTCTGGGCACCTTCGCCTGCATCCTGTTCAGCTTCGGGGCGCTGACCTACGCCCACGCCACCTCGGACTTCTCGGTCCAGAACGTGGTCGAGAACTCGCACACGGCCAAGCCCTTCCTCTACAAGCTGTCCGGCGTGTGGGGGAACCACGAGGGCTCGATGCTCCTCTGGATCCTCATCCTCGCCCTGTTCGGGGCCCTGGTGGCCGTGGCGCGGGACTCCGTGCCGCCGACGCTGAGGGCCAACACCCTCGCGGTGCAGGGCCTGATCACCTTCGTGTTCGTGCTGTTCATCATCACGACCTCGAACCCGTTCGCCCGCGTCAGCCCGGCCCCACCCGAGGGCAACGACCTCAACCCGCTGCTGCAGGATTTCGGCCTCGCGATCCACCCGCCGCTGCTCTACGTCGGCTATGTCGGGTTCTCCATCACCTTCGCGTTCGCCATCGCGGCCCTCATCGACGGGCGCATCGACGCCGTCTGGGCCCGGGCCGTGCGGCCGTGGACCCTCACCGCCTGGAGCTTCCTGACCCTCGGCATCGCCATGGGCTCGTACTGGGCCTATTACGAGCTCGGCTGGGGCGGCTGGTGGTTCTGGGACCCCGTCGAGAACGCCTCCCTGATGCCGTGGCTCGCCGGCACGGCGCTGCTGCACTCCACCGTGGTGATGGAGAAGCGCGACGCCCTCAAGGTCTGGACGGTGCTCCTCGCCATCCTGACCTTCTCGCTCTCCCTCCTCGGCACCTTCATCGTGCGGTCCGGCGTGCTCACCTCGGTGCATTCCTTCGCCACCGACCCGACGCGCGGCATCTTCATCCTGGCGATCCTGATCCTGTTCATCGGCGGCTCCCTGACCCTGTTCGCGTGGCGGGCGCCGATGCTGCGCCAGGGCGGGCTGTTCGCGCCGATCTCCCGCGAGGGGGCGCTCGTCATGAACAACCTGTTCCTCGCCGCCGCCTGCGCCACGGTGTTCGTCGGCACCCTCTATCCGCTGCTCCTGGAAATGCTCACGGCGGAGAAGATCTCCGTGGGTCCGCCGTTCTTCAACTACACCTTCATCCCCCTGGCGATCCCGCTGCTGCTCATCGTCCCCTTCGGCCAGACCCTGGCGTGGAAGCGCGGCGACGTGCACGCCGCCGCCCAGCGCCTGTTCGCGGCCCTCGCCTTCGCCCTGGTGGTGGGCCTGGCCACCCTCGCCTACACCTGGGGCGGCCCGATGATGGCTCCCGTCGGCATCGGCCTCGGCGCCTACCTCGTCATCGGCTCCGTCCTGGAGATCGTCTCGCGGGCGCGGGGCTACGGCGCCAGCCGGACCCGCAGGGCCTCCGTGGTCTGGCGCCGGGCCATCGGCCTGCCGCGCTCGGCCTGGGGCACGGCGCTCGCCCATGCGGGCGTCGGCGTGGTGGTCCTCGGCATCGCCGCCCAGGGTTGGGCGACGGAGGGGCTGAAGACCCTGAAGCCCGGCGAGTCCCTGACCTCGGGCCCCTACGTCGCCACCCTCGACCGGGTCGGCCCGCGCATGGGCGAGAACTATTCCGAGACCACGGCCTTCCTCACCATCCGCAACACGGCCGGCGACATGATCGGCACCGTGGAGACGGGCAAGCGGTTCTACCCGAGCCGCAAGATGACGGTGACGGAATCCGGCCTTCTCACCGTCGGCGTCAGCCAGGTCTATGCGAGCCTCGGCGAGGTGATGCCCGAGGGGGCCATCGGCCTGCGCCTGTACTCGAAGCCCCTGGTGCTGCTGATCTGGCTCGGCGCCGTGGTGATGGCGCTCGGCGGCGCGGTCTCGCTCACCGACCGGCGCATGCGGGTCGGCGCCCCGGCCAAGGCCCGGACGAAGCCCCTGCCCGCCGGCATGGCGGCGGCGGAATGACCGCCCCCCGCCTCGCCCTCGCCCTGCTGCTGGCCCTCGGCTCCGCCGGGGGCGTCGTTGTCCCCTTCGGCGGGGCGCGCGCGGTGCAGCCCGACGAGGTGCTGAAGGATCCGGCCATGGAGGCGCGGGCGCGGGAGATCTCGGCGGGTCTGCGCTGCCTCGTGTGCCAGAACCAGTCCATCGACGATTCCGACGCGCCCCTGGCCCGGGACCTGCGCGTCATCGTCCGCGAGCGCCTCCAGGCCGGCGACACCGACCCCCAGGTCGAATCCTACGTGGTCGGGCGCTACGGCGAGTACGTGCTCCTGCGTCCGGTCTTCGCCGCCCACACCCTGCTCCTGTGGCTGACGCCGCTGGCCGCCCTCGGCCTCGGGATCTTCGGCCTGTGGCGCCTGTCCCGCCGCCGCGCCGGGCCCGCGCCGCAGGGCCTCAGCGCCGCCGAGGAAGCCGAGATCGCCGCCCTGACCCGGCGGGATTGAGCGGCCGTCGACGGACGACGCGCCGGGGCCGAGGACCGCGACGCCTCGCTTTCGCCCCACTGAACCGGAATGGATGAGGCCGGCCCACGCTCGGCAAAGCCCAACTTGGCGAAGGGCGTCGTTTACGCTTTCTTCACCACGACCCGCGAGCGTCCCGTGCCATGCCGACCGCTCTGCCCAAACGCTTCCTGACCGGTCTCGCCGCCCTGGCCGCGGGTGCGGCCCTCGCCCGTCCGGCCGAGGCGCATCCCCACGTCTGGGTTACGACCAAGGCCGAGATCGCCTACGGCGAGGGCGGGCGCGTCACCGGCATCCGCAACGCCTGGACCTTCGACGCCTCCTACTCGGCCTTCGTGGTCCAGGGCCTCGACACCAACGGCGACGGCGTGTTCTCCCCCGACGAACTCTCGTCCCTGGCCCGCGAGAACACCGCGAATCTGGCCGAGTTCGGCTACTTCACCAAGCTCAAGGTCGCGGGCAAGGAGCAGCTCTTCGCCGATCCCACCGAGCCGCGCATGGCCATGGCGGACGGCAAGCTCACCCTCACCTTCCTGCTGCCCCTCAAGGCGCCCGTGGCGCAGGGGCGCGGGGTGACGACCGTGGAGGTGTACGATCCGACCTACTTCGTCGCCTTCGGCCTCTCCGACGAGGCCGACGCCGCCCGCCTCACGGGCGCGCCGGCGGGCTGCGCCGCCTCCCTGACCCGGCCGAAGCCGGACGCGGGCAAGACGGCCGATGGCAGGACGCCCGATGGCAAGACGGCCGATGCCAAGCCCGGCCTGTCGGAGGCGTTCTTCGAGGCGCTGACCGCCTCGGCGAATTACGGCAGCCAGTTCGCCAACCGGATCATCGTCGCGTGTCCGTAGGCGCCGCCGTGGCGGCACCGCCGCCGGGGCTCCTCGGCCGGCGCCTGATCCTGGCCGCCGGCGCGACGGCCCTGGCCGCCGCCCTCCTCACCGGCCTCATGCTCGTCCTCGGACCGGACGTGGCGGCCCCGCCGCCGCGCTCGCCGTTCGGCATCGGCTTTCGCGAGGCGGCGCCCTCGGCCACCGGCCTCGGCGGCCGGGTCCTGGCCCTCCAGGCGAGTTTTTCCCGCAGCCTCCAGGGCGCGCTCCAGGGCATCAAGGCCGGCGGCGCCTGGGGGCCGATGCTGCTGCTGGGCTTCAGCTACGGGGTGTTCCACGCCGCCGGCCCCGGCCACGGCAAGGCAGTCATCGCCGGCTACATCGTCGCCGGGGAACGCACCCTCGCCCGCGGCTTCTCCCTCAGCTTCGCCGCAGCCCTGCTGCAGGCCGTGGTGGCCGTGGCCATCGTCGGCATCGGCAGCCTGCTCCTCAACGCCACCGCCGCCGGCATGACCCGGGCCGGCACGCTCATCGAGACCGCGAGCTTCGCCCTGGTGGCGGCCCTCGGCCTCGCCGTGACCTGGCGCAAGGCCGGACGCCTCGCCGCCCTCGGGCGCGAGGCGGACGCCTGCGGCCCGGGGTGCGGCCACGTCCACCTCACCGACGGCGCGGCCCTGGCCCGCCTCGGCACGTGGCGCGAGCGGGCCGGCGTGGTGCTGGCCGCCGGCTCGCGCCCCTGCGCCGGCGCGATCCTCATCCTCGTCTTCTCGGTGTCCCAGCACATGCTGTGGGCCGGCATCGCCGCCACCTTCGCCATGGCGCTGGGTACGGCCCTGACCACGGGCGTGCTGGCGAGCGTCGCCGTCTTCGCCAAGGCCCTCGCCCTGCGCCTGGCCGGCGGCCGGGGCACGGCGGGCACGCGGGCGGTGGCCGCCCTCGAACTCGTGGCCGGCGCCTTCGTGCTGGTGCTCGGCATGGCCATGCTCACCGGCCTCGCCTTCGGTTCGGGCGGCTGATTCAGGCCCGCCGGGTGATCCGGTCGGTGCCGAGGTCGAGTTCGACGGTCTCGCAGTTGTCGAGCCACACGCCGGTGAGGTGGTAGAAGAACGTGCCGTGGCCGACCACCGCGATGGTGCCCTCGGGCCGCGCCGCGAGCCAGTCGCGAAACGCCGCGACGCGGTCGTCGAACAGGGTGCGGGGCTCGACGTGGATGCCGTCGGCATCGGGCTCGCCGCCTTCGTGCCACCAGATCTCGGGCAGGTGATCGACGGCGACGTCGGGGAACTCGGCGGCGAGCACGGAGGCGGCGCGGCCCATGTCGCAGCTGCTCTCCTGGCACTCCCGGTGCAGCACCTCGACGAGGATTTTCGGCTCGGCCGGATGGCCCGAAAAGATCCCCTTGGTGGTCTGGATCGCCCGGGTCAGGGGCGAGGTCACCACGAGGTCGAAGGCGATGTCGTGGAGATCGGCGCGGGCGGCCGCGACCTGGGCCTGCCCCCGCTCGGTCAGGCGGGCATCGATGTGGCCGGGGTCGCGCCCCGTGAGGCGGTGGGCGGCGTTGAAGGTCGATTCGCCGTGGCGGATGCAGACGATGCGCGTCGGGGTCATGGGGGTCCGATGTGGAGGGCGGGGGTTAGGGCCGAGATAGGCGGCCGGCCCCATGGCGGAAAGGGCGGCGTCGCACCGCGCCCGTGAACGGAGCCTCAACCAAGAGCGCGTTGAGTGGGCGGCCAACGCTCAGGATGGCCGCGCCGATGCTCCAGCCCACGCCGCCCCCGCCGGACGCCCCCCCCGACGCCTCGACCGTCCCCGACGCCTCGACCGTCCCGGACACCTTGGCGTTCCCCGGCGACGCCGCCCTTCAAACCGCGTTCGGCACCTGGCAGGACGAATTGCTGCGCGAGCGCCGGATGGCCGGCAACACGGCGGAAGCCTATGCCCGCGACCTGCGTCAGTTCCTCGCCCACCGCCAGGCCCGGCACGGCCGCCCCGACATTCCCGGCCTCGTCGCCCTGAAGCCCCGCGACCTGCGCGGGTTCCTCGCCGCCCGCCGGGCCGAGGGCATCGGCGGGCGCTCGCTCATGCGCCAGCTCGCCGGCCTGCGCTCGTTCGCCCGGCACCTCGCCCGCGAGGGCCACGGCACCGTGGCGGCGCTGGGCGCCGTGCGCTCGCCCAAGGTGGAGCGCCGCCTGCCCCGGCCGATCCCCATCCCCGCGGCGAAAGCCATGACCGGCACGGCCCTGCGCGACGGCGAGGATCGCGAGCCCTGGATCATCGCCCGCGACGCGGCGGTGATCGCGCTGCTCTACGGCTCGGGGCTCCGCATCTCCGAGGCGCTGGGCCTCGCCGCCAGGGACGCGCCGGGGCCGGGCACGGAGTCCATCACCGTCACCGGCAAGGGCGACAAGATGCGGATGGTGCCGGTGCTGCCCGCCGTCCAGCAGGCGGTGGCGGCCTACCGCGCCGCCTGCCCCTACAGCCTCGACCCGGAGGGACCGCTCTTCGTAGGGGCCAAGGGCGGCCCGCTCTCGCCCCGGATCATCCAGTACGCCGTCGCGTCCATGCGCGGCGCCCTGGGCCTGCCGCCGAGCGCGACGCCGCATGCCCTGCGCCACTCCTTCGCCACCCATCTGCTCGGCCGCCAGGGCGAGCTGCGGGCGATCCAGGAGCTTTTGGGCCACGCCTCCCTGTCGACGACCCAGCTCTACACCAAGGTCGACGCCGCCCGCCTCATGGACGCGTTCGACGCCGCCCATCCGCGGGCGGGGACGGTACGGCGGGTTTCGGGAGGGGCTTCAGGATTGTGAGCTGACGCTGGGTCCTGCCCGGAGCCGACCCGACCCCGCCGTTCAAGCGTCCGCCCCCGACGTCCGTGAGGGTACGTGAAACAGACCCCGCTGCGGACCGAAAGCCGGTCTCAGCCGCTGGGGTGAGGTCGCGGCTCCCGGCCACCCCGCTCTTCGTTGAGCTCGCGGCCTGGGCGGTCTATGGACAGCCCCCATGGACCTCCAAGATTCCCGCCTCCAAGATTCCCACCTCCAGGCTTCCGCGAGCCGATCCCCGGCTCCCCTCGCCTGCAAGCCCCTCGCCTGCAAGCCGCCGCGTCCCGGGAAGGCGGCGCCGTTCCTGCCCATGAGCCGTGCCGAGATGGACAGGCTCGGGTGGGATTCCTGCGACATCGTCCTGGTGACGGGCGACGCCTATGTCGATCATCCGAGCTTCGGCATGGCCATCATCGGCCGCCTGCTCGAAGCGCAGGGCTTCCGGGTCGGCATCATCGCGCAGCCCGACTGGCAATCGGCGGAGCCGTTCAAGGCGCTCGGCCGGCCGACGCTGTTCTTCGGCGTCACCGGCGGCAATCTCGATTCGATGGTGAACCGCTACACGGCGGACCGGCGCCTGCGCAGCGACGACGCCTACACGGCGGGCGGGGAAGGCGGCGCCCGCCCGGACCGGTCGACCATCGTCTACACGCAGCGCTGCCGCGAGGCCTACAAGGACGTGCCGATCATCCTCGGCGGCATCGAGGCGTCGCTCCGCCGCATCGCCCACTACGATTACTGGTCCGACAAGGTGCGCCGCTCGATCCTGGCCGACGCCAAGGCCGATCTGCTCCTCTACGGCAATGCCGAGCGCGCCGTCGTCGAGGTGGCGAACCGCCTCGCGGCCGGCGCGGCGCCGCACGAGCTCGATTCCGTCCGGGGCGTCGCCCTGTTCCGCCGCGTGCCCGGGCACTACACCGAGCTGCCCGCCGACGATCTCGATTCGGCCGACGAGGCCGCCATGCGCCGCCCCGGCGACACCGTGATCCGGCTCCCCGCCTACGACGAGGTCAAGGACGACAAGGAGGCCTATGCCCGCGCCTCGCGGGTGCTGCACCGGGAGGCCAACCCCGGCAACGCCCGCCCCCTGGTCCAGCGCCACGGCGACCGCGACCTGTGGCTGAACCCGCCGCCGATCCCGCTCACCAGCGAGGAGATGGATTCGGTCTACGACCTGCCCTACGCCCGCGCCCCCCATCCCGCCTACGGCGACGCCAAGATTCCCGCCTGGGATATGATCAAGTTCTCGGTGACGATCATGCGCGGCTGCTTTGGCGGCTGCACCTTCTGCTCCATCACCGAGCACGAGGGCCGCGTCATCCAGAACCGCTCGGAAGGCTCGATCCTGCGCGAGATCGAGCTGATCCGCGACAAGACGCCGGGTTTCACGGGCGTGATCTCGGATGTCGGCGGACCCACCGCCAACATGTACCGGATGGCGTGCAAGGACCCGAAGATCGAGGCGGCGTGCCGCCTGCCGTCCTGCGTCTTTCCGGACATCTGCCCGAACCTGAACACCTCGCACGACGACCTGATCCGGCTCTATCGCAAGGTCCGCGAGGTGGAGGGCGTCAAGAAGGTGATGGTCGCCTCCGGCGTGCGCTACGACCTCGCGGTCCGAAGCCCCGAATATGTCGAGGAACTCGTGACCCACCACGTCGGCGGCCGCCTCAAGATCGCGCCGGAGCACACGGAGCGCGGCCCCCTCGACCTGATGATGAAGCCGGGCATCGGCACCTACGACCGCTTCAAGGAGATGTTCGACGCCGCCGCCAAGAAGGCCGGCAAGAAATACTACCTGATCCCGTACTTCATCGCGGCGCATCCGGGCACCACCGACGAGGACATGATGAACCTCGCCGTCTGGCTCAAGAAGAACGACTACCGCGCCGATCAGGTCCAGACGTTCCTGCCCTCGCCCATGGCGACGGCCACGACCATGTATCACACCGAGATCAATCCCCTGCAGGGCGTGCGGCGTGGCGGCAGCGAGCCCGTCGACGCGATCAAGGGGATGCGGCAGCGCCGCCTGCACAAGGCGTTCCTGCGCTACCACGACCCCGAGAACTGGCCCCTGCTGCGCGAGGCGCTGCGGGCCATGGGCCGCGCCGATCTCATCGGCCCGAGGCCGGACCAGCTCATTCCGTTCTCGCAGCCGCCGGGAACGGGTTCAGGCGTGGGCAAGGGGCATGGCCAGCCGCGATCCGGGCGCCATCCGGGCGCGCCGCGTTTCACCACGAAGGGTGTGCCGCTCGGGAAGTGACGGTTTCACGCGCCCGGCGACCGACTGTTCCGAGGGTGGCTTTCGGGGAGTTCCACGTCCCGAAGCGGACACACCGAAAGCCGTCCATCCCGGTCCTTCACCGTGACCACCGAGGCTTCGATCCCGCCCCCTAGGCCAACCGCTCCAGCACCCGCGCGCGGCCGATGAGGGGCAGGAGCCCGGCGAGATCCGGCCCGTGCTCCAACCCCGTCAGCGCGAGGCGTAGGGGCATGAACAGGGCCTTGCCCTTGGCGCCCGTGCGCGCCTTCACGGCGCCGGTCCAGGCCTTCCACGTCTCCCCGTCCCAGGGCTCGGCCGGCAGCAGTTCGACGGCCGTCGCGATGAAGCCTGCATCGGCGATCACCGGCGCGACGGGGCCGGTGACGACGCGCCACCAATCCCCGGCCTCGGCGACCTTCGCGAGGTTGGCCCGGACGGTGAGCCAGAACGACTCCATCACGGCCTCCGGCACGCCCAGCGCGCCCAGGCGCCCGCGGACCTCCTCCACCGGCATGGCGTGGATGAGCCGGGCGTTGAGGCCGTCGAGCTCGTGCGGATCGAACTTGGCCGGCGCCCGCGAAATGTGGGCGAGGTCGACCAAGCGCGCGAGTTCGTCCAGGGACGGCACCGCCCGCACGGCCTCGGCCGAGCCCGTGAGGACGGCGAGCGAGCGCACGGCCGCCGGCTCGTAGCCGGCTTCGCGCAGGCCCCGGAGCGACAGGTGGCCGAGGCGCTTCGACAGCCCCTCCCCGTCCGCCGTGGTCAGCAGGTTGTGGTGGCCGAAGACCGGGACCGGATATCCCAGCGCCTCGAAGAGTTGCACCTGCACGCCGGTGTTGGTGACGTGGTCCTCGCCCCGGATCACGTGGGTGACGCCGAGATCGGCGTCGTCGACCACGGAGGGCAGGGTGTAGAGGTAGGAGCCGTCGGCCCGGATCAGCACGGGATCGGACAGGGAGGCGCACTCGACATGGGCCTCGCCGCGCACGAGGTCGGTCCACGAGACCGTGCGCGGCTCGAGCTTGAACCGCCAATGGGGGGTGCGCCCCTCCGCCTCCAGGGCGGCGCGGTCGGCCTCCGTCAGGCTCAGCGCCGCCCGGTCGTAGATCGGCGGCTGGCCGCGCCCGAGCTGGCGCCGGCGCCGGCGCTCGAGCTCGTCCTGGGTCTCGTAGCAGGGATAGAGCCGCCCGGCGTCCTTGAGGCGTTGGGCCGCCGCGTCGTGGATCGCCGCCCGGTCGGACTGGCGGGCGCGCAGGTCCGGCACGATGCCGAGCCAGGCGAGATCGGTCTCGACGGCGTCGGCGAATTCATCCGTCGAGCGCTCGCGGTCGGTGTCGTCGAGGCGCAGGAGGAAGCGCCCGCCGCGGGCCCGCGCGAACAGGAAGTTCAGCAGGGCCGGCCGGGCATTGCCGAGGTGGAGGTAGCCCGTGGGCGACGGCGCGAAGCGGACGAGGGGCGTGGCGTGATCGGTGGTCATGCGCGACCGTCTAGCAGGCGGCCGGAGCCGAGGAAAACTCCGCGCGCGCCAGCAGGGCGGTGAGCAGGGCCCGCAATTCCGCCGGCCGGGTCGGCTTGTGGACGAGTTCGGCCCCCATTGCCGCGACTTCGGCCGCGATCGCGGCACCGTGGTCGGCGGTGGTGACGATCACCGGCAGGGGCCGCCCGGTCGCTTGGCGAAAATGCTCGGCGACGGCGAGGCCGCAGGCGCCGTTGTCGAGGTGGTAGTCGAGGATGAGCAGGTCCGGCACCGGACCGGCCGCCCGCGCCCCGGCGAGATCGCGCACCACCACCACCTCGGCGTCCCAGGTGCGCAGGAGGCGGGCGAGGGCGTCGGCCGTGGCCGGGTCGTTCTCGACGACGAGGATCTTGGCGCCGGTCAGGCGCGTGACGACCGGGCTGACACGGATTTCGGCGTCCGGCAGGGCCGGGCTGAGCGGGACCGTCAGGCTCACGCGGGTGCCGTGGCCGGGGCGGGAGGCGAGGGTCAGGGGATGGAAGAGGGCCGTCGCCATGCGCTGGACGATGGCGAGGCCGAGGCCGAGGCCGGGCTCGGAATCCATGGTCTCGGCCGCGCCGCGATAGAATTCCTCGAACACCAGGGCGCGCTCGGCCGGAATGATCCCGCAGCCGGTGTCGATCACTTCGATGCGGGCCGCGGCGCCCCGCATCCGCACGGCGATGAGCACCCCGCCGGAGGACGTGTAGCGCAGGGCGTTGGAGACGAGGTTCTGCACGATGCGCCCGAGCATCACCGGATCGCTCGCCACGACGCGGTCCGGGCCGCGCACGTGCAGGCGCAGGCCCTTGCCCGCGGCGCTGCGCTGGAAGCTCGCGGCGATGCCGGCCAGGAGATCGGACAGGCGCACGGGCCGGATAACGGGGCGCACCACGCCGGCATCGAGCTTGGAGATGTCGAGGAGGGTCTTGATCAGGTCCTCGATGGTCTGCAGCCCGCGCTCGATCTGGCCCGAGATCGCCCGCGCATCCGGGGTCAGGGGCATGTCGGCCAGGGCCGAAGCCGAGAGGCGGGCGGCGTTGAGGGGCTGGAGCAGGTCGTGGCTGGCGGCGGCGAGGAAGCGGGTCTTCGAGCGGTTGGCGGTCTCCGCCTCTTCCTTGGCCGCGACGAGGGCCGCGTTGGAGCGCTCCAGGCTGTGCATCAGCCCGGTCAGTTCCTCCGTGCGCGAGCGGACGCGCCCCTCCAGCATGATCGCCGTCTGGAACAGCGAATAGGCGCTGCCCTGCTGGTCCATGCTGCGCTCGACATGGGCCATGAGCGCGGCGTTGATGCGCTCGAGCTTGGCGATGCGGCGGGCGCCGTCGGAATCCGGGGCCGCGCTCATGGGGCGAAACTCATCGGGATGAACGCCGCCCGATGGCGATCCCCGTAAGCGTCTGGTTGAGGTGCATGGCGCGGTACTGTTCGCCGTAGGTCTCGAAGCCGACGACGTCGTAGCGCCGGTAGAGGTCGCAGATGCCGTGGCGATTTTGCGCGTGCTCGGCATCGAGGCGGCGCAGGATGCAGTCGAAGCCGATGACGAGGTCGATGCCGCCGAGCTGCGCGTCGAGGCGTTCGAGCTCGGCCCGGGTGGTGGCGACGATGTCGCGCGGCCGGGCGAGGGTGAGCACCACGCCCTCGTCGATGGCGCAGAAGAAGCTGAGCGAGCCGTCCTCCGGGTCGAGGCGCCGGATCGAGCGGCAGAAATACTCGCCGCCGATCCGCACGGCGAGCGGATAGGCGGCAAAGCTCATGGGCGTCAGCCCTTCCGGGTCGAGCCCCACCGCCATGGCGTATTCCCGCGCCGCCGGCTCGGCGTTGAGCTCGTAGACGATGCGGCGCTCGTCGTCGGAGGCCGTCACCACGAACTTCGTCGTCGTCGGCTCGAAATTGTCGCTCTTGAAGATCTGAGTCGGGTAGGCGGTCTCGACGAGGAGCAGCACCGCCGCCCGCCGGTGGATGGCGCCGCCGTGCAGGAGCGTCGCCTCGCGAAAGTCGAGGCCGTCGCCGGCCGAGCCGCCGACGAGGGGAATGCCGTCGAGGGCCCAGGCGATGGCCGAGACCACGGTCTCCTCGGCATTGGCCAGCCCGTCGATGAGCGAGAGGGCGAAGCGCCCGCCCGGGGGCGGTTCGCCGGCCTCCCCGCCGAGGGTGCGGCGCAGGGCGCGGACGGCGGCGGCGGTGCGGGCGACGTCGAGGTGGTCGATGGCGTCGAGCACCGCCGAGACGATGCGAAAGCCGGCCACCGGAAATGCGATGAGGACGAGGCCGCGGGCCAGGCCCCCGGCCGGGCTGATCCCGCCCGACATGGTGCAGCCGGCGACTGGCACCGCGGGAAAGTGCTCCGCCAGGGCGTGATTGAGGGTCTCGACGCAGTAGTCGGACGAGAAGAACACCACGATCTGCGACAGGTCGGCCGACCCGATGGCGGCGGCGAGGTCGGACACGGCCGCGCGGGCTTCGGACGCGTCCGTCCAGGCCGTCCGGATTCCGCACAGATGCGTGCGCACCTGCGTGCCGTGGCTCACGCTTCGCTCCCGTGGTGGGGAGGGACGTTTCGCCCCTCCGAAGCCGACTGTGTCAGTCCGCCCTGACCGCGGCAAGCGCGCCTCAGGGGACGGTCTCGCGAACGGAGAGGCCGCCGCCCCGGCCGATGGCCCGCAGGTGCGGCCGCTCGGGCACGAGGTCCCAGAGCCGGGCTTCGGCGTAGCGCAACAGCACCGTGCCGTCCGCGCCGGGCCCATGGAAGCAGTGCTCCAGGGCGAGGATCGCGGTCGGGCGCGGCGGATGGGGCCGCGCGGCGGTGTCGACGTCGAGGGTGACGGCGTCCTGGGCCCCTTGCGAGAACCCCTCGATGGATTCGACGAGGGCGGCGGTCTCGGCCCCGTCGAGGGTCAGGACGAGGCAGATCCGGGGGGCGTGGTCGGGGCAGGCCGTCACGGGGACGTCGCGCCGCAGGGTAAGGGCGAAGCGCGGCCCCCGTTGGGAGGGATAGTCCCAGCGGTGCGCGGCGCGCACGCCGGCGAGCGCCACCCACTGGTCGGGATCGGACGCGGACGGGGCGGCGATGCGGCCCTCGGGCCGCCCGTCCTGGCGGTAATGCAGCAGGGGGTTGATGCCGGCCCGGCCGACATCGGGGTAGCGGGCGAGGTACATCAGGGTGCTGAAGGCAGGGCTCGGATCGAGGCCGGCGGCGGCGCCCGCACGCAGGTAGTGCCGGATGGGGTCGAGGCGGGCCGGTCCGCTCTGGCGGCGGTAGAACGCCGTGTCGAAATCCGCGTTCGGATCGTAGGCGAGGCCGACGCCGCGGCGGACGTAGTGGAGGTACGGGTCGACGCCGGAGCGGGCGACATCCGGATAGGTCGCCCGGTAAAAATCCGCGTCGAACAGGCGGGGGACCCGGCCGATGGTGAGCCGGCGAATGGCCTTCGTGACGCTCGCGACGATGCGCTGGCGGGGGGTGGGCTTTGTGCTCATGCGAAGGTCGGGGCCTCGCACAGGCGCCGCAGGGTTTGCGCGTAGGCGGCGGGATCGCATTCCGCTCCGATCCGGGCGAGGCCCGCCCGCTGAACCGCGCTCCAGAGGGCCTCGTCCGTGTGGAGGTTCGCCAGGGCCCCGGCGAAGCCGGCGGGATCGCGCCAGTCGCGCACGAGGGAGCCGGTGCCGTCCGGCCAGCCGATCTGTTCGGCGAGGATCGGCGTGACCACCCCCGGCAGGCCCCGCGCCACGGTCTCGTGGACCTTGTGCGGGATGCCGGCGGCGAACCGCGTCGGGGCCAGCGACACGCGGGCGGCGTCGAGGACGGGGCCGACATCCTCGACCCGGCCGAGGATGCGCACGCCGGCGCCGGCGAGGCGCTCGCGGATGGAGGGCGCCACGGCGCCGACGACGGTGAGGTGCACCTCCGGCAGGCGTGTTCGAAGGAGGGTCCAGACCTCCGCAAAGAACCAGTCGAGGGAATCGATGTTGGGCTCGCCCTCGCGGGCGAGGGACCCGAGGAAGACGAAGCCGTTGCGGGCGGCGAACCCCGGCGGGGTGCCGTGCGGGGACAGGGCATGGCCCAGCACCGTGGCGTTGGGGACGCCGTGGGCCCGCAGCACCCGCGCCTCGGCCTGCGAGACGCAGACCACGTGGTCGGCCACGGCGAAGTGGCGGACTTCGCGGGCGCACGACCGGGCCAGGGCGGGGCCGTCGGCCGGGGCGACGGACAGCGCGTCGGTGACGAAGGTGCGAAGCGCAAAGACCGCTTCCGAATCGAACACCACGCGGGAGCGCCCGACATCCCGGGGGGTGAGGCCGAGGTCGTGCAGCACCCGGCAGGTCCGGTCGATGTTCGGCGGCCGGCTGACCCACAGCACGTCGTAGTAGCCCGGCCGTTCCTGAACGAGGCGGCGCAGGCCGTCTTCGCCGCAGGGCTCGACGATCTCGATGCGGGTGGAGAGGTCGCGGTAGAGCCGGCCCGGTTCCTCGCGCTCGCCGTGGATGGAGCAGAGGGTCACGGCGTAGCCGAGGGCCGCCATGGCGTTGAGGATGTGATTGGCGCGCGGCAGGCCGGCGCCGAGGTCGAGGTGGGGCGCACGATCCTCGACGTAGAGGATGCGCAGGGTCCAGGGATCGTGGTCGCGGGCGGCGAATCCGGTGCGCTGCGGTCCCTGCCCGAACAGCCAGGCGGCGTGGCGGTCGCGAAAGCGCGCGCGGTTGCGGTCGAGGAGCTGCTCGACGTCGTCGCGCCGGGCGCTGGTGACGTTCTCCACGTGGATCGCGATGGCGCGCGGCTGATAGATCACCCGGCGACCCGCCTGATGGCAGCGCACGCACAGGTCCGTGTCCTCGAAATAGGCCGGCGCGAACAGGTCGTCGAACCCGCCGAGGGTCGTGAACAACCCGGCCTCGATCATCAGCACGGCGCCCGAGACGTAGCCGACCTCGCGGGCGAAGGAGGCTTCCGCCGCGAACGGATCGGCTCCGCCGCGGCCATACGGATGGGTGGTCTGGGCGTCGTCGTGGAAATTCGCGCCGGCTTCCTGGAGCAGGCCGCCCGGAAACACGAGGCGGGCACCGGCGATGCCGACGGCGTCGAACTCCCCGAAGGTGTCGAGGAGGGCGCGCAGGGCGCCGGGCATCAGGTCGACATCGGGGTTGAGGAACAGGAGATGCCGTCCGCGCGCCAGGGCCGCCCCGGCGTTGCAGGCGGGGCCAAAGCCGATGTTGTCCTCGTTGAGCACGATGGTGGCGCCGTCGATGCGCCCGAACAGGGCGCGGGTCTCCGGATCGGAGGCGTTGTCGACGACAATGACCTCGAACGAGACGCCGGCCAGCTCCTGCCCGGCGGCGAGGCGGTAGAGGGTCCAGGCCAGCATATGGCGCGCACCGCGCGCGACGAGGACAATGGAGACCTGCGGGTCCGCCTCGGCGCGGTACCGGATGCGGACATCGTTGAGGAACAGGGCGTTCCAGACGAGGGCCGCCTCGGCAAGCGCGGCCTTGCGGCCGGCGGGGGCGTCCACGGGTTCGAAGGGCGGCGTCATGCTCGGCGACCCGCGCCGGGCAGCGTGACGCGGCCGATGAGGTCGTCGTGCAGGACGAGGATCACGCTGTCATTTGCCGGCAAATCTGCACCTTCCACCGTGAGGCTCGCGGGGACGGGGGCGAGGTCCGTGCGGGTCCGGCCCACGAACGGCAGGGTCTGCGTGAGCCCCAGGGGCGCGACGGCGCCGAGGGTCAGTTCGCGGGCGTCGTCGGGCCCGATCAGGAAGGCCGCGCCCGGATGGCGGCCGACACCGAGGTGGCTCGGCAGGGCGAGGGCGACGGTGATGCGCTTGGGGCCTGCGCCGACGGGGCGCGCCTCGGCTTCCCAGTCGGGTCGCGCCGTGGCGATTGCCATTGCCAGGGTGGCGCGGAAGGCCGGCGGCAGCCGGTGACCGCGGACCCATTCGGGCGCGAGGGCCAGTTCGGCCCCGGCCAGGCCCAGCGCGACGTCGGTGGCGATGCCGGTCGCGATACCGGTCGACGGGCCGGCGCCGGCACGGGCGAACCAGCATCTCCGCTCGGGTGCGTAGGGGCCGGCGCCCGGCGGGGCGGCGCGCTCGGTGGCGACGAGGACGCCCCGTTCGGACTCGTCGCGCTCGGCCGTGCTGAGGCCGGTGACGCAGGTCAGGGTGCCGCCGGGCAACGCCTGCGTCAGGGCGTCGACGCGCGCAGCCTCCGGAGGGGCACTGTTCGGGTTCGGCTCCGCCCCGTCCCCCGGCCGGTGCAACAGCGCCAGGAGGGCGTCCTCCGCCGACAGGGTCACGGTATTGTAGTCGGCAAAAAGTCCCGCACAGGCCTCGGTGAGATTCGCGAGGCCGGCCGGATCGTCGCGGAGGGCGAGGACCTGTGCCTTGACCTCGGCGACGGTCCCGCAGCGATGGGCCGGCACGCGCGGCGAGAACCCCTCGAAGCCGATGCCGGTGCCGATGACCGGCATGCCGAAGGACAGGGCCTCGGCGACCTTCATCTTGAGGCCGCTGCCCATGAGCATCGGGGCGACGACGAGGTCGACACCATCGTAGAAGTCCTCCAGCCGCTCGACATAGCCGGCAAACTCGACGCCCGGTCGCGGCGCTTTGCCGAGGCCGGTGCAGATCTCGCCCGCGATGACGAGGGTCGGATTGCCCGGAGCCCAATCGGCGCTCCAGGCCTCGGCGAAGCGGCCGATGGAGAACAGGTTCGGATCGTTGCCGTGGCCGATGAAGCCGATCCGGGCGAGGCGCCGGCGCGCGCGGAACGGCCGGCGCGCCGGGAAATGCGGCGGCAGGAGATGGACGCGGGCGCGGGTGGCTTTGGCGAAATGGGCCGCCTCCTCGGCCTGGATCGCCAGCACCAGGTCGGCCCGGTCGAGGCCCGCCGCCTCACCGGCCGCGTCGGTGTAGAAGAAATTCGGCTCGGCCCGGAACGGGCGGTACTGGGCCTGCCGGTCGGCGAAGCGGTCGTGGGTGTCGATGAGGGTGAGGATGCCGGGCGGCACCGCCTGGAGGCAGCGCGACAGGAACACGTAGTTGACGAGGACGGCCCGGGTCTCGGGGTGGGCCGCGCAGTACCACGCGACGAAATCCCCGACTTCATCGGGGCACCAGTCGTCGAGGCCGAAATGGTGCGCGCGGGTCTTGAGGGGGATCGCCGCCTTCGGCTCGATGCGGAACGTGCGCTGGAAACCCTCGGCCATGGCCGCCGCATCGGTGGGCGGGTGCTGGCCGAAGCGGCGGTAGATCTGATCCTCGTGGGCGAAATAGGCGAGATCGACGGCAAAGCCGCCCCGCGTCAGGGATTCGCACGTGGTCACGAGGCGGCGCCGGTTTCCGGCACTCGTGGGGAAGGCCGGCATCGGCGCGACGACGAGGATGGTCGGCCGGGTCATGATCGCACCTCGGCGGCGACGATCTCGCCGGGCCAGACCAGGAGGGCAGCCTCGGCCGGGCCTTCGGGGGGCCCGCCGGCCTCGGCCAGATCGAGGACGGCGCGGGGCTCGGCGCCGAAGCTCAGGCGGGCGCCCGCGACCCGGAGGCAGCGCCACCGGGCGCCCGCGCGCAGCACGAGATAGCCCGGAACGCGGCTGCCCGTCAGGATCGCACCGGTCTCGCCCGTCGGGGTGAGACAGGGCCTGGGGCCGGACGGGTTTTCACGGGATTCCGCGAGGGCGGACAAGGCGCCCCCGAGGAGCGGCAGCATTCCGGCCAGCGGCGCGAGGGTCGCGGGCGTGAGGGCACCGAGCACGGCCGGGCACAGGGCCGCGCGCGCGGCCGGATCGAGGTCGGTGCCCGCCTGCACCGGCGGCACCGTCACGGCGAGATCGTGAAAGTGCGTCTCGACGGTGAGGCTCTCGGGGGGCGCGTCCGCCGTGAACACGATCAGCGCCGCCGGGTCCGCCCCGCTCGGGCCGAGGCCGCAGAACGCCCAGGTCAGGAGGTGTCCCCCGCGGAGGCGCAACGGAATCGGCAAGGCGGTGGACAGGGGATAGCGCACGACGAACAGCCCCTCGCCCACCGCGAAAAGCTGCCCGGCGACCCGCCGCTCGGGAAGCTCACTCATGCGGAACGGAGACGGCTACGCAACGCTGCGATCCCGTACCGCCCTCAGGCCGTCCGTCCGGCGGCGCCGAAGGCCGCCAGGATGCGGGCCCAGGAGCGGGTGCCCTTGTGGAAGCTCGTGAGGTCGTACTTCTCGTTGGGCGAATGGATGCGGTCGTCGTCGAGGCCGAAGCCGATGAGCAGGGTGTTGCGGTCGAGCAGGCGCTTGAAGTCGCCGACGATGGGAATCGAGCCGCCGGCCCCGATGGTCACGGCGGGCACGCCCCATTCCTCGGCCAGCGCCGCCCGGGCGAGGTCGAGCTCCGGCATGTCGTAGGGCAGGCTGATGGCGCGGCTGCCCTTGTAGCAGATCACCTCGACGGAGCAGTCGGCCGGGATTCTTTCGCGCACGAAGGCCTCGAAGGTCCGGGCCAAGACCTCCGGGTCCTGATCGTCGACGAGGCGGAACGAGACCTTGGCGCTGGCTTGCCCCGCGATCACCGTCTTGGTGCCCTCACCGGTATAGCCGCCGATGATGCCGTTGACGTCGCAGGCCGGACGCGACTGGACGAGTTCGATGAGCATGCGTCCGCGCTCGCCGGCGGGCTCGTTGAGGCCGATGGGACCGAGGAACGTCTCGGCGGTGAAGTCGAGGCCGCGCCACTGGTCGAGGATCTCCGGCGGCGTCTCGCGCACGCCGTCGTAGAAGCCCGGCAGGGCCACCCTGCCGTCGGCATCGTGCAGGTCGGCGATGATCTTGGCGAGGACGTGGATCGGGTTGCGCGCCGCCCCCCCGAAGAACCCCGAATGCAGGTCGCGGTCGGCACACCGCACCTTCACTTCGAAATACGCGAGGCCGCGCAGGGACGTGGTGATGGCCGGTGTCGTCGGATTCCACATGCTGGTGTCGCACACGAGCACGATGTCGGCGGCCAGTTTCTCGCGGTTGGCCGCGACCCATTCGGGCAGGCCCTGCGAGCCGTTCTCCTCCGCGCCCTCGATGAGGATGGTGACGCCGCAGGGCAGTTCGCCCTCCATGGCCTTGAAGGCGCGGCAGGCCTCGATGAAGGTCATCACCTGACCCTTGTCGTCGGAGGCGCCGCGCCCGACGATCTGCTGCTCGCCCTTGGCGTTCAGGGCCATGCGCGGCTCGAAGGGCGGGGTCTCCCACAGGGCCAGGGGGTCCACGGGCTGCACGTCGTAATGACCGTAGAACAGCACGTGCGGCGTGCCGGGCTTCGGCGCGTGGGCGAGCACCACCGGGTGCAGGGAGGTCTCGTGGATACCGGTCTCGAAGCCGAGCGCCGTCAGGGTGCCTTCGAGCCACTGCGCCGCCGCACGGCAATGGCCGGCATAGGCCGGATCGGTGGAGACGGACGGAATGCGCAGGAACGCGAACAGGCGCTCCAGGGCGTTGTCGAGATCGCGGTCGATGTCGTTGAGAACGGGAGCGAGCGCAGTCATCGAGCGTCCTTCGTCTGGAATCGACACCGGGTTAGCCGAGGCGCCCGGAGGGTGCAAACCCGCGCGCGGGGGCGGCCAGGGAACAGGGGCAATCTGGAACGGTTATCGATTGGACCGGCCACGGATGGATGATTTTTCCCAGCCTGCCGTCCCGACGAGATTCCCGAAGCCCGGCGCCCCCAGCGGCGGCCGCTCCTGTCACGGATACGCACCATGCTCATCGAAAGCGGCTCGCCCGGCCCGGCGAACACCATCGCCATCAGCCTGACGATCAACGGGCAGGCCCGCACCCTCGACGTCGCCCCCTGGACCACCCTCCTCGATCTCCTGCGCGAGGACCTCGATCTCACCGGCACCAAGAAGGGCTGCGACCACGGCCAGTGCGGCGCCTGCACGGTGCTGGTGGACGGGGTCCGCATCAATTCCTGCCTCGCCCTCGCCGTGATGAAGGACGGGGCCAGCATCACCACCGTCGAGGGCCTGGCCGAGGGCGCCGGCCTCCACCCGCTCCAGGCGGCCTTCGTCGAGCACGACGCATTCCAGTGCGGCTACTGCACGCCCGGCCAGCTCTGCTCGGCCGTGGGCATGATGACGGAGGGCCACGCCCAGTCCCGCGAAGAGATCCGCGAGGCCATGAGCGGCAACATCTGCCGCTGCGGCGCCTACACCAACATCGTCGATGCGATTCAAGACGTGATGCAGTCGGGAGCCGCGAAATGAACCGCTTCGATTACGTCCGGCCTCAGACCGTCGCCGACGCCGTGAAGGCCGTGGCCGGCGGCAACGCCCGCTTCATCGCCGGCGGCACCAACCTCGTCGACCTGATGAAGTACAACGTCGAGCAGCCCGACCGGCTCGTCGACATCACCCGCCTGCCGCTGAACGCCATCGAGGCCCGCGACGGCGGCCTCAGCATCGGCGCCCTCGTGACCAATTCCACCGTGGCGTACGATGCGCAGGTGGTGGAGCGCTATCCGCTGCTCGCCAGCGCGATCCTCGCCGGCGCCTCCGGCCAGCTGCGCAACGCGGCCACCACCGGCGGCAACCTCAACCAGCGCACCCGGTGCTACTATTTCTACGACGAGGCCACCCCTTGTAACAAACGCCTGCCCGGCTCCGGCTGCCCGGCCATCGGCGGCGTCAACCGCATCCACGCCATCTTCGGCACGAGCCCGAGCTGCATCGCCACCCACCCCTCCGACATGTGCGTCGGGCTGGCGGCCCTCGACGCCGTGGTCCGCGTCGCGGGCCCCGAGGGTGAGCGCACGATCCCCTTCGCCGAGTACCATCGCCTGCCGGGCGACATGCCTGAGCGCGACACCAATCTGAAGCCCGACGAGATCGTCCTCTCCGTCGATCTGCCCGACGAGGAGTTCGGGCCGCACCACACCTACCTCAAGCTGCGCGACCGGCTGTCCTACGCCTTCGCCCTGGTCTCCGTCGCCGCCGTCATGAGGCTCGAGGGCGACACCATCGCGTCCGCTCGCTTTGCCCTTGGCGGCGTCGCCCACAAGCCGTGGCGCGACGGGGACGCGGAAGCCTTCCTCGCCGGCAAGCCGGCGACGCAGGAGACCTTCGCGGCCGCCGCCAACATCGTCGTGGCCGCGGCCCGGCCCCAATCCGAGAACGCGTTCAAGGTCGAGCTCACGCGACGCGCCATCGTGCGCGGCCTGTCCCAGGCCGCCGTCGGCACGCCCCAGTCGCAGTCCGACAAGCGCATCGCCTAGAGGAACACCCATGGCCAACTCCATCAATTCCTCCGGCACGGACACCTATGTCGGCACCGCCCGCAGCCGCGTCGACGGCCCGGCCAAGGTCACCGGTCAGGCGAAGTATGCCGGCGAGTTCTCCGCCCCCGACCTCGCCCACGGCTACGTCGTGTCGAGCGGCATCGCCCGCGGTCGCATCACCGCCATCGACACGTCGGCCGCAGAGGCGGTGCCCGGGGTGATCAAGGTCCTCACTCACGAGAACCGCCCGCGCACGGCGTGGCTCGACTACAATTACCAGGACGCCGTGGCGCCCCCCGGTTCGCCGTTCCGGGCCCTGTACGACGACAAGATCCACTACAGCGGCCAGCCCGTCGCCCTCGTGGTGTCGGAGGATTTCGGCACGGCGCGCCACGCCGCGTCCCTGGTCAAGGTCGCCTACGCGGCCGAGGCGCCGACCACGGACCTGTCCGCCCAGCGGGAGCTGGCCTACGAGCCGCCGAAGAAGCGCTCGGGCATCAAGCCGCCGCCGGCCCCGTGGGGCGATGCGGCCACCGCCTATGACGATGCGCCCATCAAGGTCTCGCAGGATTATCGCCTGGCCGTGGAGCACCACAACCCGATGGAGCCCCACGCCTCCACGGTGGTGTGGGAGGGAGACGGCAAGATCACCGTCTATGACAAGATCCAGGGGGTCGCGAACACCCACGGTTACATCGCCGGCGTGTTCGGGATGAAGAAGGACGATGTCCGCGTCCTCAACCCGTATCTCGGCGGCGGCTTCGGGTCGGGTCTGCGCCCGCAATACCAGCTGTTCCTGGCGGTGCTGGCCGCCCGGGCCCTGGAGCGCTCCGTGCGCGTGGTCCTGACCCGCGACCAGATGTTCTCCTTCGGCTACCGCCCGGACGTGCTCCAGACCGTATCCCTCGGCGCGGACGCGTCGGGCGGACTCCAGTCGATCCGCCACGACGCCATCTCGGGCACCTCGAACTTCGAGGACTACCAGGAGGTCGTCGTCAACTGGTCGGGCGTCCTCTACGATTGCGACAACGTCGCCCTCACCTACAAGCTCGCCCAGCTCGACACCTACACGCCGTCCGACATGCGCGCCCCCGGCGCCGTGACGGGGGTGATGGCGCTGGAAATCGCCATGGACGAGCTCGCCCATGAGACGGGGCAGGACCCCATCGCCCTGCGCCTCAGGAACTACAGCGAGTCGGACCGCACGGAGGGCAAGCCGTTCAGCTCGAAGTCCCTGCGCGCCTGTTTCGAGGAGGGCGCGACACGCTTCGGCTGGTCGACCCGCAATCCGGAGCCCCGCTCCATGCGCGACGGGCGCGAACTCGTCGGCTGGGGCATGGCGACGGGCATCTGGGAATCGATGATGCAGCAGTCGGGTGCCCAGGCGACTCTCACCGCCGACGGCAAGCTCGTGGTCGGCAATTCCACCGGGGACATCGGCACCGGCACCTACACCATCCTGACCCAAATCGCCGCCGACACCCTCGGCCTGCGCATGGAGGACGTGACGACGAAGCTCGGCGACACCGATCTCGCCGAGGCGCCCCTGGCCGGCGGCTCATGGACGGCGGCGTCGTCCGGCACGGCGGTGATGCGGGCCTGTCAGGATCTGGCCGGACAGCTCTTCGCCCTCGCGCGCGGCCTCGACGATTCGCCCCTCGCCAACGTCGATTTCGAGCGTGCGGTGTTCAAGGAGGGTCGCATCGCGGTGGCGGGCGACGAGACGCGCGGCATCGCCATCACCGACGTGCTGCGCGCCACCGGCACCGACACGCTGGAAGCCACCGGCTCGGCCGGTCCGGATGCCGCCCACCAGAAGGCGTTCGCGCCCTACACCCACTCGGCGGTGTTCGTGGAAGTGAAGATCGACGAGGATCTCGGCGTGGTGCGCGTGACCCGGGTGGTCTCGGCCATCGCGGCCGGCAAGATCATCAACCTCAAGACCGCGCGCAGCCAGATCCTCGGCGGCGTGGTCATGGGGATCGGCTCGGCGCTCGAGGAAGAGTCGATGCTCGACCACACGCTCGGCCGGTTCATGAACCACAATCTCGGCGAGTATCACGTGCCGGTGAACGCCGACATCCACGACATCGACGTGATCTTCGTCGACGAGGAGGACAAGGCCAACCCCATGGGGGTGAAGGGCCTGGGCGAGATCGGCATCGTCGGCACGGCGGCGGCGGTGGCCAACGCGGTGTTCCACGCCACTGGCAAGCGCATCCGCGAACTGCCCATCACCATCGACAAGATCCTGGGCTAATCGGCGCGACGCAGCGAGGCGCCACGGCACCGATGCATCGGCCGACATGATGCGAAGCGCATGCATTCGAGTGCGGGATCAGAGTCCAAAGTGCGGCGCAATATTTCATATTGCGCCGCACCATAAGACATCCATATACCATCCCTCTAGATGGTAGTGGAGTTGGCCGTGCTCGGTTTATCGGACAGAACGCGCCCCGTGGTGCGGAGCGCGGACAGCGAGAAGATCACGATCAATCTCGGTTACGTCGATCTCGGACACATCGATCTTCTCGTGTCGGAGAGCGTCTACGCAAACCGGTCCGACTTCATCCGCACCGCCGTGCGCAACCAGATCGAGCGGCACGCCGAGGTGACGCGCCAGTCCGTGGCGCGCAAGCGCGTCGAACTGGGCCTGCGCCGCTACGACCGCGCCGATCTCGAAGCCCACCGCGAGGCCGGCACCACCCTCGACATCCGCGTCCTGGGAATGGCCAGCATCGCCGCCGACGTCTCGCCCGAACTGGCGCGCGCGGCCATCGCGTCCGTCGAGGTCATGGGCAGCCTGCAGGCGAGCCCGGCCGTCAAGGCGGCCTTGGCCGATCGCCTGCGCTGACCTCCCCCTCTTCCCGATCTGCGCCCCGGACCGCTCGTCCGTCCCCCGCGTCGCATCGAGCCTGAAAGCGATTGTTTCGATGAGCGATCAACACAACCGGATGCAGGACCGCATGGCGGATATGATGGAGGCGACCCGTCTGACCGCCAGCGGACGCCTGGGCGACGCTTCGGCGCTGGTCCAGCGCAGCTTGAGCGAGGGCACGACCGAGCCACATGGCGGCGTCGCCCACACGACGGACGCCGGGTTGACCGACCGCCTGCGCAAGGTGGTGGAAACGGTGACGCAGGGCCTTGGACGCAGCGTCGCCCCGGTCCTGCACGGGCTGGGCGTGCAGGGTCTGGGCGGGGGCGCGCAGGAGCCGGGTCAGCGCGGACTGGACGTGCTCGGCCGCCAGGTGGCGGAGCCCGAGGCCGTCCGGGACGCGGACCGGTTCGTCGAGCGCTCCTTCACCGGCGAGCACGGGAGCCGCGACTACAAGCTGTTCGTGCCGGGCTCACGGGCGCGCAACCGTCCCCTCGTGGTGATGCTCCACGGCTGCAGCCAGTCGCCCGACGATTTCGCCGCCGGCACCGGGATGAACGCCCTGGCCGAGGCGCACGGATTCACCGTCGCCTATCCGGGCCAGTCCAGCCGGGCCAACGGCCAGCGCTGCTGGAACTGGTTCCAGCCGGGCGAGCAGGACCGCGAGGCCGGCGAGACCGGCATCATCGCCGGCCTGACCCGGGCGGTGATCGCCGAGTACGGGATCGACCCGCGCCAGGTCTTCATCGCCGGCCTGTCGGCGGGCGGGGCGGCGGCGGCCAACGTGGCCCATGCCTATCCCGAACTGTTCGCGGCCGTCGGCATCCATTCGGGGCTGGCGGCGGGTTGCGCCCGCGACGTCTCGGCGGCCCTGACGGTGATGCGCCTCGGTCCCGTGGCCGAGGCGGATTGCATCGTCCCCGTGACCCCGATGCCGACCATCGTCTTCCACGGCGAGAGCGACGGCACGGTCAATCCGCGCAACGGCGCCCAGGCCCTGGCCCAGGCGGGCATCGGCGGCCTGACGCCCGAGACCACGGAGGCCGTCAGCGCCGGCGGCCTGCCCTACCTCCGCACCCGCTACGCCGACACGAAGGGCCACGTCTCCGTCGAGAGCTGGATGGTCCGGGGCCTCGGCCACGCCTGGTCCGGCGGCACGCCGGCCGGCAGCTACACCGACCCGCGCGGGCCGGACGCGTCGCGCGCCATGCTGAACTTCTTCCTGGCGAACCCGCTCAAGACCTGAACGCCGCGACATTGTCGATGAGACGGGTGCGGCCGAGATAGGCCGCCGCCAGGACCCGCACGGGCCGGTCGGCGCGCGTGACCGGCGCCAGGGTCTCGGCATCGCGAATTTCGAGGTACTGCACCGGCGCGAAGCCGGCGGCGTCCAGGGCGGCATGCCCCTTCGCCACGAGCGGCCCCGCCTCGGCCCCCGCCGACAGGCCCTCGGCAATGCCGGTCAGGACCGCGTGCAGCCGGGGGGCCACGGCCCGCTCCTGCGCGCTGAGATAACGGTTGCGCGAGGACAGGGCGAGGCCGTCGGTCTCCCGCAGGGTCGGCACGCCCCGGATCGCCACGGGCAGGTCGAGGTCGCGCACGGCGCGTCGGATCACCAGGAGCTGCTGGTAGTCCTTCTCGCCGAACAGGGCGATGTCGGGCTGGGCCTGGTTGAGCAATTTCGTCACCACCGTGGCGACACCGGAGAAATGCCCCGGCCGGAACTGGCCGCACAGGCCCTCCGTGAGCCCGTCGACCACGATGCGGCTGGAGAAATCCGGCGGGTACATGGTGGCGACGTCGGGCAGGTAGGCGGCGTCCGCCCCGGCCTCCGCCAGCAGGGCGAGGTCGGCCTCGGTGTCCCTGGGATAGCGTGAAAAATCCTCGGTGGGGCCGAACTGCGTCGGGTTGACGAAGATGCTCGCCACCACGCGGCGCCCGAGTTCGCGCGCCCGCGCCACGAGAGCGAGGTGCCCGGCATGCAGGGCACCCATGGTCGGCACCAGCACCACGGACTCGCCGGCCCCGCGCCACGCCGCCACCCGCGCCCGCAAGGGGGCCACGGCGTCGAACCGAAGGATGGCTTGATCGGACACGGGAGGCTCCGTCTGGGTCGCGCGCAGTCTTGAGGTCGCGCGCAGTTTCAGGTCGCGCGCATGGGCGCAGACCTAATCGCCCCGCCGCGCCGGCGCCAGTCGTCAGGGACAGTAGGGCAGCAGGGGCCGGCCGTAGGGATCGTCGACGCCGAGGGGCGGCGTGAACCCGTAATAGCTCGGCTTGCCGAGACCGTAGCCGGAGCCGACGTAGCTCGGATCGCCCGGCGCATCGGTGGGAATAGGAACCCGGCGCGGGATGCAGCCGACCACGCGACGGCGCGGCACCGGTGAGCGGCGCACCACGGAATCGTCGCCCTCGGCCCGGGGGAAGTAGCGCGGCAGGGGTTCGGCATAGGTCGCGGGACCGTCGGAGCGCCGCCCCGTCTCGGTGAAATCCGCCGCCCGGACCGGCCAGCCGAGCGGAAGCGCCAGGGCGACCAGCCCCGCCGACAGCCGCTGCCCCCTCGTCGTCGACCGCATCGCTCCGCTCCCCGCGGGCCAGACTTGGCAGAGGGACGTAAACCGGCGGTTAACCACGACGGACGTCAGGACCGCCCGTCGAGGTCGGCGAGGCGGCCATGGTTCGCGCGCCGCCGGGCCGGAGCCGGGACCGGACGGGCGAGGCGCCGGGCGAGATCCGGCAGGTCGAGGGCGGTGGCGGGGCCGCGCCCGTAGACGGCGCCGTCGAGGGCCCCGAGGCCGGCGGCGATCGCCGGGTCCGCACGCCAGGCCCGCGCGAGGTCCGGCGTCCCTTGGAGGGCGGGCGTGAGGCGGGTCCGAAAGGCGGCCGCGTCGCCGGTGGCTGCGGCCTGCGCCAGGGCGCGGCGGGTGGCACGGTCGAGGCGCGGCCGCGGCCGCGTCGGCACCCCGAACCCGATGAGCGCCAGGCCGAAACCGAACGCGGCCAAAGCCGCCGCCATCACCACGAGGGGCGAGGCCGGCGTGACCGGCTTGGCGTCCTCCTCCCGGTCGGGCAGGCCGCCGCCGATCTGGCGGGCCGGAATCTCGGCCTCGCGCAGGGTCCGCGACACGGTGTCGAACCACGGGATGACGATGGCGTCCAAGGGAATCACCTCCGCGATGGCCGGCCGGACGTCCCATTGGTAGGTCGCCCGGGCGATGGGACCCGTGGGGGTGATGATGGTCTCGCGGGTCACCGGCCCGGCGAAGGTGAGGATGCCGCGCGTGCGCATGACCGGCCGGGGCGGCAGGCCTTCGGCGACCATGCCGTGCGCCTCCAGGGTGACGATGCGCCGGGTGCTCTCGCCGATCTTCACCGTCTCCGGGTCCGGGCTCCACGAATCCGTGATGGTGACCTCGCGGGCCGGCAGCCACCACGGCTCCTTGGCGTCGGGGCCGCCGACGGGCTTCGTCCAGTTCGCCACGGAGAGCTGCACCGGGGGCGAGGGTACGTCGACCACCTTCCGGATGCCGCCGTCGTTGACGGTGAGGCGGTGGAGGAACGGATCGAGGGTGAAGTCGCCCGGATGGTGCGGGAAGATCGCCACCACCCGGTCGAACGCGATGGCGACCTGCCCGTCCGGCAGACGCGTCTTCGACCAGGTGTCGCGGCCGAGCTGGGTCCAGCTGAAATTCGCCAGGGAGGGCTGGATCACTTCCTCCAGCAGGATCGGCTGGCGGTAGACCCCGCGGATGCGCAGCAGCACCATCTCGCGGGCGAACGGGTCGGCGTTGCCGTTGCGCTCCGGGGTCACCGTGAGGGTGAGGTCGCCGGGGCCGATCTCGGCGCGGGCAAGCCCAGGAAGGATCAGGAACACGGCGGCCAACAGCGAAGCGGCCAGTGAGCGAACCCTCCCCCCCCTGCGGGGGAGGGTGCCTGCGGAGCAGGCGGGAGAGGGGGCAACCTCTCCAGACAGCGGGCTCCCCTCTCCCGACCCGCTGACGCGGGCCACCCTCTCCCGCAGAGGGGAGAGGGGATGCGCGCTGAAGACCATCCAGAACCAGTGACCGCTCACCATGGGTTGCTCCCCCCCGGCACGGCCGTGCCGGCCTCCACGCGCACGGCCTGCTCGGCCTTGAGGCGCAGCTTGAGATAACGGCCGGGATCGTCCGGCAGGGTCTGGAGCCAGAGGCGGTCGGGCCGGATCTCGTGGGCCTCGAAGCTCTTCGTCACCCGCCGCACCTCCCGCTCGGGGGCGGCGGCGACCATGGCCGAGCCGGCGCCCGTGCGCCCGCGCCCGGCGGCGTCGCTGGCCGAGCCGCGCGCCTCGCCCTTGCCGGACTCCACCGAGACCTGCTCGGCCTTGCCCCGCCGTGCCACCTTGCTGTTGCCCGGCGTCGAGGAGGTGGTGCCGCCCTCCTTGTTGCCGGCCAGTCCCTCGCCGCTCGACGTCGCCTGGGTGTCGTCGTTGGGGTCCTGATTCGAGGTCTTGTTGTAGCGCGCGCCCGTGGTCGCGGTCGCATTGGCGACCCCGCCGCCCTTGCCGGGATCGCCGGCCCCCTCGTCGACGAGGCGGGCGATGAGGGAGCGGTTGGCCTGGGCGTCGGCGTCGCGCGGATTGTAGGTGAGGGCCGCGTCGTAGGCGTCCAGCGCCCCCTGCAGGTCGCCGGCCCTGGCGAGGGCGTTGCCGAGGTTGTAGGCCCCGCGCCGCCCGGCCGCGCGGAACAGGGCGGCGGCCTCGTCGTAGCGCCCGGCCTGGTAGAGCGCCGGGCCGCGCCAGGCCGGATCGTCGAGGATGGCGGCGGCGGCCCCGGGCAGGCCGAGGCCCAGGAGCGTCCGTCCGAGACCCGTGCGCGGCTGCGACACCAGGGCGAGGCCGAGGATGCCGGCGGCCGCGAGGCCGAGGCCGGCAAGGCGGGCCCAGGTGGTCCAGCGGCGCGGCAACGCGAGGGGCATCAGGCGCTCCGGCGGAACAGGGCCAGCGCCGGCAGGAGCGCCAGCAGGATCAGCCAGCGCCCGAGATCGGCGAAGGCCAGGACGGTGTAGCCGCCGGCGGCGAGGTGCTGGGCCGTGCTCGCCCCGACGATGTCGAGGACGGGTCCCGGCGCGTCGAGGTCGGCGAGACGCCCGCCGCCCGTGGCGACGAGGCGCTCCAGCGCCGCGCGGTCGGGCTTCGGCGAGCCGGCCGGCAGGCTCGGGCCGGCGGGCACGAAGACCCCGCTCAGGGCCCAGCCCTTGGCCCGGATCGCCGCGGCCTCGCGGGTGGCGGCGTCCCCGATGCCGTCGCCGTCCGTCACCAGCACCACGTCGCCGGCGATGACCCCGGCCTCCGACAGGGTCCGGCGCGCCAGGGCGAGGCCACGTTCGGGGTGGGTGCCCCGGTCGGGCACCGTGTCGCCATCCAGGGCGAACAGGGTGGAGGCCAGCGCGTCGCGGTCGGTGGTGGGCGGGATCGCCAGGTAGGCGTCCCCGGCATAGACCACCACGGCGACGCTGCGGGTGCCGGCCGCCTGGGCGATGCCCTCGGCGATCTGGCGCACGTCCTTGAGGCGCCCGCCCTCGGCGACGGAGCGCGAGAGATCGACCACCACCACGGTGGCGTCGAGGTTGCGGAAGGTGGTGGCGTCGGGCCGCTCCACGGCGGGTCCCGTGAGCGCCACGGCGATGAGGCCGGCGGCCAGCGCCGCGGCGAGGTTGGCCTGCCGGCGTCCGCCGAGCACGGCGCCGCGCTTCGCCAGCAGCGCCATGAGGCCGGGATCGACGGCCTTGGCCCAATCGCCGAGGGGCGCCGAGCGCCAGGCGGCCCGGAGCGCCAGGGCCGCGACGAGGGGGATCGCCGCGAGCCACCAGGGCCGCAGAACCGCGAGGGTGTCGAGGAGGTTCACGCGACCCGCCTCGCCGCGAGAAGGCCGGCCGCGCACAGGAACGCCACGGTGGCGGGCCACGGCCACAGGTCCTTTCGCAGGGGCAGGGGCGGCGCCTTGGCGCGCCCGCCCTCGATGGCGTCGATGGCGTCCGCCATGGCGACGAGGTCCTCGGTGGTCTTCACCCGGAACATCCGGCCGCCGGTGAGCTCGGCGATCTCCCGCAGGGTCTCGGTGTCGACCACATCCTGCTCGCCCTCGGCGTTGGAGAGGTCGCGGGGGCCGAGCGCGATGGTGTGGACCCGCACCCCGAGTTCCTTGGCGAGGCCCGCGACATCGCGCGGCGTGGTCTGGCCGGCGTTGTTGGCCCCGTCCGTCATCAGGATCACCACCTTGGCGGTCACGGGCGGGGCGGCCTCGCCGGTCTCGGCCGAGGGGGCCGGCGTGAGGCGCTTCAGGGCGAGGCCGAGGCCGTCGCCGATGCCGGTGGAGCGGCCGACGAGCCCGATGGTCGCCTCGTCCAGGGCACGGGCGACGGTGGCGGTGTCGAAGCTGGGGCTCGCGGCGACGTAGGATTCGTTGGCGAAGATCACGAGGCCGATGCGGTCGCCGGCCCGGCGGCGGATGAAGTCGGTGCCGACGCGCTTGACCGCCGCCAGCCGGTTCACCGTCTGGCCGTCGAGGGCGAAGTCGCGCCGCTCCATGCTGCCCGACAGGTCCATCACCAGCATGATCTCGCGGCCCGAGGCCGGCAGCGCCGTGGCGGGGAGGACGAGGCGGGGACCGGCCAGGGCCGCCACCAGGGCCGCCCACAGGGTCCAGACCAGCACGGCGCGGCCCCGGCCTCGGGCGGCGACGCTGTCGCCCCGGGCCGCCGCGGCGACGAGGGAGGCGGGCACGCGCAGGGCCCCGCTCGATCCGACCCGCTCGGCCGGCATCAGGCGGGCGGCCAGCAGCGGCAGGGGCAGGAGCAGCAGGGCGTAGGGGCTCGCGAGATCGAAGGCCGAGGCGAGCGCGGTGAGCCAGTTCGGCATGTCAGGCCCCGATCCGCTGCATCAGTCGGCCGAGTTCCGCATCGATGAGGCCGGGTTCGGGCGGGTCGCGGCGGTAGAGCCCGTCGGCGAAGGTCCGGCCGGCGCCCTTGGTGAAGAAGTCCGTGGCGAACAGGCCGTCGAGGGTGGCGGCCCACGCGTCCCCCTGCGTCGAGGCCGCGGCGTCGCCCCGCAGGGTGCGGGCGAGGCGGCGCAGGAGGCGCGCCTGCGCGACCCGGCGCGGCCCCGGCGGCAGGGCATTTGCGGCGGCGAGTTCGCGCGCGGCGACCCGGCGCACGGTGCCCCGCTGCCGCGCCCTGAGGTACCGGACGAGGCCGACGAGCAAGGCCGCCGTGAAGCCGAGGGCGAGGGCGAGCACCACCGGCCCCTGCGCCGCGCCGGCGGCCTCGGCGGGCAGGTGCAGGCCGCGCAGCTGGTCGAGGCCGGCGGGGATGTCGGCGGGGGCGTTTGCGGGATTCATGGGCACCGTCCGTCGGCGCGGATTTCAAAGCACCGCATCGAGCCGTTCCATGAGGGGGGCATAGGCCTCCGGCCCCGCCTCGACGTCGAGGCGCAGGCCCTCGATGCCGCGCCGCGCATACTCAACCAGGCGGGCGTCGGCGTCGCCCGGCGGGCGGTCGGCGCGGCTCGCCTGCACGGTGCCGCGCCGGCCGTCCTGGGTGGCGAAGGGGTAGAAGCCCGGCGGGCGGGTGCGCTCGAAGGCGTCGCTCACCAGCACGAGGCGGATCGACAGGCGCTCGGCCATCACCGTGAGAAGGTGGTCGAAATCCTCCCCCGGATTGTCGAGGGCGGTGCCGAGGACGAGGTGACCGCCCGACGGCAGCAGGCTCCGGGCCAGGGTGAGGGCGCGCGACAGGGGCGGGTCCTGGGTGGAGGTCTCCGCCAGGGCCCGGGCATGCGCCATGGCCAAGGCCCCGGTGACGGCGGTCATGGCCCGCTCGCCCCCGGCCGGGCGCACCACCACGGGTTCGCCGGCCCCGATCGCCACGAGGCCGACCCGGCCGCCATCGCCGGCCACCCGCCAGCCGAGGAGCACCAGGGCCTCGGCGGCGGCCACGGAGCGGAGCGCCCGGCGGGTGCCGAACAGCATGGACGGCCGGAAATCCACGAGCAGCACCACGGCGCGGTCGCGCTCGTCGTGGTGGGTGCGCACGTGCAGGATACCCGTGCGGGCGGTGGCGTTGCGGTCGATGTGGCGGCGGTCGTCGCCCTCGGACCACAGGCGCACGTCGTCGGGCTCGGAGCCGCGCCCGCGCCGCCGGGTGACGATGCCGCCCGGCAGCCCCGCGAGGGTGCGGGTGGCCGGGGACGTGCCGCGCCGGGCGAGGTGGCGCAGGCCCATGAGGGCCTCACCCGAGAGGTGGATGCCGGGCGCCTGCGTCGGATCGGGAACGGACGGGGAGGCCATGGCGGCGGTCAGAGCGCCCGCACCCGCTGGACGAGGTCGCGGATGATGCCGCGCGCGGTCTTGCCCTCGGCGGCGGCCCGCCAAGTGAGGCCGATGCGGTGGGCCAGGGCGTCGGCGGCAAGCGCGGCGATATCCTCGGGGATGACGTGATCGCGCCCGCGAAGGTACGCCCGCGCCTTGCCGGCGAGCATCAGAGCGAGGGTTCCGCGCGGCGAGGCCGGATGCTCGATGGCGGCGCGGAGATCGGGTGCGGCCGAATCCGTGCGGGTGCCGGCCACCAGGCGCACGAGGTAGTCCTTGAGGGCCGGCGCGACATGGACGCCGAGCGCCGCCTCCCGCGCGGCCCGGATCTCGGCCACCGAGAGCTTCACCGGCATCGCCTCGGCGTGGTGGTTCAGCTCGCCCTCGACGAGGTCGAGGATGCGGCGCTCGGCGGCCTCGTCGGGCATCTCCACCACCACGTGGAGCAGGAAGCGATCGAGCTGGGCCTCCGGCAGGGGGAAGGTGCCGGCGTGCTCGATGGGGTTCTGGGTCGCCACCACCATGAACGGATCGGGCAGGCCGTGGGTGTGGCCCGAGACGGTGATCTGCCCCTCCGCCATGGCCTCCAGCAGGGCCGACTGGACCTTGGGCGGGGCGCGGTTGACCTCGTCGACGAGGACGAGGGAGTGGAACAGGGGGCCGGGCAGGAACTCGAAGTCGCCGGCATCCTGGCGCCAGACGGTGGTGCCGGTGAGATCGGCGGGCATGAGGTCGGGCGTGCACTGGATGCGGGCGAAGCTGCCGTCGAGGCCGTCCGACAGGCGCTTGACGGCGCGGGTCTTGGCCAGGCCCGGGGCCCCCTCGATGAGGAGGTGGCCGCCCGTGAGCAGGCCGATGAGCAGGCGCTCCACCATGGCGTCGGCGCCGATGAGCCCGTGCAGCAGGCCGTCGCGCAGGGCCAGGACCCGCGCGTGCAGGGCGGGATCGACGGGGGACGCGGCCGGACGCTCGGCGAGCACGGCGCCGCTCATGCGCGCGGCTCGGCGCTGGCGAAAACGGCCTTCGTAGCAAGGACGGTGATCCGTACCATGCGCGTCTCCTCGACGTTTTTTGGGTGCGGATTCTTAAGCGATCCACATGCTTCGGGTGTGCCGATGCGGGCGACCAGCGTCAATCCCACGCGGGCGGCCCGATGGCCGCATGCCCGCGACCGGGCAATTGGCCCGGCGGCCCGATGGCCGCATGCCTGCGATCGGGCAATTCGCCCGGCGGCCCGATGGCCGCGTACCTGCAATCCGGCAAATGGCCCGGCGACGCGTGGTCGGCGCGCGCGGGCGGCCCTATAGTCCGGCACCCATCGCCGGAGCCCGCGCCCCGTGACCACGGACCTCTTCCCCGGTTTCTCCGCCCCCTGGATCGACATCCCGGCCGGGCGCTTCTTCGCCCGGATCGGCGGCCCGGAGGACGCGCCGCCGGTCCTGTTGCTTCACGGCTTTCCCCAGACCCACGCCTGCTGGCACCGGATCGCCCCGGCCCTCGCCGAGACGCACCGGGTGATCTGCCTCGATCTCAAGGGCTACGGCTGGTCGGCGGCCCCCGGGGGCGATGCGGCGCACGGGGCCTACGCCAAGCGAACCCTCGCGCGGGACGTCGTCGCCGTGATGGAGCATCTCGGCCACGTGCATTTCGCGGTCGTGGGGCACGATCGCGGCGCGCGCGTGGGCTACCGCCTGGCGCTCGACGAGCCCGGCCGCGTCGCGCGCCTGGCGCTCCTCGATATCCTGCCGACCCTGGTGCAGTGGGAGCGCATCGAAGCCTCGAGCGGGTCCGCACATTGGAAGAACCTCGCCCGTCCGGCGCCCGCGCCGGAGAACGAGATCGGACGCGATCCCGACGGATACTTCGAGGGTCTGCTGCGCGACTGGAGCAATGCCAAGTCGCTCGACGCCTTCGCGCCCGCCGCCCTTGCCCTCTACCGGCAGGGCTGGACCGTGCCCGAGCGCATCCATGCCATGTGCGAGGATTACCGCGCCGGGGCGACCCGCGACCGCGAGGCGGATCTCGCCGACCTCGCCGCCCAGCGCACGATCGCCTGCCCGACCCTGATCCTGGCCGGCGACGGCTACCTCGACCGCAGCGCCGAGACGCCGCTCACCGCCTGGCGGCGCACCTTCGCGCCGAATGCGACGGCCGTCGATCTCGTCTCGGGGCACTTCCCGGCCGAGGAGAACCCCGAAGGGACGCTCCAGGCCCTGCGCGTCTTCCTGGCAGCCTAGACGGACCTGTCACGGTTCCGTCACGCGGGATGGCGATGAGACGGGATGCTCCTGCCATCGCCCCTTCCCGAATTCGTCAACTCCGCCGTCAGCCTCGTCGTCGCCTTCGGCCTCGGCACCCTGATCGGGGCTGAGCGCCAGTATCGGCAGCGCACGGCGGGCCTGCGCACCAACGTCCTCGTGGCCGTGGGGGCGGCCGCCTTCGTCGACCTCGGCATGCGCCTCGAGGGGGCGGCCGGCGGCACCCGCACGGTCGCCTACGTGATCTCCGGCGTCGGCTTCCTCGGGGCCGGCGTGATCATGAAGGAGGGCATGAACGTGCGCGGCCTCAACACCGCCGCGACCCTGTGGTGCTCGGCGGCCGTGGGCGCCTTCGCCGGTGCCGACTTCCCCCTGGAGGCCGCCTTCGTCACGGCGGCCGTGCTCGCCGGCAACACCCTGCTGCGGCCCCTGGTCAACGCCATCAACCGCGCGCCCATCGACGAGAGCCAGACGGAGGCGACCTACGAGGTGCAGGTGACGGTGCAGGCGGAGTCCGTCGGCCCCGCCCGCGACCTCCTCGTCGAGCGCCTGGAGGCGGCGGACTATCCGGTGGGCGGGATCGAGGTGGTGGAGCGCGGCGAGGACACCGTCGAGGTGGTGGCGACCCTCGTCGCCACGGCGGTGACCTCGGCCGAGCTCGATGCGGTGACGGCTTCCCTGGCGCGCATGCCCTTCGTCACCCACGCCACGTGGTCGGTGCAGACCGCCGATTGAGGGTGCGCCCGCACACCTCGAACGCACGGGGCCACATTGCCGCGGGATGATCCGCGCCCGACCTGTGAGGCAGCGGGTTCGCACGCTCCGGCTTCGGGCCGGCGACGATCCCAGATCGAGAGGATCGAACACCATGGCAGACCGGAAGAACGCGCTCATCGTCGGGGCCTCGCGCGGCCTCGGTCTCGGCCTCGTCGAGACCTTCCTGCAGCGGGGCTGGCGCGTCACCGCCACCCAGCGCTCGGCCTCGCCGGGGCTCGCGGCCCTGAAGTCCGAGGCGCTTCGCGTCGAGACCGCCGATATCGACGACGACGGCGCCGTCGCCGCCCTCCACGAAACCCTGTCGGGTGAGCGCTACGATCTGATCTTCGTGGTCGCCGGGGTCGCGACGCAGGCGCATGATCCGCTCCACGCGGTGCCGCGCGACGTCGCCGCCCAGGTCTACCTCACCAATGCGGTGAGCCCGATCCGCTTCGCCGAAGCCTTTTTGGACCGGCTCGCGCCGAAGGGGCTCGTCGCCTTCATGAGTTCGATCCTCGGCAGCGTCGGCCTCAACGAGGCGGGCGGCTGGGAGAATTATCGCGCCAGCAAGGCGGCGCTCAACACCCTCGCGCGCAGCTTCGAGATCCGCCACCGCGACGCGGGCTTCGGCGTGGTGCTGCTGCATCCGGGCTGGGTGCGCACGGAGATGGGCGGGGCCGACGCGGACATCGACGTCGCCACCAGCGTCACCGGCCTGACCGACGTGATCGAAGGCCGTCTCGGCCGGACCGGCTGCGTCTATCTCGACTACACCGGCAAGACGCTCGACTGGTAAGGGCGCTCGACTGGTAAGGACGCCCTGTCGCATCCGAAATCCTGGGTATCCCTGACTCGGCGGTCTTTCACAGATCGCCGGGAATCACTAAAGCCACTACACCCTGCGCGGGAAACGGTTCGACACACCGGGCGCCACAGGGTAACCAAAATGTATAATGGCGATCACCTTTACGCCGCGTCGTGGCGGTATCCTCATGTGTGCATTCGGTCCCGATCCTCGCGATCCAACGACGTTTCCGCTGGATCGATCGCCCGTCCCCGTAACGCCAGAAATGTGGAAGACGCGCCGCGTCATCGTTGTTTCAAACGATCGATTGAATCATAGACATGGAACTGGTCCGGGCCTTTGCCTGGTCGTGCCGTGCAGTGCGACGCCACCAGCCACACCGGGACCTTGGGACGTACCGTTCGTGGCCCGATCCTATCGGGCTTTCACCAAGGATATCTGGGCAAGCTGCGCCTCCATCATCCGGGTGTCACATCATCGGCTTGATCGCGTGATCGCCGGACGAGGGTATCGCGGGGAATTTCTGTCGGCAGCCGACATGGCTCGGATCGAGGCTGGAATGCGGGCCGCACTTGAGCTTTGAGGTTGCATTCAGGCTTGGAAACATCCAAATTCAGTGTGTCTCCGAAAGGAGCTTTGGGAGCCCGGTCCGCTCAGGGTCGACACCGAGACTTTACCGAGCTTCAGAACAGGCCTCGTCGAAGCAATTCGGCGGGGCCTTTCTCGTTCGCGCTACCGGCTCAGGGGCGGCCGGCCGCGCCGTTCCACGATGACGGGCGGACGGGTGCGGCGCTCGACGATGACCGTGCGCGGCGCCCGGTTCGGGCTGCCGGCGGTCAGGATGTGCTCGGGGACGCGCTCGGGCTTGGCCTTGGCGGCGGCCAGGACGTGCGGACGGATCTCGTCGGCGGTCAGGCCGATGAGGCCGGCGGCGATCTCGACCTGATGCTCGACCTCGTCGGCGAGGTCCTGCGCGGCGGCCACGGCCTCCGGAATCGTCGGCGGCTCCCGGCGCACACGGATGGGCGGCAGGTCCTTGAAGGATTTCGGGATCTTCTTCACGACGGGACTCGCGCTTGGCATTCCACGATCATACGCCGATCGAGCGATATGTGCAGCGCACAAAATCGCGTCGGGCGGTTGCGCCGCGCACAGTGCTGAGGAACGCGGGCCGCCCCCCCCCGAGCAGGGCACGCGGGACGGCAAGCAAGCGTCGAGCCGCTTGGCCGATCCGGCAGCAATGCGGCACGGTCCCAGGCCGTTGCCGCCCGCGACGGGACAGCGGATAATCCGACCATGCTCGACGCCCTGACCGACATCACCGATCCGCGCCTCACGCCCGCGCGCGCCGATCTCGCCGACATCCGCCTGCGCGGCCGGATCGCGGCGGACCGCTACGTGGCGGGAGAAGCGCGCCGGGTGGTGGTGCCGTCGTCGCCCCTGCGGCGGGCGCCCCGGTTCGATGCCGCCGTGGACACCGAGGCGGTGATGGGCGATGCGGCAACGCTCTACGAGGCGGAAGAAGGCTTCGCCTGGGTCCGCCTCGGTCACGACGGCTATGTCGGCTACCTGGCGGAGGCGGCCCTGGGGCCGGTCGATCCGGCGCCGACCCACCGGATCACGGCGCTCCGGACCTTCCTGTATCCCGGCCCCGACCTGAAACTGCCCGCCACCGGCTACCTGACCCTCGGCGCCCGCGTGGCGGTGGTGGGGCAGGCGGGCGAGTACCTTCGCCTCGCCACGGGCGACCATGTCTTCGCCGGTCATGGCGCCGCGCTTGGCCGGACGGAGCCCGATTTCGCCGGCACCGCCGAGCGCCTCGTCGGCACGCCCTACCTCTGGGGCGGACGCACCAGCCTCGGCCTCGACTGCTCGGGCCTCGTCCAGCTCTGCCTCGCCGCCGCGGGGATCGTGGCACCGCGCGATGCCGACCAGCAGGAGCGGGCCCTCGGGGAAAAGCGGCCGACCGGCCTCGACGGCTTGCGGCGCGGCGACCTCGTGTTCTGGCGCGGCCATGTCGGGCTCATGCTCGACGCGGTCCGGCTCATCCACGCCAACGGCTTCCACATGGCGGTGGCGGTGGAGCCCCTGGCCGAGGCCGTCGCCCGCATCCGGGAGAAGAGCTACGGGCCGGTGACGGCCATCAGGCGCCTCACCCCTTCAGCCGCGTCTTGATCCGGTAGATCAGGCCGTCGCGCACGTCGCGGTAGCCGTCGAGGCGCTGGTCGCGCGACCCCTCGTGAAAATTGGTGGGGTCGGGCGTCGGCCAGTATTCCACCTCGACGGCGTTGGTGCGGGTGAGCTCCAGGGCGGCGTGGTGGGCCTCCGGCGCCAGGGTGACGATGAGGTCGAAGTTCAGGCCTTCCCACTCCTCGAGTTCGGCGAGCGTCCGCGGCTTGTGACGCGACGCATCGATGCCGATCTCATCGAGCGCCGCCACCATGAACGGGTCGGCGGGCTCGCCCGAGCGGACGCCGGCCGACTGCACGTAGATCGATTTGCCGAAATAATGCCGCGCGATGGCCTCCGCCGCCAGCGAGCGCACGGCGTTGAAGTTGCACATGAACAGGGCCGATTGGACGCGCTTCTTCTTCGGGCCGGCCTCGTCCGCCATCCGGTCACTGCCTCCGGGCTCTCAGGCGCAATGCTCCAGGGAACGTCGCTCAGGCCTTCCAGTGCAAGGCGAAGACCAGGGTGAAGAGGCGCCGGGCCGTCTGGTGGTCCAGATCGACCTTGCCTTCGAGACGCTGTTTCAGAAGGTCGGAAGCCTCGTTGTGCAGGCCGCGCCGGCCCATGTCGATGGCCTCGATCTGGGTCGGCGAGGCCGTCTTGATGGCGTTGTAGTAGCTCTCGCAGATCATCTCGTAGTCGCGGATCACCCGGCGGAACGGGGTCAGCGACAGGAGGTGCGTCATCACCGGATCGCCGGACTCGGTGCGGATGGCGAAGGCGAGCTTGCTCTCCACGAGTCCGAGGGTGAGGGCGAACGGCCCCTCGCGGCCGGGGATCGCGAAGCTGTTCTCTTCGAGGATGTCGAAGATCGCGATGGCGCGCTCGTGCTCCTGGTCGGGGTTGCCCCGGCCGATGGAATCCTCGTCGAGGGTTACCGCCACGAGGCGGTTGGGAGATTTCGGCTCCGTGGATCTGGCCGCGCCGGGCATCATCGCCTCACAGGTTCAGGCGGATGGCCACCGAGCGGGCGTGGCCTTCGAGGCCCTCCGACCGTCCCAGCGCAATGGCCGAGGGTCCGAGCGCCCGCAGGCCCTCGGGGGTGCAGCGCAGGATCGTCGTGCGCTTCATGAAGTCGAGGACGCCGAGCCCTGACGAGAACCGCGCCGAGCGGGCGGTGGGCAGGACGTGGTTGGGGCCGCCGACATAGTCGCCGATGGCTTCCGGCGTGTGCGAGCCGAGGAAGATCGCCCCGGCGTTGCGCACCTTGGCGGCCAGCGCCTCGGCGTCCGCCGTCTCGATCTCGAGGTGCTCGGGGGCGAGGCGGTCGACGAGGGGCACCGCCTCGTCGAAGTCCCGCACCACGACGACGGCGCCGTAATCGCGCCAGCTCGCCCGCGCGATCTCCTGCCGGGGCAGGGTCGTCAGCGCCCGTTCCACCGCCGCCTCGACGGCGTCGGCGAGGTCGGACGAATCGGTGACGAGGATCGATTGAGCGGCGACATCGTGCTCGGCCTGAGCCAGGAGGTCGGCCGCGACCCAGTCCGGATTGGCGTGGGCGTCGGCGAGGATCAGCACCTCGGACGGGCCGGCGATCATGTCGATTCCGACCTGCCCGAACACCCGGCGCTTGGCCGCCGCGACCCAGGCGTTGCCGGGCCCGACGATTTTTGCGACGGGCGCGATGGTCTCGGTGCCGTAGGCGAGCGCCGCCACGGCCTGGGCGCCGCCGACGCGGTAGACCTCGTGGACGCCGGCGAGGTCGGCGGCGGCGAGCACCAGGGGGTTCATCGCCCCCTCCGGCATCGGCACCACCATGACCACGCGCGGCACCCCGGCGACGCGGGCCGGGATCGCGTTCATCAGGACCGACGAGGGATAGCTCGCCGTACCGCCGGGCACGTAGAGGCCCACCGATTCGAGGCCGGTCCAGCGCCAGCCGCTGGTGACCCCGAGGGCATCCGTGCCCATGTGATCGCCCGGCACCTGGCCCTCGTGGAAGGTCCGGATGCGCGTCGCGGCGAAGCGCAGGGCCTCCAGGGCGTCGGCCGGGCAGGCGGCGATGGCCGCCCGGATCTCGTCGGCCGTCACCCGCAGGGACGCGGCGGTGAATGCCTCGCCGACCCGGTCGAAGCGGCGGGTGTAGTCGACGAGGGCGGTGTCGCCGCCCGCGACCACGCCGGCGATGATGCCGCGCACGGTCTCGTCGACATCCTCCGAGATCTCGCGCTTGACGGTGAGCAGGCGGGCGAAGCTGTCCGCGAAATCGGCGGCGCGGGAATCGAGGCGGATCATGGGTTGCGTCCCTCGACGGCAGCGCGCCCGGCGGCGGCGGCCTCGTGATCGGGGCGGCCATCGACCTCCCAGACGGGTCCGAGATCCTTCATCCGCACCTCAATGCATTCGAGATCGAGCTGGATCGCGGCGTTGCCGGCGAACACCAGGGTGGCGGTGCCGGATGGGGCCTCGCCCGGCGTGAAGGTGACGGCCAGGAGTTCGAGGGGCGTCTCGGAGGGCGCGCCCGGCACGAGGCCGCGGCTGCGCACGCCGAGGACCCGCTCGAAATGCACACCCGTCAGGCGCCGGCGCGGGGCCTCGCCGTCTTCCGCCGACCAGTCGAACCGCCGCGCCACCAGCACGAAGCGGTGGGTGTCCGTGAGGTAGGCCAGATCCTCGGCCCGCAGGATCGCGTCCTGCAGGTGGGCCGAGACGACGGCGAGGTCGTCGGCATCGAGGGCGGCGAGCTTGAGAAGCTCCATGGCGGGGGTGTCGCGCTCTTGGGTGGGGTTGGGCCGGGGGTGGGGTTGGGCCGGGCCGGTCCCGGATCTGGCAACGGTCGGCCCCGTAGGTAGCGAGACCGTCGGCCCACGGCAACCATGCGCCCGCGGCCCAAAGCCCCCCTGCGCCCGCGGAACGCCCCCGCGCCCGCAGGTTTCTCGCGCGGACGGACGGGCCTCGCGTCAGGGAACGCCGGGTCTCAGGCCCCGTTCATCCGCATCGGTCTAGGTCTCGTGCCCAGACCCTCGGAGCTCACGCCCCGGATTCCGGCCACGAGCGCGCCGGATCGGGCGGCGGGCCGGGATGACGGAAAGGACAGTTCGGTGAAGCGCATTCTCCTGGCGATCGCGACGGCCGCGACCCTCGGCACCGGCCTCGGCGCCTTCGAGGCCAAGGCCCAGTATTACGACGACGGCCCCCGGCGCTTCGAGCGCCGCTATGACGAGGACCGCTACGAGCGCCGCCGGGATCGCTACGACGACGATCGCTACGAGCGTCGCGGCCGGGGCGGACGCGGCGGCAGCGTCTGCGTCACCGCGCGCGGCAACTGCGTCACCCGTCCGGCCCCCTACAACGCGCCTTGCGGCTGCGACATCCCCGGCTTCGGCTTCAAGCGCGGCGCCGTCGGCGGCTGACGCTCCCGGCGTCGGCCCACACGGGCCGGCGCCGATGCCCGATCTCTACGAGCGGACGCGGGTGATCTCGGCGCCGCAGCGGGCGAGCTTGGCCTCCAGGGCCTCGAAGCCGCGGTCGAGGTGATAGACCCGGTTGATGCTGGTCTCGCCCTCGGCGGCCAGGCCGGCGATGACCAGCGACACCGAGGCGCGCAGATCCGTCGCCATCACGGGCGCGCCCTTGAGGCGCTCGACGCCCTCGACGATGGCGAGATCGCCCTCGAGGCGGATCCTGGCGCCGAGCCGGGCCAGTTCCTGCACGTGCATGAAGCGGTTCTCGAAGATCGTCTCGCGGATGTGCGACTGGCCCTTGGCGAGGGTCATCAGCGCCATGAACTGGGCCTGCAGATCCGTGGGGAAGCCCGGGAACGGGTCCGTGGTGACATCGACGGCCGCGATACCGCCGCCGTTGCGGCGGATGCGGATGGTGTCGGTGCCCACCGTGATCTCGGCGCCCGTGGTCGAGAGCACGTCGAGGGCCGAATGCAGCAGGTCGGCCCGGGTGTTCTCCAGGGTGACGTCGCCGCCTGTCATGGCCACCGCCATGGCGTAGGTGCCGGTCTCGATCCGGTCGGGCAGCACGTCGTGCCGCGCGCCGTGCAGGCGCGAAACGCCCTCGATGGTGATGCGCGGCGTGCCGGCGCCCTCGATCCGGGCGCCCATCTTGGTGAGGCAGGCGGCCAGATCCACCACCTCGGGCTCGCGGGCCGCGTTCTCGATGAGGGTGGAGCCGTTGGCGAGTGCGGCCGCCATCAGCGCCACGTGGGTGCCGCCGACCGTCACCTTGGGGAAGTGGATCTCACCCCCGCGCAGGCCGTTCTTGGCGCGGGCGATGACGTAGCCGCCGTCGACCTCGACGGTGGCGCCAAGGCGCTCCAGCGCCATCAGCAGGAGATCGACGGGGCGGGTGCCGATGGCGCAGCCGCCCGGCATCGAGACCCGGGCCTCGCCGAAGCGCGCCAGCAGGGGCGCGATGACCCAGAAGCTCGCCCGCATGGTCGAGACGAGCTCGTAGGGCGCCGTGGTGTCGATGACGTTGGAGGCGGTCAGCCGGATGGTCTGGCCGGTCTCCGTGGTCTGGCCCGGGCGCTTGCCCACCACCATGTGGTCGACGCCGTGATTGCCGAGGATGCGCAGGAGGGCGTTGATGTCGGCGAGCCGCGGCACGTTGCCGAGTTCCAGGGTCTCGCCGGTCATCAGGCTGGCGATCATCAGGGGCAGGGCCGCGTTCTTGGCGCCCGAGATCGGGATCACGCCGTTGAGCGGCCTGCCGCCGATGATGGTGATGCGGTCCATTGTCGTCAAACCTTGCGCTCGGGTCCCGCGTCCTGCGGACGTCGGACCGGTCTCGTGGAGAGCCCGCGGCCCGCCTTCGGTGTCGTTGAGCCGGCGTATACGTCAGTTTTGTCGGAAAAGGGATGCGGTCCCGCTCAGGCCGGATCGTCCTCGGGCGGCTCCGCCGGATCGCCGTCCCGGACCCCTGCGCGTGCCCCTTGCGCCCCTGGCCGGACCTCTTCCAGAACCTCCTCCGGCGCCTCGGAGCGGCCGCGCACCTGCAGCTTGCGCCGTCGCAGGTTCTCCCGCAGGGCCGCCTTCAGGCGCTCGGTCCGCTTGTCCGTCTGCTCGGTCATGGCTCTCGGGTCGGCTTCACGCGACGCATCGTCACCACGGCGACGGGCCGGCTGTCCATCCCCACCGTCCACCGGCCCAACCCGCACCGTCAAGCTGCAGACCAGGGCTGCGGTTGTCGACTTGAACCAATTCCAAGTTCGCCTGTATCGTGCCGACCGCGCTGGAGGAGCCAGCCACGACGCGCGGCGTTCGATGTCTCCGGATCGGGGACAGCGACACCTTGCCGAAACCAAACGCGAAGACCCCGTCTGGCATAAGGGTCCGCGCGGAAACGATCCCGCCAGAGGCCGCGATCCCACCGCCGGCCAATCAGCCCAAGCGTGAAGGACGGATGCCCGTGAACCGGATGCCCGCGACGAGCGAGATCACCGAGACCCGCAAGACCCGGAAGACCACCGAGACCCGTCCGGGCCAGGGCCGGGCCGATTACGACGCCCATTTCCGCACGGCCCTCGACCGCCTGCACACCGAGCGCCGCTACCGCGTCTTCGCCGATATCGAGCGCATCGCCGGACGCTTCCCGACGGCGAACTGGCGCAAGCCCGATGGCGGGACGTCCGAGATCACCGTCTGGTGCTCGAACGACTACCTCGGCATGGGCCAGCATCCCGACGTGGTGAACGCCATGACGCAGACGGCGGCGCGCTGCGGCGTGGGCGCCGGCGGCACCCGCAACATCGCCGGCAACAATTCACCCCTGGTGGATCTGGAGCGCGAACTCGCCGATCTGCACGGCAAGGAAGCCGGCCTCGTCTTCACCTCGGGCTACGTCTCGAACCAGGCCGGCATCTCGACCATCGCCAAGCTGCTGCCGAACTGCCTCATCCTCTCGGATGCGTTCAACCACAACTCGATGATCGAGGGCGTGCGTCACTCGGGCTGCGAGAAGCGCATCTTCCGCCACAACGATCTCGCGCATCTCGAAGAGCTTCTGATCGCGGCGGGCGACCGCCCGAAGCTGATCGCCTTCGAGTCCGTCTATTCCATGGACGGCGACGTGTCCGACATCGCGGCCATCTGCGACCTCGCCGACCGTTACGGCGCCATGACCTACCTCGATGAGGTCCACGCCGTCGGCCTCTACGGGCCGCGCGGCGGCGGCATCTCCGAGCGCGACGGCGTGATGCACCGGGTCGACGTCATCGAGGGGACGCTGGCCAAGGGCTACGGCTGCGTCGGCGGCTACATCACCGGCTCCACCGTCCTGTGCGACGCCGTGCGCAGCCACGCGCCGGGCTTCATCTTCACCACCGCCCTGCCGCCGGCCATCGCGGCCGCCGCCCGCGCCTCCGTGCGCTATCTCAAGCGCTCGAACGTCGAGCGCGAGGCGCACCAGCGTCAGGCCAACCGCACCAAGATGGCGCTCGAAGCCGCCGGCCTGCCGGTGCTGCACACCCAGACCCACATCGTGCCCGTGATGGTGGGCGATGCCGAGCTGTGCAAGGCGGCGGCCGACCACCTGCTGGAACACCACGCCATCTACATCCAGCCGATCAACTACCCGACGGTGCCGCGCGGCACCGAGCGCCTGCGCATCACGCCCTCGCCGTTCCACGACGACGCCAAGATCGCCAAGCTGACGGCGGCGCTCATGGAAACCTGGGACACCCTCGACCTGCCCCGCGCCGGCACCGTGTTCGTGGAAGCCGCCGAGTAGGGCTTTCCGCAGCATCGGCCTTTGCCGAAAACCGGATACCACTTTTCGGGCCGATGCTCAGTTCAACCGCCAGAGGGCGAAGTTGAGAATGGTCGCGAAGCCGACCCAGGCGGCATAGGGCACGAGCAAACCGGCGGCGAGGCGGTCGAAGCGCCAGGACAGGCGGATGGTCCAGAGGATCATCACGAACATCGCTGCCGAGACCACCACGCCCGTCCCGATGGCATGGGCGGCGAAGAACGTCGGGGTCCAGGCGGCGTTGAGGGCGAGCTGCACCGCGAAGGCGATGACCGCCAGCCGCCAGCCCTCCCGGGTCGGTCCGGTGCGCGGCATGGCGCCGAGCAGCCGCCAGGCCGAGACGGCGATGAGGCCGTAGAGGATGGTCCACGCCAGGGGGAACGCCCAGTTCGGCGGATTGAAGGACGGCTTGGTCAGGCCCGCGTACCAGCCCTCGATGTTAGGCCCCGTCGAGAGCGACCCGATTACGCTGGTGACGAGCACGGGCAGGATCGCCGCCGCCAGGCGGGGATAGCGGGACAGGGCCGGCCTGTCGGGCACATGCGGGGTGGCGGTCATCCGTCTCGACGTCCTGGTTTCATTGTCGCTGGGCGGCCAAAGTCTCTCGTCGGCCAAGATCTCTGGTCGGCCAAGATCTCTGGTCCGCCGGGAAGGCTGCCGGGGTGCCCGTGCTTCGGAGGCTGGCATCGGAACGCTGTTCGATCAGCCATGGTTTCATGAGGCCAGCCCCCCGGCCCGGACCGTGCGACGGGTCTGGGTCACGGGGCCGGTGTCGTCGCCAGGGCGGCTTCGCGGGGCCCTTTACGGACCTTCCCAGACCTGACGAAAACGGAGGGACCTCATGCCGGACGACACCGCCCCCCGCCCTTTCCGCGCCCGCAGCCTCGCGGCCCAGGCCATGGGGCGGATCGAGCCCGTGACCCGGGCGGTGGTGGCCCCGCTCCACGTCTCCACCACCTTCCTGCGCGATCCCGACAACGGCTATGCCTCGGGCTTCTCCTATGCCCGGCCCGACAACGCCACCGTGCGCGAGGCCGAGGCCGTCATCGCCATGCTGGAGGACGCCCCGGCCGGGGCGCTGCTGTTCGGCTCCGGCATGGCGGCGGCCACGGCGGTTTTCACGGCCCTGGAGCCCGGCGACCACGTACTCGCCCCCACCGTCATGTACTGGGCCCTGAAACGCTGGCTCCGCGACGAGATGCCCCGCCGGCGGATCGCCATCGACTTCGTCGCCATGGACGACCTCGATGCCCTGCGCGCCGCCCTGCGTCCGGGCACGACGAAGCTCGTCTGGATCGAAACGCCGGGCAACCCGCTCTGGACCGTCACCGACATCGCCGCCGCCGCGCGCCTTGCCCACGCGGCCGGGGCGCGGCTCGCGGTGGATTCCACCGCCGCCTCGCCGATTCACACCCGGCCCCTGACCCTGGGGGCCGACATCGTGATGCATTCGGCCACAAAAATCCTCAACGGGCATTCGGACGTGGTCGCGGGCGTCCTCGCCGGGGCCGAGGCGGACGCGTTCTGGGCGCGGCTCGTCACGATCCGCGCCGGGGGCGGCGCCATCCTGGGGCCGTTCGAGGCCTACCTGCTGATGCGGTCCCTGCGCACTCTGCCCCTCCGGGCCGCCGCCCAATCGGCCGCGGCCGCAGACCTCGCCCGGCGCTTCCAGGCGCATCCCGCGGTGCGTGCCGTGCTCTATCCGGGCCTGCCCGACGATCCCGGCCACGCGGTGGCCGCGCGCCAGATGGCGGGCGGCTTCGGCTTCATGCTGTCGATCCGGGTCGCGGCGGGCGAGCAGGCGGCCATCGCCGCCGCCGCCCGGGTACGCCTGTGGAAGCGGGCGACGTCGCTGGGCGGCGTCGAGAGCCTCATCGAGCACCGGGCCTCCGTCGAGGGGCCGGGCTCGCCCTGCCCGCCCGATCTCCTGCGCCTGTCCGTGGGGATCGAGGATGTCGACGATCTGTTCGGGGATCTCGACGACGCCCTGCGCGGGGGAGATGCGCCGGCCGTGCCGTGATTTTCTCAACCCTGCAGGGGGCCAATGGCAGGGCATCGCGTTGTTGGTCAGAGATCACCCTGAAAGACCGGCGATGACGAATACCCAATCCCTGCTGACCGGACTCGCGGCCCTGCTGCTGATGGGAGCCCCCGTCCTGGCGGCGGACGGCCCGCCGAATCTCGACATCGAGCAGACCTGCAAGTCCGCCGCCTCGGCCGGCGTCAACGACAACGCGAGCCAGGACGGTTGCCTGCGTTCGGAACGTTCGGCCCATGACGAGGTCAAGCGCCGCTGGGGCGAGTTCACCCCGGCGGCCAAGCGCCAGTGCGAGAAGCAGTTCGAGGCCGGCGGGTTTCCCTCCTACGTCGAGATGGTGACCTGCCTCGAACTCGCCAGCGGCACGGGCCTGAAGTCGAACGGCAAGCAGGGGGGCGACAGCGTCACCAAGGAGCCGGGTCCGAGCCAGCGCACGGACCCCATCGAGGTGCTCGGCAAGCCGGCGCAGTGAGGCGCGCTCACGACACCGGCGCCTCACTGGCCCGCAGGGCCGCCGTTTCGGCGAGGGCCGGCCGGTCCGGGCGAACTTCGGCGCCGCCCCGGGACTGGGCCAGGGCGACGAGGTCGGGCGCGCGGTCCGTGTCGTCGATGGTGAGGAACAGACCCCGCTCCTGCGCCCGCCGGCCGAGATCGGCCCGGCTGGTCAGGACGCTCTGGGCCGGGCTCGACAGGAGCCCGAGGGCCACGGGCGCCATCCACAGGGCGAGCCACGGGTCGGCCGCATAGGCCAGGATTCCGGCGAGCAGGGCACCGGCCACGAGGGTGTCGACCTGGAGCCGGCAGGCTTCCGCCCAGGGCACCTGGCGGTCGTCGCGGATCTGCGCGTCCCAGCGCACCACGCGCCCGACGAAGGTGGTGGCGACGGCACCCGCTGCGAACAGGGTCATCACCGGCCAGAGCAGCACCCACACCACCTGCTCCAGGGCCGCGCTCTTCAGGAGCGAGGCGGTGCCGCCGAAGTCCGCCCGGCGCTCGGGCGAGGCGAGGACGTGGCCGAGGCTCAGGAGTTTCGGGAGCGCCAGGACGGTCAGCACCACCAACGCCAGGGCATGGGCGGCCGCCCCCGTGCCGGTGAGGCCGTAGCCCAGGAGGCCGAGGTCGCCGGTCGCCGCGGCCTGGACTGTGCCCAGGGCCAGGAACGCCACCCAGAGCGGGCAGGCCATGTAGGAGAGGATGCCGACGGCGAGATGCCAGCGGCTGGCGGGGCGCAGGCCCGGCATGGGGACGACGCGCAGGTGCTGCATGTTGCCCTGGCACCAGCGGCGCTCGCGGCCGAGGAGATCGACGAGGTTCGTCGGCATCTCTTCCCAGGTGCCGCCCATCTCGGGCAGCAGGCGCACCTCCCAGCCGGCCCGGCGGAGCAGCGCCCCCTCGACGATGTCGTGGCACAGGATCTCGCCGCCGAGCGGCGCCTTGCCGGGCAGCACCGGCAGTTCGGCGTTGTTGGCGAAGGCCTCGACCCGCAGAATCGCGTTGTGGCCCCAGTAGCTCCCATCGGGCCCCTGCCACGTCTCAAGGCAGCGGATCGAGAGCGGCGCGTAGAGGCGCACGGCGAATTGCTGGATGCGGGCGAACAGGGTGTCGCGGCCGGTGGCGTAGCTCACGGTCTGGATCAGGCCGACGCGGGGGCTCTCCTCCATCAGCCGGGCGAGGCGGCGCATGGCCGCCCCGGTCATCAGGCTGTCGGCGTCGAGGACGATCATGAAGTCGTATTCAGCGCCGTAGGTGCGGCAGAACTCGGCGATGTTGCCGGCTTTCCGCCCGGCATTGTCCCGGCGGCGGCGGTAGCGCAGGCGCGGCAGGCCCGCACCGTTCTGGGCCGCCCAGGCGGTGATGCGGGAAAACTCGTGCTCCTCCAAAGCCGCGATGGCGCCGTCGCGGGTGTCGGACAGGACGAACAGATCGATGTCGGAGCCGTCGCCGCCCTCGCGCTGGAGCGAGCGGGCCATGACCCTCAGCGCCGCGAACACCGCCACGGCGTCCTCGGCATGGATGGCGACCACGGCGGCCGTCCGGCTCCGGCCGGAGGCCTTCGCCGGCACGGTCAGGGAGCGGATTTCGAGGTCCGACTTCGCCCTGTCGCCGAGGCCGTCCGCGACGAGGCCGTAGACGTACTGCCAGGCGACGAACGACTGCCAGGCCATCACCAGGCAGAACAGGACGAGGACGGCGCCGGCGAACCACCCGGCCGGCGGGCCGTAGGCCATGGTCGCCAGGGTCGCGATGAGGGCGGCCGTCGCCAGGGTCGGCAGCGCCAGCATCAGCCGACGCCCGAGCAGGGATCGCTCCGAATCCGATCCGTTCGGGATTTCGACTACGGGAGCGTCGTGCGACAACCGCTGGGACATGGGACGCGGGACTCTCGTGCGAGGGGAGCCGAGCGATGCCCGATCACGGGGACAGGCACACGATGGGCGATGGCAACGGTGGGGACGGGAACGGGCAGACCGGCCCCGTCTCGCGGCGGCAAGCCCTTCAGACGCTCGGCGCGGCCACGGGCATGCTCCTGCCTAGTATCACCGATATGAATGCCGTCCGAACGCTGGCCGCCCCCCTCCCCGACCGGGCGACGCCCATGACCTTCGCCGATCTCGCCGAGCGGGCGAAGGCGCTCGCGGCGGCGCCCTACCGGCCGCATCCCGACGACCTGCCGCCCGCCCTCAAGGCCCTGACCTACGATGCCTACCGGGCGATCACCTTCCGCCCCGCGGCGAGCCCGCGCCTGGGCGCCCACTTCTCGGCCCAGCTGTTCCATCGCGGCTTCCTGCAGGCGAAACGGGTGGACCTCTACCTGCAACCGGCCGACGGCCCCGCCAGACCCATCGCCTACGGCTCGGATCTGTTCGACCTCGGCCCAACCCTGCAGGGGCAATCCTTCCCGGCCGACCTTGGCTTCGCGGGCTTTCGCCTGCACTACGCCTTCGACGGTTCCCGGCCGGACACGCAGGAAGAATTCCTCGTCTTCCTCGGGGCCTCGTATTTCCGCCTGCGCGGCAAGGGCCAGGAATACGGCCTGTCGGCGCGGGGCGCGGCCATCCGCACGGGCGGACCGGGCGCGGAGGAATTTCCGGACTTCACCGCGTTCTGGATCTGCGAACCGAAGGACGACGCCCGCACCATCGACGTGCTGGCGCTCCTCGAATCGCCGAGCCTGACGGGGGCCTACCGCTTCGTCGTGGCGCCGGGCGATCCCTCCATCATGCGGGTCGAAGCCGCCCTCCACCCCCGAACCGCCATCGACCGCCTCGGGCTGGCGCCCCTCACCAGCATGTTCCTGCACGGGCAGAACGGGCCGGGCGCGCCGGGCGCCGAGCCCTTCGACGATTTCCGGCCCCAGGTCCACGATTCCGACGGCCTCGCCGTGGCGACGCGGGGCGACCGGATGTGGCGGCCCCTGGTGAACGGGCGCCGTGACCCGCAGGTCTCGGCCTTCGCCGTCGATCCCCTCGACGGGTTCGGGCTGCTCCAGCGCGAGCGGAATTTCGGCGCCTATCTCGACGTCCAGGCCCGTCACGAACTCCGGCCGGGCCTGTGGGTGACCCCGGAAGCGGGGTTCGGGGCCGGCGCCGTGCAACTCTTCGAGATCCCGTCGCGCGAGGAGTACATGGACAACATCGTGGCGGCCTTCGTGCCGGCCGCTCCCGTCACGGCGGGAACGGTCCTGTCCCCGCGCTACACCCTGACCACGGTGGGCGCGGAGCCCACGGGCGTCGTACCGGGGACCCTGGCCCGCGTGGTCTCGACCCGCGTCGGCTCGGCCGAGCGCCTGCGCCCGACGACACCACCGAGCCCGGGCCGGCGCCTCTACACGATCGATTTCGAAGGCCCCGGCCTGCCGCGCGACCCGGCCTCCGCCCTCACCGCCGACATCTCGGCGAGCGCCGGTACCCTGGTGGACCCGTTCATCGAGTTCGTGCCCCAGACCGGGGGCTGGCGCCTCTACGTCGAGTGGCGCCCGCCCGCCACCCGGCCGCCCGGCGACGTGGTGCTGCGCGCCCGCCTGCTCGGCGAGGGCCGGGCGATCACGGAGACCTGGGACGCGGCGGCCTGAAGGCCGCCGCGGGTCAGGGGGCTGGGGCGCGCTTGCGCAGGACCGTGTCGCCTCGAAACACGAACTTCTGGGCGCGCTTGCCGGTGTCCACCTCCGTGGTGAAGACGTTGCCCTTCGAATCGATAGCGAGGTTGTGGACCCAGTGGAAATCGCCGGCCATGCGGCCGTTGCGGCCGAAGGCGCCGACCACTTCGCCGGTATCGCGCTTCAAGGTGCGGACCTCGTTGTTGGCGCCGTCGGCGTTAAGGAGGTAGGTCTGCTCGGCGTCGGGCCACAGGGCGAGTTCCCAGACCGAGCCATTGGCGCGGGTGTTCTTCTCGACGAAGAACTCCTTCACGAAGCGACCGTCCTTGTGAAACACTTGCACCCGGTCGTTGGCGCGGTCGCAGATGTAGACGAGGCCGTCGCGGGCGATCTGCACGCAGTGGACGGGATTGCGGAACTGCTGGGCCGGGGCGGCGGCCGGATCGTAGGGCGGCAGGGCCTCGTCCGTCGGTGGCTTGCCGTAGGCGCCCCACATCCGCTTGAACGCGCCGGTCTCGGCGTCGAACACGATGACCCGGTGGTTGTAGTAGCCGTCAGCCACGTAAAGTTCGTTGGTCTCCGGGTCCACCTGCATGGCGGCGGGCCGGCCGAGACGGGTGGTGTCGAGGCTGTTGGTCTGCGGACCCTGTTTGCCGATCTGCAGGACGAACTTGCCCTCCGGCGTGAACTTCAGGATCAGCCCGTCCTGCTCGCCGTTTCCGGCGAGCCAGACGAAGCCCTTGTGATCGATGTGGATGCCGTGCTCGTTCTGCGGCCAGTCGTAGCCCTCCCCCGGGCCGCCCCAGGACCGGATCAGGCTGCCGGCCTGATCGAACACCAGCACCGGCGGGGCCGGCACGCAGCACTTGGTGCGCGGAGGGGTGAGGCTCGCGGCCTTCTCGTCGTCGGTGAGGGTGCGGGGGCGCTGCACCACCCAGATGTGGTCCTCGGCATCCACGGCGACGCCGGAGGCCTGACCCATGATCCAGTTGTTCGGCAGGGTTTTAGGCCAGGCCGGATCGACCTGGAACGTCGGAGGTTCCGCCGCGGCTGCCCCCGTGAGCGCGAGCCACAGCACGGCGAGCCCAAGCCCGAGCTTCATGACGACCTCCCCAAAGCGTTTGTTGTTGGACGAAAGTGTCTGCCGGGATCGCGGCGTTGTCCAGGATAGCGTGGGCGGTTTGACCGCCCGGCGCGGCGCCCTGTAGACACCCCGGCCCCACCGGGAGACGCTGCATGGCCGCCATCAACGCAATCCTCGCCGCCGAACTCGGCGTGGCCGAGTGGCAGGTGAAGGCCGCCGTCGACCTTCTCGACGGGGGCGCCACGGTCCCGTTCGTGGCGCGCTACCGCAAGGAAGTCACCGGCACCCTCGACGACACGCAGCTGCGCACCCTCGAGGAGCGCCTGTCGTATCTCCGCGAGCTGGAGGCGCGGCGCGCGGCGGTGCTGGAGAGCATCGAGGCCCAGGGCAAGCTCGACGGGCCCCTGCGTGCCCGCATCCTCGCCGCCGACACCAAGGCGCGGCTGGAGGACCTCTACCTGCCGTTCAAGCTCAAGCGCCGCACCAAGGCGCAGATCGCCCGCGAGGCCGGACTCGGGCCCCTGGCGGAGGCCGTCCTGGCCCGGCCCGACCAGGCGCCGGAGGCGGCGGCCAAGTCTTATATTGATGCGGGCAAGGGCGTCGCCGATGCGGACGCCGCCCTGGAAGGGGCACGCGCGATCCTCATGGAGCGCTTCAGCGAGGATCCGGAGCTGGTTGGGTCCTTGCGCGAGACCGGCTGGCAGCGCGGCCGCATGGTCGCCACGGTGAAGAAGGGCAAGGCGGCGGCGGGTGAAAAATTCGCCGACTATTTCGAGTTTACCGAGCCCCTGACCCGCCTGCCCTCGCACCGCATCCTCGCCCTGTTCCGGGGTGAGAAGGAGGAGGTGCTCGACCTCGACCTGACCGATGCCGTGGGCGACGCGCCGGCCAAGGGCCAACCCTCCGCGCAGGAACTGCGCATCGCAAAAACCTTCGGCGTGCGCGACGGCGGCCGACCGGGCGACGCGTTCCTCATGGAGACCATGCGCCGGACGTGGCGAACGAAGCTCAAGCCCAGCATCGACACGGATCTGCGCGCCCGCCTCTGGGCCGTGGCCGAGGCCGGTGCGGTCGGGGTGTTCGCCGGCAACCTGCGCGACCTGCTGCTCGCCGCACCGGCCGGCGCCCGCCCGACCCTCGGCCTCGATCCGGGTTTTCGCACGGGCGTGAAGGTCGCCGTGGTCGATGCCACCGGCAAGGTGGTGGCCACGGACACGATCTATCCGCACGAGCCGCGCCGGGACTGGAACGGCGCCCTGATGGCCCTGGCGAAGCTGTGCCGGGCGCACGGGGTCGACCTCGTCGCCATCGGCAACGGCACCGCCTCGCGCGAGACCGACAAGCTCGCCGCCGAACTCATCGCCAAGCAGCCCGAACTCAAGCTCACCAAGGTGATGGTCTCGGAGGCCGGCGCCTCGGTCTACTCGGCCTCGGCCTATGCCAGCGCCGAACTGCCCGACCTCGACGTGTCGATCCGCGGCGCCGTCTCCATCGCCCGGCGCCTGCAGGACCCGCTCGCCGAACTCGTGAAGATCGAGCCGAAGGCCATCGGCGTCGGGCAGTACCAGCACGATCTGGCGGAGGGAAAGCTGTCCCGCTCCCTCGATGCCGTGGTGGAGGATTGCGTGAACGGGGTCGGCGTCGACGTGAACACCGCCTCCGCGCCCCTGCTCGCCCGGGTGTCCGGCCTCACCGAGCGGGTGGCGTCCAACATCGTCGTCCACCGCGATGCCCACGGCCCGTTCCGCAGCCGGGTCGCCCTCAAGAAGGTCGCCGGCCTCGGGCCGAAGGCCTACGAGCTCGCCGCCGGCTTCCTGCGCATCCGCGACGGGGCCGACCCCCTCGACGCGTCCGGCGTCCACCCGGAGGCCTACCCGGTGGTGCGCCGGATTCTCGCCGCCACCGGCCAGCCGATCCAGGCGGTTATCGGCAATGCGGGCACGCTGCGCGGCCTCGACCCGAAGAAATTCACCGACGCGACCTTCGGCCTGCCCACGGTCACCGACATTCTCTTGGAGTTGGAGAAGCCCGGCCGCGATCCGCGCCCGGCCTTCCGCACGGCCACCTTTCAGGACGGCGTGGAAAAGATCACCGACCTCAAGCCCGGCATGCGCCTCGAGGGCGTGGTCACCAACGTCGCCGCCTTCGGCGCCTTCGTGGATATCGGCGTGCACCAGGACGGGCTGGTGCACATCTCGGTGCTGGCCGACCGCTTCGTGAAGGACCCGCGCGACGTGGTCAAACCCGGCGACGTGGTGCAGGTGCGCGTCGTCGAGGTCGATCCGGGCCGCAAGCGCATCGCCCTCTCCATGCGCTCGGACGATGGGGAAGGCGCCCGCCCCGGCCGGCGCGCGGAGTCCCCGGCACCGGCACGGATGCAGTCGGCTCCGCCGCCGAAGGCCGGAGGGGAACCCGGCGGCGCCATGGCCGAAGCTCTGCGTCGGGCGGCAGAATCCAAGCAGCGGCGCTGAGCGCCTATTCCTGCCCCGCCACCTGCTGGTCGTCGCGGGCGCGGTGCAGGAGGAAGATCGACAGCACCATGACGAGGATGAGCCCGGCGAGCACGCCGAGCTCGATCATCGAGGCGCGAAACAGCGCCTCGCGCTCCGGCGTCAGCGGACCGTGCATCACCTCGGACGATTGCAGGGTGATCACCAGCACCCGCCGGATCGAGGCGATGAGCCCGACGATGAGGAACGGCTCGCAGGTGAGCTTGCCCGAGCGCATGGAGACCCGCACCGTGTGCAGGATCTCCACCAGCATCAGCAGAAACAGGAGCCGGTCGACGATCTCGAGGAGCTTGGCCGATCCGCCGAGTTCGCGGATCGCCCCGACGAGGAGGCCGGTGGCGTCGACGAGCGCCAGGATCGCCGTCGCCGCCAGCAGCACCCCGAGCACGGCGTAGACCGCGTGCTCCGTGTGCATGAACAGAAAGCCCGAGGCCCGCGTGAGCCGGCTTTCCCCGTCCGCGTCGTCCGCCATGGCGTATCCACCCCGGCGCCGGGTTCGATCACCGGTCGCAGGACGGATTAGGCAGGCAAAGCGGCGCGCTGTCGAGTGGCCCGGGCGTCAGTGGAAAAACGGCAGCACGTGCGGGGCGTAGAGGCCGAAGCCGAGCATGGCCAACCCGGCGAGGCCGATGAAGGCACCGCCGAAGACCAGGGCCGAGATGCCGGTGATCACCTCGGCCGAGGCCAGCACGATGCCGATTTGGAAGGCCGCCGAGCCGAACTCGTAATGGTGGTAGCGGTGGAGCGCCTTGTCGCGGACCTCCTGGGCGTGCCGGGCCTTCTCGCTGAGTTCCTTGCGCCCCTCGCCGGTGGTGGGCTCGCTGTCCCAGCGGGCCATGGTCTTGGCCCACTCGGCGCGCTTGGCCTTGATCGCTTCCGAATTCGCGGCATCCGGCGGCAGCAGGGCCAGGGTCTCGTCGGCGGTCTTGAGAATCGTGCCGCGGATGGTGCGGGCCTGGAAGTAGGCCCACTGGTTCGACGATTCGACGTTGGCGCTGAGCGCCTCCGTCTGCGCACCCTTGGCCAGGGTCTCTGCGAGCGCCAGGAACAGCGCCAGCACCGAGATCAGCAGCGCCACGCGCTTGTTGGAACTCCCACCGCCACCGTGACCACCCGACATGCTGCCCCCTCGATTCGACGGCCGCAGTCACAGCCGATCCGGGGGGCAAGCGCAACCACAAACAAGCGCCCCCCGTGAATCGGAGGGCGCCGCTTCGGGACCCTCCGCCTCAGGGCTTCTTGGGCTCGGCCTTCGGCTCGGCCGGGGCGGCGGCCGTGCGCTCGACCTTGGCGGCCTCGCGCAGCTTGAGGATGAGATCCTGCTGGGTCTTGCGGGTGATGTACTGCTCGACCTGCTCCTTCATCTCGGCGAAGGTCGGTACCGGCTTCACCCGCTTCTCCTCGACCTTGATCACGTGCCAGCCGAACTGGGTCTTGATCGGGTCCGAGACCTGACCGGCGCTGAGCTTGAACGCCGCCTCGGCGAAGGGGGCGACCATGCGCTCCTTGGTGAACCAGCCGAGATCGCCGCCCTCGGCCTTCGAGCCCGGGTCCTTCGAGGCCTCGCCCGCGACCTTGGCGAAGTCCTCGCCGCCCTTGATCCGCGCGGCGATCTTCTTCGCGTCGTCCTCGTTGTCGACGAGGATGTGGCGGGCATGAACCTCCTCGTCCGGCTTCATCGCCTTCACGGTCTGCTCGTAGAGAGCCTTGGCGGCCTCCGGCGTCACCGCCTTCTTGGCCTCGCGCTCGAGGTATTCATCGAGGAGAAGCTTATCGCGAAAATAGGCGAGCTTGCGCTGGAACTCCGGCGTCTCGGCCACCTTGGCCGCGTCGGCGGCCTGGGCGCCGACCTTGAGGTCGACCATGTAGTCGACCAGGAGGTTCTTCTTCTGAGCGTCGTCCACGCCCGGCAGGGACAGGGCCGGATCGTCCGACGCGATGGCGAGGTCGCCCTGGGTGATCGGGGCGCCGTTCACCTTCGCCACCACCGTCTCGGGCGCCACGACGGCTGCCGTCGGCGCGGGGGCGGCGGGCTGCTGCGCGTGAACGCCGGCCAGGGGCGTGGCCAGGATCAGCGCCAGGGCGCTGGTGCGTGCGCTCGTGCGCAGGAGGGCGGGGGTGATGGGCATCGCGGCGTCCTTCGGGAATGGCACCCCGCCGCATCCCCGACGTCTGAATGGTCGGGATCGGTGCGAGGCGGTGGCGGCCGGAAGGGCCGCGCGTTTCGCGCCGACACAGGTGGCGTGCGGCGGACCCGAAGACAAGCAGGGCGGCCCCCGATCCGTCGCATCCGCACGGTCGCGGCGAGGCGGCGTTAACGGGTCCGGCCGTAGCCTTCGATCGGTTCGTTCCGGGGAGATGTCGCGTGCGTGCAAATCCGGTCACCCTCGGTTTGATCCTCCTCGGAGCGATCCCGGCCCTGGCCGCCTCGGACGCCGAGGCACGCGGGCGCCGCGGCGCGGGGATCGCCTTCGTCCCCACCGCCACCGGCAGCATCCGCTCCGCGCCGGCGGGCCGGGCGGCGCGTGAGGAACCCGCCGCGAGCCTGGCGATGCCGCGCCCGACCCCGCCCGTTGCCGCCCCGGTCGCCGCAGCCCAGATTGCTGCAGCCCAGGTCGCCGCAGCTACGGTCGCGACCGCATCCGGCCGGGACGCCCGCACGGCGCAGGCCTGGTGCGGCAAAGGGCGGATCGTCGGCTCCGGCGCGGGATTCTGCGAGATCAACTGACCGCTCGCGGCGGACGCGCTCGGCGGGGGCCCAACGGCATCGGCGCGAACGCGGCGCCCCTGCGCATTCTTCCCCCTGTTCCTTCTCCGGCGGCTGACCGGCGACACCTCACGGCGACGATCGACAGGCGCGGCTCTTTCGGATGCGTCGGGCAATATTTACCTCTATAAGCCCGGCCAACATTCGCCTTCACGCTTTTCGATCGACCGTAGGTTCACGATGCTCGGTGCCCTCGCCAAGAAGATTTTCGGCTCGTCCAACGACCGGCGCGTGAAGGGCTACCGTCCCCGTGTGGCCGAGATCAACGCCCTGGAGCCGCAGCTGGCCAGCCTGTCCGACGCGGACCTGCGCGCCCGCACCGACATGCTCAAGGGCGAGCTCGCCGCCGGCAAGTCCCTCGACGACATCTTGATTCCGGCCTTCGCCACCGTCCGCGAAGCCGCCAAGCGCGCCCTCGGCCAGCGCCACTTCGACGTGCAGCTCATCGGCGGCATGGTGCTGCACGAGAGCGGCATCGCCGAGATGCGCACGGGTGAGGGCAAGACCCTGGTGGCGACCCTGCCGGTCTACCTCAATGCCCTCTCCGGTCTCGGCGTCCACGTGGTGACCGTGAACGACTACCTCGCCTCGCGCGACGCCGAGTGGATGGGCCGGGTCTACCGCTTCCTCGGCCTCACCGTCGGCACCATCGTCCACGGCCTCGACGACGAGCAGCGCAAAGAGGCGTATGCCTGCGACATCACCTACGGCACCAACAACGAGTTCGGCTTCGATTATCTTCGCGACAACATGAAGTACGAGCTCGGCCAGCTCGCCCAGCGCGGCCACAATTTCGCGATCGTGGACGAGGTCGATTCGATCCTCATCGACGAGGCGCGGACCCCACTCATCATCTCCGGCCCGGTGGACGACCGCTCGGAGCTCTACGTCTCCGTCGATGCGCTGATGCCCCACCTGGACAAGGAGCATTACGACCTCGACGAGAAGCAGCGCACGGTCTCGCTCACCGAGAGCGGCAACGAGTTCATCGAGGACCTGTTGCGCGGGGCGGACCTGCTGAAGGAGGGCGACCTCTACGACGCCCACAACGTCTCCCTCGTCCACCACGTGAACCAGGCCCTGCGCGCCCACACCCTGTTCACCCTGGACAAGGACTACATCGTCAAGAACGACGAGGTGGTGATCATCGACGAGTTCACCGGCCGCATGATGCAGGGCCGGCGCTACTCGGAGGGCCTGCACCAGGCCCTGGAGGCCAAGGAGCGGGTCACGATCCAGCCCGAGAACCAGACGCTGGCCTCGATCACCTTCCAGAACTACTTCCGCCTCTATTCCAACCTCGCCGGCATGACCGGCACGGCCTCGACGGAGGCCGACGAGTTCGCCGAGATCTACAAGCTCGAGGTCGTCGACATCCCGACCAACAAGGAGGTCGAGCGCGTCGACGAGGACGACGAGGTCTACCGGACGGTTGGCGAGAAGTACGACGGCATCATCGCGGAGATCGAGAAGGCGCATGCGCGCCATCAGCCGATCCTCGTCGGCACCGGCTCCATCGAGAAGTCGCAGCATCTGGCCGAGATGCTGACCAAGGCCGGCTTCACGCCCCTCGACTACTCGGACCTCAACGCCCTCACCGACGTCTACGCCGCCGCCCGCGAGGGTCGGGTGACGAAGCGCTTCGCCGTGCTCAACGCCCGCTTCCACGAGCAGGAGGCCTACATCGTGGCGGAGGCCGGCGTGCCCGGCGCCATCACCATCGCGACCAACATGGCCGGGCGCGGCACCGACATCAAACTCGGCGGCAACGTCGAGATGCGCGTCGAGAAGGAGCTCGCGGGCATCCCCGAGGGCGCGGAGCGCGACGCCAGGATCGAGGCGATCAAGGCCGAGATCGCCGAGTACCGTGAAAAGGTGCTGGCCTCGGGCGAGCCGGCCGATCCGGAGGCGGGCCGCAAGAAGGCCCTGCCCGGCGGCCTCTACATCATCGGCACCGAGCGCCACGAATCGCGGCGCATCGACAACCAGCTGCGCGGCCGCTCCGGCCGCCAGGGCGATCCCGGCCGCTCGAAGTTCTACCTGTCGCTCCAGGACGACCTCATGCGGATCTTCGGGTCCGACCGCATGGACGGCATGCTGACGCGCTTGGGGCTCGAGCAGGGCGAGGCGATCATCCACCCCTGGATCAACAAGGCCATCGAGAAGGCGCAGCAGAAGGTCGAGGCGCGCAACTTCGACATGCGCAAGAACGTGCTCAAGTATGACAACGTCATGAACGACCAGCGCAAGGTGGTGTTCGAGCAGCGCCGCGACTTCATGGGCCAGGAGAGCGTGCGCGACACCGTCGACGAGATGCGCCACGGCGTCGTCGACGACCTCGTCGCCGTGCACGTCCCCGAGAACGCCTACGCGGAGCAGTGGGACGTCGAGGGCCTGCGCGAGCGGGTGCAGACGGTGCTCAACCTCGACGTGCCGGTGGAGGACTGGGCCAAGGAGGAGGGCATCGCCGACGAGGAGATGCGCGACCGCCTGCGCCAGGCCGCCGACGACGCCTACGCGGCGCGCACGGAGAAGAACACGCCCGAGGTCATGACCTATGTCGAGAAGCAGGTTCTCCTGCAGACCCTCGACCACCTCTGGCGCGAGCACCTCGTCACCCTCGACCACCTGCGTCAGGTGGTGGGCTGGCGCGGCGTCGCCCAGCGCGACCCCCTGAACGAGTACAAGTCGGAGGCGTTCGACCTGTTCAACGGCCTCGTCGGAAGCTTGCGCGAGCAGGTGACCCAGCAGCTCGCCCGCATCGAGATCATGTACGAGGACCCCGCCGCCGAGGAGTCGCCGTTCGCCTCCCCCGCCCTGCCGCCGATGTTCGCCCAGCACCTCGATCCCGTCACCGGCGAGAACGAGGTGGGCCGTTCGGGCAGCGGCAGCGACGGCGGGGGCGGTCCGGCCTACGGCTACGCCGCCCAGGCGATGCCGACGGACACGGCGGTGCTGGAGCGCGACCCCACGGATGCCACCACCTGGGGCCGGGTCGCGCGCAACGAGCCCTGCCCGTGCGGCTCGGGCAAGAAGTACAAGCACTGCCACGGCGCCTTCGCCGCCTGAGCTCCCGGGCTCATGGCGGAGATCGCCTACGGCATCGAGCCGGACCTCGACGTGGCGGAGTTCCGCCGCGTCCTCGTCGAATCGGGTCTGGCGCCCCGCCGGCCCGCCAACGATGTGTCGCGCCTGTCCCGGATGCTGGCGGCGGCCGACCTCGTGGTCACCGCCCGCCGCGACGGCGTCCTCGTGGGGGTGGCCCGCACCCTCACCGACTTCTCGTTCTGCGCCTACCTGTCGGATCTCGCCGTATGCGCGTCCGTGCAGGGACTCGGCATCGGCCGGGGCCTGATCGCCGCCACCCGCGAGGCGGTGGGCCCGCAAGCCTCGCTCCTGCTCACAGCCGCCCCCGACGCCATCACCTTCTACGAGCGCATCGCCATGCCCCGGGTGCCCGACGCGTTTCGGTACGACCGGGAGGCTTGAGGGGCGAAAATGGCCCATAACCTTGCAAATCCGGAATCGAATTCCGGATTTGCAAGGTTATTCTCTCACAAGACGGGCCGGGCGCTGGCCTTCACACCGTCACCTGGGTCCCGACTTCCACCACGCGCCCCGTGGGGATCTGGAAGAAGTCCGTGGCGTCGTTGGCGTTCTTCGCCAGGGTGATGAAGATCCGGTCCTGCCACAGGGGCATGCCCGAATGGGCCGCCGGGCGGATGGAGCGTCGGGACAGGAAGAACGACGTCGCCATGATGTCGAACTTGAAGCCCTGCTTCTTCAGGAGCGTCAGGGTCCGGGGGATGTTGGGCGATTCCATGTAGCCGAACTTCATCACCACCTTGGAGAAGTGCGGGCCGATGGGCTCGATGCGGACGCGGTCGCTCGCGCGGGCGCGCGGGGTGTCCACGGTCTCCACCGTGAGGACGACGTTCTTCTCGTGCAGCACCTTGTTGTGCTTGAGATTGTGCAGCAGGGCCGCCGGCGCGATGTAGGGGTCGCTGGTGAGGAACACCGCCGTGCCGCGCACGTGGTGGGGCGGGCTCTTCTCCAGCATGCCGACGAGTTCGGTGAGCGGCACGTCCGTCTTGCGGGTCTTGTTGATGAGGATCGCGACGCCCCGCACCCAGGTCCACATCAGGACGATGAGGGCGCCGGCGAACAGCAGGGGCACGTAGCCGCCCTCGAACACCTTGAGCATGTTCGACAGCAGGAACAGGAATTCGAGGGCCGCGAACGGCAGAATCGCGAGGCCGGCGGCCCAGGGCGACCATTTCCAGGTCTTCCACAGCACGAGGAAGGCGAGGCTTGCGGTGATCAGCATCGTGCCGGTGACGGCGATGCCGTAGGCCGAGGCCAGCGCCGCCGAGGAGCGGAACAGGATCGCCAGGATCACCACGCCGATCATCAGGAGCGCATTGATCTGCGGCAGGTAGATCTGCCCAGAATGCGATTCCGAGGTGTGGCGGATTTCGAGGCGCGGCAGGAGGCCGAGCTGGATCGCCTGGCGCGACAGGGAGAAGGCGCCGGTGATCACCGCCTGGCTCGCCGTCACCGTGGCGGCGGTGGCGAGCAGCACCATGGGCAGCAGGCCCCATTCGGGCACGAGCTGAAAGAACGGGTCCGTGGTGTCGGGTTTCGCCAGGACCAGGGCGGCTTGGCCGAAATAGTTGAGCACGAGGCAGGGCGCCACGAGGTAGAGCCACGCGATCTGGATCGGCCGGCGGCCGAAATGCCCGAGGTCGGCGAACAGGGCCTCGGCCCCCGTCACCGCCAGGAAGACCGCGCCCAGGGCCACGAGGGCGCCGGTGCCGTGGCCGAGCAGGTAATGCAGGGCGTAGTAGGGGTTGATGGCCCAGAACACGTCCGGCGTCGCGTAGATGTGCGGCAGGGCGGCGAGCGCCATGGCGGCGAACCACACGGCCATCACCGGCCCGAAGAAGGTCGCGACCTTGCCCGTCCCCCGGTTCTGGATGAGGAACAGCGGAACGATGATCGCGATGGTGATGGGCAGGACGTAGGCCTCGAAGGCCGGGGTGACGAGTTTCAGCCCCTCCACCGCCGACAGCACCGAGATGGCGGGCGTGATGATGGCATCGCCGTAGAACAGCGAGGCCCCGAGCAGGCCGAACATGAACACGATGCGCGAGCCGCCGAGGGCCGAGCGGGCCAGCGCCATGAGCGAGAGGATGCCGCCCTCGCCGTTGTTGTCCATCCGCATGAGGATGACGACGTACTTGATGGTGACGATGAGGAGCAGCGCCCACAGGATCAGGGACGCGACGCCGAGAACCTCCTCGCGCAGGAGGATGCCGTCGGCGCGGGCCGAGACCAGGGCCTCGCGGAACGCGTAGAGCGGGCTCGTGCCGATATCGCCGTAGACGACGCCGATGGAGCCCAGCACCAGGGTCCACAGGCTGGCGGGTGCGTGGGCGCGGCCCGTCTCCGCGTCGATGGCCGCTGCGGACGGGTCCCCGCCCTCGGGGGTGGGACCGGGCGCGCTCGGAATGGCGGATTGCGTCATGCGGCTCGATCGCGACGTGTTGCGAACCCGGGTCTCTCGCGATGCGCCATCGGACGCGCGCAAGGAACACCGGGGCCGGTCCCGACGGGGTCGGGCGGCGGGGATTAGGCTACGTTCACGCTATCACGCGGCGCAGCATGCGAGAACGGCAACCCGCTCGGGGGTGCCGTCCGGCCATCAAGGCAGGGTGCGTGCCGCGGAAGCGGATTACTCCGCGGCGCTGCGGGTGCCGGAGCCGAAGCGGCGCTCGATGTAATCGGTCACCACGGTCTCGAAATCCTTGGCCAGCGTCGGTCCGCGCAGGGTCATGGCCTTCTTGCCGTCGATGAAGACCGGCGCGGTGGGGGTCTCGCCGGTGCCGGGGAGCGAGATGCCGATATCGGCATGCTTCGATTCGCCCGGACCGTTGACGATGCAGCCCATCACCGCGACGTTGAGGCCCTCGACGCCCGGATAGGCCTTCTTCCACTCGGGCATCGACGTGACGATCCAGTTCTGGATGTCGCGGGCGAGTTCCTGGAAGGTCGTGGAGGTGGTGCGCCCGCAACCCGGGCAGGCGGCCACGAGCGGCACGAACGTCCGGAACCCCATGGTCTGCAGGAGTTCCTGGGCGGCCTTCACCTCGACGGTGCGGTCGCCGCCCGGCTCGGGGGTCAGCGAATAGCGGATGGTGTCGCCGATGCCTTCCTGCAGCAGCACGCCGATGGCGGCGGAGGCCGCCACCAGGCCCTTCGAGCCCATGCCGGCCTCGGTGAGGCCGAGATGGATGGCGAAGTCCGAGCGGCGCGCCACCTCGCGGTAGACGGCGATGAGATCCTGCACCGCCGAGACCTTGGCCGAGAGGATAATCCGGTCTTTCGGCAGGCCGAGTTCCACGGCGCGTTCGGCCGAGGACAGGGCCGAGCGCACCATGGCCTCGCGCATCACCGCGCGGGCGTCGATGGGCCGGGGCAGCCGGGCGTTCTCGTCCATGAGGTGCGTCAGGAGCGCCTCGTCGAGGGAGCCCCAGTTGGCACCGATGCGCACGGTCTTGCCGTAGCGGATCGCCTGCTCGACGATGGTCGAGAACTGGGTGTCCTTCTTCTCCTTGAAGCCGACATTGCCCGGGTTGATCCGGTACTTGGCGAGGGCCTCGGCGCAGGCCGGGTGATCGGCGAGGAGCTTGTGGCCGATGTAGTGGAAGTCGCCGACCAGGGGCACGTGGATGCCGATGCGGTCGAGGCGCTCGCGGATCTTCGGCACCGCCACGGCTGCCTCGTCGCGATCGACGGTGATGCGCACGAGCTCCGAGCCGGCCCGGGCCAGCTGGGCCACCTGCGCCACCGTGCCGTCGATGTCGGCGGTGTCGGTGTTGGTCATCGACTGCACGACGATGGGGGCGCCGCCGCCGACCATGACGGCGCCCTCCCCGGACCCGACCATGACGCCGACCGTGCGGTGGCGGGGGCTGGGACCGGCGATCTCGGGGGCAGTGCCGCTGATCGGGTTGGCGGGGGTCGCGTCCATGGCTTCCATCGTTGATCCGTGCGCTCCCGGAACCTCCGCCGGCTCGGCGGCCTTCCGTCTGCGAGGGCGCCGTCTGGCCCGGCCGGGCGATCCGGCCGGTGGCGTCCACGACGCCCTCTTGGTCTACGCTCTCAACCCTTGAGCTGAGATGACGGTGGGCGGGCGTCAAGCCCGCGCCGGTGGGGACCTAAGGGGCGCTGGTCTGTTGTCAGCCCCATCCCATGTCCGATCCGGGGCGAGATGTCGAGTTCATCCCGGCGGCCGGCGGATGGCTGCACTGCGCCCCGGTGAGGGAACCCGGCGCGACCCGGCCCGATTGTTGCCCTGTCGCATCATATATTGCGGTGCACCATCCACCCTGGAGGCCCCCATGCTCGACGCGAACCAGCAAGCGCCCATCGATTCGCCGGCCGATATCGGCCCGGGTGGCTCGTGTCCGGATCATGCCGTCGCGCCGACACGCGTGCTCGCAGGTCCCCGCGCGGAGAAGACCGTCGCCCTGGCGCTTCAGGGCGGGGGTGCGCACGGCGCCTTCACCTGGGGCGTTCTCGACGCGCTGATCGAGGACGGGCGCCTCGGCTTCGAGGCGATCACGGGGGCCAGTGCCGGCGCCATGAACGCCGTGGTGATGGTCGACGGCTGGCTCGAGGGTGGCCCCGACGGCGCGCGTGCGGCCCTGGAGACTTTCTGGCGCGAAGTGAGCCTCGACAGCGATCTCTGGCCCGCCCAGCGCGGGGCCCTCAACGGCCTGTTCGCCCTGTGGAAGGACAATCCCGTCGTCGAGTTCTGGGGCCGGGTGATCAAGACCAGCCCCTACGCGTCGAACCCCCTCAACTACAATCCCCTGCGCAAGGCGCTGGCCAAGCAGGTGGATTTCGAACGCCTGCGCAAGGCCGAGACGGCGGCCCTGTTCGTGTCGGCCACCAATGTCTGGACCGGTAAGCTCGCGGTGTTCGAGCGCGCAGATCTGAAGGTCGACCATCTCATGGCCTCGGCCTGCCTGCCCACGGTGTTCCAGGCGGTGGAGATCGACGGCGTTCCCTATTGGGACGGGGGCTACCTCGGCAATCCGCCGCTCTATCCCCTGTACCGGGGGGCGGAGACCCGCGACATCCTCCTCGTGCAAATCAATCCGGTGGAGCGGCGCGAGACCCCGCGCACGCAGCAGGAAATCCAGGACCGCCTCAACGAAATCACCTTCAACGCCAATCTCATGCGCGAGCTGCGCGCCATCGATTTCCTCGACGGCCTCATCGCCGAGGGCGTCCTCGGCCAGGGCGGCTACAAGTCGCAATACGTCCACCGCATCGACGGCACCGGGGCGCTCGACGACTATCAGGCTTCCTCCCGCCTCGACGCGCGCTGGCGGGTGTTCGAGCGCCTGCGCGACAAGGGTCGGGGCGCGGCCCAGGCCTGGCTCGCCGAGACCTACGATCAGGTCGGCCGGACCTGCAGCCTGAACCTCCAGGCGACCTACCAGTAGGGTTGGCCCCGAGGGCGCAGGGGACCCGTGCGCGGCGTGCGGGATTAATCCGCCGCCGCGCACGTTACTACTCTTATGACGACCGAACCGCTCCGGCACGGCTCCGCCACCTCCATCGTCGATCTCATGGTGCCCCTGCGGCGCTACGCACGATCGCTGACCCGCGACAGCCTGCGGGCCGATGATCTCGTCCACGATGCCCTGGTGCGCGCCCTCGAATCCGGTCAGATCCACCGGCCGAACACCAACCTGCGCACCTGGATGATGACGGTGCTGCACAACGTCTTCATCGACGAACAGCGCCGCCGGCGCGTGGAATCGCGCCACGCCGAAGCCCTGGTGCAGATGAGCGAGGAGATCACCCCTCCCGCCCAGGAGTCGCAGGTTCGCCTCGCCCAGATCCGCCGCGCCTTCCTCACCCTCCCGGAAGAGCAGCGCGCCGCCCTCCATCTCGTGACCCTGGAAGGCATGGCCTACGCCGACGCCGCCGCGGTCCTGGGCATTCCCATCGGCACCCTGATGTCGCGGTTGGGCCGCGGGCGCGCCGCCCTCAGGGCGTTCGAGGAGGGCGAGCGCGATCTGGATCAGCAGCGCCGCCCGCCACCGGAGCGTCCGCGCCTGCGTCTGGTGCCCCAGCAGGCTGGGGCACCAGACGCAGGCGCGGGGCTCGGGGGACGGGCCGCGGGAAAGAGCTGATCGGTCCGCGGAGCAATCCGTAGCGGGACAGGGCCGGCAGCGGCCCAATCCGGTTTCCGGGCAGAAAACGTTCAGGGCCATGGAAATCGCAGGATATTGAAATCGCAGGTTAAAGGGCGGTGCGTCGTCAACGGGGTCCTTCGATCCCCTGATCGGTCCGCTGTCCCCGAAGAAAGCCGAAGGCGTTGCCATCGTGGTGACGGACCGACCGATCTGGCCGGAAGACCATCGGCGCCGAGGCGCAGGCCAGAACCGAATGGAAGCGACAGCGATGGTCGACCCGATTACAGACACCGATCTCACCGCCTTCGTCGACGGACAGCTCGACGTGATGCGACGCCTCGACGTGGAGGCCCACCTCGGGCGCAATCCCGAGATCGCGGCCCGTGTCATGGCCGAGATGCACGATCGCGATGCCCTGCGGGAGGCCTTCACCCGGATGCCCGGTCCGGGGCCGGAGCGAAACCGCGCCGCGGCCCGCCGCCTCGACCGGTCCCTCGCCTGGCGCCGGGTCGGCGACCGCCTGCGCCGCGCGGCCGTGATCGCCCTGCTGGTGGGCGCCGGGTGGCTCGCGCATTCGGACAGCTTCCTGCTCGGCGTGCCCGACACCTTCGCGGCTCCGGTGGATCCGACCCTGGTGGCCGATGCCCGCAACGCCCGTGAGGCGGCGCAGATCCGAGGTCGGCTGGCGGCGCAGCGCACCACCACCTACGACCGCACGGGCATCGCCGGGGCCACGGGCATCGCCCTCCCGGACCTTCCGGGCGACTGGACCGTGCGCGACGTGCAGATCGTGCCCGCCCGCAACGGCACGAGCGTCGAGGTGGTGATCGATGCCGGGGCCCTGGGCGAACTCTCCCTGTTCGCCACCCAGGGCGGCAAGGCCGGTCCGGGCGAGGGCGAGGTGGCGAGTCCCGGCGATGGCGAGACCGCCTACTGGATCGTCGGCCGCACGGCCTATGCCCTGAGCGGCGGCCACGATCATGCCGGTCTTCAGGTCGCCGCACGGCGGCTGGCCGCGAATCCGACGAAGCTGTAGGGGCGCGTCCCGGCGCTCCCGGATCGTCGCCCCACCCGCGGGTGGGGCCGCGCGGATTTCAGGCGGCGGCGAGGCGTCGGCGTGCCAGGCTTCGGACACTCCGGAACGGCAGGAGCACCACCCGCACGGCGGCGGCGAGGGCGAGGACAACAACGACCGTCAGGACGACCATCAGAGTTTTGACCATCGGGGCACCTGCTTCGTGAGCGGAACGTCGCGGCTCCGGACGGAGCCCGAGCCGTGCGTTCGAGGGAGCGCCCGAACTTCGGCGAAACTGAGAGGGTCCCCGGGGAGCCGCGTCCTGGCGCGGTGACCACGGGAGCCGGGAGCGGATGCGCGTACATCCGGCGTCATCCGTCCCGGCCTCGTGGTCCCCTCCGACCGTGGAGCGAAGCCGCGTCCGGGGTGAGGGAAGAATGCGCCGGGATGGTTAATGAACCGTGACCGGCAGGGGGCATTGGAACCGCCGGAGGGACAGGCGTGACCCGATCCCCCCGACGGGACCAAAAGCCTACAGCATGCAAGAGCCTACAGCATGGACGGGACCGTATCGGCCGCGAGGATCGCGCGCGCCTGCGCCGCGTCGATATCCATGCGGGCGACGAGGCTTTCGGCGGACGCGAATCGCTCCTCGCCGCGGATATGGTCCACGAATTCCACTGTGATGGCCTGGCCGTAGAGATCGCCGGAGAAATCGAACAGGTTGACCTCGAGGAGGGGCGCCCCGTCGTCGAAGGTCGGCCGGCGGCCGTAGCTCGCCACCCCGTCCCGGAGGCCGCCGTCGGGCAGGGCGACCCGCACGGCGTAGATCCCGTGGGCGAGGCCGCAGGCGGGAAGCGCGACGTTGGCCGTGGGGTAGCCGAGGGTGCGTCCGCGCTTGTCCCCGTGCTGCACCTTCCCCGAGACGAACCAGCGATAGCCGAGTAGCGCATTGGCGCGGGCGACGTCGCCCTCGGCCAGGGCCGTGCGGATCGCACTCGACGAGACCGGCTCCATGGCATCCTCCTGGGAAACGGGCGGCAGGGAAACGGGCGGGATGATGCGGCAGCTCAGGCCCGCGCCCGCGCACAGGTCGGCCAGGACGGCCGGCGTGCCCTCGCGCTCCCGGCCGAAATGGAAATCGTGGCCGACGACGACGCCCGAGAGGCCGAGGTCGCGCACGAGCAGGGTCTCGACGAAGGCCCGGGCGCCGGTCCCCGCCAGCACCGCGTCGAAGCGGCGGACGACGAGGCCGTCGAGGCCGAGATGGGCGAACACCCGCTCCTTCGCCGCCGCGTCGGACAGGCGGAACATCGGCAGATGCGGCGCGAAATACGCCCGCGGATGCGGCTCGAAGGTCAGGGCCACGGCCGGCCGGTCGGCCGCGGCGGCGGTCTCGCGCACGGCGGCGATGAGGGCGCGATGCCCGAAATGGACGCCGTCGAAGTTGCCGATGGCCGCGATGGCGCCGGCGATGGCCGACGGCACGGGCTCGTCCTCGCGACAGACCGTGAAACGCCGGCCCGGCGCGGGAATCGAGTCCGGCAAGGCTGTCCTGTCGCCGGGCGGCATCTGGTCCTGACGGTGCTGTGGCTCGGTGGACGCGGGTCCGACGCCCCGCGTCGGCGGCGGAACCTGTCGAAATCCGCCGGGGGGGTCAAGCGACGACCACGCCCCGCACCGGCACGCCTCGCTCCGGGATGTCGACACGACGCCGCAGTTAACCGCTTTGCAAGTCGATGGGCCGTAGTTTCACGATCACGGGGCACGAACATCGATCGGCCCCGGCCCAATCCCGAGCCGCCGCGGCGTGAGCGCATCGGCCTCGACCTGACGGAGCACACGCGCCCATGGCCCTCGATCTCGGCATGCCGATCCTCGTCGTCGATGATTATCAGACGATGGTCCGTATCATCCGCAACCTCCTGAAGCAGCTCGGCTTCGAGGAGGTCGACGACGCCTCCGACGGCACCGCCGCCCTCGCCCGGCTCAAGAACCGCAAGTACGGCCTCGTGATCTCCGACTGGAACATGGAGCCGATGACGGGCTACGAGCTGCTGCGCCACGTGCGGGCCGACGAGGCCCTGCGCACCACGCCGTTCATCATGGTCACCGCCGAGTCGAAGACCGAGAACGTCATCGCCGCCAAGAAGGCCGGCGTGAACAACTACATCGTCAAGCCGTTCAACGCCGCCACGCTCAAGAGCAAGATCGAGGCGGTCTGCGGCGCCTGATGCGGGCACCGATCCGTCGGATCGGTTCGCCTTTCGGCCCGGCCGCGTCGCGCCGGCGCGGACGGCCCCCGCCATCCCGGAGCGGGTGGAACGGGGGTCGTCCGAGGCGCAGACGGGGCCGACACTTCGCGGGAACGAACGGCACAGGGGAGGCGGGAGTCGATGGCACTCGCAAACAGGGCGCGCAAGGCGAACACCGCGCCGGAGAAACCGTCCCTGGTCCGGGAACTCGTCGAGATCGCCGATTACATCGCGCATCTCCGCACCGAGATCGCCGCCCTGCGGGCCAACGAGCTGACGCGCGACCGTCTGCCCATGGCCCACGAGGAACTCGGCTGCGTGGTGGCGGCGACGGCGGGGGCGACCAACTCGATCATGAACGCGGCCGAGGAGATCCTCGGCCTGCCGGACGACAAGAACTACCGGGCCACCGTCGAAGCGCGGATGAACGACATCTTCGAGGCCTGCACCTTCCAGGACATCACCGGCCAGCGGATCAGCAAGGTGGTGGATGCCCTGCGGCAGCTGGAGAGCCGCCTGTCGCGCTTCGCCGCCGCCGTGAAGGCCCGCGACGAGGGCGGCATCGATCCGGAAGAGGTCGAGCGCCGCGTGCGCAGCGAGCTGCTGATCCTCAACGGACCGCAGATCAACGGCCCCGCCACGGCCCAGGACGCCATCGACGCGATGTTCGCCTGAACCAAGCCTACCAGACGAGACGCTCGATGATGGCGTCCGGCCGCACGGACTGCCGACCGAGCCATTCGGCGACGTCGCCGAGGGTGGCCCCTTCCGTCGAGACCCCCAGTTCCTCGGCATGGATGCCGCGCGCCACGAGGAGGTTCGGGAGTCCGAACGCCGACGCCCCGGCGATGTCCGTGCGCAGGGCGTCGCCCACGGCGAGCACCCGGGCGGGGTCCGGGGCGGCGAGACCGTCGAGGGCGCCGGCCATGTCGAGGGCCGCCGCGTAGACCGGCCGGTACGGCTTGCCCGCATAGGTCACCCGGCCACCGAGGGTCGCATAGGCCTCGGCGATGAGGCCGGCGCAGGGAATCAGCAATCCGGCACGCTCGACCACGAGGTCGGGGTTGGCGCAGATCATCGGCACGTCGCGGGCGCGCCACTCCTCCAGGGCCGGGCGATAATCCTCGGCCGTCTCCCGGGTGTCGTCGAACAAGCCGGTGCAGACGACGGCGTCCGCCTCCCCGGCCGCGACGCGGCGGATGTCGAGGCCGTCGAAGATCGGGGCGTCGCGCTCGGGCCCGAGATGGTGGATGCGCGCCCCCGGCGTCCCGGCCAGCAGGCTGCGGGTGAGGTCGCCCGAGGTCAGGATGGCGTCGTAGGCCTCGCGCGGCACGCCGTATCCGTCGAGGATCGTCCGGACGCCGCCCCAGGGGCGCGGCGCATTGGAGACCAGCACCACCCGGCGCGGACGCGTCCCGCCCGGCAAGCCGCGGAATCGGATCAGGGCTTCGCCCGCTTCGGTATGGGCGCGCACGCCGTCGTGCAGCACGCCCCAGACATCGCACAGGATCACGTCGAAGCGGTCGGCGATGGCGCTGAGCCCTGGGATCGTGGGCACGGGTTCGGTCATGCGGGGGCCTGTGGGGGGTCGAGGGCGTGGCGCGTCGCTCGGTTAGGCGCGGGGGCGCATGAAATCAACGCCGGACGAGGGGCGACGCGTCTAACCGGCCCGCCGCAAAAAGTCCCGGAACGGGCGGCGCTGGGGCGGCGGCTCGGGCTCGTCGCCCGCCGACTGGGCCGGCTCGGGCGCGGGCGGCGGGGCGGCCAGCACCTCGGCGCGCACGGCGCGGGCGGGGGCGAACACCGTCCCCTGCGCCCGGGGAACGTTGAGGTCGATGAGGTCCGGCACGTCGGTCTCGCGCTCGACGCGGTCGGCGACGAGCTGGATGCCGGCCCGGCCCAGGGCGGCGACGAGATCCTCGATGGCGAGGTCGGGCATGATCTGATGGGTGCCGGGCCGCAGGAGCATGTCGGCGGGCACCTTGACCTGACCCACGCCGCGGTCGGCAAGGGCGGACGGATCGAAGCGCAGGTCCACGGGCCGGTCGAGGGTGAAGCCGATGGCATCGCGCAGGTCGGCCAGGGCCCCGGCCTGCTCGGCGTCGAGGCTGCGCCAGCTCGTCTGCGGCAGGGCCACGACGAGGCGGCCGGCGAGTTCGGGCTCGTCGGCCACGAGGCGACCCAGGGACCGCAGGAAGCCGGGCTCGAACAGGGAGAGCGGCGACAGGCCGTAGGCGACGGCCGCCCGGCTGCCGCGCCCGGCCAGGTGGCGTGCCACCGTGGCCGTGCGCTGGAGCATCCGCCGATCGAGATCGGTGGTCCGGCCGTGGCGCTCGAGGATGGACAGGAACGCGTCGGGCGCCAGGAGGTCGCCGGAGGGGAGGTCGCCCGGTCCCGCGACGCGCAGGCGCGCCACGGCCTCGTAGGAGACGACCTTGCGCTGCGGCAGGGAGACCACGGGCTGGAGATGGACTTCGAGGCCGATCCCGTCGAAGGCCGCCAGGATCGCGCCGTCGCGGACCGCCTCGCGCGACGCGGCCTCGCGGGCGGCCACATCGAGGGGTCGGGGTGTCCACGGCGCGGCCGGCGGGGGCGCCTGCCGGGGGACCACGACGATCTCGGGGGCGACGGGCGGCGGCTTGATCGCCGGGGGCACGGGCACCAGCTTCAGGCCGGCGATCTCTCCGTCCTGCGCCGCGACCACGGCGGCGAGTTCGCGCACGATGCCGCTGAGGAGACCGATCTCGGCGGTGACCTCCTCGACGCCGGCCGCCAGGGCCGCCGTGTCGGCACCGGCCTTCGCGTCGGGACCGGCCCCATTGGCCCGCACCTGCTGCTCGGCGATGAGGCGGGTCACGGATTCGAGGCGCAGGAGGCGCTGGGACAGCACGTCCACCTCGCCCGAGAGCTTCTCGCAGCGGGCGGACAGGGCCTTCGCCCGCCGATGGGCGAGGAGGGCGCCGGCACCACCGGCCGTGGCCAGTGCGAAAGCCCCGCTCAAGGGGGCGTAGACGGACAGCGGCGCCAGGGCGCCGAGTCCCAGGAGACCGAGGACCCACGGGCCGCCGCGCCGGCCGACGATCCGGGCCATCGGGATGATCTCACCTCAGAACGCATCTGCGATTTCGCGGCCGGCGCCGCGGGACGGCACCGGCCCGAGCGCTCTTTGTCGCCGAGACGCCGAGTCCTCACAAGACGCGCCGCCCGTGGCCCACGACGATTTTTGCCCTGTGTGACCTGGGCTTTCCGCCTCCGCGCTTGCATCGCGTCCGCGCCGGATCAACATGGCCGCCGGGGCGCGCGACGACGAAAGGTCCCAGGACCATGAATCCGATGCAGTCGGACCTGCTGATGCAGGTGGACGGGATGACCTGCGACGGCTGCGCCACGGCGGTGCGCCGGGCGATCCTGCGCCTCGACCCCGATGCCCGGGTGGCGGTGGACCTCGATCACGGCCGCGTCGCCGTCACCACCCGCGAGCACGGGGCAACGGTCGCGGAAGTCCTGACCCAGGCCGGCTACACCGCGATGGCCATGACGGGTTGACCCCATATGACGGGCTGATTTCAAACGAAATTTTGTCCGCGCGTTGAAAATTTCCCAAGCGCTTTTCCTTGCCCCTTCCATCAAACTGGTGTGATCGAACACAATGCGGTTCCGCGTGCGCCTCACGGCGCCGGGACCGCACACGCCAAACACGCGCCCTTCGGCGCGAAGAAAAAATCGGGAGAGACGAAGGCATGCCGTCAGACATCGAGATCGCCCGCGCGGCGACCCTGAAGCCGATCACCGAGGTCGCCGCCCGGATCGGCATCCCGGAGGACGCCCTCCACCATTACGGCCGGCACATCGCCAAGATCGACCACGACTTCATCAAGGGCCTGGAAAGCAAGCCCGAAGGCAAGCTCGTGCTGGTGACGGCCATCAGCCCGACCCCGGCCGGCGAGGGCAAGACCACCACCACGGTGGGCCTCGGCGACGCGCTCAACCGCATCGGCAAGAAGACCGTGATGTGCCTGCGCGAGCCGTCGCTGGGTCCCTGCTTCGGCATGAAGGGGGGTGCTGCCGGCGGCGGCAAGGCCCAGGTCGTGCCGATGGAGCAGATCAACCTCCACTTCACCGGCGACTTCCACGCCATCACGTCGGCGCACTCCCTCGCCGCAGCCCTCATCGACAACCACGTCTACTGGGCCAACGAGCTCAACATCGACGTGCGCCGCATCCACTGGCGCCGCGTGGTCGACATGAACGACCGGGCCCTGCGCTCCATCACCCAGTCGCTCGGCGGCGTCGCCAACGGTTTTCCGAGGGAGGACGGGTTCGACATCACCGTGGCGTCGGAAGTCATGGCGGTGTTCTGCCTGGCGCGCGACCTCGACGATCTCGAAGCCCGCCTCGGCCGCATCGTCATCGCCGAGACCCGCGACCGCAAGCCGGTGACGCTCGCCGACGTGAAGGCGACGGGCGCCATGACGGTGCTGCTCAAGGACGCCCTGCAGCCGAACCTCGTCCAGACGCTGGAGGGCAATCCCGCCCTCATCCACGGCGGCCCTTTCGCCAACATCGCCCATGGCTGCAACTCGGTCATCGCCACCCGCGCCGGTCTCAAGCTCGGCGACTACGTGGTGACGGAAGCCGGCTTCGGCGCCGACCTCGGCGCGGAAAAGTTCATCGACATCAAATGCCGGCAGGCCGGCCTGAAGCCGTCCGCGGTGGTCATCGTCGCCACCGTGCGCGCCCTCAAGATGCATGGCGGCGTCTCGAAGAAGGAACTCGGCTCCGAGAACCTCGAAGCCCTGGAGAAGGGTTTTGCCAACCTCGCCCGCCACGTCGCCAACGTGCGGAGCTTCGGCCTGCCCGTGGTCATCGGCGTCAACCACTTCTACGCCGACACCGATGCCGAGCACGCCAAGCTGAAGGAGCTGTGCCGCGACAGGCTCCAGGTCGAGGCCATCACCTGCAGGCATTGGGCGGATGGCGGCGCCGGCGCCGAGGAACTAGCCCAGGCCGTGGTGAAGCTGGCCGAGGGCGAGCAGAAGCCCCTCGCCTTCGCGTACGAGACCGAGACCAAGCTCACCGACAAGGTCCGTACCATCGCGACGAAGCTGTACGGCGCCGCCGACATCCAGGTGGAATCGAAGGCCGCCACCAAGCTCGCCCAGTTCGAGAAGGACGGCTACGGCAACCTGCCCGTCTGCATGGCCAAGACCCAGTACTCGTTCTCCACCGACCCGAACCTCATGGGCGCCCCCGACGGCCACGTCATCTCCGTGCGCGACGTGCGTCTCTCGGCGGGGGCCGGCTTCGTCGTGGTGATCTGCGGTGAGATCATGACCATGCCGGGCCTGCCCAAGGTTCCGGCCTCGGAGGGCATCCACCTCGACGCCAACGGCCAGATCGAAGGCCTGTTCTAGGCCCAAGATCCGGAGGCCCCGAGGGGCCTCCGGACAACGATCCTACTGGGCGGGCTTCGGCGCGGTCTCGGCCGGGGGAGCTTCGCCCGGTGCGCCCGCCGGCAGCGGCGGCAGCAGCACGTTCTTGGTGATGTTGCCCTCGGGGCCATACTCGCCGGCTACCGCGAGGCACGCCTGCTCGCGGTTGAGCTGCATCTGGTTCGACATCAGCGCGAAGATGGTCTGGACCCTCCCACCGAACGGCCCGCGCGGGCCGACATCGGCGGCGCGCGTCCCCTGCTTCTCGAGCAACGCGTCGAACTGATCGGCGCCGATGCGGTAGCCGCAGACATTGGCGGCGGCGAAGATGTAGGCGGCGAATTCCAGCGCCCGCGGCTGCGGCGCGTTGCGGATCTGCGCCTGCGCGGCGGCCGGCAGGGCGAGCGCGAGGCTCAGGGCAAGGGCGGAGCGTACGAGCATGGGGCGTTTCCTCGGAGTGCGGCGGATTCTTAAGCTCCGCTTATGTGCCCGACGGAGATAGACCGCCCGCCCCCCGCCTCCAAGGGGCCGCGTCGCCTCAGCCCAGACTCCAATCGATGGGCGCGACCCCGTGCGCTTCCAGCCAGGCATTGGCCGCCGCGAAGGGCTGCGAGCCCGGAAAGTCGCGCTGGCGGTTGAGCGGCGAGGGATGCCCGGATTCGATGACGCCGTGGCGCGCCGTGTCGATGAGGGCGGCGCGCGCCCGCGCCTGGGCACCCCACAGCAGGAACACCGCCGGCTCCGCCCGCTTCGAGACGGCCTCCACGGCCTGATCGGTGAGCGAAGCCCAGCCGTAGCGCAGGTGCGCGCCGGACTTGCCCTGCTCCACCGTGAGGGCGGAGTTCAGCAGCAGCACGCCGCGCCGCGCCCAGGGAGTGAGGTCACCGCCCGTCGGCTTGGCCGCCGCCTCCGGAAGTTCGGCCAAAATCACCTTGAGGGAGACCGGCAGGCGCCGCGCGCCGACATAGGAGAAGGCCAAGCCGTTGGCGTCGCCCGGCGTCGGATACGGGTCCTGGCCCAGAATCACCGCCTTGACCGCATTGAGCGGCGTCAGCGCCAGGGCGTTGAAGATGTTCTCCGGCGCCGGCAGAACGGTGACGCCTTCGGCGATGCGCTCATCGACCCGCATGGCGGCGGTGTCGGCCGCGTCGCCGGAAAAGAACGGCAGTTCGAGCCAGGGCGAACCCGAGCGGCGAAACCGCGCGAGGGCGTCGGCGACGGGGCCTGTCATCGGCAAAACATCCTCAGGGCGTCAGGATGCGTCCCTCGGACGGGATGGCGAGGGGCGCGTTGGCCCGGATGTAGGCCATGACCGCGTTGGCGACGAGGGTGCCGTCGGTGCGGCCGATGAGGGTGCGGCCCCTGGCCAGTTCGCCGTAGCCGTTGCCGCCGTCGTAGAGGAAGTTGTTCGAGGCCACCGTGTAGGTCTTCCCGGGGTCGAGCGGCGCGCCGTCATGGCTCAGGGCGACGATGCGGGCGCCGACCGGGGCGGCGGGATCGACGGTGACGACGAGGCCGGAGACGTGCGGGAAGCGCCCCGCCGGTCGGCCGAACTCCGAGAACCCCGTCTCCAGGAGGGCGCGGATCTGCGCGCCGGTCAGCGCGACGAGGACCGTGGTGTTGCCGAAGGGCAGTTCCAGGAGGATGTCGCGGCGCGTCAGCACGTGGCCCGCCGGATACAGGGTGTCGCCCCGGATGCCGCCGCCGTTGGTGATGGCGAGATCCGCCCCCGTGCCGGCGCGCAGGGCATCGGCCACGAGGTTGCCGAAGCTCGCCTCGCGGACGCGCACGGCGGCGATGCGGCTGTCCAGCGGCAGGCGCGTCTCGCCGAGGGCAACGTCGAGTTCGCGGGACAAATCCCCTTCGAGGCGCCGGACCACCGCAAGGGTCTCGGGGTCCGGGACGACGCTGGCCGAATCATACACGCGAAAACCCGGGCGCCAGGTCACCGTCCGGGCCTTACCCGACCCAGTGACCGTCACGGTGACGTCGATGGCGGTGACGAAATGGGCGTCGAAGCTCGATTCGACCATGACGGTCTGGCCGTCGTAGCGGAGCGCCAGGTCGTGGTCGTGCCCCGACAGGAGGATGTCGACGAGGCGCCCGGCGACGATGGCCTCGTCCGTCACCCGGCCCGTATGGCAGACGCCCACCACGAGGTCGGCGCCCTCCATGCGCAGGCTTTCCGCCTCCCGGGCCAGGGTCTCGAGTTCGGGGGCGAAGCGCAGGTCGCCCGACTGGGACTTGTCCGGCGTGCTGGCGAGGGCGATGCCGACGATACCGACTCGGATGCCGCCCAGGGTCGTCAGGGTCCGGTCGCGGAGTCCCGGCAGGGGGCGCCCGGCGCCATCGCGAAGATTGGCGGCGAACACGGGAAAGTTCGCCTCGCCCATGCGCCGGGCGAAGATCGCCGGACCGAAATCGAACTCGTGGTTGCCCGGCACGAACACGTCGGGCGGGGCGATGTTGAGGAGTTCGACGATGTGCGCGCCCTGGTCGAAGCCCGACATCAGGGACGGCGACAGGGTGTCGCCGGCATGGGCGTAGAGGAGCGGCACGCCGCGCGCCCGCTCGGCCTTCACGATGGCGTTGAGGCGGGCAAAGCCCCCGCGCCCCTCGTTCTCCGACATCCGGTAGAGGTCGTTGACGAGGAGCAGGGTGAAGGTCGGTTCGGGGACGGGGATTGCTGCCCGGGCCTCGGAGCCCATCCCGGCGGCGAGACCGGCGCCGAGCCCGAGGCCGAAGGTCTGGCGACGGTTGGGGCGCGGCATGGGACAGGTCTCGGCGGCTGGGGTTCCCGTTCTAGGCCAATTCCCGCGACGCGACGACGACGGAGCTCAGCGCGCCACGAAGGTGTCGCGCACGGCCTTGGCGTTCCGGCGCAGCATCGGCCAGATCCAGGCGCCGGACGCGAGGTAGGCGCCCGCCGGCATCGGCTTGAGGTCGACGGCGAGGCGCTCGGCGAGGCCCGGCACGGCGAGCGCACCCATGGGCGCATCGGTCTTGGCGTAGACCACCGTGGTGTCCTCGCGCCAGTAGTCCGGATGCGGCACGAGGCCGGCCCGGCGCGCCGTGAGGTCGAAGGTCTCGCGCACGAAGCCGTGGACGTGGGCGAAGTGGAAGCGCTCGTGCGGCGGCTTGCCCGTGGCGGCCATGTTCGGCACCGCCGCGTAGAGCACGCCGTCGGGCTTGAGCCAGCGCGACAGGCGCGCCATCACGTCGGCCGGATCGCGCAGGTGCTCCATGACGTGGTGGGTGGTGATCACGTCGAAATGCCCGGCCGGGAAGCGCGCATCGTCGGCGTCGTCCAGCACCTCGACGCCGTGCTGCGTGCGGGCATAGGCGGCGTAGTCCCTGCCCGGCTCGACCCCGATGGCCTCGCAGCCCTTGGCGCGGACGGCCGCCAGGAACTCGCCCGAGCCCGAGCCGAAATCGAGGACGCGGGCACCGGCCTTGAGCTTCGGCGCCAGGAGGCCGGCGCGGAACGTCGCCTCGCGGGCCGAGCGGTTGAGGTGGTTGCGCGGCGGGCCGCCGGCGAAGGCGAGCTGGTAATCGGCCCGGTAGGCGGTGGCGTAGTAGTCCGCCAGCTCCGCCGGGGTCGGCATCGGGTCCGTGCGGATGAGGCCGCATTGCTCGCAGGCGATGGAGCGCAGGGTCTTCAGCCGCCGGTCGGTCTCGGCCACCGTCACGCTGCGCGTCGAGCCGCAGAGATTGCAGGCGGTCGGGGCACCCGTATAGGGATAGCCCGTGAACGGCATGAAGTGGTTGAAGAAGTACCGGGGAGACGGCATGTCGCGCCCTAATCCATCGGGTGATGCTGGCAGGCCGCCTGCTCTAGATAGATATCCCCGCTGACACAACTTTGCCGCCCGCCCGGCGAGCCCGGAAACCCGATGACCGAACGCGTCGCCCCGACGTCCCTGCAGGACAGCATGCCGCTCCAGACCAGCACCGCCCCACTCCCCGCCGAGCATCCGCCCGTGCGCTGGGGCCGCATCGGCGTGCTCCTGACCAATCTCGGTACGCCCGAGGGCACGAGCTACTGGCCCATGCGCCGCTACCTCAAGGAGTTCCTGTCGGATCGCCGGGTCATCGAGGTGCCGCGCCTGATCTGGTGGCCGCTCCTCAACCTCATCATCCTGACGAAGCGCCCGGGGCCAAAGGGCCGCGACTACGCCTCCGTGTGGAACAACGAGCGCGACGAGGGACCGCTCAAGACCATCACCCGCGGCCAGGCCGAGGGCCTGCAGGCGGCCATGGGCGATCAAGTCGTGGTCGATTGGGCCATGCGCTACGGCAAGCCCGAGATGGACAAGCGCATCCAGGCGCTCCTCGACCAGGGCTGCGACCGCATCCTCCTCGTGCCGCTCTATCCGCAATACGCCGCCGCCACCTCGGCCACGGCCTGCGACCAGGCGTTCAAGGCCCTGATGAAGATGCGCTGGCAGCCGACGTTGCGGGTCTCGGCGCCCTATCACGACGATCCGGTCTACATCGAGGCCATCGCCACCTCGATCCGCGAGGGCCTGGCCAAGCTCGACTTCGAGCCCGAGGTGATCCTGACCTCGTTCCACGGGGTGCCGAAGAGCTACCTCCTCAAGGGCGACCCCTACCATTGCCAGTGCGTGAAGACCGGCCGCCTCGTGCGCGAGGCCCTCGGCTTCTCGACGGACAAGATGCGCACCACCTTCCAGTCGCGCTTCGGCAACGAGGAATGGCTGCGCCCCTACACGGACGAGACCGTGCAGGAGCTGGCGAAAAGCGGCGTGAAGCGCATGGCCATCGTCGCGCCCGGCTTCTCGGCCGACTGCCTCGAGACCCTGGAAGAGCTCGACGGCGAGAACCGGCACTATTTCGAGGACAATGGCGGCGAGCGCTTCGCCTACATCCCGTGCCTCAACGACGGGGCACTCGGCCTCAAGGTGATCGAGACCGTGGTCCGGCGCGAATTGCAGGGCTGGCTGTAGTGTCCCCCACAAAACGCCCGGCGACCGGTCGTTTTGTGGGAAGCACTTGGTCGCCAAGCCGGATTCCGGTTGCTACGAGGGCGCGATGACGAGGCGGGCGGACCCATGATGAACCCGGAAGCCGGCGGCGCGATCGCCGGCGGACAATCGCACGGCACGGCGCGCCTGCTCGCCCAGTTCGCGGATGCCGGCTACGGCGCCGTGACCCCGCCGGTGCTGCAGCCCGTGGAGCCGTTCCTCGAACTGTCGGGCGAGGACATCCGCCGGCGCATCTTCGTGACCCAGGATGCCGGCGGCGCCGAGCTGTGCCTGCGGCCGGAATTCACGATTCCCGTCTGCCGCCACCATCTCGCGCACGGCGCCGGGGCCTCGGCCGATTACAGCTATTGCGGGCCGGTGTTCCGGCTGGGCCGCGACGAGCCGGACGAGTTTTTGCAGGCGGGCATCGAATCCATCGGCCGCACCGACACGCCGGCGGCGGATGCCGAGGTGCTCGGCCTCGCCCTGGACGGTCTGTCCGCCATGGGCCGGAGCGACGTCGCCGTGCGCCTCGGCGACATGGGCCTCCTCGACGCCCTTCTGGACGCGCTCAATGTGCCCCCGGCCGCCAAGCGCCGGACCCTGCGGGCCATCGCGGCCGGCAGGTCCCTCGACGAGGTCACCAACGGCGTGCGCCAGGAGGACCCGCATGCGGGCCTGCTCGCGGCGATCCAGGGGCAGGACCCCAAGGGCGTGCGCGCCTTCGTCGAGGACGTGCTGTCCATCGCGGGCATCTCGCGGGTCGGCGGCCGCAGCGCCGGCGAGATCGCCGAGCGCTTCCTGTCGAAGGCCGCCGCCCAGGCGAGCGGCGGCGCCGGCCTCAACCCGGAGAACCGCGCCCTCGTCGAGCGCTACCGCGCCATCGCGGGCGACCCCGACGCCGCGGCGGCGGCCATGCGCGAGCTCATCCGCGCTGCCGGCCTCGACCATCCGCCCCTCGAGGCGGCGCTCGGTCTGTTCGAGGAGCGCACGGGCTTCATGGCCGCGCGGGGTCTCGCCGTGGAGAGCTTCGCCTTCTCGGGCGGCTTCGCCCGCAACCTCGACTACTACACCGGTTTCATCTTCGAGGTGACGGCGGCCGGTCCCGCTGGCCCGCCCCTCGTCGGCGGCGGGCGCTACGACGGCCTCCTGCAGCACCTCGGCAGCCCGATCCCGGTGCCGGCGGTGGGCTGCGCAGTCTGGCTCTCGCGGGTCGCTCCTTCCGACACCTCCCATGCCCGAACCTCCCATGGCTGAGCCGGCGCCGATGACCGATCCCCTCGTCCTCGCCGTGCCCTCCAAGGGGCGCCTGCAGGAGAACGCCGCCGCCTTCTTCGCCCGGGCCGGCCTCAAGCTCGCGCAGAACACCGGTGCCCGCGACTACCGCGGCAAGCTCGTCGGCGTGCCCGGCGTCGAGGTGCGCTACCTCTCGGCCTCCGAGATCGCGGCGCAGCTGGCCTCCGGCGCCGCCCATCTCGGCATCACCGGCGAGGACCTCATCCGCGAATCCCTGCCCGAGGCGCGGGGGCAGGTCGAACTGCTGACTCCGCTGGGCTTCGGACAGGCGACGGTGGTCGTCGCCGTGCCCCAGGCCTGGATCGATGTCCGCGCCATGAGCGACCTCGACGAGGTGGCGGCCGAGATGCGGGTGCGCCACGGCAAGCGCCTGCGCATCGCCACGAAGTACGTCAACCTCACCCGCCGGTTCTTCGCCGAGCACGGGGTCGCGGATTACCGCATCGTGGAAAGTCTCGGCGCCACCGAGGGCGCGCCGGCGGCCGGCTCGGCCGAGATCATCGTCGACATCACCACCACGGGCGCGACCCTCGCCGCCAACGCCCTGAAGATTCTGGACGACGGGATCATCCTGCGCTCGGAGGCGAACCTCGTCGCCTCCCTCAACGCCGCCTGGGGCCCGAGCCCGCGCAATGCCCTGCGGGCCGTGCTCGGCCGCATCCAGGCCGAGGAGCGGGCCCGCACCACCCGCGAGGTCCGTGCCGCCATGCCCGATGACGGCGACATCGATCTCGCCGGCATCTCCGCCCTGCACGACGCCGATCTGCCCTACGGCGCCCCCGAGGGTCGGGGCGAGATGGTGCTGCACTGCCCCGTCGACGCGGTGTTCGATCTGGCCGACGCCCTGGTGAAGGCCGGGGCCGGCTCGGTCAGCGTGCGCAAGATCGACTACGCCTTCACGCCGGACAACCCGCTGATGGACCGGTTGCTTGCCCGTCTGAGCTAGAGCCGTGCCCGATCCAGCGGGATCGGATCACGTCTCCGACGCCTTGTTCCGTCGTGCTCTCGTGCGACGAACCGGTCTCCCCTTCGCCGGAGGGCACCCTAGAGCGGGCCCTGCTTGGCGAACTCCGAGAACACCGCGCGCAGGGTCTTCAAGCGGCCGTCGTAGGCCTGAGTCAGGCAGGCGACATCCGCGCCGCAGGTGCGGCGCTCGGCGAGCCACGTTTCCTGGTCCTCGCGCAGCTTGGCGTTGCCGCCCATGGGCAGCATGGCGCGCAGGATCTCGAAGCGGGTGGACATCTCGACGTCGCGGTCGTTGAGGGCGAGGGTGGCGCAGATCGCCCTCTCGTCCGCCGCCTCGGCCTTGTCGCACGGGAAGCTCGCCGCCCGGGCGGTGCCGGTCGCCAGGAGGGCCATGGCCAGGCCGGCGAGGGCGGACGTCACGATCGGAGGCATGGCGGTCCTTGAAACGGAGGTCAGGTCGCTGCTCTCTTCCTACGTCCCCGGCTTCACCACCACCAGCACGACGATGGCGACCATGAGCAGGGTCGGTCCCTCGTTGAGCACCCGGTAGAATTTGTGGCCGCGGGTGTTCCGGTCGGCGGCGAAGTCCTTGACCATGCGGGCGAGCCAGCCGTGGATGCCGCTCATGGCGAGCACCAGGACCACCTTCGCCTGGAGCCAGCCGGCGGCGTAGTAGCCGCTCTGCCAGACCAGGATCAGCCCGAACGCCCAAGTGGCGATCATGGCCGGCGTCATGATCGCCTTGAGGAGCCGGCGCTCCATCACCTTGAAGGTCTCGGACTGCGCCTGCGCGTGCGGCCCGGGCACCAGGGAGGCGTGGTAGACGAACAGGCGCGGCAGGTAGAGCATCGCCGCCATCCACGAGATGACGGCGACGACGTGGAGCGCCTTGATCCAGAGGTAGAGGCCGTCCATCAGCCGCGCAGTCGCTTCAGCATCTGCTCGACATGGGCGATGGGGGTCTGCGGCGTGATGCCGTGGCCGAGGTTGAAGATGTGCGGCAGGCCGTCCGTCGCCGCCAGCACGCCGTCCACGGCCGCGTCCAGGGCCGCTCCGCCCTCGATGAGGGTATCGGGGTGGACGTTGCCCTGGGTGACGGTGGTGGCCGGTACACGGCCCCTCAGCGCCGCCAGATCCACCGACCAGTCGACGCCCACCGCATCGGCCGCCGTCTCCGGCACCACGCGGGCGTGGCCGTCGAGGCCCGAGCCCCTCGCGAACACGATGATCTTGGCGCCCGGCACGCGGGCGCGGACGCCGGCGATCATCCGGGCGATGGGCTGGAGCGACCAGCGGGTCAGGGCGTCGCGGGGCGTCCCCTCCGGCAGGGCGCTCTCGGCGACCTCGTTGACGGGCGCTTCCTCCGGCTCCGAGGCGCCGCGCACGTCCGGCAGCGACCCGGCATGGGACTCGAAGATCTGCACGGCGTCGGCCCCGGCCTCGAGCTGGCGCACGAGATACTCGGTCTGCACCGTGACGAGGCGGTCGATGAGGGCTTCGACCAGGGCGGTGTCGTGCCGGGCCAGCGCCCGCGACGGCGCGAGGTCGGGGGTGCCGCGCCCGCCGATCATGTAGCTCGCCACCGTCCAGGGCGCGCCGCAGAAGCCGAGCAGGGTGGTCTCGTGGGGCAGCTCCGCCCGCAGGCGGCGCACGGTCTCGAAGACGGGTGCCAGATGCGAAAAAATCGCCGGATCGTCGGCCTGGCGCAGGCGCTCGAACTCGGCCCGGCCGGCGAGTGGGTCGAGGCGCGGCCCCTCCCCTTCGACGAAGCGCACGTCCTGGCCGAGGGCATCGGGGATCACGAGGATGTCGGAGAACAGGATCGAGGCCTCGAAGCCGAAGCGGCGGATCGGCTGGAGGGTGACCTCCGTGGCGAAATCCGGGTTGTAGCAGAGGTCGAGGAACGAACCGGCCCTGGCGCGGACCTCCCGATACTCGGGAAGGTAGCGGCCGGCCTGGCGCATCATCCAGGCGGGAGGACGCGCCTGCGCCTCGCCCGAGAGCACCCGCAGGACCACGCGGTCCGCCCCATCACCCTGGCTCATCCGATCTCCGACGCCTCAACCCCGTGACCGGTATGTAGCACCGATGGCGCGGCTGTCTCCCCTCGAAAACCGTTCCTGCGTCCTTCCATGGACGCCCACCCCGGATCGATCCCCACACGGCCCTTCTAAAAGGAAAGAGAGATTCTAGGACTCTGTTTTTTCTTTTAGGGGGCTGGATGACGGGAGCGGAAAAGCGTCCACAGGCCGTCCCCGCCGCCACGGCGTTAAGAGGGCTTTAACGGATTGGGAGCAATGTCCCGGATAGACGATGCCGGACAGTGCCTTGCGAGGCGCCCCGCGCCGCTGGGCGCTGCCGGGTCCCTGATTCTCCCAAAACCGCGTCGCGGCGACGTGCGTCGGACGGCGTGTGGACGCCAGAGTCGACAACACGGGGCGGGTCCCGCCTGGACCCCGATGGCGAGCCGGCTTATCCACACTCATCGACTCCCCCGAGGCCGGCGCGGTGGACAGGGCCGGCCCGCTCCTTGTCTCCTGATCCCGAGGAGACCGCTTTCTCCATGAGCCGCAGCTACTTCCACCTCCACCTCGTCTCGGATTCCACCGGCGAGACCCTGATCAATGTCGGCCGCGCGGCCGCCGCCCAGTACGAGGGCGTCTCGGCCATCGAGCACGTCTACCCCCTGGTGCGGTCCGGGCCGCAGCTCGAGCGGGTGATCTCCGAGATCGAGGCCGCGCCCGGCCTCGTGCTCTACACCCTCGTCGGCCACGACCTCACCGAGCGCCTGGAGGCGGCCTGCCGCGAGACCGGCTCGCCGTGCCTCTCCGTGCTCCAGCCCGTGCACGCCCTGCTGCAATCCTACCTCGGGGCGGATTCGACGGCCCGGCCCGGCGCCCAGCACATGCTCAACGCCGAGTACTTCAAGCGCATCGACGCCATGAACTTCACCCTGGCGCACGACGACGGCAACCTGCCCGTCGATGTCGACGACGCCGACGTGATCCTGGTGGGGGTCAGCCGCACCTCGAAGACCCCCACGGCAATCTACCTCGCCAACCGCGGCCTCAAGACCGCGAACTTCCCCCTGGTGCCCGGCATGCCGCTGCCGGCCTCCCTGGAGAACGCGCGAAAGCCCCTCCTCGTCGGGTTGCTGGCGAGCCCCGAGCGCATCGTGCAGATCCGCCAGAACCGCCTGCTCAGCCTGAAAGCCGACGATTCGTCCCTCTACGTCGACCGCTCGGCCGTGGCCGACGAGATCGCGGCGTGCCGGCGCCTGTGCACCAAGCACCGCTGGCCGACCATCGACGTGACCCGCCGTTCCATCGAGGAAACCGCCGCCGCCATCCTCGACCTGCACCGCGAGCACCGGCTGAAATTCATCGCCACATGAGCGTCGTGGGCCGGCCGATGGACGAGGCCATCATCGACCTGCGCGCCAGCGTGCAGGCCGGGCGCGGATCGATGATCGAGGTGAGCCGGGCCCATCGCTCACGGATCAAGCCACCGTCCCTGCTGATCGGCGCCGTCACCAGCGACCTGCTGCGCCTCTATCATTCCCAAAGCGTCGTCCTCGGAACCGCCATCTACCGTGTCCGCGAGGCCACCGTCCTCGGCGAGGGCATCGTGATGACGGACGGGTGCTTCAACGTCGGCCACGACCTCAATCTCGGCCGGGACTACATCGCGAAGAATTACGCGGCGACCGACGCGTGGCTTCCGGACGCGGCGGTGCGGCGCGTCCACGATCCCGTCGTGCTCCTGACCGGAGCGGGTTATCTCGGCTACGGCCACTGGCTCGTGGATTTCCTGCCCAAGCTCCATCTGCTCCGCCTGGCCGGTTACCGCCTGAGCCGGCTGACGTTCCTGATGCCGTCCGACACGCCCGATTTCGCGCGCCGGTGGCTCGCGATCCTGGGGATCGATCCGCACCAATGCGCCGTCTACGATCGCACGCGCGAGGTGGTCCTGTGCCGGGAGCTCATCGTTCCCTCGACCTTGCGGTTCGGCACACGCGTGTCCCCCCTGTTCGCCGAGGCCTGCGCCGCCCTCCGCGATCCGGCGGTTCCGGCGGTTCCGGCGCCCCGCCCGGCGAAGGATCTTCGTGACGCGCTCGGTCAATGCCGTCACCCACAACACCCGGTCCCTCCACCAGCGCGTCCTGTTCGAGGACACCGCCCGCAAGCGGGGCTTCACCATCGTGTCCCCGGAACGGCTCGGCCTCCGCGAGCAGGTCGAACTGTTCGACGCGGCCGGGACCATCTGCGGGGAATACGGGTCCGGCCTCCATGCCTCGATGTTTTCGCGGCCCGGCACCCTTGTGATGGCGGCCCGGGACGACACGGCCGATCTCGGATTCCTGCAATCCGGGATCGATCAGGAACTCGACCATCACAACGGCTACGTCATCGGCGCGGCGTCCCCGGACGGGGACGGCCGTTTCAGCGTCGATCCGGCGGATCTCGACCTCGCCTTCGACTGGATCGACTGGGGCGGCCCGGCCAAGGCGACGGTCTGACGACGATCGGACCCGCGAACCAATCGGGATCGGCGCCGGTTGACGGGTATCCGCTATTTCGGGATGCCCGATGCCGAACCGCCTCGCCTGCGCCGCCCTCCTCGCCCTCCTCGTCGGCGGGTCCGTCGCCCCCGCCGAGGCCGGCCGGGCGCAGGATCACCAGGGTCGCAACAAGAGCTACAAGTATTCCTGCCGCCCGCCCCTCAAGTTCGCCGCGGGCGCCTGCGTCGCCCGGTGTCCGGGCGGCTTCCAGGACAACGGCCGGTATTGCCGCTTCCGCAGCATGCGCCGCTAGACCGGAACGGACCTTGTCGTGGCGCGGCGATCCGTGACACTGGAGCGATGGATTCGCCCTCTCCCCTGTGGCGCGGCGCGGCGCCGCTGCTTCTCGCCTCCACCAGCCCGACGCGGCGCGCCCTCCTCACGAGTGCGGGCCTGACCGTCGAGACGCAGGCCCCCGGCGTGGACGAGCGCGCCGTCGAGGCGGCCTGCGCGGGGCTCGGCCCGGTCGACCTCGCCCTGCGCCTCGCCCGCGCCAAGGCCGAGGCGGTGGCGGCCCGCGTGCCGGACCGCATCGTCGTCGGGGCCGATCAGGTGCTCGAATGCGACGGCATCGTGTTCCACAAGCCCGCCGATGCGGCCGCCGCCTGCACCCAGCTCGCGCGCCTCGCCGGGCGGACCCACCGCCTCCATGCGGCGGTGGCCCTGTGCGGCGGCGGTCACCCCCCCGACAGCTTCGTCGAGACGGCCCACCTCACCGTGCGGCCCCTCGGTGCGGCGGCCATCGCAGCCTACGTGGGGCTCGCCGGTCCCGGCGCCACGGCGAGCGTCGGCGCCTACCAGCTCGAGGGCCTCGGCATCCATCTCTTCACGCGGATCGACGGCGACCACACCACCATCCTGGGCCTGCCCCTGCTGCCCCTGCTCGCCCGCCTGCGCGCCCGACAGCTCCTGGCGTTCTAGATGCGCGACCCGTCCGGCGGTCCGCGATGATCGGGTCCGTCCTCCTCGCCCTGGTTCCCATCGGTCTGCTGATCGCCCTCGGCGCCGTCCTGCGCCGGGTCGGCTTCCCCGGCGCAACGTTCTGGCCCCAGGCCGAACGCCTCAGCTACTACGTCCTGCTGCCGTCCCTGTTCGTCCACGGACTCGCCACCGCGCATCTCGAGGGCGTGCCGGTGCTCGCCCTCGTCGCCGTGCTCGTCGCGTCCACCTGCACCGTCGCCGCCGCCCTCGTGGCGGCGCGAGAACGCCTCGGCTTTCAGGGGGCGGCCTTCACCTCGGTGTTCCAGGGCGGGGTCCGCTTCAACAATTACGTCGGCGTCTCGGCGGCGATCGGGGTGTTCGGGACGCAGGGGATCGCCCTGGCGGCGGTGGCGAACGCCGCCATCGTCCCCACGGTGAACATCCTGTGCGTGCTCGTCTTCGCCCGCTTCGGCACCGGCGGCCGGCCCGGCGCGGCCGGCCTCGCCCGCCAGCTCGCCCTCAACCCCCTCGTCCTCGCGTGCCTCGGTGGCATCCTGCTCCAGGCGTCGGGGCTCGGCGTGCCGCCCGGCCTCGAGCCGGTGCTCAGGGCCCTGGGGCAGGCGTCCCTGCCCCTCGGCCTGCTCTGCGTCGGCGCCGCCCTCGACCTGTCGACGGCGCGAACCTGGATGCGTCCGGTCCTGGTGTCCTCGGCCGTCAAGTTCCTGGCGATGCCCCTGGCCACGGTCCTGGCCTGCCGCGCCCTCGGCCTGCACGGACCGGCCGCCCTCACCGCCCTGATCTTCCAAGCCCTGCCGACGGCCTCGTCCTCCTACATCATGGCGCGCCAGCTCGGCGGCGACGCGCCCCTGATGGCGGGCATCGTCGCGGTCCAGACGATCCTGGCCGGCCTCGCCATTCCCCTGGTCCTGATGGTCCTGCAGGGGTTTGCCACCTGAGGGCGGCGGGACCTGACCGGTCCCCGAGGCCATGCGCGCTGGATGGATGCGCGTATCGCGGCTAAGGGCATCGCACGGCGCGCGAGACGACTCGGCCGGGGTGCCACGGAGATCCCATGGCTGCACACCATCACGACCACGATCATACCGGCCACGATCATGCCGGCCACGATCACGGACATCGCCACAGCCACGGCGGCGGTCATGGCGGGAGTCACGCCGGCGGGCACGTCCACGCGCCGGCCTCGTTCGGCCGGGCCTTCGCCATCGGCATCGCCCTCAACACCGGGTTCGTGATCGTCGAAGCCGGCTACGGCTTCGCCGCGCAATCCATGGCCCTGGTGGCCGATGCCGGCCACAACCTGTCGGACGTGCTCGGCCTCGTCGTCGCCTGGATCGCCTCGGTGCTGGTCAAGCGCGCCCCGAGCCCGCGCTTCACCTACGGCCTGCGCGGCTCCTCGATCCTCGCCGCCCTGTTCAATGCCGTGTTCCTCCTGGTGGCCACGGGCGCCATCATCTGGGAGGCGATCCTGCGCCTCACGGACCCCGCACCCGTGGCGGGCGTGACCGTGATGGTGGTGGCCGGCATCGGCATCGCCATCAACGGCGTCACCGCCTGGCTGTTCGCGTCGGGCAAGGGCAGCGACATCAACATCCGCGGCGCCTACCTGCACATGATGGCCGATGCCGCCGTGTCGCTCGGCGTCGTGCTCGCCGGCCTCGCCATCGTGCTCACGGGGGCGGCGTGGATCGACCCCGTGGTCAGTCTCGCCATCGCCGGCCTCATCGTCTGGATGACCTGGGGCCTGCTCCGCGACAGCGTGGTCATGGCCCTGTCGGCGGTGCCGCCCGGCATCGATCCGGAGGCCGTGCGCGGGTTCCTCGCGGCCCGGCCGGGCGTGTCCACGCTCCACGACCTCCATATCTGGCCGATGAGCACCACGGAGATCGCGCTCACCGCCCACCTCGTCATGCCGGGCGGCCACCCGGGCAACGCCTTCCTGCTCGGCCTCGCCGAGGACCTGAAAACGACCTTCGGCATCGGGCACGCGACCGTGCAGATCGAAGGGACCGACGGGCCCGCCTGTCACCTGACTCCGGAGGACGTGCTGTGACGAAGGCCTTCGTCGTCGGACACCCCATCGCGCATTCGCGCTCGCCCCTGATCCACGGCCACTGGCTCGCGGAGCACGGGATCGCGGGCACCTACGAGCGTGTCGACGTGGCGCCGGACCGGTTTCTGGAATTCCTGCGGACCCTGCGGGAGCGGGGGTTCGCCGGCGGCAACGTCACGATCCCGCACAAGGAGGCGGCGTTCCGCCTCGTCGACGCCCTGACGCCGCGGGCGGAAAAGATCGGCGCGGTCAACACCGTGTTCTTCGACGCGGACGGCCGCCTGTGGGGTGACAACACCGACGCGCCGGGCTTCATCGCCCATCTCGACCAGAGTCTCGGTGCCGATTGGCCGGAGCGCACGGGCGGGACGGCCCTGGTCCTCGGGGCCGGCGGGGCGGCCCGCGCCATCGTGGTCGGTCTGCTCGACCGCGGCCTCGCCCGCATCCGCGTCGCCAACCGCACCCATGCCCGCGCCGAGGCCCTCGTGGCCCTCGATCCCCGGCGGGTCGCCGCCCTCGACTGGGCCGACCTGCCCGCCGCCCTGTCCGGGACGGGACTCCTCGTCAACACCACCTCCCTCGGCATGGCCGGCCACGGCGCCCTCGACCTCGACCTGACGCCCCTGCCCGCCACGGCGAGCGTCGCCGACATCGTCTACGTACCCCTGGAGACCCCGCTCCTCGCCGCCGCCCGCGCCCGGGGCCTGGCCGCCGTCGACGGCCTCGGCATGCTCCTGCATCAGGCGGTGCCGGGCTTCTCGAAATGGTTCGGGGTCGAGCCGAGAGTCACCCCGGCCCTGCGCGACCGCCTCGTCGCCGATCTCGTCGGTCGATGAGCGGGCCGGTCGTCCTCGGCCTCACCGGCTCCATCGGCATGGGGAAATCCGCCACCGCCGCGATGTTTCGCGAGCGCGGCGTGCCCGTCCACGATGCCGATGCGGCGGTCCACGCCCTCTACGCCCCGGGCGGCGCGGCCGCCGTCGCCATCGCCAAGGCGTTTCCCGGCACCCTGGCGCCGGACGGGTCCGTCGACCGGGCCCGCCTGCGCGCCCAAGTGCTCGGTGACCCCGACCGCCTCGCGACCCTGGAATCCCTGGTCCATCCCCTGGCCCGCCGGGCCGCCGGCGATTTCCTCGCCGCCCACGCGCGGGCGCCCGTCGCCGTCCTCGACATCCCCCTCCTGTTCGAGACCGGGGGCGACGCCCGCTGCGACGCGGTGCTGGTGGTCACCGCCCCGGCCGAGGTCCAGCGCGAGCGGGTGCTGGCCCGCCCCGGCATGGATGCGGCGACCTTCGAATCGATCCTCGCCAAGCAGATGCCCGATTCCGAAAAACGCGCCCGGGCGGATTTCGTCCTCGACACGGGTCTCGGCTTCGCCCGGGCCGAGGCCGAGGTCGATGCGATCCTGGCGCGCCTTCACGGAACGCCGCCCCCGCCTTGAACCTGCCCCGCCTTGAACCCGCCCGGCCTCCGGCGCATGGTCGGCCACCCCCGCCCTCCATGGAACAGACGATGCTGCGCGAGATCGTCCTCGACACCGAGACCACCGGCACCGACGCCAAGAACGGCGACCGCCTCATCGAGATCGGCTGCGTCGAGCTCATCAACCACGTCCAGACCGGGGCGACCTTCCACCGCTACTGCAATCCGACGCGGCCGGTGTCCCAGGGCGCCTTCGGAGTCCACGGCCTCTCGGACGCGTTCCTGGCCGACAAGCCCCTGTTCGCCGACATCGTCGACGACTTCCGCAAGTTCTGCGGGGATTCGCCCCTGGTGATCCACAACGCACCCTTCGACGTCGGCTTCCTCAACATGGAATACGCCCGCCTCGGGGCCGCGGCGCCCCCGCCCATCGATCTTTCCGACGTGGTCGACACCCTGCAGCTCGCCCGGCGCAAGCACACGGGTGCGTCGAACACCCTCGATGCCCTGTGCGTGCGCTACGGCATCGACACCACCCGGCGCACCAAGCACGGGGCGCTCCTCGATTCGCAGATCCTGGCGGAGGTCTATGTCGAGCTGCTCGGCGGCAAGCAGACGAGCCTCGGACTTGCCGCCGCCGAGACCGCGCTGGCCGAGACCGGGCCGGCCCTCTCCGACGATGGCGCCCCCCTGGCCCCGCGCCGCCTGCGCCACCGCCTCACCCCGGAGGAGAGCGCCCGCCATGCCGCCTTCCTCGCCACCCTCGGGCCGGCTTCCGTCTGGCGCGACTACCTCGGCGAAGAGGGGGCCTGACCCATGCGGCTCACGCGGATCGACGACACCCTCTCGGTGGCGGGTCAGCCGACCCTGGACGAGATCGCCGGCCTGGGACGCCAGGGCGTCACCACCCTCATCAACAACCGTCCCGACGGCGAGGAACCCGGCCTGCCCGGCACGGCGGCCGAAGCCGCCGCGGCGCGAACCGCCGGCCTCGCCTATCACCACCAGCCGGTGACGGGGGCCACCCTCGGCCGCGCCGAGATCGACGCGTTCCGGGCGGCGGTGGCGGCCGCCCCCGGCCCCGTCGTCGCCCATTGCCGGTCCGGCACGCGCTCCCTGACGCTCCATGTCCTCGGCGCCGTCCTCGACGGGCGCCTGCGCCGCGACGACGTGCTCGCCTTCGGGACGCGGCACGGGTTCGACCTCTCGGGCGCCGTCGCCTGGCTCGACGCCCACGCCCCCGACGCCGCCGGCTGATCCCGCCGTCCGAGGGGGCCGATGGTGCACTGCGCTGTCGGCCGGGGAGACCCGCTGCCCGGGATAAAAGAAAATTCCCTTCTTGGACCTGATCGAAGAAAGGTTCGTCTTCGGCCATACCGATCTTTGCGGGAACGTTTCATTGACCCAGGGGTGACCGTGGGACATCTTTTCGTGAATGCAGCGTTGCTTTGGGCGACGCTGTTTTTCTTCTGAAAAGCTGTCCGATCGGAACCTTCATGACCCGTCCCCGCATCGTGGGCTTCAGTGCGAACCTGCAGCGCCCCTCGAAGACGCGCAGCCTCGTCGAGGCCGTCGCCGCGCAGACCGAGACGCAGATCCAGGCCGACATCCAGCTGTTCGACATGGTCGATGCCGGCACCGCCCTCGGCGCCGCCTGGTCGCGCCAGGACCTGTCCCTCCCGGCCCGCCGCATCGTCGAGGCCATCGAGGGGGCGGACGCCCTCATCGTCGGCTCCCCGGTCTACAAGGGCGCCTATACGGGCCTGTTCAAGCACCTGTTCGACCTCGTCGATCCGACGGCGCTGACGGGCAAGCCGGTGGCCATCGTCGCCACGGGCGGCGGCGCCCGCCATGCCCTGGTGGTCGAGCACGCCTTCCGGCCCCTGTTCGGCTTCTTCGGGGCGCTGGCCCTGCCCACGGCCGTCTACGCCGCCGACGCCGACTTCACCGACGGCGTTCTCACGGATGCCGGCGTGCGCGCCCGGGTCTCCGACGCCGCCGGCCAGCTCGCGAGCCAGCTCCTCCACGCGTCGGCCGCGCGCGAACCCGCCCGTGCCGTGGCCGGAGCCGCCCGTTGATCGACCGGCGAGCCCTTCTCGCGACGGCGTTCGCCACCGCCGCGTGGCCTGCCCGGGCGGCAGACCCGGTGTTTCGCATCGGCTACCAGAAGAACGGCATCCTCGTGGTCGCCAAGCAGCAGGGCGTCCTCGAGGCACGCCTGAAACCCCTCGGAGTCGGCGTCGGCTGGACCGAGTTCTCGTTCGGGCCGCCGCTCCTCGAAGCGCTCAACCTCGGCGGCATCGCGTTCGGCCAGACCGGCGACGCCCCGCCGATCTTCGCCCAGGCGGCGGGCAGCGACCTCGTCTACGCGGCGGCCCAGGGTGCGGCGGGCTCGGGCGCCGCGATCCTGGTGGCGGAGGCGTCGCCGATCCGGACATTGGCCGATCTCAAGGGCAGGCGCGTCGCCTTCGCCAAGGCGTCGAGCGCCCACAACCTCACCCTGGCGGCCTTGGCCAAGGCCGGCCTGACCTACGCCGACATCGTCCCCGTGACCCTGGCGCCGGCGGATGCGGCCGCTGCCTTCGCCAGCGGTCAGATCGATGCCTGGACCATCTGGGACCCCTACTTCGCCATCGCCCAGGGGCGACCCGACGTGCGCGTCCTGGCCCTCGCGACGGACATCGCCCGGCCCAACAATTTCTTCCTCGCCAACCGCTCGGTGGCCCGGACCCAGCCGCAGGTCGTGAAGGCCGTGGTCGAGGCCCTGTCCGGCGTGGCCGCCTGGTGCGAGGCCAACCGCCCCGCGGTGGCGGCGATCCTGTCCCGCGGTACCGGCGTCCCCCTGGCGGCCACCGAACGGGCCGTCGCCCGCACGGACTACGTCATCGGCCCGGTGACGCCCGAACTCGTGGCCGAGCAGCAGGCCATCGCCGACCGCTTCCACGCCGCCGGCCTGATCCCGAAATCCATCCGCGTCGCCGACGCGGTGTGGGCGGCGCCCCCCAACGGCTGACATCCCATGGCAAGTCCCCGTCTCCTCCCCCGTCTCCTCGACGGCACCACCCAGCGCCTCGTCCCCTGGCTCCTGCCGCTGGGCATCGTCCTCGGCTGGCAGGCGGCGAGCTCCGCCGGCCTCGTCTCGACCCGGTTCATGCCGGCGCCCCTCGACGTGATCGCGGCGGGCTGGCAGCTCGGCCGCACGGGCGAGCTCTGGGCCAACCTCTGGATCAGCACCCTGCGGGCGCTCGCGGGCTTCGCCGTCGGCGGCGGCATCGGCTTCGCGCTCGGCCTCGCCAACGGCCTGTCGCGCGCCTCCGACCGGCTCACGGACACCACGGTGCAGATGGTGCGCAACGTGCCCCACCTGTCCCTCATCCCCCTGGTGATCCTGTGGTTCGGCATCGGCGAGGAAGCCAAGCTCTTCCTCGTGGCGCTGGGCGTGTTCTTCCCCGTCTACGCCAACACGCTGCACGGCATCCGCTCCGTCGATCCGCAACTCGTGGAGATGGGCCGGGTCTACGGCCTGTCGTCGTGGAGCCTGTTCATCCGGGTGGTGCTGCCCGGGGCCCTGCCGTCGATCTTCGTCGGCCTGCGCTACGCGCTCGGCATCATGTGGCTCACCCTCATCGTCGCCGAGACCATCTCGGCCTCCTCGGGGCTCGGCTACATGGCCATGCAGGCGCGGGAATTCATGCTCGTCGACGTCGTGGTCCTCGCCATCGTGATCTACGCCGGCCTCGGCAAGCTCGCCGACGTGCTCACCCGCTGGCTCGAGCGCACGTGTCTCGCCTGGAACCCGGCCTACCGGACCGTCTGAGGCGCCGCCTCGCCCAATCTGACCGAACACCCACGGAACCCGGCCATGATCGCCACCGCCCTGCGCGCCCACGAGGCCGCCGCACCCGGAACCGCACCGGTCCACAAGCTGGCCGACCGACCGGCCAAGGGGCCGGTCCGCGCCCGGACGCCCGAGGCCGCCGCCACGGGCGGCCTCGCCGTCACCGTCCGCGACCTGTCGAAATCCTTCGACGGGCACGCGGTCATCACCGGCCTCGACCTCCACATCCCGGCCGGGCAGTTCGTCGCCGTTGTCGGTCGCTCGGGCTGCGGCAAGAGCACCCTGCTCCGGCTGATCCTCGGCCTGGAGCAGCCGAGCGCCGGCCGCGTCGTCCTCGAATCCGAGGCCGTGCGGCCACCGCCCAAACGCATCATGTTCCAGGAGCCGCGCCTCCTGCCCTGGGCGAAGGTGGTGGACAACGTCGCGGTGGGCCTGGGCGAGACCGGCACCCGGGCCGAGCGCCGCGCCCGCGCGCTGAGCGCCCTGGGCGAAGTCGGCCTGTCCGACAAGGCGGCCAACTGGCCCGCCACCCTGTCCGGCGGCCAGCGCCAGCGCGTGGCCCTCGCCCGCGCCCTCGTCTCCCGCCCAGGCCTTCTCGCCCTCGACGAACCCCTCGGGGCCCTCGACGCCCTCACCCGCATCGACATGCAGGCGATGATCGAGGGAATCTGGCGGGCACAGGGCTTCACCGCCCTCCTCGTCACCCACGATGTCGCCGAAGCCGTCGCCATGGCCGACCGCATCCTCGTCGTCGAGAACGGCCACATCGCCCTCGACGTGAAGGTCGAGGTGCCCCGCCCGCGCCGGCGCGGCGACCCGGACCTCGCGGCCCTCGAAGGCCGCATCCTCGATCACCTGCTTCAGAACCACGCGCCGGCCTGAGCCGCGCAATCTTCAGAACCCCGCGCCGGCTTGGCCGCGCCTTCCTCAGAACCACGCGCCGGCCTGGGCCGCGCTTTCCCTCCCCTCGATCCGAAAGAATCCCCATGACCGGTCAGACCGACGTCCTCTGGTTCCTGCCCACCCACGGCGACGGCCGCTACCTCGGCGCCACGGACGGCGCGCGGGCCGTCACCCTTCCGTATCTCCGTCAGATCGCCCAGGCGGCGGACGAGCTCGGCTATTACGGCGTGCTGCTGCCCACGGGCCGCTCGTGCGAGGATTCCTGGGTGGTGGCCTCGGCCCTCGTCCCCCTGACCCAGCGCCTGCGGTTCCTCGTCGCCGTGCGCCCCGGCCTGCAGGAGCCGGCCGTCGCCGCCCGCATGGCCGCCACCCTCGACCGGATCTCCGACGGGCGGCTCCTCATCAACGTGGTCACGGGCGGCGATCCGGTGGAGCTGCGCGGCGACGGCGTCTTCCTCGACCACGACGAGCGCTACGTGGTCACCGACGAGTTCCTGCACATCTGGCGCGGCCTGATGTCGGGCGAGACCGTGAACTACGCGGGCAAGCACCTGAAGGTCGAGGAAGGCCGGGTGATCTTCCCGCCCGTGCAGAAGCCCTACCCGCCGCTCTACTTCGGCGGTTCCTCGCCCGCTGGGATCGAGGTCGCGGCCGAGCATTGCGAGGTCTACCTGACGTGGGGCGAGCCCCCGGCCGGCGTGGCCGAGAAGATCGCCAGGGCCAGGGAAGCCGCCGACCGCAGGGGCAAGACCTTCTCGTACGGCATCCGCCTGCACGTCATCGTCCGCGAGACCGAGGGCGAGGCCTGGGCGGCCGCCGAGAACCTGATCTCGCGCCTCGACGACGAGACCATCGCCAGGGCCCAGGCCACCCTCAAGCGCCAGGATTCCGTGGGCCAGAGCCGGATGATGGCGCTCCACGGCGGCGACCGCACCAAGCTCGAAGTCTCGCCCAACCTCTGGGCCGGCGTCGGCCTCGTGCGCGGCGGCGCAGGCACCGCCCTCGTCGGCTCGGCGGATCAGGTGGCCGACCGGATGAAGGAGTACATCGATCTCGGCATCGACCGCTTCATCCTGTCGGGCTACCCGCACCTCGAGGAAGCCTACCGCTTCGCCGAACTCGTGTTCCCGAAGCTCCCCTTGCGCGCCACCACCGGCGTCGCGCCGAGCAACGCCCGCAACGACGGCCCCTTCGGCGAAGTCATGGCCAACGACATCGTGCCCCGCCGGGTGTCGGCGCACTGAAGCAGATTCTCTTTCACGATTGAAAGCTTGCACCTGAACGCTTGATCGTCACGGAAACCGAGGTGGGTCTGGCGCGGGTCCCCTCTCCTGGAAGGAGAGGGACAGGGTGAGGTGCGGGACTTTTCCGGAGAGTTCGCACACCTCACCCCAACCCTCTCCTTTCAGGAGAGGGAGCCCGTTGTGACTGCCGGGACCGGGGTGATCGAGCCGAACCAATCTCGAACCGGGGACAATTGTCCATGCCACGCGCCACCGCCCTTACCCTGACCTCTGGAAGATACGCTCCGTTCAACGGCTGGATGCTTTTCGCCGCTGCCCTTACGCTCCTTGCGCTCTTCAGCCCCCAGGCCCGTGCCGACGAGAAGGTGATCCGGATCGGCTACCAGAAGTACGGCACCCTCGTGCTGCTCAAGGGCAAGGGCCTGCTGGAAGAGCGGCTGAAGCCGCTGGGCTACCGCGTCGCCTGGTCGGAATTTCCGTCGGGGCCGCCCCTGATGGAAGCCCTGAACGCCGGGGCCATAGATCTCGGCTCGGCCGGCGAGGCGCCGCCGATCTTCGCCCAGGCCGCGAGCCGCGACCTCGTCTACGTCGCCCACGAGCCGGCCGCCCCACGCGGCGAGGCCATTCTGGTGGCCGCCGACAGCCCGATCCGCACCGTGGCCGACCTGCGCGGACGGACCATCGCCCTCAACAAGGGCTCCAACGTCCACTACTTCCTCGTGCGCGCCCTGGAGGCGGCGGGGGTGCCCTACGACGCGGTGAAGCTGGCCTTCCTCGGCCCCGCCGACGCGGCGGCAGCCTTCGCCCGCGGCTCCGTCGAGGCCTGGGCGATCTGGGACCCCTACCTCGCCTCGGGCGAGCGGGCGACGGGGGCCCGCACCCTCGTCACCGGCGAGGGCCTCGTGCCCAACCGCCAGTTCTACCTCTCGCGCCGGCCCTTCGCCGACGCCCCCGCCAACCGCGCCGTCCTCGACACCACCCTGGCGGCCATCGGCACCATCGACGCCTGGGCCAAGGACAACACCGACGCCGTCGCGGCCGAGCTCGCGCCGTCCGTAGGCATACCGGCCCCGATCCTCACCGTCGCCCTCAAGCGCCTCACCTACGGCGTCACGCCCCTCGACGCCGGCACGGTGGCCGACCAGCAGGCCGTGGCCGATGCCTTCCACCGCCTCGGTCTGCTGCCCAAGCCCCTGGTGGTGTCGGACGCCGTGTGGAAGCCGGGCACCTGAGCTTCGGTACACGCGAAGGGGTTGGTCGCAAACGAAAGGGCGAGGGAATGTCCCTCGCCCTTTCGTTTGCGCCGCGCCCATCGGGGATTCCGAAGGGCGAGCCCTTCGGCGGGTGTCGGGCAGAGCCCGACGAAGCAATCCAGGGCTCCGCCCTGGACCCGCGAAGGGCTGGCCCTTCGAACCCGGATACCCCCCCGGGGCTTACCCGGCGAAGACGTGTCCGGCGAGGATGCGCAGGCCGACTTCGCGGCCGGCGGGCAGGCGGGCGGTGTCGGAGGCTTCCACCACCACGGTCTTGCCCTCGATCCGGTCGACCTCGATGCGCTGGCGGCCCTGGCTGCGGTAGGACGAGCGCACGGTGCCGTGCAGGTGCGCCTCGCCGGCTTCCGCGAACTGGAGCTGCCACGGCCGGGCGTAGAGCTTGACCGGGCCGACGAGGCCGGGGGGCGCGACGACGGGCGTGAGCCGGCCGTCGACCCGGACCTCGCCGCCCTGGGCGATGGCCTCGACCTCGATGGTGTCGCCCAGGAACTTCAGGACCGTGGCGGAGACCGGCGCCTCCTGCACCTCGTCGGGCGTGCCGATCTGCTCGAGGCGGCCCTTGGCCAGCACCGCGACGCGGTCGGAGAGTTCGAGGGCCTCGTCCTGGTCGTGGGTGACGAAGATCGTGGTCTGGCCCGTGCGGTCGTGGATCTCGCGCAGCCACCGCCGCAGATCTTTTCGGACTTGCGCGTCCAGGGCTCCGAACGGCTCGTCCAACAGGAGCACGCGTGGTTCCACGGCGAGCGCCCGGGCGAGCGCGATGCGCTGGCGCTGGCCGCCCGAGAGCTGGGAGGGATAGCGGTCGGCGAAGCCCGAGAGCTTGATGAGATCGAGGAGATCGCCGACCCGGCGCTTGATCTCGGCCTTGGCCGGGCGCTCCGAGCGCTTCCGGGCGTTCAGCCCGTAGGCGATGTTGTCGGCGACGCTCATGTGCTTGAACAGGGCATAGTGCTGGAACACGAAGCCCACGGCGCGCTGCTGCACGGGGAGCCGCGTGGCGTCCTCGGCGCCGAACACGATGCGGCCGCGATCGGGAAAATCGAGGCCGGCGATGATGCGCAGGAGCGTGGTCTTGCCCGAGCCCGAGGGGCCGAGCAGGGCCAGGAGCTCGCCCGCCCGCACGTCGAGGGAGAGGTCGTGCAGGACCGCGGCCGTGTCGAAGGTCTTCGACAGGTTCTCGACGCGGATGGCGGTGGAGCCGGTCACGGGGTCAGTGCCGGCGCCCGGACGCCGCGATGTCGCCGGCGTAGCGCCATTCGAGGAGGGATTTGAGGCCGAGTGTGACAAGAGCGAGGCCGGCAAGGAGGGAGGCGACGGCGAAAGAGGCAACGAAGTTGTACTCATTGTAGAGGATCTCCACGTGGAGCGGCAGCGTGTTGGTGAGGCCCCGGATGTGGCCCGAGACCACCGAGACCGCGCCGAATTCACCCATCGCGCGGGCGTTGCAGAGGAGCACGCTGTAGAGCAGCCCCCAGCGGATGTTGGGCAGCGTCACCGTCCGGAAGGCGTGCCAGCCGGACGCGCCCAGGGTCAACGCGGCCTCCTCCTCGGCGGTGCCCTGCTCCTGCATGAGCGGGATGAGCTGGCGGGCGACGAACGGGAAGGTGACGAAGATCGTCGCCAGGACGATGCCGGGGATCGCGAAGATGATCTGGATGTCGTGCTCCAGCAGCCACGGGCCGATGAGCCCCTGCGAGCCGAAGACGAGGACGTAGATCAGGCCCGAGACCACCGGCGAGACCGAGAACGGTAGGTCGATGAGGGTCACGAGCAGGTTCTTGCCGGCGAACTCGAACTTGGCGATGGCCCAGGAGGCCATGATGCCGAAGACGAGGTTGAACGGCACGGCGATGGCGGCCGTGATCAGAGTCAGGCGGATGGCCGCGTGGGCGTCGGCCTCGTGGAAGGCGGCGAGATAGGCGTCCCAGCCCTTGGCGAAGGCCTGAACGAACACCGTCGCCAGGGGCAGCACCAGGAACAGGGCGAGGAAGACGATGGCCACCGCGATGAGGAGGCCGCGCACGAGGCCGCCCTCGGTGACGACGCTGGCCGGCTGGTGCCGGGGCAGGTCGGTCGCGATCTCAGACATAGCCGAATCTCCTGCGGCTCCAGGCCTGGATGAGGTTGATGGCGAGCAGGGTCACGAACGAGATGCCGAGCATGATCGTCGCGATGGCGCAGGCGCCGCCGTAATCGAATTCCGAGAGCTTGATGACGATGAGGAGCGGGGCGATCTCGGAGACGTAGGGCAGGTTGCCGGCGATGAAGATGATCGAGCCGTACTCGCCGACCCCGCGGGCGAAGGCGAGGGCGAAGCCCGTGAGCACGGCCGGGATCAGGGGCGGCAGCACCACCCGGGTCAGGGTGTGGAGGCGGCCCGCCCCGAGGGTGGCCGAGGCTTCCTCGATCTCCCTGTCGATCTCGACGATGAGGGGCTGCACGGTCCGCACGGCGAACGGCAGGCCGATGAACACCATGGCGATGTAGATGCCCACCGGCGTGTAGGCGGCCTCGATGCCGAGTTTCGCCAGCTGCGCACCCACGAGGCCGTTCGGCGCGTAGAGGGAAGCCAGAGCGATGCCCGCGACGGCGGTGGGCAGGGCGAAGGGCAGGTCCACCACCGCGTCGACGATCCGGCGGCCGGGAAAGTCGTAGCGGGTCAGCACCCAGGCGACGAGGAAGCCGAACACCGACGCGGTCAGCGCCGCCAGGGCCGAAACGCCGAAGCTGACGCGGAGCGCCGAGGCCACGCGGGGATCGGTGGCGACCTCCCAGATGCCCGAGAATCCGAGCCCGGAGGCGCGCACCACCAGGGCGGCCAGGGGCAGCAGCACGACGAGGCTGAGGCAGGTCAGGGTGTAGCCGAGCGTCAGGCCGAAGCCGGGGATGACGCTCGGCTGCCGGAAGCGCCGTCGCGGGCGCAGGGGAGGCTCTGCCATGGGAGGGTCCTGAAGGTTGGTCTTTGTCCCTCCCCTCTTTGCGGGGGAGGGTGAACTTACCGTCCGGCCTTGCTCAGCTGGTCGAACAGGCCGCCGTTGTCGAAATTCTTCTTCTGGATGTCGTCCCAGCTGCCCTGGAGATCCTCGATCTTGAACAGCTTCACCTCGGGCAGCTGGGCCAGATGCTCGGGCTTCGCCGCCGCCCGGTTGAGGGGGCGGTAATGGTGCTTGGCGAAGATCGCCTGGGCGGCATCCGAGTAGAGGAATTGCAGGTAGGCCTCGGCCTGTTTGCGGGTTCCTCGTCTGTCGACGTTGGCGTCCACCAGGGCGACGGGCGGCTCGGCGTAGATGGAGGTCGGCGGCACCACCACGTCGAACTTGTCGCGACCGAACTCGTCGAACACGAGGTAGGCCTCGTTCTCCCAGGTCGGCAGCACGTCGCCGAGGCCCCGCTGGGCGAAGGTCACCGTGGAGCCGCGGGCGCCCGTGTCGAGGACCGGCACGTTCTTGTAGAGCTCGCCCACGAAGGCGTTGGCCTTGTCGGCGTTCTTGGCCTCCTTCTCGTAGGCGTAGCCCCAGGCGGCGAGGAAGTTCCAGCGCCCGCCGGCCGAGGTCTTGGGGTTGGGGGTGATGACCTTGACGTCGGGTTTGACGAGGTCGCCCCAGTCCTTGACGCCCTTCGGATTGCCCTTGCGCACGAGGAACACCACCGTGGAGGTGTAGGGCAGGCCCTCGTTGGGGAGCTTGGTCCGCCAGTCCGCCGGGATCTTCTTGGCCAGCCGGCTGATCGCGTCGATGTCGGAGGGGATGCCGAGGGTCACCACGTCGGCCGGGATGCCGTCGATCACCGTGCGGGCCTGCGAGCCGGAGCCGCCATGGGAGGCGCGCACGGTCACGGTCTCGCCGGTCTTGGCCTTCCAGTCGGCACTGAAGGCGGCGTTGATGTCCTTGTAGAGCTCGCGCGTCGGATCGTAGGAGACGTTGAGCAGTTCGCTGTCGGCCCGGGCGGGCCCCGCCAGGAAGACGGGCCCCGCCAAGAAGACGGGTCCGGCCAGGAGAAGGGCCGCGGCGAGGCGGGCGGACAGGGTCAGGCTCCGCCGGCCCGGGGTCGGATGGGTCTCGCTCAACATCTGTCGCCTCTCGAAAACGGGCCGTGCGGAATCCTGGATCGACCGATCCACGGCAAGGTTTTCGTTCGATATAACGAACGTTGTCAACCGCGCGATGATCCGTGCCGCGTCGGGATATGGCGGTGAGGGACCGAAACTCCAGGCGTTCCGCGTAGATTCACCCGGCGAAGGAAGGATTTTTTGCGAATCGATGGTTCGGGAGGCGATCTCTTCTCCCCCGTTGCGTTCTTCAGGAAGAACATTTTTAGACGATCTCGCCTCCGCGAGATCGCTTCGTCGCGTCCCGATCCGCAGAAAATCGTGACATGGGATCGTGGCATGCGAACGTGACATGCGAACGGGCGATGAGAAAAGTTCTCCGGTCCAGGCGACCGCCGGCGAGGCCGTGGGAGCCATCGGCACCGGCGTGGTGCGCGCCCGTTGCGGCCCGCCGTCGATCGATCTCCGAACGGGGGATTGCCCGTCCGCGCAGAGGCGCCGGCACGGCGGTCGAGGCACATGGGGGCCTCTCCGCGAATCAGCGGAACGCCGCCGGCCTCTGAAAACTCGGTCCGGCATGATGCGCGGGGAGGAGAGGCCGTCGCGCTGGATCGGATATTCGATCCAGTTCTTCGCTCGATCTTGATGTCGTCTTGTTCGCCCGCGTCAAATCAACGTCGCTATCGCCGGTGGTGCCTCCGGAGGACGTGTTGGACAGGGACTGACCTGTCGCTGCCGACGCATCGGCCCTGTCCGCCGAGGTTCCGGCGGTAAATCCGGCTTCGCGCGTAGGTCTCGACAGGATCGACCCGCGTCCGTCCTTTAACGATCCTTCAAAGGACCGGATTCTAAGGTTCCGCGTCGCCCTCCCATGGACGGCGGACATGACACCGGAACGGGACCTTCCGAATGCCGAGTCCCTTTTCACCCGACCATCGGGGAGCCCTCTTCGGGAGGGGCAAGCCGGTCTCCATCCTGCCGGGAAATCCCCGTGAAGTGGGACGTCCCCGTGAACCCGCGCCCGATACGCGGGTCCCCGCATTCCGGCACGCGGCCTTCGATCCCGCCGTGTCCGGCGCAGCCCCGGGGCGGACCGCCCTACCCGACCGGTACCGGATCGCCCTGGCGACGGGCCAGCTCGGCGAGACCCTGCCCTTCGCGCCCTACATCGCCCTGACCCATGTGGTCGTGGCCGTCACGGTCCTGCTGCTGTTCTGGGGCGATGCCCCGACCGCCTATCTGCTGGCCCTGCTTGCCGGCGCGGTGGTGCCGGCGGCGGCCTGCCTCGCCGGCGCGGGCTTCTGCCGCCGTGCGCGCCTGTCCGCGGCCCGGGTCGGGACGGCGCATGCGGCGGTGCGCCTCCTGGCCCTGACCCTCGGCCTCGCCTGGGCCACGATGCCGGTGGCCCTCTTCGTCCGGGCCGATGCCGATCACAGCCTCTACGTCGTCGCCCTGTGCGCCGGACTGATGGCGACGGCCTACGCCCTCGGCCCGATCCGCCATGTGGCGACCCTGTTCGTTCTGCCCGTGGTCGCCGGCGGCTTCGTGGCGCTGGCGGCGCGCGGCGACGACGTCTCGCGGACCCTGGCGATCCTGTTCGTCGTCTATGCCGCCTTCGTTCTGTTCACCACCGGACGCATGGCGCGCCTCTCGACGGGACGCATGGTCGATCGCCTCCGGGTCGCCGAGCAGAACGAGACCATCGGCCTCCTGCTCAACGACTTCACCGAGAACGCCAGCGAGTGGCTGTGGGAGACCGGCCCCGACGGCCGGTTCCAGAACGTCTCGCAACGTCTCGTCCAGATCTCGGGCCAGTCCGCGGCGCAGCTTCTGCAGGCCCCGTTCGAAACCCTGCTCCGGGGTGCGAAGACCGCCGGCGCGGAGATCGAGGGCGCCCGCCCCGCCCCCGGCGCGGCGGCGGCCGAGATCATCGCCCTCGTGGCCGGGCGCCAAGCGTTCCGCGAACGCGTCGTCGAGGTGGGCATCGCCGGAGCGGCCCAATGGTGGCGCCTGAGCGGCAAGCCCCTGTACGGCCCGTCCGGCGAGTTCCTCGGCTTTCACGGGATCGGCGCCGACATCACCGCCGCCCGCCAGTCCGAGGCGCGGATCGCCTACCTGGCGAGCTACGATTCCCTGACGGGCCTCGCCAACCGGGCCCTGTTCCAGGACCTGGCCTCCATGGAATGCGAGCGGGCGGAGCGCATGGGCGTGACCTGCGCCCTGCTCTATCTCGACCTCGACGGCTTCAAGATCGTCAACGACACCTTCGGCCATGCCCTCGGCGACGCGCTGCTGACCCGGGTCGCCACCCGGCTCGCCGCCCTGGCCCGGCCCGGCGACCTCGTGGCGCGCCTCGGGGGCGACGAGTTCGCCATCCTGCACCCCTGCGCCGACGCGGACGACGCCCTCGCCCTGGCCCGCGCGGTGATCGGGCAGATCAGCGTTCCCTACGTCATCGACGGCGTGCAGGTGGAGATCGGCGTCAGCATCGGCATCGCCCTCGCGCCGCACGATGCCACCACGCCCGAGACCCTCCTGGGGCGGGCGGACCTCGCCCTCTACCGGGCCAAGGCCGCCGGCCGGGGCGAGGTGTCGGAATTCACCCCCGATCTCGAAGCCTCCGTGCTCAAGCGTCGGGACCTCGAAGTCGATCTCAAGCGCGCCATCGCGCAGGGCGAACTCAGCCTGCACTATCAGCCCCTCGTTGGCCTCGTGCGGGGCGAGGTCCGCGGTTTCGAGGCCCTGCTGCGCTGGACCCGCGATCCCGGCGGCCCGGTCTCGCCGGCGGATTTCATCCCCGTCGCCGAGGCGTCCGGGCTGATCGCGGTGATCGGACGCTGGGTGTTGCAGGAGGCCTGCCGGGAGGCGGCGCGCTGGCCGGAGCCCATCCGGATCGCGGTCAACATCTCGCCGACGCAGTTCCGCCACGCCGACTTCGTCCTCGACGTGTTCCAGGCCCTCGAGGATAGCGGCCTCGCACCGGACCGCCTCGAACTCGAGATCACCGAATCGGTGTTCTTCGAGATGAACGGCACCACCGTCTCGAACCTGAAGGAATTGCGGGCCCTGGGCGTGCGGATCGCCCTCGACGATTTCGGCACCGGCTACTCGTCCCTGAGCTACCTGATCCGGTTCCCCGTCGACAAGATCAAGATCGACCGCTCGTTCATCAACGAGATGGGCACCCGCCACGAGTGCCTGGCGATCATCGAGGCGATCCTGACGCTTGCCCGCGAATTGTCCATCACCGTCACGGCCGAGGGCGTCGAGACCGTCGAGCAGGCGGCCATGCTCCGGGCACGGGGATGCGACGACATCCAGGGCTTCCTGTTCAGCCCGGGCCGGCCGAGGGCCGAGGTCGACGGCCTGATCGCGGCCCTGCCCGGCCGGTTCGCGTCGATCTTCTTCGCGGCTCCGGAAGCCCGCGCGGCGGCCTGACAACCCCTGGCGATGATCCCGTTCGTCGGGATCATCGGGGCCGGCGGAGGGGCGCTGCCACCATCGAAACCGGCATCATCGGGCATATTTAAGAATCACCGCACGCTATCGTACGGCAACGCGAAATGATGTTTCGCGTTGGACAGCGATGCCCCGTTTCTTCCTGCATATCCGCGACGGCACTGTCCTTGTCGAAGACGAGGAGGGAGGCGACTTCCCAAATGTCGAGGCCGCCTGTCGGGAGGCTGTTCTGGCCGCGCGTGAGATCCTCGCCTCGAAGCTCGTCGCGGGCGAAGAGGTGGACGGCCAGACCTTCGAGATTACCGATGAGAACCATGTGGTGCGTGCCACGTTTCCCTTGAGAGACGTTTTGAAACTGAAGTGAACGGCCGGAATGACAGCGCTTTTCTCGCGAATCTGGACGCCGCGATCCGACAAGTGCCACCGGACCCCGTTTCGAACGGGTGTCGACCGGGCCCTGGCCGATGCGTTTCCGCCCATGGACGACGACGCGCTGCCGGACAGGATCGGGGCGGCGCTGGTTCGCCTGGATCGCGCCCTGCACGACATCCGGCCCGGTTCGTCGGGCGGGGGCGAACCGTCCGCGGCGTCGTCCGAGGCGCATTGACGCCGCGGCCCCGCGGGTGAGGCCGCCCGGACGACGGCCTCACGCCGCGTCGGGCGTCCGGGTCCGTTCCCCGGAGGAGCGAAGCCGGCCGGCGACCTCCGCCCCCGCCCGCAGGCCCTCCGCATAGGCACCCCCGGCGGTACCCCATTGCAGACGCGACAGGGCCTCGCCGGCGAACCAGATCCGCTCGCCCACGGGCGCCTGCAACGCCTGGCGGGCGCCGGCATGGCCCGGCGGCACCACCGCCCAGGAGCCGCGCGACCACGGGTCGTGGCGCCATTCGCTGACCACCGGGATCGACAGGTCGTGGAGGGCGCGCGCGCCGAAATGCTGTTCCAGGGCCCGCCGGACCAGGCGCCGCGCCCCGTCCGGCCCGGCCCGGCGCGCGTCGAGGGCGGCCGTCATGGCGTAATCGAGCTCGAAGTAGTGGAACGGCGTGCCGTCGATGCGGGTGAGGAGCCCCGGCACGGGATGGTGCCCGCCGACGAGGCTGGCGAGGCGGTCGTTCCCCCGGAACGGGCAGGACGGCCAGTGCAGCACCGCGTGCTCGTAGAGTCCGACGGAGAAGCCGTCGAGGGCCGCCGCCACCGCAGGCGGCAGGGCCGGGGTGAACAGCGACGCCCGCCGCAGGACCATGGTGGGGATCGTCACGATCACAGCCTTGGCCGAAAAGGTCCCGCCGCCGGCGCAGGCGACGCGCACGCCCGGCCCGGTCCAGTCGAGGCCGGTCACCGGCGTGTCGAGGGCGATGGGCAGCCCCTGCGCGAGGCGGGCGAGGTAGCCGCCGTAGCCCCCGGCGATGAAGCGGTTGTCGCCGTACTCCATGCTGGGGAAATCCTGGAGGGAGACCTCCCCGAGGGGCCGGCCCGAGACGAGGCCGTGGACCCGTTCCACCCGCCGGCCCCAGGGCCCGAGCCCCGGCGGCAGGGCACTGGCGGCGGGGCGGTCCGGCCCGCCGCGCGCGGCGCCGTCGGTCATGGCCCGGTCGGCCACCGTGAAGGCGCGGCCGAGGGCGGCGGCCTCGGACGGCCGTCCGGGCCGGCGCCCGACCCGGACGTGGCTCTCCTGGGCGGCGATCCGCAGGGGCTCGCCCCGTGCCTCGGCGAGGCGCACCAGGGGATTGATCGGTCCCGCATGGAGCCAATGGGCGCCGAGATCGACGGCGTGGCCGCGCAGGGCGGCCGTCGCCACCCGTCCGCCGACGCGGCCGCGGGCTTCGAGCACCGCCACGGCGATGCCGGCCCGGTCGAGTTCGCGCGCCGCCGCGATCCCGGCCGCACCGGCGCCGATCACGATCACCTCCGGCTCGGCCGGCAGGGGGACGAAGCGCGGCGCGATGCTGGGCGGCAGGCTGTCGTGCTCGGGTCTGCGCATCGGGGCGTCCGGGGCTCGGGTGGGAGGCCGGCCTACCAGAGGCCGGCGATGCGCGGCAACGCGCGAGGGTCAGCGCCGGGCCCCGTCCCCGGGGGCGAGTCCTTCGGGGTCGTGCATTTCGGGGTCGAGCACCTCGACGCGGTCCGAGCGGTCGCCCCCCGGATTCGGGCTGCCCACCAGGGTGTGGATGCGCCCGGCCTGGACGATGGCGCCGAAGCCGTGGCGCGGCGTCGGCAGGGGCGTGCGCCGGGTCCAGGCATCCCGGGCCGGATCGTAGGCCTCGACGGCGCCGAAGGTGCGGGCGTTCGATTCGCCCCCCATCACGAAGACCTCGCCCCCGAGAACCGCCGCGGCGGCGCCGCTGCGGGCCGTCGGCATCGGCGCCCCCGTGCGCCAGCCGTCGGTGGCCGGGTCGTAGATCTCGGTGACGGCGAGGTTGCGGTCGGGATCGCCGTCCATGCGTCCGCCGATGGCGACGAGGCGGCCGCCCACGGCCTGGACGGCGAGGTGGTCGCGCTGGGTCGGCAGGGGCGCCGCCGCGCTCCAGGCATCGCGCGCCGGATCGTAGACCGCGTGGCCCGACGCGTTGGCGCCGCCCGAGACGCTGCCGCCGACCACGTGGATGCGGCCGTCGATCACCGCCGCCCCGCCGGCCGCGCGGACGGAGGGCATCGGCGCCCGCGGGCTCCAGGCATCGGCCTTCGGATCGTAGGCCCAGACCCGGTCGCTCGCCCGCCAGCCGGTGCCGTAGCCGCCGAACACGTAGACGCGGTCGCCATGCCCCACCGCCATGGCGTGGTGGATCGGCGTGGGGAACGGCGCGCCCGTCCGCCACCCGCCCGTCGCCGGATCGTAGATGAGCAGCCCGGTCGCCCCGTTGTAGTCGCCGATCACGTAGGCGCGGCCGGCGAGTTCGGCGACGGCCACCTCCGAGCGCGGGGCGGGGGCCGGCGCGGCGCGGCTCCAGAGTCCGGCCGTCCCGGACTCGTGGGCGCGCACGGGCAGGGTGCCGACAGCGATGGCGAGGGTGAGGATCAGGGCACGCATGATGTCCGCTCCGGTGGGCCGCCTTGAGTCCGAACGCGCCGCGAGGGTCGATGGCTGCGCGGGATCGGCCCGTGCGGGCACGCCCTTGCCGGCCCGGACGCCCTTCGCTTGCCCGGACGCCCTTGCGTCCGCCGGCGCGCGCCGCCAAAACCTCCGGCGAACGGGCGGCGGGGGCGACGCCCGGCACCCATCGACACGACCACGGGATTCGCAACGGTCATGCTGTTCAAGGCTGCCTTCGCCGCCCTCCGGCAGGTCTTCTCGCCGCCCCTGCGGGCGATCCTGTGGAAGTCCCTCGGACTCACCGTCGGCCTTCTGTTCGTGGTCTGGGCCGGGCTCACCCGGGCGATCAACTGGTTCCTGTCCCAGCACCACCTCTCCGTGGACTATCCCTTCCTCGATACCCTGGCGGTGTTCTTCGCGGGTGCGGGCCTGTTCGTCGGCCTCGCCTACGTGATGCCGGCCATCTCGATCCTGGTGGCGGGCTTCTTCCTCGACGACGCGGCCGAGATCGTCGAGCGCACGGATTTTCCCGGCGATCCCCCGGGCACCGCCCTGCCGCTCGGCCGGGCGATGCTCTACGCCGTGCGCTTCGCCGGCCTCGCCCTCCTGGTGAACCTCGTCGCCCTGATCCTGTTCTTCGTGCCGGGCGTGAACCTCATCGCGTTCTTCGGCGCCAACGCCTACCTGCTCTCGCGGGAGTATTTCGAGCTCGCCGCCGGGCGCTTCCGGCCCCTGGACGAGGCCGGCGCCATGCGCCGCCATTTCGGGCCGACCACCCTCACCGCCGGTGCGCTCCTGGCCGGCCTCATGGTGGTTCCGGTGCTCAACCTGCTCACCCCCCTGTTCGGCATCGCCCTGATGGTCCACGTCCACAAGGGCCTGAGCCGGCGCACCCCGCTGGCTCCGCCCGAGACGCAGGCACGCCTGCGCTGAGGACGGCCCGCCCGTGACAGGCCGGCGCTTTTCGTGCGCCCACGGCTCCCCCACCGGCCGGAACTGTCCTAGATAGTCCCCGTCGAGGCCGAACCGGTTTCGGCACCCGTCAAGGACCGGCGCGGACCCGTGCCCCGATCGGGGTCACGGCAGGGCGCACCGGGGCCGCTTTTTCGAGACCTTAAGAGCGCGATGACCGGCTTCGAGACCCTTCCCCTCACCCGCCCCGCCGACCAGCTCGTCACGGTGTTCGGCGGCTCCGGCTTCCTCGGCCGCCACGTGGTCCGGGCGCTCGCCAAACGCGGCTACCGCATCCGGGTCGCCGTGCGCCGGCCCGATCTGGCCCTGTTCCTCCAGCCGCTGGGCAAGGTCGGCCAGATCGTCGCCGTGCAGGCCAACCTGCGGTATCCCGAATCCATCGCGGCGGCGGTCCACGGCTCGGACGTGGTGGTCAACCTCGTCGGCATCCTGCAGGAGACCGGGCGCCAGAGCTTCTCCCGGCTCCAGGCCGACGGGGCCGGCGAGATCGCCCGCGCGGCGGCCGCCATCGGCGCCCCCCTCGTCCACGTCTCGGCCATCGGCGCGGATGCCGATTCGCCCTCGGCCTATGCCCGCACCAAGGCGCTGGGCGAGGCCCGCATCCGCGAGGCCGGCGGCGACCACGTCGTCCTGCGCCCGTCCCTGGTGTTCGGACCGGGCGACAGCTTCTTCAACCGCTTCGCGGCCCTGACCACCGTCCTGCCGGTGCTGCCGCTCGCCGGCGCCCAGACCCGGTTCCAGCCGGTCTATGTCGGCGACGTCGCCGAGGCGGTGACCCGCGCCGTCGAGGGCCGTGTGCCCGCCGGCGCGGTGTACGAACTCGGCGGCCCCGAGGTCGCCACCCTCGAGGCCCTCGTGCGCTACATGCTCACGGTCACCATGCGCCGCCGCAAGGTCCTCGACCTGCCCCTGCCCGTCGCCCGCCTGCAGGCACGGGCCCTGGAGATCGTCGACACCCTCACCCTCGGCCTCCTGCCGGATTCCCTCAAGCTCACCCGCGATCAGGTCACCCTGCTCCAGACCGACAACGTCGTCTCCGACGCGGCCAGGGCGGAGGGGCGCACCCTGGAAGGGATCGGCCTGCAGCCCACCACCATGGAAGCGGTGGTGCCCGGCTACCTCTGGACCTTCCGCAAGGCCGGCCAGTTCGCCAAGCCCCGGGTCGCGGCCGAATCCGAAGTGCCCGAGACCCTGGCTCCGGTGCCCTACGTGCCGTCGAAGCCGAGCGGCCCGGCGCTGGGCCCCGACGCCACCCGGCCGAGCCGGATGGGGACCCGCTGGGGCACCCGCGGCTGACGCCCTCCAGGGCCGCCGCCATGGGGTTCCTCCTCGTCTTCCTCGGATCGGGTATCGGCGGCATGGCCCGCCACGGCGTCGGCCTCGCCGCCGTGCGCCTCGGCTCGACCTTTCCGTTCGGCATCCTCGCCATCAACATCGTGGGTTCGACCCTGATGGGCGTCCTCGTCGGCTGGTACGCCATGCGCGGCGGCAGCCAGCCCCTGCGCCTGTTCCTCGCCACCGGGGTGCTCGGCGGCTTCACCACGTTCTCGACCTACGCCCTCGACGGAATCCTCCTCCTGCAGCGCGGCGAGACCGCCGCGGCGCTGGCCTACATCTTCGGCTCCGTCGGCCTCGGCCTCGGTGGCCTGCTCCTCGGCCTCATGGCCATGCGGGTGGTCCTGTAGGGCGCCGCGATTTTTTTATCGAACCCGCCGTGCGGCCGGCCCTTCGACGGACCCGTCGCGCCAGAGCTGCACAAACCCGCGCCGGACCTCGGGTTTCATCGAAGATCTGGAATTGATCCAACTCGAAACTCCGGTCGAGAGGCTACAAGCCTTGATTTATACGCGTTCCAATCTTTCCCAATACGGTTGAAATCCAAGTTGTTGCGCCGCATTGCTGCTGTCGTCGATTCGGCGGCGGGTAGGGAGGCGATGATGATGGAACGGGCGTTGGATTGGGTCCGGGGCTACGCGCAACTCGCTTGGTGGGACGGGTCCTGCCTCGACCTGCGCCTGCATCGCTTCACGGATTTCCTCGACTTCGTCGCCGGCGCGCCGGAGCCGGCCCCGGCCCACCTCCGCCGGGGAACCTCCGCATGAACGTCCGCCCCGCCCACCACACCTGCGCCGAGGTGGTCCCGGCGGAGGACACCCTGGACGAGGCCCTGCGCCGGGCGTTCTGGCAGAGCCTCAACCGCGCTCCCCTGCCGGCCATGCACGCCCTCGAAGTGGCCGCCCGGACCCTCGGCACGCTCTACCGTCAGGTGGCGCGGGCCCACGAGCAGCCCGGCGGTTGCGGCTGCGGCTGGGAGCCCGATCCCGACTGCGACCTCATCGTCCTCGAGGCCAACCTCGCCGCCGCCCTGCTCCACCCGCCGCAGACGGACCTGATCCGCATGCCCGTGGCCGGCTCCGCCTGACGAGATATCGTCCCTTCGACGATTGCGCCCACGCGAAGACGGCGCGCGTTCGAAGACTGGTCATCCCGAAAAGATCCGGCCCTCCAAAAAATTCAGCGACGGGTTACCCTTTCCTCAGGGAGTTGCGCCGATGATGATCGGCGTCACGCAGGGCGGAGGGGGTTGTCATGGACCGGTTCTATCGCGGCATCGAGGTCTCCCTGCTCGGCTTCAGCCTGCTCCTCGGGCTCGGTGCCATCCTGCTGCCGACCCTGCCCGGTGCCTTGCCCGGCACCCTGCCGGGGGAGACCCGGCTCGCCGTGACCCTGCCGATGATCACGGTGACGGCGACGCCTTGAGCCGGCGTTCGCGTCGGGACTGACATCTTGGGGCGGCCGACGTTTTTCTGCCATCCAACCGCCTGAATTCCTGCAACCCTTCCGGCCCGCCGGGATTTAACCTATCGCAAGGACGGACGGGTCTCGTGCCTGTTCCGGACGGCGATGGGGCGCGCCAGGGTGGCGCGCGGTCGGGGTTCAGGCATGCTGGTCTTTCATACGCGCGGATTCCTCAACGCGGGCGTCGTCCTTTTCGCCATGGCCGGCCTGTCGGGCGCCCAGGCGGCTCCGGCCGCGCCCCAGGCGCCGGCCGAGGTCACCCAGCTCGCCAACCGGCCGATCACCGCCGTCGCCGCCATGGCCGAGGACGACGAGCTGACCAATTGCAGCCGCACCCGTCGCCGCCTCTGGGTCGACGGCGAGGGCTGGATCGTCCGTCGCGTCACCACCTGCCGCTGAAGCGATCCCGCGACAATCCCCGCCGCTAGGCGGGGTTTTCGCGCGAAGGCATCCGCATCGCACGGAGCAAGCCGACCCGCCTACGCAGTCTTCCCCTGGCCCGCCGTCCGGAACACCCGTGCGGCCGTGCGGTTTGTCTCCCATGATGCCGCCGAGGACTTAAGGTCCCGCACGGGAGTTCGTCGTCCATGCCGTCACGCCTCACGGCCGCCCTGCTCGGGGCCGCCCTGTCCTGCACCGCCCTCGGAAGCGCCCAGGCGCAATACGCTTCCGACGAGGCCGGTTACGCGGTGGTCTCGACCTACGGCTATGCCGGGTCGGCCATCCGGGGCGACTATGTCGGTGCGCCCCTCACCCGGTTTCCCCGCCCCGACCAGATCGTCCCGAGCGCATGGGGTTACGGCACCTACGGGGTCCCCACCGTCGCCGGAATCCATCCGGCCCCCGTCGGCACGCCGACGGTCTACGTGATCGATGCCCCCGCCCCGACGGTGCGCCGGCGGGCGGCGGCGCGCCCGCGGGTCGTCGCGCGCAACCGAACGGCCGGGGTCTCGGCGAGGCCGGCCGCCGCCCCGGCGGTGTCGACGGGCGGCGCGCGCGTCGTCACCGTGACCGTCCCCCATCGGCAGGCGGCCCTGCGCTGACGGCGATCGCGCGCTCCGGCGGTGCCAAGTCGCCACCGGAGAAAGTGGCAACAAGTTAATCTCTTGGCGTCATCGTTGCCCGATACGGGGAGCCGCTACGCCATGCACATCGTTCTCGTCGATACCAGTCGGGTGGTCCTCAAGATGATCGCCGCCCTGCTCGAACCCAACGGGCACACGGTCAGCGTCTTCACGAACTCCACCGAGGCCCTCGACTTCGTCGAGACCACCCCATCCGTGCGAGTGCTGATCACCAGCCTTGAAGTCCGGCCCCTGAGCGGCCTGGAACTGTGCTGGTCCGCCCGCCTGCTCGCCGAATCGAACCGGCCCCTCTACGTCATCACCATGTCGTCCGCCCGCAACGCCCGGAACCTTGCCGAGGCCCTCGACAGCGGCGCCGATGATTTCATCGAGAAGCCGCCCGGGCCCGAAGAGCTGCATGCGCGCCTGCGCGCCGCCGACCGGCTCACCAGCATGCAGGGCGAACTCATCCGCCTGGCCCAGACCGATTCGCTCACCGGCCTCCTCAACCGCCGCGCCTTCCTCCAGCGGTCCCACGAGGCGGCCGAGCGCGTCGGCAACCACGGCAGGATGTCGGCGATCCTCCTCGACATCGATCACTTCAAGCGCATCAACGACGAGTACGGCCACGATGTCGGCGATGCGGCGATCCAGGCCGTCGCCCGCGAGATCGGCGCCGAGGGCATCGTCGGGCGTCTTGGCGGCGAGGAGTTCGGGGTGATCCTGCCGCATCGCCCGGGGACGGAGGCCGAGACCCTGGCCGGGCGCCTGCGCCGGGGCATCGAGGCCCTGCGCATCCGCGGCGCGCGGGCGCCGATCCGCCTCACCTGCAGCTTCGGCGTCAGCGACTGGATCGAGGGGGACACCGTGGAGGGTCTGGTCAAGCGCGCCGACATCGCGCTCTACGAGGCGAAGTCGACGGGCCGCAACCGCGTCGTCACCGCCACCGCCGACCTGCTCCTCGCCCGCGCCGGCTGATCCGGCGGCCGCTTCTCCCATCGGGACTCCGGTCTGTGCCGTTGCGAGACGGGTTCGGCGAGGTCGGCGCCAGTTCTCCGGCCATCGTCCACCGGCCCCGTGGGTGTTCACCCTGAAACGGCGCAAGACGTCGTCGACGGAGGTCTGGAACAAGTCTTGAAGTGAACTCTCACAGTCCTGCTGCGGTGTCTCGTGGCGGCACATGAGGGGGATCGCGGCATGCATCAGGCCGTTGGGGTGTTGATCGTCGACGAACCGTATGGGCTCGAGCCGACCTTTCGGGCGGTCCTCGAGCACGAGCCCGCCCTGCACACGGTGAGCGAGGCCGACCTGATTCGGGGTGGCCCGGACATGCCCGGTGCCACCGTCGCCCTCGTGATCGTCGGCGCCGGGGATTCCGGCGGCGGTGCGGCCCGGATCGAGCGCCTGCGTGCGCGGTGTCCCGGCCTCAAGATCCTCGCCGCCTTCGAGACCCTGGACGCCGCGGCGTCGGGCCGCCTGGTCGCGGCCGGCGCCGATGTCTTCGTCGCCCGCAGCGCCTGCGCCCGCGTCGTCTGCGCCGCCATCCTCGCCCTGGCCGGCCTGCCCGCGGCGGCGCGGACCGTCGACCCCACGGACGGCCTGACCCCCCGCGAGGCGGAGATCCTGCGGTTCCTCAGCGCCGGATTCAGCAACAAGGAGGTGGCCCGCCGCCTCAACCTCAGCGTCCGCACGGTGGAGACCCACCGGCTCAACCTGCGCCGCAAGACCCAGACCGGCCGCCTCAAGGACCTCGTCGCCCTGGCCCGCCATCTCGGCCTCGCGCCCGTGACGGAGGCCGACGGCGCCGTGTCCGTGCGCCGCGCCGCCGGGCCGTCCCCCGCCGCGTTCACGGCTCCGGCCGCGCTCTGACGGTCAGGCCGAGCGCAGCGTTTCGCTGACCGCCGAGAGCGGCCGCTTGGGCTTGCGGGCGAGATCCTCGCCGCGGATCGCCTCCTCCAGGGGCTCGGGGCCTTTGCGCAGGAGCTTGGCGAGGTAGTACGAGCCGAAGCCGAAGATGATCGTGTAGGCGATGAGGAACGCCACGAGGGAGGTGGTAACCGCGCTGACCGTGAGCGGCGAGTGCGCGTCCGCCGTCCGCAGCTGCCCGTAGACGATGTAGGGCTGGCGCCCGATCTCGGCTGTGAACCAGCCGAACAGCACGGCCCCGAACCCGGACGGCGTCATCAGCATCGCGGCGTTGAGGAACCAGCGGTTGGTGTAGAGCGTGCCGCGCCAGCGCAGGACCAGGCTCCAGAGGCTCAGGCCCAGCATCGCCATCCCGATGGCGACCATGATGCGGAACGAGTAGAACACCGGCCAGACCGGGGGCCGCTGGTCGCGCGGCACGTCCTTCAGGCCCGGCACCACGCCGGAGAAGTCGTGGGTGAGGATGAACGAGCCGAGCTTCGGGATGCCGATCTCGAAGTCGTTCTTCTCCTCCGCCATGTTCGGGATCGCGAACAGCAGCAGCGGCATGTTGGCCTGCCGATCCCAGTTCGCCTCGATGGCCGCGAGCTTCGTCGGCTGGTGCTTGAGGACGGCGAGGCCGTGCGAATCGCCGATCATGATCTGGAGCGGCGTGCAGATCACCGCGAACCACAGGGCCATGGACAGGGAGACGCGGGCACCCACCACCTTGGCCGGCGGCTCCTTCCGCCCGCGAAGAATCATCCAGGCCGACATGCCCGCCACCGCGAAGGCCGTGGTGAGGAAGCAGCCCATCACCATGTGGGCGTAGCGGATCGGGAAGGACGGGTTGAAGATCACCTGCCACCAGTCGGTGGCCACGGCCCGGCCGTTCTCGACGACGAAGCCCGCCGGCGTCTGCATCCAGGAATTGGCCGACAGGATCCAGAACGCCGAGACCAGGGTGCCGAAGGCCACCATGCAGGTGGAGACGAAGTGCAGGCGGTCCCCCACCCGTTCCCAGCCGAACAGCATGATCCCGAGGAAGCCGGCCTCGAGGAAGAACGCCGTGATCACCTCGTACTGGATCAGGGGCCCGAGGACGTTGCCGGTGAAGTCGGAGTAGCGCGACCAGTTGGTGCCGAGCTGGTAGCTCATGACGATGCCGGACACGACGCCGAGGCCGAACGACACCGCGAACACCTTGACCCAGAACCGGTAGAGGTTCCGGTACAGGGGGTTGCCGGTCCACAGCCACTGGCCTTCGAGGCGGGCGAGGAAGCTCGCCAGCCCGATGGTGAAGGCCGGGAAGATGATGTGGAAGGCCATGGTGAAGCCGAACTGAATCCGCGAGAGCAGAAGCGCGTCGACGTCCATGGGTCATCCTCCCGTTCGGCCCGCAGCGTCAGCAAACAACGCGGCCGATTCGGTCTACTCTAATGCAAATCCATCCGCGCGGCGCGGCTTGGTCGCAGCTTCGAACACCGGGCTCGGATCTTAGCGGCGCGGCGGCAAACGGCGCGGTCCCCGCGCCAGGGCCAGGGCACCGACGAAGCCGATCGCCGCGATGCCGCCGAGGCCGGCGAGCAGCCAGTCGCGCTCGCGGCTGGTCCAGTACTCGCTGCGCGTGGTCTCCGTGCGGTCGCCGAAGCGCCCGTCGATGCGGGCCGGTCCCGGCACGGGCGCGAACAGGTTGCCGGCCTTGTCCGGGGCCGGCGCGTCGGTCAACTGGGCGTCCCACATGCTGGCGGCCTTCCGGTCGGCGAAGCCCGGCGCGATCACTTGCGCGGCATGCATCATCAGCACGCTGCGACCGACCCAAACGTCCCGCTGCGGCGTCACCGCCGTGGCGACGATGGCCTCGGCGCACAGGCGCGGATCGTAGACCGGATCGGGGGCGTACTGGCCGTGGCCCGTGCGGTTGCGGGCCCAGTTGAACTGCGGCGTGTTCACAGCCGGCAGGTAGACGATGCTGAGCGACACCCCGACCCGGTCGTGGATGAGTTCGCAGCGCAGGGCGTCGGTGAAGCCGGTGACGGCGAACTTCGCGGCGCAGTACGGCGCTTGGAGGGGGGCGGCCCGGATGGCGAGGCCCGAGGACACCTGGATGATGGCGCCGCGGTTGCGCGGCTTCATGGACCGCAGGGCCGCGAGCGTCCCGTAGACCTGGCTGAGATAGGTCGTCTCGGTGACCCGCCGGTACTCCTCCGGGGTGATCCGGTCGGCCGGGTTGACGATGGTCGCCATGGCGTTGTTGACCCAGGCGTCGATGGGCCCGAGTTCGCGCTCCACCCGCTCGGCCGCCCCCGCGACGGCCTCAGCATCCGCCACGTCGGCCGCGAGGGCGAGGACGGGCCGCCCATGGACGGCCAGCCTGTCGCGCACCTGCGCCAGACGTTCGGGATCGCGGGCGATGACGGCCACCGCCCAGCCGCGCTTGGCGAACAGCTCCGCCGTCGCCAGCCCGATGCCGGCGGTCCCGCCCGTGACGACCGCGATGCGTGCCATTTTTTGGAGTCCCTGTCCGTCCGCCGAACCGGCCCGGACGCGTCCTCGGCAACGGGCGTTTTCGGATGGGGTTGCGGTCGGGCGGCGTGCCCAAACGACACGGCTTCGCAGCGGCATGGGCTCAGGCGGCGGGCCGGTCCGCCGTCCCGGCGTCCGAGGCCGCCTTCGCCAGGGTCTTGGCGCGGGTCTTGGCGCCGGACGACGCGTCCCGTCCGGCCGATGTCCTGCCGGCCGTCTTGGCCTTGGCCTTGCCCGCGGCCTTGGCGACGGTCTTGGCCGGCGTGGCCTGGCTCGCTTTGGCGAGGCGGGCCTGGAGCAGGCCGAGCACGGCCGCCTCCTCGGGCTTCAGGCGGGTGAGGTCGTGGCGCAGCTCGTCCTCGACGGCGTCCTTCACCTGCAGCAGCAGGTCGCCTTCGAGGTAGCCGTCGAGGACCTGCGGATGGATGTAGCACTTGCGGCAGATGGTTGGGGTGTTGCCGAGCCGGCTCGCCACGCTCTCGATGGCGGCGCGCAGGTTCTTCTTGGCGGCGGCCGCGCTGTCGAACGCCTCGAATTCCTGCAGGGCCAGGGCGGCCAGCACCGTGCCGGCCCAGGTGCGAAAATCCTTGGCGGTGACGGGCTGGCCGGTGATCTCGCGGAGATAGGCGTTCACGTCGGCCGAGGTCACGTCGCGGACCGTGCCGTCGGCGTCGCGGTACTGGAACAGCTCCTGGCCGGGCAGATCCTGGCAGGCCTTGACGATTCGGGCGACGCGCCGGTCCTTGACGCCGAGGTCCCAGGTCTTGCCGCTCTTGCCCTTGAACCGGAAGCTGAGCGCGGCGCCCGCGATGGTGGCGTGCCGGTCGCGCAGGGTGGTGAGGCCGAAGCTCTTGTTGGTGCGGGCGTAATCGTCGTTGCCGACCCGGATCAGGGTGGTCTCGAGGAGGTGCACCACCGTCGCCAGCACCTTTTCGCGGGGCAGGCCGGCCTTGCCCATGTCGGCGTCGACGCGGGCCCGCAGACCCGGCAGCACGTCGGCGAAGGTCATGATGTGCTCGAACTTGGTCTGGTCCCGGGCGGCGCGGAAATCGGCGTGGTAGCGGTACTGCTTGCGCCCCTTGGCGTCGCGCCCTGTGGCCTGGATGTGGCCGTTGGCGCGGGCGCAGATCCACACGTCGGTGTAGGCCGGCGGAATGGCCAGCGCCCGGATGCGGGCCAGGGTCTTCGCGTCGCGCACGGCGGCGCCCTTGGGATCGCGGTAGGAGAAGCCCGTGCCGCTCCGGCGGCGGGTCAGGCCCGGCGTCGCGTCGTCGACATAGGCGAGGCCCGCCTCCTCGGCCGCGTCGCGCGGATCGGCGACGGTGCCGTCCTCGTCCCGATCCGCCGCCATTCTCCTGCTCCCCCGGATGGTTTCGTAGGGCGACAACCGGTGGCCGGGCCGCCGCGTTCCGGGCGCGACACTGCGTTCTAGAGCCGGCGTTCCATCACGATGCGCGGACTCTCGTCCCAGCCGAGCCCTGTGTAGAAGTCGCGCACGGCCGCGTTGGTGTCGCGGATCAGGAGCTGCGCCTTCGGGACCTCGCGGGCGCGCAGCCACGCCTCGGCGGCGGCGACGATGGCCCGGCCGTGGCCCCGGCCCCGCGCGTCCGCCGCGACGGCGACGTAGTAGAGCCAGCCGCGATGGCCGTCATGGCCGACCATCACGCTCGCCGCCACCCGCCCGTCCGCCGTGACGCCGACGAGGACGTCGGAATTCGCCCGGCCGGCGGCGCGGTCGATGTCCGTCTCCGGATCGTTGTGGGGCACCACGAGGCCGCAGGCCCGCCACAGGGCGATCACCGCCGCGCGGTCGCCGGCTTCGAACGGCCGGATGGTCAGGCCCTCGGTCGTGGCCATCGTCGGACTCCCTGCGCCGTGAGACATGCTACAGGCTGGCCGATGGATACGCCGCCCCCTCGCCCTGCCGCATCGCCAAAAACCCTGGTCTTCGTCGTCACCGAGGACTGGTTCTTCGCCTCGCACTTCCTGCCCCTGGCGCGGGCGGCCGTCGCCATGGGTCTCACCGTGGCGGTGGTGACGCGGGTGCGCGACCACCGCGCCCTCATCGAGGCCACGGGGGCGCGGGTGGTCCATCTGGAGGCCGAGCGCTCCAGCCTCAACCCCATGGCGGCCGGCTACGCGGCGGGCCAGCTCGCCGGCATCCTCAAGGCGCTGAAGGCTGACATCGTCCACTGCATCGCGCTGCGCGCCATCCTCGTCGGCGGCACCGCCGCCGCCATGGCGGGCATCCCGGCGCGGGTCTACGCCCTCACCGGCCTCGGGCTGCTGGGCGCCCGCGCCGACGCCACCGGACGCCTGTCGCGCCTGGCGCTCCGCGGCCTGATCCGGGGACCGCTCGCCTCAAGGAGGACCCGGTTCCTGTTCGAGAATCCCGACGACGCCCGGGCCCTCGGCCTCGACCCGGCCGACGCGAACGTCACCCTCGTGGGCGGCGCCGGCGTCGATCCCGACGCCTTCGCGACCCGGCCCCTGCCGCCGGCCCCGCCCCTGCGGGTCGCCCTGGTGGCCAGGATGCTGTGGTCGAAGGGCGTCGACACGGCGGTGGCGGCCGTGCGCCTCGCCCGCGCCGACGGCGTGGCCGTGGAGCTCTCGCTCTACGGCGCGCCCGACCCGTCGAATCGCCGGGCGATCCCCGAGGCGACGCTGCGGGAGTGGTCGCGCGACGGGATCACCTGGCACGGCGCCACCACCGACGTCGCCGGAGCCTACGCCGCCCACCACGTCGCCTGCCTGCCGTCCCGCGGCGGCGAGGGCCTGCCCCGCACCCTGCTGGAGGCCGCCGCGTGCGGGCGGGCCCTTCTCACCACCGACGTGCCGGGCTGCCGGACCCTGGTGCGCGACGGGATCGAGGGGCTCGTCGTCCCCCCCGACGACCCCGCCGCCCTGGCCGCCGCCCTCACGCGCCTCGCCGCCGATCCCGGCCTCGTGGCGCGCCTGGGCGACGCCGCGCGGCGTCGCATCCGCGAGGGCGGCTTCACGGAGACGGCCGTGAGCCGCGCCGTGTGTGCGATCTACGCGGAACTGATCGCATGATCGCCTCGCCCGATCCCCTCGCCTTCATCCGCGAAAACACCCGGCTGATGCCGGTGCCCCATGCGCCCGAGATCGTGCTGCACGTCGCCGACGAAGCCACCGCCCTGTGGCAGAAGACCGAGGACGAGCTCGAGGCCATCGGCCTGCCGCCGCCGTTCTGGGCCTTCGCCTGGGCGGGGGGCCAGGCGCTCGCCCGCTACATCCTCGACAACCCGCACGTGGTGGCCGGGCGCCGCGTCCTCGATTTCGCCTCGGGCTCCGGCCTCGTCGCCATCGCGGCGGCCAAGGCCGGGGCGGTCCACGTCACGGCGAGCGACCTCGACGGCTTCGCGATCCCCGCCATCGGCCTCAACGCGGTGGCCAACGGCGTCGCCGACCGGATCGAGGCCGTGCGCGACGACCTCATCGGCTCCGACCCCGGCAGCGCCGTCGTGCTCGCCGCCGACATCTTTTACGAGTGCGATCTGGCCGGCCGCGTCACCGAATGGCTCGCAGGGCTGCACACGCGCGGCGCCACCGTGCTGGTGGGCGATCCCGGCCGGTCCTACCTGCCGCGCGACCGGCTCGAACGGCTCGCCACCTACGAGGTGCCCGTGAGCCGCTCCCTGGAGGATGCCGAGATCAAGCGGAGCAGCGTCTGGCGCTTCACCGCCTGAGGGGGGTTCGGCATCACGGCCCGCAGGACGAGGTGCGTCGGCCCGCACAGGGCCAGGGGGATGCCGACGACGAGGAGTCCGAACCAGGCGTAGGCCGGCATCCAGGTCTGGGCGGCAATGTCGCTCATGCCCCAGACGTAGTTGATGTTGACCGGGGTGAGGCCCGGATCGGGCCGGGGCGCCGGCATGGCGAAGAAGCAGACCGCCAGCACCACCACGGCGAGGGCCGACCACGCGGCCCAGGCGCGGCGGTCGTAGCCGAGGCGCCAGACGAGGTAGACGAGCAGGAACGGCAGCCAGCCGTGGAACAGCGACAGGCCGCGCAGGAACGCCGAGTTCTCCTGCTTGAACATGTAGTCGGTCATGCCCGTGAGCGGCATCCCGAACAGGCCGGCGGCGAAATCCGCCACCCAGATCACCTGCGGCGCCAGGATGCCGACGGCGCCCATGGAGATCGGGAGCGCGCGCTCGGTCCAGATCCCGACGAGGGTCAGGATCAGGGCGATGTCGCAGAAGTACAGGAAGTTCGTCGGCCCGTAATACCAGCCGTAGGTCGGCACCAGCACGGCCATGAAGGCCGTGTAGGCGAGCTTCAGGGCGAGCGGCAGGCGATGGGCGCCCGCCGCCGGCCCGGTGGGAGCCGTCGTGCCGTCCCAGGGGGTCGGCGAGAGGGAAGCGCTCATCGTCTGAAGGTCCGTCCGGCCGCGATCGGCCCGTGGGGAGGGACGATGCCGTGCCGCCGCCGCCAACGCGGTGACGAACGGCACAGCTTACGGTCCGCCGCGGGCGACCGGAACCGCCGGCGGCGCTTTTTTTTAGAACCGGCCGCGGCGCTGGGCGTCGAGGCTCCACGGGCCGGCGCCGGCGGCGGCGAGGTAGAGGAACACGAAGCAGAACAGGATCGCCGCGTCGCCGCCGTTGAGGGCCGGGAACGGGCTCTTGGGCGCATGCGCCATGAAGTAGGCCACCGCCATCTGGCCCGACAGGAGGAAGGCCACCGGCCGGGTGAACAGGCCGAGCACCATCAGCGCGCCGCCGACGAGTTCGAGCAGCCCCGCCAGCCCCATGAGGGAGATCAGCTCCGGCGCGCCGCCGCCGCCCATGCGCGGGGGAAAGCCGAGGAGCTTCTGGGTGCCGTGGGCGAGGAACAGCAGCCCCGCCATGATGCGCAGGACGCTGAGGAGGCGCGGAGCCCAGGTCGTCGAGAGGGCGGTGGTGTTCATGCGGTGGCAGGCTCCGAAAGGCGGCCCGTGGGCCGAGACGCGGGAGCCTCGCATCGAGCATGAATTTCCCGGCGGGTCGATCCACGCCGGCAACGAACGGACGGGACCGATCACCGGCCGGTGTCGGCCGGCACGGTCAGCGGCGCCCGCGGCGGCGGGAGAACGGGACCGCCGGCAGGACGTTGCCGACGACGCGGGTGAGGACGCGCAGGGTGGGATGACGCGGCATTCGAGGATCGGGAGCCGGACCCGACGGTCGCGGATCCGGTCCGTTCGTGAACGCCGGGGTCCGGCCGGCCGACCAACGTGAGCGAACCGTCTTGCGCGAATCTTGAGGATCGCGCGCGACTCGAATCAGGACAGCGGGTTTGCCGGCGGTTCCTCGCCGAGCCGGTCCAGCAGGGCGGCGATCCGGTCGTCCACGGGCTCGGCCAGGGTGGCGGCGTAGAAGGTCCGCAGGCTGAGGCCGAGGTGGCGGCGGATGTTCGGCGCGAGGGGCGGCGGTCCGGAATGCGCCGTCCGCGCATCGGCCCCTGTGCCGCTGTCCCGTGCGCCGGTCTGACGGATCCGGGGGTTCCCGCCTCGTATGATGGGCATGTGGAAGTCCCCTTCCCGCCGCGTTGTCGCAACGGCACCGAAACCCGGCACCATCGGCCGTCCGCGAGAATCTCATGGCAGGGTTAAGGAAGGTTTCCGCCCCGTGGTCCCGGCCCGGCGCGACCCGGGTGCGGGGCAGCAAATAAAACGCGAATCACCCGATCCGCGGGAAACGGCACGGCGTCAGGGACTTGGCGCGGGTCCGGTGCTTCGGCCCCGCGCGCGGACCGTTTCAGCCTCGCTGTCAAGTGGTAGACGTCAGCCTCGATACCGGTCTACATCCACTGCTGAGGCGTGAGTGCGATCGGCGCCTGGCCATCTCACAGTCACAGGAGGTCGAGGTGAGCGGAATGCAGAGTATATCTGTGACCGAGCGTGAGCGGGATACATTGATTGCTGCGTTGCGGTATTATCAGTTCTACCGACTTCAGGGAAATCCGTTCAATCCGCAGCAGGACCATTTGATCGACGCCATCGCCAGTCATTCCGGCGACTCCCTGGATCTGGCCGACATCGACGACCTGTGTGCCGGTCTCAACGGCAACAAGCACGCCCTCAGCGCCGCGGCCTGAGGGACTGCCCGGCGGCCTTCGGTTAACCCGGCCGCCGCGGCGCAGCCATTCCCCCTTCGACCCTCGTCCCGAGCGAGGGGTACGGACGGCCGGGGAGCGCTTCCCCGGCGCCCTCCCGGACGAAATCGGGCGCTAGAAGTTCAGGGGGCCGCGTCGAGCTGCTGTCTGGCCCGCCCGAGGGCGTCCATGCAGCCCTTGGCATCGCCCTTCCCGTCGGCGGTGCGCGCCTCGTCGAGGGCGACCTTGGCCTGCATCGCCTTGTCGCCGCCCTTGCCGGCCTCGGCGGATTTCTCGGGCGGCGCCGTCGGCGGCGTGTCCACCTTGCCTCCGGCCGCGCCGCCCTCGCCGCCCCGCGCACCGGCGTCGGCCTGGCCGCCCGTCGAGGCCGAGATCGACTCCTTCGCCTGATCCTTCACCTTGGCCTCGAGGGCCGCGATCTGGTCCGTGCAGGGCGAGGCGTGGGCCGGGCCGGCCGCACCCGCGAGGGCGGCGGCGAGGAGGCCGGCCGCGAGCCATGTGTTCGATGTCATCGTTGCGTCTGTCCTGAAAGAATGGGCGGAAGGCTGCGTCCCTCCGTCAACCCGCCAGGACGCCCGAGGGCTCCGGGCCGGGGGACGGAACCGGCGCTTTTCCTGACGAACGCCACGAAAAAGGGGTGCCGCGCGACGCGACACCCCCCGGTCGTGATGGACCCCCGAAGGGGCGCCGGGTCAGGCGCTCAGCTGGTCGCGGATCGGCAGCTGCCGGATGCGCCGGCCGGTGGCGGCGAAGATCGCGTTGGCGATGGCCGGGGCCACCGGGGGAACCCCCGGCTCGCCGACGCCGCCCAGCGGCCCCGAAAAATTCGGGTTCGGCAGCAGGTGGACGTGGATCTCCTTCGGCGCCGCGTCGATGCGGGTGATCTCGTAGCCGTCGAAGTTGTTCTGCTGGGCACGCCCGTCCTTGAACGTGATCTCGGCCGAGAGGGCGAGGCCCATGCCCATGACCACGGCACCCTCCATCTGCGAGCGGATGCGCTCCGGGTTCACCTGCGGCCCGCAATCGACGGCGATGTCGACGCGCTTGACCACGACTTCGCCCTTGGCCCCGACCTCCACCTCGGCGGCGACCGCCGTGTGGGTGACGAAGCTGTAGTGCCCGGCGATGCCGAGACCCGTGTTCTTCGCCATCTTGCGGCCCCAGCCGATGCCCTTGGCCGCCGCCTCGATGACCCCGCGCAGGCGCCCGGTGTCGATGGGATAGCGGGCCGGGTCCTCGCCGTAGTTCCAGACGTCGCCGAGGGTGGTCGGATCGATCTTGCGATCGGGACCGATGAGGGCGAGCAGGTACTCCTTCGGGTCCCGACCGGCTTCATGCGCGAGTTCCGACACGAAGGACTGGATCGCGAAGGCGTGCGGGATGTTCGAGACCGAGCGGAACCAGCCGATGCGCACGTGCGCGTCGGCGGCCGGGTTCTCCAGGCGGATGTTGGGCACGTCGAACGGCGTGTTGGTGAGCCCCATGCCGAGCTCGAACGGGAGTTCGTTCTTGGCGCCCGCCGCGAAGATCGAGCCGATGGTGGGGGCGGCCGAACGGTGGAGCCAGGCCACCGGCATGCCCTTGTCGTCGAGGCCGGCTTCCAGGCGCTCCACCGAGATGGTGTGGTAGTAGCCGTGGTGCAGGTCGTCCTCGCGGGTCCAGGTGAGCTTCACCGGGGCGCCGTCCACGGCCTGAGAGCACAGGGCCGCCTCCAGGACGTAGTCGGGCTTCGACTTGCGGCCGAAGCCGCCGCCGAGCAGGGTCTGGTTGACCCGCACCTTGTCGGCTGCGAGGTTCAGCTTCTTCGCCAGCCGATCATGGGTCGCCTGCGGCGCCTGGGTGCAGGCCCAGGCCTCGCAGAACCCGTCCCTGATCCGCACCACGGCGGCCGGGGGCTCCATCGGGGCCTGGACGAGGTGGGGCACGAAGTATTCGGCCTCGACCCGCTTCTTGGCCTTCGCCATGGCGCCGTCGACGTCGCCCTGGTTGCGCACGACCTTGCCGGGCGCCCGCGCCGCCTTCTCCAGCTCGCCCCGGAAGGCGACGGAATCGTAGGTGGCGTTGGGGCCGTCGTCCCAGGTGATCTTGAGGGCCTCGCGGGCCTTCATCGCCGCCCAGGTGTTTTTCGCAATGACCGCGACGCCGCCCAGCGGCTGGAACTCCACCGGGGCTTCGGGAGCGTCGATCTTGAAGATCTTGACCACCCCGGCGACCTTCTTCGCCTCGGTGTCGTCGTAGCTCGCGACCTTGCCGCCGAAGACCGGCGGGCGGGCGACGAGGGCGTAGAGCATCCCGTCGATCTTGGTGTCGAGGCCGTACACCGCCTTGCCCGTGGTGATGTCGCGGTTGTCGACGAGGCCGATCTTGCCCTTGCCGATGTACTTGAAGTCCTTCGACTCCTTCAGGGTCACGGATTCGCGGGCGGGCACCGGCAGTTCGGCCGCCGCCGCCGCGATCTCGCCGTAACCCAGCGTGCGCTTGGACTTGGCGTGGGTGACGACGTGGTTCTCGGCCCTCACCTCCGAGACCGGCACGTTCCACTGCTTGGCGGCGGCCTGGACCAGCATCAGGCGGGCGGCCGCACCGGCGTGGCGCAGGTGCTGGAAGAAGTGGCGGAGCGAGCGCGAGCCGTCCGTATCCTGGTTGCCGAAGCGGGTCTCGTCGCCCCAGGCCTGCGTGACCTTCACCTTGTCCCAGGTGGCTTCGAGTTCGTCGGCAACCACGAAGGCGATGGAGGTGCGAACCCCCTGGCCCATCTCGGCCCGGTGGCAGGTCACCGTCACGGTGCCGTCCGGCGCAATGGCGACGAACACCTTCGGGTCGTCCTGCCAGCCATGCGGCATGGCATCGGCACCGAACTTTTTCGGCTCGTTCGTCTTGTCCTCGGCTTTCGCCGAATCACGCCACGACAGGGCGAGCACCAGGGCGCCCATGCCGCCGAGCATGGCGCGGCGGCTGACATTGGCGAGGGCGGTCGGGGCGGTCGTGGTCGGCTCGGAGACGAGCATGTCGGACATCATCTGGGAATCGTGGATCACAGGCGCTCTCCCTTGGCGGCGGGGGCAGCCTGACCGGCGGCCTGATGGATGGCGGCGCGGATGCGCGGGTAGGTGCCGCAGCGGCACAGGTTCCCGCTCATGGCCTCGTCGATCTGCGCGTCCGTGGGCTTCGGGGTGTCGGTCAGCAGGGAAGCGGCCTGCATCATCTGCCCGCACTGGCAGTAGCCGCACTGGGCGACGTTGAGGTCGCGCCACGCGGCCTGGACCGGGTGGTTGCCGTCGGGGGACAGGCCCTCGATGGTGACCACGGCCTGGCCCTCGGCGGCCGAGACCGGCGTCACGCAGCCGCGCACGGCGGTGCCGCCGACATGGATGGTACAGGCGCCGCAGAGCGCCTGGCCGCAGCCGAACTTGGTTCCGGTCAGCCCGACCTCGTCGCGCAGGTACCACAGCAGCGGCATGTCGGGATCGCCGTCGAAGCTGCGTTCAGCCCCGTTCACGGTGAGTTTGATCATCGGTCTATCCTGTCCTGAATCGGGCGAGGCCGGCGGTCGTGATCCGCCGGTTGCCCGTCTGGGTCGCCACTCATGAGCCACATCGTCGGCGTCCGGGCACGCGATCCGTGTCGCGGTCCCGCATCGATCGCTCGCGCGGAGAGCCCCGGCTTCCTGCAGGAACGGCTGCCGCCGGGATGCGGCAGCGGACGCGGCGCGGCGGGCGCGTCGCCGTTCTTCGGAATGAGACCAATTAAATGCAGCGCGTGCTGCAGTGCAACGCCGTCGGTTCGATCAGGCTCCGTGCCCGGGACGTTTCGGCATGGCGTATGTGCGATGGCGCACCAGGGGTACGGCCAGCGGTGCGACCGCCCGCCGCTGACGGCAGGGACGGCCGGTGGCCGTTGTCAGACAAAGGGCGGCCGGCGGTCGTGTTCAGGCCGAGGCCCGTGGCCGGGTCAGGTCTCGACCAGGCCCGCGCTCGACCCCGACGCCTCCGAATCCCCGGCGCCGTGCGGCAGGGCGAGGTAGTCCGACGAGCGCATCTCCATGAGGCGCGACACGGTCCGGTCGAACTCGAAGGCCTCCCGGCCATCGGTGGCCGTGTAGAGCCCCTGCGGCTCGGCCGCCGCCGAGGCCACGAGCTTCACGTGGGCGTCGTAGAGGGTGTCGACCAGGGTGATGAAGCGCTTGGCCTCGTTGCGGGTCTCCGCGCTCATCACCGGGATGTCGGCGAGGATCACCGTGTGGAAGGCCCGGGCCACGGCCATGTAGTCGGAGGCCCCGAGGGGCTGGGCGCAGAGATCGGCGAAGGTGAAGCGCGCGACCCCGGCCGCCTCCTCCGGCACGGAGACGTCGCGGCCCTTCACCCGCACCGTGGCGGGCCTGCCCCGGGCCTTGCCGGTGAGGCCCTTGAAGGCGCGGGCCAGGGCCGCCTCGGCCTCGGCGTCGGCGGGCACGTGGTAGACCGCGGCGCCGCCGAGCTTCTCCAGGCGGAAATCCGTGCGCGAATCGAGGCGCAGGACTGCGACGCGTGCCGTCAGTTCGGCGACGAACGGCAGGAACAGGGCCCGGTTGAGGCCGCCCTCGTAGAGCCGGTCGGGCTCGACGTTGGAGGTCGCCACCACGGTGACGCCGCGGCGGAACAGGGCGTCGAACAGGCGGCCGAGGATCATCGCGTCGGCGATGTCGGTGACGGTGAACTCGTCGAAGCACAGCAGGGTGGCCTCGTCGGCGAGGGCATCGGCGACCACGGGGATCGGGTCGTCGCCCTTGGCCGTGCCGGCCTTGAGGGCCTGGCGGTGGGCGTGGATGCGCTCGTGCGCGTCGGCGAGGAAGCCGTGAAAATGCACCCGGCGCTTCGGGCCGGGCGCCGCCTCGTGGAACAGGTCCATGAGCATGGTCTTGCCGCGCCCGACGGAGCCCCAGATGTAGAGGCCCTTCGGCACGGCGGCCGGGTCGTCCTTGCGGGAAAACAGCCAGCCCAGCGCGCTGCCCTTGCGGGCGCGCCGGCGCCGGCCGAGTTCCTGCGCCAGGCCGTCCAGCGCCCGCACGAGGTGGACCTGCGCCGGGTCGCGCTCGATGGCGCCGGAACCCACCAGGGCCTCGTAGCGCTCCAGGACCGGACCGTGGGGGATCGCGCCGGAGCGGGCGTGATCGGAGGGGGCCGGAGGGGCTGATGAACTCACGACGGACAAAGCCTCGACGCGTGGGCCGGACCGGAACGGGCGGCCCGCTCCGGGTCTGCCGCGGGCCCGAGGCCCGATCAAGCCGAATGGTTGGTATGCCAGAAACACCGGCGGCAGGACGTTTTGTTGCATTGCACAAAACTGGCAGCGGTGCCACATCTGCCTGACCTTGAGGGAGGTGACGTCCGGACCCCGGCGCGACGAGCGCGCCCCAGCACCGGAAAGGCATCACCATGCCAGAACCCCGACCCGAGCCCCGCGCCGAATCCAGCTCCTTGCACCCCCTCATCCGCCGCCTGTGGCCGAGCGACGCCGCCGCCGTGGAGGCCTATTTCCTGCGCCTCGATCCCGAGACCCGCGCCAGCCGCTTCATGGGCACCCTGAGCGACGCGGCGGCCCTCGCCTATGCCCGCCGGGCCCTGAAGGTCGACGGCGTCGTCTTCGGCGCCTTCGTCGACGGCACCCTGCGGGCCCTCGGCGAACTGCGCCCGACCCGCGCCCCGCCGCCGGGCTTCTCCCTCGGCCCCGACGCGGAAGCCGCCTTCGCGGTGGAGCGCGACTACCGGCGCAACGGCCTCGGCCAAGCGCTGTTTCACCGCATCGCCGGGGCGGCGCGCAACCGCGGCGTGCGGGATCTGCGCGTGCGCTGCCTCGCCCGCAACCGGCCGATGCTCGGCCTCGCGGCCCGGGCCGGCGTCGACCTGCGGATGGCGGGCGGCGAATCCGAAGGCGCCCTCCACCTCGCCCACCCGACGCCGGTCTCCCTGTGGCAGGAAGGGGTGACCGAGGCGTTCGACTTCACCCTGGCGCTGGCCGCCGCGTGAGGCCAGTGTGGGGCCCGGCGCGCGACGCGCCCGCGAGGTGACCGCCATGCGACGGACCCTGTTCACCGGCGTCCTCCTGCTCGTCCCCGCGGGCGCGGCCGTGGCCCAGGCGCGCCCGGCCACGCCGGACATGACCTGTGCCGAGGCGGCCGGCCTCGTGACCCGGACCGGCGCCATCGTGCTGACGACGGGGCCGTTCACCTATGCCCGCCTCGTCCGCGACGGCGGCTTCTGCCCCCTGCCGGAGGTGCCCAAGCCCGCCTTCGAGGCGACCCGCGACGCGGCGCGCTGCTTTGTCGGATACACCTGCCACGACCGGTTCACCGAGGGCGCCGGCCGGGAATAGAGGGAGGACGCGTCGAGGCCCCCACGGCCAAGCTGCCTTGTTGCGGCCAAGCCCCGTGCCGATGCTGGCCCCGACGCCCCGTGAGAGGGCCGGCACCGAGGGGCCACCGTCATGAACACCATCGAACCCGTCGCGCGGCAACCCGGCGATCTGCGCCTGCAGCGTTCCGTCGCCGACACCCTGCGGACCATCGCGGCGGCCTGCGCCGAGCGCGACGCCCCGCTGGTCAAGGCAGCCCGGCGCGAACTCGCGGCCGTCTACGGCGCCACCCGCCTGAGTCGCCGGCGCGACCGGTTGCGCGCCGCCGGCTGATTTCGACTCACCGTCCCCGCTCCGGCCGCACGGCGAGCCAGACCGTGTGGCGGGCGCCGCGCCCGCGCCCGGCCCGCACGGGCACCGCCTCCACGGCGAAGCCGGCGCGGACGAGGCGCTGGGTGAAGGCCGGATCGGGATGGGCCGACCACACGGCGAGCACGCCGCCGGGGCGCAGGGCATTCCGCGCCGCCGCCAGCCCGCCGGCATCGTAGAGCCGGTCGTTCTCCGCCCGGGTCAGCCCCTCGGGGCCGTTGTCGACGTCGAGGAGGATCGCGTCCCAGGCGAGCGCCGAGGACCGGATCAGGCCGGCGACGTCGGCCTCGCGCGCCTCGACCCGGGGGTCGGACAGGGAATCGGCGGAGATGTGGGCGAGGGGGCCGCGCCCCCAGGCGAGCACCGCCGGCACCAGTTCGGCCACCACGAGGCGGGCATCCGGCCCCAGGGCGTCCAGCGCCGCCCGCAGGGTGAAGCCCATGCCGAAGCCGCCGATGAGGATCTTTGCCCCGGCCCGTCCGCCGATCCGCGCCGCCGTCAGGGTCGCCAGGGCCTCCTCCGAACCGCTGAGGCGGCTGTTCATCAGGTCGTCCCGGCCGATCCGGATGAGGAATTCGTGGCCGCGCTGGAGCAGGCGCAGCTCGTCGGTCGTGCCCGGGATCGGGGCGGTGTCGAGGGCGACCCAGGGAATCACGGCGAACCTCGCGGGCAAACAGGCGTGGACCCGGTATCACACCCGGCGCACCCCGCCCATGCGCCCCCGTATTCGCGTTTGACGCGCCGATCGCCTATATCGGACCGATTCCAGATCGAAGGTTCCAAGACCATGGCGACGGCGTCGTTCGACACCGCCCGGGGCGACGCGAGCGCCGCCCCCGCAATCGAGAAGCTGCCCGAGTTCGAGCCGGCCTCCGCGCCGCTTGGAGGCCCCCTGGGAGGCCCCCTCGGACGCACGTCCCTCGTCGGCCTGACCCGGGACGACCTCAAGGCGCGGCTGTCGGCCATCGGCGTGTCCGAGCGCGAGCAGCGCATGCGTTCGGGCCAGATCTGGCACTGGGTCAACGTGCGCGGCGCCAAGCACTTCGACGACATGACCAATGTCGGCAAGGGCCTGAAGGCGGACCTCGCCAGCGCCTACACCCTCGACCGCCCGGAGGTGATCACCGAGCAGGTCTCGCGGGACGGCACCCGCAAGTGGCTCATGCGCATGGCGCCCACGGGCAAGCACGACCACAACCGCGGCGCCGAGATCGAGTGCGTCTACATTCCCGGCCGGGGACGGGGCACCCTCTGTGTCTCGAGCCAGGTCGGCTGCACCCTCACCTGCTCGTTCTGCCACACGGGCACCCAGCGCCTCGTGCGCAACCTGACGGCGGCCGAGATCGTCGCGCAGGTGGTGGTGGCCCGCGATCACCTCAACGACTGGGCCGGCCAGAACCCGACGCCGGCCGGGGCCGACGAGGTCCGCCGCGCGGTCACCAACATCGTGTTCATGGGCATGGGCGAGCCCCTCTACAACATCGACAACGTCATCGATTCCGTCGGCGTCATGGCCGACCAGGAGGGGCTGGGCCTGTCGCGCCGGCGCATCACCGTCTCCACCTCCGGCGTCGTGCCGCAGATGCAGCGCCTCGGCACCGACGCCCACGCCATGCTGGCGATCTCGCTCCACGCCGTGCGCGACGACCTGCGCGATACCCTGGTGCCGCTGAACCGCAAGTATCCGCTCGCCGAACTCATCGCCGCCTGCCGCAACTATCCCGGCCTCAACAACGCCCGGCGCATCACCTTCGAGTACGTGATGCTCAAAGGCATCAACGACACCGACGCCGATGCCCGCGAGCTCGTGCGCCTGCTCCAGGGCATTCCGGCCAAGATCAACCTGATCCCGTTCAACCCCTGGCCCGGCAGCGTCTACGAGTGCTCGGACTGGGAGCGCATCGAGCGCTTCTCCGAGATCGTCTACGAGGCCGGCTACGCCTCCCCCGTGCGCACCCCGCGCGGCCGCGACATCCTCGCCGCCTGCGGCCAGCTCAAGAGCGAGACCGAGAAGCTGCGCGCCCGCGCCCGGATGATGCTGGAGGACGGCATCGGCGCCGAGGGCGTCTACGCGGGCGCCGACGACGGCGACGACGATTGATTCCCCTACGGCGGCCTTAAGCCATGCGGTTCCTCGGCCGCGTCTTCGTCGGGTGCCTCGCCCTGGTCCTGGCGATCCCCTGCGGCGCGTTCGTGCTCGGCCTCGGCGCCATGCTCGATCCGGTCTCGCGGGACGTCCTCGGGAGCCTCGGATTGGTCGGCCTGTTCGAGGGGCTGAACGATCTCGCCTCCGGCATCGGCCCCGAAACCATCCTGTTCGCCCTCGCGGCCTTCGCCCGCGCCCTGTTTCTCCTCCTCGTGGCGCCGCCCGTCGCCATGGCGGTCATCGGCGAGACCCTGAACTGGCGGAGCCCCGCGTGGTACGGCGCTGGCACCGGCCTCCTCACGGCCCTCGTGCCGTGGCTCGCCCGGACTACGGCCCGTGGCGGCGACCCACAGGCCTTCGCCCAGGAGGGCCGCATCACCGCCATCCTGTTCCTCACGGGCGCGGCCTCGGGCCTCGTCTACTGGCTGGTGGCGGGTCGCTTCGGCCCGCGCGACGGAGCCGTGTGAATGCGCCGCCCCTCCGCTCCTTGGCTCGCCCTCTGCCTCCTGCTCGGCCTCCCACACGCGGCGTGGGCCCAGGCGGATTCCTCGCCGATCCAGGCGGACACCGCCCGGATGCTGCCGGTGCTGGCGGCCCACGGCATGGTCTCGTCCCAGGACGCCCAGGCGACGCGGGTCGGCGTCGCGATCCTGAAGGCCGGCGGCAACGCCGTCGATGCGGCCGTGGCCGTGGGCTTCGCCCTCGCCGTCACCCTGCCGAGGGCGGGCAACCTCGGCGGCGGCGGCTTCATGATGGTGCATCTGGCGCGAACGGCCGAGACCGTGGCCATCGATTACCGCGAGACCGCCCCGGCCGCCGCCAGCGCCGACATGTTCCTCGACACGCGGGGCGAGCCCGACCACGCCGCCTCCACCCGCACGGGCAAGGCGGTGGGCGTGCCCGGCACCGTGCGGGGGCTGGCCGAGGCGCACCGGCGCTACGGCTCGGGCCGCTTCACCCTCGCCGACCTCATCGCGCCGGCCGAGCGCCTGGCGCGCGACGGCATCGACGTCGAAGCCGGCCTCGCCGATTCCCTGCCCCGCGCCGCCGATCTTTTGGGAGTTTGGCCGTCGAGTCGGGCGATCTTTTTTGCCGGCGACAGACCGCTGGGACGCGGCGAGCGCCTCGTCCAGACCGACCTCGCCGAGACCCTGCGATCCATCGCGGAAGGCGGGCCGGACGCGTTCCACACCGGACCCATCGCGCAGGGCATCGCGCAAGCGGTGCGCGACGCCGGCGGGGTCATGACGGCGGACGACTTAGCCGCCTACCGACCGGTGATCCGCCAACCCGTGCGCGGCACCTATCGCGGCCTGTCGATCGCGTCGATGCCGCCGCCGAGTTCGGGCGGCATCCACCTCGTCGAGATCCTCAACGTGCTGGAGGGCTTCGATCTGGCGAAGATGGGGGCCGGCAGCGCCGACGCCATCCACACCCTCGCCGAGGCCATGAAGCCGGCCTATGCCGACCGTGCCACCTGGCTCGGCGACCCGACCCGCTCGCAGATTCCCGTCGAGGGGCTGACGGCGAAATCCTACGCCGCGGGGTTGCGCGCGGCCATCGACCCCGCCCGCGCCCGCCCGGCGGCGGAGGTTAGGGCCGGCGATCCCCTCCCCCACGAATCCGACCAGACCACGCATTTCTCGGTGATCGATGCCGAGGGCAACGCCGTCTCCAACACCACCACCCTGAACTTCTCCTACGGGATGGGCCTCGTCGCGCCCGGCACCGGGGTGCTGCTCAACAACGAGATGGACGACTTCTCCGCCAAGACCGGGGCGCTGAACGCCTACGGCCTCGTCGGCGGCAAGGCCAACGCCGTGGCGCCCGGCGCCCGGCCCCTGTCCTCGATGACGCCGGCCTTCGTGTTTCGCGGGGACAAGCTGTTGCTGGTGACGGGGAGTCCGGGCGGCAGCCGCATCATCTCGACGGTGCTGCAGACCATCGTCAACGTCGTCGATTTCCGCATGACCCTGCTGCAGGCGGTGGCGGCCCCGCGCATCCACCACCAGTGGCGCCCGGACGTGCTCACCGTCGAGGAAGGCGTCTCGCCCGACACCCTCGCCATCCTGCGGGCGCGCGGCCACCGGGTGGTGGTGGCCCCGGCCTCGGGCTCGGCCAATTCGGTGATGGCCGTCGACGGGCTCGTGGCCGGCGCGGCCGATCCCCGCCAGCGCGGGACCCTGGCCGAGGGGTATTGAGCGAGTCTTCGTCCGGACCTTCCCCGGACGGGGGCCGCGAAGCGGAAGCCCGATCCGGGGGCCAGCAGAGGAAGCCGCGAAGCGTCAAAAACCCAGCGCCGTCCGGATCGAGCCGCTAACGCGGCCCTCCTTGTGCTGGCTCCCGGATCACCCTCCGCTGCGCTCCGGGCGTCTGGGAAAGGCTCAAGGGTCGCCAGGGGCTCGGTTCAGCGCGCGTAGGCGAAATGCTCGCGGCGGCGCTCGATGGAGGACGGAATCCGGAGGGATTCCCGGTACTTGGCCACCGTGCGTCGGGCGATGTCGATGCCCTCGTCGCGCAGGCGCTGCACCAGGGCGTCGTCGGAGAGCACGTCGCTGCGGGCCTCGCCGTCGACGAGCTGCTTGATGCGGTGGCGCACGGCCTCGGACGAGTGCGAGGCGGTACCGGCCGCACCGGGAATCGCCGCGGTGAAGAAGTACTTCATCTCCAGGGTGCCCCGGCTGGTGCCGATGGACTTGTTGGAGGTCACCCGCGAGACGGTGGATTCGTGCATACCGATGGCCTCGGCCACGGTCTTGAGGTTGAGGGGGCGCAGGTGCGCGACCCCGTGCAGGAAGAACGCGTCCTGCTGGCGCACGATCTCGGAGGCGACCTTGAGGATGGTGCGGGCGCGCTGCTCCAGGCTGCGGGTGAGCCAGTTCGCCGTCTGCAGGCACTCGGACAGGAACGCCTTGTCGCCCTCGGCCTGCGCCCCGCGCGAGACCCGGGCGTAGTAGCTCTGGTTCACCAGCACCCGCGGCAGGGCCTCGGCGTTGAGCTCCACCAGCCACGACCCGTCGGGGGCGGCCCGCACGAACACGTCGGGGATCAGCACCTCGACGGCCCGCGCCCCGAAGGCGCGGCCGGGCTTCGGATCGAGGCGGCGCAGCTCGGCCAGCATGTCGACGAGGTCCTCGTCGTCGACGCCGCAGAGGCGGCGCAGGGACGCGAAATCGCGCTTGGCCACGAGGTCGAGGCGCGAGACCAGGGCCTGCATCGCCGGATCGAACCGGTCGCGGTCGCGCAACTGCAGGGCGAGGCATTCGGCGAGGTCGCGGGCGGCGATGCCCGCCGGCTCGAAGCTCTGCACCAGCTTCAGCACGCGGGCGACGGTGTCCAGGGGCGTACCCAGGCGCTCGGCGACCTCGTCGATGGACTCGCGAAAGTAGCCGGCGTCGTCGACGGCATCGATGAGGAAGCCGCCGATGAGGCGGTCGACGGGATCGCGGGTGGCGAGGTCGAGCTGCGCTGCGAGATGCTCGCGCAGGGACATCTCGGAGGTGAGCGTCGCCTCGAAATCCGGGGCGTCGCCGTCGAAGGAGCCGCCGGTGTTGCCGTAGGGCGCCGGGGTCAGGGACAGCATGTCGCCCGACGCCGCCTCGCGGGCATGGGTCGGGTTCTCGTCGGCGAACACGTTGTCGAGGCGGGTGTCGAGGGCGCTCTCCATGTCGGCGCCGCTCGCCGTCAGGGTGGTGGCGATCCAGGGTTCGTCGCCGCCGTCGAAATCGCTCCCGTCGAAATCGCTTGCCTCGCCGTCGGCGGGGCGATCGACGGAGGATTCGGATGGGGTCTCGCCGGGCGGGCGCTCGTCCCCGGTCTCGCCCTCGGCGCGTTCGAGGAGCGGATTGCGCTCGAGTTCGGCGTCAACGTAGGCGGTGAGGTCGAGATGCGAGAGTTGAAGGAGCTTGATCGCCTGCAGGAGCTGAGGCGTCATCACCAGGGCCTGGCCCTGGCGCATTTCCAGCCGTTGCACCAGACTCATGATAAGGTCCCGATCCCGAGTCGCACCGCCGCCCGACGGCGCGCGTCACCGCGGGCCGAACACCGGCATCAATCTTGCTTCTTTTTACTGTTCCAAGGTTTAGACCCAACCCGCCCGGACGTCAAAGCGTGTTGGGCCGGCCCTGCCTAAAAAATGCCCACGCTCATGGATCGCCGGGGCGGCGTGGTGTCGGCATCACAGGGGGACGGTCGCGTAAGCCCATGCGCAGGCGGCAGCCTTCCGGGCATTCGGGGATGGACCCCGGCGCATCGGTGGATCGCGTTCGGATGCGGGCGTTCGCGCGGCCTCCGCGAAAATCCGTCCGGGAGCCGGGATCCTAGAGCCGAAAATCCTCGCCGAGGTAGAGCCGGCGCGCGTCGGCGTTGGCGACGATCTCGGCGGGCGTCCCCTCCGTGAGGATGCGGCCCGAATGGGCGATGTAGGCCCGGTCGATGAGGCCGAGGGTCTCGCGGACGTTGTGGTCGGTGATGAGCACGCCGATGCCGCGCTGCTTCAGGTGCTTCACCAGATCCTGGATGTCGCCCACGGCGATGGGGTCGATGCCGGCGAAGGGCTCGTCCAGCAGCATGAAGCTCGGGGACGAGGCCAGCGCCCGGGCGATCTCGCAGCGGCGGCGCTCGCCGCCCGACAGGGCGATGGAGGGGGATTTGCGCAGGCGCGCGATGTCGAACTCCTCCAGCAGGGATTCGAGTTTTTTCGCGCGCTCCTTGCGGTCGGGCTCGGCCACCTCCAGCACGGCGCGGATGTTGTCCTCCACCGTGAGGCCGCGAAAGATCGAGGCCTCCTGCGGCAGGTAGCCGATGCCCAGCCTCGCGCGCTGGTACATGGGCAGGTGGGTGATCGGCAGGCCGTCGAGGCTGATGGAGCCGCGATCGGCCGAGACCAGGCCGGTGATCATGTAGAAGATCGTGGTCTTGCCGGCGCCGTTGGGGCCGAGCAGCCCCACGGCCTCGCCGTTGCGCACGGTGAGGCCGGCCTCGTGCACGACGGTGCGGGCGCCGTAGCTCTTGCGCAGGCCGCGCACGTGGAGAATGCCCGGACCGCCGCCCTCGGCGAGGATCGCGGCCTCGCGCGCGGCGGCCGCGTCGCGGCGGCCCCGACCGAATAGGCGGCCGAACAGGGAGGGCCGGACCGGGGCGGCGGACACCGGTGACGCGTCGCTCAATTGGCCTGCGCCCGGGGCTTGATCGCCTCGGCGGGCTTCTCTGCCGGCTTCGGAGCCGCCTTGGCGGCGGCGGGCGGCTGGGCGCAGCCCTTGCCGGTCTTGGGGCCGTCCTCCTTCTGCGGCACGAACAGGGCCGAGACCCGGCCGCCGGCCACGGGGTCCATGTTCGCCCGGCCGGTGTTCATGTCGTAGACGAGGCGCGAGCCGCGCGTCACGTTCTGGCACTGGCTCAGGACGACGTTGCCGGTGAGCACGATGCGCTTGGCCTCCTGATCGAACACGGCGCTGTCGCCGGTGGCGACCTGGTCCTTCTGCACCACGGTGACGGGGCCGGCGCACTCGACGCGCTGAATGCCGTTCTCGCCCATCCCGCCGGCGGGCTTCTCCGAAGCGTCGGCCGTGTCGGCGGCGGGCTCTTTCGCCGCTTCGCCCTTCTTGTCGTCCTTGGACTTGTCGTCCTTTTTGGCCCGCTTGTACCGCACGGTCATGCTGGAGCAGCGGATGGTGCTGTCGCCCTGCACGGCCACGACGTTGCCGGCGAACACCGCCTTGTTCTCGCGGTCGAACACGTCGAGGCGGTCGGCGTCGATCTTGATCGGCTCCTTGCCGCCGCCGCCGAGGTTGCCGAGGCCGCTCGTCGCCTTCTCCTTCTTCGGCGCGGCCGTCTGCGCGCCGGCCGGCGCCGCCAGGGCCAGACCGGCGACGAGCACCACCCAGCCGAGGGACCGCGCCGCCGTCACCGCCGGCCCTCGCCGTCGTGCGGTTCCGCGGCGGAGGTGAGGACGCGGGCGGGCTTCGCCGGCTTGTCCGGCTTCTCGAGCTCGTGCAGCACCGTGTGGACGTTGCCCACGAAGGAGATGACGTGGCCGCTGTCGGTGACGTCGAGGGTGTCGGCCGTCACGGTGCCGCTCGGGATCGCCACCGCCACGGTCTCGTTCGACTTGACGGTGCCGGCCTTGAAATCGACGGCGGCCGATTTCAGGCGGATCTCCTCGCCCTTGTCGGTCCAGATGCGGATGTCCTGTTCGAGGGTCAGGGATTCCCGCGCCGTGTCGAACAGGCCCGAGGCCGCCTCGAGATGGGCGATGCCGCCCTTGTCGTCGGTGTTGAGGTGGCCCTTCATGGCCTGCAGCTCGATGAGGGTCGGCTTGCGCACGTCCTGGAAGGCGGCGGTGGCGGTGACCTCGTAGCCGCGCTCGCCCTGGCGGAAGCCGGACAGGCGCGGGCTCTCCATCTTCACCTTGGTGCCCGACAGGCTCACGGGGCCGATGCTGACGCCCGGCAGGGTGGTGCCGAAGGGATTGAACATCACGGCGGCGAGCGCCAGCACCGCCGTGCCGGCGACGAGGGGGATGACCCGCCGCAGGGTCCGCACCCGGGTGCTGTGGTTGCGCGCCCGCGCGTGGGCACGGGTCCGGCGCGCATCGGCGCGCGGTGCTTCGGTCTGGATGGCCTCACCCACGTGCATGATCGTCCCAAACATGCCGCCGGATGCGCGCGGGCCATGGCGAAGTTATGACCACCCGGTTGCCAAATCATCAAGGGCGGCGGCGCCCGTCGCCGCGATCATGTGCGGGGGCGCACGAACCTTCGAGGAACGGCTTTCAGGTATGGGCGAAGATGTCGGTCTCGGGCCAGCCGGCGAGGTCGAGGCGGGCGCGGGTCGGCAGGAAGTCGAAGCAGGCCCGGGCCATCTCCGTGCGGCCCTCGCGGGCGAGCATGGCGTCGAGGCGGGCGCGGGCGGCGTGGAGGTAGAGGACGTCGGAGGCCGCGTAGTCGACCTGCGCCTGGCTCAGGGTATCGGCGCCCCAGTCGGAGGATTGCTGCTGCTTCGAGAGATCGACGCCGACGAGCTCGCGGACCACGTCCTTGAGGCCGTGGCGGTCGGTGTAGGTCCGGGCGAGCTTGGAGGCGACCTTGGTGCAGTAGACCGGCGCCGGCATCACCCCCAGGGCGTTGAACAGCACGGCGAGGTCGAACCGGGCGAAATGGAAGATTTTTTGGGTTTCCGGATCGCCCATGACCCGTGCCAGGACCTCCGGCACCGGCCCGCCGGGGATGATCTGGACGACGTCGGCGCTGCCGTCGCCGCGCGAGACCTGCACGACGCAGAGCCGGTCCCGGTGCGGATTGAGCCCCAGGGTCTCGGTGTCGATGGCGATGGCGGGGCCGGCGACGTAGTCGGCGGGCAGGTCGCCGCGATGGACGCGCACGAGGGGCTGGGGGGCCATGGAACACTTCTCGGGGGAGCGGGACGCGAACCCGCGCGTAACACCCGGCCCCCCTCACGGACAAGCGCGGCGGATCGTCGATCCGCCGCGCCTGTCCGAAGACGATCTCCGCCCGAACACGAGATCTACGCGAAACCTATTTCTGCTTGGCGATGACCTTGTCCTTGATGCCGTCGTAGACGCCCTGCGGAATCACCTTCTTGGAGACGAGCTCGTCCTTGCCGCGATAGGGCCGGCCCTTGACGATGGCGGCCGCGCGGGCGGCGCCGATGCCCGGCAGGGCGTCGAGCTCGGCGGGGCTGGCGCTGTTGAGGTCGATGAGCGCGGCCTTTTCGGATTTGGCGTCGGCCTTGGTCTCCGGCTTGGTCTCCGGCTTGGCGGCCGGTTTGGCCGCCTCCGGGGCCTTGGGCGGCGTCACGGTCGGCGGCGTCGGATTCGACGGGACCGGGACCGCCGGGGCGGGCTTCGTCGTCGGGGCCGCGGGGCTCGGCGCCTGTGCCAGGGCGGGGGCGGCGGCGAGGCAGGCCAGAACGGTCAGGCTGCGCAGGAGGGATGACGGCAAACGTGACGACAACATGGGACACTCCCGGGTCGATGGCGCGGTCGCGATGCCCCGCCCTCGAACGAAGACTTAGAAAGGCGCGGTTGAACCGCTGCTTAACGGTGCGACATCGATGCGGATTTCGGCTGAGATGGCGACGGGACGATCCGACGTCTTGATCGGTCGGCGCCCGCGCGTCACGGAAGCCGGGGCGAACGCGCCGAAACATGCGTCCTGAACTTGCGCCATGAACGCGCGCCATGGCTCTGCGGTCCCGGCGGCGGCCGAAGGGCGGACTCCACTTTTCGGACGCGTGCTCTAGCCAGGGCGGCCGCACGCGGCTATAAGCCCGGCCTCGAATCTCCGTTTGAACACGGTGCCGAGGCGTCCTCCCGGAGGGGGACCGCCTGAGGCGCCGTTTTTGCCATCGACAGGATCATCCCATGGCCGTTCCGAAGCGCAAGACCTCCCCCTCGCGGCGCGGCATGCGCCGGTCCGCCGACGCCCTCAAGGCCCCGACCTACGTCGCCGACAAGGATTCGGGCGAGCTCCGCCGTCCCCATCACATCGACCTGAAGACCGGCATGTACCGGGGCCGTCAGGTCCTCAAGGTCAAGTCCGCCGAGGCCTGAGCCTGCGGGCTTCGCCCGCGGGCGAGGCCGGCCGCTCCGGCGGCCTCTTTTAGAACCACGAAGAGAGCCGTGCCCTGCGAGAGCGGGCGCGGTTTTTTGCGTCGGGGTGTCGGTTCGGGACGTCGGTTCGGGGCCTGGGTCAGGCGCTGCGCCGGGCCGCCTCGGCGTAGGTGGCCGCCGCATTCCGGGTCCGTTCCAGGCGCGCGGACCGCAGGCCCGGATCGGCGCTGACGAGGAGCTGGATGAGAAATCCCGCATCGGGACGCGCGGCGGCGCGGCGGCGGGCGCCGTAGGCTTCGCCCGTCCCGGGAATCACCACGAGGTCGTAGGCCGGGACCTGTTCCGTTTCCGGACGTCCGTCTGTTCCCAATCGCCCCATGGCATCCATTCCCGCGTGAACCGGGGTGAGATGCGCAAGAGGTGGGCCGAGGTTAACGGTTCGTCAACCTTTGGTCCGGCCGACCCGGATCGGGGCCTACTTCTTCGACAGATCCTCGAGGCGCGACTGCATCTCGGCCATCTGGCGCTTGAGATCGTCGAGGTCGGCGCCGGCGGGGGCCGCTGCCACGGCGGCCTGCGCCGGGCGCGGCGCGGCCGAGGGGTGCGAGCCCATGCCGGAGAGGGGGCCCGTGCCGAAGGCGGTGAACATCTTCATGGCGTCGCCGAAGAAGCTCATGTTGGCCCGCACCTGCTCTTCCATGGCGCTCTGGAACACGGTGGGGGCGAAGCTCTGGGTCATCTTTTCGCGAAGACCGTCCTGGTCCCGGGCGAAATTGGCCATGGAGAATTCGAGGAAGCTCGGCACCATGGTGCGCATGCTGTCGCCGTAGAAGCGGATGAGCTGGCGCAGGAAGGCGACCGGCAGCAGGTTGTCGTCGCCGGCCTTGTTCTCCTGCTCGAAGATGATCTGCGTCAGCACGGAGCGGGTGATGTCGTCGCCCGAGCGCGCATCGTAGACGAGGAAGTCCTCGCCGTTCTGGACCATCGTCGCGAGATCCTCGAGGGTGACGTAGGTCGAGGTGCCGGTATGGTAGAGGCGCCGGTTGGCGTACTTCTTGATAACGGTGTGGTTGGACTTACCGTTGTCCGCCATTTCTGGGGGCCTCTCCCAACGCGATCATGCAGGTCGCTCGATCTCTGCCGCGCGATCGTCGGCGACACGCTCGGAGCCGAGAACGCTCCCGATCCGCCTGATCCCATCTTAAGGCCTTCGCCCGCCGACGAAAACACCTATCTCGCCGCCGTCCACGCGGAATAGTGCCGGTCTCCGCGTCGGCCCGGCCAAGGACCCGGCCAAGGACTCGGTCAAGCACTCGGCCGAGGACCCGGCATGGACTCGGCGTGACAGCGTCCGCGCGTCCTCGCCAAAGCGCCTTGACTTCGCGGGGTCGTGGGCTTTCATCCGAACGCTACGGCACAAGGCGCGCCCGCTCACCCGAAAGCGACAACGCAGCGCCGGCCGGCATGAGGAGACCATAACCATGGCAGCAGAAGATATCGTCATCGTCGGCGCGGCGCGCACGGCGGTCGGCTCGTTCGGCGGAGTGTTCAACACCGTGCCCGCGCACGACCTCGGGGCCGTGGCGATCAAGGCCGCCCTGGAGCGGGCCGGCGTCTCCCCCGATGACGTGGACGAGGTGATCTTCGGCCAGGTGCTCACCGCGGGTGCGGGCCAGAACCCGGCCCGTCAGGCCGCCATCAAGGCCGGCATCCCCGAGAAGGCCACGGCCTGGGGCGTCAACCAGGTCTGCGGCTCGGGGCTCCGCACCGTCGCGCTGGGCATGCAGCAGATCGCCAACGGCGACGCGACCGTGATCGTGGCCGGCGGCCAGGAATCCATGTCGCTCAGCCCCCACGCCCAGTACCTGCGCGGCGGCCAGAAGATGGGCGACGTCAAGCTCGTCGACACCATGATCAAGGACGGCCTGTGGGACGCCTTCAACGGCTACCACATGGGGACCACCGCCGAGAACGTGGCCCAGGCCTTCCAGCTCACCCGCGAGGAGCAGGACGCCTTCGCGACGAAGTCGCAGAACAAGGCCGAGGCCGCCCGCAAGGAAGGCCGGTTCAAGGACGAGATCTGCCCCGTCACCGTGCCGGGCCGCAAGGGCGACACCATCGTCGACACCGACGAGTACATCCGGGACGGCGCCACCGTCGAGGCCATGGCCAAGCTGAAGCCCGCCTTCTCGAAGGACGGCACCGTGACGGCCGCCAACGCGTCGGGCCTCAACGACGGCGCCGCTGCCATCGTGCTGATGTCGGCCTCGGAAGCCGAGCGTCGGGGCATCACGCCCCTCGCCCGGATCGTGTCCTGGGCCACGGCCGGCGTCGACCCGAAGGTGATGGGAACCGGCCCGATCCCGGCCTCGCGCAAAGCCCTGGACAAGGCCGGCTGGACGCCGTCCGACCTCGACCTGATCGAGGCCAACGAGGCCTTCGCCGCCCAGGCCCTCGCCGTGAACAAGGACATGGGCTGGGACACGGCCAAGGTGAACGTCAACGGCGGCGCCATCGCCATCGGCCACCCCATCGGCGCCTCCGGTGCCCGCGTCCTCGTCACCCTGCTGCACGAGCTCAAGCGCCGCGACGCCAAGAAGGGCCTCGCCACCCTGTGCATCGGCGGCGGCATGGGCGTCGCCATGTGCATCGAGCGCGTCTGAGACGGCCTATCCCGCGGCGGCGTCACGGAAATCTTGACGCCGCCGCAAATTTAAATGGGTCGCGCGACGGCCGCCTCGCCAGCTAGAGCCGCGCACGACCCGCTCACGAACCTGCCAAAAAACGACATCGGAGGAAATCATGGCTCAGGAACGCGTCGCCCTCGTCACGGGTGGAACGCGCGGCATCGGCGCCGCCATCTCGAAGGGCCTCCAGGCCAAGGGCTACAAGGTCGCCGCCAATTACGGCGGCAACGACGAGGCCGCCAACGCCTTCAAGGCCGAGACCGGCATCCCGGTCTTCAAGTTCGACGTCGGCGACTACGCCGCCTGCGAGGCCGGCATCAAGCAGATCGAGGCCGAGGTCGGCCCCATCGACATCCTGGTGAACAACGCCGGCATCACCCGCGACGGCGCGTTCCACAAGATGAGCTTCGAGAAGTGGCAGGCGGTCCTCAAGACCAACCTCGACTCGATGTTCACCTGCACGCGCCCGCTGATCGAAGGCATGCGCTCGCGCAACTTCGGCCGCATCATCCTGATCTCGTCGATCAACGGCCAGAAGGGCCAGGCCGGCCAGACCAACTACTCGGCCGCCAAGGCCGGCGTCATCGGCTTCGCCAAGGCGCTCGCCCAGGAGAGCGCTTCGAAGGGCATCACCGTCAACGTGATCGCGCCGGGCTACGTCGCCACCGAGATGGTGATGGCGGTGCCGGAGGACATCCGCAACAAGATCATCTCCACGATCCCCGTCGGCCGCCTCGGCGAGGCCGAGGAGATCGCCCGCGCCGTCGAGTACCTCGCGGCCGAGGATTCGGGCTTCGTCACCGGCTCGACCCTCACCATCAACGGCGGCCAGTACATCACCTGAAACGGCGGGGTGGACGGCCCCCCGGCCGTTCACCCCTCATCCGTTCCGGTCCAGCGCCCCTTAAAGAATCTGCCGCCGTATCCTATGCTGTAGTCCGCAGGCCGATGACGGATTCGGCCCCTGCGGCTCCCGGGTGAAGGCCATGAGCGTCGACAAGTTCGCTGTCGCATCGTCGGCTCGGATGCAGGTGGATCGCCTGCCGCCGCCCGAAAAGCGCGCGCTGACCCGTCTGTTCTCGGGCGACGCGTTCGCCAGACCCGAGAACACCCAGCCGACCCCCACGGGGCGGTTCGTGTCGCGCCTGGGCGCACGGCGTTTGTTGTGGCAGCGCTCCGACGGCGGGCGCCCTGAAATTCTCAGTATTCTCGATCGCTCCTACGCCGATTGATCGGTGAGCTAGTTCAGGCCGATCGCCTACAGTCTTTCGGCTGCCGAAACCGAATTGCTCTCCTTCAAGGCGTGGCTTGCCGGGCGGACCTTCTTCGGCGAGGCCGAGGTGGTCGCGCAGATCAGGGCGCGCGCACAAATGTGCTGCCTTCTGGCGTCCCATGCCGGAATCAGGGCGCCCGATCTGATCCGGTTCGAATTGGCCCTCAAGGGTCTGTTCCGGACGGATCTGGTCCTGGGGAACGATCACTTCCGGCAGTTCGCCCTGATCGAGTTCGAGGATGCCCAGGCCGACAGCCTGTTTGCCGGCGGAACCCGACAGTACCGGCACTGGTCGCGGCGGCTCGAACACGGCTTCGGGCAGGTGCTGGACTGGGCGTGGATTCGCAACGATCACCCCAACGATACGGTGCTGACCGCCGCGTTCGGCGGCCCGATCCATGACAGTGCCTACCTCGTCGTGTGCGGACGCGATGCGAGCCTGGTCGATGAGATGGAACGCAAGCGCTTCGAACACCGACGCTTCAAGACCCGGATCGAGGGAACGCCGGTGGCGTTCCTGACCTACGACGACATGGTCAAGGGGATGGAGTTGAGCTTGGAGAACGCCAAGAGCTTCGCCATCCTCGGATAAGGAGCGTTTCGCGATCCTTCAAGCGGACAGCGCTTCGCAGGCCCGGACGCCGTTGCCCGCGGTGGCGATGCATGCGGCCCGGCCTATCCCCGCGGCGTCGGCCGCCAGTCGGGCGGGGCCATCTCGAACCCCGAAAACTCGAAGGCCGGCGAGACCGTGCAGCCGACGAGCGTCCAGGCGCCGAGGCTCGTGGCCGTCTGCCAATGGCCGGCCGGCACGACGATCTGGGGCTGCTGGCCGCGCGCGAGGTCGGGGCCGAGATGGGCCGCCGCGGCATCGTGGCCGTTGGGGCTCTGGGTGATCACCAGGGGCGCGCCGGCGTGCCAGTGCCAGATCTCGGCGGCATCGACCCGGTGCCACTCGGACACCTCGCCCGTATCGAGCAGGTAGTAGATCGCGCTGCCCACCGAGCGCCCGTCGAGGGTGCGGGGATCGCGAAAAGTCTCGCGGTAATGGCCGCCCTCGGGATGCGGGGCCAGCGCCAAGCGGGCGATGATCTCGGCGGCCGTCGGGCCGGCCGGTGCTGCGCCCATGGGTACTCCTTCCCGTCGCATGATCATGGCTCCAGGGCCGAGGCCGGCATCCGCATGCCCGAAGGGGATTCGGCCTGTCCGGCCGGCTTGCCCGGTTTCGGGCGCGGGGCCGCCTTCGCCTTCGCCACCGGCGCCGCCTTGACCACCGGTGCTTCGCCGCAGGACTGGAAGGCGAGCTGCGCCAGGGGCTGGCCCGCCTCCGAGACGATGTTGAGGGTGTCGGGCAGGGGCGTCGGCGTGGCGTCCCAGCGGATGCTGCCGCCTTTGCTTCCCTCCAGGACCGCGGGGGCGCCGCCCCGGCGCAGGGCGAACAGGTCCGGCCCGTAGGCCGTGGCGACCTTGCCGGCGATGACCACCTGCAGCACCCGCGCCGAGTCCGGCGTCAGGGGCAGGAGGGGGTTCTCGACCACGATGAGCCCCGTGCGGGTCACCCAGACGGAAAAATTCTTCGGCCCCTCGTAGAGGGCGGCCTTCTCGGCACAGGCGACGGTCAGGTCCGGACGCGGCGCGGCGGGCACGGGCGGCGGCAAGGCTGAGGGCGTGACGGCCGCGGGCGTCATGGCGGGCGCCGGGACGGGCGCGAGCGGCTTCGGCTTGGCCGGGACCGCCTTCCGGGGCGCCGGCTTCTTCGCGGGCGCCGGGTCGTCCACCGCCGGCCCGTCCACGGCCGGTGCCTGGGCGGAGGCGGCGTGTGTCCAGGCGGCGACGAGGGCGGCCAGGGCGAGGCGGGACGGGCGCATCCGCGGACCGATCATCGCAGCTCGCCGCCGGGGGGGAGACGCCGGGCCTCCGCCTGCGGCTCGATGGGCAGGATCGGCGCCGAGCGGTCGATGGGGCTGATCCGGGGCGGCTGCAGGCTGCGCATCAGGGTCTCCTCGCCATCCTCCATCAGGTCTTCCTCGCGCTCCATGCGCAGCTCGGGCCGTCGCGCGCGGGCCATCACGGCCATCACCACGATGCACGACAGGGTGAAGGCCGCGATCGCGGCCAGGATCAGGGTGGTTTCCATGCCGCCACCAGCGTTACCCCAGGATGGCCGGCGATGCGACCGGGGCGGTGATCGGCCGCGCGGGCCGGAACGGTCCTTGCGTGGCGTCCGGCCGGTCCGCGGGCGGTCCGGTCCGTCGGTCCGGGGGCGCGGAACGGCATCCGCCGCCGCCTGTCCACCGGGGCGTTCCGTGCCGGCATTGCCCGATCGTCATCGGACTGTCCTATGACGGTCCCCGTCCACCTCCCCATCAAGGTCGAGCGATGCGCATGCATGACCGCAGCCCGGATCACGCGGTTTCGAACCCCGAGACCCTCGAAGCGGACCTCCTCGAAGCGGATCTTTTGGGTCTGATCGAGGAATCCCGCGAGCAGGCGGCGGAGGACCCGTTCCGCAACCCCGTGCTGGCCGTGACCCTGGCCATCACCCGCCGGTTCGATCGCGGCGAGATCGACGAGGACGCCCTCGACGGCCTGTTCGCCCGGCTGCGGGCGCACGCCCTGGCGGACCGGGCCGAGCGCCTGCGGGCCTATGTCGGGCTGGAGCGGGATGCGGGCGCGACGCACGAGGCCTTCACACCGGCCCGCCTCGTCGCGGCGATCCCGAAGCGCCAGGGCGATTTCGAGGCGTTCCGCGACCTCGTCGGCCGCACGGGCTTTGCCGTGGTGTTCACCGCGCACCCGACCTTCGGCATGCCCAAGGCCGTGGCGCGCCTCATCGCCGAGGCCGCCAGCGAGTCGGTTGCGGCCGCGCGCCGGCCCCTGACGGAGAAGGCCGCCGCCCTCTCGACCCGGCCCGATCCGGCCATCTCCCTCGACGACGAGTTCGACCAGGCCTGCGTCGCGGCCAATCACGGCCGCTCGGCCCTGGACGCCTTCAACGACGCCCTCCTGGACGCCGCCCGCCAGCGCTGGCCCGACCGCTGGACGGAGCTCGTGCCAAAACCCTTCGCCATCGCGAGCTGGGTCGGCTGCGACACCGACGGGCGCACGGATATCGGGTGGTGGGACACCCTGCGCTACCGCATCGAATCGAAGCGCATGCAGCTCGACCGGGTGATGCGCCACCTGCCGCAGGTGCCGGCGACGCAGGTGGTGCGCGATCTCACGGCCGGGGCGCTGGCCGCCGTCAACCGCCAGCTCGCCGTGGCCCCCCGGCTCGGCACCAAGCCGTCCCTGGAGTCGGTGCACCGCTTCGCCCTCGCCCTCATCATCGAGCGCGAGCGTGCCCAGACCGACGCCACCGCCATCCTCGCCGGCCTCGCCGGGGCCATGGGCGGCGTCACCACGGACGAGGAGCGGCGTGCCATCGCGATCCTGCGCTCGGGCATCGCCACCCACGGCCTCTCCAACGCCCTGCCCCATTTCCGGCTCAACGCCAGCCAGATCCACAACGCCGTGCGACGGGTGACGGATCTGGAGGGCGAGCCCACGGACGCCGCCCAGCGGCGCTCCCACCTTTCGACGATCCACGCGCTGCTCAACGACGTCCACGCCGTCGACGTGGATTTCGGCGCGCTCGCCGCCGAGCGCGCCTCCGCCGCCCGGCTGATGATGACCATCACCCAGATCCTCAAGCACGTGGACGGCACCCATCCCGTGCGCTTCCTCATCGCCGAGACGGAGACGGGCTACACCCTGCTCGCCGCCCTCTGGCTGGCGCGCCACTACGGCATCGCCGACAAGGTCGAGATCACGCCCCTGTTCGAGACGGCCTCGGCCCTCGAACAGGGCATCCGCGTCCTCGACGATGCCCTCCGCAACCCGCACTGGCGGCAGTACCTCAAGCGCATCGGCCGGCTCACGGTGCAGTTCGGCTACTCGGATTCCGGCCGCTACGTCGGCCAGCTCGCGGCGAGCTTCTGGATCGAGCGCCTGCGCCTGCGCATCACCGAACTCATGGTGCAGAACGACCTCACGGGGGTCGAACTCGCGATCTTCGACACCCACGGCGAATCCATCGGCCGGGGCGCCCACCCGACGAGCCTGCGCGACCGCCTCGCCTACCTCGCCCCCGAGGATGCGCGCCGGCGCAACCGGGCGGCGGGCATCCGGGTCCGCCTCGAATCGAGCTTCCAGGGCTCGGACGGCTACCTCATGTTCGGCACCCTGCCGCTGGCCAAGGCCACGGTGGAGCGCATCGCCGAGCACGTCTTCGCCCTCGACCTCGCCGACGACGATTCATTTGCCGACTACGTTCTGTCCGATGCGGCGAGCGGCGCCGACGAGGCCGACGACCCGATCTACGGCGAGGCCGACTTCTCCGCCGAGTTCTTCACGGTGGTGCGCCAGGACATGGAGACCCTGGTGGACGATCCGGGCTACGCGGCGCTTCTGGGGACCTTCGGCCCGAGCCTTCTGGATCGCACCGGCTCACGGCCCGTGGCGCGCCAGTCCGATGGCGGCGGGCCGACCATGATCACCCATCCGCGCCAGATGCGGGCGATTCCCAACAACGCGATCCTGCAGCAGCTCGGCTTCCTCGCCAATTCCGTGCACGGCATCGGCCGCGCCGCCGGCCGGGCGCCGGACCTGTTTCGCGACATGCGCCGCGAGTCCGTGCGGTTCTCCCGCGCCTTCCGCCTGGTCCAGCACGCCGCCAGCGTCGGCGACCTCGACGTGCTGAGGGCCTACGTCGACACCCTCGACCCGGCGGTGTGGCTGGAGCGGGCGCGGCGGACCCAGCGCGACGGCCGCCGCGAGGAACTCGTGGTCATCGCCACCGCCCTCGACCGCCTGCGCCTGGCGCCGGACCTTCGCCGGCTCTTCGGACGGCTCACCTGCGACTGGCTCAGCCTCCAGGCGGCGGCCCCCGACCTGGGCAAGATGTCGCCCCGCCTGACCCTGTTGCACGCCATCCGCCTCGCCCTGATCCACCGGATCTGGTTCCTGGCCGTGCACATCCCCGGGTTCCGGCCGCAATCGGGGGTGAGCCGCGAGGCGCTCATCGAGCGCTTCCTGCGCCTCGACATCGACGGCTGCCTGACGCTGCTGGAGGACATCTTCCCGGTGACGCCGGACCCGACGCTCGGCCTCAACTTCGGCGAGCCGGCGGGGCCGCGGGACGTCGGCACCTATGAAGCCGAGCACAGCACCCTGTTCGAGCCCATCCGCCGCTCCTTCGCCCGGGTGCGCGAACTCTCCGGCATGATCCAGCACGAGGTCGGGGCGTTCGGGTAACCGCATCGCCGTGTGCTGCTCCGCACATGGAAACGCCGGCCACGGGGGCCGGCGTGTTCAGGCGGTCGAGGAAACCCGGCGTTGGCCGGGACATCCGGTCAGGCGGAGGGGAACGAAGCGTAGCGCAGGGGCGATTGCGTTCCGCGCAGGCCGTCGGCGACGCGGTAGTTCTGGGCCTTGGACAGGATGCGGCCGCCGATGTGCTGGGCGCCGATATCCGCGAGTTCGCGGTCCGTCAGCCGGGCGATCTGGCGGGCGGTTTCGTTGTCCTTCCAGTGGGACTTGAGGCTGGTGATGAGGGAGAGGGTCACGGGCTTTGCTTTCCGGCTTTGTCTTCGCCGCCTAGGGTCTCGTGCGGCGGCGTCTGATCGGAAAGTAAGGTTTGTGCACTGCAACGACGAGGGGGAAAGCGGGTAGGTCACCTATGCCCCCTGAGCATGGAGTGGGCAGGGATTGCTTCATCTTCATGCAATCCGCCCGTTTCGGTTCCTACCGGGCCCAGACCCCCAGGCGCTCCGAGCGGGCGCGATCCTCGGCGGCGACGAGGTCGGGGGTCGCTTCCGACGAGGCGCGGCCGCCGCCGTTGAACAGCACCACCTCCGACAGGTCGCGGCCCTCGACGTTGCACAGGCGCGCCTCGCTGCCCGCCACGGGCTGGCACGTGACCGTGCGTCCGGCGAGGTAGCGCGTCAGCTCGTCGGCCTGCCCGCCCCGCACCCACTCGACGCCGAACAGGCGCACGAGCTTGCCCGCCACGCGCAGGGTCGCCGTGTCGATGACCTCGGCGGGGCCGGCGAGGGCGTTGGTGGGCTTTGCCGCCTCTTCCGCGGGCGCCGTCGTTTCGGCGGGGGCCGCCGGCGGGACGGCCGCCTCGGACCGGGGGGCGGCGTCGGTGGGCGCCGAGGGCGGAGTCGACGGGGCGGCGGTGTCGTCGTCGGATCGCGGGATCAGGGTGATCGCGGCGGCGAGCGCGACGAGGCCGGCTCCGGCGGCGAGGATACGGCGGTCGCGCAGGGCCCCGCCCTCGTGTCCGGCGCCGCGGAGGCGCCCGCCCGCATCGGCCAGACGGCCCCGGACCTGACCGGCCACATGGCCGAGGAATGGGCCGAGGACCGGGCCGAGGCGGCCCGTCCCGGCCGCTGCGGGTTCGGCCGAGGGCGGTCCCGCCGCGGGGGGCGCCTCGGCCGGTGTCGATGGCCGGGACGGCGTGAGGCGTCCGCGCAGGGTTCGCCAGCCCTCGGCCGCGCCGGCCGAGAGGGCCCGCCCCCGCGTCGCCGTCCCGGCGAGGGCGGTTCGAACCTGGCTGGATCGGACCGCGACGAACCGGGCGGCGGCGCCCGGCTTCGATGGTGCTTCCGTAGTGATCTTCACCTCGGGCGGAGGGGCCTCCGTCGGGCTCGCCGCCGTGGCCGCCGGATCGTCGGCCTCGGGCTGCACGAACAGGGCCGGATGCCGGACCCGCAGGTCCGTCACGACATCGGCGAGGGTCATCGCCCGGTCGGGCCCGGCTGCGGCGAGGGTCTCGCCCTCGGCGGCGGCCTTGGTCCGGGCGGGAGGTTTGCCCTTGGAAGACGCCTTGTCCTTGGAAGACGCTTTGCCCTTCGAAGACGTTCGGTCCTCGGCCAGGGGCGCCGGATCGGTGATGCGGCGCGGCCGGCCGTCGCGGTCGAGGATCCGGTAGCCCGGTGGCGCCGGGTCGGGTTCGACGGCGGCTTCGGCGAGGAGCTGGAGCGTGCGCCGGGCCAGGGGATGGCCGCCCTGGCGCACGACCTCCTCGGCGATCCGGAGCCGCAAGGCGGCGCGCTCCGCATCGAAGGCGGCGCGCGCCGCATCGGGGGCGTCCGCGTCCTGCGGGGCGCGGGGTATCAAGGCGCTCGCTTCCAAGGCGTGGACCACTCCCAGGGCTGTCGACGCGGCGGGGTCAGGCCCCGCGCGTGCGTCCCGCTATAGCGCCGAGCGGCCCCGGACCATAGCGGCGCAGCACCCGGCTCGTCTCCGAGACGATGACCGGGCGCGGGCCGGACATGTCGAGGGTGAGGACGAGTTCCGACACGCCCTGCGCCCGTGCGCCCTTGGCCGGGTTCTCGGCGCGGTAATCGAAGGTGGTTTGGACGATGCAGGTCGCCGTGGCGGCGTTGCAGGCGGTGCGCGTCGCGCCGCCCTGCGGCTCGTAGCGCCGCTCCGGCCAGCGGGCGACGAAGCGGCGCTTCTCGTCCATCAGGGCGGCCAGCGACAGGGTCCGGCCGTGGAACCGCACGCGCTCGCCATAGAAGCGCGGGGCGGCCGCGACCATGCCGAGGCCCGGGGCCGAGACGCTGTCGAGGTAGTCGTCGCTCAGGCGCGCGGCGGCGGCGGCCCATTCGGGGAAGCGGTCCGCCGAGGCCATGGGCGAGGTCATGGGTGTCGCCGGGGCGGCGATTGCGGGCGTCCGCGACAGGCGGCGGGGCCGCCGCTCGTCCCCGTCGACCTCCCGGCGCCGGCTCTCGCGCATGGGCGGCCGCGTCCGGACCGACGGGCGTTCGGCGCGGCGGGCGGCGGACTTCGGCTCCGTCGGCGCGTCGAGGGCCTCGCCTCCGGCGGCCGGCGTCCCGGCACTCTCCTGGGGGGCCGGCACCGCCGGTTCGGTCCGGGCCGGCGGATCGACCCAGCCCGGCCGCGACTGCGCCAGGGCGGGCCCGGCGAACCAGGCGAAGCCGATCAACGCGGCGGAACAGACGGAACACGAACCGTAGCGCATGGCATCATCACCGGGGTCGCGACCGATTCGGAAGATCTCAAGGACGGGATCTCGGGGACGGGTTCGGTCGATCGAGGGATGAACGTTTCGTGAGCGCGCTCGGTTTCGCGCCCTCGGCCCGCGCGTGCGATCTCCGGCGACCGTGGCGCCGGGGTCACAGTCGGGCGGCCGCCGCCGCGCCCGCCCTGCGTGTGCGAGGCCGGTTTCGTGCCTCGTCCGCCCTTGCCATCCCCGCCCGGCAACCCACCTTGACCGTACCGGGTCCGGGCCCCTCTGGCGGTCGAGGCGTTGACCGTGATGTCGGACCCCGTCTCTGCCTTTGCGCTCACGCGGCGCGAACGCACCGGAGGGTCCAGAACCGCATGACGATCCAGCACCGTGCCGACACCACCCCGGGGAGCGCCGCGTGAGCGCCGGCCAGACCGCCCGCCGGGGCCTGCTCCTCGTCAACCCGAATGCCCGCAACGGCGGCTTCTCCCTCGACGCCGTGCGCGACGCCCTGCGCCAGGGCGGCATCGAACCGTTCGAGCCGCCCGGCGATCCCGACTGCACCGCCGTGATCAAGCGGCATGCGGGGCAGAGCGACCTCGTGATCCTCGGCGGCGGCGACGGCACCCTCAACGCGGCGGCCCCCGCCCTCGTCGAGACCGGCCTGCCGCTGGGCATCCTGCCGCTCGGCACCGCCAACGACCTCGCCCGGTCCCTCGGCCTGCCCCCCGACCCCGTGGCGGCGGCCGGCCTCATCGCCAGCGAAGAGGCGCGGCCCGTCGACCTCGGCTGCGTCAACGGACATTACTACTTCAACGTCGCCAGCATCGGCTTCTCGGCCGAACTCGCCGGCGACCTCACGGCCGAGTCGAAGAAGAAGTGGGGGACCATCGGCTACGGCATCGCCGCCCTGCGGGTCCTGCGCCGGGTGCGGCCGTTCACGGTCTACCTCGAACACGACGGCCAGACCGAGACGATCACCACCATCCAGGTCTCGGTGGGCAACGGCCGCCACTACGGCGGCGGCATGACCGTGGAGGAGACGGCCACCGTCGACGACGGCAAGCTCGATTTCTACAGCCTCGAGGTCAAGCACTGGTGGCGGCTGCTCGCCCTGCTGCCGGCCCTGCGGCGGGGCACCCAGGGGAAGGCGGCGGACGTGCGCGCCTTCCACACCACCGAGATCGTGGTGAAGACGAAGAAGCCCCGGCCGGTGAACACCGACGGCGAACTCTCGACCTACACCCCGGCCCATTTCAAGGTGGTGCCGAAGGCCGTGCGCATCTTCGCGCCCGAGGCCTCGCAGCGCCCGGGCGTCGTGCGCCCCGGCTTCACCCTGCCTTTCTAGCCCCTGCCCTTCTGGACGTTCGGAACAGCCTCCCCGTGGACAGCATCCTTCCCCTCCTCAGCGACCCGACCGCCTGGGCGGCCCTCGCCACCCTCATCGTGATGGAGGTGGTGCTCGGCATCGACAACCTCATCTTCATCTCGATCCTCACCAACAAGCTGCCGGCCGACCAGCAGGACCGGGCGCGGCGCATCGGCATCGGCCTCGCCCTGGTGCTGCGGCTCGGGCTGCTCGGCACCGTCGCCTACATCGTCGCCCTGACGCAGCCGGTGTTCGCGGTGTTCGGCAAGGGCTTCTCCTGGCGCGACCTCATCCTCATCGGCGGCGGCCTGTTCCTCCTGTGGAAGGCCACCAAGGAGATCCATCACACCATGGAGCCCGAGCCGGAGGACAAGGGGCTCGGCAAGGCCGCGACCCTGGGGTTCGCGACGGCCATCGGCCAGATCCTCGTCCTCGACCTCGTGTTCTCCATCGACAGCATCATCACGGCGGTGGGCATGACCGAGCACGTCCCGATCATGGTGGTGGCCGTGATCGTCGCCGTGACGGTGATGCTGCTCGCGGCGAACCCGCTCTCGCGCTTCATCGCCGCCAACCCCACGGTGGTGATGCTGGCCCTGGGCTTCCTCATCATGATCGGCATGACGCTCATCGCCGAAGGCTTCGGCGCCCACGTGTCGAAGGGCTACATCTACACGGCCATGGCGTTCTCGGCCGGCGTCGAGGGCCTCAACATGCTGACCCGCCGCCGGAGGCGGAAGCGGGCGGCGGCGGATCCGGCGTCCGCCCGGCGGTAGGCCACCCGGTTTCACGTGACAAAGAAAAGGCCCGCCGGAGCGCTCCGGCGGGCCTTTTCATTTCGGGGCATCACCGGCGCGGGATCGGGCCGGTGATGTTGGCGTCGAGGCGTCATACGGTTTCCGCCTGATCCGTTCGGTGACGCGGTGCCATGCGGGTCCCCTCTCCTGGAAGGAGAGGGACAGGGTGAGGTGTGTGACCTTTTCGGAGAGTCCACACACCTCACCCCAACCCTCTCCTTCCAGGAGAGGGAGCACCCGTGGGCTTCACGCCCGCATCCGGATGCCGTCAGATGCCCTGTCTCTGCACGAGATCGACCCGTTCGCAATTGTGTGAATCCGGTAACCGGACAGGAGAGGGGGCCCGTCGCGGCTGCTCAATCCGGATTGATCAACCGGAGCTGGCGTCAGAGGATGGAATCGTATCCCGTCGCTTCGCGCTTGCAGACCGCCTGGTCCGGGGCCGCGCCGCCGCCGGCCACGAGCTTGGCCACCTCCGTGCGGGCGCGCTCCAGGTCGGCGCGGAACCCGGCATCGCCCTGGAGGGCGGCGAAGACGATGCTCCCCGTGGTGCGCCCGGCCTGGATGTCGGTCATCCAGTGCAGGCCGCAGACGACGCGGCTCTCGCCGTAGGAGCGGGCGCGCAGGAAGAAGTCCGTCGCCTTCTCGGGCATCAGGGCGGCCAGGATCGAGGCGTAGGTCCAGGCCTGGGTGGCGTGGCTCGACGGGAAGCTGAAGGCGTTGGCGATCTCGGCCGAGCGGACGACGCAGATCTCCGCGTCGTTGCCGACGAAGGGGCGGATGCGCCGGTAATGCTCCTTGGGACCGCGCAGGGCACGGGTGATGTCGAGGCGGCTGCGCTCCAGCAGGGTCATGAGGGCGGGCGCGCGGGTCTGGTCGATGCGCTGGCCGATGACGCAGGCGAAATCGTCGAGGATGGCCGAGGCGCCGTCGGCCACGTCCGTGGTGGCGAGGTCCCAGCGCGGGGTGCCCTTGAGGGACCGGGTCGCCGTGAAGGCCGCCTTGTCGGCGGTCTCCGCCGCCGACTGGCCGCGGGGCGGGGCCGGCAGGATCTTCACGGTGTCGGGCGCCGCGGCGTCGGACAGGTAGGGCTGGCGCGCGGCCTTGCCCGGCGTCACGGGGGTGTTGGCGACGGGCGGCGCGGAAGCGGGCTTCTGGGGCTGCTGCCCCTCCTGCGCCAGGACCGGCGGAACCCAGGCCGCGGCGGCGAGGAGGACGAGGGCGAAGGGCAGGCGGGCCATCGGCGTCTCTGGAAGCGTGAACGGAAGGGGGCGACGAAAGGGAAGCGGCCTTCTGCCATAGGGTTCCCTTGTAACGGTCCGATGGCACTCGGTGCATCTTATCCGGACCGCACCTGAACGGCGCCCGACCGAACCGTCATTCCGACTCCGCTCACCGCCGCGTGTCGCGGCGTCCGCCATCGCTCACCCGGCGCGGATCGCCGCCGCGACTTCGCCGGGATACTCCTCGTGCGGGCTCAGGGCGCCGGGGATCGACGCGCGGGCGACGTGGCCGGTGGCGACGAGGGCGTCCATCTCCGCGCCGGACCGGCGCGGCGCGCGCTCCGGGCGCAGGACGAGGATCGGCGGCAGGCCGTCATCCGCGAACAGGTCGAGGAAGTCCTTGCGGGTCCCGCACGGGTCGAGGCCGCCGGTGACGAAGGCGGCTGTGCCGAAGCGGCCGCCGGGATGGCGGGTGACGGCGTGCTTGTCGGCGATGATCCCCGGCGTGACGTGGGCCGGGTCGGCGTAGACGTGGGCCCGCATCATCCGGCCGATCACCGGCGGGCTGATGTTGAGGCGGTACAGCGCCTCGCCGAGGATCGGCAGCTCGACGGCGCGGCGGATGCCGGCGATGAGGCCGCGCCGGTCCGGGCCCATCATGGTGGGCAACGGCCCGCGCCAGGTCGGCGCCACCAGGACGAGGCGGCCGAACAGGCCGGGATGTCGGGACGCCGCCGCCACGAGGTAGCCCGCCGCGTGACCGGCGGCGACGCCGAGGGCGTAGGGACCGCGCTCCACCGCAAGGAGGGCGTCGAGGAAGGCGTGCAGGGTGGCGGGGGTCAGGGCGATCCGCGCCCGCGTCCGGTCGCCGAAGCCGGGCCAGTCGGGCACGTGGCAGCGGAAGTCCAGGCCGAGGTCCTTGGCGAGGGGCCGCATCTCGGCCCGGGCCGAGATCGACGACAGGGCCGGGAGCAGCAGGGCCTCGGGGCCGTTGCCGATGACGTCGCAGGGCGTCGGCATCGGCCGTCCCATGACGGTGAGGGACAGGCTGCGGGCGGAACAGGCGGGCTCGATCATCGCGCGTTCTCAACGGGTCCGGTGTCGGGAAGATGGGGCCGGCCCCCTCCCCCCGACATGCGACACAATATGGGTCCCTTCGCTCGGGATCGAAGCGACCCCGTCGGGGTCCGGCAGGTCCGTCAGGTGCGCGGCGGCCGGCGTCAGGTCCGCAGCAGCTCGTTGATGGCGGTCTTGGAGCGGGTGCCGGCATCGACGCGCTTGACGATGACGGCGCAGTACAGGCCCGGCCCCGGCGTGCCGTCCGGCAGGTCCTTGCCGGGCGTGGTGCCCGAGACCACGACGGAATAGGGCGGCACCCGGCCGTACATGACCTCGCCCGTCGAGCGGTCGATGATCTTGGTCGAGGCGCCGATGTAGACGCCCATGGACAGCACGCTGCCCTCGCCGACGATCACGCCCTCGGCCACCTCGGCGCGGGCGCCGATGAAGCAGTTGTCCTCGATGATCACCGGGTTGGCCTGGAGCGGCTCGAGGACGCCGGCGATGCCGGCGCCGCCGGAGATGTGGCAGTTCTTCCCCACCTGCGCGCAGGAGCCGATGGTGACCCAGGTGTCCACCATGGTGCCCTCGCCCACATGGGCGCCGAGGTTGATGAAGGACGGCATCAGCACCGCGCCGGGCGCGATGTAGGAGCCGCGCCGCACGACGCAGCCGGGCACGGCCCGGAAGCCGGCCTCGCGAAAATGCTTCTTCTTCCAGCCCTCGAACTTGGACGGGACCTTGTCCCACCACGTGGCGCCGTCGGGGCCGCCGTGGATGATCTCCATGTCGTTGAGGCGGAAGGACAGCAGCACCGCCTTCTTGAGCCACTGATTGACCTGCCAGTCGCCGTCGACCTTCTCGGCGACCCGGGCCTTGCCGGAATCGAGGAGGTCGAGGGCGTTTTCGACGGCCTCGCGCACGGCGCCCTTGGTGGCGGTGTCGATGCCGGCGCGCTCCTCCCAGGCGGTCTCGATGGTGGTGGCGAGGTCGGCGTGGGACATGGCGGCTTCCGGGGGGTGAGACGAGGGCTTCGTGCTTACAAAAGCCCGCCGGTCCTGTCACCTCAACCGGCGGTTAGGGGCTTCGACGCGGCGTGGCCGCAGGCGTCGAAGCGGCGCTGGATGACGACGTAGTCCTGGCGCGTGGTGTTGAAATACTTGGCCGAGACCGAGACTTCCGGCTTGCCGGGGGCCCCCGACGGCAGCCGGTCGGTGATCCGTTCGATGATGCAGCACTCGGTGCGGTCGCCGAGATAATCGACGGTGTTGCCGTAGGCGCGTCCGCCATGGTCGCCCTCGCGGACGATGTTGGCGATCATGATGTCGATGTAGTTCTGGTCCGTGAGATATCTGTTGGTCTCGTGGCAGACCATGATCCGGTCCGAATAGACCGTGCCGGCGCAGACCGCTCCCACGACGGCCAGGCCGAGGAAGACGGCTCCGGCCATCCGCACACGCTGCTCGCGGGGTTCGTCCTGGCGGGCGTCCTTGTGGGCGTCTTGGCGGGCGTTCTGGCGGGCATTCTCGAGAGTGTTCGGCATCGTCCTGGCGACCCCTTGGGTTGGCGGCCCTCGGGGTCGGACCGCGCGGGGCGCGGCCAACCGCGGGCGCGTGATCGACGACGCGATCATGCGCCCGCACATCTTAGGAAAGCGCTCACGCGTTCGTGATCATTCCGTCATTCGCGCGGCCAGGCGTCAGGGCGCGATGGCATCGAACCGCAGGCGCACGTCATCGAGGTCGCGGGCGAGGACGGCCAGATCGTCGGCGAGTTCGTCGTGGATGGCCTGGGCGGCCTGCGGAAACTCCGCCAGCACCCTGCGCATCAGGGTGGGGGTGATGCGGATCACCTCCGCCGCCGCCGCCGCATGGGCGTCCGTGGGACGTTCCCCGGGCAGGAGCAGGGCGAGGCGGCCGACGAGGGCCGAGCGGCCCACCGTCACCGTCTCGCCGCCGGCCACGCGCGGGGCCAACGCGATGGTGCCCGACAGGACGACGAAGCCGCCATCCGAGGCGTCGCCCCGGGCGAACAGCCGGTCGCCGGGGGCGAGGCTGCGCCGCTCGGCGGCGAAGGAGAGAAGCCGCAGGGCATCCCGGCCGAGGAACCAGAACAACGGCGCGGCGGCCAGGATCGCGATGTCTTCGTCGAGCCCCAAGCCGTCCCGTCCCCCGTTCACCCACGCGAGCTTAGCGCAAGCGGCGGCGCGCGACTACGGCAGCAGCTTGTAGCCGCCGCCCTCGGTGACGAGGATCGCGGCGAGTCCGGGGTTCGGCTCGATCTTCTGGCGCAGGCGGTAGATGTGGGTCTCGAGGGTGTGGGTGGTCACCTGGGCGTTGTAGCCCCAGACCTCGGCGAGGAGGGTGTCCCGGCCGACCACGGCGCATCCGGCGCGGTAGAGGAAGCGCAGGATCGCGGTCTCCTTCTCCGTGAGCTTCAGCTTCGACCCGCGTGCGTCCACCAGGAGCTTGGCGCCGGGACGGAAGGTGTAGGGCCCGATCTGGAACACCGCGTCCTCGCTCGCCTCGTGGCTGCGCAGGTGGGCGCGGATGCGGGCCAGGAGCACGGCGAACTTGAACGGCTTGGTGACGTAGTCGTTGGCGCCCGCCTCGAGGCCCTCGACGGTGTCGTCCTCGGAATCCTGGCCCGTGAGCATGATGACGGGGCCGCGATAGCCGTTGCGGCGCATGGCGCGAACGGCCTCGCGCCCGTCCATGTCCGGCAATCCGACATCCATCACCGCGAGGTCGATCCGCCCATCGGTGACGCAGGCGATGGCGCCGCTGGCATCACCCGTGCCGATCACGCGGAATTCCTCGTAGAGATCGAGTTGTTCCGACAACGTCTCCCGCAAAGCGGCATCGTCGTCGCAGATCAGCAGGCGATGGATATTGGGCATCGGCCGGACGACTTTCACGCACGAACGGGATCACACGAGTGGCGCGTGATCCTCAGGCAAAGGGAAGGGCGGAGGCGTCCGTGCCAAGCGGATGCCGGGGGGAGAGGACGAAGGGACCGGACCGCCTGCCAAGACTGGACTGTCTTGATCGGGAGGACCGTCTTGACAGGAAAAGCTCGGGAAGAACGGCTTCGATGGAAAAGAAAGGTTGAGAAGAACAAAAGGGCCCGGACGGACACGTCCGCGGTTTCCTCACAAACGGGTGATGACGGCCAAAAGTTTCAGCTGCGCGGCGACGCAAACTGCCGAGGGGCCGCGGCTCCGGCGAGGATGGTCTCCCGCGCGCCGCCGGGCGATAAGACGCCCCATGAAGCGAACCACCCTCTCGCGCCTGCGGGTCCGACCGCTCGTGGGCGATCGCACCCGTGGACAGGTCCTGGCCGGTCCCGTCGTCATGTCCTGCGCCCTGGGCCGTTCGGGGATGGTCCGGGGCAAGCGCGAGGGCGATGGCGGCTCGCCCCGGGGACGGTTCCGCCTGCGGGGCGGCGTCTACCGCCCGGACGTCTTCGCCATCCGCCCGCGCACCGCCCTCCCCTTGCGCCCGACGCGACGCGACGACGGCTGGTGCGACGCAGCCGGCGACCGGCGCTACAACCGGCCCGTCGCCCTGCCCTGCCCCGTCAGCGCGGAGCGGATGTGGCGCGATGACGGGCTCTACGACCTCGTCATCGACCTCGACTACAATCGCGGACCGATCCGGAAGCGCCTCGGCTCGGCGATCTTCTTCCACTGCGCCCGGCCCGGCTACACGCCGACGGAGGGCTGCGTCGCCCTGAAGCGCGCCGATCTCGCCCGGCTCCTGCGCCGGCTCGGCCCGCGCACGCGGATGTGGATCGGATAGCCGCATGGTCAGCGGTTCATCGGAGCGGCGGCGAAGGGCCCGATCGGGCCGAACGGCACCGGCCGGATCGCCGGGGTGCCGGCCGGGACTGCCAAGGGGGCGAGGGGCCCATGGGGCATAGGCGGGGCTCCGCGAACGACGCGCCACGCGGCGCGTTGGGCGAAATAGGCGCATATGCACGCATCACACAAGCGTGGCCGGAGGCCTTTGTGCGTGGCCGGATGCCTTCGTGAGGACAGATCGATGATGAAGCCGGCCCAGGTCACGCCGTGCCACTGCCAGACGGCACGCCAGGGGGCGCGACAGCTGACGCAGTTCTACGACCGCCACCTCGCCCCGACGGGCCTGCGGGCGTCGCAATACGCCGTGCTGTCGCGTCTCGGCCGCCTCGAAACCGCGTCCATCAACCAACTGGCCGAGGCTCTGGTGATGAACCGGACCACCCTCGGGCGGGCCCTGCGGCCGCTCCAGCGCGACGGCCTCGTGCGCGTCGGCCCCGGCGCCGACGGACGCACCCGCGCCCTGTGCCTCACCGCGGCGGGCCGGGACCGCCTCGCCGCCGGTCTCCCCCTGTGGCGGCATGCCCAGGACGCCTTCGAAGCCGCCTTCGGCGCCGCCGAGGCCGAAGGCCTGCACGCGGCGATGGGGCGGGTCGTCACCGCCCTGCCCGGCTGAGACGTCTCACGGGCGCGCCGGCCGCGCCCCGAAGATCGCCGTGCCGACGCGGACATGCGTGGCCCCCATCTGGATCGCGGCCGGGTAGTCCGCGCTCATGCCCATGGACAGGATCGGCAGGTTGTGGCGCTCGGCGATGCGCGCGAGCAGGGCGAAATGCGCCGAAGGCGGGTCCTCGGCGGGGGGGATGCACATGAGGCCGTTGATGGCGAGCCCGTGGGTGTCGCGACACTCGGCGAGCAGCACGTCGACCTGCGCCGGCGACACCCCGGCCTTCTGCGCCTCGTCGCCGGTGTTGACCTGGATGAGCAGCTTCGGGGTCCGGCCGCTCCTCGTGGTCTCCTTGGCGATCTCCTTGGCCAGCGCCGCGGCCAGGGACAGGCGGTCGAGGCCGTGGATCACGTCGAACAGCTCCACCGCCTCGCGGGCCTTGTTCGACTGGAGCGGCCCGACGAGGTGCAGCTCCACGTCCGGGAACCGCTCCCGCAGGGCCGGCCACTTCGCCTTCGATTCCTGGACGTAGTTCTCGCCGAACACCCGGTGCCCGGCCTCCAGGGCAGGCAGGATGCCCTCGGCCGCGATGAGCTTCGAGACGGCCACCAGGCTGACGGAGACCGGATCGCGCTCGGAATCCTCCGCCGCCTGCCGGATCTTTTCACGGACGGCCGCGAGACCGGCCACCACATCGGCGGGATCGGGGTGGGCATACGCGAAGGGGCTGTCGGCCATGGGGCTGGTTCTCGGGTCGGTGACGGGGTCTGAGGGTCGGACTACCATTCCGAACGCAGGCCGCAAGGCGGGGCTCCCGGCGGGTGCTTCGTGTTGACCGGATGACGCCGCGTGCTAGTCCGGCGGCCGACCCCTTCTACCCAGCGGACCGCGATGCCGGCCGCTCCCCTGACAGTGAACGGCGCCAGCCATGACCAGCCCCGCCCGCCCCGCCCCGCCCGAGCGCTACAACGCCAAGGAGACCGAGCCGCGCTGGCAGCAGGCCTGGACCGAGGCCGGCATCTACGCGACGAAGAACGACGACGCCCGGCCGAAATACTACGTGCTGGAGATGTTCCCCTACCCGTCCGGCCGCATCCACATGGGCCACGTGCGCAACTACGCCATGGGCGACGTGGTCGCCCGCTACAAGCGCGCCCGCGGCTTCAACGTGCTGCACCCCATGGGCTGGGACGCCTTCGGCCTGCCCGCCGAGAACGCCGCCATGGAGCGCAAGGTCAACCCGCGGGAGTGGACCTACGCCAACATCGCCACCATGCGCGGCCAGTTGCAGAGCATGGGCCTGTCGCTGGACTGGAGCCGCGAGATCGCCACCTGCGATCCCGACTACTACAAGCACCAGCAGCGGATGTTCCTCGACTTCCTCGGCAAGGGCCTCGTCACCCGCCGTACGGCCAAGGTGAACTGGGACCCCGTGGATCACACGGTGCTGGCCAACGAGCAGGTCATCGACGGGCGCGGCTGGCGCTCGGGCGCCCTCGTCGAGCAGCGCGAGCTGACCCAGTGGTTCTTCAAGATCACCGACTTCGCGCAGGACCTCTACGATGCCCTCGACGGCCTGGAGCGCTGGCCGGAAAAAGTCCGGGTGATGCAGAAGAACTGGATCGGCCGGTCCGAGGGGCTGGAGGTCCGCTTCGCCGTGGACGCGCCGCCCCCCGGTGTGGCACCGGAGGTGAAGGTCTACACCACCCGCCCCGACACCCTGTTCGGCGCGAAGTTCCTGGCCATCGCGGCCGATCACCCCATCGCGGCGGCGCTCGCGCCCGCGCGGCCGGATCTGCAGACCTTCATTGAGGAATGCCGCCGCACGGGCACGGCCCAGGCGGCCATCGATACGGCGGAAAAACTCGGGTTCGACACGGGGCTGACGGTGCGCCATCCCCTCGACCCGTCGTGGCTGCTGCCGGTCTACGTCGCGAACTTCGTCCTGATGGAGTACGGCACCGGCGCCGTGTTCGGCTGTCCGGCCCACGACCAGCGCGACCTCGACTTCGCCAACAAGTACGGCCTCGGCAACACCCCTGTGGTCTGTCCCGAGGATCAGGACGCCAAGACCTTCGTCGTCACCGACACGGCCTATGACGGCGACGGCCGGATGATCAATTCGCGCTTCCTCGACGACATGACCACGGACGAGGCGTTCCACGCCGTCGCCAACCGCCTCGAAGCCGAGACCCTGTCCGGCGCCCCCGTCGCAGGGCGAAAGGTGCAGTTCCGGTTGCGGGACTGGGGCGTGTCGCGCCAGCGCTACTGGGGCTGCCCGATCCCGATCATCCACTGCGACGCCTGCGGCCCGGTGCCGGTGCCCGTCGCCGACCTGCCGGTGCGCCTGCCCGACGACGTCTCGTTCGACGTGCCCGGCAATCCCCTCGAGCGCGACCATGCCTGGCGCGACGTCCCCTGCCCCACCTGCGGGAAGCCGGCGCGGCGCGAGACCGACACCATGGACACGTTCGTGGATTCGTCCTGGTACTACGCCCGCTTCACCGCGCCGTGGCTGCAGGATGCGCCCACGGACCGCACGGCCGTCGACCAGTGGCTCGCCGTGGACCAATACATCGGCGGCATCGAGCACGCGATCCTGCACCTGCTCTACGCCCGGTTCTTCATGCGGGCGATGCAGGCCACGGGCTGGTCCGGGGTGTCCGAGCCCTTCGACGGCCTGTTCACCCAAGGCATGGTGGTCCACGAGACCTACAAGGATGCCGCCGGCGCCTGGGTCCAGCCGGCGGACATCCGCATCGCGGCGGAGTCCGGCGAGCGCCAGGCGTTCCACGTGAAAACCGGCGCACCGATCAGCATCGGCGCCATCGAGAAGATGTCGAAGTCGAAGAAGAACGTCGTCGATCCCGACGACATCATCGCCAGCTACGGCGCCGACACCGCCCGCTGGTTCATGCTCTCCGACTCGCCGCCGGAGCGCGACGTGATCTGGACGGAGGACGGCGTCCAGGGCGCCGCCCGCTTCGTCCAGCGGGTCTGGCGCCTCGTCTCCCTCGCGGCGCAGGCGAACGGCATGCCGGGCGCCCACGACGCGGCCCTGCGCAAGGCCGCGCACAAGGCCCTGGCCGCCGTCGAGGAGGATGTCGAGCGCCTGCGCTTCAACCGCTGCGTCGCCCACATCTACACCCTCGCCAACGCCCTCGACGAGGCCCTGCGCGGCGGCGTCGCCGCGGGGGCCGCCCGCGAGGCCGCCGGCATCCTGACCCAGCTCGTGGCGCCGATGATGCCGCATCTCGCCGAGGAATGCTGGCAGGCCCTCGGCCGCGACGGCCTCGCCGCCCAGGCCGCCTGGCCGGTGGTGGACCGCGCCCTGCTGGTGGAGGATTCCATCACCCTCCCCGTCCAGCTCAACGGCAAGAAGCGCGCGGACGTCACCGTGCCGCGCGAGGCCGACAAGGACGAGGTCGAGCGCCTGACCCTGGCCGACGAGGCCGTGCAGAAGGCCCTCGAAGGCCGGGCGCCGAAGAAGGTGATCGTGGTGCCGGGCCGGATCGTCAATCTGGTGGTGTAGGGCATCGTCCCGAACGGTGGTTGCCGGCTTTCGGAAAAGGACGATGCCACGATCCAGCCGGAGACGAAGCGTAAACCTCGGGCCAATTAGGGTGACGGCGGGCATGGGTTCGCCGTACACAGCGAAGCTGGGCAATCGGGACGGCGGCGGCATGATGCGTTTGGCGATTCGGACGGAGCGGAACGGTCGCGCCTACCGGGCGATGCGGGTGGCGCTGGTCTGCGCCCTCGGCCTCAACCTGTCCGCCTGCTTCCGGCCCCTCTACGGCCCCACGGCCTCGGGCGAGCCGATGGCGGCCCTGCTCGCCTCCGTGCAGGTGGACGAGGTCAACATGGCCCAGGGCCAGGAGCGCATCGGGCATTACCTGCGCAGCGAACTGATCTTCGACCTCGACGGGTCGGGCCAGCCCTCGACCAAGCGCTACCGCCTGAAGATGCAGGGCAGCGAGACGGTGCAGACCCCCATCGTCTCGTCCCAGACCGGACGCGCCGAGGCCGGCACCATCATCGCCAACGTCAAGTACTCCCTGGAGAACCTCGACGGCACCAAGATCATCAGCGAGGGCGTCGCCACCTCGACGGCGACCTACGACCGCTCGGTGCAGCGCTTCGCCTCGCTCCGTGCCGCCCGCGACGCCGAAATCCGCCTCGCCAAGACCCTGTCGGAGCAGATCAAGACCCGCCTCGCCTCCGTGCTGGTGACGAAGCCCTGACGGATTCGCCCGCATGACCGCCGTCAAGGCCGGCGACGTCGAGGCGCTGATCCGGCGCGGGCCGGACCCGCGCATCGCCGTGCTGCTGCTGTACGGGCCGGACACCGGCCTCGTCTTCGAACGGGCCAAGCGCCTCGCCGAGGCCTTCGTCTCCGATCCGGGCGACCCGTTCGCCATGGTCAAGATCGACGGCGACACCCTGGCCCAGGATGCCGGCCGCCTCGTCGACGAGGCCGGCACCGTCGGCCTGTTCGGCGGCAACCGCACCATCTGGGTCCGGGCGGGCAGCCGCAACTACGCGCCGGCCGTCGAAGCCGCCCTGAAGGCGGAAATCACCCAGGCCCGCATCGTCGTGGAGGCCGGGGATCTCGCCAAGACCGCGCCGCTCCGCACCCTCTGCGAGAAGTCGCCCAAGGCCCTGGCGATCCCGTGCTACCCCGACGACGAGCGCGCCCTCGGCGATCTCATCGAGCGCACCCTGCAGGAGCAGGGCCTGCGCATCGCCCGCGAGGCCCGCGACGTCCTCGCCACCAGCCTCGGCGGCGATCGCGGCGCCAGCCTGTCGGAGATCGAGAAGCTCGCCCTCTACGCCCGCGGGCAGGACACCGTCAGCCTCGACGATGTCGAGGCCGTGGTGAGCGACGTCGCCGCCAGCGTCCTCAACACCCTCATCGACGCGGCCTTTTCCGGCCGCAGCGCCGACGTCGAGCGCGACTACCGGCGCTTTCGCCACGAGGGCATGGACCCGTCGATGATGCTCGGCTCGGCCCTGCGCCACGCCCTGACGCTCCTGAGCACCCGTCTCGCCGGGGAGGGGCAGAGCGCCAGCCTCATGGTCGGCAATTGGCGCGGCCTGCATTTCCGGCGCAAGGCCACGGTGGAGACCCAGCTCGCCCGCTGGACGCCCCCGGCCCTGCGCCACGCGATCCAGCTGCTGCAGGAGGCTGTGCTGGCCTGCCGCCGCTCTCCGCCCGACCTCGCCCACGCCAACGCATCGAGCACCCTCCTGCGCATCGCCTCGGAGGCGGCACGGCGGCGTTGAGCATCGCTTACGTCCACAAGATGAATGCGGCTTGCCGGCGTCAAGCGCGACAGGCTCCCTCTCCTTCCAGGAGAGGGGACCCGTGGTACTTGCGAGACCTTCGGGAGCTATGATCCCGCAGCTAGAAGATCTTCTAGACCTGCGGCGAAACCTTCAGCAGCCGGCAAAGCCCATCCAATTCCTCCGCGGTCTCGTAGCGGATGCGGATCTCGCCCGTGCCGGCGGCCTTGGTCTTGAACGAGACCGGCATGCCGATGGCCCGGCCGAGGGCCTGTTCGAGGGAGCGCAGGGTGGCGTCCTTGTCGGCCCCGCGCCGGGGCCGGCCGGGGCGCGGAGCGTCGCCGTCCGGAACCTCGGCGGAGGCGAGGGCTTCGACCTCGCGCACGGACATGCCCTCCTCCACGATCCGCCGGGCGACGGCTTCCGGGTCCTTCACCGCCAGGAGGGCGCGGGCGTGCCCCGCCGTGATCTCCCCGGCGACGACCCGGTCCTGGATCGCGGGCGAGAGCTGGAGCAGGCGCAGGGTGTTGGCGAGGTGGCTGCGGCTCTTGCCGATGATCTCGGCGAGCTCGCTCTGGTTGTACTGGAACTCGCTCATCAGCCGCTCGTAGCCGGCGGCTTCCTCGATGGCGTTGAGGTCCGTGCGCTGGACGTTCTCGAGGATGGCGAATTCCAGGGAGGTGCGGTCGTCGATCTCGACGGTCACCACCGGCACGTCGGTCAGGCCGGCGCGCTGGGCCGCGCGCCAGCGCCGCTCGCCGGCGACGATCTCGAAGGTGTCGGGCACGCCCGACAGGGCCCGCACGACGATGGGCTGGATGATGCCCCGCACCTTGATGGAGGCGGCGAGCTCTTCCAGGTCCGCCTCGCTGAAGCGCCGGCGCGGATTGCGCGGGTTCGGTCGCAAAAACTCCACCGCCACCTTGCGCTGGGCCTGGGATTTGTTCGCGTCGGCACCCTCGTCGCCGAAATCACCGATCAGGGCCGCGAGACCGCGTCCGAGCCGGGGCCGCACCACATCATCCGCCATCGCCACCCGCTCGACTCCGTTACGCATCGTTTTCATGGATTAGGCCGCGACGGGCAGACGCCCCTCGCGCTGGATGATCTCGGAGGCGAGGCGGAGATAGGCCTGGCTGCCGGCGCATTTGAGATCGTAGAGCAGCACCGGCTTGCCGTGGGACGGCGCTTCCGACACCCGCACGTTGCGCGGGATCATGGTCTCGTAGACCTTGTCGCCCATGAAGCTGCGGACATCCGCCACCACCTGGGCCGAGAGGTTGTTGCGCGGGTCGAACATCGTGAGAACGATGCCCTGGATGGTAAGGCGGGCGTTCAGCGCGCCGCGCACCTGCTCCACCGTGCGCAGGAGTTGGCTCAGGCCCTCCAGGGCGAAGAACTCGCATTGCAGGGGCACCAGCACCGCGTCCGCCGCCGCCAGCGCGTTGATGGTGAGCAGGTTGAGGGAGGGCGGGCAGTCGATGAGGATGTAGCTCACGCCCTGCGTCGCCCCATTTTGGCCGACGCCCTTGAGGACGTTGCGCAGGCGATGGGCCCGGTCCGGGGCGGTGGCCATCTCCATCTCGAGCCCGAGCAGGTCCATGGTCGAGGGCGCCACCATGAGGCGGGGCACGGCCGTCTGCACGCAGGCGGCGCCGAGTTCGGCCTCGCCCGCGAGCACGTGATAGGTCGAGACCTTGCGCTGACGCCGGTCGACGCCGAGGCCCGTGGAGGCGTTTCCCTGGGGATCGAGGTCGATCACCAGCACCGATTCGCCGATGGCGGCGAGCGCCGTGCCGAGGTTGATCGCCGTGGTGGTCTTGCCGACGCCGCCCTTCTGGTTGGCGAGGGCGAGAATGCGCAGGGGTCGGTCCGGCTTTCCATCCGTAGGGAATTTGCCGCCGGACGACAGGTCAGTGAGGGGAGCGCTCGTCATGAATCCACGCGGGAGAGGGCGGTGACGCGGACGATCCGCGCGTCAGAATCGGTGCGGCTCGGCACAAGATCGTAAACGAATCTCCACCGTTGTGCCGCCTCGGTCAATTCGGATTGCACGTCACGCCCCTTGGGAAACAGCGCGACGGTCCCGGTTGTCAACAGGGGCTCGGCCCAGGCGAGGAGCTGGCTCAGCGGCGCGAGCGCCCGGGCGCAGACGATCTCCACGCCGGTCTGCGCCGCGATGGCGTCCTCGATCCGGGCGTTGTGGACCCGCGCCGGCGCTTCGGTCAGGCGCGCCGTCTCCGTGAGGAAGGCGCATTTGCGCGCGTTGCTCTCGATGAGATCGACCCGGAATTCGGGCCGGTCGCGGCCGGCCAAGGCCAGGATCAGGCCGGGAATTCCGGCCCCCGAACCGAGGTCGAGCCAGCGCGTGGCTTCGGGCGCCAGCGCCAGCAGTTGCAGGGAATCGGCGACATGCCGGGTCCAGACCTCGCCGAGGGTGGCGGGGCCGACCAGGTTCTTCACCGTCTGCCAGCGGCGGAGCTGCGCCACGTAGGTGTCGAGGCGGGTGGCCGTTTCACGTGAAACACCGGCCTCGGCGAGGACGCGGTTGCGTCCGGGCTCACTCGGCATGGGCGCGCACCGAACGATCGCCGCGGCGGGCATGGGCCGCGAGCAGGGTCAGGGCGGCCGGGGTCACGCCCTCGATCCGCGCGGCCTGACCCAGGGTGCCGGGGCGCACGGTCTCCAGCTTGCTGCGCATCTCGTTCGACAGGCCCGGGATCGCGCCGTAATCGAGCCGGATGGGGAGGGCGACGGCCTCGTCCCGGCGGAAGGCGGCGATGTCGGCCCGCTGGCGGTCGAGGTAGACCGCGTAGGTGGCGTCGGTCTGCAGCCGCTCGGCGATCCGGTCCGGGACCTCGGCGAGGTCGGGCCAGACGGCTGCGAGACGCGACCAGTCGATGTCCGGATAGGACAGCAGCTGAAATGCCGAGCGGCGGATGCCGTCCTGATTGAGGGCGAGGCCGTGACCCGCCGCCTGGCTCGGGGTCAGGCTCAGGGTCTCGAGCCGCCCGCGTGCCGCTTCGAGGGCGGTTTGGGAGCGGGCGAAATGATCGGCCCGGCGCGTGCCGACGCAGCCAAGGGCCGCGCCGCGCGGGGTCAGGCGCTCGTCGGCATTGTCGACCCGCAAGGACAGACGGTACTCGGAGCGCGAGGTGAACATGCGGTAGGGCTCGCTCACCCCGTGGGTGACGAGGTCGTCGATCATCACGCCAAGGTAGGATTCGGCCCGGTCGAACACCGCCAGGGGCGCCCCGCCGGCGAGGCGGGCCGCGTTGAGCCCGGCGACGAGGCCCTGCCCCGCCGCCTCCTCGTAGCCGGTGGTGCCGTTGATCTGGCCGGCGAGGAACAGGCCGGGCAGGCGCCGGGTCTGGAGGGTGGCGTCGAGCTCGCGGGGATCGACGTAATCGTACTCGATGGCGTAGCCCGGCCGCACGATGGCCGCCCGCTCCAGCCCCGGAATCAGGGCGATCACCGCGCGCTGCACCTCTTCCGGCAGGGCCGTCGAGATGCCGTTGGGATAGATTGTGGGGTCGTCGAGGCCCTCGGGTTCGAGGAAGATCTGGTGGCCCTCGCGGTCGCCGAACCGCACCACCTTGTCCTCGATGGACGGGCAGTAGCGCGGGCCGCGGCTGGCGATGCCGCCGGAATACATGGGCGAGCGATGGAGGTTGGCCCGGATCACGTCGTGAACGGCCTGCGTCGTCCGGGTGATGCCGCACTGGATCTGGGGCGTGGTGATGCGGTCGGTGAGGGACGAGAACGGCACCGGATCGGCGTCGGCCGACTGCATCTCCAGGCCGGACCAGTCGATGGTGCGGCCATCGAGGCGCGCCGGGGTCCCGGTCTTGAGGCGGCCGAGGCCGAAGCCGTGGCGGTCGAGGGTCTCGGCGAGGCCCACGGAGGGACCTTCGCCGACGCGGCCGGCGGGCGTGCGGATCTCGCCGATATGGATCAGTCCGCGCAGGAAGGTGCCGGTGGTCAGCACCACGGCGGCGCAGGAGAGGGCGCGTCCGTCCGCCAGGACCACGCCGGTGACGCGACCCGCGTCGACGGTGAGGTCGGCGACTTCGCCCGCGATCACCGTGAGGTTGGCGGTCTCGGCGATGGCCGCCCGCATGGCGGCGGCGTAGAGCTTGCGGTCGGCCTGGGTGCGCGGACCGCGCACGGCCGGTCCCTTGCGGCGGTTGAGCAGGCGGAACTGGATACCGGACGCGTCGGCGACCCGGCCCATGAGGCCGTCGAGGGCGTCGACCTCGCGCACGAGGTGTCCCTTGCCGAGGCCGCCGATGGCCGGGTTGCAGGACAGGGCGCCGATGGTGGCGGCGTTGTGCGTCACCAGGGCCGTGCGGGCGCCGAAACGCGCGGCGGCCGCCGCGGCCTCGGTGCCGGCATGGCCGCCGCCGACGACGATGACGTCATAGGGCGAAGGGGAATGGAACATGGCGTTGGAGTACGCGTCCGGGCGCGGCAGCGTCAACGAGTGTCACGGTTTTTCACGTGAAACCGCACGCCTGTCTACTTTCCGATACAGAAGCCGGAGAACAGGCGATCGAGCATCTCGTCGACGCTCACGTGTCCCGCGATCTCGCCGAGGGCGCGCACGGCCAGGCGCAGGTCCTCGGCCGCGAGTTCGGGCAGGGCTGTGCCCTGCAGCAGGCGGTCGAGGTGATCGCGGCAGCGGGTCAGGCCGTCGCGATGGCGCTCGCGGGTGATGAGGGCGGCCTCGCCGCCGACGGCGTTCGCGGCACGGCGTTCGATGGCGGCGAGCAAGGTGTCGAGGCCAAAGCCGGTGACGGCCGAGATCGCGATCGTGTCGGAAGACACCGGGACGGATAAGAGATCGGATTTGGTCGACACGCGCAGGATGGCAGCACCCGAACTCGGAACGCGACCCTCGTCACAGCTCCACTCAGGCGCGATTGTCGAAAGCCTCGATGCATCGGCAAGGGGCACGACAGGCTCCCTCTCCTGAAAGGAGAGGGTTGGGGTGAGGTGTGGGACATCTCCGAATGACTCACACACCTCACCCTGTCCCTCTCCTTCCAGGAGGGGGGACCCGCGGGGATCGGGAGACGGGTCGGGGAGGGGACCAGGTGCCGGCACGACACGGGCGTCATCGAGGAGCAACACGAGGTCGGCCTGGGCCATGCGCGCCCTGGTCCGGCGGATGCCCTCGGCCTCGATGGCGTCCGTGGCCGCGCGCAGGCCGGCCGTGTCGACGAGGATCACGGGCAGTCCGCCGAGGTCGCACCGCACCTCGATGACGTCGCGGGTGGTGCCGGGGATGGCTGAGACGATGGCGGCGTCGCGGCGGCTCAGGGCGTTGAGCAGGGTCGACTTGCCGGCATTGGGCGGGCCCGCCAGGACGACGGTGAAGCCGTCCCGCAGGCGCTCGCCGCGCCGCCCGTCGTCGAGGGTGGCGGCGATGGCATCGCGGAGATCGCGGGCCTTGGCGAACAGGGCGGCATCGAGGGCGTCGTCATCGACATCGCCCTCGTCGGAGAAATCGAGGGCGGCTTCAACGCCCGCCAGGAGATCGATGAGGCCATCGCGCCACGCCGCCACCTGACGCCCGAGGACGCCGTCGAGCTGGCGCAGGGCCTGGCGCCGCTGGGCCTCGGTCTCGGCGTCGATGAGGTCGGCGATGCCCTCGGCTTCCGTCAGCCCTAGGCGGCCGTTGAGGAAGGCCCGGCGGGTGAAGGCCCCGGGGGCCGCCGGGACGCAGCCGGGGAGGGCCGCGAGGGCCCGCAGGACCGCCGTCCGGACGGCCTGACCCCCATGGAGATGGAGTTCGGCCATGTCCTCGCCCGTGAACGTGCCGGGACCGGGCATCCAGACGACGAGGGCCTGGTCGAGGGTCTCGCCCGTCTGCGGATCGCGAAGGGTCCGCAGGACGAGGCGGCGCGGGGCGGGGAGGGGGCCGGCGAGCCGGGTCAGGTGCCGTTCGGATTCCGGCCCGGTGATGCGGAGGACGGCGACGGCCGCGCGGCCGAAGCCGCTGGCAGGGGCGAAGATGGTCGACGGGGCATCCATCGCGGCAGGCTTTTCGGAGATGGCAGACATCTAACCCTAAGCCGGCGAAGCGATTGGTTTCCGCCGGAAATCGCAGCGCGCCGTCAATGGCCTACGGGAATGTCTCGCGCCCTTGCGGAATACGAAATGGGCTCCCCGCGGGGAGCCCTTCGCATGTGCCTCAGGTGTTCATCGAGTCGAAGAAGTCGTTGTTGCTCTTGGTCTGGCGCAGCTTGTCCATGAGGAACTCGATGGCGTCGGTGACGCCCATCGGGTTGAGGATGCGGCGCAGGACGTAGGTCTTCTTGAGGGAATCCGGCGGGACCAGGAGCTCTTCCTTGCGGGTGCCCGAGCGAGTGATGTCGATGGCCGGGAAGATGCGCTTGTCCGACACCTTGCGGTCGAGGATGATCTCGGAGTTGCCGGTGCCCTTGAACTCCTCGAAGATCACCTCGTCCATGCGCGAACCCGTATCGATGAGCGCGGTGGCGATGATCGAGAGCGAGCCGCCCTCCTCGATGTTGCGGGCGGCACCGAAGAAGCGCTTCGGCCGCTGCAGGGCATTGGCGTCGACGCCGCCGGTGAGCACCTTGCCGGAGGACGGCACCACGGTGTTGTAGGCGCGTCCGAGGCGCGTGATGGAATCGAGCAGGATCACCACGTCGCGGCCGTGCTCGACGAGGCGCTTGGCCTTCTCGATGACCATCTCGGCGACCTGCACGTGGCGGGTGGCCGGCTCGTCGAAGGTGGAGGCGATGACCTCGCCCTTCACCGAGCGGATCATGTCGGTGACTTCCTCGGGGCGCTCGTCGATGAGCAGCACGATGAGGTAGCATTCCGGGTGGTTGATGGTGATCGACTGGGCGATGTTCTGCATCAGCACGGTCTTGCCCGTGCGCGGCGGCGCCACGATGAGGGCGCGCTGGCCCTTGCCGATGGGGGCGACGATGTCGATGATCCGCGGCGAAAAATCCTTTTTGGGCGGATTGTCGAGTTCGAGCTTGAAGCGCTGGGTCGGGAACAGCGGCGTCAGGTTGTCGAAGTGGACCTTGTGCTTGATCTTTTCGGGATTTTCGAAGTTGATCGTGTTGACCTTGAGCAGGGCGAAGTAGCGCTCGCCGTCCTTGGGGCCCCGGATCGGACCCTCGACGGTGTCGCCCGTGCGCAGGCCGAAGCGGCGAATTTGCGTGGGCGAGATGTAGATGTCGTCGGGGCCCGGCAGGTAGTTCGACTCGGAGGAGCGCAGGAAGCCGAAGCCGTCCTGCAGCACCTCGACGGTGCCGGCGCCGATGATCTCGACCTCCTTGGCAGCGAGCTGCTTCAGGATCGCGAACATCAGCTCCTGCTTGCGCATGGTCGAGGCGTTCTCGACCTCGACCTCTTCGGCGAAGGCCGTCAGCTCGGTCGGCGTCTTGGACTTGAGGTCCTGGAGCTTGACCTCGCGCATGCCGTCGAGATCGGCGGCGGCAATGCTGCCCTCGGCCGGCGAATCCACGGGTTCAAGGGCGTCGTAGGTGGATGTCATGGGCGTTCAAAACCGCGGAAGGACGGACAACGGGCGACAATGTCGGGAGTGAATTCGCCGGGCGCCGTTGAGAGCGCCTGTGGTCGGGCCATCGGGGAGATGGCTCCGCGCATCGTCTTGGGGGAGCCCCGGGGGCTCACGGGATGCAGCACGGCGTAACGAGGAGGGAGTTCACCGTTATCGCGTTTCTTGCGTTTGCTCAAGTCCCGGCCTTGCGCGCGTCTCGATTCAGCGCCGGCGCAGGCGGACGTAGAGGGCGCCGGCCCCGCCATGGTGGCGGGCCGCTTCCTCGAAGCCGACCACGAAGCCGCGCAGTTCCGGGGCCCGCAGCCAGTGCGGCACGCTCCGGCGCAGGACGCCGCGCTCGGAGAACGCGTCGTCGTACTCCGACCCGCCCCGGCTGAGCCCGCCCTTGCCCGTGACCACGAGGACGTGGGTGTGCCCCGCCGCCCGCGCCCGCATGAGGAACCCGGTCAGGGCGCCGTGGGCCTCGGCCTGGTACATCCCGTGCAGATCGATGCGGGCATCGACCTGCAGCGCCCCCCGGCGGAAGGCGAGGCGGACGCGCCGCTCCAGGCCCGGCGCCAGGGGAGGGGGGGCGAGCACCGGGGCCGGGGGCGCCGGCGGCGGGCTGGGCTTCAGGGTGACGCGCTTGGCCGGCGGCTTGACGGGCGGCTTGGCAGGAACCGCCGCAACGGCTTTGTGAGCCGGCTTCGCAACAATCTTGGCAACGATTTTGGGCGGTGTCCCGACGGGCGCCTCCGCCGGCTTCGCCTTGGCGGGCCTCGCCCTCGCCCGCAGGGGCGTGATCAGCCGGGCGATCTCGCCCCACAGGTAGGCATCCTCGCCCGAGAGGCCGCGCGGCCGGCGGGGGGGCCTCATGGTGCTGTCGGCGCGCTGGAACGCGGAAGCAGAACGACGAACCCGGTTTGCGCTCGCAGGTTGCCGGCGGTGACGCCCGCCGCCTCGCCGGTGCCGAGGTAGAGGTCGCCCCGGACGGGACCGACGATGGCCGAGCCGGTATCGGCCGCGACGGCGAGGCGGCCCGTGGCGGGATCGTCCGAGGCTTCGAGCCAGAACGGCAGGCCGTAGCGCCACAGGGTGGCGTCGACGGCGAGGCTGTGACCGGGGCTCAGGGGAACGCCGGCGGCTCCGGGTGGTCCCAAGGTCGGATCGTCGATGGGGGCGAGCTTGAAGAAGATGTACGATTGGTTGCGGCGCATGAGCCGGCGGGCCGTCTCGGGATTGTCGCGCAGCCACCCGGTCCAGCGCGCCAGGGTGAGGCCGTCGAGGGGCAGGTGGCCTTCCCCGACGATGAGCTTGCCGATGGCGGTGTAGGGCCGGCCGTTGCGCCCGTCGTAGAGCACCCGCACCACGCGCCCGTCCGTCAGGCGCACCCGTCCGGAGCCCTGGACCTGCAGCACGAACAGGTCGACGGGGTGCAGCCACAGCAGCGGGACCGCCGCATCGCCCAGGGCCCCGTCCTCGATGGCGGCGCGGTCGGGATAGGGCACGAGGCCCGTCTCGGTCCGGCGCCCGGCGCGGAGCACCGGGTCGAGGCCGGGCCGGGTCTCGCCGGGCTCCAGGCTCACGAGGTCGCCGGGCCGGGCGAGGACGGGGGCGGCAAAGCCCGGCGCCGGGCCGGGCGAGCCCGCGAGTTCGGGCTCGAAGTAGCCGGTGAGGAAGCCGGTACGCCGCTCGGGCACGCCGTCCGCCGCCGGGCGGACGATCCGGTGGGCGGTGAACGCCGTGGCGAAGAATGCCGCCGCGCCGTCCGCCGGCACGGCAGCGGCCCCCGCGCACGCCGCGGCGAGGTCGGCGGCGGAGCCGGTCACCGCCGGCGCCATGGCCACGGGCGGGGCCGCGCAGGTGCGGCGGAACGCGTCGAGGGCGACGGCCGGATCGGGGCCGGGAAAGCCCGGCAGCCCCGCGAGATCGACGGCCTCCAGGGTCGCCTCACCCGAAGCCGCCCCAGCCAAGCGCGACGGCTCGGCCGCGGGGGCGGCCGAGCCGGGAAGGGCACAGAAGGCGAGGGCGGCGACGGCCGCCCCGATCACGGGAGGTCGCACGAAACCTGAGCGGATCAGGCGCCGGCTTCGGTGGCGACGAGCTGCCAGTTCGGGTCGCGGGTGCCCAGCGTCCGGGCGAAGGTCCAGACGTCGGGCACCTCGACCACGGTCTCGGCGCTGCCGTCGATGACCTGGCCCTGGGCGTTGCGGGTGGCGGTGATGAGGTGCGACAGGAAATGCACCGTCACCTGGGCCACGCGGTTCTTCACGTCGACGGCGACGATCTCGGCCTTGTCGAGGGAGACGAAGGTGGTCTCCACCACCTCCTTGCGGCCCTCGCGGGCGTCGATCTCGCGCTCGAAGCCCTCGCAGACCTCCCGCGACAGCAGGCTGCGCAGGGTCTTGCGGTCGCCCTTGGCGAAGGCGATGACGATGGCCTCGTAGGCCGACTTGGCGCCCTCGACGAAGCCGCGCGGATCGAAGCCGGGCTCCACCTGCACCACCGCCTCGAGGCCGTTGGCGATGGCCGAGCCGGGCTCGGCGATGCCGCGCCAGTCGCGGACCTCCGCCTTGGGGGCCGCCTGCGTCCGATCGGCCGGGGCGCGGTCGGCGCCGGGCAGGCGCACCACGTTGTCGCCCTCCGTCCGGGTGGCCGGCGGCTCCGTGCGGCTGCGGTCCACGGGCTTGAACGGCGAGCGCTCCGCGCCGGTCTTCTGGCCGAGCACCGAGCGCAGCCGCCAGATCACGAACACCGCCAGGGCGAGGAAGATCAAGGTCGTCACGTCGAAGGAGTCCTGCATCACCGATCCTGATCGTGGCCGTCGCACGACGACTTCATTTCGAGGGGCTCCGGAAACCCCGCCTGATGCGCGCCGCGCGTTGCTCGCAAAACGCCCGCCGCGCCGTCATGCCCTGGGCGATAACGAGCCCGGGGCAGAAGTGTTGTAAGCCCTCTTAGCGGAGCGCCGCGCCGGGAGCGAGCCAGGTCGTTCGAACCCGCTCACCGCCTGCGCCCGCCACGACGGCCCGGTGCGATGTTGAGATATGGTACGCCGCCGGCCCGGTTCCAGGCGTCGCGAGCCCAGTTCCAGGCGTCGCGAGCCCGCGCCTTGTTCGCACCCGGCTGGCATGATAGCGCGCTCTCGCACCGGATGGGTGGTCGCAACCGTCGCAAGCGCACAAGAACTGGCTCGGTCGTCGGCCCGCGCGTGCCCCCAGGAATCGCGTCCCCCAAGGGTATCGTGCCCCCCGGGGACCTTGAGAAGGACGAAACGCCATGGCCGACACATCGGCACCGAACGGGAACGGTGGCGCCACGGCGCAGACCGAGGACCAGCTTCCGGGCATCAACGCCCTGGGACAATACGCCAAGGATCTCTCCTTCGAGAATCCGAACGCCCCGCGCTCGCTCCAGCCCCAGGACGCCGCGCCGCAGATCAACATCCAGGTCAACGTCAACGCCAAGCAGCTCGCCGAGGAGGATTTCGAGGTCGAGCTGACCCTGGAGGGCGACGCCAAGACCGCGACGGAGGTGCTGTTCGCCTTCGAGCTGACCTATGCGGGCATCTTCCGCATGCGCAACATCCCGCAGGACCAGCTCCATCCGGCCGTGATGATCGAGTGCCCGCGCCTGCTGTTCCCGTTCGCGCGCCAGATCGTCGCCGAGGCCGTGCGCAACGGCGGCTTCCCGCCCCTCTACATCGACCCCATCGATTTCGTCGGCCTCTACCGCCAGAAGGCGCTGGAAGCGCAGGCGCAGGGACCTGAGAGCGGCCCGCTGTCCTCCTGAGCCCGTCGACACCGCGCGCCCGCGCGGGCGTATGCCGCCCCGGCCCCACGGCCGGGGCTTTTTTGTCGACCCCTCTTTGTCGACCTCTTCTTATTGACGCCTTCCGCCGAAGCCCGCGCCGTTTCGTTGCCGGCGGCGGTCGTGGATGACGGACACGGACCGGATGGCCCCGACCAGCCACCTCGCGCTGATCAACGTCTTCACCGGCGACATCCAGGGCGGCCTCGGGCCGTTCCTCGGCACCTGGCTCGCCGGCATCGACGGCTGGACCCCCGCCCGGGTCGGCCTCGTCACCACGGTGGTGGGCATCGGCGCGCTCCTCCTGAGCGGCCCCTTCGGCGCCCTGGTCGATCGCCTCGGCCGGCCGCGCCTCCTCATCGGCCTCGCCTGCGCGGCGATCCTGGCCGGCACCCTGCTGCTGCTGCCGGCCCGGGCCTTCGCCACGGTGCTGAGCGCCCAGATGCTGGCCGCCGCCGGCGGCACCCTGCTCCTGCCCGCCGTGACGGCCCTCACCCTCGGCATGGTCGGCAAGGACGCGTTCCCGCGCCAGCAGGGCCGCAACCAGGCCTTCAATCATGTCGGCATCCTCGCGGCGGCGGCGATCATCGGCCTCGGCACCCGCACCACCGGCCCGGCCATCGCCTTCTGGGTGCTCGGCGCCATGGCCGCCCTCGCCATCCTCGCCACGGCGACGACGCCGGCCGGCGCCTTCAACGCCCGCCGCGCCGCGGGCTGGACGGAGGACGCGGACGACGCCCCCGCGCGCTCGCCCCTGCGCCAGATCTTCGGCAATCGAAAACTCCTCGTCCTCGCCCTGGCCCTGGCCCTGTTCAACCTCGGCAGCGGCGGCATGCTGAGCCTGCTCGGCCAGAAGCTCGTGGCCACGGCCGCCGATGCCCAGTCCTGGGTGGCGCGCTACGTCATGGTCGCCCAGCTCGTGATGATCCCCGTGGCCCTGTTCGCCGGTTCCCTCGCCGACCGGCGCGGGCGGCGCCAGCTCCTCGTGGCGGCCTGCGCCGTCCTGCCCGTGCGGGCGGCGATCTCGGCCTTCGTCGACGATCCCGTCTGGCTCGTCACCGCCGAGATCCTCGACGGCGTCGCCTCGGGCATCATCGGCGTCGCCGTGCCGGTGGTGGTGGCCGACCTCACCTGGGGCTCCGGCCGGACCCAGACGGCGCTGGGCAGCCTCAACGCCGTCCAGGGCATCGGCGGCGCCCTCTCGGCCTGGTACGGCGGCCTCGCCCAGGCCTGGCTCGGCTGGACGGGGGCCTTCCTCGCCCTCGGGGCGCCCGCCGTCGCGGCCCTGGCCCTCGTTTTGTGGCTCGACACCACGACGGAGTCGCCGCGCGGCGGGAGCCCCGCCCCGGACGGCGCCTGACCGATCGCCCCGCGGCCCCCGCGCCGGGCGACGGGCGGAACAGCCCCCCGCGCGGCCGGTTACCCGCCTTTGGACCGCGAGGGGCCGATGACGGACCGGGATACGATGACGGACCGGGACACGATGACGGACCAGCACAACCGGATGCTGACCGTCACCGAGCCCGGCGCCGTACCGTGGCTCAGCGTGGTCTTCGGCTACGGACCGATGCTGCCCTTCGCGGCGGGGGCCGCGGCGGCGTGGTGGCTGGGCGGGACTCGAGGTGGGGCTTGGGATGGGACTTGGGGTGGAACTCGGGGTGAGACTTGGGGCGGGGTGATGCTGTCCCTGACCACCCTGTGGGGCTGCGCGATCCTGCTGTTCCTCTCGGGCGTCCGGCGCGGCCTCAGCTTCCGCACGGAGGGCGGCCCGACCTGGGTCCAGATCGCCACGATGCTGGGCCTGTTCCTCCTCGGCTTCTCCGCCCTCGTCCTGACGGCCGGAGGCGCGCCCGGCCCCGCCCTGGTCCTGCTCATCGTCGGATTCACCGGCATCGCCGTGCTCGATCCCATCGCGGCGCGCCGGGGCGAGGCACCCCTGTTCTTCGCGCGCCTGCGCCCGCTCCAGATCCCCATCGCGATCGTGAGCCTCTGCGCGCTCCTCGCCCTCACACTCTGACGCGCTTGCGGTTCCCGCCCGCGCGCCCATCCCACGCCGTATCTCATTCGTCCCGGCCCTTTCGCTCACTTCCGCGCGTCCCTCGCGCTTGTTCCTTGTCTATGTTCCTCGCGCCTCCGAATTTCGGTATGTACCGATAAGGGATGCTGGTGGTTCGGGATGAGCCGAAGCGCGAGAAGAACCGACAGGCGCCCCCGATCGGGCATGGCCTCGACTTCGCCGACGCGCGGGACCGGTTCGTGTGGAAGACGGCCCTGGTCGTCTCGACCTATGCCAGCGCGCGTGGGGGCGTACGATCCATGGCGATCGGCTTTCTCGACGGGAGCCTCGTCGCGCTGACGTTCTCGCTCCTCGGCCGTGAGGCGATCTCGATCGTCAGCCTTCGCACGGCGAGCAACCGCGAAAGGAAGGCCTATGCCAAGCAGTCCCAAGCCTGATCGCCTCAAGCCTGACCGCATGCCCCTTCTCAGCGAAGCCGAGGAAACGGCGCTTCAGCACCGGATGGCCGTCGATCCCGACGCCCGGGAACTGACCCCCGATGAGCTTGGCCGGATGCGGCCGGCGCGCGAGGTGCTGCCGCCCGCCCTGTTCGCGGCCCTCGCCCGACGCGGACGCCCAAGGTCGGCCGCCAAACGCATACAGGTGACCTTGCGGGTCGATCCGACGATCCTCGATGCCTACAAGGCCGGCGGGCCAGGTTGGCAAACCCGAATGAACGCTGCCCTCGCGCAGGGGATCGAGCGGATGGGAGCACCGACCCCCGAGAGGGAGCAACGGAAGGACGGGCGAAAGATCGGGTGATGACGGGGGTGATCCGTCGGGCAAAACGCGTCTCGGCCTTCCAATCCCTCCTCTCTCCCACGCTTGCCGCTCCCGCGTGCGCGGGATAGAGCCGGCGCAACCCCCCAGATCCCTCCGCAGAGCGACATCACCATGGCCAAGGCCGATTCCCACAAGGCCGATACCCTGAAACCGCGCCTGCCGCGCGGGTTCGTCGACCGGCGCGAGGACGAGATCGCCGCCCAGCACCGGATGCTGGAGACGATCCGCCAGAGCTTCGAGCTCTACGGCTTCGAGGCCCTGGAGACCCCGTTCGTCGAGTACACCGAGGCCCTCGGCAAGTTCCTGCCCGACCTCGACCGGCCCAACGAGGGCGTGTTCTCGTTCCAGGACGACGACGAATCCTGGCTGTCCCTGCGCTACGACCTGACGGCGCCCCTGGCCCGCCACGTGGCCGAGCACTTCGACGCCATCCCCAAACCCTACCGCAGCTTTCGCGCCGGCTACGTTTTTCGCAACGAGAAGCCGGGTCCGGGGCGCTTCCGCCAGTTCATGCAGTTCGACGCCGACATCGTCGGGGCCGGCTCCGTGGCGGCGGATGCCGAGATCTGCATGCTCATGGCCGACACCCTGGAGAAGCTCGGGCTCACGGGTCAGTTCGTCGTCAAGGTCAACAACCGCAAGGTCCTCGACGGCGTCATGGAGGCCATCGGCCTCGCGGGGGCCGACAAGGCCGGGCAGCGCCTGACGGTGCTGCGGGCCATCGACAAGCTCGACCGCCTCGGCGCCGACGGCGTGCGCGACCTTCTCGGTGCGGGGCGCAAGGACGAGAGCGGCGACTTCACCAAGGGCGCGGGCCTCGACGCGGCGGCGGTGGAGCGCATCCTCGCCTACGTCTCGTTCCAGTCCGCCCCCGTGGAGGGCGCCGACCGGATGGCGTTCTGGGAGCAGTTCTTCGGCGCCTGGACCGACGTGGTGGGCGATTCCGCCATCGGCCGCGAGGGCATCGCCGAGCTCCACGCGATGATGCGCCTCTGCGCGGCGGCCGGCTACGGCTTCGACCGCATCCGCGCCGACCCGAGCGTGGTGCGCGGCCTCGAATACTACACCGGCCCGGTCTACGAGGCGGAGCTGACCTTCCCCGTCACCAACGAGGACGGACAGGTGGTGCGCTTCGGCTCGGTGGCGGGCGGCGGGCGCTACGACGGCCTCGTCGGGCGTTTTCGGAGTGAGCCGGTGCCGGCCACGGGTTTCTCCATCGGCGTCTCGCGCCTGTTCTCGGCCCTGCAGCTCATCGGGAGCCCGCTGCTCGAGGGCAAGAAGAAGCCCGGTCCCGTGGTGATCCTCGTCCTCGACCGTGAAAACATCGCCGACTACCAGCGGCTGGTCGCCCTGTTGCGCTCCGAAAACATTCGGGCCGAGCTCTATCTCGGCGGCTCGGGCATGAAGGCGCAGATGAAGTACGCCGACCGGCGCGGCGCCCCCTGCGCCATCATCCAGGGCTCGAACGAGCGCGAGGCCGGCGAGGTCCAGATCAAGGACCTCATCGAGGGCGCCAAGGCCGCCGAGGGGATTGCGAGCAACGCCGAGTGGAAGGCCGCCCGCCCGGCCCAGTTCTCCGTGCCGGAGGCCGACATGGTGGCGCGGGTGCGCGAGGTGCTGGCGCGGCACTTTTAATCGGACGCGCCCGGCCCACGGGCTTGTCGAGTCCATGAAAAAGCCCCGCGCGAGACCGTCTCGCGCGGGGCTTTTCCTGTTTCCGGCTCAAGCGGCCGAGATGTCGACCTGGATGTTGCCGCGGGTGGCGTGGGAGTACGGGCACACCACGTCGGCGCGCTTCACGAGGTCCTGCGCCACGGCGTGGTCGACGCCCGGCAGGGTCGCCTTGAGGGTGACGACGAGGCCGAAGCCGGTGCCGTCGTCGCGCTTGCCGATGCCGACGCTCGACTCGACCTTGGCGTCGTCGGCGATCTTCACCTTGTCCTGGGCGGCCACGAACTTGATGGCGCCGAGGAAGCAGGCGGCGTAGCCGGCGGCGAAGAGCTGCTCGGGGTTGGCGCCGGCGGCGCCGTTGCCGCCGAGCTCCTTCGGGGTGGTGAGCTTGACGTCGACGGTGCCGTTGTCGCTGGCCGCGGCGCCTTCACGGCCGCCGGTGGCATGGGCGTGGGCGGTGTAGAGTGCCTGCATGATCGGTCTCCTGAAGCGGGATGACGGGGTTTGGATCAGCGCCGGCCCATCGTCGGTAGATGAGTTGTGCGCAATCTGGTTGTCTTATCCCATATGGATCGATTGTGCGCAACCGAGTTTGTGCGTCGCGACGGTCGATTGTGCACAATATGAGTTTTGTCTAAGATAGGGCGTACCGAAGGCCGGGGCACCCCGTGGGGCACCCCGTCGGCGCATTTCACGCCGCTTGTTCACCCATCGAAATGGAAAGTCGCCGCATGTCGGGCCGCGCGGACATCCCGACCCATCCGGATCTCCCCGCCCTGCCGACCTCGGCGCAGAGCCTGGACGCGCAGCTGTGCTTTGCCGTCTACGCGGCGGCCCATGCGTTCGGGCGGGCCTACCGGTCGCTCCTGGCGACCCACGACCTGACCTACCCGCAATACCTCGTGCTCCTGGTCCTGTGGGAACGGGAGGGGCAGACGGTGAAGGAAGTCGGGGCCCGGCTGTTCCTCGATTCCGGGACCCTGACGCCGCTCCTGAAGCGGCTTGAGGCGTCGGGCCATGTCCGGCGTGCCCGCGACCGGGCCGACGAGCGTCAGGTGAGCATCTTCCTCACCGAGAAGGGCCGGGCGCTGCAGGGCCGGATGGAATGCGTGCCGCACGTGGCCGGCGGCCTCACCGGCCTCGACCTCGAGGGGCGCCTGACGCTCCTCGACATCCTGGTGAACCTGCGCGGTGCCCTGCATGCCGGCGCCGGCGAGGGCGGCGACGCGCAGACCTCCGAGAAACAGGCTTCCGAGAAACAGATTCCCAAGAAAAAAGCCGCCCCCGCGGGGGCGGGAACGGCTTCCTGAACCGGGGCACCGGCCCGTTTGTGACGGGCCGGCGGGTCTCAGGACGGAGTAACGAGGCTCAGGACTTGGTCTTGAGGTAGGCGATGATGTCGTCGACCTTCTTCGGGTCCTTGACGCCGGGGAAGACCATCTTGGTGCCGGGGATCTTCTTCTTCGGGTCGGTGAGCCACTCGTGCAGGTTGGCCTCGTCCCAGGTGATGCCGGAGCCCTTCATGGCCGCCGAGAAGGCGTAGCCGTCGGCACCTTCGCCGGCCTTCGCACCGACGACGCCCTTGAGGGTGGGGCCGACGCCGTTCTTCTCGAAGTTGTGGCAGGCCTTGCAGGGGGCGAACGCCTTCTCGCCGGCGGCGGCATCGCCTTCGGCATGGGCAGAGAGAGGGAGCACGAGCGCGAGGGCGACGCCGAGGATGAGATGACGCATTCTTGTTTCCTCCTGAGGGGCGGACAGGGCCACCCCGGCTTATGGCAGAGCTTGGTCCTTTAGAACAGATCAAGGGTAAAAACGTTCCAGTCCGTCCGATGGCCTCTGCGGCGAAACGAAGCTTCGGCGGGTGGGCGCCGCCGTCCCGTTCCCGGCCCCGGTCGAAGTCCCTGGGACGGGCGCGGATTTGGCTGTACCGTGTGCATCCGGCCGTCGCGACCACGCCGTCTTTCCTACGCCGCCCAAGCTGAGCGCAGGCTGAAGACCGGTCGCGCCGGCGCGGAACGTCCCCGAGGAACCGCCCCCGAGGAACGCCCAGAAGACCCGCCGAGGAATCCAGATGTCCATCGCCTTTCCCGTGCCGGATGCCGGCATCGTCGCCCGCCGCGACGCGATCATCGAAGGGCTGCGCCCCCTGGTGGCGGCCGAGGCCCTGGTGACCACGGAGGACGAGCGCCGCGCCTTCGAGACCGACGGGCTCACGGCCTACCGCAAGATGCCGCTCGCCGTCGTCCTGCCCTCCACCACGGCGGAGGTCTCGGCCGTGATGGCGTATTGCCACGCCCACGGCGTGCGGGTGGTGCCGCGCGGGGCCGGCACGTCGCTCGCCGGCGGCGCCATCGCCCAGGAGGACGCCATCATCCTCGGCGTCGCCAAGATGAACCGCATCCTCGACATCAGCTACGAGAACCGCACGGCGCGGGTGGAATCCGGCATCACCAACCTCGCCATCTCGGGGGCCGTCTCCCACGAGGGCTTCTTCTACGCCCCCGACCCGTCGAGCCAGCTCGCCTGCACCATCGCGGGCAACATCGCGATGAATTCCGGCGGGGCGCATTGCCTCAAATACGGGGTCACCACCAACAACCTCATGGGCGTCACCCTGGTGATGAACGACGGCACCGTGGTGGAGATCGGCGGCGACCACCTCGATTCCGGCGGCTACGACCTGCTCGGCCTCGTCTGCGGCTCGGAGGGCCAGCTCGGCATCGTCACCGAAGCCACCGTGCGCATCCTGCGCGGGGCCGAGGGCGCGCGCCCGGCGCTCCTCGGCTTCGCCTCCGTCGAGGATGCCGGCGCCTGCACCGCCGCCATCATCGCCGCCGGCATCATCCCCGTGGCCATGGAATACATGGACCGCGAGGCGATCCTCATCACCGAGGATTTCGCCCAGGCCGGCTACCCGCGCGACGCCGAGGCCATGCTCATCATCGAGGTCGAGGGCTCGGACGCCGAGTGCACGGCCATGCTCGCCCGCATCGTCGCCATCGCGGGGGACTTTGGCCCGACGAGCCTGCGGGTGTCGAAATCGGAGGGGGAAAGCGCCGCCATCTGGAAGGGCCGCAAGTCCGCCTTCGGCGCCACGGGGCGCATCTCCGACTACATCTGCATGGACGGCACCATTCCCACGGGGCAGCTGCCCCTGGTGCTCGAACGCATCGGCGCCATCTGCGCCGGCCACGGCCTGCGGGTCGCCAACGTGTTCCATGCCGGCGACGGCAACCTGCACCCCCTGATCCTGTTCGACATCAACAAGCCGGGCGAGCTCCAGAAGGCCGAGGCCGCCGGCGACGCCATCCTCAAGCTCTGCGTCGAGGTCGGCGGCTGCCTCACGGGGGAACACGGCGTCGGCATCGAGAAGCGCGAGCTCATGCGCTTCCAGTACGCCCAGGCCGACCTCGACCAGCAGATGCGGGTGAAGAACGTGTTCGATCCCGGCTGGCTCATGAACCCCGCCAAGGTGTTTCCCCTGAAAGGCCGCGTCGCGGCCTGACCCCCGCTTTTCTCGACGGGCCGCGTCGCGGCCTGACCGCAGGGGTTTCTCGCGGAACGGGGTGGTCCGCCCCGGTGTTTGATCCTCCGCAATCGTGGAGGATCACCATGCGGATCGTTTCGACCCTGTCGGCCGTCGCCCTCGCCACCCTGGTCAGCGCCGGCGCCGCCGAGGCCAAGGGCTGCATCAAGGGCGCGATCATCGGCGGGCTGGCCGGCCACTACCTCGCCGAGCGCGGCGTCGTCGGTGCCGTGGCGGGCTGCCTCGGTGGGCGCTACCTCGCCAACCGCAAGGCCCGGCGCGAGCGCGAGATCGACTACGGCTCGCGCGTCCAGCAGCGCGGCGACGGCTACGGCTACGGCCAGCGCGGGTACACTTACTGAGGGGCTGTGCGAAGGCGGTCTCCTGCAAACCTCCCGCCGTCCGGCCGCGTCCGGACCGGGAACCGACTGCGTGCGGGAGGTTTGCGAAGGCCCCCGAACACGCTCGGCCCGCCACGTCGGAGCGCCCCCATTGACCGGTGGGCCTCCCCTCGCGCGCGCGCGGGATACCGTGTTCGCCCCCTTCGTTCGGATCGAAACGTCGGGACCGGAGCTCCTTCCAGCGGCGGAAACCTGACGGCTGGAGCCCGCTCGAAGCATTGGCGTCGGATGGTTTTGCGCCGATCCGCTTCTGAGATGCAATCTCAAGACTTCGGGCGGTCGCCCGGATCTCGACCGATGCAAGACGACGTAAACTCAGCCATTTGCAGCTTGGATCGAGCCTCTTGAATCTGCCCGGCTCTGCCCCGTCGCCCGAAGTCATCACGGGCGGGCGGCGCGTTCCGTGTCTGCGCACACGAGGGAGAGCAACGATGCAAGGCTCGCAAAGTCAGAGATCGACGACACCCAAAATTTGCTCAGATTTGGATTCATTGGGCCGAAACTCCTCCAGCACTACAGTAAAAGTAATGTCTCCTTAATTTTGCAAGGCTATCCTCGGATCGCACTGAAGCGTGTCCGGAATTTCATTTCATGCTCAAGTCGGACCAGTCGGGCAGCATTGCGCTGCTGTTTGCTCTGCTGTTGCCGGTGGTTCTGGTCGGCGTTGGCGGTGGAATCGATGTGTCCCGCGCCATCGACTACAAGCAGCGCCTGACTTCGGCCGCCGATCTCACCTGCCGGCAAGCCGAGGTCTATGTCGAGAGCCTCACCGGTGCCGTCATGCCGACGGATTACGCTGCCACGGTGCAGACCTACGCGACCAAAAATCGCGATGAACGCGGACTGGCAGCGACCGCCACGATCACGGCGACCCCGACCGTCTCGGATCTGCTCCTGACGGTGCCGCCACTCAACCTGCGTCCGGGCAACATTCATGTCGCCGGAACCGGTACGGTCGATCTCGTGTTCAAGAATTTCTTGAGCAAAAACGCCATGACCTTCGCGGTCACGCGTGATTGTGCGGTCAGCGTCAACGCGTCCTCGGGCCCGCCCACGCTGGTCATGTCCGAATCCTTCGAAAACTACAGTTTGAACGGCGGCTGGGGCGTGTTCGGGACCATGGCGCAGGCGACCTGCGCCAGTTCGATCTGCGCGGGCAGAAGCTGGGGTACGACGAATGCCGGCGTCGAAGTCGACAAGTTATCTGCGATCGAAACCGGCGATGGTGTGCAGTACGGCCAGAATTTCGCGGAGCTCGACAGTGACTGCAGCAACCGGGTCGGCGCGACGATCAACAGTCAAACGGTTGCCTGCAACAAGGGCGGACAGGTCACGAACTCGTCCATCACCATACCCCTGACCCTGCCGACCGGTGTCTATGAAGTCCGCTATGTCTATAACGCCCGCAAAAATGTCGGTAACTACCAATATCAAAACGACACTGTGATCTGTTCGAATCCGGCATCCACGGATGGTGTCACCCGAGACACCGATGTCGCGAAAAATCGCGCGGGCGTCAGCACCATCTCCCTCGATGGGCAAACCCGGAGGATCGAACTTTGGGTCGAGCCGAAAACCAGCGGCTACAAATCCGATGATCAGGCGCTGACCGTAGCGACGAACCCGGCTTATATGAAATCCTATTTGGCGGATGTCTGCGTCTGGTCCAAGACATGGACGGAGCGCAGTTATAAATTCACCGTTACGACCCAGCAGGAGTATCGCATCTCCTGGCGAGCCGCCGGTCTCGACGATAGTTTCGGCGGGTTGATCGATTATCTCCGCATCTGCAGGAATGCCTGCCCATAACAAGTCTCTCTCACAAAACTCCCGCTGCGCCGTGGCGCCCAAGGCGAGAACCGGCGGCGCCCGGGAGTCTTGTGAGGCACTTCAACTGCGGCATGATCTTCACAGGAGGGGCGGAGATGAAGATAGTGTCCGATAGCGTGCCGCGATCCTTGTCGTCGCTCCGTGACGTGGTTCGGCTTCCGGTGATCGGGGCGATGGCCCGGGCACGCGTGGTTCGGTGTCGGCGCGCCCGATTCATTCTGTCCGACATGACCGGTGCGTCCGCCGTCGAGTTCGCTCTGGTTGTTTTCCCGTTCCTCCTCCTATGCCTCGGCATGCTCCAGTTCGTGTTCCTCAACTATACCCAGCAGACCCTCAGCGATGCCCTCTACAGCAGCGCCTCGAGACCGGAGAGTGAACTGATCCTCGGGAGCAGGTCGGGATACGTGACCAAGCTTTGTGCCAAAATTGTCTTTCAGGCCGCGTGTCTCGATTCGACGACCGGCGTCAAAGTCGAGATGATGCGGCTCGACGACTTGCCGACGACACCGACGGCCATAGCCGGAACGACCTTCAGCCCTGGTTCGAGCGGCGACGTCCTGGTGCTGCGGGCGACGATGCCGACACCGCAGATCCTGGCCTTCATTCCGCAATTGACCGCTAAGGACTCAGTGATCTTCCGCCGTCCGTAGGTTGCAGGCTGCAGATGCAGAATTGGTTGGATATCGGCTCATGCGTAGATCCCTGGAATTGTTTCGTGCCTGTCATTCGGGGGTGGCATCGATTGAATTCGCACTGCTTGGGACCGTGCTGCTGGTTCTGTTCGCCGGTGCCTTCGATCTCGTCTACATGGTTTCCGCGAAGCGCGACGCCGACCGTGCTTCCACGCTGATTGCTCACGCCATGGCGACGTGCTCGGATTCGAGCTGTATGTCGGCCCTGATCAACAGCTATTCGCCGCGCCAGGCAAACGCTCTCACGCGTTATCCGAATGCTTCGATCAGCCTGTATATGATCCAGAATCAGAGCGGGACGATCAAACCCTGCTCGGGAACCGACACGACTTTGACCGACAGCAAAATTATCGCATCGGCCAAGAGCATACTCAGAGATAATGACGTCGGATCGGCGGTCATGCTGACGACGACTTACACCTCTATTTTACCGAAGGTGGTGCTGGGTTATATCAGCGCAACCGGTGCGACTTATACGGGTCGCACCGTCGACGTGATGGGAAACATCGGCGCGGTCTGCTGAGCGATCCCGATCCTGCTCATCCGTCTTCACAGGGCAGCCGTGCCCGGAAGAGGCCGTGGTTCTGGTTGATCGGATGTCGGGCGGGTGTTCTCGCGATCCGGACCGGATCGGCCTCCGCAGGCGATCCTGCCGGCCGGGACGCGGTCGGCGGCGGCGCCATGCTGCATCCCGCCGGGACATCGGCGCGTGGCCGAACGAATCGCCGGCGTGCGCCTGATACCAGCTCCGGTTGATCACTTCGGATTGAGCAGCCGCGACGGGCCCCCTCTCCTGTTTGGGCTTCTGGATTCACACAACTGCGAATGGGCCGATTCCATGCAGCGGCAGGCATCCGGACAGGGGCGGGAGGCGTACCGGGGCTCCCTCTCCTGAAAGGAGAGGGTTGGGGTGAGGTGTGCGAACTCTCCGAATAAGTCCCACACCTCACCCTGTCCCTCTCCTTCCAGGAGAGGGGACCCGCGCCAGGGGAGGAGGGGACCCGCATTGCACCGCGTCACCGAACGGATCAGGCGGAAACCGTATGAGACGCCGTGAGCCGTCTCGGCGCCGGCGTCAGGCCGTCGCGGCCCCGGCCTCCGCCCGCACGGCGATCCACAGGACGTGGCGGCGGCCGCCCGGTTGGGCGCCGAAGCGGATTTCCTCCACGGCGAAGCCGCAGCGCTTGAGCCGGGCCTTGAACCGGCGGTCGGGGCTGCCCGACCACACCGCCAGGATTCCGCCCGGGCGCAGGGCGTAGTGCGCCCGCTTCAACCCCCAGACATCGTAGAGGCGGTCGTTGGAGCGCCGGGTCATGCCCTTGGGGCCGTTGTCGACGTCGAGGAGGATGGCGTCGAACCGGGCCGGGCCCGACTGGATCAGGCGGTTCACGTCCGCCTCGACGATGGTCACCCGGGGATCGTCGAGGCTGGCCCCGTGCAGGTGCGCGAGGGGGCCCCGCGCCCAGGCGACGACGCCCGGCACGAGTTCGGCCACCACCACTTCGGCCTGCGGTCCGAGCCCGTCGAGGGCGGCCCGCAGGGTGAAGCCCATGCCGAGGCCGCCGATGAGGATGCGGGGGCTCGCGCGATCCGTCAGGCGCCCGCACGGGATGGTGGCGAGCGCCTGCTCCGATCCGCGATCCTGGTCGGTCATCAGTTCGGCCGTGCCGACCTGGATCGAGTAGGCCTCGCCCCAGCGGCGCAGGTGCAGGGTCTCGACCCCGCCGGGGATCGGGGTGCTGTCGAGATCGACCCAGGCCGTCACGCCCGTGTCTCCACCAAACCCCCTACGCTTCCGCACCGAACGCCTCGCAGCGGAAGGCGCCGTACTCGGTGCGGGCCAGGCGTTCGGCCAGGGCCGGCAGGAACAGCATCGCCTCCTCGGCCAGGGTCCAGGGCGGGTTGATCACGATGAGGCCGTTGCCGTTGAGCCGGGTCGGGTCGGGTTCGCTGACAAGGAGGTCGAGGCGCAGGGCCGGGCGGTTCAGGGCGCCGTGGAGCTCGGCCACCATGGCGTCGACGAGGGCCACGTCCTTGATCGGATACCAGCCGATGTAGGTCCCCGTCGGCCACTTCGCCACGGCTTTGGCCAGCGCCGCCCCGAGGCGGCCGATCTCGCCGAGTTCCTCGTAGGGCGGGTCGATGAGCACGAGGCCGCGGCGCTCGGGGGGCGGGATCAGGGACCCCAGGGCCGTCCAGCCGTCGAGGTGCAGCACCTTGGTGCGCGAATCCTGATTGTAGCGGTCGCGCAAGATTTCGGCGTCGGCGGGGTGGAGCTCGACGAACACGCCCTTGTCGGTGGCGCGCAGGAATTCGCGGATGATCGCCGGCGAGCCCGGATAGGTGGTGGCGCCGTGGCGCGCTTGGGCCGCCGCCACCGCCGCCCGGTAGGGGGCGAGCAGGCCCTCCACGGCCTCCGGGAACGGCGTGTCGAAGCGGCCCCAGCCCTCCGCCGCCTCGCCCGTGCGCCCGGCCTCGTCACCGGCGAGATCGTAGAAGCCCAAGCCCGCATGGGTGTCGATGGCCCGGAACGGCGTCGCCTTGGCGTGGAGATGCGTCAGCACCCGCGTCAGGACGAGGTGCTTGAGGACGTCGGCGAAGTTCCCGGCGTGGAAGGCGTGGCGGTAATTCACGGGCGCACCTTCAGCGTGCCGCCTCGATGGCGACCTCGCCGGCGCGGCAGTTCTGGCGCGCCACCTCGGGGCAGGGGGTGAAGCCGCGCAGGTCTTTCGAGAAGCAGATGCGGACCTCCTGCAGCCGGCCGCGCTGGCAGGCCACCGACATCATGTCGGGGCGCAGGCCCCGGTTGGCCATGACGAACTGTCGGGCGATCTCGATGGGCGCGGCGCGGGTGTCGGCGCCGGGTTTCTGGAACGCGTCCGGAATCGTCACCGCCTCGCGGGCCGTGCGGGCGGCGCGAAAATAGGCCGCCGGGTCGAGGCCCGAGCAGGTGCCGTGCCGGCGCCACTCGTGGCGGGCGAGGCCCTCGCTCGGATAGATTTCGCCGGCTAAGTCCATGGCCTGCCGCGTCGGCGACCGCTCGACGCCGGAGCAGTTCGACGGATAGCCCCGGGTGTATTGCGGCCACAGGCCGTGGACGACGAAGCCGAGGCCCCGGCCCGGACGGCACTGGCCATCGGCCTCGCGGCGCCCGCCGTCCCCGTCGCAATAGGTCGGCGACCACGACAGGGCGAGGACGTAGAAGTCGAATTCGCCCGGCGTGCCGCGCTGGTCGTAGCCTTGGGCGGTCACCGCACCCGGGCCACCGGCCAACAGCCCGGCGGCCAGGACGGCGCGTGCGAAAAAACTCACGGACGGGCTTCGCGGCAGGCCGTGGCGTAGGCGTAGGCGAGGTTGCGGTCGAGGCCGTGGACGCAGAACTCGATGCCCCAGTCGGCGCCGATGATGCCGAGCCCGTCGCGCACGGAATAGTCGACCTTGCGGCGGACGCCGTCGGAGGTGGTGGCCACCGCGCTGCAGTAGCGCCGGGGCACGAAGTCGAGGCCCCAGGGGCGCCAGGCCGTGCGCTCGATGCGCTCGTAGCCCACGATGGTCAGCGCCGAGTTCCAGAACTTGCGCTCCTTCTCGGCGAAGTTCGTCGAGAGCCGCTCCAGCACCTCGGAGGCCTGGCAGCCGGGGATGTTGGCATCGTAGTTGAACTCGCGCTCCTCGGCGGGGGTGATCTCCTCGCGGCCCGAGCGGGCGAAGGCCGGCTGGAGGGCGCCGGCCAGGACGAGGCCGAGGGCGAAGGTGGTGGCAAAGGTCTTGGAGAGGCGATTCGGGCGCATGCCGGCGATCTTTTGCTGGAGTCCGTACGGTTGCGCGGAACGATGGCCGCTGCCCCGCCGGAGTCAAGCTTGCGCTCTCCGCCGGCCGTCGGTTTCACGCCCCCTGGGGTGCGGGGGGCACAGTGCAGGGCCTCGGGCGATCCGGGTCAGTAGATCGGGCCGGACAGGCCGGGGGCCGACAGGGACAGGGGCTCGCGTTCGAATCCCGGGGCCGGCTCGTCCACGGGCCGGGCCGTGGGAGTCGCGGCGAGGCGGGGCCGGGGGGCCGGCGCGGCGACGTAAGCGGACGGCGCGGACCGGGCGTGGGACGGGGCCTCCACTGGCGCACGGGCGAGGTGGGACGGCGCGCCGCGCAGGTTGTGGGACGTGGGGGCGACGCCGTAGGGATCGTCCTCCTCCACGTCCACGGGGGCCTGGGCCGGGGCCGGCAGGCGCTCGACGGGCCGGGGCCGCGCCACCGGCCGGGCCGTGGCCTCGGCGCCGAGCTGGGGGGTGAACTTGATCAGGGGCTGGCAGATCCGGCGCAGGCCGCGCGGGTCGTGGCGGGCGAGATCGACATGGATGTGGTCGTAGTGGAAGACGTTGGAGCCGGGCGCCAGCACCGTCGAGAAGCGGGCGCAGGCACCGAGAAAGACTTCGCGCAGAAAACCCTGCTCGGCCTCCGTGCCGCGCCAGCCGCCCTTCACGGTGATGACGTAGCCGTCGGCGAGCTTGAACGACATGATGTCGAGGGCGTTGCCGAAGGAATGCTCCGACAACTTCGCGCCGACCTGGTTGTTGCGGCCCCGGCACGCGTAGGTGCCGGCGTTGATCTCGGCCACGGGCTGGCCGAAATACAGGGCGGCGGCCGGCTGGATCGTGTCGGCGAGCCAGGCTTCCGCCTCGGCCAAGGCCGGGCACGCCAGGGTCATGCGCTGCTTGAGGGCGACGCTGCCGCCGCCCATCCGGGTGACCCGGTAGGGCTGGAGCATGCCGCAGACGCCCGGCCCCTCGATGGCCTTGACCGCGGTGACGAACTCGCTCGTCTCGACCAAGCGCTTGGAATTGCAGGCCTGTTCGGTCTGGTCGCGCCAGGGCTCGCGCTGCTCAAACTTGTTGAGCGCACAGCCGGTGAGCCCCGCGCCGAACAGCGCAAGGGCGGAGAACGCGAGAACGCTACGCCACATGATGAGGACGATGCGCGGCTTTGCGTAAACGCTCCGTCAACGCTGCGGATCATGGCCCCGGCTTGTGGATACGTGTTGACAGATCGCGCGGCGGATCGGACTCAAGGCCCATGCAGTCCCTCGTCGATCTTCGCACCCGGCTCAGGGCCGGCACCCTCGACCCGGCCGGCGCCATCGCCCTCGCGCGGGACGCCATCGCGGCGCGCGAGCCGGGGCTCGGCGCCCTCGCCCACGTCGCCTCCGACCCGGCGGTGCCGCGCGACGGCCCCCTCGCCGGCATCGCCGTCGGCCTCAAGGACATCATCGACACCGCCGACATGCCGACGGGGATGGGCTCGGCCATCTATGCCGGCTGGCGGCCCAAGGCTGACGCGGCCATCGTCTCGCGCCTGCGGGCGCTCGGCGCCGTGCCGCTCGCCAAGACCGTGACCTGCCCGTTCGCCAGCCGCGATCCGTCCGCGACGGTGAACCCGCACGATCCCGGGCACACGCCGGGCGGCTCGTCCTCGGGCTCGGCGGCGGCGGTGGCCGCCGGCCTCGTGCCGCTGGCCCTGGGCACCCAGACGGCGGGCTCGGTGATCCGCCCGGCGGCCTTCTGCGGGGTCGCCGCCATCAAGCCGTCGTTCCGCCTGCTGCCGACGGTGGGGGTGAAGACCTTCTCGTGGGCCCTCGACACCCTGGGCCTGTTCGGCGCCGGCATCCGCGACGTCGCCCACGCCCTCGCGCTCCTGGCCGACCGCCCGGCCATCGATCTGGCACCGGGCGGGATCGCCGCCCCGCGCCTCGGCCTCGTGCTCCAGGATTTCGCCGGCTCCGCCGACCCGGACGCCGTGGCGGCCTTGGGCCGCGCGGCCCGTGCGGCGGAGGCCGCCGGCGCCACCGTCACCGATCTCGTCCTGCCGGCAGCCCTCTCCGAGGCCTGGGCGGTCCAGGCGACCGTGCAGGCCTTCGAGGCGCGCCAGGCCCTGGCCTGGGAATACGCCCACCACCGCGACGCCCTCGGGCCGGGGCTGCGGGCCGAACTCGATGGGGCGCAGGATCTCACCGCGGACGCCTACGATTCGGCCCGCCGCACGGCGCACCGCGCCCGGCGCGTCCTCAAGGAGGTTTTTTCCGAGTTCGACGCGATCCTCACCTTCTCTGCCCCCGGCCGGGCTCCGGCGGGGCTCGCCAGCACCGGCGACCCGCGCTTCAACCGTCTCTGGACCCTGATGGGGGTGCCCTGCGTCAACCTGCCGGTGCCGGGGGACGGCCTCCCCTTGGGCGTACAGATCATCGCCCGCTTCGGCGACGACGGGCGGGCCCTCGCCGTGGCGCGGAAGATCGAGGAGAGATTGGCGGCGTAAGAACCGGAGATCTCGAAAGGACAGCGTGCCGATATCAGTCAGGCGGACCGAAACACTCTGCGCGTGTGCTCGGAACCCTCGCTGAGATCTATCGTGCGGGCGCGCATCGGAGAAATCGGGACCCGTGATGGTCGAGGGGCTAGTCGTGCAACCGCTGCGCAGGAGAATGCGATGACGAGTTTCGGCAAGGGATTGATCGAGGCGGCGCATCAAGCCGTCGCCATCGCTGGGGGAGACGCGGATTCCGAAACCTACCGCCTCCATGCCCCCTCACAGATCGACATCAAGGCAATTCGCAAGGCCCTCGACCTGACGCAAACGCAGTTCGCCAGCCGCTTCGGCTTTCCGATCGGTACCCTGCGTGACCTTGAGCAAGGACGCGCCCAACCCGATAGCTCGACGCGCGCCTACCTGCTGGTCATCAGCCGAGAGCCCGCGCTCGTGCAACGCGTCCTCGAATCGGCCTGAGATCTTGGCGTGGCTTGAGGCTGCGCCGCTCGCCGGTTAACGCCACCGCTCACCCCTCAGAAGAACAACCTGCGCGATGCGTTCCTGGAAGCAGGCTGTGGCCCGGGCCTTCGACGGGGCCGAGGGCTATGACGGCGCCGCCGATATCCAGGCGCGGGTGGCCGAGGGCTTGGCCGCGCGCATCGCGGCCCTGCCCCTCGCCCCGGCGCCGCGCGTGCTGGAGATCGGCTGCGGCACCGGGTTCCTGACGGCGGCCCTGCGCCGCCGGATCGCCGCCGGCCCGTACCTCGCCACCGACATCGCGCCCGCCATGGCCCTGCGCTGCCGCGCCCGGCTCGGGTCGGGCGTCGGCTTCGTGGTGATGGATGGGGAGCGTCCCTGCCTCGCGCCCGGCTTCGATCTGATCTGTTCGAGTCTGGCCGCGCAGTGGTTCGAGGACCTGTCCGCCGCCCTGGCGCGGCTCGCCGGACTCCTCGCGCCCGGGGGGCACCTCGCCGTGGCGACCCTGGCCTCGGGCACCTTCGCCGAGTGGCGCCGGGCCCATGCCGAGCTCGGCTTCGAAGCGGCGACGCCGGCCTATCCCGCCGCGGCGGACCTAGCGGCGTTGCGCATCCCGGGATGCACCGTGACGGTGGCGCGCGAGCCCGTGGTCGAGGCGCATGCGGATGGGCGCGCCTTTCTCAACGCCCTCAGGGCCATCGGTGCCGGAACCTCGGACGGCCGGGCACCCCTGTCGCCCGGAAATCTCCGGCGGGTCCTGCGCCGCTTCGACGGGGCGGGGGCTTTGGTCACCTACGACGTCGCGACCCTTCTGGTGCGCCGGACCTGACGCCCCTCAGGGCTGCGCCGGTGCACCGAGCCCGTCGTCCTTGTCCAGGGTCAGCAGGAACACCCCCTGCGCGCCGATGAGGTTCCACACCCACCAGGGCATTGAGAAGCGCATGGGCCGGCCGCGCGCGTCCAGCGCCGTGGCCTTCTCGATCCGCGCACCCACCGTCCGGCACAGGCCGACGAAGTCGCGGATGGTGCAGTGGTGGATGTTCTGGGTCTCGTACCACTCTTCCGGCATCAGGGCCGTGACCGGCATCCGGCCGCGAAAAGCCAGTTCCGCCCGCACGCGCCAATGACCGAAATTCGGGAACGAGATCACCACCTGCCGGCCGATGCGCAGGAGATGCTCGAGGACGATGCGCGGATTGCGCGTCGCCTGGATGGTCTGGGACAGGACCACCACGTCGAAGGCGTCGTCGGGGTAGTTCGCCAGATCCGTGTCGGCGTCGCCCTGGATCACCGGCAGGCCGCGCGCGAGGCAGGCGTTGACGCCCTCGCGCGAGAGTTCGATGCCGCGCCCGTCGATGCCGCGCCGGTCGCGCAGCAGCGCCAGCAGGGTGCCGTCGCCGCAACCGATGTCAAGGACCCGCGCGCCCGGGGCCACGAGACCGAGCACCACGAGGTGATCGACGCGCGCGCTGCCGAGGTCGCCCCGCGGGAGCGAGGCGGCGGCGTCCCAGGGGGTCGGCGCGACGACGCGCTGGGACTTCACAGGCCGCGTGCCCGGGCGGCGGCGTCGATGAAGCCACGGGCCGCCCCGAACATCACCGGCTCGTCGAGGAGGAAGGCGTCGTGCCCCTTGTCGCTCTCGACCTCGACGAAGGCCACCGCCGCCGAGGCCGCGTTGAGGGCATGTACGATGGCGCGGGAATCGGCCGTGGGAAACAGCCAGTCGGACGTGAACGACATGACGCAGAAGCGGGTCTTCGTGCCCCGGAAGGCGTTGGCGAGCACGCCGCCATGGTCGGCGGCGAGATCGAAGTAATCCATGGCCCGCGTCAGATACAGGTAGGCGTTGGCGTCGAACCGCTCGACGAAGCTGAGGCCCTGGTGGCGCAGGTAGCTCTCGATCTGGAAGTCGGCGTTGAACGAGAAGGTCGGGGCCGAGCCGCCCTGGAACCGCCGGCCGAACTTGCGGTGCAGGGCCGGCTCCGACAGGTAGGTGATGTGCGCACCCATGCGGGCGACGCCCAGACCCTTGGCGGGCCGCGTGCCGGCCTCGAGGTAGCGCCCCTCGGCCCAGGCCGGATCGGCCATGATCGCCTGCCGGCCGACCTCGTGGAAGGCGATGTTCTGGGCCGAGTGCCGGGCCCCCGTGGCGATGGGCATCGCGGCGAACACCCGCTCGGGGTAGAGCGCCGCCCATTGCAGCACCTGCATGCCGCCCATGGAGCCGCCGATACAGAGGAACAGGTCCCCGATGCCGAGGCGGTCGAGGAGCATCGCCTGGGCGCGGACCATGTCGCGGATGGTCACCAGGGGAAAGTCGAGCCCGTAGGCCCGATCCGTCGCCGGATCGGGGGAGGCCGGCCCCGTCGAGCCCATGCACGAGCCGACGACGTTGGAGCAGACGACGAAGTAGCGGTCCGTGTCGACGGGCTTGCCCGGCCCGACCAGGGTCTCCCACCAGCCGCGCTTGCCCGTCACCGGGTGGGTGTGGGCGAAATGCTGGTCGCCGGTCAGCGCGTGGCAGATGAGCACGGCGTTGGAGCGGTCGGCGTTGAGGGTCCCGGCCGTCTGATAGGCGATCTGGAACGGGGCGAGGGCCACGCCCGCATCCATGGTCAGGGGCTCGTCCGGGCCGAACTCCGCCACGAGACCCTGGGCGTTCGCTCCCTTGGCTTCCACGGCGTCCTTGGCTTCCACGGCGTCCTTGGCTTCCACGGCGTTCTTGGCCTCGACGACCGGAGGCGCGTCGGCCGTGCGATCGGCCTCGGCGCGGGGCTGGGTGAGGGGATCGAACGACATGGTCATGGCGGGCGGATCTGGGGAAGAGGATCGGGGGTGGTTCCGAAGGGAGCCGCCGATGGTCGCCGGGACAGCGCACTCGGTCCCGGCGATGGCGTGGGCAGGCGGACCCGTCGTGTCGGCTGGAATGCGTATCGGCTGGAAGGGAGGTAGTGTGCGCCCTGCGAAGCGTCAACGAGATGCCACGCGTCACGAAAACCGTGCGTCGTCGGGAGCGGGCGCCGACAGGGTCCGCACAGGGCCGCGAAACGGTGTAGTGATCGCCCATGATCTTGTTCGCAGATGATCGCAACGCCGCCGCGCGCGGGCTCCGGCGCCCGGACGGCCGATTGTACCCGGGACGTCGCCAATCGATTGGCCGACGCCCTGGTTCGTTTCCCGGTGCATCGACCGCGTCCGATCCCCGCGGGCGGCGCGCGCGGAGATCCCGTCCGTGACCGCTCCGTCCGATGCCCTCGCGACCCTGGGATGGTCGCCCTTCTTCGCCGATCAGGTCGGCGACAGGCCGGGCCTGCCCGCCCGCATCAGCATGGTCCATCGCTCGCGCATGAGCGCCATCGGGCCGGACGGTCCGATCAGGATCGCCCTGGCGCACCACACCAACACCGGTGCCTACGCCGTGGGGGACTGGGTGCTCATCGATCCCGCCGCCCGCACCCTGCAGGGCCGGCTGGAGCGGCGGACGCTGCTGGCCCGGCGTGTCGAGGGTTCCAAGGTCCCGCAACTCGCCGCCGCCAATGTCGACACCCTGTTCGTCGTCACCTCGTGCAACGCCGACTTCAATCCGGCCCGTCTCGAACGCTACCTTGCCCTCGCCAATCAGGCCGGGACCGAGCCGGTGATCCTGCTGACCAAGGCCGACACGGCCACGGATGCCGAGACCTACCGCCTTCAGGCCGAGGCCCTCCAGCGCGACCTGCCCGTGCTGATTCTCAACCCCCGCGAGGCGGGCGCCGCCGCGGCGCTGGCGCCGTGGTGCGGTCCTGGCCGGACCGTGGCGCTCGTCGGCTCGTCCGGTGTCGGCAAGTCGACCCTGGTCAACACCCTGGCGGGCGACGACGCGGGCGAGCCGCAGCTCACCGGCGATATCCGCGAGCACGACGCCAAGGGCCGCCACACGACGACGGCGCGTTCCCTCCACGCCATCGCGGGCGGGGGCTGGGTCATCGACACGCCGGGGATGCGGACCCTCCACGTCAGCGACGCGGCCGAGGGAATCGAGACCCTGTTCGCCGAGATCGTCGAGCTGGCGCCCCGGTGCCGGTTCCGGGATTGCACCCACGCGCACGAGCCCGGCTGCGCCGTCCAGGCGGCGGTGGCCGAGGGCAGCCTCGATCCCGAGCGCCTGTCGCGCTGGCGCAAGCTCTTCGACGAGAACCGGGTGAACACGCCGGTCCTGACCGGCCCGCGCGGCAACAAGAAGCGCTGAGCGGTCCGGTGGTCTTCGACCGCGAACGGTTCGACAAGTGCCGGGCCCTGATGGAGCGCGGCGCCACCCCGGGCGAGCGCGCCGCCGGCCGGGCCGCCGCCCTCCGCATCGCCGCCGCCGCCGGTCTGACCCTGGCCGAGGCCGAGGCGTTCGGCGCGGCGCGGCGGGACACCGCGACGCCGCGCCCGGCTCCGACCTACGCCTGGCAGGCGCCCAAGGCCCCGCCCGAGCCGATCACCGTCGCGGAATTGCAGGCCCAGAAGCTTGCCGCCGAGACGCGCCGGCGCAAGATGGCGGAGCGCGAGGCGCGGCGCCTGCGGGCCGTCCATGCCGAGCAGGAACGTCAGAGTGCCGCCGCCCGCGCCGCGCAGGCGGAGCGCGACCGGGCCTGGGCCGGGACCCGGACCGGCGGGACATAGATCGGCGGGACAGGGATCGGAACGCGCATTGGGAAGCCGCCACGGCCTGGAAATCCGCGCCGCGAGCGCCGCCGATGCGCCGGGCCTCGCCGTCCTGCTGGCTGAGGCCGGGCTCACGATTCCGCCCGACTCCCTCGCCGAGCGCCTGGAGGCCATGCGGACCGGGGCCGGTGTCGCGCTCATCGCCCAGGAATGGGGACCGCCGAGCGGCCTCGTGATGCTGCACTGGTACCGGACCCTCACGGAGGCCCGGCCGGTGGCGCAGGTCACCGCCCTGTTCGTGGGGGCCGAGCAGCGCCGTCGCGGCCTCGGGCGGCTCCTGATCAAGGCCGCTTCCCAGGCCGCCCGCATGGCCGAGTGCGATACCCTCCAGCTCGTGGCGTCGCCGGAACTGACCGACCTCGACGCATTCTGCCGCGCCACCGGCTTCGCCCCGGGCGGCCCCGGCTTCGTCCGGCCCCTGCGCAAGGGACGGTGAGCCACGCCCTCTCCTCGTCAAGGCCGGCAAGCTTTGTTAGACGGTGGCCTTAGCGATCACCCCGGCCCGTTTCATGTCCTCCGCCATGTCCCCTGACACGACCGCCTCCGCCCGCCCGGTGCCCCGTCCGGGCGTCCTCGCCATCGAGGCCTACGTGCCCGGCAAGAGCGGCGCGCCGGGGGCGCACAAGGTCCACAAGCTCTCCTCCAACGAGACGCCCCTGGGACCGAGCCCGCAGGCTCTCGCCGCCCTTCAGGAGGCGTCGGGCAAGCTCGAACTCTATCCGGACGGCACCTCGGCGCGCCTGCGCGAGGCCATTGGCCGGCGCTACGGCCTCGACCCCGCCCGCATCGTCTGCGGCGCGGGCTCCGACGAACTCCTGTCCTTCCTCGCCTATGCCTACATGGGCGCTGGCGACGAGGGCATCTTCTGCGCGCACGGCTTCCTCGTGTACCGGATCGCGATCCTGGCCGCCGGCGGCACCCCCGTGGTGGTGCCCGAGCGCGACCTCACGGCCGACGTCGACGCCATGCTGGCCGCCGTCACCCCGCGCACTAAGATCGTCTACCTCGCCAACCCCAACAACCCGACGGGCACCTACCTGCCCTTCGACGAGGTCCGCCGCCTGCACGCCGGCCTGCCGCCCCACGTCCTCCTCGTCCTCGACGGGGCCTATGCCGAGTATGTCCGCGCCAACGATTACAGCGCCGGCCTCGACCTCGTGCTCGAATCCCTGAACGTGGTGATGACCCGGACCTTCTCGAAGATCCACGGCCTCGCTTCCCTGCGCATCGGCTGGATGGTCGCCCCGGCGGAGGTGGCCGACGCGGTCAACCGCATCCGGGGCCCGTTCAACCTGTCCGGACCCGGCATCGCCGCGGGCGCCGCGGCCATCGCCGACGAGGCGCACGTGGCGGCGGCGATCGCCCACAACGACACCTGGCTCGCCTGGCTCGCCGAGGCGGTGACGGCCCTCGGGCTCACGGTGACGCCGAGCGTCGCCAACTTCGCGCTCGTGCATTTTCCCGACGCGGCCGGGCGCACGGCGGCGGAGGCGGACGCGTTCCTGACGGCGCGCGGGATCATCGTCCGGCGGGTCTCGTCCTACGGCCTGCCCCATGCCCTGCGCGTCACCGTCGGTAGCGAAGAGGCCAATCGCGCCTTCCTCGCCGCGCTCACCGACTTCGTCGGGGCCGCGCCCCGTGCCTGAGATCGACACGCCCGTCACCGGCGACCCCGTCATCGGCACCCTCGCCATCGTCGGTCTCGGGCTCATCGGCTCGTCCATCGCCCGGGGCGCACGGCAGTACGGGCTCGCCCGGACCATCGTGGCCGTCGACCGCGACTGGGGCGTTCTGGAGCGCGTGCGGGCGCTCGGCCTCGCCGACACGGCCACCGACGAAGTCGCTGCCGGCGTGGCGAACGCCGACCTTGTGATCCTATGCGTGCCGGTGGGGGCCGTCGGGGCCGTGGCGGAGGCCATGGGCGGAGCCTTGAAGCCCGGCGCCATCGTGTCCGATGTCGGGTCGGTGAAGGCCTCCGTGGTCGCGGCCGTGGCGCCGCACCTGCCCGACGGCGTCGCCTTCGTGCCGGCGCATCCCGTCGCAGGCACCGAGTATTCCGGCCCGGATGCCGGGTTCTCGACCCTGTTCTCCGGGCGCTGGTGCATCTTGACCCCACCGGACGGCACGGATGCGGCGGCGAGCGCCCGGGTCCAGGCGTTCTGGGAGGGGCTCGGCGCCATCGTCGAGACCATGACGCCCGAGCACCACGACCTTGTGCTCGCCATCACCAGCCACGTGCCGCACCTCATCGCCTTCAACATCGTCGGCACCGCCGCCGATCTGGAGGCGGTGACGCAGTCGGAGGTGATCAAGTTCTCCGCCGGCGGCTTCCGCGATTTCACCCGCATCGCCGCCTCCGACCCGACCATGTGGCGCGACGTGTTCCTCACCAACAAGGACGCGGTGCTGGAGATGCTCGGGCGCTTCAACGAGGACCTCGCGGCGTTGGCCCGCGCCATCCGCTGGGGCGACGGCGACGCGCTCCACGAACTCTTCAGCCGCACCCGCACCATCCGCAAGGGCATCGTCGCCATGGGCCAGGAGACGGCGGAAGCCGATTTCGGCCGCGCCCGGTCGATTTCCGACAAGGCCCCGCCCGCCGTCTGAGATTCCGGATCGCGCCTCCGCGTCGTCGGCCCTGGCGAAGCGCGAATGCGACACCAGGGCGACACACGGGGTCTGACCGAACCCGAAGGGACCGGTCGCAGGCCGCGCCTCTGTCCGTGCCGATGACACGGCCGTCCCCGTCCCCCGGGCCGGGTGGCCCGGAGGGTGCGTTGAGCCCGAGTGGGGGGATCTTCGGGCGACGCGGTCTCCCGGACGCAGCGGGGATCTCGAAGCCTCTCAGTGGGCCTTCTTGGCCCCGTCCTTCCTGGGCATGTAGAGGTCGGTGATCGTCCCCTCGAAGGCCTCGGCCGCGAGTCCGATCGTCTCCGACAGGGTCGGGTGCGGGTGGATGGTCAGGCCGATATCCTCGGCATCCGCTCCCATCTCGATGGCGAGTGCCGCCTCCGCGATGAGGTCGCCCGCCGACGGCCCGACGATACCGCAGCCGAGGATGCGGTCGGTCTCGGGGTCGAACAGGACCTTGGTCAGGCCCTCCTCGCGCCCCAGCGCCAGGGAGCGCCCGGAGGCCGCCCAGGGGAACACGCCCTTGCCGACCTTGATGCCCTTCGCCTTGGCCTCGTTCTCGGTCATACCGACCCAGGCCACCTCCGGGTCGGTGTAGGCGACGGACGGGATCACCTTGGCATCGAAGACGCTGGTCCTGCCGGCGGCGACCTCGGCCGCGACCTTGCCTTCATGGGTCGCCTTGTGGGCCAGCATCGGCTGCCCGACTACGTCGCCAATGGCGAAGATGTGGGGCACGTTGGTTCGCATCTGCTTGTCGACGGCGATGAAGCCGCGCTCGTCCACGGCGACGCCCGCCGCCTCCGCGCCGATGCGCTTGCCGTTGGGGCGACGTCCCACCGAGACCAGCACCTTGTCGAAGATGTCGGTCGCCGGCGCGGTGCCGCCCTCGAACGAGACCTTCAGGCCCTCCGGCGTCGCCTCGACGGCGGTGACCTTGGCCTTGAGGTGGATGGCCTCGTACTGTTTCTGGATGCGCTTCATCAGCGGCGTGACCATGTCCTTGTCCGCACCCGGGATGATCTGGTCCATCAGCTCGACGATGGTCACCTTCGAGCCGAGCGCGTGGTAGACGGTCGCCATCTCCAGCCCGATGATGCCGCCGCCGATCACGAGAAGACGGGCCGGCACGCCGTCGAGTTCCAGCGCCCCCGTCGAGTCGATGACCCGTGGGTCGTCATGCGGGATGAACGGCATCTGCACCGGCTCGGAGCCGGCCGCGATGATGGCGTGATCGAAGCCGATGATTCGGGTCTGGCCTTCGTGCTCGACCGCGACCTGATGGGGTGAGACGAAGCGGGCCTCGCCCGTCACCACCGTGACCTTGCGCTGCTTGGCGAGGCCGGTGAGGCCGCCGGTGAGGCGCTTGACCACGCCGTCCTTCCACGCACGCAGTTTGTCGATGTCGATCTGCGGCGCGGTGAAGGAGATGCCGTGCGCCGCCATGGCATGGCTCTCGTCGATGACCTTGGCCGCGTGCAGCAGGGCTTTCGACGGGATGCAGCCGACGTTGAGGCAGACGCCGCCGAGGCTCGGCCAGCGCTCGACGAGCACCACGGACTGGCCGAGATCGGCCGCCCGGAACGCGGCGGTGTAGCCGCCCGGTCCCGCGCCGATGACGAGCACCTGCGCCCGCATCTCCTCGCCGGAGACGGGCGCCGCACCCTTGGGCGCGGGGGCCGTCCGGGCGCCGTTGCCGCCCTGGGTCGCGGCCGAGCCGTAGCCGGCCTGCCCCTCGCCAGGGGCATGGGCGTGGGCGCCGGTGGCCGGCGCCGAAGCCGCTCCGCCCGTGCTCGTGGTGTCCGTCACCGTGGGCTTGGGCGCGCCCGTGGCGGCGGCGGCCCCCGCCATCACCAGGATCAGGTCGCCTTGGCTGACCGTATCGCCGGCCTTGATCTTCACCTCCGCGACGGTGCCGGCCACCGGGGACGGGATGTCCATGGTCGCCTTGTCGGATTCCAGCACGATGATCACGTCGTCGATCGCGATCACGTCGCCGGGGCTGACGCTGACCTCGATGACGGGCACGTTCTTGAAGTCGCCGATATCCGGCAGGTGGACGTCGTTGCTGCTCATGGTGTCACCTCACTCTGTTCGCGCTTCCGGGCTTCGTCAGACGACGAGGCGACGGACGTCCTCGAGGACGTGGGCGAGGTGGCGGGCGAAGCGCGCGGCGAGCGCCCCGTCGATGACGCGGTGGTCGTAGGAGAGCGAGAGCGGCACGATCAGGCGCGGCTTGAACTCCGTGCCGTTCCAGACCGGACTCATCTTCGAGCGCGCGACGCCGAGGATGGCGACCTCGGGGGCGTTGACCAGGGGCGTGAAGGAGGTGCCGCCGATGCCGCCGAGGCTGGAGATGGAGAAGGTCGCGCCCTGCATGTCCGCGGCGGCGAGCTTGCCCTCGCGGGCCTTCGCCGAGATGGCGCCGAGATCGCGGCTGATCTCGATGATGCCCTTGCGGTCGGCGTCCTTCACCACCGGAACGACGAGGCCGTCCGGCGTGTCCACCGCCACGCCGATATTGTAGTATTGCTTGAGGATCAGCGCGTCCTTCTCAGGGTTGAGGGAGGCGTTGAACTCGGGGTGCTTGCGCAGGGCAGAGACGGCGGCCTTGATCAGGAAGGCCAGCAGGGTGACGCGGTAGCCCTTGTCCTTGAGCTCCTTGCCCTGGTTGTCGAGCTCCTTGCGGTAGGCGTCGGTCTCGGTGATGTCGGACTCGTCCTGGTGGGTGACCAGCGGCACGTTGAGCCAGGACCGGTGGAGGTGCGCGCCGGAGATCTTCTTGATCCGCGACAGCGGCCGGGTCTCCGTCGGGCCGAACTTCGAGAAATCCACGGCCGGGATCTCGGGGATGCCCATGCCGCCGCCGGAGAACGCGGCCGTGCCGGAAGCGCCGGGCGCCGGGGCGGCGGAGCGCGTGAGGTGCCCCTTCACGTCCTCCTTGGTCACGCGGCCCTTCTCGCCGGTGCCTTTGACGGCGGTGAGGTCGATCCCGAGTTCGCGCGCCAGGCGGCGCACGCCGGGGCTGGCATGGACCTGCGAGAAATCGGGGATGTTGCCGGCCGGTGCGGAGCTCGGAGCGGCGCGCGGGGCCGGGCCGGAATCTGGGGCCGGCTCCTGCTTGGCCAGCAGCGCGGCGCCGTCGGCGCCGGCCGGGGCCTCGGCGGCCTTCGCGGCGGCGGCCGTGTCGCCCTTGCCCTTGAACACCAGGAGCGGCGAGCCTTCGCTGACCTTGTCCCCGAGCTTCACCAGGATCGTCTCGACCACGCCGGCGCTCGGCGAGGGCACGTCCATGGTCGCCTTGTCGGATTCCAGCGAGACCAGCGGATCGTCGGGCCCGATCGTGTCGCCCTCCTTCACGTGGATCTCGATGATCGGAATGTCCTTGAAGTCGCCGATGTCCGGGATGTTGATCTCGATGCCCACTGCGCAGTCTCCCTGGGTGAAGCGGGGCCTCTTGCGGGCCCCCTCGTCCGGTCTCTGTTCGAGGTGAAGGGTCGAAAACTCGAAGGCGCCGGCCGCCGGAACGGGGCGGCCGACGGGGCGCGGATCAGACGGTCCAGGGTGCCGGCCGGTCCGTGTCGATGCCGTACTTGGCGATGGCGTCCGCCACGGTCTGGGCCGGGATCACGCCGTCCTCGGCGAGGCTGTGCAGGGCGGCGACCACGACCCAGTGCCGGTTGACCTCGAAGAAGTCGCGCAGGCGCGCCCGGTAATCCGAGCGGCCGAAGCCGTCGGTGCCGAGGACGCGATAGCGGCCCGGAACCCAGGTGCGGATCTGGTCGGCGAACAGGCGCATGTAGTCGGTGGCCGCCACCACCGGGCCGGTGCGGCCGGAGAGACACGTCTCGACGTGGGAGAGGCGCTTGTCCTCAAGGGGGTGGAGCAGGTTCCAGCGCTCCGCCGCCATGGCATCGCGGCGCAACTCCGTGAAGCTCGGACAACTCCAGATGTCGGAGGCGATCCCGAAATCCTGCTCCAGCAGGGCGGCGGCGGCGATGACCTCGCGCAGGATGGTGCCGCTGCCGAGCAGCTGCACCCGCTGGCCCTTCGTCGTCTCCGGTCCGCCCTCGCGGAACAGGTACATGCCCTTGATGATGCCGGCCTCCGCGCCCTCGGGCATGCCCGGGTGCTCGTAGTTCTCGTTCATCACCGTGAGGTAGTAGAACACGTCCTCCTGCTCGGCATACATCCGGCGCAGGCCGTCCTGCACGATCACGGCGACTTCGTAGGAGAAGGTCGGGTCGTAGGAGACGCAGTTCGGGATGGTCGACGAGATCAGGTGGCTGTGGCCGTCCTCGTGCTGCAGGCCCTCGCCGTTGAGGGTGGTACGCCCGGCGGTGCCGCCGATGAGGAAGCCGCGCGCCCGCATGTCGCCCGCCGCCCAGGCGAGGTCGCCGACCCGTTGGAAGCCGAACATCGAGTAGTAGACGTAGAACGGGATCGTCGGCGCGTCGGAGTGCGAGTAGGAGGTCGCGGCCGCGATCCAGGACGACATGGCGCCCGGCTCGTTGATGCCCTCCTGGAGCATCTGACCGTTCTTGTCCTCCTTGTAGTACATGAGCTGGTTGGCATCCTCCGGCCGGTAGAGCTGGCCGACCTGGGAGAAGATGCCGAACTGGCGGAACATGCCCTCCATGCCGAAGGTCCGGCTCTCGTCGGGCACGATCGGCACGATGCGCTTGCCGATGTTCTTGTCGCGCAGGAGCGTGTTGAGGATGCGGACGAAGGCCATGGTCGTGGAGATCTCGCGGCCCGCGGTCTCCTTGAGCTGGGCCGAGAACGCCGAGAGCGGCGGGATCTCCAGGGCCTGCGACTTCTGCCGCCGCAGGGGGAGGGGACCGCCGAGGGCCTCGCGCCGGGCCATGAGGTAGCGGTGTTCGGGGCTGCCCTCGGGGAACCGGATGAAGGGGATCTCCTTCAGCTGGTCGTCCGTGAGGTCGATCTGGAAGCGGTCGCGGAACTGGCGCAGCACCGCCTCGCCCATCTTCTTCTGCTGGTGGGTGATGTTCTGGGCCTCGCCGGACTCGCCCATGCCGTAGCCCTTGACGGTCTTGGCGAGGATGAGGGTCGGCTGGCCCTTGTGCTTGGAGGCGGCGCTGTAGGCCGCGAAGACCTTGCGCGGGTCGTGGCCGCCGCGGGTCAGGCGCCAGATGTCGTCGTCGCTCCAATCGGCCACCAGGGCCGCCGTCTCCGGATACTTGCCGAAGAAGTGCTCGCGGACGTAGGCGCCGCTCTTCGACTTGAAGTCCTGATACTGGCCGTCGACGCATTCCTCCATGAGGCGCGCCAGCATGCCGGTGGTGTCCTTCTGGATCAGGGCGTCCCAGCCCGACCCCCACAGCACCTTGATGACGTTCCAGCCGGCCCCCCGGAAATCGGCCTCGAGTTCCTGGACGATCTTGCCGTTGCCGCGCACCGGCCCGTCGAGGCGCTGGAGGTTGCAGTTGATGACGAAGACGAGGTTGTCGAGTTTTTCACGCGCGGCGAGGGCGATGGCACCCAGGCTTTCGGGCTCGTCCATCTCGCCGTCGCCCATGAAGGCCCAGACCTTGCGGCCGTCGGTCTTGGCGAGGTCGCGGTGGTGCAGGTAGCGCAGGAAGCGGGCCTGGTAGATCGCCATCAGGGGCCCGAGGCCCATGGAGACCGTGGGGAACTGCCAGAAATCCGGCATGAGCCAGGGATGCGGATAGGACGACAGGCCCTTGCCGCCGACTTCCTGGCGGAAGCCGAGGAGCTGTTCCTCCGTGAGGCGGCCTTCGAGGAAGGCGCGGGCGTAGACGCCGGGCGAGGAATGGCCCTGCACGTAGATGAGGTCGCCGCCGTGATCGGCGTTGGCTCCGCGCCAGAAATGCATGAAGCCGGTGTCGTAGAGCGTCGCCGCCGACTGGAAGCTGGCGATGTGGCCGCCGAGCTCCGAGGAATCCTTGTTGGCCCGCAGGATGATCGCGATGGCGTTCCAGCGGATCGCCGAGCGGATGCGGTGCTCGATGGCCCGGTCGCCCGGATGCGGGTCCTGGTTCTGGGGCAGGATCGTGTTGAGATAGGCGGTGTTGGCCGAGTACGGAACCGGGGCGCCCTTCTTGCGGGCTCCGTCGATGACCTGCTCGATCAGGTAATGCGCCCGCTCCGGCCCGTCGACGTCGAGAACGCCGTCCAGCGAATCGAGCCATTCCTGCGTCTCGACGGGGTCGAGGTCGCGGCTACGCTCCATAGTATCCTCCCTGGTGGTTCTTGAGCGGATCAGGCGCGTTCGCCCGCTCTTTGTCAGTATGATTTTGCAGGAAGCGGACCAAGTCTAGTCCATTTAAATTAAACCGATGAAACAAAGACTTGAATGATTTTTGTGGTTTGCCGCAGTGCGGTATCCCGCCCGGATCGGCCGCCTGCTGTCCGAAAGTTCGGACAGGGTTCCGTGTCCGGCGCGACGGACAGGGCGATCCTCATACGGGGGGAGCCCACGCGCCCGCGCAGCCGCGAGCGTCGCTCGGGCTTTCCCAACCGTCGACGGGGGAAGGGGCGCCGTTCAGGCGGCCAGGGCCCGGTTCACGGTGGAGCGAAGATCAGCGAGGGAGAACGGCTTCGTCAGCACGTCGGTGACGATGGCGTCGAGGCCCCGCGCCCGCTCGCGCTGATCGGCAAAGCCCGTCATCAGCAGGATCGTAAGGTTGGGAAAATCGCGCTTGGCCGCGAGCGCCAGGGCGATCCCGTCCATCAGCGGCATGCGGATGTCCGTGAGCATGAGATCGAAGGCCCCGTCGGCCTCCGTGAGGCGGTCGAGTCCGTCGCTGCCGTCCGTGGCGGTCACCACGGCGTGGCCGTCGATTTCCAGGCCCCGCTTGAGGAAGCCCCGAACCGTCTCTTCGTCATCCACGAGCAGGATGCGCGCCATCTCTCGTCAGGTTCTCTTGAATGGGAGGAATGTCAGTCACGCAAGCGGAGAGCCGCGCTGTCAAGGGATGGAACCCGATATGGGTTCCCGCGCGGACTTTTTCTCGCATCGAATCGTGGTGTTCAACGCGATGATGCGGGCACAAGGCCCGATTCAGGTGCCGCCGAACAGATCCGGCTCGGGGCTGTCGTAATCGACGAGGCCGACGAAGGGCAGTTGCCGGTAGGCGTGGGCCACATCCATGCCGTAGCCGACCACGAACACGTCGGGGCAGGTGAAGCCGACGAAGTCGGCGTCGATGGTGACGGCGCGCTTGCCGGGCTTCTCGAGAAGCACGGCCGTGAGCACGCGCTTGGCGCCCCGCGCCATCAGCAGATCCTTGGCGAACACGATGGTGCGGCCGGATTCCAGGATGTCGTCGATGAGCAGCACGTCGCGCCCGCGCACCTCGCTCTCGACGTCGCGCAGGATCTCGACCTGGCCCGACGAGACCGTGGCGGTGCGATAGCTCGACAGGTGGACGAACTCCGCCTGCGGCTCGAGCCCGGTCCGGTGCAGCGCGCGCAGGAGGTCGGCGGCGAACATGAAGCTGCCCTTGAGCACCGCCACCACCAGCAGATCCTGGGGCTTGGCCGCCGCGATGGCGGCGGCGAGTTCCTCGGTGCGCCGGGCGATGGCGGCTTCGTCGAAGAGGACGCGAACGCGTCGGGAGGGAGTCGTCATGGGCACTTCATATCACGGGTGACGGGCGCTGGCACCGGCTTTGGCATTCGCGGACCCGTCCGGGCGCGGCCCCCCGTCGGCGCGGGAGGCGAAGCGCACCGACACCGCGCGCGCCTCGGGGGGCGGGGCCTGCAGGCTGGCGCGGAAGCGGGCCGTCTCGCGGTTCTCCAGGGTACGGCGCGGCGCGGCCACGCTCCAGCGGTAGAGGGTCTGGTCGCGCCCGTCGCGGACCTCGATCTCGATGGGCGGCACCGGCGCGCCCTCGGCGGCGACCCCGACCACGTCGCCCTCGACCACGAGCTGGGCGCCGTCCCCCTGCGTCTGGAAGGCGACGACGTCGCGCAGGTCGAGGCCGCGCAGGTTCACCGGCAGCCCGATGCGGGCGTAGAGCCCGGCGCTCTGGGGCATGGCCCGCACCACGGTGGTGCGTCCGAGGACGGCGAGACCGAGCCCCGCCACCATCGACAGGCCGATGGCCGCACCCGGCGACAGGCGGGCGCGCCTTGGCGCCTTCACCGGGGCTCTCGGCCGCGACCGCGGCTCCGGCACGGGGGCGTCCGCCGGCTCGTCCGGCCCGGGATCGGGGACCGGGACATCCTCGGCCAACGCCGCCTCCCAGGCAGCGAGGGAGGCTTGGGCCTCGGCACGCGCCTGCGCATCCTCGGGGCCGGCCTGGACCGCCTCCATCATGGCGGCCGTCATCTCGGCTTCGATGGCGGCGGCGACGTCCTCGGGGGAGATGAACCAGGTCTCGCGGCAGGCGGCGCAGCGCACGGAGCGCCCCTCCGCACCGACGCGATCGGTGTCGATCACATATTCGCTTGCGCAGGACGGGCAGACGATCAGCATGGCGAATCGGCGCCCCGGGGTCTCGATCGGCAGTTGCCGGCTCGGTCAAAAAGACTCACACGGTTCTGCGCGAACGCGGTTAACCGTCCGTGAAGCGGGCGCCGCGGTCATGCACCGCGGTTAGGGCGGATGGGGCAAGGTCGACGGGTCAGGACCGAAGGGTCAGGACCGACGGGGCAAAACGGATGGGGGGAGCGTGGCGGATCGGGTGAATACGGGAAGCCTGCTGTCCGGCGCCGAGGAGCCGGTGGTCCAGTTCGAGAATGTCGGGATGCGCTACGGCCTCGGCCCCGAGGTGCTCAGCGACGTGAGCTTCCAGATCGCGCCGCGCTCGTTCCAGTTCCTCACGGGGCCGTCGGGGGCGGGCAAGACCACGCTCCTGCGCCTCATCCTCCTGTCGGTGCGTCCGACGCGGGGGCTCGTGTCGGTGTTCGGCGAGGAGGTCAGCGGCATCTCGAGCGAGAAGCTGACGGGCCTGCGCCGGCGCATGGGGGTGGTGTTCCAGGACTTTCGCCTCCTTGACCATCTGACCACCTACGAGAACGTGGCGCTGCCCCTGCGCGTCCAGGGCCGGGCCGAGACGAGCTACCGCGCCGAGGTCGTCGAATTGCTGCGCTGGGTGGGCCTGGGCGAGCGCATGCACGTGCTGCCGCCGCTGCTGTCGGGCGGCGAGAAGCAGCGCGCGGCCATCGCCCGCGCCCTCATCGCCCGTCCGGAACTGCTGCTCGCCGACGAGCCTACGGGCAACGTCGATCCGGGACTCGGCCGGCGCCTCCTGCGCCTGTTCATCGAACTCAACCGCCTCGGCACCTCCGTGCTCATCGCCACCCACGACTTCGCCCTGATGGACCTCGTCGATGCCCGCCGGCTGGTCCTCGGCGAGGGCCGCCTCGCCGTGGAGCGCCCATGATTCCGGAGCGTCCATGATTCCGGAGCATTCATGAGCCAGGCCGTCTCCCCGCCGCGCGTCGCGTCGCCGCCCCCATCCCCGCTGCCCGCGACCCTGCGGCGCAACGCGCCCCTGGTCCCGACGGATTCCTCGGCGAGCCGGGCGCTCGCCGCCGTCATCGCCATCCTCACCTTCCTCGCCGCCCTGTGCGCGGGGGCGGCCGAGATCGTCGCGTCGAGCGCCGACCAGTGGCAGGGCACCGTGGCCCAGGAGGTCACCATCCAGGTCCGCCCGAGCCCCGGACGCGACCTTGACGCCGACGTCGCCCGGGCGGAGACCCTGGCCAAGGCCACCCCCGGCATCGCCTCCACCCGGGTGTTCTCGAAGGCCGAGGCGGAACGCCTGCTGGAGCCCTGGCTCGGCAGCGGCCTCGACCTGTCCGACCTGCCGGTGCCGCGCCTCGTCACCCTGCGGCTCGCCGAATCCGCCCGGCCCGACCTGAAACCCCTGCGCGCGTCCCTCGCGGAGGCGCTCCCCGGCGTCGCGAGCCTCGACGACCACGCCCTGTGGCTGCGCCGGCTCTCGACCATGGCCAACACCTTCGTGGGCGTCGGCGTCGGCCTCGTCGCCCTCGTCCTCGTCGCCACGGGCCTCGCCGTGGTCTTCGCCACCCGGGGCGCCATGGCGGGCAATCGCGAGGTGGTGGAGGTGCTGCACTTCGTCGGCGCCGACGACGACTTCATCGCCCGGGCGTTCCAGCGCCGGTTCTTCCGCCTCGGCCTGCGGGGCGGCATCATCGGGTCCTTGGCGGCGCTCCTGGCCTTCGCCCTGGCCGGGCTCCTGGCCGGCGCCTGGCGCACGGGGCCGGCGGGGGAGGAGATCGAGGCCCTGTTCGGCGCCTTCCACATCGGCTGGCGCGGCTATGCCAGCGTGCTCCTCATCGGGGTCATCGCCTCCGTGGTCACCGGCATCGTCTCCCGCCTCACCGTGCGGCGCTTCCTCGCCTGACCGGGCCTCGGGGACGATTCATCCCCAACGCATGCCGTCGAAAGAGCTCCTTCGCGGAGGACCGGAGCGCGTTAACCCTTCGTGAACCTTTCCGGGACGAGATACTTGCCTCGTCGATGCCCCAATCCAGGCTATCCTTGCGGAGAATGACGACGCAGATGTCAGGCAGCCACACCATGAGGCCCTCCGAGGCTTTCGGCTGGGCCTGGACCGACGCGACCTTCCGTTCGGCATCGGCCCTTCGCGTGCCGGTCCGGTCCCTGGGCCGCACCCTGCGGGCGGGCCTGGGGCTCGCCGGTCTCGGCGGCGTGGCCCTGTTCGGCGGCTTCCTCGCCTTCGTCGCCTGCGTCGAGCGCGACGAGAGGCCCCTCGACGGCCGGGCCGACGGTATCGTGGCGCTCACGGGCGGCGCCCAGCGCATCGGCGACGCCATCGACCTTCTGGCCAACGGCTACGGCCGGCGCCTGCTCATCACCGGGGTCAACGAGCGCACCAGCCGCGACGAGATCGCCCGCCTCAACCCCACCCAGCGCCACTGGATCGATTGCTGCGTCGATCTCGACTACCGGGCGCGCAACACCATCGGCAATGCCATCGAGACCCGGCGCTGGATGCGCCTGCACCGGTTCAGCACCGTCGCGGTGGTGACGTCGAACTACCACATGCCCCGCACCCTGGTGGAGCTCGACCACGCCCTGCCGGGCATCGAGCGCGTGGTGCCCTATCCCGTGGTGGCCGAGGGCTTCGATGCCGGGCGCTGGTGGCAGCATCCGTCGGCGGCCCGGCTCCTGGCGTCGGAATACCTCAAGTTCCTGGTGGCGTGGGTCCGGACCCGCTTCGAGGACGACCCCGAGCGTTCGCGCGCCGCGATCCTCGTCGGCCGCGGCAAGCCCATCAAGATGGTGGCCGAGCCCCTGCTCCTGCGCGGCCAGCGATAGACCCGCCGGCCCCCGGCCTCAGAGCCCCCTGCAGCGGCCCTTGATCAGGCCCGAAAACTCCTTCTCGGAGCCCATCACCTGGGCGAGGCGCTCGCTGCGCTCGGCCCCCGACAGGCAGCGGCCGTAGACGCTCGCCACGCGGCGCATGGTCTCGACGTGGCGGCGCCAGATCCGGCACAGTTCGGCGTCGTCGCCGCCCGTCTGTTCGAGCTGGTCGATGGCCTGGCGCTGCATCGAGCTCGCGACGAGGACGTCGCGGGCGCAAGCCGTGTCCATCGGGCCGGCCCCGGCCGGAACGCTGAGGGCGAGGCAGCCGAGGACCACGGCCGACCGGAGGCGTTGGGGAAACGGCATCGCTGTCACGCCGCCTGGGAGGCCGACGTGTGGGTCAGGAGGGCGTAGAGGGCGCTGGCGTCGCGGGCGGCGCGAATGCGGTCCAGGATGCCGGGCTCGCGCAGGAGGCGGGCCACCTGGGCCAGCGCCTTGAGGTGATCGGCCCCGGCCCCCTCGGGGGCGAGGAGCAGGAAGGCGATGTCCACGGGCTGGCCGTCCAGGGCGTCGAAGTCCACCGGACGCTCCAGGCGGGCCACGAGGCCGAACAGCCGGTCGAGGCCCGGCAGCTTGCCGTGGGGGATCGCCACGCCGTCGCCGATGCCGGTGGAGCCGAGGCGTTCGCGCTGCAGCAGGGTCTCGAACACCTCGCGCTCGTCCAGGGCCGGCAGGTGGCGCACGGCGTGGGCGCTCAGCTCCTGAAGGATCTGCTTCTTGGCGCGCGCACGCAGGGACGGGACAACGGAATCCGGATTGAGGAATTCCAGCACTGGCATGAAAGACCGCCGCCCTTTCGGCGGCGGCCGGATCGGCCACCGCGGAGTAAAAGGTCGGGCCGCGCGCGGCCCAAGGGATCAATCGCCGGGTCCGAGGTCCGTTCCGGTCAGGCGCTCAAGCGTTGGCGTCCACCGGATCGACCCAGCCGATCGCTCCATCAGTGCGGCGGTATACGACGTTGATGCGTCCGGTGCCAGCATGAACGAACACGATCACCGGTGCGCCCGTCAGGTCGAGGGCGGTCACGGCCTCGCTCACCGAATGGCGCTTGAGGGTCTTGGTGCTCTCGGCCACCACGGGCGGATGATCCGCCCCGTCATCGAGGTCGCCGCCGTCGAGGTCCTCGTCGTCGTCCGCCGCCTCGGCCGCGCTCGGATCGGCGAACACGGCGTAGGCCGCCTGCACGGTGGCCCCCTCGTGGGCGGCCGCACCGTGGTCCTTGAGCCGGTGCTTGTAGCGGCGCAGGCGCTTCTCCAGCCGGTCAGCGGTCTGCTCGAAGCTCGCATGGGCGTCGTGGGCGGCGCCGGAGGCTTCCAGGGTCAGGCCCGAAACGAGGTGCAGCACGCAATCCGTCCGGTAGGCCGTCCCGTCCCGCCGCAGGGTGACGTGGCCCGAGCAGGTCCCGTTCATGTGGCTGTCGAGGTATTTCGAGAGGGTCGCCGCCATCCGCTCTTCGACCCGGCCCCGCAGGGCTTCGCCGAGGTCCAGGCCATGGCCCGTGACGCGTAGTGACCCCATGTTCCCTCCGGTTTTGTTGCCGTTGCGGATCGAGTTAAGGAGCCTGCGAAGGAGAAGTCAACGAAGTCGATGGCCCGCATCGAATGGGCTGCCCGAGTGCATCGCGGCGAAACTGCCATCCCGTTCCGGGGGACGGACGTTTTCTTGTCGCCCGACAGGTCCAACACGCGCGAAAACCCTTTAAAGGGAGCGCGGGCCGCGCCGGGCGCGGGCGCCTCCAGTCTGGTTCCCGATGCTCATCCTCCGTTCGATCGCCTTCAACCTCGCCTTCTACCTCGCCACCAGCCTCATCGCGGTGTTCGGGCTGCCGGCCCTCGTCTCGCGTCGGGCGGTCATCCGCCTCGCGCAGGGCTGGGGCAACGTCACCCTGTGGCTCCTGCGGGTGGTGGGCGGCATCACCGTGGAGTTCCGGGGCCTCGCCAACATCCCCGCAGGGCCGGTTCTGGTGGCGGCCAAGCACCAGTCCGCCCTCGAGACCCTCGCCCTCGTCACGGTGTTCCCGGACTTCGCCTATATCCTCAAGCGCGAGCTTCTCTGGATTCCCCTCGTCGGGTGGTTCCTGTCGCGCTCGGGGATGGTGGCCATCGACCGCTCCAAGGGCTCGCGCGCCATGGCGGCGATGAACGAGGCCGCCGCCGACGTGATCCGCGAAGGGCGCCAGCTCATCATCTTCCCCGAGGGCACGCGGCGCCCGCCCGGCGCGGCGCCCGCCTACAAGCTCGGGATCACCCATCTCTACGCCACCCTCGGCGTACCCTGCCTGCCGGTCGCCCTCGACACCGGCCTGTACTGGCCCCGCCGCAGCCTAATGCGCCGGCCCGGCACCACGGTGATCGAGTTCCTGCCACCGATCCCGCACGGCCTCGACCGGGCGCGCTTCCTCGACACCGTGCAGGCCCGGATCGAGACCGCCTCCGACGCCCTGCTGGCCGCCGGTCGGGCCGATCTCCTGGCCCGGGGCCATACCGTGCCGCCCCCCGTGCGGGATACCTCGCCCACCGCATGAGGGGCGGGCCGCTCCGAAGACGCGGGCCCGTTTTGTTCCCCCTCGATGGCCTCCGATGTGGGCGCCGTTCTTGACGGTAACCCTTCGTTAAGAGTATCCGGAACAAATAGCGAACGAACGAGCCCTGTCCCGGTCCGCTACCCCGCGGAGGTCCGAGGACGACCGAGCACGGAGACGACCGGTGCACGAAGAACGCCTCAGAACGACCGCGGGCCTGCGCGGAACCCCGGCCCTGGTGCTGAGCGCATGGCGCGGCCGGTCCGGTCGCCGCTATATCGTCGGCATCCACGATCTCGCCGAGCCGGAGCTCGACGACATGGGCGATGCGGTGGTCCTGGCCGTGCGCCGCGACGCGGCGGGGATCGGCGAGATCGTCTGCGTGGCCTCCGCCGGGGAGAGTCCGCGCGAGCGCCTGACCCGCACCTGGATGGCCCGCGCCCGGTATGGCGGCGCCAACGAGATGCACGTCCACCGCCTCGCCGAGACCGAGGCCGAGCGCAGCGCCATCGTGGCCGATTTCGACGCCGTCGCCACGACCGATACCATGACCGATACGATGGCCGACGCCTGAACCCTGCGGCCGCGGCCATGCTTTCGCCGCCAAGACCCTGATAGGCCATGCCGGATGGAAGACGAGGCCCCGAGCGGGTCCGCCTCCGACGGTTTTGCGGCAGCGGGGACGCGATGACAGCCACGAAAACACCGGCCGCGACCCGTGCCCCATCGCGAAAAGGCCTGTTCGTTCCCTTTATCCTGCTCGCCACACTCGTCGTCCTGTGGTCGGCCGCGTGGTTCTGGGTCCGCGACCGGGCGGCGCACGAGATGGATTCCTGGCTCGGCCGGGAGGCGGCGGCGGGACGGACCTGGACCTGCGCCGACCGCTCCATCGCCGGTTATCCGTTCCGCATCGAGCTGCGCTGCGCCACCCTCGCCTTCGCCCGCGCCGACAGCCGCTTCACCCTCGGGCCGGTGACCGCCGTGGTTCAGGTCTACCAGCCGCGCCAGGGGATCCTCGAGGTGGCCGGCCCTTTCCATGTGGAGCAGGGCGACCTCACCGGCGACGTGACCTGGACCGCCCTGAACGCCAGCTTCCACGGGGCGTCCGAGGGCTTCGTGCGGGCTTCCCTGGTGGTCGACGCCCTGAAGGGCACCGTGCGCGGCCAGGGCCAACCCGACATCGCCTTCGATGCCCAGCACCTCGAAGCCCATGGCCGCCCGACACCCGGGCGCTTCGCCACGGACGGCGCCGTCGATCTCAGCCTGCGCGTCGCCAAGGCCGGGGTGCCGCTCATCGATCCCTTCGTCGGCAACACCAGTCCGGCCGACATCGCCCTCGACGCCACGGTGAACCGGGCCGCCATCCTGCGCACCGGGACGGTGGCGCGGGAGCTGGAGGCGTGGCGCCAGGCCGGCGGCGGCCTCGACATCGCCCTCCTGTCCCTGGCCAAGGGCGACCGCCGGGTCCAGGCCCGCGGCAGCCTCGGACTCGACGCGGCCCACCGCCCGGAGGGCCAGATCGACCTGCGCGCCGCCGGCGTCGAGGCCATCGTCGGGCAGGTCATGGGGCAGCGTTTCGGCGCCGAGAAGGGGGCGCTCATCGGCAACCTCGTCGGCCAGTTCCTCGGCGGAGGCCGCCGCGCCCGCGCCGAGGCCGCGCCCGATGCGACGGCCCCGGGTGACCCGGCCCTGAAGGCCCTGCCGCCCCTGCGCCTGGCGGATGGCCGCCTCATGCTCGGGCCGTTTCCGATCCCCAACGTCGAAATCCCGCCGCTCTACTGAGGCGCGCCGGACTCAGGCGGGCGTAAAACTTTCAAGAATTCGGAACGCGCGATGGATAACCCTTCACGTGCGGTTGAACGGAATCGGCCGCTGGGCGTTTGAACGGTCAAGCTCACGCCACAGCGGTTGGGCGCGCGCCGGAGTTCCGTTCCATGACCTTGACCACCATCCTCCTCATCATCCTCATTCTCGCGGTCCTCGGCGGCGGCAACTTCCTCGGCGGCGGCGCCTATCGCGGCCAGAGCTTCGGGCTCGGCGGCATCCTGATCATCATCCTGATCGTGCTGCTGGTCACCGGGCGACTCTGATCGCTCACGGCTGGCAGGCGATTCCCACGATGGCGCCCGCCAGCCGCACGGTCGATGCACCGGCCGCCGGAACCGGCACACCGGCGGCGGTGAGGAACTGCCCGATCCGGGCACTCGCCACCGATCCGTAGCGGGCCGGCGGCACCACGCCGGCCACGCGACGCGGCGCTGCGGGATAAGCGGAGACGAGTCCGGCGAGGGCGCCCGCCGGGTCGACGATCGGCGCCCCGCCCGCTCCTGGCTGGAGCGGCGCCGTAATCCGGCCGTCCTGCCCGAGGGCGCCCGGTGCCGCCGTCACGGCGCCGCCCGCCTCGGCCGACAGAACCAGCACGGCCTCCGCGGGCACGGCCGCCTCAGCCCGGAGGGGCGGGAAGACGCCGGAACTTGCCAATCCCGCGCCGTCCAGGAGGATCAGGTCCGTGTCCCGCACCATGATGCGGGCCGCTTGGCCGTTGATTCGCGGCGACGTGCAGCCGTCGAGGGCGGCCGCGCTCGTGAGCACCCGGCCCGGTCCCACCAGCAGCCCCGTCGCATGCGGCGCGGCCGGCCGGTCGGCCAGCGGAGGCGGCGTCGGCCCGGCGCGGGCGATGGGACTTGACGGTGCCGCCGGGGCCGCGTCCGGGAATGGCACGAAGCTGTTGGCGATGGCGATGACGAGGCGGTCGAACGTCTCGGCGAGCGCCTTGTCGTAGCCCAGGGTCAGGCCGCGCACGCCCGTCTCCCCGGCGGCGTAGCGGATGTAGGACTTGCCCGTGGCCGTCTCGGCGGTGACGACGAGGAAGTCCGGCCGCTGGAGCTTGTAGGTCACGCGCCGCTCGGGGCTCGGCGCGGTGATGCGGGCGAACACCGCCTCCAGGCTGGTTTCGCCGGGGGGGAACGACTTCGCCTCCACGGTGATGCGGCCATCCGCGCTCTGCCAGCGGGTGCCGCCCGGAATCGCCGCGCGCTTGGGCAGCAACCGCTCGGGCAGGCCGAGGACGGTGCCGCTCGCGGGATCGGATTTGACGGCGAAGCCCACGGTGCTCCGCGCCGCCGCCCCGGCCTTGAGGAGCGCGCCGCGGCCGGCCGGGTCGAGGGAAGCGGTGCCCGCGCCGCCGGCGCGCTTCTGGTAGGCCACCAGCGCGTCGTGGGTGCGCTTTCCGAAGGTGCCGGTGACGACGCCGTTGAAATCGCCGGTCCAGACCAGGGCGTCCTGAACGCCCTTGCGCTCGGCCTCCGGCAGGGCCTCGAACGCCGCCTTGGCCGCCTCGAAGGCCGGGTCCGGTGTCGCAGCGGGCTTGCCGGGCGAGGCCGGCGGCGATTTGGGACGCGGCGCCGGCGGCGACTGGGACAGGCCCTGTATCGGCGAGAGAATCGGTGCAGCCAGGAGGGCGATCGAGCGCGCGGCGCACACCGCCATCCAACCAGCTCGTCCGCTTCGCGCCATGATCCGTGCCCCCGAGGCGAGGGCCGAAGCTTGGCAGAGCCGACGCGTGAATTCCAGGGCCGTCGATCCGGATTGCGGGCGCGAGGCGAAGTGCTACGGTCCCGGCCCTGAGCCGTGGTGCGGGCGGTACGAGTCGATGGGGTGGGTGATGTCGCGATCGACGGGACGCACGGGCGCGGCACGGCGCGGGCGGGCGATGATCCTCGCGGCCGGCGCCTTCGCCCTCGTGGGCGGGCTGGTCATGCCCGGGCACGCTCAGGCGCCCCTGAGCCAACCCGCCAGGGCGGCCCTGAAGGCCCCCTCCCAAAAATCCTTCCAGCGCGAAAACCTCGCCAGCGACGGCGTGCGTCTCGAGGCCACCCTCAAGGCCGAGGCCGGTCCCCCGCGTCCGGCCGCCCGGGCGCGGGCCGAGGGCGCGGCCCTGATGGAGGCCGAGAAGCCGGCCGAGGCGCTCAAGCCCCTCGGCGCGGCCGTGGCCGCCGAGCCGGGCAATCCCGAGAACTGGCTCGCCTATGCCCGCGCCGCGAGCGCCGTCGGCAATAGCGAGACCGGGGACTATTCCGCCCGCCTGCGCCTGCGCCGCAACGCCCGGGCCGCCGCCTATGTCGGCTACCTGCGCGCGCCCGCCGCCGCCGGGGAGGCCGAGGCACTGGCCACCCTCGGCGAGGTCCAGGCCGCCGAATCCGAGTGGCGCCCCGCCCTGGAGGCCTACCGCGCCAGCCTCGCGCTCGCCGACACGTCCGAGGTGCGCGAGACCTACGAGGGGCTGCGGGCCGAGCACGGCTTCCGCATCCTCGATTACAAGGTCGATTCCGATGCGGCCGCCCCGCGGGTCTGCTTCCAGTTCTCCGAAGGGCTGGCGCCGAAGACCGATTTCACCCCCTTCGTCGCCGTCTCGGGCGCGGCCAATGCCGCCGTCACGGGCAGCGGCCAGCAGATCTGCGTCGACGGTCTCAAACACGGCGAACGCTACGCCTTCGTCCTGCGCCAGGGAGTCCCCTCGGCGGCGGGCGAGACCTTGTTGAAGTCGTTCGATTACGAGGTCTACGTCCGGGACCGCTCGCCCCAGGTGCGGTTCACCGGGCGCAACTACGTCCTGCCGCGAACGGGTCAGGCCGGCGTGCCCCTGGTCTCGGTGAACGCGGCCAAGCTCGACGTCGAGGTCCTGCGCATCGGCGATCGCGGCCTGCTGCCCTCCCTCCGCTCCGAGGATTTCCTTTCTCAGCTCAACGGCTCCACGGCAAAAACCATCGCCGAGCAGAAGGGCCAGCGGGTCTGGAAGGGCGTCCTCGACACGGCGAAGGCCGAGCTGAACGCCGAGGCCGTCACCGCCTTCCCCGTGCTTCAGGCCGTGGGCAAGCTCGAGCCCGGTCTCTACGTCATGCTGGCCCAGCCGACGGGCATCGCCGGCGCGGTGGACGAGGAGGGCGGATACGAGCAACAGGCCACGCAGTGGTTCGTGGTCTCGGACTTCGGACTGACGGTGTTCAAGGGGCGTGACGGGGTCCACGTCTTCGCCCGGTCCCTCGCCTCCGCCGCCGTGGTGGCGGGCGCGGAGATCCGCCTCGTCGCCCGCAACAACGAGGTCCTGGCCACGGCCAAGACCGACGCACAGGGCCACGTCGCTTTCGCGGCCGGCCTCGCGCGCGGGGAGGGCGGGATCGCGCCGGGCCTCGTCGTGGCGCAGATGGGCGACGATTACGGCTTCCTCGACCTCAACCAATCCGCCTTCGACCTCACGGATCGCGGCGTGAAGGGCCGGCCGCAGCCCGGGGCCGTCGAGGCCTACGTGTTCCCCGAGCGCGGGGTCTACCGCTCGGGCGAGACCGTGAACCTCACCGCCCTCCTGCGCGACGCCCTCGGCGTCGCGGTGCCCGACCTGCCCCTGACCCTGGTGCTCAAGCGCCCCGACGGCGTCGAGGCCCGCCGCGTCGCCGTGCCCGATGCGGGCCTCGGCGGACGGTCCCTCGCCGTGCCCCTCCTGGCCGGCGCCATGCACGGCACCTGGCGGGTGTCGGCCCATACCGACCCCAAGGCCCCGGCCATCGGCGAGGCGAGCTTCCTCGTCGAGGATTACGTGCCCGAGCGCCTGGAGGTGACGCTGTCGAGCGCCACGCCGAGCCTCGTCCAGGGCGCGCCGGCCACCGTCGATGTCGCCGCGCGCTACCTCTACGGCGCGCCGGGGTCCGGGCTCGAGGTCTCCGGCACCGTGCTGGTGCAGCAGGCGGCGGGCAGCGGCATCAAGGGGCTGGAGGGCTTCTCCGTCGGCCTCGACGACGAGCGGGTCGAGGCCGCCTCCCAGGAGATCGAGGCGCGCGCCACCACGGACGGGCAAGGGGCGGCCCGCCTCACCGTGCCGGTACCGGCCCTCGCTGCGCCGCGCCCGACGGAGGCGCGGATCACCCTTCAGGTCGGCGAGCTGGGCGGGCGGGCGCTCTCGCGCAGCCTCACCCTGCCGATCCTGCCCGACGGCCCGGTGCTGGCCCTCCGCAAGACCTTCTCGGGCGATCTGCCCGAGGGCGGCACCGCCGGCTTCGAGGTGGCGATGGCGGCGCCCGACGGACGGCGCCTGTCCCAGCCGGGCGTCGCCTGGACCCTGCAGAAGGTCGAGAAGAACTATCAGTGGTACCGCGAGGGCGGACGCTGGTCGTTCGAGCCCGTGACCAGCACCCGACGCATCGCCGACGGCAAACTCGACCTGGCGGCCGAGACCCTCGGCCGGATCAATTCCGTGGTGAGCTACGGCACCTACCGCCTGGAGGCGAGCGTGGCCGGCCGGCCCCAGGCCACGGCGAGCGTGACCTTCACCGTCGGCTGGGGTGGGGGCGAGACGGCGGACGTGCCGGATCTCCTCGATCTTCGCCTCGACAAGCCGGCCTACGCCGCCGGCGACACCCTGCGGGCACGCCTCCAGCCGCGCTTTGCCGGTCAGGCCACCCTCGCGGTGGTGAGCGACAAGGTCCACGCCGTGCTGACCGTGGCGGTGCCGAGCGGCGGCACCACCGTCGACATTCCGGTCAAGCCCGAATGGGGCGCGGGCGCCTACCTCGTCGCCACCGCCTACCGGCCCCTCGACCAGGCGGCCAAGCGCCTGCCGGGCCGGGCGCTCGGGGTGGCGTGGTTCGCCGTCGATGGAGCGAGCCGCAGCCTCGCCGTCACCGTGGAAGCGCCGGCCAGGGCCCGGCCCCGCGAGACCCTGACCCTGCCGATCCGGCTCGCGGGCCTGACGGCCGGGGAGACGGCGCGGGTCAGCGTGGCGCTCGTGGATGTCGGCATCCTCAACCTGACGCGCTACGAATCCCCCGATCCGTTCCGGCACTTCTTCGGCCAGAAGGCCCTCGGTCCCGAGATCCGCGACGTCTACGGGTACCTCATCGACGGGATGCAGGGGACGCTCGGCGCCATCCGCTCGGGCGGCGACGGCGGGGCGGCCGAACTCGCCGACACGCCCCCGACCCAGGCGCCCCTGGCGCTGTATTCCGGGCCCGTCACCGTCGGCCCCGACGGCCGGGCCAGCGTCAGCTTCCCGCTCCCGGCCTTCAACGGCACCGGCCGGGTCATGGTCACGGCCTGGAGCCGGGCGAAGGTCGGCGCGGCCCAGGTCGACGTGATCATCCGCGATCCCGTCATCCTCACCGGCACCCTGCCGCGCTTCCTCAATGTCGGCGACCGCTCGCGCTTCCACATCGCCATCGACAACGTCGAGGGTCAGGCCGGCGACTACACCGTCGACCTCGGCCTCACCGGCTCCGTGGTGGTGGGGGCCGAGGCGCTCCACAAGACCCTGCGGCTGGAGGCGGGGGCCAAGGGGGCGCTGGTGATCCCCATCACCGCCGCCGGCCCCGGCACCACGCGCCTCGACGTGACCCTGTCCGGTCCCGGCCTGCCGCCCGGCATCGGCCAGAGCTTCGCCCTCGGTATCGGCGCCGGCACCGGGCCGCTGGCCCGCCGGACGGTGCAGCCGCTCCCGCCCGGCGCGACCCTGCGGGTGACGGACGAGTTGCTCGCCGACATCCTGCCCGGCACCGGGGCCGTCTCGGTCACGGCCTCGACGCTCGCCGGCCTCGACGCGCCGGCCCTGCTCCAGGCCCTGGAGCGCTACCCCTACGCCTGCTCCGAGCAGACCGTGAGCCGGGCGATGCCGCTCCTGGCCCTGGGACGTGTGCCGCCGCAGGACCGGATGGGACTCGACGACACGGTGGACACCCGTATCCGCGAGGCCATCGACCGGGTGCTCGCCCGCCAGGGCTCGTCGGGCGAGTTCGGCCTGTGGTCCGTGGGCGGCCAGACCGACGTCTGGCTCAACGCCTACGTCACCGACTTCCTCACCCGGGCGCGGGAGCGCGGCTTTTCCGTGCCGCCCACCGCCTTCGCCAGCGCCCTCGACAGTCTCCGCAATGCCGTGGCGAACACGAGTGAGGTGCGCGACGGCGGCATGGACATCGCCTACGCGGCCTACGTGCTCGCCCGCAACGGCCGCCCGGTGATGGGCGATCTGCGCTACCTCGCCGACACCCGGCTCGACGCCTTCGCCACCCCCCTCGGGCGCGGGCAGATCGCGGCGGCGCTGGCGTTGCTGGGCGACCGGGGCCGGGCCGCCAAGGCCTTCGCCTCGGCGGTGACGGCGCTGAAGGGGCCGGGACCCACGGACCGGCCGGATTACGGCTCGCGCCTGCGCGACGGCGCCGGCCTCCTGACCCTCGCCGCCGAGACCGGGCTCGCCCGCGATGCGGTCCAGCCCCTGGCGGCGGTCATCGCCGAGGAGCGCCAGGGCGGCCGCCCGACGAGCACGCAGGAAAACGCCTGGATGGTGATGGCGGCCCAAGGGCTCGCCAAGGACGCCGACGCCCTGCGCTTCACCATCGACGGCAAGGCCGAGGCCGGCGCCCTGGCGCGGCTCTATCGCGGCGACGCCCTGGCTTCGATGCCCGTCGCCATCGTCAATGCCGGGACCACCACGGCACAGGTCGTGGTGAGCGTCGTCGGCAACCCAATTGCGCCCGAGCCCGCCGAATCGCGGGGCTACGCCATCGAACGGACCTATCACCGCCTCGACGGCTCACCCGTCGATCTCGCGCAGGGGGTCCGCCAGAACGACCGCCTCGTGGTCGTCCTCAAGGTGACGGAGGCCAAGGCCAGCCCCGGGCGCCTGCTCCTCGTCGACCGCCTGCCCGCCGGCCTGGAGATCGACAATCCGAAGCTCCTCGACGCCGACGCGCTCACCGGCCTCGCCTTCGCCAAGTCCGACGTCGCCCCGGTCTATACGGCGTTCCGCGACGACCGCTTCGTCGCCGCCTACGAGCGGACGCCCGAGCAATCGGCGTTCTTCCGCGTCGCCTACACCGTGCGCGCCGTCTCGCCCGGCACCTACGTCCACCCCGCCGCCACCATCGAAGACATGTACCGGCCCGAGCGCTTCGGGCGCACGGGCTTCGGGTCCGTGGTGGTGAGCGCGAAGTAGGGCGATGACGCGCGGGGCGCCGATCTCCGGTTCCGCTACGGGCGAGGGTGAACAGCCCTCTGCAACGGCAGGTAATGCAAGGGGAGGCGTGAAAAGCGCGGGTCCCCTCTCCTGGAAGGAGAGGGACAGGATGAGGTGTGTGACATCTCCGAAAAAGTCCCACACCTCACCCCAACCCTCTCCTTCCAGGAGAGGGAGCCCGTCGCGGTTCGGGCGATCGTTGAGAATCGTCGCCACAGGGCTATGCGTCGTTCTGACAATGCTCGCCGTCGCCACCTTCGCCCTCTGGCGCTTCGTCGCCACCCTCCCGCCCCTCGACCTCACGCAGGCGAACCTCCGCTCCACCGTGGTGCTCGACCGCGATGGTGGGCTCCTGCGCCCGTTCGCCACCGTGGATGGGCGCTGGCGCCTACCGCTCACCGCGGCGCAGGTCGATCCGCGCATGCTCGCAATGCTCAAAGCCTACGAGGACCGGCGCTTCGCCGCGCATCCGGGCATCGACCCGGCCGCCACGCTCCGCGCCGCCGGGCAGTGGCTGCGGCACGGCCGCATCGTCTCGGGCGGCTCGACCCTGTCGATGCAGGTGGCGCGGCTCGTCGAGCCCCGCGCCGCGCGCTCGCTCCCGGCCAAGTTGCGCCAGATGGTACGGGCGGTCGAGCTGGAGCGCCGCCTCGGCAAGGCGGGCGTGCTCGACCTCTACCTCCAGCTCGCCCCCTATGGCGGTCCGGTGGAAGGGTTGCGGGCGGCGAGTCTGGCCTATTTCGGCCGCGATCCGGCGCGCCTCTCCTTCGCGGAGGCTGCCCTTCTGGTGGCCCTGCCGCAGGCCCCAGAGGCGCGTCGGCCCGATCGGTTCCCAGGTGCCGCAAGACGCGCTCGCGATCGGGTCCTCGACCGCGTGGCCGCGCGGGGGATCATCACGCCGGCCGAGGCGCGGGCGGCCAAGGCCGAACCCGTACCGCAGGGGCGAAAGCCCTTCCCGATGCTGGCCGCCCACGCGGCCGAGGCGGCGGTCGCGGCCGATCCCACGTTGAGGAGCATCCGCCTCACCCTCGACGGGCGCCTGCAGGCGAGCCTCGAGGCGCTCGCCACCGAGCGCGCCGCCGCCCTGGGGCCGGGTCTGTCCGCCGCCATCCTGGCGCTCGACAACCGCACGGGCGCGGTCCTCGCCCAGGTCGGCAGCCCCGGCCACGGCGATGCCTCACGGTCGGGCGCCATCGACATGACGGGGGCGATCCGCTCGCCGGGATCGGCCCTGAAGCCGTTCATCTACGCCCTGGCCTTCGAGCAGGGGATCGCCCATCCCGAGACCCAGCTCGACGACCGGCCCGTGCGCTTCGCCGGCGCCTACGCGCCCGAGAATTTCGACCTCGGCTACCAGGGCACGGTGACGGCGCGGCGCGCCCTCCAGCTCTCGCTGAACGTGCCGGCGGTGGAGCTGCTCCAGGCGGTGGGCGCGGCCCGCTTCATCGCCCGCCTGCGGGCAGCCGGCGCGCGCATCGAGCTGCCCCGCGACACCGCCCCCGGCCTGCCCGTGGCCCTCGGCGGGCTCGGCATCACCCTCACGGACCTAGCCCGGCTGTTCTCGGGATTCGCGCGCGGTGGGCTGGTGCCGCCCCTGATGCGCCGCCTCGACGCGCCCGTCCTCGGCTCGAATGACGCCCGCATCACCGAGCCCGTGGCGGCCTGGTACGTCGCCGACACCCTGCGCGGGGCGCCGCCGCCCGAGAACGCCCTGGCCGGCCGCATCGCCTACAAGACCGGCACGTCCTACGGCTATCGCGACGCCTGGGCCGTGGGGTTCGACCGGCGGGTGACCCTCGCGGTCTGGGTCGGTCGCCCGGACGGCAACGCCGTGCCGGGCCTCGTCGGCCGGGTCGTGGCCGCCCCGATCCTGTTCGACGCCTTCGCGCGGTTCGGGGGCGAGCCCGAGGCGGTGCCCCAACCGGCCGACGCCCTGGTGACCACGACGGCCGGCCTGCCGCCGCCGCTCCGCCACATCCGTCGCGACGTGCCGAAATCCGTTGCGGCGGCCTTGAGCGCGACCCTCAAGATCGCCTACCCGCCGGATGGCGCCCGGATCGACTTGGGGCTCGCGGGGACGGATCTAGCGGGCGGCGCGCCGGACGTGGGTCTCGCCCTCAAGGCCCTCGGCGGCGTGCCGCCCCTGATCTGGATGGTCGACGGCCTGCCCGTGGCCGGGGGCGCCCGGCGCCACGCCGCCTGGAGTCCCGTGGGCGCCGGCTTCGCCCGCATCTCGGTGATGGACGCCACCGGTGCCTCCGACAGCGTGATGGTACGCATCGAGTAGATCGGCGGCACCGGAACGCGGCACGACCCGGTCGAGGCCCGGCCCGCCGAGCTCGATCCGGTTCCGGCCGTTGTGCTTGGCCGCGTAGAGGGCGTCGTCGGCCGCCCGCATCAGCCGGTCGAGATCGTGTCCGCAATCCTGCGTCGTCGCCACGCCGAGGCTGACGCCGATGCGCAGATCCGGCAGCGACGGGACGGCGAGATGGGCGATGGCCCGGCGCATCCGGTCGGCGCAGGCGAGGGCCTCGTCCGCATCCCCCGTCAGCAGGCAGGCGAACTCCTCCCCACCCATGCGGCCGACGATGGTGCCGGGCGGCATCAAGGCTTCGGCGACACGGCAGAAGCCGACGAGCACGGCGTCGCCCACGGCATGGCCGTAGGTGTCGTTGACGCGCTTGAAATGGTCGAGATCGCACAGCAACAGGGTCGCCGCCCGGTCCGGTGCGCTCAGGGTCGCCGTCGCCCCGGCGACGAAGGCCCGCCGGTTGGCGATGCCCGTGAGCGGGTCCGTATCGGCGGCCAGGCGCTGGAGGCGTTCGGCGCGCTCCTTGGTGAGCGCCATGAAGACGAAGGCGAGGGCCACGGTGAAGAGCATCCCGAGGCACACCAGGATGGCGAAGGCGGGCGTCTGGAGAGGATGGACCCCGATGGGTTGGGGTGGGCTCAGGACCGCCATGGGGATGCGCACGGCGTACATGATCCCGTAGGCGGCAAGCAGGATCGTGGCCGGATAGCGGGAGACCAGGGGCTCCGTCCGCCCCTTCCAGATAAGGGCCGCCATGGACAAGCAGAAGCCGGCGGCCATGGCGGATGCCAGGACGATCCGCGCCGCGATGGAGGCGAAGAAGTCCGGCACCAGGCACGCGCCGCTCCACAGGGCGACGCAGAGGATGACCGGCCACGGCCGCAGGCGCCGCCCCTCGAAGGCGAGGACGCCGTTCCAGATCAGTCCGTAGGCGCCGATCGTCAGGGTGTTGGCGAGGCCGATGGACAGCGGATCCGGGATCTGTCCGCGCAGGGCGAGAAGGGCCGAGCCGACGCCGCCGACGAGGTGGGCGAGGCCCCAGATCGCCAGGGCGTGCATCTGCCGGGCCTGGCTCCAGGACAGCAGGAACAGGCTCCCGACCATGAAGGTCAGGATCACCGTCACCAGCAACAGGGTCGGGGCGTCCAGCGCCATTGATCGGTTCCACGCCGTCGAGGCACCCGCATCCGAATGACGGGGCGGCCGGCTCGGCACGATTGGAACGCTATCCCAACTGGTCATTCCGCTCAAAGGCTCAGGCCTCCGGCGGGTACCGGAATGGAGCAGGACGTGGCGGAAGACTGGCCCCTCTCCGAGATGATCGTGCGATTCCCGAGGTATGGCGGGCGCCCCGGCACGAGGGGTGATCCGCGCCTGCGGCTTCCCCGTGACGGGGCCGGAACAGGATCGCGTGCCGGGCCGCCGGAGGTGCGCTCGCCCTCAGAACCGTGCGATCACCTGGAAGCGGACGAGGCGCGGCGCACCGGGACCTATGTTGTTGTTGCCGTCGGCCGTGGCGATGTAGCGGCGGTCGAAGAGGTTCTCGATGTTGACCTGTGCCCGCCAGAACTCGTTGACCCGATAGAACAGGCCGAGATCGAACCGGGTGATGCCCGGCAGCCGCACCGTGTCGTCCGACGAGGCGAAGGTATGCCCGGTCTGGATGTAGCCGATGCCGAACGAGAATTCCCGCGTCACGTCGAACTTGTTCCACAGGGTGAAGGCGTTGAAGGGCACGAGGCCGACGCGGTTTCCGGGCCGGAAGCCCTGGGCCGCCGTGCCGAAGCCGCTGGTGATGGTGGCGTCGGTGAAGGCGTAGCCGCCGGCCACCTGCCACCAGTCGGTGACGTAGCCGTTGGCCCCGATCTCGGCGCCCTGCGTGTTGGTCTGGCCGGTGGGCAGGAAGAGGCCCGGCCGGTTCGAGTCGTTCAGACGCTGGTTGAAGCGGTCGAGGTTGTACAGGGCGCCGGTGAGCTGGAGCGCCGGCGAGACGTCGTACTTGATCCCGACCTCCGCATTCTCGAACCGCTCCGGCTGCGAGATCGCCAGACCCGGCGCCAGGGAGCCGAACTGGTCGCCCGAGGACGGCAGGTAGGAGACGCTGTAGCTGCCGTAGAAAGCGAGGTTTTCGAGGGGCTTCAGCACGATGCCGGCACGCGGCGAGAGCAGGTTGTCGATCCGGTTGGTGCGGACGGGTGTGGCACCGGTCGCGTTCAGGTTGTTGGCCGTGAAATCGAAGTGGTCGTAGCGCAGGCCGCCGATGAGTTGAAGGTGCGGCCCGATCTCGATCTGATCCTGCGCATAGACGGCCGCGAGCCCGAGGTTGTAGCGGCTGTTGGCGCCGGTTGGGATGTTACGGAAGGTCACCGGCGCGCGCGACGTTGGAAAAAGCGGGTTGACGGCGAGTGTCGAGGTTCCGTTGGAGAAGAAGCCTTCCTCACGGAAGGCGCGCCCCTCCTGGTAGCCGAGCTCGAACCCGGCCAGGAGCGTGTGCTTCAGGAATCCGGTGTCGAACTTGTAGGTGAAGTCGTTCTGGGAGAAGTAGTTCGTCCGCGGCGTCTCGTTGTTGTACGCGGTAATGTTAACCGATGTCCCAGCAGCGTTGACCGCGCTGCCCGGAAACACGTTCTGATAGAATTTCTGATAATCGGCGAACCGCAGGGTGCTGTGCACGGCGACGCCGGAATCGAACAGATGATCGAGGGTCGCGGTGGCGATGTTGGCATCGACCCTGGCGTAGCTCAAGCCCGGATTGCCGAAATACGTCCCGATGTTGTTGCGGTAATTGTACGGCCGGCCGAACTGCGAGGGAATACCGCGATCGGTGTTTCGATCGTCGTGGAAGTACTCATACGACAGCTTCAGGGTCGTTGCCGGTCCGAGCAGGAAGGTCATCGTCGGATTGAAGCCGTAGCGGCGGATATCGACGAAGTCGCGATAGGTCCCGGTATCCTCGAACACGCCGTTCATGCGGAAGAACACGCTGTCGCTGACCCGGTCGCCGACATCGACGGCGACGCGCTTATTGAAGTACTGGCCGCCCTGGACCAGGATCTCGCGGATCGGGATGCCGTCGGCCTCCTTCAGCACCCGGTTGATGACGCCGCCGCCGCCGCCGCGCCCGAAGACGAGGGCGTTGGGCCCTTTGAGCACCTCGATGCGCTGGGTGTTGTACAGGTCGCGAAAATACTGGACGTCGTCGCGCACGCCGTTGACGTAGAAGTCCGCGTTCGAGCGCTGGCCGCGGATGATGAGGTCGTCGCGGTTGCCCTCGCCCTGATGCGGGATGATGCCCGGCACGTAGCGCACCGCCTCCTCGATGGACTGGAAGCCCTGGTCGCGGATCTGCGCCTGGGTGACGACGGTCACCGATTGCGGCGTGTCGATGAGGGGCGTGTCGGTCTTCGTCGCGCTGCGGGTCCGCTTCGTCAGGTAGCCGACGCTGGTGCCGCCCTGGCCCTCGACGCTGAGCTGGTCGAGGGTCACGGCTCCGCCCGCCAAGGGCTGCACGGGCGTGCCGCGGGCCGGCGTCGGCGCCTGCGCGCGGGCGTCGAGCGAACCGAACCCGATGCCGGAGGCGAGCGCCGTCGTCGCCAGGAATGACTGCGCCAGAGCGCGCCTGATCTTCATTGCCACGGATAAAACCCCCACCGCCAAGATGACGCCCAAGGACGGTGCCGCGACGTTCCGCGAGGCTTGTCGTCCCAGGATCGCTTAGGCGTCGTCCCCCGGGGAGGGGTCAAATTACGGATTGCCAACGTTTCTAGTTTAGAACTATTATTATTAGTATGAGAATCAATCTTTGTTGCGATCGACTTGGTAGTGCTTCATGAAGTTCTCTGATTTATGTCACGTCCCGGCAATGATAGGCTGGAACTGAAACTTTAAGCCTCGGGTTCATCAATATGTTGCGTTCAAACAACAGATGCGCCGGTTCATTCGCTGGGCGCGCGCAACCCCCCGTGGAGCGGGCGTCGTGAGGATCCTGCTGATCGAGGACGATGCGGTGACCGCCAAATTCGTGGCGTTCGAGCTGACGGAGGCCGGGCACACCGTCGAACGCGCCGCTGACGGACCATCCGGCCTGAAGTTTGCCCTCGCGGGCGGCCATGCCGTCGCCATCGTCGATCGCATGCTGCCGGGGCTCGACGGTCTCGAATTGACGCGGCGGCTGCGCGCAGCACGGATTCCGACGCCCCTGCTGTTCCTGACCACGATGTCGGGCATCGACGATCGTGTGGAGGGCCTCGAAGCGGGGGGAGACGACTATCTCGTCAAGCCCTTCGCCTTCGCCGAACTGCTCGCCCGGGTGAACGCCCTGGCCCGCCGCCCGCCCATCGCCACCGTGGTGACGGTCCTGCGTGCCGCCGATCTCGAGATGGACCTGATGGCGCGCGCCGTGCGCCGTGCCGGCCGCACGATCGATCTGCAGCCGCGGGAATTCCGGCTTCTCGAGTTTCTGATGCGCAATGCCGGATCCCTGGTGACACGCCGCCAGCTCCTCGAGAACGTCTGGGATTTCCACTTCGACCCGACCACGAACATCGTCGAAACCCACATGAGCCGCCTGCGCGCCAAGGTGGACCGGACCTTCGACCGCGGGCTGATCGAGACCGTGCGCGGCTCCGGATACATCCTGCGTGACCGCCCCGCATGATCGCCCTGCGCGGCCTGGCGGAAACGTGACCCGGCACAAGCTCGTCCGCAGCGTCGGCTTCCGCTTTGCGCTGCTCTACACGGCCGCGTTCGTGTCGTCGGTGGCGGTGCTGGGGGTCCTGGTCGAGATCCAGCTGACCTCCGCGCTCCGGCAGCAGGCCCAGCAGCGGATCGACAACGAGATCGGTGCGCTGGTGGACGAGTTCGTCCATGGCGGGCGCGTCGACCTGGATGTGGCGCTCAACGGGCGGTTCGCGCGCGGGGGCGGCCGCATGAGCCACGCGATCGTCGAGACCGATGGTCGGGTCGGGATCGGCAACCCGGATCTCGCCGCCCTCGCGGGGCAGGCCGATACGGCGGCGCGGCCGGTCTCCGAGATCGGCGGACGCAGGCTTGCCCAGCCGATGATCGCGGCGACGCACAGGCTCGGCGACGGGACGGTCCTCGTCGTCTCCGACAACCTCCAGGGCATCAGGGAGGTGAGCGCGATCCTCAAACGCGCCTTCGCCATCGCCCTGGCGGCGTAGGTCGCCCTCGGCCTCGGCCTCGGCCTCGTGGTCTCGGGCCGCCTGCTCGCCCGGGTCGATGCGGTGACCCGCACGGCGGAGGCGATCATCGCGGGCGATCTCGGGCGCCGCATCGCCCTGTCGGGATCGGGCGACGATTTCGACCGGCTGTCGCTGACGCTGAACCGGATGCTCGACTGGATCGCCGGCCTGCTGGAGACGCTCCGGCAGGTGACCAACGACGTCGCGCACGATCTGCGCACGCCGCTCACCCGCCTGCGGCACGGCCTGCTCGCCTCCGGCAGGACGGCCGCGACGGTTCCCGAGTACGGCGCGTCCATCGATCGGGCGGTGGGGGAGATCGACGAGATCCTGGAGATCTTCACGGCCCTGCTGCGCATCGCGCAGATCGAGGCCGGCGCGCGGCGGGCCGGCTTCCGGTCGATCGACCTGTCGGACGTCCTGCGCACCGTCGGGGAGGCCTACGCGCCCGCCGTCGAGGATGGCGGGCGCCGGCTGCGTTGCACGGTCGAGCCGGATATCCGCATCGACGGCGACCGCGAATTGCTGGTCCAGCTCTTCGCCAATCTCGTCGAGAACGCCCTGCACCATACGCCGGTGGGGACGACCATCGCCCTGGACCTGACCTGCGCCGGCGGGCGCGTCGTCGCGGCCGTGGCCGATGACGGGCCGGGCATCGACGCTTCGGAGCGGGACAAGGTGCTGCGGCGCTTCTATCGCGTCGAGAAGAGCCGCGGCGCGAAGGGGCACGGCCTCGGCCTGCCCCTGGTGGCGGCCGTGGCGGAGCTGCACGCCGCCGCCCTGACGCTCGCGGACAACCAGCCCGGCCTGCGGGTCCGCGTGACCTTCCCGCCGTCGGCGTGATGGGCCGCGTGACCGGCCACTTGGCGGTCGGCCCGGTGCCGCCGTTCCGGCGAGCCTATCCCACCACGCCGTCGATGAGGTTTCGGGCCAGCAGGAACTCGGAGGTGAAGTCGGTCCGCACGAGGGGCCGGCGCCCGATGGGCCCGGCGAGGGCTTCCTGCGCCAGGCGCCGCGCCTGCACGGCCTCCGAAACCGAGACGGCGGCAAAGCGCACGCTGTCGCCGGCCCGCGCCTGGGCGAGGCGTCCGAGATCGGCGCCGATCACGGTGGCGATCTTCGGATATCCGCCCGTCGGCTGCCGATCGGCCATCAGGACGATGGGCTGGCCCGTGCCCGGCACTTGGATCGCCCCCATGGCGATCCCGTCGGAGACGATGTTGTGGTCCCGCGCCCGGATCGGGTCGCCCTCCAGGAAGCAGGCCATGCGGTCGCCCCGGGCGCCGATGCGCCAGGGACCGGCGAGGAAGGCCGCGACGACCGCCGGGTCGAAGTGATCGTCCTGGGGACCGAGGACGACGCGGATCGTCCCCGGCGGCCGATCGAGCCAAGGGAGTTCGAGGATCGACGGCTCGCCGAGGGCGGCGCGGGGCCGTGCGATGGGCACGGCGTCGCCGGCCCGGAGCGCCCGGCCGTCGAGGCCGCCCATCCCGGACCGGGTGTGGGTCGCCGTCGAACCGAGGGTCGGCGCCACATCGATGGCGCCCGCGACGCCGAGGTAGCACCACGCGCCCGTCGGCCCGGCCCGGACCGTCAGGCGCGCCTCCGGCTTCAGGGTCAGGGCCGTCGCGCAGGGCAGGGGCCAGCCGTCGTGATCGATGCGGAAGCCGCCGCCGACCAGACTGACGTCGAGGGCGGCGCCCGTGACGGTCAGGGACACGCCGCCGAGGGAGATCTCGATGGCGGTGGTGTCCGGCGGATTGTCCAGGGCCCGGTTGGCGCCGGCATGGGCGAGGGGGTCCATGGGCCCCGCCGGCGTGATGCCGTAGCGCAGGTAGCCGTGGCGTCCCGCGTCCTGGAGGGTGATGCCGCCGCCGGCCGACAGGATGCTGAGCGTCGCGTCCATCGTCAGCCCTCCATCCGGGCGATGATCTCGCCGCCGGCGGCCCGCCCCTCGAGCCCGGCGAAGGTCGCGGCGTCGATGGGCTCGAACCGCAGGGTGTCCCCGGCCTCGACGAGGAAGGTCCGGCGGCGGGCCCCGGAATAGAGCCGCTCGGGGGTCCGGCCGATCACGTACCAGCCCGTCGGCATCGGCACGGTCGCCACGGCCGCGAGGCCGCCGCCGATCAGGATGGCGTTGGCGGGGTGGGGCGGGCGCGGGCTCTCGCGTCGCGCGATGCCGAGATCGGCGGTGAGGCCACCGAGATAGGCGAAGCCCGGCGCGAAGCCGTACATGTAGACGCGGTAATCGGCGGCGGCATGGCGCGCGGCGACCTGCGCCGCCGGGAGGCCGGCCCACGCGGCGACGGCCTCGATGTCCTCGGCGAGCGCCGGATCGTAGCAGCATGGCACCGTCCAGAGCCGTCCGGCCCGCGGCCGCGGGACAGCCGAGGCCAGGAGGTCCGTGACGGTCCGGCACAGCTGTGCCCGGTCGAGGATCAGGGGATCGTAGTGGATCGTCAGCGAGCGGTAGGTCGGTACGCATTCGCCCAGCCCGGCCACCGAGGCGGCGCCCAGGGCGGCGTCGAGGGCGAGGACCCTGTCGTGCACGGCGGGATCGACGGCCTGCCCGAACTCGACGACGAGCGCGGCTTCGCCGACATCGAGGAGGCGGGGAGCATTCGCCACCCTCGGTCCCCGGGCGGCCCCCGGCACGGTCCGGCCGGTGGGATCGCGGTTGGTCGTCGGATCGATGGCCACAGGCTCAGCCGGTGCGCAGTTCGTCCGTGAGGAAGGCTCGGACCTCGGCCGCATCGATGCCGGGCGCGATGAAGCTCCGGCCGATCCCGTGGGCGAGGATGAAGGTCAGCGCCCCGTCGCGGACCTTCTTGTCCTGCGCCATGGCGTCGAGGAGGGTGTCGGCGTCGCCGCAGCCGCCCGGCACCGCCCCGAGGGTGGTGGGCAGGCCGGCGAGGGCCAGGTGGTTGGCGACGCGGCCCGCATCCTGGCCCGGACACAGGCCGAGGCGGGCCGAGAACCGGAAGGCGAGGGCGAGGCCGATGGCGACGCCCTCGCCATGGACGAGGCGGGCGGAGTCGTAGCGCGTCAGGCGTTCCAGGGCGTGGCCGAAGGTGTGGCCGAGGTTGAGCAGGGCGCGCTCGCCGTCCTCGCGCTCGTCGCGCACCACCACGCCGGCCTTGGACCGGCAGCAGATCGCCACGGCCTCGTCCCGTTCCGGGCCGCCGGAGAAGATGCCGGCCCAATGCGCCTCGCACCAGTCGAAGAACGCCGCGTCGTTGATGAGGCCGTACTTCGCGACCTCCGCGTAGCCGGCGCGCATCTCGCGCTCGGACAGGGTGTCGAGGGTGCCGGTATCGGCGAGCACTAGGCGCGGCTGGTGGAACGCGCCGATGAGGTTCTTGCCGAGCGGCGAATTGATCCCGGTCTTGCCGCCAACGGACGAGTCGACCTGGGCCAGGAGCGAGGTTGGCGCCTGGACGAAGCGCACGCCGCGCCGGAGGGTGGCGGCGGCGAACCCCGCGAGATCGCCGACGACGCCGCCGCCCAAAGCCACGACGATGTCGCCGCGCTCGACCCTGTGGGCCAGCAGCCCGTCGCAGACCTCCGCGTAGGTCGCGTAGCTTTTCGAGGCCTCGCCCGGCGCCACGGTGACGCGGCCGGAGCGCAGGCCCGCCGCTTCCAGGCTCGCGCTCAGGCGCTCGCCGTAGAGGGCGGCGACGTTCGTGTCGGTGACGATGACGGCGGCCCGTGCGCCCAGCGCCGCGATCCGCGCCCCGGCCTCGTCCAGCAGGCCACGGCCGATGAGGATCTCGTAGGCGCGGCCCTGGTCGAGGGGGACGCCCACCGTCAGGCGGTCGGTCACTGGGCTGCGATTCCTTGGTGGCGGGCGCCGTTGAGATGGGCGTCGAGGGCTTCCATCACGTCCTGCACCACGCGGTCGTGGGCGACGTCGCGGGAGACCACCACCACGTCGGCCGTGGCGTAGACCGGGTGACGCACCTCCATCAATCCGCGCAGGGTCTCCTCGGGGTCCTCGGTCTGGAGAAGGGGACGGCCGCCGCGCTTGCGGACCCGGCGCATGAGCACGTCGAGTTCGGCCTTGAGCCAGATCGAGACGCCGCGCTCGGCGATCCGCTCCCGGGTCGTGGCGCGCATGAAGGCGCCCCCGCCCGTGGCGAGGACCAGGGGGCCTTCGCGCATGAGCCGGGCGATCACCCGCTCCTCGCCATCGCGAAAGCTCGGCTCGCCGTAGATGGCGAAGATGTCCGGGATCGTCAGCTTGGCCGCCGTCTCGATCTCGATGTCGGCATCCCGGAACATCAGGCCGAGGCGTGAGGCCAGGCGCCGGCCGACCGTGCTCTTGCCGGCCCCCATGAGGCCGACGAGCACGATGGAACGGTCGCCCAGGGCGCGGCGCAGGCGCAGTTCGATGGGGTCGCCCGGGGGCGCGGTGCCCTGAGGCTCGGCTTCGGTCATCGGCTTCTTCGCATCGTTGCGCGGGTCTTAGCGCGTTTTGAGGATCGGGCGAAGCGGCGCCCGCGGGGCGTGCACGAAAACCCGATGGTCCGCCCGCGTCCCGGCGCAGCGACGCGCCTATTGCGCCGCAACCTGTGGCCGCGAAGTCATTGCCACGGCGCGCCCTCCATGGTGCAACCGATGACTTGTCACCGATGACTTGCCCTTGCGCCATCGGCGCCGCATTTCCCTCCCCCTTGCGCCCCGCGATCGAGGTTCGTCCGAGTGCCGACCCTGTTCCGTTTTCTCGCCACCCTCGCCATCCTGGGCGGCCTCGCCTTCGCGGGCCTGTTCGCCCTGGCGACCCTGGTGGTGCCGACGCCGCGCGAGATGAGCGTGACGATTCCGGCGTCCAAGCTCCAGCCCCCCGGCCGGTGAGCACGGCGCCGACGTCGGAGGACCTGTCGGGCGAGGCGCTGATCCAGGGCTACCTCGACATGCTCGCCGCCGAGCGCGGGGCGGCGGCCAACACCCTCAGCGCCTATCGCCGCGACCTGTCCGATTATCTCGCCGCCCTGACCCGCGACGGCCGCGACCCCGTGCGGATCGAGGCCGGGCCGGTGCGGGCCTACATGGCGGACCTCGAGACCCGCGGCCTCTCCGCGGCCTCCGCCGCCCGGCGCCTCTCCTGCATCCGCGGCTTCCACAGGTTCCTCTACGCGGAAGGCTTCGCCGAGGGGGACCCGAGCGCGCCCGTGGCCGCGCCGCGCAAGGGCCGGACGCTGCCCAAGGTGCTGTCGGTCACCGAGGTCGACGCCCTCCTGGCCGCCGCCCGGGGGCAGGCCGAGGCGGACGGCACGGGGCGAAGCCGGCGGATGCTGTGCCTCATCGAACTGCTCTACGCCACGGGGCTGCGCGTCTCCGAGCTCATCGCCCTGCCGCGGGCGGCGGGATCGACGCGGGAGCGCTACCTCGTGGTCAAGGGCAAGGGCGGGCGCGAGCGCCTGGTGCCGCTGACGGAAATGGCCCGTGCCGCCATGCGCGACCACCTCGCCCGCCCGGGTCCCGACGGGCCGTGGCTGTTTCCCGCCGACAGCGCGAGCGGACACCTCACGCGGCAATCCTTCGCCCGCGACCTCAAGGATGTGGCCGCCGCCGCCGGCCTGCGCCCGGACCGGGTCAGTCCCCACGTCCTGCGCCACGCCTTCGCCAGCCACCTCCTGCAGAACGGCGCGGATCTCCGCATCGTGCAGGAGCTGCTGGGCCATGCCGACATCGCCACGACCCAGATCTACACCCACATCCTCGACGAGCGCCTGAAGGGGATGGTGCGCGATCTCCACCCCCTGTCCGACGCCGAGGACGAGCCCGCCTGACGGCGGCGCCCCTTCAGGCCTCGGCGTCCTCCTTCAGGGTGTCTTCGATGTAGAGCTGCGCCAGCAGCACCTTGATCACCGCCATCAGGGGGAGGGCCAGGGCGATGCCCCACAGGCCGAACAGCACGCCGAGCACGAGCTGCCCGGCGAAGATGGTGGCGGGCGGGATATCGAGGGCCCGCTTCTGGATGTACGGCGTCAGGCCGTAGCTCTCCAGGGTCTGCACGGCGAGGTAGACGCCCAGGGCGCCGAGGACCGCCGTGAGGCCCGAGGCCAGGGCCGCCAGGATGATGACCACGCCCGCGATGAGGGGACCGATGGTCGGGATGAAGGCGAGGAGACCGGCCTGGAGGCCGAGGATCAGCGCTCCGCCGATTCCGAGGAAGCTCAGGCCCGCCCAGGTGCACAGGAAGATCACCGCCATGGTGATGAGCTGGCCGAACAGCCAGTGCCGCAGGGTCTCGCCCATGCCGTCGAGGAGGGCCCGCGCCCGCTCGCGGTGGCGCGGCGGCACGAAGCGCACGAGGCCGTCGCGGTAGGCACCCGGATCGGCCGCGCAGGACAGGCCGAGGAACACGATGACGAGGACGTTGCCCAGGGCTCCGAACAGGGCGATCACCACGCTGGCCGCCGGACCGAGGACGCTGCCGGCATCCGACAGGAGGGAGCCCGGGCTCTCCATGGCGCCCGAGGCGAGGCCGGCGAGGCCACCCTGCTTCTTGCCCTTGGGGTCGGACCCGTCCTTGTCCTTGCCATCCTCCGGGGTGGCCTGCCCGTCCGGCGCCGTCTTCGGTGCGGAGAGGCCGGGCACGTCGATGCCGTACGCCTTGAGCCGGTCGCGCACGGTGCCGGCCTGAGACGCCACGGTCTGCCCAAGGTCGCGGCCCTGCTGCATGATCGTCGCGCCGCCGAAGGCGATCATCGACAGGCTGAGGCCGGCGAGCACGAGGCTGACCAGGCTGAGGCGCAGGCCGCGCCCGGCGGGCAGCACCTTGCCGAGGAGCTGGGTCAATCCGTCGAGGAACACCCCGAGCAGGATGCCGGCGAAGATGAGCATCAGCGTCGAGACCGCGCTCCAAGCGAGGGCCAGGAACGCGGCGAAGGCCACGATGGCGATGCCCGAGACGGCATGGGACCAGCCCCGCGGCTGCGGGCCGGCCCCTGGCGGGGCCGCATGGGGATCGGGCCGGGTGTCGGGCCGGGTATCGGGCATGGAAATCGGGTGAACTCCTGAGATCGGGCGCTGACCCGGCACATGCGGGGCCCGTCGGCACAAGGCCGGGCGACGGCTTGCCTGTGGACGCCCTAGCGCCAACGCGCGGTTGCGGCCTCGTCGGCTTGCGTCGCCTCGACCCAGCCACCGACCGCGCCGCCGACGAGGTGCTCGCGCTTCCAGAACGGTGCCTGCGTCTTGAGGTAGTCCATGAGGAAGCTCGCCGCCTCGAAGGCCGCGATCCGGTGGCCCGCTGCCGTGATCACGAGGACGATGCCGTCGCCGGGGGCCACGAGGCCGTGGCGGTGGATGACCCGCACCCCCTGGAGCGGCCAGCGGGCGCGGGCGGTCTCCACCACCCGGCCGATCTCGGCCTCGGCCATGCCGGGGTAGTGTTCGAGTTCGAGGCCCGCGAGACGCCCGTCCTCGTCGCGGCACAGGCCGGTGAAGGTCACGATGGCGCCGGCCCGGCCCTGGAGGTCGCGGGTCAGGGCCGCGATCTCGTGCGCCACGTCGAAGGGCTCGGCCTGGATGCTGACGTCGGGGGTCGGTGCGGTCATGGCGGCTCGCTGGTACGGGGGCGCTCGATTGCTCTTGAGCACGGCGCGGCGACAGGACATTGGTGGGCGCGGACCCCACGCCGCGAACGCCGCTTCGCGGCCGAGCATGTCCGCCCGGTCCCGAAAGACCTATATGCCCCTCGTCCCGGTCCGCGCCACCGGGCCTCGAAGGAGACCGCCCGCGTGACCCCCGACCTTATCCTGTCCCATGACGGCGTTCTGCCCGTCTTCTCCGCTCGGCCCGTCTGGTGCGGACGCGGCAGCACGGTGATCGGCGCCGCCACCCTCGGGGCGCAGGCCTGGCTCGGCGACGACAGCGTGATCCGCGCCGACGGGCAGGTGGTGACCGTCGGCGAACGGTTTTGGCTCGGGCACCGCTCCACGGTCCACATCGCCACCCAGTCCTACGCGACCCGCGTGGGCGACCGGGTGACGGTCGGCCGCAACGCCGTGGTGCATGCCTGCACCGTCGGCTCCGACGTGGTGATCGAGGACGACGTCATCGTCCTCGACGGGGCCACGGTGGAGGATGGCGTGCTCATCGAGGCCGGCGCCACGGTGTTTCCCCGCGGGCACCTAGCCGCGGGGTTCGCCTATGCCGGCAGCCCGGCCAAGCCCCTGCGGCCCATCACCCTGCCGGAGATCGCCGAGCGGGCCGAGCGCCTGCGCGAGGCCTCCGGCGATCTGCCCCAGCCGCCCGAAGCGGACGCCGCCGAGACGGAGGCGAGCGTGTTCGTCGCCCGCACGGCACGCCTGCGCGGCCGCATCGCCCTCGGGGCGGGGTCGACCGTCCTGTTCTCCTGCGATCTCAACGCCGACGTCGGTCCCATCGTGGTGGGCGCCGACACCAACATCCAGGACAACACGGTGATCCGCACCCGTGCCGAGGGCGTCGTCATCGGCCGCGACACCACCATCGGACACAATGTGCGGCTCGCCGATTGCCGCATCGGTGCGCGCAGCCTCATCGGCATCGGCTGCGTCGTCGCCCCCGGCACCGTGGTGGCCGACGACGTGTTGCTGGCGGCCGGCGCCACCACCGATCCGGGCCAGTTGCTGGAGGGCGGCCACCTCTGGGGCGGGCGACCCGCCCGGGTCCTCGGCCCCCTCGACGAGGGCAAGCGCACGATGATGGCCCGCGTCGTCGAGGGCTACCGCGAGCTCGGGCGCGCGTATCGCCTCGCTCAGGACGCGATGCTGTAGGATTGCCGGCTCAGAGCGCCGAGACGATCCCATCGGCTTCCGCGTCGTCCTCGTCGATCTCGGCGTCGCCCTCGACCTCGTGGCCCAGGGCGCCGGAGATGGCGGCGAGGTTGCGGGCGGCCTTGCGCAGGAGCTTGCGCAGGCGGCGGCGCTCCTTGCCGTCGAAGCCGGCGAGCAGCTCGGCCTCGACGGCCTCGCCGATCCGCTCGATGGCCTCGGCCTTGGCGAGCCCCATTTCGGTGAGACGCACGCGCACGATGCGCCCGTCGCCCGCCTCGGCCCGGCGCTCGACGAAGCCGAGGGCGGCGAGGCGCGAGATGGTCTTCGAGGCCGTCGGCGGGCGCACCCGCAGGGTGGCGGCCAGATCCCCCATGGTCATGGTGCCGGAGGCGGCCAGCGCCTGGACCACCTGTTCCTGGCCCGCGAACAGGTCGAGGGCCGCGAGCCGGTCGCCGACCCGCGAGCGGTGAAGGCGCGCCGCCTGGACCAGGGCCCAGCCGACGCTCTTCGAGCCAGGGACGCTCTTCGACCCGGGAACATTCCTGGACCCGGGGGCATCCTTCGATCCCGGGCCACCCTGCTCGGAATCGCCCTTGGACCCCGGCGGGCGGATGCGCTTGTCCGACTTGCTCATGGTCCGCTCGGCACCCGGGAGGAGGGAATGGGGAAGGGGAAGGGGGCGTCCGTCGGCGAACGGCGCGCGGTCCAGGATCGCCTCGGTGCCGGATCGCTCGTCAACCGCCCGCATCGCCGCGTTCCCTTCGCATCATAGCGCGCAAACGGTGGGTCCGCGCCGGAATTTCCGGGCCCGTCCATCGCCGACTCGGCATCTGCCAGGGGAGTCGTGACGCCGATGTGACACGGCCCGGGATTTCGTCGCCGGTGGCCTGCCTGGACGGGTCGGTCCCCCCCGACTAATCGTGGGCCGCCGCACGCGGGCGGGCGGGGGAAACCATGAAGGCAGTGATCCTCGCGGGCGGTCTCGGGACGCGCCTGTCGGAAGAGACGGTGACCCGGCCGAAACCCATGCTGGAAATCGGCGGGCGGCCGATCCTGTGGCACATCATGCAGATCTTCGCGGCCCACGGCGTGCGCGAGTTCGTGATCTGCCTCGGCTACAAGGGCTACGTCATCAAGGAGTTCTTCCTGAACTACCGCCTGCACCTGTCCGACGTCACCATCGACGTCGGAGCGGGCCATGTCGACTTCCACCGCAGCGCCGCCGAGGACTGGCGCGTCTCCCTCATCGAGACCGGCGAGACCACCATGACGGGCGGCCGCCTCAAGCGGGTACGCGATTATCTCGGCGACGACGATTTCTTCATGACCTACGGCGACGGCGTCGCCGATGTCGATCTCACGGCCCTCGCCGCCTTCCACAAGTCCCACGGGCGTCTCGCCACGCTCACGGCCGTGACCCCGCCGGGCCGCTTCGGCGCCCTCGAACTCGACGGCGGCGCCGTGCGCAGCTTCCGCGAAAAACCGGCGGGCGACGGGGCGACCATCAACGGCGGCTTCTTCGTGCTGTCGCCGGCCGCCCTCGATCACATCGCCGGCGACAGTACCGTGTGGGAGGCCGAACCCCTGGAGCGCCTGGCCCGCGACGGCGAACTCTCGGCCTACGTCCACACCGGCTTCTGGCAGGCCATGGATACCCTGCGCGACAAGAACCACCTCGAGGCCCTGTGGGCCGGCGGGCAGGCGCCGTGGAAATGCTGGTAGGCGCGAACTGACACCGGCGCCGTCCCGGTGTAGGGAGTCGCGATCCGGAGACGCGACGGCTTGCAGAGTCCCATTCCTTCGCCGAACGCGGGTGCCCGCAACCCCGACCCCGCCTTCTGGGCCGGACGCTCGGTGCTCGTCACCGGGCATACGGGTTTCAAGGGCGCGTGGCTGAGCCTGTGGCTGGAACGCCTCGGCGCGCGGGTGAGCGGCCTCGCCCTGCCGCCCGAGACCCGCCCGAACCTGTTCGACGGCGCCGGCCTCTCCGGGCGCATGGATTCGCATCTCGGCGACATCCGCGGCCTGGAGCCCGTGCGCGCATGCCTCGCCGCGACGCGTCCCGAGATCGTGATCCACATGGCCGCCCAAGCCCTGGTGCGCCCGTCCTACCGCGATCCCCTCGCCACCTACGCCACCAACGTCATGGGCACCGCCCACGTACTGGAGGCCGTGCGCGAAACCCCGTCCGTCCGTGCCGTCGTGGTGGTGACGAGTGACAAGGCCTACGCCAACCGCGAATGGCCCTACGGCTACCGCGAGACCGAGGCGCTGGGCGGCCACGATCCCTACAGCAGCTCCAAGGCCTGCGCCGAACTCGTCACCGGCGCCTACCGCGCCTCGTTCCTCGCCGAGCGCGACTGCCGCGTCGCCACGGCCCGGGCCGGCAACGTCATCGGCGGCGGCGACTGGTCGGAGGACCGGCTGATCCCCGACATCGTCCGGGCCTTCCTGGCCGGCCGCTCCGTCGAGATCCGCGCGCCCCATGCCACCCGGCCCTGGCAGCACGTCCTCGAACCCCTGAGCGGCTACCTGCGTCTCGCCGAGGCCCTGTGCGCCCGGAACGGGGCGTCCGTCGCCGAGGCCTGGAATTTCGGCCCGGCCGACGAGGATTGCCGGCCGGTCTCGTCCATCGTCGAGACCCTGGCCCTGGCCTGGGGGGAGGGCGCCGCCTGGCACCTGTCCGAAAAGACCCATCCGCACGAGGCGACCTTCCTCAAGGTCGATGCCTCCAAGGCCCGCGCCACCCTCGGCTGGGACCGGCGCCTGCGCCTCGACGCGGCCCTCGCCTGGACCACGTCCTGGCACCGGGCCCAGGCGCAGGGGGCCTCGGCCCTCGACCTGACCCTGGCGCAGATCGGCGCCTACGAGACCCTGGGAGCGTGAGCGCCGTGACCCGACCCGCCTGTCGCGCCTGCGGCGCGCCCCTCGCCCGCACCGTGGCCGATCTCGGCCTGTCGCCGCTGGCCAACGCCTACGTGCCGGCCGACCGGGCCGGGAGGGGCGAGATGTTCCACCCGCTCCACGCCTTCGTCTGCGACACCTGCCACCTCGTGCAGCTCGAAGCCTTCGAGACGCCGGAGGCGATCTTTTCGGATTACGCTTACTTCTCAGGCTTTTCCGCCGGCTGGCTGGCGCATGCCGAGGCCTATGTCGCGGCGATGCGGGCCCGCTTCGGCCTCGGGGCCGACAGCAAGGTCGTGGAGGTGGCGAGCAACGACGGCTACCTCCTGCAATACGTGGTCGCGCGCGGCATCCCGGCGCTCGGCGTCGAGCCGGCGGCGAATGTGGCCGCGGTCGCCGTGTCCCGCGGCGTGCCCACCGAGGTCGCGTTCTTCGGCGCCGAGACCGCCCGGCGTTTGGTGGCCGAAGGCCATTCCGCCGATCTCACGGCGGCCAACAACGTCCTCGCCCACGTGCCCGACATCCACGACTTCGTGGAAGGGTTCCGCATCCTCCTGAAGCCCGAGGGGGCCGGCACCTTCGAGTTCCCGCACCTCCTGCGGATGATCGAGGAACGCCAGTTCGACACCATCTACCACGAGCATTTTTCGTATCTGTCCCTCGGCGTGGTGTCGGGCATCCTGGAGCAACACGGCTTGCGGGTGTTCGACGTCGAGGAACTGCCGACCCATGGCGGCTCCCTGCGGGTGTTCTTCGGCCATGCCGGGGCCGCTCACCCGACCGGTCCGGCGGTGGAGCGCGTCCGCGCGGCCGAGCGCGCCGGCGGCCTGTTCGCGGCGGAGGGCTACGCGGCCTTCGCCGAGGACGTGGTGGCGATCAAGTGCGCGACGCTGACCTTCCTGGCCGACCTGCGCCTGAAGGGCGCGAAGGTCTGCGCCTACGGGGCGGCGGCCAAGGGCAACACCTTCCTCAACTATTGCGGCATCGGCCCCGAGCTCGTGGCGGCGGTGGCCGACCGCTCGCCGCACAAGCAGGGCACCCTCCTGCCCGGCAGCCGGATTCCCGTGGTCTCGCCGGACGCACTGCTCGCCCTGCGGCCGGACTACGTCCTGATCCTGCCCTGGAACCTCAAGGACGAGATCGCCCGGGAGATGGCCGCCATCCGCGACTGGGGCGGGCGCTTCGTCACGGCGATTCCGCGCCTCAGCGTGACCTGACGCCATGCGTTTCGAGGAAACGCCGCTCGCCGGCGCCTACCGGGTGTGGCCCGAGCCCATGGCCGACGACCGCGGCTTCTTCGCCCGCACCGCCTGCGCGGACGAGTTCGCGGCGCATGGTCTCGTCGGCGCCTTCGCCCAGTCGAGCGTGTCGTTCAACGCCCGGCGCGGCACCGTGCGGGGGATGCATTTCTCGGCTTCCCCCCACGCCGAGACCAAGCTCGTGCGCTGCACGGCGGGCGCCATCCACGACGTCATCGTCGACCTGCGGCCGGATTCCGCGAGCTATCTCAAGAGCTTCGCCGCCGAGCTGACGGCCCGCAACCGCTGCGCCCTCTACATCCCGGCCGGCTTCGCCCACGGCTTCCAGGCCCTGACCGACGCGGCCGAGATGCTCTACATGATCGACCGCGCCTACGTCGCCGACAGCGCCCGGGGCCTGCGCTGGAACGACCCGGCCCTCGACGTGGCGTGGCCCGAGCCCGTCGCGGTGATCGCCGAACGCGATCTCGCTTATCCGGACTGGAGCGCGTGAGGGTCCTCGTCACCGGGGCGTCCGGCTTCGTCGGCCGCCACGCCGTGCCGGCCCTCGTGGCGCGCGGCTACGCGGTCCATGCCGTCGCGCGCGCGCCGATGTCCGGCGCCGTCGTCCATGCCGCCGACCTCCTCGACGAAGCCCAGCGCCGCGCCCTCGTCGCCGCCGTGGCGCCGAGCCACCTCCTGCACCTGGCCTGGGACGCCGAGCCCGGCCGGTACTGGACCTCGCCAAGCAACCTCGACTGGGTCGCGGCCAGCCTCGACCTCGCCCGAAGCTTTGTCGAGGCCGGCGGCCGGCGTCTCGTCGTCTCGGGCACCTGCGCCGAGTATCGTTGGGATTCTCCACGCTTCGACGAGGCGACGAGCGCCTGTCGTCCCGCGACCCTCTACGGCGCGGCCAAGGACGGAACCCGTCGAATTCTTTCGGCCTATGCCGCGAGCGTCGGCCTGTCCTTCGCGTGGGGACGGCTTTTCTATCTCTACGGCCCCGGTGAGCGCCGGGGCCGCCTCGTCAGCGACGCGGTCCACGCCCTCCTGGCGGGCGAGGCGTTCCCGACCTCGCCGGGACATCAGCGCCGCGATTTCCTGCATGTCCTTGATGCGGCAGGCGCTTTGGCGGCGCTCCTCGACGGCCCGGTGACGGGCGCCGTCAACATCGGCTCGGGGACGGCCGTCCCCGTGCGCACCCTCCTCGACGGACTGGCCGAGCGGACCGGCCGGCCGGACCTCCTCGACTACGGCGCCCGGGCGCTCGGGCCGTCAGAGCCGGCGGTGATCGAGGCCGCCGTCGCGCGTCTCCGGGACGAGGTCGGCTTCCGGCCCCGGTTCACCCTCGACACCGGTCTCGACGACACCCTGGCGTGGTGGCGGGACCACCGCGCCGGAGGGCTCAGGCCGGCAGCAAGCCCTTGAGCTGATGGAGAATATCCTCGCCCGTGCACGGGCGGGCGATGAAGCGGGCGCCCGGCGGCATCCGTTCGGGATCGGGCGCCGCCCGCCCCGAGACGATGACGATGGGCAGGTGCGGACGCGCCGCCGAGACCGCGTTGGCGAGGTCGAACCCGTTGGTCTTGCCCGACAATTCGACGTCGGTGATCAGCCCGCGGATATCGGGGCGCTCCTGCAGGAGGCCCAGCGCCCGCTCGGCGGAGGCGCATTGCACCGTCTCGTAGCCGCCATCCTCGAGGACGTCGCCGAGATCCATGATGGTCACCGCCTCGTCCTCCACGAGGAGGATCACCGGCCGATCGTCGTCCGAGCCCGTCGTCTCATCCACCACGATGCACCCTCCGCCCGTTCCATGGAATGCGGCCCGCGACGTTCCACGGGGGGACCCGTAACGGTCCACGGGGCCCGCGCGCCGCTCCCGACCCTGGTGCAACGAGAAAACGCGCCGCGGGTTGCAGGCCTCATGCGGGTGTCGCGTCGCACACCACCGTCACGACGGCCTCGATGAGCCGGTCGAGGTCCGGTTCGTCGATGGTGAGGGCCGGCGTGAGGTAGACGATGTCGCCGAACGGCCGGACCCAGACGCCGCGTTCGACGAGGCGCCGCTTGACCGCGGCGAGGTCCGGCACCTCGGTCCACTGGACCGCCCCGATGGCGCCGAGCACCCGCACGCCGGCGAGGCCGGGCCGGCCGCGCAGGGGGGCGAGGCCGGCCTCCAAGCGCTCCCCGATGGCCCGGCCCTGCGCGAGGCGGGGTTCCCCCTCGAACAGGTCGAGGCTGGCATTCGCGGCCGCGCAGGCGAGCGGATTGGCCATGAAGGTCGGGCCGTGCATGAGGGCGGCGGCGGGGTCGTCGGAGCGGAACGCGTCGAACACGGCGCGGGTCGCCACGGTGGCGGCGAGCGCCATCGTGCCCCCGGTCAGCGCCTTCGACAGGCACAGGATGTCGGGGACGATGCCGGCCTGCTCGCAGGCGAACAGGGTGCCGGTGCGGCCGAACCCGGTAAAAATCTCGTCGGCGATGAGGGGCAGGCCGTGGGCTTGAGCGACGCGCGCCACCTCGGCCAGGACTTCGGGGGGATGCATCCGCATGCCGCCGGCCCCCTGGACCAGGGGCTCGACGATCACCGCCGCCAAGGTTTCGCGGTGTCGGGCGAGGCAGGAATCGAGGGCCGCACTCCGCTCGGCGCTCGTCGGCAAATCGCAAAAAATCTGGGTCGGCAGGTAGGCGCCGAAGCGCCGGTGCATGCCCTCGTCCGGGTCGCAGACCGACATCGCCCCGAGGGTGTCGCCGTGGTAGCCGCCGCGGAAGGCGAGGAAGCGGGTGCGGCCCGTCACCCCCCGGTTCAGCCACATCTGGGCGGCCATCTTCAACGCGACCTCGACGGCCACCGAGCCGGAATCCGAGAAGAACACGTGGTCGAGGTCGCCGGGCAGGACGGCGGCGAGGCGGGCGGCCAGGCCCTCGGCCGGGGCGTGGGTGAGGCCGCCGAACATCACGTGCGGCATGGCCTCGAGCTGGGCGGCGACGGCGGCGCGGATATGGGGATGGTTGTAGCCGTGCGCCGCCGTCCACCACGAGGCGATGCCGTCCACGAGCTCGCGCCCGTCGGCCAGCACGATGCGGGTGCCGTGGGTCCGCACCGCCTCCAGGGGCGGGGCGGCATTCTTCATCTGCGTGTAGGGCCGCCAGAGGTGGTCGCGCGGAGTGGTCATGGCGGTGGGATGGAAGCGCGGCGCGCCCGGGTCAAGGCGGTGCCGGGCGCCGGTCCGCGTTCGGGGCGCGAACGGCGGAGCGAGGTTCACTGTCCCGCAGCTTCCATCGAGGAGTCTAGTCCGTCGAGAGGTTGTCTCAAAGATCGTATTTGAGGTCTTGATTCAGATTAATCTCGTTGAATATCCTTGCCGAGGGAGGCGTTCCAATGAACATCCAAGTCTCATGCGTTCTGAGAACACCGAGTGGACCCCTGGTGACCGGACCGCTCGCCCAAGGTCTGATCGGCGCGATGCAGCTGCGCGCGGTCAACGCCGATGCGCCGGATCTCTCCCACAGCTGAATGCCGAGTGTCCGCGAGCGCGGCCGGAGGCGACAAGGCCCGGATCGCGGCGGCAGACGCCGACGCACGCACGCCGGCTGACCGGCCTGCTCTGCTTCGCGGCCCTCGTGGTCGGCCTCGCCGGTATCGTCGGAACTGGCCGCCCAGACGGCACGGACCACCGAGGAGATCGGCAGCCAGATCGGCAGCCGGATCGGCCAGATCCACGGCGTGACCGGGCAGGCGGTCGCGGCCATCGGCTCGATCACGACGCGCATCCGCGAGATCAACGGCGTGACGACCTCGATGGCGACGGCTGCGGAGCAGCAGGGCGCGGCGACGCAGGAGATCGTGCGCAACGTCGCCCGGGCCTCCACCGGCACGGGCGCGTCACGCGCAACATCGCGGGCGTCGCGCAAGCCTCCGAGGCGACGGGGGCGGCGGCCGGTGAGGTGCTGTCGGCGGCGTCCGAGCTCTCGCACCAGTCCGAGCACCTCGGCGCCGAAATCTCCCGCTTCCCGTCGACGGTCCGCGCGGCCTGAACCGGACGGGGCGCGAGGCCCCATCCGACACGCTTGACGTGGCGGACGGCCCCCATGCGCCGTCGAGGGAAGATCCCGAGGCGGAAACCCGGATCGCGCATCCGTCGACTTCGTCGGCCCCCTCGCCCGCCGCCCCAAGACCCCGCGCGGGCTCACGCCCGACGAAGCCGTCCGCACGGCAGGGTCCGCCGAGCCCGACCGGTTGCGGTCGAACCCGCTCCACCGGACCTACGGCCTTCACACATCTGCGTTTTTGGAGTCAGAGCGCGTTCCTCTCCCCAGCGGACCTCGGGCTTGCCCGAGATCCGTCGAGCTTGCGGGGAGAGATTAGGAGTGGGGGTGGTTGGGTGACCCTCGGGGTTCGGAGGCCAGCGGAGCCACCCCCACCTCCCACTCCTCCCCGCAAGGGGGAGGAGAGCCGCGTCGCGCTGACAATGTGTGAATCCGGAAGCCTTCCGGGAGGGGGAGCACCCGTGGGGGCCTCACGCCTGCATCCGGATGCCGTCAGGTGCCCTGTCTCTGCACGAGATCGGCCCATTCGCAGTTGTGTGAATCCAAGAGCCACCGGACACCGGGACCGAACCCGCCCGACCCGGAAAATGGAATGGCCCGCGTCGCCCGATTGTGACATGATATCATGTCATGAGACGGCCATATGCAATCATCGTAATCGGGTAATCAAATAGAGTCGGCCCATGGAGGGGAGTTTGAAATCGATGTCCAGCAAGACGTGCGCAAAAGAGGTTCGTCGCGGACGAAGTTGAAAATGTCCGCCGACGACCCGTCGAGCGGACGACGATCGAAACCTGCAGAATTCCCTAATCTTAGTGGGGCCGGAGGGACGGCGATTTGATGATTTCGATTCGTTGTTCAGGGTGCGTGTCGCGGCGCATCGACGGTGCGCGCGGGTCGAATCGGTCTCGAATGCATCCTGAAGACAGGATTTGCGTTTATCAATTACCAAATCTAAGATCACTACTCCTCGTCTGTCTATACACCCACAACGGGTAGACATATGGGTTCTGCATACTGAAGTTGCGTGTCCGTGGACGCGTGAGACGGACATGCCGTGCCCTGCGCCGAAGCGGGGCCGGTTCGTCGCATGGGGGCGCGGCACGCCCGGCGGGTGGAGGCGTGATCCGAGACGCCCGGCGCAGGCACGGCTGCCGCGACGCGAAGTGGAATGCGATGAATGCAGACCGTGCTGACGACCGACGAAGCCCCCTCCGGCAACACGTTCGATCCATGGTGTGAACGGCTCCGCGAGAGGTACTTTCCCATCGAGGGCTTGCGCGACGAGGACGGGCCGTTCCAGGCCCGGCTGGAAGTGTCCAGCATCGGAAACATGACGGTCAATCGTTTTACGCAGACTGGTTCGTCGCGGTACACAATTCGCGACAACGTCGTCCGAAAGAAGAATCTCAGGGACGACACGCTGACGGTCAGTTTAAGAACACGTGGCGTTGCGCATACCCTGCAACATGATCGAACCTCGATTCAGCGGCCCGGGGATATCGTCATCCGGGAAGTCGGGCCGCTGGATCTGCATCTGTGCGACTTCAGTCAGGACTTCAACCTCGGCGTTCCACGGCATAAGATCGAAAATCTTCTCGGAAACGCGAAGATCTACACGTCGCTGACCCTCGAAGCCGAGCAGGCTTCGACGAGCCTCGTGACCAGCTTCTTCGCCGAACTGATCCGGATTCGACACGAACTGTCCCCCGATACGGCGGCGCGCATGACGTCGATCGGTGTCGACCTGATCGTCGCCGGCATGGCCGACCGTCTCGCCCGCGAGGTGCCCCGATCCCTGCACGGGACCCTCGTGGTCCAGAGGGCCAAGGCCTATGTCGAGGCGCATATCGGCGACCCGACCCTCGATCCGGCCCAACTCGCGGCCGCCATGGGCGTGTCCCTGCGTCGGCTCCAGGAATTGTTCAAGGAGCAGGGGCGCCAGATCGCCGAGTGGATCTGGGAGCGCCGGCTGAACATCGCCGCGGGACGCCTGGCCGACCGCGGATCCGCGCATCGGCAGATCGCCGACCTGGCCTATGGCTGCGGTTTCTCAAGCCAGTCGCATTTTTCCCGGCGCTTCAAGGATCGCTTCGGCATGACGCCGCGCGACTACAGGGAGCATGCCCGGTTGCGGACGGACGCGTGAGGGGTTTTTGCGGGGCGCGCACGCGACACGGGACTGGCCGCAGGGGCCGCGACGATCCCCGTCTGCAACGGCTGAGCGGAGGGGGCGCATCACGCACCCGGTCCGGCGCTCAAAGAACCATCGCCGGGGAGAGTCGAAATGGTGCCCAGAGACGGGATCGAACCGCCGACACTGCGATTTTCAGTCGCATGCTCTACCAACTGAGCTACCTGGGCAACGGGCGGTTCGGGTGAGCGGCACCGCCTGTGGAGGGGGGGTATAGAGGGGGTTCGGCGGCCTGTCCAGCCGGTTTCGGGAAGGTTTTTTCGGGCGGTCCGCCGGGGGCCCGGAGGCGACTAAGCGACGGCCGGGCCGTGGCGTTCGGCTTCCGTGAAGCGGCTCTGCTCCTCCATCACCAGGGTGGCGAGCTCGCGCTTGAGGGCATTGAAGTCGGGGGCGGCCGTGTCCCGGGGCCGGGGCAGGGCGACGGCGATGTCGCGCTTGAGGCGGCCCGGGCGGTAGGTCATCACCAGGATGCGGTCGGCGAGGTAGAGCGCCTCCTCGATGGAGTGGGTGACGAAGATCACCGTCTTGGCGAACTCGGCCCAGATCCGCAGGAGCTCGTCCTGGAGGGTGCGCCGGGTCAGGGCGTCGAGGGCCCCGAACGGCTCGTCCATGAGCATCACCGGCGGATCGAGGGCCAGGATGCGCGCGATGGCGACGCGCTGGCGCATGCCGCCGGACAGGTCCTTCGGGTAGCGCTTGCGGAAATCCGACAGGCCGAGGGTCGCGACGATGCGGTCCACCGTCACCGTGGCGTCGGCTTTGGGCACCCCCTTGATGTCGAGGCCGAAGCGGACGTTGTCCTCGACGCTCATCCACGGGAACAGGGCGTATTCCTGGAACACCATGCCCCGGTCCGGCCCCGGCCCGGTGACGGGGCGGCCGCCGAGGGTGATCCGGCCGCCGCTCAGGGGGGCGAAGCCCGCGATGGCGTTGAGCAGGGTGGACTTGCCGCAGCCCGAGGGGCCGAGCAGGCACAGGAACTGCCCCTCCGGCACCGTGGCGCTGATGTCCTCCAGGGCGGTCACCGCCCCGGGCCCGCTGCCGAACACCTTGCTGGCGTGGGCGACGACGATTTCTGCCTGCATGCCGAGGGTCCGGTTCAGCGCTCGAGGCCGCGGTGCCAGCGCAGCAGGTGGTCGTTGAGGCGCGACATCGCCCCGTCGATGACGAGGCCGAGGAGGCCGATGGTGAGCATGCCGCCGATGATCTTGTCGGACCACATGTATTCGCGCGCCTCCAGGATGCGGTAGCCGAGGCCGTCCGAGACGGCGATCATCTCGGCGACGATGACCACGATGAAGGCGGTGCCGATGCCGATGCGCATGCCGGCGAGCACGAACGGGCTCGCCGCCGGCAGGATCACCCGGCGGAACATCGTCCACGATCCCGCCCCGAGGTTGCGCGCGGCGCGGATGTAGATGGAATCGACCTGCCGCACCCCCGCGATGGTGTTGACCAGCACGGGAAAAAAGGTGCCCAGCGCGATGAGGAACAGGGCCGGCGGGTTGCCAAGGCCGAACCAGACGATAGCCAGCGGAATGTAGGCGATGGGCGGGATCGGCCGCAGGATCTCGAGCAGGGGGTTGAACAGGGAGAACAGCCGGTCGCTGGTGCCAAGCAGGAGCCCGACGGGCACGGCGAGGCCGGCGCCGATGCAGAAGCCCGTGAGCACCCGGGCCAGACTCGCCACGGCGTCGTGGGGCATCTCGCCGGAGAACAGCCAGGAGACGTAGCTCTCCTGCGCCGGATCGTGGGGCAGGGCCGGGACCATGCCGGACAGCCACTTCACCGCCACGGAGCTCGGTGGCGGCAGCACCACGGCGGAGAAGACGCCGAGCCGGCTCAGGACCTCCCACAGGACGAGGAGCAGGACGGGGACGATGGCGCCGCGCAGCCGATGCATGGCGGCCTCAGCGGGACACGAGTTCGGCTTTGGCCTTCTCGAGCAGGTCGGTCTTCACCCACTCGGCGTCGGATTTCGGCGGATTGACCATCTTGCCGAGGCCGTACTTCATCATGGTGTCGGTGGTGATCTGCATGTGGCCGGCGGGCACGTCGTAGGTGTACTTGGCATTCGCCATGCCATCGCGAAAATCCTGGGCCGTGAGCTGGCCCTTGAACACCGTCTCGCGGACGTATTTCTCGGCCAGCGCCGGGTCGTCGATGAAGGCCTTGGTGGCGGCGACGAACAGCTTGAGGACGCGGCCGGCGACCTCGGGGCGCTCGTTGTACATCTTCTCGGTCATCACCAGGGGGCGCACGGGCCGGCCGATGGGGGTGTCGTAGGGTTTCACCACTTCCGTGGCGTAGCCGGCGCTGATGGCCTGGGTCGATTGCGGCTCGCTCTGGCAGATGACGTCGACGTATTTCTGCGCCAGCGCCTGGTTCAGGTCGGCGTAGTTGTTGAAGTAGATCAGCTGGACGTCCTTGCCGGGGCGCTCGCCCCAGGTCATCCCGTGCTTGTCGAGTTCGGCGAGCAGCATCAGGTCCTGGGTGCCGCCGCGGACGGAGGCGACCTTGAGGCCCTTCACGTCCTTCAGGGTTTTCACCGCGTCGAGGTCCGGCCGCTTGAGGATGCGGACGCCGCCGTCGGCGAAGCCCGCCACCACGTAGAGCTTCACCCCGTTGCCGCGGGCCGCCACCGCCCCGTCGGCGCCCGACGCCGAGATGTCGATCTGGTCCACGGCCATGGCCGGGTAGATGTCGGCGCCCTTGGCGAAGACGCGCTCGTCGATCTTCAGGCCGAATTTCGGCGCGAGCTCCTTCATGTAGGAGACGGCGCCGTAATGGGCGAACTTGAGATTGCCGAGGCGCACGACGTCGTCGGCCCGGGCCGGCGCGGCGGCGAAGGCGGCCAGGACCAGCAGGGCGGCCCGCGCCGCCGCATTGCGCATGAACATCGGTTTCCTCCGCGTCGCGGGTCGTTCTCGCCCGCATCCGGTCCTTCAACGGACCGTGATGGATTGAATAAGGCGTGCCGACCGCCGAAAGTAAAGCGGCGGGAGGCGACGGATTGGCCGAGCTCTGTACGGATGACACCGGCCCCGTGGCCGTGATCGGCTGCGGCACCCTCGGGGCGAGCTGGGCGGCCCTGTTCCTCGCCCACGGCCTCGACGTGGCGGCCCACGATCCGGCCCCGGATTTCGTGGATCGCCTCGGGCCGGCGGTGGCCCGCGCCCGCGAACAACTCGCCGAACTCGGGCTGACGGGCGACGGCCGCCTCACGCACCATGCCCGCCTGGCCGACGCGGTTTCGGGCGCCCGCTTCGTGCAGGAGAACGCCCCCGAGGACGAGGGCGTGAAGCGCGCCGTCCTGGCGGAGATCGACGGCCATGCGGCGCCGGGCATCCTCGTCGCGTCGAGCACCTCGGCGATGCTGCGCAGCGCCCTCGTGGCCGATTGCGCGACGCCGGAGCGGGTGATCGTCGCCCACCCGTTCCACCCGCCCCACCTCGTGCCCCTGGTGGAGATCGTGGCCGGGGACGACGCGGTGGCGGTCCGGGCGGCTTCGTTCTACGCCGGCCTCGGGCGCCGCCCGGTGATCCTGCGCCGCGAGATGCCGGGCCACATCGCCAACCGCCTCGCCTCGGCCCTCTACCGCGAGGCGGTGCACCTCGTGGCCGAGGGGGTGGCGAGCGTCGCCGACATCGACGCCGCCCTGTGCAACGGGCCGGGCCTGCGCTGGGCCGCCATGGGGCCACACATGACCTACCACCTCGGCGGCGGCGCCGGCGGCATCCGGCACTACCTCGACCATCTCGGGGCGAGCCAGGAGCGGCGCTGGGCGAGCCTCGGAACCCCCGGCCTCGACGCGGACGTGAAGGCCCGCATCGTCGCGGGCGTCGAGGCGGAGGCCGCCGGCCGGACCTTTTCCGAATTGGAGGCCCGCCGCGACCGGGCCCTGCTGGAGATCCTGAAGGCGCGGATCGAGGTGGCGGGCGACGCGTCCTGAGGGAGCGGTCCCCGCCCGTGGCGTCGGTGACGGGGGATCGGGAGACGGGCCGGCTCCGGACATGACGGGCGAGGGCGGCCGGTCCTGACCCCATCGCCGGTGCGGCACCGAGGGGGCCTCGTCCCCGCCGCGGGCGACCGCGCCCCCACGGACCGGGCTTCCCGCCCCCATGCCGCCTACGGCATCCACCCATCTCGCGGGCAGCGCAGGTCCCCTCTCCTAAAAGGCTACGGCATTCACCCATCTCGCGGGCAGCGCAGGTCCCCTCTCCTTCCAGGAGAGGGGGCACCCGTGGGCCTCACGCCCGCATCCGGATGCCGTCGGGGGCCCTGCCGCTGCACGGAATCGGCCCATTCGCAGTTGTGTGAATCCGGTCGCCCATGCCGCAGGGGGGGGGCGATCGAAATTCAGTCGGCGTCGGACAAACACGCGCCATCGATTGTCGCTGGACTGTCATCCGTCGCGCCTATGGCGTCGATCATCAATATTGACCGATGGGGCCGGCCGGTGACGACAGATAAAACAGACGTGTCTTCGTTCGCGTATTTGAAAAGCGTTCGAAGGATCAGTCGATCTCCGTCCGCGGTTTCGGTCGCCGCCCTGATGATCGCGGCGTTCGGCGTCGGTGAAAGTCACGCCCAGCAGGCCATCATGGAAGGGGGCGCGAATCTGCTCACCAACTTGAATCGACTGCCCGGCACGGCGGCGGGACGCGCGGCGCTCGACGTGAACCTCGAGACGACGTTTCAGATTCAGAACAATGCCACGCAGGAGCGGCGCAATCAGGCGATGCGCGATACCATCGGCGGCCCTGCGAACGCGGCCGCCTATGCCGAAGGAGGATTGGGCACCAGCCTGTTCAAGGCCTTCTCGGTCGGCAACAAGGAATTCCCCAGCTCTGCCTTCACGGAAGTGCCGAGCTGGAATCAACTGTTCGGTTCGATCAACACGTTGAGTGCGAACACCAGCGGTCAGCATCGCCTGCTGATCGGACAGGGCTTCGCCGCCGGCCGGGCCTGGACCGGCGCCGGCACCTCCGCCAACACGCTCGGCACGCCGTTCACGGCCAGACTCGCGCTCCCCGCGGACGGTATCCTGAACCCTTACGATCGCTACTATGTCCCGGAGCAGCCGAACAGCGCCGGCCCGGGCGGCACCAGCGAGAACACCCGTCCGTACTTCACGCGACCCGGCCGGTACGTCAACTTTTCCGCGGTCGACTACTTCGGCGTGACGAAGGACAATCTGACCGCCAACATTCTTCCCGGCAAGAACAGCATCTCGTTTCCGAGCGGTCACTCGTCCGGCGGATGGAGCGGCGCCTTGACCCTGGCGATGATGTTTCCGGAACGCTGGCAGCAGCAGGTGATGCGCGGCGCGGAATACAGCGCCAGCCGCGTCGTGCTCGGCGTGCACTATCCGCTCGACTCCATCGGCGGCCGCATCCTCGCGACCTGGAACCTCGTGCAGATTCTCAACAACAATCCCGACTTCACCAACCTCAATCTGCTGGATCAACGCGGCGTTCCCCTGCCGCAGCCGTCGACGGGCGATTACCAGGCGCTGTTCAACCAGGCCTTCACCGATCTGCGCGCGTCGGTGGCGCAGGCCTGCGGCATGAGCATCACGGCCTGCATCGCCGCCGGCGCGCCCGACCGCTTCAGCGACAACGCCAAGAACAAGGCCGCCTACACCTACTATCTCACCTACGGCCTGCCGTCGGTGGGACCGACCGACCTCGCGCCGGTCGTTCCCGTCGGGGCCGAGGTGCTGTTGCAGACCCGGTTCCCGTACCTCACCGCGGCGCAGCGGCGGGAGGTCCTGGCCACCACCGAAATCGCGTCGGGCTCGGCCCTCGACGACGGCTCCGGCTATGCGCGCCTCAACCTCTACGCGGCGGGCGACGGCTACGGCGCCTTCCATTCGCAGGTCGCCGTCACGATGAACGGGGCGCTCGGCGGCTTCAACGCCGCCGATTCCTGGAACAACGACATTTCCGGTTCCGGCGGCCTGACCCTCGGCGGCAGCGGCGTCCTGACCCTGAGCGGCCGGAACACCTATACGGGACCCACCATCGTCGATGGCGGCGCCCTCGAAATCGCCGGGTCGATCGTGTCGGCGGCCACGGTGAAGGCCGGCGGCATCCTCACCGGTGCGGGGTCCATGGGAGACGTCACGGTGAAGGCCGGCGGCACCCTGGCGCCGGGCGCCCTCGCGTCGATGGGGACGCTCGCCGTCAACGGAACGCTGACGGCCCAGGCGGGCTCGCAGTACTCGGTCCGGACCACGGCAACGACGAGCGACAGCACCCGCGTGGCGGGCGCGGCCCACCTCGACGGCGGCACCGTGGTCGTCGCGGCGTCACCGGCGGCCTTCACCCTCGGCACCCGCTACACCATCCTGACCGCCACCGGCGGCGTGACCGGACGGTTCTCCGGCGTCACCGGCACCGCGCCGATCGCGCCCTTCATCGGCCTCGTCGATCGCTACGACGCCAACGCCGTCTATCTCGATGTCGCGGCCTCGTTCGCGACGGCGGCCGTCACCCGCAATCAACGGGCCACGGCGGCCGGCCTCGACGGCCTCCCCGCCGGCAACGCGCTGTTCGCCGCCGCCGCCCATCTGCCGAACGCCGCCACGGCGCAATCCGCCTTCGATCGGCTGTCCGGCGACCTGCACGGATCGCTGCAGACCCAGATGATCGACGACAGCCGCTTCGCCCGCAACGCCGGCATCGATCGCATCCGGAGCGCATCCGGTGCGGTCGGCGGGTCCCGTGCGCCGGTCCTCGCCTATGCCGGCCCGAGCGCGGCCCTGCCCTACGCGGGCAACGCGACCGGGACGCACGGCTTCGTCGCGGCCCCCGCGACGACGGAGCGGCTGGCGATCTGGACCCAGGCCCTCGGCGACTGGAGCCGGCGCGACGCCGACGGCAACGCGTCCGGCCTGACGCGCACCGGCGGCGGGTTCCTCATCGGCGCCGATCACGCCGTCCTCGACGGCCGCGCGCGCCTCGGCGTGATGGGCGGCGTCGGCCGCTCGACCTACAGCGCTCCGGCATCGTCCGGCTGGAGCGACGATTACAGCCTCGGCGCCTATGGCGGCGCGCAGCTCGGCGCCCTCGGCCTTCGGGCCGGCACGGCGGTGACGTTTCACGACCTCCGCACCAGGCGAAACGTGACCCTTCCGGGCTTCGCCGACATCCTGACGGGCAGCTATTCCGCCACGACGGCCCAGGTCTACGGTCAGGTCGGTTACGGGATGACCGTCGGCCGTGTCGGCCTCGAGCCCTTCGCCGATCTCGCCTATGTCAGCCAGTCGACGGACCGCTTGGCCGAATCCGGCGGCCTCGCGGCCCTGACCATGGCGGGCAGGACCACGGGCGTCACGTTTTCGACCCTCGGCCTGCATGCGTCGACGGACGTGACCCTGAACGCGATGGCCGTCTCCCTGCGCGGCACGCTCGGCTGGCGCCACGCCTTCGACGACACGGCCGCGGCGACCCGCGTCGCCTTCACCGGCGGGACGCCGTTCACGAGTTCGGGCATCCCGATCGCCGCCGATGCGGTGGTGTTCGACGCGGGGCTCGATCTGGCGGTCGGCCCGTCGGCGAGCCTCGGCCTGACCTACGGCGCCCAATTCGCCGAGACGGCGCGGAGCCAGACGGCGAAGCTGAACTTTACGCAACGGTTCTGAGCAACGGTTCTGAGCAAAGGTTCTGAGCAAAGGTTCTGAGGACGACGTGCGAGGCTCCGTCCCGGGGCGCCCCGGGCGGTGGTTGCCGCAGGGGGCGATGGCCGGGTGGGGGGCGACAGTCCCGCCTTTGCGGCGTCCGCCCTGCCATAAGCCCCCGACGAGACCGGGGCGATCGCAGCTGGCGGTCGCGGTCTGAAAGCCGCTGCGGAAGGGGGCTGTCGAAGAAGCCCCGTGCGCATCCCCTCGCCCCGCTTGGCGAGGGCTACGGGATTCACACATCTCAAGGGCAGCGCGGGTCCCCTCTCCTGGAAGGCTCTCGCGGGCAGCGCAGGTCCCCTCTCCTGGAAGGAGAGGGACAGGGTGAGGTGTGTGACCTATTCGGAGATGTCCCACACCTCACCCCAACCCTCTCCTTCCAGGAGAGGGAGCTCCGGTGCGCCTCCCGCCCGCGTCCGGATGCCTGCCGCTGCATGGAATCGGCCCATTCGCAGTTGTGTGAATCCAGTAGGCAGGCGCGGAGATGGGGATGCGCACGGGCGCTCCGCGCGACGGTTCAAGCGCAAATGCAAGCGCAACCGGCCATCGCGATCGCCCTGCCGTCCAGCGGAGGGGGCCCGTCGCCCGCGATATCGGCCACGGGTCCGAACGCGGAAACCCCTCCATACCCGGAGCGCCCGGCGCTTCGGGCGCGCGCGCGACCCAAGAAAAAAGCCCCCTCCGGGGGGAGGGGGCTCGATCGGGCTGGGACGAGGGCGGCGATCAGAAGGTGATGCCGGTCTCGACCATGTAGCGCTCCTGGGAGGTCTTGGTGCCGGTGCGGCCGAAGCCGAGGCCGGGGGTGATGTCGTAGAGCTGCACCGTCGAGAACTCGCCGCGGACGAAATAGCGGTCGAAGGTGAAGGTCGGGGTCACGGTGAAGGAGAGCGCCGAGCTGCCCGGTCCGTAGAGGACGGACGTGGTCGGCCGGAACGGGTTCACGGCGCTGCCGCTCTGGGTGATGTACTCGAAGCGGCCGGCCAGGGCGAAGTTGTCGGTGAAGGCGTAGCTGGCCAGGATCGCGCCGCCGAAGGTCTCGGCGCCGGCGAGACCGAGGACCGAATTGCGCTCGATGTTGGTGTACTGGACGTAGGGTGTCACGATGACGGGGCCGTCGGCGTAGGTGTAGTTGGCGCTGACGATGGAGCTGTTCTGCACGGCGAGCGGGGTGGCGAACTGGAAGCGCGGGTTCTGCAGGGCGGCGTTGTAGGTGTTGAAGTGCGTGCCGCCGTTGATGCCGACGGTGTTGGCGGCGTCGATCTTGTAGACGATGGCGCCCGTGACCCAGTTGATCTCGCCCGAGTAGAAGCCGTCCGTGGCGGCGAAGGACGCCGACCACGGGCCGTCGCTGTAGTTCACCTGAACGCCCTGGTTGATCACGTTCTCCTGGTTGAACAGCAGGCCGCGGGAGATGTTCAGGTTCTGGTAGGTGAAGGGCAGCTCCGAGCCGATGAGGGTCGGCATGCGGCCGCCCTGGACCGACCAGTTGTCGTTGAACACGTACTTGCCGAAGACGATGGGGATCGGCGAGTAGAGCAGGTCGGTCTGGTCGAAGGTGCCGAGGATCGGCAGGCCGAGGCCCGGGATCGTGTAGGCGCCGAACGCGGCGTAGAACTGGAACGCGCCGTCGGCCTTCTGGATGGTGCCCATGAGGTTCGAGAAGTCGACGCGGGCGGCGCGGTCGCTGGCGATCTGGGGCACGGCCGAGAACGCGAACTGGTTGGTCTGGGTGTAGGCGTAGCCGGTCAGGGCGCCGCCGAAGTAGATGTCGCCGATGCCGCCGATGGTGAGGCAGGCCGGGTTGGGGTTCTGCTTGATGATGCCGCCGTAGGACGGGAAGGTGATTTCCGCCTTGCACGATGCCGGGGGCGCGGGGATCGGCGCCTTCACCGACAGGTCGGCGGCCTGGAGATAGGTCGACGACAGGAGGAGGGTCGTCAGTCCGATGAGCGCGCTGCGGCGGGCCATATCAAGTCTCGTGCTGTTCGTGGGTTCCGGTTGACTGAAGGGTCTCAAAGAATGCCGCCGGCGCCAAAGTCATCCTTTATGCAGTTGCCTATTGTTTAAGCAAAACCCGGGTTCGTGAGGGACTTGCGGCCTTCGTGTGGCATTCCGGGAACACTTGTGTGGCGGATCCGTCGAAAGGCTAACAAGTGCTTAACGACGGGGCGCCGGCCGATTGACGGCGCGGTTTTCGTGGGAATCGGGACCGCGGCGCAACGATCGGACCCGGCCGCGCATGCTATGCCGGCCCGGCACCCTCCGCCTGGTCCCGGGACACCGAGCCGCCATGAACGCCGTCAGCATCATCGCCCCGGTCTTCGGAATCATCGTGATCGGCTGGGGCGCGGCCCTCGCCGGCCTCCTGTCCGAGCGGGTCAGCGACGGCCTGTCGGAATACGTCTTCGCCATCGCGGTGCCGGCGCTCATCATCGGCACCCTCACCCGGCCGGGGCTCACCGGCGAGGTGACGTGGTCGTACTGGATCGCGTATTTCGGCGGGGCCGGATTGTCGTGGCTCGCCGGCTCCCTCATCGCCACCCGGCGCAAGGGCATCGGCCGCCAGGGCGCCGTGCTGCACGGCTTCGCCGCGAGCCAGTCCAACACCATCTTCGTCGGCGTGCCGACCATCCTGCAGGCCTACGGCGAGGAAGGCGCGTTCCCGCTGTTCCTGCTGCTCGCCGTGCATCTTCCCCTGATGATGGGCTGCGCCACCTTCCTCATCGAGGCCGAGGGCGACCGCACCCTGGTCCAGCGCCTGCGCGGCCTCGGCCTCGTCCTCGTCAAGAACCCGATCTTCGTGGCGCTCGGGCTCGGCATGGCCCTGCGCCTCGGCGGCGTGGTGCCGACGGGAATCGCCCGCTCCCTCATCGACGGGTTCGGCTCCACCGCCTCCACCTGCGCCCTCGTGGCCCTCGGCGCCGGCCTGACCCGCTACAAGGTGCTGTTCGACCTGCCCGGCGCCCTGGTCATCGCCGGGTTGAAGCTCGTGGTGCACCCCCTCGCCGTGTGGCTGCTCGCCACCAGGCTGTTCTCCATGCCGCCCGCCTATGCCGGCGTCGCCACCCTGTTCGCGGCGATGCCCGTGGGCATCAACGCCTACCTGCTCGCCGTGCGCTACAAGGCCGAGACCGGGCTGGTGGCGGCCTCCGTCCTCGTCTCGACCCTGCTGGCGCCCATCACCACCGTGCTCTGGCTCACGCTTCTCGGGCGGGCCTGAGCGGCTGGACGGCGCGCCCGCTTCGGGTCCATGATTCGTCCCGAACGGCCGGCGCGACCGGCCGAGCGAAAGCATTTTCAAGCGAGGTGGACACCGGCTCGCGTGAAGGAAATGCGACCCTGGAAGAGCCGAGGACACGCCCATGAACGCTCCCGTGAACGCCCCCTCGCGCGCGGCCGGATTCGTCTGGGACGATCCCTTCCTCCTCGACGACCAGCTGACGCCGGACGAGCGCGCCATCCGCGACACGGCCGAGACCTTCGCGCAGGAGCGTCTGCTGCCCGGCATCGTCGCGGCCTACGCGGAAGAGAAGACCGACCCCGACCTGTTCCGGGCCATGGGCAGCGTCGGCCTCCTCGGCCTGACCCTGCCGGAGGAATACGGCTGCGCCGCCGCGTCCTACGTCGCCTACGGCCTCGTGGCCCGGGCGGTGGAGCGGGTCGATTCCGGCTACCGTTCGATGATGAGCGTGCAATCCTCCCTCGTCATGTACCCGATCCACGCCTACGGCTCGGAGGCGCAGCGCCAGAGATACCTGCCGAAGCTGGCCTCGGGCGAATGGATCGGCTGCTTCGGCCTCACCGAACCCGACGCCGGCTCGGACCCCGCCGGCATGACGACGCGGGCCGAGGCCATCGCCGGCGGCTACCGGATCACCGGGGCCAAGATGTGGATCTCCAACGCCCCCTTCGCCGACGTGTTCGTGATCTGGGCCAAATCCGACCGGCATGACGGCGCCATCCGGGGCTTCGTCCTGGAGCGCGGCCTGACCGGGCTCTCGACCCCGACGCTGCACGGCAAGCTCAGCCTGCGCGCCTCCACCACGGGCGAGATCGTGATGGCGGGCGTCGAGGTGGGGGAGGACGCGCTGCTCCCCGACGTCTCGGGCCTGAAGGGGCCGTTCGGCTGCCTCAACCGGGCGCGCTACGGCATCTCCTGGGGGGTGATGGGGGCGGCCGAGGATTGCTGGCACCGGGCGCGGGGCTACACCCTGGAGCGCCGTCAGTTCGGCCGGCCGCTCGCCCAGACCCAGCTCGTCCAGAAGAAGCTCGCCGACATGCAGACGGAGATCGCCCTGGGGCTCCAGGCCTCCCTGCGGGTCGGCCGCCTCATGGACGAGGGCCGCATGGCGCCGGAGATGATCTCCCTGATCAAGCGCAACAATTGCGGCAAGGCCCTCGACATCGCCCGCACCGCCCGCGACATGCACGGCGGCAACGGCATCATGGGCGAGTACCACGTCATGCGCCACGCCCAGAACCTCGAGACGGTCAACACCTACGAGGGCACCCACGACGTCCACGCCCTGATTTTGGGCCGGGCGCAGACGGGGCTGCAGGCGTTCTTTTAGGGGGGAGCTATCGCCCGGGGGCCGGCTTCGGCGGGTGGCCCCGGCGGATCAGGGTGGTGCCGACGTAGTGATCGGCCCGTTCCATCATCGCGTCGGTCAGCTTGGGAAGTTCTTCGTACTCCTCCGGCTGGATCACGTGGGCATCGACCCTGGCGAAATCGGTTTCGCCAATGGCGTCGGCGGAGAACGGGGATTTTTTGGGTTCGCTTGCGAACATCGGTCTTTCTCCAAGAGAGAGAGGCTGACCGTCCGTAGCCTGACCCCCTCGTTCATGGATTTGCGCGCGTCGCAGAGGGGGGATCAGAGAACGCTCGCAAACAGAAGGGAATGAACGCTTCGATCATTCCTTGGGGTCAGGTTCCTTTTCCGTCGGGCGTTTTACGCCACCTGACAATCTATGGAACAAAATCTCCAGAAATCTTACGATCCAAGGAACTTCGAGCCAATTTGCGAGTGACGTAAGACCGGCTAAAACAAGACACGTGATCAGGCCGAATGCGAAATTACTGTCGAGATACTTGTATAAGAATACCTCAAGAAAAATCGAGAGCGAGAAAACCCAGAAAAACCGTTCGATACGTCGCTCGGTTTTTTCATTCTGAAGCTGTGCTTCGAGCGCAGCGGACGAGATCGAGGCGGGGCCTCTATCTCTTTTCGAGAAAATTACACTAGTGCTCTGTGAGGGTTCCGCCCCCGATACGGTCGGCGTACTCTCGGGTGATGTCGCGGTCGGGGATTTCGATCCCTCTGATTCCTGGGACATAGTATTTCGCCCAAGCTCCGCCATCCCAATGGGTAATCTCGACGAGATCGCCCGCCCTCTTCGGCAGAAGTTCCTGGCAAATTTCTACCAGGAACTTATGGCGATCATCGGTCTCGTCAAAAACTCTTGCATCGAAAAACACATCGCTGATCGGGTTCGACCCGAACATGCGGACCTTCCGATAGACGGAAGGCTCGACGGGACCATAGTCCCATGCTTCGAAGAAGCCGTCAAAAAGCTTCTTGCCTTCATGACGGCCCATATAGGTCATTTGAGCGAGGTACAGAAGCTTTTGAAGCTGGAGATTGGTCACGCTCCAGCCGCCTCGCTCGCATATGAACTTGCAAACAGACTCTGTCCGTGCGGCCATTGTCTTTAAAGCCGGTATGGCGGTGTCGCGCCCTACACGGCTCCTCCTCTTCCGAGGCCAATGCGGCGCTTCGCCACTCGGCCCATGTCAACCGCGATCATATCGCTATGAGCGCATGTTCCCGCAATGTTCCATTGTAAGAGACAATGTGACGCGTTTCAAGCCGTCTCTGCGTAGATTTCAGAAATCGCTCCCTCAACGGGTAAACCCGAACTTGCCGTAGAAAAAACCAAATATTAAATCATAACCTAGAAGGTAATTTATTGATAAAAAAAGTTTATCGAGTATAAATTTATTCTATATCTCCGATGTGTTTGTATGATCGGCGCCTATTTCAGCTGATTGTGCCGGCTGCACAGGTATGGCCATCAGGAGTCCACGGAGAAGGGATCGGCCGGCACCGGCGCCACCGCGGCGCGGCGGCGGGCGGCCCGCTCGCCGGCCTCGGCGCCGCATTTGGCCACGTGGACCACGCGGTTGACCACCTGGAGGTTGGGGGCGCCCCAGTAGCCCAGCAGTTCCGGCCAGGGCGCGTCGCGGTGCTCGCGCCAGACCCGGTAGAGCGGCACCCGGTGGTCGACCTCGGCGGTCTTGAACAGGCGCTTGCCGGATTCTGTGCAGCGGTGGCGCTGGTGGCGTTTCAGCACCGCCACCTGCTCGGCCGGCGCGCACCACAGCTTCCATGCGGTGACGCAGGCCGAATGCCAGGCGGCGTTCTTGTTCGGCTGCCCCGCGCCCCACAGGTCCCTGTGCCAGCCGAAGCGGAACACCGGCTGGCCGCACAGGCAGCAATGGCCGCGGCCGCGGCCATGGGCCGGCTCGCGGTAGGGCGAGGGCGGCAGGCGGAAGCTCGCCGCGAGGCCCGGTTCGGTGCCGAGGCGCCAGGTCCAGCCCGCGGGCGCGCCGGAGCGGGCGGCGAGCGCCCGGGCGAGGCGGTCGGCCCGCAGGATGTGGGCGCGCCAGTAGCTCTCGACGGCGAGGCGCGGCGTCGGCGGCAGCAGGGGCCGCGACAGGGCGTGCTGCAGCACCGGGGCGGGGAAGATCGCCGGCAGCGCCCGGTCGAGGCGGGCCCGGGACCGCGCGTTGCGGGTGTCGCGCCAGGATGATCCGGGGCTCGTCGATCCCTCGCTCACGGATGGGCGGCGGGGGCCGGGGCCACGGGGGCGGCCGGCCGGCCCGCGATGGCGTCGGACAGGAGGTGAAGGCGGCGGGCGAGGTCCGTCACCTCGTTGAGGGCGATGGATTTCTCGCCGTTCTTGACCGCCCGGGTGATGTCGCTGAGCTGCAGCTTGGCGATGCGCGTCAGTTCGGCGGCGAGCTGGTCTCTCGTCATCGTGGGGTCTCGGCCTTCGTGGGAGGGGTCTCTTGGCGTAAGCCGGAACGGTTACCGAGCCGTTCACCTTCCGTCCACCGGCGGGGGGATGCGGCTTCGGGTCCGCCCTGGGGCGGCCCCGGACGTCGCCGCCGACCTCCGCCCGAAGCCTACGGCCTTCACACATCTCGCGGGCAGCGCGGGTCCCCTCTCCTTTCAGGCAGGGCGATCGCAGATGGCGTTTGGGACCTTGAGAAGTCCCGCAACGCTTTGTCATCCCGGGGCCGCGCAGCGGAACCCGGGACCCAGAAACACCGGTTTTGCAGGGTTTTGCGCTGTCGGCGGCTCTGGATTGCACGCCTCCGGCGCGGCCCTCCGGGTCCGGGTTCGCCTGCGGCGCCCCGGAATGACACCGGCGGTCCTATGCGATCGCCCTGTCTTCCAGGAGAGGGAGCACCGTTGCGCCTCACGCCCGCATCCGGATGCCGTCGGGGGCCCTGTCTCCGCACGCGATCGGCGCGTTCGCATTTGTGTGAATCCAGTAGCCCCGCAAGCGGAGGGAAGCCGGTGACGCTCCGGCCTCCGCGAGGCGGCGCTGGTCTTCAAAAATGTCTCGCTTTGTCTTTGACTCGTCGCTGTGTTTCGGCACGAGACAAGTCTAGCGAAACAAGTCTAGACTGCATTCCGTCCCGTCATGGCCGGTCGATCTGACGGGTCGGCCCGAGCGGAGAAGACGATCCCATGCCGCGGTCTCGATGGAAGGGGGGCCTCGCCCCCGCCTGTGTTCTCTTCGCCTGGGCGATGGTCGGGCCCGGAGCGGCCATGGGCCAGACGCTCACGGGCCAGACGCTCACGCGGGCACAGGTGGCGGCGCGGCTGCCGGCCCTGGAGGCGCTGGCGCGGGGCGCCGTCGACGCCGGGGCGGTGCCGGGCCTCGCCATCGCCGTCGTCTTCGGCGACGAGACCCTGTGGCTGAAGGGGTTCGGCCGCCGGGAGGCCGGACGGCCCGACGCCGTCGACGCCGATACGGTGTTCCAGATCGCCTCCCTGTCGAAGCCGGTCACCGCGACGGTGGTGGCGGCCCTGGTGGGCCGGGGCGTCGTCGGCTGGGAGTCCCGCATCGCCGATCTCGACCCGGGCTTCCGGCTCCGCGAGCCCTATCCGACGGCCGAGGTCACCGTGCGCGACCTGCTCAACCATCGCAGCGGGCTTCCGGGCCATGCCGGGGACGACCTCGAGGGGATCGGCTACGGCCGCGACGCCATCCTCCACCGGCTGCGCCTGGTGCCCTCGTCCTCGAGCTTCCGGGCGGGCTATGCCTACAGCAATTTCGGCTTCACCGCGGGCGCCGTCGCGGCCGCGAAGCCCACCGGCCAACCCTGGGACGCGGTGGCCCGGGACACGCTCTTCGGACCCCTGGGGATGCGGTCCACGGGCACGACGCAGGCGGAGTTCCTGACGCGGGCCAATCGTGCCGCCCTGCATGTCAGGGCCGGAGGACCCGCCGAGCCCTGGGCCACCCGGGTCACGCGGGACCCCGACGCCCAGGCGCCGGCCGGCGGCGTCAGCTCGAACGTGCGCGACCTCGCCCAGTGGGTGCGCCTCGCGATCGGCAACGGGATGGTGGCGGGCCGGCGGCACGTCGCGGCGGCGGCCCTCGCCGAGACGCACGCGCCGCTCACGGCCCGCGGCACCAACCCCGTCTCCGGGGCCGCGTCGTTCTACGGGCTCGGCTGGAACGTCGAATTCGGACGCCATGGCCTCGTCTGGGGGCATGCCGGCGCCTTCAGCGCCGGCGCCCAGACCCTGGTCTCGATCCATCCGGGTTCGAGGCTCGGTGTCGTCATCCTGACGAACGCGTTTCCCTCGGGCGTTCCGGAGGGCCTCGCCGACAGCTTCGCCGACCTCGTCTTCGACGGGGCCGTCGGCAAGGACTGGCTGAGGGCGTGGGGCGACGTCTACGGCAGCATGTTCGCGGCCGTCCCCGCGACCGCGGCGGCTCCCGGCAGCCCCGCCGACGCGCCGGCCGCCCTCGGGCCCGCGGCCTATGCCGGCGCCTACGCCAACGCCTATATCGGCCGGGCCGTGGTGGCGGAGGCGAACGGGGGGCTGACCCTGTCGGTCGGCCCCGGCTTGGCGCGCACCTACCCCCTGCGCCACCGCGATCGCGACGTGTTCCTGTATTTTCCGGACGCGGAGGCGCCCGACACGCCCGCGACCCTGCGGTTCGCCATCGGCGGCCAGGGCAGGGCCACCGCCATGACGGCGGAGTCCCTCGACGGCAGCGGCCTCGGCACCCTGGAGCGCGTGCCCGACTAGGACGCCGCCGCCTTTCGCGCGCCCCGTCAGGGCCTACGACATTTCCACATCGCGCGGGCAGCGCGGGTCCCCCCTCCTGGAAGTTAGGGCGATCGCAGATGAGTTTTCTCGGTGCTCGAACAGGACACGAAGGGCTTCGAACACGCGCGACGGGCCCCCTCTCCTGTTTGGGCTATAGGATTCACACAACTGCGAATGGACCGATCCCGTGCAGCTGTGCGAACTCTCCGAATAAGTCCCACACCTCACCCTGTCCCTCTCCTTCCAGGAGAGGGGACCCGTGCTACCCGCGAGATGTGTGAATGCCGTAGCCTTCCAGGAGAGGGAGCACCGGTGTGCCTCACGCCCGCATCCGGATGCCTTCCGGTACCCTGTCTCTGCTCCAGATCACCCTCTTCGCACGCGTGTGAATGCCGTAGCCTTCCGGGAGACGGGGCCCGTCCCGTTTCATGCCGGCTCGGCGTGACATGGAAGACAGCCGCCGGGCGGAGGGGTGAATCCGGTCGCCGTCAGGGCAGGGCGCCCGGCGTATCGATCTCTCCCGCGCCCGGCCGGCCCGCCCGGTGGTGCAGCAGGTTGAGGATGAGCGCGGTCCAGCCGGTCTGGTGGGAGGCGCCCAGCCCCCGGCCGGTGTCGCCGTCGAAGAACTCGTGGAACAGGAGGGCGTCGTCCTCGCCGGGGGCGGCCGGGATCGGTTCGCGCGTCCCGAAGATCGGCCGGCGCCCGTCGGAATCCTTGGCGAACAGGGCGATGAGCCGGTCCTCCAGGGCGTCGGCGATGGCCGCCAGGGTGAGGGAGGTCCCGGAGCCGGTGGGGTACTCGACGAGAAAGTCGTCGCCGTAATAGGCGTGGAAGCGGCGCAGGGCCTCGATGATGAGGTAGTTCATCGGCATCCACACCGGCCCGCGCCAGTTGGAATTGCCGCCGAACATGTTCGAGGTCGAGTCGGCCGGGTCGTAGCGGACGCTGAACGAGGCGCCGAACTCGTTGAGGGCGTAGGGCCTGTCGCGGTGCGCCTTCGACAGGGAGCGGATGCCGTGGTCCGACAGGAACTCGGCCTCGTCGAGCATGCGCCGCAGGAGCGCCTTCATGCGGTGGCCGCGCAGGAGCGACAGCAGCTTGCGGTCGCCGACCCCGCCCTCGGTCCAGCGCGAGACGAGGCAGGCGAGGTGCGGGCGGTTCTCCAGGACCCAGTTCATCCGCCGGGCGAAATCCGGCAGGCGCTGGAGTACGGAGGGCTCGATCACCTCGACGGCGAAGAGCGGCACGAGGCCGACGACGGAGCGCACCCGCAGGGGCAGCATGCCGCCGCCGGGGATGTCGACCTCGTCGTAGTAGAACTCGTCCTCCTCGTCCCACAGGCCGAAGCCCTCGCCGCCCATGTCGGTCATGGCCTCGGCGATGAGCAGGAAGTGCTCGAAGAACTTCGAGGCGGTGCTCTCGTAGACGTCGTTGTGGAGCGCGAGTTCGAGGGCGATGCGCATCATGTTCAGGGCGTACATCGCCATCCAGGCGGTGCCGTCGGCCTGGTGGATGCGTCCGAAGCCGGGGGGCGGGCGCGAGCGGTCGAACACCCCGACATTGTCGAGGCCGAGGAAGCCGCCCTGGAACACGTTGCGGCCGTCGGCGTCCTTGCGGTTGACCCACCAGGTGAAGTTGATGAGCAGCTTGTGGAACACGCCCTCCAGGAAGGCGATGTCGCCGCGGCCGCCGCGCCGGTCGCGGTCGATCTCGAACACCCGGTAGGTCGCCCAGGCATGGACCGGCGGGTTGGCGTCGCCGAACTCCCACTCGTAGGCGGGCAGCTGGCCGTTGGGGTGCATGTACCATTCGCGGGTGAGCAGCAGGAGCTGCTTCTTGGCGAAATCCGGGTCGAGCAGCGCCAGGGGCAGGCAGTGGAAGGCGAGATCCCAGGCGGCGAACCAGGGATATTCCCAGGTGTCGGGCATGGACAGCACGTCGGCCCCGGCGAAGTGGCGCCAGTTGGTGTTGCGGCCGCCCTCGCCCGCGCGCTCGCGCGGCGGCGTCGGCTGCAGCGGGTCGCCCCGGAGCCACAGGCGGACATCGTAGGAATAGAGCTGCTTCGACCAGATCAGGCCGGCGGCGGCCTGGCGGAAGATCACCCGCGCATCCGCGTCGGCGATGCCGTCCTGCAGGCCGTCGTAGAAGGCGTTGGCCTCGGAGACCCGGCGGTGGAGGATGGCGCCCTCGGCGTCGACGGGGCGCGGGCGCTTACCCGCCGAGAGCCGGAGGGTGACGCGCTTGGCCTCGCCCGGCTCCAGCCGCAGGGAATAGTGCAGGCCGAGCTTGGTCCCGCCGTCGCGGCGGATGGCCGATTCGTCGCCGTCGACGATGGCCGCGTGCAGGCCGTCCTTGAACGGGCCGGCGGCGTCGGGCTTCCAGCCGTGCAGGCGCAGGTTGGTGTCGTTCTCGCAGAACAGCACGTCGGGCGCGCCGTCGAAGGCGAGGCGGTAGGGGCCGAGGCGCGAATGGGTGGCGAGGATGCCGCCGTCCGCCATGATCTCCAGGCGGGGGCGGACGGACGTTGCGTCCTCGCGCCACGACCAGGTGTTGCGGAACCACGCCTGCGGGACGAGGTGGAGGTCGGCGGCCTCGGGGCCGCGATTGACCGCCGTGATCACCGCGTGGACGTCGTCGATGTCCTCCTTGGCGTATTCCACCGTGACGTCGAAGAACCGCAGCCCGTCGAAGATGCCCGTGTCCTCGATCTCGTATTCGGGCTCGTCGCGGCCGCGCCGCCGGCCCTCCGCCACGAGGTGGTCGTAGGGATAGGGGCCGTGCGGGTAGCGGTAGAGGAACTTGAGGTAGGCGTGGCTCGGGACCGCGTCGAGGTAGTGGTAGACCTCCTTGACGTCCTCGCCGTGGTTGCCCTCCTCGTTGGTGAGCCCGAACAGGCGCTCCTTGAGGATGTGGTCGCGCCCGTTCCACAGGGCGAGGGACAGGCAGAGCTGCCCGCGCTCGTCGCAGATCCCGGCGAGGCCGTCCTCGCCCCAGCGATAGGCGCGGGAGCGCGCCTCGTCGTGCGGCAGGGAGCGCCAGGCGTTGCCGTCGCGGCTGTAATCCTCGCGCACGGTGCCCCATTGCCGCTCCGCGAGGTAGGGCCCCCACAGGGACCACGCCCGCTCGCCGCGGCCCTGCTCGGCCAGCCGCCGGCGCTCGGCCCAGTCATCGAGCTCGCTCAACGGGTCGCCCCCGGACGGGGCCGGGCCGGACGGAGGCGGAGCGGGTGAGGGTCTGTCATGGGTCCCGGCGGGGTGCGGTGCGGTGGCCGGCGGGATGCACTATCGGCGCCAAGCCGGGCAGCCTCCCGGGACGCATGGCTTGCGGGCGTTCGGCTTCCCGGCGATCCGCCCTTCAGGCCGGCACATCGCCGGCGAAGGTGGCGAGCGGCGCCACGAGGATGCAGGTTACCCCCTCGGGCCGGTAGTCCAGGGACAGGCTGCCGCCGACCTGCGAGGCGAGGCCGCGCTCGATGAAGCGCGAGCCGAAGCCCTTGCGGGTGGGGGGCGCCACCGGCGGCCCGCCGACCTCGATCCAGGCGAGGCGCAGGCGCGGCTCGGCCCCATCGAGGATCTCCCAGGTCAGGTCGACATGCCCCGCCGCGTTGGACAGGGCGCCGTATTTCGCCGCGTTGGTGGCGAGTTCGTGCAGCATGAGGGCGAGGGACACGGCCCGGTCCGCGCCGATCTCGATCTCCGGCCCGGCGATCCGGAAGCGGTCGCGCCCGTCCTCGTGGACGTGGAGGGCGCCGCGCACCACGGGCTCGATCCGGGTGCTGGTGAGGGCCGCGCCCATGAGCAGGTCGTGGGCGCGGCCGAGGGCCACGAGGCGCCCGGCCAGGACGTCCTTGGCCTCGTCGACATGGGTGGCGTTGCGCAGGGTCTGGGTGGCGATGGACTGCACCATGGCGAGCAGATTGCGCATGCGGTGCGACAGCTCGTGGTTGACGAGATCCTGCTGCTCCTCGGCCTTGAGGCGGGCGAGGGCCGCGTAGGTCCGGTCGGCCACGCCGCGGGTGAACGCCACCTCCTCCACGCTCCAGATCCGGGGCTCGGCCGCGTGCACCAGGAGGAGGCCGACCAGGGTCCCGGCCTTCAGGAGCGGGACCTTGATCTGGCCGCGCACGCCGATGGCCCGGTAGGTCGCGGCATCCCCGGCGAGGCGCACCTCCGCCAGGGTGTCGGCGCAGACGAGAATCCGCCCGGTCCGCAGGCGCTCCATGGTGCCGGGCAGGGCCGCGAACGGGTAGGTGCCCGCGAGGCTCTCCACCCCCGGGGCGGTCCAGTCGCCCGCGATGGTGAGGGTCTCGCGATGGGCGTCGACGGCCGCGTAGGCGGCCCGCCCCGCCCCGAGGGTCCGCCCGAGGAGATCGGCCGCGATGGCGACGGCCGCGGCCGTGTCCGTCGCCTCGGCGAGGCGGTCGCCGAGGTCGAGGAGGGCCTCGATGCGGGCGCGGGCGGCGCGCTGGTCGGTGACGTCGGCGACGGTGCCGAACAGGGCGGTGATCCGGCCGGCGGGGTCGCGGGCGAACTCGGCCCGGCGCCCGATCCAGCGGATGGCGCCGTCGTCCGCCCGGCGGATGCGGTACGCGATCTCGGGTATGGCGGCGCCGGTGGCGCGCCGGGCGGCGTCCGAGCGCAGGTGGGAATCCTCGGGGAGGATCAGGCCCTCGATGACCGGGACGGGATAGCTGCGCGCCGCGGGGAGACCGAACAGGCGGCAGAACTCGGCCGAGACGGCGACTGAATCCCCCCCGACATCGGCCTCGAAGGTGCCGATGCCGCCGGCCTGCTGGGCCCGCCGCGAGCGGGCGTCGCTCTCGCGCAGGGCCGCCTCGTCGTCCAGGCGCTCGCGGGCGACGGAGAGGAAGCGGGCCAGGGTCGCGAAGACGGTCAGCACCTCGTCCTCGAAGGCCGGCGCGTCGCGGCGGGCGAACGAGATCACGCCCGTGAGCCCGCCCCGGCCGGTGATGGGGAAGCTCGCATAGGCGTCGAACCCGGCCGCGCGCGCGGCCCGGTGGCGCGGCGTCGCGTCGGCCTGGAGGCCGGACAGGACGAGGGGCCGCCCCGTCGCGGCGACGATCCCGCAGAGCGGCCCGTCCAGGGAGGCTGGGTCGAGGGGGGGCCGGTCGAGGGGCGCCCGTTCGAGGGCGGCCCGCGCCTCCGGCGCGACCCCGACCGCCTTCACCAGCACGAGGCTGGCCCGGTCCGGCGCCAGCGCCCAGGTCAGGCTCTCGTCGAACCCCAGGGCTTCGGCGCCCTCCTGCAGGATCGGCAGGAGCTCGTGGGCGGGATCGGCCGCCGAGAGCAGGGCGGCGGAGGCCCGGCTCAGGAGGGCGAGGCGCTGTTCGTGGCGGCGCTCGGCGGTGCGGTCCTGCAGGATCTTGAGGAAGCCCCGGACGCTGTCGTCCTCGTGGCGCAGGGTCATCATCCGGCCCACCGCCCAGAACCGGCCGCCGTCGCGGCGCTGGTGCCAGCGCACGTCGGGGGACGACCCGTTGGCGAGGGCGACGCGCTCCTCCCGGTCGGGCACGCCGTCGCGCCGGTCCTCGGGCGTGAAGAAGGTGTCGAGGAGCCGGCCCCGGACCTCGTCGGCCGACCAGCCCATGATCTGCTCGGCGCCGGTGTTCCAGTCGGTGATCCGGCTCTCGGAATCCGCGGCGACGATGGCGAAGTCGATGGCGCTGTCGAAGATCGCCTTGTAGCGGCCCTCGGCCTCGCGCAGGGCCTGCCGGGTCTCGGCCTCGGCCACGTCGCCGAAGGCCGAGCCGGCGAGGCCGGCCAGCATCTGGGCCATCAGGATGTCGCGCGGGCCGAACGGGCCGCCGGCCTCCGAGCGGATCTCGAGGATGCCGACGGCGAGGCCGTGGCGCTGCACCGGGACCGCGAGCAGCGCCGGGGGCGGACGACCGGCCTCGGCCGCCGGCGCGCCGGTGGTGCCGACGACGAGGGTCTCCTCCGTGAAGGCCCGGCCCGACGGGCTGTCCGCGATGGGGGTGCGCCGGCCGGTCCACCCGGCCGCGTGACCGGCCCCCGTGCGGCAGACGAGTTCGTCGCCGTCGCAGAGCGCGATGGCCGCGCCGTCGGCCCGGTCGATGATCGACAGGGCGGCGTCGACCACGGCCCGGAACACCGTGTCGAGATCGGCGGTGGCGGAGGCGACCACCTGCTGGGCGGCGATCATCGCCTCCAGGCGCGCGGCGTCGGCCACCGCCTGGGCCTGCTCGCGCCGCTGGCCCGCCAGGGCCGCGTCGCGCTCGGCCAAAGCCCGGCGCAGGCCGAGCTGGCTCATCACCTGCTCGGCCAGGGCCGTGAGGGATTCGGTCTGCTGCGCCGTCAGCCCGTGCGGACGCGGGACCCCGTCGATGACGCACAGGGTTCCGAGGGTCTCGCCCTCCTGCGTGTTCAGGGGGGCGCCGGCGTAGAACCGGATGCCCGGCGTTCCCGTCACCAGGGGGTTGTCGCGGGTCCGGGCGTCGAGGGTCAGGTCGGGGATGACCAGGGGGGTCCGGCGTCCCAGGGCATGGGCGCAGACGGATGCGTTGAGGCTCGTCTCGCACGGGCCGAACCCGGAGCGGGCCTTGAACCATTGCCGGTCGGCCGCCACCAGGCTGACGAGGGCCACGGGCGCGTCGCACAGGGCGCGGGCCAGGAGGACGATGTCGTCAAAACCCTTCTCGGGCGGCGTGTCGAGGATGCCGTGGGCCTCCAGGGCCGCAAGGCGGACCGGATCGGCGGCGGCGGCGGGCGCCGCATCGCCCACGGGAAGCGGGAGTTTCCCGGTCATCGGCTCGCGCGCGGGGGCACGGCCGGAGCGCCGAGGCGCTGCGCGCGGGCAGCGGCCGGCACGCGGGGACGGGAGGATCTGGCCTGCATGATGCGCTCATAACACAAGCCGGAGCCGTCGGCGCCGTCGAACGCGGTCCCGCACGGTCCCGCGCACGGTCCTGCGCGTGGTCTTGCGATTTCGCCGCGCGCCCGATCCTCGTGCTTGCCACAAGATTGCGCGCAATCTAGAACCGTTCCATGGAACGCCGCACCGTGATTCGGGTGGGGTGACCCCGCGTTTGCAGTCCCCTCGCATCGTCCCCCCGCACGGCCCCCTCCCACAATCCCTTCGACGAAAGGCTTCCCATGCTGCGGTCCTCGCCCGTCCTCGCCGCCACCGCTCTGACGGCAAGCCTCCTGACCGGGGGGGCTTCGGCCCAGAACACCGCAGGGCAAGACGCCGATCCGGGGGCGATCGTCGACGCCCTGTTCGCCGCCGGCGGCAACCAGCCGAAGGTGCGCGGGAGCGGCGCCAAGGGCGTGTGCCTCAAGGGCAGCTTCACCCCGTCCGCCGAGGCGCCGGGCCTGTCGAAGGCGCCGCACTTCGCCAAGACCGTGCCGGTGACGGCCCGGTTCTCCATGGGCGGCTCCAACCCGAAGATCTCCGACAAGGCCAAGCCCGTCACCCGGGGCTTCGCCATGCGGATGACCGACCCGTCCGGCGACATGGTGTTCGTGGTGATCTCCGCGCCGGTGTTCTCGACCCGGACGCCGCAGCAGCTCCTCGACTTCGCCACCGTGCGGGCGCCGGGGCCGGACGGGAAGCCGGATGCCGACAAGATCAAGGCCTTCGCCGCCGCCAATCCCGAGACGACGCGGCAGGCCGCGTGGCTCAACGCCCGGCCGGTGCCGGCGAGCTTCGCCGGCGTCGATTACTGGGGCGTCCACGCCTACACCCTCACCAACGCCAAGGGCGCCGCCACCGTCGCCAAGCTGAAATGGGTCGCGAGCGCCGGCCAGCTCGGCCTCACGGACGACGAACTCAAGGCCAAGCCCGACAGCTTCTACGCCGACGAGCTGAAGGAGCGCCTGTCCAAGGGGCCGGCGAGCTTCGCCCTCGTGGCCGTGCTGGGCGAGACGGACGATCCGGTGAACGATCCGACCGTCGCGTGGCCTGAGGAGCGCAAGTCGGTGACGCTCGGCACCGTCGCCATCACCGCCATCGAGCCCGACGCCACCTGCGACGCCGCCACCTTCGATCCCGTCGTCAGCCTGCCCGACGGCGTCGCCGGACCGGCCACCGACCCGATGTTCGCCGCCCGCTCGCCGGCCTACGCCGTGTCCCTGTCCCGCCGGACGAACTGAGCCGGGGGGCGCCGTTCGTTCCCGTCCGAACAAACGGTTGCGACGCACGCCTCCTCTCCCCGCGTGCCGACCGTGTTCACACATCGGCTCAGCGGAAGCTTTCGGAAGCTACGCTGCCCTGGCGTGGAGCGCGGCGGGCTCCCTCTCCCTCCAGGCAGGGCGATCGCAGATGGCGTTTGGGGCGTTGGGCCCTCCCGCAACGCTGTGTCATCCCGGGGCCGCGCAGCGGAACCCGGGAACCAGAAACACTGGTGTAGCAAGGCCTTGCGCTGTCGGCGGCTCTGGATTCCGGGTTCGCCTGCGGCGCCCCGGAATGACACCGGAGGTCCTATGCGATCGCTCTGCCTGAAAGGAGAGGGGATCTGCGCCGCCCGCGAGATGTGTGAATCCGGTAGCCTTCCAGGAGAGGGGACCCGCGTATCGTGCGCGATGTGTGAATCCGGTAGCCTCGCGAGCGGGGCGAGGGAATGCAAACCGACGACTCTGCCTCCCCGGCAACGGGCCCTCGTGCCGGTTCGACACGGCGCCGTCCATCTGCAATCACGGGGCCTGAATCGCGTGGAGGACTCGCGCTCCGCCTCACCCTCTCGGCGACACGCGGGCCCGTCTGCAGCTCGGGAGAGAACGTGGCCGACACCTCGAGGATACCGGAGAACAAGGCGCCCGGCGGGGCCCTCGCAGGACTGCGCGTCCTCGACCTGTCGCGCATCCTCGCCGGTCCCTGGGCCGGCCAGGTGCTCGGCGACCTCGGCGCCGAGGTGGTCAAGATCGAGCGCCCGCAAGGTCCCGGCGACGAAGGGGGCGACGACACCCGCCGCTGGGGGCCGCCCTACCTGCGCGACGCGGACGGCCGCGAGACCGACGTCGCCGCCTACTTCCTCTGCGCCAACCGCAACAAGACGTCCGTGGCCGTCGACATCGCCACCCCGGAGGGCCAGGGCGTGATCCGGGCGCTGGCGGCGCGGGCCGACGTGCTCATCGAGAACTTCAAGGTCGGGGGCCTGGCCCGGTACGGCCTCGATCCGGCCACGCTGCGGGCCCTGAATCCGCGCCTCATCGTCTGCTCCATCACGGGCTTCGGCCAGACCGGCCCCTATGCGGGGCGCGCCGGCTACGACTTCCTGATCCAGGCCATGGGCGGCCTCATGAGCATCACGGGCGCCCCCGGCGACGCCGAGGGGGCCGGGCCGCAGAAGGCCGGGGTCGCCATCACCGACATCGTCACCGGCCTCTACGCCGCCATCGGCATCCTGGCGGCGCTCACAGCCCGCGCCCGCACGGGCGAGGGCCAGCACATCGACCTCGCCCTGCTCGACACCCAGGTGGCGAGCCTCGCCAACCAGGCGATGAACTACCTCACCACCGGGGTGGCGCCGGAGCGCCTCGGCAACGCCCATCCCAACATCGTGCCCTACCAGGACTTTCCGACCGGGGACGGCGCCATGATCCTGGCGGTCGGCAATGACGGGCAGTTCGCGCGCCTCTGCGGCGTCCTCGGCTTCGCCGAATGGGGCACCGACCCGCGCTTTGCCACCAACCGGGCCCGCGTGGAGAACCGCGCCCTCCTCGTGCCCCTCATCGGGGCCGCGACCCGCCAGCGCAGGACCGCCGACTGGGTGGCGGCCCTGGAGGGCGTCGGCGTGCCGTGCGGGCCGGTCAACACCCTGGCCGAGGTGTTCGCCGATCCCCAGGTGATCGCCCGCGGCCTGCGCGTCGACCTCCCCCATCCCCGCGCCGGCACCGTCGCCCTGGTGCGGAATCCTCTCAACCTCTCGGGCACGCCCGTCGCCTACGCCGCCCCGCCCCCGGCCCTGGGGGAACACACCGACGCGGTGCTCGCCGACTGGCTCGGCCTCGACGGCCCGGCCCTCGCGGCCCTGAAGGACGCCGGGGCCATCGGGTGAGGCCGCCTCAGCCCAGGAAGCGGCGCACGAGGAGGCGGGCGAGGTCGCGGGGCGGCTCCGGGGTCAGCACCGCGAGCTTGCGCGAAGTCGAGAGGGAGGCGAGGCCGTGCAGGCCGGCCCACAGGGTCGCCACCGCCTGCCGGCGCTCGTCGGCGTCCGGGATCATCGGCTGGAGCACCCGGTCGACGAGGTCGGTGGTGCGGGTGAGCGCCTGCCCGTACCACTCGGGAAACGCCGAATCCGGCGCCAGGGTGTGCTCGAACACGAGGCTCCACACCTGCGGGTCCGCCTGCACGAAGGCGAGGTAGGCATCCGCGACGGACACGGCGTTGTCGCGCGGCGTCGCCGCGTCCGAGATCGCCGCCACCAGGGCGTCGTGCAGGCGCTCCAGGGTGCGGGCGTTGACCCGCAGCACCACCGTGTCGAGGTCGCCCACGGCGTTGTAGATCGAGTTCGGCGCGTAGCCGATGGCCGCCGCGAGGCGGCGCATGCCGAGGCCGCGCAGCCCCTCCTGGCGCACCAGACCTTCGGCCGCCTTGGCGACGAGGGCCTGGAATTCCTCGCGGTTGTGGTCGCCGCGCGGTCCCGTTCCGCGCCGTGCCGTCTTGGTCAAGGCTCCGTGCTCCCTCCGGTCACGCGGGATTCGCGACCTCAGCAATGTTACACTATAGTATCACGCATCCGTGATGGGAGCGACCCCGGCGAAGATCGGGCGGTTTTGTCAGCATCGCCCGTCGGGGATAGCCGCGCCGGGTCCGGGTTGTCCCGTGCGCGTCCGCACGGCGGCCCCCGGATCGGCCGCAGGACCGGTTGCGCGCCGCCGGTATTTGAACGACGTTCAATAGCAGCGACGCGACGCGTCCACCGGCCTGTTCACGAAGGTGTTTGACGCTTCGTCCCTCGCCGGGCAGTCATGGTGCCGCCAAGGAGACCCGTGATGTTTCGTACGTTGATGACCACGCGCCGGTTCGCGCCCCTGTTCTGGTGCCAGTTCTTCTCGGCCTTCAACGACAATTTCCTGAAGAACGCCCTCGTATTCCTGATCCTGTTCAAGGTCGGCGGCGAGGGTGAGGGCTCGGGCATGCTCGTCACCCTGGCGGGCGCGGTGTTCATCGGGCCGTTCTTCATCCTGTCGGGCCTCGGCGGCGAGATGGCCGACCGCTACGACAAGGCGCTCATCGCCAAACGGCTGAAATTCGCCGAGATCTTCGGGGCCGCCGCCGCCGCGCTGGGGTTCTGGCTGCATTCCGTGCCGGTGCTGTTCGTTGCGCTCGGCCTGTTCGGCACCATCGCGGCCCTGTTCGGCCCGATCAAGTACGGCATCCTGCCGGACCACCTGAAGCGGGAAGAGCTGACCGCCGGCAACGCCCTGGTCGAGGCCGCGACCTTCCTCGCCATCCTGCTCGGCACCATCGTGGCCGGACTCGCCACCGCCATGGGCGGCGACGCCTTCGCCTTCAGCGCCCTCATCATGGTGTTCGCGGTCCTGTGCTGGCTCTCGGCCCGGATGATCCCGGCCACGGGCGAGGCCGCCCCGACCCTCCGGGTCGACCCCAACGTCCTGCGCTCCACGGCAAGCCTGATCCGCGAGATCTGGCGCGACACGCGGATGTGGCGCGGCGCCGTCATCGTCAGCTGGTTCTGGCTCGTCGGTGCCGTGATCCTGGCCCTGCTGCCGGTCCTGGTGCGCACGAGCCTCCACGGCTCCGAGACCGTGGTGACCCTGCTGCTCGCCGTGTTCTCCGTGGGCATCGCGGTGGGCTCCGGCCTCGCCTCGTGGCTGGCGAGCGGGCGCATCGTGCTCCTGCCGACCCCCATCGGCGCCCTGCTCATGGGCGTGTTCGCCCTCGATCTCGCCTGGACCGTGGCGCATCTGCCCCCGGTCTCGGGGGACGTCCTCGGCGCCCGCGACTTCCTCGCTACGGGCACGGGCCTGCGCATCACGGCGGCCTTCGCCGGGCTGGCCGTGGCGGGCGGCCTCTACATCGTGCCGTCGTTTGCCGCCGTGCAGGCCTGGACCGACAAGGACCGGCGCGCCCGGGTCATCGGCGCCGTCAACGTCCTCACCGCCGCCTTCATGGTGGCCGGGGCCCTGGGCCTCGCCGCCCTGCAGGCGGCCGGCTGGTCCATGGCGGCCCTGCTCACCCTCATCGGCGTCCTCAACCTCGTCGCCGGCGCGGTCATCCTCGCGGTGCTGCCCACGAGCCCGTTCCGCGACTTCCTCTCCATCGTGTTCCGGGCGTTCTACCGCCTGGAGGTGCGCGGCCTCGACAACGTCGACAAGGCCGGCCCCAACGCCATCATCGCGTTGAACCACGTCTCGTTCCTCGACGCGCCGCTGGCCCTCTCGCTCCTCGACCGCGAGCCGGTCTTCGCCGTCGACCACGGCATCGCCCAGCGCTGGTGGGTGAAGCCGTTCCTCGCCATGACCAAGGCGATGCCCCTGGACCCGACCCGGCCGCTCGCCACCCGCACCCTGATCAAGGCCGTGCGCGACGGCGAGACCCTGATCATCTTCCCCGAGGGCCGGCTCACGGTGACGGGAAGCCTGATGAAGGTCTATGACGGCGCCGGCCTCATCGCCGACAAGTCCGACGCCTGGGTGGTGCCGGTGAAGATCGACGGCCTCGAGAAGACCGCGTTCTCGCGGCTCTCCCGCGCCCAGGTGCGCCGGCGCTGGTGGCCGAAGGTCACCGTGACCATCCTGCCCCCGGTCAAGCTCGTCATCGACCCGGCCCTGAAGGGCAAGCACCGCCGCCGCGCGGCCGGCGCCGCCCTCTACGACGTCATGTCGGACCTCGTGTTCGAGACCGCCGACATCGACCGCAGCGTCATGAGCGCCCTGATCCAGGCCGGCACCGACCACGGCTGGCGCCGCAACGCCCTCGAGGACCCGGTCACGGGCAAGCTCAGCTATGCCCGCCTCGTCATGGGCGCCAACATCCTCGGCCGCAAGCTCATGCCGCTCGCGGGGGAAGGCAAGCCCATCGGCCTGATGCTGCCCAACGCCAACGGCGCGGCGGTGACGTTCTTCGCCCTCGCCAGCGCCGGCCGGGTGCCGGCGATGATCAACTTCTCCGCCGGCCCCGCCAACGTGCTCTCTGCGTGCCGGGCGGCGCAGGTCGACACGATCCTGACCTCCCGCGCCTTCATCGAGAAGGGCCGCCTCGGGCCCCTCGTCGAGGCGATCCAGGGCACCGTCACGCTCGTCTACCTGGAGGATGTCCGCGCCACCGTGACCACGGCCGACAAGATCCGGGGCTTTTTCGCGCCGCGCAAACCCCTGGTCGCGCGACGCGGCGATCATCCGGCCGCGATCCTGTTCACCTCGGGGAGCGAGGGCACCCCGAAGGGCGTGGTCCTGGCCCATCGCTGCATGCTCGCCAACACCGCCCAGGTCGCCGCCCGCATCGATTTCGGGCCCACCGACAAGGTGTTCAACGTGCTGCCGGTGTTCCACGCCTTCGGCCTGACGGCGGGGCTGATCCTGCCCCTGGTCTCCGGGGTCCCGGTCTACCTCTACCCGTCGCCCCTGCATTACCGGATCGTGCCGGAGCTCGTGTACGGCTCGAATTCCACGGTCCTGTTCGGCACCGACACCTTCCTGGCGGGCTACGCCAAGATGGCCCATTCCTACGACCTGCGGAGCCTGCGCTACATCGTGTCCGGCGCCGAGCCGGTGAAGCAGACCACCCGCAAGACCTATTCCGAAAAATTCGGCCTGCGCATCCTGGAGGGCTACGGCGTCACCGAATGCGGGCCGGTGGTGGCGCTCAACACGCCGATGTTCAACCTGTTCGGCTCCGTCGGCCGCCTGCTGCCGGGCATCCAGCATCGCCTGGAGCCGGTTCCCGGCATCGACGGGGGCGGACGCCTGTCGGTGAAGGGGCCGAACGTCATGCTCGGCTACCTGCGGGCGGAGAAGCCCGGCGTGCTGGAAGCCCCCGTGGACGGCTGGCACGACACCGGCGACATCGTCGCCATCGACGCCCTGGGCTTCGTCACCATCAAGGGCCGGGCCAAGCGCTTCGCCAAGATCGCCGGCGAGATGGTGTCGCTGGCCGCCGTCGAGTCCCTCGCCGCCGAACTCTGGCCCGACGCCCCGAGCGCGGTGGCGGCGGTGCCCGACGCCCGCAAGGGCGAGCGCCTGATCCTGTTCACCGAGCGGGCGGACGCGACGCGGGCCGCCTACCTCGCCTTCGCCAAGGGCCGGGGCGCCACGGAACTCGCGATTCCCGCCGAGGTGGTGGTGGCCAAGGTGCCGATGCTCGGCACCGGCAAGGTCGACGGGGTCAGCGTCACCAAGATGGCCCGCGAGCGGGCCGGCAGCGACGCGACGGCGGCGGCGTAGGGGGCGTTCTGCGGCGTCCCCCGTCAGGACGCCGCGCGCGCCTGGGTGTAAAGCGCCTCGCAGCGGTCGAGCCAGAGGTCGCGGGTGAACAGCCGCAGGACCCGCGCATGGGGCACGGCGCGCGGGATGGCGAGCGCCGCGCCGATGGCCCGCGCCAGGGCGGGTTCGTCCCCGAGGGGCGCGAGGCACCCGGCCTCGCCGACGACTTCCTCGGCCGCCCCCATGGCGAGGCCCGCCACCGGCACGCCGCAGGCCATGGCCTCGATGGCGACCAGCCCGAAGGGCTCGTCCCAGCACGGGGTGAACAGGAAGACCGAGGCGCGCCCGATCGCGCGCGCCAGGGCGTCGCCGGAGAGGTGGCCGCCGTAGCGGATCGCCCCGCCCAGCGCCGGCGCGATGCGGGTGTCCCAGTACTCCGGGTCCTCGATGGGGCCGTACAGGGTCAGGGGCAGCCCCGCCGCCCGCGCGGCCGCGATGGCGCGGTGCGCGCCCTTGATCGGCGCCATGCGCCCGGACCACACGGCGCTGCCGTCCCCGGTGTCCCGGTAGGGCCAGGCCGCGGGATCGACGCCGTTGTGGAGCACGGACACGTCGGGCGGCACCGCCTCCGGCCACCAGACCTTGGCCTGCGCCCGCGACGTCACGGTGATGCGGTGGGTGGGGGCGCGGCTCTCCTGCACGAACCAGCGCAGGGCGTCGTAGGGCGGCACGTGCAGGGAGGTGACGGTGGGCATCGCGGCCGTGCGCCGCCGCTCCAGGGGCAGGCGGCTCAGGGAGTTGTTGTGCAGCACGTCGAAGCCACCCGCCGCGATCCGGTCGCAGGCGGCGGCGTAGCCCGCATCCACATGGGCGACGAGCCCCGGATCGCCCCGGTGTTCGAGGCCGGGGAAGCTCGCCTCGTGGTGCACCGGGATCACCGGGTCGACGGCAAGGCGCGGGTCGCTGTCCCCGGCGGCGAACAGCACCACGTCGTGCCCCCGCGCCATCAGCCCCTCGGCGAGGGACCAGCTGTGGGCCTCCATGCCGCCGGCGAACGGCGCCGCCACCGGGTGGCGGAGATGGGCGAGGAGGGCGATCCTCACGCCGTCGCCGCCGGGGCCGCCCGGGCTTCGAGGAAGCGGATGACGGACGCCGAATTGGCGTAGGGCTGGTGGCTCTGCTGGCCGGTGAGCGCGAGGTCGGCGGCCTCGGGGCGGCGCAGGATGCGGATCGGCCGGTTGGGCGCGTCGTCGATGAGGCCCATCACCTTGAACGCGTAGAGCCAGTGGCCCATGGTGCGGTAGCCCCACTTGGCCTCGAACAGTTCGGCGTTGCGCACGACGCTGTCGAGGTGGTGCACCGGCGGCATGTGGTGCGGGTGGTACTGGTGATAGGCGAGGCCGCCCTTCATCCAGGCGATGGGCACGCCGCCCTGGTCGAGGACCTTGCCGAAATCCGTGTCCTCGCCGCCGTAGCCGGTGTAGCGCTCGTCGAACCCGCCGGTGGCGAGGAAGGTGGCGCGCCGGATGGCGAAGTTGAGCGACCAGAAGCAGCGGTAGTCGTTGCAGAGTTCGAGGCCGGAAGCCGGGGGCCCGCGCCGGTCGGAATGCTTCTCGGCGACGCCTGCGAAATCCGCGCACGTCCAGTCGCCCGCCGTGGCCCCGTCCGGCAGGTGGAGCACCTCGCCCATGAGCAGGCCGTCGAGTTCGGCGAGGCCGCGCGCGTAGTCGGCCACGAGGTCGGGGGCCGGGATGCAGTCGACGTCGAGGAAGACGATCATGTCCCCGGTCGCCGCCGCCACGCCGCGGTTGCGCGCGGCCGCGAGGGGCAGGGCCGCGCCCGGCACCAGGATCTGGCGGACCGGGAAGCCGACCTCGGGCAGGTCGTAGGGCGCGTCCTGCATCACCGCGACGACGAACTCGGCGGGGGCTCGCGTCTGGCGCTGCAGGCCCAGCAGCACGTTGCGCAGGTGGGCGGGCCGTCCCTTGGCGAGGGTCACGACGGAAACGGTGGACATGGGACGATCTGGCTCCGGGGAGTCTTGAGCACGGGAAACGAAGGGGTCAGCCGGCGGCAACGACCGGGGGCGCGGGGGGCTCCGTCGCCCCGTGCCAGAGTTCGTCGGTCAGCCCCTCGAGCCAGCCGGCGGCGCGGCGTGCGGCATCCGGCGCGTAGAGGCCGCGCAGGGCGGTGCCGTCGAGGGTGCGGGCCCGGGCCACGAGGTCGCGCCAGCCCTGGAGGTCGCCGGGCCAGACGGGGGCCTGGATGGCGGCGCCGAGGCGGACCAGGGCCTCGGCCTTGCGGGTCTGCTCGCCGAAGTAGCGCCATTCCGGCATGACGACGAGGCGCCCGCCCACGCGCGCGACCTCGTGGACCGTGTTGTCGCCGGCCGACGCCACCACGATGTCGGCGGCGGCGAGGTAGTCGGTGACGGACGGGACCCAGCCGAGTTCGCGCAGGTTGGCGAAATCGGTCTCGTGGCCCTCGCGGTGGGTCGGCCCGAGGGTCAGCCACAGGGCGTCGGGCACGGCGCGGGCGGCGACGGTGAGGGGCGCGTAGGGGGTGCCGCTGCCCCCGCCCCCGGTGACCGCGACGACGATCTCGCGCTCCGGGTCGAGGCCGAGTTTTTCGCGGGCCTCGGCGCGGCTCAGGACCCCGTCGACGCTGGTGCACAGGCCGCCGCTGTAGAAGGTCTTGGCCCGCAGGGACGCCGGATAATCGTCCTGCTCCATCCGTTCGTCGAAGGGGGCGAGCATCCCGACGCAGGCTTCGTAGGCGCCGACATGGCCGATGTCCGAGCGATCGCCGTGCATGCGGATCTGCACCGCCGGCACGCTGGCGATGCGCGCCAGCAGGGCGATCTCCGCCGAGACGTCGACCACGAACAGGCCGACGTCGCGGGCGTCGAGGTGGTCGAGGATCGTCCGCATGGTCCGGCGCATGGCCGTGAGACCGAGCGGCACGCAGTGCATCACCTGCGGCGTCGGCTCGGCGTAGAGGCGCGGGGTCGGCACGGCGGCGCCGATCATGTCGGGCAGGGTCACGATCTCGATGTCGCGGCAAAACCCCTCGAACAGGTGCGGCCCGGCGGTGAGCACGGAGACGGGACGGTCGCGGGCGAATTCGGCCGCCACCGCCATGGTGCGGTTGGCGTGGCCCCGTCCCTGGTGATGGACGAAGAACGCGATGGGCTTCTTCATGGCGGTGGTCTTCGCAACTCTCAGGAGAACAGGGCGTCGGGCCGGTGCGCGGCGGCGATCTCGGCGGCGCTCGGCCGGCGCAGGACGCGGATCGCGGGGGCGGCCGGGTCCCAGTCGATGAGGCCGGCGGCGCGGAACTGGCCGAGCCAGTAGGTCATGCACCAGCGCCCGTGGGTGTCGAAGAAGCGCGCGGCGTTGACGAGGATCGCCTCGAAATGCTGCAGGGGCGGCACGTGCACGGCGTGGTGCTGGTGATAGGCGCGGGCCCGCCCGACCCAGTAGGTCGGCAATCCGGTGGCGGCAAGGCGGGCGGCCAGATCGGTCTCCTCCCCGCCATAGCCGACATAGGCCTCGTCCATGCCGCCGACGGCGCCCCAGGCCCGGGCCGGCAGGGCGAAGGACAGGCCCCAGAGCTGGCCCGGATCGGGCTCGCAGCGCAGGCCCGTCTCCGGCACCGCGGGCCGCGCCGGATGCGCCTGCCCGAGCCGGTCGAGGGTCTCGGGGTCGGGCGGCGCGTCGGGGGACAGGTTCGGCGGCAGGTACAGGACCTCGCCGAGGAACAGGCCGTCCGTCTCCGCCGCCGCACGGGTGTAGGCGCCCACGAGGGTGGGGGAGGGGATGCAGTCGACGTCGAGGAAGATCAGGAGGTCGCCGGCGGCGGCTCCGGCGGCGCGGTTGCGGGCGGCGGCGAGCGGCATCGGCTCGCCGGCCACGTGGAGGTGGCGCACCGGGCAGCCCGGATCGGGCAGGTCCGGGGCGGGCTCCGGCTGCATCCAGGCGATCACCAGCTCGCGCGGGCACACGGTCTGGCGCGCGAGGCCCGCCATGAGGTTGCGCAGGCGGTCGGCCCGGCCGCGCACCAGGGTGAGCACGCTCGCCGGAACGCCGTCGGGCGGCTCAGCCGGCATCGGCCAGCATCCGGCGGAAATGGCCGACGCCCTCGATGATGCCGCGGGCGTGCGAGGCCCGGGCCACGTAGGAATGGGTCAGGCCGGCCTGGCTCGCCAGATCGTCGGAGTAGTTGGCGACGATGATGGCGTGCCCCTGGGCGCGCAGCATCTCGACGTCGTTGCCGGAATCGCCCGCCACGAACACGGCGCGCTCGGGCAGGCCGTAGCGCGCCCGGACGTGATCGACGGCCGTGCCCTTCGAGGCCGCCACCGGCAGGACGTCGAGGTAGCGGCCGTGGCTGTGGATCACGTTGGCGCGCCGCCCCGCCCGCACGAGGCGGGCCCGGACCGCCTGGGCCGTGGCCGCATCGCCGAAATAGCTGAGCTTGTGCCCGCGCTGCTCCAGGGAGCCCTGGGGCACGAGCCCGTCGAGGTCGGCCAGGGCCGCGCGGACGCCGTCGCGGTCCCAGTCCGCCGAGACGCGGGCGCGCCACGCCGCGTCGGCCGTGTAGGTCACGCCGTTGGCATCGAGGTGGTGGATCTCGGAGCCCACGGAGGTGATCATCACCTGCGGGCGCGGGCTCTCCTGCTGTTCGAGGATCGCCATGGCGCTGTGGAACGAGCGACCGGTGGCGACGCCGAAGGCCAGCCCCGCCTGCCGGCTGCGCCAGCGCCGGAAGATGCCGAGGGCCGCCGCGCAGCCCACCAGGGTGTTGTCGATGTCGCAGACCAGCAATTGCCGGGGCGTCGCCAGGGGCGGCTCGGGCGCCAGGAGCGCGCGCAGGAGGGTGTGGTAGCGCGCGGCGTGCCGGTCCCAATCGTAGGCCGCCGCCGCCCGCGCGCCGCCGGCGACGCAGGCGGCGTAGAGGCCGGGCTCGTCGAGGATGCGCAGGCAGGCGGCCGCGATGGCCTCGGGGGCGCGGGGATCGACGAGCAGGCCGTTGCCGCAGGTCTCGACGATGTCGTTGGGGCCGCCGCTATCGGTGGCCACCAGGGGCAGGCCGGCGGCGGAGGCCTCCAGCAGGGTCAGGCCGAACGGCTCGTTGAGGGCCGGGTTGACGAACAGGCCGCCGCGGGCGCGGGCATGGGCGTAGATCGCCGGCACGTCCTCCGGGCGGTGGGTCTTCGGATAGGCGACGCGGCCGTAGAGGTCGTAGCAGTCGATGAGCACCAGGATCTCGCGCATGGTCCCGGCCATGTCGCCGTCGAGGGCGTCGATGTCCTCGCGGGTGCCCGCCATCAGGACGAGGTTGGCCCGGGCCTGCAGTTCGGGGCTCTCGCCGTAGGCGCGCACGAGGGCGCCGAGGTTCTTGCGCGCCACCGGCCGGGCCAGGGCCAGCAGGGTGGGCTTGCCCGGATCGTGCAGGAAGCGGTCGATGGCGGCATCGACCTGCGGACGGGGCTCGGCCGCGGCGAACCGGGCGAGATCGCTGCCCGGCGGCAGGACGCGGATGCGGCCGGGCTCGTAGGCCGCGTAGCCGGCATACTGCACCTCCGCCTCGTCGCGGGACGAGGCGATGACGAGGCTCGCCCGCGCCAGGGCCGCTTCCTCGGCGGCGATCCGGCGCGCGAGGTCGGGGCAGCCCGCCGCCGCGGGCCCGAGCATCGCCGCCTTGACCCGCCCGAGGGAGTGGGCGGTGAACACGAAGGGAATCCCGAGGCGGTCCGCGACGAGGCCCGCCACGGAGGCGGCGTCCGCGTAATGGGCGTGGATCAGGTCCGGCGGCCGCGGCTGCGCGGCGATCCAGGCGACGAGGTTGCGGGCGAAGCTTTCGACCTCCGCGTGCATCGCCTCCTTCGACCGGTAGGCCGGCGACGCGCTCGCGAGCCGCACGAGCTCGACCTTGTCGGAGATGCGCTCTTCGGGCACGGCGTAGTCGGGGCCGGGCGCGCCGTGGAACAGGCGGGTCGCCACCACGATCCGGTCGACGCCGACATCCTGGGACGAGGCCGCCACGAGATCGAGCAGGTAGCGGATGTGGCCCCCGGTGTCGGCGGTGAGCCCGAACACGACCTCGCCGCCGCGCAGGCAGCCTTGCAGGGCGATATGCAAGACGAACATCAGGGCGCCGGCGTTATGGGCGGGTTCCGACGAAGAAACGTTTCAGATGAGGCACAACCCGTGATCCGCGTCGCCCAAGTCGCCCCGAACATTTTCCCTATTCCCCCAGAGCATCATGGCGGCACCGAGCGGGTCATCCACGACCTCGGCACGGCACTTCGAAGCTTGGGCGTGGATATAACGCTGTTCGCCCCGTCCGACAGTGCGACAGACTTGCCGCGCATCGGCGACTATCCGAGCCTGTCGGCCCTGGAGGGCCGCCACGGGCGGGTCGCCCCAGGGGTTCCGGCCGCCCTCGATGCCCTGCAGCTGGAGGCCCTGCGCCGGACGCTCGACGGGTTCGACATCGTGCATTGCCACGGCGAGTTCGCCCATGCGGCGCTCCTCGGCGACCGCCGGCGGCACAGCCTGACCACGGTGCACTGGCGCGTCGACGAACTCGACCGGGCCCTGTTCTTCTCGGGGTTTCCCGACCTGCCCGTCGCGGCGATCTCGGCGGCGCAGGAGGCCGGCATCCCGGCCTCGAACCGGGCCGGGGTGGTGCATCACGGCATCGACCGGGACCGCTACGCCCTGCGGACGCGGCCCGGCGGGCACGTCGCCTTCGTCGGCCGCATGACCGACCAGAAGCGGCCCGACACGGCGATCCGCGTCGCCCGCGCGGCCGGCCTGCCGATCCGCCTCGGGGGGACCATCGACGTCGGCAACCCGGACTATTTCGACAGCCGGGTGCGCCCCCTCCTCGGGGACGACGCGACCTACCTCGGCCCCGTGGACGACGCCCGGAAGGGGGACCTCCTCGGGGGCGCGCGGGCGCTGCTGTTTCCCATCGACTGGCCGGAGCCCTTCGGCCTCGTGATGATCGAGGCCATGGCCTGCGGCACGCCCGTCGTCGCCTGGAACCGCGGCTCGGTCCCGGAGATCGTCGAGGACGGCGTCACCGGCTTCATCGTCTCCTCCGAGGCCGAGGCGGTGGCGGCATTAGGCCGGATCGGCCAACTCGACCGCGCGGAAATCCGCCGCCGCTTCGAGGCGCGCTTCACCGCCGAGCGCATGGCGGCCGACTACCTCGCCCTCTACCGCCGCCTGCTCGCCGCCTGATGCGCACCGCCCTCCTCGCCTGGGACTACCCGCCGGCCCCGAGCGGGCTGTCGACGGCCGCCCGGGAGATCGCCGAGAGCCTCGCCGGTGCGGGGGCCGAGGTCACGGTCTTCACCCTCGACCGCGCGGCGCCCGAGCGGGTCGGCGGCGTCACCGTCGCGGGACTCGCCCTGCCGCCCGGCGGCGGGCTGGCGCGCCTGCGCCGGTGGGGTTCGGCCGGGCACCTCGCCGCGCCCCTGGCCTTCCGCCGCGCCGTCCTGGCGGCCCATGCCCAAACACCCTTCGCCGTGGTGGAGGCGACGAACTGGTACGCCCCCGCCGTGCTCCTCGCCGGACGCCCGGACCTGCCCCTGGTCACCCGGAGCTCGACGCCCGCCGCCTTCACCCGCGTTCCGCCCGGCTCCCTCCGCGACCGCCTCGACGGCCGGACCGCCGATGCCCTGGAGCGCCGGCAGGCGCGGGGCAGCGCCGGGCTCATCGCCAACACCGCCGCGCACGCGGCGGTGATCGCCCGCGCCTACGGCCTGTCCGGCCGGCAGCCCGCCGCCGTGATCGGCCTCAGCCTGCCGCCCGCGATCCTGGCCTCCGCCCGCGCGGCCGCCTACCCGGAGGCGGGCGATCCGGTGCGCCTGCTCTTCGTCGGGCGGGCCGAGGCGCGCAAGGGCTTCGACGCCCTGCTCGCGGCGATCGCGATCCTCGTGCGCGAGCAGGCGGCAGGCGCCGTCCCGCCCTTCGTCCTCGACCTCGTCGGCGTCCCCCCGGAGGACCTGCCGGCCAGCCTGCCCGAGGCGGCGCGGGCCCGCATCCGGGCGCGCGGCCGGGTTCCGGCCGAGGCCCTGGCCCGGGCCTATGCCGACGCGCACGCGGTGCTCGCCCCCTCCCGCTACGAGAGCTTCGGCCTCGTCTACCAGGAGGCCCTGGCCTATGGCCGCCCGGTGGTGGCCTGCGCCGAGGACGCGAGCGCGCGCGCCTTCGTGGGCGCGCCCGATGCGGGGCCCCTGGCGCGGGCGGCCACGGGCCCGGCCCTGGCCGACGCCCTGCGCCCGCTCCTCGCCGACCCCGCCCTGCGCCTCGCCTACCGGGCCCGCGCCCTGGCGGCGGCCGGCCGCTTCGACCGGGCGACCCTGGCGCGCGAGACCCTCGCCCTCTACGCCCGGGCCATGGCGGCGGCGTGATCCGGGCTTCCAAAGGGCCGAGGCCCTTTGGCGGGGTCTCGGGATCGGCGTTGACCGCAGGGCTCCGCCCTGCACCCGCCAAAGGTCTCGACCTTTGGAATCCGGGAGTCTCAGTCGCGGTAGGGGCGCAGCAGGGCGGCTTCCTCCTCGGTCCGGCCCCGGCCGGGATCGAGGGCCTCGTAGCGCCGCGAGCGGGCCAGGACATGGCCGCGGCTCAAGCCGTGCTCGATCGCCCCGTGCAGGGCGATGAAGCCGCGCGGCCAGCCGCCGTCGAGGCGGGGCCGCTCGTGGACGCGGCCGGCATAGCGCACGGCGCGGTGGTTCAGCCGGTACTGCACGTCCGGGTAGACGTCCGAGAGGATGCCGTCGACGCGGTTCCGGCGCGGCAGCCCGATGGAGACGACGTCGCCCGCCTCCGCCAGGGCGGCGAGGGCCGGCAGCAGCCGGCCGGCGCCCGGATCGAGGGCCTCGTCGGCGTCGAGCTGCAGCATCCAGGGATGGCGGGCGCGGTCCTGGAGGGCGTTGCGCTGCGCGGCGAAATCGCCCGCCAGGGGCCGGGCGCCCACCCGCACCGCGCCGGGGGGAAAGCCCGGCGCCGGCACCGCGCCGGGCGGGGCCGCCGGGGCGTCGAGGAGGATCGCGACGTCGTCGGTCCAGGCCGCGTGCGGGGCCACGGCCGCCAGGACGGCGTTGAGGTCGGCCGGGCGGCACAGCAGGCCGAGGGAGACGGGCCGCCCCTCGGCCGCATCGAGGTCGTAGAGCGCCGCCCGCGCGGCCCGTTCGCCGTGGGGATGGCGCAGGTCGTGGCGATCGTCGTCGGTGAGCGGGCGAACCCCGCGGCCGAACCCCGTCGCGGCACTGCGCAGGGTGTAGGGGTCCAGGCCGTAGGGTGCGTCCGGATCGGACAGGAAGGCCGGGCCGGCGAGGGCCGCCGCGAGGTGCGCGCGGGCCCGGACGGGATCGGTGCCCGGCTCCAGCAGGACGCCGCAGGCGGCGCAGGCGAGGGGAAAGGCGCGCGTCCGCCCGTCCGGATAGGCGAGGCGCCGGGCGCTCGGCCCCAGCATGTCGGCGGCGCAGACGAAGCATCGGCGCGGGATCGGCAACGGCGTCTCCTGTCGTGACCGGCCCTTGCCGCGCGGGGCCGGCGCCATACCTCCGCCCTTCCTCGAACCCCTGCCGCAAATGCCCGCCCAGGTCGACTCGCCTTGCCCGGACGACCCTCCCTGCGCGGACGACCGGCTTCCGGTTACGGATGCCCGCCTCAGCATCGTCGGCAACGCGCCGGACCTCGCCGCCGCCGCCGCCATCGATGCGGCGCCCGCCGTCGTGCGCTTCAACAACGCGCCGGGCTTCGGCGGCCGCACGGGCGCGCGGGTCACCCACCTCGCCCTGGTCAACCGCGGCGGGCAGATGCGCGAATGGCTCGCCGATCCGCACTTCCTCGACCGGCCTGTGGTCCGGCGCGCCGAGGCCTTCATCCTGCCGTTCCCCATGCTGCCGGCGGCGCACAACGTCCCCGAGCAGACGTGCTGGACCCGCGAGGCCCTGGCCCTGCTGCGCCCCCTCGGCAGGCCGGTCCACATCCTGCCCGAATCCCTGCACGCCGAGGCCCGGCGCCGGCTCGCCGCCCGCACGGAGGGGCGGCCGAACCCGAGCACCGGCTTACTCGTGACCCTGGCGCTCCTCCTCGGGCGGCCGCCGCGATCCGGCCCGGTGGACGCCTACGGCTTCGGCTTCGCCGGCTGGCCCGGCCACCCCTGGGCGGCCGAGCGTGCCTGGTTCGCAGACTCCGAGGCGGCCGGGCGGCTCCGGCTGCATTCCCCCAACGGATGAGTCCCGTCCCATGACCACGCTCATCACCGTCCTGAAGGGCGGTGGCCGCTACGATGCGACCTGGGTCGAGCGCCTCGCCCGGGGCGTGCGCCGCCACGCCCCGGCCTTCCACCGGATCGTCTGCCTCACGGACCTGCCCCTTGCCGTCGCCGGCGTGGAGCGGGTGCCCCTGCGGCACGACTGGCCGGCGTGGTGGGCGAAGATGGAGGCGTTCCGCCCCGGCCTCACGGAAGGCCCGACCCTGCTCTGCGACCTCGACACCGTCCTCACCGGGCCGGCCGACGCCCTGGCCGAGCCGGGCCTTTCCGCCATGGAGGACTATTTCCACGCGGGCCGCGTCTCCAGCGCCCTCCTGCGCTGGGAGGCGGGAGACTTGGCGGGCGACCTGGCGGGCGACCTGGCGGGCGACCTGGATTGTCTCTACGCGGCCTTCGCGGCCGAGCCCGAGCGCTGGATGGCGCCCGGCTCCTGCGGCCCCGTCCCCAATGCCGTCCACGGCGATCAGGTCGTCATCGACCACCTCCTGCGCCGCGAGGGGCTCCGGCCGGATTTCTTCCAGCGGCGCCACCCGGACCTCCTCGACTTCTACGATCCGCGCCGGGCGGAGCATGGCCCGGTGGTGATCTTCATCGGCGATGCAAAGCCGGACACCGCCACCGGCCCGGTCCGGGCGGCGTGGGACGGCGCCTGAACCCTCAGGTCCCGGCGCCGCGCAGGGCCAGGATCGCGTCCGCCAGCCCGTCCACCTGCGCCTCGCCGTGGGCGGCCGAGAACGCCACCCGCAGGCGGGCGGTGCCGGCCGGCACCGTGGGCGGCCGGATGGCGACGACGAGGAAGCCCCGCGCTTCGAGGGACGCCGACAGGGCCAGCGCCGCGGGCGCCTCGCCCACATGGATCGGCACGATGGGGCTTTGGGCCTCGGGCAGGCCGAGGCGGGCGGTGAAGCGACGGGCGAGGGCCAGGGGCCGGGCGGCGCGGTCGGGCTCGGCCTCCACGATCTCCAGGGCCGCCAGCGCCGCCGCCACCGAGGCCGGCGGCAGGCCGGTGGTGTAGACGAAGCTGCGGGCCCGGCTGGTCAGGAGGTCGACGACGGCGCGGGACGCGCAGAGGTAGCCGCCGTAGGAGCCCAGCGTCTTCGACAGGGTGCCCATCTCGAGGGGGGCGCGAGCCTGCGGCTCCACCACCCCGAGGCCGTGGGCGTCGTCCACCAGGGTCCAGGCGTCGTATTCGGCGGCCAAGCTCAGGATCTCGGACAGGGGCGCCCGGTCGCCGTCCATGCTGAACACCCGCTCGGTGAGGATCAGCACCCGTTCGTGCCGGCCGCGCCGCGCCGCCAGGATCGTTCGCAGGTGGTCGAGGTCGTTGTGGCGGAACCGCAGCATCGTCGCGCCGGACAGCTGCGCGCCGGAGAACAGGCAGGAATGGCCCAGCGCGTCGACGAGGACGAGGTCGCCGGCGCCCGCGAGCGCCGGCACGATGCCGAGGTTGGCGAGGTAGCCGCTGCCGAACACGAGGGCCGCCGCCGTCCCCTTGTGGGCGGCGAGCCGCGCTTCGAGGGCGGCCAGGGGCGGGTGGTTGCCGGTGACGAGGCGCGAGGCCCCCGCCCCGGCGCCGTAGCGCGCCAGGGCCGCCTGTCCGGCGGCGATCACCCTCGGGTCGTTGGCCAGGCCGAGATAGTCGTTGCACGAGAACGACACCAGGGCGCGGCCCGCCCGCGTCGCCCCGGCCGCGGGCCCCCGCGCCGTCTCGACGAGGCGCCTTCGCAGGGCCCCGGCGTCGAGGGCGGCGAGGCCGCTCCGGGCGAAGGCTTCGAGGCTGGGTGTGTCGGCGGGTCCTGGCATCGGGCCGATGGCGCCCCGATCCCCCGGCTTGTCAAGGGACGGCGCGGCACCGCCCCCGCGCTCTCGTAAAAAAGCCCGCCGCATCTTCGCAGATGCGGCGGGACCCTGATGAGGGCGGTCTCGGGCGCGGACGGTCAGGCCGCCTTCACGCCGGACAGGAAGCGCTCGACCTCGTGGCCGAGGCTTTCGGAGTAGCGGGAGAGCTCCTTGGCCGCGCCGAGGACCTGGGTGGCGGCGGCGCCCGTGGTGCCCGCGCCGACGCGGACGTGCTCGATGTTGCTCGTGACGTCCTGGGTGCCCTGGGCGGCCTCCTGGACGTTGCGGGCGATCTCGCGGGTGGCGGCACCCTGCTCCTCCATGGCGGCGGCGATGCCGGCGGAGTAGTTGGACATGTCCGCGATGGTCCGGCCGATCCGCCCGATATCGGCGACGACCTCGCCCGTGGCGCCCTGGATCTCGCCGATCTTCGCGCGGATCTCCTCGGTGGCCCGGGCCGTCTGGCCGGCGAGTTCCTTCACCTCGGTGGCGACGACGGCGAAGCCCCGGCCCGCCTCGCCGGCCCGCGCCGCCTCGATGGTGGCGTTCAGCGCCAGCAGGTTGGTCTGCCCGGCGATGGTCGTGATCATGGCGACCACGTCGGTGATGCTGTCGGCGACGGCGGCCAGGGTCTGCACCGTGGTCTCGGTCCGGCGCGTGTCCGCCACGGCCTGGGCCGCGATGGCGGAGGATTGCGTGACCTGGCTGACGATCTCCTGGATCGAGACCGACATCTCCTCGCTGGCCGCGGCCACCGTCTGGACGTTGGCGGAGGTCTGCTCGGCGGCACCCGCCACGGACACCGCCTGGTGGATCGCCTGCTCGGCGGTGGCGGACATCGACTGCGCCGTGGCCTCCATCTCCGTGGCCGCGCCCGCCAGGCCCTGCGTCAGGGCGGAGACGTTGGATTCGAAGCGCTTGGTCAGGCCGTCCAGGACTTCGGCGCGGCGCATCTTGGCGTCGTTCTCCGCCTCCTGCTCGGCGGCGAGGCGGCGTGCCGTCACGGCGTTGACCTTGAACACTTCGAGGGAGCGGGCGAGCAGGCCGACCTCGTCCTTGCGCTCGACGCCTTCGACGGCGATGTCGAGGTCGCCGTGGGCGAGCCGGCCCATGGATGCCGTCATGTGGCCGATCGGCCGCGACACCCCCAGCACGACGATGGCGGCGGCCAGGCCCATGGCCGCCAGCAGGCCGCCGGTCGCCGACACGATGAGGAGGGTCGTCGACGAGGCCGCGAGGTGTTCCGCGTCGTTGGACGCCGCCTTGAGCTGCTGCTCGATGATGGCGCCGCGGCGCTCGGCCTCCTCCCGGATCTTCGCGCGCTGGGGGGCCGCTTCCTCCTGGGAAATCTTCATGCCGGCCGCCGATTCGCCCTTCGCGCCGAGGGCGGTCGAGCGGTCGAGCACGGTGTAATAGGTCGTGAGTCCGGCGCGCAGGCTCTTGTTGGCCGCCGTCCGCTCCGCCGAATCCTCGAGGGCGACGAGGCGGTCCATCGCCGCGTAGCTCGCCGCGATGGCGGCGGCCTGCTTGGCCTGATAGCCGGACATCTTCGACAGATCGGCCTCGACCAGCGTATTGCGGTTCTGCACCGCCGCTTCGGTCATGGAAACCTGCATGTTCAGGATGTGGGCCTGGCGCGCCGCCTGGACTTGCGCGATCTCCCGCGTCTCATGGGCGAGTGTCGTCAGTGCCGATCGAGCATAGGCGACGAGGCCGGCCGCGACCAGCGCCATGAAGACCAGGGGAATGGCGATCTTTGCTAGAAGACCGAGATTGTTGAAAGCTTTCATGAACAGGGCCCTTCGGGTACGGCGTCGCAGCAACCACAGGAAATCTTTATTCTTGTCGAATGAAATTTCGATTAATTAGATCTAAAAATATACAGTTGTCATTCAGGTCGTATTCAGTCGCTGATTGGGTAATTTAGGCGGCATATTTCCGCGCGACTGGAAAAATTCATAGCGTCGAGGCGTGTGCTCGAAAGCACTGGGGCGGTTGTGGCATCGAACCGAAGACCAGCAATCACTGGGCGAGTCTTGACGGTTTCATGACAGCGAGGATCGCGGCTGGACCAAGACATGATCTGAACCAGGACGCCGCCTCGGCAACACACGGCCTGAAGCACGGCGCGGAACAGTGGCGGCCGGTGTTTCCGGACTCCTCACGCGGCGCACGGATTTCGCAGGACGCCGCTTCCACGCCCTCGCGGCGGGTGCGGTCTCGGCCGAGGGCGTGGAAGCGTCCGCGTCCCGGCGGGCGGACCTAGCGGTAATCCGTCGGGGTGAGGCCGTGGCGGGCGATCTTGTCGTAGAGGGTCTTTCGCGGGGTGCCGAGGGATTCGGCGGCGAGGCGCACGTCGCCGCCGGCCATGAACAGTTCCTCGCGGATGAGGCCGCGCTCGAACCGGTCGACCTGCTCGGCGAGGGTCCCGAGGGTGGCGGTCCCGGCGGCCCCGGGCGGGGCCGCCTCGGGCCGGCCGAGACCGAGGGCGTGGCGTTCGGCGAAGTGGCCGAGTTCGCGCACGTTGCCGGGCCAGTCGTGGCGGCGCAGGTACTCGCGCACGGCCGGCGTGACCGGGGGCGCCTCGCGGCCGAAGCGGGCGGCGGCCCGGGTCAGGAACTCCTGGAACAGCAGCATCACGTCCTCGCGCCGGTCGCGCAGGGGCGGGATCTGGATCGTGATGACGTTGAGCCGGTGATAGAGATCGTCGCGAAACGTGCCCTGGGCCGCCGCCTGGCCGAGATCGACCTTGGTGGCCGCCACCACCCGCATGTCGATGGCGCGGATTTCATTGGTGCCGAGGGGCTCCACGACCCGCTCCTGCAGGACGCGCAGGAGCTTCACCTGCAGGTTGAGCGGCATGCTCTCGATTTCGTCGAGGAACAGGGTGCCGCCCTGCGCGTGCTCGATGCGCCCGACCCGGCGCTTGAGGGCGCCGGTGAAGGCCCCGGCCTCGTGGCCGAACAGCTCGCTCTCGACGACGCTGTCGGGCAGCGCCCCGCAATTCATCGCCACGAAGTTGCGCCGCGCCCGCCGGCTCCAGCGGTGCAGGGCGCTCGCCACCACCTCCTTGCCCGAGCCGGTCTCGCCGAACACGAGCACGTCGACATCGGCGTTCGCCACCTCGCGCACGAGGCCGCGCAGGCGCACCATCTCGGGGGAGACCCCGAGGAAGGCGGGGTCCTCCTCCACCGCCGCGTCGAGGGTCGCCCGCAGGGCCCGATTCTCGAGGACGAGGCGCCGCCGCTCCAGGGCCCGGCGCGCCGACGCCATCAGGGCCTCGGCCGGGTAGGGCTTGGCGAGGAAATCGTAGGCCCCGTCGCGCATGGCGCCCACCGCCATGCGGATGTCGCCGTGGCCGGTGATGAGGATGACGGGGAGATCGGGGTCGAGGGCGCGCAGGCGCGCGAACAGGGCGACGCCGTCGAGGTCCGGCAGGCGCACGTCCGTGACCACGAGGCCGGGCGGATCGGCCAGGATCGCGGCCAGGGCCGGCCCGGCGGCCCCGAAGGTCTCGACGGTGAAGCCGTCGAGTTCGAGGCTCTGGCGGTTGGCCCGGCGGACATCCGCCTCGTCGTCGATGAAGACCACCCGCTCGGGCGACGGCCGCCCCTCCGCTGCCTCGCTCAACGCCCCGCCTCCCCGTGCCCGGCCGTCCTGGTCGCCCCGGCGAGATCCAGGCGGAAGACGGCGCCCCCCGCCGGATCGTCGCCCGCCGTCAGGCTGCCCCCGCAATCCTCGGCGATGCCGCGGGCGATGGCGAGGCCGAGGCCGAGGCCGTCCGTCTTGGTGGTGAAGAAGGCATCGAACACCTGCGCACGCAAGGCCTCGGGCAGGCCCGGGCCGGTGTCGTGCACCGCGATCCCGACGCGGTCGCCGTCCTCGCTCACCCGGAGGGTCACCCTCGGGTCGGGGCGGCCGGCGACGGCGTCGAGGGCGTTCTGCAGCAGGTTGACCAGCACCTGTTCCAGGCGCGGCCCGTCGCCGAGGACGTGGAGGTCGGTGCGGGGGACCTCGACCACGACGGGGATGCCGGCGCCGCGGGCGCGCGCCTCCACCAGTTCGAGGCCGTTGCGCAGGATCGCGTCCAGGGGCACCGGCTCGCGCCGGGGCGAGGCCCGCCTCGCGAAGCCCTTCAACTGGCGGGTGAGGCCGCCGATGCGGTCCGTGAGCCGGCCGATGGCGACGGTGTTCTCGGCCGCCTCCGCGGTGCGGCCGCGCTGCATCAGGATCGCGGCGTTGTCGGCGTAGGCGCGGATGGCGGCCAGCGGCTGGTTGATCTCGTGGGCCATGCTGGCGGCGAACTGGCCGAGGGCCGCGAGGCGGCCGGCCTGGGCGAGTTCGCGGCCCAGGCGCTCGCGCTCGGCTTCGATCCGCGCGCGCTCGGCTTCGACGCGCTCGCGCTCGGCCTCCGCCCGCCGGCGCTCCTCGATCTCGAGGCGCAGCATCCGGTTGGCGTCCGTGAGCTCCCGGGTCCGCTCGCGCACGCAAGCCTCGAGCTCCTCCCGGCGGGCCGAGGCCTCGGCGAGGCGCCGGCGCTGGTGCCGGCGCCGGTCGGCCAGGGTGGCGAGCCCGAGGCAGGCGAGGCCGGTGACGAGGGCGGCGATGATCCAGGCCTGCACCCGCTCGCGCTCCACCGCGCCGCCCAGCGGCGTCAGGGTGTGGAGCCGCCAGTCCGTCCCCGGGATCGCGGCGTCGAGGGCCAGGGCCGGCCGCGCCGGTGACGCGCCCCGGCCGACCCGCACGCGGTCGGGGGCGCCCGGAATGGGATGGAGCGGCATCTCGGCCAGGGGCGCCGCCCCGAATTCCAGGGCCTCGCGGATGCGGCGGCGCTCGTCCTCGTCGATGCGGCGCAGGGTCGAGAAGTGCCAGGCCGGATCGCTCGCCACGAGGACGATGCCGCGGGAATCGGCCACGAACACCCCGTCGCCGCCCGCCCGCCACGCGGCCTCGACCCCGTCGAACTCGATCTTGACCACCACGACGCCGCCGGTGCCGGCGATCTTTCGCGAGAGGTAGAGACCGGCCCGGCCGCTGACGGTGCCCAGCGCGAACTGCGATCCGGCGCCCGTGGCCACCGCCTGCCGGAAATACGGCCGGAAGGCGTAGTCCCGGCCGACGAAGCTGCGCTCGGCCCCGGCGTTGCTCGCCGCCACGGTGATGCCGTCGGGGCGGATGACGTAGATCACCGCCGCCCCCGTGGCCGCCGCCACCTGGGCGAGGCGCCGGTTCACCCGTTCGACGAGGTCCTGCGACAGGGACGCGCCCGCCACCGCCGCGATCTCCGGGTCCGCCGCCAGGGCCAGCGGCAGGGAGGCCTGCTTCTGCATCTCGGCCTGGAGCGCCGCGACCTGGAGCGCCAGGGTCGCGTGCGCCGTGCGGCGCAGGTCTGCCAGCGCCCAGCGCTCGGCCGCCCGCCCGGCGATCCAGGCGGCCAGGAGCATCGCGGCGAGGCTCGCCACGAGGACGAGGCCCCGCCGCCGCCCCGGACGGGGCGTGGCGGGATCGGGAGGGGCCGTCCTCATCGGGCGTGGCGGCGTGCGGATTTCCGCACGGCTTTCTCCGGCCGGGTGCGGGTTCTCGGATCGGGGTCGGGCGATCGGGCGGGCGGCATCGGAAAAATCGGCCTCGAATCAACGTGTTAACGAAATATTAGATTGGTTCCCGGGCTGGCATGCCGGTTGCCATTCGGTAAGCGAAACGCAGGCCTGCATCCACGGCAGGGCTGGGTACCGGGGGGAGAGACCCGCCGGCCAACACCAGGATCGGACGGAGCCGGGGCCAACCCCGCCTCCCAACCGACACCCGCAACGTCGAACCGGGAGAACGCCCCCATGGCTGCCGTACCATCACCGCTCACCGCCCCGCATCCGCCCGCCAAGCCCAAGCCCCTGTACCGGACCCTGTACTTCCAGGTCCTCGTCGCCGTCGCCATCGGCATCACCCTGGGCCACTTCTACCCGCAGGTCGGCGCGGACATGAAGCCGCTCGGTGACGCCTTCATCAAGCTCGTCAAGATGATCATCGCGCCGGTGATCTTCCTCACGGTGGTCTCCGGCATCGCCGGCATGACCAACCTCGAGAAGGTCGGCCGCGTCGGCGGCAAGGCGCTCATCTACTTCATCACCTTCTCGACCCTGGCCCTCATCGTCGGGTTGATCGTGGCGAACCTCGTCCAGCCGGGCTCAGGGATGCACATCGATCCCAAATCCCTCGATCCGAAGTCGATCGCCATGTACGCCGACAAGGCGAAGACGCAGACGATCACCGACTTCCTCATGAACATCATCCCGTCGACGGCGGTGGGGGCGTTCGCGGGCGGCGAGATCCTGCAGGTGCTGTTCTTCTCGGTGCTGTTCGGCTTCGGCCTCGCGTTCCTGGGCGACCGCGGCAAGCCGGTGCTCGACATCATCAAGGTGCTGTCGGAGGCCATCTTCGGCGTCGTCAACATCATCATGAAGGTCGCCCCCATCGGCGCCTTCGGCGCCATGGCCTTCACCATCGGCAAGTACGGCATCGCGTCGCTCGCCAACCTCGCCTACCTCGTCGGCGCGTTCTACCTGACCTCGGCGATCTTCGTGCTCGGCGTCCTCGGCCTGGTGGCGCGCTACAACGGCTTCTCGATCCTCAAGCTCATCCGCTACATCAAGGAAGAGCTGCTGCTGGTGCTCGGCACCTCGTCGTCCGAATCCGCGCTGCCCTCGCTGCTGGAGAAGATGGAGCGCGCCGGCTGCTCGAAGCCCGTCGTCGGCCTCGTCGTGCCCACGGGCTACTCGTTCAACCTCGACGGCACCAACATCTACATGACCATGGCGGCTTTGTTCATCGCCCAGGCCACGGACACGCCGCTGACCTACGGCGAGCAGGGCCTCCTGCTCCTCGTGGCGATGCTGTCCTCCAAGGGGGCGGCCGGCGTCACCGGCTCGGGCTTCATCACCCTGGCGGCGACCCTCGCGGTGGTCCCCTCCGTGCCGGTGGTGGGCATGGCGCTCATCCTCGGCGTCGACCGCTTCATGTCCGAGTGCCGCGCGCTGACCAACTTCATCGGCAACGCGGTGGCCTGCATCGTCGTCGCCCGCTGGGAGGGCGAGGTCGACGACGTCAAGCTCGCGGCGGCGCTCGGCGGCAACCCGATGCCCCTCGATTCCGAGCTGCCCGTCCTCCAGGCGGCCGAGTAACCCAGCATTGTCCGGTCTGACCGGTCCTCGACCCTTCGGCGCCCCGCGCCGGAGGGTTTTTTCGTGGGCCTTTGCCGACGCGGGCGGGCCGGGGCGGTCGTGCGTGCTCAGGTGGCCTTGTCCCCGGCCCCCGCGCCCGCGATAGGAGGCCGCGGTCTTGCATGGCGCCGGCCCCGAGGGGCCCGCGGCCTGCGCCTTCATCCGGAATGGGAACGATGCCGTCGCATGAGTGAGCAGCACGCAACGACCGCCGGGGACTCCTGCGACGTCGCGGTGATCGGGGGCGGCATGGTCGGCCTCGCCTCGGCCATCGCCCTGCGGGAGCGCGGCCTCGACGTGGTCCTCCTCGATCCGGGGGAGGCCCGGGCCCGGACCTCGTTCGGCAATGCCGGCGTGATCAGCCGCGGCTCGATCCTGCCCATGGCCGGGCCGGCCCTGTGGGGCAAGCTGCCGGCCTACCTGCGCAACGCCGACCGGGCCTTGCGCCTGCGCTACACCCATCTCCCGCGGGTGCTGCCCTGGACCGTGCACTTCCTCGCCGCCGCCCGCACCTCGGCCTGGCGCCGGGCCGCGGGGGCGCTCCTGCCCCTCACCAGCGCCGCCTATACCGAGCACGAGCGCCTCGCCGCCCGGGCCGGCACGACGCATCTCCTGAAGCGCACGGGCTGGATCAAGGCCTACCGGACGGACGAAGCCTTTGCCGCGGCCGCCCTGGAGCGGGCGATCCTGGCCGAGCACGGCGTGGCGATGGACCTCCTCGACGGGCCGGGCCTGCGCGACCTCGAACCGGCCCTGGTGCGCCCGTTCGCCCGGGCCATGCTCCTGCCGGAGACGGGCAGCGTCGGCGATCCGGGCGCCCTGGTCGAGGCCTGCGCCGCCCTGTTCGCCGGCCTCGGCGGCCGCACGATCCGCGCCGCGACCCGCGGCCTCGCGCCGGAGGCGGAGGGCTGGCGCATCGACGTCGAGGCCGGACCGGTCTTCGCCCGCCAAGTCGTCCTCGCGGCGGGGGCGGCGTCGGCCGACATCGCCCGGCCCTTGGGCTACCGCTTCGCCTTCGCGGCCGAGCGCGGCTACCACCGCCACTACGCCCTGCATCCCGACAGCCCGCCCCTGACCCGGCCCATCCTCGACACGGGGGCGGGCTCGATCCTGGCGCCCATGGGCGAGGCCCGGGTGCGGGTCCTGTCCGGCGTCGAGCTCGACGCCCGCGACGCGCCGCCCGATCACATCCAGATCGAGGCGGCCGCGCGGGAGGCCATGGGCACCCTGCGCCTCGGCGGCCCCCTCGACAACCAGCCCTGGCTCGGGGCCCGCCCGTCCACCCCCGACGGCCTGCCGGTGATCGGCCGGGCGCCGCGGCATCCGGGCCTGATCTTCGCATTCGGGCACGGCCATATCGGCCTGTCGACGGGACCGGTCACCGGCCAGATCGTCGCCGACCTCGCCACCGGCCGGCCCCCGCGCCTGCCCCTGGAGCCCTTCTCCCCCGAGCGCCTGCTGCGCTGGCCGCGCTTGTAGGGTTGTCCCAGGGTCTCATTCGAGGGCGGTCGGGTTCTCTTCTTCGAGGAAGGCCGCCACGGCGCGGAAGAACTGCATGCGGTTCTTCTCCATCATCACCGTGTGGGTGCCCTCGCCGAGCTCGACGAAGCGCTTGTAGGGCGCGGCGGTGAGCTTGGTGAAATACCCCTGCGCCTGATAGCTCGGCAGGTCGGCGTCCCATTCCGCGTGGATCACCAGGGTCGGCACCCGGATCAGGCCGGGGTCGTAGAGCGGCTTGCCGGCCTGCCAGTAATCCTGGGAATCGGCGAGGATGCCGTTGGGCGCGCGCAGGACCGGCGGGGTCCGGGCCGCCCCCACCGTGTCCGTCGCGAAGGTCGCGTCGGCCCATTGCTCGAACCAGCCGGGCGGGATGAGGCCGGCCTTCTTGTCCTCGGGCACGCCCTTGAGCCAGCGCTCCTTCGCGCTGTCCCGCGACACGGTGCGGTAGGCGCCGAGCGGGCCGGTGTTGCCGAGGTTCAGCGGCGCCGTGGCGAGCCATTGCGGCGCGTAGAGCACCAGCCGGTTCACCTTGGCGTTGTTCTCCGACGTGTAGAGCCCCATGGTCGAGGTGCCCCACGACCAGCCCATGAGGTTGAGCTTGTCCACGCCCCGGCGCTTGAGGATGGCCTCGACGGCGAGGCCCACGGCGCGGGCGGACTCGACCGTGCGCAGGAACGGCTTGTTGTCCCCGGCGGGGGCGCTCATCTGGTGCGGCCGGTCGGAGAAGCCGTAGCCCGGCAGATCGACGAGGTAGACGTCGAAGCCCTGGCCGGCGAGGTAGTCCATCATCGAGAGCCCGTTGAGGGGCAGGTCGAACGAGGTCGAGGCCGGGTAGGTCGCGCCGTGGACGTAGAGCAGGATCCTGTCGGCCGGGAACGCCGTCATGCCCGCCGGGCGCTTGTTGCGGACGTAGAGGGACACGGCGGGGTCCTCCGTCGGAACCCGGAAGGAGTCCGTCGCGAGGGCCCCGGCCTTTGCGCTGCCGCCTTCAGAGCCCTTGCCCTCGGAAGCCGAGGCGTGCGGAGCCTGCCCCGTGGACCACGCGGCGGCCCCGAGGGCGGCGAAGCCGTGCAGGATCTGGCGTTTCGTCGGTGTCTTCGAAGTCGTGGGCGTGGATGTCTCTGATTTCGATGTCTCTGATTTCGATGTCTCTGATTTCGATGTCTTGCGCATCGGTTTCTCCCGACCGCCGGAGGGGCGGACGGCTCAGGGTGACGCACGGCGCCACCCGCCGCAACGGGGATCGGAGCGCCTCACGAAACACCGCCGTTCTTCCGTCGAGTACGGCGGCGGGGTCGTGGGAAACATTCAGAACCGCGTGGTCAGGGCGGTGAGCCAGGCGGGCGAGGCCTCGACCAGGGCGGTCTCCAGGCCCTTGTCGAGGCCCGTGAGGATCGCGAGGCCGGTCGCGAGCAGGATCAGGCCGAGGACCGCCTTGAGGCCCCGGCCCAGCCCCATCATCCGGCCGCGCCACCCCATCAGCGTCGCGCGGGACAGGGTGCCCAGCAGCACCAGGGGCAGGCCGGCTCCGAGGCCGAACAGCACCATGGTGAGGGCCACGGCGGCGAGGTCGCGCCCCTGCGCGGCGAGGAGCGAGGCGGCCCCGAGGGTCGGCCCGACGCAGGGGCTCCACACGGCGCCGAGGAGCAGGCCGACGCCGAACTGGCCGCCGAGCCCGGTGGTCGAGGCCCCGCCGAACCGCGCCCGCGCCCGGTCGCTCAACGGGCCGGCGGCGACGGCCAGGCGGGTCTGGGCGGCGGGCAGCATCAGGACGAGGCCGATCGCCACGAGCAGGACGGCCGCGCCCATGCGGAATACCGCCGTGTCGAGGTCGAGGGTGAAGCCGATGGTGGCGACGAACAGCCCGATGGCGACGAACGCCAGGGCGAGCCCGCCCGCCAGGGCCGCCGGCCCGAGGCGATGCTCGCTCGCCGCCGCCCCAAGGACCAGGGGCAGGAGCGGCAGCACGCAGGGCGACAGCACCGAGAGCAGGCCCGCCAGAAAGGCGAGGCCGAGGGTGGCGGCCATCGGCGCTAGAGCGTCTTCTCCACCAGCCCCTCGATCCATTCGGGCTGGGTCTCGCCGACGGAGCGTCCGGTCTCGGTCGCGCCCTTGAAGGCGATGAGCGTGCTCTGCATGCGGGCGTCGAAGCGGCGCAGGACGTCCTTGCGGCTGTCGAAATCGATGTCGAAGATCACGAGGTCCTTGAAGCGCGGGTCCTGGGCGAGCCTGGCCAGGATCGGCTTCTGGGCCTTGCAGATCGGGCACCACGGCGCGCTGACCTCGACGAGGATCGGGCGCCCCGCCTTCTGCGCCGCCGCGAAGGCGTCCGCGTCGAAGGGAATCGGTTCGGCGCGCGCGGGCCCTGCGAGCGCCAGGGGGAGGAGGGCGGCGAGGCCGAGGAGCGCGCGGCGCAGCATCATGGGTGTTCCTCCGAGCCTTTCACCCCCGTTCGGTCGGCGCGGCCCTCGAGGCAGGCTTAGGGGATTGCGGCGCGCCTGTCTGTGACGGAGCGCCCCGCACCCGAAGAGTTGAAGGCGCGGCGGCGTCGGACGAAGTCCGCCTCGGGGAAGCGGAGACGGGATCAATCCTCCCGGGGGGCGTCCTGAACCTTCCGGACCCGGGCCGGCAGATCGCGCAGGAGGGCCGTGCGGCGGAACGGCGTCAGCTTCGTCCAGGCGCGGATCTCCGGGATCGTCCGGCCGCAGCCCACGCACCAGCCCGTCCGCCCGTCGAACCGGCAGACGGCGATGCAGGGATCGTTCTTGCGCATGGCTCCGTCCGGCCTCCACCATGGGGCGGACGCCCCGGACCCGGTCATAGGGCATCGCGACCGCGCCGCGTAGGCGCGCCGCGCGCGACGGGCCCGTTCCCGGCCGGTGCCGTGCTGCGGGACCCGAGTGGCGGGCAATGGTGTCGATCCAGGGCGGCATCGGGCTGGTGGCCGCCGGTGATCACCGAACGTTAAGCAAAACCTGATGGGTGTCGCCGGATGTCGATCAAGGTCCGAACGATGTCCCTCATGAGTCGATTTCTCAGCGACAGGCGCGGAAATATCGCGATCATCTTCGGCCTGAGCTTCGTGCCGCTGATGTTCCTCGCCGGTACCGGGATCGATTACGGCCGGGCCTCGGCCATGCGTGCCCGGTTGCAGAACGCCGTCGATGGGACGGCCCTGAGCCTGTGTCAGACCACCACGACCACGACGAGCGCCGCCCTGGAGGATCAGGCGACGAAGCTCATCGCCTCCTACATGCCGGTGGCGACCCTGACGACACCGCTGACCATCGGGGCGAACCCGCGCACGATCCTGGTGAAGGCCACCGCCACCTACACCACCGCCTTCGCCCGCCTCCTGCGCATCAACACCATCGATGTCTCCGCCTCGTCGCAATGCGCGACGCCCATGGCTCAGACCTTCGAGATCGCCATCGCGTTGGACACCACGGGCTCGATGAACAAGGCCGGCGGCTCGGGCACGAAGATGGCCGCCGCCCAGGACGCGGCCAAGAAGTTCGTCGATTACGTCTACACCAAGCCCGCCTTCAGCCCGCAGACCAGGATCTCCATCGTGCCGTTCGCCAGTGGTGTAGCCGTGGATCCCAATACCTACGGCGCCGCGACGGCCTGGATCGACGGGTCGTCGGCCCCGAAATCCGCCTACCACTGGACCAACGTCGATTTTTCCGCCGCCAACGCCACCGTCAAGGCGGCCATCAAGAACCGCCTCGACATCTTCGCCCAGCTCAAGAAGCTCGACTCGACCTGGGGCTGGGCCGGATGCCTGGAGACGCTGCCCTATCCCCTGAATGTGCAGGACGCGGCGCCGACCTCGGGCAATCCCGACAGCTACTTCGTGCCGATGTTCGCGCCCGACGAGCCGGCGGGTACCTCCCAGGACATGACGTACGTCCAGAACGACTCAGCCAATAACTTACCCAAGACGGCGTCGCGTTACACAAAAATGAATCCTTCAGTGCAATATCAACTCAACAGTTATCTGGAGGATTATACGAACGAGCCGGGTTGCGAGGCCAAGACGATGACCGCCCCGGAGGCGGAGATGCGTGCCTGCAAATACTACAAATCGACGCGCTATTCCGTCACGACGTACAATGACGTCGGCATCCCCAACGGGCCGAATTTCGGCTGCACGAGCAAACCGCTGCAGACGCTGACCAACGATACAGCGAAGCTGAAGTCTCTCATCGATGGTCTCGGTCCATTGGGCAGCACCAATATCTTCGAGGGCTTTATGTGGGCTTGGCGGACGATTTCGCCTCTCAGCGTTTTCGGCCAGGGCGTGGCCTACAACGACACGACGGTCCGCAAGGTCATCGTCCTCATGACCGATGGTTTCAATTCATGGAACACCAACGCGACTATCGCCGCATCGAGCGGTTTCGATTTCCGCAACATCAACGATTCCCTGTTCGGCTCCATGGGCTACATCACCAACGGCAACGGAACCAAGGTCTCGGGCAGTTCGGCCCTCGCCGGGCGCCTCGTCACCGGCACGGCCAGTCCGGCCTCCGACGCCCAGGCGCGGGACGCCCTCGACGCCCTCACGCGCGAGGCCTGCACCAACGCCAAGGCGCGCAACATCGCGGTGTTCACCATCGGCTTCAGCGTGCCGAACGACCCCATCGACCAGGCGGGTATCAATCTCCTGCGGGACTGCGCCACGGTGCCGGCCCAGGCCTACGTCGCCAACTCGTCCACCGCCCTGATCGCGGCCTTCGACGACATCGCCAAGAGCATCGGCAAGCTGCGCATCGTCCGCTGATCCGGCCGGCGGCACGCCCCCCTCGACCCGGGGACCCGCCCCCTCAACTCGACGTCGCCGGGCAGGCGACGCCCGCCGGCAGGACCACCTCGTCGTCGGCGCCGGTGGTGACGGCCTTGCCCTGGCGGGTGGGCCAGACCACCGTATCGGCCAGGGGAAACGCGCCCGTGCTGGCGCCGGTGAAGGTGGCGTAGGCGGCGCCGAGGACCGGCGAGTACGGCATCGTGACCTGGGCCACGACGAGGCGCATGCCGTGACGGTTGTAGTTGGCCGGGATCGTCAGGCCCGTCGGCGCGACGCCGACCGGCCATTTGGCCGTGCTCGGCGAGCCGTCGCTGGAGCAGATCCGCACCGTGCGCGTCGTGCCCTGCATGTAGATGCCGATGGCGGCGACCCGGATGACGGCCTGGGTCGCATCGAACGGATTGTAGACGAGGCGGGACGCCGCCAGGATGTCGTTCATGGTGGCCCGCGCCATGGGCGAGGTCGTGTCGCCGAGGGCGGTGAGGTCGGCCACGGTCCGGGCGAGCAGGCTGGTGCGCCGCTGGGCCATCGCCGCCCGGGCGAGTTCGCAGCCGCCGACATACATGAGCAGCAGCACCGGCGCGATGAGGGCGAACTCGATGGCCGCGACGCCGCCCTGGGCGCGCCGGAAACGGCCGAGGACGCCCGACGGGGCCGGGTCGGCGGAGACCGGCGCGGTCACGGCAGCCTCCGGGGATAAGCGGGTCACGCGGGCCTCCACGGCTCAGAACGGCTCGGTGCGAAAGACCTGGACGGATTGCAGCAGGCGCGATCCGTCCCGGAATGTCGGGGTCATGGGAAACATGATGGTGAAGGTCGGGTACTTCACCGCCGCCTGGACCACCACGATGGTGCTCGCCTGGGCGTTCGCGTAGGCCGTGCCGAACCCCTTCGACCAGTCGCCGGTGGAGGGGTCGACGGGGTTGGTGCCCGTGCCCGCCGCCATGGAGGCGAAGACCCGGACCTCCAGCTTCACCTCCGCGCACTTGAACAGGGTCCAGCGGTCGGCGCCGTTCACCTGGCAGAGCTGCTTGCGCAGGTTCTCCAGAACCAGCGCGGGATCGGCGACGCCGGAATTCACGCTCTGGAACTGCCCCGTCTGGATCGTGCGCGAGGCGTCGGCGAGGGCATCGTCGAGGGTCTGGCTCGCCCAGAACAGCATCGACATGTCGATGATGCCGGTGATCAGTGCCAGGAACGGAAACGCCAGGATGGCGAATTCCACCACCGTGGCGCCCTCCCGCGCGTGCCGGAACCGGGCGGCGAGGGCACGGGGTGTGAGCGCCCGGCGAGGGGGCAGGGGCGAGGGGGCCATGGGGCGTCGGGCCTTGTGGGATGCGCCGCGAGGGCGCGCGCACGCGACACTCCTGCCGCATCCTCCTTTCGAACCTGTTGCGTTGCGGGCCCGCCCGGAAACACTGCACAGGATTGCCCGCCCGGGACGGTCTTCGAGTGCGTGTCGGCAAAGACTCCGTTCGGCCCGACTCATCGCCGCGTGTCGCAACGGCATGGACTTCGCGCCGCGAGTCCCGACGACGTCTTGGGGACATCCGGTCCGGATGCGTCAGGTCGGGCGCGCCGGGGCGCGATCCCGGGTCTCCAGGCCGCGCAGAACCTTGTCGAGGGTGAGGGGGTAGTCGCGAATCCGCACGCCGGTGGCGTTGTAGACGGCGTTGGCGAGCGCCGCCCCGGCGCCGCAGATGCCGAGTTCGCCCAAGCCCTTGCTTTTGAGCGGATTGGCCTTGTCGTCGAGTTCGGGCAGGAACACCGCGTCGATGGCCGGAATGTCGGCATGCGCCGGCACGTGGTACTCGGCGAGATCGTGATTGACGAAGTGGCCCGTGCGCGGGTCGACGACCACTTCCTCCATCAGGGCCGCGCCGACGCCGAACACCATGCCGCCGATGGCCTGCGAGCGTGCCGTCTTCGCGTTGAGGATGCGTCCGCCGGTGAACACCCCGAGCATGCGCCGCAGGCGGACCTCGCCCGTATCGGCATCGACGCCGACTTCGGCGAAGTGCGCGCCGTAGGAGTATTGCGAGAACGCCTCCTTCATGGTGCCGGGCTTGATCTCGCCCGTCGCCTCGATGTCGCCGCGGCGCCCGGCGATGTCGGCGAGGCTCTCCGAGCGGTTTCCCGAGACGACGCGTCCCTGCTCGAAGCGGGCCTCCTCGGGCCCGAGACCGGCCGCCGCCACGATCTTCGCCCGCAGGGACTCGCAGGCGACGTAGAGGGCCGAGCCGGCGCTGCCCGCGCCGAACGAGCCGCCGGAGCCGGCGGCCTTCGGGAAGCGGGTGTCGCCGAGCTCGACCCGGACCCGCTCCACGGGAAGGCCGAGCATCTCGCCGGCGATCTGCGCCAGGATCGTGTAGGTGCCGGTGCCGATGTCGGTCATCGCCATGCGGACGGTGACGGTGCCGTCGCCCTCGAGACGGATGGCGGCGGAGGACGCCATCAGCGGGTTGAGGCGGGCGGCGGCCGAGACGCCCATGCCGACAAGCCACTGCCCGTCCCGCGTCGTGCCGGCGGCGCGGCGCCTGTCCCAGCCGAAGCGGGCCGCGCCCTCGCGCAGGCACGGCACGAGCTGGCGGGTGGAGAACGGCACGCCCTTCTCTGGGTCCTGTGTCGGCTCGTTGCGGATGCGCAGCTCGACGGGATCGATCTTCAGCTGCTCGGCGAGTTCGTCCACGGCGCATTCCAGCGCCAGCATGCCCACCGCCTCGCCTGGCGCGCGCATGGCCGAGGCGAGCGGCAGGTTGAGGGTGGCGAGGCGATGCTTCGTCATCCGGTTCGGCGCGGCATAGAGGGAGCGCGTCGCGTTGGCCGAGGTCTCGTAGAACCCGTCGCCCGGCGTGGTGTCGGACCAGGATTCGTGGCCGATGGCGACGAGTTTGCCGTCCGGTCCGGCGCCGAGGCGCAGGCGCTGGATCGTGTCCGAGCGCCGGGTGGTGACGTGGAACTCCTGCTGGCGGGTCAACGCCACCTTGACGGGACGGCCCACGGCCTTGGAGCCGAGGGCCGCGAAGATCGCGTCGGCCTGGGGCTGGAGCTTGCCGCCGAAGCCGCCGCCGATGTAGCGGCTGACGAGGCGCACGTTCTCCGGCGGCAGGCCGAACACCGAGGCGAGGGACACCTGTCCACGGTTCAGCATCTGGTTCGCCGTGAACAGGGTGACGTGGTCGCCCTCCCAGGAGGCGATGGTGGCGTGCGGCTCCATCATCGCGTGGGTCTGGACCGGGGTGGTGTACTCGACATCCACCTGCACGGCGGCCTTGGCGAAGGCGCCTTCGAAATCGCCCAGCGCCGAATCCGGCGGGCTCTGCATCTGTTTGGGCACCTGCGCGCCCGCCATGCCGGCGCGCAGGTCGTAGGCGCCGGTCTCCTTCGCGTACTCGGCCTTGATCGTGGCGGCGGCGGCGCGGGCCTGCTCGAAGGTCTCGGCCACCACGAAGGCGATGGGCTGGCCGTGATGCCGGATTTCGGTTCCCGTCAGGACGGGTGACACCTGCTCCTTCTTCTCGCCCTGGGGCGGCACGTTCTCGTGGGTCATGACGTGGAGCACGCCCGGCATGGCGCGGGCCGCAGCGACGTCGAGGCTGCGGAGGCGGCCCTTGGCGATTCCGGCCTCGACGAGGGCGCCGTAGGCGGGGTTCTTGAGCTCACGGGTCTCGTAGGCGTAGGGCGCCGCGCCCGTCACCTTGAGACGGCCCTCGATCCGGTCGATGGGCTTGCCCAGCAGGCCGTCGGGCTTGTCGTCGAGGGGGGTGCGGCCGATCGGCTGGTTCATGTCCATCGGACGGTTCCTGATTCTTTCGGGATTTGGCGTCGCGGCGGGCTCGGACGGCGTCAGGCCCCGAGGGCTTCGGCGACGACGGCGCGCAGGGTCCGACGGGTCAGGGGGATCTTGAAGTCGTTGGTGCCCTGACCCTTCGCCCCCGCCAGCACCGCGTCGGCGGCGGCGTCGGCATCGCCGTTCGAGGCGACGAGGGCCGCCTCGGCCGCCGGCACCCGCCACGGCTTGTGGGCGAGGCCGCCGAAGGCGAGGCGGGCCGCGCGGACTTTGCCGTCCGGTCCCTTGTCGATCACCGCCGCCACGGAGATGATCGCGAAGGCGTAGGAGGCCCGGTCGCGGACCTTGCGGTAGAGGTGCGCGCCGGGAACCGGCTTGCCCAGGGTCACGGCGGTGACGAGTTCGCCGGGCTTCAGGGCGGTCTCGATCTGCGGCGTGTCGCCGGGCAGGCGGTGGAACTCGGCAAGCGGGATCGTGCGCTCCGCGCCCTTGGCGTCCACGGTCTCGACGGCGGCGTCGAGGGCCCGCAGGGCCACGGCCATGTCGGATGGGTTGGTGGCGATGCAGGCGTCGCTCGCCCCCAGCACCGCGTGGATGCGGGTGAACCCGCCGATGGCGGCGCAGCCGGACCCCGGCGCCCGTTTGTTGCAGGCCTGGGTGGTGTCGTAGAAATACGGGCAGCGGGTGCGCTGCAGCAGGTTGCCGGCGGTGGTCGCCTTGTTGCGGAGCTGGCCCGAGGCCCCGGCCAGGAGGGCCCGCGACAGCACCGCGTAATCCTTGCGGATGCGCGGATGGGCGGCGAGATCCGAGTTCCGCACCAGGGCGCCCACGCGCAGGCCGCCGTCGCCGGTCTCGGTGACCTCGGCGAGGCCGAGGCGGTTCACGTCGACGAGGTGAGCCGGCGTCTCGACCTGGAGCTTCATCAGGTCGAGGAGGTTGGTGCCGCCGGCGATGAAGCGGGTGTTCGGCTTCGCCGCCGCCATCTCGGCCGCTTCCGCGACGGTTTTTGGCCGGGCATACGTGAAGGCTTTCATCGGCGTGGTGCCCGTTCTGGTGTGGCCCCGTGGAGGACCCGGCCGCGCGCCCGAGGGGCCGGGCCGGGACGGTGTTTCCCGTGAAACATGGTTAACTCAGCCCTGGCGCCCGGCGGCGTCGCCGATGGCCGCGACGATGTTCGGGTAGGCGCTGCACCGGCACAGGTTGCCGCTCATGCGCTCGCGGATCTCGACCTCGGTGAGCTTCGGCGCGGCGAGGAGATCGGCGCTGGCATGGCTCGGCCAGCCGGCCTCGACCTCGGCGAGCATGCCCTTGGCCGAGCAGATCTGGCCCGGCGTGCAGTAGCCGCACTGGTAGCCGTCGTGTTCGAGGAAGGCGGCCTGGAGCGGGTGCAGCGCCTCGCCCTTCGCCAGGCCCTCGATGGTCTCGATGTGGTCGCCCTCGTGCATGGCGGCGAGGGTCAGGCAGGCATTGATGCGCCGGCCATCGACCAGCACCGTGCAGGCGCCGCACTGGCCGTGGTCGCAGCCCTTCTTGGTGCCGTTGAGGTCGAGGTGCTCGCGCAGGGCGTCGAGGAGGGTGGTGCGGGTGTCGAGGACGAGGTCGCGGTCCTGCCCGTTGATGGTGAGGCGCACCGGCATGGTCTCCGGCGCCGGATCGCCGGGGGCGGGCGCCGGCGCGGCGAAGGCCGGCCGGCCGAAACCCGCCACCCCGAAGGCGGCCACGGCGGCGCAACCCTCCATGACCTTGCGCCGGCTGGGGCCCGAAAGTCTGGCGGTCTCGGTCTTCTCGGTCATGCACGCATCCCCGGCGTTCATTCCCACCGGCCGGACAGCCGTGGCGCGGACCCCGGTTTTCACCGGCGGGTGCGCTGTTTGGAATGACTACGAATTCGGGGGGTGAACGCGCGCCCGGCGCGTTGCGATCCGTTCGGGGAGGTGCGCCGGGATGGCGCAACCGGCCGCACGGACCGTTGCGGCCGTCACGTCCTCGCGATCGGGACCGGCCGGTCCCTTCGCCCGCGCCGCGAAGCGGCGCGGGGTACGGGCGTCAGAACGAGAGCTTCATCCCGGCCATGACGGTGCGCGGGGCGCCGGCATAGACGGAGCCGGTGACGCCGGCCAGGGCCGCCGGTCCCGTGGGCAGGCCGGTGGTGGCGCTGAGTCCGTTGGCGAGGTTCTGGGCCGAGGCCACGTAGGTCCGGTCGAGGAGGTTGCGCCCCTCGACGTAGAGGTTGAGGCGCTTGGCGTAGCCGCCGGGCAGGTCGGTGACGTAGTGGACGTTGGCGTTGACGAGGGCGTAGCCCGGCGCCTTCAGGGTGTTGGCGTTGTCGATGAAGAAGCCGTCCTGCGCCACCACCTCGACGAAGCCGCCGACCCCCGCGAGGGGGCCGCCGACCTGCTCGTAGCCGAGGCGGGCCAGGAGCTGGTGGGCCGGCACGCCGGGGATGAGCCGGCCGGCCCGGTCGAACCGGGCGGTGACGCTCCCGGCGCTGAGCTGCTCGACGTAGTTCGTGTAGATCTGATCGTCGAACGTGTAGGCGAGGGTGCCGCGCCAGCCGGGGCTGAACGCCCAGTCGGCGGCGAGTTCGACGCCGCGATGCTCCGAGGCCGGGGCGTTGAAGGTGTAGGCCAGGAGCCCGGCGCCGGGGCTCTGCGACACGAGTTCGTTGCGGAAGAACTCGTAGAAGCCCGTGAGGCTGACGCGCAGGCCCTCCCACGGGGTCCAGTCGGTGCCGAGGTCGAAGCCGAGATTCTCCTGGGTCTGGAGCCCGGTGTTGTTGCCCGGCACGCCGGCCGGGGTCACGAACAGGTTGCCGGCCGCCGGGGTGGTGTAGCCCGTGGCGGCGCGGCCCCGGAACGCCCATTCGGTGCTCGGCCGATAGACCAGGGCGAGTTCGGGGGCGACGTTGAGGAAGCTGCGGTCGGCCAAAGCCGGCGTCGTCGTGCGGCCGGCGGCGGAGTAGGCGTAGGCGCGGTTCTGCCCGGTGATCCAGGTGTTCTCGGCGCTGATCCCCACGACGCCGGTCCAGGCCGGCGACAGGGCGATCTCCGTGCGCGCCCGCCCGCCGAGGTTCGACTGCTGCGCCACCTGGTCGCCGATGAGGGCGCCGAGGGTCGGCCCCGCCAGGGGCTGCAGGTTGAAGGTGGTGGCGTGGGCGTCGAGGGCGTTGAAGGAGAGCGCCGCGTAGCTCACCGTCGGCAGCCCGAACAGCTCCGAGCGGTGGGTGATGTCGCTCATCACGTTGTAGGACGGGATGCTGCCCCGGCCGGAGCTGGTGAAGAACGGCTGGTTGTAGTTGCGCTCGTCGAAGCCCACCTGCGTGCGCCACGTGGTCTCGGCATCGACGTCGTGCTCCCAGCGGGCCGCCACGATGGTGCGCCGGTCCTTGCGCTCCAGGCCGACTTCGGCCGCCGTCACCGGCACGGTGGCGCCGAAGGCGCCGTTGCGGAAGAAGCTGAAGGTGGTGCAGCCGGGCGCCGCCGTCGCCGCCGAGGCGCAGCCGCGCTGGTACGGGTTGATCCGGTACTGGTTGAGGGACGACCGCGCCGGGATGTCGGCGTGGAGATCGTTGTTGATCACCTTCAGGGTGAAGCGGTTGTCCGGCGTCGGGGTGTAGCTCGCCAGCAGGTTGATGGTCTGGGTGTCGTAGGACGAATGCTCCTGGTAGCCGTTGGCGCGGACATCGCTGGCGAACAGGCTGATCTCCACCGGGCCGCTGGCGCCGCCGACGGTGAAGTAGTTGCTGAGATATCCGAAGCTGCCCGCGTCCGTGCCGATTTCGTAGCCGTCGATTTCGCGGCCCGTCCGGGTGCGGAAGGCGATGGCCCCGCCCGTGGCGTAGTTGCCGAACAGGGCCGATTGCGGCCCCCGGAACACGTCGATGCGGGAATAGGCGCGCGGATCGACGAGGTCGAAGCGCGAGGCGCCGTCGGGCTGGGTCAGGACGAAGCCGTCCTCCAGCACCACCATGTTCTTGGTCACCCCGGTGGAGCGGGCGTTGCTGCCGCGCACGGAGATGACGACGTCCCGCGCCCCGTTGCCCTGGCGCACGGTGACGCCGGGGCTCTCCAGCAGGACGGAGCCGATGCTCGTCGCCGGCCGGTCGGCGATGGCGCCGTCGCGGCCGATGGCGGTGATGATCTGGCCGATGGGCGTCTCGATGACGCTCGGGGCCGAGCCCGGCAGGGACGCGACGCCGAAGCCGCCGCGTCCGGCCGGCCGGCCGTCGCCGACGACGGAGACCTCGTCGAGGGTGACGCTCGACGCGTCCTGCGCCCGCGCGCCGAAACTCAGGCAGGCGACGGGGAGGGCGAGGAGGGGGCCGAGGCGACGCCTCGGGAGGAAGACAAGCACCATGGGAAACGCGTCCGATCGGTCGAAGGGGAGGGGCGACGGGATCAGGACGGACGGGGCGGTGCGCGGGGCTGGCCGGCGGGGCGGGGCCGGCGCAGGGAAGGCGGCGGCGGCGGGGTCGCCCAGGCCACGGCGTGCCAACGGGCGGCGCGCGCCACCTGCGGACCGGCCGGGACCAGGGGGGCGGTCGCGATCCCGGCGCAGAACGGGCAGGACGCGCATGCGCTCGGCCGCCCGTCCTCCGACGCGACGGGGGCCGGCGCGCCGTGGCCGCAGATGATCGCGTGGGCCAAGGCATCGGTGATGGGATCGGGGGCGGTCAGGCGCAGGGCCGCGCCCGGCGCCAGGGCCTGGAGCCACAGGGCCAGGATCACCAGGACGATGCCGAGACGGGTCCGGATCGGGGCGGGAGACACGGGCGGCGCGCCCGGTGCGATGGGTTTTCAGGCCGCGCTCCGCCCGACGAGGGCGCGCGTGCCGCAATCGAGCAGGATCATCGCCAGGATCGCCGCGCCGGTCAGGGGGAACAGGGCGCCGAGGCCCAGGACGAGGAGCGTGACGCCGGCGACGATCCCGGGGGCGCGCGGCCAGGGCGGGATGCCGAGACTCCCCGAGGGCCGGCGCTTCCACCACATCACCCCGGCGGTGACGCTGAGCAGGAGGCAGGCGAGGCACACCGCCAGCATGACGAGCTGGTTGAGCCGGCCGAAAATCTCGCCCTTGTGCAGGCCGATGCCCCACTGGATCGCCCGGCCGACGAGGCCGATCTCGGCGAAATGCACGTCGACGAGGGCCCGGCCGGTGTACTGGTCCAGGGAGATCATGCGCTGGCGGGTGACGTCGCGCGGGTAGGCGGCGGCGGCGTAGACCCCGGTCCCGCCCACGGGCAGGGCGAGTTCGTAGCCCGCCGGCATGCCGCGCTCCGTCAGGATCGCCGCCGCCCGGTCGAGGCCGATGGGCCGGCCGGGCGCGGGCCGCGACAGGGGCACGGGCGCGTCCTCCAGAGCCCAGCCGGCGGTGGTGAGCGCCGCGCCCATGGGAACCCGGGAGACCGGAACCTGCGCCCACAGGGCGCTCGGCTGGCCGAGGCCGGCGGCGTTGGACACGGCCCGCAGCTGCTGACCCCAGACGATGGACCAGGGCAGGCCCGTGAGCGCCAGGAACAGCAGGCCGCCCCCGGCGACGAGGCCCGTGACCGCGTGAAGATCGCGCCACCACACCCGCCGGCCGGGCGTGCCCCGGACCGTAACGACCCCGCCGGACCGTCCGCGCGGCCACCACAGGTAGGTGCCGGTGATCACGAGCACGACGAGGAAGCCCGCCACCACCTCGACGAGGCCGTTCGCGATCGGTCCGAAATAGCTCAGGCTGTGCAGGCGCCGGATCACCGCCATCACCTCGGCATCCGCCGCGACGCGGCCGAGGACGTCGCCCGTGCGGGGGTCGAGGGTGACCAGGGTCTTGGCGCCGTCCTTCGCCAGGGTGACCACGGCCGGAGACGTCGGGCCGGCGGGGTCGAGGTAGGTGAGGGGGGTGGCATCCGGCACCGCCTGGCTCGCCACGTAGACGAGGCGGTCCGGCCCGAGGGGCGCCCGGTCCGAGGCGGGCACGACGAAGCGCCGGGTGAACAGGGCGGCGTTGATCTCGTCCTTGAACAGGTAGAGCGCCCCCGTGGTCGAGAGCAGGATCAGGAACGGCAGGCAGATCAGCCCGGCATAGAAGTGCCAGCGCCACACGGCGCGGTAGACCGCCTCGCGGGAGAGGCGAATGGGCGCGGCCAAGGATGCGGCATCGCCGGAAAGGGAGGGGGGCATGGTCGTCCTGAGGGCACGAGCGCTCGGGGCCGCGCCACGGGGCACGGCCGATCCGTCGAACCCGTCCGGTCTGGCGGACGGGCGGGGATCGGGGCGCCGGCCGCACCGCCGGGGGCGGGGACGAAGGGCGCCCTCAGGCGACGGGCGGTGCCCGGGGCTGTGCGGGCCGTTCGGGCGGGGCCCGGGGCCGTGCCGCCGCATGGGGGCGCCACGCCGGGGGGGCGATGCGCCGGTCGGGCCAGACGGTGACGGTGGGCACGAGGGGCGGCAGGTCGAGGGTCGAGAACGCCGGAGCCGCCGTGCAGCAGGACAGGTGCACGTGGACCGGGGCGGGCGCCTCCGGCCCGGCCTCACCGGCCTCGTGCAGGCACAGGCCGGGCTCCTGGCCCATGGGCGTCGGGATCGCGGCGCTGCCGAGGATGGCCTGGAGGCACAGGGCGTAGAGCGCGATCACGGCGATGATCGCGCGGTGGCTCGCTCCCCTGGGCCGGTCTCCGTGCATGGCATCGGATAAAGGCGACGCCCGCCCGCCCGTCAATGGCCCGTCCGCGCGGGGCGCCGTGGCCGCGACATTTTTCACGGGGGCTGTGGCCGCCGCGCGCCGGGCCGGGCGGGACCAAACCGGCCCTGCGGCGTTGGGGCCAGGATGACCCAGACCCCGCCCTCACCCACGCCGACCACCGATGGCGAACCGCGCCTCGGCTTCTGCTGCAAGTTCATCCTCGAAGCCCCGCCGGAGAGCTTCAAGACCCTGAAGGCCGCCCGCGAGGCCGCCCTGGAGATGAATCTCACCCACGTCACCATGGCCAATCTCGCCCGCCTCGCCCCCGGCGCCCGCCGGGCGAAGCTCGAGGCCCTCGCGCGCCACAACCTCGGGGCCCTGGAGCGGCAGGTCGCCTGGGTCGCGGGGCGCCCGCCCCTGGAGCGGCTGCTGCGCATGGCGAGCAACGTGCTGCCCGGCTACACCCACCCCATCGCCAGCGACCTCTACGCCGAGGCGGGGATGCGCGCCCTCATCGAGCCCGGCCTCGCCCGCATCGGCGACCTGGCGCGGGCGGCCGGCGTCCGCCTCAGCTTCCATCCGGGGCAGTTCTGCGTCATCGCCTCGCGCAACCCCGCCGCGCAGGCCAACGGCCTCGCCGAGTTCGAGTACCACGCCGAGGTGATGGCGCTCATGGGCTACGGCGCCGGCTGGCACCCGCACGGGGCGCACATCAACATCCACGTCGGCGCCCGCGACCCCGGCGTCGCGGGATTTCGCGCCAGCCTGCCCCTGCTGTCGCAGACCGCGCGCGACCTCATCACCGTCGAGAACGACGAGAACTGCTTCGGCCTCGACACCGTGCTGCAGCTCGCCGACGCCGTGCCGGTGGTGTTCGACCTCCACCATCACTGGGTCGAGAGCGGCGGCCAGTACATCGAGCCCGAGGACCCGCGCATCGCACGGGTGCGCGAGTCCTGGCGCGGCGTCCGGCCCATCGCGCATATCAGCGTCTCCCGCGAAACCCTGCTGGCGGGCGCCGACCCCGAGGCCGCGCCGGATTTCGCCGCGCTCTCGGCCGCCGGCCATTCCCGGCGGGATCTGGCGGCCCATTCGGACATGATGTGGAACCGCGCCGTCAACGCCCTCGTCGGCCGCCACCTCGCCTGGGCGGATTTCGAGATCGAGGCGAAGGGCAAGAACGCCGCCTCCGGCCAGATCGCCGCGCAGGTCGCCCCCGGCCTCGCCGCCGCGCCGCAGGCGGCGGCCTGAGCGCCCGAGCGTGAACCCCATGGAACAGGACCTGCGCGAGCCCCCGGTCCTGCCGGGCGAGGCGACGCGGGACGAGGTCCGCATCGGCTGGCTGCGCCAGCAGCTCGCCCGCCTGCGCAAGCGCCTGCCCCTGCGCCGCCGCCTCGTCGGCGGGGCCGCGCACGGGCTGATGTCGGCCTCGGCCGCCCTCATCGCCTACATGCCGACCCAGGCGCTCAACCTGCGCGAGGGGTTCTGGAGCGCCATCACGGCCATCGCGGTGGTGCAGACGGAGTTCCGCGCCACCCGCACCATGGCCCGCGACCAGTTCCTGGGGGCGGCCACGGGCGGCCTCATCGGCCTCGCGGTGCTGAGCGCCGTCGGCCAGGACCTCGTCGCCTACGCCGTCGCCGTCATCCTGTCCCTCACCGCGTGCTGGCTCCTCAACGTCGCGAGCGCCGGGCGCCTCGCCGGCGTCACCGCCACCATCATCCTGCTGGTGCCCCATGCCGGCACCGCCCAGCAGATGTTCGGCTCGCGCCTGTTCGAGGTCGGCTGGGGCGTCACCGTCGCCATCGCGGTGGGCTGGGTGGCGACGCGGATGATGCGCCATCCCGCGGATGGAGTGTGATCGCAAAGGATTGGTTTACCATTCCGGCACAGGATCGCGCCGTGCCGGCTCTTAGGCTGCCGGCGGCCTGCGGCTGCTCCGGCGAGCGCCCCGGCCCCCACGGAGAGCGCTCACCATGATGTCCCGCGCGGAACGCACGCCTCTCACCGATTGGTGGTGGACCGTCGATCGCGGCCTGCTCGCGGGCCTCGGCGCCCTCATGGTGGCGGGCCTCGTCTTCCTCATGGGCGGCGGCCCGCCGGTGGCGGAGAAGATCGGCCTGCCGACCTTCCACTTCCTCAACCGGCAGGCGCTCTACCTCGCCCCCACCCTGCTCATCATCGTCGGCGTGTCGTTCCTGTCCCTGCGCCACATCCGGCGCGTGGCCCTGGCGACGTGGCTGATGGGCGTCGTCCTGTGCGTGCTGGCCGGCAAGTTCGGGCCGGAGATCAAGGGCGCGCATCGCTGGATCCAGTTCGGCCCCTTCGGCCTGCAGCCCTCGGAATTCGTCAAGCCCGCCTTCGTGGTGGTGGCCGCCTGGGCATTCTCGGAGGGGGCCCAGCGCCGCGACATGCCGGGCGGCCTCCTGGCGATCCTGCTCCTGCCCATCACCATCGTGCCCCTCGTGCTCCAGCCGGATTTCGGCCAGACCATGCTCATCACCATCGTGTGGTGTTCGCTGTTCTTCGTGGCCGGCCTGCACTGGTTCTGGGTCGCCGGCCTCGGGATCGCCGGCCTGCTCGGCGTCGGCGTCGCCTACCGCTTCCTGTACCACGTGCGCGAGCGCATCGACCGGTTCATGAACACCGAGTCCGGCGACAACTTCCAGGGCTTCTGGGCCCACGAATCGTTCAATTCCGGCGGCTGGCTCGGCGTCGGACCGGGCGAGGGCCTGGCCAAGCGCCACCTGCCCGACGCGCACACGGACTTCCTGTTCTCGGTGATCGGCGAGGAATTCGGCGTCCTCGTCTGCCTCGGCCTCGTGTCCCTGTTCGCCTACCTCGTCATGCGCGGCCTGAAGCTCGCGCGGCGCACGGACGACACCTTTTCGCGGTTGGCCATCACCGGGCTCGTCACCCTGTTCGGGCTGCAGGCCTGCATCAACATGGCGGTGAACGTCCAGCTCATGCCGGCCAAGGGCATGACCCTGCCGTTCGTCTCCTACGGCGGCTCGTCGATGCTGTCGCTGGCGCTGGGCATGGGTTTCCTCGTCGCCTTGACCCGCAAGCGCCCGCGCACCACCACCCTGAGCCAGAAGCCGCCGGGCACCGCCCCGGCGACCGTCGCCGGAGTGATGCGTTGACCGTTGCCACCGCTACCATCCTCTTGTGTGCCGCGGGCCCCGCCCCGGCGACCGTCGCTGGAGTGATGCGTTGACCGTCGCCACCGCTACCATCCTGCTCTGTGCCGGGGGCACGGGGGGCCACCTGTTCCCGGCCGAGAGCCTCGCCCACGTCCTGCGCGCGCGCGGGCTGCGGGTGGTGCTCGCCACCGACGCGCGGGTCGATTCCATCGCCACGGGGTTTCCGGCCTCCGAGATCGTCACCATCGCGTCGGCCACGCCCTCGGGCCGCTCCCCGGTGAAGCGCGGCCTCGCGCTCCTCACCCTGGGACGCGGCTTCGGCGTCGCCGCCCGGCATATCAGGCGCATCGACCCCGCCGCCATCGTCGGATTCGGCGGCTATCCCACCGTGCCGCCCATGCTCGCCGGGCAGATCCTGCGGGTGCCCACGGTCCTGCACGAGCAGAACGCCGTCATGGGCCGGGCCAACGCGTTCCTGGCGCGGGGCGCCCGGGCCATCGCCACCGGTTTCAGGGAGGTGCGCGGCGTGCCCGTGAAGGCCCTGGCGCCGCGCACCCACACGGGCAATCCCCTGCGCCCGGCGGTGATCGCGGCCGCCGCCACGGCCTATCCCTCCGTGGAGCCCGGCGCCCCCCTCCACCTCCTCGTCTTCGGCGGCAGCCAGGGCGCGCGGGTAATGGGCGAGGTGGTGCCCAAAGCCATCGAAGCCCTGCCGGCGGACCTGCGCGCCCGCCTCCACCTCGTGCAGCAGGTGCGGGCGGAGGACCTGACGGCGGTGCAGAACCTCTATCTCGGCCTCGGCCTCGGCGGGATCGAGGCGGCGCCGTTCTTCAAGGACCTGCCGGCCCGCATGGCCGCCGCCCACCTCGTCATCGGCCGCTCCGGCGCCTCGACGGTCTCGGAACTCGCCGCCCTCGGCCGGCCGTCGATCCTCGTGCCGCTCCCCGGCGCCATCGATCAGGACCAGGCCGCCAACGCCGCGACCCTGGCCACCCTCGGCGCGGCCCTGGCGATTCCCCAGAGCGCGTTCACGCCCGACCGCCTCGCGGCCGAACTCGTGGACCGCTTCACCAACCCTGAAAAATTGACCGCGGCGGCGGCAGCGGCCAAAAGCGCGGGCCTTCACGACGCCGCCGAACGCCTCGCCGACATCGTCGTCGCCACGGCCGCCCGCACCTGATTCTTACCCGACGGGCGCCCGGCGCCCCGCCCTGGACTGGTTCATCCCATGAAGCTGCCCGACAAGCTCGGACCCATCCACTTCATCGGCATCGGCGGCATCGGCATGTCCGGCATCGCCGAGGTGATGATGAACCTCGGCTACACCGTCCAGGGCTCCGACGCCTCCGACAACGCCAACGTGCGGCGGCTGTCCGAGAAGGGCATCCGCACCTTCGTCGGCCATTCCGCCGGAAACGTGGAGGACGCCGCCCTCGTCGTGGTCTCGACGGCGATCCAGCGCGACAACCCCGAGCTCGTCGCCGCCCGCGAGCGCCGCCTGCCCGTGGTGCGCCGGGCCGAGATGCTGGCCGAGCTCATGCGCTTCAAGTCCTGCGTCGCCATCGCGGGCACCCACGGCAAGACCACGACCACCTCCCTCGTCGCCACCCTGCTCGACGCCGGCAACATGGACCCCACGGTCATCAACGGCGGCATCATCAACGCCTACGGCACCAACGCCCGCATGGGCGAGGGCGAGTGGATGGTGGTGGAGGCCGACGAATCCGACGGCACCTTCCTCAAGCTGCCCGCCGATGTCGCCATCGTCACCAACATCGACCCCGAGCACCTCGACCATTTCGGCTCGTTCGACGCGGTCAAGGACGCGTTCCGGCGCTTCATCGACAACATCCCGTTCTACGGCTTCGCCGTGATGTGCATCGACCACCCCGTGGTGCAGGACCTCGTCGGCCACATCGAGGACCGCCGCATCATCACCTACGGCGAGAACCCGCAGGCCGACGTCCGCCTCATCGACATCGACCTGCGCGGCGGCCAGAGCCGGTTCCGCGTGATGATCCGCGACCGGCGCCCGGGCTTCCGCCTCGAGATGGAAGACCTCATCCTGCCGATGCCGGGCAAGCACAACGCCCTGAACGCCACGGCGGCGCTGGCGGTGGCCCATGAGCTCGGCGTCGAGCCGGAGGCGATCCGCAAGGCGCTCGCCGGCTTCGGCGGGGTCAAGCGCCGCTTCACCAAGACCGGCGAGTGGAACGGCGCCCTGATCTTCGACGATTACGGACACCATCCCGTGGAGATCAAGGCGGTGCTGAAGGCCGCCCGCGCCTCCACGGACGGCAACGTCGTCGCCATCGTGCAGCCGCACCGCTACACCCGCCTCGCCTCGCTGTTCGACGATTTCTGCACCTGCTTCAACGACGCCGACACGGTCATCGTCGCCCCGGTCTACGCGGCCGGCGAGGCCCCCATCGAGGGCATGGACCGCGACGGCCTGGTCTCGGGCCTCAAATCCCGCGGCCACCGCGACGCCATCGCCCTGGACCGCTCGGAGGATCTCGCCGGCATCGTCGCCGGCCGCGCCAAGGCCGGCGACTACGTGGTGTGCCTCGGCGCCGGCAACATCACCCAGTGGGCCTACGCCCTGCCGGGCGAGCTGGCGGCGCTCGGGGGTGTGGCGGGGTGAGACGTGGATGCGTGGATCGTCCCCGTCTCGGACACGCTTTCGTCGGCACCTGCGCCGTGAGGAAACGGATGCCGAGAGGCGCCTCTGGTCGCGTTTGAGGGACAGACGCCTCGCCGGGTTCAAGTTTGTCCGTCAGGAACAGATTGGTCCCTACATCGTGGATTTTGTCTGCCGTGAAGCGAGGCTCGTCATCGAAGCGGATGGCAGCCAGCATGCGGAGAACGCTCGCGATCACGTCAGGGACTCGTGGCTCGCCGAGCGAGGCTATCGCATCCTTCGCTTCTGGAATTCCGATATCATGCAACAGACCGATTCGATCGTCGCGACGATCCTCGTTGCTCTCCCCCCCTCTCCCCGCCTGCGGGGAGAGGACGCCGAACCCCTTGTCGGGTTCGGCGTGAGCCCGAAGGGCGAAGGTGAGGGGGGGCTTCCGAGTGAGACTCCTCCGGAATCGCCCCCTCACCCTCGGCTGCCGCCTCGCTTTGCCGACGACAAGGTCGACAAAGCCCTCTCCCCGCAAGCGGGGCGAGGAGGAGAACGCGCATGACCGCCTTTCCCGATCTCACCCCCGCCATCCGCGCGGCCGCGCCCGGCCTGCGCGGGCGCCTCATCGCCAACCAGCCCCTGTCCGACCTGACGTGGTTCCGCGTCGGCGGTCCGGCGCAGGTGCTGTTCACCCCGGCCGACGCGGAGGACCTCGCCGCCCTGCTGGCCGGCCTCGACCCCGAAACCCCCGTCACGGTGATCGGGCTCGGCTCGAACCTCATCGTGCGCGACGGCGGCGTGCCGGGCGTGGTGGTGCGCCTCGGCGGCAAGGCCTTCGGGTCGGTGGCGATCGACGGCGAGCATCTCCGCGTCGGCACGGCCGTGCCCGACATGCGCCTCGCCAAGGCGGCGGCGGAGGCCGGGCTCGACGGGCTCGCGTTCTTCCGCGGCATCCCCGGCTCCATCGGGGGAGCGCTCCGCATGAATGCCGGGGCCCATGGCGGCGAGACCACGGACGTGCTGATCGCGGCCGAGGGCGTCGACCGGACGGGCGGCCGGCGGACGTTCACCCATGCCGAGATGGGCTTCGCCTACCGCCACAGCGGGGCCCCCGACGACGTCATCTTCACCCATGCCCTGTTCCGGGGCCGGCCGGGGAACCGCGATGCCATCGAGGCTGAGATGGACCGGGTCACGGCGGCCCGCGAGGCGGCTCAGCCCATCCGCGAGCGCACGGGCGGCTCGACCTTCAAGAACCCGCCCGGGGGCAAGGCCTGGCAGCTCGTCGATGCCGCCGGCTGCCGGGGCCTGCGGGTCGGCGGCGCCCAGGTCTCGGAGATGCACTGCAACTTCCTGATCAACCGCGACGGCGCCACGGCGGCCGACATCGAGGGGCTCGGCGAAGAGGTGCGCCGGCGCGTGCGCGAGACCAGCGGCGTCGACCTGCACTGGGAGATCAAGCGCATCGGCCTTGGCGTCTTGGAGGCTGTGGCGTGAGCGAGGCGGGACGCGAACGGCCCGATTTGGACGGCGATGCGGCTGGATCTTCGCGGCCGGTCGCTGCGGAGCCGGCGGTCGCTCCAGGCTGCGATCCGTCGGGCCTGCCGGCGGTTGAGGACCCGTTCGTCACCTTCACCGAATGGGGCGACCCGGTCGATGAGGCCGATTACGCTGGATTGTAAGCCCCCGAAGGGCAACGGGCACGCGTGCGATCGGAATCGACGGATGGTCCATCATGAAAGTGCGTGAGATCATCCGATGGATCGAGGCCGATGGTTGGTTTCTGGTCACGACGCGGGGAAGCCACCGCCAGTACAAGCACCTCACAAAGCGTGGCCGCGTGACCGTCGCGGGCGCGATGTCGGACGAGATCGCTCCGGGAACGCGGGCAAGCATCCTGAAACAGGCCGGCCTCAAGGAAAGGGACGCATGATGCGCTACGCTGTCGTCATCGAAAAAGCGGGCGGAAATTTTTCCGCCTATGTCCCCGATCTTCCGGGCTGCATCGCAACGGGCGCAACGGTCGCGGCGGTCGAGCAGGAAATTCGCACCGCGATCCGTTTCCATATCGATGGCCTGCAGGAAGACGGCGAGCCCGTCCCGCAGCCGACATCCCTGGCCGAGTACGTGGACGCCTGAGCGCGGCCATCGGAGGAAAACATCATGTCCCAGCACGTCGCCGTCCTCATGGGCGGGTGGTCCTCCGAGCGTCCGGTCTCGCTCAATTCCGGCAACGCCTGCGCCGAGGCCCTCGAAGGCCGGGGGTTTCGCGTCACCCGCGTCGATGTCGGGCCGGACATCGCCACGGTCCTCACCGACCTGAAGCCCGACGTCGCCTTCAACGCCCTGCATGGGCCGGCGGGCGAGGACGGCACGGTCCAGGGCCTGCTGGAGCTCCTGCGCATCCCCTACACCCACTCGGGCGTGCTCGCCTCGGCGCTGGCCATGCACAAGGAACGTGCCAAAACGATCATGCGGGCGGCCGGCGTGAGCGTCCCCGAGGGCCGCGTCGTTAACCGTCACGAGGCCGCGAGCGCGCATGTCCTGACGCCGCCCTACGTGCTCAAGCCCGTGGCCGAAGGCTCCTCCATGGGGGTCATCATCGTGCGCGACGCGGGCGCGCCGCCGCCCCGGGAGGTCGGCCGGGCGGATTGGGGCTATGGCGATGAAATCCTTATCGAAACCTACGTCGCCGGGCGCGAGCTGACCTGCGCCGTCATGGGCGACAGGGCCCTCGGCGTCATCGAGATCAGGACCGCGTCGGGGGACTGGTACGACTACGACGCGAAGTACGCCGAGGGGGGGTCGATCCACGTCCTCCCGGCAGAAATTAAACCAAATCTTTACCAGCGTGTCCAAGAGTTGTCGTTAACGGCGCATCAAGCACTCGGGTGCCGGGGCATCAGCCGTGCGGACCTCCGCCTCGACGACACACCGGGTGGAACCGGTGCCCTCGTCGTCCTGGAGGTCAACACGCAACCCGGCATGACGAAGACGAGCCTTGTGCCGGAGATCGCAGCCCACGCTGGCTATAGTTTCGGTGAGCTCGTCCAATGGATGGTGGAGGACGCAACGTTGGGCCGCTGAGCGCTCCGGGTCATACCGGCGGCGCAGGCTTCGCCCCGGCCCGCGCCCTGCGCGACGCCGTGACCGCACGCCTGCGGCGCCTGGGTCCGGGCCGCCGCTCGCGCCTCGCCCTGCCCATCGAGCGGCGCATCCCGCGCCACCTCGGCACCCTGACGATGTCCGTGTCGTTCGCCGCCCTGGCGCTGACCGGCTTCGTCGCCAGCGGCCGCTACGAGCGCTTCGTCCTCGAGAACGGCCGCCCCTTCGACATCCTCGCGCGTCTGGCCGGCTTCGGCGTCGAGCGCGTCACCATCTCGGGCATCGCCCGCCTCTACGAGCGGGAAGTGCTCCAGGCCGCCGGCATCGACGGCCACTCGTCGGTGGTGTTCCTCGACGTCAACGAAGTCCGCGAGCGGCTGATGCAGGTGCCCCTCATCGCCAGCGCCTCCGTGCGCAAGGTCTACCCGAACGAGATCGTCATCACCCAGGTCGAGCGCGAGCCCGCCGCCCTGTGGCAGCGCAACGGACTCATCTCCGTCATCGCCGCCGACGGCAAGGTGATCGACGAGATGCGCGACGACCGCTACGCCGCGCTCCCCCTCGTGGTGGGCGAGGGCGCCAACGAGCGCCTCAAGGACTACCTCGCCCTCATCGACGCCGCCGGCACCCTCGCCGAGCGCGTCAAGGCCGGGACCTACGTCTCGGGCCGGCGCTGGACGCTGAAGCTCGACGGCGTCGACATCCGCCTGCCCGAGACGGGGGCGGCGGAAGCCCTCGCCCGCCTGGTGCGCCTCGAGCGCGAGGCCCGCATCCTCGAGAAGGACATCATCGCGGTGGACCTGCGCATGCCCGACCGGGTGGTGGTGCGCCTCACCGAGGAAGCCGCCGCCGCCCGCGCCGAATCACAGAAGAAGCCGAAGGCCAAGGGAACCGCGACATGAGCCGCACGATCCGTCCGGCGCATCCCGCGTCACCGCCGAATTCCTCCCCGTTCCCGGCCCGGTAGCACGATGCACCACCAGCATGGCCTCACCCCGCGGCTCAAGCCGCTCTCCGCCCGCCGGAGCACCACCCTCTCGGTGCTCGACATCGGGACGAGCAAGATCGTCTGCCTCATCGCCGAGCTCCAGCCGGCCGAGGCCCTTTCCACCTTACGCGGACGCACCCACTTCGCCCGCATCATCGGCATCGGCCACCAGCGCTCGCAGGGGCTCAAGGGCGGCGCCATCGTCGACCTCGAGGCCGCCGAGGGCGCCATCCGCCAGGCGGTCCACGCCGCCGAGCGCATGGCCAAGGTCGAGGTCCAGTCGGTCATCGTCAACATGTCGGGCGGCCGCATCGGCTCCCAGCATTTCGAGGCCCGGGTCAACACCCGCACGGGCACCGTCACGGGCACGGACGTGGAGCGCGTGCTGGAGACGGCCTCCGCCCACGGCGTCAGCCCCGGCCGGGCCGTGCTCCACGCCCTGCCCACGGGCTACGCCATCGACGGCCAGGGCGCGGTCATCGATCCGTCCGGCATGATGGGCGACGCGCTCGGCGTCGACCTCCACGTGGTCACCGGCGAGGCGGCCGCCGCCCGCAACCTGATGTTGGCGGTGGAGCATTGCCACCTCGGCGTCGAGGCGGTGATCGCCACCCCCTACGCGGCGGGCCTGTCGGCCCTGGTCGACGACGAGGCCGAGATGGGCGTCTGCGTCGTCGACATGGGCGGCGGCACCACCAGCGTCGGCGTGTTCTCCGGCGGCCACCTCGTCCACGTCGACGCCATCGCGGTGGGCGGCCACCACGTCACCATGGACATCGCCCGCGGCCTCTCCACCCGGGTCGCGGCCGCCGAGCGCCTGAAGACCCTCTACGGTTCGGCCATCGCCACGGCCTCCGACGACCGCGACATGATCGCCGTCCACGGGGTCGGCGAGGACGAGGGCGACGCCCCCACCCACGTGCCGCGCTCGCAGCTCGTGCGGATCATCCGCCCGCGCGTCGAGGAGGTCATCGAACTGGTGCGCGACCGCCTGCGCAATGCCGGCTTCTCGGCCCAGGCCGGGCGCCGGGTGGTGCTCACGGGCGGGGCGAGCCAGCTCGTCGGCCTGCCGGAAGTCGCCCGCCGGGTGATGGAGGGCCAGGTCCGCATCGGCCGGCCGCTGGGCATCCGCGGCCTGCCCGAGGCGGCCAAGGGACCCGCCTTCTCGGCGGCGGTGGGGCTGCTGGTCTACCCGCAGGTGGCGCATGCGGAGCACTTCGAGCCGCGCGGGCACGGCGCCTTCGCCCGCACCGGCACGGACAACTACATCCAGCGCGTCGGGCGCTGGCTGCGGGAAAGTTTCTGAAACGACCGCCGTCGCGCCCCAAACCCCCGGCATCGGGGGTGGGCGCGAACGGCCAGACGAAAATCGGCGCCTCCCTCGTTTCGAGGCGTCAAATGAAACGTGAAAGGCACGAGAGGCTCGACACCCATGGCCATCAGTCTGCAGGCACCTGACATCCGGGAACTCAAGCCCCGCATCACCGTCTTCGGTGTCGGCGGAGCCGGCGGCAACGCCGTCAACAACATGATCGAATCGGGCCTCCTCGGCTGCGAGTTCGTCGTGGCCAACACGGACGCCCAGGCCCTCACCTCGTCCAAGGCCGAGCGCGTGATCCAGATGGGTCTCGGCGTGACCCAGGGGCTCGGCGCCGGCTCGCACCCGGAGGTCGGCTCCGCCGCCGCCGACGAGGTCATCGACGAGATCCGCGACCAGCTCTCCGGCGCCCACATGTGCTTCATTACCGCCGGCATGGGCGGCGGCACCGGCACCGGTGCCGCCCCCGTCATCGCCCGCGCCGCCCGCGACATGGGCATCCTCACCGTCGGCGTCGTGACGAAGCCGTTCCAGTTCGAGGGCGTGCGCCGGATGCGCACGGCCGAGGCCGGCATCCAGGAGCTCCAGGCCGCCGTCGACACCCTCATCGTCATCCCGAACCAGAACCTGTTCCGGGTCGCCAACGAGAAGACCACCTTCGCCGACGCCTTCGCCATGGCCGATCAGGTGCTCTACTCGGGCGTCGCCTGCATCACCGACCTCATGGTCAAGGAAGGCCTGATCAACCTCGACTTCGCCGACGTCCGCGCGATCATGCGCGGCATGGGCAAGGCGATGATGGGCACCGGCGAGGCCTCCGGCGAGAACCGCGCCAACCGCGCGGCGGAAGCGGCCATCGCCAACCCGCTCCTCGACGACGTGTCGATGAAGGGCGCCCGCGGCCTGCTCATCTCCATCACGGGCGGCAACGACCTCACCCTGTACGAGCTCGACGAGGCCGCCACCCGCATCCGCGAGGAAGTGGATTCGGATGCCAACATCATCCTCGGCGCCACCTTCGACGAGAGCCTCGACGGCATCATCCGCGTCTCCGTGGTCGCCACCGGCATCGAGCCGGCCCTGATCACGGCGCACTCGCAGAACAACCCCGAGATCCAGCAGACCGAGCAGCGGATCGCGGAAGTGGCCGAGCGGCTCCGGGCGGAAGCGAGGGCCCGGGCGGCACAGCCCGCCCCGACGTTTCGTGCCCCAGGACAAGACCAGCCCGTGACCGCTGCGCAGAACCAGTCCCTGGGCGCCGCCCCCGTCGCTCCGGCGCCGGTGGCCCCCCGCCCCGCGCTGCCGGAGGCCGCCGCCCCCGAGCCCGTGCGGATGGAGATGGCGCCCGTCATCCGCGACGAGGTCGTGCTGACCCAGACCCAGCCCCGCGCCGCCATGGCGTACGAGCCGGCGCCCCAGCCCCAGCCCGAGCCGGCGCCCGTCCTCGCCGCCGGCCCGTTCGTGCCGCCGCGCCCGGCGGTGGCCGTGGCCCGCGCGCCGCGCATGCCGCAGATCCAGGACCTGCCGATGCCCGGCCAGGCCCAGATCCGCGCCAGCCGCGGCGAGGAGCCGGTGGAGCCCGCCGCCGACACCAAGCGGATGACCCTCCTGCGCCGCCTCGCCACCGTCGGCTTCGGCGGACGCCGCGAGGAGGCCGAGGCCGCCCCGGCCCCGGTTCCGGTGCCCGTGCGCGCCCCGGCGGCACCGGTGCCCCAGGCGCCCGTCGACTATGCCAAGCGGGCCCCCGCGCCCGTCGCCCAGGGCTACCGCCCCGCGCAGGGCAACCTCGACGCCCAGGGCCGTGTGCAGGCACCGCAGGCCCGCATGATGGACGACGATCAGCTCGAGATCCCGGCCTTCCTCCGCCGCCAGGCCAACTGAACCCTCCCGGACGGGGCCCATCCCCGTCCGGCTTGATGTCTTTTTGCAACGCACCCGGGGTCTCGCGACCTCGGGTGACATGCGTTGTTAAATCGTTGATCGAAAAAAGCTTTTTCGATCGCCGTCCCGACGCTGCATTGTAACACAGCGTAAGAAACCGTGATTTGGTCCCGGTTTGGGGCGGGGCTATACGAATTTTGGAACGAAAAGCGCGGCGGTTTCGCCGCCCGCGCTCGCGGGGCTTCAAGCAGCGGACGGATCACGGGAACGACTTGCCTCCCTCGAAGGAGGCCTGCGTTCGATCACGGCCGAGGGCTATGGAATGCGAACGAACCAGCAGACGACACTCAAGGCACCGGCCACCCTGCGGGGCATCGGCGTGCATTCCGGCAATCCGGCGGAGATCACCCTCCACCCCGCGCCGGCCAATCACGGGATCGCGTTCCTCCGCACCGGAATGCCCACGGGCAACGACCGCCTCATCAAGGCCCACCACGCCTGCGTGTCCGCCACCGAGCTCTGCACCGTCATCGGCGATGTCCAGACGGGCGCCGTGGCAACCATCGAGCACCTGATGTCGGCCCTGTACGGGCTCGGGCTCGACAACGTCCTCGTCGAGATCGACGGCCCCGAGATGCCGATCCTCGACGGCAGCGCCCGCCCCTTCGTCCAGGCCATCGACGCCGTCGGCCTCGCCACCTGCGGCGCCGCCCGGCGCTGGATCAAGGTGCTGCGCCCCGTGCGCATCGAGGTGGACCGCGCCTTCGCCGAGCTCCGCCCCATCGACCGGGGCTTCCGCCTCGACGTGGAGATCGATTTCGAGAACCCGGTGATCGGCCGCAGCCGCAAGGCCATGGACCTCACCGCCTCCGCCTACCGCCGCGAGATCGCGGGCGCGCGCACCTTCGGGATGATGCGCGACGTGGAGCGCTACTGGAAGGCGGGCTTCGCCCTCGGCGCCTCCCTCGAGAACACCGTGGCGGTCGGCGAGACGGCCGTCGTGAACCCCGAGGGCCTGCGCTACGCCGACGAGTTCGTGCGCCACAAGTTCCTCGACGCCGTCGGCGACCTCGCGCTGGCCGGCCTGCCGATCCAGGGCGCCTACCGCTCCTATTGCGGCGGTCACCGCATGAATGTCGGCGTGCTCACCGCCCTGTTCTCCGACCGCTCCAACTACGCCATCGTCGAGGCCGCGAGCCCGCGCCGCGAGACCAGCCTCGCCGAGTTCGGCAGCAGCCTCGGCCTCGCCGCCTTCGCGGGCGACCTCTGAGGGGCCGATCCGTCGCGGGCAGGATCTGTGGCGGGCGGGATCTGTAGCCGGTCTGCAACACGCGACCGTTTCGGACGCCTCCGCGGCACGGCCCGGCGGGGCCGCCGCTTTCACGCCCAAATCGCACGCCACGGTGACTCGTCCGTGAAACGGAGCAAGGTCCGCTGGGCAACGCAGCCGGACCGTGGCATCACGCCGTCAGCCACGCGACCGACACCTGTGATGGCTTGACGACGCGCGTCCCGAGCGGGCCGCCTGTTGGGGGAAGTACCGGAATGCGCCTCATTCATCCCAACCGCGGTGCGATGGCGGCCGTGCTTCTCACGCTCTGCAGCGTGGGCCTCGGCGGCTGCGACGCCCTCGATTCGATCAACCCCTTCGCCGAGAAGTACAAGCCGGAAGTCGTGCCGGATGTTCCTGCCGACAAGCTCTACAGCGACGGCCTGGCGCGGATGGAGGACAAGGACTACGAGGGCGCCTCGAAGAAGTTCGGCGAGCTCGACAAGGCCTACAGCTATTCCGACTGGTCGCGCCGCGCGCTGCTGATGACGGCCTACTCGAATTACGAGGGCCAGAAGTACGACGACGCCATCTCGGCCTCTAAGCGCTACCTCCAGCGCCACCCGGCGAGCAAGGACGCGGCCTACGCCCAGTACCTGATGGCGATGTCGCACTACAAGCAGATCCCCGACGTGACCCGCGACCAGGACCGCTCCGAGAAGGCGCTGGCCGGCCTGCAGGAGCTCGTCCAGAAGTATCCGACCTCGGAATACGCCACCGACGCCAAGGCCAAGATCCAGATCACCCGCGACCAGCTCGCCGGCAAGGAGATGGAGGTCGGCCGCTTCTACCTTGAGCGCCGCAACTTCCCCGCCGCCATCAACCGTTTTCGCGATGTGGTGAGCAAGTACCAGACGACCCGCCACGCGGAAGAGGCCCTGGAGCGCCTCGTCGAGGCCTACATGGCCCTCGGCATCACCGCCGAGGCCCAGACCGCCGCCGCCGTCCTCGGCCACAACTTCCCCGACAGCCCCTGGTACAAGGACGCCTTCGCGCTCCTGCAGAACGGCGGCCTGGAGCCGCGCGAGGAGAAGTCCTCCTGGCTGAGCAAGGTCTACCGCGGCGTCATCGGCCGGACCGCCGAGGCGCAGTGATCCGGACCGGCGGCCCCGCGCGGGCTTGGTGATCCGGACCGGCGGCCCCGCATGGGGCCGCCCTTCGGCGGAGCCCGTGCGTCTCCGCCGAGGCGGACAGGCGTTTCCGTCCGACCCCGAATCCCGCTAAGAGATCCTCACGCAAAGCCCCCGCGCCCCCCGTCGCCGGGGACGGCGCCGAACGGGCGTTTCGTGAGAGGCACCCAAACGTGGCCACCGTTTCCAACAGGGCCGAACCCGCGGCATGCTGAGCCAGCTCGCGATCCGCGACATCGTCCTCATCGACAAGCTCGACCTGAATTTTCGCGAAGGGCTCAGCGTCCTGACCGGCGAGACGGGTGCGGGCAAGTCGATCCTGCTCGATGCCTTCGCGCTGGCCCTCGGCGGGCGCGGCGACGGCCGCCTCGTGCGCCACGGCGAGGCCCAGGGCGCGGTGACCGCCGTGTTCGATCTCGGCCTCGACCACCCCGCCCGGGCGCTCGCGGCCCTGGCCGACCTCGACACCGAGGGCGACCTGATCCTGCGCCGCATCCAGATGGCCGACGGCCGCACCCGGGCCTTCGTCAACGACCAGCCCGTGGGCGTGCAGGTCCTGCGCGCCATCGGCGCCGCCCTGGTCGAGATCCACGGCCAGCACGACGACCGGGCCCTGGCCGACCCCGGCACCCACCGGGCCATCCTCGACGCCTTCGGCGGCCTGCACGGCCCCCTCGGGCAGGTGGGGGAGGCGGCCAGGCGCGTGCGCGCCGCCCGCACCGGCCTCAGCGAACACCGGGCCCGCGTGGACGCCGCCCGCAAGGAGGTCGATTTCCTGCGCCACGCCGTCGACGAGCTCGAGACCCTCGATCCGAAGGCCGGCGAGGAGACGGGCCTGGCCGAGCGCCGCACGGTGATGCAGCAGGGCGAGAAGGTCGCCCGCGAACTCAACGAGGCCATCGAGGCGTCCGGCGGCCCGAGCGTCGCCCACCTTTCCTCCGCCCTGCGCAAGCTCGAGCGCCGCGCCGGGCAGCTGCCCGCCCTGGTCGAGCCCTGCGTCGCCGCCCTCGACGCCGCGTTGACCGCCCTCGACGAGGCCCACACGGTCCTGGACGCCGCCCTGCGCGAGGCCGAGTTCGACCCGCGCGAGCTGGAGCGCGTCGAGGAACGGCTGTTTGCGCTCCGCGCCGCATCGCGAAAATACGACGTGCCCGTCGACGATCTCGCGGCCCTCCGCGAGCGCTACGCCGCGGATGTCGCCGCCATCGATGCCGGCGAGGAGGCGCTGGGCGGCCTGGAGAAGACCCTCGCTGAGGCCGAGGCCGCCTACGCCAAGGCGGCGACGAAGCTCACGGAAGGCCGCCGCAAGGCCGCCAAGGCCCTCGACGCGGCGGTGAAGGGCGAGCTGCCCCCCCTGAAGCTGGAACGCGCCCGCTTCATCACCGAGATCGGCACCGACCCCGAGTCGCGGGATGCCGCCGGCTACGACCGGGTCGAGTTCTGGGCGCAGACCAATCCGGGCACCCGTCCCGGGCCGATGATGAAGGTGGCTTCCGGCGGCGAGCTCTCGCGCTTCATGCTCGCCCTCAAGGTGGTGCTGGCCGACAAGGGCTCGGCCCCGACCCTGATCTTCGACGAGATCGACACGGGCGTCGGCGGCGCCGTGGCCGATGCCATCGGCGCGCGCCTCGGGCGCCTCGCCACCCGGGTCCAGGTGGTGGCCGTCACCCACGCGCCCCAGGTCGCGGCCCGGGCCGAGACGCACTTCCTCATCGCCAAGGACCCGGTGAAGGGCAGCGACCGCGTCGCCACCCGTGTTGCCTCCCTCGCCGCCCCCGCGCGGCGCGAGGAGATCGCCCGGATGCTCGCCGGCGCCACGGTCACCGACGAAGCCCGCGCGGCGGCGGCCCGCCTGCTGCAATCGGCGGAGGCGTGAGGCGGGCAGGGAAACCTGCTTTGACACAAAACATCGTCCCCGACGTCGTATCCGGCACCACGCTTAGGCCCCAAATCCTGGTTCGGCTCCCGCCGAGATCCAGCGTCTATTTCCCGGACCAATGTCTTAAGGGTTTGTTTACCATGATCGGGGACTCTCTCTCGGTGACGGGTACGCCCTGATTCGGCGCAGGCGTTGAACATCGCTCGAGACGAGGGACTGAGACGTTGGACCAGAGAGTCACCGGGATCGACAGGGGCTGCGGGCACGATGGCGATGCACACCCGACCCTGACCGACGACACGCGTTACCGCCTCGGCACCGCCCTGCGTTCCCTCTACGAGGAGACCTGCGACACGCTGCCGATTCCGGACGGCCAGATCGACCTGCTCCTGCGCCTGCGCCACAAGGAGCGCGACCGCCGCCGGGTCGACTGAGCGCCCGGTCTCCGCCGCCTACCAGCGCCGCGCGCCCGGCTGCCGCCGATACTCCGCCGCCCGGATCAGGGTGAGCACCCGGTCGAGGTCGAGCAGGGTCTCCCGCTCGTCGCTCCCGGCCCGCGCGATGGCGTCCGCGTTCGTGCCGAATTGCTGCTGCTGCTGGACGAGGACGAGCCTGCGCTCGAGGGCCTCCCGCTGCACGTGCAGATCGAGGAAGACGCCGTCGCCCGGGTCCGCCGGCGCCGTGCCGCTGCTCGCTTCGTTCGTCACCGTCGCCTCCCCGTCAGGGCCGCATCGCTCCGCCCGGACCGCCATGGGCCGAAGTCCCGATCAGGTTCCAACGCGCGAAGGCGCGAGACCGTGCCATTCGACTCTGGCCGCCGCTGTCATCGGCCTGTCACGTCGCGGTCATAGAGCCGCACCATCGGGCGGTTAACGGGTCGTGGCGGATCGAGGGCGCGCGGATCGCGCGGGCCCGGGGTCCCCCCTCCCGCTCGACAGACACGGAGAGCCTCGTGAAACCCTTCGCCTACGCCCTTGCCCTCGGGCTCGCGACCGCCCAGCTCGCCACCTCCGCCCTGGCCGCCGACATCACCGGCGCCGGCGCCACCTTCCCGTTCCCGGTCTATTCGAAATGGGCCGAAGCCTACCGCAAGGAGAGCGGCATGGGGCTGAACTACCAGTCCATCGGCTCGGGCGGCGGCATCAAGCAGATCCAGGCCAAGACCGTCGATTTCGGCGCCACCGACGCGCCCCTCAAGGGTGCGGCCCTCGAGAAGGACGGCCTCGTCCAGTTCCCCACCGTCATGGGCGGCGTCGTCCCCGTGGTGAACATCGCCGGCGTCGAGCCGGGCAAGCTCAAGCTCACCGGCGAGGTCATCGCCGAGATCTACGCCGGCCGGATCACCAAGTGGTCCGACGCGAAGATCGCCAAGCTCAACGAGGGGGTCAAGCTCCCCGAGGCGACCATCACCCCGGTCTACCGCTCGGACGCGTCGGGCACGACCAACATCTTCACCACCTACCTCTCCCAGGTCTCCGAGGCCTGGAAGAAGGAATTCGGTGCCGCCACCACGGTGAGCTGGCCCGCCGGCCAGGGCGGCAAGGGCAACGAGGGCGTCACCGCCACCGTCAAGCAGGTCCCCAACGCCATCGGCTACGTCGAGTCGGCCTACGCCAAGCAGAACAAGCTCAGCCACGCCCTGATCCAGAACAAGGCCGGCAAGTTCCCGCAGCCCGACGACAAGGCCTTCCAGGCCGCCGCCGCCAGCGCCGACTGGAAGTCCGCCCCCGGCTTCGGCATCTCCCTGACCGATCAGGCCGGGGAGAACGCCTGGCCGATCACCGCCGCGACCTTCATCCTGGTCTACAAGGAGCCGGCCGACCCGGCCAAGGCCGCCGACGTGCTCAAGTTCTTCGACTGGGCCTACAAGAACGGCGACAAGCTCGCCGTCGACCTCGACTACGTGCCGCTGCCCGACAACGTCGTCGGTCTGATCCACGACGCGTGGAAGGACATCAAGGCCAAGGACGGCAAACCTGTCTTCAACATGTAGGCTTGTCTTCGGCAGGTAAGACTTCGTCCCCTTCGAGGGACGGGCGATCCATCGACGGGCCCGGCGCATGCGCCGGGCCCGTCCCATGGAACACGATCGGCTCGCGTCGGGACACGCCGCGCTGTAGACGCCGCAGAGAGAAGAGACCAACTCGGATGGGCGCCTTGACTGAACAGATCTCCCTGACGCGGACGGCCGCTCCGGCCCGGCGCAAGCCCGGCGGCCTCGGCGACCAGCTGTTTCGCGCGGCCTCCTACGCCTCGGCGATCCTCGTCCTCCTCGTGCTCTTCGGCATCCTCGCCTCCATCGCCTATGGCGGCTGGCCGGCCTTCGCCGAATTCGGTCCCGGCTTCATCACGTCGAGCGCCTGGAACATCGGTCAGGAGCAGTACGGCGCCTTCGTCGCCATCATCGGCACCTTGGCCTCCGCCGTGCTGGCGCTGCTCATCGGCGTGCCCCTGTCCCTCGGCATCGCCGTCTACCTGACGCAGCTCTGCCCGGGCTGGGCGCGCAAGCCCGTCTCCATGACCATCGAGCTCCTCGCCTCGGTGCCGAGCATCATCTACGGCATGTGGGGCCTGTTCATCTTCGCGCCCCTGTTCGCCCGCTTCGTGCAGGTGCCGGTGTCGAACCTCGTGGAAGGCATGCCCATCGTCGGCACCCTGTTCTACGCCCGGGTGCCCTCGGGCGTCGGCATCCTCACCGCCGGCATCATCCTCGCCATCATGATCGTGCCGTTCGTGGCTTCGATCACCCGCGACATGCTCGACCAGATCCCCACGGTGCTGCGCGAGAGCGCCTACGGCATCGGCTGCACCACCTGGGAGGTGGTGCGCCACGTCCTCGTGCCCCAGGCCTCGGTCTCGATCATCGGCGCGATCATGCTCGGCCTCGGCCGGGCGCTGGGCGAGACCATGGCGGTGACCTTCGTCATCGGCAACGCCAACCGCCTCTCGGCCTCGGTGTTCGATCCGGGCTCCACCATCGCGTCGCGCATCGCCAACGAGTTCAACGAGGCCGACGGCCTGCAGCTGAATTCGCTCATGGCGCTGGGCTGCATCCTGTTCGTCATCACCTTCGTCGTCCTCATCGTCGCCCGCCTGCTCGTGCGACGCGTGAAGGTCGCGTGAGTTCGCCGGAGCCAGAACCCATGGACGCGCTCAACACCGTCGCCGGCACCGCGCCGCCGCTCCAGGCCAGCCGGGTCCGTTCCGGACGGCGGATCGCCGACAAGATGCTCATCGGCGCCAGCACCCTGGCCACCCTCATCGGCATCCTCGTCCTCGGCTCGATCCTGGGCATGCTCGTCATCGAGGGCGTGAAGGGCTTCTCGCCCCTCCTCTTCACCGAGCCGACGCCCGGACCCGGCTCCGAGGGCGGCGGCATCGCCAACGCGATCCTCGGCAGCCTCGTGATGACGTTCCTCGGCATCGTGGTGGCGACGCCCGTGGGCGTCATGGCCGGCACCTTCCTCGCCGAGTACGGCCGCAACTCGAAGCTCGCCGACCTCGTGCGCTTCCTCAACGACATCCTGCTGTCGGCGCCCTCCATCCTCATCGGCCTGTTCGTCTACACCCTCATGGTGCGGCCCATGGGCAGCTACTCGGGCTGGGCCGGCGCGGTGGCCCTCGCCATCATCGCCACCCCGGTCATCGTGCGGACCACGGAGGACATGCTGCGCCTCGTGCCCTCGACCCTGCGCGAGGCCGGCGCGGCGTTGGGCGCCCCGCCCTCGAAGGTCATCACCGCCATCACCTGGCGCGGGGCCTCGGCCGGCATCGTCACCGGCATCATCCTGGCGCTGGCCCGCATCGCCGGCGAGACCGCGCCGCTGCTGTTCACGGCGCTGAACAACAACAGCTGGTTCTCACCCAACCTCATGGGCGGCGTGCCGAACCTGCCGGTGATGATCTACCAGTTCGCCCTCTCGCCCTACCCGAACTGGCAGCAGCTCGCCTGGGCCGGCGCCCTCCTGATCACCGTCACGATCCTCGCCCTGTCGATCGTGGCCCGCTTCGTCATCAAGAGCGAGCGGGCGCGCTGATCCGCGCGCCGCTCCCACCGCCCCGCGCTCGATCGAAGGATTGCCACCGATGAACGCCGCCTCCGGGATCACCGCCGCGCAGCTCACCGGCCGCCACAAGGCGGACGAGAACTCCCCCGTCCGCATCGCCGTGAAGGACCTGAATTTCTACTACGGCAGCTTCCACGGTCTGAAATCCGTGAACCTCAACTTCCACGACCGCCAGGTGACGGCGCTCATCGGCCCGTCGGGCTGCGGGAAGTCGACCCTGCTGCGCACCTTCAACCGCATCTACAGCCTGTATCCGGACCAGCGCGCGGAAGGGCAGATCCTGCTCGACGGCCAGAACGTCCTCGATGCGAAGGTCGATCTCAACGAGCTGCGCTCGCGCATCGGCATGGTGTTCCAGAAGCCGACGCCGTTCCCCATGTCGATCTACGACAACGTCGCCTTCGGCCTGCGCCTCTACGAGAAGCTGCCGAAAGCCGACCTCGACGTGCGCGTGGAGGAGTCGCTCCGCAAGGCCGCCCTGTGGGACGAGGTCAAGGACAAGCTCAAGCAGTCCGGCATGGGCCTCTCGGGCGGCCAGCAGCAGCGCCTGTGCATCGCCCGCACCGTGGCCCAGCGCCCCGAGGTGATCCTGTTCGACGAGCCGACCTCGGCCCTCGATCCGATCTCCACGGGCCGCATCGAGGAGCTCATCGAGCAGCTGCGCTCCGAGTTCACCATCGTCATCGTCACGCACAACATGCAGCAGGCCGCGCGCATCTCGCAGTTCACGGCGTTCATGTATCTCGGCGAGCTCGTCGAGTTCGGGCCGACGACGCGGATCTTCATGAACCCCGAGAAGCGCCAGACCCAGGACTACATCACCGGCCGCTTCGGCTGAGGGCCTCCCGCGAAACGCCCGCCGCGCCGCCGGATTCGAGCGGAGCGGCCGCGATCGGGCGTTTCGCGAGGCACTCTGATCCTCGGGCGGGGGACATCGACCCCCGTATCCCGCCCCAACGCCACGTGGCAGGTTCCGAGACGGGCCTGACCGAGGAGTGCGACATGCCCGACCACATCGTCAGTTCCTACGACACCGACCTCGAAGACCTGCGCCGCTCCATCTCGGAGATGGGCGGCATCGCCGAGAAGATGATGACGGAGGCGAGCGACGCCCTCGTGCGCCGCGACGTGCCCCTGGCCCAGGCCGTCATCGCGGCGGATCACCGCCTCGACACCCTGCAGCGCGAGATCGAGGAGCGCTCGATCCTGCTCATCGCCCGGCGCCAGCCCATGGCCATCGACCTGCGCGAGACGGTCTCGGCCATCCGCGTCTCGAACGACCTCGAGCGCATCGGCGATCTGGCCAAGAACGTCGCCAAGCGCGTGGTCGCCATCGCCGAGCAGGTCCAGCCGCAGAAGATCGTCATCGGCGTCCAGCACATGAGCGACCTGGTGCAGGAGCAGCTCAAGGACGTCCTCGACGCCTATGCCAGCCGCGACACCAAGGCGGCTCTGGACGTGTGGGAGCGCGACGACGCCATCGACGCCCTCTACAATTCCCTGTTCCGCGAACTCCTGACCTACATGATGGAGGACCCGCGCAACATCTCGTTCTGCACCCACCTCCTGTTCGTCGCCAAGAACATCGAGCGCATCGGCGACCACACCACCAACATCGCCGAGACGATCCACTACCTCGTCACCGGCGAGAACAGCCTGGCCGAGAGCGACCGTCCCAAGAACGACGCCTCGAACTACGCCACGGTGGACGTGCCGCCCCTCGACGTGGCCACCGGCGTCTGAGGGACGGCGGGGACCGGGCCCGGTCGCCGGGACCCAGGAGATGGGACGGTTCCGGGGGCGTTCGGACCCGGTCCGGACGTCCCCGGTTTCGCATGGGGGCGCATGGTGGGCGGGCGTATACTGAGCGGGCGTGGGTGATGAGTACGCGGATCCTGATCGTCGAGGACGAGGAGGCCCTGACCCTCCTGCTGCGCTACAACCTTGAGGCCGAGGGCTTCGTGGTCGACTCCGCGACGCGCGGCGACGAGGCGGACATCCGGATGCAGGAACAGGTCCCCGACCTCGTCCTCCTGGATTGGATGCTGCCCGGCCTGTCGGGGATCGAACTGTGCCGCCGCATCCGGGCGCGCCGGGAGACCGAGCGCCTGCCGGTGATCATGCTCACGGCCCGGGGCGAGGAGAGCGACCGCATCCGCGGCCTCGGCACGGGCGCCGACGACTACATCGTCAAGCCGTTCTCCGTGCCCGAGCTCCTCGCCCGCGTGCGGGCCCTCCTGCGGCGGGCCAAGCCCGCCCACGTCGCCAACCTGCTGGTGGCCGGGGACATCGAGCTCGACCGCCTCAGCCACCGCATCCGCCGGGAGGGCCGCGAGATCCATCTCGGGCCGACGGAGTTCAAGCTCCTCGAATTCCTGATGCAGAGCCCCGGCCGCGTGTTTTCGCGGGAACAGCTCCTCGACGGGGTCTGGGGCCACGACGTCTACATCGACGAGCGCACGGTGGACGTCCATGTCGGGCGCCTGCGCAAGGCCCTCAACCGGCCCCGCCAGAGCGACCCGATCCGCACGGTGCGGGGCTCGGGCTACTCGTTCGACGAGATGTTCGCCGGCGCCGAACCGTAACGCGTCCGCTTCAGCGGAAGCCGCCGGCCAAGCTTAGCGAAAGCCGCCGGCCCGGCTCAGCGGAAGCCGCCGGCCGGGCTCATCGGAAGCCGCCGACCCGGCGGTCGCGCCGGCGCTCGGCCGCCGGCTGATAGGCGATCTCGGCGTGGTGGGTGCAGTAGGGCAGGCCGGTGATGGCGCGGTCGCCGCAATAGTGGAACTCGGGCGTGGTCGGGTCGCCCAGGGGCCAGCGGCACATGGATTCGCGCAGGTCCATGATCGTCACGCGCCGGGAGGTCGCCAGGGCCACGGGCTCGACCCGCGCGACGGGCGCCGCCTCGGCACGGGCGGCGGGCGCCTCGGCCGCCACGGGCACCATGGCCACGGACACCATGGCGATGACCGCTCCGGGTTCGGCCGTGCCGGTCTCGGCGCCCTGCGCCGCCCCGGTCGCTTCGGCCCCGGCCCCTTCCGACGCCTGGGCTTCCCCCTCGCGGGCGGCCTTCTTGCGGGGGAGGACCGTGTCGGACGCCTTCGCGGCGCGGCCGGACAGGCCGAGGCGATGGACCTTGCCGATGACGGCGTTGCGGGTGACGCCGCCGAGCTGCGCGGCGATGCGGCTGGCGCTCAGGCCCTCCTGCCACAGGCGGCGCAGGAGATCGACGCGCTCGTCCGACCAGCTCGGGATCGTATCCGTCATCGCCCCCTCCGACATCGTCCTCGCTCACCCTCGGCGTCGCGGGCACGGAGGCACAGCGGCGGGGCTCCGCGGCTGGCGACTTCGGGACCGGACGGGTGACGTTCGCCTCGGGCTCTCTTCGGCGACGGGCGAACCGTACAGGAGCGCGCGAGCCGGAGGCAAGAGCGGCTTCGGCGATGACCGGAAGAGCGGCCAAGTTTCCACCGGCCAAGTTTTGGCCGGACGCGTTCGCCTGGACTGAGTTTCCCTTGACTATGTTTCCTGCGGTCGCGTTTCGACCCCCGGCCTTTGGCCGGACGAGGCGTGCCGGCGGCCCCGCATTGCCGGTGGGAGACGGGCGGCCTATCTGAGGGGCGACCGCCGCATCCCGATCCACCCCCACCAGGAGACCCCATGCGTCTGCCCCGCGCCACGGCCTGTCTCGTCCTGTTCGCCACCGGGGCGGGCGCCGCCGAGCCCGTGCACCTCGCCAGTCACCGGGCGGTCTACGACCTGTCCCTGGCCCAGAGCGGCGGCACCCGGGCGGTGGAGAGTGCGCGCGGGCGCATCGTCATCGATTTTTCGGGCGACGCCTGCAAGGGCTACACGATGCAGACCCGGCAGGTGACGGTGCTGGACAGCGGTGAGACCGGCAGCCGCACCTCGGACCTGCGCAACACCACCTTCGAGAGCGCCGACGGACGCAGCTACCGCTTCAAGGTCAGCACCCTCCTCAACGGCACGCCCGGCCAGTCCGTGGACGGCACCGCCGAGACGGCGGCCGACGCCCTCAAGGTCCGCCTCAAGGAGCCCAAGCGCGACGGCTTCCAGGCGAGCGGCGAGGTGCTGTTCCCCACCCTCCACATGCGCCGGCTCATCGAGACGGCGCGCGCCGGCCAGACCACGCTCTCCGTCAAGGTCTACGACGGCACCGACGACGGCCGGAAGGTCTACGACACCCTGGCGGTCATCGGACGCCCGGCCACGACCGCCTCCGCCAAGGCGGAATCCGACCGCGACAAGCCCCTGCGCGAGGGCGAGATGGCGGGCATGACCCACTGGCCGGTGACCCTGAGCTACTTCACCTCCGGCGCGGGCGAGCGCACGCCGATCTACGTGCTGACCTTCGACCTCTACGAGAACGGGGTCAGCGGAAACCTGCGCCTGGATTACGGGGAATTCGCCGTGGCGGGCAATCTCAGCCGCCTCGACAAGCTCCCGGCCGCGACGGACTGCAAATCCTGACGCCCGCTACAAGTCCTGAAACGCGCTACTCGCCGGCGCGCGGCGCGGGGGTGAAGGCGAGGCCGCGCTGGATCGTTCCGGCGCCGAACTTTTCACGCAGCCGGTCGAGGGCGGCCTCGCGCCGGACGGTGCGGGCCACACCTCCGTCGACAAGGCCTCCGGTGACGAGACCTCCGGTGACGAGCCCGCCCGCCGTGAGGCTCCCGTCGATGAGGTCGCCCCGGTCGGCATGGACCGCGTCGCACAGGTCGCCGCCGCCGATGCCGAGGAGGCGGAACGGCGTGCCGTCGCAGGCCGCCCGCAGGAGGGGTTCGCTGTCGGCGAACAGGCGCGCGGCGAGCTGCGTCGGCGCCAGGCCGCCGCGCGTCCGGGTGCGGAGGCGGAACGCCGAATCCTTGAGCTTCAGGGTGACGTTGGCGGCCGCGAGGTTCTGGCGCTTGAGCCGGCCCGACACCTTCTCGCACAGGCGCCACAGGATCGGCCGCAGGGCCTCGAAGGCGGCGATGTCCGCGCTGAAGGTGGTCTCGGCCGAAACGCTCTTGGTGTCGCGCTCGGGCCGGACGGGGCGCGGGTCGTCGCCCCGGGCGAGGGCCAGGAGCCGGCTCGCGTCGCGCCCCAGGGCCGCGTGCAGGGTCCGCGGGTCGGCCCTGGCGATGTCGGAGACGCGGCGGATGCCGCGCTCGGCCAGCCGCGCCCGCGCCGCCTGGCCGATGCCGGGCAGGATCGAGACCGGGCGCCCGGCGAGGAATTCCACCGCCTCCGCCCGGCCGAGGATGGCGAACCCGCGCGGCTTGTCGAGGTCGGAGGCGATCTTGGCCAGGAACTTCGCATCGGACAGGCCGATGGAGACGGTGATGCCGATCTCCCGCTCCACCCGGGCGGCGAAGCGCGCCAGGGTGAGGGCCGGGCTCGCCCCGTGCAGGCGCTCGGTGCCCGACAGGTCGAGGAAGGCTTCGTCGATGGAGACGGGCTCCACCAGGGGCGTCAGGTCGAGCATCATCTGCCGGACCTCCCGCCCGACGCGGGCGTACTTCTCCATGTCCGGGCGCAGGACCACGGCGTCGGGGCAGGCCTTGAGGGCCTGGAACATCGGCATCGCCGAGTGGACGCCCGAGATCCGCGCGAGGTAGCAGGCGGTGGCCACCACGCCGCGGGTGCCGCCGCCGATGATGAGGGGCCGGTCGCGCAGGGACGGGTCGTCGCGCTTCTCCACCGTGGCGTAGAAGGCGTCGCAATCGACATGGGCGATGGTGAGCCGGTCGCGCTCGGGATGCGACAGCAGGCGCGGCGAACCGCAGGCGCGGCAGCGTGCCGGGCCGGCCTGGACCGTGCAGCAATCCCGGCAGAACGCCGTCATGGGAAATCGTCGCCCGCCGCCCCGTGGTCGGAGCCGTCATCGAACTCTGTGGGCGAGAGCCGGCGCCAGGCCGCCGCGATGCGCTCGGGCGGGACCGCGAGGGCCTGTGCCGCGGCCATCAGGGTGGCCTCGTCGCCCATCACGTGGTCGAGGAGGCCCGCGAGGAAGCCGGCATCCTGCGCGCTCGCCCGCAGGGTGTCGGGGGTCGCGCCGGTGGCGGCGAGGAAGGGGTGGAGCCGCTCGTCGTCGGTGGCCAGCCAGGCGAGAATCGCCACGGCGAGGCGCTCGGCCGAATCGCGCTCATTGTCGGATTTGCGTTTCGTCAACATGTATCCGTTACATCTTCTCGCGCGGGACATGTCGCGCGGGCCGAGCCTCCAAGAACGGGCCATGCCTCCAAGAACAATGAGCCGCTCGAACGCCGGGAACAATGGGCCATGACAAAGACGGTGCTCATCGTCGAGGACAACGAGCTGAACATGAAGCTCTTCAACGACCTGTTGGAGGGGCATGGCTACGCGACGCTCAAGACCGCCAACGGCATCGAGGCCATCGAGCTGGCCCGCACCCACCGGCCCGACCTCATCCTCATGGACATCCAGCTTCCCGAGGTCTCCGGCCTCGAGGTGACGAAGTGGCTCAAGGAGGACGACGACCTGAAGTCCATCCCGGTTATCGCCATCACGGCCTTCGCCATGAAGGGCGACGAGGAACGCATCCGCGAGGGCGGCTGCGAGGCCTACCTCTCGAAGCCGATCTCCGTGGCCAAGTTCCTCGCCACCGTCCGCCAGTATCTCGGCGACGGCCGGACGACGTGACCGCCTCCGCTCCCCTCGACCCGAACGCGTGAGGACAGATGTCGGCCCGCATCCTGATCGTCGATGATCTCTTCCCCAACGTGAAGCTCCTCGAGACCAAACTCTCGCTCGAGTATTTCGACGTGCTGGCGGCCATGAACGGCCCGGACGCCCTGGCGATCTGCGCCAAGGGCCTGTGCGACCTCGTGCTCCTCGACGTGATGATGCCCGGCATGGACGGGTTCGAGGTGTGCCGGCGCCTCAAGAACGACCCCAATACCGCCCACCTGCCCGTGGTGATGGTCACCGCCCTCGACCAGCCCTCCGACCGCCTGCGCGGCCTCGACGCCGGCGCCGACGACTTCCTGACGAAGCCCATCGACGACGTCGCCCTGTTCGCCCGCGTGCGCAGCCTCGTCCGGCTCAAAGCCGTGACGGACGAGCTGCGCAGCCGCGCCCTCGCGTCGCGGGATTTCGGCATGGGCGATCCCCTGGCGCTCGCCACCGCCGAGACCGGCCAGAACGCCGCGATCCTGCTGGTCGACGACCGGGCGAGCTCGGCCGACCGCCTGTCCACGGCCCTGAGCCAGCACCACAGCGTCACCGTCGAACCCGATCCGCACCGGGCCCTGGTGCTCGCCACCGAGGGGACCTTCGACCTCGCCCTCGTCAGCCTCGATCTCGTCGATTTCGACGGCCTGCGCCTGTGCAGCCAGCTGCGGTCCCTCGACCGAACCCGGGCCATGCCGGTGGTGATGATCGCCGAGCCGCACGACAAGGCGCGGGTGGTGCGCGGTCTCGATTTCGGCGTGCACGACTACCTCATGCGCCCCGTCGACCGGAACGAGCTCGTGGCCCGCGTCCGCACGCAGGTGCGCCGCCGGCGGTTCTCCGACACCCTGCGGGGCGCCGTGCAGGCCTCCATGGAGCTCGCGGTCACCGACGGGCTCACGGGCCTGCACAACCGGCGCTACCTCGACAGCCACCTCGGCGCCCTGTTCGCCGAGGCCGCCCTGCGCGGCCGCCCGGTGGCGACCCTCATGCTCGACATCGACCGCTTCAAGGCGATCAACGACACCTGGGGCCACGAGGCCGGCGACGAGGTCCTGCGGGCCTTCGCCGACCGCATCCGCACCCATACCCGCGGCATCGACATCGTCTCCCGCTACGGCGGCGAGGAGGTGGTGATCATCCTGCCCGACGCCGAGCCGCCCGAGGCCCACGCCATCGCCGAGCGCATCCGCGAGCGGATCGAGGCGGTGCCGTTCGCGATCCAGCGCGACACCCGCGCCATCGCCGTCACGGTCTCCATCGGCGTGTCCTGGCGCCGGCCCGAGGATATCGGCCCCGCCGACATGCTCAAGCGCGCCGATCTCGCCCTGTACCGGGCCAAGAACGCCGGCCGCAACCGCGTCGAGGCGGCCGCCGCCTGAGCGTCAGGCGGCCGGCTCGGCCCGGCCTTCGGCCAGCCCGTCTTCGCGCATCCAGCCCTCCCGCAACCACGTCACGGCGCCGCCGAGGCCCGCCACCCACCAGGCCTGCCACGCGCCGTGCTCGACGAAGGCGACCGCCGCCGCGGCGCCGAGGAGGCCCAAGGCCGTCACCGCCTGGAACCGGGGCATCGCGGCGATGGACCGGAGCGTCAGGAAGAGCAGGGCCGCCATCAGGCCGGCGCCGACGATTCCGAGTTCGGCCCAGACCTGCAGAAAACTGTTGTGCGGGTGGCCCACCGCCAGCATCCGGCGCCAGTCCGGCGCGAGGGTGTCGGCCACGGGGGTCCAGGCGAAGCGCCCGGCCGTGCCGTACCCGGCCCCGCGCCACGGATCGGCGGCGACCGCCGCGCCGAAGCTGCGGGCGATGGCGACACGGGCCCGCGAACTGCTCTGGATCAGGCGCTCGTGGGCCGCCTCCGGCATCAGGCGGTGCAGGAGATCGCCCTCCACGGGGCTGAGCGCCACGGCCAGGGCCAGGCCGGCGCCCGCGAGGCCGAGGCCGGCGCGCCGGGGCAGGCACCGGGCCGCGAGGGCCATTCCGGCGCCGGCGCCGAGCCCGAGGGCGGCCGCCCCGCTCACGGAGCGCAGGATCGCGGCCACGGACACGAGGACGACGAGGCCGGCGGCCCACCGATGCCCGCGCCGCAGGAGCACGGCCGCGAGGGGGCCGGCCACCAGGAGGATCGTCAGGACCGGGCGGTTGAAGACGAAGTAGGCGACCCGCGTGCCCAGCGCCTTCTGCACCGGCAGGTCGGCGGCGAGGTCGACGACGATGTAGAGCCCGGCCAGACCCAGCATCCAGGCGGCGGCCAGGGCCATTCCGGGCGGCATCCGTCCGGGGGCCAGGCGTGCCGCGCAGTAGGCCGCCACGAGGGTGGGGCCGAACTCGCCGGCCGTGCGCCAGGACAGGGTGGGGAACGGGCTCCAGGCGATGGAGACGAGGCCCCAGGCGAGGAAGGCGAGGGCGGCGCCCCCCGCCGGCGTGCGCAGGGGCGCCGCGAGCGCGGTCCAGGCCGCGCGCCGGTCCTCCACCAGGGCGGCGGCCAGGAACAGGAGGGCGGCGAGGCCGATGACGGCCGGGCTCGACCGGTTGGCCGCCGCCATCACCAGGGGGAGGGCGGCCAGGACCAGGGCGCCGGCGCCGCGCAGGCGCGCGACGGACGGGGACGTCACGGGGACGACCGCGCGGGAGCGGGGCGCCCTACTGGAGCTGGTGGCCGCGCTTCACCATCTCGGTCCGGACGCGGACCATGACGTATTCCGAGACCTCCTGGGTCCAGCCCTGCATGGCCTGGACGATGCCGTCGAGGACCTGGGGCTGGGTCTCGACGTAGCGCTTGCCGGCCGGGGAGCGGAAGAACGCGGCGATGTCGGCGAGTTCGGCCTCGGTGAGGCGGGTGGCGTAGATGCGCGCGGCCGTGTCGATCATGGCCTGCTTCTGCATCTCCATCTCGGGCTGGAGGCCGACCAGCACCTCGTCGAGGTCCTTGCCGAGTTCCGGCCGGGTGACGGCGTTCTGCCGGATCTGCTCGCTGAAGGCCGGGATGATGGAATCGAACGAGCGGGCGATGCCCGAACTCAGCATCACCTCGCGGGCTAGGGCCATGTGCGACGGGGCGAAGGCCGGGGCCTGTGTGTTCGCTGCCGGAGTCGGCACGGCGGGCGTCGGCGCGGCGGGCTTGCCCGGGGCGGCCTTCGGCGGGGTCGCCGGCTTCTGCGGGGCCTGGGCCCAGGCGGCCAGGGGAAAGGCGGCCGGGGCGATCGCCAGGACGGCCCCCGCCAGGGCGGTGCGCAGGGTCTGAGAGCGGACGATGGGGCGGGACATGGATAAGCGCTCCGGAGGTCTTCTGCGATGCGGTTCGGGCGATGGATCGGGCTTCTGGTTAGACGGCGCCGAGGCAGGTCACGTGCGCGACCCCGTCCCGCGCTTCCGCCAGGATCGCCCCGGTGGCGAGGCCGAGGAACAGGCCGTGCTCGACCACGCCCGGCACCGCCCACAGGGCGGCCGACAGGGCCTCGGGATCGGGGATGCGCTTGAGGTGCGCGTCGAGGATGTGGTGGCCGCCATCGGTGCGCAGGGGCGCGCCGTCCGCGCCGGCGCGCAGGAGAACCGCGCCGGCGCAGCCGGCGGCGGCGACGGCCGCCTCCACGGCGCGGCGGGTGGCGCCGAGGCCGAACGGGTTGACCTCGACGGGCAGCGGAAACGCGCCGAGGGTCTCGACGCCCTTGGCGGCGTCGGCGATCACCACCATGCGGCGGCTGGCGAAGGCGACGATCTTCTCCCGGAGCAGGGCCGCGCCGCCGCCCTTGATCAGGCGCATGTGGCCGTCGATCTCGTCGGCCCCGTCGATGGTGAGATCGAGCTCCGGCATCTCCTCGAGGGTGGCGAGGCGGATGCCGGCGGCCTCCGCCGCCAGCCGCGTCGCCTCCGAGGTCGGCACGCCGACGACGTCGAGGCCGGCCCGGACGCGGGCGCCCAGGAGCTCGACGAAGACGTTGGCGGTGCTGCCGGTGCCGATCCCGAGGCGCATCCCGTCGGTCACGAGGGCGACGGCCCGCTCGGCGGCGGCGCGCCGCAGGTCGGGCCCGCTCACGCCGCGACTCCGGGGGCGACGGGGCGGATCGGAACGGCAGGGCGCATGGCACGGGCTCGGGTTGCGGGCGTCGGCAGGCCCTACCACGGCTGGCAGCGCCGTCAAACGCGGGGCGTTCCGGCGCTTCCGATCAGGGGCGGGGTGTGGGCTGGAGGGGGGTGACGCTCGGGCTCGCGCGGCCCGGCGCCGGGCTCGCCGCCTCGTCGGCGGGGTTGGCCTGGGCGGTGCAGACCACGGCCTCCTTCTGGAGCTGGACGTAGCAGATGCTCATCTCGCCCGTGCGGTAATTGACCCGGAACACGCCCGCCTCGCGGGTGTGGCGGGAGGCGACGAGGCCGTACTCGGAAGGCGCCTGGGCGCTCGCCCCCTCGCCGGCGCCGTAGCACACGGTGACGCCGACGCTGCCCACCGCGCCCTCGCGCAGGCCGTACTGGCACGAGGTGACCTCGCCCGTGACCTTGTCGACCCGGTAGACCCGGTTGAGGTCGATCTGGGGGGCGGGCACGAACTCGTAGGAACTCGCGAGGGCCGTCCCCGTGAGCAGCCCGAGCACCGCGCCCGCGCGCAAAAGGTGTGAGACTTGATGTGAGGCCTGGTGTGTCAGACGCATGAGTGCCCCGATGTCCCGTTTGCGGATGTCGCGCGAGCGGTATCGCCGCCTTGCGGCGCAACCGTGACCCCGCGGCGGGCGTCTTGTCCGCGCCGCGCGGCCCCGATAGCGCTTGGCGCCGATCCCCGGCCCATCTCCGCAGCCGAGCCCTCGCAGAAAGCCAGCCCATGTCCGCGTCGAGCCCCATGTCCGCGTCGAGCCAATCCCCGTCCCCCCTGCCGCCCATTGCGGTGTTCGACCTCGACGGCACCCTGGCCGAGACGGCGGGCGACCTCGTCGGCACCCTCAACGCGATTCTGGCGCGGGAGGGCCTGAACACCCTCGACCTCGCGCAGGCCCGCGACATGATCGGCGCCGGCGCCAAGGCGCTGATCCGGCGCGGGTTCGAGGCGGCCGGCGAGGAACTCGACGAGGCCCGCCTGGAGACCCTGTTCGTGGCCTTCCTCGATCATTACGGCCGCCACCTGTGCGACCATTCCCACCTGTTCCCGGGGGTTACGGAGGCCCTCGACACCCTCGCCGCCCGGGGCTTCAGGCTCGCCGTGTGCACCAACAAGGTCGAGGCCCACGCCCTCACGCTCCTCGAACTGCTCGGGGTCTCGGGCCGCTTTTCCGCCATCTGCGGCCGCGACACCTTCGCGCATTTCAAGCCGGACCCGCGCCACATCACCCTCACCATCGAACGCGCCGGCGGCGATCCGGCCCGGGCCGTGATGGTGGGGGATTCGCGCGCCGACATCGACGCGGCGAAGGCCGCCGGCATCCCGGTGATCGCGGTGCCGTTCGGCTACACCGACCTGCCCGTCGAAGCCTTCGGCCCCGACCGGGTGATCGGGCATTTCGATGAGCTGGTGGAGGCCGTGGAGGCGCTGGTGCCGGTGGTGCGGGGATAGGGTCGCGTCGGCTCGGCCTGTCGGTCCCATTCCATCACCTCATCCCGAGGTGGTGGAACAGGCCGAGCGCATCGAAGGCGCGCCGACCGACGGCACGCGATGCGGCAGCGATGAAAACCGTCGGATGATGGGTGTTCATCGAGGAAAATGGTGGGCGGTACAGGGATCGAACCTGTGACCTTCCCCGTGTGAAGGGGACGCTCTACCGCTGAGCCAACCGCCCGTTGCCATTCTTGCCGGTTCGCGCGGGTTTCGCTCGTTCGAGCGTCCCCGTGGTCGTAGCGAACGGCGTTCCGCGGACGACGCCGCCGGAACCGAGGGCGTTCTAGGGCGCGGCCCCCCGGGCCGTCAAGGCGGGAATTTCGTGGCGATCGGATTTCACGGACGGGCCGTCGCGGCGGCCGCGCGCCGGGTGCCGAGGCGCATCAGGACGGCGACGGGCACGAGGCCGACGAGGACGATGAGGAGGGCGGCCACCGTTCCGTCCTCGTAAGTGCCGCGCGCCGCCTCGCCGTAGAGGTGGGTCGCGAGGGTCTCGACGTTGAGGGGGCGCAGGAGCAGGGTCGCGGGCAATTCCTTGACGCAATCGACGAAGACGAGGACCGCGCCGCTCAGCACCGCCGGCCAGGCGAGGGGCCATTGCACCCGGGCCAGCGTCGCGGCGGGGCCGCGCCCGAGCATGCGCCCGGCATCGGGCAGGCTTTCCGGGATGCGACCGAGCCCGGCCTCGCAGGTTCCCGTGCTGACGGCGAGGAAGCGGATGAGGTAGGCGATGACGAGGGCGCCGCCGGTGCCGAGGCCGATGAGGGCGGGGGCGACGCCGAACAGGCGCGTCAGCCCCTCCGACAGGATCGTGTCGGCGAGCGCCAGGGGGCCGAGCAGGCCGATGGCCAGGATGGCGCCCGGCAGGGCGTAGCCGAGGCTCGTCACCCGCACCATGCCCCGGCCGAGGGGACCGGGCAGGAGGCGGGGGCCGGCGGCGACGAGGAAGCCGATGCCGGCGGCGAGGGCCGTGGCGAGGCCCGCATACAGCACCGTATGGCCGATCTCTGGCAGGATGGTCGCGGGCCAGCCCACGCGCGCGATCCGCTCGAGGGCCGCGCGAAACAGGTAGGTCGCGGGAATCAGGAAGCCGACGGCGACGGGCACGAGGCCGAGGGCCAGGGCGGCTCCGGCGCGCCAGCCGTGGAGGCGGCGGCGGGCGAGGTCGCGCGGGCGCTGGGCGGTGCCCGCAAAACCCCGGCCGCGCCGGGCCCAGCGCTCGAGTGCCACGAGGCCGAGGACGGCGACCAGCATCACCAGGGCGATCTGGGCCGCACCGGGCAGGTCGGAGCGGTTCACCCAGGTGGCGTAGACCTGGACCGTGAGGGTGCGAACCCCCAAAAATTCCGCCGCGCCGATGTCGTTGAGGGTCTCCATGAGGGCGAGGCTGGCGCCGAGGGCGATGGCCGGGCGCGCCAGGGGCAGGGCGACGCGCAGGAACACGGCGGAGGGCGCGCGCCCGAGCATCCGCCCGGCCTCGATGAGGTTGGCCGCCTGCATGAGGAACAGGGCCCGGGTCGGCAGGTAGACGTAGGGATAGAGTACGAACCCCAGCAGCAGGATGCAGCCCGGCAGGGAGCGCAGTTCCGGCAGCACGAAATCGCGGGGCCGGGCGTAGCCGAGCCACCCGCGCAGGGCGGTCTGCACCGGGCCGATGGGGTGCAGGAGGTCGAGATAGGCGTAGGCCACGATGTAGGTCGGCACCGCCATGGGCAGGAGGAGCGCCGCCTCGAGCCAGCGCCGGCCGGGGAAGGCGTAGGCCGAGACGAGCCAGGCCGCGCCGGTGCCGAGCACCACCACGACGAGCCCGACGCCGGCGAGGAGCAGGCCGGTCTCCGCCACGGCCCGGGGCAGGACATGGGCGAGGAGGTGCGGCCACAGGGCGCCGTCGCCCTGCGCCGCCGCGCGGACGAGGGACGCGACGGGGCTGAGGACCAGGGCCGCCAGCGCCAGGGCGGCCGCGGACCAGGCGAGGGTCCGGGGCCGCATCCGCGTCGCCCGCCCTCTTGGCCGGGGCGTCGCCAGATCCTCGGCGTCGAGCGCCTGCGCCGCGCCGGTCATGGTTGCCCGATCAATTGTCGAAGCCGACCTTGTCGAGGAGCAGGCTCGCCGCCTTGCGGTTGCGGGCGATCTCGGCCAGCGGCGTCGTGTCGACGGTCAGGGGGCCGAGCGCCGCCAGCAGGGGATCGACGGGGGCGCCGGCCTTGACCGGGTACTCGTAGTTGCCTTGCGCGTAGAGCCCCTGGGCCTCGTCGGAGACGAGGTATTCGAGGAGCTTGACCGCTTCGTCGCGGTTCGGGGCGGTCTTGGACACGACCGCGCCGGAGACGTTGACGTGGGTGCCGCCGCCGAGGAACGTCGGCATCAGCACGGCGATGCCGTCGCCCCAGGTCTTCTGCTCCGGGCCGCCCTTTCCTGAGCGCATCAGGCCGACATAGTAGGAATTGGCGAGACCGATCTTGCAGGTGTCGGCGAGGATGTCGCGGGCGACGTCGCGGTCGCCGCCGGCGGGCTTGCGGGCGAGGTTGGCCTTGACGCCCTTGAGCCAGGTCTCCGTCGCCTCGGCGCCATACCGGACGAGGTAGTGGGCGACGAGCGCGGTGTTGTAGGGGTGCTGGCCGGAGCGCAGGCACAGGCCGCCCTTCCAGCTCGGATCGGCGAGGGTCTCGTAGGTCAGGCCCTTCTGGTCCTTCAGGTCCTTCGCCGCATAGGCGACGCGGGCGCGCATGGAGAGGGCGAACCAGCGCCCGTCCGCGTCGCGCAGGGTGGCGGGGATCGCCGCCTCCAGAACGGGCGAGCGCACGGGTTGCGCCAGGTCGCGGTCCACGAGTTCGATGAGGTTGCCGATGTCGACGGTCATCAGCACGTCGGCCTTGCCGCGCGCGCCCTCCGCCGCCACGCGCTCGGCCAGGCCCTTCTCCACGAACACCGTATTGACGGCGGTGCCCGTGCGGGCCGTGTAGGCGTCCAGCAGCGGCTTGATCAGGCCGGGCTCGCGGGTGGTGTAGAGGTTGACCTCCGCCGCCTGCGCCGATCCGAGGGTGGCCCAGGCGACGACACCCGCCAGAGCGAACTGCTTGACCCCACCGACCATGATCCCGTCCTCCCGCTTGGTTGCGGAGGACGTTCAGACGCAGGGCCTGGGAAAAAGCAAGCGCGATGTCTTGGACTTGTAACAGTTAAAAACTGCAGCTGGTCTTCCGAATGTCCGTATTATCGCGCCGATGCAAGCAACGGGTTTTAATCCGTTCCATCGGTAAAAATAAACGTGTTCGCCTCGTCGCAGCGCAGACCCACGGCGTCGCCCGGCCCGCGTCCGTCCGCGCCGGGCACGGGCAGCAGCAGCGGCGCGTCGAACCCTTCGGCCTCCACGGACAGGATGACCGTCGCGCCGAGAAAGCGGCGGCCGACGATGCGGCCCGGCACGCCCTCGCCCACCGGCATCAGGTGGATCGACTCGGGACGCCAGCAGGCGACGGCGGCGGCACCCTCGGCGACGGTCGCGGCGTGGCGGGGGCCGAAGGGCGTCGCCACGTGGCCCGCCCGGCAGGGGCCGGCCACCTCGACGAGGTCGCCGAAGAAGCGCGCGGCGAAGCGTGAGGCGGGGCGACGGTAGAGGTCGTCCCCGGTGCCCGCCTGGACGATGCGCCCGACCCGCATCAGGGCGATGCGATCGGCGAAGCCCAGGGCCTCTTCCGGATCGTGGGTCACCAGGATCGTCGTGGTGCCGGTCTCGCGCAGGAGGCCGAGGGTGTCGGCGCGGACCCGGTCGCGGGTGCGTCGGTCGAGGTTCGAGAACGGCTCGTCGAGGAGCAGGATGCGCGGCCCCGGCGCCAGGGCGCGGGCCAAGGCCACCCGCTGGCTCTCGCCGCCCGACAGGGTGCCGGGGTAGCTCGCCGCGCGGTGGCCTAAGCCGACCTGCTCCAGCCGCGCCGTCGCGATGGCGCGGGCCGCCTGGCCGGGATGGGCGTGGAGGCCGAAGCGCACGTTCTCGGCGACGGTGAGGTGCGGGAACAGGGCGTAGTCCTGGAACATCAGCCCGACGCCGCGCCCCTCGGGCGGCACGCCGCCGACATCGTCGCCGTCGAGGTGGATCGTGCCCCGATCCGGCCGCTCCAGCCCGGCGATGGCGCGCAGGAGCGTGCTCTTGCCACAGCCGGAATCGCCGAGCAGGGCGACGATCTCGCCGGGACGGACGGCAAGATCGATCCCGTCCAGGGCCCGCACGGCCCCGAAGCGCATGCCGAGGTTTCGGAGTTCGAGACGGGGCGGGATGCCGCGGCCTGTGTCGGACTGGGTTATGGGCATTCTTCGGGCGTCCTCGCGTCGGGGCCGAGAAATCGCCCGTTCTGGACGAAGTGCAAGGCCTCGCGGATGACGCGTGTGTTCCACATCATCAGGCTGTGGCTGGTGTGCAGAGTCACGTGGGCGCTCATGCCGGCCACCCGCGTGCGTTGGACGCTCACCCGTCCGTCATTAGGGCGGGGCAGCATCAGCCAGGACTCGACGGGATAGAGCGTGCGATCCCCCGCGATGACGCCCAGGGGATAATCGACGGTCCCGAGGAGCGCCGCCAGGGACGCGTCCCGCCGCGTCGTCAGTTCTGCGCCGGCCGGGCCGAAGAAGCGCCGGTAGGCGGCCATGCCGTGGAGTCGGTCGGCGACCTCGCTTCCGCCATTGGGCGGGGCCAGCATCACCACGCGCCCGAGATTGTCCGGACGCTGGCGGGTCAGGAGCGCGCGGGCGACGAGGCCGCCCATGGAATGCGTGACGACGTGCACGTGGCTCACCCGAGCGGCGAAGGCGGCCATGGCCGGGGCGACGAGCGCCGCGAGGTCCGCGAGGGCGGCCGTGCGGGCCGGATAGTCGAGGTTGAGCGTCGCGTACCCCTGAGCCTGGAAGGCGCGTTCCATCCGGGCCAGGGACGCGGACCGGCGCGCGATGCCGTGCAGGAACAGCACGCCCTCCGGCGAGGCGGTCCCCGCGATCGTCCCTGGGTCTGGATGGCGCATCGGGGCTCACGGCACGGCGTCGGGCGGCGGATTCACTGCGTGATCGAGAGACGGAATGGTTCAGGCGTGCCCGTCGCGCAATCGGCGGATCATGCTTATATTCCGGGTATGTTCCAAAGCAGCCCGCGCCGATGCCCAGCGTCGCCGAGATCCTGATCCCGCTGGCGCTCGACAGCGCCTACAGCTACGCCGTGCCCGCCGGTCTCACCCTGGCGGTGGGCGACGTGGTGCAGATCCCCCTCGGGCCGCGGGAGACCGTCGGCGTGGTCTGGGGCGTGCGCGAGAGCCCGGCGGGCTCGAACCTGCGCCCCGTCACCGGTCGCCTCGACGTGCCGCCCCTTTCGGGGCCCTTGCGCGAACTCGTCGACTGGCTCGCCCGCTACACCCTGGCGCCCAAGGGGTCGGCCCTCGCCATGGCCCTGCGCCTGCCGGACGAGGCGGCCCAGGGCGAGACCGTGCGCATCGGCGTGCGCGCGTCCGGCAAGCCGCCCGCCCGCCCGACGCCGGCGCGGATGAAGGTGCTGGCGGTGGCCGCCGACGGCGCCATGCGGGGCAAGAGCGTGCTGGCCAAGGAAGCCGGCGTGTCCCTCAGCGTCGTCGACGGCCTCATCGACGACGGCGCCCTGGAGGCGACGGCCCTCGCCCCGGAGCCCGTCGCCCTGCCGCCCGACCCGGACCATGCCCGCGTGCCCCTGTCGGAGGCGCAGGCCGACGCGGTGCGCGATCTGATCGCGATGATGAACCCGGCTCCCCCGCCGACGGACCGGCTCGAGGCCTTTCTCCTGGAGGACGCCGGACAGGGCGACGTCGCCGCAATCGCAGCGCCGCCGTCCTTGCCGGAGCCCGAGCCCGCCCCGTTCCGGGCGCCCACGATCCTGCTCGAAGGCGTCACCGGCTCGGGCAAGACGGAGGTGTATTTCGAGGCCGTGGCCGATTGCGTCCGGCGCGGGCGCCAGGCCCTGATCCTGATGCCCGAGATCGCGCTGACGGCGCAGTTCCTCGACCGGTTCGCCGAGCGCTTCGGCGTGCGCCCGGCCACCTGGCATTCGGGCATCGGTGGAAAGCGCCGCGAGCGCATCCGCGCCGGGGTGGCGGCCGGCGAGGTCGCCGTGGTGGTCGGCGCCCGCTCGGCCCTGTTCCTGCCGTTCGCAAAACTCGGGATCGTCGTCGTCGACGAGGAGCACGAGGCCGCCTACAAGCAGGAGGACGGCGTGCACTACCACGCCCGCGACATGGCGGTGGTGCGCGGGCGCATCGAGAACTGCCCCGTGGTGCTGGCCTCGGCCACCCCCTCCATCGAGACCCGGGTCAACGCCGAGCGCGGGCGCTACCGCCACATCGTCCTGCCCGAGCGCTTCGGCGGCCGGCGCCTGCCCGACATCACCGCCCTCGACATGCGGTCCGACAAGCCCGAGCGCGGCAGCTTCATCGCCCCCGCCCTCATCGCCGCCGTGCGCGAGACCGTGGCGGCCGGCGACCAGGCGCTGCTGTTCCTCAACCGCCGGGGCTACGCCCCCCTGACCCTGTGCCGGGCCTGCGGCCACCGCTACCAGTGCCGCAACTGCTCGACCTGGCTGGTGGAGCACCGCTTCCGCAAGGCCCTCGTGTGCCACCAGTGCGGCTACGCCGAACGCCGTCCGGAATCCTGCTCGGAATGCGGCACCTTCGACAACCTCACCCCCTGCGGTCCCGGCGTCGAGCGCATCGCCGAGGAAGTCACGGCGCTGTTTCCCGACAAGCGCGTCATCGTCCTGTCGAGCGACTTTCCCGGCGGGGCCGAGCGCCTGCGCGCCGAGCTCCAGACCGTGGCCGAGGGCGGCTGCGACATCGTCATCGGCACGCAGCTCGTCGCCAAGGGCCACAACTTCCCGCACCTCACCCTGGTCGGCGTGCTCGACGCCGATATCGGCCTGACCTCGGGCGACCCGCGCGCGGCCGAGCGCACCTTCCAGCTGCTCCAGCAGGTCACCGGCCGGGCCGGGCGCGGCGAGAAGCCGGGGCGGGCCCTGGTCCAAACCTTCCAGCCCGAGCACCCGGTCATCGCCGCCCTGCTGTCGGGGGATGCGGCGCGGTTCTACGAGGAGGAGATCGCCGCCCGCGAGGCCGCCGGCCTGCCGCCGTTCGGGCGTCTCGCCGCCCTCATCGTCTCGGCGGGCGACCGTGCCGTGGCCGAAGCCCACGGGCAGGCCCTGGCGCGGGCGTCCGAGCCGCCCGACGGCGTGATGGTGCTGGGGCCGGCCGAGGCGCCCCTCGCCCTGGTGCGGGGCCGCTACCGCTTCCGCCTGCTGGTGAAGACCGAACGCTCCGTCGACCTGCAGAGTTACCTGCGCGACTGGATCGCCCGCGGCCCCAAGGTTCGCGGCAACGTGAAGGTCGCCATCGACGTGGACCCGCAGAGTTTCCTATAACGCGGCCTCGACGTTCGCTCGGGGTCGCGTTCGACCCCATCAGGAGTGCTGCACGTGCTGACCTATACGAAGAAGCCGGAATCGAACGTCGCCGAGATCGTGGTCGACGGGCAGATCACCGATGCGGACATGAACACCGTCATCACGGCCATGCAGGCCGACCTCGACAAGGGCGGCAAGATCAAGCTCCTCGAGGATGTCCGCGAGTTCAAGGGCATGGAGCCGGCGGCGTTCTTCAAGGACCCGCGTTTCGGCCTCGCCATGATGAAAGGCGTCAGCCACGTCGCCCTCGTCACCGACGCCTCCTGGCTTCGGATGATCGCCGATACCTTCGGCAAGGTCTCGCCGGCGACCATCAAGACCTTCGACCGCGCCCATATCGAAGAGGCGCGGAGCTGGCTGGCGACGGCCTAAAGTCTACTCCGCCTGGGCGGTGCGCGTCGTGTGGCGTCGCGCCGTCCAGCGGCCCGAGCACAGGGACGAGACCTTCCAGGTGCCGCCGCCGGAGGTGGCCTGGAGCCGGCCCGAGACCGCGCCCGTGGCGGTGCCGTTGGTGACGCTGAGGCCCACGGTGCCATCCGGCCCGACGCGCCCGCTCAGGCTGGCGTTCTGGCCCGAGACGAGGCGGACCTGCCCCTCCTGCACCGACACCGAGTAGCTGTAACGGCTGTCGCAGACCATGCCGGATTCGGTGACGAGATCCACCGACCACGCACCGTTGAAGTTGGCACCGTCGCGGGCCTGGCCGGGCAGCGGCGCGAGGGCGGAGACGGTTCCGAGGGTCAACAGCGCGGCGAGTCTGAACATGCATCATCCTTCGGCGAAATGCCCGACCACGCCCCCACGCGGACGGCGCGGCAGCATCCCAAGCAAACGATCGGTGAAGAGTGACCGCAGGATACTCGGGCAAGCGGCAGGATTGTGACGGGCGCTGCCATTCCAAGATGAGAGCCATGGCGGACGCCGCCTGAACCAGCGATGACTGGGGTGGATCGTACGCGTAACCTTGGCGGTGTCGACGTTGCGTGCGATGGGGCCGGTCGCCGTCCGGCCCGCCCGTGGCTCTCCGGTGTCCGGGCCGTGGCGCGGCTAGCGGTTGTAATACGCCTGCAGCGCGGCCCGGTCGTGGGTCAGCGGGATGGCCAGGAGCGCGAGCACGCGGGCCTTGTCGGGCGTCAGGTCGTCGGCGAACACCGCGCCGGCCTTGAGCAGGGTGTTGCCGCCGCCCTTGAAGCCGTAGACGGGCAGGGCCCGGCCGTTGTGGACCTTGGTCGCCACGACCACCGGCACGCCCTTGGCGATGGCGTACTGGATCGCGTCGTGCATGGCCGCGTTGACGTTGCCGAAGCCGTAGGCCTCCACCACGATGGCCTCGGCGCCGCCATCGGCGCTTTGGCGCACCTGGGTTCCGTCCGCGCCCGCATACATGGACACGAGGTCGATGCGCGGCATGCGCTCGGGGATCGGCAGGGTCTGGCGGCGCAGGGATTTTCGCGAAAACACCACCCGGTCCTCGTCGACGTAGCCGAGGGTGCCGGCGTCGCCGGAGTTGAAGGTCTCGACGTTGCTCGTATGGGTCTTGCGCACCTCGCGGGCCGCGTTGATGTGGTGGTTGAGGGTCACCGTGACGCCCATGTCGACGGCATCGGGCGACAGGATCTGGCGCACGGCGTTCAGGAGGTTGCGGCTTCCGTCCGCGTCGGCATCGGACGCGTTGCGCTGGGCTCCCACCATCACCACCGGCTTGGTGCTGCGCAGGGTGAGGTCGAGGAAATAGGCGGTCTGGTCGAGGGTGTCGGTGCCGTGCAGGACCACGGCGCCGGCGATGTCGGGCCGGGCGAGCAATTCGTCCACCTTGGCGGACAGGCCGGGCCAGAGCTCCGGGCCCATGTAGTCGCTCGGCACGTTGCTGAACTCGGTCACCTCGATCCGGGCGATGTCGCCGAGTTTCGGCACGGCGCCGACGAGGTCGGCCCCCGACAGGGCCGGCACCGGCGCCCCGGTGACGGCGTCGTTCTTCATGGCGATGGTGCCGCCGGTGGCGACGATGGCGACCAGGGGACGCTCGGCGGCGATGGCGGTCATGGCGGTGAGGGCCCATGCGAAGACGGCCAGGGCGGCGTGACGGAGGATGGCCTGTGTCGTCATGGCGCGCCCTGGCTTCGAGAAAGGGGGAGGGGACCGTCAGTCGGTGAGGGGGCGCGCCTCTTCGGGCAGCATGATCGGGATGCCGTCGCGGATCGGATAGGCGAGCTTGGCCGAGCGGCTGATCAGCTCCTGCCGGGCGACGTCGTAATCGAGGGTGTCCTTGGTCAGGGGGCAGACCAGGAGCTCGAGGAGCTTGGGGTCGACGCGGGTCGCCTCGACCGGGGTCTGGGTGTCATCGGCCATGGGCGCTCATCCTTGGAGGGAACGGATCACTGCAGGGTAGGCTCGGAGCCCGAGCCCCGCACCAACTCCATTTCGGTCACCGCAATCAAGACCTCGGCCCGTGTCTTGAGGTCGGGGGCCTCCAGCATCGCCTGCTTCTCGCGGGCGCCGAACGGGCTCATCATGCACAGGGCATTGACCAGGGCCTCGTTGGGCGCCTCGTCGATCCCGGCCCAGTCGACCTTGAGGTCGTTGACCTCGACGAAGTCCTTCAGAGCCTTGAGCACACCCTCGCGGTCCACGGCATCCTCGCCGGCCCGCGGCTCGAAATCCACCGCGAAGTCGTCGTAGGAGACCTGGCAGCGGCGGTAGCGCGAGGCCACCGCCATCTCGCTCTCGACCCGGAACCGGGCGACGCCCGTGAGCGAGATGAGATAGCGCCCGTCGCCGGTCTCGGCGAACTGGGTGATGCGCCCGGCGCAGCCGACCCGGAACAGTTTCGGGGTCATCGGCGACGAACCGCTGTCCACATCGGGCTGGATCATGCCGATGATCCGGTCCGTGCGCAGGGCATCGTCGATCATCGCGAGGTAGCGCGGCTCGAAGATGTTGAGGGGCATCTGACCGCGCGGCAGCAGCAGCGCGCCGGGCAGGGGGAAGACCGGGATCACCCCTGGGCAATCGGCCGGTCCCTTGTAGCCCGCATGCGTGCTCATCGCGTCGTCCCGTCGGTTCGATGCCTCACGCCGACACCCGATCTCACGTGGAGAACCGGCGTCACGCGAAAACCAGGGTCGAGAGCCGGCGCCGGCCCCGGATCGAGGCCTTGTCCATCAGGCCCCAGGCTTCGAAGAAGGTGAGGAGCTGCTTGCGCGCCGCGCCCTCGTTCCAGGTCCGGTCGCGCCGCTCGATCTCGATAAGCTGGTCCACGGCCTCGTCGCGCTTGTTGAGGCCGTTGAGGCCGAGCGCGAGGTCGAACCGGGCCTGGTGATCGCCGGGATCGGCCTCGATCCGCTTCTGGAATTCCCCGAGGTCGCCGAGTTCGGCGGCCTTCTCGGCCAGCTCCAGGGCGGCGCGCACGCCGGTCAGGGCCGGGTCACCCGCCTTGTCGGCCGGCGCCATGGCCAGGATTTCCTTGGCCTTGTCGATCTCGCCGAGATCGAGCTGGAGCTTCGCCAGGGCCGCGATGGCCGCGATGTTATCGGGCTCCTCGGTGAGGATCGCGGCGTAGAGCTGGGCGGCGCCCGCCGTGTCGCCGACCCCCAGCATCGCCTCGGCCTCGGCCAGCGCCTCCTCGATGGGGGAGGGGCCGGCCGGACCGGCGAGGCGCCCGATGAACTCCTTGATCTGGGACTCGGGCACGGCGCCCATGAACCCGTCCACGGGCTGGCCCTTGTCGAAGGCGATGACGGCGGGGATCGACTGGATGCCGAGCTGGCCGGCGATGGAGGGATGCTCGTCGATGTTCATCTTGACGAGCTTCACGGCGCCGGCCGAGGCCTGCACCACCTTCTCCAGCACGGGGGCGAGCTGCTTGCACGGGCCGCACCAGGGGGCCCAGAAATCCACCAGCACGGGCTGCTGCATGGATTCGGCGACCACGTCCTGGCGGAAGCTCGCCGTCGTCACATCCTTGATCGGTTCGCCCGCCTGGGGCGCGTCGTTCAGCATCGGGTCCTCGAAACGTCGTCAAGAGTCTTCGGAAGCAATCTCGGGTCGCGGCCGGGTCTGTCCGTCCGCGTGCCCGTCCGTCAAGAGATGGTCGCGCCCGGGCCTCGCGACCAGACCCGAAATTCGCTTCAGGGCGCCGGCGCGCCGGGGGGCGCCTTGGTGTCGGTCACGAAGGTGCCCGCATAGGTGCCCTTGGCGGCGTTGGCCTCGCAGGTGATGGCGGTCTTGCCCGGGGCCGGCGTGCTGAAGCGGCACGCGCCGACCGCCACCAGCGGGCCCTGGACCACGCCGTCCTTCGTCGTCTCGCTCGGAATCACGAGGTTGATGGGCTGGAGCGGGTCCGTCTCCTCCGTGCGCTCCTGCTGGGCGCCGTTGCCGCTGAAGCTGAGGGCCCGGCCCTCGGCCGAGAAATCGAAGCTCGTGCGGCTGCGCGAGACCGTGTTCATCAGCGTGGCCTTGCACGTACCGGTGACGTCCTGCCCGGCGATCACGAGCTTCTCGCAGCGGCCCTCGAGTTTGATCGCCGTCTGCGCCAGGGCGGGACCGGCGAGCAGGAGGGGCGCGAGGGCGAGGGCGAGGCGGAGGGTCGGGGCGTACATCATGAAGCAGATGTATGGTGGCGTCCCGATCTGTCGAGGGGGAGCCGCCGTCGCGGGACGAGGACCGCGCGGGACCGGGACCGCGCGGGACCGGGACCGGATCAGGCGGCGGGCGGAGGGCCGTCCTCCGGCGGCGCATCCTTGTGGACGGCGCGGATGTCGAACCCGTCGTCGGGCACGCGGGTGAGGAAGCGCTCGGCCATCTCGAACAGCAGCAGGTCGGGCCGCACGGATTCGATGTAGCCCCAGTCGAGGCTCGACGACCACACGAAGTGCACCTCGCGAAAGGTCTCAGCCAGGAGGCCCGTGAGCATGATCGGGGCGAAATGGGCGTAGGAATCGCCGAACAGCACCACCGTGCGCGGGTCGGCGCCGGGCGTGTCGTTGCGGTAGACCACGTGGGCGCCGACGTGGAGGTCGTGGGCGCGCCCGGCCGCCTCGTAGGCCTCCACGGCCGGGCTGGCGTAGTGGCGCCGGGCGTCGCGGTCGATGATGCCGTGGCTCGCCGTCTCCGTGGGCTGGCTCGGGAGCTTGTCGCCGAGGTCGCGCACCCGCGTCGTCTCGAAGCGGGGGCGCTCGACGAGATCGGCGGGGGGCACCGCGCCGCAGGCCCTGAGCAGGGTGCGGTAGGCGAAGAGGCAGCCGTCGTAGTTCCAGTGGGTGTCGGTGCGGTAGTAGAGCGGAACGGGGCCGTCGCGACCGGCCCGCATCGGCCCCAGGAGATCGACGAAGGCCGGGTTGTTGACGAGGCGCCGGGCGAGGCGCCGGGCCGGCGAGCGTTGGACGTCGAAGCCGAGCCCGTCTGTGCGGTCGTCGTAGACGGAGAGCTTTTCCGGCACGAGGGTGTGGAGGTAGCGGATGCCGAGGGACTGCGCCCGGGCGGCCCGTGCCTCGATGAGCTTGCTCCAGGCGCGCAGGCGCCACCAGCGCGCCGGGGTCGCGCGGTACTGCGCGAGCACGCCGTTGCTGCCCCCGATCAGGAAGAGCCAGCCGTCCCGGCCCACATGAACGATCTCCCGGTGTTTGCGCCGCATGCGCGGTCTCTAGACGGCGAACGGGTTCCTGAACAGACCGGGGCTGGACCCGTGAGCCCGACCGCGCCATCTGCACAGCCACATGACGAATTCCGGCGCCACGCCCGACCCCCTGATCCTGACCCTGCAGTTCGATGCGCCGACCTTCGCGCAGTTCGACGGCCTGCGCCGGCGGCACTTCCCCGCCGCCCTCAATCACATCCCGGCCCACGTCACCCTGTTCCACCACCTGCCCGGCCTCGACGAGGCGGGCATCGCCGAGACCGTGGCGGCCCTCGCCCGGGTCGAGGCTCCGCCGCAGGTCGCGGTGACGGGCCTGCGCTTCCTCGGGCGCGGGGTGGCGTATGGGCTGGAATCGCCCGCCCTCGCGACGTTCCGGGGCCGCCTCGCCCATGAATTCGCCGCCGTGCTGACCGCCCAGGACGGCCAGGGCTGGCGCCCGCATGTCACCGTTCAGAACAAGGTCGCGACCGGTGTGGCGCGCGCGCTCCTGGCCGAGCTGGAGGCGGATTTCACGCCCTTCCGGTTCACGGCGCCGGGCCTCGTCCTGTGGCGCTATCTCGGCGGGCCGTGGGAACGCCGGGCCGCCTTCGCGTTTGGAGAGAACCGGTGAACCGGGACAGGTGAGCCAGCTGAGGACACGCGCGCGATGAAATCCCTCCCGGCGTTCGGCCGCATCGACCCCCTGATCGGCCGCGCCAATGCCCTGCGGCTGGCCCTGCGCCTCAACGAGGTCGGCGCCGTCGTGGCCCTGCTGGCCGTCAGCCTCCTCGGCTACGGCTTCTTCGCCCTGGCGAGCGAGGTCGGCGAGGGCTCGACGGCGGCCCTCGACCGCAAGATCCTGCTGGCCCTGCGCAATCCGGCCGACCTCTCGGACCCCATCGGGCCGCGCTGGCTCGAGGAGACCATGCGGGACATCACCGGCCTGGGGAGCATCTTCACCATCGTGTTCGTGACGGTTGCGGCCGTGGCCTACCTCGCCATGACCGGACGCCGGCGGATCGCCGCCTTCGTGGTCGCCGCCATCGGCGGGGGCGAACTCGCCTCCACGGTGCTGAAGCTGTTCTACCACCGGCCGCGGCCGGACCTCGTGCCCCACGGCATGGAGGTGTTCACGGCGAGCTTCCCCAGCGGCCACGCGATGATGTCGGCCATCGCCTACCTCACCCTCGCGGCCCTCGTCGCCCGCGTCGACCGCCAGCGCGGCGTCAAGGTGCTGGTCATGCTCGTCGGCATCTCCATGACCCTGCTCGTCGGCTTCAGCCGGGTCTATCTCGGGGTGCACTGGCCGAGCGACGTGCTGGCGGGCTGGTGCGTCGGCGCGGCCTGGGCGGCCCTGTGCTGGTTCGTCGCCCTGCAGCTCCAGCGCCGGGGTGAGGTCGAGGCCCCGACGGCCGCCCCCGCGGCGCGCTGACCCTTCGGACGGGACGGGGGCGGACCGCGTCCGGTGTGGGCGCGACGATCGGCGTCGTGCGCGATTGGCGCGCCATACGGGCGGAGAACGCGCCTCTGCGCGGGCGCCTCGCCGCCGTCCGCCGGGACGGTTGACCGCAGGAACACCCGCACCCCCATGGCGTTCCCGGACGGAGTCATCGACCTGTCCGAAGCTTCAGCGGCGTGAATTCATGAGCGACGATCTTCCCCTGTCCCGGCGAAATCTCCTGCGGGCCGGAGGCCTGACGGTCACCGGCGCAGCCCTCGGCCTCGGTGCGGGGGGCGCGAACGCCCAGGGGCTGCCGGGCCCCTCCGTGCCCGCCGATACCGGCGCGGTGCAGGGCGGCAAGGTGATGTTCCCGAACTGGCGCGGGGCCGGCGACCGGGTGCCGCCGCCGCCGCCCGCTCCGATGCCGCCGGCCCAGCGCGTGGGCTTCGCCGTGATCGGCCTCGGGCGCCTGAGCCTGGAAGAGATCCTGCCGGCCTTCGGGGAGACGAAGCGCGCCCGCCTCGCGGCGGTGATGTCCGGCACGCCCGCGAAGGCGCGGCTCGTGGCCGAGCAGTACGGCGTGCCGGCCGACGCGGTCTACGGCTACGACGAATGGGACCGCCTGGCGCAGAACCCGAGCGTCAAGGCCGTCTACATCGTCACGCCCAACGGCCTGCACCGCGACAACGTGCTGGCCGCCGCCAAATCGGGCAAGCACGTGCTGTGCGAGAAGCCCATGGCCAATTCCTCGGCCGAGGCGCGCGAGATGATCGAAGCCTGCGCCAAGGCGGGTCTCAAGCTGATGATCGCCTACCGCTGCCAGTACGAGCCCTACAACCGCGAGGTGACGCGCCTCGCCCGTTCCGGCGAGTTCGGCAAGCCGCGCCTGATCCAGGCGTTCAATGGCCAGACCACCGGCCTGCCCCAGCAATGGCGCCTGCGGAAGGCCCTCTCGGGGGGCGGGGCCCTGCCGGACATCGGCCTCTACTGCCTCAACGGCGTGCGGGCGCTCACGGGCGAGGAGCCGGTCTCCGTGGAGGCGAGCCTCCATTCCCCGCCGGGCGACGCGAAGTTCGCCGAGGTCGAGGAGACGGTGTCGTTCACCCTGCGGTTTCCCTCCGGAATCCTCGCTCAATGCATGACGAGCTACGGCATCCACGAATCCCGCCGCCTCCAGCTCCACACGGAGCGGGCCGACATCGACCTGCGCAACGCCTTCGCCTATCGCGGCCAGCACCTCGTGGTCTCGCATCCGGACGGCGCCGTGGAATCGCAGGATTCGCGGGTCCTGGCCCCCAAGAACCAGTTCGCCCTCGAGATCGACCACATGGCCCGGTGCATCCTCGAGGACCGGCGCCCGCGCACCCCCGGCGAGGAGGGGCTGCAGGATCAGGTCCTGATGGAGGCGATCTACGAAGCCGCACGCTCGGGGCGGCCCGTTACCGTCGGCCCGCCGGCCGGGAGCGGCGCCGGCCTCGATGTCACGCGCGGGCCGGAACTCGACGAGGCCGGCTGAAGATCCTCGGGATCGTCATGAAAGCGGGGTAGGGTTCAGCGAACACCTGCCCAGGGGCCGTCCATCTTCCTCCGCCGCTTCATCGCCCCCGGCCTGGCTCTCGGCTCGACCCTCGGCCTGCTCGGCGCGGCGAGCCTTCGCGGCGCCCAGGCCCAGAGTCCGGCCGACGAACTGGCCCGGATCGCGGCCGAGCCCGTCGCCATCGGCTCGTCGCGGGGCGCGGGCGGCGATCCGCAGACCTCGGTGGCCCAGTCGGTCACCTCGTCGCGGCCGTCGGCCAACCTCGACACCTCGATCCAGGATCAGCTCGGTCCCTACGGCGATCCCTTCGGCCTGCGAGCCTTCCTGAAAGCGCGCGGCATCACCTACAGCCTGACCTATATCGGCGAGGGCCTGGGCAACGCGACGGGCGGCCTGCGGCGGCGCGCGATCCTCGAGGGCCTCCTCGACCTCGAGATCGACGCCGATCTCGGCCCCCTCCTCGGCTGGCAGGGGGCGTCCCTGCACACCAACCTGTTCCAGATCCACGGGGCCGGCCTGTCGCGCGGCACCATCGACAACCTCGTCACGGTGAGCGGGATCGAGGCCCTTCCGTCCTCCCGGCTCTACGAACTCTCCTTCGAGCAGAAGCTGTTCGACGACCGGTTCTCCGTGCGGTTCGGACAACTCGCCGCCGACACCGAGTTCGCCGTGACCCAGACCGGCACGGTGTTCGTGAATTCCACCTTCGGCTGGCCGAACAACATGGCCGTGGTGATCCCGAGCGGCGGGCCGATCTATCCCCTGGCGGTACCGGGCATCCGGGCGAAGGTCGTGCCCAACGCCAACCTCTCGCTCCAGGTCGGCGTGTTCGACGGCGATCCGGCCGGCCCCGCGCGCTCGGGCGCCGATCCCGACCCGCAGCGGCGCAACCGCACCGGCACCAATTTCCGCACGGGCGATCCGGCCCTCGTCATCGCGGAGGCCGCCTACGCCTACAACATCGAGGCCGGCAGCACCGGCGAGGCCGGGACGGTGACGCTCGGCGGCTGGCACCATTTCGGGCGCTTCGACAGCCTGCGCTTCGACCAGAACCGCACGCCCCTGGCCTCGTCCGGCAGCACCGGCATCGCCCGGCGGTTTCGGGGCGACAGCGGCCTCTACGGCATCATCGACCAGACGATCTACCGCGAGCCCGACGACCCCAACGACGGCGCCAGCGTGTTCGTGCGCGTGGCGGGCGGGCCGTCCGACCGCAACCTCATCGACCTCTACGTCGATGCCGGCATCGCCTACAAGGGGCTCCTGCCGGGGCGCTCCGACGACACCGTCGGCGTCGCCTTCGCCCTCTCGCGCATCTCCCGCGACGCCCGGGCCTTCGATGCGGACACGATCCTGGCCACCGGCGTCCCCGGCCCGCGCCGCAGCAGCGAGGCGGTGCTGGAGGCGACCTACCAGGCGGTGCTCGGCCCCGGCGTGACCCTGCAGCCGGACGTCCAGTACATCTTCCGGCCGAGCGGGGGCATCCTCAACCCGCGCGATCCCGATGCCGGGCGCATCCGCAACGCGGCGGTGTTCGGCCTGCGCACGACGATCCGGTATTAGGGGAGTCGTCCGCCGCGCGCACCGCCGGAACGGGGTGCGCAAAATCCCCTGTTGGTAAGCCTGCGGCCTCTCGTCCATGGCGGAACACCCGGCCCGTCGACCCGGTTGCTCAGGACCGCGTCATCGGCTGCCGCATCTGTGCGCAGCCGGAACTGCCCGAGTGATGAGTCCGTATGCAGTTTCCCAGGGACGACCGTGACCATGCGCTGGCGCATGCCTTCCGTGATTTCATCCGTGACCCTCCCTTCCCCTGCGTCGGCGCGAAATCGGCCCTGTCGAAGGGGCAGATGAAGATCGTTGTGGCCCGGGACATCACCTCCGGCTGGGACGACATGCGGATCTACCCCGCGCTCCTCGCCTTCGCCGCGCGCTACAAGCGGGCACCGGACCTGTTCCAGAGCTTCGCCGTGGTGTTCGAAGGGCCGGGCGACCTCGGGGAAGAACAGTTCGAGCGTCACCTGTGGGCCCGCGCCCAGTCCCTCGCCGACAAGGATCAGTGGCTCGGCCAGCCCTGGGACCGGCGGGTCGCGAGCGATCCCGAGAGCCCGCACTTCTCCCTGAGCTTCGGCGGCGAGGCCTTCTTCATCGTCGGCCTCCACCCGCGGGCGAGCCGGCCGGCCCGGCGCTTCTCCTCGCCGGTGCTGGTGTTCAATCTCCACGCCCAGTTCGAGGCCCTGCGCGAGGCCAACCGGTACGAGAAGCTGCGCAGCTCGATCCTCGCCCGCGACACGGCCTTCGCCGGGTCGGCCAACCCGATGCTGGCCCGCCACGGCGAGATGTCCGAGGCCCGTCAGTACAGCGGCCGGGCCGTCTCTGACGCGTGGCAATGCCCGTTCAAGGGCCGGGCCCGCACGGGCGAGACGACCGGAACGCGCGCGCGCGAGGCGACCGATGTGTGACGCGCCTCCCCCCCAGGCGATCGCGCCGCGTTCGGGTGTCGCCTTCACCCTCGACCGGGGCCAGCGCCTCACGGTCATCGACCCGCAGGGCGAGCAGGTCGCCGACCTCCTCGCCTACAACCGGCACGATACCGGCGAAGTCCTGTCCTCGGGCCGCACCCTCGATTACGCGAGCCGGATCTACCTCACCACGGGCGATCCCCTTTACTCGAACCGCTCCAACGTGATGCTCCGCATCGTCGAGGACACCGTCGGGCGCCACGACTTCCTGCTGACGCCGTGTTCGAAGGACACGTTCCGGATCATCTACGGCGACACCGACCCGCATCGCGGCTGCTTCGGCAACCTGGCGGCGGCCCTCGCCCCCTACGGGATCGGGCCCGACCAGATCCCCATCGCGTTCAACTGCTTCATGAACGTGCCCATCGACGCCGCGACCGGCGCCATCACCGTCGAGCCGCCCCTGAGCCGGCCCGGCGACCACATCACGTTCGAAGCGCAGGCCGACCTCGTCATCGGGCTGACGGCCTGCTCGGCCCTGCAATCGAACAACGGCAGCTTCAAGCCGATCCACTACCGCATCGACTCGGCGGACGCGGCCTGACGGCGCCGGGGGCGTGAAATCGGCGCAGGCCGCGCCGTTTCGCAACGTCCCATCGCTTCGCGCGTAGGTTCCAGCGCGAGTCACGGACCGCGCGCAACCTCGGGAAGCGACCGGCCCATGAAACACAAGTCCCTGCGCGATCAGGTGATCGTTGTCACCGGAGCCTCATCGGGGATCGGCCTCGCCACGGCCCGCATGGCCGCGAAGGGCGGCGCGCGCGTGGTGCTGGCGGCCCGCAGCGGCGCGGCACTGGCCGACATCGTCGCGGAGATCGAGGCGGCCGGGGGACAGGCCGTCTGGGTCGAGGCCGATGTCGGGCAACGGGCCGAGGTCGAAGTCATCGCCGCCAAGGCGATCACGGCGTTCGGCGGCTTCGACACCTGGGTCAATGTCGCCGGCGTGACCATCTACGGCCCCCTGCGGGCGGTGTCGGACGCGGATCACGCCCGGCTGGTGCAGACCAACTTCTGGGGCACCGTCTACGGGTCGCTGGTCGCCGTCGAGCACCTGAGCCGGCGCGGCGGTGCGCTGATCAACGTCGGCAGCCTCGCCTCCGACCTCGCCTTCCCGTTCCAGGGCATGTATTCGGCCAGCAAGCACGCGGTGAAGGGCTTCACCGACGCCCTCCGGATGGAGCTGCGCCACGAGGGCGCCCCGGTCACGGTGAGCCTGATCAAGCCGGCCTCCATCGATACGCCCTTGCCGCGGCGGGCCCGCAACTACATGGATCGCGAGCCGATGCTGCCGCCGCCGGTCTATCCGCCGGAAGAAGTCGCCCATGCGATCCTGCACTGCGCCGTGCATCCCCTGCGCGACGTCATCGTCGGCGGCGCCGGCAAGGTCTTCGCGGCGAGCAAGGAATTCGCGCCCGGCGCCTTCGATCTCCTCGCCCCGGCCATCGTCGCCATGCAGAAGCGCCCCGGCCGTCCGCGACGTCCGACCGGGACTCTCCACCAACCCGAGCAGGACGACACCGGGCACGCGAAGGGCGATCAGCCGGGCTACGTCATGCGGACCAGCGCCTATACCCGCGCCAGCCTGCACCCCCTCGCCCTCGTGGCCGGAGCCATCGGGCTCGGCCTCGCCGCGACGGCGTTCCTGGCGCCGCGCCGCACCAGGCGGCGGTCCTGACGTGAACGCGCCCGCGTTGCGCCCGTGGCCGCCGGCCGTCTCGACGGCCGACGGGGCGGTGACCCGCCGAACGGTGGATCTCGGGGACGGCCGCACCGTCGCCTATGCCGAGGCGGGCGAGGGGCCGGCTGTCGTCCTGATTCACGGGACGCTGATGGCCCTGGAGGACATGTGGCTCGCCCTCATGCCGACCCTCGCACGGCGCTTTCGCGTCATCGCCGTCGATCGTCCCGGGCACGGCCTGAGCCGGCGGCAACGGTCCGTCGATGCCTCGCCCTGGCGACAGGCCGAGATCATCCACGATGCCATGCGGGCCATCGGCGTCGAGCGGCCTCTCCTCGTCGGCCATTCCTTCGGCGGAGCCGTCGCCCTGTGCCACGGACTGCGCTTCCCGGGCGAAACGGCGGGTGTCCTGGCCCTGGCGCCCCTGTGCTTCCCGGAAGTCCGCCTCGAGCAGGTCCTGTTCGGACCGCGCTTCACCCCCGGCCTCGGCGAGGTCTTGGCGCCCGTCCTCGCCGGGAGTTCGGACCCCGCCCTGCTGCCGCTCCTGTGGCGCGCGATCTTCCTGCCGCAGATCATGCCGAAGGCGTTCGCCGAAAACTTCCCCTTCGCCCTGGCCAGCGGGCCGGAGCGGATGATCGCCGAGGGCGAGGATGCGGTGGGCGTCTGGCCGGCCCTGACCCGCGCCGCGGCGGCCTACCGGACCTGCGCGGTGCCGGTCCGCATCCTCGGCGGGACGGCCGACCTCGTCGTCAACAACGCCCTTCAGGGCGCCCTCGCCGCCCTGGCGATGCCGGGGGGGCGCTTCGACTGGGTGCCGGGCGCGGGGCACATGCTCCATCACTTCCGCCAGGATCTCGTTTCGGCCGCCGTCGCGGACCTGGCCGATCGCCGGGCCTGAGGCTCTTCAGCTGTGCAGGGCCCGGTGGGGTTCCGGGACGCCGAAGCGCCGGGCGATGGCGTGCGACACCTCGTCGACGATGTCTCCGATCAGGTTTCGATCGTCGCCCTCCGCCATGACCCGGATCACGGTTTCGGTGCCGGACGGGCGCACGACGAGGCGACCGGAGGTGTGCAGCCGGGCCGTCGCCGACGCGATGACGTCCAGGACCGCGCCGTCGCGGAGCGGCTCGCCCGAGCGATAGGGCACGTTCCTGAGGATCTGCGGCAGGGCGTTGAAGCAGCGACAGACCTCGCTGACGGGCCGGTCCTGGCGCTTGACCACGCTGAGGAGCTGCAGCGCCGCCACGAGTCCATCCCCCGTCGTCGCGTAGTCCGACATGATGATGTGGCCGGATTGCTCGCCGCCGAGGTTGTAGCCGTGCGCGCGCATGTGTTCGAGCACGTACCGGTCGCCGACGGCGGTGCGGGCGAGGGCGAGGCCGATCCCGCCGAGATAGCGCTCCAGGCCGAGGTTCGACATGATCGTGGCGACGAGGCCGGGCTGGCTCAGGCGATCGTCCTGTTGCCACGAGCGCGCCATGACCGCCATGAGCTGGTCCCCGTCGACGACGACGCCCCGTTCGTCGACGATGATCACCCGGTCGGCATCGCCGTCGAAGGCGATGCCGATGTCGGCGCGGCGTTCCCGCACCTTGGCGACCAGGGTCTCCGGCGCCGTGGAGCCGACGTCGCGGTTGATGTTGAAGCCGTCCGGTTCGACGCCGATGGCGATCACCTCGGCGCCGAGCTCCCACAGGGTCTCGGGCGCGACGCGGTAGGCCGCGCCGTTGGCGCAATCGACCACGACCCGCAGGCCGTCGAGGGTCATCTGCCGCGGCAGGGTCCGCTTGGCGAACTCGATGTAGCGGGCATGCACGCTCTCGATGCGCTTGGCCCGGCCGAGGTCGCGCGCGCCGGCGAGCCGCGTCTGCAGCGGCCCGTCGATGAGGCCCTCGATCTCCCGTTCCACCGCATCGGAAAGCTTGAAGCCGTCGCGGCCGAACAGCTTGATGCCGTTGTCCTCGTAGGGATTGTGGGAGGCCGAGATCATCACGCCGATATCGGCGCGCATGGAGCGGGTCAGCATCGCGACTGCCGGCGTCGGCATCGGCCCGAGCTGGAGCACGTCCATGCCGACGGAGGTGAAGCCCGCGATCAGGGCCGTCTCGATCATGTAGCCCGACAGCCGGGTATCCTTGCCGATGACGACCCGGTTGCGGTAGCCGGAATTGCGGAAGTGCAGACCCGCGGCCTGCCCGACCCGCAGGGCGAGTTCCGGGGTGATCACGCGATTGGCCAGTCCACGGATCCCGTCCGTGCCGAAGTATTTCAGCATTGCCGTCACTCCCGAATACTTACCCAAGTTCTTCCGATGAGCGATCGGACACGCCCGGTGTCGATCATTCCACCGTGACGGATTTCGCCAGGTTGCGCGGCTGGTCCACGTCTTTCCCCATGAGCGCGGCGGTGTGGTAGGCGAGGAGCTGGATCGGGACGGCGTAGACGATGGGGGCCACCACCGGGTCGCAATCCGGCATGGTCACGGTGGCCATGGTCTCCAGACCCGCTTCCGCCGTACCCCTTGCGTCGCCGATGAGGATGATGCGCCCGCCCCGCGCCGCCACCTCCTGCATGTTCGACACGGTCTTCTCGAAGATGGCGTCGTGGGGCGCGATGACGATGACCGGAACGCTCTCGTCGATGAGGGCGATGGGGCCGTGCTTGAGTTCGCCCGCCGCATAGCCTTCGGCGTGGATGTAGCTGATTTCCTTGAGTTTCAGGGCGCCTTCCAGGGCCATCGGGTAGCTGGTGCCGCGCCCCAGATAGAGCACGTCGCGGGCCTTCGACACCTGCGATGGGGCCGTGCTTGAGTTCGCCCGCCGCATAGCCTTCGGCGTGGATGTAGCTGATTTCCTTGAGTTTCAGGGCGCCTTCCAGGGCCATCGGGTAGCTGGTGCCGCGCCCCARATAGAGCACGTCGCGGGCCTTCGACACCTCGCGGGCCAGGATCTCGATCTCGCCCTCGCGCTTGGTCGCCTCGGCCATSAGGCCCGGCACGGTGATGAGGGCGTCCACCAGTGCGCGCTCGCGCTCGGCGCTCAGGGTGCCGCGGGCCCGGCCCGCCGCGATGGCGAGGCACAGGAGCACGGTGAGCTGGCACGAGAACGCCTTCGTCGAGGCGACGCCGATCTCCGGTCCGGCCAGGGTCGGGACCACGGCGGAGGCCTCGCGGGCGATGGTGGAGGTCGGCACGTTGACCACCGCCAGGGTGTGCTGGCCCTGGGCCTTGGCGTAGCGSAGGGASGCCAGGGTGTCGGCGGTCTCGCCCGATTGCGGCCGGACGTGGCCGCGAGCGGACTCAANTGGATGTAGCTGATTTCCTTGAGTTTCAGGGCGCCTTCCAGGGCCATCGGGTAGCTGGTGCCGCGCCCCAGATAGAGCACGTCGCGGGCCTTCGACACCTCGCGGGCCAGGATCTCGATCTCGCCCTCGCGCTTGGTCGCCTCGGCCATGAGGCCCGGCACGGTGATGAGGGCGTCCACCAGTGCGCGCTCGCGCTCGGCGCTCAGGGTGCCGCGGGCCCGGCCCGCCGCGATGGCGAGGCACAGGAGCACSGTGAGCTGGCACGAGAACGCCTTCGTCGAGGCGACGCCGATCTCSGGKCCGGCCAGGGTCGGGACCACGGCGGAGGCCTCGCGGGCGATGGTGGAGGTCGGCACGTTGACCACCGCCAGGGTGTGCTGGCCCTGGGCCTTGGCGTAGCGGAGGGAGGCCAGGGTGTCGGCGGTCTCGCCCGATTGCGAGATCACCAGGGTGAGGCCGTCGCGGTCCAGGGGCGGCTCGCGGTAGCGGGCCTCCGAGGCGACGTCGATCTCCACGGGCAGGCGCGCCAGGGTCTCGAACCAGTACTTGGCGACGAGGCCGGCATAGTAGGCGGTGCCGCAGGCGGTGATGGAGAGGCGGGTCAACCGCGCGAAATCGAACGGCAGGTCTGCGGGCAGGACGATGCGGCTGCGCGCGAGGTCGACGTAATGGGCGAGCGTGCGGCCGACGACCTCGGGCTGCTCGTAGATTTCCTTGCCCATGAAGTGGCGATGGTTGCCCTTCTCGACCTGATAGGCCTGGGCGACGATACGCTGGCGCGGGCGCTCGACCACGGCGCCGCCGATGTCGCGGATCTCGGCGCCGGCGCGGGACAGGACCGCCCAGTCGCCCTCCTCCAGGTAGGTGATCTCCTCTGTGAAGGGGGCGAGCGCCAAGGCATCTGAGCCGAGATAGGTCTCGCGCGTTCCGAGTTCGTCCTGGCCGAAGCCGATGGCCAGCGGCGCGCCGTGGCGGGCGCCGATGAGCAGGTCGTCGTAGCCGGCGAAGATGAAACCGAGGGCAAAGGCGCCGTGCAGGCGGGGCAGGGCGGCGGCCACCGCGTCCTCCGGCTCAAGACCCTTGTCCATCTCCCGGCTGACGAGCTGGGCCACGACCTCGGTATCGGTCTCGCTCTCGAAGCGGATTCCGAAGCCCTGCAGCTCGGCCTTCAGCTCGCGAAAATTCTCGATGATGCCGTTGTGGACCACGGCCAGCCGCGCCGTGGCGTGCGGGTGGGCGTTGGCTTCGGTGGGCCGCCCATGCGTGGCCCAGCGGGTGTGGCCGATGCCGATGGACCCGCCGAGGGGCTCGTCGCGCAGGCTCATCTCCAGGTTGGCGAGCTTGCCCTCCGCCCGGCGCCGCACCAGGCGTCCCCGTTCGAGGGTGGCGATGCCGGCCGAATCGTAGCCGCGGTATTCGAGCCGCCGCAGGGCCTCGACCAAGGAATCCGCCACGGAAGTCCGACCGACGATCCCGACGATGCCGCACATGACACGCTCCCCCAGTTGTGTTGCAGGTCGCCGACCCCGTTGGCGATCGCCGGCGGGCATCGTCGTCGAATCGGTCGGGCGTCCTTCCCCGGGGCGCCATCCCGCGGGGCCCTCGGGGCGCGCGTTCCGCCCCTGTTCACGGGCCGGCCGCCGGGTGGGCGAGGGCCGATGACGGCCCGCCCACCCGGGGATCACCCGCGAAGGTCAGGCGAGGTGCCGGCCTTCCGCCATGCCGTACTGCAGGTAGTGCTGCAGGGGGTCCATCTGCGCCGCCGCCACGTCGGGATTGGCCGCCAGATAGGCGTTGTTGTCGAACGCCGTCCCGGAGGAGCGTCCCTGGCGCCATCCCATCTCCTCCTGATGCAGGAGGGGATTCAGGCCCAGCCCCGCGACGTCCGGATTGGCGGCGAGGTAGCCGTCGGTGGAGAAGAACGCGTTCGGATCGCGGCCCTCGTGCCATCCGTAGGTGTTGTAGTGCTGGAAGGCGTAGCCCTCGGGGTCGTGGTTGGCCGGCACCGCGGCTGCGACATCGGGGTTCCGGGCCAGGTAGTAGGTCGCGTCGAAGTCGCCGTGGATTTCGTGACCGTTGGCGGCCGTGACGGCACCGGGGAAGGCGAACCGGCCCTCCGCCCTGCCGTACTCCTCGTAGTGCTGAAGGGGGTTGAGGCCCGCTGCGCCGACGTCCGGATTCGTCGCGAGATAGGCTTCGGCCGAGAAGCCCGGGCCGGCGCTCCGCCCCTCCTTCCAGCCATACTCGTTGTAGTGCTGCAGCGGATTCAAGCCGGCCGACGCCACATCCGAATTGGCGTTGAGGTATCCGCTCGTGGAGAACTCCGCGTTCGGGTTCCGGCCCTCGCGCCAGCCGTTCTGCGCATAGTGCTGGTCGGGGTCGATCCCGGCCTGCCAGACGTCGAGGTTCCGGGCGGCGTAGTACAGGTCGTCGACCCCGGGCTGGCCGTCCCGCACCTGGACCGTGCCGTCGGCGAACGTGATGGTGCCGACGCCCGTGAGATCCGTCACCGTCCCGTCCGGGGCCGTCATCACGCTGTGACCGTGACGGAAGTCGAAGGACGCCTCGCCGAGCTTGAACGCGAAGGATTCGTTCGCATTGGAGGCGGATTGGGTACTGTCGATCCGCAAAGTCGCTTGGGCCCCGAGGCCGCCCGGATCGACGGCCGCGTAGGTGAACGCATCGCTGCCGGCCGAGGCCGCGACGTAGCGATACTCGCCGTTGGCCGCGATCGTGAGGGTGCCGTGCTGGCCCATCACCTGGGCGGTGCCGGAGTCGGGCAGGGCCACCGCGACGCCGTTGCCGAATTGGACGGCGCCCACGTGCAGGGCGTCGCCGTTCGGATCGCTGTCGTTGGACAGCACGTTGCCGGTGGCGTTGGACTTGTAGGCAACGCCGGAGCCGAAATCAGCGACGGCCACGGGCGCGGCGTTGGCGGGCTGGGACGGGGTCACCAGCGGGGGCAAGGACGGACCCGAGGGAATCGGGGCCGGATCCGGGGGGGTCGAGGGCGGGGCGGGCGGCTCCGTCCCCGGCATCGTGACGACGTCGACGCCCATGACCGTCAGGGTGTGCGTCTGCTGGATTTTGGCACCGTGGATGTCGGTGACGTCGTAGCTCGCCACGATCACCCGCTTGTCCTGCGCGGTGAGGGCATCGAAGGCCGCGTCGGACGGATCGACGGTCAGCATGTGGGTGGCGGCGTCGTAGTGCAGCCCTTTCGGGGCCATTTCCGAAGGCGTGCCGCCATCCGTGGAGAAGACGAGGTGTTCGACGGTGAGGGACTTTGTCTCGCCGGCATCGGGGTCGCTGGCACCCGCCATCAGGTCGTAGCCATCGGGCGGGGAGGCGTCCTCCATGACGAAAGCCGTCAGCGGGCCGGCGACGAGGGGCGCTTGGTTGCTGGCCGGGGACGACGGACCCGACGGGGCGGGCGGCGTCACCGGCGGGGTCACGGGAGGCGTGACCGGGGGTGTCACCGGAGGCGTCACGGTGCCTGCCCCTTTGACCGTCAGGGTCAGGGTCTGGTGGACGCTGGCGCTGTGGGTATCCGTGATGTCGTAACCGACGTCGAACGCCTGCTCGGTGCCCGCCGTCAGGGACGCGAAGGCGGCGTGGTTGGAATTGACGGACAGCTTGTGGGTCCCGTCATCGTAGGTCATCCACTCCGGAAGCGCCGCCCAGGCCGTGCTGCCTTTGGCGGCGTAGACGAGGGTCTTGACGGCCAGGGTGGGTGTTTCGCCGGTGTCCGGATCGCTGGCCCCGGTGAGCAGATCGAAGCCGGGGCTCGTTTCGCCCTTGGTGACCAAGGTCGCGAGTGCGCCGGCGACCTTGGGCGCATCGTTGGTGCCGGTCACCGTCAAGGTCAGGGTCTGGGTCGGGCTGGCTTTCGCCCCATGGATGTCGGTGACGTCGTAGCTGGCCACGAGCACCCGCGGGACATCCTGCGGGAGCGGATCGAAAGCGGCGTGCTTGGGATCGACGGTGAGTGTGCGGGTGGTTTCGTTGTAGGTGAGGCCATCCGGAATCTTCGCCGCGGCGACCCCATCGATGGTGTAGGTGAGGTTTTTGACTGCGAGGGTAGTGGTCTCGTTCGCATCCGGATCGGTGGCGCCCGCGAGCAGGTTGAAGCCGGCGCTCGCGTCGCCCTCCTTGACCGCGCCCACGAGCGGGTTGGCGACCGTCGGTGCGTGGTTGGTCGCGACCGGGGGCGAACCCAGCGTGACGCTGACCTTGTGCTGGCCGAGGCCGGTCAGATCGATCTGGAGCTTGTCGCCGTTGAGACTCACCTTCTTGGGGTCGGTTATGGTGACCCCGTTGTCCTGCACGACCACGGGCCGTCCTTTGGGATCGACGAGGTCGACCAGGACCTTGCCTTCGCCGACCATCGTGAAGTCCAGGTTGGTCCCATTGCCGCTGACGCTGACGAGATCCCCGCGGTCGGCCACCTTGGTGATGTGCGTGACGTCGTCCGGGGTCGGACCAAGATTGATCTGGAAGGTGCCACCGTCCTTGTCGACGAACACGCTGTTGGCGTCGTAGGCGTAGTAGGCAGTGCCATCCGCAGTATTGACGACGCTCCTGATCGTCGCGGCGTTTCCGAGGTCGAGGGCGAACTTGCCGGCACTGGTCGAGCCCACCATTGCCGTGACGGCGTTCGCGGTGGCGTCGAACTGATAATTGAACGTGGCGGTGTCGAAGGCGCTCATGCGCTCGGCGAGGTCGGCTAGGGTGACGAACTCCGAGCCGGCATTGTAGGCGGTGTCGATGAAGCTCGTGAACATGGCGGTCGAATATTTGGACGCGACCCCGTCGGAGGGCCATTCCGTCACGCCGTAATCGTGCCAGGGCCAGACGATCACCGGCAGGTCCGAATGGGCGCTGAGGGTCTTGAACTCCTGTTGCCAGATTGCACTCGCTTCGGCGGCTGTCCTCGGTGGAAGGTTCGGATCCGGTTGGTAGCCGATAAGGGTGAAATCCGACGAGACGTTGGGGGCGATGTAGACCTTGCTGTCCCCGGGCGTGAGATGCCCGATCGCGCCAGGATAGCCCGCGCCGATCAGCGTCGTGCCGCCGGTGACGTAGGTATAGTACTGTTCGATCGCTTGAGCCGTTAGCAGGAACTCCGGTGCGCCTGGAACCGCCGCGCCAGCGACGTTGATCTTGAGTTCGGCTTCAATGATTGATTTCGATTCGGAAAACTCTTTCGCGAACAGAGTGGGGTTGTCTTTGAGGAGGACGTTCGTATCCGCCGGATGCGAAATGGTATGGGAGCCGATCTCGTTGCCCATGGCGAGCATCTGTTGGTAATACGGGGCGGATACGGCCCAGTTCGTCGTCTGATCGGGCGAATTGCTGCCGATGTCGATGTAGTACGATCCGACGAAATTGTAGTCGGTCTTCCACTGCTGAAGGATCGGAATCATCTTGTCGTAGATTCCGTCTTTCGGTGCCGCCCCACCGTTGACGTCGTCGATTTCCTGGGCCTGGTCCATGTCGGAGCGCGAGGCCACGACCGCGGCGGCACGACTGATCTTGAGGCTGAGTTCGGGCCCCGCCGCCGGTTTCTCGACGTAATCCAGCGCGTGCTGGAGCATGTTGTTGTCGCCGAGCAAGCTCTCGTTGGCGAAATGGACGTTGCGGCCGCCGGTCTGCGTGCCGATCACCGCATCGGCGCTGCTTGAGCCGAATGACATCGTCGCGATGTGGCTCACATCCGTGCCATCGGCGCTTTTGTAATAGTTGGAGTTCATGCTGGCGTAGCTGTGGATCGTCTCACCGGCGCTATAGCCCTCGATCATCGGGTTCGACAGGTCGTTCGCCCTGACCGCGATGGCAACGGTGCCCGTGTTGCCGCCGGGCTCTAGGTTAAGAAGAGTCTTCATGCGGGCATAGGCGTCGGAGTTTAGAGCAATTCCGTCCTCGTCATTAGTCATTAAGTTACCGGCGGTGATGAGATTGATGCCATATTTATAGACGGCTTCGGTCAAGACGTCCTGAATATTCGCGACCTCGGTCTTTTTCACGTTGCCGAACGACGGAAACACCAGGGTATCGTATCCGGCGAGCTTGGTGAGGTTCGTCAGATCGCCCTCGGACAGGACGTCGAACGACAGGCCGGCGGCTACAGCCTGATTTTGGGCCGCCATGAAGAGCTGCGAATAGGCCATGAGACCGGCGGGCGTGCCGCCGAAATACTGCGCTGCCGTAGTCGCGGAATAGACGATGCCGATCTTATGCGCGTCGGCTGGCGGGGCCGGTGAATCGTAAACGGTCAGGGGGGCCGTCAGGAAGTCGCCCGGAATGGCCTGCGCCTTGGACCCCGCTGCGTCGCTATAATTGATATTGACCTTGAGATCGAGGTCAAAATCGGTATCGCCCGGAGTGAGCAAGGCATGCGGGACGGCGAACTCGACGGTCTTGCGGTCATCTGAAAAGGTATATTCCAGCTTGGTAAATGTTCCGGTCGGACCTGAGGCAGTGGCGGGGTAGAGATAAAGATTTCCGTCTGGATGGAAGAGGACGTAATACTCGGCGCCCGTGCCGGCTCCGGGGTAAGACTGGAATCCGGTCGTCGCATTCCGGTCCGTGTTCAGCCACAGCGTCGTGTTGGTGAGAAGCGCGCCGGGGGCCTGGAGGGCAAAGACGTAGGATCCTCCCTCCGAGGTTCCGTAGACGGAGAAGCCTGGCGTCCCCTTGCCCGGCAGATCGATCCGCTCGTTCTTCGTCCAGTCGCCAAGGATGCCGTCGATCACGTGTGCCATCTCGTCCTCCGGGGTGCGACGCGTTCCATCGTGCATCGACTGCTGAAAGTAGATGTGATCTCGCCGAGAGATTGTCGGTAATCATTCTCCGCCAATACGCAGGCGGGAGGCGTCGTCATCTCCTGTCTTCGAGACTAACGACGATCTATTCTTCTTGTGGCATTACTGGATTTTTAGAGCACGTTAATAATTCGTTAGCAATATAAACCTTAATGGTTAACGGCCTACGCCTTTTGATACATGGCACGTACTCCCCTTGCGTGCGTACCTTGGCCGTCGTTGAGCGGCGGAGGGTGATGTGAAAGGTGCGAGCGATGGGGGCCGGCTCCCTCCGCACAGGGCCGTCGCACTGGGCATGGGCTCCCGGAGGGGCGCACGGGACCTTCGTTCGCGGATCGCCGGATCACTGATGACCCCGGCCTGCGCCGTCTGGCTGGCGGGGGCCGCGCTCGCCGCGATGCCCGCCGCCGCCGCTCCCGTCGCCGGGGAGATCGTCGCCAAGGAGACCGTCGCCAAGGAGACCGTCGCCAAGGAGACCGTCGCCAAGGAGATCGTTGCAAGGGAGATTCTCGCCCTGTACGACGGGGCGCAAGAACAGGCGCCGGACCGGACGCGGATCCACAAGTACGCCGAAGTCGTCCTCAACCATCTCGGCTACGCGGTCGTGTACCGCGACGTGCGCGATCCCCTGCCGGAGCCCGGCGCGGTGGCGCGCTACGCCGGAATCCTGACCTGGTTCGCCGCACCGCCCGCGGCGCGCGGGCCGTACCTCGCCTGGGCGAGGATCGCGGCGCGCTCGGCCCGCCGCGTCGTGATCCTCGGATCGACCGGCGGCGCGTTCTGGTCGGACGACCATCCGGCCATCAACGCCGTCCTGTCCGAACTCGGTCTCCGCCACGAGCGGCGCGCCATCGAGCTCACCCTCGGCACCGAAGCCGTCCCGGTATCGAAGCGGCTGACCGCGTTCGAGCGCGGCCTCGATCCGGTCCTGCCGACCTACGACGTCGTCACGGCGATGCGGTCCGACGTCGAGCCCTGGCTGCACCTGACGATTCCCAGGCGCGAGGGCGGCGGGACGAGCGTCGTCGTCGCCACGGGTCCGCGCGGGGGCTACGCCGCATCGGGCTTCGAGATCGTCGAGGATGGCGGCCTCGGACGGTCGCGCTGGCTCATCGACCCGTTCGCCTTCTTCGCCCGGGCGCTCCGGTCGGAGCCCTGGCCGATCCCCGACGTCACCACGGTGTCCGGGCGGCGGCTCTACTTCCATCACGTCGACAGCGACGGGTTGAACGACGTCATCGTCGCCCGCAAGCAGGAGCCGGTTCTGGTTCCGCAGGTGTTCCTGAACGAGATCGTCCTGGCCTATCCCGACCTGCCGGTCACCCTGGCCGTGACGCCGGGCGACCTCGATCCCCTGCTCGGCGGCAACGCCACGCCGACGGACCTCGTGCGGCAGATCTGGTCGAGCCCGAACGTCGAAGCCGGCGTCGCGTCCTACACCCGGCCGCACCGCTGGGCGTTCTTCGCGGAGGCGAACCGGGCCGCGGAGACGGCGGCGGTCACGGCCGACGCCCCGCAGGACCGGTTCGGCCTGCGCCGGCTCCTCGATCTGGCGGGATACGGCACCGCCATCGACAGTCACGTCGCCGGCGGGCGCGATCTGCCCCGGGAGTATTTCCGCTTCCCCTTCGACCTGCGCATCGAGACCGAGACCGCCCTCGCCACGGCGCGCACCCTCCTGCCGGCCGACAAGTCGATCCGGCTCTATCAATGGACCGGGGACGCGCAACCGTTCGAGGGGGCCATCGCGGCGACGCGCCGCCTCGGGCTCCTCAACATCAACGGCGGCGAGAGCCGCCTCGATCCGGGCTATCCCTCGGTCAGCCATCTCGCGCCGATCGCGCGCCCCGTCGGGATCGAGCGGCAGACCTACGCCGTCGCCTCGGACGAGCTGCCCCGGTCCAAGGCGTGGCGTCCCATGGTGGCCGCCCTGCGGGGCCTGCGCACCACGGCCCTGAACACCGAGATTCCGCGCCGGCTGAAGGGCTCGAGCCTGCATTATCACCTCGCGTCCCTCGGCAAGCAGCCGGCCCTGCGCGAGGTCCAGGCCCATCTCGCCGAGGCGCGCACCGCGCCCGTGGCGCCGATCACGGCGGCGGATTACGCCGAGCTGGCGCAGGACTTCCCCGGTGTCGCCATCGACGCCCTGGGGGACGGCGCCTGGAGCGTCGCCGGACGCGGCGCCGTCCAGACCGTCCGCTTCGACGCCGCCGGGGCCATCGACGTCGACCTGTCCCGCTCCGTCGGGGTGATCGGGCGGACCCGTCACGGCGACGCCCTCTACGTCGCCCTCGACCGCGCCGTGGAGCCCGCCCGGGTGGTCCTGTGGACGGGGGCGGGCCCGGCCCCCGCGGTGGTTTCCCTCGCCGATGCACGCTGGCGGCTGTGGCAGGTCGTTCGGTCCGGCGCGGACTGGCGCTACGAGGCGAGCGGGTTCGGTCCGGGCGACTTCGCCTGGGACGGCGTGCCCGCGGGGGCCTACCGGGTGATCGCCCGCCGCAACGGGGAGGATCTCTGGAGCGCCGAGGTCGCCCCGTCCGTCGACGGGCGGCTCAGCTTCAGCATTCCGGTGGCGGGGATCGCCCCCCTCGGCGTCGAGATCCGGCGCGTGGCCACGGCGGAGGCGACGCGATGACGAGTGCCCGCATTCTCCTGGCGGTCATCGTGGCGATCTGCCTCGCCGCCGGCTACCTCGCGCAATCGGGGCCGGAAGAGCGCATCGCGACGCTGATCCGGGACGGCCGCCGGGCCGAGGCATCCCGGGAGATCGATACGGTCCTGGCCGACGGGCGGGCGACGCCGCACATGCTGATGACGCTCGCCCATCTCCAGGACGCCCTCGGCGACCCGGCCCGTGCGACCGAGACCATGGAGCTCTATCGCCTCGCCCGCCCCGACGACACGGCGGCCCTGGATTGGCTCGTGAACCGCTACGAGGGATCGGAGGACCCCGACGGCCTCGCCGAGGCCCTGGCGGCCCGTCTCCAGGCGAGACCGACCCGCGAGACCCTGGCCCGCCTCACCGCCCTGCACCGGTATGCCGGACGCTTCGCCGAGGAGCGGGCCGTCCTCCAGACCTATGACCGGGCCCTGTCCCTCGATTCCGATCAGGTCCAGCGCCTCGCCGAACTGCTCGCCGCCGAGGGACGCGACGCCGAGGCCATCTCGGTTCTGAAGCGGGCCGACGAGGCCGCGGCGGGGGATGGCGAGCGAAGCCGCACCCTGCTCTTCACCCTGCTGGTCCAGGGCGGGCATCACGCCGAGGCCGCCCGGCGGGCGCAGGGCTGGCTCGCCCTCTGGAAGAAGCCGTGGCTCGCGACGCGGTTCACCCTGCGCCTGGCCCGCCACGCGCCGATGGAGGTGGCCGCGCGCCTGGCCCGGACCAGCGCGGCGCTGCACCCCGATGGCGGCCTGTATCTCGCGAAATCCTTGGGCGAACAGGGCGCCCGCGGGGCGGCCGATGCCGTCCTCGCCGACTGGCCCTGGCCGGAGACCCGCCTCACGGTGCAGGAGGTCCAGAGCTTCGTCGAGGTCGCCGCACGCTTCGGACGCCCGGCCCACCTCTGGGGCGCGTTCGCCCGACTGCGTGCCCGACCGGCCGAGACCGCGGCGCAGGCCACCTTCGCCGAGGCCCTCGCGAGCCAGTTTGGCGATGGAGTCGTCCTCGCGCTCCAGCCGCCCCTGGCCATGGAGCTCCTGCGCGAGCGGCCGGTGTTCGGCGCGCGCATTGCCCTGGCGACGGGGCGCCGGTCCCTGGCGCAGCACCTGCTCGCCACGGCGGAGCCCGGCGCGCTGTCCGTCCCGGAGCAGCTCGACTGGTCCCGCCTGCTGCGGACGGCTTTCGGACCGCTGCGGGGCTTCGAGATCCTCGACGAGGTCCGGCGCCGGGGCGATCTGCCGGCCGGCCTGCAGGCGTCGCACCGCGATCTCGGCGCCGAGATCGGCCGGGTGAGCGTGCGACGGTCGAATTTTGCCGATGCGAACCTGACGGGGCGGGCGACGCGATGAGATGGTCCGTCGATTCCGTCACGCCCCTGCGGGCCGCGGGCGCCGCAACCCTCCTCCGGTTCCTGACGCGCGACGTCGCCGCGTCCCTGTTCTCCGTTCGCGGCCGCTACGAGGCGGGCCTGATCTTCGTGATCCTGCTCATCGTCGAATGGATCATCCCCGGCCCCGCATCCCTCGCCCGCATCGCGCCGCATCCGTTCTGGATTCCCGTCATCCTGATCAGCGTACAGTACGGGAGTGCGAGCGGCATCCTCGTGGCGGCCTTCGCGGCCTGCCTGAGCTGGGTCGTCGGATGGCCGGCCCAGTCCGGGACCGAGGATTACTTCGCCTATTCCCTGCGCACCTGGCGTGAACCGGTCCTGTGGATGATCGGCGCCCTCGTGGTCGGCGGCCTCCGCAGCCGGGAGATCAAGGACCGCCGGTCGATCCACGACCGCCTGGTCCTGGCGGAGACGCAGCGCGACACCATCGGGTCCTACGCCCTCGACCTGCAGGAGGAGCTCACCCGCTGCGAGCGCAAGGTCGCGACCGCGGAGGTTTCGTCCGTCGAGGCCGCCGTGGAGGCGCTGAGCACCCTGCGCGGGGGGCCGTCCGCCGAGCCGCTTCCCCTCCTCCGGTCCGGCATCGAACGCTGGATGGGGAGCGCCGCGTGGACGTTCTACCGGGTCGAGGGCGACGACGTCGCCGCGTCCCTCGGGAGCCGCGACGAGGCGACGCCGGGGCGCCTGACCGTGGAGACGGTCTTCAAGGTCGGCTCCGTCCACGCCATCGCCCACCGGCAGATGGCCGTCCTCAGCGTCTTCGACGCGTCGCAGGCCGAGCTCCTCGACGGTCTCGGCGTCTACGCCTGCTCGGTTCCGCGGGCCTGGCGGGGCGGCAGCCACGGCCTCCTCGTCATCGAGACCCTGCCCCTGCATCGCCTGCGGGATGCGACGGCGGAGGCGGTGGCGCTGATCGCGGGCGCCCTCGGGGAGCGTCTCGACCGGCAGGTTCCGGAGGCGGTGATCGTCCGTTGCACCCGCGAGATCCGCGACCTCGCCACGGCGTCCGTGGCGTCGCAGCGCGCGGCCGTCGCCGAATGCCACGCCGGGCATGCGCCATGACGGGCATCGAGACCGTCCCCGCCATCCCGTTCACCGCACGGCTCACGCCCCGGGCGACGTCGGCCCTCATCCTCCTCCTCGCCGTCGACGCCCTCGTCCTCGCGGGCTTCCTCGTGGGAGACCTGAGCGGCCCGGCGGCCCTGGTCGGGCATGGCCTCAACCTCGGCCTCTTCGTCGCGACGGCGCGTCCGGCCTTCGCGGGGGACCAGACGTTCCTCGTCGTGGTGACGCTGCTCAGCGCCGGCGCCGGCCCGTTCGGGACCCTGGCGACCTTCGTCCTCTATGCCCTGCTGGTGCGGACGAACGTGCCCGCCTCGGATCTCGCGGTCTGGTACCGGCGGATCTCGGGCGCGCCGGACCTGAACCGGGCGGAGGCCCTCTACGACCGCATCGTCGACGGCCGGGCCCGGCGGCCCGGCCCCGACGCCGTCGCCCGCTTCCATACGGTCCTCGACGGTCCCCTGGCGCAGCAGCAGGCCCTGCTCGGCCTGATCGGCCTGTCCTACTTCCCCGAGTACCGGCTCCTGCTGCGCAAGGCCCTGTGCAGCGCCGAGCCCAGCATCCGCGTCCACGCCGCCGCCGTCTCGGTCAAGCTGCGCACGGCCCTGCGGGCGGAGTTCGGGAAGGTCTGCCCGAACGCCGGGGACCCCGCCGACGCCGATCCCGCCCGGGCCGAACGCCTCGCCCTCCTCGCCGACAGCGGATTCCTCGACCCTTCGGAGAGCACGATCGCGCGCGAGGCGGCCCTCGGACTCTGCCGGCCCGGCCTGCGGGACCGGCCGGACGACAGGCCCCTGCGCCGGCAGGTCTTCGGGCTCCTTGCCGGCCTCGGACGCTGGGACGAGCTGCGCGCGGCCCTGGAGGCGACGCGCGCCCGTTCGCCCGACGAGGACGCCCTGCGCATCCGATGCCTCATGGAACTGGCCCGCGCGCGCGACCTGCACCGCGTGGTCGGCCGTCCGACCCCCATCCCCGCCCGCCCCGGAGCGACCCGCGATGCCCTTCCTCGCTAGGCCCCGCGCGACACCGCCGGAGGCGGATGTCTGCGTCATCGTCGAAGGCTGCTATCCGTTCGTGCCGGGGGGGGTCTCCACCTGGGTCGACTGGCTCATCAAGGGCCATCCCCACCTCACCTTCGCCATCGTCGCCATCGTCGCCGACACGGCGCCGCGCGAGCCGCGCTACCAGCTGCCCGCGAACGTCGTCGATTTCCGCTGCCTTCCCCTCCACCGGCCGTTCGAGACGGCGTCGTGCCGGGACGCCGCGCGGCCGGAGGGCATGGAGGAGGCGCTGGCCGACGCCTTCATCCTGCTCGTGACGGGGGGCGGACTCGCCGCCTTCCAGAGGCTGGTGCGGCTCGTCGCCGATCCGCGCAACGCCTTCACCATCCAGACCCTGATGGTCTCGCCCCTGTCGTGGCGGCTGACGTGCCGGATGTACGAGCGGCTGATGCCGCACGCCTCCTTCCTGCACTTCTTCTGGGCGTGGCGCGCCCTGTTCGGCGGCCTGTTCGCGGTGCTGGTCTCCGATCTGCCGCGTGCCCGCGTCTATCACACGATCTCCACGGGGTACGCCGGCCTGCTGGCGGCCCGCGCCGTGATCGAGACCGGATCGCCGGCGTTCATCACCGAGCACGGCATCTACACCAACGAGCGCCGCGTCGAGATCCTCATGGCCGAGTGGATCTGCGATACCGTCGACAAGGGCATGGACCTCGACGACGGCCGGGTCGACCTCCGGGACATCTGGATGCAGGTCTTCGAGGCGCAGGCCCTGATCTGCTACCAGGCCTGCACCCGGATCGTGACCCTCTACGAGGACAACCAGCGCCTCCAGCGCGCCCTCGGGGCGCCCGGCGAGCGCCTGGCGGTGATCCCCAACGGCATCGACGTCGCCCGCTTCGAGGGCCTTCCGCAGGCCGCCGCCGAAGCCCCCCCCACCATCGCCCTCATCGGGCGGGTCGTCCCGATCAAGGACGTGAAGTCCTACATCGAGGCGGCGGCGATCCTGCGTACCCGCTTTCCCACCCTGCAGGCCCTGGTCCTCGGGCCGACGGACGAGGACCCGGCGTACTTCGCCGAATGCGAGGCCTGCGTCGCGGAATGCGGCCTCGCGGATACCGTCGTCTTCACCGGTGCGGTCAACATCGTCGCCTACCTCTCGCGCATCCACGTGGTGGTCCTGACGAGCCTGAGCGAGGCCCAGCCCCTCGTCATCCTGGAGGCGGGGGCGGCGGGAATCCCCTGCGTCGCCACCGATGTCGGGTCCTGCCGCGAGATCCTCGAGGGGCGCTCCGACGAGTCCCCGGGCCTCGGGGCCGGCGGCCTGGTGACGGCCCTCGTCGATCCCCAGCAGACGGCCGGGGCCGTCGGGCGCCTCCTCGGCGACGCGGCCTTCCGGCACGCCTGCGGCGAGACCCTGCGGACGCGGGTGCGCCGGTACTACGCGTCGCAGGATGCCCTCGACGCCTATCGCCGCACCTACGCGGACCTACTCCAGCTGTCGGGCGATCACGCCGCCCGGAGGGCGTCCTAGCCATGGCCGGCATCGGATTCGAGCTGCGCCGCCTCGGGCGCCGCGACGACCTCCTCGGGCCCATGGCGGCCATCGTCCACGCGGCCATCGTGGCGGCCGGCCCCTGGCTCTACACCGTCCTCGTCATCCTGATGATCAGCGAGGTCACCCGGGGCGTGATCGGGGAAGAGGAGCTCGCCACCTTCCGGGTGCTCCTCGTCTACGTCTTCTCGATTTCCCTCGTGGCGACGACGCCGGTGACGATGATCGGCACGCGGGTTCTCGCCGACGACCTCTTCCTGAGGCGCTACGACGACGTGCGCGCCCTGTTCCTGCTGACGATGCTGGCCGGCAGCGCCCTGACCCTGGGGCTCGGCGCCCTCGTGTTCTGCGTCGTCATGGCGACGTCGGCCCCCGTGGCGCTGGCGGGCATCGCCAGCGCCCAGCTCGTCGCCATGGTCTGGGTCGCCCTCGTGTTCTGCGGGGCGATGCGCGACTACCTCCAGGTGACGATCGGCTTCGTCCTCGGACTCGCGGTCGGCACCACCCTGGCGATCGCGGCGGCCTTCTGCCAGCTCGGCGCCGTCGCGATGATGCTGGGCTTCGCCCTCGGCTTCCTCGTGGTCTTCGTGTGCCTGACGGCGCGGTTCATGGCGACCTTCACGGCCCCGTGCCGCGCCCTCGGCCCCGTCACCGCCCGCGTCGTCCAGCGGGTGCGGATCAGCCCCGCCCTCGCGCTCGGCGCCTTCGCCAGCGGGCTCAGCGTCTGGATCGACAAGTGGGTCATGTGGTTCAGCGGCTACGGCGAGCGCCTCGACATCGGACTCATCCACGCGCCCCTCTACGATGCCCCGATGTTCATCGCGAGCCTCACCGTCGTTCCGGCGCTCGCCCTGTTCGTCACCAGCGTCGAGACGACGTTCTTCGAGAATTACCGAACCTATTTCCGGGCCATCGACCAGCACGCGACCCTGAAGACAATTCTGGAAAAGGAATCGATCCTCCGGCACGAGACCATCAAGACGCTGACCGGCATCATCCTGATCCAGACCGCGCTCTGCACCATCGTTCTCCTGACGGCCCCGGCGATCATCGAGGCGTTCGGTCTCGAATTCCAGCAACTGACCCTCTTTCGCATGGGCGCGACGGGAGCCCTCTTCCAGTTCCTGTTCATGACCTGCTCGGCGATCCTCATCTACTTCGACGCCACGCGCCTCTACGCCGCCCTGCAGGTCGCGTTCGTCGCCTGCCTCGGCGTCCTGACGGTGGTGTTCTCGCGGTTCGATCTCGGGCTCGCCGCCGCCGGCTACATGATCGCCTGCATCGTCCTGGGCTTCTCCGCCCTCGGGGCGCTTCTCGCCATCCTGCGCAGCATCAATCACCGCACCTTCGTCGGGAGCGCGACGCGGTCCGCGGTCTGAACCCATTGGCCACATCACGGGAGGGGATCATGATCTATTCTTGGAGACGCCGCATCGCACGCACGGCCCGCGCCGCCGCATGGGTCTCGGTGGCCCGGGTCGCGGCGCTGCAGGTCTCGGCGGCCTGGATCGTCACGGCGGCCCTCGCCGCCGGTCCGGCCGTGGCGGAGGGGACCCCGAGGAACCTGCTCCACGTCGGCGACCGCCTGAAGATCACCCTCTTCGAGACCATCGAGGTCTCCGACGCCGCCACCGCCCCGGCCGGCAAGGAGGCCGGATCACCGCCCATGGTCCAGACCGCCTATCCGCGCCTCGACCTGTCCGGCGAGTACGGCGTCGAGGCGGGCGGTGTGGTGACCTTCCCCCTGTTCGGCCAGATCACCGCCGGCGGGCGGTCGATGGAGGATTTCCGGACCGACCTCGGCGAGGCGTTCACGCGCACCTACCAGCGCACGGCCAGCATCACGATCGCCTTCGTGCAGCGCTCGCCCGTCTACGTCGTCGGAGCGGTCCGCTCGCCGGGGGCCTATCCGATCTCCCCCGGCATGATCGTCGTCCAGGCCGCGGCGCTCGCCGGCGGCGACCTCGCCACGTCGGCGTCGAACCCCGCCATCGAGACCATCCGCGAGCTCGATCGCCGCGACGCCGCCCGGGAGCGGGTCAAGACGTCCCTCGTCCGCATGGCCGCCCTGACGGCCGAGCGCGACGGCACCCCCCTGGCGAAGTCGGTCGACGCCCTGCGCCACCTCGCCGGGATCGACGGGCTCGTCGCGGCCGAGGCACGGATGGCGGGGCTGCGGGCCCAGAACGCCGGCAGCGTCCGGGCCACGCGCGACGCGACCATCGCCGCCCTCGTCGACGAGATCGAACTCATCAAGCAACGCAGGACGGGCTACGACGCCCAGATCAAGGTCCGCGGCGAACGCCTGAAAATGATGGAGGCCCTGTTCACGCGCCAGGTCGTCGAGAACGAGCGGGTCGCGGACGTGCGGCGGGACTTCGTCGATATGGAGGGGCGTCGCCGGGACATCGAGATCAGCCTGCTCCAGGCCGAGCAGCGCCTCGAAGCCGCCCGCAAGGGCGTGGTCCAGGCCGATCTCGACCGCCGTCTCACCCTGGAGCGCGACCTCGCGAGCGCGGCGGCCGAGGTGCGGGACGCCGAGCGCGCCGCCGCGGTCCTGAGCGCGACGGCGGCGATGCAGGAATTCGCGAGCCCTCCCGGCCGGGATTCCGAGACCGCCGGCGTGGTGTTCGAGATCCTGCGCGCCACCGCCGACGGCTTCGAGACCCTGAGTGCCCGGGAAACCGATCTCCTCGAACCGGGCGACGTCCTGCGGGTCTGCACGGCCAAATGCCGGACGGGCCCGGCCGGCGAACGGTTCGTCGCCAAGTAGGCCTCGAAGTGAATCTCGAAGTGAGTCTCGAAGTCAGTCGCCACACGAATCCGCCCGTTGCGTCGAAGTCCGGTCCAGGCGTCCGTTTCAGGGGTATCCGGCCATGATGATCCAGTTCAACCGCCGTGCCCTGTTGATGAGTGTGGGCCTCGGCACCGCCGCCCTGGTCGGCGGCGGTGCCACGGGCGCGGTCATGCGACCGGGGCCGGCGGCCCGGCTCGGCGGCCTCGATGTCGAGCGGTGGGGCTGCCAGTATCAGAACATCGACCTCGACGCGGTGGCGCGCTCGCCCCTCGATCTCATCGTCCTCGATCCGGTGGTCCAGGGAAAACCCCTGACCGAAGCGCAGACGGCCCTCCTGCGCCGCAAGCCCGATGGTGGCCGGCGCCTCGTCCTGGCCTATGTCAGCATCGGCGAGGCGGAAAGCTACCGGGATTACTGGCAGGCGGATTGGCGCCAGCACCCGCCACCCTGGCTCGGTCCCGAGAACGCCAACTGGCCCGGCAGCTTCGCCGTGCGGTTCTGGCATCCGGCCTGGCGCGACATGCTCCTGGGCCCCGGCGGGACGCTCGACCGCATCCTCGAGGCCGGGTTCGACGGCGTGTTCCTCGACAGGGTCGATGCCTACGGCGACTGGCCGGATCAACGCCTGCGGGCGCAGGAGGCGATGATCACCCTGGTGAAGGCCGTCTCGGACCGCGGACGCGCGCGCCGTCCCGGGTTTCTCGTCGTCGGACAGAACGCCGAGCCCCTGCTCCTCAGCCAGACCTACCTCGCCGCCATCGACGCCGTGAGCAAGGAAAGCCTGCTCTACAACCTGCACGGTCCGGGCCAGGCCAATTCCGACGCCGACGTGCAGTGGAGTCTGAACTACCTGCGCAAGGCCCAGGCGCACGGCCTTCCGATCCTGGCGATCGAGTATGCCGATACGTACTTTTCAAAGCTCAAATGTAGATTTCAGCTCAAAAAACTTGGAATGACGCCGTTCATCGGAGTAAAGCTTCTAGACGCTATCCCGAAAGCTTGATAGTGTTTGATTTGCTATAGTATAAATACGTAGTTCGCTGAACGCAATGCTGTCCGAGAGCGGATGGCGGTCCGGATATCGTTCAAGAGGAGGCGGGGCATGACGAAGGACCGAAACTCGGCCGAGCTCGCCTCGGCATTGTCCCGGTGCCGCATGGCGTTCATCGGGGTGGGCGCCATGAGCGGCCTCGTGAACGTGCTCTACCTCACGGGCTCGTTCTTCATGCTGGAAGTCTACGACCGCGTGATCCCGAGCCGCTCCGTGCCGACCCTCGTCGGCCTGATGCTGCTGGCCCTCGTGCTCTACGCCTTCCAGGGCGCCCTCGAGACCCTGCGCTCCCGCATCCTGACCCGCGTCGGCGCCGCCCTCGACGAGGCCTTGAGCGCGCGGGTCTTCGACATCGTGGTGCGCAGCCCCCTCAAGGGCAGCACCCAGGGGGACGGCCTCCTGCCCCTGCGCGACCTCGACCAGCTGCGCGGATTTCTGGGCGGGACCGGCCCGTCCGCCTTCTTCGACCTGCCGTGGATGCCGATCTACCTCGTGATCTGCTTCCTGTTCCATCCCCTCATCGGGGTCGCCGCCCTGGTGGGGGCCGTCGCCCTCGCGATCATCGGCCTGCTCACGGACGGTGCCACCCGTGGACCCGCGCGGACGGCCACCGGACACGGCCTGCACCGCAACGGCCTCGCCGAGGCCGGGCGCCGCAACGCCGAGGTGCTCGCCGCCATGGGCATGCAGGAGCGGTTCGCCACCCGCTGGGCCGGGGCCAACCGCGACTACATGCAGGCCCAGCAGCGGACCTCCGACATCGTCGGGGGCTTCGGGGCCGTGTCGAAGGTGTTCCGCATGGCCCTGCAATCGGGGGTGCTGGCCCTCGGCGCCTGGCTCGTCATCAACGGCCAGGCCTCGGCCGGGATCATCATCGCGAGCTCGATCCTCGTCGCCCGGGCGCTTGCCCCGGCCGAGCTCGCCATCGTCAACTGGAAGGGCTTCGTCCAGTCCCGCCAGTCCTGGGCCCGCCTGTCGGAGCTCTTCGCCGCCCTGCCGCCCGGTCGGGCGCGCCACGCGCTGCCCGCCCCGGTCCGGTCCCTGCAGGTCGAGAGCATCAGCGTCGCCCCGCCCGGGACCCCGGTGCCCGTGGTCCGGGACGTCAGCTTCGCGCTTCGGGCCGGCCAGGGGCTCGGCATCATCGGCCCCTCGGCCTCGGGCAAGTCGAGCCTCGTGCGCGCCGTCGTCGGGGTGTGGCCGGCTTTCCGCGGCAAGGTCCGCCTCGACGGGGCCGCCCTCGATCAATGGTCGACGGGCGAGCTCGGGCCCCATCTCGGCTTCCTGCCCCAGGAGGTCGAGCTGTTCGCCGGCACCATCGCGGAGAACATCGCCCGCTTCGATCCGGCGGCCCCCGCGGAGGCGGTGATCGCCGCCGCCCGGTCGGCCGGCGTGCACGACCTCGTCCTGCGCCTGCCCGAGGGCTACGACACCCGCATCGGCGAGGGCGGCGCCGGCCTCTCGGCCGGCCAGCGCCAGCGCATCGGCCTGGCGCGTGCCCTCTACGGCGACCCCTTCCTCGTCATCCTGGACGAGCCCAACGCCAACCTCGATTCGGAGGGCGAGAACGCCCTGACGCAGGCGATCCTCGGGGTGCGCCGGCGCGGCGGCATCTGCGTCGTCGTCGCCCACCGCCCTTCGGCCCTCGCCGCCGTCGACCTCATCCTGATGATGGCCGAGGGCGGTGCCCAGGCCTTCGGGCCGAAGGACGAGATCCTGAAGAGCGTGTTGCGGCCGGCCTCCGTTCCATCCGACGCCCGACCCGCCGTCGGCGCCCTGCGGGAGAGTGCGTGATGACCCATATCGTTCGTCTCAATGCCCCTGCCGCGGCCCTCGGCCCCTCGACCGCCCACGGCTCGATCCACGGCCACCTCGCCCTCAGCCTCAGCCTCGGCGCGGCCCTGGTGGTGGGCGTCGGCGGCTGGGCCACCGTCACGCAGATCTCGGGCGCGGTGATCGCGCCGGGCCAGCTCGTGGTCGAATCCGACGTGAAGAAGGTCCAGCATCCCACCGGCGGTGTCGTCGGTGAATTGCGGGTGCGCGAGGGCGCACGGGTCAAGGCCGGCGACGTGCTGATCCGCCTCGACGCGACCCAGGTCCGGGCCAACCTCGACATCGTCCTGAAGGCCCTCGACGAACTCGCGGCGCGCCGGGCCCGCGACGAGGCCGAGCGCGACGGCCATGCCGAGGTCCGGTTTCCGCCCGACCTCGCGGCGCGCAGGGCGACCGACCCCTCGGTGGCCCACCTCATCGACGGGGAGGCCCGGCTGTTCACCGCCCGCGTGGCGGGCCGCGCGGGCCAGAAGGCGCAGCTGCGCGAGCGCATCCTCCAGCTGCGCGAGGAGATCAAGGGCCTCACGGAGCAGGCCGGGGCCAAGCGGCACGAGATCAGCCTCATCACCGACGAGCTGAAGGGCGTGCGCGAGCTCTACGGCAAGAACCTGGTCTCCCTGGCCCGGGTCAACGCCCTGGAGCGCGACGCGGCGCGCCTCGACGGCGAGCGCGGCCAGCTCGTCGCCGCGACGGCCTCGGCCCGGGGCAAGATCACCGAGACCGAGCTCCAGATCCTGCAGATCGACGGCGACATGCGCTCCGAGGTCGGCAAGGATCTGGCCGAGATCCGGGGCCGATGGTCGGAAGCCGTGGAGAAGCGCGTCGCGGCCGAGGACCAGCTCAAGCGCGTTGACATGCGTTCGCCCCAGGACGGCACCGTGCACCAGATGACGGTGCACACCATCGGCGGCCTGGTGACGCCCTCGGAACCCGCCATGCTCATCGTTCCTGAGGCCGACCAGCTCGCCGTCGAGGTGAAGATCCAGCCCCAGGACATCGACAACGTCCGCCTCGACCAGGCGGCGATCCTGCGGTTCGCCGCCTTCAACCAGCGCACGACGCCGGAGATCGACGGGGTCGTGGCGCGGGTCTCGGCGGATGTGACCACCGACCCGAAGACCGGGCTGAGCCACTACACCGCCCGCATCCGCCTGCCGCCGGACCAAGCCGCCCGTCTCGGATCCCTGCGCCTCGTGCCCGGCATGCCGGTGGAGGCCTACATGCAGCTCGGTGACCGCTCGGTCCTGAGCTACCTGACGAAGCCCCTCACCGATCAGATCGCCAAGGCCTGGCGTGAGCGCTGAACTCCGGCTCGTATCTGCGGGACATTACCGGCACGGTCGGGCATGACGTGCCATTCCGACCCGCTCAGTGAGACGTCTCCAGCATTCGTTCGGTATTCATTCTTATTGGATGCTCAAAAATGTTGAAACTCAATTGCATCGTGCCAAAATAGGAAATTAATCTTTTCGCCAAAACATGATTACTGTTGAGGTTTTCAACAAAAACATGATTTACTTTCAGCTCGACTGTGTCAGAATTGCTGTATCGAATATTGGTTCATTGGAGTCTCAATTGCGAGATGTGCGCCGGAATCTTCCTCGAAACGTCGGCCGTGAAGGCCATTGCAAAGCCGGAAGCGGGCCCGCCCAGGGCGCTTCCCCCCGATAAGGTGGATCTCGGTCCGTCGATGGGACATGGGGGCAACCAGGGGCCGCGGACCGGTACTGCGGGGCCCGGATCCGGCATGATGGACAGACCCGATCCGCGAATGGTCGTTCTCATCGACAACCGCGCGTTCATTCGGGATTGTCTTGCCCAAGCTATGCGATCGTGGGCCTACGACGTGGAAACGTTGCCGTCCGTGGAGGGCTGCGCCGACCTCGTCTCGACGCGCGGTTGCGACCTCATCATACTCTGGGGAAGCAGCCACCTCGACATCGTCGCCGACCTGACCGTCCTGCACGGCGCGTGCCGATCCTGCCCGGTTCTGGTCATCTGCGATACGGCCGGCGCCGATGCGGCCATCAAGGTGTTCGAGCTCGGAGCACGGGGCATTCTCCCGACGAGTTCTAATCTCCGCATCCTCAACGGCGTCATCAGCCTGATCCTGTCGGGCGGGTCCTATGTTCCCCCCGACAGCGTGATCACGGCGCAGAAGACCAATCCGAGTCTACCCACGCCACCCGTTGTCAGCCTGCCGTTCACGCCCCGGCAAGCCGCGATCATCACGGCGATACGGAAAGGCAGCCCCAACAAGATCATCGCCTACGATCTCGGCATGTGCGAGAGCACCGTCAAGGTCCACATCCGAAGCATCATGAAGAAGCTCAAGGTTCGAAACAGGACGGAACTGGCCCTCAAGTCATTCGAATTGCATATCGGCTCCTGATCGTCGTTCCGCCGGCCGCCCCCGATTTCGCGGCGGCGAACGGTCCGGTCGCTCGAACGGAGCCCATGACCGGCATCGCGCGTCGCGGGAGCCGGCGACAACGCGTCGCCGCTCCGGCGGTGCGTTGATGTTCGGCGTCCGGATCGGGCGCCGACTCGATCCGCATGTCACGGAACCGCCTTCGCGCTCCGGACCCCGCACCGGGACACATCACCCGCGCGAGGTCCGGCCTGGACGGGAGCCGCTCCGGGCGACGGCGCCCGGAGCGGCGGGCCCTCATATAAAGATCAGCTCGTTGATCTGACCCACCAGGGCGCCGTCGGGCGACCAGTTGGACTTGCCGATCAGGTCGCTGGTGCGCACGACGTCGAGGGGCACCGCGCCCTGTCCTTCGGCGACCAGTGCGCTGTTCTTGAGGAGGCGCATGTAGCCGGACTCGTCCACGCTGGCCTGCCACTTCGCCATCTCGCCCTCCACGATCGTATCCGGCGCGGTGATCCGGTGCTTGGTCGATCCGGTGAGGATCTCGAACACCATGTCGTCGCCGTTCCATTCCTGGCCGAGCCAGATGTTGTTGCTGTCCGCGCCGTTGCCGGTGTCGAAGACGCGCTGGAAGTAACCGCTGTCGAGATCGTCGAACCGGACCTCGGCGAACATCTTGAAGGCGCCGTCGATCTCCGGAATGGCCTTGTGCGGCGTGATCACGAGGTCGCTCACCTTGCCGACCAACGGCTTGACGTCGGACCAGTTCGACTTGCCGACGAACTCGTTGGCGCGGTCGACGTCCCTCGGCACGAGGCCCTGTCCCTCGGCCACCACGGCGCCGTCCTTAAACAGGCGCATCCAGCCCGCCTCGTTGACGCTGGTCGTCCAGGTGGCCTCCTTGCCCTCCACGATCGCGTTCTTGGCGATCACCTGCCCGACCTTGCCCCCGTTCACGACGGAGAACTGCATGTCGCTCGAGGTGCCGACCTGGCCGAGCCACACGCTGTCGATATCGGGCCCGTTGCCGAAATCGTAGACGCGCTGCCAGGCGCCGGCATCGAGGTCGTCGAAGCGCGCCTTCACGGTGGCGGTGAACGCCCCGTCGATGTCGGCGAAGGGGTCCGCCTTGAAGCTCAGGTCGTGGACGGAGCCGACGAGCTTCGTGTCCCAGGACCAGTGGGTCTGAGCCTGCTTCGTCGCGTCGAAGCTGTAGGAGATCCCGCCGACTTGGGTGAACTGTCCGGGCGTCGCGCCCGCTGCCACCGCCGCGACGCCGTGCTCGAGGACGCGTTCCAGCTCCGAGGCCGTGACGGTGACGATTGCGAGGTTGTTGTTGAAGCGCAGCGAATTGGTGACGTCGAGCTGCGAGATGTCGCCGGCCTGCTTGCCCGCCGAGGGGTTGGCCGCGGGGGGAAGCTCACTGGTGCCGCCGCCTGACGTGGAGAACGACCCGATGGAGTCGCGGATGCCGCCGCCGTTCTTGATCGAGACCGTGACGCCGGCGTCGAACTGCTTGGCGTACCAGAGGTTCGCGTCCGACGTCAGGTCGCCGAGGTTGGTCTCCTCCGTGCGGACCTCGCCGCGCCGTCCCTCCAGGTAGACGTTGGAGCGGCCGAGGATGTTGCCGTCCTGGGCGCGGATGACGTCGGCGATGCCGGCGGTCTCCTGCACGCCGTCGTTGTTGACGTCGAGGCCCTCGATGACCTCGCGGACGAGGAAGCCCTTGCTGCTGGGGGTGAAGGCGGCGGCGGTGGAGCCGTAGAGCCCCGCGACGGTGGCGTCGTCCACCGCCACGGCCCCGCTGGTGGCCGGGTTCACCGAATCGCGAAGGATGTTGCCCTTGTCGTCGAAGGTGACGTTGAGGCGGCCCACGTAGGAATACTCGGAGGCGGTGTTGACGAGGACCAGGGTCTGGCCGCTGGCATTGGTGTGGAATTGCGGGTAGGCGCCGGCGGCCGTGTCGCCGGAGAGCAGCCGGTCGTCGCCATCGGCCAGCAAGGTGTGCGACCCGCCGCCGATGAGCACGTCGACGTTGCGCAGGAGCGGGGCCAGGGCCTGCTCGTTGGCGAGCTGCTGCAGGTGGGTGCCGACGATGACCTTGTTCACGTCGGGATTGGCGGCGAGCACCCGGTCGATCTCGGCGTTGATCTGCTGGGCCAGCAGGGGGATGTTGTCCCGGCCGTCGAAGCCGTCCACCGTGACGTTGCCGAGGGTCGTCAGCAGCGGCTCGACCTGGGTGGTGGCGCCCACGAAGGCGATCTTCTCGCCGTTCTCCACCAGGATGGCGGATCGGGCGATCTTGTCGGCGCCGGTGCCGGTCTGGGTCGAGGCCGGTCCGGTCTGCGCGAAGGTGGCATTCGAGACGTTCGGGTTGACGAGGCCCGACAAGGCCGCTTCCCGCGAAAAGTTCAGGTTCGTGGAGAGATAGGGGAACTGGGCGCCGACCCAGGTGTCGTCGGCGTTGCCCGGCGCGGCGCCGAGATTGGCCCCGATGATGTTGGCGACCTCCGTTGGGCCGGAATCGAACTCGTGATTGCCGAACACCGCCGCCTGGACGCCGACGATGTTCTGGATGGTGACGTCGGCCCGGCCCACGGACGGCGCGAGCCTGGTGTAGGCGGCAGCCCCGGTGAGTCCGTAGAGCTGGTTGTAGACGCCGTTATAGGTCGCCGCGAGCTGCGGATCGGCGCCGGCGATGAAGAACGGGCTCGGGATCCAGCCGTCGCCCGTGGAGAGGGTGATGGAGTTCGGGGTCGCGTCCTCGAGCTTGTCGACGATGGCGGCGAAGTTCGCCGCACGCTGCGTGGCGAGCAGGCCCGCTTCCCAGTCGGAGGCGTGCAGGATCTGGAGCGTGTAGGTCATGACCGGCGGGGTCTCCGTCGTGAAGGCGCGCTGAGGGGAGGGGGTGTCGCCGGCTTCGCGTCGGGGGCCGCCGGGGTGTCGGACCAAGCCCGGAGCCGTGGATCGACCGCGGGGGCTTGCAGCGTCGGGATCATGCGGACACTCCGGACCGGGCATTCCAGACAACACGGCGCCGGGGACCGGCAGACGTCCCGCGAACTCACGCGGCCGAAGGGCCGTCCCCCGGCGCGAAAGCCGAGAGATGGCCTGCCCCAGAAACACTGAAGCGTCCGATGCGAATAGTTTCGTGCCGTGACGTTTGCATGAAGACGCCGGCGCCGCAGGCTCGACCCCGGGTCTTCGTCAAGTCATGAGCCGAGTACAGAACTTCAGAATCCAGCGAATCAGTCTTGTCGCGGTCTGGTCCCGTCGCTTGGGCCGAGCCTCATCGCGTGCGCCGGAACGTCGCGACTCGGCGTGACGTTACCCTCTGCGTTCCGCGCGCCAACATCAGGGAGAAACACCATGAAGGCCATCGCACTCGTCCTCGCCTCCACCTTGGTCCTGGGCTCGGCTGCCATCGCGGCCGAAGGCGGATCGGGAACCACGAAATCGGGCACCCTGAACAGCACGGGCCCCAACGATGCGGGCGCAGGCTCCTCCCCGGGTGCCGCCGGAAGCGGCCCCTCGACGGGTGACAAGAGCCGCTCCGGGACGGCGAACAGCACTGGGGCGAACGATGCGGGCTCCGGCTCCTCCCCTGGATCGGCCGGCAAGGGGGCCGGTTCTCCGACCCGCTGAACCTTGTCCGCCGAAGCGGGGGCGGATCCCGCCCCCGAAGATGCGGGGCTGTCACGGAAAGGCGCTCTCGGGTTGAACGCCTGACGCGCGATTTGCACCGGTCTCGTCCGACCCGCTCCGCGAGGGCGGACGGGGTCGGGGGTGCCTCCCGAAACGTCCGGTTGCGGTCGGGTCCCGCTCCGGCACAACGGCAGCGTTGGACAAGAGACCTCTAGGAGACCGGAACGGGATGCCATCTTATCTGCGACGACACATGGCCCGTCTGTCCTGCGCGGCCGTTCTCGGGATCGCCGGTGCGTTGCCGGTGGCCCTCTCCGGCCCGGCCGCGGCGCAGAGCCCGGCCAAAGACTTTCTGTTCCAGGAACAGCGCTTCAGTCGAGCCTGCCGGCCACCGCTGAAATATGCCGCCGGGGCGTGCGTTCGTCGCTGCCCCGCAGGCTATGAGGATATGGGTCGAACCTGCCGGCAGCGAAGCATGAGGGGGGGCGGCGGGTGGTAGCGCGCCCGTAGCCGTCTCCCGGGACACGCCAACCCGGCACGGGGATGCGGGCGACGGGATTCTTCAGCCCGGGGAAAACGGCGGCCTCGAAAAGCATCGGCCGGGTGAGCGCGTGAGGTTCTGTCGCAGGGCCTTCGAGGCCCCGCCTCGCGTTACCCGCTGCCGATGCAGGAGGCCCATATGGCAGCGAACAAAGACGTCACGAGCTACACCCTCAAGCAGGCCCTGGCTGCCAGGGTCGGTGATCACGTGGAGATCGCCGTCGAGGCTGAGGATGGCACCAAGTTCAAGATCGTCGCCACATCCGAGCAACTCGAAGCGCTGACGGGCGATCTGGAGACGATCCTCGACGCGGACGATGCCGAGGCCGAGGCGTAATCGGCCGGAGGGGGCCATGGCAACACAGCCCTGTCGCCCCCTCCGAGACCTGACGGACCCTACAAAGATTCGGGCTACGGGCGGTTCGCGTAAATTCGGTCGTTCCGCTTCACTCTGCGCCTAGACTCCCCGGGGGGGGGCGCCGTTTCCAACGCATACCCATGGGCCAGCAGATCGACCATGAGCCCCGCGGGTGTGACTTCCAATCCAGCTGTCCCCCGGGGAACGAAAGTTCCCGGAACGGCGATGGGTTCGATCGGGGGCGAAGGTCCGTCCCGGAGCCGGGACGGCCCCGCCTATGCCGGCCCTCGGCGACGGCCGTGATCGAAGTCGCCGGGCGGTTCCCGACTACGTCGCCTGCGTGTCGAAGCGCTGGACGAGGCCATTCTCGTCATAGAGGTCGGTGCGACCGTCGACATCCCTTTCGGTGACGATCCCGATCGCTTCCGCGTCGCTGCCTGCCTGGATGTCCCGTACGTGAACGATCTGGCCGTCGCCGTTCCGGGTGATGGCGCGGTAGGATCGCCGTGGGGTGAGGGTCTCTTCCACAGCCATTGGCTCGGCATCTGGCAATACGTTTTTCCTCCCCGCCATTGCGCGTGATCCGGGTGGTACGCGCAAGGAAAGCCGTGAGTTTCAGGAAAAACACGGACATCCGCGTCAGCGCCCTTCTCCGGATGGCCGCGCCTCCGGGAGGTTGCGCGGGACCATCATCGCGTCGATCGCCGGGGATTCTCGTCGGTTCCGGATTGGCCGTCGCAACCGGACCCCGCCCGGCAACCACCGATGGCCATCCGGCGGGTGACACCACCACGGGGGGAACGATCCCGTCGCCTCCCACAGAATCGTGAAGGCGGCGGGGCGGCATCGCCCTTCTGTACTAGTACCAAAATACTAGGTGGTTCTCCGGCAACGACAGTGCACGTGGGATCCAGTCATGACCGACGATCATGCCCCGACCGGCATCCGCCGCCAGTTTCTGGTGTGGGTTGCCTATGTCCGCATCGGGTTCTGGGTACTGAAGGAGGCCGGCTGCTGGTACCGGCCCTCCGCGCGGCGACGTCCCTGATTCCAATCCGCTTCCACGGTGACAGGCGCACGAAGGGCGGACGATGATTACGAAATCCGCAAGGCCCAGATCAGCGACAGGCTGACGGCGAGGAGGACGATCAGCGAGCCGGTCACCGCCAGGGTCACCCGGCCGCCGACCCGGGCCAGCACGCGGACGTCGACGCCGAGCCCGAGCGCCGCCATCGACACCACGGTGAGCAGGCCCGCCAGCCGGGTGATCGGCGGCGTGGCCGCGTCCGGGACGATCCCCAGGGAGCGCAGGGTCGCGAGCGCCAGGAAGCCGAGGATGAACCAGGGCACGATCTTGAAGAAGCCGAGGCGTCCGGGCCTGCCCTTCGGGGATGCGTCTTTCTTGGAAGACGCCCCCTGCCCGGAAGATGCGCCCTCCGGCGGCAGGTAGGGCGCGATGAACGAGAACGCGACCACGACGGGCCCGAGCATCAGGACGCGGACCAGCTTGACCAGGGTGCCGACCTGCGTCGCCAGGATGCCGACCGGGACCGTGGCGGCGAGCACCTGCGGCACGGCGTAAACCGTGAGGCCCGCGAGCGTGCCGTACTGGTGCTCCGACAGGCCCACGAGGGGGATGAACAGGGGCAGGCCCAGGACCATCAGCACGCCGAGGACGGCCGTGAAGGCGATGGCCGCGACCACGTCCTTGCTGTCGGCCCCGATCACCGGCGCCACGGCGGCGATGGCCGAGTTGCCACAGATGGCGTTGCCGCAGGCCACCAGGATCGCCATCCGGGCGGGCAGGCCGAGGACCCGGCAGATGGCGTAGCTCGCGACGATCGCCAGGACCACCGTGGCGACGATGCCCACGAGAAGGCTTGTCCCCGACGCGACGATGGCGCCGAGGCTGACGGAGGCGCCCAGCAGGGTGACGGCGAGTTCCAGAACCTGCTTGGCCGAGAACGCGATGCCGGCCCGGAAGCGCTCGCCCGGACTCCAGACGGTGCGCAGGGCGATCCCGAGCAGGATCGCGATGACGAGGGCCTCGATGTAGGGATGGCCCGTGGCGCGCTCCTCGATCGCCTGCACGGCCAGGGACGCCAGGGTCACGGCGAGGCAGACGAGGATGCCCGGCAGGAGCGAGGCGATCTTGCCGGACGCGATCCTCGGCTGCGCCGTCCCGGCGCGTGCCGTCGCGAGGCCCTTGGCGCTCATGGTGCCTTCCCTTGAGGCACGAGGAAGGAACTTCTGCGTGTCCCGCCCCCCGGAGAACAACACTCTCCGCCCGCGGACATCTTCGCAAAACGCATCCATTGATCGAGCGAGCCCGAAGCGCGACATCTAAGCGTATGAGCAAGCGTAGCGACCAGCCGGCGATGGCCTTCGATCCGTTCGGCGAACCCGTCGAGATCGCTTGCCACGGCCCGTCCGCGACGGGTGACCGGCGCGCGCGCAGCGTCGCTCTGATCGGATTCTGGCTGATCGCCGCGACCCTGACGGCGGGCCGGATCTACTTCGCCGACGAGCCCGTGGCGCAGATGGTCGCGAATGCTCATGCGCAGGTCGCCGCCTTCATCACCGCCATCCTCTAAATCCGCCGACTGAAATCGGAGCGGGTCATCCATTCTGCCCCCGAGGTGGAGAGCCATGCCGGTTTGCGATGAACCGGTCTCCACGTCTTCGAAAGCGTGCCCTAGTACGCCGCGGCGAGGTAATCCGCGATGGCCCTGGCGTCGGCCTCGTTGATTGGGGCGTGATAGACCTTCGTCATCTTCGTCACCTCACTGGTCCAGAACGCAACACCCTTCCCCGGCGGCTGCATGGCGATGTAGTCGACGGAATGGCAGGTCATGCAATTGGCCTGGGCCGCCTCGAACCCGGATTCCCGGCCGGCCGCCGGCCGCAACGCTGCCGTCGGTTTGGGGAGTTCGTAGGTCCGCGGCGCGGCGATCGCGGGGAGGCTCGCCAAGACCCACATACTCGCCAAGACCCCCATACTCACCAAGACCCCCAGAGTTGCCAACAACCCGAGGCTCGCCGGCAGGATCGTCTGAGAACGCATCGTCATCCTGGCTGCCCTCACGCTGCCCGCACGCGGACGGTCTCGATGACGTTGCGCATGTAGCCCGGTGGGTTCCAGCGCGCGGCCATCGGCTGGACGCCCCCGTCGTTGCCCGTCGCCCGGACCCGGAGGGCGTGCGAACCGGCCGGGAGGTCGACCGACAGGGTCCAGGGCCGGAAGGAATAGCGCCCGAGATCGGGCCCGAGCATCGCCCCGGTCCAGGTGCGGCCGTCGTCGACGGAGACGGAGACCGCCGCGATGCCGGAGCCGCCGTCGAAGGCGATGCCGCGCAGGTCCGTCCGTCCGGCCCGGATCGTGGCCCCGTCGGCGAGGTTCGTCACGAAGGACCGGATGGTCAGGCGGTTGATCGGCACGGTGGCCTCGGGGGTCTGGCCGGGCTCGACGCAGGCGCAGGCCGTGTCGGGAATGCGATAGGCCGATTTCATCCAGAAGCCCTCGTAGGGCTTGTCCAGCACCGTGATCGCGTCGAGGTGCTTGACCCAGTAGGTGCCGTAGAAGCCCGGGACCACGAGGCGCAGGGGATAGCCGTTGAGCCAGGGCAAATCCTCCCCGTTCATGGCCCAGGCCAGCATCACTTCGCCGTCGCGGGCGTGATCGAGGGCGAGCGCCTTGGCGAAGTCCGGGGTTTCCGGGAGGACCGGGCCGTCGAGGCCCCCGAACACGACCTGCACCGCGCCGGCCTTCACGCCGGCGCGGTCGAGCACGGCTTTCAGCGGCACGCCCGTCCAGCGGGCATTGCCCATGGCGCCGTTGGCGAGCTGGCCGCCGGCGACGCGGGGCTCGACGAAGCCGCGGGAATTGCCCGAGCACTGGTTGACCGCGACGATCTCGGCGTTCGGCATCGCCTTGAGCTCGGCGAGGGACAGCGAGACCGGCCCATCGACATGCCCCGCGACCGTCAGGCGGAAGCTGTCGGGATCGATGGAGGTCGGGATGTCGGCGAGGTGATAGCGCACGAAGAAGGCGTCGTTCGGGGTGATCGCGCCCGCGTCGAAGACCGCGAACGGCGTCTCCAGCTGTGGCGGCCGCGCGGTCATCTGCAGCAGCGGGCGCTTGCCCGGATAGGCCACGAGGGGGCGCTCGCCGTTGCCGAAGGGCAGGGTGACGGCCTCGCCGGCCCGGGCCGCGAAGGGTGCGAGGGCGGCACCGAGAAGCCCGGCCCCGGCCTGCCTCAGGAGCGTTCTGCGATCGGTCCCGATCATCCCGGAATCTCCATGTCCCGCTGGCGACCTCCGCGCGATCATCGCAGGACGGAGGCGTAATGGATGTCCTCGGTGAGGCAGGTCGACAGGCGCCACTCCACCGGGCGGTCCTCGAGATCGACGGCGACGCGGTCGACTTCGAGGACCGGGGTTCCCGCCGGCTTGCCCAGCAGATCCGCCTTGTCGGGGCTGAGCGCGATCGCCTTCAGGCGCTCGTGCGCCGTCGCGATCGTGATGCCGAACCGGGTCGCGTAGAGGCTGTAGAGCGTGTTCGGAAGCGCCATCCCGGCCATGCCGGGAAACAGGCTCGACGGGACGGTGATCGTCTCGAACAGGCAGACGCGCCCGTCGAGGGAGCGCACCCGCTCCAGCCGCACCACGCGCGCGTTGCGCAGGAGGGCGAGCCGGTCGCGCTCGTCGAGGGTGGCGGCGGCCTCCGCGATGGAGACGACGCGGCTCGACGGCGTCCCGGCGACCGCCCCGTCGGGCCTCAGCTTGAAGAAGCGGAAGACGCTCTGCTTGTCGTCGTGCTCGGCCACGAAGGTGCCGCGCCCCTGGCGGCGCACCAGGAGGCTGTCGGCGGTGAGCGCGTCGAGGGCTTTCCGCACCGTCCCCTGACTGACGCCGAGTTCGGCGGCGAGCACGCCTTCGCTCGGCAGGATCTGGCCCGGCTGCCAGACCGCATCGGCGAGGCGGCGCAGGAGCGTGTCGTAGACCTGTCGATAGAGCGGCCGGAAGCCGACCGCATTGCCACCTGTGCGTTCCATGTCGGTGCACCGCTGCTCCCCGGGCGTGGGAGGAGGAAAGGAGAGGTTTCCCAGCACGGTGTCCCGTTCTTCGTTAAAGCCGAGCCCGGCTCCGGGCAATCGGTCGACCCGGAGGGCCGGAGGCCTGGGACGAAATCCGCTCGGGATGGCGGCCTTCATGGTCAGAGCGCCCCGATCTCGGCCACGAGGGCATCCGGGACGGTGAGTCCTTCGGCCTCGGCCCGGGTCCGGAGGGCGAGGCGGCGCGCGCCGGGCAGGCGCGCCCCGTCCTGCGCCTCGATGGAGCCCGCGAGATCGGCGAACCGGGCTAGGGCGCCGGGCCCGAACGCATCCGCCGCGATGGCGAGGACGAGTTGGCCGGTCCCCGGCGGATCGCCCTCGGCATCGAGGAACGAGCTCGCCTCGGCGGCGAAGCGCCCGCCCGTCAGGCCGGCGGCGAGCAGCTCCACCATCAGGGCGAGCGCGGTGCCCTTGGCATCGCCGAGGGGCACCATGGTGCCCTTCAGGGCCGCGCCCGGATCGGTCGTCGGCCGGCCCTCGGCATCGAGGGCCCAGCCCTCGGGAATGGCCTCGCCGCGCTGCCGGGCGGCCATGATCGAGCCGCGCGCCACCTTCGAGAGGGACAGGTCGATGACGATGGGCGCGCGCCCGGGCAGGGGACAGGCGAAGGCAAGGGGGTTGGTCCCGAACACCGCCCGCGACCCGCCCCAGGGCGCCATGGCCGCCGGGGTGTTGGCGAACAGGATCGCCACGAGACCGGCCTCGGCCAGGGCCTCCACGGGCCGCCCCGCCGCGCCGCAATGGTGGGAGCGGCGGATGCCGGCCGCCGCGATGCCCTGGTCCCGGACCATCGGCGGAAGCTGCTCGATGACCGCGTCGAGGGCCGGATAAGCGAAGCCGTGGGCGGCATCCACCGCGAGGAGGCCGGGCCGGGCCCGCGTCGTCGCGACCGCCGCGTCGCCCACCACCTTCCCGGCCCGGACCTGTGCCGCGTAGGACGCCACCCGCGAGAGGCCGTGGCCCTTCAGTCCGTCGGCCTCGGCGCCGACGAGGGCCCGGGCGACGCTCCGTGCCGCGGGCGGCAGCGTCCCGCAGCGGACCAGGGCATCGGCCACGAGGGTGTGGGCTTCGGCGAGGGTCAGGGTCGTCATGGCTTTCAGCCCTCGGCGAGGTGACGGCGCACGGCCTGCGCCGTGACGGCCGAGACGCGCACGTTCGATTCCCGCGTCACCCCGGCGATGTGCGGAGTCAGGATGAGGTTGGGCAGGTCCCGGAACACGGCGCCCGCCGCCGCGTCCAGGGGTTCCTGCGGGAAGACGTCGAGGGCGGCCCCGCCGAGATGTCCGCCGCGCAGGGCCGCCGCCACCGCGGCGACCTCGACCACCTCGCCCCGCGCGGCGTTGATCAGAACGGCCCCGGCCGGCATCCGGGCGAGGGCCCGCGCATCGATCATCCCCCGCGTCTCGGGCGTCAGCGGCACGTGCAGGGACAACACGTCGCTGCCGGCGAGGAGGGCGTCGAGATCCAGGCGCGCGATCGTGCCGTAGGCCGGCCGCCACGCCGGATCGTCGGCCGGCAGGAGGGGATCGTGGGCCGCGACCTGCATGCCCAGGGCGACGGCGCGGCGCGCGGTCTCGCGGGCGATGGCGCCGAAGCCGACGAGGCCGAGGCGCTTGCCAGAGATCTCCCGGCCCATCAGCGCGTTGCGCGGCCAGGTTCCCGCCGCCACCGCGTCGGTCGCGCCGTAGGCGCCGCGCAGGAGCAGCATCGCCGTGCCGATGACGTACTCGGCGACCGCGACGTCGTTGGCGCCGGTGGCGGGATAGACCGCGACGCCGCGCGCGCCGCACGCCGCGAGATCGATGTTGTCGAGACCGACCCCGAGGCGTCCGACCACCTTGAGGTCGGGTGCGGCGGCCAGGAGCGCCGCGGTCACCTGCGTGCGGTTGCGGACCACCAGGGCGTCCGCGCCCGCCAGCGCCGCCATCAGGTCGGCGGGCCGGTCGACGAGGCCCGGATCGTAGAGGGTTGCGAACCCGCCGAGTTCGGCCGCGATGGCGGCTTCGTCCATGAATTCGCTGATGACGATCTTCGGCATGCGACCCTGGGAGGCTTCTGTCGTCGGCATGGCGCTTCGGCTCTGCTTGGCGAGGGGAGGCATGGTGCGAGGGGCCGTCGCGGCCGATTATCCACGATCGTGGGCGGGTACGGCGCTGCCTGTCCGAACGGGAGACGCCGCGTTCCGGATCGGAACGCGGCGCGCGAGCCCGCCCGTCAGGCGCTGCGGTACAGCTTCGTCATCACGAACTCACGGTGGCCGAGGGATTCGGCGGCCGTGAGACGCCCGTTCGCCGTCCGGACCACCATGTCGATGAGCGCGTCGCCGGCCTGCGGGATGGTCATCTCCCGGGTGAGCACGCCCGAGACGTCGACGTCGATGTGCTCGCCCATGGTGCGGACCGTGCGCGGGTTTCCGGTGATCTTGATCACCGGGACGATGGGGTTGCCGATGACGTTGCCCTGGCCGGTGGGGAAGGTGTGGACGACGTAGCCCGCCGCCGCCATCAGGGTGATGCATTCGGCGGCCGCCGACGAGGTGTCCATGTAGTACAGGCCGGGCCCCTTGGCGGGCGCCTCCGCCGGCTGGAGCGCGTCGATGAAGCGGCTGTCGTGGCCGATCTTCTCGAGGTTGCCGAGTGCCTTCTCCTCGATGGTGCTGAGACCGCCGAGGATGTTGCCCTTGGTCGGCTGCGAATCGGAGAGATCGTCGGTCTTGTGGGCCTCGATGACGTCGTCCTGGTAGGACTTCCACATGGCGAACCACTTGTCGCCGATCTCGGGCGTGGCGGCGCGCTCGCGGCAGAGGTGCTCGGCGCCGGTGATCTCCGAGGTCTCGCCGAACACGCCGTAGATCCCCTGCGGGATCAGCTTGTCGTAGAGGTTGCCCACGGTGGGGCAGGAGGAAAGCCCGGTGGTGGTGTCGGACTCGCCGCATTTCGTCGAGATCCAGAGGTCGGCGATCGGGCATTCCTCGCGGGGCAGTTCGGTCGCCCATTGCACGAAGCGCTTGGCCTGGTAGCTGGCCTTGGCGATGGTGGCGATGTCGCCGTGGCCCTCGATGCCGAACCCGACCACGGGCTTGCCGGTCTTGGCGATGCCCTCGACGATCCGGTTGGTCCACTGGTCCTCGATGCCGATGACCACGACGGCCGCGACGTTCGGGTTCGAGCCGATGCCGATCAGGGTGCGGAAGTGGAGGTCGAGATCCGCGCCGAACTGCAGGCGGCCATAGGCGTGCGGCAGGGCCATCGTGCCCTTGATGGAGTTGGCCACGGCCTCGCAGGCGGCATTCGACAGGTCGTCGAGGGGCAGAAGCACGACGTGGTTGCGCACGCCGACGCGGCCGTTCTCGCGGCGCCAGCCCATGAAGGTGGCGGCCTTGGTATCCGCGGAGGCGCGGCCGGAGCCGAGGGCCGTGGTGGCGAACTGGTCGGGGGCTCCGCCGACGAAGGGGGAGGTGGTCTCGGGGACGTTCATGATGTTCTCTCCGGGCATCGCCACCTCACCAGCGCTTCGTCTTGAGGTTCTGCACGTGGACGTGCTCGCCCTTGGCGACGTCCTTGATGATCTTCCCGATATCCTGGCCGTACTTGATGGCCGTATCGCCGGCCTTCAGGTCGGTGAGCGCCACCTTGTGGCCGATCGGGATGTCGTGCCGGACGTTCACCGCGAAGGTCGAATCATCCTCCGTGATGACGCCGAGTGCGTCGGTGTCGGCCCTGAGACCTTCGATGACGGCGACGGCGACGTTGTCCAGCGGGCTATGCGCGAGAAGGTGCGGCTTCGTGCGCCCCTCGCCCGATCCGGCGTGACTATTCATTCCGGGGTCCTCCTTGATGAAGCCGTCGGCTCTTTGCGGCGACTGAGTCTTGTATAAGACAGCATAGTTCGACGCGTCAATCGAGGAAGCACCGCGTCGTTCCGCCCGGGCCGCATGAGCGGCCGAACGGGATGCAAAAAAATGACAAATCGCGCCTAGGTGAGCGCCTACGGTGCACGCATCTGTCCGGTACCACAGGCGCACTTGATCGGGCATCATTCTTATATAAGACCAATATCGATCACGACGTCGTCCTGCTCGCGATCGACACCGCCCGCACCGCTCCCGCGTGCCGTCGGCGGCCGAGGAGCCAGAGGCGCATCGTGAGCGAGACCCTCCAGATCGTCCTGTGCCTGAGCTGCGCAGGTCTCGTGTCCGGCCTGACGGGCTTCGCCTTCGCGCTGGTGGCCTCCGGCACCCTGCTGTCGATCCGGGCGCCCATCGAGGCGACGGCGCTGGTGCTCACCTGCAGCATCCTCTCTCAGGCCCTGTCGGTGCTTCGGCTGCGGACCCTGCCGCCGCGCGCCACGGCACTCGCCATGATCGGTCCCGGGCTCGTCGGGGCGCCCATCGGGATCTACCTCCTGCAGGACCTCAACCCCGAACTGGTGAAGGTGCTCATTGGGATCTTCCTCATCCTGTACAGCGCCGTCGTGGCGATGCTGCGCAGCGACTATCGTGTGTCGTTCGGCAACGCCTGGAGCGACGGGGCGGTCGGGTTCCTCGGCGGCATCCTCGGCGGCATCGCCGGCTTGTCGGGAGCGCTTCCCACCGCCTGGAGCCTCGTGCGCGGCTGGGAACCGCGCATGCAGCGCGCCGTCTACCAGAGCTTCACCCTGGTCCTGCAAATCTGGTCCCTGGCGATCCTGGCCGTGTTCAATCCGTTCCCGCCCGAACTGATGGGTGATCTCGCCCTCGGGCTCCCCATCGTCCTCGTGAGCGTGCTGGCCGGGCTGTCGCTGTTCGGCCATATCGACCAGCGCCGGTTCCGATCGATCGTGCTCGCCCTGCTCGCCGCCATCGGCATCACGACGACCGCCCTGGCACTCCCCGGCCTGCTGCACTGACCCGCGCCCGCCCGGTCCCGGCGGTGCGCGGGATCGCCTCAGGCCGCCGCGTCGAGCAGGGATTCGCCGGGACGCACATGCGTGAAGGCAACGGGCTCCAGGGTGACGTCGAGGGTGGGGTCGCCCTGCCGCACGACGGTGTAGTGCGAGGTCGCGAGGTCCGAGGTGTCGGGGAAATCCTCGCGAAAATGTGCCCCACGGCTGTCGGTGCGGGCCAGGGCGGCGGCGCAGATCGACCTGCTGACGAGGACGAGGTTCTCGAGGTTCAGCCGGTCCATCCAGGTCAGGTTGTAGCGGCGGTCCCCGTCCGCGACGCCCGCCCGGGCGACGGCCCCGGCGAGGTCGTCGAGGCGGGCGCCGGCCCGGGCCAGCCCGGCGGCGTCGCGCAGGATGCCGACATCGTCCCACATCGTCGCGTAGAGGGCTTCGCGGATGGATTCGAGGTTCTCGGACGGGCGCCCGAGGGGACCGAAGGCACGCGCAAGGCCGGCCTCGATGGCGTTCGGATCGGGCTCGGCCAGGGTTGTCACGCTCCGGATGTCGCGCGCCATGGCGGCGCCGGCGAGGCCCCCGAACACGGTGGAATTGGCGACGCCGTTGCCGCCGAGGCGATTGGCGCCGTGGACCCCGCCGGTATCCTCGCCGGCGGCGTAGAGGCCCGGTACTTCGGTGCCGCAGCCGGGGCGGAAGGCGACCCCGCCCATCATGTAATGGGCGGTCGGGATGACCTCGACGCGCCCGCCCGCGAGGTCGAAGCCGCAATCGGCACAGCGCTCGACCATGCCCTTGAACATCCGCCGGACGTCGTCGGGGCCGAGATGGCTCATCTGGAGGTAGACGCCGCCGTTCGGGCTGGCCTGTCCGTCGCGGATGCGCCGCATGATCGAGCGGCTGACGACGTCGCGGGTCGCCCGCTCCGCGCGCGGATCATAGTGATGCATGAAGCGCTCGCCGGTGGCGTCGAGCAGCCAGCCGCCCGCGCCCCGCAATCCCTCCTCCAGCACCGTGCCGGTCATCCGGGTGCCCGCGCCGGCGAGGAGGCCGGTGGGATGGAACTGCACCATCTCCATGTCGCGCAAGGGAAGGCCGCCGCGCAACGCCATGGCGAGGCCGTCGCAGGTCTTGTCGCCGGACGGCGTGTGGAACCTGTACATGGTCGGACCGCCGCCCGTGGCCAGCAGGGTCGCCTTGGCGCGCACGAGCGCGGGGATGCCGGTGCGCATGTCGAGCATGAGCACGCCGGCGAGGCCGGACCCGTCCGCCGCCGGGATCAGGTCGAGGGCGCGGTGGTCCTCGAGGCGCCGGACGTCGCGGCGCCAGACCTGTTCGGACAGGCGGTTGATGATCTCGATGCCGGTGAGGTCGCCCTTGTGCACGGTCCTGTCGAAGGTCTGCCCCGCGAAGGCCTTCTGGTGGACGCTGCCGTCGGGATTGCGGTCGAAGAAGCAGCCGAGCTCGGTCTCGAGTTCGCGGATGCGGACCTGCGCCTCGGTCACCAGGGTCCAGGCCAGGGCTTGGTCGTTGAGCCACTTGCCGCCCTCGATCGTATCCATGAAGTGGCGCTCGACGGAATCGCCCGGCGCCAGGGCCACGTTGTAGCCGCCCTGGACCATGCGGGTGCAGCCGCACTTGCCGAGCAGGCCCTTCACCGCGACGGTGACGTCGAGGTCGGGCGCGGTCTTCTTGGCATGAAGCGCCGCGAACAGGCCCGCCCCACCGGAGCCCAGGATGAGGATGTCGGTCTCGACGGTGGTGAGGTCAGCCCGCATCAGGTGGCTCCCAGGCTCTCGATGATGGCGTCGCGCCGGCCCGCGACGTCGCGCTGGACCTCGGCGAAGAGCGATCCGCCGTGGGAATCCATGCCGACGAGGAGGGGCCCGAAATCGCGGATCGCGAACTTCCACAGGCTCTCGGGGTGGAGGTCGTCGAGGTCGATGTCCTCGATCCGCTCGATCCAGGTGGTCTCCAGGGCGGCGGCGCCGCCGACGATGGCGAGGTAGGCGCCGCCCTGTTCGGCGAAGGCGTCGAGGGTCTTCGGGCCCATGCCGCCCTTGCCGACGATGAGGCGCACGCCTTCCCGCCGCATCAGGGCGTCGGTGAAGCGCTCCATCCGCATGGAGGTGGTGGTGCCGATGCAGAACGGCGCGTAGCCGACGGGGGCCTCGGCCGAGACCGGCACGCGGTGGACGTTGGGCGCCGTGTGGATGATGGCGTGACCCGACAGGTCGAGATGCGTGCGGCGGCCCTGGTCGAACATGTGGATCAGGGTCGCGTCCCGGATGCCGAACAGGGTTTTGCGCAGGGTGACGGTGTCGCCGATCCGCAGGGCGCGCGCCCGCGCGGCATCGATCGGCATGTCGAGAACGTGGTGCATGGTCCTGCCCTCCCGGAGGCCGCTTGGATCAGTCGCAGACGCTTGGATCCGTCGCGGACGCTTGGATCAGTCGCGGACGTTTAGATCAGTCGAAGGCGATGCCGCCCGGCGTGAAGGTCGCTCGGGCGCGGCGGGCCGAATGGCACTGGATGTTCACCGCCACCGGATTCTGGGTGATGTGGGTCGCGGCGATCTCGACATGGACGGCGAAGCTCGTGGAGCGCCCGCCGAGCCCCTGCGGCCCGATGCCGAGCTCATTGACGGCGCGCGACAGCTCCGCCTCGATCCGGGCGCCGTCGGGGTCGGAACAGGCGGTGCGCAGCTTGCGGGTCGCCGCCACCTTGGCGAGGTGCATGCACAGGTCCGAGGTGCCGCCGATGCCGACGCCCACGATGGTCGGCGGGCAGACGCGGCCGCCGAGCTCGATCACCCGGTCGATGACGAAGCGCTTGACCGCGTTGATGCCGTCGGAGGGCAGCAGCATCTGCAGGAACGAGCCGTTCTCCGAGCCCGACCCCTTCGGGATCATCTCGATCGCGACCGTCTCGGGCCGGTCGTCGAAATCCACATGGATGATCGGCACGCGGATGCCGCAGGAGGTCTGCTCGTTCACGCGGGTGATCGGGTGGACCACGGAGGAGCGCAGGGAATGCTCGGTGGTGGCGCGCGCGCAGCCGCGCCGGATGGCGGCCTTGAGGTCGGCGCCGTCGAAGCGCACGTCGCGCCCGATCACCACGTTGTAGATCGGAATGCCGGTGTCCTGGCACAGGATGTTGCGCGTGCGCTCGGCCACCGCGATGTTTTCGACCATGGTGCCGAGGATCGCCCGGCCGGTGGCGCTGGTCTCCTCCCGCGCCAGGTCGGCGAAGCCCGCCTTGATGTCGGGGGGCAGGAGTTTCAGGGCACGGACGTAGAGGTCCCTGCACAAGGCTTCGACTTCGGAGAGATCGAGGTCCATGCCGGTCTCCTTAGGGGGTTGGGGGCGGAAGGGCCGAGGGTCAGGCGCCGCCGAGCAGGAACAGGAGCCCGACCGCCAGAGCCGCCGCCACGCAGAGCGAGACCATGAGCGCCGTCCGCTCGCGCGTGGCGAACCACTCGATGGCGAGCACGCGCAGTCCGAGGACGAGATGCAGGGCCAGCGCGCTGACGAGGCCCCATTCGGCCGTGCGCACGAAGCCGTTATGGGTCAGCCCGAGGAAGCTCTCCAGGCGGTCGGCCCCCTGCAGCGCGGTCCCGAGGGCGATGAAGTGCATCGGCAGGAACAGCGCGAGGGCGATGCCTGACAGGCGGTGCAGGAGGGCGGCGGCAAGGCCGGCGCGCGGGCGCGCCGCGACGCGCCGGGGCAGGGGGGCCGCCTGCGTCCCGGCATTCATGCGATGTAGACCGCGAGGGCGGCGCGCAGCCCGAGGACGACCAGGAGCGCCGAGACGGCGAGCATCGCGCCGTCGAGGGAACGCCCGCGCCAGCCCGTCCACTCGCGCAGGATGCTGCGCAGGCCGATGGGCGCATGGATCGCCGCCGCGATGACGAAGACACCGTAGAAGGCGAGGAAGGCGCGGTTGCCCTGGGTGCGGCCGAGGATCTCCCCGGCGGTGAGGCCGCCGCGCACGGCGTACAGGATGGTGCCGAGATGGACCGCCACGGCGACGGCCAGGATCACGGCGGTGCCGCGCTGGGCGACGTAGAGGAGCGGGTTCATGCCGACCTCCGGAAGCGACGGGCGCCGAGCCGCCGGAGGGACGCTTTGGCGGTCTCGCGCTTGAGGCCCGCGATGGCGAAGGTCGGCGCCAGCGCCTTGGGGCAGCTCTCGGTGCAGCTCATGTGGGTGTGGCAGGATTGGCAGCCGGCATCGCCCGAGACGGCCTCGAGGCGTGCCTCCCGGCCCCGGTCGCGGACGTCGTTCACCAGGGTCCAGGCCCGGTTGAGGGCGGCCGGCCCGAGGTAGTCCGGGTTCCACGTCACCACGTCGCAGGCGGCGTAGCAGACCCCGCAATTGATGCACTCGATGCCGGCATCCACGGCCCGGCGCTCGGGCGAGTCCGGCGCCACCACGGCGAAGTCCACGGTCGGTGCATCGCCGGGCTCGAAGGCGCCGTGCGCGGCCGTCCACTTCTCGAAGAACGGCTCCATGTCGACGGCCAGATCCTTGACCACCGGCAGGTTGCGCAGGGGTTCGAGCGTCAGGCCGTCGCTCGCCGCCACCGCCGCGACCCGGGTGCGGCAGGTCCAGCGCGGGCGGCCGTTCACCATCATGGCGCAGGATCCGCACATGCCGACCCGGCAGGCGAAGCGGTAGGCCAGCGTCGGGTCCTGCTCGCGCTGGATCTCGGTGACCACGTCGAGGATGGTCTGGGCCGGGCGCCGCGCCACGGCGAAGGTCTGAAAGCCGCCGTCCCGCCGGATGCGCACCGTCAGCATCGCCCCGGTCGCGGGCTCGACCGCACGACCGTTCAGCGCCGCGTTCGGGATCGGAGCGTTCATGCCTCAGCGCTCCGCCTTCGTGACGGCGCCGGGGAAGAACAGCTCGCCCTGGTCGGCGGCCTTGGCGCTGACAAGGCCGGCGCGGTTCATGTAGTCGAGATAGGCGAGCATGTTCAGGGGCGCGCTGGTCCAGCCGGTCTGCGGCGCGCGGATAATGTCCACCGCTTCGGCCTCGGTCAGCTTGGCGTTCTCCGCCTTGATCCAGAGGGCGGCGACCCGGTTGGGCTCCGCCTTGATCAGGGCCAGGCTCTCCTCCAGGGCGCCCCGGAAGGCGGCGACGATCTTCGGGTTGGCGGAGACGAAGCGGCTGCTCGCCCAGACGAGGTTGAAGGTGTGCGGCCCGCCGAGCACGTCGTAGCTGTCGAGCACCTTGCGGGCTTTGGGGTCCTTCAGCTCCACCTCCTGGAACGGCGGGGCGCCGAAATGCGCGGTGATCTCGGAGCGGCCGCCGAGCATCGCCGTCTGGGCGTCGGGGTGGCCCATGGAGACCGTGAGCGGATCGAGCTTGCCCTGCTGGCCGGGTCCGAAGGCCTTCTCGGCGGCCATCTGCAGGGTGATCGCCTGGATCGAGCTCTTGGCCGTCGGCAGGGCGATCTTGTCCTTCTCGGTGAAGTCCTTGATCGATTTCACCGCCGGATTCACCGTGACCAGCCAGAGCGGCATGGCGTTCAAGGCCGCCACGCCCTTGACCATCATGTTGCCCCGGGTGCGGCCCCAGATCGTCAGCATCGGCCCGACGCCGCCAGCGGCGAAGTCGAGGTTTCCCGACAGCAGGGCTTCGTTCATGCCGGAGCCGCCGGTGAAGCGCAGCCACTCGGTCGTCAGGTCAAGCCCCTGCTGGCGGGCATGCTTCTCGATGAGCCGCTCCTCCTCCATCACGGTGAGGGGCAGGTAGGAGATGCCGAACTGCTTGGCGAGGCGCACGACGGACGCCTCGGCCCAGGCTGCTCCCGATCCGGCCAGCAGGCTCGCCGTGACGAGGGCTGCGGCTCCGCAGAGCCGATTGAGACGGCCGAGCGCCATGTGTTCCTCCTCGTCTGCCCGAATTCTCTGGTCCGGTGCCGAGGGCCACGATAGCCTCGGGACGATCGCTGTCAACGGTCATATGTCATATATATGAGTTGCGCCTTGCCGAACGCCATCCGAACCGCCCCCAATCCTGCGCACCAAAACGAGCCCCTGGCGAGCCGCCCGCTCTACCTGCAGGCGCGCGACCTGATGCTGCGCCGGATCGTGGACGGAATCTGGACGCCCGGCAGCTACCTGCCGAGCGAGCCGCAGCTCGCCACGGATCTCGGCGTCTCCATCGGGACGATCCGCAAGGCGATGGAGGATCTCGTCGGGCAGGGGCTGCTGGAGCGCCAGCACGGGCGTGGCACGCAGGTGGTGCCGCACTCGAGCGATCGCTCCCGCTTCCGCTTCCTGCGCTTCGTCCACGGCGACGGCCGGCCGTTCCACCCCGTGGCCCACGTCCTCGCGGCCGGAATGGCCCGGGCCGATGCCGAGGACCGCGCCCGGCTCGGTCTGGCGGCGGGCGCGAAGGCGCTGGTCCTGCTGCGCACCCGCAGCGAGGACGGCGTCCCGATGGTCTACGAGCGCATCGCGCTGCCGGCGGACCTGTTCGCGCAACTCCACGCCGAGCCGGGCGCCGAGATGCTGGAGGAGATCTACGTGCTGTATCAGGCCCGCTGCGGCCAGACCGTGGCGCGGGCGCGGGACGAGATCGCCACCGACGGCGCGAGCGCCGCCGTCGCGGCCGCCCTCGGCTGCCCGCCGGCGGCGCCCCTGCTCCTCGTGCGCCGGGTGGCGGTGTCCCTGGCGGGCGCGCCGATCGAGTACCGTCAGAGCTGGACGGCGGCGCTGCACTACCGCTCCGACCTCGATTGACCGGAGCTCCGGACGGGTGGGACAGCTCCCGCCCCGGCCGGTCGCTTCAGATCCCGCGTGGGCGCTCTGTGCCCGGGACGGTCACGCCTGCATGCCCCAGCGCTGCAGGGTGTGGCGCTCGATGGTCTGGAAGATCAGGTTCTCGACGCAGAGACCGATGATGATCACCGTCAGCAGCCCGGCGAAGACGTTGGGGATGTCGAGCATGTTCTTGTTCTCGAAGATGAACCATCCGAGGCCGCCCGAACCCGAACTGACGCCGAAGACGAGTTCCGCCGCGATGAGGGTGCGCCAGGCGAAGGCCCAGCCGACCTTCAGGCCCGTGAGGATGCTCGGGAAGGCGGCGGGGATCAGGATCTTGGTGATCAGCCTGCCGCCGCGCAGGCCGTAGTTGCGGCCGACCATCTTCAGGGTGCGACTGACCGAGAGGAAGCCCGAATGCGTGTTCAGGGCGATGGCCCAGGTCACGGAATGGACCAGCACGAAGATGAGGCTGCCGTTGCCGAGGCCGAACCAGATCAGGGCCAGGGGAAGCAGGGCGATGGCCGGCAGGGGGTTGAACATCGACGTCATCGTCTCGAGGAAGTCGGTGCCGATGCGCGAGCTGATGGCGATGCCGGTGAGCACCGTCGCCAGGACGATTCCGAGGCCGTAGCCGATTAGCAGCACCTTGATCGATCCCCAGGCCCGCATCGGCAGCGTCCCGTCCGCGACCCCGTGGGCGAAGGCCGTCACCGTGGCGGAGAAGGTCGGGAACAGGAGATCGTTGTCGAGGATGCGCCCGTAGGCCTCCCAGATCAGGGCCAGCGCCGCCAGGATGACGAGCTTGCGCAGCCAGGCATGGTTGTAGAGCCGTTCGACCGTGGAGAGGGGCTTCTCGACGATGGCGCCCCCGTAGCTGCCGCCGCTGTCGCGGACGATCTCGGGGCGGCTCGGCCGCAGGACGATGGGAGACACGAGGGCCTTCGCGGTCCTAGACATTCTCTGCCTCCTTGATCTCTTCGGAAAACAGCATTTGGTGGATGCGTTGCTCCAGCAGGAGCACGTCCTGCGGTGAGCCGGCCGTGTTGAGCTCGGCCTTGACCTCGCCGGGATGGGGCGAGAGCAGCAGGATGCGCGAGCCGATCTTGATGGCCTCGGGGATCGAGTGGGTGACGAACAGGACCGTGAAGCGGGTCTCCTCCCACAGGGCCAGGAGCTCGTCCTGCATCCGCCGGCGCGTCAGGGCGTCCAGCGCCGCGAAGGGTTCGTCCATCAGGAGGATGTCGGGTTCCATCGCCATGCCCCGGGCGATGGCCACGCGCTGCTTCATGCCGCCCGACAGCATGTGCGGATAGCTGTCGGCGAAGGCGCTGAGGTTGACCTTGTCGATGTAGTGCATCGCCCGCTCGTCGGCGGCGCGGCCCGCCAGGCGCCCCGACGCCTCGAGGGCGAAGGCCACGTTCTGGCGCACGGTCTTCCAGGGCAGGAGCTGATCGAATTCCTGGAACACCATCATCCGGTCCGGTCCGGGCTCGGTGACGACCTGATTCTTCAGGCGGATCTGGCCCTCCGTCGGGGCCATGTAGCCGCCGACCGATTTCAGGAGCGTGGATTTTCCGCATCCCGATGGCCCGAGCAGGACGAACCGGTCGCTCGGAAACACCTGGAAGCTGACCCGGTAGGTGGCCGTGACGAGATGATGGGGCGTCTTGTACCGGAGTGTGACGCCATCGACGTCGAGCAGGGGCTCAGTGAAGTCCGATGGCAGGCTTGTTGCCAAGCTCATAGCATCCTCCCTTCAGCCACCCGCATGGCGGCCATTCCATTTCCGTGAGCGGTCTGATGCCGCTTTTCACCCGGACGTCCGGCGCGCCTGCGACCCATAGCCCGGGCCACCGTGAATTGGCGGAATCTCGTGCCGCAACCGAGGGTTATGGTGCGACAGCGAGATCGGTCCGAACCGTCCGTAGGCTCTTGGATAACAAGCAAACTCGGCCCTGTAAACGGGTTATCTATCTAATATAAGACAGGAATTTATTACTATTTTTGGATTTGATACGGGCCGGTCACCGCGCGGTTTGAGGGGGGCGATCTCGGTCTCGCGAACGCCACTTTGCCGGCCGGACGATCAAGACTCCATCCGACGCGGCGAGCGGCCGGCGTCGATGGGGCAAACGCAAGAAGACTCGGCAATAAGGTTCGGGATGCCCCGTGGCCATCGACATCGAGGCCACCTCCCGGCCGTGCACGCCCGCCGATGCCGACGACCGCGGGGGGGCGTCTCGTTCAGGTCCGCATGTACCCGTCCGGTGCGTCCGGCGCCGGCCCTACCCGACGAACGTGTAGCCCATGAAACGCTTGGCCTCGATGGGGTCGAAGCCGAGGCGGGTTGCGAGCTTCTTGCGCAGCTTGCTCACGTGCCCCTCGATGACGCTCTCCTCGACGCCGTTGCTGTAGACGCCGTAGACCACGTTGTAGATCTGGGTCTTGGTCATCCGCTTGCCCCGGTTGCGCACGAGGCATTCGAGGATGTGGCGCTCGCGGCGCGGCAGGGACAGGGCTTCGCCGTCCACCTCGGGGTCGCGCCCGTCGAAGAACACCCTGAGGCGGTCCGTGGGGACCGGCGGCATGTCGCGGGGCGTCAGGGGCGCGCCGCCGTTGACCCGGCGCCAGATCGCCTCGGACCGGGCCAGGATTTCGCGGACATGGACGGGTTTCGGCAGCACGTCGTCGATGCCGGCCTCGAACAACAGTAGGGTCTGGTCGAGGGAGCGCACGTCGCTCAGCGCGATGATCGGCGCGCGGGAGAGCCTGCGGATGGCGCCGGCACACTTGGCCCGGTCCTCGAAATCACCCAGCAGGAAGCCCTGGATCGCTTCGCGGTCGAGGCGCGACGAGGCCTGAAACCAGTTGGCGAACTCGTCCGGCGCCAGACCGAGGGAAGAGATGCCCTCCCGGTCGAAGCTGGCCTTGTACCCGGCATTCACCGATTGCCGGGTGTCGACCAAGATATACATCTACCGCCTCCCCAGACGACCAGGCTCCGGCCGACAATCACACATCGCTTGCATTCGGTTTACGTCTTCCCCATTCCAAGCCGCGGGTCGATTTTTCCCAGGATGTGTTTGGATTGGTTCGGGAAGACAGTTCGTTTTATCGGGAAATCAAGTTTTTCCCTTAAATATGCTGATATCTGTCCAGCATTCTGTACGGTCTCGTCCGAAGTTCTTCATCGCATGGTGATTCGTGCCCGCTGGACTATCCATGTCCGGCGCACGAAGGCAGGTCAATGGCCTGTCTGACATAGGTCACCGATCGTCCCATCCTGAGTCCATTGGAGCAGGTGGGAGATCAAGTCTTGGTTGTATCGATGGAGGGCGATCCGGGCGGCTGCGCGCCGCGCGCCTCCGGGCGGATTCAGACCGCCGCGGGGGCGATCCGGGCGCCGTCGAGGGCGCTGGCGAAGCCGTCGAGGCAGAAGCCCGGCCCCGTGTCGCCCTCCTGGTCGGCCAGGATGCGCTGGATCGCGACGCCGACATAGACGCCGTCGAGGACGAGCTTGAAGAACACCGTCACGGGCGCGGTGACGAACTCCATGTCGAGGACCACGGTGAGCGAGCGCCCCCAGTCGAAGCGCACGTCGGCCCCGTCGGCATACGCGATGGTGGCCTCCTTGAAGAACGGCTCGGCCGAGGAGGCGACGAGGTCGGCGATGTTGCCGTGGCGCCCGCCCTGCACCCATCCGATGAGGATGCCGCCGTCGAGGAGACAGAGTTCGGCGATGAAGTCGCGGATCGCCGTGGCGAAGACGCGCTCGGCCGCTGCGAGCACATCTTCGGTGCCGCTCGATTCCAACGTGGGACGAGCGCTCATCAGCGGGCTTTCGAGAACAGGAAGAACAGGACTTGGGCCACTGCGCTGTAGAACTCCGCCGGAATCATCTGATCGACTTCGACACTGTCATACAGGGACCTTGCGAGAGGCTTGTCTTCCACCACCGGAATGCCGTTCGCCTCGGCGATTTCACGGATGCGCAGGGCTAGGAGATCCTTGCCCTTGGCGAGAACCAGGGGCGCGGGCTGTTCGTCGCGGGCATAGCGCAAGGCAATGGCGTAGTGGGTCGGGTTGGCGATGACTAGGGTGGCGTTCTTCACGTTTGCGAGCATGCGCTTGCGCGAGCGGTCCTGTGCCATGGACCGCAGGCGGCCCTTGACCAGGGGATCGCCCTCGGACTGCTTGTGCTCGTCCTTGAGATCCTGCTTCGACATGCGGATCGAGCGCTGCCAGCGCAGGCGCGACCAGACGAGGTCGGCCGCCACGATGACGATGGTGGCGATGCTGACCACCGACACGAGGCGGATCGCCACGGTGAGGATCAGGTCGGGGATCTGGCTCGGGTCGGAGAACATGGCATTCACGGCTTTGTTGCCCTCCGAGCGCAGGAGCAGCAGGGCGACGACGGTGACGCTCAAGAATTTAAAGAGCGATTTCAGGAATTCGACCTGACCCGATTTTCCGAAGATCCGTCCCCAGCCCTTGGCGAGCGAGATCCTGGACCATTGCGGCCGGATGCGCTCGCCCACCACGCTCGGCACGTTCTGCACCAGGGAGGCGACGAGGCTGCACCCGCCCAGGATCGCCAGAATCGGGATCAGGAACCGGGCCGCCGCCAGGGCGGTGCCCTGGAGGATCATGGCGGCGTCCTGGCTGTTCCCGAGGGCGAAGTCGCGCGGGTGGTCGATGAACGGGATGAGGTCGCGGACCAGGGGGCCGGTCCCGTCGCGCACCACGAGGCTGAGCGCGATGAGCAGCCCGAGGATCGAGGCGAAGACCGGCGCCTCGCGGGAGAACGGGACGTCGCCCTTCTCCACGGCGTCGCGCACCCGCTTCTCGGTGGCGTCCTCGGTCTTGCTCTCCTGATCGTCAGACATGCGGGCGGCCGCGTGGCCGGACCGTGATTTCGCCGGTCACGGGCTCGCCGCCCTCAGCGGACGAGGGGCTCAACCTCGCCTCCGGCGTTGATCTCGATGTCGCCGCGCCCGGCCATCTCCATGGCGAGATCGGTGATGGAGCGGCGGGCCTCCAGCACGTCCTTCTGCGCCGCCGGCTCGCCGCCGTTGAGCTCGTGCTCGACCATCCGCTTCACCCGGGCCGAGAGGGCGCCGAGGACCACGGTGCGGAACTCCGCGTCCGTGCCCTTGAGGGCCATGACGAGGCGGTCGTTGGGCACGGCGTCGAACAGGGTGGTGCGCGCGCGGGGCGCCAGCTTGACGATGTCGTCGAAGGTGAACAGCAGGCCCTTGAGGATCTCCACGGATTTGGGACGGGATTCCCCCAGGCTCGTCAGCACGTCGTCGATCTGCGTGCGCTCCATCTTGTTGATGATGTCGGCCATCTTGGCGTGGGTGTCGGCCCCCGAATTGCGCGAGCCGTTGATGAGGAAGTCCTCGTGCAGGGCACGCTGGACCGACTGCATGATCTCGTCGACCACGGGCTTGAACGTCAGCATCCGGCGCATCACCGTGTTGCGCAGGGGCAGGGGCAGGTGGGCCATCACCTTGGCGGCGGTGGCCGGCTTGATCCGCGACAGGATCAGGGCCGCCGTCTGGGGATGCTCCTTGACGAGGGTGCTCGCCAGGACGGTCTCGGAGACCTCCGACATCCGGTCCCAGACGGACCGGGTGGAATCACCGCGCACATCGGCGAGGATCTCGGCGAGCTGGGCGGCCGGGATCAGGCCGGTGAGAAGCTTCTCGACTTCCTGTACGGTGCCGATGAGGCTGCCACCGTTGGAGAACTCGCCCGAGAACGCATCCACGATGGTGTCGAGCTGATGGGCACTGACGGAGCCGAGCTGCATCGCCGAGCGGGTGATGCGCTTGATCTCGTCGGCCTCGAAGTACTTCAGCAGGCGGCCGGCCGCCGGCTTGCCCATGGCGAGCAGCAGGTCCGCGACCTCGTCCACGGGGGCGAGCTGGCGCGGGAGTCCCGGGGATTTCTGGGGGATCGGCACGCTGCCCACGCTCATCGGGTCAGCCATTCTGTCCGGAATCGGCCGGGCCGACGATCTCCGTCAGGGAGACCCCGAAGCGGGAATTGTCCTCTTCCACCACGACGATCTCGCCGCGGGCGACCACGCGCCCGTTGACGGTGACGTCCACGGGCTCGCCGACCCGGTGGTCGAGGGAGACGATGGCGCCGCGCCCGAGCTTCATCAGGTCGGCCACCGGCATGGTCGCCGAGCCGAGCACCACCTGGATGAGGACCGGAATGCGCAGGATCGAATCGATGTTGCGGGTGTCGCCGATGCGGGCCTCGGCGGCCGGGGCGGCGGCCGGCGCCACGCTCGGGAAGACGGGAGCGATGCCCGCCGGGGGGGCGTCGTCGAAGGGGCTGTTGCTCATCGTCCGCTCGTCAGGGGGTGGCGTCGGGGGTCAAAGGCGTCGGGGATCAGGGTCGGACGAAGGGATGCCGCGGTCAACCGCCGACCCGCGTCTGCCGATCGAAGTCGCTCGCCAGGGCCCGCCGGCCCGCCTCCAGGGCGGAGAGGGTGGCGCGCGCCTCCTCGATCTTCCCGTCGAGGGCCTCCAGGATCGCCCGCCCCTCCGTGCTGAAGCCGCGCACGGCCTCGCCGGCCTGGTTCAGGGCGTGGCCCGACTGGGTGAGGATGCGGCCGTACTCGGCCTGGGTCCGGTCGAGGCGCTTCAGCTTGAGGTACATCGGCACCACGCAGGCGCTCGTCGCGATGAGGGCGACGAGCAGGATGGTGTCAACCAGCGGCGTTATGGCACGAGGCCTTCCTTCTCGGGGGCGATGGCTTCGTCGATGCGCAGGACGTAGGAGCCCTGCGCCTGCCCCATATGGCACCAGAACAGCGGCCTGTCGTTGCCCTCGAGCTTCACCCGGGTGGTGGGGGTGGCGTCGAGCCCGATGACCTGGCCGACCTTGAGCTCGGAGATCTCGCCGAGCGTCAGGGTGCGCTCCTCCAGGACGGCGCGGAGGGTCACCTCGGCCTTCTGCACCTCGGCTGCCATCTGCTGGGTCCATTTCGGATCGCGGGCGGCCGAGTCGACGGTGAGCACCTTCGACAGGCTCGGGCGCATGGGGTTGATCACCGATTGCGGGATGATGAGGAACATCTCGCCGCTGCGGTTGAGGGCCTGGAGCAGGAATTTGGCCTCCACCGCCTTGTTGCCGCGGCCGCCGATGACGGCGAACTCCATGCGGGTCTCCGTGCGTTCGAGGCGGAACGGCGTGGCTGCCACGAGGGAGAACGAGGATTCCAGCGCCTTGCCGACCTGTTCCAGCACGATCTGGGCGATGCGCGTCTCGATGCCGGAGAACGGGCGCTCGTCCTCCACCCGCGGCTCGCCGCCATCCGAGCCCAGCAGCACCTCGACCATGGTGAAGACGAAGTCGCGGTCGAGGCCGACGAGGATGTGGCTGTCCCATTCGGGGGCGTGGAAGAGACCCGCGATGGCGTTGGTGTCGTAGGCGTCGAGCATCTCGCCGATGCGCCCGCTCTGGATGCCGCCGAGGGAGAAGTGCACCGGCGAGGCGACGAGGTGCTTGAGGTTGTCCGAGCAGCCCGTGGTCAGGCGGTCGAACACCACGCTGAGCATGGGCAGCCGGTCGAGGGACAGGCCGCCGGCCTCGATGAGGCGGGCGCGGAGATCGGTGCTCGGCCCCTTCTGGCCGGAGGAACCCTCTGGCGTGTCCATGGTCAGGCGGCCTCGCGCTGGGCGCCGCCGTTCACGGTGGCGTTCTCGACTTCGTCGATGGTGGGGCGGTCGCCGAGGGAGATGCCCTTGCGGCCGTGCTCGACGGCGATCTGCGGCACCGCCCCGCTCATGTAGGCGAGCAGGCTCTGCTTGACGATGATGTAGACATGGGCCTGCTTCTCGCGGATCACCTTGATCTTGGTCGCGAACGGCGCGAGCACGCCGTAGGACATGAAGACGCCGAAGAACGTGCCCACCAGCGCCGCGCCGATGAGGCCGCCGAGGATCTGGGGCGACTGGTCGAGCGCCCCCATGGCCTTCACGATGCCGAGCACGGCCGCGACGATGCCCAGGGCCGGCATCGCCTCGGCCACCATGGTGACGGCCCCGTAGGGCTTGAGCCGGTCCTTGCGATAGCCCGAGATCTCCTCGTCCATCAGGGCCTCGATCTCGTGGGCGCGGGCGTTGCCGATGAGGATGAGGCGGGCGTAGTCGCAGATGAACAGGACGAGGTCGGCGTTCTTGGCGACCGTCGGATAGGCCTTGAACAGCTCGGAGTTCGCCGGGTCGTCGAGGTGGGGCTCGACCTCGTTGCGGGGCTTGGCCTTCAGCTCGCGCATGAGGGCGTGGAGGAGGCCGAGGAGTTCGAGGTAGTCCTTGCGCTTCGGCACCTTGCCGGTCAGCGCATCGACGCTCGCCTTGCCGGAATCGACCACGGTCTTCATCGGGTTGGCCATGACGAAGGCCCCCGCTCCCATGCCCCCGATGATCACGAACTCCCACGGCTGCCAGAGCACCACGAGGTGCCCGCCCATGGCGACGAACCCGCCGAGCATGCAGCCGATTCCGATGACGAGGCCGATGACAATGCCCAAGGTCTCTGGCCTCCGCCGGTGTGAACGCGTGTCACGCTAGGCAGCGGAGGTAAGGCGAGAGGCTTGCGCGGGGCTGGATGGGCCTTAAGCCCCGCGGCGCCTGTTCCCACGACCCTCCGCCGGGGCGGGGAAGAGGATCGTGCCGGCCGCGAGCCCAAGGAGAGCGACGAGCCCGAGGCGGCCCCAGCGGACGGGTTTGTTCGCGATGGCCTCCGGGGGCGACGCCGGCCCACCGAGTGCTGTCCTGGGAGCCCGGGCCGGTGCGTGATGGGGGATATCCATGTGGGTCAACGCCCGGGGCCCGCCCGCGTTGCCACGCCGCACGCCCCCGGCCTATAACCGCCGCCCATTCCCGATGCCCCGCGCCGTCGAGGAGGCTCGGGCCTCATCCGGCGCCGCTCTTTTTCGCGAGATAGGTCACGCCATGGCCGGCCATTCCCAGTTCAAGAACATCATGCACCGCAAGGGCCGCGTCGATGCGGTCCGCTCGAAGATGTTCGGCAAGCTCGCCCGCGAGATCACCGTGGCGGCCAAGCTCGGCCTGCCGGATCCCGCCATGAACGCCCGCCTGCGCGCCGCCATCATCGCGGCCCGCGCCGAGAACGTGCCCAAGGACAACATCGAGCGCGCCATCAAGAAGGCCTCGGGCGCCGACGCCGAGAGCTACGACGAGATCCGCTACGAGGGCTACGGCCCGGGGGGCGCCGCGATCATCGTCGAGGCGCAGACGGACAACCGCAACCGCACGGCCTCCGACGTGCGTTCGGCCTTCACCAAGTCCGGCGGCAGCCTCGCCGAGACCGGCGCGGTGTCGTTCATGTTCGACCATGTCGGCGTGGTGGAGTTCGAGGCCAAGGTGGCGGATGCCGACACCATGCTGGAGGCCGCCATCGAGGCCGGGGCCGACGACGTGCGCTCGTCCGAGGACGGCCACGAGATCGTCTGCGCCCAGGACGCCTACGGCGAGGTCTCCAAGGCGCTGGAAGCGCGCTTCGGCGAGCCCCGCCGCACGGCCCTGGTCTGGAAGGCGCAGAACACCATCGAGGTCGACGACGAGACCGGCGAGAAGCTCCTGCGCCTCGTCGAGGTGATCGAGGACCAGGACGACGTCCAGAACGTCTTCGTGAATTTCTCCCTGTCCGAGGCCCTGATGGAGAAGCTGGCGGGTTGAAGCTCCCGTCGAGACCGGGCTTGGCAGTTTCATTGCGTCGCGTCGGGAAATCCCTTCAGCCCGCGTGAGACCGCCGTGCCGCAGAGCCCCAGCCCCGACCTGCACGCCGTCGTGCGGGAGATCGCCGAGGAGATGCGGGCGCGGCCCGACCGGGGCGAGGTCGCCACCTACATTCCGGAGCTCGCCCGGGTCGATGCGGGCGCCTTCGGCCTCGTCGTCATCGATGCCGACGGCGTGGTCGCGGCCGGGGGCGACGCCGACGTGGCGTTCTCGATCCAGAGCATCTCGAAGGTGTTCACCCTGACCCTGGCGCTGGGCATGGTCGGCGACCGCCTGTGGCGCCGGGTCGGGCGCGAGCCATCGGGGAGCCCGTTCAACTCCATCGTCCAGCTGGAACGCGAGCGCGGCATCCCGCGCAATCCGTTCATCAACGCCGGCGCCATCGCGGTCACCGACGTGATTCTGTCGGGCCATCAGCCGCGCGAGGGGTTGGGCGAGATCTTGCGCTTCATGCAGTTCCTGGCCGAGGACCCGAGCATCACCATCGACGAGGCGGTGGCGGCCTCGGAACTCCGCACGGGATTCCGCAACGTCGCGCTCGCGAATTACATGAAATCCTTCGGCGTCCTCGACAACCCGGTGGACTTCACCCTGGGCGTCTACTTCCACCACTGTGCGATCAGCATGACGTGCCGGCAACTCGCCAGGGCCGGGCGTTACCTCGTGCATTCGGGCCGGATGCCCTCGACGGGCCATTCCGTGATTTCGGCGGAGCGGGCACGCCGCATCAACGCCGTGATGCTCACCTGCGGCCATTACGACGGGTCGGGCGAGTTCGCCTACCGCGTCGGCCTGCCGGGCAAGAGCGGCGTCGGCGGCGGCATCCTGGCCGTGGCGCCGGGGCGTGCCTCCATCGCCGTGTGGTCCCCCGGCCTCGACGCCTCGGGCAATTCCCACCTCGGCCGGATCGCCCTCGAAACCCTCACCCGGCGCCTCGGCTGGTCGATCTTCGGCGTCTGATCGCCGTCAGGACTTGCGCGAGCGGTCCGCGTCCACCAGGGCGGCCTCATGATAGCCGCAGGCGGCGAACGCGGCCGGTGGCTGCATCGCCTTCGTTTCGCCGCGCGGGCGGCTGGCCTCGCGGCGGTCCGCGCCGAGGCGGCCCCCGGTCGGGAAGGCGTAGATCTTGGCGGTCTCACGCGTGGCGGACGGCGTCATCGAACTGAGTCTCCCTGGGAGCGGCACCGACGGCGCCGCTCGAACGCTGAGCACAACATAGACCCTCTGCCCTGGGAATGCGCGGCCTGACGCGAATAAAACGCGCATCTGCCGGAAATATGCGCATGCCGGCGATTGCTAAAACGCGATGCAATAGTTCGATGGGGAAATCCTCGTTCGGGGTAAACGAGATTTCGAGGTGCCGATATCGAGCCTATGCTTCGCTGTGTCTGCTCAAGAACATGGCATGGGCATCGTATGATGAAAAACAATGCAAAATGCCCAATTGCTGGGCAAATGCCGCATCCGAAGGCTGGATCCCAAGGGGGACTTAGCCGGTCCCGACGGGCGAACGGATCTAGGTTTGATTGGCATAGCAAATGCTTTTGCGAGGGCGGCAGTTCCCTGGGGCGGTCGACGGTCCGCGCTCGGCGGTGGTCCGCACCGCGAACGGAAGAGAGACTTCACGATGACGAAGTACAAGCTCGAATACATCTGGCTGGACGGCTACACGCCCGTCCCCAACCTGCGCGGGAAGACGCAGATCAAGGAATTCGACGGCTTCCCGACCCTCGATCAGCTTCCCATGTGGGGCTTCGACGGCAGCTCGACCATGCAGGCCGAGGGCGGCTCTTCCGATTGCATGCTGAAGCCCGTGCGCCACTTCCCCGACGCGACCCGCAAGAACGGCGTCCTGGTCATGTGCGAAGTGATGATGCCGGACGGCGTCACCCCCCACGCCTCCAACAAGCGCGCCACCATCCTGGATGACGACGGCGCCTGGTTCGGCTTCGAGCAGGAGTACTTCTTCTACAAGGACGGCCGTCCGCTCGGCTTCCCCGCTTCCGGCTATCCGGCGCCCCAGGGACCGTACTATTGCGGCGTCGGCTACAAGGAAGTCGGCTCCATCGCCCGCAAGATCGTCGAGGAGCACCTCGACCTCTGCCTCGACGCCGGCATCAACCACGAGGGCATCAACGCCGAGGTCGCCAAGGGCCAGTGGGAGTTCCAGATCTTCGGCAAGGGCTCCAAGAAGGCCGCCGACGAGATGTGGGTCGCCCGCTACATCCTCCAGCGCCTGTGCGAGAGCTACGAGATCGACGTCGAGTACCATTGCAAGCCCCTGGGTGCCACGGACTGGAACGGCTCGGGCATGCACGCCAACTTCTCGACGGAGCACCTGCGCACGGTGGGCGGCAAGGCTTACTTCGAGGCGCTGATGGCCGCCTTCAAGGACAACCTCGACGACCACATCGCCGTCTACGGCCCCGACAACCACATGCGCCTGACGGGCAAGCACGAGACCGCGGCGATCAACGAGTTCAGCTACGGCGTCGCCGATCGCGGCGCCTCGATCCGCGTGCCGCACAGCTTCGTCAACAACGCGTACAAGGGCTACCTGGAGGACCGCCGTCCCAACAGCCAGGGGGACCCCTACCAGATCGCCTCGCAGATCCTGAAGACCGTGGCCTCGGTTCCCACCGCCGCCGGAGTCTCCGCGGCCGCCTGAGGCGACCGGCTTTCCCGATCCTCCAGAGCGCGGCGCGGCCCTTCGCGGGGCCGCGCCGTTCGCATTTCGGGGGGAGGGGTTTGGCGAAACGGTCCGTTCACGGTATGTGCCTAACGCTCGACGCCGGCGCGACCCGCGCGCTCCAGGGCCACCACGCATGACCGCTCCCGTCCGCATCCTCGGCATCGATCCCGGACTGCGCCGCACCGGCTGGGGCGTGATCACCGTCACGGGGACCAAGCTCGCCTACGTCGATTGCGGCGTCGTCACCTCCGATGGCGACCTGCCCCTGGCGCTCCGCCTGCGCGAGCTGCACGAGGGCATCAGCCGGGTGGTCCGGGGGTTTTCCCCCGACGAGGTCGCCGTGGAGGAGACCTTCGTCAACAAGGACGCCCAGGCGACGCTGAAGCTCGGACATGCCCGCGCCATCGCCCTGCTGGTCCCGGCGCTGGCGGGTTTGCCGGTGTCGGAATACGCCGCCAACCTCGTCAAGAAGACCGTCTGCGGGGCCGGTCACGCCGACAAGGTGCAGATCCAGGCCATGGTGAAGTTCCTGATGCCGAAGGCCGAGTTCAAGACGGCCGATGCCGCCGACGCCCTGGCCATCGCCGTCACCCACGCCAACCACCGCGCCTCCCACGCCCTCAAGAGCCGGCATGCCCCCGTGCCGGGGATGAGCGCGCTTGCCGCCGCCCGCATCGCCGCGGCCCTGGCCAAAGCGGGCTGATCGCACCGGGCTGATCGCACCGGGACGCCACCTGGCGGTTCGGGCTGAGGGTGGCGCTTCGGGCCGCCCGGAACTGGGAGGCCCCATCCGCGGGGGCGCCCGGTCCGGGAGGAAGGGCCCGTCGTTCGACGGAATCGCTACAACTCTTCCTATCCCGCGAGAGCGATCGAAAGACTCCCGATCCTACGATGCCCGCGAGCGGCACAGTGAGAGCGATGAGACACCCGCACGCGAAACCCCATCACCACACGGTGGTCGTCCCGGCCCTGTGCTGGGGACGGGATCGCTCCGAGTTTTACGCCGTGACGGACATCGTCTCCCCGGACGGAATTCACTTCCGCTCCGCCACCACCCCGCTCGTCGACGAGGAACTGACCTGCAACATCCGCCATATCGGCGCCGTGGAAACCCGCGTGGTCAGCATCGGTGACCACGCCTTCGTCGTCCGCCTCCTTGCGAAACAGCAGGCCGTCGCCAGCGTCGCCCGGGAACTGCGCCTGCTCTCGGAGCAGCAGGAGGCGACCGCCCCCGTCCGCGTCCATCCCCGGGTGACGCCCCTGGAGACCGACGTGACCGTCGAACTCGCGGATGGCCGGATCGTGCCGGCCAGGCTTCTCAACGTCTCGGCGTCCGGCGTCGCCTTCACCCTCGACGTGCAGATCGCCATCGGCGCGCCCATCACCATCGGCCGGACGGCGGCCCGCGTCGCCCGTCACTTCGAGCACGGGATCGGCGCGGTGTTCGACAGGGCGTTCGCCCCCCAGGCGATCGACCAGCACATCACCCTCTGAGATCGCCCGGCGCGGCCGGCCGTCAGGGTACCGCCTTGAACTCGCCCTCCAGGCGCAGGGTCACCTCGTCGCCCACCATCGACAGGTAGGCGGTGATCCCGAACTCCGAGCGCTTGATCACCGCCCGCCCGTCGAATCCGACGGTGTAGAGCTTGTCGACGGGGTGGAGCCCGGCCTGGTTGAAGGTGGCGTCGAACGAGACCGGTCTGGTGACCCCCTTGAGGGTGAGTTCGCCGTTGACCCGCGCCGTCGTCGGACTGGTCGGCTCGACGGAGGTGCTGACGAAGGTCGCCGTGGGGAATTTCTGCGTGTCGAAGAAGTCCGGGCTCTTGAGGTGGGCGTCGAGCTTGTCGTTGAGTCCGGTGATGCTCGGCGTGCCGACGGTGACGCTGATGCGGCTCTTGTCCGGGGCCTTCGCGTCGAGGCTCGCCTCCGCCGCCACGTCGGTGATCTGCCCGTAATAGGTCGAGAAGCCGAGGTGGCCGAGCGACCAGGTGATCTTGCCGTGGGCCGGATCGAGGCGGTAGGCCCCGGAGCGGACCTGCGTCGGGTCGGTGGTGGGGGCCGGCGGGGGCGTCTCCTGCGCGTGGGGGCCGGCGAGACCCAGCAGCGTCAGGGCGAGAACGGTGCTACTGCGCAGGGCGGCCTTACCCAGGGCGGCCTTGCCCAGGGCGGCCTTGCCCAGGGGCGCCCTGCTCGGGCCCGTCCGGCCGGTGCGCGCCTGCGGATTGGTGACGGATCCATGCTTCATGTCGCCCCTCGGTTCTCCGGGCCGCCCGGCCAATCCTCGGACACCGCCCCGTCCCCTCTGATAAGAGACTTCGCATGATCGGCAAGCTGAAGGGCGTCGTGGATTCCTACGGAGAGGACTTCGTGATCCTCGACGTTCAGGGGGTCGGCTACGTGGTGCATTGCTCGGCCCGCACGCTCCAGCGCATGCCCGCCATCGGCGAGGCCGCGAGCCTTGCCATCGACACCCATGTCCGCGAGGACATGATCCGCCTCTACGGCTTCCGCTCCGATCCCGAGCGCGAGTGGTTCCGCCTGCTCCAGACCGTGCAGGGCGTCGGCTCGAAGGTGGCCCTCGGGTTGCTCTCCGTGCTGGAGCCGGAGGCTCTGGCCTCCGCCATCGCCCTCGGCGACAAGACTGCCGTCGCGCGCGCACCCGGCGTCGGCCCGCGCCTCGCCGCCCGGCTGGTCGCCGAACTCAAGGACAAGGCCCCGGCCTACGCCCCCATCGATCCGTCCGTCATCGCCCTCAACGGCGCCGTGCAGGACCGCTCCGCGCCCCAGCCCGTGGCCGACGCCGTCTCGGCCCTGGTCAATCTCGGCTATGCCCCGGTGCAGGCCTCGGCCGCCATCGCGGTGGTGCTGGCGGGCGCGGGGGAGGGCGCCGAGGCCAAGACCCTGATCCGGCTGGGGCTTCGCGAACTCGCCCGTTGAAACGCCCGCGCGGGATCGTTGGCGCCCAATGCAATTGTGCCCTTGACGGCGTGCACGGACATTGCCAGATTCGCCCCGGGCCTCTAAGGTCCTGTAAAGACAGCAGTTTCTAGTGATTCTAATCTAGCGTTCGAGACAGGGGTCGGGCCCTAGGCCCCGGCATCCTCCCCAACGGCACGATGCCCAGCGCGAGTTTCGGTCCCGCATGATCGTCTGTTCCTGCAACGTCCTGTCCGACAACGCGGTCCGCGCCTGCCTCCATCGCGGCCCGGATTGTCCCCGCACGCCGGCCCAGGTCCAGGCCTGCCTCGGCTGCAGCCCGAAATGCGGGCGCTGCGCCCGCACCATCCGGTCGATCATGCAGAACGCCCTGCAAGCCGCCCTCGAGGAGGCCGGCCATGCGTGCTCGACGACTTGCGCAACGGGCTGTAGTTTGGTCAAGCTCCAAACTGCGGAGGAAGGGATCGCCGCCTGAGCGCCTGTGCGAGGTGCCACGCTCCCTTCCGGCCACGGTGCCTCAAGGGAGAATGGGCGGATGAAGGGTGATGCGAAGGTCGTCGAGTACCTCAATCGGGGACTGCGCAGCGAACTGACGGCGGTCAGCCAGTACTGGCTCCATTTCCGCATGCTCAATGATTGGGGCTACATCGAGCTGGCCAAGTTCTGGCGCAAGGAATCCATTGAGGAGATGAACCACGCCGATCGCTTCGTCGATCGCATTCTGTTCCTCGACGGCTTCCCCAACCTGCAGGAACTCGATCCCCTGCGGATCGGCCAGAACGTGCAGGAAATCATCGAGTGCGATCTCGCCGCCGAGACCGAGGCGCGGGCGCTCTATCTCGAGGCCGCCAAGTACTGCGATTCGATCAACGACCGCGTGTCGAAGCGCCTGTTCGAGGATCTGGCCGAGGACGAGGAAGGCCATATCGACTTTTTGGAGACCCAGCTCGAACTGATCTCCCAGGTCGGCCTGCCGCTCTACGCGCAGAAGCACATCGGCGGCCTGGAGCCCATCGCGCCCGAAGCCGAGTGAGATGATAGGGTCTCTCGCGGCGCTTCGGGCGCCGCGGGATTTTTCAGGGGCCGAAGACGCTCCAATAGACTTCGCTCAAGGGCAGGGACGCCTGGATCGCGACGAGTTCGAGCGTCGCGTCCATGCCCTCGATAACCCGAAAGCCGCTCCAGGCTTCATCGACCCGATCGTAAACCTCGAGGTGTGGTCGGTCCCGTGCCACAAGGACGTAGTGCTGCAGGGCCGGCAGCTGTTGGTAGATCCGCCACTTCTCCAGGCGGTCGCGCGCTTCCGTGCCGGGCGAGACCACTTCGATCAGCACCGTGGGATTGTCCACCGAAGTGGCGCCCGCTTCGATGCCGCCGCACACAACGAGAACGTCGGGTAACAACGCCCCGTCGAGGGGGCGGCTCTTCAGGTAGAACGTCTCGGCAAACGTCTGGCAGGACGATCCTTTCGCCCGAAAGCCTTGATGCAGATGGCTTGCGATGTTCTGGACGATCCGTCCGTGCTCCCAGCGCGCGCCGACCATCATCCGGACGACGCGGCCGCCGATCAACTCCCAGCGCTCGTTGCGCGGCTTGTCGGCCAGCAATTCCTCGAAGTCGTCGAAATCCATCCTCTCGAACTCGGCGGACGCGTTGTCCATCGTGAGCTCCCCCGACGGCCATCCGCCGACGCCGCGAATGTAGCGCGATCCGGGCTGGTGTGCGACATCGGCCCCGACAACAGTTGCTGGACGCAGGCCCCGCCGGGCCCCACCGAGAGTCCGTGTGAGCAAGCTTCCGAAATCCCCCAGGCCGTCCGGCTCCCCCAAGCCGTCCGGTCCCCCGAAATCGCCGACCCTGCACCCGCTGCCGGACTCGCTCCTGACCCCGGAGCGCCGGGAGGACGACCTCGAATCGTCGATTCGCCCCCTGAGTCTCGCGGAGTTCATCGGCCAGCGCGCGGCCCGCGCCAACATGAGCATCTTCATCGAATCGGCGAAGAAGACCGGCTCGGCCCTCGACCACGTCCTGTTCGTCGGCCCGCCGGGCCTCGGCAAGACCACCCTCGCGCAGATCGTCGCGCGCGAACTCGGGGTGAACTTCCGCTCCACCTCCGGCCCGGTCATCGCCAAGGCGGGGGATCTCGCCGCCCAGCTCACGAACCTCGAGGAGCGCGACGTGCTCTTCATCGACGAGATCCACCGCCTCAACCCGGCGGTGGAAGAGATCCTCTACCCGGCCATGGAGGATTATCAGCTCGACCTCATCATCGGCGAGGGCCCGGCGGCGCGCTCGGTGAAGATCGAACTGCCGAAGTTCACCCTGGTGGGCGCCACCACCCGCGCCGGCCTGCTGACGACGCCCCTGCGCGACCGCTTCGGCATCCCGATCCGCCTCGAATTCTACGATGTCGACGAGCTCGAACTCATCGTGCGGCGCGGGGCCCGAGTGCTGGGTCTGGGCATGTCAGAGGAGGGGGCGAACGAGATCGCCAAGCGCGCGCGGGGCACGCCGCGCATCGCCGGGCGCCTGCTGCGCCGGGTGCGCGACTTCGCCATCGTGGCCGACGCTCCCACCGTGACGCGGGCCATCGCCGACCGGGCCCTCCAGCTCCTCGACGTCGACCCGGCCGGCCTCGACGTGATGGACCGCAAGTACCTCACGATGATCGCCAAATCCTTCAACGGCGGACCCGTGGGGATCGAGACCATCGCGGCGGCGCTCTCGGAACCACGCGACGCCATCGAGGACATCATCGAACCGTTCCTGATCCAGAAGGGCTTCGTGCAGCGCACCCCGCGCGGCCGCATGCTCACGCCGCACGCGTTCCGCCACATGGGCTTTCCCGAGCCGCGCCGCGAACCGGGCTCGCAGTTCGGCCTGTTTCCCACCGACCCGGAGGCATGATGGGGTCCCTTCGAGCCCCGCCACAGGAGAGCCGCCCTTGAGCGAAACCGACCTCCCCGGCGTCCATCGTCAGCCCGTGCGGGTCTATTACGAGGACACCGACTTCTCCGGCTTCGTCTACCATGCGAGCTACCTGCGCTTCATGGAGCGCGGGCGCACCGAATTGCTGCGCGGCTTGGCCGGTGACCAGTCCGACCTGCACCGGGATGCCGCCGGCCTGCACTTCGTCGTGCGCCGGATGGTGATCGACTACGCCAAGCCCGCGCGAATGGACGACCTCCTGGACATCCGGACCTGGACGGCTGCGATGAAGGGCGCCTCGATGCATCTCGCCCAGGAGGTCCGGCGCGGGGACGAGCTCCTGGTGAAGGCCGAGGTCGTCGTCGCCTGCGTGCGAGACGGCCGGGCCATCCGCCTTCCCGATGCCCTGCGCCGCGTTCTGTCGCCCGAGGGTGACGCCGCCGGACCGGTGCCGGCGGCGTGAAGGCCGGGGCGATGCCGGGATAGGGCACCACCCCCGGCCGCGAACCGGTTTTCGCCCCGCAGGCCCGGTGATGCGGCCTGCGCTCCGTTCGAGGGGGAGCCGCCTCAGATCTTGCGGACTTCGCCGAGGAAGAGCTTGACCGCCGCCGCCACGGCGTCGATCTCGCGGTTGAGTTCCGCCGTCGCGCTCAGCATGCTTTGCGCCGAGCTGGCCGAATCCGTCGCGCTCTTCGCCACCGCCGCGACGCTGGAACTGACCGTTTCGGTCCGACCCGAGGCCTCTTCGACGCTGCGGCGGATCTCCGTGGAGGTCGCCGACTGTTCCTCGACCGCCGACCCTACCGAGAGGGCGCTCTCGTCGATCCGGGCGATGATGCCGGCGATCCGCTCGATGGTGGAGGCCGTGGAGGTCGTCGCGGTCTGGATCATCGCGACCTGCCGCGAGACGTCGTCCGTGGCCCGCGCCGTCTGGGCCGCGAGCTCCTTGACCTCGCTGGCGACGACGGCGAATCCGCGTCCGGCCGGTCCGGCGCGGGCCGCCTCGATGGTGGCGTTCAAGGCCAGCAGGTTCGTCTGGCTGGCGATCTGGCCGATCATCCCGACGACCTGGCCGATATGATTCGAGTTCTCGCTGAGGGCCCGCACGCTCGCGACCGCTTGGCGGGCTTCCTCCACCGCCTCGCTGGTGACGGAGCGGGACCGGTTCATCTGCTGCGTGATCTCGGCGTTGGCGACGTTGAGCTGCTCGACGGCCTCGGCCACCGTGCGGACGTTGGCCGAGGTGCCCACCGCTCCGGTGGCGGCCGTCGCGGCGGCGTGGGAGGTCTCTCCCGTCTTCTCCAGCACCTGCCGGGCCGAGTCGCGCAGGGTGCTCGTCGCGCCGCCGGCGGTATCGAGGGCGGTCTGGATCGCGCCGTCGAACGCCGAGATCGCGTCGGTGAACGGCGTCACGTCGGCCCAGGACAGCACGGCCGCGACGTAGCTGCCCTGTGACATCACCGCCGAGACGTGCAGGTCGAGGGTCTTGGGACCCAGGCGGATCTTGGTCCGCCAGGGCAGGCGCGACGGGTCGGCGACGATGCTGCGCTGGTGACGGGGGTTCCTGTGGAACACGTCCATCGATGTCCCGATCATGCGGTCGGGGTCGACCTCCCTCGGCAGGTATTCCCGCAGGGCGTGCATCGTCTCGATGCTGCGCCGGTTGGCATAGGTGATGTTGGCGCTGACTGGGTCCAGGACGAGGACATTCACCGGGAGGGCATTCAGCACCGCCTCCGAATCGATCTGAGGCGCGAATTCGGTCCGTTCAACGTCGTGCGTTCGGCGCAATGCACCAAGTATCGACCTGCGGATTTTCATGGCGCGATTCCCGAGGCATCGGATTCATATTTGATAGACTGAGATATTATTATAAACTATTAGTAAAAATTTCGTTAAATGGAAGATCAGATGAGTGACTTATTGTCTGCCCGTCATGGCGCTGTTGAGTTTCGAGCGTTGCCGCCCGCCTCGAGACGCGACGGCGGCCCGGGAGGCGAACGGGGGGGCTGGTCGTGGCCCTGCGAAGGGCGGCGGCAAGGAAATGTTAACCCTGCTGCGTGCTTAACTGCGCTCGGAGCAGTCGCGTGCGATGCACAACACAGCCCCATACTTTCGACAGATTCGCGGCCCATTGAGCGTTGAAATCGCACAAGGTTCCGGTTGAAGCGCGAGGGTCGGGCCACCGGTTCCGTGACGGCTCCGCGCGGGGTTTTATCCAAGGATCGTGTCATGAACCCAGCCGATGCCATGCAGGCGATGCCGGCCCCCGACATGACCTTGCTGGGCCTGTTCCTGCAGGCCCATTTCGTCGTCAAGGTGGTGATGGTGGGGCTGCTGGGCGCCTCCGTCTGGTGCTGGTCGATCATCGTCGACAAGACCCTGCTGTTCCGCCGCACCAAGGCCGAGATGGATGCTTTTGAGGAGGCGTTCTGGTCGGGCCGTTCCCTTGAGGAGCTCTACCGCTCGTTCAACGACAAGCCGGCGGTGGGTCAGGGCGCCCTGTTCGTGGCGGCCATGCGCGAGTGGAAGCGCTCGTTCGAGGGCTCCGGCCGGCAGATCCAGAGCCTGTCCCAGCGCATCGACAAGGTGCTCGACGTCACCATCCAGCGCGAGGTCGAGCGCCTCGAATCGCGCCTGCTGTTCCTCGCCTCCATCGGCTCGGCCGGCCCCTATATCGGCCTGTTCGGCACGGTCTGGGGCATCATGACGGCATTCACATCCATCGCGGCCTCGAAGAACACCTCCCTCGCCGTGGTGGCGCCCGGCATCGCCGAGGCCCTGTTCGCCACTGCCATCGGGCTATTCGCGGCCATTCCGGCCGTGCTCGCCTACAACAAGCTGCAGTCGACGGTCTCGAAGCAGCAGTCGCGCCTCGAAGGCTTCGCCGACGAGTTCTCGGCCATCCTCTCCCGCCAGATCGACGAGCGCCTGTCGCTCGTCGCCTGAGACTCCACGCAAGACCGAGGGACGATCATGGGCATGGCCCACGGAGCGGCACAGGGTGGCGGACGGCGGCGGCGCGGCCGGCGCCAGGGCGCCATCAACGAGATCAACATGACGCCGTTCATCGACGTCGTCCTCGTGCTGCTCATCGTCTTCATGGTGGCCGCGCCGATGATGACCGTCGGCGTGCCCCTCGACCTGCCGCAATCGAAGGCGAGTCCCCTCAACTCCGACACCAAGCCGGTGACGCTTTCCATCCGTCAAAGCGGTCAGGTGTTCCTGGGCGAGGACGAGCTCGGCGACGACAGCATCATCCCGAAGCTCACCGAGGCCTCGAAATCGGGCTTCGAGGAGCGCGTGTTCGTGCGCGGCGACAAGCGGGTCGATTACGGCCGGGTCGCCCAGGTGATGGCCATCGTGACCGGCGGCGGCTTCAAGAAGGTGGCCCTCGTCACCGAGCCCGACCAGAAGTAGCGGACGCGCCCCCGTGAAGCTCCCCTTCAAGCGCAACGAACCGGGCATGTGGATCTCGGCCGGCGTGCACGTCGCCGTGCTGACGGCGGCGATGCTCACCGTCGCCGCTCCCGCCCTGCCCGACGCGCAGGAGGGCGTGCCCGTCGAGGTGATGACCGAGCAGCAATATTCGGAACTCACCAAGGGTGAGACCAACGCCGACAAGCCGCAGCCGGATGCCAAGCCGCGCGCCGACCGCAAGGCGGACAAGGCCGAGGAGCGCGAGCCCGAGAACGCCAAGGTCGATGCCCCGGCCCCGCCGAAGCGCCCCGCCGACATGAAGGTCGCGAGCGCCGAGGAGATGCCGCTGCGCGTCAACGAACCCGACCCGGACAAGGACGCCAAAGCCGCCGAAGCCAAAGCCGCCGAGGCCAAGGCTGCGGAGGCCAAGGCGGCCGACGCGAAAGCCGCCAAGGCGGAAGCGGCCAAGGCCGAAGCCGCCCGCGCCGCCAAGGCCGAGGCTGCGGCGGAAGCCAAGGCGGAGGCGAAGGCTGCCGCCGAGGCCAAGGCCGTCGCCGCCAAGGCGGAAGCGAAGGCGGCCGCCGTGAAGCGCGAGCAGCTCGCTCAGCTCATCGAGAAGGAAGAAGCCGAGGCGGAGGCCGCCGCCAAGGCGGACGCTGCGAAGGCGGCCGAGAAGGCCGCCAAGGCGAAGGCGGATGCCAAGGCCCGTGCCGAGGCCGAAGCCAAGGCCGAGAAGGCGGAGGCCGAGAAGGCGCGTGCGGAGGCCAAGGCCCTGGCCGAGAAAGCCGCCAAGGCCGAAGCCGAGCATCAGAAGCAGGTCGCCGAAGCGAAGGCGGAAGCCGAGGCTGCGGCCAAGGCCGATGCGGCCGCGAAGGCCAAAGCGGAGACCGCCGCCAAGGCGAAAGCCAAGGCCCTGGCGGATGCGAAGGGCAAGGCCGATGCCGAGGCCAAGGCGAAGAAGCAGGCCGAGCTCGCCGAAAAGTTCAGCGCCGGCGACATCCGCCAACTGCTGGCCTCGAAGGCGCCCTCGCAATCCACCGGCGCCACCGGTCGCGATGTGCAGCGCACGGCCTCCCTCGGGGCCGCCTCGGGCAATTCGCAGCGCCTGTCGCCGTCCCTGCGCGAGGCCCTGGTCGGCATGCTGCAGCAACAGATCGAGCGCTGCTACGTCGCCCCCCCCGGCGCGGCGCAGGGCGTGATCCTGCCGATGCTCGACATCCGGCTGAACCCGGACGGGGCGCTCACCACGGAGCCCCGGATCATGCGCGGCGGCGCCAACGCCGTCGACCGCTCCATCGCTGAAGCGGCGCAACGCGCCGTGCGACGCTGCGCGCCCTACAAGATTCCCGCCCAGTACGCGCCGTATTACAACGACTGGAAGGCGATCAACGCGGAATTCGAGTTTTCGCGGGTCTGATGCGCCGGACCCGATCCATCGACCCGGGCCGCTCGCCCGCGCCGTGAGCCTGCTCGCGTGACGTGACCACCGTGCGCGACCGCCCGGACAGATAGTCCCAAAAAGTCGGAACCGACCATGCTCCCCAGCCCCACCGCGCGCCTTGCGCCCCTCCTCGCCGCCCTGGCTCTCGTGCTGTTCGGCCTCGCCGGGCCGGCGCGCGCGCAGCTCAACCTGCGCATCGGCGGCGGCGCGTTCCAGCCCATGCCCATCGCGGTCACGGACTTCTCGGGCGATCCGAGCCTCGGCCTGCTGGTGTCGAGCGTGGTGACGAACAACCTGCGCCGGTCGGGCTACTTCGTGCCCGTCGAGAAGGCGAAGTTTCCCGAGAGCCCCGGCTTCGATGCGGTGCCGGGCTTCGACAAGTGGCGCACGGCCGGGGTCCAGGCCCTGGTGACGGGGCGGGTCTCGCGCGATCCGTCGGGCAAGCTCAAGGTCGAGTTCCGGCTGTGGGACGTGACCTCGGGCCAGCAGATGACGGGCCAGCAATACGGCGCCGACACCGCCAACGCCCGGCGCACGGGTCACCTCATCTCGGACGCCGTCTACACCAAGATCACCGGCCTCGGGCCGTGGTTCGACAGCCGCATCGCCTTCGTGGACGAGTCCGGCTCGAAGGAGAACCGCCGCAAGCGCCTCATGGTCATGGACCAGGACGGCGCCAACGTGCGGGCCCTCACCAACGGCGAGACGGCGGTGGTCGCCCCGCGCTACTCGCCCGCGACTCAGGACATCGCCTTCATGACCCAGGCGACGGGCCAGCCGCCGCGCATCCAGGTCATCAACCTCGAAACCGGCGGCCGCCAGGCGGTGGGCAAGGCCGGTTCCATGAGCACGAGCCCGCGCTTCTCCCCCGATGGCCGGCGCCTCGTCATGAGCGTGCAGGAGGGCGGCAACGCCGACATCGTGGTGATGGATCTCGGCTCCAAGGCGCAGACGCCGATCACCAACGGCAACGCCATCGACACCTCGCCGACCTTCTCGCCCGACGGCAGCCAGATCGTGTTCGAGTCCGATCGCGGCGGCTCGCAGCAGGTCTACGTCATGAGCGCCACGGGCGGAAACCCGACCCGCATCTCCTTCGGCGAGGGCTCGGCCTCGCAGCCGGCCTGGTCCCCGCGCGGCGACCTCATCGCCTTCACCCGCCAGCGCAAGGGCGGGTTCGCCATCTGCGTGATGAAGCCGGACGGCTCGGGCGAACGGGTGCTTACGGAGGGCTTCCACAACGAGGGCCCGACCTTCGCGCCCAACGGCCAGTACGTGCTGTTCTTCCGCGATCCCGGCGGCCAGGGCGGCGGCAAGCTCTACATGGTCGACATCACCGGCAAGGTGGAGCAGCCGGTGCCGACGCCGTCCTACGCGTCCGACCCGACGTGGTCGCCGCTGCTGGCAGGTAAGTAGGTTTCCTGCAAAGTGCGCGGCTGAAGCTTCAGCCGCGTTCGAAGCCGGCGGTTCGACGAACGAAGCCGAAAGCTGACGTGAGCGATGCGCTGGCGGCTCCAGCCGCCGCCTGGACCGCGCCCGCCGCGGCTTGAGCTGCATCGCTCGCCGTCGCTATCAGCCCTACATCCGCACTGGCCGGTCCAGCGTCCGGCTGCACTACACGTTGTGCCGCCCGGGCGAAGCCTCGCCGGAGAACGTCCCGATCGTTGGCGATCAGGGCCGGCAGACGCGGATCGGCGAGGGCGATCAATAGTCCGCCATCCTGAAACGCGATCTCCAGCAGGGTCTGAGGCTGAGAGTCTTCGGCCGAGATCGAAGTCAGGGCTGTCGCCGCCAGCAGGGCCGTTCCGCTCAGATCGATGTTCGAGGCGAGGGCCAAGCTTCCTTTCAGCCCATCGAGAACCTGACCACCCCAGTTGCGCGCGCCCGCAACATCGCCGTGGGCTTCCACGGTCAACAAGCTCTCGATCGAGCGCTCGACGCCATCTGGACTGGTCAGGACCCCAGCTTGGTATGTCCCTCTACCCTTGCCGCAATTTCCGGCAACCACTTTGATGTCAGCCATCGCGCCCTCCCACACCATTTCTATCCTTGCGTGCAGCCGCCTGTCATGTGCAAAAAGTTTAAGTCGTAAGAATGAGTTCAAGCTGAACCAATGTCCCTTCGATGGAACTAAGTGGCTGAACTGGAAGGTATTATCCCGGGATCTTTCCAAACGGCCTCGAAAAGGGATAACGCTTCTTTTTCGCCTCCTCACCCCACCGGCGGCAACCGATCCCGTGCCTTCAAGGCCGGAAAAATCCGCCCCCAGGCGGCGGCGACCAGGAGCGTCGCGAGGCCGCCGAGCACCACCGCCGGCACGGCGCCGATGAGGGCGGCGAGCGTACCAGATTCGAACTCGCCGAGTTCGTTGGAGGCGCCGATGAAGACGGTGTTCACCGCCGAGACCCGGCCGCGCATGGCATCGGGCGTCTCGCCCTGGACGAAGGTCTGGCGGACGTAGACGCTGATCATGTCAGCGGCCCCCGTGACGAACAGGCAGGCCATGGACAGGGGCAGCGAGGTCGAGAGGCCGAACCCCACGGTGGCGAGGCCGAAGACGCCGACGGCCTGCAGCATGCGGAGGCCGGCATGGCGCTGGAGCGGCCGGTAGGCGAGGAGGACGGCCATCAGAACCGCACCCGCAGCCGGCATGCTGCGGAGCGCCCCGAGACCGAGGGGGCCGACATGCAGCACTTCCGCCGCGAAGATCGGCAGCAGGGCGGTGGCGCCGCCGAGCAGCACCGCCACGAGGTCGAGGCTGATGGCGCCGAGGACCACGGGATGGTCGCGGATGTAGGTGAGGCCGGCCGAGAGGGTCGCCCAGGTCACGGGCGGGCGCTCGGCGACGGGGGCGGGGCGGAACCGGATCGCCGCGATGAGGGCGCTGGCGAGGGCGAAGCTGAGGGCCGCCGTGCCGAACACCACCGCCGGGCCGAGGGCGTAGAGGAAGCCACCGAGCGCCGGTCCGAGGATCGAGGCGCTCTGCCAGAGCGAGGCGTTCCAGGCGATGGCCGAGCCGAACAGGGTGCGGGGCACCAGGGTCGGCAACAGGGCCTGCAGGGCGGGATTGGCGAAGGCGCGGCCGGTGCCGATGACCACCACCAGGGCGTAGATCGGCCAGATCGCCCCGGTGCCGTAATGGACGAACGCCAGGAGGCCGAGATCGGCCGCCGCCAGGGTGGCGTAGGCGACCGCCGCGACCACGCGCCGGTCGTAGGTGTCGGCCACGTGGCCGGTGATCAGCGCCGCGAGCATGGCGGGCAGGAAGCTCGCGAGGCCGACGAGGCCGAGCGCCAGGGCGGAGCGCGTCAGGTCGTAGACGAACCAGCCCACCGCCACCGCCTGCATCTGGAAGGCGAGGCCGGTGAGGAAGCGGGCGGTGCCGTAGAGGCGAAAGTCGCCGTTGCCGAACACGGCCCAGCGCGGCGCGGACGAATCGGTCATGGGGTCGATCAGCGCTCCGCTGGCGCCAGGGCGGCGCTGCGGGGCATGGCCGGAAGGGCCGCGAGGGCGTCGAGCACCGTGCCGGCCGTCAGGATCTGCGGCAGCACCACGGGTGTGCCCTTGCCCCCGTAGAGCAGGTAGAGCGGCACGCCGCTGCGGCCGTGGCGGGCGAGGAAGGCGGTGATCTCCGGATTCTGGTTGGTCCAGTCGCCCTTGAGATAGGTCACACCACGCGCGGAGAATGCCTCGCGGACGGCCTGCGTCCCGAGCGTCGTGCGCTCGTTGACTTGGCAGGAGATGCACCAGGCCGCCGTCATGTTGACGAAGACCGGCCGGCCCTCCGCGACGAGGGTGTCGAGCCTCGCCTGGCTGAACGCCTCGGTGCCGTCCTGGCGGGCGACAGCGGCGGCACGATCCTGCGACAGGCCGAGGGTGAGGACGGCCAGGCCCGCGAGGGACACGAGCGCCATGCCGCGGGCGACCCAGGTCCAGGCCGGCCGCGCGCCATGGCTGCGTTCCCAGGCCCAGGCGGCAAACCCGACGAGGACGAGGCCCAGCAGGGCGGCGAGCAGCCCCGGGGGGCCGACCTGCTGCGCCAGGACCCAGACGAGCCAGGCGGCGGTGGCGTAGATGGGGAAGGCAAGGACGCCCTTGAGCGTGTCCATCCAGGCGCCGGGCCGGGGCAGGGCCCGCAGGGCGGGCGGCCACGCGGTCAGCACCAGGAAGGGGAGGGCGAGGCCGAGGCCGAGGCTGGCGAAGACCGCGAGGCCCACGGCCGGTTCCTGGGTCAGGGCGAAGCCCACGGCCGAGCCCATGAACGGCGCCGTGCAGGGGGTCGCCACCACGGTGGCGAGGACGCCCGTGAAGAACGAACCCTGAAGTCCCGAGCGCCGGGTCAGGCCGTCGCCGAGGCCCGCGATGCCGCCGCCGAGATGGACGACGCCCGACAGGCTGAGCCCCATGCCGAACAAGAGGTAGGCGAGGGCCGCCACCACGACGGGCGATTGCAGCTGGAAGCCCCAGCCGATGCCGGCTCCGGCCCCTTTCAGCCCGATGAGCAACCCGGCGAGGCCGAGGAAGGCCGCCAGCACGCCGGCGGTGTAGGCGAGGCCGTGCAGGCGCACCCGGCCGGGCGATTCCCCCGAATGCCGCACGAGGCTCAACACCTTGATGGACAGGACCGGGAACACGCACGGCATCAGGTTGAGGACGAGGCCGCCGAGGAAGGCGAGGCCGACGGCGCTCCACAGGGTCAGGCTGTCTTCCTCGGCCGGGAGCGCCGGGGCGACGGCCGGGGCGTCCGCGGCCGGGGCGGCGATGGCGGGGGCCTCGCCCAGCGCGTAGGCGCGCCGGACCGGGCCGTCGGCCGTCGTCTCCTCGAAGGTGAGCACGCCGGGCAGCGTCGGGGGGGCGGGCTCGTCGGCATTGCCCCGGACGAGGCCGAGATGCAGCTCGGCGGCATCGATCCGCACGTCCTGCGGGGCGGCGTTCTCAATGGCGGTTTCGGCGTAGGGGAAGAACGCCACCGCCTTTACCCCGTCGGGCGAGAGGGTCGGTGCCTCGACGGTGAGGGTCAGGCGATCCTTCGTGGCCCCGTATCGCACCGGCCAGGGCGCCGGCACGGGTACGGCGGCGCGACTTTGCGCGAACAGGGCGCGGGTCTGCGGGTTGGTTCCCGTGCTGGTCCCGGCCTGGGCGACCGGCAGGGTGAGCCGCAGATCCGCCGTGCCGGGCACGCATTCCCTCTCGCAGACGAGGTAGCTCAGATGCGCCTTGAGGGTGACGGGCCTGCCCGGCGCGAGGGTCTCGGGCGGCGTCACCTGCGCCAGCAGCACCGTCTCGCCCTCGTAGCCGAAGTTCATGAGGTGGGCGACGGGGATGCGGTGCGGTGCCGGCCAGTCGAGGGCGCCAGCCGTGAAGCCCGCCGGCAGGGCCCAGGTCACCTCGGGCGGCAGGCCGGAATCACCGGGATTGCGCCAGTAGACGTGCCAGTCCGGCCGCATCACCATGCGGATGCCGACGGTGAACGGCTCGCCCGGCCGGATCGCCGCGGGCTCGGCCACGAGGCTCGCGGTGACGAGGTCGGACGGCGGCTTGAGCCCTTGTGCCGACGCGCCTGCGAGGCCGGACAGGGTGAGGGCCAGCAAGGCGAGGAACCGGATCATGGCGTCTCTGTGCGTCACCCGTGACCGACCCCGTGACGAAGCGGCATGGTCCGTCGCTATAGCATGCCGCGCCCGGGGCGGAGCGCATCGACTTGCCGCGCCCCGTCGGGCAGGATTTTCGGCGATGGACCTGCGCGCCTCGGCGCACGACCCCGGAGACGTTCCATGAGCCTCAAATCCAAGAAAGCCGTCGTGACCGGCTCCACCAGCGGCATCGGCCTCGCCATCGCGCGGGGCTTCGCTGGGCAAGGCGCCGACGTGGTGCTCAATGGTTTCGGCCCGCCCGAGGCCATCGAGGCGGCCCGGGCCGGCATCGAATCGGAGTTCGGTGTCCGCGCCATCCATTCCCCGGCCGACATGACCAAGCCCGACGAGATCGCCGGACTCATCAAGCTCGCTGAAGAGACCTTCGGGGCCGTCGATATCCTGGTGAACAACGCTGGCGTTCAGTTCGTCTCGCCCATCGAGGATTTTCCGCCGGAGAAGTGGGAGCTCATCATCGCGCTCAACCTGTCCTCGGCGTTCTACACCATGCGGGCGGCGATTCCCGGCATGAAGGCGCGGGGCTGGGGCCGGATCATCAACACCGCCTCGGCCCATTCCCTCGTGGCCTCGCCGTTCAAGGCGGCCTACGTGGCGGCCAAGCACGGCATCGCCGGCCTCACCAAGAGTGCCGGGCTCGAACTCGCCACCCACGGCATCACGGTAAACTGCATCTCGCCCGGCTACGTCTGGACGCCCCTGGTGGAGAGCCAGATTCCCGACACCATGAAGGCACGCGGGCTGACCGAGGAGCAGGTGATCAACGACGTGCTCCTGAAGGCCCAGCCGACGAAGGAATTCGTTACCGTCGATCAGGTGGCGGCCCTGGCGGTGTTCCTGTGCTCGGACGCGGCGAGCCAGATGACCGGGTCCAACATCGCCATGGATGGCGGCTGGACGGCGCAGTAATCCGAGCGGGCCGCGCCGCCCCGGTGGGGCGGCGCGGCGACAAGCTCAGCGGCGGTGGAGCAGGAGGGCGAGGCCGTAGCCGACGGCACCGGCGAGCACGAGGGCGATGAAGGGATTCTCCTCCACACGCGTCTCCACCGCACGGGTGCCATCGCGAAAATAGGCGCCGCCACGGTCCTGGATCCGGTCGTAGGCGTCGCCCGCGTAGTCGCTGACGTTGTCGGCGACGTCGCGCACGGTGTCCTTGGCCTGGCCGTAGGCATCCTGGGCGCGCCCCTGCGCCGCGCGGAAGCGACCCTCGACGGAATCGCCCTGCGACCCGAGGGCGTCGCCGACGGCGCCCTGCACACGGCCGCCGAGATCCTTGGCGGTTCCGACGATACGATCCGTATCGACCATGATGATTCTCCTGAGTGACGCTTCGATGCGGGTTCGGTGCCGTCGGGGCGTGGCACGCCCGCATCCGACGTTCACAGAACGCCCGAGATGGGATTGGGCACCGCACCCATCGCATTTTCCTCGATCGCCCTGTCGGCACGGTGAATCGACGGTCGCGCGAGGAGCCCGCGCGCCACCGCTACGAGGGCCGCCGCCAGGGCCTCGACGGGGGATCGGCCCCGTCGGTACGGACCGGGACGGCCGGCCCGGGGCAGGGGCGGGATATGGATGAAGAGCACCGGGGCGGCTTCGGCCAGACCGCGAAAGTAGGCGGCGTTGCAGAGGTAGCGCCCGGCGTCATTCGACGCGATGGCCGGGATGCCGTTCCGGCGCAGGGTGGCGAGGGCCGGCGCGGCGGGGGGCGCGCGCCGCTCGGCCGGACCGTCCGCTGACAGGGTGAGACGGCGCGCAACGTGGCCCGAGACGTCCGGGAACAGCCGGCTCGCCCGGTTGCGGGCGCGGACCTCGACCCGGACCCGCGTGGCGCGCCGGGCGACGCCGAGCATCAGCACGGCGCCGGGCGCCTCGGCCAAAGCGGGGACGAGATGCGTCGGGATCGCGCCGTAGGCGGTGGGCAGGATGAGAAGGCGGACATCGCCCCCGGCGAGGCCGTGGCGGCGGGCGAGCGCCGCGAGGCGTCGCGCCACCACGGCACTCGGGTTGATGGGCACGCCCGGAAACGGCCCGAACCCGGTGACGAGGAGATGCTTGCCGCTCAAAGACCGATGAGGGTGGCGATGGCCTCGGCCCCGGCGGCGGGGGAGGATTCGCCGCGGGACACCCCGGCCTCGGCCTCCGCCGTCTGGCGGCGGACCTCGGCCGAGCCGACGAGGCGCTGATGCAGGCGCTCGTGGACCAGCGCCCACATCCACTTCACGTCCTGGGCGCGGCGCTTCTTGGCGATCTCGCCCGTGGCCGTAAGCCTGTTGCGGTGATCGACGACCCGCTCCCACATCCCGTCGAGGCCCTTGTTGTTGAGGCCCGAGATCGTGACCACGGGGGGCGTCCAGGTGGAGCTCGGCGCGCTCAGGATGTGGAGGGCGGCACGGTACTCCGAGGCGGCCGCGCTCGCCCGGCGCTCGCCCTCGCCGTCATCGGCCTTGTTGACGGCGATCATGTCGGCGAGTTCGATGATGCCCTTCTTGATGCCCTGCAGCTCGTCGCCGGCGCCGGGCAGCATGAGGACGAGGAAGAAGTCGGTGAGGTCGGCCACCGCCGTCTCCGACTGGCCGACGCCCACGGTCTCCACGAGGATCACGTCGAACCCCGCCGCCTCGCACAGGAGCATGGTCTCGCGGGTCTTGGCCGCGACGCCCCCGAGGGTCCCCGACGAGGGGGAGGGGCGGATGAAGGCGTTGGGATCGAGGGCGAGCCGCGCCATCCGGGTCTTGTCGCCGAGGATCGAGCCGCCCGTGCGGGTCGAGGACGGATCGACGGCGAGCACCGCCACCTTGTGGCCGGCGGCCGTGAGGTTGGCGCCCAGGGCGTCGATGGTCGTCGATTTGCCCACCCCCGGCACCCCGGTGATGCCGACGCGGATGGCCCGGCCGGTCTGCGGCAGCACCGCGGCGATGAGGTCGCGGGCCACGGCGCGGTGATCGGCGCGCTTCGATTCGGCCAACGTGATGGCGCGGGCGAGCGCCGCCCGGTCGCCGGCGAGGAGCCGGTCCCGCAGGGCGTCGATGTCGAGGGCGGGCGGCGGAGAGGAGGAGAGGGCCATCGTCACTTCTTGCCGGGCCGGCCGGCTTTCGTCGAGGGGGCGAGGCGCCGTATTCTTCGCGGGAACGGACGGGGCAATGCCGTGTCGGCCCGATCTTGATCAAGGGCGAGTAGTGTGTAATCTTACACAATAAGTCTCGACGAGACCATACCGACATGGGTTCAGTGCATCGCAGCCGGCGGACCCGCGACGTGATCGCGGCGCTTCACGCGGATGGCTGGCGGATTGCCCGTAAGGGACCGGGCGACCACGTACAGTTCAAGCACCTGGAAAAGCTCGGAAAGGTCATGGTCGATACCGGTGAGTCCGAGATTCCCACGGGGACCCTGCGAAGCATCTATCGGCAGGCCGGCTGGGATTGGTGAGAGGCGAGGAGGAGGGGACGCAGCCCATGGCACGCATCGTCATGCTGATCCACGAAGAGGCAGGGCAGTTCGGTGCCTCGTTTCCGGATTTTCCGGGCGCCACCACCGTCGCGTCCGATCTCGACGCCCTGTACCGCAAGGCCGGCGAGATGATCGCCTTCCATGTTGGCGGTATGATCGAGGACGGGGCGGCGGTGCCGGTCGTGCGGAGCCTCGACGCATGGCGCCGCGACGCGACGTTTCGCGAGGACGCCGCCGGGGCCGTCATCGGGCTGATCGAGATCGAACTGCCCGGCAAGGCCGTACGGGTGAACATCTCCCTGGAAGAGACCCTGCTCAAACGGATCGATCGGGCGGCGGAGGCCGTCGGCGAGAGCCGGTCCGGCTTCCTGGCGCAGGCCGCCAAAGCCCGGCTGGCCGCCGCCTGACGGGGGTTCCGCTGTGGGCCGCGCGCCACAGGCGCAGCTCTGCCCGCTATTCACACGGGCCACGGCCACGTTCGTGCCCCGCCATGGTCACGATCGTCCGCGACAGGTTAGCACCACGCGACGGCCGGGTTTCCCGGCCCCTCACCGGCCAGGGCTGTCAGACCGCATGAAACGATCCATCCGGCCGACCCGTCGCAACCTCGTGCGCCTCGCCGCCCTCGTGGGGATGCTCGGCCTCGCCCCGGGACTCTCCGGCTGCGTCACCGAGGAACTCGCCACGGGCTCCTCCAGCCCCGAACGCCAATCGAACATCGACGTCAGCCCCGTGCTCCTCGTGGCCACCACCCGCAAGGTCGTCGGCAGCCCGCCGAAGAGCCCGTGGTTCAATTCCGAGCGCGGCCGGGGCCTGAGCTTCGCCGAGGTGCGCCTGTCGGCGCCCGACCGCTCGCTCATCGGCAAGGTCTCCTCCGTGGTCACCGGCGACTGGGGAGTCGCGGCGGTGCCGCAGATCGAGACGGGACCGGGGGCGGCCGGCGCCTTCGCCCAGGCCGCCTTCGGGCGCGACGTGCTGATCTACGTCCACGGCTACCGCGAGAGCTTCCAGTCGGCGGCGTTGAGCGCGGCCAAGCTTTCCGACGGCATCCGCTTCCGCGGCGCCTCGGCCCTGTTCACCTGGCCCTCGGCCGCCGCCACCTTCGATTACGGCTACGACCGCGAGAGCGCCCTGTGGTCGCGCGACGCCTTCGAGGACCTGTTGAAGGCCCTGGCGAACTCGCCGTCCGGCGGCCGCATCAACATCGTCGCCCATTCCATGGGCACGCTGCTGACCCTCGAGACCCTGCGCATGCTGCGGGCCGAAGCCGGGGAGGGCGCCATGGCGCGCATCGGCGCCGTGGTGCTGGCCGCGCCCGACATCGACATCGACCTGTTCACGAGCGCCATCGAGCGCATGGGGCCGGACGTGAAGAAGGTCACGGTGATCTCGTCCACCAACGACCGGGCGCTGGAACTCTCGGGCGCCATCGCGGGCGGCATCGTCCGGGCGGGCGCCGCGGACCGCGAGCGCCTGGAGGCCCTCGGCGTCCGCGTCGCCGACGCCTCCGATTACGGCGGCGGTCTCATCAACCACGACCTGTTCCTGTCGAATCCGGAAGTTCAGGGCGTGGTGAAGCGCGCCATCAGCCGGGGCGCCGGCGGGGGCAGCTGAACCGCGTCCGGGCGTTCCCACGCGGGATGGCGTCCGGGGTGGGGCTTGGCGCGCAGGCCGTTGCCCCCTACACGGGCGGCGGCCCCCATACGGCCAATCAGATCCAAGGGCGGCGTCCCCCGGCGCCGTACAGCCGGCGCGTCCAGCGCAACGACGTTCGAGAGGAATTCGCGATGTTCACACTCGAGATCGATGGCGTGGCCATCGCCGTCATCAACGGCTCCGAGGAGGTCGCCCGCGATCTCTTCACCTGCGACGGCTTCAAGGACGACATCCAGGCCATGAAGAGCGACGGCAAGGTGCTGTGGAACGGCACCTCCCCGCTCAAGATCCGTCCCGCCACCGAGGAGGAGACGGAGATCTTCGAGGACGCCCTGGCCGAGGACGATTCGGAGGAGGACGAGCCCTTCGAGCCGGATGCCCGCCATGCCGAGACCGCCTCGAACGACGACGAGGAAGAGGACGAGGATGGCGAGGACGACGCCGACATCGTCTTCCTCGTGGATATCGACGAGGATGCGGGACTCGATTCCTGAGGCTGTCGAAACACTCCTCCCCGTGCGGGGAGGAGTGCGCCCGTCAGGTCCGCAAGCCGGCGGCGATGTTGTGGTTGATGCTGATCAGGGCCGTGAGCTTGTCGGAGCTCGGTTCGATCAAGGTGTCGATCATCCGGCGGAAGACGAAGACCGACAGCTGTGCGATGCTCGTCTTGATCGGTTCCGGCAGGGGGCTCTCGGGAGCCGTGGCGGCGCCGGCGATGATCGTCCAGACCTTCTGATTGAAGTTGAGCGCCTCGGCCAGCGCACCCTTCTGATTTTCCCAATCGGCCTGCACGGTCTGGAGGCGCGTGGCGGCCTTGATCAGGACGGCGGCCTCCGCTTCGCGCGGCGACATGGCCGTCTGTGACACCCTGGCATAGGCGCTGGCCCCGTATGACATTCCGCGTTCTCCCCAGGCGCTGCGACTCGTATGTCGCGCGGCCGGAAGAAACCTATCGGGCGTATCCTTAAGAGACCGTAATCCGGCGTCCGCCGCAATCATGCCGAGAAGCTTGACCAGGAAGGACCGTCGATCGCGGGCCGGCCTCTGTCCGCACGCCGATCGCGGGACTCCGCACGCATGACGAACTTCATCCTCGGTACGGTCGCGGGGGCATTGCTGGCCGCTCTGCTCACCATCGTCGCCGTGCGCCAGCCCGAAATCCAATCGCGGCTCGGGCTGTTCCCGATCTCCACCGCGCCGATCCTGCCGGCGGCCCGCACACCCGATCCTGTGGCGGAGGCGCGGGCGAAGACTCAGGCGGCCTGTCGAACCAGTCAGTCAGAGGTCGGCAACTTCGACATGCTGTTCAATCGAAAGCGGTTCTGGCTCGTGGCGCCGTGAGCCCCATCGTCGGCCACGCCGCCGATCGAACGCCATCGACGGACCGGTAGATTGGCAGGTCTCAGACGCTGCTGAGCAGAAACATCACCATGGTGGTGGCGACCGTGGTGCTGAGGAAGCCGCACAGGGCCGCGGCGAAGGACGGACCGGTGGCGCCCAGGGCGCTGGAACCCAGGGCGCTAGAACCGAGGACGGTGTCGGCGAGGGCGACGTTGGACTGCGTGGCGGTGGCGTTCATGATCGTGGACCTTCAGGGCAGCGAATCACGCGCCGCTTGTTCAGACTTGTGAAACGAATGGCTTCAGGCAGGTGTGCGTGGCCGCACCCGTTCAGTCGCAGCGGTTGACCTTCTTGGCGACGCGCAGATTCCGCGACTCGCTGCGCAGATCGATGGCGACGACACCGGCGCCGCAATCCTCAAATGCGTCACGGGCGTCGGCATAGCGGTCGCCGATCTCGTCGAGGGTTTCGCAGACGCGGTCGTGGTTGCCGATCCGGGCTTCCTGGCGGGCCTGGAATCGCAGGGCGTTGGCCTCTTCGACCTTGCGCTGGCCCTCGAAACAGGCCGGCGCAGCGAGGGCCGGCGCTGCGATCATCAGGGTAAACCCGCTGGCGAGGAGCGTGGGAAACAGAGCGTGGCGCATGGGATACCTCGGCGGCTGACGTCTCGAGGAACGGGGTGTGTGCAAGATGACGATCGGACCATTCCGAGGTTCCGGAGGGGGTCGGCCAGTCATCCTGCGTTCATGCCCCAAAAACCCTCGACCTACGGCGAAGGTTCCGCTTTTCGGTTGCCCACTTTCCGGGCGCGGCGGGAGGCGAGGATCCTCGGCAGATCCACGGGCGTGAAGCCCTGCGCATCGACACCGACATCGTATTGCTTCGGGATGGGGGTCAGCTTGGCGTGCGAATAGCCGTGCAGGTCGAGGGCGCCCCGGCCCATCCCGTTCCAGGTGCGGAAGGCGTAGTGGCACAATACGAGGGGGCGGCCGTCGACGGCGATCTCGGCGTAGTGTCCGACGCTGGCCCAGCCCGGGGCCGCGCACGTCTCCGGACCGTCGTTGTTGCCGACGATGAGGTGCTTGGTGCCATTGAGCGACCCGAGGATCTCGGCGATCCGGGCCGCCGTGGGTTTCAAGGCGACGTCGCCGAGATGCCAGACCGTGTCGCCGGGCAGGACGACGGCATTCCAGTTGGCGATGAGCGCCGCGTCGTGGGCGGGCAGATCGGGATAGGGGCGCCGGTCGATCCGCAGCACGCGCGGATCGGTGAAGTGGGTGTCGCTGGTGAACCAGACCGTCATCGGGCGGCGTTCGCCTCAGCGGCCGGGGCTGAAGCGCAGGGGGACGGTGACGGCGAGGCTGCTGATGGTGACGCCCGCAGGTGCGGCCGGGAGGGAGCCCCGCACGGTGGCGAGGGCGGCGCTGTCGATGGCGCCGACGCCGCTGCTGCTGGAGAGGCCCGAGCTCAGCACCTGACCGGACCGCGACACGGTGAACCGAACGACGGCGACGCCGCCGCTGGTGCCCGCCGCCGCGCCGGCGTTCATGCGGCCACGGATCGCCGAGCTGAGCGCGCCCTGCCAGGCGCGGAGCGCGTTGGCATCGTTGCCGCCGGCGGCGGCACCCGCGCTGCTCTGGCGCGAGGCCGAGGCCGAGTTCTGCCGGGCGCTGCCTTCGCTCGCCGCCGCGGCGGCGCGGCGCGCGGTTTCGCGGGCCGCCTTGGCACGGGCCTCGGCCCGGGCTTCCTGAAGCGCCTCGCGGCGCTCCTCCTGCTCCGCCTTCAGCCGCGCCTCGCGGTCGGCCTTGCGCTTGGCTTCGCGCCGCGCCTCGAGAATCTTGGCCTGATCGGGCTTCGGCTTGACCACCTCGACGGGCTTGGGCAGCTCCTGCGCCGCAACGGGCGGGGGCGGCGCCAGGGCCGGCGCGGTCTCGGCCGTCGAGGTGATGACCTGATCCTCGGGCGGCGGTTCGTTCGCCACCTCGACGGGGGGCGTCGGCGGAGCCTCCGGCGGCTCGGCCGTGGTCGTCGCCTCGGGGGCGATCATCGCCGTGTCCGGCGGTGGCGGCGCCGTCGCCTCGGGCGGCGTCACCTCCGTGGTCTCGATGGGTTTTTCCTGCTGCACCGTCTCGGGCGTCTGGACCGGATTGGCCTCGGGCGGCGCCGACATCGACGCGGCCTGCTCGGCCGGCGCCTGGGTCTCGGCCTCCGTCATCTGTGGCGCGAGGTCGACGGTGACGATGTTCTCGCCCGGGGGCGCCTTGGGCTCCGGCTGGAACAGCGTGAGGGCGATGAGCCCGGCCGCGTGCAGGCCGAGGGCGACGAGGAAGGCGGCGGCAAGCCCGGAGGGGCCGCGCCGATCCGGATCACCGGTCGATGCAGGGACGCTTACAGGACTGGCGCTCATGGGACTATTGGGCCGTACCGGACGCGGGGGCCGCGGCGGCAGGCGCCGCGGCCGGGGCGCCGCTGGGCGACTGGGCGATGAGCGAGACCTTGGTGAAGCCCGCCTGCCCGACGAGGCCCATCACCTCCATGATCTTGCCGTAGGGCACGTCGCGGTCGCCGCGCACCAGCATCACCTGGGTCGGGTCCTCGGCGGCGAGCGCCCGCAGGCGCGGCATGATCGCCTCGGGCGTCAGCTCCTCCTTGGCGAGGTAGGGCTTGCCGTCCTTGTCGATGGAGATCTCCAGGGGCTTCTTGGCCTGGGCGACCTTCTGGGCCGTGGTCTTGGGGAGCTGCACCGGCACGCCCGTGGTCATCAGCGGGGCGGCGACCATGAAGATGATCAGCAGCACCAGCATCACGTCGACCAGGGGGGTCACGTTCATCTCCGACATCGGCGCGCCGTCGAGGCCGTCCTCGTCGTCGCCGCCACCGGTGCGGATCGATCCCATAGCCATGCGTCGCCCTCCGGGGCTTCGGGCGGGCCGGCGCATGACCGGCGCCGCGTCCCGCGAAACAAGGAAAATTGGTCCGGAACCGCCCGGCGCTGCCGGCCGGTCTTCCGGCGTTCCAAAGCCCGCCTCGCCCGCGTGGGGCGAGCCGGCCGTGGGGGACTCTACTCGGCGGCGGCGGCGGCCCGGCCGTGAACCGCGCGGTCGCGGGCCAGACGGTTGCCGAGGGTGCCGATGGAGGTGACGAAGCTCGCCTGCACCCGGCCGATGTCGTTGATGAGCTTGTTGTAGGCCATCACGGCGGGGATCGCGACCACGAGGCCGATGGCCGTGGCGAACAGGGCCTCGGCGATGCCCGGAGCCACGACGGCGAGCGACGTATCCTGGCTTTTCGCGATGGACGAGAACGAATTCATGATGCCCCAGACCGTGCCGAACAGCCCGATGAAGGGGGCGGTGGAGCCCGAGGTGGCCAGGAGCGGCAGGCCGGTCTGCATGGATTTCAGGCGCGTGGTGAGGGCGGCCCGCATGGCGCGCTCGATGCGGTCACGGCGCTCGGCCCGGGTCTCGGTGCTGTCCTGATCGCGCCACGCTTCGATGGCGGCCGCCGTGATCTGCGCGTCCATGCCCTTGCCGGACGATTCGAGGGACCCGCCGGAGCGCACCAGGGTGTCGAAGGCCTTCGCCTGACGCTTGGCGGCGGCGATGCGGATGATCTTCTCGAACACCACCGTCCAGCAGGCGATGGAGGCGACCACGAGCAGGATCATCACCGACTTCACGATGGGATCGGCCTGGAGGAACAGGCCGAGGAACGACATGTCGTGGGAGACGCCTGCGGGCGCGGCGGTCGGATCCATGATGGTGTCTCTCGGGTTCGGTGACGATACGGATCAGCGGACGAAGGGAGCGGAAGCCTTGCTCTCGGTCTCGATGCGCTCGAGGCAGGCCTCGCGGCTCGCCTCCCCGCCCTCGCAGGCGAGGACGTCGTTGAGGAGCACCCGGCCGATCTTCGCGCAGGCGAGGGCCGGAAAGTCGAACAGGCGGACCGTGGTCTTGCGATCCTGCACGGGGCCGAGCTCGACGGCGAGGCGCTTCTGGGCGACGCCGTCCGTGTCGAAGGCGAACAGGTCGACCTTGAGGGATTTCAGGGCCGGGCCGCGACTGTTGTCGACGAGCAGATAGGTCCGGCAGGATTCGCCGGCGGGTTCCAGGCGATTGAGTTCGAGCTTGAGGGGAGCGCCCTTGGTGTCCGATGCCTTGGTGTCTGAAGCCTTGCCGTCCTGCGCCATCGCCGAGCCCGCGATGGCCGCCAGCACGACCGCGGCGCCCATGGACACCGTCATGGCCGCCCGCATCCGTCCCTGAAGCCGTTCCCTGACCACGCCGCGCACTCCATCCATGACGATTCCGTTTCCTCAACGATGGCGGCAGCGCCGCGTCGGGCCGGTCCTTGCGGACGTGTGGTCCGGGCGAGCGGGTCGGCGCACCCGGTCGTCGAGACCCATGGGCTCACGCCGTCCCGGGGGATACGCGAACCGGTACGGCGCCGGCCGGTAAGCCCGCGTGATCCGCTCAGCAGTTGCGGTCGCAATATCCGAGTTCGCCGCCGCAGATCAAGCGCGGGGCTGAATATCAGAGTAATTCCAAACTGTTACTCTGGAAGATTACATGGCCGCGCTTCCGGCTTTGCCGATTTATCCCGATCTAATTTTCCGAAATTGCCTGGTGTCGTGAACGCCAGGGGGGCCGCGTCCATCTCCCGATGAAGGTGGGGACACACGCGGTTCGGCGCGGTGGAACCGGGGGGCGGACGGGGCCAAAACCCCCTTGATCGGCAAGCCCTTGATGGGGCTCGCCCCGGGCTCCATATCCGTTGAACCGGCGGGCGACCGTCGGCACCGATGGGCGACCGTCGGCGGGAGCGCTGCCTCGGGCGGGCTCTCCGACCACACCGAAGTGCCTCTCCACCGTCCCCGGGGCTTCGATTCCAAGGACCTCCATCCGTGACCACACGGCCCTCTCCGTTCGGACATCCGTTCCTGCTCGGCTTCGACGAGATCGAACAGGCCCTCGACCGCGTCTCGAAGGCAGCCAGCGACGGGTATCCGCCCTACAACATCGAGCGGGTCGCCCGCAGCGAGCAGGAGCCCGAGCGCCTGCGCATCACCCTGGCGGTGGCGGGCTTCACCCGCGACCAGCTCGACGTGATGCTGGAGGAGAACCAGCTCGTCGTGCGCGGCCGGCAGGTGGACGAGAAAACGCGCCAGTTCCTCCACCGCGGCATCGCGGCACGCCAGTTCCAGCGGGCCTTTCTCCTTGCGGACGGCATGGAGGTGATGGGCGCGGACCTCTCCAACGGCCTGCTCTCCATCGATCTGACCCGGCCCGAGCCCGAACGGGTCGTGCGCAAGATCGCCATCGCATCCCGCGACGACGTCTGACGGCGACGTCCGCAGCTTCACCCGGGTCGGGACAGTCCCGACCACGCTCTGCCAGAAGGAGAGCCGACCATGACCGCATTCAGCCAGAACCCCATCACCGGCGCCGATCTCGATCCGGCCGAGTTTAACGCCGCCGACCTCGCCGCCCTCGGCGAAGGCCACATCGCCTATGTCCGCGCCATGAGCTCCGACGAGGTCACCCGCCTGTTCCCGCAGGCCCCGGAACTGACGCCCGGCCTCGACCTGTTCGCCCTGCTCTCGGCCAGCGGCGCGCCGATCCTCCTCGCCGATTCCCGCGACGCCGTGGTGGCCAACGCCATGGCCAACGATCTCCACACGGTCAGCCTGCACTGATCCCGGTCACCGCCGCCAGCAGCCGCGCGAGATCCTGCGGCCGCGACAGGCGGTGGTCGCCGTCGGCAACGAGGGTCAGCACCGTGCCGGCCTTCGGCAGCCGTTCGACGATCCGCAGGGCGTGGGACCACGGCACGTCCGGGTCGTCTATGCCCTGGAGGATGTGGACGGGGCAGCCCGGATCGAACGCCCGATCCAGCATGCCGTGCCGGCGCCCGTCCTCGATGAGGGCGCGGGTGATCGGCACCGGCACGGGGTCGTACTCGCTCGGGCGCGCCCAGACTCCCTCCCGCTCGATGGTGGCCCGAATTTCCGGCGTGAACCGGGCCCACATCAGATCCTCGGTGAAATCGAGGGCCGGGGCGATGAGCACGAGGCCCGACGGGGCGTCCTCGCCCCGCGCGGCCCGCGCGCGTGCGGCGAGGCAGGCGATCCATCCGCCCATGGACGATCCGACGAGGAGGGGGCCCTCCGGGGCGAACGCCGCGATCACGGCGCATGCGTCTTCCAACCAGGTGGAAATGGTGGATCGGGCGAAATCGCCGCCCGATTCCCCGTGGCCCGTATAGTCGAACCGCACCAGGGCGCGACCGGTCTCGCGGGCCCAGCCGTCCAGGGCCTCGGCCTTGGTGGCGCGCATGTCCGAGCGGAAGCCTCCGAGCCAGACCACGGGCGGTCCCTCGCCGGCGCGGTGGAGCACGGCGAGACGCCGTCTCGCGTCTCCGCTTCCCACTTCGAGGAAGGTCGGAGCCTCGTCGAGCGGCATCGGCATCGGTTTATCCCCGGAGTTACGAACCATCGCATTGCGTCCGTCGCATTTGCCTTTCGTTTACCGGGCCGTAAAGCACCCCGCCCATGCTGCATTCCATGACCGAGACGCCCGACGGACGCTCCCGACCCCGCTCCGAACCCTCAGGCCCCCTCGCGGGACCGGATCGCGGAGCCGCGTCGTGACCGGCGAGCATCGCGGCGGCGGAACGTTCCCGGGGGAGGGCGCTCCGCTCGCGGGCCGGACCATCCTGCAGGTGATCCCGGCCCTCGACGCGGGTGGGGCCGAGCGCACCACCGTGGATGTGGCCGCGGCCCTCGCGGCGGCGGGCGCGCGGGCCCTCGTCGCCACGGAGGGCGGGCGACTGGTGGGCGAGCTGCAGGCCAAGGGCGGCATCTGGCTGCCGTTCCCGGCCGCCTCGAAGAACCCCGTCGCCATGGCCCTCAACATCGGGCACCTGGCGCGCCTGTGCCGGCGCGAGGGGGTGCAGATCATCCACGCCCGCTCGCGCGCCCCGGCCTGGGTGGCCCTGGGGGCCGCGCGTCGCCTGAAACTCCCCTTCGTCACCACCTATCACGGCAGCTATTCCGGCCGCACCGGCGTGAAGGTGCTGTACAATTCGGTCATGGCGCGCGGCGACGTGGTCATCGCCAACTCGCACTACACCGCCGACCTGATCCGTGCGCTCCATCCCGAGCAGGCGGGCGACCGCGTCCGGGTGATCCACCGGGGCACGGACCTCGCCTTGTTCACGCCCGGCGCCGTGGCGCCGGCCCGGGTCGAGGCCCTGCGCCGGGCCTGGGGGGTGACCCCGCACGAGCGGGTGGTGCTCCTGGCCGCCCGCCTCACCGCGTGGAAGGGCCAGCGGGTGCTCATCGAGGCGGCCGCCCTCATGCGCGACCGGGGCGTCTCGGGCGTCGCCATCGTGCTCGCCGGCGATCCGCAGGGGCGCGTCGCCTACGAACGCGAACTCGACGCCCTCATCGCCGCGCGCGGCCTGCAGGGCATCGTCCACCGGGTCGGGCACTGTACCGACATGCCGGCGGCCTTCCGCGCCGCCTCCGTGGTCGCGGTGCCCTCCGTCGAGCCGGAAGCCTTCGGCCGCTCGGCGGTGGAGGCGCAGGCTTTGGGCACCCCCGTGGTGGTCTCTGACCTCGGCGCCGTGCCCGAGACCGTCCTGGCCCCGCCGGAGGTGCCGGCGGGCCAGCGCACGGGCTGGCGCGTGGCCCCGGGCAACGCCGCCGCCCTGGCGGATTCCCTGACGGACGCGCTGTCGCTCGGCGCCTCCGCACGGGACGCCATGACCCGGCGCGGCCGGGCGCATGTGGAGGCGCACTTTTCCCTGGAGGGCATGGTCGGCGACACCCTCGACGTGTACGCCGACCTCCTGGCCGGGCGCCGGTGACGGCCCCGGACCTGTTCCGAAACGCGGGCGGCGTGAACCAAACCCGCCCGCGTGTGTTGACTTGAACGAAAGTTCAGCCAAGGTATCGGGCCGGATTCCGGAGCGATTGGTGGCCAGGATCGACCCCGAGGGGTGTGGGTTCGCAGGCTGCCGTTTCGTCGTTTCATCAGGAGATTGAAGCCATTCGTAGACCTATGAGAGCTATGCCGGCCCCGCAGAAGGACGGGCCGCGCGCCAACCGGGACATCCGTGGCGTTCGCGAAGTGCAGCTCATCGACGACACCGGTCAGAACCGGGGTGTGGTCGCCTTCTTCGACGCCCTCGCGTTGGCCGAGGAAGCCGGCCTCGACCTCGTCGAGATCGCGCCCAACTCCGTCCCTCCCGTCTGCAAGCTCCTCGATTACGGCCGCTTCCGCTTCAACGAGCAGAAGAAGCAGAACGAGGCCCGCAAGAAGCAGAAGACGGTCGAGGTCAAGGAGATCAAGCTGCGGCCCGGCATCGACAAGCACGACTACGACACCAAGATGAAGGCCGTGGTGCGGTTCTTCGAGGAGGGCGACAAGGTCAAGGTGACCCTGCGCTTCCGCGGTCGTGAGATGGCCCACCAGGATATCGGCCTGCGCCTGCTCGAGCGGGTGAAGAACGAGACCCAGGAGATCGCCAAGGTGGAGAGCGAGCCGATGCTCGAGGGCCGCCAGATGATCATGATCCTGGCGCCGCGCTGAGCGCAGCGCTCAATCGGGTTTGACGATCCACGCCGCTTTCCCCCGGGGAAGGCGGCGTTTTTCGTGGTCGCTGCTGATGCGGATGCACGGCCCCCCTCTCCTGTTTGGGCTACGACATTCACACATCTGCGTTTTTAGAAGCGGAGCGCGTTCCTCTCCCCCTTGCGGGGAGAGGTTAGGAGTGGGGGGGGATGGGTGACCCTCGGGGTTCGGAGGCTAGCGGAGCCACCCCCACCTCCAACTCCTCCCCGCAAGGGGGAGGAGAGCCCCGTCGAGACGAAATGGGTGAATCCGGTAGCCCGCGAGGGGAGGGGGATGAGTATCTCTACTTCACCACCGAAACCTGCGCGTCGCCCGTCCGCCGCAGCACGTTCACCGTGACGTCGCCGCCGTAGCGCTGGAAGCGCAGGTCCACCCGCGAATCGCCGAGCTTCAGGTTGAAGATCGAGACCCCGTCGAGGAAGGCCGGCAGGGTCGGGTTCTTCAGGCGGATGCGGTTGCGGTCGTGCTGGAGTTCGAGGCCGATGCAGGCGGCGAGGAACGCGAAGGGGGCCGCCGCCGCCCAGGCCTGGGGGGAGCACGCCACCGGGTAGGAGACCGGCCCGCGCTGATGCCGGCGCATGAAGCCGCAGAACAGCTCCGGCAGGCGCTTCTGGTCCTGGTAGAGGGCGGTGTCGAACATGCCCTCGAAGATCCGCGAGGCCTCGGGCTTCAGGTCGTAGCGGGCGAGCCCCATGGCCACGAGGGCGTTGTCGTGCGGCCAGATCGAGCCGTTGTGGTACGACATCGGATTGTAGCGCGCCTCGCCGCGCGCGATGGTGCGCACGCCCCAGCCGTTGAACCCGTCCTTGGACAGGAGGTTGGCGGCGACACTCGCGGCGCGCTCCGGCAGGGCGATGCCGGTGAACAGGGCGTGGCCGGCATTGGACGAGCGCACGGCGCATTGCCGCTTCTCGCCGTCGAGGGCCAGGGCGTAGGTGCCGATGGAATCGCACCAGAACGCCGTGTCGAAATCGGCCCGCAACTTGGTGGCCTCCGCGCCGAGGCGCTCGGCCAGGGCATCGTGGCCGAGCAGGGTGGCGAGCGTCGCCATGCCGTTCTTGGCGGCATAGACGTAGCCCTGGACCTCGCACAGGGCGATGGGGCCCTTGGCGAGGTTCCCGTCCGTGTGGAAGATCGAATCGTGGCTGTCCTTCCAGCCCTGGTTCTCCAGGCCCTTGTCGGTGTCGCGGGCGTACTCGACGAAGCCGTCGCCGTCCCGGTCGCCGTACTTGTTCATCCATCCGAGCGCCAGTTCGAGGGCCGGCCAGATCCGCTCGATGGTCTCCCGGTCGCCGGTGACCGCGTAGTACTCCGAGGCCAGCATGACGAAGAGCGGCGTGCCGTCGATGGTGCCGTAATAGTGCCGGAACGGCACCTCGCCGAGCATCGCCATCTCGCCGCGCCGGGTCTCGTGCAGCACCTTGCCGGGCTGGGCGTCGGCGGCGGGATCGATGGCCTTGGCCTGGGTCGAGGCGAGGTAGCGCAGGACGCCCTTGGCGAAGTTCGGGTCGATCCACAGGGCCATCATCGCCGTGATGATGCCGTCGCGGCCGAACACCGTGGAGTACCAGGGGATGCCGGCGAACGGGTAGATGCCCTCCGGGGTCCGGCTCGCCAGCATGTAGAGGTCGGCAGTGGCGCGGCAGGCGGCCTCGTTGAACTGGTCGTTGGACGAGATGATGGTGGTGATGCCGGCCGTGAGCTGGCGCAGGTCCCGGCGCGAATCACGGTACGCGCGGGCGAAGATCACGCCCTCGGCCAGGCCCTTGGGATGGCGGGCCGTGGCCGAGGAGCCGGCGGCGTGCGACAGGCCGGCGGCGGCGTCCTCGCCGACCTTCTCGGCGGCCGGCGCGCTGGTGAAGGCCCGGTGCGATTCGAACACCGTGCGGATGAACAGGGAGGCCCGTCCGCCCGGCGGCAGGGAGACCTCGAAGCCGACCTTGCCCGGCTCGATGTGCTTCGGCTTCGGGCCGAAATGCAGGCTCGTGGTCCGCACCACCTCGTCGAGGCCGACGTAGCGGAACTGGACCTCGGACTCGCTCGCGACCTGGACGCTGCGCTTGCCCCGCACCGGCCGGTCCATGCCCCGGACCTCGAACAGATCGCGGAAATCGGCGTCGAAGGTCACGCCGATCTTGAGGTTCCAATGGCGCGAATCGTAGTTGCGCAGGCCGATGCGGTCGTAGCACGCCCCCTTGAACAGGAACTTGGTGCGCTCGATGGCGATGAGCTCACGCGGGATCGTGGTCTCGTCGTGGGCGTCGATGCGGATGTCGGGGGTCGTCATGTCGACGCTCAGCGCCCCGTTGTCGTCCTGCATCACCGAGGACAGGAGCAGGGGGCGCTGATCCTCGATGGTGAAATGCAGGCGCGACAGGTAGCGCGTGTCCTGGAAATACAGGCCCTCGGGGCCGGGCAGCACGCCGATATCGCCGTAGCTGTCCAGCACCGCGAAGGCCTCGCCGTACTTCAGCGAGCGCAGGGGCCGCTCGACCAGGGAGGTGTGGGCCTCGATATGGTACTGGGGCAGGACCGCGTCGGCATCCTGAAAGCCATGGTTCAGCGGCCCGTCCGTCGTGCCGGGTGCCTGTTCGGGAGTCGCCGTGAAACTGTCAGCCGCCATGCCCGAGCGTCTCCGGAATGTTCGAGGGATGTTTTCGCGAGTCGAGGATCGCGATGGGTCTGGAATCGAAAGGCCGCCCGTCGCGGCATGCGATGCGGGCGGCCTTCAGGGTAAGAGTTAGTGCGGCGATCGTGCGACGTCACCCCACGGCATCCGGCTTTGCAAGCCCGATGCCGGGTGGCTGTCAGGCCGGCATGGCGGCGACGGAAATCGACGGCAGGGAAGACCCGTTGAGGTCGCCGTAACGGGGCGAGAAGGCGGCCGCGTGGGGCATCTTGATCACGTCGACCTGATGGGCGAGCAGCCGCTCATAGGCGGCGACGTACTTGCGGACCATGCACTCGGCGGTGAACTGCGTCTCGAAGTGGCGGCGCACGCCGGCGCGGCTCATGGTCTTGACCATGTGGACGGCCTCCACCGCATCGTCCATCGAATCGCACAGGACGCCCGAGACGCCGTCGGCGATCACTTCCGGCACGGAGCCGTTGCGGAACGCGATGACCGGCGTGCCGGCGGACATGGCCTCGATCATCACCAGACCGAACGGCTCCGGCCAATCGATGGGGAAGGCCAGCGCCAGGGCGTTGCCGAGGAAGTCCTTCTTCTGCTCTTCGTTGATCTCGCCGATATACTCGACCAGGGGATGGTGGATCATCGGCTCGATGACCTCGTCCCAGTAATCCTGATCGGCCTTGTCGACCTTGGCGGCGATCTTCAGGGGTACCCCGGACCGGATCGCCATCTCGATGGCGCGATCGGGGCGCTTCTCGGGGGAGATGCGGCCGAGGAAGGCGAGGTAGCCGCCCTTGGCCTCCGGATAGAACGGGCAGTTCTGGGCCGGCAGGCCGTGATGGATGGTGGAGGCCCAGTTCACGTTCTTCGGCATCGGCTCGCGCTGGTTGTCGGAGATCGACACCAGGGGCATGCCCGTGAAGGTGCGGTAGACCGGCATGAAGTCCGGCACGTCGAGGCGGCCGTGCATCGTCGTGATGCACTTGTGGTTCAGGTCCTCGAACATGGGATATTGCAGCAGATCGATGTGGAAGTGCAGCACATCGAACTCGTGCGCACGCTTGTGGACGTGATGCAGCATGGCGAGATGGCTCGCCGTGTGGTCGCGGTAGCCCAGGAGGCGCAGGCCTTCCGGCGTGCAGGCCGCGAGCTTGGCCGAGGTCTCCGAATCGCCGCTGGCGAACAGGGTGACGTCGTGGCCCTGGCGGACGAGCTCTTCCGTGATCCAGGACACGACGCGCTCGGTGCCGCCGTAGAACTTCGGGGGGACCGCCTCCGAGAGCGGAGCTATCTGGGCAATGCGCACGAAGCGTCTCCTGTGAGGTCGAATATGCGCCGACCTAACGCGATCCGGCCTGAGTGGGACATGAATGAAACCCACGGCCAAGGTTATGGTTCCAGGCGGGTCCGTTCGCCACGGGACTTTTGCGCTGCAGCGGAGATGTCCCCGCTATCCCGGGATCGGCCGCAGGATCGGCACCTGCGCGGATCGGTCGTGTTGTCCGGCCGGACCGCGGACCTACCTCCGTGACATGTGCGAATTTGTGCAATGCGAGCCGCCCTTGTCTCCCCTCCGGGGGTCGTCTAAGCCTCCGGCCGGCGCAGTCTGGCATTGGAGCAATTCCATCCGGCGGGTCGCCCCCGGGGCAGTGTGGTCGCCGGCGCATATGAGAGGTCCCGCATGACCGGCCTGATGGCGGATTATCTGCCCCTCATCGTCTTCATCGGCGTATCGCTGTTCATCGCGGCGGCCCTGCTCGTGGCGCCCTTCCTCGTGGCGTACAACAGCCCCGATCCCGAGAAGCTGTCGGCCTACGAGTGCGGCTTCAACGCCTTCGACGACGCGCGCATGAAGTTCGACGTGCGCTTCTACCTCGTGGCGATCCTGTTCATCATCTTCGACCTCGAAGTCGCCTTCCTGTTCCCGTGGGCAATCACCTTCGGCGAGCTCGGCTGGTTCGGCATGTGGTCGATGATGGCCTTCCTCGGCGTTCTGACCGTCGGCTTCGTCTACGAATGGCGCAAGGGCGCCCTGGAGTGGGACTAGAACTCCCGCGTCGTCGCCGAGCCGCCGAATCGTCCGAAGCCTGATCCCGAGAAACCGATGGCCTTCAGTCCCGACCTCTCCCGCGCCCCGGCCATCGCACCGGCCCCCAAGGGGATCATCGATCCCAACACCGGCCGGCCCATCGGTGCCGACGATCCGACCTTCCTGTCGATCAACAGCGAACTCGCCGACCGCGGCTTCCTCATCACCTCCACGGACGACCTCATCAACTGGGCCCGCACGGGCTCGCTCATGTGGATGACGTTCGGCCTGGCCTGCTGCGCCGTCGAGATGATGCAGATGTCGATGCCGCGCTACGATTGCGAGCGCTTCGGCTTCGCCCCGCGCGGCTCGCCCCGCCAGTCCGATGTGATGATCGTCGCCGGCACCCTCACCAACAAGATGGCGCCAGCTTTGCGCAAGGTCTACGACCAGATGCCGGAGCCCCGCTACGTGATCTCCATGGGCTCGTGCGCCAACGGCGGCGGCTACTACCACTACTCCTACTCGGTCGTGCGCGGCTGCGACCGCGTGGTGCCGGTGGACATCTACGTCCCGGGTTGCCCCCCGACCGCGGAGGCGCTCCTGTACGGCGTCCTCCTGCTTCAGAAGAAGATCCGCCGCACCGGCACCATCGAGCGCTGAGGGGTCGATGAGCAACGGCATCACCATCCGGGCGCACACCGCCGCCCCGTCCGGGCCCGACGCGCTCCAGGCCCTCAGCGACCATGTCGGCGGCGCCCTCGGCCCGGCCGTCGTGACGCGCACCATCGCGTTCGGCGAACTGACCCTCGTCATCCAGGCCAGCGACATCGTCTATGCGCTGACGTATCTGCGCGACGATCCGGCCTGTGCCTTCCGGTGCTTCATCGACATCTGCGGTGCCGACTATCCGAACCGCGCCAAGCGCTTCGACGTGGTCTACCATCTGCTGTCCCTGCGCCATAACACCCGCATCCGGGTCAAGGTGCAGACCGACGACCAGACCTCGGTGCCGTCGGTCATCGACGTGTTCCCGGCGGCGAACTGGTTCGAGCGCGAGGCCTACGACCTCTACGGCATCCTGTTCTCGGGCCACCCCGACCTGCGCCGGCTGCTGACCGATTACGGCTTCGAGGGGCATCCCCTGCGCAAGGACTTCCCGCTGACGGGGTTCGTCGAGGTCCGCTACGATCAGGACGAGGCGCGGGTCGTGTACGAGCCGGTCAAGCTGACGCAGGAATTCCGGAACTTCGACTTCCTCTCGCCGTGGGAGGGCACCGAGTACGTGCTCCCGGGCGACGAGAAGACATCAGCCTAGGCGCGGAGCGAGGCCATGACCGAGCACAACATCCGCAACTTCGCCATCAATTTCGGGCCCCAGCACCCGGCGGCGCACGGCGTGCTGCGCCTCGTGCTCGAGCTCGACGGCGAGATCGTCGAGCGCGTCGATCCGCATATCGGCCTGCTGCATCGCGGCACCGAGAAGCTCATCGAGCACAAGACCTACCTGCAGGCGACCCCCTATTTCGACCGGCTCGACTACGTCTCGCCGATGAACCAGGAGCACGCCTTCTGCCTCGGCATCGAGAAGCTGCTGGGGCTGCAGGTGCCGCGTCGCGCCCAGCTCATCCGGGTTCTGTTCTGCGAGATCGGCCGCATCCTCTCCCACCTCCTCAACGTCACCACGCAGGCGATGGACGTCGGCGCCCTGACGCCCCCGCTCTGGGGCTTCGAGGAGCGCGAGAAGCTGATGATCTTCTACGAGCGCGCGTCGGGTGCCCGCCTCCACGCCAACTACTTCCGGCCCGGCGGCGTCCATCAGGACCTGCCGCCCGCCCTCATCGACGACATCGAGGCGTTCATCGATCCGTTCCTGCAGGTGGTCGACGACCTCGACAACCTCGTCATGGGCAACCGCATCTTCAAGCAGCGCAACGTCGATATCGGCATCGTCACCGTGGACGAGGCCATGGCCTGGGGATTCTCGGGCGTGATGGTGCGCGGCTCCGGCATCCCGTGGGACCTGCGCAAGTCGCAGCCCTACGAGTGCTACGAGGAGATGGACTTCGACATCCCCGTGGGGAAGAACGGCGATACCTACGATCGCCAGGTCATCCGCATGGAGGAGATGCGCGAGTCGGCCAAGATCATGCGGCAGTGCTGCGTGAAGCTGCGCGAGCCCGCCGGGCAGGGACCCATCGCGGCCATCGACGGTAAGTTCGCGCCGCCGCCGCGCCGGGAGATGAAGCGCTCGATGGAAGCGCTCATCCACCACTTCAAGCTCTACACCGAAGGCTTTCACGTGCCGGCCGGCGAGGTCTACGCGGCCGTCGAGGCGCCCAAGGGCGAGTTCGGCGTCTACCTCGTCGCCGACGGCACCAACAAACCCTACCGCTGCAAGATCCGCGCTCCCGGCTTCGCCCATCTCCAGGCCATGGACTGGATGTGCCGCGGCCACATGCTGGCCGACGTGTCCTGCGTGCTCGGTACGCTGGACATCGTGTTCGGCGAGGTGGACCGGTGATGGGACGCAAGGTTTCGAACTGATGGCAAACCGCAGACTCGCCCCCGCCTCAGAGCAGCCGGCTTCCTTCGCCTTCTCGTCCGAGAACGCCGAGTGGGCCAAGGGCCAGATCGAGAAGTATCCGGAAGGCCGACAGGCTTCGGCGGTGATCCCGCTTTTGTGGAAGGCGCAGGAGCAGAACGGCGGCTGGCTGCCGCGCGCCGCCATCGAGGCGGTGGCCGGCGAACTCGGCATGCCGCATATCCGCGTCCTCGAAGTCGCGACCTTCTACACGATGTTCGCCCTGGAGCCCGTGGGCCGGTTCTGGATCCAGCTCTGCGGCACGGTGCCGTGCGATTCCTGCGGCGCGCGTGAACTGAAGGATTACCTCCAGGCCCGCCTCGGCGCGCCCGGTCATGTCAGCGCCGACGGCAACTTCTCCTGGCTCGAAGTCGAGTGCCTGGGCGCCTGCTGCAACGCGCCCATGGCGCAGATCAACCAGGATTACTACGAGGATCTGACACCCGATCTCCTCGGCGCCCTCATGGACGATCTCGCCGCCGGGCGTCCCGTCAAGATCGGCTCGCAGGTCGGCCGGACCTCGTCCGAGCCGAAGGGCGGGGCCGACACGCTCACGGACGCGACCCTGTTCGACGGCTCGCGCGTCGGCGCCTGGCGCCAGCGCTTCGAGGACAAGAAGGCCGAGGACAGCAGCGAAACGTCGGGCAAGGCCGAGGCCGCGTCGTCCGAGCAGCGCGCCGCCGCCGACCCGAAGCCGGCGCATCCCGCGTCCGGTCGCGCCGCTGAGGGAAAATCCACCGACGCGCCGGCCCAGCGTTCGGCCGCCGGCGAGACACCGGTCAAATCCGTCGACGAGACCGATGCGGCCGACCGCACCGAGTCCACGGCCCAGCCCGGCACGCCAGCGCCGTCCGCCGCCGAGACGGTGGCGCGGGCCGAGGCGGCCGGTGCCGAGGCCGGTACGCAATCCGACCTGCCGCGGGACGAGCCGCCGCCCCAGCCCGTCGCGTCGGGTGCGAGCGAAGCCGTCGACGAGCCGAAGCCGGCACCGGCGAACAAGTCCGGGCCGAAGCGCTCCGCTCCGAAGAGCGAGGGGAACTAGCATGCTCTCCGATCAGGATCGCATCTTCACCAACCTCTACGGCCTGCACTCGCCCGGCCTGGACGAGGCCAAGAAACGCGGCGCCTGGGACGGCACCAAGTTCCTGCTCGAAATGGGCCGCGACTGGATCATCGAGGAGATGAAGCAGTCGGGCCTGCGCGGGCGCGGCGGCGCAGGTTTCCCCACGGGCCTGAAATGGTCGTTCATGCCGAAGAAGTCGGATGGGCGGCCACACTACCTCGTGGTCAACGCCGACGAGTCGGAGCCCGGCACCTGCAAGGATCGGGAGATCATGCGGCACGATCCGCATCTTCTCATCGAGGGTTGCCTGCTGGCTTCCTTCTCCATGGCCGCGCACGCCTGCTACATCTACATCCGCGGCGAGTACGTCGCCGAGAAGCATGCCCTGCAGAAGGCCGTCGACGAGGCCTATGCGGCCCGCCTCGTCGGCAAGGACAACGTCCACGGCTACCCGTTCGACATCTACGTCCATCACGGCGCCGGCGCCTACATCTGCGGCGAGGAGACGGCGCTGCTGGAGAGCCTCGAGGGCAAGAAGGGGATGCCGCGCCTCAAGCCGCCGTTCCCGGCCAACATGGGTCTCTACGGCTGCCCGACGACGGTGAACAACGTCGAGTCCATCGCCGTCGCCGGCACCATCCTGCGCCGGGGCGGGGCATGGTTCGCGGGTCTCGGCGGCAAGAACAACACCGGCACCAAGCTGTTCTGCGTCTCGGGCCACGTCAACAAGCCGTGCAACGTCGAGGAGGAACTCGGGATCACCTTCCGCGAACTAATCGACCGGCATTGCGGCGGCATGCGCGGCGGGTGGGACAACCTGCTGTGCTCGATTCCCGGCGGCTCCTCGGTGCCCCTGGTTCCGGCCGACCAGATCATCGACGCCAAGATGGACTTCGACACCCTGAAGAGCCTCGGCTCCGGCCTCGGCACGGCGGCGGTCATCGTCCTCGACCGCTCCACCGACATCGTCTCGGCCATCGCCCGCATTGCCTACTTCTACAAGCACGAGTCCTGCGGCCAGTGCACGCCGTGCCGCGAGGGCACAGGGTGGATGTGGCGGGTGATGCTGCGCATGGCCGAGGGCCGGGCGCAACGCCGCGAGATCGACATGCTCCTCGACGTGACAAAGCAGATCGAGGGCCACACCATCTGCGCGCTCGGCGACGCGGCGGCCTGGCCGATCCAGGGCCTGATCCGGCATTTCCGGCCGGAAATCGAGCGCCGCATCGACCGCTACAGCGCCAACCCCCATTCCGACCCGGTGCCGATGGCGGCGGAGTGATCCGTAGCCCGCACCAACCCGAATTCGAACCCGAGACCCACGCATGACCAAGATCGTCGTCGACGGCACCGAGGTCGATGTTCCGGCGGACTACACGCTGCTCCAGGCGTGCGAGATCGCGGGCGCGGAGATCCCGCGTTTCTGCTTCCACGAGCGGCTGTCCATCGCCGGCAATTGCCGGATGTGTCTGATCGAGCTCAAGGGTGCGCCGAAGCCCGTGGCCTCGTGCGCCTACGCGGTGAAGGATTGCCGGCCCGGCCCCAACGGTGAGCCGCCGGAGGTGCTGACGCGTTCGGGCACCACGAAGAAGGCCCGCGAGGGGGTGATGGAGTTCCTCCTCATCAACCACCCCCTCGATTGCCCGATCTGCGACCAGGGCGGCCATTGCGACCTGCAGGATCAGGCCATGGCCTACGGCGTCGACTCGACCCGCTATGGCGAGAACAAGCGCGCCGTCGAAGAGAAGTATATCGGTCCGCTGGTCCGCACGGCCATGAACCGCTGCATCCACTGCACCCGCTGCGTCCGCTTCCTGGCGGAGGTCGCCGGCGTGCCGGATCTCGGTGCCATCGGGCGCGGCGAGGACATGGAGATCACGAGCTACCTCGAGTCCGCCATGGGCTCTGAGCTTCAGGGCAACGTCGCCGACCTGTGCCCCGTGGGGGCGCTGGTCCACAAGCCGCAGAGCTACGAGGTCCGACCCTGGGAGCTGTCGAAGACCGAGTCCGTCGACGTGATGGATGCGGTGGGCTGCGCCATCCGGGTCGATGCCAAGGGCCGCGAGGTCATCCAGATCGAGCCGCGCGTCAACGAGGCAGTCAACGAGGAGTGGATCTCCGACAAGACCCGCCACGCCGTCGACGGCCTGCGCCTGCAGCGCCTCGACCGCCCGTATGTCCGTGAGAACGGCCGCCTGCGCCCGGCGTCCTGGGGGGAGGCGTTCGCAGCCATCGCCGCCAAGGTGAAGGGCGCGGACCCCGAGCGCATCGGCGCCATCGTCGGCGATCTCGCCGGCGTCGAGGAGACGTTCGCGCTGAAGTCGCTGATGACGGCCCTCGGCGTCACCAACCTCGACTGCCGTCAGGCCGGCGAACAGATCGATCCGGCCCGGGGCCGCGCGGCCTACACCCTCGGCACCACCATCCCGGGGATCGAGGAGGCCGACGCCATCCTCCTCGTCGGGACGAACCCGCGCCTGGAGGCCTCGCTCCTCAACGTGCGCATCCGCAAGCGCTGGCGCATGGCGCCGCTCGCCGTTGGTCTCATCGGCGAGGCGGTGGATCTCACCTATCCCCACACCTATCTCGGCGCCGGACCCGACACCCTGGCGGAGATCGCTTCCGGCCGCCACAGCTTCTCCGAGGTGCTGAAGGCCGCGAGCCACCCGCTGGTCATCGTCGGCATGGGTGCCCTGGCACGGCCCGACGGCGCCGCGATCCTCTCAGCCGCCGCGACGCTGGCCAGGGACATCGGCGCGGTGACGCCGGAGTGGAACGGCTTCGGCGTGCTCCACACGGCCGCCGCCCGCGTCGGCGCCCTCGATCTCGGCTTCGTGCCGGGGGAGGGGAGCCTCGATCTCGCGGCGATGGTGCAGGGCGGTGCCCTCGACGTCCTGTTCAACCTCGGGGCGGACGAGGTCGAGATCGCTCCCGGCGCCTTCGTCGTCTATCAGGGCACCCACGGCGACCGCGGTGCCACCCGCGCCGACGTCGTCCTGCCGGGTGCGGCCTACACCGAGAAGAGCGCCACCTACGTAAACCTCGAAGGCCGGGTGCAGATGGCCAACCGCGCCGGCTTCCCACCGGGTGATGCCCGCGAGGATTGGGCGATCCTGCGCGCCCTCTCCGAGGTGCTCGGCCAGCGCTTGCCATTCGATTCGCTGAGCGCCCTGCGCCGGACGCTCTACGGCGAATACCCGCACTTCGCCGCCCTCGACGCGGTGGCGCCGAGCGACGCGGTCGCGGCCGTCGATGCCCTGGTCGGCCTCGGCGGAACACCGGATCGTGCGGCCTTCGCGTCGGCGGTGCCCGACTTCTACCTCACCAATGCGATCGCCCGCGCCTCGCGCGTGCTCGCCGAATGCTCGAGCCTCGCCCGGGTGCGCGGCCTCGAAGCCGCCGAGTAGGGATTGTCTCGATGACCTTCTGGGAAGTCCTCGGCGCCGTCCTGCTCATGGCCTTCAAGAGCTTCGTGCTCCTGGCCCTGCTGCTGGTGTTCATCGCCTACGCCCTGCTCGCCGACCGCAAGATCTGGGCGGCGGTGCAGCTGCGGCGCGGCCCCAACGTCGTCGGGCCATGGGGGCTGTTCCAGTCCTTCGCCGATCTGCTGAAGTTCGTCCTGAAGGAGCCGGTGATTCCGGCCGGCGCCAACAAGGCGTTGTTCCTGCTGGCGCCCCTGGTCTTCGCCACCCTGGCCCTCGCCGCCTGGGCGGTGATTCCCCTGGCCGAGGGCTGGGCGCTGGCCGACCTCAACGTCGGCATCACCTACATCTTCGCCATCTCGTCCCTGGGCGTCTACGGCGTGCTCATGGGCGGTTGGGCCTCGAACTCGAAATACGCGTTCCTCGGTGCGCTCCGCTCGGCGGCGCAGATGATCTCCTACGAGGTCAGCTTGGGCTTCGTCATCATCTGCGTGCTGCTCTGCGCCGGCTCCCTCAACCTCTCGCGCATCGTCATGGCGCAGGACACCTCGCTCGGCATCCTCGGCTGGTACTGGCTGTGGCTGTTCCCGATGTTCATCGTGTTCTTCATCTCGGCTTTGGCCGAGACCAACCGCCCCCCCTTTGATCTGCCGGAGGCCGAGTCCGAGCTCGTGGCGGGCTACATGGTCGAGTATTCCTCGACGCCCTACCTGCTGTTCATGCTCGGCGAGTACGTGGCGATCATGACCATGTGCGCGCTCGGCACGGTGCTGTTCCTCGGCGGCTGGCTCTCGCCGATCCCGTTCGCGCCCTTCACCTGGGTGCCGGGCCTGATCTGGTTCGCCCTCAAGGCCAGCTTCCTGTTCTTCATGATCGCCATGGTGAAGGCCATGGTGCCCCGCTACCGCTACGACCAGCTCATGCGGCTCGGGTGGAAGGTGTTCCTCCCACTCTCGCTGATCTCCGTCGTCGTCGTCGCCTTCGTCCTCAAGCTCACCGGTCTCGCGCCGGGCGCCTGACATCACCCAACTGGAGATCGCAGCATGAAGCTCGATCAGGTCGCCAAGGGTCTTCTCCTGAAGGAGTTCGTGACGGGGTTCGCCCTCGCCATGCGCTACTTCTTCAAGCCGAAGGCCACCATCAACTACCCGTTCGAGATGGGGCACCGGGGGCCGCGCTTCCGGGGGGAGCACGCCCTGCGCCGCTATCCCAACGGCGAAGAGCGCTGCATCGCCTGCAAGCTGTGCGAGGCGATCTGCCCGGCCCAGGCCATCACCATCGAGGCCGGTCCGCGCCGCAACGACGGCACCCGGCGCACCACGCGCTACGACATCGACATGGTGAAGTGCATCTATTGCGGCATGTGCCAGGAGGCCTGCCCCGTCGATGCCATCGTCGAGGGGCCGAACCTCGAGTTCTCCGTGGAGACCCGCGAGGAGCTTCTCTACGACAAGGACAAGCTTCTCCTGAACGGCGACCGCTGGGAGCGTGAGATCGCGCGCAACCTCGCCGTGGACGCGCCTTACCGGTGAGACACGACGGCTCCGCGGTTGTGCACCGCAGGGTCGGGTTCTATAGACGGGCGGCCTGTCTTACCCTGCGGACGGCTTGCACCAACCCAGCGGGCGGCCCGCACGGGCCATGGACGAATCAACGGCAGAAGGGGCTGTCCTCGGGACGGCTGATCTCCACAATCGCATGAGTGCAGCCGCAGCCTTCTTCTACCTGTTCGCCGGCGTGACCGTCGCCTCGGGCTTCATGGTGATCGCCTCGCGCAATCCCGTGGCCTCGGTGCTGTATCTCATCCTCGCCTTCGTGAACGCCGCCGGCCTGTTCGTGATGATGGGCGCCGAATTCCTCGCGATGATCCTCGTGGTGGTCTATGTCGGCGCCGTCGCGGTGCTGTTCCTGTTCGTCGTGATGATGCTCGATGTGGATTTCGCCCAGCTGCGCCAGGGCTTTCAGCGCTACCTGCCCGTCGGCGCGCTCATCGGGGCGATCTTCCTCATCGAACTCATCCTCGTCGTCGGCTCGTGGAGCATCGCCCCCGACCTGCTCCAGGCTCCGCTGGGGCCGCTCGCCAGTTCCGAAGGTGTCACCAACACTCAGGCTTTGGGCCGGGTGCTGTACACGGACTACGTCTTCTACTTCCAGCTCGCCGGCATGATCCTGCTGACGGCGATGATCGGCGCCATCGTGCTCACCCTGCGCGACCGCCCCGGCGTCAAGCGCCAGAACATCTCCGTGCAGAACGCCCGCACCCAGTCGGACGCCGTCGAGACCCGCAAGGTGCCCTCGCGCCAGGGCGTGGAAGTCTGATGGCGGATTACGGGAGACCCATCCGATGATCGGCCTGAGCCATTACCTGACCGTCGCCGCGATCCTGTTCACCCTCGGGGTGCTCGGCATCTTCATCAACCGCAAGAACGTCATCGTCATCCTGATGTCCGTGGAGCTCATCCTCCTCGCGGTGAACATCAATCTCGTGGCGTTCTCGACGCATCTCAACGACATCACGGGCCAGGTCTTCGCCCTGTTCGTGCTGACCGTGGCGGCGGCCGAGGCCGCCATCGGACTCGCCATCCTCGTCGTGTTCTTCCGCAACCGCGGCTCCATCGCGGTCGAGGACGTGAACATGATGAAGGGCTGACGCGCATCACGACGATCTGACTCGAGCGGGACCGGGCAGAACCCGGGTCCGGGCGGTGACACGAAGACAGGGCTCGTTCGCGAGGCTCCGCGCGCGGCGCGGGGTCAGCCACGACCCAGGAGGCCGGACAAGCCAGCGATGTATCACGCGATCGTCTTCTTCCCGCTCATGGGCGCCCTGCTCGCGGGCCTGTTCGGCCGCCAGCTCGGCCCCAAGGTGTGCGAGGCCATCACCACCGGCTTCCTCGCCTTCTCGGCGCTCCTCTCCTGGGGCGTGTTCCTGGAAATCCCGGGCACGGAGCACGCCACGCGGGTCCAGGTCGCCACCTGGTTCACCGCTGGCGACCTCGTGGTCGATTGGGCCTTCCGCATCGACACGCTCACCGCCGTGATGCTGGTGGTGGTGACCTCGGTCTCGACCCTCGTCCACCTCTACTCCATCGGCTACATGGCCGAAGACCCGCATCGGCCGCGCTTCTTCGCCTACCTGTCGCTGTTCACCTTCGCCATGCTGATGCTGGTGACGGCCGACAACCTCGTGCAGATGTTCTTCGGCTGGGAGGGCGTCGGCCTCGCCTCCTACCTGCTCATCGGGTTCTGGTACGAGAAGCCTTCGGCCAACGCCGCCGCCATGAAGGCCTTCATCGTCAACCGCGTCGGCGATTTCGGCTTCTCGCTCGGCATCTTCCTCGTCTTCGTGCTCACCGGCTCCGTCGCCTTCGACGGCATCTTCGCCCGCGCGCCCGAGATCAAGGACGCGACCTTCCACTTCCTCGGCTACGACTGGAGCGCCTGGACCCTCGCCTGCCTGCTCCTGTTCATGGGCGCCATGGGCAAGTCGGCGCAGTTCCTGCTCCACACCTGGCTGCCCGACGCCATGGAGGGACCGACCCCGGTCTCCGCCCTCATCCACGCCGCCACCATGGTGACGGCGGGCGTGTTCATGGTGGCGCGCCTGTCGCCGATCTTCGAACTCGCCCCCAACGCCCTCGTCGTCGTCACCGTCATCGGCGGCATCACGGCGTTCTTCGCCGCCACGGTCGGTCTGGTGCAGAACGACATCAAGCGTGTGATCGCGTATTCGACCTGCTCGCAGCTCGGCTACATGTTCGTGGCCCTCGGCGTCGGCGCCTACTCGGCCGCCGTGTTCCACCTTTTCACCCACGCCTTCTTCAAGGCTTTGCTGTTCCTCGGCGCCGGCTCGGTCATCCACGCGATGCATCATGAGCAGGACATGCGGAACATGGGCAATCTGCGCCGCTACATCCCGTTCACCACGGCGATGATGACCATCGGCACGCTGGCCCTCATCGGGTTCCCGTTCACCGCCGGCTACTACTCGAAGGATGCGATCATCGAGGCCGCCTACGCCTCGACCCGGCCGGGCCACACGCTGGCGTTCCTCGCCACCGTCATCGCCGCCCTCATGACCTCGTTCTATTCCTGGCGCCTGTTCTTCATGACCTTCGAGGGACCGGCGCGCTGGGCAAATCACGGTGCTGCACACCATGACGCCCACGCCGTGAGCGCGCAGGCCGACGGTGCACCGGGTCATCACGAGGGCGTCGCCCACGATGACCACGGCCACGACGCCGAGCCGGCCTCGCACAGCGCCATCGAGCACCACGACCATGCGCACACGCCGCATGAGAGCCCCCTGGTGATGACGATCCCCCTCGCCATCCTCGCCTTCGGCGCCCTGTTCGCCGGCCTGATCTTCAAGAACCGCTTCATCGGCGAGGGCATGGACAAGTTCTGGGGGCATTCCCTCGGTCGTGGCCCCGACAACCACATCATGCACGACATCCACTCGGTGCCGGCGCTGGTGGCCTATTCCCCCTTCATCATGATGCTGATCGGCTTCGTATTGGCGTTCTGGATGTATATCCGCAGGCCGGAACTACCCGGCCAGCTCGCCGCGCAGCAGCCGAGCCTGTACCGGTTCCTCCTCAACAAGTGGTACTTCGACGAACTCTACGACCGGATCTTCGTCCGGCCGGCCAAGGATTTTGGAAAGTTTCTCTGGAAGGAGGGCGACGGCCGGGTCATCGACGGGATGGGCCCGGACGGCATCGCCACCCGGGTGATGGACGTCACCCGCGGCGTCGTCCGGCTCCAGACTGGTTACGTCTACCACTACGCCTTCGTCATGCTCGTTGGTGTCGCCGGCTTCATCAGCTGGTACATGCTCACCGGCCTGCCCAAGGCCGGACACTGATGGTCGCGGATAAGAGTGCCTCACAAAACTCCCGATCCCCGACGGTTCTCGCTCTGCGACCAACGGGCAGCGGGAGTTTTGTGAGAGACACTAAGAACGGGAGCGCCCGCTAGATGTTCGGCCTCGGAATCCTCTCCGGCCTCCTGATCGTGCCCCTGTGCGGCGCGGCCTTCATCCTCACCCTCGGGGATGACACGGAGGCTTCGAAGCGCAACGCACGCTGGGCGGCCCTCGCCACCACGCTCCTGACCTTCCTCCTGTCCCTCGTGGCCTGGAGCCGGTTCGACGCGACTACGTCGAGCTTCCAGCTCATCGAGTCCCACGCGTGGCTGACGGACTCGATCCGGTTCAAGCTCGGCGTCGACGGCTTCTCGATGCCGCTGATCCTGCTCACCACGTTTCTGATGCCGTTCTGCATCGGCGCGTCGTGGCTCTCCATCGACAAGCGGGTGAAGGAATATTACGTCGCCTTCCTCGTCCTCGAGACGACGATGATCGGCGTGTTCCAGGCCCTCGACCTGGTGCTGTTCTACCTGTTCTTCGAAGCAGGCCTGATCCCGATGTTCCTTATCATCGGCATCTGGGGCGGCAAGCGGCGTATCTACGCGAGCTTCAAGTTCTTCCTCTACACCCTGCTCGGCTCTGTGCTGATGCTGCTTGCCATCATGGCGATGTACTGGCATGCCGGCACCACCGACATCCCGACCCTGCTGCACACCCGCTTCCCCACGGGGATGCAGACCTGGCTGTGGCTCGCCTTCTTCGCCTCCTTCGCGGTGAAGATGCCCATGTGGCCGGTCCACACCTGGTTGCCCGACGCCCACGTCGAGGCGCCCACCGCCGGGTCGGTGATCCTGGCCGGTATCCTCCTCAAGATGGGCGGCTACGGCTTCATCCGCATCTCCCTGCCGATGTTCCCCGATGCGAGCCAGGCTTTTGCCCCGATGGTGTTCGCCCTCTCGGTCATCGCGATCATCTTCACATCGCTGATCGCGTTGATGCAGACGGACATCAAGAAGCTCATCGCCTACTCGTCCGTAGCGCATATGGGCTTCGTGACCCTCGGCCTGTTCACCCTCAACGAGCAGGGCATCCAGGGCGCCCTGTTCCTGATGATCTCCCACGGTATCGTCTCGGGTGCGCTCTTCCTCTGCGTCGGCGTGGTCTACGATCGGATGCACACCCGCGAGATCGCAGCCTATGGCGGCCTCGTGAAGCGCATGCCCCTCTACGCGGCGGCCATGATGGTGTTCACCATGGCCAATGTCGGCCTGCCCGGCACGTCGGGCTTCGTCGGCGAGTTTTTGGCCATGATGGGCGCCTTCAAGGCCAACCCCACGGTGGCGTTCTTCTCGGTGTTCGGCATCATCCTGTCGGCCGGCTACGCCCTGTGGCTCTATGCCCGGGTGATCTACGGCAAGCTCGAGAAGCCCAACCTCCAGGGCATCCTCGACCTCGATCTGCGCGAAAAGATCATCATCGCGCCGCTCGTCGCCCTGACGATCTATTACGGGGTCCACCCGGCCCCGATCCTCGATACCTTCGCCCCCTCGACGGAGGCGTTGATGCAAAGCATGAAGACCGCGCTCTCGAACACGCAGACGGCGGCCGCCCTTCCGCCCGTCGCGCGCTGAAAGCTTCGATCCGATGACCGTCGCCCAATCCGTCCTTCCCGCGCTCTGGCCCGCTCTGCCGGAGCTGATCCTCGGCGTCGGCGTCCTCGTCCTGATCCTTTACGGGTCGTTCCGGGGCGAGCGCTCCGCCGAGGGCGTCAATGTCGGCGCCCTGCTGCTGCTGATCCTGGCGCTGTTCGTGGTCATGTCCCAGCCGGGCACGAAGGTGACGACCCTCAACGGCTCGTTCATCGTCGATGGCTTCTCGAAGGTGATGAAGGCCCTGATCCTGCTGGGCTCCGCCGCCTCGATCCTGCTCTCGCGCGACTACTTCCAGCGCGAGCGCATCGACCGGTTCGAGTTTCCGATCCTCATCGTCCTGTGCACCCTCGGCATGCTGGTCATGGCCTCGGCCAATGACCTGATCTCCCTCTATCTCGGCCTCGAACTGCAGTCGCTCGCCGCCTACGTCATCGCGGCGTTCCACCGCGACAACCTGAAATCGACGGAAGCCGGGCTGAAGTATTTCGTCCTCGGCGCGCTGTCCTCGGGCATGCTGCTCTACGGCTCGTCCCTCGTCTACGGGTTTACCGGCACGGTCTCGTTCCCCGGCATCGTCGCCGCCCTGAACGACGCGAATGTCGGCTTCGGCCTCGTCCTCGGCATCGTGTTCGTGGCCGCCGGCGTCGCCTTCAAGCTCGCGGCGGTGCCGTTCCACATGTGGACGCCGGACGTCTACGAGGGCTCGCCGACGCCGGTGACCGCGTTCTTCGCCTCGGCGCCGAAGATGGCCGCCATGGCCATGACCGTGCGGATCTTCATCGGCGCCTTCCCGGACGTGACGGCGGTCTGGCAGCAGATCATCGTGTTCGTGGCCATCGCCTCCATGGCGCTCGGCTCGTTCGCGGCCATCGGCCAGCGCTCCATCAAGCGCCTGATGGCGTATTCCTCCATCGGCAACGTCGGCTACGCCCTCGTCGGCCTGGCGGCGAGTTCGCAGGCCGGCATCAGCGGCGTGGTGATCTACATGATCATCTACCTCGCCATGACGCTCGGCGCCTTCGCGGTGATCCTGTCCCTGCGCCGCGGCGGCCAGATGTTCGAGACCGTGGACGACCTGTCCGGCCTGTCGCGCACCCATCCCGTCCTGGCGTTTTGTCTGGCCGCGATGATGTTCTCGCTCGCCGGCATCCCGCCCCTCGCCGGGTTCTTCGCCAAGTTCTACGTCTTCGCCGCGGCCATCGAGGCCAACCTCGTGGCGCTCGCCATCATCGGCGTGGTCACCAGCGTGGTCGGGGCGTTCTACTACCTGCGCCTCGTCAAGGTGATGTACTTCGACGAGCCGCTCGCTCCCTACGACCCCATGGCGCCGGGCCTGCGCATCGTTCTCGGCCTCTCCAGCGCCGTCGTGATCCTGTTCGTGCTGGTGCCGGCGCCCCTGGTGGGGGCTGCGGGCGCGGCCGCCAAATCCCTGTTCGCCGGGTCCTGAGGTCCGCGCCTTGAGCGGCTACCGCCTCGGAGCCCTGGCGCGGGCGGACGGACACCGGCTGCACGTCCACGACAGCCTCGGCTCCACCAACACGGAGGCCCTGGAGCGGGCGCGCGATGGCGAGGCCGGACCCCTCTGGGTGGTGGCCCATCGCCAGACCTCCGGGCGTGGCCGGCGCGGCAACGGCTGGGCCTCCCTGCCCGGCAACCTCACCGCCAGCCTGCTCTGGCCGGTGCAGGACGTCGACCCGGCCCTGGTGCCGACCCTCGGCTTCGTCGCCGGTGTCGGGCTGATGGCCGCCCTTCACGGCGCGGGAGTCGGCGGTGTCACCCTGAAGTGGCCCAACGACATCCTGGCCTCGGGCGCCAAGCTCGCCGGCCTGCTTCTGGAGGCCGAGACCCTTGCCGGCGGGCGCCGCTGCGTGGTCATGGGCTTCGGCGTCAACGTCGCTGCGGCACCGGAGGGCTTGCCTTATCCGGCTACGTGCCTCAGGCAGTTGCGGCACGCCACGCGCGCCGAGGATCTGTTCGTCCGTCTGACGGACGGGATCGTCGACGCCGCGCGAGTGTGGGACCGTGGCCGGGGATTCGTAAGGATCCGCGAACGCTGGATTGCCGATGCGGCCGGACTCGGCGCGACGGTGACCGTTCAGACCGGCGACACCCGCGTGCAAGGAATTTTCGAGACGATCGACGGGGCGGGGCGGCTCGTCGTCCGATCGGAGGATGGAACGCGACGGACCGTGACGGCGGGCGAGGTGCATCTGGGTACGGCCGCGACGGCGGCTTGAGGTTTAGGTGAAGATGACGACAGGGCAAGACGAACTCGTCTTCGTGCCGCTCGGCGGCGTGGGCGAGATCGGCATGAACGCGGCATTGTACGGCTTCGGGCCGGCCAAGCGCCGCAAGTGGATCATGGTCGATTGTGGCATGGGCTTCGCCGGGGAAGAGGGCTTTCCCGGCATCGACCTGATGTTTCCGGATCTGAGCTTCATTGAGGAGCGCAAGGACGATCTGCTGGGGATTTTCATCACCCACGCGCACGAGGATCATATCGGCGCCATCGGTGAGCTTTGGCCGAAGCTCAAGGCGCCGGTCTACGCCACGCGCTTCGCCAAGAACCTGCTCGAGGCCCGCCGCCTGAGCGAGCCGGGTGCCCCGAAGGTCGTGCTCAAGGAGATCCAGGCCGGGCGCCGGGTCCAGCTTGGTCCCTTCGACATCGAGTACATCCCGGTCTCGCACTCGATCCCCGAGTCGAACGCGGTGGCGATCCGCACGCCCCACGGCCTGCTGCTCCACACCGGCGACTGGAAGCTCGATCCGACCCCGATCCTCGGCGACGTGACCTCCGAGGCCACGTTCCGGGCGCTGGGCGACGAGGGTATCCTCGCCATGATCAGCGATTCGACCAACGTGGTTCGCGAGGGACGTTCCCCGAGCGAGGCCGAGGTCGCCGCCACCCTGCGCGAGCTGATCTCGGAGGCGCCGCACCGCGTCGCCGTCACCACCTTCGCCTCCAACGTGGCGCGCATGCGCGCCGTGGCCGAGGCCGCCCAGGCCTGCGGCCGCGAGGTCGTGGCCGTCGGTCGTGCCATGGACCGGGTCATCGGCGTCGCCCGCGAATGCGGCTTCCTCGATGGCCTGCCGGAGTTCCGTTCCGCCGATGCCTACGGCTACCTGCCCCGCGACAAGGTGGTATGCCTGCTCACCGGCTCGCAGGGCGAGGAGCGGGCGGCGCTGGCCCGCGTCTCGCGCGACGATCATCCCGACGTGACCCTGGCCGCCGGCGACCGGGTGATCTTCTCGTCCCGCGCCATTCCGGGCAACGAGCGGGCTGTCGGGGCGATCATCAACGACCTCATCAACGCCGGCATCGAAGTGGTCACCGACCGCACCAAGCTCGTTCACGTCTCGGGCCATCCCCGGCGCGACGAGATGGCCGAAATGTACGCCTGGACCCGTCCGCAGACGGCGATCCCCGTCCACGGCGAGGCCCTGCACCTCGACGAGCACGCGCGCTTCGCCCGGGCCCAGGGCGTGCCGAACATCGTCAAGGCCCGCAACGGCAGCGTCGTGCGCCTCGCCCCCGGCACGCCGGAGATCGTCGACACCGTCAAGGCCGGCCGCCTGTTCAAGGACGGCAACATCCTCATCGACGCCAAGGACCGGGCGATCCCCGAGCGCCGCAAGCTCGCGCAGGCCGGTCTCGTCTCCGTCGCCATCGCCATCGACGAGCAGGGCGAGGTCCTGGGCGAGCCGGCCATCGACATCATCGGCCTGCCCAATCGCGGCCGCAACGGCCAGCCGATGCTGGACGTGGTGATCGAGTGCGTGTCCCGGACCCTCTCCGGCCTGTCCAAGGTCAAGCGCCGGGATGCGGAGGCCGTCGAGAAGGCCGTCGATCGGGCGATCCGCTCGGGCGTCAACGAGACCTGGGGCAAGAAGCCCGCCTGCCACGTGCAGGTGGTGGAAGTCTGAACCGACGTCCCTCCCCCCTCTGCGGGGGAGGGTGCCTGCGGAGCAGGCGGGAGAGGGGGCGACCTCTCCGGAACTGTCGCTCCCCTCACCCGACCCGCTGACGCGGGCCACCCTCTCCCGCAGAGGGGAGAGGGATATTTCGCACAGCGGGTCATCACGGAGGGAGCAAAACAGCATGATCGGACGCCTCAACCACGTCGCCATCGCCGTGCGCGATCTCGACGCCGCCTGTGCCATCTATCGCGATACCCTGGGCGCCACCGTCACCGAGCCGCTGCCGCAGCCCGAGCACGGCGTCACGGTGGTGTTCGTGAACCTGCCCAACAGCAAGGTCGAGCTCATGGCGCCGCTCGGCGAGGGCTCGCCCATCGAGAGCTTCGTCGAGCGCAACCCCAACGGCGGCGTGCACCACGTCTGTTACGAGGTCGACGATATCCTGGCCGCCCGCGACAAGCTCAAGGCTCAGGGAGCCCGCGTGCTGGGCACCGGCGAGCCGAAGATCGGCGCCCACGGCAAGCCGGTGCTGTTCCTTCATCCGAAGGATTTCCTCGGCACCCTGGTCGAGCTGGAGCAGGTCTGATCCGCATGGGCGCCGCTTTCAACGCCGTCGCCGCCTCGACCCTTCGGACGCTGGCCGTCATGCTGATGGTCGTCGCCTTCGTGGTCGTGGTGGCGGTGAGCCAGTTCCGGCTCACGGTGTTCGGGGCCATCGCCCTCTACTTCGTGGTGTGGTGGACGCTGCTGTTCGTGATGCTGCCCATCCGCAATCAGGCCGAGACCGATCCGGCCCGTGTCGTGCCGGGCCAGGACCCCGGCGCTCCGGCCTCGCCGCGCCTGCGGGAGAAGGCGCTCTGGACCACGCTGCTCTCCGGCGTGGTGTTCCTCGTCGCGATTCCGGCCTTCGAGCTCAGCGGCCTGTAACCCGGAGTCTCGCGCTGCGCGGCGCTTGCCGACATAAAAAAAGCAAGGCCTGAGCCTTGCTTTTGTGAAGACGGTCTATGGCGCAGCCTTGTTATCTCACGCATCTTGACGGCGTGGCGGCTGATTGTTCCTCCCAAGACTCGGGCCTGTCGCTGCCTCTGGCGGGCATTGCGACCAGCACCGGGCGCTTATAGGAACGGAAGTTCCCATTGTCACCTCGTGGGAGATCGAATCCGGTGCTTTTCTACCGGAAACGCACGGATCTGTTACCGCCCGTACGCAGACCCCCGCCCGGGTGAGCCACGCGGGCTCGGGGTGTCGCCCGGCTGCGCTTGTATTTTCCCGGTGCAATGTGTTGTGTGCCCCGGCGCGCCCGACGGTTCGGCACGCTGGTCCAGGGCCTTCCATGCGTCTCTCCCGCTACTTCCTCCCCACCTTGCGCGAGACGCCCAAGGAGGCCGAGATCGTCTCCCACCGCCTGATGCTGCGCGCCGGCCTCGTCCGCCAGGAGGCCGCCGGCATCTATGCGTGGCTGCCGCTCGGCCTGCGGGTGCTGAACCGCGTCTGCGCGGTGATCCGCGAGGAGCAGGACCGCGCCGGGGCCATCGAGATCCTGATGCCGTCGATCCAGTCGGCCGAACTCTGGAAGGAATCCGGACGCTACGAGGCCTACGGCAAGGAGATGCTCCGCATCTCGGACCGGCACGACCGCGAGATGCTGTTCGGCCCCACCGCCGAAGAGGTCGTCACCGAGATTTTTCGCGGTAGCGTGAAATCCTACAAGGACCTGCCGAAGAACCTCTACCAGATCTCGTGGAAGTTCCGCGACGAGGTGCGGCCGCGCTTCGGCACCATGCGCTCGCGCGAGTTTCTGATGAAGGACGCTTACTCGTTCGACATCGACCAGGCGGCGGCGCGCCACGCCTACAACCGCATGTTCGTGGCCTATCTGCGCACCTTCGCGGGCCTCGGCCTGAAGGCCATCCCCATGCGCGCCGATACCGGCCCCATCGGCGGCGATCTCAGCCACGAGTTCATCATCCTGGCGCAGACCGGCGAGAGCGAGGTGTACTGCGACCGGCAGTATCTCGATTTCGAGACCCCGCCGGTCACCACCGATTTCGAGGATGTCGCCGGCCTCCAGGGCACCGTCGATCGCTGGACCTCGCACTACGCCGCGACCTCCGAGATGCACGAGCCGGCGGCCTTCGCCGAGGTGCCGCAGGACAACCAGATGGCCGCACGCGGCATCGAAGTCGGGCACATCTTCTATTTCGGCACCAAGTATTCCGAGCCCATGGGTGCCAGGGTGACCGGTCCGGACGGCGTCGATCGGCCAGTCCATATGGGCTCCTACGGCATCGGCCCGAGCCGGCTCGTGGCGGCGATCATCGAGGCTTCGCACGACGAGGCCGGGATCATCTGGCCGGATTCCGTCGCGCCCTTCGACGTGGCGCTCATCAACCTCAAGACCGGGGATGCGGGGACCGACGCCGCCTGCACCGAGATCCAGGGCACCCTGGAGGCCGCCGGACTCACGGTGCTGTACGACGACCGCGACGAGCGCCCGGGTGCCAAGTTCGCCACCGCCGACCTCATCGGCCTGCCCTGGCAGGTCATCGTCGGCCCGCGCGGCTTGGCCGAGGGCAAGGTCGAGATCAAGCGCCGGGCCGGTGGCGAGCGCGAGACCATCGCGCCCATCGACCTCCTCGCCCGCCTGAAGCGGACCTGAGCCCGCCATGGCGGCGGCGGTGATGGATCGGCTGAAGGGCGTGCGGGGCCTGTTCAAGGGCGGCGGCACGCCGCCTTTCGCCGGCTTCGAATGGATTCTGGCCGGGCGCTACCTGCGCGCCCGACGGCGCGGCGGCGGCGTTTCGGTGGTGGCGTTCTTCTCCGTCCTCGGCATCGCGCTCGGCGTCGCCACCCTCATCATCGTCCTGTCCGTGATGAACGGGTTTCGCACGGAGCTGCTGTCGAAGATCGTCGGCATCAACGGCCACGTCTTCGTCACGCCCATCGATCGCCTGTTCACGGATTTCGAGGACCTGTCCGACCGTCTCGCGAAGGTCGCCGGGGTCCGGGCCGCGATTCCCCTGGTCGAGGGCCAGGCCTTCGCCTCCTCGCCCTATGGCGGCAGCGGCGTGCTCGTGCGCGGCATCCGGGCCGGCGACCTCGACAAGATCGGCAGCATTGCCAAGAACATTCGCGGCGGCACCCTGGAAGGCTTCGAGGACGGGACCGGCGTCGCCATCGGCCGGCGCCTGGCGGAAGCGCTGGGCCTCCAGGCCGGCGACAACATCACCCTCTCCACGCCGAAGGGCGCCACCACGCCGTTCGGTACGGCACCGCGCACGAAGTCCTACACGGTCAAGGCGGTGTTCGAGATCGGCATGACCGAGTTCGACGCCACCTTCGTGTTCATGCCCCTGGCCGAATCCCAGGCCTTCTTCAACCGCGACGCCGACGTCAGCCTCATCGAGGTCTACCTCGACAATGCCGACGGCGTGGCGGCCATGCGGCCCGACCTCGAGATGGCGGCCGAGCGCCCGGTGCTGCTCACCGACTGGCGCCAGCGCAACCGCACCTTCTTCGGCGCCCTGGAGGTGGAGCGGAACGTGATGTTCCTCATCCTCAGCCTCATCGTGGTGGTGGCGACCCTCAACATCGTCTCGGGGCTGATCCTGCTCGTGCGCGACAAGTCGAGTGACATCGCCATCCTGCGCACCATGGGTGCCACGCCCGGCACGGTGATGCGGGTGTTCCTCATCAACGGGGCGCTGATCGGCATCGTCGGGACCCTCAGCGGCCTCGGCCTCGGCATCCTCATCACCCTCAACATCAAGCCGATCCAGCGCGTGCTGTTTCCCTCGGCCTGGGACCCCACCGTGCGGTTCCTGGCCGAGATTCCGGCCGAGATGAATTCGAGCGAGATCACCGTGGTGGTCGTCACCTCCATCGCCCTGTCGCTCATCGCGACCCTGTATCCCTCGTGGCGCGCCGCCCGGCTCGATCCGGTGCAAGCGCTGCGCTACGGCTGAGCGAAAGCCCTAGGAGTCCCATGACCACGACAGCCGAGGCGCCCGGCGCGCAGCCGGTCCCGGCCCTGTTCTTCGCCAAGGTGGAGCGGCGCTACACCCAGGGGGCCGGGGCGCTCGACATCCTGCGCGGCGCCGATTTCGCCATCTGGCCCGGCGAGCTCGTCGCCCTGGTCGCCCCCTCGGGCGCCGGCAAATCGACCCTGCTGCACATCGCCGGCCTGCTGGAACGGCCCGATGCCGGCGAAGTCTTCATCGGCGGGCGGCCCACCGCCGCCATGGCGGATTCCGAGCGCACCCGCATCCGCCGCGAGGAGATGGGCTTCGTCTACCAGTTCCACCATCTCCTGCCCGAGTTCTCGGCCCTGGAGAACGTGGTGATGCCCCAGCTCATCCGTGGCCTGTCCAACAGGGAGGCCAAGGCCCGCGCCACCGAGCTCCTGAGCTTCCTCGGCCTCAAGGAGCGCCTCGTCCACCGCCCGGCCGAGCTGTCGGGCGGCGAGCAGCAGCGCGTCGCCATCGCCCGCGCCGTCGCCAACGGCCCGCGCCTGCTCCTGGCCGACGAGCCCACGGGCAACCTCGACCCGCACACGGCCGCCCACGTCTTCGGCATCCTGGTCTCGCTCGTGCGCGCCTCCGGGCTCGCGGCCCTGGTGGCGACGCACAACATGGAGCTCGCCGCCCGCATGGACCGGCGGGTGACCATCCGGGACGGGTTGATCGAGCAGCTCGACTGATCCGACCGCCTCAAACCCCCATCAGGCGCTCGATCTCGTCGCAGGCGGCCGCCACCCCGTTTTCCCGCGTCATCCTGACCCGCGCTTCCGCGCAGGCCCGCGCCACGGTGTCCGAGGCCAGGAGACGGGTCAGGATCTGGGCGGCCCGCGCGGCGGTGAACCGGCGCCGGCCGAGCACGGCGCCGACGCCGAGGCGCTGGAGGCGCAGGCCCTCGTCGAAATGGTCGAACGCCACCGGGACCACGAGCTGCGGCACGCCCGCGGCCAGGGCCTGGGCCACGGTGCCGATGCCGCCGTGGTGGATCAGGGCGGCGGCGCGCGGCAGCAGCGCGCTCAAGGGCGCGTAGGGGACATGGATCACGCCCTCGGGCAGATCCGCAGGCACCTGACCCGCCTCGGGGGCCAGCAGCACCCCACGCCGGCCCGTGGACCGGCACAGGGCGCAGGCCGTCCGGAAGAAGGGTTGTCCCTGGCGCATCGCCGAGCCGTAGGTGAACACCAGGGGCGCCGGACCGGATTCGAGGAAGGCCATCAGCTCACCGCTGAGGCTTTCCGTGTCGCCGAGGCGATCGACGAGGGGAAAGCCGACCTGCGCGGCCTGCGCCGGCCAATCCGCCTGCGGAGCGGTGAACCAGTCGGGAAACATCAGCAGAATCCGCGTCGGGCTGTTCCACCAGTGCCGCAGGCGGCGCACGGGTGCGAGATCGAGGCGCCGGCGCAGGGCATTGAGTTGTGGCAGGGCGGCCGGGCCGATCACGTAGCGGTCGGCACCCCGGCCGAGCCAGTGCCGAAGGCGTGACGGCAGGAGATGGGCGAGGGGGATGCCCGGCAGAACCGGTGCGGCGTGCCGGCTCTCCACCAGCAGGGGCATGACGTGGACGGTGACGACGGGCAGTCCGAGCTTGTCCTGCGCCACCCGCGCGCCGAGGCCGAGGGTTGAGGCGACCACGAGGGTCTCGCCCGGGCGGTTCGTGCGCGCCAGCCAGTCGTAGGTCTGTTCCGTCGTCGGGCCGAGCTGGTCGAACAGGACGAAGGCCCCCCGCCGCGGGTGCCACAGGTCGGGCACACTGACGGTCCGATCGTAATCGGCCCGCGTCCCCAGGGCATGGAACGGCAGGTTCACGCGGGCCGCCAGCTCCGCGAAGGGAGCGGGCGCTGCCAGAATTGCGGCATGCCCGCGCCGAACGAGTTCGGCGCCGAGGCCGATGAAGGGTAGGATGTCGCCGTGGGAGCCGACGGCCACCAGCTTGATTTGCATGATCGGTCTGTGATGCGGGACCCGAAAGGTGCCGCTGAAATAGGTAGAGCGATCGTCTCCGTCATCCCGTGGTGACGCGATCGGCATCGACGCAGCGTTCTCGCAGGCAACAATGGGCGGGAGCTCATGGAGCTCGACCGTTCTACGGGCCGGGGAAAACGCGGATTCTCTCCGTTGCGACCGGCAGCTTCGAAGGGAATCCTTGCCGTGCCGATGGAGGTGTCGCTCACATCACGCGCGAATTCATGCCGCTCGCGATCGCTTCACGTTTCGTTGACTCTGCGGCGCACCCGATCGATTTTTCGCTTTACAAGGAACAAAACAAGAACAAAACTGAGGGCCTCAACGAAAGGCGCTTCCCATGTTCAAGCGGATGATCCTCACCAGCGCGGTCGAGTTCATGGCCTTCGGGCTCCTGGCGGTTTCGGTCGCCGCCTGGGCCGTAGCCTTGGCGCCGTTGCGATAGCGTTGCCGACGCATCACGGAGGGCAGCCTTCCACAGCCAAACCATGCGCCCCGATCGTTCTTGATGGATCGTTCACCGCGACTCGGGCTGATGGAAGCATGGCGCGCATCCTCAAAGATCCCGGCTTCGTCCACCTCCATGTTCACTCGTCGTTCTCGCTCCTCGAAGGCGCGCTGAAGGTCGGGGACATCGTCAAGGCGGCCGCCGCCGACCGGCAGCCGGCCCTGGCGCTCACCGACACCAACAACCTGTTCGGGGCGCTGGAATTCTCCGAGAAGGCCTCGGGCGCGGGCCTCCAGCCCATCGCCGGCCTTCAGGTGACCGTCGCCTTCGAGGCGCCCGACCCCATGGCGCGCAACCCCCAGGCGCAGGGGGGATGCGCCAACGTCGTGGTCCTGGCCCAGGACGAGGCCGGCTACGCCAACCTCCTGCGCCTCGCGAGCCGTGCCTATTTCGACGGTGCCCTGGGCGATGCTCCCCGGGTGAGCGCGGCGGGATTGGCGGAATGCGCCGGCGGCCTCATCGCCCTGACGGGCGGCACCACCGGACCCCTCGATTCCGTCCTGCGCCAGGGCCGGGCCGAACTCGCCGCCGCGCGCCTCGCCCAGCTCAAGGCGGCCTTCGGCGAGGACAATCTCTACGTCGAGATTCTCCGCCACGGCCTGTCCGACGAGCGCATGATCGAGCGCGAGCTGCTCCGGCTCGCCGATGCCAACGGCCTGTCCATCGTCGCCACCAACGAGCCGTTCTTTGCCAAGACCGGCGACTACGACGCCCACGACGCCTTGCTCGCCATCGCCGACGGGCGCCTCGTCTCCGATGAGCGCCGCCGCAAGCTCACCCCGCGCCACGGCTTCACCACCCGCGCGCAGATGGCCGAACTGTTTTCGGACTTGCCGGACGCGCTCAACGCCACCGTCGAGATCGCCATGCGCTGCGCCTACCGCGTGCGCACGCGCAAACCCATCCTGCCCAATTTCGCACGGGTGGCCGCGGAGGCCGTCGCCAACGAGTCCGCCGTCGAGGTGGTCCGGTCCGAGCCGGAGGAACTGCGGGCCCAGGCCATCGCCGGCCTCGACCTGCGTCTCGCCCAGCACGGCACGGCGCCCGGCATGACCGAACAGGTCTACCGCGACCGCCTCGCCTTCGAGCTCGACGTCATCGTCGGCATGAAGTTTCCCGGCTACTTCCTCATCGTGTCGGACTTCATCAAGTGGGCCAAGGACCACGACATCCCCGTGGGCCCGGGCCGCGGCTCGGGTGCCGGCTCCCTGGTGGCGTGGTCGCTTCTCATCACCGACCTCGACCCCCTGCGGTTCGGCCTGCTGTTCGAGCGCTTCCTCAATCCCGAGCGCGTCTCGATGCCGGATTTCGACATCGACTTCTGCGTCGATGGCCGCGAGCGGGTGATCCAGTACGTGCAGGAGCGCTACGGCCACGAGCAGGTCGCGCAGATCATCACCTTCGGCACCCTGCAGGCGCGCGGCGTCCTGCGCGACGTCGGCCGCGTCCTGGAGATGCCCTACGGACAGGTGGACAAGCTGACGAAGCTGGTGCCGCAGAATCCGGCCAACCCCGTGACCCTGACCCAGGCCATCGAGGGCGAGCCGAAGCTTCAGGCGGCCATGGAGGAGGAGCCCATCGTCGCCCGCCTCATGGAGATCGCCAAGAAGCTCGAGGGCCTGCACCGCCACGCCTCGACCCACGCCGCCGGCGTGGTCATCGGCGACCGGCCCCTCGAACAGCTGGTCCCCCTCTACCGCGACCCGAAGACCGGCATGCGGGTGACCCAGTTCAACATGAAGTGGGTCGAGGCCGCCGGCCTCGTGAAGTTCGATTTTTTGGGTTTAAAGACGCTCACGCTGCTGCGGTACTGCACCGATCTGCTGAAGAAGCGCGGGATCATCGTCGATCTCGCCTCGCTGCCCTTGGACAACGAGGCGACCTACCTGCCGATGAAGCGCGGCGAGACGGTCGGCGTGTTCCAGGTGGAATCCGCCGGCATGCGCAAGGCGCTCGTCGAGATGCAGGCCGACCGGTTCGAGGACATCATCGCCCTCGTGGCGCTCTACCGCCCCGGCCCCATGGCCAACATTCCGGTCTATTGCGAGCGCAAGCTCGGGCGCGATGCCGGCAACGAGGCGAGCTGGTATCCGCACGCCAAGCTGGAGCCGATCCTGCGCGAGACCTTCGGCATCATCGTCTACCAGGAACAGGTGATGGAGGTGGCGAAAGTCCTCGCCGGCTACTCGCTCGGCGAGGCCGACATGCTCCGCCGCGCCATGGGCAAGAAGATTAAGGCCGAGATGGACGCCCAGCGCGACCGCTTCGTGAAGGGCTGCATGGAGCGCGAGCTCACCAAGGCCAAGGCCGACGAGATCTTCGATCTGCTCGCCAAGTTCGCCGATTACGGCTTCAACAAGTCACACGCCGCCGCCTACGCCCTGCTGACCTACCAGACCGCCTACCTGAAGGCGAACCACCCCGTCGAGTTCCTGGCCGCCGCCATGCAGCTCGACATCGACGTCACCGACAAGCTCGCCGAGTTCCGCCAGGACGCCCAGCGCCTCAAGATCGTCGTCGAGCCGCCGTCCATCAACACCTCGGGCGTCAACTTCGAGGTGACGGACGGGCGGATCATCTACGCCCTGTCGGCCATCAAGGGCGTCGGGCGCGGCGCCGTGGAGGCGATCGTCCAGGCGCGGGGCGACACGCCGTTCCAGGAACTCGCGTGCCTGGCCCGGCGCATCAACCCCCGCCTCATCAACAAGCGGACCCTGGAGAACCTCGTCGCCGCCGGCGCCATGGACGGGCTCGAGCCCGACCGGGCGCGGGCATGCGCGGCCATCGAGCCGATGATGAAGCTCGCGCAAGGGGCGGCCGAGGCCGAGAGCACCGGCATCGCCGACATGTTCGGCGGCGTCACCTCGACCGATGTCACCCTGCGGGTGCCCCCTTACGAGGGCTGGCCCATGGCGGAAAAACTCAAGCGCGAATACGACGCCATCGGCTTCTTCCTCTCGGGCCATCCGCTGGACGAGTATTCGGGCCTTCTGGAAAAACTCCGGGTCCAGACCTGGGCCGAGTTCTGCCGGGCCGTGCGGGCCGGCACCACCAGCGTCGGGCGCGTGGCCGCCTCCGTCCTCGACCGTTCGGAGCGGCGCACCAAGACCGGCAACAAGCTCGGCATCGTCATCCTGTCGGACCAGACCGGTCACTTCGAGGCGATCATCTTCTCGGAAGGCCTCGGTCATTACCGCGAGATCCTGGAGCCCGGCCGGCCCCTCGTCCTCCAACTCCAGGCCAACCTCGAAGGCGAGGATGTCCGCGCCCGCATCATGACCGCCGAACCCCTCGACGCGGCGGTGGCCCGCCACCAGAAGGGCATGCGCGTCTACCTCCGCGACGAGCGCCCCATCGCCTCCGTGCAGCAGCGCCTGCAGGTGCGCGGCGAGGGCGAGGTCTCCCTCATCCTCCTCCTCGACAACGGCGACCGCGAGGTCGAGGTCAAGCTGCCGGGCAAGTACCAGGCGACGCCGCAGATCGCCGGGGCCCTGCGGGCCGTGCCGGGGGTGGTGCAGGTGGAGGTGAACTGATCCGGGGTTCCGAGGGGATCATCCCCTCGGCGGGTGTCGGGCAGAGCCCGACGTTTCTTCCAGGGCTTTGCCCTGGACCCACGAAGGGCGAGCCCTTCGAACCCGGATGCTTTCTCCGAGAATCAGGAGGCGGCCCGCGCCTCCAGCCGCTCGGCCACCAGCGCCTGCAGGTTCCACAGGTGGAGGTCCAAAATCCCCTCGCGCGCGCAGGCCTCGGCGGTCCGGAACAGGTATTCGGCGCTGGGCCCCAGATGCCCGGCGCCCGTGGCGATGCGGTCGGCGATCTCGGGTTCCGTGAGGCGGCCGGTGTAGCGGTCGCTGGCGCGGTTGACGACGAAGGTGAGGGCCGTCACCGGGCCGTCGGCGGTCTCGACCACCACCCAGCGGGATTCGTAGCCGTTGCCGCGCATCTCCCGGCGCCAGACCGGCAGCAGGGTCACGTGCGGATCGTCGCCCGGCAGCCGGAACGCAACGCCCCGGCACAGGCCGCCGCGATCGAGCGCGAGGACGAGGCCGGGCCGGTCCGTGCTGCCGCGAAACCGCCGCTGCAACAGGCAGAACCGGCGATGGTAGCCCCGCACCGTCCCCGTGCGCCGCTCGCTGAAGGCGAATTCCGGCTGCCAGATCAGGGAGCCGTAGCCGAACACCCACAGGCCGTTCTCGGTACGCGGACGCCGGGTGAGCGCCCGGGCGAGGCCGGGGCCGAGTTCGTCGTCGGTGAGGAGGGCCAGCGCCGTCGGGTCGTCGCGGACGGGGTCGGGATGGGCGCGGGCGATGAGGTCGAGGCTCAGGCTCAGGGGACGTTCGGTTGAAGGGTGTCTGGGCATGCGGGCATGGTTTCATCGCCGCGCGGCCCGGGCAAGGGGGCGTCAGGCCGGGTTGCCGAGGGTCTCCAACTCCGGGAATGGTTCCGTGCGGTGGCCGCTGCAGAGTTCTTCGTCGTCCGGGAGCACGCTGAGCACGCCGCCCGTATCGCGGATCACCGCCTTCGCCCGCTCGCCCTTGCCGAAGGTCCGGCCCTTCATCCGGGTCGAGACGCAGTAGAGGGTGCGCCCGCCATCCTCGAACGGCCCGGCGATGCGGCTGTGCTCGAACCGCACGGGGATCACCGACACCGAACCGAAATCCACCTGGGCCAGGGCGAGGGCGGCGACGCGGGTGCGGAGCGTCGCGCCGGGGGAGGGGGCCGGCGCGCGGGGCGTGCACGCCGAGAGCGCGCATGCCAGACCCAGGAGCAGGAGCCGAGCCGGACCACCCATCGCCATCTCCGTGCCCCTCCGCTTCACCCACAAGCTTAAGCGTATTCCCGCCCTGCGGGAAATGGATCATTGGTGCAATCTTTGCTGCCGTCGCGCTTTTCCTTCCCGCCGGCATCGGCCTATGGAAAGGCATGCAATGGACCGACGACGGCCTCGTGCTCGGCCTGCGTCGACAGGGCGAGACGAGCGTGGTGCTCGAACTGATGACCGCCGCCCATGGACGCCATCTCGGCCTCGTCCATGGCGGGCGCTCGCGCCGGATGCAGCCCGTGCTCCAGCCCGGCAACCGGGTCCAAGCCACGTGGCGCGCGCGCCTCGACGACAGCCTCGGCGCCTACGCCGTCGAGCCCATCGAATCGGTGGCCGCGCGTCTCATGGGCTCGGGGCTCGCGCTTCACGGCATCGCCCACCTCGCCGGCCTCCTCCGATTGCTGCCTGAGCGCGATCCCCATCCCGAACTCTACGAAGCCGCCCGCATCCTCATCGACCACCTGCACGATCCCGACATCGCCCCGCCCCTCATGGTGCGGTTCGAACTCGCGATCCTCGCCGAACTCGGATTCGGCCTCGACCTGTCGGCCTGCGCGGCGACGGGCGGCAACGACGCCCTGATCTACGTCTCGCCCCGTTCCGGCCGGGCGGTGAGCGCCTCCGCCGGCGAGCCGTATCGGGACAGGCTCCTGGCGCTGCCCGATTTTCTGCGCGAGCGAGACGCGGGGTCGCTGCCGATGACCCCCGCGGGCCGCGACGTTACCGCGGGGTTTACCTTGACGGGTTACTTCCTCGATCTGCACATCTGGGGACCGCGCGCGTTGCCGCCCCCGGACGCGCGGGCGCGCTTCGTTGCCTTGGGCACGGGAAGCGCCTAGACCATGTTCTTGATTCGTTCTGATTTGGGGCGTCGGCGCCCCCGGAGATCGTGATGGGCCAGCCCTTCGAGCCGCCGTCGGGCTCCGACGGCATCGAGAGCGTCGAGCTGAAATCCGCGTTGGAGGACCGCTACCTCGCCTATGCCCTCTCGACGATCATGCACCGGGCCCTGCCCGATGCCCGCGACGGCCTGAAGCCCGTCCACCGGCGCATCCTGTTCGCCATGCGGCTGCTGAAGCTCGATCCGACCTCGGCATTCAAGAAATGCGCCCGCATCGTCGGCGACGTCATCGGCAAGTATCATCCGCACGGCGACACGGCGGCCTACGACGCCCTCGTGCGCATGGCCCAGGACTTCGCCCAGCGCTATCCGCTCGTCGACGGCCAGGGCAATTTCGGAAACATCGACGGCGATAACGCCGCCGCCCAGCGCTACACCGAGGCCCGGATGACGGAGGTCGCGCGCCTCCTGATGGAAGGCCTCGACGACGATTCCGTCGATTTCCGCCCGAACTACGACGGGCAGGAAGAGGAGCCGGTGGTGCTCCCGGCCGCTTTCCCGAACCTGCTCGCCAACGGCTCGCAGGGCATCGCGGTGGGCATGGCGACTTCGATCCCGCCGCACAACGCCGCCGAACTCTGCGACGCGGCGCTCTACCTCATCGGCCATCCCGACGCGACCTCGGCCCAGCTCCTCACCTTCGTGAAGGGGCCGGATTTTCCCACCGGCGGCATCCTCATCGACAGCGCCGACTCCATCACCGAGGCCTACCGCACCGGGCGCGGCGGCTTCCGGGTGCGCGCCCGCTGGGCCAAGGAGGATCTCGGCCGCGGCACCTGGACCATCGTCGTCACGGAGATTCCCTACGGCGTGCAGAAGGCGCGCCTCATCGAAAAACTCGCCGAGTTGCTGCAGGAGCGCAAGCTCCCCCTGCTCGCCGACGTGCGTGACGAGTCCGCCGAGGACGTGCGCATCGTCCTGGAGCCGCGCGCCCGCAACGTCGATCCCGTCATCCTGATGGAATCGCTGTTCCGGCTCACCGAGCTCGAAGCCCGTATCTCGCTGAACATGAACGTCCTGGTCGGCGGCCTCGTCCCCCGGGTCATCGGCCTCGCCGAAGCCCTGCGCGAGTGGCTCGACCACCGCCGGGTCGTGCTCCAGCGCCGCGCCCGCCACCGCCTGGGCCAGATCGACCGGCGCCTCGAAATCCTCGGCGGCCTGCTCATCGTCTACCTCGACCTCGACGAGGTCATCCGCATCATCCGCGAGGAGGACGAGCCGAAGCCCGCCCTGATGAAGCGGTTCGAACTGACTGAAGTCCAGGCCAACGCCATCCTGGACACCCGCCTGCGCTCCCTGCGCAAGCTCGAGGAGATGGAGCTCAAGCGCGAGCTCGATACCCTTACCAAGGAGAAGCTCGGAATCGAGGAACTGCTCGGCTCCGACAAGCTGCAATGGGCCGACATCACCAAGCAGATCCGCGCGGTGAAGAAGACCTTCGGACCCGAGACCAAGATCGGCGCCCGGCGCACCACCCTCGAGAACCCGCCCGACACGGCCGGTATCGACTTCACCTCGGCCATGGTCGAGCGTGAGCCGATCACCGTCATCGTCTCGGCCAAGGGCTGGATCCGGGCCCTCAAGGGGCATGTCGCGGACCTCTCGGGCGTCGCCTTCAAGGGCGACGACAACCTCAAGATCGCCTTCCCGAGCGAGACGACGGCCAAGATCCTCGTGCTCGCGTCCAACGGCAAGGTGTTCACCCTGGAGGCGGCCAAGCTCCCCGGCGGGCGCGGCTTCGGTGATCCGATCCGCCTCATGGTGGATTTCGACGACGGCACCGAGATCGTCGCGGCCCTGCCGTATCAGCCCGGCACCAAGCTCCTGGTCGCGGCCTCCGACGGGCGCGGCTTCCTGGCGCCGGCCGATGCCCTGGTGGCCAACACCCGCAAGGGCAAGGGCATCATGGGCCTCGACGACCCGGCCACCGCGACCCTGCTGGTGCCGGCGGTCGGCGATCACGTCGCCGTCTGCAGCGCCGACCGCCTGCTCCTCGTCTTCCCCATCGCGGAGATGCCCGAACTCGTGCGCGGCAAGGGCGTGCGCCTGCAGCGCTGCCGTCAGACCACCCTGACGGATGCCTGCGTCTTCACCCTCGCCGAGGGCCTGCCCTGGCGCGAGACCGGTGGCGAGGTGCGGCTGGCCAATGCCGGCATTCTGGAGAAATGGCTGGGCCACCGCTCCGATGCCGGCGCCCTGATGACCCGGAGTTTCCCGAAGTTCGAACGGTTCGGGAAGTAGGTCGAATAGAAACGGCAATGCCCGCGTGAGCGGGCATTGCCGTGTATCGATCGTCGCAAACCTGAACGGCGCGTCGCGCCGAAGCCTTCAGCGGCGGCGGAACTGACCACGGATCGGCGGACGCGGACCGGCGGAGCGTTCGTCCTTGTGGCGGAACACGAGGCGGCCCTTCTCGAGGTCGTAGGGCGACATCTCGACGGTGACGCGGTCGCCGGCCAGAGTCTTGATGCGGTTCTTCTTCATCTTGCCGGCCGTGTAGGCCACGATCTCGTGCCCCTGGTCGAGCTGCACGCGGTAGCGTGCGTCCGGCAGGATCTCGATCACGAGACCGTCGAACTGCATCAACTCTTCTTTCGCCATCCACACTCTCCAAGCGGGACAGCCTGAACGGGGCGACCCGGAACATAAAACGAAGCCGTTCGGCAAAACGCGGCGGGCGGCGGGTCCGATCCCATCGGATGCGCAACACCGGCGAGCGTTGCCCCGACATAATGTTCGGATCGGCGCGAAGCAAGCTTTTCCCGCCCACCGTCGATTTTCATCGACAGGCTCTCGGCCGCCGCCTCCCCGGAACCCAGGTCCCGGTCGGGGCTCGCTTCGGGGTAAAGAGCACTTCCTTCGGGGAGAAGCGTACTTCGGGGGCTCGTTTCGGCGGCCCCCCAAATCTCATGGATCGACGGTGTTGCCCGCGTAATCGATGCGGCCGTCCGGGGTCCGGCGCCAGACCTGAAGGGCGTAGGCGGGCCGGCGTGGGTCCGGCGTGAGGTCGCCGCGCGCATCGTAGGCGAGGGCGCCGAGCACGGTCTTCACCGGCGTGCCGCCGTGGAGGAAGGCCGCCACCGCCCGGCCCTCGCTCGATTGCGCGCCCAGGATGCCGGCGCGCAGCACCTCTACGGCGGCGTAGCTCTGGGCCGCGAAGGCCTCGGTTTCCGGGGAGCGCGGCTTGGCCGGCGCCAGCTTCGCCTCGGGCAGGCGGGGGGCGGGGGCCAGGGTCATCACCGTGCCGTCGGCGGCGGACACCTGCGAGAACTCCTTGTCGAGCAGGCCGTCGCTGCCGACGAGGGGGGCGTCGAGCCCCGCCTCGCGCAGGGCCCGCAGGAGCAGGCCCGCCTCCGCCGCGAGGCCACCGAAATACACCACCTCCACCCGCGCGCGCTTCAGGCGGGCGGCGAGGCCGGACAAGTCCCTGTCGCCCCGAGCCAGGGCCTCGAAGGCGGCCTCCGTCTGGCCCGCAGCCTTGAGGACGCGGGCGACGCCATCGACGAGGCCGCGGCCGAAGGTGGTCTTGTCGTGGACGAGGCCGATGCGGCGGTTGGCGAAACGCTCGGTGAGATACGTGCCGGCCAGGGCGCTCTGTCCGGCTTCGTTGGCGCAGGTGCGAAACACGGTCCCGAACCCGCGCGCCGTCAGGGGTGCCCAGGTCACCCCCGGCGTCACCGCGACGATGCCGGCCTCCGCATAGGCCGGCATCGCCGCCCCGGCCACGGCCGCGTTGAGGGGGCCGACCACGAGGCCGACCCGCTCGGCGGCGAAGCGGCGCGCCACCGCCAGCCCCTGCTTCGGATCGCCGGCATCGTCGGCCACCACCAGGGCGAGGCGCTGTCCGTTGACGCCGCCCGCCCGGTTGATGTCGGCTACGGCCTGCTCGGCCGCCCCGCGCATGCCGAGGCCGAAGGCGGCGTCCGGCCCGGTCAGGGGCGCCGACAGGCCGATCCTGATGGGGGAAGGCACCGGTTGAGCCTGGGCGGCGGCGGGCATGAGGGCGAGGATCGCCGCGAATCGTCTCATCGGGCCTACCCTCGCACTGAACTTCGGAAACCAACGTCAGGATAGGCTGGCGCTCTCCGTGCGGAAAGTCACGTCCTGGCATAAGGGGCGCGCCGGTCGCATTGTTGCCTGTCCGGGGGAGCCTACCTGCCGTTCTTCGTGTTGCGAGGAGACGGGGCGCTCGTTCCCGTTCCGGAGTCACCCCATGCTCTCCACCGAGACCGACATCCTCAGCACGGCCGAGGCGTGGCGCCGCGCCGGGCGCGGCGTGGCGCTGGCCACGGTGATCGAGACCTGGGGCTCGGCCCCCCGGCCCGTCGGCAGCCACCTCGTGGTCGATGCCGACGGCAATTTCCTCGGTTCGGTCTCGGGCGGCTGCGTCGAGGGCGCGGTGATCACGGAGGGGATGGAGGCCATCGCCGACGGACGGGCCCGCGTCGTCGCGTTCGGCGTCGCCGACGAGACCGCCTGGCGGGTCGGCCTCTCCTGCGGCGGGCGCATCCGCGTCTATGTCGAGCCCGTGACCTGAGGCCGCCGCCATGCAACTCGATGCCCTGACCGCCCTCAATGCCGAGCGCGCCGCCCGGCGCGCCGCCATCCTGGTGACGGACCTCGATGGCGGCACCCAGCGCGTGGTGCGCGAGGCCGAGATCGCCGCCGACCCCCTCGCGGATCTCCTCGGTCAGCGCCTCGCCTCAGGCAAGAGCAGTCTCGCCGAGGTCGAGGGCCGCCCGCTCTTCCTCACGGTGCAGGCGCCGCCCGTGCGCCTCGTGATCGTCGGGGCCGTGCATATCAGCCAGGCCCTCTGCCCCATGGCGACGGCCCTGGACCTCGACGTCGCGGTCATCGACCCGCGCACGGCCTTCGCCACGCCGGAGCGCTTTCCCGGCATCGACCTCGTTACCCTGTGGCCCGACGAGGCCTTCGGAGGCGCGGTGCCGGCCCTGGACCGCTACTGCGCCGTGGCCGCCTTGACCCACGATCCGAAGATCGACGACCCGGCCCTGATGGCGGCCCTGCGGGCGGACTGCTTCTATGTCGGGGCCCTCGGCTCGAGGAAGACCCACGCCGCCCGCGTCGCCCGGCTCGGAGCGGTCGGATTTACTGAGGACGCCATCGGCCGGATCGCCGCGCCCATCGGCCTGGATATCGGCGCCGTGAGTCCGGCCGAGATCGCCGTGTCGATCCTCGGCCAGATCGTCGAGGCCCAGCGCGCGCCCCGTTCCGCGGCGGCGCGATGAGATTCGGCTCCGTCCCGACCCGGGAGGCCGGGGGGCTCATCGCCGCCCATACGGTCCGTGCCCACGACGTGACCCTGCGCAAGGGCCGGCCGATCCCGGCCGAGGACGCGGCCCGCCTCGACGCGGCGGGTCTCGCCGAACTCGTGGCGGTGAGCTTCGAACCGGGCGACGTCGGCGAAGACGCGGCGGCGGAGCGCCTCGCCATCCGCCTCGCCGGGTCGGGCCTGCGCCGCGAGCCGCCCTTCACGGGCCGCTGCAACCTGTTCGCCCGGGAGGCCGGGCTCCTGCTCATCGACCGGGCCGGCATCGACGCCGTGAACGCCGTCGACGAGGCCATCACCGTGGCGACCCTGCCGGCCTATCGCCCGGTGGTGGCCGGTGAGATGGTCGCCACCGTCAAGATCATTCCCTACGCCGTCGCCGGCGCCGCCCTGGAGCGTGCCTGCCGCGCCGCGCCGGACGCCGCCCTGCGGGTCGCGCCCTATGTCCGGGCCCGCGTCGGCGTGGTCTCGACCCGGCTGCCCGGCCTCAAGGAAGCGACCATCGACAAGACCCTGGCGACGCTCGCCCGGCGCCTCGCGCCCACGGGGGCGGCGATCGTCGCCGACACACGGGTGCCGCACGGGGCCGGGGCCGTCGGTGGGGCGATCCGAGCGCTCGCGGCGGAGGGCGCCGACCTCGTCGTGGTGTTCGGCGCCTCCGCCATCACCGACCGGCGCGACGTGATCCCGGCCGGCATCGAGGCCGCCGGCGGCCGGGTCGATCACCTCGGCATGCCCGTCGATCCCGGCAACCTCCTCCTCGTCGGGTCGTTCGGCGACGTGCCGGTGATCGGTGCCCCCGGCTGCGCCCGCTCCCCGAAGGAAAACGGGTTCGACTGGGTGCTGCACCGGCTGCTCGCGGGTCTCGCCGTCACCCGCGCCGACATCGTCGGCCTCGGCGTCGGCGGTCTCCTCATGGAGATCGTCTCGCGGCCCCAGCCCCGCTCCGGCGGTACCCCGGCGGATGACGATGACGGTTGATTACGGCCTCGTGCTGCTGGCCGCCGGACGCGGCACCCGCTTCGGAGCGACCCCGAAGCTCCTGAGTGTCCTCGACGGCGAACCCCTGGTGCGCCACGCCGCTCGGGCCGCACTCGCCTCCGGACTCGGCCCGGTGGTGGCGGTGATCGGTGCCCATGGGCCAGCCATCCGCGCGGCCCTCGATGGGCTCGACCTCACCTGCATCGACAACTCGGCCTATGAAGAGGGCCTGTCCACGTCCCTCCAGGCGGGCCTTGCCGCCCTGCCGCAGGCGGACGCGATCCTCGTTCTGCTCGCCGACATGCCACGCATCACGGCCCACCACCTCACCGCCCTGACGGAAGCTTTTCGCGGGGGCGATCCGGCCGCCGTGGTGCCCGTCCATGCCGGCCAGCGCGGCAATCCGGTGCTGCTCAACCGGCGACGCCTCGCGGCCGATCTCGCGACCCTGACCGGCGATCAGGGGGCGGGTCGGCTGCTCGCACGGCGCACCGACATCCGCGAAGTCGCCATGGATGCCGCCGTACTCCAGGATGTCGACACCCCCGAAGCCCTCGCGGGTCTCGTCTGACCCGTCAGGATTCCGCTTGCGGCCGGGTGCGCTTGGCCTCGGTCCGGCAACGGTCGGAGCAGTAGCGCACCTCGTCCCACACCCGCTCCCACTTCTTGCGCCACGCGAACGGCTTGCCGCAGGTCGCGCAGATCTTGGTGGGCAAATCGGCCTTCTTGCGCATCCGCGCCATGGGGAGAGCCTGCGTTCGAAAAATGGCGGTTTAAGCGTCTTTGTGATATATGCTTATTCGGATGTGCGACGAGATCGGGGGATGCATGGCGACGATGACGGTTTCCCTGCCGGGGCCGATGAAGGACTGGGTCGAGGCTCAGATCGAGACCGGCGCCTATGCCAGCTCAAGCGATTACGTCCGGGATTTGATCCGCCGTGACCGTGAGCGACGGAGCCAGGACATGGCCCTGGAAGAGGTGCGTCAGGTCGTGCTGGACGCCAGGGCGAGCGGGATAAGTCCGCTCAACGTGGAAGAAATCTTCGAGCAGGCCCGCGAGATTGCCCGCAGCCGCGGGACGTTGCGTGGCTAGGTATAGGCTGACGCGCCGGGCAGAGAGCGATTTGCTCGATGTCTTTCTGTTCGGGCTTGAACGGTTCGGCGAAACGCAGTCCGAACGCTATCGCGTTGAACTCGAACGTTGTTTCCGGCTGCTCGCCGAGACCCTCGGTCTTGGCCGGTCGGCCCGAATCATCGCGCCGGACGTCCGGCGCCATGAGCACGAGAGACATATCATCCTCTGCGAAGAGGATGCCGATGGCATTCTCGTTCTGGCCCTGGTTCACGCTCGCAGCGTACGCCGCCTCAAGCTCTGATCGCTCCGTCTACCGCCCGAGATGGCCGGCTTCCGTCATCGCCACCGGGCTCCACCGGTTGAGCTGGATGTAGCCGTCGCGGGCCGCGATGACGATGTGCCGGCGGTAGCGGTGGACCACCGTGCCGGGCGTGTGGCGGTGGGGTTCGGACCAGCCCTCCGCCGCCGCCACGTAGACGCGGTTGTCGCCGAGCCGCGCGATGGTCTCGATGGTCCCGAAGGCGCGCACCCGCCGCAGGATCGCCGCCACGTCGCTTCGGAAGTCGAGGGTGCGGTCGGCGTCGGTGACGCGGGGCCAGTACGAGCCCTCGCCCTGGGGTTCGGCCCCGCGCCAGCGGGCCGGCAGGTCGCGGGCGATGGGGCCGGCGGCAAGGCGACGTGCCGCGATCTGGCACTTGGAGAGCAGGCTCTCGTGGGTCTCGTCCCCCGACAGGACGAAGCGCTCCTGCGCGAGGATGTCGCCCGTATCGAACCCCTCCTCGCCGAGCACGTGGGCGGTGACGCCCCATTCCGTGTGGGCATCGGCCACCGCCTTGAACAGCGGGTAGGGGCCGCGCCCCATGGGCAGGGGCGAGGGATGAAAATTGACACCGTAGGCCGCCGATCCGCGCCAGTCCCGGATCAGCCAGGGATAGCCCGCCACCACCAGGGCCCAGTCGCGGCCGTGCGACTGGGCCAGGGCCTCCATGTCGGACGCCTTGATCCGCGAGAGTTGCATCGGCAACCGGTGCCGGCGTGCCTGGGCCACCACGACCTCGTTGTGATCGTAGATCCCGTCACAGGGGCGGGTGAACAGCTTGATCGGGGTCCAACCCGCCTCGACGAGGCTCTCGAACACGCCCCCGAGGAAATCGATGCCGGCAAAGGCGAACTTCATGGGCCTGTCTCGCTCGGGGGGCTGCGACTCCACGGATGGGGCGATCCGGGTGGAGGGCGCTCCACGTCGCCCCCGCGCGCCTTACCTAATCCTTCGCGAACGGAATGGGAGCAGGCATGAAGCGGGTCATCCTCTACGGCGGCACGGGCGGCATCGGCCGGGCGACGGCGGACGCCTTGCGCCGGCGCGGCTATTCCCTGCATCTCGCGGCCCGTGATGCCGGGCGCCTCGAGGCGGCGGCGGCGGAGCTCGGCGACACCACCTTCACCGCCGGTGACGTCACCGACCCGGCCTTCTTCGCTCAGGCGACGGAGGAAGCCGGTCCTGAACTCGCGGGCCTCGTCTACGCGGTCGGCACCATCAACCTTCGGCCGCTCGCCAAGCTGACCGCCGACGATGCCGAGACCGACTTTCGTATCAACGCCCTGGGTGCATTCCTCGCCATCCAGGCCGCCGCCCCCGCGCTCAAGGCCGGCGCCGGGGAGACCGGGGCGGGCGTGGTCCTGTTCTCGACGGTGGCGGTGGCGCAAGGGTTCCCGGCGCACGCCTCCGTCGCCATGGCCAAGGGGGCGGTCGAGGGCCTCGCCCTGTCGCTCGCCGCCGAACTGAGCCCGCAGATCCGCGTCAACGTGGTGGCGCCGTCGCTCACCCGCACGCCGCTGTCGGCTGCGATCACGGGCAGCGCCACCCTCGCCTCGGGGATCGCCGCGATGCACGCGATGCAGCGCCTCGGAACGCCCGAGGACATCGCCGGCCTGACGAGCTTCCTCGTGTCGGAGGAGGCGGCCTGGATCACCGGCCAGGTCATCGGCGTCGATGGCGGGCGCTCGGCCTTGCGGACCAAGGGCTGAGCCGCGACTTCACCAGGGCGTCCACACGGTAAGGGCGACGTAGGGGCTTGCGGGCCCCTGCGGTTCGAACTGGAGGCCGGCCGAGGTGCGCAGGCTGAAGCGCCCGATGGCGAAATCCGTCGCGTGGACGCCGAAGTTCCATTTCCGGTAGCCGGTGCGGTCGGCGTAGAGGGCGAATTCGGGGCCGAGATAGGGATTCCAGCCCGGCCACGGCTCCAGTCGCCAGCCCCACGAAAGCCGGCCCCAGGCGGCGGTCCGGGACGAATCGAGGATCGCGGTGGCCGTGAGGAGCGTCGTCTCGGCCGGGCGTGCCCAGACTTCGCCGTGCAGCCGCACCCCGAGGCGGACGGGTTCGAAGCGGGTCGCGCCGCCCATGGTCAGGGCCTCGACGGAGCCCTCGATCCCGCCATAGGCGGCGATCACGCCCCAGTCGCGAAACCACTGGTAGCCGACCACCGCCGCACCGGTGGCGGTCTCGCGCCGGCCCGCCCCCTCCCGCCGCGTGCCGGCACCGAGGCTCGCCAGGGCGACGAAGCCCTCGCGGTCGATCCGGTCGAGGGCGAGCTTCGCGCCGGTGCCGACGAAGGTCGAGGGACCGGCTTCGAGGCTGCCGAACAGCAGGAGGGAAGCCGGATTGTTCTGGGTTGGCTTGTCCTGGGCCTGTACGGAGCCGAATCCGAAGAGCACGCGGATCAGCCCGGCGCCCACCGCCCATGCTGCCCGTCGGCGCCCTCGGCCCTTGGTTCGTCCCGGCCCGGTCACATGCGGAGACCTCCACAACGTGTGGGGGAAGTATAGATAAAATCGAGAATTGTACGAGTCTCGATTTGAGGAGCGCAGGATTATTGGGTTGTTATGGACAGGGGCTACCGAAGGGTGTCGGTTCTTACTTGAGGTGTTTCCAAGTTTATCTTCCCAGTCTATGATTGGGTCGGCGCCCATGCGCGCTGGCGCACGCGGGACGAACCGTCCCCGATCGGTCCGCTTGGCGCCGGTGCCCGACTAGGCTACAGCCCGCGACAGGACCGTCGCCAATGGCCGAGCTTTCTTGTCTCCAGGTGCCCGAACTTCCGAAGTGCTGACCGTCCTCTCCGAGCAGGAGAGCGAGCGGCTGACCGTCGGCGATATCGTCGCGGTGCTGAAGGATCGTGCCTTCGCCCTGCTGATCGTCATCCTCGGTCTGCCCAACTGCCTGCCGATGCCTCCGCCGATCCCCCTGGTCTGCGGGCTGCTGCTGCTTCTCGTGGCGGTGCAGATCACGGCCGGCATGTCCTCTCCGTGGCTGCCCCGCGCGCTCCTGCGGCGCTCCGTGGCCCGCAAGGATGTCGAGCGGGCCGCGAACCGGGCCGTCCCCCTGCTGCGGCGCCTCGAACATTGGTCGCGTCCGCGCATGAGCCTGTTCGAGACGGGCATAGGCCTGCGCGGCGTCGGCCTGATCCTGCTCACCCTCTCCCTGGCGCTCATCGTCGCGGCCCCCATCGTCGGGCAGATTCCCCTGGGGCTCGCCATCTGCCTCGTGGGTCTCGGCCTCGTCGAGCGCGACGGCGTCGTCGTTCTGGCCGGTCTCGCCGTCGGGGCCCTGGGCGTGCTGCTCAACGCGGGCTTCGTCTACGCCCTGGTGTCCGGCATCATGAGCCTGTTCAACCTGTAGGTCGTGGAAGGGCGCCTCCCGGCGCTATCCTTCGAGGTGGCGCGCCCGGACGAAGCGGCGGATCAGCCCGCCGCGTGGGCCGATGACGAGCGAGATCACGTAGAACGCGCCGGCGGCCAGCACGATGGCCGGGCCCGTGGGCAGGTCCGCCCGGTACGACACGGTCAGCCCCGCCACGCTCGCGCCCATGGCGAACACCACCGAGACCGGGATCATGCCGCCGAGGTCGGCCGCCCAGAACCGCGCGGTGATGGCCGGGAGCAGCATCAGGCCCACCGCCAGGAGGGTGCCCAGCGCCTGGAAGCCGCCCACGAGATTGAGCACCACGAGCCCGAGGAAGGCGTAGTGGACCGGCCCGCCCGCCCGGCTCACCGTGCGCAGAAACAGCGGGTCGACGCATTCCATCACCAGGGGGCGGTAGAGGGCCGCGAGCCCGAACAGGGTGATGGTCGCGATGCCCCCCAGCAGCAGCAGGGCCGGATCGTCCAGGGCCAGAACGGTGCCGAACAGGATGTGCAGGAGATCGATCTGCGATCCGCGCAGGGAAATGAGCACCACGCCGGCGGCGAGCGAGATGAGGTAGAACGCGGCGAGACTCGCATCCTCCTTGATGAGGGTTGAGCGGGTGACGGCCCCGGCCAGGAGCGCCACGGCGAGGCCGGCCGCGAGACCGCCGAGGGTCATGGCCGGCAGGGACAAGCCCGCCACGAGAAAGCCGATGGCCGCCCCCGGCAGGACGGCGTGGCTCATGGCGTCGCTCATCAGGCTCATGCGCCGCAGCATCAGGAACACGCCCACGGGCGGAGCCGACAGGGACAGGGCGAGGCAGCCGACGAGGGCGCGCCGCATGAAGCCGAATTCGAGGAATGGGCCGAAGAGCCAGTCGATCAGGGTATCGATCACGGAGCGTCCCGGTGGCCGTGGTCCTGGGCATGCCCGTGCGTGAGATCGTGGGCAGGCCCGTGAGAATGCGCATGCGCGTGCGAGGGGGCGTGCGAGGGGGCGTGTCCGTCGCCCGCCCGGCCGCAGATCGCCGCGTCCTCGTCCCAGGCCTCCGACAGGGTCTGGGCGCGGGCGAGGTTGTGCGGAGTCAGGACTCGATCCGTCGGACCCCAGGCCACCGGCTCGCGGGCGAGCAGCAGGGTCTGGGGGAAATGGCCTCGGACCTGGGCGAGGTCGTGCAGGGCGGCGACGATGGTGCGGCCCTGGCCGTGCCACGCGCCGATGAGGCGCAGGAGGTCGGCGCTGGTGCGTCCGTCGACGCCGGTGAACGGTTCGTCGAGGAGGATGACGCGGGCATCCTGGACGATGAGGCGGGCGAACAGGGCGCGCTGGAACTGCCCGCCCGACAGGGTGCCGATGGGCCGGTCCTCGAAGCCGACGAGGCCGACGGCGGCGAGGGCCTCGGTCAGCCGGTCGCGATAGGGCGCCGCCCGGCGCCACGGACCGATGTGGCGCCACAGGCCCATGGCCACGAGGTCGAGGACCCGCAGGGGGAAGCCCCGGTCGATCTCGGCCGATTGCGGCAGGTACGCGATGGCGCCGGCGAGGCCCGGGCGGTCGATCCGGCCGTCGAGGCACGGCACCTCGCCGACGATGCCCTTGAGGAGGGTCGACTTGCCGGCGCCGTTGGGACCGACGAGGGCCAGCAGCGCACCGGCCTGGATCGTACCGTCGAGGTGGTGAACGGCCGGGTGGCGATCGTAGCCCAGGGTCAGGCCGTGGAGCGCGATGGCGCCCGTCGCGGGCACACTGCCCGCCGTGGGCGCGCTCATGCGAGGGCCCACAGAATGGCGCCCCAGAGCAGGGTGGCCAGACCGGCGGCCACGACGAAGCGGAGGGGCGCGCCCGCCTGGAACAGCGAGCGGCGGGGCGGGGGACTGGGACGGGTCACGGGACGGGTCAATCGGACCGAACGGGCGCATCGGCTTACGTTGCGCGCTGATACACTGTAACATCGTCGAAATTCAACGGGCCGGCTCACCGGCCCGGAGCACGATGCGCGAAGGGGAAACCGGTTTTCCCCCGAGATCATCGTGCTGCCATGTCTCACGGGGACCGGGAGCCCATGCACGACCACGCGGGCACGCACGCCGAGGCGGGATGTCATGGCCATCACGGGCCGGAGGAGGCCCTGGCACGGGCCGAGGCCGTGTGCCGGGCGCGCGACCTCCAGTTCACTCGCCTGCGCCGGGACGTCCTCGAAGTGGTGGCGTCGCAGGCGCGGCCCCTGGGCGCCTACGACATTGCCGAGCGCCTGAGCGGGCCGGGCAAGCGGGTGGCGGCGGTCTCGGTCTACCGCGCCCTCGATTTCCTCACGGAGAACGGCCTCGTCCACCGCATCGCCAGCCGCAACGCGTTCGTCTCCTGCGGCCATGCCCATACGGACGGCGCCGGCCTCGTCTTCCTGATCTGCCGCAATTGCGGTTCCATCGACGAGACCACTTCGCCCGAGATAGAGGATCAGCTCGGACGCACCCTGGCCAAGGCGGGCTTCAAGCCGTCGAGCCGCATCCTCGAAGTCGAGGGCGAGTGCGGCGCCTGCCTCGGCAAGCCCGTCGAGTCGTAGACCGCTCCGTCACCTCAGAACGCGTTGTTGTAGGCGCGGGGCGAGACCACCGTCTGGACCATGATCCTGAGGTCGAGCCAGATCGACCAATTGTCGATGTAGTGGAGGTCGTGGGCGACGCGGCGCTCCATGTCGAGGTCGGTCAGGGTCTCGCCGCGCAGGCCATTCACCTGCGCCCAGCCGGTGATGCCCGGCATCACGTTGTGGCGGCGGGCGTAGTGGGCGATGCGCCGCTCGAAGCTGCGATCGTGGGCCAGGGCATGGGGGCGCGGGCCGACGAGGGCCATCTCGCCGCGCAGGACGTTGATGAGTTGGGGCAGCTCGTCGATGTTGGAGCGGCGCAGCACGGCACCGATGCGGGTGATGCGGGTGTCGTTGCGCGAGGCCTGACGGAAGACCGCATCGCCCTCCGTCTTCATGCTGCGGAACTTGTAGACGCCGAACGGCTGCTGGTTGAAGCCGTAGCGCCGCTGGCGGAAGAACACCGGCCCGGGGCTGTCGAGCTTGATCAGCACCGCGACGGCGGCGAAGAGCGGGGCCAGCATCACGAGGGCGGTGGCCGCCAGGGTGAGGTCGACCGCCCGCTTGAGCAGGATCTCGCCGGCCTGGAGCGGTCGGCGGCCGATGCTGAGGCCCGACAGGCGGCCGACGCGGCCGACCTTGAGGTCGGGGAAGCGGTCCATCACCGCGCCGGGACGCAGGTGCAGGGCGGCGGGCACGCGCAGGAACGCGTCGATGCAGCGCTCGATGTCGTCGGCCTCGGACCACGGCACCAGGATGAAGACATCGTCCGGGCGCAGGAACCGCACCACCGAAACGGCGAGATCGAGGTCCTCGGCCAACTGGGTGTGCCGGGCGAGGCCGTCGGAACCGCCCTCGATCCGGCGCAGGTAGCTCGTGCCGATGACGCGAAGTCCCAGGGCTTCGGCATCGTTGTGGGCGTAGAACCGCGCGATGTCCTCTTCGAACCCGACGAGATGGACGCGGTTGATGGAGGCCGAGCCCGGCGTGATCGCCCGGCGCACCAGCCCGATCATGCCGGCGCGCACGGCGATCATCATCGGCAGACCGGCGAGGAAGAAGCCCAGGGATACGATGCGCGAGAAGTCGTTGGTGGTCTTTGTGGCGAAGCCGAGGATCAGCACCACCGCCCAGGCCGAGATCCACAGGGTCGCCGTACGCCGCAGGTGCGGACCGTGGGAAAGCGAGGTCTCGATACTGTATTCCTCCCGCGCCAGATTGGTGAGCAGCACCATCACCGCCACGAGGCCGGCGATCTGCAGTCCACCGCTCACGCCGCTCGGCGGGAATTCGCCGAGCACGCCGAAGGAATAGATCACGTCCACCGCGTAGGCCGTGCCCAGGATGGTCAGCAGATCGGCGGCGGCCACGGCCGTGGAGATTCCCAGGCGGAAGGCGGCGCGCCGGCGTCGCGGCAGGAGCGCGGCCCAGACGTCGCGGCGGGCCGCGGCGTTGATGGGCACCCCCGGGTGCATCTTGTGGATCGGTTCCTGAAACATCTGGAGCGCCATGTCCCGTCGTGGGGCGGAAAGTGTCTCAAATCGAGCCGGTTCGCGGCTCGATCCCGGTTTCATGAGATCGGGGCGCAATCCTCGGACCTTACACACCAGCACCAGGACGGATCATGCCGGGTTAACCATCGGATCGGCCAGTCGCCATCATCCCTCGACTTATCCACGGACAAGTCTCGGCCGCCTCCGGGAACGTCCTGGTCTTCGAATTCCGCCGGGCCTATCCGCGCGAAAACCTCGTTCCGGCGATCCTGCCCGAGCCCCCTCGCCGATACGCCGCCTTCGGCCATGTTCGCGACACCGATGGCGCGCAGGCGACCCGGGAACGAAGACCCGTCGGGACGCGTCCATGTCAGGAACCATCGAAGCGGCGGCCCGCGAGGGCCAGCGTGCGCAGCCGGAGCGGGAGACCGGTCCGGCGACATCCGGTCCCGTGACGCCGGCGGCCGGGCCGGCTTTCGCGGTGCTCGGGGCGCTCAGCCTGTCGCATCTCCTCAACGACCTCGTGCAGTCCCTGCTTCCGGCGATCTACCCCCTGCTCAAGGCGCAGTTCCGTCTGGATTTCGGCCAGATCGGGCTCATCACCTTCGTGTTCCAGGTCACGGCCTCGGTGCTCCAGCCCATGGTCGGGCTCTACACGGACCGCAGGCCGCTGCCGTTCTCCCTGGCCCTCGGCATGGGCTCGTCGCTCATGGGCCTCCTCCTGCTGTCGGTGGCGTGGGAATACGGGCTGCTGCTCCTGGCGGCGGGGCTCGTCGGCCTCGGCTCGGCCGTGTTCCATCCGGAGGCGACCCGCGTCGCCCGCCTCGCCTCGGGCGGCCGATACGGGCTCGCCCAATCGGTGTTTCAGGTCGGCGGCAATGCCGGCACGGCGCTCGGGCCGCTGCTCGCCGCCTTCGTGGTGGTGCCGCACGGGCAGGGGAGCGTCGCCTGGTTCTCCCTCGTGGCCCTCGCCGGGATCGGCGTGCTCACCGGGGTCGGCCGCTGGTATGCCGGCCGGCTCCGTGCGCCCCTGCGTCCCGCCATCCGCACCGGCACCCGGATCGCCGCCGGCCCGTCACGCCGGCGGGTCGGCCTCACCATCGCGATCCTGCTGACGCTGATCTTCTCGAAATACTTCTATCTCGCGAGTTTCTCGTCCTACTACACCTTCTACCTGATCCAGCGCTTCGGCGTTTCGGTGGCGCAATCGCAGATCTACCTGTTCGTGTTCCTCGGCGCGGTGGCGGCGGGCACCATCCTGGGCGGTCCCATCGGCGACCGTTTCGGACGCAAACCCGTGATCTGGGGCTCGATCGTCGGCGTGCTGCCCTTCACCCTCGCCCTGCCGCACGCCGATCTGGTCTGGACGGTGGTGCTCACCGTGCCCATCGGCCTGATCCTGGCCTCGGCGATGCCGGCGATCCTCGTCTACGCGCAGGAGCTCCTGCCCGGCCGGATCGGCCTCGTCGGCGGCCTGTTCTTCGGCTTCGCCTTCGGGATGGGGGGCCTCGGCGCGGCGATCCTCGGCGAGGTGGCCGATCACGCCGGCATCGTCACGGTCTACGCCCTGTGCGCCTACCTCCCGCTCATCGGCCTCGCGGCGGCGTTCCTGCCGCGCCTGACGCGATGACCGCGGCACGCGCGGCGTGAGCTCGGTCCGGCGTGAAGGTGGGGACCGGGCCGGCCCGATCCCGGCCCGGACGCGCGTGTGTCAGGCCGCGGCGTCCGCACCGGCGCCGCCCAGGGTCTGGATCGTCTCGAATCCTTCGAACTGCGGATGGCCGAGGTAGAGCGGCTTCGTCGTCGGAACCCGGCCATGCGCCTTGCGGAACTGCTCCGAACGGGTCCACGCCTCGAAATCGGCCTTCGACGCCCAGATCGTATGCGAGGCGTAGAGAATGTGGTCCTCGTGCTCGGGCCCGCGCAGCAGGTGAAACTCGACGAAGCCCGGCATCTCGCCCAGCTGGCTGTCCCGTCCGAGCCAGACCTGCTCGAAATCCACAGCCGAGTCCTTGACGACCTTGAAGCGGTTCATGGCGATATACATGGTGGATGTCCGGGGTTCTCGATGCGGTTCGGGTCGCCGAGCATCCTAGCCCAGGCGGGACGACAACCGGAAGTACCACCCTGAAGTCCCCCCATGGCGTCCATCCTCCTGTCGCGTCGTCTCCGGGGCCGGTCCGCAGGCGTCGTCGTCCCAACGGGGCGCTTGCCTTTCGGGCCGGCTTTGTGGTCAAGCTGCAGGCAGCGTGGAATTCTGACCGAAATCGAGCAATACGAATGTCAGTGCTGAGGCAGACGATGCGCTGAGTTTCCGATGCAAACCTACTCGGGCGGCCCTGCTGAGCGTATCGAGGCAACCGTCGAGGCAGCCGAACTCAAGGGTGGTTCGTACGAGATCGTGTGAAATCACCTTTTTCGAACCGTTTCCGCCGATGGTCCGGGCGCTAACGTCACGTCAACTTCAAGGACTGAATCGAGAGATGATGCCTAAGCAGACCACCGATGTTGATCGCCTCGTCGGATTGCGGATCACTGCCCTCCGCAAGGCGCGCGGCTTGAGTCAGACCGCGCTCGGCACCGCCGTCGGTGTGACCTTCCAGCAGGTTCAGAAATACGAGAAGGGCCAGAACCGCGTCGGCGCGGGGCGCCTGCGCGAGATCGCCCGCCTCCTTGAAGTGCCGGTCTCGGCGTTCTTCGAGGATGACGATGCCGGCGGCACGCAGTCCGACGTCTTCGGTTTCCTCAGCGCCCAGGGCGCCATCGAACTCCTGCGCGCCTACGCGCTGATCGAGGACGACCAGCTGCGCCGCGATGCCCTCGCCATCGTCCGGACCATCGCCAAGATGGGCAAGCCGGCCCCGGTGCCCGAAGCCAAGGAGGCCAAGGAGTAGGGCGGCCGCGCTCATCCGATCAGGTGGAAGAAGCTTCCCGTCACCCGCCCGAGGCGGTGGCCGGCGAGGCCCAGGGCCACACCCTCCGCATCGGTGACGCGGGCCAGCGCCGCCGCTTCCTCGGGGGCGGGCGTGCGCTCGCTCGCATAGTGGAACTCGTGGCCGACGAGGCGCGTGCCCGCGCCGCCGAGGGGGCCGTCGGCCAGGAGGGTCGCGACCCGGTAGCCAAGATGCAGCTTGCGCGTCCGGTACGAGGTCGCCACCGGGAGCAGCCCCGCCATGGCGTGGGTGATCCCGTCGGCATCCTCCAGGCTCTCCCCCAGCACCATGTAGCCGCCGCACTCGCCGTGGACGGGTTTTTCCCGCGCGAAGGCGCGCAGGCCGGCAAGGAACGTCGCGGCCTGCGCCAGCCGTCCGGCATGGAGTTCGGGATAGCCGCCGGGCAGCCAGGCCGCGTCGCAATCGGCCGGCGGGGCCTCGTCGGCGAGCGGCGAGAACGGGACGAGTTCGGCCCCCAGGGCGCGCCAGCCCGCCGCCATATGCGGATAGAGGAACGAGAACGCCGCGTCCGAGGCCACCGCGATGCGCTGGCCGGGCGGGTGCGGCAGGGCGCCGGCGCGCCGCGGCGGCGTGGCGCCGGAGGCGGCGGCGAGGATCGCGTCGAGCTCGAGGCCGGCCTCCGCCAGATCCGCCAGGCGGTCGAGGCGGGCGTCGAGATCGCTGGTCTCGCGGGCCTGGACGAGGCCGAGATGGCGCTCGGGCAGGGTGAGGCCGGCATCCCGCATGAGGGCGCCGAGGACCGGCAGGCCGACTTTGGCCAGCCCCGCTTCCACGAGGCGGCGGTGGCGCGGGCTCGCAACCTTGTTAAGCACCACCCCCGCGATGCGGATGCGCGGATCGTAGAGCGAGCAGCCGAGCGCTACGGCGGCGGCTGATTGCGCGGCCCCCGACACGTCGAGGACGAGGAGGACGGGCCAACCGTAGCGCGCGGCGATGTCGGCGTTGGCGCCGGTGCGGCCGGCCCCCGCCACGATCCCGTCGAACAGCCCCATGGAGCCCTCCGCCACCACGAGGTCGGCGTCCGTGCCGGCGAGTCCCGCCACGGCGTCGAGCATGGGTTCGGGCATGGCGAAGCTGTCGAGGTTGAAGCTCGGGTACCCCGTGGCGGCCGCGTGGAAGGCCGGGTCGATGTAGTCCGGCCCGCATTTGGCGCCGCGCACGGCGATCCCGCGCCGACTCAGCGCCCGCATGAGCGCGAGGGTGACGGTGGTCTTGCCGGAACTCGACCGGGGGGCGGCGACGAGGAGGCCGGGCACGGTCATGCGCGCTCCCCCGCCACGGGGCCGGCCGCCCGCGTCCCGGCCTGCGGCCGGAAGCGGCGGTCGTAGTCGGTGGAGTAGAGCGCGCTGTCGCGGAACTCCGCCGGGTCGAGGGCGGGACCGACGAGGATGAGGGCCGTGCGCTCGAGCTTTGCGTGCGCCACCAGCCCCGCGATGGTCGCGAGGGTGCCGGTGAGCACGCGCTCGTCGGGCCAGGTGGCGCGGAACACCACGGCGGTGGGGCAGTCCGGCCCGTAGAACGGCGTCAGCTCGGTCACCACCGCATCGACGACGTGGATCGAGAGATGCAGCGCCAGGGTCGCACCCGTGGCGGCGAAGGCGGCGAGGGTCTCGCGCTCCGGCATGGCGCTGGCCCGGCCCGAGGTCCGGGTCAGGATGACGGATTGCGCCAGCCCCGGCACGGTGAGTTCGCGCCCGAGCACGGCGGCGGCGGCGGCGAAGGACGGCACGCCCGGCGTCACCGTGTAGGGGATTCCGGCCTGGGTCAGGCGCCGGGTCTGCTCGGCGAGGGCGCTCCAGATGGACAGGTCGCCCGAATGCAGGCGGGCGACGTCGAGGCCGGCCGCGTGGGCGGCGGCGCACTCGGCCACGATGGCGTCGAGGTCCAGGGGCGCGGTGTCGACGATGCGTGCCCCCGGCGGACACCAGCCGAGGATCTCGGGCGCCACCAGGGAGCCAGCATGGAGGCAGACGGGGCAGCGCGCGATGAGATCGCGCCCGCGCACGGTGATGAGGTCGGCGGCACCCGGGCCGGCGCCGATGAAATGGACGGTCATGGCGCCTGAGTGACGGATTCTAGGCGCAGCGCAAGGGCGCATGTCGCCCCGGCGCTGGCGATGCGGGGGAGGATCAGGTCGGCGCCCACGCCCGCGCCCGCCAGGGCGGCGGCTTCCGCCACGGAGCCGACGCCCCGCGTCGCCGCGATGCGGGCCGAGCGGGTGACGATCCGGTCGTCCACGGCGATCATCGCCTCGGCCGAGATCCCTAGCAGGGGCACGCCCAGGGTGGCGGCCACGGCGCGGATCGCGGGTTCGTCCGCCCGGTCGGCGGGGGTGGCGAGGCATCCGAGGGGGACGCCTCGGGTGGCGAGGGCCAGGCGGACGAGGGCCAGGATCTCGTCGGCCGACGTGGCGTGGCGAAACCCGATTCCGGCGACGCAGCCCCGGGGTGTCCGCTCCCTCGCCGGACGCGTCCGCGTGTCGGCGTCGGGCGCGACGGGCTCCGTCTCCTGGAAGGCAGGGCGATCGCAGATGGGTTTTCCCGACGCTCGAACAGGACCCAAGAGGCTTCGAACACCCGCGACGGGCCCCCTCTCCTGTTTGGGAGAGGGTTGGGGTGAGGGTCGTGGACTCTCCGGAGGGTTCACACACCTCACCCTGTCCCTCTCCTTCCAGGAGAGGGGACCCGTGCTGCCCGCGCGTTGGGAGATGCCGTCCCCCGGACGGAGACGGAGACGGGGCCGGTCGCGGTTCATCTGCGATTGCCCTGCCGGAAGGAGAGGGGACCCAAGCATCCCGCCCTTCGGCGATTTGCACCGGCGGTCGACCCCATCGGCCGATAACTGTCTCATGTCCGTGTGCCTCGGGGAGCCGTCCGGCAAGAGGGAGCCTGCCACGGCGGAGGCGTGCGCGCCTAGGCGTCGGTTTCGAGGGCGCGCACGGCTGCGGCCCCGCCGCCGGTGGCGCGGGGGATGGCCGGGAAACGGGAGACGCGGGACGCCGCGAAACCACGTTTTTTTGAGTTTTGCCGGTCTCCCGGCGTCCCCCGGCCCGGCCCGTTTCGGGGCCGGTCCGTTTCGTCACGATGTCTTCACGGCGTCGGCGACTCGGCTAGTGGCGGCCCTCCTCCGCGCGACGCGACGCCCCTCGCGGGAACGCCGGTGCGGCAGCCGACTAATCAGGGCGCTGGGCCCCGAGCCCGCCTCGTAGTGGGCGGACCGTCCGTTCTCTCGGTGCGCCCCAGGGTCCCGGAGCCAGCCTCAGCACGGCCTCCCGGCTCTTCCGCACCAAGAATTCCCAGCCCCGAACGGCCGACNCGCCGGCGCGGCCCGGGGCGATGGCGACCGGGCCATCGACGCGGGGCACCGTCTCCTCCCCCCGAGCCCCCCGACCCGGTCCGCCGGGGGGCCTCCCGTGTGGGAGGCGAGTGACCGGAGACAACCACGGAATAGGAATATTGTCAAGACATTTCGGTGTCTGAGCGCCGGCGTCGCGGCGAAAAATCCTTCTCCCCCCTGCGGGAGAAGGTGGCCCGCGAAGCGGGTCGGATGAGGGGGAGCACTGCCTTATCCTGGAACGTCGCGCTGCCCCTCTCCCGCCTGCTCCGCAGGCACTCTCCCCCGCAGAGGGGGGAGGGTTTGTTAGGCGGCGGTTCGTCCTTCACGGCTTGACCCAGGTCCATTGCGTCACCGGCATCGCGCTGCGCCAGCCGTGGAGGTGGCCGACGGGATCGGCTTTGGCGACGGTGAGGCGCTTGAGGCCGCCGCCGTGGCGGGCGAAGGCGGCGAGCAGGACGGTCTCGCCTTCCAGGGTCACGACGTTCGAGACGAGGCGGCCCCCGGACGGGAGGGTGGCCAAGGCCCGCTCCAGGAGGCCCGCCGCCGTGACGCCGCCGCCGATGAAGACCGCGTCGGGTCGCTCCAGACCGTCGAGGGCATCGGGGGCGGCGCCCTCCACCACGACGAGGCCCGGCACCCCGAGATGCGCGGCGTTGCGTCGGATGCGGGCGGCGCGGGCCGGGTTGGCCTCGACGGCGAATGCCCTGAGGCCGGGACGGCGCAGCATCCACTCGATGGAGATGGAGCCGGCCCCGGCGCCGATGTCCCACAGCACCTGCCCCGCGCGCGGGCGCAGGGCCGCCAGGGTCACGGCGCGGATGTCGGACTTGGTGAGCTGCCCGTCATTCTCGAACCAGGCGTCGTCGAGGCCCGGCGCCAAAGGCACCACCCGCGCGTCGGGCGCGGCCGCCACGGCGACAGCGAGGGTGTTGAGGGGATCGATGGCCTGCAGATCGAACGTGTCGGCGCGGGCGCTGCGGCGGCGTTCCCGTGCGCCGCCCATGGCTTCCAGCACGGTCAGGGTCGACGCGCCGAACCCCCGCTCGGTGAGCAGGGCGGCCACGGCCGCCGGCGTCGCACCGTCCCAGCTCAGGACGAGGAGGCGGGCGCCGGGCTGGAGGTGGGGGATCAGGTTGGGCAGGGCCCGGCCGTGCAGGGTCAGGCAGCCGGTCTCGGCCACCGCCCAGCCGAGCCGCGCGCAGGCGAGGCTGAAGGCGGAGGGCTGGGCGAACACCCGCAGCTCGTCCGCCGGCACGAGGCGGGCGATCTCGGCGCCGATGCCGTAGTGGAACGGATCGCCCGTGGCGAGGATGCAGGTCGGCCGGCCGCGCCGGGCCAGGATGCCCGGATAGGCGTCCGCGATGGGGCTCGGCCAGATCCGCGCCTCGGCGGCGAGGGGGCCGGCGAGGGCGAAGTGCCGGCGCCCGCCATAGACGCATTCGGCCGCGTCGAGGGCGGCGCCGGCCGCCGGACTCAGGCCGGCGCGTCCATCCTCGCCGATGCCGACCAGGGTGAGCCACGGCCGGCTCGACACGGGCTCAGGGCTCATGGACAACGCATCCCATGGTCAAGCGTCTCCTCATCCTCGGCGGCACCGGCGAGGCGAGCGCCCTGGTGCGGGGCCTGCCCCCCGGCGTCGAGCCCACCCTGTCGCTCGCCGGCCGCACCGCCGCGCCGAAGGCCGAGCCCGTGCCGACCCGCATCGGCGGGTTCGGCGGGGTCGACGGGCTCGCCGACTGGATCGAGGGCAACCGCATCACCCACGTCATCGACGCGACCCATCCGTTCGCGGCCCGCATCGCCGCCAACGCCGCCGGCGCCTGCGCCCGCACGGGCACGAAGCTGCTCGCCATCCGCCGCCCGGCCTGGGAGCCGGTGCCGGGGGATCGCTGGCGGGCGGTCGCCGACATGGGAGCCGCCGTCACTGCCCTCGGGGCCGCGCCGTGCCGGGTCTTCCTCACGGTGGGGCGCCAGGAAGTCGGGGTTTTCGCGGCGGCGCCGCAGCACGATTACGTCGTGCGCTCCATCGAGCCCGTGGCTCTGGCCGTCCCGCGCCTCACGGCGATTGTTGCGCGCGGCCCCTTCGCGGAGGCCGACGAGGCGGCCTTCCTGCGCGATCAGGCGATCGCCGTCGTGGTGAGCAAGAATTCCGGCGGGGCGGCCACGTACGGCAAGATCACGGCTGCGCGGGGTTTGGGCTTGCCGGTGGTGATGGTCGCCCGGCCGCCGAAGCCCGACGTGCCGAGCGTGGCCGACGCGGCCGGAGCCCTGGCGTGGCTGGCGGCCCAATAGGCAGCAGATTTGAACGGAAACACGGGTCTCTGACGGTGGAGATGTGAGCGCGTGACCCGCGCGCTGCCCCCTCTCCTGGAAGGCGACCGGATTCACACAACTGCGAACGGGCCGATTCCGTGCAGCGGCAGGCATCCGGATGCGGGCGGGAGGCGCACCGGGGCTCCCTCTCCTGGAAGGAGAGGGCTGGGGTGAGGTGTGTAGACTCTCCGAGAAGGTCCCACACCTCACCCTGTCCCTCTCCTTCCAGGAGAGGGGACCTGCGCTGCCCGCGAGATGTGTGAATGCCGTAGCCTGGAACGAGAGGGTTGGGGTGAGGGTCGTGGCCTCTCCGAAAAGTTCGCACACCTCACCCTGTCCCTCTCCTTTCAGGAGAGGGGACCCGCGCTCGATCCCGATCCGCGTAGGAATGACCGCACCCGTTTCGGCGTCGCGACACGTCCGAAGTACGGCTCGCCTCACGCCGGCACGCTGCGGGGGGTGTAGACGTAGGGCACCCCGTCCCCCCGCGAAATCAGGCGGGTCGCCGAGGCGCCGATGATCACCAGGGTGGCCATGTCGGCCGTGGTCTCGCGGGCCTCCGCCAGGGTGAGGACGCGGAGCGCCTCGTCGGGGCGCGAGACCGCGCGGGCGAAGATCACCGGGGTGTCGGGCGCGCGGATCTCGGCTGCAAGGGCGAGCGCCCGCCCGAGCTGCCACGGCCGCGCCTTCGAGATCGGGTTGTACAGGCTCACCACGAAATCGGCCCGCAGGACCGCGTCGAGGCGGGCGGTGATGACCGCCCAGGGCTTGAGGTTGTCCGACAGGGACATGGCGCAGAAATCGCCGCCCAGCGGCGCGCCCAGGCGGGCGGCGGCGGCCAGCATGGCGGTGATGCCGGGCTCGACGGTGATCTCCAGCGTTCGCCACAGCGGATCGCCGGCCTCCACCGCCTCGAAGATCGCCGCCGCCATGGCGAAGACGCCGGGATCGCCGCCCGAGACCACGGCGACGTGGCGGCCGGCGGCGGCGAGTTCGAGGGCGTGGCGGGCGCGGTCGACCTCGACGCGGTTGTCGGTGGCGTGCCGGATCAGGCCCGGCCGCTCGGGCACCCGGGCGACGTAGGGGATGTAGCCGATGAGGTCCTCCGCTCGCGCCAGGGCCGCCTCCGCCGAGCGGGTCAGCAGGTCCGGGTCGCCGGGTCCGAGGCCGACGACGGTGACGGAGCCGGTCACGGCCGGCGGCCTTCGCCGGGCAGGAGCACCATGGAGAAGTAGGGCGCCACGTCGTCGGTCTTGTCCTTGAGCGCGATCACGCGCTCGCCCGCCATGGTGCCGCGCTCGACGTAGACCGCGCGCTCCAGCACCCCGGCCTCGCCGAGCGCCGCCCGGACCTTGGGCAGGTGGCGGCCGAGCTTCATGATCACGGCGGCGTCGGTCTGCGCCAGACGCGCGACGAGGGCCGCGTGCGGCAGGGTCGCGGGCAGGATCGTGAGCACGTCGTCGCCCCAGGTGATGGGGGTGCCAGCCCGGGTCCAGCAGCCGGACATGCCGGTGACGCCCGGCACCACCTCCACGGGGAAGCGGTCCTTGAGGCGGCGCCACAGGTGCATGAACGAGCCGTAGAAGAACGGATCGCCCTCGGACAGGATCGCGACGTCGCGCCCCGCCCCGAGGTGGTCGGCGAGCTGCCCCGCCGCGTCGTCGTAGAAGGCGGCCAAAGCCGCGACGTAGTCGGGATGATCCGGGTGCAGTTCGGTGGTGTAGGGGTAGGCGAGGGGGAATTCGCGCGCCGGCTCAGACTGCAGCACCGCGTCCGCGATGGTGCGGGCGTTGCCGCGCCGGCCCTTCTTGCAGAAATGCACGAGGACGGGCGCCGCCTGCAGCACCTTCATGGCCCGCACGGTGAGGTAGTCGGGTTCGCCCGGCCCCATGCCGACGCCGAACAGGGTGCCGGTGGTCTTCGCCACGGGGCTTGCGGTCTCTTCCAGGGGATCGACCGGGGGGAGGGGGGCGCCCGCCTCCATCACTCGATCTCCTGCGCCAGGGCGTTGACGGCGGCGGCCGTCATGGCGCTGCCGCCGCGCCGGCCGTGAACGACGATGAACGGCACGCGCCCGTCGCGGGCGAGGGCCTCCTTCGATTCGGCCGCCCCGACGAAGCCGACGGGGATGCCGATGATCGCGGCCGGCGGCGACACGCCCTCGTCCAGGAGTTCGAGGAGGCGGAACAGGGAGGTCGGGGCGTTGCCCACCGCCACGATGCTGCCGGGCAGGTGCTCGCGCCACAATTCCATGGCGGCGGCCGAGCGCGTGGTGCCCATGGCGGCGGCCATCTCGGGGACGCGCGGGTCGCTCAGGGTACAGATCACCCGGTTGTTCGCCGGCAGGCGCGACCGGGTGACGCCGTCGGCGACCATGCGGACGTCGCACAGGATCGGCGCGCCCGCCTTCAGGGCGGCCTCGCCGCGTGCCGCGAAATCGTCCGACGCCTCCACGTCGCCGGGGAGGTCGGTCATGCCGCAGGCGTGGATCATCCGCACCACCACCCGCTCGGCGGTGCCGTGGAAGCGGGCGAGGTCCGCCTCGGCGCGGATCATCGCGAAGGAGCGGGCGTAGATCGCCTGCCCGTCGCGCAGGTAATCGAGGCGCGAACTCATGGTGTCGTGGTCCTGAAGGCGTGAGCGAGGATGTGGGCCGGATCGGCCCTCCTTACGCGGTCCAGCGCGGCCTCGAAAGTGAGTTGCATCGCCGGCTCGCCATCGGGGCGGCCGTGGAGGACGATGCCGTAGCGTCCGGCGCGGCCGACGAGGGTGAGGGCGGTGGGGCCCGGATGGGCGCAGCCCTTGGCGCAGCCGGAGACGTGGGCGTCGATGCCCGTACCCTTCAGCGCCTCGGCGAGGCGGGCGGCATCGAGCAGCGTCGGCGTCGAGCCCGAGGCGCAGGCGGGCGCGCCGGGGCAGGCGGCGACGTTCCCGCGGGGATCGTCGGCGGCGTGTATGAACCCGTTTTCGCCGAGGGCGTCGAGGGCGCGCCGGGTGCCGTCACGGTCCCGGGCCACGAGGACGAAGCCCCGGGTCGGGCTCAGCGCGAGGTGGAGCGCTCCGAGCCGGTCGCTCCACTCCGCCAAGCGGTCGAGGCCGTCCGCCGTGCAGCGGCCGAAGGCGGCCGCGACGGCGAGCGCCGTGCGGCCGTCGCCGACATCGTGCAGGCCCGGCGCCAGGGCGGGGAGAGGTGAGGGGGCCGGCATCGCCGTGCCCGCGAGCCTTTCACGGCACGCGGCGTCGAGGTCGCGCATGCGCCGGGCGCCGCTCTCGGTCAGGGCGCGCAGGGCGTTGGAGACATGCTTCAGCGCTCGCGCTGTCGTCACCGGCGCGAACCAGACCGGCCCGTCCGGCCCGGCTAGCGCCCAGGCGACGCCGTCCGGGGCAACGACCCGGAGGTGGATGTCGGCCTCGGCCTCCCCGAGGCCGAAGCGCCCGTCCTCCTCGATGGCCACCAGGGTCTTGGGCGGCAGGCCGGGCACCGCGCGGCCGATCGCCTCCACGGCCTCCGCCAGGGTGTCGAGGCCGAACAGCGGCGCGGTGAGCGTCAGGCGCTGCGGGCCGCCATCGGCGCGGACATCCCCGAGGCCGACCCCCCCGAGATGCCCGGCGAGGGGCCCCTGCGTCTCCGGCACGACGCCGCGGATCTGGAGGTTGGCCCGTGCGGTGACGTCGACATGGCCGTTGCCGAAGCGGCGCGCGCCCTCGGCCACGGCCCGGGCCTGGGCGGCGGTGAGGCGCCCGAGCGGCGGATGGACCCGGGCCAGGAGGCCGTCGCCCGTCGGCATCGGCCGGGCGAGGCTCGGGCACCAGCCGCGCCGATTCGGTGCCTCGGGCAGGACGCGGCGGGCGAGGCTCACTCGGCCGCCTCCGGCATGGGTTCACCGGGCATCAGTTCGTCGGCCGCCATGGCGTTGCGGCGGGTGGTCCACAGGCCACGGCGGCGGGCCTCGTCGAACCGTTCGAGGATGGCGCGGGCCGCCTCCGGGTTGGCGGCGCGCAGGGCGTCGAACGTCTCGGGATCGGCGATCATGGCGCCGTAGAGCCGGTCGAGGTCGGCATCGGACACGGCATTCGTGGTGGCGGCGAGGACGAAGACCGCATCGATCCCCTGCGCCAGCTCCTGGGCGCCGCGATAGCCGTGGCGCAGCTGCGCCGCGATCCAGCGCGGATGGCCGAGTTTTCCGCGAATGAGCCGGGCCGCGTCCTCGCGCGCCGTCCGGGCTTTCGGCGAATCGGGTGTGCCGACATCGAGGCTGTAGAGGGTGGGGCGGGCGCCGGTGAGGCCGGCCGCGGCGGAAAACCCGCCCATGGCCTCGGCGGCGGCGTCGCCGTCGAGGAGGTCGCGCTCGGCCACGTCGAAGGCGTGGACGTAGGCGTCGGCCTGGGCGACGCGGGCGGCGAAGCCGGCATCGGCGACGTCCTCGGCGCCGCCATAGGCGTGCGAGGTGGCCTCCAGATAGGCGCGGCCGAGGTCGTCCCGGCCGTCCCAGGCGCCGTCGAGGGCGAGGCCGCCGGCCCCGGCGCCGTAGCGGCCGGGGGCGGCGCCGTAGACGCGGGGCGTCGCCTCGCCCCGCCGCCGGGCGGCGGCCAGGGGATTTTCGGCGTCCTCCTCGTCGCGGGACGCGACGGCGTCCGCCGCGCGGGCGAGGAGCGCCAGGGTGTCGGGAAAGGTGTCGCGAAACGCACCCGAGACCCGCACGGTCACGTCGATGCGCGGTCGGTCGAGGAGCGCCAGGGGCAGCACCTCGAAGCCGGTGACGCGGGTCGAGGCGTGGTCCCAGACCGGGCGCACGCCCATGAGCGCCAGGGCGTGGGCGACGTCCTCGCCGCCGGTGCGCAGCGTCGGCGAGGCCCACAGGTCCATGACGATGCGGGCCGGGTACTCGCCCTCGTCCTGCAGGTAGCGCCGGACCACGGCATCGGCGGCCTTGGCGCCCAGGGTCGTGGCGGCACGGGTCGGCAGGCTGCGCGGATCGAGGGTGGTGAGGTTGCGCCCCGTCGGCATCACGTCCTTGCGCCCGCGCGACGGCGAGCCGGCGGGACCGGGGGGAACGAAGCGCCCGTCGAGGGCGGCGATGAGGCCGTCCCGCTCGGCCGTGGCGCAGGCGGCCACCGCCTCCGAGGCATCGGGCGCGGCCCGGCCGAAGACGTGGAGTCCGTCGCGGGTGGTGACCTCGCCGAGATCGCACAGGTGCGCGTCCAGCGCCGCCAGGGCGTCCGGCATGGCGGTGCCGGCATCGATCCCGGCGGAGGCCAGGAGCCCGGCCGACTCCGCCTCGTCCAGGATGGTGCGGGCGATGATCGCGGCCCGGCGCGGGTCGAGGACGCTCGCCGCCGAATACTCCTCCACGAGTTCGCGCAGGTGGGCCGCTTCCGGGTCGAGGCCCGCGCACTCCGTCTGCGGCGTGAGGTGGCCGAGCGCCACGCCGCCGAGGCGGCGCTTGAGGGGGGCGGCCTCGCCGGGATCGTCGACGATGAACGGGTACACCACCGGCAGGGCGCCCACGGCTCGGGCCGGCCAGCACCCGGGCGACAGGGCCACGGCCTTGCCCGGCAGCCACTCGGTGGTGCCGTGGGTGCCGAGGTGGATCAGGGCGTCGAAGTTTCGGCGCAGGCCGAGGTGGAAGGCGAGGTAGGCGTGGGTCGGGACCGCGTCGGGATCGTGATAGCCGGCCTTGCGGTCGGCGGCCCGGCCGCGGTCGGGCTGGAGGAAGAGGGCGACGCGGCCGTTCGGGCTTCTTTCCCGCTCACCCTCACCCGGAGGTACATTCGGGCGGGCAGCCGGATCAGTCGCGGGTCCCCTCTCCTGGAAGGAGAGGGACAGGGTGAGGTGTGTGGATTCTCCGGAGATGTCCCACACCTCACCCCAACCCTCTCCTTCCAGGAGAGGGGGTCTGTCGCGGGTGTCCCCCACTTCGGGGCTTCTGCTTGCTGCGTGATGATGGGAGGTCGAACGGACTACGGGGAAGCGAAAGGCGCCGTCGACGCAGAGCGGATCGGCCTCGGGCTCGCCCCAGCTCGCGATCAGATCGGCCCGGTCGGCCTCCGGCAGGCCCGCGATCCACGCCCGATAGGCGGCAAGATCAACGACAAAATCGCGCGGTCCGTGGGTGAGGGCGCGCATCACCGCGTCGGCCTCCGGCAGGGGGCCGGTGGCGTAGCCGGCCGCCGCCAGGTCCGACACCATGGCCCGTGCGCTCTCGGGCGTGTCGAGGCCGACGGCGAAGCCGGCCCGGCCGCCGCGGGCCGGGTAGTCGGAAAGCACCACGGCGAGCTTGCGCTCCGATGGGGGCAGGCGGGCGAGGCGCATCCAGGCCGCCGCCCGGTCGGCCAAGGCCGCGATGCCCTCGGCATAGGGGCGGGCGCGGCGCTCGGAGAAGCCGTCGATCTCCGGCCCGTCCTCCTTGAACGAGATCGGGAAGCCCGAGAGCCGCCCGTCGAATTCCGGCAGGGCCACCTGCATGGCGAGGTCGGCCGCCGACATCCCCCGGGCCGAGGCGTCCCAGGCGGCCTGGGCCGCGCCGATGGTGTAGGCCTGGATCACCGGGCAGTCTGCGCCGTCCAGCACGAAGCCCGCATCCTCGCGGGCCGAGAAGGCGGTGGCGGCGACGACGAGGTCGGGCTTTTGCGCCGCGATGGCGTCGCGCAAGGCTCCCACGGCCGACGGGTCCTTAAGGCTCGACACGGCGACGAGGAGCACCTGCAGACCGCGGGCCTGGAGGGCGTCGCCGAGGGCCGCGAGGGGGGCGGTGTCGCCCGACAGGATCGCCGAGCGGTAGACGACGAGGAGGGCGAGGGGCGCCGCGCCGGACGACAGGGGGCGCCCGGCGGCGAGGGCCCGGTCGCGGTCGATGGGGCCGCAGCCGGGGCAGCAGACGAAGCCGCGCGGCAGGGCCCGGGGCTCTTCGATCGCGACGGGAAACCCGATCTCGGCGGCGAGCCGCCCGAGCATCCGGCGCAGGTTGTCCGCGCCCCCGGCCCGGAAATAGGCGTCGAGGACCGGCGCCAGTTCCGGCGCCGTCGAGAAGGCGTCGAGGCGGGTGTCGGGCCGGTCGTCGCCCGGCAGGACCACGAGCCGGACGCCGTTCGCCCGCGCGGCGGCGGCGGCGCGCTCGATGCCGTAGCGCCAATAATCGAGGCCGCCGAGGCAGCGGATCACGACGATCTTCGAGCGCGCGATCACGCCGTCGACGTAGAGGTCCACCGACATGGGGTGGCGGAGTTTTGCCAGTTTCGCGAGGCGCAGGGTCGGTGCTGGACTCTCAGCGCCCTGCGGAAACGCCGTCGCGAACGCGCCTGCGACGCCGAACAGGTCGGAATCCGTGAACGACAGAAACACGATGTCCCCCGGTGCCTGACCGAGATCGATGGCGGCCTCGCCCTCGTCGAGGGAGACCGTGTCGATGCGGATCAGGTGCATGGCGGAACGCGCGGCCTCACGGCTGCGCCTCCGTGAGGGGCCGGCCGATGCGGGCCCGCCGGCGCCGGCGCAGGCGCCACAGGACGCGGACGAGGAGGAGCCCGATGGCCGCCACGGGGAGCCAGGGCAGGCTGGCGACGGCGAAGCGCAGGGCGTCGCCCGCGCTGGCGCCGAAGGTCTGGCCGGCCTGGCTCCAGGCGTCCTCCACGGGGGCGAAGGCGCCCGACCGGGCCCCGTCCGAATGGAAGAAGACGGACACGATCTCGGTGTCGACGCGCCGCTGCAGGCCGCGCTGCCGGGCCTCGCCCTCTTCGACCTGGGACTGGACCTTGGACAGTTCGCCGGCGATGCGGATGAGGTCTTCCACCCGCGTGTCCGATTTCGCCGCCAGCTCGTCGAGGCGGGCGCGATAGGCGGTGAGCTGCGCGAGCCGGCGGTCTCCGTCTTCCAGGGGGGTGGTCAGGTCGTCGGCCCGCGTCGCCTGACGGCGCAGGACGACATCGCCCGCCGCCTCGCCCGGCAGGGGAGCGGTGAGGAACGCCACGTAGGGGGCGACGGATTCGTGCGGCAGGCGGACCTGGATCTGCGCCTGCGGGCGGCCCGAGGGGCGCGCGCCGTCCTCGAGGGAGGACGAGACCAGGACGCAGCCGAGGCCCGTATCGGACAGGCAACGGTTGCGCGCCGCCGCGAAGTGCGGCGCCACCCTGTCGGGCGGCAGGCCGAGGGTGAGATCGTGCGTGAAGGCGAGCTTGGCGGCGGCGCTCCGGTTGGCCTGCATCGACGGCAGCGGGCTGGCGACTTCGGGGGCGGGCGGACGCGCGTCGGAGCAGCCCCCGAGGAGGGCGGCGAGCCCCAGGGCCGCCGCGACGAGGCTGCGCCGTCCCGCCATGCCGCTCATCCCGCCAGGGCGGCGGCGACCGCGCCCTGATCGAAGCCCTTGAGGCCGATGACCACGAGGCGGCCGTCGCGGGCTTCCGTACCCTTCCAGGGCCGGTCGTAATGGTGCGCGATGCGGGTGCCGACGCCCTGGACCACGAGGCGCATGGGCTTGCCGGTGACTTCGGCGAAGCCCTTGATCCGCAGGACGCCGGCGGTCTCGGCGGCCCGGGCCACGCGGATCGCCAGATCCTCGGCGGTGGCGGTGGCGGGGACCGGCAGAGCCACGGAGTCGAAATCGTCGTGGTCGTGGTCCTCGCCCTCGCCGTGGTGGGAGGGGCGGGCGTCGAGGTCGTCCTCGGCCGCGGCGCCGAGGCCGAGGATGACGCGCGGGTCGAGGCGGCCGTGCTCGGCCTCCACCATCTTCACGGCGCGGGGCAGGTGAGCCTGGACCTCGGCGCGGACTTTTTCGCGGCCGGCGGCGTCGAGGAGGTCGGCCTTGTTCATCACCACGAGGTCGGCGCAGAGGAGCTGGTCCTCGAACACCTCTTCGAGGGGGTTGTCGTGATCGACGTTCGTGTCCTCGGCGCGCTGGGCGGCGGAGGCCGCCGGATCGTCGGCGAAGAACCCCGCCGCCACGGCCGGGCCGTCGATGACCGCGATGACGCCGTCGACGGTCACCCGCGAGCGGATCGCCGGCCACTGGAACGCCTGGACCAGGGGTTTCGGCAGGGCGAGGCCCGAGGTCTCGATGAGGATGTGGGTCGGCGGGTCGGCCCGGTCGAGGAGCTTGTTCAAGGCCGGCACGAAATCGTCGGCGACGGTGCAGCAGATGCAGCCGTTGGCGAGCTCGACGATGTCCTCATCCCGGCAGCCCTCGATGCCGCAGGCGGCGAGGAACGAGCCGTCGAAGCCGAGATCGCCGAACTCGTTGACGATGATGGCGAGCCGCCGGCCGTTCGCGTTCTCCACGAGGTGGCGCACGAGCGTCGTCTTGCCGGCCCCGAGGAAGCCGGTGACGATGGTGCAGGGGATTTTTTCGACGAGGCTCATTCGGCGGCGTCCGGAATGGGGTGCGCCGCGAGCGGCGGGATGCGGGCGACGACGCCCTTGCGGAATTCGGGGGGCCGCGCCTTCCACGGCACGATGCCGTCGGGCGTCTCGCCGTAGAGGCCGACGCCCTCCAGGATGGTGCGGGCCGATTCGGTGGCGTCGAGGTCGCCGTAGACGTAGGTCCAACGTCCTTCCGAGGCGACGGCGACGGTGCAGGGCCGCTTACACACGGACAGGCACTCGACGCCCTCGATGCGCAGGCCGGGCCGGCCGTGCGCGCCCACCGCGTCGCGGAGCGCACTCAGCAGTCGGGCGCCGGCGCGGGGCTCGGCCGGGTCGCCGGCCGCGCGGCAGGCGGTGCAGACGTAGAGGGTGACGTCCTCAGCCATGGGACGCCGCCTTCCGGCCGAACAGGCTCCAGGCCCAGCCATAGGCCAGCCCGATCACCGCCCAGAACACGAAGGCGATGCCGAGGGAGCGGGCGGCGAACTGCGCCGCGTAGCCCGCCGGCAGGGCCGAGGCGGCGTGGCTCGTCTCCGGCGCCCCGGCGAGGTGCGGCGCCACGAGGAGGACGAGGCCGCCGGCGATGGAGATCGGCGTGCGCCGGACTGCGATGAGGTAGAGCCCCATGGCCGTGGCGGTGGCGGTCATCACCCACCAGAACTGACGGTCGGCCAGCGGCGCCGCCTCCATGCCCGGCAGTTCCGGCGGCAGGCCGAGGGCGGGTGCGAGGGCGACCGCGAGGAAGCCGGCTACGGCGAAGCGCAGGCCGGTCTCGGGGGTCGGCTCGCGGCCGACGGCGAGGAGGACCGCGCCGAGCAGCAGGGCGTAGCCGACGCCGCCGACCAGGGTGGCGAGGGCCGTGAACGCCATGCGGGGCAGGCCGGGACCCGGCTGCCACTCGGGCGCGGTTTCGCCGCCGGAGACGGCCGGGTCCTTCGCGCCGTGGTCGTGCCCGCCGTGAACACGCACGACGAGGGACGCGAAAGTAGGAGCGGAGGCAGAAGCCTGCGTCTCGTAGCGCTCGGCCGCGATGATGAGCGGCGAGGTGAGCGCGAGCTGCAGGCCCGTCGCGACCACAGCCGCGAGGAAGCCGGCGACCAGGGCCGCCGACACGAGCCGGATGATCATGGGGGGTCTACCCTGGCGCTAAACGCTCAGTGGCAGGGGAAATTCTGGGTGTGGCGGAAATCGTGTGCCGCGTTGTGCAGCGCCATCGCCGGGGCGAAGCCCGCCATGAACACGAGGCCGAGGCCGAGGAACGCGGCGACCATCACGGCGCCGAGGCGCTCGTTGGTGCGGGTGCCGGTGAGAACGAGGGTGTTGGTGGTCATCGGTTGATCTCCTGGCCGCCCCGCCGGCGGCCGTGGTCGAAGGTGAGGACGGAAGTCCCCGGTGCCGGACGGCAGGTCTCCTGGCTCGCGGGTCGTCCGGTTCCTGCCGCCTTCCCGGATCGCTCCAGTGGCCGATGGCAGGCCCGTCGCCGCTCACAGTTGCGGGGGCAGCCGCGGTTTCAAGGCGCTCGCCCCTCACCGCATTCCCTTTTCACCCCGTCGCCGGGGCACCGTCCGATCCCAGCTTCTACGCGGTCGCACGATCCCTGACAACGCGCCGCCCCGCCGTTTCGCGCGCCTTTGACCACACGATGACGTTTCGGGCTAAAGGATGCGCCATGCCCCAGCCCCCTCCCCACACCACCCTGGTTCTCGGCGGCGCGCGCTCGGGCAAGAGCGTCCATGCCGAGGGCCTGATCGAGGCCTGCCCGGCGCCGTGGCTCTACCTCGCCACCGCCCAGGCCTGGGACGACGAGATGCGCGGCCGCATCGCGCTTCATCGCAACCGGCGGTCCGCCGACTGGATCACCCGGGACGTGCCGATGGATCTGCCCGAGGCCGTGGCGGCCGCGCGCGGGCCGGTGCTGGTCGATTGCCTCACCCTCTGGCTCACCAACCTCATCCTGGCGGAGGCCGATGTCGAGGCCGCGACTGGGCAACTGCTCGCCGCCTGCGCCGGGGCGCCGGGGCCGGTGGTGCTGGTCGGCAACGAGGTCGGCCTCGGCATCGTGCCCGACAACGCCCTCGCCCGCCGGTTCCGCGATGCGGCGGGCCGCCTGCACCAGCGCCTCGCGGCGCAGGCCGACCGCGTCGTGTTCATGGTGGCGGGCCTGCCGATGCTCGTGAAACCTCAACTCCCGAATCCCTCGCTCGGAGCGACCCCATGACCGAAGCCGACCGCCATCGCGAAAAGATGGAGAAGCGCAAAGCCGTGCAGGATGCCGAGGTGGCGGAAAAGACCATCGAGAAAGGCCTCCTCATCGTTAACACCGGCCCCGGCAAGGGCAAGACCACGGCGGCCCTGGGCCTGATGCTGCGGGCGCTGGGCCACGGCTGGCGCGTCGGCGTGGTGCAGTTCATCAAGGGCGCTTGGGACACGGGCGAGAAGCACGCGCTGAAAGCCTTCGGCGACCGGATCGACTGGCACACCCTCGGCGAAGGCTTCACCTGGGAGACCCAGGACAAGGCCCGCGACATCGCCGCCGCCGAGCACGCCTGGGCCAAGGCGCTAGACCTCATGGCCGACCCGACCATCCGCCTCGTTGTGCTGGACGAGCTCAACATCGCCCTGCGCTACGACTACCTGCCCCTCGACGCCGTGGTGGCGGCGTTCCGGGCCCGTCGGCCCGACCTCCACGTCATCGTCACCGGCCGCAACGCCAAACCCGCCCTCATCGAGGCCGCCGACCTCGTCACCGAGATGGTCTCGGTGAAGCACCACTTCGCGGCGGGGGTGAAGGCGCAGGAGGGGATCGAGTTCTAGGCACAAGCCGCCGGCGTCGGTGCTTTCCGCTTGATCCCGCGCCGGGGACGTTGCGTAATCAGTCCGATGCAATTCGGAGTTGAAGCGATGCGCCTCAGGACGGTTCTCATGCCGCTTCTCGCGGGTTCCCTTCTCGTGGGTCCCTTGGCAATGCCCGCGCCTGCAAGCGCGGAAGCCCTGTGCGGCCACGAGGTCGTGTCTATCGAGCAGATGGTGCGGGACATCCAGGCGAAGGCCGGCGGCCGCGTAAGTCTGGACAACGCAAGTTTCGTCGCCGTCGACGATCCGGCCAACATGATCCTGTGGACGTTCGCCAAGCCGAGCGGCGGCCGGTTTCCCGCCTACATCTGCCGCAAGGTCGTCCAGGAGGATGGCAAGGTCGTCGTCCAGCTGAGGGCTCTGTGCCGGGGCCCGAAGCCGGAATGCGACGCGTTGATTGCCAGCGTCCTCGATCAGCAGCAGAAGGCGACCCAGTCTATCCGGCGCTGATCTGATCACGTCCCCGATCCGACGAAGCCCGCCCCCAGTCGCAGGACCCTCCGATGACCCGCGCCATCATGATCCAGGGCACGGGCTCGGATGTCGGCAAGTCCCTCGTCGTCGCCGGCCTGTGCCGGGCCTTCGTCCGGCGCGGGCTCGCCGTGCGCCCGTTCAAGCCGCAGAACATGTCGAACAACGCCGCCGTCACCGCCGATGGCGGCGAGATCGGCCGGGCGCAGGCGCTCCAGGCGCGGGCGGCCGGGGTGGCGCCGTCCGTCCACATGAATCCGGTGCTGTTGAAACCCCAGAGCGAGACCGGCAGCCAGATCGTGGTTCAGGGCCGCATGGTCGGCCAGGCCACGGCCCGCGACTACCAGGGCTGGAAGCCGCGCCTCCTCGCCGCCGTGCTGGAGAGCTTTTCGCAGTTGAAGGCCGAGGCCGACCTCGTCGTCGTCGAGGGTGCGGGCTCGGCCTCCGAGGTGAACCTGCGGGCCGGCGACATCGCCAACATGGGCTTTGCCCGCGCTTCGAACACGCCGGTGATCCTGCTCGGCGACATCGACCGGGGCGGGGTCATCGCCAGCCTCGTCGGAACGAAGGCGGTGATCGATCCGGCCGACGCGGCGATGATCCGGGGCTTCCTCGTCAACCGGTTTCGCGGCGACCCGAGCCTGTTCTCCGACGGGATGGACCTCATCGCCCGCCACACGGGCTGGCCGAGCCTCGGCCTGATCCCGCATTTCCCGCAGGCCGCCCGCCTGCCGGCCGAGGATGTTCTGGGCCTCGTCGGGTCCGAGGGGAGCGCCGCCGGTCGCAAGGTCGTGGCCGTGCCCGTCCTGCCGCGCATCGCCAACTTCGACGACCTCGATCCGCTCCGGGGCGAGCCGAACGTGTCCGTGGTGCTGGTGCGTCCGGGCGAGCCGATCCCGGTCTGCGACCTCGTGCTCCTGCCGGGTTCGAAGACCACCATCACGGACCTCGATTTTTTCCGGGCCCAGGGCTGGGATACCGATCTTCTGGCGCACGTCCGCCGGGGCGGCCGGGTGCTCGGCCTCTGCGGCGGCTACCAGATGCTCGGTCGGTCCCTCGCCGACCCGCACGGGATCGAGGGCGCGCCCCGCACCGTGCCGGGCCTCGGACTCCTCGACGTCGCGACGGTCATGAATCCGGTCAAGCGCCTGGAGGCCGTCACCGGCACCTCGCTCCCCGACGGCGTGCCGTTCTCCGGCTACGAGATGCATGTCGGCGACACCCATGGCCCCGACGCCGCGCGCCCGCTCCTCGGCTTCGCCGACGGCCGACGCGATGGCGCGGTCTCGGCCGACGGGCGGGTCGCCGGCACCTACGTCCACGGCCTGTTCGCCGACGATGCCCAGCGCGCCGCCTGGCTCGCGCGCCTCGGCGCCGCGGCCGGCGGCGGGGCCTACGAGGCCGGGATCGAGACGGTGCTCGATGCGCTCGCCGACCACCTCGAAGCCCACGTGGATTGCGACCGCCTGTTCACCCTGGCGTTGTAGCGCTCACCCGTCGTAGGCTCGGGATCGAAGCCCGGCCAGAACGGGCACGGGAGAATCCGCCCGATGACGACGCCGCCCCCGCAGGTCGATGCGCGCCTGGCGCACGACACGGTCCGCACGGTCACCCTCCGGCTGATGCCCCTGCTCGGGCTGATGTACCTCATCGCCTATATCGACCGGCAGAACATTTCCTACGCCAAGCTGCAGATGGTCGGCGACCTCGGCCTGAGCGAGACCGCCTACGGCCTCGGGGCGTCGCTGTTCTTCCTCGGCTACTTCCTGTTCGAGGTGCCGTCGAACGTGATCCTGGAGCGGGTCGGCGCGCGGCGCTGGTTCGCCCGGATCATGCTGACCTGGGGGCTCATCACGATCGGGCTCGGCTTCACCCAGAACACGGCGATGTTCTACGCCCTGCGCTTCCTCCTCGGGGTGGCGGAGGCCGGCTTCTTTCCGGGCGTCCTGTTCGCCCTGACCCTGTGGTTCCCGCAATCCCACCGCGCCCGGATGATCGGCTGGTTCATGATCGCGAGCGCGGTGGCCAACGCCGTGGGCGCGGCCATCGGCGGCGCCCTCCTCGACCTCGACGGCCTGCTCAGCCTGAAGGGCTGGCAATGGGTGTTCGTCGCCACCGGCTTGCCCGCCCTGGCGCTGGCCGTCGTGGTCCTGCGCATCCTGCCGGACGGGCCGGAGCGGGCGCCCTGGCTCTCCCGCGAAGGGCGCGACTGGCTCGCCCGCACCCTCGCCTTCGAGCGCGAGGCCGGGGGGCAGGTGGAGCACGGCAATCCGTTCGCCGCCCTCCTCGACCGGCGGGTCTGGATGCTGGCGTCGGTCTACATCGCGTTTCCGCTCGCCGCCTACGGGTTGAGCTACTGGCTGCCGACGGTGGTGCGCAGCTTCGACGTCTCGAACACCCTCAACGGTCTCATCAACATCATCCCGTGGGTGGTGACCGCCTTCGCCCTGTGGTGGGTGCCGCGCCGCGCGGCCCGCTCCGGCGATCAGGTCTGGCACGTGGTGGTGCCGGGGCTCGTGGCGGCGGCCGCCCTCGTGCTCAGCGTCGTGCTGCCGGGGGCGGCGCTGAAGTTCGCCTGCCTGTGCGTGGCGGCGGCCGGGGTGTTCTCGGCCCAGCCGGTGTTCTGGTCCCTGCCGGCGACCTTCCTCAAGGGCGCGAGCGCCGCCGCCGGGATCGCGGCCATCAATTCGGTCGGCAACCTCGGCGGCTTCATCGCGCAGAACGCCGTGCCGCTCATCCGCGACCGCACCGGCAGCGACCTCGCCCCGATGTATTTTCTGGCGGCCTGCCTCGCACTCGGGGCGAGCCTGATGTTCGTGGTGCTCTCGGCGCTCCGCCGCGACGCCGCGCGGCGGAGCGCGCAATCGGGCCTTCGCGCGGAGCCGGTGCCCGGTCCGTCCGTGGAAGCGCGCTGAAGTTACAGCCTACGGGATCGCCACCGCGTACTCGCGCGGGCCCCCGTCGAGAACGCTGTCGAACACCACCAGCACCCGGCCGGGGCCGAGGCGCACGATGCCCTCGGGCTTGCCCCTGGCCTCGTCACCGTCCAGCGGCGCGAGGGTGCCGAGCGGCGTGACCTTGCCGGAGGGCAGTTCGGCGAGGAACAGGGTGTAGGGCACGGCCAGCCCGTTGCGGGTCGGGCCGGACAGCACGAGGAGCCGCCCGTCGGGCAGGGCCGTGAGGTCGCGGATGCCGGCATCGCTTCCGAGGGCGAGGGGGATCGTCGTGGGCTTGGCGCCGAGGGGCCCGTCGCCGGGGGCGAACAGGGCGGCGACGGGCACCGAGACGAGGAAGGCCCGGCCGTCGAGGACCGGCGCGCGGAGGCCGGCATAGAGGGTGTCGCCGACCACCGCGAGGCCCTCGACGTTGAGGCCGGAGAGCGGCTTGCCGCCCTCGCGCGGTTCCAGATCCTTCAGGAAATACGGGCCCACCGTGTCGGCGGTCCGGAGGGCGTCGCCGAGGCGGTAGGTGGTCTCGACGCGCGCCCCCGTGCCGGCGGCGTCCGGGCGCAGGCGGGCCAGGAGGGCGGTGGAGAGCTTGAACTCGCGTCCCCGCCGGCTGCAGCCATGGGAGCCGGTGACGTAGAAATCGGGTGCTTCATAGGCCACGGCCTCGCCGTCCATCTCCCGGTACGCGCCCTGGCCGAGGGTGCAGTCGCCCGTGGCCGGGGGGGACCCGAGGGCGGCGGCGGGCGGCTTGCGGCCGGCGATGTCGATGACGGCGCCCGGATTCAGCGTCGTGCCGTCCAGGGTGACGAACTGGGCGCCCGCCGCCTCGTCGTCCACCACCATGCAGGTGCGCGGCCCGGCCCCGGCCGGTGCGCAGGCGATGCCGGAGATGTCCTCGGCCGGCTTGGTCTGCTTCTTCGTGATCTCGCCCGCCAGCCCCGCGCCGACGGTGTAGGATCTGTCCACGGGATGCAGCACCTGCGCGCGGACCTGAGACAGCAGGGCCAGTCCCGAGGCGGCGGCGAGGAGGGAACGGCGGATCATGGCGGAGCTCCGGGGGACGGGCGGCATGGTCGCGCTCATAGCAGCGCGACCGTGAGGAGGGCGAATGTCAGGGCGGCGAGGCCGAACAGCAGGCGGCAGGCGGTGCGGTAGAGGGCGAGCGCCCGCTCCACGTCGCCGGGCCCCGCCTCGGCCCTCCCATCGCCCATCCAGGCATCCTCGACCCGGGTCGCGCCGTAGACGCGCGGACCGGCGAGGCGCAGGCCGAGGGCCCCGGCCATGGCGGCCTCGGGCCAGCCGGCATTGGGCGAGCGGTGGCGGCCGGCGTCGCGCAGGAGGGTGCGCCAGGCCGCGCCCGGCGAAGCACCCCGGTGGAACAGGGCCGCCGCGACGATGAGGCCGCCGGCCAGCCGCGAGGCGGGCAGGTTGACGAGGTCGTCGAGGCGGGCGGCGGCCCAGCCATAGGCTTCGTGGCGCGGGGTGCGGTGGCCGATCATGCTGTCGGCGGTGTTGATCGCCTTGTAGAGGGCGCCGCCCGGCAGGCCGCCGACGCCGATCCAGAACGCCGGCGCCACGATCCCGTCGGAAAAGTTCTCGGCGAGACTCTCGATGGCGGCGCGGCAGATGCCGGCCTCGTCGAGGCTGTCGGGGTCGCGCCCGACGATCATCGACACGGCGACGCGCCCGCCCGCCAAGCCACCGCTCCGCAGGTCCGCCGCCACGCGGGCGACGTGGTCGTGCAGGCTGCGCTGGGCCGGCAGGCTGGCGCAGAGGAGGGCGAGGATAATGGGGCCGCCCCACGGGCCGAGCAGGGATGCGCCCGCCGTCAGCCCGAAGGCGACGGCGGCGACCACGGCGAGCAGCGTGAGGGTCGCCAGCACGCCCATGGCGCGGCGACGGGCCGGGCCGCCGCGGTTCAGGCGCCCGTCGAGCCGGCCGATGACGGCGCCGATCCAGGTGACAGGGTGGCCGAGGGCCCTGTAGAGCCGGTCGGGATAGCCGGCGGCCGCCTCGACGGTCAGCGCGAGCAGCAGGACGACGAGCGTATCGGGCGGATGGGTGAGGGCGGTCCAGGGCATTCGGGTTCGGTGAGCGGGTCTCTCCCCATCGCGCATGGCGGCGATCTCGATGCGGCGCGCGCCCTGTTTCCGGAGGCGCCCGCGCCGTGGGTCGATCTCTCGACGGGGATCAATCCGGTGCCCTACCCGTGTCCGCCCCTGGAGGCCAGCGCGTTCCGGCGCCTGCCGTCCCCGGCCGACCTCGCGGCGCTGAACGCGGCGGCGGCGCGGGCCTACGGCGTCGCCGATCCGGCCGGCATCGTGGCGGCGCCCGGCACCCAGATCCTCATCGAGACCCTGCCGCGCCTGTGGCCCCCCGCCCGCGTCGCCGTGGTCGGGCCGACCTACGCCGAGCACGCCGCCGCGTGGGGCCGGGCCGGCCATGCCGTTGCCGCGGTGACGGACCTCGGTGCGGACGCCGACGTGATGGTGGTGGTCAATCCCAACAACCCCGACGGGCGGACCTGGGACGCCGCCGCGCTCCTCGCCTGCGCCGAAGGGCTGGCCGCGCGCGGCGGCCTCCTCGTGGTGGACGAGGCCTTCGCCGACCTCGAAGCGGTCGAGACCCTCGGGCCCCACCTGCGGCCGGGCCTCGTGGTCCTGCGCTCCTTTGGCAAAACCTACGGGCTCGCCGGGCTCCGCCTCGGCTTCGCCCTGGCCGAGCCCGCCTTCGCCGCGCGCATCGCCGAGGCGCTGGGCCCCTGGGCGGTGTCCGGGCCCGCGCTCGCCATCGGCCGCGCGGCGCTGTCCGATCCCGACTGGCGCCGGACCGCCGCCGCCGCGCGGAGCGCCGATGCGGGCCGCCTCGACCGGATGATCGCCCGGTCCGGCGGCCGGGTGGTCGGCGGCACCTGCCTGTTCCGCACCGCCGACTTTTCGGACGGGCCGGGCCTGTTCGCGCGCCTGGGCGAGGCCGGCATCTACGTCCGGCGCTTCGAAGCGGCGCCCCGGCGCCTGCGCTTCGGCCTGCCGGCGGACAAGACCGAATGGTGTCGGCTGTCGCGGGTGCTCAGGTAGCCTTCGGCGTCCCGCGCTCGAGGAGCGCCACGAGGAGGCCGGCGCCCGACAGGACGAGGCCGACGGCGCAGACGCCGGGCCAGCCGGCCATGAGGAAGGCCTGGCTGCCGGCGAACGCCCCGATCGCCCCGAACACGAACATCACCGTGAACAACACCGTGTTGACCCGTCCGCGCGCGCCCGGGACCAGGGCGTAGACCCGGGTCTGGTTGGCGATGAGCGCGCCGTTGAGGCCGATGTCGATGAGGAGCACGCCGAGACCGACGGCCACGAGGGAGACGGCGCCGCCGGCCCACAGGACCATGAAGGCCGCCACCACGAACAGGGCGCCCGCCACCACCACGGGCCGGGCGCCGCGCCGGTCGGTGTAGCGGCCCGACCCCGGGGCGATGAAGGCACCGACCACGCCGATGACGCCGAACAGGCCGGCCCCCGCCGCCGTGAGGTCGAAGGGCGGCGCTTCCACCAGGAGGGCCAGCGTCGTCCAGAACGCGTTGAAGCTCGCGAACAGCAGCCCCTGGCACAGGCTGGCGCGGCGCAGGGCCGGCTGTGTCCGCACGAGGTGGAGGATCGACACCATCAGGGCGCGGTAGCGCAGGGGCCGGGTCTGGGCCGTGCGCGGCAGGGTCGCGGCGGCGACGCCCGCGATGATCAGCGCCACGGCGCTGGCGGCGAGGAACACCGCGCGCCAGCCGTACTGGGCGCCGACGAAGCCGCTCGCCGTCCGCGCCAGCAGGATGCCGCTGAGCAGCCCGGTCATCACCTGACCGACCATGCGGCCCCGGGTGGCGTCGGGGGCGAGTTCGGCGGCGAACGGCACCGCCTGCTGCGCGGCCGAGGCGAGGAAGCCGATGGCGAGGCTCGCCGCCGCGAGCGATCCGAGGCTCGGGCTGAGCGCCGCCGCCAGGAGGGCCACGGCGAGGCCGAGCATCTGCGCCAGGATGAGGCCGCGCCGGGGCAGGCTGTCGCCGATGGGGACAAGGCAGAGGATGCCGAGGCCGTAGCCGACGAGCGACGCCGTCGGCACGAGGACGGCCGCGCGGTCGCCGAACTCCGCCACCAGCAGGGCCAGCAGGGGCTGGTTGTAGTAGATGTTGGCGACCGCGCCCCCGGCGATGAGGGTGAGGCCGAGGCGCGCCTTCAGGGTGAAGCCGTGGCCCGGTGCCGCCCCGCTCATGCCGCGCGCCGGGGTGCCGCCGGGGGGACGTCGCGCGTCGCTGTCAGGCCGGGTGTCGTCATGGTCTGGTGCTGTCCCGGTGGGAATCGAACGGGTGAGTAGGGCGGTGTGCACCGTGCCCGCAAGGCCGGTCGGGCCGGCGGGCCGGACGCGTCGTCGCAGGTGCGTACCTCTCGGGCAGGCCCGATCGCATCTGTTTGAACGAGGGACCGCACGTTTTGGCGGCCGAGGGACCCGGAATCGGGCTGACAAGCCGGGCCAACCCCTTGGAAAACGCGAGATTTTGCGGTCTGATCGCAGCCATGGCCCGGCGAATCGCGCTCCGTTCCACGGGAGCGGCCCGCCGGGTCCGACGACGGAGCCTCGAATGCCGAACTATCGTGTCGAGTTTGCCAAGGAAATCCTGGGCGTTCCCTTCCCCGTCGGCTCCGTCGCCATCGTCCGGGCCCGCGATCCCGTGCGGGCGCTCCGGGCAGCGGAACTGCGCTTCGCCCGCCAGCACGGCGTCGAGGACTGGCGGGAGCGGGCCGACCGGGCCGAGATCATCGCCGCCGGCGGCGCGAGCTGACGCACGCGGCCTCCGGCCGTCCCGGGCCCGTTGCACGACCGAGGTCACCGGTTTCGCGGCGTGAATCTGCGACACGCCGAAGGGGCGGGCACTGCGCCGCGTCGGCGTGCCGAAGCGAACCGGCCTAGGTCTCTGGTCCTTCGCGCGGGGCCGTCATAGAGTGTTCGTCGAGCCGTGCGCGGATGCGCGTGGCGGGACCGCCCGGTTCGGGCGCCAGTACGGGGACAGGCGGCTTCCATGGCGGCGATCTCTTTCTTCGGCGATCTGCTGCAGACCATCAGCGACCGGGGCCGCGACCTCATCGGGTTCGGGCGTGGGGATCTCGCCGCCCGCGCCAACGCGCAGGAACTGGTCAAGCTGTGCGAGGACCTGATCTCCCGGCGCGGCGAGGCCTCCGGCGTCGCCCTCGCCCGGCTCATCCTCGACCGATACGCCAGCCTCGCCCGGCCCGAGCGGGCGAGCTTCCTGCGCATGGTCGCTACCGAGTTCGCCGCTGACCACGCCGCCGTCGACGAGGCCATCTCGGCCTACCGCGCCGCGCCGTCGCGGGCGGCCCTCGGCGTCCTGCACGACGCCGCCGAGCCGCGCAGCCAGGAGCTGATCCGGCGCCTGAACCTCGCCCGGGACGGCACCCTCGCCCTGGTGCGCATGCGCGAGGACCTGTTCGGCCTGCGCCGGTCCCTGCGCGACGAGGAGGCCGACCCCGACCTCGTCGACGCCGCCGACAGCCTCGACAGCGATTTCGAGCACCTGTTCGCCTCGTGGTTCAACCGCGGCTTCCTCGTGCTGCGCCACATCGACTGGACCACGCCGGCCCATATCCTGGAAAAGATCATCCGCTACGAGGCGGTCCACGCCATCGCGGATTGGGACGACCTGCGCCGCCGCATCGAGCCGCGGGACCGGCGCTGCTTCGCCTTTTTCCACCCAGCCCTCGTCGACGAGCCACTGATCTTCGTCGAGGTGGCGCTGACCGCCGCCATCGCCCCCGCCATCGCGCCGATCCTCGCCCACGAGCGCGACCTGCTGCCGCCGCGCGCGGCCACCACGGCGATCTTCTATTCCATCTCCAACTGCCAGAAGGGTCTGGCCGGCGTCACCTTCGGCAACTTCCTCATCAAGCAGGTGGTGGAGGATCTGGCCCGCGAGATCCCCACCCTCAAGACCTTCGTCACCCTGTCGCCGGTGCCGGGCTTCGCGACCTGGCTCGACCGCGAGCGCCGGGCCGACGCGCCGCAGGGGCTCACCCACGAGGATGTCGAGGCCCTGCGCGCCATCGACGAGCCGGACTGGTTCTCGGACAAGGCCAAGGCCGAGGCCGTGCGCAAGGCGATGATCCCGGCGGCCGCCGCCTATTTCCTCCGCGCCAAGAACGAGCGCGGCAAGCCGCTCGATCCCGTCGCCCGGTTCCACCTCGGCAACGGCGCCCGCCTGGAGCGCCTGAACTTCCTCGGCGACGTCTCGCCCAAGGGGTTGGGCCAGTCGCGCGGGCTGATGGTCAACTACCTCTACGACCTCTCGGCCATCGAGAAGAACCACGAGACCTACGCCAACCTCGGCACCGTCGCGGCCTCCAGCGCGGTCAGCCGCGAGTTGCGCAACAACCTGCCGCCCGCCCGCGCGGTGGCCCTGGCCGACGCCTGAAAGCAATCCGAAGCCCGCATGCCCAATCACCTCTTCGACCTCGTCCGCGCGAGCCTGCCCGCCGATCCGGCCACGAAAACCTTCGTCGAGACGGGGGACGGCACGCGGTTCACCTATGCCGACCTCCTGGCGCAGTCGGGCGCCTATGCGGCGGCCCTGGTCGGGCTGGGGGTGAAGCCCGGCGACCGGGTTGCGGTGCAGGCCGAGAAGAGCCCTGAATTCCTGTTCCTGTACCTCGGCACCGTCCGGGCGGGGGCCGTGTTCCTGCCCCTGAACACCGCCTACACCGCCCACGAGGTCGCCTACTTCCTCGGTGATGCGGAGCCCACCGTGTTCGTGTGCGATCCGGGCAAGCACGAGGCCCTGGAGCCGGTGGCGCAGGGGGCCGGCGTGGCCGCAATGCGGACCCTCGACGCGTCCGGGCGCGGCAGCCTGGTCGCGGCGGCGGATGCGGCTCCGGGCGACTTCGCCGACGTGGCGCGCGGCCCCGACGATCTCGCGGCGATCCTGTACACCTCGGGGACCACCGGGCGCTCCAAGGGCGCCATGCTCACCCACGAGAACCTCGCGTCGAACGCCCGGACGCTCGCCGAAGTCTGGCGCTTTACCGCCGACGACGTGCTCATCCATGCCCTGCCGGTGTTCCACACCCACGGCCTGTTCGTGGCGACCAACACCGTTCTGGCCACGGGCGGCACGATGCTGTTCCTGGCAAAGTTCGACGCGCGGCAGGTGCTGGGCCTGATGCCGCGCGCCACCGCGATGATGGGCGTGCCGACCTTCTACACCCGCCTGCTCAAGGAGCCGGGCCTCGATGCTGCCATCGCGAAAACTATCCGTCTGTTCGTCTCCGGCTCGGCGCCGCTGCTCGCCGAGACCCACCGCGACTGGGAGGCCCGCACGGGCCACGCCATCCTCGAACGCTACGGCATGACCGAGACCAACATGAACACCTCGAACCCCTACGCGGGGGCGCGGGTGGCCGGCACCGTGGGGCCGGCGCTCCCGGGCGTCGCCGTGCGGGTGGTGGATCCCGAGACGGGGACGCACCTCGGGACCGACGCCGTCGGGATGATCGAGGTGAAGGGCGCCAACGTGTTCCGGGGCTACTGGCGCATGCCGGAGAAGACGGCGGCCGAGTTCAAGGCCGACGGGTTCTTCGTCACCGGCGACCTCGGCAAGATCGACGCCGACGGCTACGTCCACATCGTCGGGCGCGGCAAGGACCTCATCATCACCGGCGGCTACAACGTCTACCCGAAGGAGGTCGAGAACGAGATCGACGCCCTGCCGGGCGTGGTCGAGTCGGCGGTCATCGGCTTGGCCCACGCCGATTTCGGCGAGGGCGTGACGGCGGTGGTGGTGGCCCGCGACGGCGCCCCCGACGAGGCCGCGATCCTGCGCACCCTCGAGGCGCGGCTTGCCCGCTACAAGTGCCCCAAGCGCGTACTCTTCGTCGACGACCTGCCCCGCAACGCCATGGGCAAGGTCCAGAAGAACGTCCTGCGGGAGACGCATGCGGGGCTCTACCGCGCCTGAACCCGGCCCGGACCGTCCGGCAGGGCGGAACGCCCCGCAGGCCCCGGCGTTCTGCTCAGCGTAAGCTCAAGCTTGGCACCTCCTGCCGCCCGAACGGTCCCCGCCGCGATGCCTTCCTCCCCCGAACCGGCGCCCGCCCAGATTGGCGCCGCCTCCGTCCTGTGGACCCTGGCCATGGGGGCGGCCCTCGTCGCCCTGGCGGCGGGGACCCGCGGCCGGACGCGGAGGGACGGGCCCGTCGCCCCGCCCGAGCCCGACCGGAACCGGGACGGGGGGGCGCGCTCCCATAGCGGGCGCTCCGCCGAATGGGTCGCCGCCACGCAGGCCGGGCGCGGGCGCGCCGCCCGCACGCCCCTGGAGATCACCGCCAGCGGCTGGAAGGACATCCTGTTTCGCGTCTACCTGGAGTTCAACAAGGACCGGGTGCTGTCGGTGGCCGCCGGGGTCACGTTCTACACCCTCCTGTCCCTGTTCCCGGCCATCGCCGCCCTGGTCTCCTGCTACGGCCTCGTCGCCGATGTCGGGTCCATCAACGACCATCTCGCGAGCTTGCAGGGCGTGCTGCCGTCGGGCGCCATCGAGATCGTCGGCGATCAGGTCAAGCGCATCGCCGCCAAGGGTGGCGGGTCCCTGGGGCTGACCTTCTTCACCAGCCTCGTCATCTCCCTGTGGAGCGCCAACGCCGCCATGAAGGCGATGTTCGATGCCCTCAACGTGGTCTACGAGGAGGAGGAGAAGCGCTCGTTCGTGATGCTCAACCTGCGCTCCCTCACCTTCACCATCGGCGCCCTGCTGTTCACGATCTTCGCCCTGTCGAGCATCGTCGTGCTGCCCCTCGTGTTCACCTTCGTGGGCTTCAGCGACACCGCCTGGCTGCTGGCCCAGCTGCGCTGGCCCGCCCTGCTGGTGGTGGTGCTCGGCGGCCTGTCGCTGCTCTACCGCTACGGTCCGAGCCGGGAGCGGCCGCGCTGGCGCTGGGTCGGCGTCGGGGGCGCCGTGGCGGGCGTGCTGTGGCTCGTCGCCTCGATCCTGTTCTCCTGGTACGTGTCGAGCTTCGGCAACTACAACGAGACCTACGGCTCCCTCGGTGCCGCCATCGGCTTCATGACCTGGATCTGGATCTCCACTACCATCGTGCTGCTCGGTGGCGAGATCAACGCCGAGATGGAGCACCAGACCGCCCACGACACCACCACGGGCGCTCCCCTGCCCATGGGTGCGCGCCGGGCCCGGATGGCCGACACCCTCGGGGCCGTGGCCTAGCGTCGGGGCCATCGGACGAGCCGACGCGGTCGGCTGGCCTCCACGGGATGGCTCCGGGACCCTATCTAGGGGGAAACCACACCGTTTCCCTCGCGATGGATCCGACCCATGACCGCACCAACCGCCGACACCCGCACCGACGCCGAGTGGCGCGAGATTCTGTCCCCCGAGCAGTACCGGGTGCTGCGCCAGCACGGCACCGAGCGCGCCGGCACGAGCTGCCTCAACGCCGAGAAGCGCCCGGGCGTGTTCCACTGCGCCGGCTGCGATGCGCCGCTGTTCGAGAACGGCACCAAGTTCGAGTCCGGCACCGGCTGGCCGAGCTTCTTCGCACCGTTCCCCGAGGCCGTGGAGACCCAGGTCGACCGCAGTCACTGGATGACCCGGACGGAGGCGCACTGCGCCCGCTGCAAGGGCCATCTCGGCCACGTCTTCGACGACGGTCCGGCCCCCACCGGCCTGCGCTACTGCATGAACGGGATCTCCCTGCGGTTCGAGCCGCGCGGATGAGACGGCGGGGCGTCGCGCGACAGTCGCCGCGACGGCCATCAGGCGGGGGATCGAGCAAGGGATCGAGATGGGGACGGAGCGGTGGATCGCGGGCGTAATCCGGCGCACCACCTTGATTTCTGCGGTGTTTTGCTTAGTCCCGGAATGGTAATTCTCTGACGAATACCGCGGCGCCCGCTGATGGGCGCTGCGCAGACCGCATCGTTCGAAAGATCGAGGCGCCCGTGAATGTCAGTCCGGCGGAACCTCGACCGTGGGACGCACAGACCCCCGGAGACTCCGCATGAGCATCGTTCGCCGGTTCCTCGTCGCCCCCTCCCTCGTGCGCCTCATCCGCAAGGAGCGGGGCGGTGCCCGGATCACCGAAGGCTACTTCGCGCCCCAGGCCGGACGCGTCTCCTACGTCCGGGTCGACGGCCAGCAATGCCACCTCGTCCTCGTCAGTACGGACCAGGACGGGGCCTCGACCGAGGAGCGCACGGACGTGCCGCGCGCCCACGGCGACGCCCTGCTCGACGTCTGCAGCGGCAAGGCCCAGTACGACCGCACCGCCATCGCCCTGGGCGCCGGCCGGGAGGCGCGCATCGACCGCTACGTCGCCCCGGGCAACCTCGACCTCGTCAGCGTGACCTTCGACGAGATCGGCGACGCCAACGCCTTCCCGGTGCCGGTGTGGTTCGGCCCCGAGGTCTCGGGCGACGCGGCCTACGAGCGTCACGCCGTCGCCCTCCAGGGCGCGCCCCAGCCGGGCGAGATCGCCCTGAGCAACGCCGCCCTCGAGGCAGTCCTCGACCTCGTCGAGCCCCGCTTCGGCTTCGGCCGGTACGGCGCCGCCTCCGGTGCGGCGGCCGCCAAGCCGGCGGACGAGGACGGCATGATGAAGGCCCTGCGCCGTGTCGCCGGCGGCGGCGCTCAGCCGGTTCCCCCGGCACCGGCCCCCGTGCCGGTCGCGGCGCCCGAGGCCGTACCCCATGAGGCCACGACCCAGGAGGCCGGCGGCCCCAACGACGCCCGGATTGACGACGTGATCGAGAGCCTGTCGCAGGCCCTCGGCAACCCGCAGCCCCTCCCGCCCGAGGGCGAGGCCGCCCAGCCCGCGCGGGCCGAGGAGGCCGGGGCCGAATTCGAGCGCTGGACCGTCCGCCCGCGCCGCAACCAGACCTGATCGGGGCCCGATCGAGGCACGTGCGGCCGCGCCCCGTTCGGGATGCGGCCGCACGTGCGAGAATGTCACTTTCATCCCCGCCTGCGCGATTGAGTGGTGCCCACAACTTCGCTAGCGTCGCGAGCAAGAAACACGACGGGCGAGGGAACGATGTCCCAGGCGATGACCCACGGCACGGTGGCCGAGCCCCCACGGGTGGCCGAACCCTGGTACAAGGTCCTCTACATCCAGGTGCTGATTGCCATCGCGCTCGGCATCCTGCTCGGCTACCTCCATCCGGAATGGGGCAAGTCGGTCAAGTGGCTGGGTGACGCCTTCATCGCCCTGATCAAGATGATGATCGCGCCGATCATCTTCTGTACCATCGTGCACGGCATCGCCTCCATCGGTGACCTGAAGAAGGTCGGCCGCGTCGGCCTGAAGGCCCTGGTCTACTTCGAGGTGGTCTCCACCATCGCCCTGCTCATCGGCATCCTCGTCGGCGAGGTGGTCAAGCCCGGCGCCGGCTTCAACGCCGACGTGACGAAGCTCGACGGCAAGTCGGTGGAGAAGTACGCCAAGATGGCCGCCGACGATTCGGTGACCGGCCACATCATGGCGCTGATCCCGAAGAGCTTCTTCGACGCCTTCGCCACCGGCGATCTGCTCCAGGTGCTGCTGATCTCGATCCTCACCGGCGTCGTCGTCACCGGCATGGGCAAGCGCGGCGAGGTCATCACCCACGCCATCGACACGATGGGGCAGATCTTCTTCCGCATCATCGGCCTCGTGGTGAAGCTGGCGCCCATCGGCGCCTTCGGCGCCATGGCCTTCACCATCGGCCAGTACGGCATCGGCAAGGTGGTCGACCTCGCCTGGCTGGTGGGCACCTTCTACGTCACGGCATTCCTGTTCGTCGTCGTCGTGCTCGGCGGCATCGCCCGGGTGGCCGGCTTCTCGATCTTCCGCTTCCTCGCCTACATCAAGGACGAGCTCCTCATCGTCCTCGGCACCTCGTCGTCCGAGACGGTGCTGCCGCACATGATGACGAAGATGCGCCGCCTCGGCGCCTCGGATTCCGTGGTCGGCCTCGTGATCCCCACGGGCTACTCGTTCAACCTCGACGGCACCAACATCTACATGACCCTGGCGACCCTGTTCCTCGCCCAGGCGGTGGGCGCGGACCTGTCGTTCGGCCAGTACGCCACCATCATCCTCGTGGCGATGCTGACCTCGAAGGGCGCCTCGGGCGTCACGGGGGCGGGCTTCATCACCCTGGCGGCGACGCTCTCGGCCATCCCCAACAACCCGGTTCCGGTGGCCGCCATGACGCTGATCCTCGGCGTCGACAAGTTCATGTCGGAATGCCGGGCCATCACCAACCTCATCGGCAACGGTGTCGCCACCGTCGTGGTCAGCCGCTGGGAGGGCGAGCTCGACCGGGAGAAGCTGCGCCAGGTGATGGAGCACCCCTTCTCCATCGGCACGGACATCTCGGATCACGCGCCCAACATGGACCCGGCCACCACGCCGTCCGCGGCGGCCGCGCCCATCCCCGCGCCCGCGCGCTGATCCAAAACCTTGCGCCTCGGAATCGACCTCGGCGGCACCAAGATCGCCGGGATCGTCCTCGATGATACCGGGGCGACGCGGGCGGAGGCCCGCGTCGCCACACCGCGTGAGGATTACGCCGGCACCCTCGGCGCCATCGCCACCCTCGTCGCCGGCCTCGAAGCCCGCACCGGACCCGCCGGCAGAGTCGGCGTGGGCATGCCGGGCGCCCTCGCGCCGGCCACGGGTCTCGTCAAGAACGCCAACTCGACCTGGCTCAACGGCCGGCCCTTCGCCGCCGACCTCGCCCACGCCCTCGGCCGCCCCGTGCGGGTCGAGAACGACGCCAATTGCCTCGCCGTGTCCGAGGCCGTCGACGGAGCGGGCGCCGGTGCCGCCGTCGTCTGGGCGATCATCCTCGGCACCGGCGTCGGCTCCGGCATCGCGCTCCACGGCCGCGCCCTATCGGGCCGGGGCCGCATCGCCGGCGAGTGGGGCCACAACCCGCTGCCGGCGCCGCGCGACGACGAGCGTCCGGGGGCGGCCTGCTATTGCGGCCGCACCGGCTGCATCGAGACCTGGCTGTCGGGGCCGGGGCTGGCCGCCGACCACGCTCGCCATACCGGAAACGCCCTCACCGCCGAGGCCGTCGTGGCGGCGATGCGCACGGGCGACGTGATCGCGCAAAGAACCTTCGCGCGCTACCGCGACCGCCTCGGCCGGGCGCTTGCCCACGTGGTCAACATCCTCGATCCCGACACCATCGTCATCGGCGGCGGCCTCTCGCGCCTGCCCGAACTGTTCGAGGGTCTCGCCGACCTGACGGCGCCCCACGTGTTCTCGGACCGGTTCGACACCCCCATCCGCCCGAGCCTGCACGGCGACGCCTCCGGGGTCAGGGGCGCGGCGTGGCTGTGGAACGGAGACGGACCCTGACGCCGGTTCCCGCGCGGAGCCCCTTGCCAGGGCCCGGGATTGCACATAAACATATCTTTATGTCTCATGCAGGTGCCTCAGCAGAACCATCGGTGCCGTTCGCGCACGCCCTCGGCGTGCTGCGTGCGGCGGCCGAGGAGACGCGCCTGCGCATCCTCGCCCTCCTGGCGGAAGGCGAACTGTCGGTCTCCGACCTGACCGACATTTTGGGCCAGTCGCAGCCCCGCATCTCGCGCCACCTGAAGCTCCTAGTCGAAGCCGGCCTCGTCGAGCGTCACCGCGAGGGGGCCTGGGCGTTCTTCCGCCTCCTCGACGGCCGGGCCGGCCTCGTCGATCCCCTCATCGCCGGGCTTGATGCGGGGAGCCCGCCGCTCTCGGAGGACCGGGCGCGGCGCGAGGCCGTGCGCGCCCAGCGGGCCGAGGCCGCCCAGACCTTCTTCGCCCGCCTCGCCCCGAAATGGGATCACCTGCGCTCGCTCCACGTGCCGGAGGCCACCGTCGAGGCCGCCGTCCTCGACGCGCTGGGCAACCGGCCGATCCGCAACCTCATCGACCTCGGTACCGGCACCGGCCGGATGCTCGGACTGCTCGCCGGCCGCGCCACCCGCGCCACGGGCCTCGATTCCAGCCACGCCATGCTGTCCGTCGCCCGGGCCAACCTGGAGCGGGCCGGCCTGTCGCGGGTGGACCTGCGCCAGGGCGACATCCACGCCCCGCCCTTCGGCAGGGGCAGCTTCGACCTCGTGCTGGTGCATCAGGTGCTGCACTACCTCGACGATCCGGCGCGGGCGCTGCGCGAGGCCGCCCGCCTCGTGGCGCCGGGCGGGCGCCTCCTCGTGGTCGATTTCGCGCCCCACGGCCTCGAGTTCCTGCGCGAGACCCAGGCCCATCGCCGCCTCGGCTTCGCGCCCGAGCAGGTGACGGGCTGGCTCAACGATGCGGGCCTCGCCACCGTCACCACCCGCGACCTCGCCCCCCCGGCGGCGGAGGCCGATCACCAGCTCACCGTCACCCTCTGGCTCGGGGCGGATGCCGCCGAGGCCGGACTGGAACTGGCCGTCGCCTGACCGGCCCATCCGCTTTCGCGATCCGTCTGAACCGACCGACATTGAGGACGTCCCCGATGCCCACCGCCTCCCAACACCGCGCCAGCCGCGACGGCTACCGCCCGATCCGGGTCTCCATCGAGTTCTTCCCGCCGAAGACCGACGAGATGGAGCAGATCCTGTGGAAGTCCATCGAGCGCCTCGCGCCGCTCCAGCCGAAATTCGTCTCGGTGACCTACGGGGCCGGCGGCTCGACGCGTGAGCGCACCCACAACACCGTGGCCCGCATGGTCCGCGAGACCGGCCTGAAGCCCGCCGCCCACCTCACCTGCGTCGACGCCACCCGCGAGGAGATCGACGCCGTCGTGCAATCCTACTGGGATGCCGGCGTGCGCCACATCGTGGCCCTGCGCGGCGACCCGCAGGACGGGGTCGGCACGACCTATCGTCCGCATCCGGGCGGCTACGCCCAGACGGCGGACCTCGTCGCCGGCATCAAGCGCATCGGCGACTTCAAGGTTTCGGTCTCGGCCTATCCCGAGAAGCACCCGGAGGCCGCCTCCCTCGACGCCGACATCGACGCCCTGAAGGCCAAGGTCGATGCCGGGGCCGATCAGGCGATCACGCAGTTCTTCTTCGAGAACGACATCTACCTGCGCTACGTCGACAAGGTGCGGGCGGCGGGCATCGACATCCCCATCATTCCCGGGATCCTGCCCGTCCAGAACTTCAAGCAATCGGCCAACTTCGCCCGCCGCACCGGCGCCTCGGTGCCGTACTGGCTCGCCGCCCGGTTCGAGGGCCTCGAGAACGACCCCGACACCCGCCGCCTCGTGGCGGCGGCGGTGGCGGCCGAACAGGTGCTCGATCTGGTCGATCAGGGCGTCAACGACTTCCATTTCTACTCGATGAACCGCTCCGACCTCGTCTACGCCATCTGCCACCTGCTCGGCCTGCGTGCGCCGGCCCCCAAGGTGGAAGCCGCGAAGGCGGCCGCCTAGATATCAGGGGTGGGAGCAGGAGGCGTGCCGTGGCCGAACCGCAGGATATGATCCTTCCTTTGTTACGTGAAATACGTGCGGACCTGAAAGCCGGCTTCGATCGTGTTGATCGGAAACTGGAACAGCACGATGCACGCTTCGACAAGCTTGAGTGCCGTTTCGACAATCTGCGCGAGGCCGTGAACGGCGAATCCGTCCTCGGTCGCTATGCCGCCGCTCAGTTTGAGGAGCGGCTCGAGGCCATCGAGAAGCGCCTCGCTGTGCTGGAGACGGGGTCCTGAAGCCCGTCGGGCCCTTCCCAGACAGCGCCTCTCCTCCCCCTTGCGGGGAGGAGCCGGAGGTGGGGGTGGTGCCGGATACGGCGCGACACCTTCGCAACCACCCCCACCCCTGACCCCTCCCCGCAAGGGGGAGGGGACCTCCGTGACGAGACATGAGAAACCCATGACCGACCTGCGCCCCGTCGACGGAAAAGAGATCGAAGCGGCCCTGCGCCAGCGCGCCGCCGAAAAAATCCTCGTCCTCGACGGGGCGATGGGCACCGTGATCCAGCGCCTCGGCTACGGCGAGGCCGATTTTCGCGGGCACCGGTTCACCGATCACGGCCACGATCAGAAGGGCAACAACGACCTTCTGATCCTGACGCAACCCGACGCGATCCGGCAGATCCACCTCGACTACTTCCTCGCCGGCGCCGATATGTGCGAGACCAACACGTTCTCCGGCACCACCATCGCCCAGGCCGATTACGGCATGGAATCGATCATCCACGAGCTGAACCTGCAGGGCGCGCGCCTCGCCCGCGAGGCCGCCCAGCTCGCCGAGGCGCAGGATGGCCGCCGCCGCTTCGTCGCCGGCGCCATCGGGCCGACGAACCGGACCCTGTCGATCTCGCCCGACGTCAACAATCCGGGCTACCGGGCGGTCACCTTCGACGAGGTCAAGCAGGCCTATGTCGAGCAGGTCCGCGGCCTCATGGATGGCGGCGCCGAACTCATCCTCATCGAGACGATCTTCGACACGCTCAACGCCAAGGCGGCGGTGGCGGCGGCCTGGGCCGTGTTCGACGAGCGCGGCGTCACCCTGCCGATCATGATCTCGGGCACGATCACGGATCTCTCCGGCCGGACCCTGTCGGGCCAGACCCCGGAGGCGTTCTGGAACGCCCTGCGCCACTCCGCCCCGCTCACCATCGGCCTCAACTGTGCGCTGGGCGCCAAGGAAATGCGGGGCCACATCTCGGAGCTGTCGCGCATCGCCGACACCCTGGTCTGCGCCTACCCGAATGCGGGCCTGCCCAACGAATTCGGCCTCTACGACGAGAGCCCCGAGGCCATGGGCAAGCTGGTCGGCGAATTCGCGGCCGGCGGCATCGTCAACATGGTCGGCGGCTGCTGCGGCACCACGCCGGACCACATCCGCGCCATCGCTGAAGCCGTCGCCGGGTGCAAGCCGCGGGTCATTCCCGACGTGCCGCGCCTCATGCGCCTGTCGGGCCTGGAGCCGTTCACGCTGACGAAGGAGATCCCCTTCGTGAACGTCGGCGAGCGCACCAACGTCACCGGCTCGGCCAAGTTCAGGAAGCTCGTCACCGCCGGCGACTACGCGGCGGCCCTGGACGTCGCCCGCGATCAGGTGGCGGCGGGCGCCAGCATCATCGACATCAACATGGACGAGGGCCTGCTCGATTCCGAGAAGGCCATGGTGGAGTTCCTCAACCTCGTCGCCGCCGAGCCCGACATCGCCCGGGTGCCGGTGATGATCGATTCCTCGAAATTCCACGTCATCGAGGCCGGCCTGAAGTGCGTCCAGGGCAAGGCCATCGTGAACTCCATCTCCATGAAGGAGGGCGTGGACAAGTTCATCGCCGACGCGCGTGTCTGCCGCTCTTACGGCGCGGCGGTGGTGGTCATGGCCTTCGACGAACAGGGCCAGGCCGACACCCTGGAGCGCAAGGTCGAGATCTGCACCAAGGCCTACCGGGTCCTGACCGAGGAGATCGGCTTCCCGCCGGAAGACATCATCTTCGACCCCAACGTCTTTGCCGTCGCCACCGGCATCGAGGAGCATAACGGCTACGGCGTCGCCTTCATCGAGGCGACCCGGATCATTCGCGAGACCCTGCCCCACGCCCACATCTCGGGCGGCATCTCGAACCTCAGCTTCGCCTTCCGCGGCAACGAGCCCGTGCGCGAGGCCATGCACGCGGTGTTCCTGTACCACGCGATCCAGGTCGGCATGGACATGGGCATCGTGAATGCCGGCCAGCTCGCCATCTACGACGAGCTGCCGGCGGAGCTGCGCGAGCTGTGCGAGGACGTGGTCCTCAACCGCCGCGACGATTCCACCGACCGGCTGCTGGAAGCGGCGGCGCGCTTCAAGTCCGGCGGCGGCGTCCAGGCCAAGACCGCCGACCTGTCCTGGCGCGAGGCGCCGGTGGAGAAGCGCATCGAGCACGCGCTGGTCAACGGTATCACCGAGTACATCCTCGCCGACACGGAAGAGGCGCGGCTCCAATCCGCCCGGCCCCTCCACGTCATCGAAGGCCCGCTCATGGCCGGCATGAACGTGGTCGGGGACCTGTTCGGCTCGGGCAAGATGTTCCTGCCGCAGGTGGTGAAGTCCGCCCGCGTGATGAAGCAGGCGGTGGCCCATCTCGAGCCGTTCATGGAGGCGGAGAAGCTCGCCAACGGCGGCGACGGCAAGCGTCAGGCCGCGGGCAAGATCCTGATGGCGACGGTGAAGGGCGACGTCCACGACATCGGCAAGAACATCGTCGGCGTCGTGCTCGCCTGCAACAACTACGAGATCATCGATCTCGGCGTGATGGTCTCGGCCGCCAAGATTCTCGACGTCGCCCGCAAGGAAAACGTCGACATCGTCGGCTTGTCGGGTCTCATCACCCCGTCCCTCGACGAGATGGTGCACGTCGCCGCCGAGATGGAGCGCGAGGGCTTTTCGGTGCCCCTGCTCATCGGTGGCGCCACGACGAGCCGCGTCCACACGGCGGTGAAGATCCACCCGTCCTACGCCCGCGGCCAGACCGTCTACGTCACCGATGCGAGCCGCTCGGTGGGCGTGGTCTCGAGCCTGCTCTCGAAGGAGACCCGGGATTCGACCATCGAGAAGGTCCGGGCCGAGTACAGGAAGGTCGCCGACGCCCACGCCCGCTCGGAACTCGACAAGCAGCGCCTGCCGCTCGCCAAGGCCCGCGCCAACCCGTTCCGGATCGACTGGTCGGGCTACGCGCCACGTAAGCCGACCTTCACCGGGGCGCGCGTCTTCGCCTCCTACGAGGTCGCCGATCTCGTGCCCTATATCGACTGGACGCCGTTCCTGCAGACCTACGAGTTCAAGGGCCGCTATCCGGCGATCTTCGAGGACCCGAACCAGGGACCGGCGGCGAAAGCCCTGTTCGATGACGCGCAGGAGATGCTGGCCCAGATCGTCGCCGAGCGCTGGTTCAACCCGAAGGCGATCATCGGCTTCTGGCCGGCGAACTCCGTCGGCGACGACATCGCCCTCTACACCGGAGAGAGCCGGTCGGAGAAACTCGCGACCTTCCACGGCCTGCGCCAGCAATTGTCGAAGCGCGATGGCCGCGCCAACACCTGCCTGTCCGACTTCGTGGCGCCGGAAGGCTCCGGCGTCGCCGATTACGTCGGCGGCTTCGTGGTCACGGCCGGGTTGGAGGAAGTCCGCATCGCCGAGCGCTTCGAGCGGGCCAACGACGATTACCGCTCGATCCTGGTGAAGGCGCTCGCCGACCGCATCGCCGAGGCCCTGGCCGAGCGCATGCACGAGCGCGTGCGCAAGGAGTTCTGGGGCTACGCCGCCGACGAGACCACCGCCCCCGAGGATCTGGTCCGCGAAGAGTATGCCGGCATCCGCCCGGCGCCCGGCTATCCGTCCCAGCCCGACCACACCGAGAAGGTGACGCTGTTCGATCTGCTGAAGGCCGAGCCGCGCATCGGGGTGAAGCTCACGGAATCCTACGCCATGTGGCCGGGCTCGTCGGTGTCGGGCCTCTACATCGCCCACCCGGACTCGCATTACTTCGGCGTCGCCAAGGTCGAGCGCGATCAGGTCGAGGATTACGCCGCCCGCAAGGGCATGGACCTGGCGCAGGTGGAGCGCTGGCTCGGTCCGATCCTGAACTATGACCCGGCCCGCTACCTCGCGGCGGCGGCGGAGTAGCTTTTTGGATCTCGCGGGGCGGCGGTGCTCCTGGCGCCTCCGCCCCGCGGGGGAACCTATCGCTCCGCCGCCGTCAGGGCGAACAGCGCGCCCTGCGGGTCGAGCCCGTGCAGGATCCAGGCGCCGCCCGGCACCTGATGCGGCCCGTTGAGCACCTGTCCGCCGGCCTGGGCGATGCGCGCGGCGGCTGCATCGATTGCCGAGACCGTGAAGTAGTAGAGCCAGGCCGGTGGCCCCTGCATCTGCGGCGGCTTGGTCATCAGGCCGCCCACCGCCGGGCCGTCGCCCGTGGCGAAGAGCTGGTAGATGCCCATCGGTCCGAGATCGATGGCCTCCCTCGGCGTCCAGCCGAACAGGCCGGCGTAGAAGGCGAAGGCCGTCTCGCGGTCGCCGACGTGCAACTCGCGCCAGCCGACATGGCCGGGGGCCGTGGAGCCGGCCGGCGGCGGGGCGCAAGCCTCGTCCGAGGGTGGTCCGGCTGCGAACAGCAGGAAGACGGCGCCGTGCGGGTCGGCGACCCCGGCGAAGCGGCCGATGCCGGGGATTTCGGTGGGCGGGCAGTGGACGGCGCCACCGGCCCGCTTCACTGCCGCGGCGGAGGCGTCGACATCCGTCACTGCGATGGAGCCGGTCCAGGCCGGTCGGCCGTCGGTCCCCTCTGACAGGGTCGTCAGCCCGGCCACCGGCACCGTGCCGGCGCGGAACTGGGTGTAGTCCACACCGTCGATGCCCGCCGGGCTCGCGTCCCAACCGACGACGCGGCGGTAGAACGCCTCCGCGGCGACCGTGTCGGTGGTCATGAGTTCGTACCAGATGAACTGTCCGTCGGGTGCGGCCATGCGCGAGTCTCCCCCTAATCGGTCGCGGCCCTGACGCGCCGCGAGTCGCCTTGACATTTAGGTTGATATCAACCTAAATCGTGTATGTCAAAGTCTGAGGCCGCTCCCCTGGTGCCGTTCGCCGCGACCCTGATGGTGCGCGACACCTGCCTGTGCCTCCACGTGCAGCGCGCCGCCCGCGCCCTGGCGCGTCACTTCGACGAAGTGATGCGGCCGTTAAGTCTCACCCACGGGCAGTTCTCCCTGCTGATGGCCCTCAATCGGCCGGATCCCGCGGGGCTCGGCGCCGTGGCGGCCCTGCTCGCCATGGACCGCACCACCCTGACGGCGGCCCTGAAGCCCCTGGAGCGGCGCGGCCTCGTCGCGGTGTCCCCCGATCCGAAGGACCGGCGCGGTCGCCGCCTCGCCCTCACGCCCGCCGGCCTGGCGCTCCTCGCCGACGCCTTACCCCTGTGGGTATCGGCGCACGCGGCCGTCGAGGCGCGGATGCCGGAGGCCGGGCCGGAGCGGCTTCGGGCGGGCCTGCGCGCCCTGGCCTGAGGCCGGAGCGGCGGAAACGCGCGGGAGTGTGGCCCGGTGAGGCTTGACCGTGGGGCCGCCTGCGCTTCAATGCCGTCGAGACTTTGGCGAGGCCAGACGCAAGGGCGCCCCGATCGTGTACCGGACCAGCCCCATGCCCGTATCCAACACGGCGGCCGTGATCCTGGCCGTCACCGCCCTCGGTCTCCTGGCCTCGGGCTGCACCGGCTTCGCCTACGTGTCGAAGACCTATGTCAGCCTGACCCCACAGGTGGTGACCATCGGCTGTAAGGACCCCTACGAGGTCTACGACCAGCGCCGCATCCGCAAGATGCTCATCGTCTCGAATTCCCTGCGGGAGATCACCGGCTGCGGGATCGACGACCGCCTCGACGGCGGCGACCCGTCCCTCACCCGCGCCAAGCGCTTTCGCGAGGCGGCGCGCACCTACCTCGACGAGACCGTGCGGGAGGATTGCAAGATCACCGGCGAGACGGTGTTCACCGATCTCCAGACCGAGTTCACCTATTCCTGCGCCGGCCCCATCGAGCCGCGCGGCACCAAGGTTCCGCGCCTGCCGGGCCGCAACCGCGTCGGGCTGTAACCCTCGAGACTTCGAGGATCAAGCGTCGGGCGGCTGCAAAAAAGTCCGCTCGATGGCGTCGCCCGAGGCGGCGAGCAGGGCGCGGGCGAGGGTGCGGGCCTCGTCGCGGTCGAGGGTGAGGATGGCGGTGAACGGTCGACCGGCGACATCCGGCAGGCCGATCTCGACCCGGACGCCGTCTTCCGCCGCCGCGACCGACAGGCTCCAGTCCCGGTCGTGTGACCCTGCACTCATCGGCTCGTTACCCTTTTCGCGGCGACGTTCCGCCAATGCTGCATGACCGATCCCGCTTGGCGAGGCCAGCGCCAGTTGCGGCGCCCCTCGCGGCGGCCTCTGGCGGCGTCCTCTCGCGATTGACGGCGCGCCGCCCGGTGGTGTTTGTGCGCCCCGACCCGCCCGGCCCGTCGCCGGGCTCTCAAGCCTGAGAAAGAGACCCATGTCCGAGATTTGGTTCCGCACCGGCGAGGCCACCGTACTCGCCGCCGAGGGGCAATACACCGACGCCATGCCGGAGGTGCTCATCGGCTCCACCCGCGGACCCGCCGGTCAGGCGTTCGCCGGCATGATGGGCCAGGTCCAGGGCCACACCCGGATGTTCGTGGTGCGCGACCTCAACCAGCTCGTGCGCCCGGCCACGATGATGACCACCAAGGCCACCATCCACACGGCCGAGTACGTCGAGCTCCTCGGCGGCGTGGTCCAGGCCGCCACGGGCGACGCCATCATCGACTGCGTCATCGAGGGCGTGCTGCCGAAGGACGGCCTCGACGACCTGTGCATGATCATCATGATCTGGCTCGACCCGCGCTGCGCCGAGGACGGCAACCTCGACCGCAAGGACCTCTACCGCACCAACTACGAGGCGACGAAGCTCGCCATCGGCCGCGCCATGAAGGGCGAGCCGTCCATCGACGAACTCATCGCCAACCGCAAGACGGTGAAGCACTACGCCCTGGAAGACGTGATCGAGTATTGATCTTTGTGATGGAAGCGGGTTCCGGCCCGCTCCCTCACCCCGGCGGGATGCGCCCCACGGAGCACAGGGTACGGATCGATCCGGTCCGGTCGGTGTAGCAGCTCGCCGACCAGCCGTTCTGCTGGATGAAGGATTTTTTGCCCTCGCGGAGCGCCGTGGCATGGGCCGTGGCAAGGGCCCCCTGTACGGCATCGGCGGAGACGCCCACCACGATCTGCCCGGCGACGGCGAGGTCCTGGAAATAGGCGGCCGAGGGGGCCGGGTCGCCGGAGGCCGCCTGGACGATGGGCTCGGCCCGGCAGGTGAGGTCGATCCGGATGGCGCCCGGAACTCGGATCTCGACGCCCGGTCCCTGCCGCCGCCCGGCCTTGCCGCCGATGGCGGATGCCACCTGAGCGGCGAGGCCGTCGCACTCGTCGGCGCGGGATGCCACGGTGGTGAGGAGCAGGAGGGCGAGGGCGGGGCGCAGCATGACTGCACTCTCGTTCAGGCTCCAGATCCTGTCGAGGTCTGGAACTTAATGAAAATCCCGGCTGCGATAGACACGCCGGTCGGGCGGCGCGGAAAAATCCGTGGTCTCGGGGGGCAGGCGCAGGCCGCCCTCGCGCAGGCTCCGCAATTCGGCACTGAGATCGCGGAACTGTTCGGCGAGGAGATGGACCACGAGACCCTGGCGCTGCACCCGCCCGCGCACGGCGAGGAAGCGCGCTCCCATGGCGACGGCCCGGTGGGCCTCGAACACCTTGGCCCAGACGATGACGTTGGCGATGCCGGTCTCGTCCTCGAGGGTCAGGAACACCGTGCCGCGGGCCGTGCCGGGGCGCTGGCGGGTGAGCACGAGGCCCGCCACGGTGACGCGGGCGTTGTTGGGGACGCGGGCCGGGTCGTGGTGGTCGCGGGCGGGAATCGCGCCGATCCGGGCGAGGCGCGCCCGGAAGAACGCCACCGGATGGCCCTTCAGGGAGAGGCCCGTCGCGGCGTAATCCTCGGCCACGTGCTCGGACGCCGCCATTTCGGGCAGCGCCACGGCGGGTTCGGTGCGGAACAGCCCGTCATCGGCGTGGAAGGCGAAGAGCGGCATCGGCGCCTCCAGGAGATGCGCGCGCCGGTCGGTGCCCTGGCGCGACGCGGCCTTGCGGCTCGACGTGCCCTCCAGGGTCCGCACCGCCCACAGGGCCGCGCGCCGGTCGAGGTCGAGGGAGCGGAAGGCGTCGGCCTCGGCCAGCCGCTCCAGGGCGTTGCGCGGCAGGGTGAGGGCCGCCTGCAACCCCTCGATGCTGGCGTAGCCGTTGCCGCGCAGGGCCACGAGGCGGCGCATGGCCGCCTCCGGCGCGCCGCTCACCTGGCGCAGGCCGATCCGCACGGCGAGGCGCCGGGGAACGCCCGGGGGCGGGGGCTCGGAGGCCGGCTCCAGGGTGCAGTCCCAGGCGCTGGCGTTCACGTCGACGCCGCGCACCTCGACGCCGTGGGCGCGGGCGTCGCGGACGAGCTGGGCCGGCTGGTAGAATCCCATGGGCTGGGCGTTGAGGATCGCCGCGAGGAAGACGTCGGGGTGGCGGCACTTCATCCAGGCCGAGGCGTAGACCAGCAGGGCGAAGCTCGCCGCGTGGCTCTCGGGAAAGCCGTAGGTGGAGAACCCCTCGATCTGCTTGAAGCAGCGCTCGGTGAAGTCGCGCGGGTAGCCGCGCGCCACCATGCCCTCGACGAATTTCGTCCGGAAGTTCACGATCTCGCCGTTGTGCCGGAAGGTCGCCATGGCCCGACGCAGGCCGTCGGCCTCGGACGGCAGGAACCCGGCCGCCGTGATGGCGATCTGCATGGCGTGCTCTTGGAACAGGGGCACGCCGTAGGTCCGCTTGAGCACGCTCTCGAGCTCGTTCGCCGGTCCGTGATCGGGATGGGGCGACGGGTAGATCACGGGCTCCAAGTTCTGGCGCCGGCGCAGGTAGGGATGCACCATGTCGCCCTGGATCGGGCCGGGGCGGACGATGGCGACCTGCACCACGAGGTCGTAGAACTCGGCCGGCTTCAGGCGCGGCAGCATCGACATCTGCGCCCGGCTCTCGACCTGGAACACGCCGACGGAATCGGCCTTCGACAGCATGGCGTAGACGGCCGGGTCCTCGCGCGGCAGGTCGGCGAGGGTCGGGTAGTCGTGGCCGTAGTCGCGGGCCAGGAAGTCGACGCCGCGCTTGAGGCAGCTCAGCATGCCGAGCGCCAGAATATCGACCTTCATCAGGCCGAGGACGTCGATGTCGTCCTTGTCCCACTCGATGAAGGTCCGGTCCGCCATGGCGGCGTTGCCCACCGGCACGGTCTCGTCGAGGCGCCCGCGGGTGAGCACGAAGCCGCCAACATGCTGCGACAGGTGACGGGGGAAACCGATGAGGGCGTGGGCGAGATCGAGGGCCTGCCGGATCGCCGGGTTCCTGGGATCGAGGCCGGCCTGCTCGACATGGGCGTCGGGCAGGTCGGCGCCCCAGGAGCCCCAGACGGTGTCGGCCATCACGCCGGTGATGTCGGGGGTGAGGCCCAAAACCTTGCCGACCTCGCGGATGGCGCTGCGCGGCCGGTAGTGGATCACCGTGGCGCAGATGGCGGCGCGGTCGCGGCCGTAGCGGTCGTAGAGGTGCTGGATCACCTCCTCGCGACGCTCGTGCTCGAAATCGACGTCGATGTCGGGCGGCTCGGCCCGGTTCTCCGAGATGAACCGCGCGAACAGCAGGCGGATCTCGGTGGGGTCCACGGCCGTGATGCCGAGGCAGTAGCACACCACGGAATTGGCGGCCGACCCGCGGCCCTGGCACAGGATGCCCTTGGAGCGCGCGAACTCGACGATGTCGAACAGGGTGAGGAAGTAGCGCGCGTAATCCATCTTCGCGATGAGGACGAGCTCGTCCGCGATGGTGTTCGCGATGGCCTCGGGGATGCCGTCCGGGTAGCGCCACCGGGCGCGCTCGTGGACCTTGTCGGCGAGATAGCCCTGGGCGGTCCGGCCCGGCGGCACCGGCTCGTCGGGGTATTCGTAGCGCAGCTGATCGAGGGAGAAGCCGCAGGCCTGCGCGATCTCCACCGTCCGGGCCAGCGCGTCCGGGTGGTCGGCAAACAGCCGCGCCATCATGCTGGGCGGCTTGAGATGGCGTTCGGCGTTGGCCTCCAGCCGGTAGCCGGCCTCGCGCAGGGTGCAGCCGGCGCGGATGCAGGCGAGGATGTCCTGCAGGGGGCGCCGGCCGGGGGCATGGTAGAGGGCGTCCGACACCGCCACCAGGGGCGCGCCGAGGCGCTTTCCCCATTCGGCGAGGCGGCCGAGGCGCCGGCGTTCGTCGCCGCGATGGTGGTGGCTGCCGGCCAGGAACGTCCGCCCCGGCGCGGCCTCGGCGAGGGCCGCGAGGTGGTCGGCGAAGGCTTGGTCCAAGTCCTCCGGCGGCATGTTTCCGGGAGGCATGGCGATCAGCATCTGGCCCTCGCTCGCCGCCAGCATCTCGGGAAAGGAGAACCGGCAGGCGCCCTTCTCCGAGCGGCGGTTGCCGAGGGTGAGGAGGCGGCAGAGCCGGCCGTAGGCCACCCGGTCCATGGGATAGGCGACCGCCTCGAACCCGTCTTCCGTCACGAGGCGCACGCCCACGAGAGTGCGGATGGGGGGCTCCCCGGCTTTCGCCCGACGCAACCCCTCCGCATAGGCGCGCACCACGCCCGAAAGCGTGTTGCGGTCGGCGATGCCGATGGCGGCGAACCCGAACGCGGCCGCCGTCGCCACCATCTCCTCCGGGTGGGAGGCCCCGCGCAGGAAGGAGAAGTTCGTGGTCACGGCGAGCTCAGCGTAGGGCGGCGTCATGCCCCCGCCCGCTGGGACGCTGCCCTCACGCGAACATCCCGTGGATGAACCAGCCCGCCGCCTGCGACGGAGTAAGGGTTTGAGCCGGGATAGGGGGTTGCATCGGAAGAGGCGCCTGCCGGTAGACCCACAGGCGCCGGCCGGCCTCGTCCTCGACCACGTAATAGTCGCGGGTGGGGGTGGCCCCCGACCACCATTCCCCGGCGATGCGCTCGGGGCCGTCCGCGTGGGCGACCCGGTGCAGGCGCCGGCGCCAGCGGAAGCGCTGGGGCGGGCCGTCGGGGGCGAGCATGTCCTCGGCCGCCTCGCTGCGGGTGAGGAGGACGAGGGGGCGGAGCAGCCCCGTGCCGGCCCGGACCGGATGGTGCGGGGCGACGCGGGTCACCCGCCACGGTTCGACGGCCTCGGCCCGCTCGGGCACGTGGCTCGCGTGCGGGGCGAGGCGCAGGATGCCGCGCCCCAGGCGCTGGCGCAGGGCATCGGCGAGGCCGGACGCGCTCGCCGCCGCGCGGCCGCCCCCCGAAAAATCCACCTGCCGGGCGGTGATCGGGCCGGTGCCGACGACGTCGAGGCGCACGGTCTCGAAGCCGAAGCCGGCGTCCAGGGCGGGGCCGAGGCGGTCGAGGCGCAGGTCGAGGAGGCGCCCCACCTGGACCGAGCAGCGGGTCGGCTCGCTCAACGCGAGGGCGAGGGTGCGGATCACGCCGTCGACCCGGTGCAGGGTGAGGCGGAGCGCCCGCGCGCCGAGGCCGGCCGCCTCCAGGCGCGGGGCCAGGGTCTCCATGAGGCGCGCCGCCGTGGCGACGATGACGGCCTGATGGCCGATGGGGTCGAGGAACCCGCGCGCGGCACCGAGCGCCGCCGGTTCGTCCAGGGGCACCAGGGGTTCGGGCCGGTGCCCGAGGGCTTGGTCGAGGCGCCGGATCAGCCCCTCGCCGAAGCGTCGGGCCAGGGGCGCGCGGGGGGCGTCCATCAGCTCGCCGATCCGGCGCAGGCCGAGGCGTCCGAGGGTGACGGCCATCTCCGGTTCGATGCGCAGGGCGAGGACGGGCCGGTCGCGCAGGGCGGCGGCCTCGCCGCCGGCCGGCACGAGGCCGCCGGCGCCGTAGCGGGCCAGGGCGAAGGCGCAGCCGGGCGTGCCGGCCAGCGCCATGCGCGCCGGCACGCCGTTGGCGGAGAGCCGCCGGGCGAGGTCGGCCAGGAGTCCGGCCTCGCCGCCGAACAGGTGGCTCGATCCCGCCACGTCGAGGAACAACCCGTCGCGCGCCTCGGCCGCGCCGAAGGCCGCCACGTTCGGCGTGTAGCGCTTGGCCCACAGGCAGAGGCGGTCGAGGGCCGCCGCGTCGGCCTCGGGATCGGACGGATGGACGGAGAGCGGTGTGCTCAGCCGGGCGCGGGCGCGGGCCAGGGGCTCGCCGGGGCGCAGGCCCAGGGCCCGGGCCCGCGCATCGACGGCGGTGAGACGCAGGCCCGTCGCCTCCCCGGCGGCGACCACGAGGGGGGCATCGTCAGGATGGCCCGGCATGAGGCCCGACTGCGCCCGCCTCAGGCGGGTGACCGGCCAATGCTCCAGCCAGACCGAAACGATGCGCGGCATGATCCCACTCCAGAAGCCAATCTCCCGTCCGTCCGTTGCGGCAGCGGTCGAGCCGCACCCGCCAGCACGGCCGCTCGATGCAGCCGAACCGGTCCCGCAGGGCCTTGCCGGCGGCGATCCGCCACCGGGTCGCAGCCACGTTCGGGCTGTCCGCCCCCGCCGGGCGCAGCACGAGGAGCAGCCCGTTCGTGCGCCCTCCGGCCAGATGCAGCCGCCGGCTCTGCGTCAGGGGCAGGCCGGCATCGACCAGACCCGCCACCGCCGCCAATCCCCCGGCGCCGGAGGCCAGTCCCTCGCCGGACAGGCCCCCGGCGCGCAGGGCCTCCTCCAGGGCGCGATAGGCGTCGGTGTCGCTGGCCGCCTCGAACAGGAGCAGCCGCCCGGGGTCGAGGCCGAGGCCGGCGAGCCCGTGGCCGTAGGGCATCGGATGCCCCCTCGCGATGACCAGGAGGGCATCGCCCGCGACCTCGGCGAGGCGCCGGGCGACGAGGGCGAGGGCGAAACCGAGGGCCGCCGCCTCGTCGCCCTCGGCCTCGGGGGCGACCTCGTGCAGGTGGCCGAGGCCGAGGCCGCCGCCGGGCAGGCGCCCATCGACGGCGTGGACCCCGAACGACAGGATTTTTCGCGGGGCGGCCTGCCCATCGTGGAGCGCGACCCGTGCACGCAGGGCCGCGAGCCGCGTGCTGACATCGCCACCCTCGCGGGGGGCTGCGTCCGGTCGGCGGGCGGGGGGGGTAGGCGTCATCCGGGCGCTCCATGGCCGGAGATTAAGAACAAAACAGGAACATATTCAACCGATTTCCGGCGGCGGTGCGATCGGCCTGCGACCTCCCGGCATTCCGTCCCCGTCGCCAGGGGCTTGGCCTGTGGAGAGCTGTGGGCGGGCGGCCCGATGCGCCGAAGCTTCGAGCCCCCCTGCGGTTAACCACATCGCTTGACCCTGGGGGGCGGGCAGGGCAGCACTCGTGGCCGCCGCGCACGAGACGCGGGATCAGCCGGGAGAGTCTACATGCGCCTCGATCGCGTCCTCGTGGTCCTGTCGGGCCTGTTCGTGTGTGCCGGGACCGCTTCGGCCCAGGCCCAGCAGGCCAAGCCCCGCCGGGCGCAGGCACCGGTCCAGCCGATCCAGGTCTACGACGCGCGCTTCGAGAACGGGGACCTGCGCATCTCCGGCAGCGTGCGCAAACCCGGCCTCACCGTGATCCTCGACGAGGACATCTCCGTCATCGCCGACAGCCGCGGCCGCTTCGTCTTCCGCCTGCCCCACATGCCGCACAACTGCGTCGCGACCCTGAAGGCGGGCGAGGACGAGCGCGAGGCCGTGGTGTCCAATTGCGGCCCCGTCGGCCAGACCGGCCCCAAGGGCGAGTCCGGGGCCAAGGGCGAGGCGGGTGCCAAGGGCGAAGACGGCGCCACCGGACCGCAGGGCGCCGCCGGCCTGCAGGGCCCGCCCGGTCCGCAGGGCGCCGCCGGTCCCAAGGGCGAGGCGGGTGCCAAGGGCGAGACCGGTGCCAAGGGCGACGCTGGTCCCAAGGGCGACGCTGGTGCGAAGGGTGAGGCCGGCGCGAAGGGCGAAGTGGGCGCGAAGGGCGCGACCGGCCCGGCGGGTCCCCAGGGACCGGCCGGCGTGACGGGTCTGGCGGCCGCGCCGTCGCCGTTCCGGGTGCTGCGTCCCGAATCCTGCCCGGCCGGCGGCTGCGCCGTGACCTGCGAGACCGGCGAGACCCTGGTCTCGGCCTATTGCCTGCCGACCGGCAGCGCCACCATGAGCCGGGGCACGGGTGCGTCGTGTCCGTCCGAGAGCCAGGGTCTGGTGGCCGTCTGCGGCCGACTCTGAGCCCACTTCGCGGCGCGGCGCCACGACCGCGGCGCGGCGGTCGTCCGCCGGACTTCACATCAGCGCCGCGCCATCCAGGCGCGCATCCCCTCCCCCGCCGCCCGGCCGCTGGCGAAGGCACCCTGGAGCAGGTAGCCGCCCGTGGGGGCGTCCCAGTCGAGCATCTCGCCGGCGACGAAGGTGCCGGGGCGGGCGCTCAGCATGAAGCCGTCGTCGATCTGCCCGAACGGCACCCCGCCGGCCGACGAGATCGCCCGTTCGATGGGGCGCGGGGCCAGGAGGCGCAGGGGCGCGGCCTTGATGAGGGCGGCGAGGGCCGCCGCCTCGCCGGGGAGCGCCTGTCCCGCCGCCTCGCGCAGGAACCCCGCCGCCACGGGCGAGAGCCCGGCGGCCTTGCGCAGGCGGTTGGCGAGGGATTCGCCCGGTCTGGTCTTGCCCAGGGCCAGGGCCAGGGCGCCCTCCGGGAGGTCGGGGCGCAGGTCGAGGGTGATGGCGATCCCCGGCCCATGGGCCAGGGCCGTCCGGATCGCGTGGGACGCGGCGTAGAGCGCGCCGCCCTCGATCCCCCCGGCGGTGATCATCGCCTCGCCGCGGACCCGGTGATCGCCCACGCTCAGGGCGATGCGCTTGAGGGGCTGGCCGGCGAAGCGCTCGGAGAACACCGGCGACCAATCGACGGAGAAGCCGACATTGGAGGCCCGGAGGGGCGTCACCGGGATGCCCCGGCCCTCCAGCACCGGCACCCAGGCGCCGTCCGAGCCGAGGCGGGGCCAGCTCGCGCCCCCGAGCGCCAGGAGCAGGGCGGCGGGACGGGCCTCGACCCGGCCCTCCGGCGTCTCGAACCGGACCGCGCCCGTCTCCGACCAGCCGACGAAGCGGTGGCGGGTGCGGAGGGTGACGCCGAGACCGTCGAGGCGCGCGAGCCAGGCCCGCAGCAGGGGCGAGGCCTTGAAGCTGTCCGGAAACACCCGGCCGCTCGACCCGACGAAGGTCGGCTGGCCGAGATCGGTGCACCACGCCCGCAGGGCCTCGGGGGGAAAACGCTCGATGGCCCCGGCGAGCGCCCCGCCGGGGGGGTGATAGCGACCGAGGAATTCGGGCAGCGCCTCGGAATGCGTCAGGTTGAGGCCGCCGCGCCCGGCGATGAGAAGTTTTCGCGATGGCGACGGCATCCGGTCGTAGACGGTCACGGCGTGGCCGGCCCGCGCCAGCACCTCCGCCGCCATCAGCCCGGCCGGGCCGCCGCCGATCACCGCCGGGCCGTTCTCAGGGTGTCCCGTCATGCGAGCTCCGCGCGACCGTCCAGGGATCGCGACCCCGGCAAGGCCGTCGCGCGGGTGTCCCTGTCAAGCGCCGCCCTTGATTCGCGTGTCCCCTGGCCCCAACTCCGGCCCATCGGCTGCGGGCCCCTCTGGCGGGATGCTCTGTGATGCGTTCCGTGATGTCGGAGCCGATGCTTTCTCTCCTCAAGAAGCATCGACGGTCCGCGCATGGAACTTCTCACCTATGAATGGCTCGGCAAGCCGGTCTGGATGTGGCTCGGCTTCCACGCCCTGATCGCGGGCCTCCTCGCCTTCGACCTCGGCCTGCTGCACAAGGACAAGAACCACGAGATCGGCGTGAAGGAGAGCCTGCTCCTCACGGCGTTCTACTTCAGCCTCGGCCTCGTCTTCGGCGGCTGGGTGTGGTGGTACCTCGGACCGCAGGCGGGCCAGGAATACGTGGCCGGCCTCGTGGTCGAGAAGTCGCTGTCCATGGACAACGTCTTCGTCATCGCCGTCATCCTCACGGCCCTCAACATCCCGCGCGCGGCCCAGCACCGGGTGCTGGTCTGGGGCATCCTCGCCGCCGTGCTCCTGCGCGGGCTGATGATCGGGCTCGGGGCCGCCCTGGTGCATCAGGCCGCCTGGGTGCTGTCGATCTTCGCCGCCTTCCTCATCTTCGCCGGCCTGAAGATGCTGTTCTCGAAGGAGGAGGAGCCCGGCGACATCAACGAGAACCGGGTGGTCCGCTACCTCCAGAAGGCCCTGCGCATCACGCCCGAGCTGCACGGCCAGCGCTTCGTCGTGCGCAAACCCGATCCGAAGACCGGCAAGCTCGCCCTGTGGCTGACGCCCATGGCCCTGGCCCTCATCCTCGTGAACGGCGCCGACGTGATCTTCGCCGTCGACAGCGTGCCGGCGATCTTCGCCATCACCACCGACACCTTCGTGGTCTACACCTCGAACATCTTCGCCATCCTCGGCCTGCGCGCGCTCTACTTCGCCCTGGCCGCCATGGTGGATCGCTTCGCCTACCTCAAGACGGCGCTCGCCTTCATCCTGATCTTCATCGGCACCAAGATCGTGGTCGCCGACACGTTCGACCTCGTCCACGTGCCGGCCTGGGTGTCCCTCGCCGTCACCGTGGTGCTGCTGGTGGCCGGCGTCAGCTACAGCCTGTGGCGCACGCGGGGTGCGTCTTCGGAGGCGGAGAAGGCCGAGGCGCACCACGCCTGAGGGGAGGGGGCGCCGCCCGCCTCAACCTTTTCGGCCGTAGAGGCCCGTGAAGGTGACGTTCATGCCGCCGCAGCCCGCGTTGCTCTGGGCCTGCAGGAAGGGCGGGACGAGGCGCAGGCGGACCTGGCAGGCGGAATCGTCGGAATGCCCGTAGGGCTGCGTCGGGCCGCCATCCGCCGCTTCGGTGAAGCCGAGATTCGCCCCCGTCGGCTGCGCCGTGGCCTGGAACTGACCGATATTGACACCCCCCCGCCGCACGCGCTCCGGGTCCTGCGCCCCGTAGGTGGCCTCGCCGACGAGGACGAGACTGTCGCCCTTGGCCACGATGGTGATGGTCTGCTCCGGTCCGCTCGTCCAGGTCCCGACCCAGTCGGCGAGACCGGGATTCGTCGGCGGCTCGGTCTTGAGGGCGGCTTGCGGGATCCATCCGCTGCGGGTCGCGCCCTTGGCGCCGCGATAGGTGGCGCAGGCGAAATCCCGCAGGGTGCCGTTCACCAGCACCCGGTTGCCCGCCACCAGATAGGCCGCCTCGCGGCACGCCGCCTGCGCCGACGGGCAGGCCTTGTCCTGCCAGGTTGATTTCACGAAGGGGACGCGCTCGGGCGCGATCACCGTGGCGAGATGGGCCGGCTGCGTGAAGTCGGGGCCGTCCTGACACGTACCAGCGGGCTCCGCCCAGGCCGCCGGGGCGAGGACAACGAGGCCGAGCAGGCCGATGGTCAGAAAGCGGGACAGCATGAGGCCTTCCTCGGGTGGTTTCGCGGCTCAGCCCCGACCCGGCAGGGCGGCGATGAGGTCGCGCAGGGTCGTGATGGTGGAGGCATCCGCCACTCCGTCCACCCGGGCGGGGCGGAAGTGGCGCTGGAACGCGGTGACCACGGCCCTTGTCCGGGCATCGAAGGCCCCGGTCACGGGCAGGTCGTAGCCGTAGAGGGAAAACATCGCCTGGAGCGCCTCGATGGGCTGGCCCGAATCCCCCTGCGAAAAGAAGCGCCCGTCGCGGATCGGCGTCGGCGTCACCCAATGGCCGATCCCGGCCCGCGCCAGGGCGTCCCACGAAAAATGCTCGCCGGGGTCCTCCTTGCGCTCGGGCGCGATGTCGGAATGGGCGAGCACCCGGTGGGCGGGGATGCTCCAGCGCCCGGTGAGATCGCCGCAGAGGGCGATCACCGAGGCGACCTGCGCCGCCGGATAGGCCGGCAGGCCGCCGGCATGGCCGGCGTTGACGATCTCGATCCCGAGGGACCGGGAGTTGATGTCGGTGATCCCGGCCCAGGAGCCCCGGCCCGCGTGCCAGGCCCGGCGGCCCTCGGGCACCATCTGCACCACGCGCCCGTCCTCCAGCACCACGTAATGGGCCGAGACCTCCGCCACGGGGTTGGCGAGTCGCTGCAGGGCGGCCGCCGCACTCTCCATGCCGGTGTAGTGCAGGATCAGCAGGTCGACGGGGCCGCTGCGGCGCTCGCCGTGGTTGGGCGAGGGGTGGACGGAGGTGGCGAGCGGGCTCTCGGGATTCGGCTTCATCGCAACCCTCGCTCGGCGGAAATCCGGTCGTAGGCCGCGTTGATGGCGGCCAGGCGCCGGGTGGCGATGGTCACGGCCTCGGGCGGCAGGCCGCGCGCCATGGCCCGGTCGGGGTGGTTCTCGATCACCAGGGCGCGGTGGGCCGCCTTGAGGGCGGCGTCGTCGACATCGTGGTCGAGGCCGAGCACGGCGTAGGGATCGTCCGCCAGGCTGACGTGGCGGGCGGCGATGCGCCGGAAGGCGGCCTCGTCGAAGCCGAAGGTCTCGGCCACGGCGCGCAGGTAGCGCTCCTCGGCCTCATGGATCGCCCCGTCGGCCTTGGCGATGTGGAACAGGCCGTCGAGGACGTCCTCGAGCAGGCCAGGCTCGTCGTGGAAGGTGCCGGCGAGCTGCCGGGCATAGGCCTCGAAGCCGTTGGACGTGCCCTTGGCGAGATCGAACAGGCGCTGGACCCCAGCGCGCTCGCGCTCGCCCACCTGCACGACTTGGGCGAACGCCTCGATCTCGGATGGGGTCACCACGCCGTCGGATTTCGCCATCTTGGCGGCCAAAGCCACGAGGCCGGTGGTGAACACCACGTCGCGGGGCGTGGTCCCGAACAGGGCGCCCTCGCGATCGACGAGGAAATGGCCCGCGACCCCGCCGACCAGCCCGCCGATGGGCCCGCCGACGGCGAGGCCGAGACCCGCACCTCCGAGTTTGCCCCAGATCCCGATGCTCATCAGGCGGACCTCGCGGCCGGGCGCGGCAGGGGAGGGACGGGGAGCGGGGGCATCGGGCGGCCGGCGGGTGAGGTGTCGCGAGGCGTTCTTATACCGGAGGGGTTTCGCGATGCGAGGGGGCATGCCCAAACGAAGGAAGGGTCGGGGCGTGTGCCCCGACCCTTCCCGCACCGCGTATCCGCCGCGCCCGGAGGCGCGGCATCCCGTCAAAAAAACTCAGCGGCAGTACACGTCGCCGTAGGCGTCGCGGTAGGTGCCGTAGGGGCAGCGCGGGGCGGTGGAGGCGCCCACGATGGCGCCGCCGGCGCCGCCGATGGCCGCACCCGCCAGAGCGCCGCCGGCCCGGCCGGTCGCCGCGCCGCCGATGGCCGCACCCGCCAGGGCACCGAGACCGGCGCCGCCGAGCGCGCGATCCTCGGGGGTGTTGCAGGCGCCGAGCGACAGGGCGAGGGCCCCGGCGAGGGTGGCGGCGATGAGCTTCTTCATGATGCGAGACTCCCGTAGGCGTGGTGATGTCCGGTCTTGAGCCGGTCCGAAGCGAGACTTGAGCTTAGCTATTCCGCTCAAGGAATGCACGCGGTACGGCTAAGGTTCCCGCCGTGGGGGCGGTACGGCCGAGTTTTCGCCGGCTTTCCGTTCGCGGCCGAAATCCGGTAGGGGTGTGGCCTGTCCGAGAGGTTTTCATGCTGCGCGCCACCACCCTGATCCGCAAAGCCGCCGTCCGCGCCGACGCCGTGGTCGATCGCGTCACCCTCGACCATGCCGCCCGCCAGGCCCCGCCCGCGACCCTGACGGGGGCGGGCGGCCTCGGCTTCACCCCGGCGCTGGCCAAGGCGGCGTCCCTCGAGGACGGCGACGCCCTGCGGCTGGAGGACGGCCGCCTGATCCTCGTGGAGGCGGCGGCCGAAGCCCTCCTGGAGGTGCGCGCCACCAACCCCGCCCGCCTCCTGCGCCTCGCCTGGCAGCTCGGCGGCAGCCACGTCCCGGCCGAGATCGCGGCGGAGGTTCTCTACGTTCCAGCCTCCGCCGCCGAACTCGTGCGCGGTCAGGGCTGCGCCGCGACCCCCGTCACCCGCGCCTTCAAGCCGGAGCGCGAGGCGCACGATCACAGCCAGTGCGGGCACGATCATTCGCACGATCACGGGCCTTCCCACGCGGATCACGGCCCCGCCCATTCGCACGAGCACGCCCAAGAACATACGCATGACCATGGGCATTCCCACGGCCACGCTCATGACCACGCCCCCGGCCATGTGCACGGACCGGACTGCAAGCACGATCACTGACCGCCGCGTTGAAGCTTCCGCGCTCGACCGCTATGTCGGCGCGATGACGCCCGACGACCTGCGCTTCTCCATTGCACCCATGATGGACTGGACCGACCGGTACTGCCGGGCGTTCCACCGCACCCTGTCGCGGCGCGCCCGGCTCTACACCGAGATGGTCACCACCGGCGCCGTGCTGCACGGCCCGCGCGACCGACTCCTCGCCTTCGCGCCGGCGGAGCATCCCGTGGCAGTGCAGCTCGGCGGGTCGAACCCGGCCGATCTGGCGCAGGCCGCGCGGATCGCCGAAGGGTTCGGCTACGACGAGGTCAACCTCAATGTCGGGTGCCCGTCGGACCGGGTGCAGGACGGGCGCTTCGGCGCCTGCCTCATGCGCGAGCCCGCATTGGTGGCCGACTGCGTCGCCGCCATGAAGGCCGCCGCGGGTGTGCCCGTCACGGTGAAGTGCCGCATCGGCGTCGACGACCAGGACACCGAGCTCGCCCTCGACGCGCTGACGCAGGCCGTGATCGCGGCCGGGGTCGACGGCCTCGTCGTCCATGCCCGCAAGGCGTGGCTCCAGGGCCTGTCGCCGAAGGAGAACCGCGACGTGCCGCCCCTCGACTACAATCGGGTGGCGCGGCTGAAGCGCGCTTATCCGGGGCTGCCCATCGCCATCAACGGCGGCATCGCGACGGTCGCGGACGCCAAGGCGCAGCTCACCCAGGTCGACGGCGTGATGATCGGGCGCGCCGCCTACGGCGACCCGGCGATCCTCCTCGACGTCGATCCGGTGCTGTTCGGGGAGGCGGCCCCCGTGGCCGACGCTTACACAGCCGCGGAGGCGTTCGTGCCGGCACTCGCCGATTTCCTGCAGGAAGGCGTGCGCCTGCACGGGGTGACCCGGCACATGCTCGGCCTGTTCAACGGCCGCCCCGGCGCGCGGGCCTATCGCCGCCACCTCTCGACCCGGGGCCTCGACCCGGAGGCGGGCGTCGAGACCCTGCGGGAGGCCGTGGCCCTCGTCGCGCGGGCGGAGGCCGAGCGCGATCAGGCGGCCTAAGACCCGCGCAGGATCAGCCGGTCGCCGCGCACCTCGAAGCCGGACAGGCGGTCGAGGAAGCTCATGCCGAGCAGGTTGTCGCGCAGGGCGCCGGGCCGGCTGACCAGGGCCGGGACGCGGCGCTCCACGAGGGTGCCGACGCGGATCGAGTCGAGGAAGGCCGGGGCCGCCATAGTGGTGCCGTTGGCGGTGGAGACCCGCACCCCGAACTCCGATTCCGCCGGCCGGATGCCCAAAGCCGCCGCCGTCTCGGCGGTGAGCACCACGGAGCTCGCGCCCGTATCGAACTGGAAGCCGTGGGCCTGGCCGTTGACCTCGGCGCGGACGTGGAAGTCGCCGCCGGCCCGACGGGTGATGGTCACGCTGCCGTCGTCTCCAACCACGGCGCTGCCTGGCCGCACGGCGCCCATCAGCCGCGCCCCCACGGTCCGGGCCTCGTCGCGGTAGGCGTAACTGGCGACCAGGGCGAGGGCGAGGGCGCCCCAGATCAGCGCCGCGCGCACGTTCGCCCCGAGATTGCCGCGGAACTGGTGCCAGAACCCGGCGGCGATGACGGCGAGCAGGCTGCCGCTGATGGCGAGACTCGCGAGCTGGTCCGGCTCCAGGCCGACGACGCTCCGGCTGTCGTGTGAGAAGATCAGCACCGCCAACACGAGGCCGAGGGCGGCGAGGGCCAGACCGGGGACGCTCACGGGGCGACCCGGTTCGGGAAGGCACGGTGTGGAAACGCCTGGTGCAGGCGCTCGGGCAGACCCGCCATCACCGCCTGCCGCTGGGGCTCCGTCATCGAGCCCCACAGGGCGATCTCGTTGCGCGTGCGCCCGCAGCCCTCGCACAGGCCCGAGACCGCATCGAGCAGGCAGGTCTTGTTGCAGGGGCTCGAGGGCTTTGGGCTCGAGAGCTTCGGGCTCGAAAATTTCGGGGCGGCCTGGATCATCCCGGCGTTCATGCCAGCCGGGGTGCCGGGGGATCAAGCCCGGATGGCGTCGCGGACACCATCAGGCCGGCACCGCCGCCACGAGCCCGAGGAGGGCGGCGATCTCGGCCACCTGCTGGCAGGCGCCGATGACATCGCCGGTCTGGCCGCCGATCCGGCGCCGGGCCAGCGCCGTCACCGCCAGGGCGCCGAGGCCGGAGAGAACCAGCATCAGGACGATTCCGCCGAAGGGCAGGCCGAGGAGCGCGGCCAGGAGAGCGAGGGCGAAGGCGAGGGTACCCGCCACCATCAAGGCGGGGTGCCCGGGGCGGCCCACGGCGGCGGCGGCGCCGTCGCGGCGGGCGGGATCGAGCAGCACCATCGGGGCGAGGGCGGCGGTGCGCGACAGGGCGGCGGCGAGGACCAGGGCGACGGCCGCGCCGGCGTCGACCCGGTCGAGGAGGGTGGCGAGCGCCCCGATGCGCAGGGCCAGGGCCAGGACCAGGGCGACGCCGCCATAGGCGCCGATGCGGCTGTCGCGCATGATCTCCAGGCGCCGCTCGCGGGTGGTGCCGCCGCCGAACCCGTCGGCGACGTCGGCGAGGCCGTCCTCGTGCAGGGCGCCTGTGATCAGGACGCCCGTGGCGACCGCCAGGGTCGCGGCCAGGAACGGCCCGAGGCCGAGCCCCCAGGCGGCGAGCAGCACCAGGGCGCCGGGCAGCGCCAGGACGAGGCCGGCCAGCGGCAGCATCCGGGGCACGCGGGTGAAATCCGGCGGGGCGTGCGGGTCGCCCTCGCCGGGCAGGGCCGGCACGGGCAGGCGCGAGTAGAACCGCAGGCACGCGGCCCCGTCGTAGGCGAGCCCCGCCCCCGGAAAGGCCGGCTCGTCCGGACGCTCGGAGTCCATCGCCACAACCCCCGCCTTCACCGCCATCCCGGCGCCCGTTATAGCTCCGGCGACAGGCGGTCCGCCATCCCGGCGCGGCGGCCGCCCCCGGATTCGTGCCCCATGTCAGATCCCATGTCAGACGAGACCCCGTTCGCCGACATCCGCCGCCTCATCACCGGCTTGCCGGGGCCGGACCGGGACGCCGTCGCCATGGTGGCCGAGCGCGACGCCACCCTGACGAAGCCCACGGGCTCCCTCGGGCGCCTCGAACACCTCGTCGCCTGGCTCGCCGCCTGGCAGGGCAAGGGCCAGCCCAGCCTCGACCGGCCCCTGGTCTGCGTCTTCGCCGGCAGCCACGGCGTCGCGGCGCGGGGCGTCTCGGCCTATCCGGCGGAGGTGAACCGGCAGATGCTCGAAAACTTCGCCGCCGGCGGGGGGGCGATCAACCAGATCTGCGCCGCCTACGGCCTCGGCTTCAAGGTGTTCGACCTCGCCATCGATCTCCCCACCGGCGACATCACGACGGGCCCGGCCTTCGACGAGAAGGCCTGCGTCGCCACCATGGCGTTCGGCATGGAGGCGGTGGCCGCCGGCACCGATTGCCTGGCGGTCGGCGAGATGGGCATCGGCAACACCACCGTGGCGGCGGCGATCTACGCCGCCCTCTACGGCGGCGCGCCGGCCCACTGGGTCGGGCGCGGCACGGGGGTGGACGAGGCGGGCCTCGCCCGTAAGGTCGCGGCCGTGGAGGCGGCGCTCGCCCACCATGCCGGCCACCTCGATGACCCCCTGGAGATCCTGGCCCGCCTCGGCGGCCGGGAGATCGCGGCCATCGCCGGGGCGATCCTCGCCGCGCGCCTGCAGCGGGTGCCGGTGGTCCTCGACGGCTACGTCGCCACCGCCGCCGCCGCGATCCTGCATGCCCTCGATCCGTCGCTCCTCGACCATTGCCTCGCCGGCCACGTCTCGGCCGAGGGTGCCCATGCCGACGTGCTGGAGCGCCTCGGCCTCGTGCCGCTCCTGGCGCTGGGCATGCGGCTCGGCGAGGGCTCCGGCGCGGCCCTGGCGGTGGGCCTCCTCAAGGGCGCGCTCGCCTGCCACCGCGACATGGCGACCTTCGCCCAGGCCGGCGTCTCTGAGCGCTCGGCGGGTTAGCTGATCAGGCGGTCGAGGCGCATCCGGGTGATCAGGGCGATCTCCTCAACGGCGGTCGCCTCCTCCGCCGCCCGGTCCCGCAGCACGCGCGCTTCGAAGATCCGAAGGATCTCGGCCCGGTCGCGGCCCCGCACGGCGACGATGAACGGAAACCCGAATTTTTCGCGGTAGGCGGCGTTCAGGCCGTCAAAGGCGTCCGCGTCGGCCTGGGGCATGCGGTCGAGGGCGGCGCTGCCCTGCTCGCTCGCCGAATCGGCGGTCATGCTGCGCGCCCGTGCCTCCGGGCCGGCGAGCTCCGGATGCCCGTTGAGGAAGGCCCGGCGCTCTTCCGTCGAGGCTCCCCGCACCATGCCCATCATCGCCGCGTGAAGATCGGCGACGCCGGAAAAGGGCCGGGCCGGAAACGCGCCCTCGGCGACCCAGGCGGCATGCTCGAACACGCCGCCCAGCAGGGCGACGAAGTCTGCGCGGTCGAGGTGGTTCAGGGTGGCGAGGTCCGTCATTGGGTCTCAGCTTCCCCGATAGGTCGTGCAGTTGCCGGGCGTGCACAGCATCGGCACGTGGTAGTGCTGCTTCACGTCGGAGACCGAGAAGCGCACCACCGGGTTGTCGACGAAGATGTCGGCCTCGGTCACGCCGGGCTTCGTCTTGAGATAGGCGTCGATGTGGAATTCGAGCTGGTACTGGCCCGCCCTGGCCTCGTCGCCGGGCAGGATCGGCTTGTCGGTGCGCCCGTCCGCGTTGGTGACGACGGATTTGACGAGGCGCCACGCGCCGCCCTCCATCATCGAGAACTCGATGCGCACCCCGGGGGCGGGGCGGCCGCGATCCGCGTCGAGGACGTGTGTGGTGATGCCGGCCATGGGGGCTCGCTGCTTCGAGGAAGACTTCGGGGAAGGGTCGGGCGCGGGGGCGTCAGCTGCCGCGGTAGTAGGAATAGCCCCACGGCGTGAACAGCACCGGCAGGTGGTAGCGCTGGCTCGCGTCGCGGATGACGAAGCGCACGGGCACGAGGCCGAGGAAGTTCGGGCTCGGCAGGGTGGCGCCGGTCTTCGCGAAGTAGTCCTCGAAGTGCATGAGCAACTCGTAGTGGCCGGCCTTCAGGGCGTCCTCCAGCAGGAGCGGCTCGGCCGTGCGGCCGTTGGCACCCGTGGTGACGGTCTTGATCGGCCGATAGGCATCGCCCTCGCGGATGGAGAGGTCGCAGATCATGCCCGCGCCGGGCGTGCCGTGGAAATTGTCGATGGCGTGCAGGGTCAGGCGCGGCCCGAGGCCGGCCTGGACCACCGGCGCCGTGGTCAGGGCGCCGGGCTGGGACGGGCTCGCCGGGGGCGGCCCCGCCTGCGCCAGGGCGCCGGGCGCGACGGCCATGGCGGCGCCGCCGATCCCGGCGCCGACGAGGCCGCGGCGCGTCAGGGCATGTCGATCCGGTTCACGCCGATCCCATTCTTGTCGATTCATGAGGAACTCCTTGGGGCGTGATGCCCCGCTCAAGCCGTCACGGCGCGGGCCTGCGCGGTGGGCGTCTCGGGCGGGACGAAGGCGAGGATGAGGACGAGGGCGGCGCACTCGACGGCGGCCACGATCCAGAGGCCGGTGGAGACCGAGCCGGTGTGCTCGCGCAGGTAGCCCATGGCGGCCGGGGCGCCGAACCCCGCGAGGTTCGCCACCGAGTTGATCAGGGCGATGCCGGCGGCGGCGGCCGAACCCGCCAGGAACCGGCCGGGGATCTGCCAGAACACGGGGATCGCGCTCATGGTGCCGACGATGGCCACCGTCAGGGCGACGATGGCGAGGCCGGGGCTCACGGGCACGAGGAAGCCGAGAACCGCGATGGCCACCGCGCCGACGAGGGCCGGCACGCCGCAATGCAGCCGGGACTCGCCGGTGCGGTCGGAGTGGAGGCCGTTGAGGATCATCCCGGCGCCGCCGCAGAGATAGGCCCCCGACATGATCCAGCCGATGGTGAGCGGATCGGTGAAGCCGGCCTCCCGCACCACGCTCGGCCCGAAGAAGGTGAGGGCCGAGTTGGCGGTGACGATGCAGAAGAAGATCGCGATGCACTGCCAGACGCGGGCATCCCCGAGGCAGGCGAGGATGCGGTGCTCGCGCGGGCCGAGCGCCGCCGCGTCGCGGGCGAGGTCGGCCTCGACCAGGGCCCTCTGTTCGGCCGTGAGCCAGGTGGCCTTCGCCGGCCGGTCGGTGAGGTAGACCAGGGTGACGAGGCCGGCGAGGATCGAGGGAATTCCCTCCAGCAGGAAGACCCATTGCCAGCCGGACCAGCCGTTCACCCCGTCCAGGCCGGTCATGATCGCGCCGGCGAGCGGCCCGCCGATGACGCCGGCGAGCGCCGAGGCCGACATGAACAGGCCGAACACCCGGGCCCGCCGCGCGGTGGGGTACCAGTAGGTCAGGAACAGGATCACGCCGGGATAGAAGCCGGCCTCGAACACGCCGAGCAGGAAGCGCAGCACGTAGAACCCGGCCGGGGTCGTGACGAACATCATCGCCACGCAGCAGGCGCCCCACAGGAAGGTGATGCGTGCGATGGTCCGGCGGGCGCCGATGTATTCGAGAAGCAGATTGCTCGGCACCTCGCAGAGAAAGTAGCCGAGGAAGAAGATTCCCGCGCCGATGCCGTAGACGGTCTCGCTGAACCTGAGGTCGGCGAGCATCTGCAGCTTGGCAAAGCCGATGTTCACCCGGTCGATCCAGGACAGGATCCACAGGCCCATCAGGAACGGCAGGAGCCGCCAAGTGATCCGGCGATAGGTCGCGTCGAGGGGCGTCGGGATGCCGGCCGGCGGAGGCGAAGCGGTCGGGACTGTCTGGCTCATCGTCCCCCGTTCCGCGGCCGACCCGGCGGGGCCGATCCCCGTGCCCATGGGCCGCGAACAAGCAACATACGGACCAGGAACGGCTGTCCGGATGGGGATCGCCCGCGCGGTTGTCGGGCCCGCGGCGCCTGAGACGGCCGCAGCCCGCGTCGGGTCAGGCCGCCCGCGCCGCGGACCGGCCGCGCTTGGCCTCGGGCTTCGGCGCGGCGGCGCCCGGCCCGTCCCGGTCGGCCAGCGCTTCGCCCGGAAGATCGAGGGCCGGCAGGGTGTCCATGACGCGGGTCGCCGGGAAGGTGACCACCACCTCGGTGCCCTCGCGCGGCTTCGATTTCAGCTGGAAGTTGCCGCCGTGGAGGTCGACGAGGCCCTTGACGATGGGCAGGCCGAGGCCGGACCCTTGTTCGGCGGTCTTGATGGCGAGGGACCCGCGGCCGAACGACGACATCACCGTGCCGAGTTCGTCCTCCGGGATGCCGGGGCCGCTGTCCTTCACGCTGACATACTGCCCGCCCGACGAGGTCCAGCCGACCTTGATGGTGATCTCGCCGCCCGGCGGGGTGAACTTCACCGCGTTCGATAGAAGGTTGAGGATGATCTGGCGCAGGGCCCGCTCGTCCGCCCACAGGCGCGGCAGGGTGTCGTCGATGAACTCGTGGAAGGTCTGGCCCTTGCTCCGCGCGCGCAGGCCGATCATGTGGCGGCACTCGTCCACGGCATGGCCGAGCTGGATCGCCTCCTCGTTGAGTTCGTAGCGCCCGGCCTCGATGCGCGACAGGTCGAGGATCTCGTTGATGAGGTTGAGGAGGTGCAGGCCGCTGTCGTGGATGTCGGCGGCGTATTCCTTGTAGGACGGCGCCACGTGGGCGCCGAACACCTCGTTCTTCATCACCTCGGAGAAGCCCAGGATGGCGTTGAGCGGCGTGCGCAGCTCGTGACTCATGGTGGCGAGGAACCGGCTCTTGGCGAGGTTGGCTTCCTCCGCCCGGCGGCGGGCCTCGTCGGAATTGGCCTTGGCCTGTTCGAGTTCGCCGAAGATCGCGTCCTTCTCCGCCTGGGATTTCAGGGCGCCCACGGTGGAGGCGTAGACCCGCTGGGCCAGCCCCATGAAGAACACCTGCGCGCCCACCACCATGGCCACCAGCATCGCCGTGTCCATGTCGTGCGAGAACGCGAGCAGGGCGAGGGCGGCGACGTTGAGGGGGACGAGGGCGGCCACCGCCGCCGCCGGCAGGGTCGCGGCCAGCATGGTCACCACCGCCGCGACGATGACGAGGCCGAACAGCACGAAGGTGCGCGCGCCCGGCGTGGTGCCCACCAGGATCATCAGGGCCCAGGACGTGCTCTGCACGACCTCGCACACCATGAAGTAGCGCCGCCACACGGTCACGGAGGCCGCGTCCGGGTCCTGGGCCAGGAAGCGCCGGGTCGCGAACATCGACAGGGTGACGGCCGCGAGCAGGCACGCCCCCCACAGGGCCGCGACGGGGGGCGGCACCCACAGGGCGGAGGTCCCCGCGATGGCGATGCCGAGGAGCGCCAGGGGGATGACGGCGCCGGCCCGGTACTGGGCGTAGACGCGGATGAGTTCGTAGTCGAACGCGCGTTCCAGCCCGCTCGTCGAGGTCAGCTTCTCCCGGGCCGAGCGCATCTCCCGCGCGACCTCGCGGCGGCGGACCGCCTCCGGGGCGGACGGGCCGCGCCCGCGCTGAATCATCTCCGCTGTCAGGTCGGGCATTACCGTCTTGAGGATCGCGCGAAGGGGGGGCTCGCCGCCCTGGGGGCCGCGAGCATGTCGGAACACGACCCCGTCAGGATGATCGAAATATGTTAAGATCGACCTGCCGCGATCCGCCGGATTGTCTCGATTCCGGACGACGGGGTGGCCCTGCGGGAACTGCGCGGCGGACGGGGCGTGTGTGGTGGCGCACACGGGGGAAGTATTCCACAGTCTAGCATCGTTCCAGATCGCGAGTTCGGAGCACGACCCATGGTGAAGCTGACCGTCAACGGCGTCGCCCACAGCGTCGAGGCCGATCCCGAGACCCCGCTCCTGTGGGTGCTGCGCGACCATCTCGACAAGACCGGCACCAAGTACGGCTGCGGCATCGCGCAATGCGGCGCCTGCACGGTCCACCTCGACGGCCAGCCCGTGCGCGCCTGCCAGACCCGGATCGGCGACCTCGGTGAGGCCAAGGTCACCACCATCGAGGGCGTGTCGGGACGCGTGGCCGAGGCGGTGCGTACCGCCTGGCGCGGCCTCGACGTGGTCCAGTGCGGCTACTGCCAGTCCGGCCAGATGATGTCGGCCATCGGCCTCCTGTCGGGCAACGCGAAGCCGACGGATGCCGACATCGACGGGGCCATGGACGGCAACGTCTGCCGCTGCGGCACCTACCAGCGCATCCGCGCGGCGATCCACGAGGCGGCGCGCAGCCTCGCCTGATCGTCTGCATTCGTCCGCCGGCCCGCACCCGAAGACCCGTCCGAACTGGAGTCCGCCATGCTGAAGGTCCGTCAGGCCCTGGAGACCGCCCCCTCCCGCCGCGCCTTCCTCGGCGGGGCCACCGTCGCGACGGGGGCGATCCTGCTCGGCTTCACCCTCGGCGGCCCGCGCCAGGCCCGCGCCGCCGGCGGCCCCGACCTCACCGGCGGCCCGGCCAAGCCCAACGCCTTCGTGCGCATCGCCGCCGACGACACCGTCACGGTGATGATCAAGCACCTCGACATGGGCCAGGGCAACACCACGGGCCTCGCCACGATTCTCGCCGACGAGCTCGACGCCGACTGGGCCACCGTGCGCACGGCCTTCGCCCCGGCGGATGCGGCCCTCTACAACAACATGCTGATGGGCCCCGTGCAGGGCACGGGCGGCTCCACCGCCATCGCCAATTCGTGGCTGCAGCTGCGCCGGGCCGGTGCCGCCGCCCGGGCCATGCTGGTGGCCGCCGCCGCGGAAAGCTGGAAAGTCTCGGCCGCCGAGATCACCGTGTCGAACGGCGTGGTGCGCCACGCCGCCTCGAACCGGCAGGCCCGCTTCGGCGAACTCGCCGAGGCCGCCGCGGCGCAGCCCGTGCCGCAGGAGCCGACGCTGAAGCGGCCGGACCAGTGGACGCTCATCGGCACCAAAGTCCCCCGCCTCGATTCGAAGGCGAAGACCGACGGCAGCGCCACCTATTCCTTGGATATCCGCCGCCCCGGTCAGGTCACCGCCATGGTGCTGCACGCGCCGCGCTTCGGCGGCGTGGTGGCGACGGTGAACAGCAAGGCGGCGCGCGCCATGCCGGGCGTCCTCGACGTGGTGACGATCCCCACCGGCGTCGCGGTGATCGCCCGGGACACGTGGTCGGCCATGAAGGGCCGCGAGGTCCTCGACGTGACCTGGGACGATTCGGGCGCCGAGACCCGCTCGTCCGACACGATCCTCGCCGAGTACCGCGAGCGCCTGAAGAGCCCCGGGATCGTCGCCTCCGAGCGCGGCGACGCCGGCGGCGCCATCGCCAAGGCGGCGAAGGTGCTGGAGGCGGAGTTCACCTTCCCCTACCTCGCGCACGCCTCCATGGAGCCCCTCAACGCCACCATCGAGCGGGCGCCCGACGGCACCTACGACGTCTTCGCCGGCTGTCAGATCCAGACCATCGAGCAGGCCGTCGTCGCCGCCACCCTCGGGGTGACCACCGACAAGGTCCGCCTCCACACGCAGTGGGCCGGCGGCTCGTTCGGCCGGCGCGCCACGCCGGGGGCCGACTATTTCGCCGAGACCGCCGCCATCGTGAAGGCGACGGGAGGCAAGGCCCCCGTCCACCTCGTCTGGACCCGCGAGGACGACATGGCCGGCGGCTATTACCGCCCGATGGTGGTGCACAAGCTCCGGGCCGGCCTCGACGCCGCCGGGGCCGTGGTCGGCTGGGAGCACCGCATGATCGGCAAGTCGATCATGATCGGGTCGCCGTTCGAGGCGATGCTGGTGAAGAACGGCGTCGATTCGACCTCCATCGAGGGCGCATCGGACACACCCTACGCCCTGCCGGCCTACCGCTTCGAGGTCCACAACGCCCGCGAGGGCGTGCCCGTGTTGTGGTGGCGCTCCGTCGGCCACACCCACACGGCCCAGGCCATGGAGGTGTTCGTCGACGAACTCGCCCACGCCGCCGGGGCCGACCCCGTCGCGTATCGCCTCGGCATGCTGAAAGGCGCCCCGCGCCTGTCGGGCGTCCTGACGCTCGCCGCCGAGAAGGCCGGCTGGGCGAGCCGGCCCTCGGGGAAAGGGCAAGGCTTCGGCGTTGCGGCGCACGAATCCTTCGGCTCCTACGTCGCCATGGTGGCCGACGTGACCGCCGACGCGGCCAAGGTGAAGGTCAACCGCATCGTCGCCGCCGTCGATGTCGGCATCGCCGTCAATCCGGACATCATCCGCGCCCAGGTCGAGGGCGCCGTGGGCTTCGCCCTCTCGTCGGTCCTGCGCAACAAGATCACCCTCAAGGACGGGGTGGTGCAGGAGACGAACTTCGACACCTACGAGCCGACCCGCATGAGCGAGATGCCGGTGGTCGAGGTTCACATCGTGGCGTCGACCGTGGCGCCGACGGGCATCGGCGAGCCCGGCGTGCCGGTGATCGCGCCGGCCATCTCCAACGCCGTCTTCGCCGCCACCGGCCGCCGCCTGCGCTCCCTGCCCCTCGATCTCGGCGGCCTGAAGGGCGTGTAGCGCCCGTCACGAAACGCCCCGTCGCCGCCGGTTCTCACCCCGGTGCCGCGGGCGTTTCGTCGGGGACATTTCGAGCGTCGGCCCGAGGGGCGGACGCCGGCGGGCGCGTTCGCGCGGTGCGTGACGCGGGGCGCGCCGATCGAATCGATCATCGCGAAGGCGTGAACGCAGCGCGATTTCAAGATCATGAATTGGCAAGGATTGAGATCTCAGGATCGATGCAGCGTGGTGTATCCGCAAAGCAACTTCGAGCGATCCGATGTTTTCCTGGGTTCCGTCGATCTTCAAGCGGTTCAGTACGCGCCCTCATTCGTCGCGATCGGCCGACGGTTACGGCAAGCTCGAACCGGCGGTCGTGCGAATCGGCAGCCGGATCTATCCCTGCACCATCGTCGGGGAGATCAGCGACAGGACCCTGGTGACCCTGCGCAAGGACGTGTTCATCGCGGCGGCCGCTCCGATCGACATCAAACTGGATCGGGATCGCACCTACCGCCGGTTCCGCGTGCGCTGGAAGCATGGTCTCCAGGTCAGCGTCCAACCCATCACCGCCTGGGCCGCTCCCAAGATGGCGACTTGAGGCATCGACCCGGCCAGTGCGCATCGCTCCTGAGGGACGATCAGTCCGCCCGGCCGCCTCGCCTCGGTCTCACGCCGGGCCGATCTCGAAGGCCATCCCCAAGCCCGGTCCCCGGTCGGCATAGTCGATGAGGCTGTAGCCGCGTTCGGAGAGGGCCGCCTCGATGATGTCGTGGTGCTTGCGGAACATCTGGCCGATGGCCAGGGGCGTCAGGCGCGGGTTGCCCTGCCGCAGTTCGTCCACGCCGATATGGAGCGGCGCGCTTCCCCGGTCCGCGATCCGCACGAGGGCGGCGGCCAGATCCGCGGCCTTCGTCTCCGATGCCGATTTCGCCTTGAATGCCATGTCGATGTTCTACGCGTGCCCGCCGGACGGGACAAGCGCGGGGAGGGCGGCGCAATCCGGGCGCCCTCCCGCCGGGCGCCTCGGACCGGGTGCGACCCCGGTCCGAGGCGGTCCGCGGCGCTCAGTTCGGGTGGAACACCACCTTCACGCAGCCGTCCTTCTTGTCGCGGAACGTCTTGTAGAGGTCGGGCCCATCGGCGAGGTTGGTGGAGCGGTGGGTGATCATGGAGGTCATGTCGATCTTGCCCGCCTGGATCAGCTTCGTCAGCGGCTCGAGGTAGCGCTTCACGTGGGTCTGCCCGCTCTTCATGGTCAGGCCCTTCTGCACGATCATGCCCATGTTGACCGGAACCGGCCCGCCATAGACGCCGGGCACCGAGACGATGCCGCAGGGACGCACGGCCTTGATCGCCTCCATGAGGGCGTAGGGACGCTCGGTGGAAGTCAGCTTCTCCTGGATCGTGTTGACGAGGCTGGCGATGCCGTGACCGGCGCTCGCCTCCATGCCGACGCAGTCGATGACGCCATCGGCGCCCTCGCCCTTGCTGATCTCCTTGATCCGCTCGAACACGTCCTCGTTCACGTAGTCGATGATGTCGGTGGCCCCGTAGACGCGGGCGAGGGCGAGGCGCTCGGGCACCGTGTCGATGGCGATGATGCGCTCGGCGCCCATGATCTTCGCCGACTGGATCGCGAACAGGCCGACCGGCCCGGCGCCCCACACGGCGATGATCTCGCCGCCCTTGATCTCGCAATGCTCGGCGCCCTGCCAGCCCGTGGGCAGGATATCCGTGAGGAACAGGAGCGACTCGTCGTCGATGCCCTCGGGCGCCAGCATCGGGGCCACGTCCGCCATCGGTACGCGCACGTACTCGGCCTGACCGCCCGAATAGCCGCCGGTGAGGTGCGAGTAGCCGAACAACCCGGCGGTCGGATAACCGAACTGGGCCGCCGCCATGGCGCCGTTGCGGTTGGAGCGCTGGCAGACGGAGTAGTTTCCAAGCTTGCACTGGCGGCACTCGCCGCAATTGATGTTGAACGGCACGACGATGCGGTCGCCCTTCTTGAACTTGGTGAAGCCGGCGCCGACCTCGACCACCTCGCCCATGAATTCATGGCCGAGGACGTCGCCGCTCTCCATGGTCGGCATCTGGCCGTCCATGAGGTGGAGGTCCGAGCCGCAGATGGCGCAGGACGTCACCTTGATGATGACGTCGCGCGCATCCTCGATCCTCGGGTCCGGCACCGTATCGCACCGGATGTCGCCCTTGCCGTGCCAGCACAACGCCTTCATGCGGATCGTCCTTCATGATGTCTTCGGAAAGCTCGGTCGAAAGCAGGCCACGGTTCCAACGAAACCTTAGCCTGAATGTTCGGAGCACCGCCGATGATGGTTCGATACGGGATTCAAGACGCTGGGACCGGGATATGTTCCAGTCCCTAGGCCCGCAGAAACGCCACGAGATCGTTCGTCAGCCGCTCGCCATGGGTGAACGGCAGGGCATGCGATCCACCCTCGTAGACCGTGAGGGTCGAGCCGGGAATCGCGGCCGCCGCCGCCCGGCCCGAGACGTCGATGGGCACGGTCTGGTCGTCGTCGCCGTGGATGATGAGGGTCGGGAGCCGGACATGCGCCATGTCGGGGCGGAAATCCGTCTCGCCGAAGGCGCGGACGCAGGCGATGGTGGCTTTCGGCGAGGCGCGCATGGCGAGATCGCCCGTCCACTGCATGAGTTCGGTGGAGGCCGGCGACGAGAACACGCCGGCGCCGAAGAAGGTCTTCGAAAAATTCGCCAGGAAGTGCGGCCGGTCGGCCTTGAGGCCGTCGATCATGCCCTCGAACACGCCGGCGTCGACGCCGTCGGGATGATCCGGGGTCTTCAGCAGCATCGGCGTCACCGCCGAGACGAGGGCGACGCGGGACACCCGGGCGCCGCCGTGGCGCGACAGGTAGCGGGCGATCTCGCCGCCGCCCATGGAGAAGCCGACCAGGGCCACGTCCTGGAGATCGAGGTGATCGAGGACCGCCTTCAGGTCGTCGGCGAAGGTGTCGTAATCGTAGCCGCTCCAGGGCTGGTCCGAGCGGCCGAACCCGCGCCGGTCGTAGGCGATGGTGCGAAAGCCGGCCTCGGTCACGCCCGGCATCTGGTATTCCCACATGTCGGCATCGAGCGGCCAGCCGTGGATGAACACAACGGGGCGGCCGGTCCCCCAATCCTTGTAGAAGAGCTTGGTGCCGTCCGGGGCGTCGAGGAAGGGCATGGGCAAATCCGTCGGGTGGGGGCCGTGCGATCCGGCCTGGGAGGTTCGAAGGGCTAAAGGCCGAAGCGCGCGACCGTTCCCGCACTCCCCCTGTCCGAGACGGACGGGCGCCCCTATCTCCCCGCCATCATGCACTCCGCCCCGGATTTCGACGCCACCGCCGCGTCCCTGCGCGCCTGCCGCATCTGCCGCGATGCCCCGGCCTACGGACCGCCCCTGCCGCAGGAGCCGCGCCCCATCGTCCAGGGCAGTGCCCGCGCCCGCCTGTGCATCGCCAGCCAGGCGCCGGGCAACAGGGCCGACAAGAGCGGCATCCCGTTCATGGACCCGTCCGGCATCCGTCTGCGCGACTGGCTCGGCCTCGACGAGGCGGCGTTCTACGACGCCGCGCGCCTCGCCATCGTGCCCATGGGCGCGTGCTTTCCGGGCTACGACGCCAAGGGTGGCGACCGGCCGCCCCGGCGCGAATGCGCCGAGCGCTGGCGGGTGGAGCTGTTCGCCGGCCTGCCGCACCTCGACCTCATCCTCGTCATCGGCCAGTACGCGCAGGCGTGGCACCTCGGCCGGTCGAAGGGCGGCCTCACCGAGACCGTGCGGGGCTGGCGCGCCGTCCTCGACGCGCCGCGTCGCCCGCGCGTGCTGCCCCTGCCGCATCCGTCCTGGCGCAACAGCGGCTGGCTGAAGGCCAATCCGTGGTTCGAGGCCGAGTTGCTGCCGGTGCTGCGTGCGGAGGTGGCCGACGCGATGGCGCCGCGTTGACAGCGGGCGCATGACGCGGGATGGCCGCCCGAGACCTTTTGGCCCAAGGACACACGATGCCCGCCACGACCGATCCGCGCGACCGCCTCATCGTCGCCCTCGACGTCGCGACGGTGGCGGAGGCGGAGGCGTTGGTGGGGCGCATCGGCGACGCCGCGACCTTCTACAAGATCGGCTACCGCCTCGCCTATGCGGGGGGCCTCGCCCTGGTGCCGCGTCTCGCCGCCGCCGGCCTCAAGGTGTTCCTCGACCTTAAGCTCCACGACATCGGCAACACCGTGGAGGAGGGGGTGCGGGCTCTCGCCGACCTCGGCCCGACCTTCCTCACGGTTCACGCCTACCCGCAGACCATGCGGGCGGCCGTGCTCGGGCGCGGCACCGGCGGCTTGCAGATCCTGGCGGTCACCGTCCTGACCTCCTACGACGAGGCCGATGCGCGCGAGGCGGGTTACGCGCTCCCCGTCGCCGACCTCGTGGCACAGCGCGCGCGTCAGGCCGACGAGGCCGGAATCGACGGTATCGTCTGCAGCGCCGTCGAGGCGGTATCGGTCCGGGGCGTGGTCGGGCCGTCGCGCCTCATCGTCACCCCCGGCATTCGCCCGGCCGGCAGCGGGCTCGGCGACCAGAAGCGGGTGATGACGCCGGTCGAGGCCCGGCGGGCGGGCATCGACCACGTGGTGGTCGGTCGTCCCATCACGGGCGCCGCAGATCCGAGGGCGGTGGCCCAGGCGATCGTCGCCGAAATGGCCTGAGCCGCGGTCAGGCCGGGCCGCGCAGGCTCCGCAGGAGGAAGGCGATCATCGCATCCACCGGCGGGACGCCTGCGTCGGGATACCGGCTCACCAGGGTGGGATGGCAGTAGCGCAGGACCGCCGTGTGGAGGCAGGCGGCCGTCAGGGACGGGTCCGCGACGGCGAACTCCCCGGCGGCGACGCCTTCGACCACGAGGCCTTCGAACACCGATCCGATCCGCTCGATGTGATGGGCGCAGACGTCCCAACTCTCCGCGACGGCGGCCTCCACCATCTCGTGCATGCGCGGATTGGCGTCGCAGCGTTCGACGCAGGCGCGGTGCAGCACGCGGATGACGTTGGACAGGCGTTCGCTCACGCCCTGGCCGATCATGGTCGAGGCGACGGTCACGCGCCGCTCGGTTTCGTCCATGAGGCGCTGGATCACCGCCTCGTGGATCGCCTTCTTCGAATCGAAGAACCGATACACGTTCGCCGGGCTCATCCGCAGGGTACGGGCAATGTCGGCGACGGTGGTCTTCTGGTAGCCGATGTCCCGAAACGCCCGCTCGGCGGTTTCCAGGATACGGCACCGGGTCATCGGCGCGGTTTCATCGAGGGGGGCGGTCAAGGGTGCCGCTGCAATCGTCATGGGTGCCACGCTAGAGCGGCAACCCCGGCCCGGTCAAAGGCTGAGCCGGCCTTGGACCAACAGGACGCGCGTGTGTGCCTTATGAGCCGAACTGCGAGCCGAGCTGTTCGAGGTATTCCGCCAGATCGACGCCACCGATGCGCTTGCCGTAGTCGAAGCGCATGCCCTGCTGAATATCCACGCTGCTCGATTTCGTCGTCAGGGTGAAGGGCTTGACGCAGATCCAGGCGCCGTCGCGGCGATGCTCGAAGAAGTTCAGGATCTCGTGCTTGGCCATGGCCGGTTCCCCGCTGTGTGGGGAGTTAACGGTCATCAAGCGCAACGGTTCACCGAAGGCCTGAATTTCGACATGTTTCGAAAAGCTTGGCCGTAGTGATCGGCCACGGGTGGTGCTGGATTGGCGCCGGGATCGCACTGAACCGTCTGTGACGAGGATAATGATTTCCATGCTGGCCATGCTGGCACGAAAACGGATTGCCAAATCCGGCCTAACCTCGGCGATGGGGAGTATGAGGACAGAACCCTGGGCTGAGCCGGCGCATTCCGCCCTATGGCAGGTTTGACATAGACCCAACACTTGATCCGCGACCACCCCACGTACATACTTTATGTAGGAATTTTCTGGGCGATGTTCGAGTGGGACGAAGCCAAAGAGATCACGAACATCGCCAAGCATGGCATCAGCTTCGCGCAGGCGAGCCGGATTTTCGCCGGTCGGGTTTGGACGTTCATCGACACGCGTACGGATTACGGCGAGGTGCGGGAGATCAGTATCGGTGTGGCCGATGCGGTCGCATTCCTAACCGTCGTTCACACGGATTGGAGCGGCGTCACCCGAATCATCTCGGCTCGCCCTGCCTCCCAAAGGGAAAGGAAACGCTATGACGAAGCGTTACGCGCGTCCGATGACACCCGATGAAATCGCGGCCGTACCGGACTCCGAGATCGATTTCAGCGATGTGCCGGAACTCGATGAGGCGTTCTGGGCAAACGCCAAGCTCATCGAGCCGGATCGGACGCAATCCGTCACGCTCCGGGTCAAGACCTCGGTCCTCGAAGCCTACAAGCAGCATGGGCGAGGCTACCAGACGCGCATGAACGCCGTTCTGGAAAGCTATGCCCGTGCGATGCTCAAACGTGAGTGAGGGAGCGAGACATCCCCGCTCCCTCACCGCAGCTCAGGCTGCGCTCTTCAGGGGGCCGATCTTCTCATGGAAGTCCGGACCGTTGATCGTCTTGGTGACGTAGCCGTCGCGGATGAGGTAGTCGCCGAAGCGCTCGCCCGGCTGCTTGTTCTTCGCGTAGGCGGCGAATAGCGGATCGAGGATGGTCTTGATCTCCGAGGCCGTCACGTCCTCGCCGTAGAGCTTGCCCAGGCGCGAGCCGTCGAAGGCAGCCCCGAGATAGAGATGGTAGCGCTCGGGGCCGCGGCCGACGAGGCCGATCTCGGCGATGAACGGCCGGGCGCAGCCATTGGGGCAACCGGTCATCCGGATGGTGATCTCGTCCTCGGCGAGGCCGTGCGACGCCAGGCTGGTCTCGAGTTCGGTCATCAGGTCGGGGAGGTAGCGCTCGCTCTCGGCGAGCGCGAGACCGCAGGTCGGCAGCGCCACGCAGGCCATGGAATTGCGCCGGAGCGCACTGGCCCCCTTCATCATGCCGTGCTGGTCGACCAGCGCCTCGATCTCGGCGCGCTTGTCCGAGGGGACGTTGGCGATGATGACGTTCTGGTTGCCGGTGAGGCGGAAGTCGCCCTCGTGGATCTCGGCGATGCGGCGCAGGCCCGTGAGCAGTTGCGGGCCATTCTCGTAATCCTTGATCCGGCCCGAGGCGACATAGAGGGTGAGGTGATGGCGGCCGTCGTCGCCCTCGGTCCAGCCGTAGCGGTCGCCGTTGTTGGTGAAGGTGTACGGCTTCGGGTCGGCGAGCGGCTTGCCGACGCGCTTCTCCACCTCGGCGCGGAAGGCACTGAGCCCGTAGCGCTCGATGGTGTATTTCAGGCGGGCGTTCTTGCGGACCTTGCGGTTGCCCCAGTCGCGCTGCACCGTCATCACGGCTTCGGCCGTCTTGAGGGCATCCTCGGGCGCGACGAAGCACATCACGTCGGCCGTGCGCGGGAAGGTGTCGGTCTCGCCGTGGGTCATGCCCATGCCGCCGCCCACCGTGACGTTCCAGCCGGTGACCCGGTTCTTCTCGTCGAGGATGGCGATGAAGCCGAGGTCGTGGGCGAAGATGTCGACCTCGTTCGAGGGCGGCACGGCGATCACGGTCTTGAACTTCCGCGGCAGGTAGGTCTTGCCGTAGACGGGCTCGATCTCGGCCGCATTCTCGCCGCCGACCACGCGCTCGCCGTCGAGCCAGATCTCGCGCCAGGCGCTGGTCTTCGGCAGGAGCGAATCCGAGATGTCCTTGCCGAGCTGGTAGGCGGCCTTGTGGGCGCCGACCTGCGCCGGGTTCGTCGCCGCCATGACGTTGCGGTTGACGTCGCCGCAGGCCGCGATGGTGTCGAGCAGCGTCGCGTCGATGGCCGCCATGGTGCGCTTGAGGTTCGACTTGATGACGCCGTGGTACTGGAAGGTCTGGCGCGTGGTCGCGCGGAGCGCCCCGCCCGCATAGGTCGTGGCGATCTCGTCGAGCGCCAGCCACTGCTTCGGGGTGACGACGCCGCCGGCGATGCGCAGGCGGATCATGAAGCTGAAGGCTTTTTCGAGCTTCTTCTTCGTGCGCTCCGCGCGGATGTCGCGGTCGTCCTGCATGTACATCCCGTGGAACTTCACGAGCTGGCCGTCATCCTCCGAGATGGCGCCGGTGGCGTGCTTCAGCAGCCCGTCGGCCAGGGTCCCGCGCAGGTAGCCCGACGCGATCTTGAGGTGCTCGTTATGCGCGAGCCCCGCCGACCGGGCGGCTTCCGCGTCGGTGATCGGGCGCTCGGTCGGCGGGGTCTCGTAGGTGCGGGGCGGGGTCTGCTCGGCCATGGCGGGATTCCGGTCTTTTCGAGTTTGTCTGGTGCCTTGGGTGCGCGTCCCTCTCCCCTCTGCGGGAGAGGGTGGCCCGCGTCAGCGGGTCGGGTGAGGGGAGCGCCAGTTCCGGATAGGGCTTCCCCTCTCCCGCCTGCTCCGCAGGCACCCTCCCCCGCACAGGGGGGAGGGTTCTTTAATCAGTACACATCCTGCTGGTAGCGGTGGGCGCGCTCCAGTGCCGCGACCGCCGCCTCCGCCTCGGCCTCGCCGAGGGACTTCACCGTGGCGTAGGCGCGCACGACGGCGTTGCGCACGTCCTTGGCCATCCGGTTGGCGTCGCCGCAGACGTAGAAGCTGGCGCCGCCGTCGAGCCACTCCACCAGTTCCCGGGCGTGATGGTCGATGCGGTCCTGCACGTAGATCTTCTGCGGCTGGTCGCGCGAGAAGGCGACGTCGATCTTCGTGAGCGACCCGTCCTCCAGGGCGTCCTGCCATTCGAGCTGGTAGAGGAAGTCGTGGGTGAAGTGCCGGTCGCCGAAGAACAGCCACGACCGCCCCGGCGCCTCGACGGCGCGGCGCTCCTGCACGAAGGCGCGGAACGGCGCGACGCCGGTGCCGGGGCCCACCATGATGATGTCGGTGGCCGGGTCCTGCGGCAGGCGGAAGTGGCGGTTGGGCTTCAGCTTCACCCGCAGCTTGGCGCCGTTCTTCACGCGGTCGGCGACATGGGTCGAGGTGACGCCGGACCGGGCCCGGCCATGGGTCTCGTAGCGCACGGCCGCGATGACGAGGTGGACCTCGTCGCCCACCTCTTTTCGCGATGAGGCGATGGAGTAGGCGCGCGGCGGCAGCGGCCGGGTGATGGTGGCGAGGTGCTCGGCCGTGACCGTGGCCGGGAAGCTCTGGATGAGGTCGATGAGGTGGCGGCCCTCGATCCAGGCCTTGGCCTCGCCGCTGTCGATGAGCTTCTGCGCCTCGGCGTGGCCCGTCGCCTTGGCGAAGCGCTCCACGGTGGTGGCCGACAGGGTGGTGATGTCGCGCTCGGCGAGCAGGGCCCGGCGCAGGGCCTCGTCGCCGGAAAGCCCCGTGGCGGCCAGGATCTCGTCGACGAGGGCGGGATCGTTCTCCGGGTAGATCTCCAGGCTGTCGCCCGGCTCATAGGCCGGCGCACCGTCCTCGAACTCGAGGGCGAGGTGGATGGTCTCCTTGTCGGAGCGCGACGAGTTCAGGTTCACGTGATCGACGACCTCGACCACCCGGGGCTCACGGCTCGGCTCGGCCTCGTCGTCCTCGTCGACGGTGCGCGCGGCGAAGTCTACGGCCACGACGTTGTCGGCGCCGGGCGGCGGCGTCAGGGCCTTGACGGTGTTCTTGATCCAGTCGGCGGCGGGCTCGTCGAAGTCGAGATCGAGGTCGGCCCGCGCGTAGGCGCGCTTGGCGCCCAGCGCCTCGAAGCGGGCATCGAGGGCCTTCCCGATGGCGCAGAACTCCGCGTAGGACGTATCGCCCAGCGCCAGAACGGCGAAGTCGATCCCGTCGAGGCGCGGCGCGCCCTCACCCATGAGTTCGCCGTAGGCCCGCATGGCCCGGGCCGGGGGCTCGCCCTCGCCCCAGGTGGCGGCGATGGCGACCACGTGCTTCTCGCGCGCCAGGGAGGCCACGTCGAGGTCGAAGAAGTCCACGATCTTGGGCTTGAACCCGCTCTTGCGTGCGAGCTTGGCGACGTCGCCGGCGAGCTTTTCGGAATTGCCCGATTCGCTGGCGAACAGGATCGTCAGGGGCTCGGCCGCCTTCGGGGGCGCGGCCGGCACCGCGGCCGCCGGTTGACCGCCGGCGGCGTCGAGGCCGGCGAGGAAGCCGGCGAGCCAGGCCCGCTGGATCGGGGTCGCGGCGCCGAGGACGGCGTCGAGGCTCGCCCGTTCCTTGTCTTCGAACGGGGCCGTGCGGGGGAGGATCGCGTGTCGTGCCATTGGGAAAGCCATGTCGTCCTGAGCGGCCGCCCTGTCAACGGAATGTCCGTTTTACAGAACGACGTCACGGTAGAAGGAGCTGCCTGCGGGTGCGCCGCAAAACAGAAGTTTGTTCTCTCGTGCCTATTCCCCCGCCACCACGGACAGCGTCGGCACGAAGCGGCCGCTGACCGGTGGGGCGGGCAGGGGCAGGGCGGTGGTCGACTTCACCTTCTCCATGGCGAAGCGCGAGGTGACGTTCTTCAACGGCAGGGTCGCGATCAGATGCTTATAGAAGGTGTCGTAGGCGCGCATATCGGCCACGACGACGCGCAGCATGTAATCCACATCCCCGGCCATGCGGTAGAATTCCAGCACCTCCGGCATGGCCGACACGGTTTCGGCGAAGCGCTCCAGCCACTCGCGCGAATGGTCCGCGGTCTCGATGGAGACGAACACCGTCAGGCCGAGGCCGAGTTTCACGGGATCGAGCACGGCGACGCGCCGGTCGATGACCCCGTCGGCCTCGAGGCGCTGGATACGCTTCCAGCACGGCGTCTGCGACAGGCCGACCTTCTCGCCGATGGTGGCGATGGAGAGGGTCGCATCATGCTGCAGCAGCCCGAGGATCTTCAGATCGATCGCATCCAAGGTGGCCTCGTGTCGGTTTCCAGGGCGGCGCTGCGTGCGCGGGAGCACGGCGCGCCGACCATATGAGAAGGATCTTTCTTTGTCAGGCAACCGACGACGGGACCGGGTCGTTGCCCGATCGCACCGCCCGCAGGGCCGGGATGTCCGGCGCACAGGCAGCGATGCCTTGACAGCGTTCGTTATAGCGAACATTTCAGTCGTCAGACAAGCGGACATTCCGAACACCGTCATGAGCTTTCAACTCGAACACGCGGCGCGCGCCCTTGCCGCCGGCATGGCCGGCCTCGACCTCAAGGGCCGCATCGCCCTCATCGAGGCGACGGTGCCCGGCCGCCTCGTCTTCACTACGAGCCTCGGCATCGAGGATCAGGCCCTGACCCACGCGCTGGCCATGGCGAAAGGGCGCACCGAGATCGTCACCCTCGACACCGGCCGGCTCTACCCCGAGACCTACGACACCTGGAGCGAGACCGAGTCGGCCTACGGCATCCGAATCCGGGCCTATGCGCCCGAGCGCGAAGCCGAGGAGCGGTTCGTGCGCGAGGAGGGCATCAACGGCTTTCGCCAGTCGGTCGCCGCGCGGCAGGCCTGCTGCGGTTTTCGCAAGGTCGAGCCCCTCGGCCGGGCGCTCGACGGCGCCGCCGGGTGGCTGACGGGCCTGCGCACCGGCCAATCGGCCAACCGGGCCGATACGCCCCTCGCCGAGGCCGACGAGGCGCGGGGCCTCATCAAGATCAACCCCCTCGCCGACTGGAGCCGGGCGGATGTCGACCGCTTCGTCGCCGACAACTACGTCCCCTACAACGTTCTGCACGATCGCGGTTTTCCCTCCATCGGCTGCGCCCCCTGCACCCGCGCCATCAAGGTCGGCGAGGACGAGCGCGCCGGCCGCTGGTGGTGGGAGCAGGCATCCAAGAAGGAATGCGGTTTGCACATCCACGCGCCCGAGGCCGACGTCGAGCCGGGCCAGGAGCCGGCGGCGTTCGAATCCCCCCACCACACTCGATCCCCGGAGATGGCCCGATGAGCGCCGCCCTCGCAGCCACGCGCGCCGAGCGCCTCACCCATCTTCAGCGCCTGGAGGCCGAGAGCATCCACATCATGCGGGAGACCGTCGCCGAGACGGAGAACCCGGTGATGCTCTACTCCATCGGTAAGGACTCGTCGGTGCTGCTGCATCTGGCCCTCAAGGCCTTTTCACCGGGCCGCCTGCCGTTCCCGTTGATGCACATCGACACGACGTGGAAGTTCAAGGAGATGATCGCGTTCCGCGATCAGAGGGCCAAGGATCTCGGGCTCGATCTCATCGTCCATACGAACCAGGAGGGCTTGGCGCGCGGCATCGGTCCCATCAGCCACGGGTCGGAAGTCCATACCGACGTGATGAAGACGCAAGGTCTGCGGCAGGCACTCGACAAGCACAAGTTCGATGCGGCCTTCGGCGGCGCGCGTCGCGACGAGGAGGCGAGCCGCGCCAAGGAGCGCATCTTCTCGCTGCGCACGGCGCAGCACCGCTGGGACCCCAAGCGCCAGCGCGCCGAGCCGTGGCACGTGTACAACCTCAGGAAGAAGCGCGGCGAGTCCCTGCGGGTGTTCCCGATCTCGAATTGGACCGAGCTCGACGTCTGGCTCTACATCGAGCAGGAAAACATTCCGATCGTGCCGCTGTACTTCGCCAAGCCCCGCCCCGTGGTGGAGCGCGACGGCCAGCTCATCCTGGTCGATGACGATCGCCTGCCCCTGGAGCCGGGCGAGACCCCGAAAGAGGTCTCGGTCCGCTTCCGGACGCTCGGCGACTATCCCCTCACGGGGGCCGTCGAGAGCGATGCCGCGACCCTGCCGGAGATCATCGGCGAGACCCTGGCCGCCCGCACCTCGGAGCGCCAGGGCCGGGTCATCGACAAGGACGGCTCCGGCGCCATGGAGCGCAAGAAGCAGGAGGGCTATTTCTAAGATGACCATCCATCAATCGCCCGAGGCCTTCGGCTACGACAGCTTCCTTGCCGCCCATCAGAGCAAGGAGGTGCTGCGCTTCATCACCTGCGGTTCCGTGGACGACGGCAAATCGACCCTGATCGGCCGGCTCCTGCACGACACCAAGCAGATCTTCGACGATCAGGTGACGGCCCTCCAGCGCGATTCGCGCAAGCACGGCACGCAGGGCGCCGAGATCGATCTGGCCCTCCTCGTCGACGGCCTCCAGGCCGAGCGCGAGCAGGGCATCACCATCGACGTCGCCTACCGGTTCTTCTCCACCGACCGGCGCTCGTTCATCGTCGCCGACACGCCCGGTCACGAGCAGTACACCCGCAACATGGCCACCGGCGCCTCGACGGCGGATGTCGCCGTGATCCTGGTGGACGCCCGCCAGGGCCTGACCCGGCAAAGCCGCCGGCACGCGCTCCTCGTCTCGCTGCTCGGCATCCGGCGCGTGGTGCTCGCCATCAACAAGATGGATCTCGTCGGCTGGTCCGAGAGCAAGTTCGAGGGGATCGTCCAGGCGTTCGACGCCTTCGCGGCGCCGCTCGGCTTCACCGAGATCCGGGCGATCCCGCTCTCGGCCAAGAACGGCGACAACGTCGTTCTGCCGGGCGCGGCCGTGCCCTGGTACACGGGCACGCCCCTGCTCCAGTACCTCGAAGAGGTGCCGGTCCATCTCGAAGAGCAGGCGGCTCCATTCCGCATGGCGGTGCAGTGGGTCAACCGGCCGAATTCCGAGTTCCGGGGCTTTTCCGGCCTCATCGCCAGCGGTCGCGTCGCCCCCGGCGACAGCGTCGTCATCGCCCCGTCCGGCCGGACCTCCACCATCGCCCGCATCCACACCGCCGACGGCGACCTGCCCCACGCGGTGGAGGGCCAGTCCGTGACCCTGGTGCTGACCGACGAGGTCGATGCCTCGCGCGGCGCCGTCATCGCGGCGGCCTGGGCACCGATCCGCGTCACCGACACCATCGACGCCCGCCTGTTCTGGGCCGCCGAGACCGAACTCGCTGAGGGTGCGACCCTGCTCGCCAAGATCGGCACCGTCACGGTCAACGCCGTGGTCACCGCCATCCGCACGCGGATCGATCCCGAGACGGGGCAGGCCGAGCCGGTGACGCGGCTGGTGGCCAACGACATCGGCGACGTGGTCCTGACCCTCGACCGGCCCGTGCCGGTGGATGCCTATACGGACAACCGCGACACCGGCGGCTTCATCCTCATCGACCGCGAGACCACGGATACGGCGGCGTTGGGGCTGGTGCAGGCGGCATCCGCCGCGCCGAAGCCGGCCAAGGCGAACGTTGCCGAGGCCGAGGCCGCCAAGTCCGAGCCCGCCAAGTCCGGCGGCCTATTGTCCGGGATCAAGCGCCTGTTCGGCGGCTGACCCTTCGCGCCCCGCCTGCCATCGCGCCGCCGCTCCCCTGGGGGCGGCGGCGTTGTCGTAACCGCGGGTGACGGGCGCGACACCGATGTGCGACACGGCGGACCCCGTCGCCCATCAGAGGATCGGTTCGGACCAACAATGGCGAAATTCCACTTCGTGGAGGATTACGAGCGCTACGTCGCCGACCTGATCCGGCAGCATCCCATCGACACGGCCATGAGCCTGGCGGTGGGAGGTTCGTACGCGAGCGTCGGCGCCATCGAGTGCGAGATCCTGCTGCATGCGGGCCTGGAGCCCGGCATGGCGGTGGTCGATCTCGGCTGCGGCAGCGGACGCCTCGCAGTGGCCCTCGCCAACCGGATCGCGGTCGGCTATCTCGGCCTCGACGTGGTGTCGGCGCTGCTCGACTATGCCCGGACGAAGGCGCCGAAGGCCTACCGGTTCGTCCTCAACCGCGCCCTGTCCCTGCCCGTCGAGGCGGCGTCGGTGGATGTGCTGTGTGCCTTCAGCGTGTTCACCCACCTACTGCACGCCGAGACCTACCTCTACCTGGAAGACGCCCACCGGGCCCTGCGCCCCGGTGGCCGGGTGGTGCTGTCGTTCCTCGAATTCGCCATCCCCGATCATTGGGCGGTGTTCGACAGGACGATCCAGGCCCAGCGCGCCAGCACGGTGCCCCACCTCAACCAGTTCATCGAGCGCAATCAGATCATCGTCTGGTCGCAGCGCCTCGGCTATGCCGGGGTGAGCTTCATCGACGGCAACACCGCGCCCTGGCCTTCGGGCGAGCCGCTCGGGCAGTCCATCGCGATTCTCACCAAGGGGTGAAACTTCGAGCCCCTTGCAGTTCCCGACGTTGTCGTCAGGCCGGCTGAGCGTCTTCTGCAGACGCGCTGTCGAGACGGATATGTAACGTGGCACCCGTCGCGTCGGCGAAGCGGCGGAGCGAGGTTGTTGTGGAGGCGGATTTCCCACTCTCCCACCGCGCGACCATGGCCTGGGACGTGCCGATGCGCTGGGCGACCTCCGACTGGGAAAGATGCGCGCGGTGGCGGGCCTCGGCCATGGCAAACGCCAGATCCATCACCGGCGACACCGCGTCCCGCGCGGCCCGATAGTCCGGCTCGGCGTTCCACCGTTCGCGGACGACCTTGAAGGGAATCGCCATCACACCAAGCCTTTCGTCGTCGTAACCTTGCTCCGTTTGCGTGCCACGACTACGGTCCGGCCCGTCCGAAAACCGCAAAAATTCCGGAGTTCTCCCATGGGCTTTCTCGCCGACGCCCTGTCGCGTGTGAAACCGTCCGCGACCATCGCGATGACGCAGAAGGCGCGCGAGCTCAAAGCCGGCGGGATGGATGTCATCAGCCTGTCCGTGGGCGAGCCGGACTTCGACACGCCCCAGCACATCAAGGATGCGGCCGTCGCCGCCATCGCGCGCGGCGAGACCAAGTACACGCCCGTCTCCGGCATCGTGCCCCTGCGCGAGGCCATCGCCGCCAAGTTCAAGCGCGAGAACGGGCTGGACTACAAGGCGTCGCAGACCATCGTCGGCACCGGCGGCAAGCATGTGATCTACAATGCCCTGCTCGCGACCTTGAACCCCGGCGACGAGGTGGTGATCCCGCGCCCCTACTGGGTCTCGTATCCGGAGATGGTGGTCCTGTGCGGCGGCACGCCGGTCTTCGCCGAGACCACCATGGACCACGACTTCAAGCTCCAGCCCGAGGAGCTGGAGCGGGTGATCACTCCCAAGACCAAGTGGATCATCCTCAACTCGCCGTCGAACCCCTCGGGGGCGGCCTATGCGCGGGACGAGATGAAGCGGATCACCGACGTGCTCCTGCGCCATCCCCAGGTGTGGGTGCTCACCGACGACATGTACGAGCACCTCTGCTACGGCGATTTCGAATTCGTCACCCCGGCCCAGGTCGAGCCGAACCTCTACGAGCGCACGCTCACCATGAACGGCGTCTCGAAGGCCTACGCCATGACCGGCTGGCGCATCGGCTACGCTGCCGGCCCGGAAAAACTCATCAAGGCCATGGACTTCGTCCAGGGCCAGCAGACCTCGGGCGCCTGCTCGATCTCGCAATGGGCGGCGGTGGCGGCCCTCGACGGACCGCAGGCGCACCTCGCCGAGTTCCGCACGGCGTTCCAGGCGCGCCGCGACCTCGTGGTGTCGATGCTGAACCAGACCCAGGGGTTGAAGTGCCCGACGCCCGAGGGTGCGTTCTACGTCTATCCCTCCTGCGCCGAGGCCATCGGGCGCCGGGCGCCGTCCGGCAAGGTCATCGCGACCGACGAGGATTTCGTGGTCGAGCTGCTCCAGGCCGAGGGCGTGGCCGCCGTCCACGGTTCGGCCTTCGGCCTCGGCCCGAACCTGCGCATCTCCTACGCCACCTCGAACGCCGCCCTGGAAGAGGCGTGCACCCGCATCCAGCGCTTCTGCGGCTCCCTGCGCTGAGGGCACCCGGGATCGCCCCGGCGTCGCGGCCGCCGCGGCTTGCGGTCCTGCGGCGCGGGGGCGGATTGCCGGCTCCCGGTCCGGCGCCTACATCGACGGTCCCTGCTGCCGATGTGTCCGATGGTCTCGCGAACCCGCTCGGACTTCGCATGGTGACGGGGTCTGTCGTGACGGGGTGGTGCGGACCAGTTCTCTGCGCCGTTCCTGTGAGGCCTAGTGGGCCGGGTCGCGACAGGCGTGTCACGGGCGCGGGGAACAGGAACCGTCGCCGTGGCGCAAGGCCCACCCTTCGTCGAGGCCCGCCCTCTTAACGGATCGAGGACGGACGATGGCCCAATCCGGGACGGTAGCTCATCCAGCCCGGGTTCGTTCCCTTAACGATCCTGGGTGAGAGTGGGGCAAGGCCGGGGAACCGGTCGCGTGCCACCGCGTAGTTTCGGGCCCGACCTCAATGAGACGCCTTCTCACCGGTGGCATCAAGGCGATCCTCGCCATCGCCGCCCTCTCCACCGCCGCGCACTGGACCATGCGCCTGCAACGGGATCCCGCGCCCGCACCCCGGCCCGTGGCCGCGATCCCCGATCCGGTGACCACCGGGTCCATCGATGCGCGAAAGCCCGTCCTGGCCCCGGCCGCCGACGTGACGCGCGGCCTCGACCAGCGCCGCCTGTCGGAGCTGTTCGCCGGCACGGCACCCGAAAAGGCCAAGGTCCAGAAGGCCGAGGTCCAGAAGGCCGCCGTGAAGCGCTGAGGCGCTTCGGGACGTCGCCGAGTCTCGGAACCCTCCCCAGGGGGCATGTGTTGGTCAGCACAGCCCCACCCGAGGAGATTCCGCATGGCCAACCCCGGCCTACCGATCCCCGAACCGTTGCCCGGTGGCATTCCCGGCGATCTGCCGGTGCCTCCGCCGCCCGACGAACAGCCGGATATCGGCCCCACCGGTCCCCGCACGCCGTATCCGGTCAATGATCCGGGCATCGACGAGCCCACCGGTCCCGGCTCCGAGCCGGATTATCTGCCGGGCGGCCCCACCGATCCCGGCGTCCGCATGTAGTTAGTGATCTCCGTGCGACGCGCGAACGTCGCGCGGCGCACTCAGGATTTCGGAGAGGCTCGTCACCACGTGGCGGGCCTCTTCGTCCGTCAGGCGCAGCTGGAACGGCGGCAGCGCCCCGGCCTGAAGGGCGACCACGGCCTGGCCCTGCTCGTCGGTGCCGACCTCGATGGCCGAGGAGGTCACGTCGAGCATGGCCATGTCCTCGTCGTTCATGTCCTCAGGGCCATCGGTGTCGTCCGGCTCGTCGATGGCCGTGAGGAGGTGGCCGACCGCCCGCACCAGGGCGCGGGCGGCGCGCGCATCCATCACCACTGCCGTCGCCTGATCGTCCTTCTGGAAGGAGAGCTGGATGTTCGCACCTTCGAGGGAAACCGAAATGCCCGCCATGAACCGCCTAACCGCATCGCCACCGAACGGCCCACGCAAACCCCGGTCCGCGACAGATCTCCCACGGGCGAGGCGGGACGCGACGGAGGTGTCCGTGGGCGGCTCTAACTGCCTGGACCCGAACTCTTATATGCACCGGGACGCACCGGAATCCCAGCGGTCGGCGGCATTGCCGCAGGCCGCCCGAGCGCGCCGGGGACCCGTCCTGCCTTGTTGCGGCCGCAGGAACCGACTACATATCATCTCAGCGGGTATCGGTGAGCCGGGCGCTTGTAAGACCAAGCGTTTCACGTCCTGCTGATCCCCGTCAGGACGTTTTACGAAGAGGATTTGCGGTTTCATGTCCCTGGACATGGGCCGTCGATCGACGAACGATACGAGGATCTATACGTGAATACCGGCACTGTTAAGTGGTTCAACGAGACCAAGGGCTACGGCTTCATTCAGCCTGACGATGGCGGCAAGGACGTTTTCGTCCACATCTCTGCCGTCGAGCGTGCAGGCATGCGCAACCTCATCGAGGGCCAGAAGATCTCCTACGAGATCCAGACGGACAAGCGCAGCGGCAAGGACTCGGCTGGCAACCTCCAGGCGGCCTGACGCCCTCGGCGCCAGCCCTCAGGGCTGGCGTCACCAACGGTTCTCGCGAGAACCCTTCACCGCCGACCATCGATGACCGTTCCGGGAAGGAACGCCGCATCGATCCGGCTTCCCGCCACATCAAGCGACGCTACCGGACCCGCAAGGGGTCCCGCACATCACGACACCTGAAAGTACACAAGAAAACACATGTTGTTCGAATACACCCGACGCCGCAGCGTCCGTTCGCCCGTCACCGACGCGGCGACCTTCCGGGTGGATCGTCTCAAGCAGTCCGCGACGCGCGGTACGAAGACGACCGACCTGAGCCATCTCATCGACACCTCCTACAACTACCATTCGCCCCGCGAACTGCGCTGGCACCTCGCCGAGCGTTTCGGAATGGCCCCCGAGGCCGTGGCCCTCCGCGAGCACGCGTAAGCGTCCGGCACGCCCTCCGAAGGCGCGGCTCGTTTCGCGGGCCATGCCCCGATCCGCTCCGCGCTCCGGTTCGTCACCCGACGGGCGCGTCTTCCCATCCCCGATGGCATTCCCTGCATCGCCGCCGGTCTCCCTCGGAGACCGCGCGGCTTTCGGCATGCGATCAACCACGACGGTACTCCGTTTCCCGTCGCGGGGAGGCGCAACGAATCACTACGCAACGACGTAGGACGTCGGCGCCCGCCTTAGGACGCTGCGAACAGCTCGGGATGGCGCAGGCGCAGGGCGTAGACGAGAAGCAGCGTCTTGATGTCGGTGATGGCGCCGGTGTCGCTCATGATCGCCAGGGTCGCGAGCGGCATCTCGTGCACGGTGATGTTCTCGTGCTCGGCATCCAGGCCGCCGCCGGGGCCGGAGCGGTCGTCGGTGCCGTAGGGAGCCAGGAACAGGTCCATCTGCTCCGTCGAGATGCCCGGCATGCTCCAGCCGCAGGTGATCCGCTCCAGGGCACCGAGGCGGACGCCCACCTCTTCGTAGGCTTCCCGCCGCGCCCCTTCCTCGGGATCGGCCTCGTCGAGGAGGCCGGCTGGAACCTCGAGGACGGATTCGGTCCCGGCGGCGTAGAGGGCGGCGGGCCGGAACTGCTCCACCAGGAGGGCGACGCCGCGGGCCGGATCGTAGGGCAGCACCGCCACCGCCCGACCGTGATCCTCGATCTCGCGGGCCAGACGCGTCCCGTCCGGCATCGTCACCTCGGCAACGAGAAACCGGCTCCAACCGTCATGCAGGATCCGCGTGCCACGGATGACTGGCGCCATGCTTTTTCCCCACTCGCCGTCCGGACAGGAACGGCCGACGCGGGGGCCTTACCAGCGCGTTGTCGCACGATTGAGGCAGGGATTCGTGAGGCAACGCTCGCCTCAGCGCGGCATACGCCGGATGACGAAGCGGATCGCGCCGTCCCGACGTTCCTGGCCGAGGAGCGAATCGCCCTCGCTGCGCACGAGGTGCGGAATGTCGATGGCCGCGAGGGGGTCCGTGCTCAGGACCGCCAGAGTCGCGCCGGGGAGCAGGCCGCCGAGGGCCTTGCGCGTGCGCAGGACCGGCAGCGGACACTTGAGGCCCGAGAGATCGAGCTCGGTGACGTCGGAGCGTTCGGCGGACATGGACTTTCGTAATGGAGTCACGGCGCAAAAAACCCGCCGGCGGCGCGGGGCCATCGACGGGTCTTATCAGGGTCGAGGCCCGGTGACACACACCGGGCCGTCCGAACCTCAGTAGCCGTAACCGTAGGCGGGGTATCCGTAGGCCGGCGCGTAACCGTAGGCGGGGGCGGCGTAGCCGTAGGCCGGGGCGTAGCCGTAGCCATAGGCGGGGGCGCCGTAGCCGTAGCCGGCGCCGACGTAACCGCGGTCGTAGTAGCCGTAGCGGGGCGCCTGACTCGCCGCGATGGCGCCGCCGATGATGCCGAGGGCGGCACCCGCCGCCAGGGCGCCGCCGATGCCGGGGCCGCGACGGTGGCCGCCGTAATAGCCGCGGCCATACCCACGGCCGTAGCCGGCGCCGTAATAGCCGCCGCCGTAGCCGCCGCGCCAGCGGACGTTCTCGACGCCCGCCCGCTCACCGGCGATCTGGCCGGCGTTCAGGGCCGGGAACGGGGCCGCTTGGGCAGCCGTGAACGAGCCGGCGGACAGGCCGATGGCTGTGGTGCCGGCGAGGGCGAGGGACAGAATGCGCGACATGCGAGACTTCTCCGTCTGGCGATCCAATGTGCCTATGAACGGCATCGCGCCTGAACCGTTCCCGAACGAACACAGTCAAGCCTGCACGCTCCCGTGAGGCGACGGCTGGTTCAGAAGACGCACTCGGTGAAGGCGGGCTCGACGGAACGCTGCCAGCGGCCTTCGTAGGCGGCGAGATGCACCTCCGCCTGCGAGCGACCGGCGGCGACGATGGCCTCGAGGGGCTGGAGGTGGCGGGTCTCGTCCTGCCCCTGCGCGTCGCGGCGGCCCCGGGCCGCGAGGCCGGAGCGCGCCACGGCCAGGGCCTCGGCGGCCACCGCCCCGAGGGGTCGGCCACCGATGCGGGCGGCGAGGCCGAGGCGCGGCACCGTGGCGCGCAGGCACTCGCGGTCGGCGTCGGTCCAGCCCTTGGCGATGTCCCAGGCGGCGGCCAGGGCCGCGTCGTCGTAGAGCAGCCCGACCCAGAACGCGGCCTGGGCGGCGATCATCTCCGGACCGCCGACGTCGGCGCCGCGCATCTCGAGGAAGCGCTTGAGCCGGACCTCGGGAAACGCCGTGGAGGCGTGGTTCGCCCAGTCCGACACCGTGGCGCGCTCGCCCGGCAGGGCGGACAGCGTGCCGGCCATCAGATCGCGAAAGGAGGCGCCGGAGACGTCGTGATAGGTCTCGCCGCGCTTGACGAAGTACATCGGCATGTCGAGCAGCCAGTCGGCATAGGCCTCGTAGCCGAAGCCCGGCGCGAAGGCGCGGGGCAGCATGCCGGTGCGGTCGGGATCGGTGTCGCGCCAGATCTCCGAGCGGCGCGACAGGAAACCGTTGGGCCGCCCGTCGGTGAAGGCCGAGTTGGCGAAGAGCGCCGTGGCCACGGGCTGGAGCGCCAGGGCGACGCGCATCTTGGCGACCATGTCGGCCTCCGAGGCGAAGTCGAGGTTCACCTGCACGGTGGCCGTGCGCAGCATCATGTCGAGGCCCAGCGTCCCGACCTTCGGCATGTAGCCGGCCATGATCTTGTAGCGGCTCTTCGGCATCACGGGGGTTTCCTCGCGGGTCCATTTCGGACTCATGCCGAGGTCGAGGAAGCCGATGCCGAGGGGCTCGGCCACGCGCTTGACCGCATCGAGATGCGTGCGCAACTCGGCTTCCGTGGCGTGGACGTCGGCGAGCGGCGCGCCGGAGAGCTCGAACTGCCCACCCGGCTCCAACGAGATGGCACCGCCCTCCTGGCCGGCCAGACCGATGAGGTGGCCCGCATCCTCGATGGCCTCCCAGCCGGTCTCGCGGCCGAGACCTTCGAGGAGGGCCTGGATGCCGGCCTCTCCGGCATACGGAACCGGCCGGTTGCCGTTGCGGTAGAACGGCACCTTCTCGTGCTCGGTGCCGATGGCGAAGCGCGCGCGCGGTTTCTCGCCCTCGGCGAACCACGCGATCAGTTCGTCCCGCGTCGTCAGCGGCGTCGTGTCGGACGTATCGCGCGCCATGCGCTGGCCTCGTGGTGAAATCGTTCGGGTGAGAGGCAGGCCCGACCTCGGGTCGCGGAAGCCCCATCGGGATGCCGCCTCCTTAGTCCACGCCCGCTGTGCGAACAACGGACGCGACGGCGCGCCGTGTCAGCGTGTGTCCCCGAGCACCGACTGCACCAGGGCGAGCACCACGACGGCCGCCGTGTCGGCCCGCAGGATGCGGGGTCCAAGGGACAGGGCAACGGTGTTGGGCCGGCCTAAGATCAGGGCGCGTTCTTCCGGCGCGAAGCCGCCCTCGGGGCCCACCAGCACGGCCAGGGGCGGGGCGGCGGCGGGGTCGGCCGCTCCCCGCAGGGCGGCGATGGGATCGGACAGGGGGGCGTCCTCGTCGCAGAACACTAGCAGGCGCTCCGGCGCGAGATCGGCCAGTGCGGCGGGCAGCCGCACGGCGTCCGGAAACTCCGGCAGGGCGAGGATGCCGCACTGCTCGGCCGCCTCGATGGCGTTGGCGCGCAGGCGCTCGACGTTGAGCTTCTCGCCCTGCGTGCGCCGGGTGAAGACCGGCCGGATGGTACCGGCCCCCATCTCCACGGCCTTCTGGGCGAGGTAGTCGAGGCGCGCGCTCTTGAGGGGGGCGAACAGGTAATGCAGGTCGGCCCGTGGCGTCTGGGCGCGGGTCCGCTCGCGGACCACGAGATCGGCGCTCTTGCGGCCACTCTGCGCCAGGGTGGCGCGCCACTCGCCGTCGCGGCCGTTGAACAGGAGCACCGGGTCGTCCGGGCCCCGGCGCAGGACGTTGAGGAGATAGTTCGCCTGCGCCCGGTCGAGGGGCAGGACCGCGTCCGGCGCGAGGTCGGCCTCGACGTGGAGACGGGGGGCGGTAAAATCGTAGGCGGCCATGGCGGCGGTGGTCGCGTGGCGCTCGACCGCTGTCAACGCGCGGTTTGTTGCGGGAAGAGCACAGGCGCGATCTTTACGAAGTTTGCCCACGCCCGATCGAACAGGCCGGTTTGCGACTCGAATAGCGCCACATTCCTATGGCGAAACACGAATCGGGGTCGAAGCGCGCGGATCGCGCCACGTCCCGCAGCGGATCGGGCCATCGCGTCGGCGGTCAGGGGCAGAGCTCCCGCCGGGGCGTCGGGGAGACTCAAGGGAAGTCAGAGCATGTCGTTCAAGATCATCGCGACGGTCGCCGTCGCCCTCGCCGGCCCCCTGCTCGTCGCGGCTCCGGCGTTTGCCCAGAGCGTCGAGTGCGGCGAGATCCAGAAGACCCTCCAGGCGCGCAAGGACCTCGTGGCCAAGGCCAATTCCGCCTCGAACTCGAAGAAGAAGATGACCCCGCAGGAGGCCTGCGCCCTGTTCGGCAGGCTCCAGACCAACGGCTCCGAGGGGATGAAGTGGATCACCGCCAACAAGGAGTGGTGCTCGATCCCGGATTCCTTCGCCGAGGGCTTCAAGGCCGATCACCTCAAGGTCGGCGGCATCCGCACCAAGATCTGCGGCATCGCCGCCCAGGCCGCCAAGATGGAAGCCCAGGGCCGTGCCCAGGCTCAGAACGGCGGCGGCGGCGGTGGCCTCCTCGGCGGCCCCGGCCTCACCGGCGCGATGAAGATGCCCCAGGGCGCGCTCTGACCGCGCGATTCCGGACCGTGCGATCCCGACGGCTTGTGTCGCCGGGGCAATGCCCGCCATACGCCGCGGGATGAACCGCTCCCGTCACGCCGCCGGTCCCGCATGCGCGTGACCGTCCCCCCGTCCGAGCGCCCCGTCGCCGATGCGGTCGCCGGCCACTGGGTCGACCGATGGGCGCCGCGGCGCACCCGCCCCTACCTGCGCCTCGCCCGCATCGACCGGCCCATTGGCTGGTGGCTGCTGCTGCTGCCGTGCTGGTGGTCGGCGGCTCTGGCCGCCATCGCGTCGGGTGCGGCGTTCCCGAACCCGGTCCATCTCGCCCTGTTCCTCGTCGGCGCCGTGGCCATGCGCGGGGCGGGCTCGACCTATAACGACATCGCCGACCGCGACCTCGACGCGCAGGTCGAACGCACCCGCTCGCGCCCGCTTCCCTCGGGGCAGGTACGCGCCCGCCACGCGGCGGTGTTCCTGGTCGCCCAGACCTTCGTTGGGCTCCTCGTGCTGCTGCAGTTCAACGCCGACGCCATCGTGGTCGGGATCGCGTCCCTCGCGCCCGTGGCGATCTACCCGTTCATGAAGCGCGTGATGCCGATGCCGCAGCTCGTGCTCGGTCTCGCCTTCGCCTGGGGCGCGCTGATGGGGTGGGTCGCCGTGTTCGGCCGCCTCGATGCCCCGGCCTGGCTGCTCTACGCCGGCACCATCGCGTGGGTGGTGGGCTACGACACGATCTACGCCGTGCAGGACATCGAGGACGACGCCATCGCGGGCATCCGCTCCTCAGCGCGCACCTTCGGACCGCGCCTGAAGGTCGCCATCGGCGCCTGCTACGCCGCCGCCGCCGGGCTCGTGGGCCTCGCCGCCTGGAGCGCGGGCGCGGGCGTGGTCGGTCTGTTCGGCGTCGCCGGGTTCGCCGCCCATCTCGGATGGCAGACCGTCCGCCTCGAGGCGGGGGACGGGCGCGGCGCCCTCAGGCTGTTTCGATCGAACCGCGACGCGGGCCTGATTCTGTTCGCGGGGCTCGCCCTCGACGCCGCCCTGCGGGTCTGGACGGCGTAATCCTCAGCAGACGCCGCCGCAGGCGATCTCGCTCTCGCCGCGATGGATCAGGGGACGCACGGGCAGGGAGCCGGTCTTGCGGCGCACGAGGAAGCGCGGGCGGCGGCCGGAGAGCAGGCCGTGGCGGCGGCGGGTGCGGGTGAGGCCGAGCGCCACGGGGCCGAGCTGGCGCGAGACCGCGGCGAGGCCGCCATCCTCCTTCACGATCATCCGGGCGAGGCCGGACGTGTCCGCCACGTCGCGCCACAGGGCCACGACCTCGTCCTCGCAGAACGGGCCGAGGCGGCTGATGACGACGGCGTCCGCACCGACGAGGAGCAGGTCGAACCGATCCTCGCCGCACGCGTCGGAGGCGTCGTCCGAGAACGCCAGGGCGATGCCCGTGGGCCGGACGGTGCCGGTACGGCCGATCACCGGCAGGCGGGCGGCGACGAAGGCCGGCATCGTCGGGAGCGTGTCGTCCTGGCCCGTGGCATCGGCCGAGGCGCGGTTCGTGTTTGCGAAAGTGTTCATCACCGGGGCACCCTGTCGGTGGCAACGGCCTCTGTCGGACCGTCCGTCTATGACAAGCAGAATTGCGTCTAACCTCCTCCAACCACCTTAAGAGTGAGCGTTAAGCGAATATGGACGCGCCCCTCTTGCCAAGAATGCTCAACGGTTCCTTGCGTCGATGTTCGGGATCCGAGCGTATCGACCTCTGCGCGGCAATCCTTGTGGCGACCGGACGAGCACCTTAGAGTGACTTCGACGACGGATGCACGGCGCATCGCCACGCCGCCCGGCATCTTCCGTGCTTCGTCCCCAGCCTCGTCCCCCGCCCGAACCCGATCCGACTGGAGCCGCATGCCCGCCACGATGACACCGGATGCGGCCCAAGCTCACGCTCAGGCCCTTGTGCCGGCCCTGCGCGAGGCGATCCGCGAGGCCGCCGGTCTCGCCTTGCCGTTCTACCGGGCGGGCGAGCAGACCGGCGCGCGGATCTGGTCGAAGGCCGGCGGCTCGCCGGTGACGGAGGCCGATGTCGCCGTCGACACCTTCCTCAAGATCCGCCTGAGCGCCCTGCTGCCGGCGGCGGCGTGGCTCTCGGAAGAGACGGCCGACGATGCCCTGCGCCTGAAGGCCGACCTCGTCTGGATCGTCGATCCCATCGACGGGACGCGCGCCTTCCTCACCGGGCACCCGGACTGGTCGATCTCCGTGGCGCTGCTGTCCGGCGGCCAGCCGGTGCTCGGCTTCGTCCACGCGCCGGTGAGCGGGCATTTCTACGAGGCGGTTGCCGGCTTCGGGGCGACCCGGAACGGCGAGCCCATCCGCGCCTCGGCGCAGGCGACCTTGGCGGGGGCGCGGGTGACGGGCCCGAAGCCGATGATGGACAGGCTCGCGCGCGGCGGCGCCCGGGACGGGGTGAAGCCGGACTTCGTCGTGGTCGAGCGGGTGCCGTCCCTGGCCCTGCGCGTTGCCCGCGTCGCCGACGGTTCCATCGATGTCGGACTCGTCTCGTCGGATGCCCGCGACTGGGATCTGGCCGGCGCCGACCTGCTCCTGCGCGAGGCCGGCGGCTCGGTGAGCGACCTCTCGGGCCGCCCCACCACCTACAACCGCACGGACCCCGTCCACGGCTCGCTCATCGCCCTGCCGGACGGTTTGCGGGCGCAGACGGTGGACGCCCTGGAACGCGGCTGAGGGCTCATGCCAACTCCGGTTGATCCCTTCGGGATGGCGGAGTTGGGCTTCGCTCAGGCCCGCGGCGGCGTAACGGGCGCGTTCGCCAGGGTCAGCAGGGTCTGCAACAGGAGATCCGCGCCGGCGGTGCAGTCGAATTGCGTCGCCGATTCCGCCTCGTTGTGGCTGATTCCGTCCTTGCACGGCACGAAGATCATCGCGGTCGGCACCTTCAGGGCCAGGTTGCAGGCGTCGTGTGAGGCGCCCGAGACCATGCGGCGATGGGGCAGCCCGAGGCTGTCCGCGCCCCGTTCGATCAGCGCGACAATGCCGGGGTCGAACGGCACCGGCTCCTGGCGCCACACCAGATCGAGGGTGAAGCCGAGATTGCGCCGTCCGGCGATCTCCGCGAGGGCGGCACGCAGTTCGGCGTCGATGGCGTCGAGGGTGGCGGCGCGCGGGTCGCGGATGTCGAGGGTGAAGCGGACCCGGCCCGGGATGACGTTGCGCGACGGCGCTCCGATCACCGCCTCGCCGAGGGTGCCGACGGCGCTCGGGCCATGGGCACGGGCGATGCGCTCGACGGCGAGCGCCACCTCGGCGAGACCCGCGAAGGCATCGCGCCGGCGCGGCATCGGTGTGGTGCCGGCATGGCTTTCGAACCCCGTGATCGTGCCGTCGAACCAAAGGATGCCCTGGCCGCCCTCGACCACGCCGATGGTCTTGTCCTCCGCCTCGAGGATCGGCCCCTGCTCGATGTGGAGTTCGACGAAGGCGCCGATGGTGCGCGACCCCGTCGGCTCGGTGGCGGCGATGCCGAGCTTGTCCAACGCGTCCGCCACGCTGACCCCGTCCACATCCGTGCGGGCCAGAATGTCGGCCGTCGTGAAGGTGCCGACATGGGCGGCCGACGCCATGGTGGCGGGGGCGTAGCGGGAGCCCTCCTCGTTGGTCCAGTTGACGATGAGGATCGGCGCCTCCGTCTCGATGCCGGCATCGTTGAGGGTGCGCACCACCTCCAGCCCCGCGAGGGTGCCGAGAATCCCGTCGAAGCGCCCGCCCGTGGGCTGGGTGTCGAGGTGCGAGCCCGTGGCGACGGGCGGCCGTGTGCTGTCTCGGCCGGGCCGCAGGGCGAATTGGGTGCCGAGCTCGTCCGTACCGACGGTCAGCCCCGCCGCCTCGCAGGCGTTACGGAACCAGTCGCGGACCTGCCCGTCCTCCGGCGACAGGGTCAGGCGGTTGATGCCGCCCGCCGGCGTCGCCCCGAACGCCGCCGTCTCCATGAGGCTGGACCACAGGCGCGCTCCATCGACCCGCAGGTTGTGCCGTGCCGTGCCCATGGGGGCTCCTTATTGTTGGTTCGATCGGGTCGGGTTTGATCGCGGCTCAGCCGATCAAACCGCCGCTTCCAGCACCCGCGCCCGGTCGCCCTGGAACGCGGCGTGCGCCGCCTCCGTACGCCAGCACGCCGCCCGGTGGCCGGAATCGACGGCGACGTCCGGCGGGGCGTCGACGCTGCAGCGGTCCTCGGCGAGGAAGCACCGCGGAGCGAACGGGCAGCCCGGCGGGCGGTTGGCGAGGTCGGGGGGCGAGCCCGGAATCGTCTTCAGGCGCGAGCCCTTGGCCAAAGCCCCGTCGGCGCGGCTGCGCATGAGGCCGATGGTGTAGGGATGGTGCGGGTTCAGCACCACGTCGCGGGCCGAGCCCTCCTCGACGATGCGGCCGGCATACATCACGGCGATCCGGTCGGCGACCTCCACCGCCGCCCCGAGGTCGTGGGTGACGAAGATCGTCGAGAGGCCGAGTTCGGCCTGCAGCTCGCGCAGGAGCAGCAGGATCTGGATCTGCACCGTGGCGTCGAGCGCGGTGGTCGGCTCGTCGGCGAGCAGCACCTGCGGCCGGCAGGCCAGCGCCAGGGCGATCATGGCGCGCTGGCGCATGCCCCCCGACATCTCGTGCGGATAGGCGTCGAGGCGCCGCTCGGGGCTGGGGATGCGCACGCGCTCGAATAGCTGGAGCGCGCGCCGGCGCGCGGCCTCGACCCCGATTCGTTCGTGCTGGCGGATCGCCTCGGTGATCTGCTTGCCCACGGTGTAGACCGGGTCGAGGGCGAGAAGGGGCTCCTGGAAGATCATCGCCACTTCGCGGCCGCGCAAGGCGCGCAAGGCACGTGACGACAGCTTCATCACGTCCTGGCCAGCGACGAGGATCTCGCCGTCGATCCGGGTTTTGCGCTCGGGGTTGAGGCGCATGATGGCGCGGAGGGTCACGCTTTTCCCGGAGCCCGATTCGCCGATGAGGGCCACGGCCTGCCCGCGCTCCAGGGTGAGGTCGACCCCGTCCACGGCCTCGACCACGCCGCCGAACACGACCTTCAGGCCGCGAATGGCGACGGCGGGTTCTTTTGCGAGTCCGCTGCTCATGCGGCCACCGACAGGGCGGGGGCGGCGGAGTGGCCGGAGCCCGGCTGGCGGGCGAGGCAGGCGACACGGTGGACCGGATCGACGGGGGCGAGCGGCGGGGCGGTCGCCCGGCACACGTCCTCCACCAGGGTGCAGCGCGGGTGGAAGCGGCAGCCCGGCGGCGGGTCGATGGGGTTGGGCGGATCGCCGGCGAGGGGCGCCACCTCGGTCCGCGCATCCGGGTCCATGGACGGCATCGAGGACAGGAGCGCCGCCGTGTACGGATGGGCGGGGTTCGCCAGCACCGTGTCGGCCGGGCCGATCTCGACCACCTGGCCGAGATACATCACCGCGACCCGGTCGCAGATGAAGCGCACCACGTTCAGGTCGTGGGAAATGAACAGATACGTGAGGGCGAATTCCTGCTTCAGGTCCATGAGCAGGTTCAGCACCTGCGCCTCCACGGACTTGTCCAGGGCCGAGACCGCCTCGTCGAGGACCACGAGGCGCGGTTCCAGGGCCAGCGCGCGGGCGATGTTCACGCGCTGGCGCTGGCCGCCGGAGAGTTCGTGGGGATAGCGCGCGGCGAAGCGCGCCGGCTCCAGGCCGACGCGGGCCAAGAGCGAGCGCGCCCGCTCGATGGCCTGACGCTTCGGCACCCCGTGCACCCGCGGCCCGAAGGCGACGGAGCCCTCGATGGTCATGCGCGGGTTGAGGGACGAGTAGCTGTCCTGGAACACCATCTGGGTCTGGGCGCGGAACTCGCGCCAGGGCAGCGCCCGGCCGCCGATGCGCTCGCCGTCGAACAGCAACTCGCCCTTGTCATGCGGCATCAGCCCCATGATGAGGCGCGCGGTGGTGGACTTGCCGCAGCCGGATTCGCCGACGATCCCGAGGGTCTCGCCCTTGAGGATGTTGAAATCGACGCCGTCGACGGCACGCACCACGGCCTTCTTCCCGCCCAAGCCCTTCTTGACGGGAAAATGCTTCACGAGGCCGTCGATGGACAGCAGCGGCTGGGCCGGGCCGCCCCGGTCGCGGTCCTGCGGAACGGTGGGGAGTCCGATCGGCGTGCTCACGACTTCACCTCCATGGCGGACCGGAGCCCGTCCGAGAACAGGTTGAACGAGATCGAGACGATGAAGATGGCGAGTCCCGGCAGAGCCGCGACCAGGGGGTTCACGTAGATCGCCGTGCGCAGGGTGTTGAGCATCAGGCCCCATTCGGGCTCGGGCGGCTTCACCCCGAGGCCGAGGAACGACAGGCCCGAGGCCAGGATCATCGACACGCTGATGAGGCTGGTGGCGTAGACGAAGATCGGCCCGAGCACGTTGCCGAGCACCTGCACCCGCAGGATCGTCAGGGTCGAGGCGCCCGACAGCCGGGCGGCGTCGACGTAGTCGCGCGAGCGGATCTGCGTGGTGACGCTCTCGGCGACCCGCGCGATCTGGGGCACGAACACGCAGGTGAGCGAGACGATGGAGTTGAACACGCCCGCGCCCAGCGCGCCCGAGAGGGCGATGGCCAGCAGCACGGACGGGAACGCGAAGAACACGTCCACGGTGCGCATGAGCACGGTGTTGACCCAGCCGCCGACATAGCCGGCGAGAATGCCGATCCCCGAGCCGATGACGAAGGCGAGGATGACGGGGGTGACGCCGATGAACAGGGACAGGCGCCCGCCCATCATCAGGCGGCTCAACATGTCGCGGCCGAGCTCGTCCGAGCCGAGGATGTAGGTGGCGTCGCCGATGGGCTTGAGGCGGCGCACCATCGACCCGCGATAGGGGTCCATGGGGGTGATCCACGGCGACAGCAGCGCGATCGCCACGATGGCGAGGATGACGCAGGCCGCCGTCATCGCCACGGGATCGCGCACGAGCTTGTGGCCGACCTGCCCCCAGAACCCGCGCGAGGCCACGAAGGCGTCGGGGGCCGCCGGGGCGGGGGGGGCCCCGCCGGCGACATCGATGGCTGGTGCAAGGGTGTTGGCCATCAGCCCCTCTCGATGCGCGGGTCGAGGGCCGTCTGGACCACATCGACGATGAGGTTGAGGGCGACGAAGAACATCGCCAGGACGAGGATCGAGCCCTGGAGCAGGGGCAGGTCGCGCTGGAAGATCGCCGCGTTGAGCAGGAAGCCCGTGCCCGGCCAGGCGAACACCGTCTCGATGAGGATCGAGCCGCCGAGGAGGTAGCCGAGTTGGAGGCCCATGATGGCCAGCGCGGTCGGCGCGGCGTTCTTCACCACGTGCTTGAACACGCCGAACTCGCTCATGCCCTTGGCCCGCAGCGCCCCGACGAAGTCTTGGGCGAGGATGTCGCCGACCAGCGCCCGGACGGTGCGGGCGATGACCCCCATGGGGATCACCGACATCGTGATCGCCGGCAGGATGATATAGCGCAGGTGCTCGAGATCGGGCCGCCAGTTGCCCGAGCCGTCGGGGCCGGCGCCCGTCGGCGGCAGCCAGCCGAGCTGGGCCGAGAACACGATGACCAGCACCATGCCGAGCCAGTAATGCGGCACGCTGACCCCGAACACCGACACGGCCGAGGCGAGGCGGTCGAGGATCGAGTTGCGGAAGTAGCCGGCGACGAAGCCGAAGATCATGCCGAAGGTGAAGCCGATGAGTGTCGCCACCGATGCGAGGATCAGGCTGTTGACCACGGCCCGGCCGACCTCCTGCGCCACGGGGCGCCCGGTGGCGATGGAGATGCCGAGATCGCCCTGGAGCACGTGCCAAAGCCAGATCACGTACTGCAGCGGCAGCGGCTTGTCGTAGCCGTAGGCCGTGCGCATGGCGTCGATGGTCTCCTGCGTCGCGTCCACGGGGAGCACGGCGCTCAAGGGGTCGCCGGGCGCGAGGTGGACGAGGAGGAAGCACACGACGCTGACGCCGAGGGCCACGGGGGTGACGGTGAGCAGGCGCTGGAGGATGAAGCTCAGCATGGTCTTTACCCTCTCCCCCCTGCGGGAGAGGGTGCCTGCGGAGCAGGCGGGAGAGGGGGCGACCTCTCCGGAAGCGTTCCTCCCCTCTCCCGATCCGCGCTCGCGTGCGGGCCACCCGCCCCCGCAGGGGGGGGAGGGTTCATGCGTGCGGCCCTGGTCATCACTGGCCCGATCATTTCGCCATCGATATCGGCGAAAAGTCCTGGAACCAGTTCTGCGCCTGGACGAAGCCCTTCACCTTGGGGCTCATGGCCCGCGGGTTGGTGTCGTGGGCCACCATGAGGAACAGGGCGTCGTTGACGTACTTCTCGTGGACCTTCTCCAGCACCTTGGTCTGCGCAACCGGATCGAAGGTGGTGCGGACCTCGTCGAACAGCTTGTCCATCTCGGGGTCGCAGTAATGCCCCCAGTTGGTGCCGTTCGGCGCCGCGAGATTGCACTGCAGGTGGCGGATGAAGCCCGTGAACGGGTCCTGGACGAAGTACGAGAAGTTCATCCCCGTGGCCTTGCGCGACATCTCGGCCTTCGATCCACCCCGCCACAGGTTGATGAGGGTGTTCCACTCCACCACCTCGAACTCGACCTTGATGCCGATGTCGGCCAGATTCTGTTGGATCAGCTCGTTCATCGGCAGGGGCTGCATCTGCCCCGAGCCGGACGGCGCGATGAGGATCTTCGTCACGATGGGCTTGTTGGGGCCGTAGCCGGCCTCGGCCAGGAGCTTCTTGGCCGCCTCCGGGTCGTAGCCGGGCTTGAAGGTCGGGTGGCCGAACCAAGCCGAGCCCGGCGGCATGAAGCCCTGGGCCGGGATCATCAGGCCATTGAGCATTTCCTTCATGCCCTCGCGGTCCACCGCGAGGTTGGCGGCCTTGCGCACGCGGATGTCGTTCCAGGGTGAGCCCTCGGCCCGCGACAGGTGCCAAGTCCAGTTGTGCGGATAGGCGTTGGTGACGATGCCGAAGCCCGCCCCCTTGAGGGAGGCGACGGCGTCGGGCGGCGGTGCCTCGATCCAATCGACCTGACCGGACCGCAGGGCCGCCACGCGAGCGTTGGCCTCGGGGAGCGGCACCAGCACGAGCTTGTCGAGCTTCGGCACCCGGGCCTTGTCCCAGTACGCCTTGAACGGGACCATCTCGGCGCGCTCGCGCGGGGCGAACAGGGTCATCTGCCACGGCCCCGTCCCCGACGGCGTCTTGGCGAAGGCGTCCCAGCTCTTACCGAGCTTCTCCCACTGGGCCGGCGACGAGATCATAATCCAGGCGATCTGGTAGGGCAGGGTCGCGTCGGGGTTCTTCGTCGTGATCTCGACGGTCAGGGGATCGACGACCCGGTAGCTCGCCACCGCCGGAATGCGCGAGCGCCCCTGCGCCGATTGGCGCGGATCGAATTGCGGGGCGTCGGTCTTCAAGAGCTTGTCGAGGTTCCACACCACCGACTCGGCGGTGAAGGGCGAGCCGTCGTGGAAGGTCACGCCATCGCGCAGCTTGAACGTCCACTTGGTGTTGTCGGCCGGGTCCACGGTCCAGCTCGTGGCGAGCCCCGGCGCCAGCACGGACGGCTTCGTCGCCGAGGACAGGTCCCAGTTGATGAGGCCGTCATAGACCGTGAAGCCCGTGAACCGCATGCCCTCGCCGCCATTGTCGGCCTGGCCCGTGGTGAGCGGGATGTCGGAGGCGGTCATCCCGATCTTGAGGACGCCCTGCGCGAAGGCCGCCGGGGTCATCAGGCCCGACAGGAGCGTCGCGGCGAGGAGGCGCTTGTTGAAGCGGGAGAGCTTGGTCCGACGCGTCACTGAATCGATCATGCGCACACAGGTTCCTTCGGCGGGCCGGGCCCGGACGGGATACCGTATGCAATCCACCGGCCAGCCCGGCGGGCCGGGGCCGAGAAACCGATTTGAGATGTCGAGGATGGCAGACCGCCGTCGATCCTCGACGACCCGCTATTCGTACGTATCGCGGGCGGTCTTTCTTGGAGGGAGAGGGACCCGGCGAGGTCTGAGACCCGTCCGGTTGACCCGCACACCTCACCGCGATCCTTTCCCGAGAGGAGTTGGAGCCCGTTGTGCCTCACGCCGCCGGCCCCAATCCTTCCGGATCGGTCCTTCGAACGGCGTGGATCCCGTGCCGGCGGTGAAGTCCCCGGGTCGAGCGGGCGGGCGTCGCCTCAGGCGCCGTGGGACGCCGCGCCCTCCGGGGCCTCGTCGCGGGCGCCGACGAGGCGGCCGAGCAGGCGGCCCAGGACGTTGCCGAGGCTGTCCATGAGCAGGAACACCGCCGGCACGAACACCAGGGACAGCAGGGTCGAGACGATGAGGCCGGAGATCACCGCCACCGCCATGGGGGCGCGGAACTCGCCGCCGACCCCGAGGGCCAGGGCGGAGGGCACCATGCCGGCGGCCATGGCCAGCGTCGTCATCACGATGGGGCGGGCGCGCTTGCGGCCGGCCTCGACGATGGCGGTGACCCGATCGACGCCGCGGGCCATTTCCTCGACGGCGAAGTCCACCAGCATGATGGCGTTCTTCGTCACCAGCCCCATGAGCATCAGGATGCCGATGACCACTGGCATGGAGATCGGCATGTTGAGGACGAGCAGGCCGAGGATCGCGCCGCCGATGGAGAGGGGCAGGGAGAACAGGATGGTCAGGGGCTGCAGGAACGAGCCGAACAGCAGCACCAGCACGGCGTAGACCATCATGATCCCGGCGCCCATGGCCATGAGGAACCCCGAGAACACCTCGCCCATGATCTCGGCGTCACCCGTCTGCCGGATGGTCACCCCCGGGGGCAGGTTCTTCGCGGTGGGCGTCTCCAGGGCCTGCTGGATCAGGGAGCCGAGGGCGTCGGACCCTTCCATGTTGGCCTCCACGGCGACACGCACGACGCGGTCGTAGCGGTCGATGGCGCCCGGCCCCTGGCCGAGCTCGATGTCGGCGACGGCGGCCAGCGGCACGGCGGTGTTGTTCTTGGCCGGCACCTTGAGGTTTTCCAGGCGCGCGACGGTGCCGCGGGCGCTTTCCGGCAGCTGCACCCGGATCGGCACCTGACGGTCGGCGGCGTTGAACTTCGCCAGGTTCAGGCCGATGTCCCCGATGGTGCCGACCCGAACGGTCTCGGCGATGGCATCGGTGGACACGCCGAGATCGGCGGCGGAGCCCTCCTTCGGGCGGATGCGCACCTCCGTGCGGTTGAGCGGCGCCGTCGACATCACCGAGACGAGGTGGGGGATCGCCGCCATGTCACGCTGCAGGCGGGCGGCGACTTCGGTCACCACCTCCGGGTCGGGCCCGCCGACGACGAGGGCGAGGTCGCGCTGTCCACTGTCGCGAAGGGTCCAGGAGCGGATGTCCGGCTCCTCGGCGATGAGCGCCGCGATTTCGGTCTCCAACGCACCCTGCTTCTTCGCGCGCCGGTTCTTCGGCGTCAGGTTGACGATGAAGCTGGCGAGCCGGGTTTCCTTCTTGCCGCCCACCTGCCGTCCGCCATCGACGAAGACGGAAACCACCTCGGGGAGCGCCCGGATGCGCGCCGCCACCCGGTCGGAGGCCGCGATGGTGTCGGCCAGCCGCGCGCCGGGGGCGAGCTCGACCATGACGAGGGTGCGGGCGTTGTCCTGCTTCGGCACGAACCCCGACGGCAGCAGCCGCGTGGAGGCCAGCGACCCGGCGAACAGTGCCAGACCGATGACCAGGGTGATGAAGCGATGGCGCACGGACCAGCCGACGAGGCGAACATAGAGGCGCATCACCGGGCCGTCCTGCGCTTCGGCGTGACCCTGATCGCGTAAAAAATAGGCAGCCAACATCGGTGTGATCAGGCGTGCCACCAGAAGCGACATGAAGACCGACACCGCGATGGTGAGGCCGAACTGCATGAAGTAGCGCCCGGCGATCCCGCCCATGAACGACACGGGGGCGAACACCGCGATCAGCGTCGCCGTGATGGCGATGACCGCGAGCCCGATCTCGTCGGCGCCGTCGATGGCGGCGCGGTAGGGCGATTTGCCGAGGCGCATATGCCGGACGATGTTCTCGATCTCGACGATGGCGTCGTCGACGAGGATGCCCGTCACCAGGGTGATGGCCAGCAGGCTGATGCCGTTGAGGGTGAACCCCATGGCGTCCATGGCCCAGAAGGTCGGGAACACCGAGAGCGGCAGGGCGACGGCGGCGATGAGGGTCGCGCGCCAGTCCTGCAGGAACAGGAACACCACGATGACGGCGAGCACCGCGCCCTCGATGAGGGTGTGCATGGCCGAATCGTAGGAGCCGAGGGTGGCCGAGACCGACGAATCGATTTTTTCGAAGAGGAGGTCGGGATAGGTTTCCTGGAACTCGGCGATTTTCTTCTCGACGCCCACCGCGACTTCGGCATCGCTGGCGCCCGCTCCGCGCGAGACCGTGAACGCCACCACCGGATTGCCGTTGAAGCGCGCGAAGGTGCGCGGCTCCTCGATGGAATCCTCCACGGTGGCGAGGTCGTCGAGGCGCACCTTGCGGCCCGCCGGCAGCACGATGGAGGTGGCCTTGAGGTCGCGCAGGGTGCGCGAGGCGGCCAACGTGCGGATCGACTGCTCACGTCCGCCGACCTCGCCGCGCCCGCCGGCCATGTCGGCGGAGGTGAGGCGCAACTGCCGGTTCACGTCCGCCGCCGTGATGCCGAGCGCCAGGAGGCGGTCGGGCTGGAGCACCACGCGCAGTTCGCGGGCGACGCCGCCGACGCGCTCGACGCCGCCGACGCCCTTCACCCCCTGGAGGGTGCGGGCGATCTTGTCCTCCACGAGCCAGGACAGGTCGGCGGGGGTCATGGCCGGGGCGGTGACGCCGTAGACGAGGATCGGCAGGCCGGCGATCTCGACGCGGCTGATCACCGGCTCGTCGATGGTGCGCGGCAGGTTGATGCGGATCTTCGAGACCGCGTCCTTGACGTCGTTGACGGCCCGGTCGGTGTTCACCTCGAGGCGGAACTCGACGGTGGTGACGGACGAACCCTCGGTGATGGCCGAGGTGATGTGCTTGACCCCGCGCACGCCGGCGATGGAATCCTCGACCCACTTCGTCACCTGGGTCTGCAGCTCGGACGGCGCCGCCCCCGCCTGCGTGATCGCCACGGAGACGATGGGCACGTCGACGTTGGGCATGCGCGTGACGGCGAGGCCCCGGAAACTGACCAGCCCGAGGACGATCAGCACGAGGAACAGGACCAGGGGCCCGATGGGCTTGCGGATCGCCCAGGCGGAGACGTTCAGGCGCATGGGACGAGGTCTCCGGTGCGAAGCGCGGGGGGCCGGGGCGGCCTACGGAACGCCGGCCTCGGCGGTCGTCAGGGGCGACGGCTTCGCCGCCATGGCGGGAGCCGGTGCCCCGACCATGACGGGCCGCACCCGGTCGCCGTCGCGCAGGAACGAGCCGGCCCGGGCCACCACCCGTTCGCCCGCGTCGAGCCCCTTGCGGATCTCGATATCGTCGTCGTCGGACAGGCCGGTGCGGACCTCCCGGGCCTCGACCCGGTCGCCGGTCACCACGAGGACGGTGCTGCGCCGGTCGGCGCCGTAGAGGACGGAGGCCTGGGGCACGGTGACGTCGCGGGTGCGGGCGAGCTCGACGCCGCCGCGGGCGAAGGTGCCGATGCGCAGGCGCGGGTCGGCGTCGAGGCGCACCCGGACCTTGCCGAGACGGCTCGCCTTGTCGACCTCCGGATAGATGGCGCGCACGCTGCCCTGGACCCGTTCGCCGTCGCCGAGCACGATCCAGGCGGGCTTGCCCTCGCGCAGCTGCGGCAGCTTCGTCTCGATGACCTCGCCCTCGAGCTCGATTTCCCCCCGCGCGATGAGCCGGAACAGCGGCTCGGACGCGGCGGACGCCGCCATGCCGACGCGGGCGGTGCGGCGGCTGACGATGCCGGCCTCCGGCGCGCGGATCTCCGTGCGGGCCAGGCGCAGTTCGAGTTCGTCGCGCACGGCCTGGGCCTGGGCGAGCTCGGCCTTCGCGATGATCAGGCCGTTGCGGGCAAACGCCAGCTTGCCCTCCGCCTGGCGCAGGACGGAGGTGCGGTTCTCGAGGATCACCGCCGTGGCGTTGCCCGTCTGGAGCAATTGGCGGGCGCGCTCGTGGGAGAGGCGCGCCTCCGTCTCGGCGGCCTCGGCCTGCTCGATGCTGCTCTGCGCCTGCGGGACGACGGCCGCCGCCTTGTCGATGAGGGCCTTCTGCTGGGCGAGCTGGCGATCGACGAGGTCGCGCGACAGGCGCGCCAGGACCTGGCCGCGCTCGACCCGCATGCCCTCCTCGACGAGGACCTCGGTGATGCGGGTGCCGTCGATCTCGGGCGTCACCAGAATCTCGTCGCGGGGCACCAGGGTGCCGGTGACGGTCACCGTCTCGACGATCTCGCGGCGCTGCGCCTCGACCACGCTGACGGCGGGCGGGAGCGGCGCCTTGGCGGGCGTCGTCTCGGCCTGGGCTGAGCCGCCGCCGAGGCCCGACATCACCGCATGGGCCAGCATCACGGCACCGAACCGGAGGGCGTGCGTGCGGACCATGGTCATGGGGTCGACTCCAGGATCGTCTGGGAGGGACGGGGAAACTGTCCCGCGAGCCCCGCTTCGATCGTGCTGTTGAGCTGGGCCGCCGCCGCGACCGTATCGTAGCCGGGCACCAGGGCTCGACCGACGACGAGTCCCGTCATGAGGGGTTCGATGATGGCGTAGACCGCGGTCGGATCGCAGTCGGGATCGGTGGCGAGGGCCGCGATCGTCGCCAGGAACCACGCCCTGGTCTCGGCGTCGGCCCGCTCCGTCATGGCGGCGATGGCCGGGTTGCGGGTCGCCTCCGACCAGATGTCGAGCTGGAGCACCGCGGTCTCGCGGCTCAACGTTCCGAAATACTGGGTGAGGATGCCGAGGAACGCCGTGCGGCGGTCGCCGTCGCGCTCCAGATCGGCGACGCGAAGGGCAGCCTGTCCCCGCTCGCGTTCGGCGAGCCCCAGAACCAGGGCCTCCTTCGATTCGAAGTAGCGGTAGACGTTGCCCGGGCTCATGGCCGCCTCGCGGGCGAGGTCCTGCATGGTGGTGCGGTGGAAGCCGTTGCGCACGAAGCAGGCCTGCGCCGCGTCGAGGATGTGCTCGCGCCGGGCGGCCTGACTGCCCCGGGCGTCGATGACGGCGCCGGCGGCCGCGCTCACGAGGCGGCTCCCGGGGACTGAACCACCGCGCAGGCCCGCGGCTGCAGGTCGAGGTCGGCACAGACCCGGGCCTGCCAGCTGTCCGGGCCGGCCCCGGTCCAGCCGATGAGGGCGAGCCATCCGAAGGCGAGGGTGCCGACGAGCACGAGGTTTCCCGGCGTGCAGACCGCGCGGATGGCCGCCATGACGTGGTGGGCCGACCTGGATTGCACGGACCCGGATCGCGATGGTCCGGGACCCGTCACGTTGAATTCCGGCCAGCGGCCTCGGTGGGGAAGGGCCATCACGCACTCCTGACTATGCTTCCGTGTAATGAACATTCATTCTCACGTCAATGAACATTCATTCTCATGGCGGACCGAACAAGGTGGAAGGCGACGAAGGGCCATATCGGCGAGTCCCTGCCGCCGATTCGCCGCCGTCGAAGCGGACCCGCACTTGGCCGGGCGATTCGCGCCTGGAAACGGGGGGCTGCCCGTCCCATGCGGTGCGGCGTCATCGGGTGTGGTATCGGTCCGTCGGCGTGAGCCGCGATCCCGGGCGACGCGGCCGCCGGTCGTTGTCGCGGCCTCGCCGGACCGGGGCTTCGCCAAGCCGTAACTTCGGAGAACGCAGTCCCGAATGACGCAAACGCCCGACGAACGAGCCCTCCGCATGGATCCCGGCCTCGGTGGTACGATCCGGGTCGCGCCGCGACCCTCGACCGGTTCGGCGAGCCCCTGGGCGCGCGCCTCGACGACGCACGGCGTTCCGGGCGCGGAACCCGCACCCCCGGTCGCCGCCCGGCCTCGGACTGCCCGTCGGAGTGCCCTCGCGGGCATCGCCGTCATCCTCGGATGCCTCGCACCCGTCGCGGCCTCGGCCCGGCCGTTCACGGATGCGGCCGGACGGACGGTGGAAATCCCCGACCGGGTGGCGCGCGTCCTCGCCGCCGGACCGCCGGCCTCGGTGCTGCTCTACAGCCTCGCGCCCGGCCGGATGGTCGGCTGGGTCCGCGCGCCGTCCCCGGAGGAGCGCCCGTACCTCGCGCCCGAGACGTGGGACCTGCCGGCCACCGGGCGCCTCACCGGGCGCGGCGGCACCGCCAATGTCGAGGCGGTGCTCGCCCTCAAGCCCGATCTCATCGTCGATGTCGGCAGCACCGGACCGACCTACGCCTCGCTGGCCGACCGGGTCCAGGCGCAGACCGGCATTCCCTACGTCATCCTCGACGGCACCTTCGCCAAGACCGGAGAGGCCTACCGACAGCTCGGCGACCTCATCGGTGAACGATCCGCGGCCGAGGCCTTGGCCGCCTATGCGGATGCCACCCTGAGGGACGTGACGGAGACGCTCGCGGCGTTGCCCGAGGCCCGGCGGCCCCGGGTCTACTATGCGCGCGGTCCGAGGGGGCTCGAGACGGCGCTCGCCGGGTCCCTCAACGCCGAACTGCTCGACGTCGTCGGCGCCCGCAACGTCGCCGTGGCGGCGGGGCAGGGCGGCCTCGCCACCGTCTCGCCGGAGCAGGTCCTGGCCTGGAACCCCGACGTGATCGTGACCCAGGACCCGGCCTTCCGCAGGGCCGTCGCCACCGATCCGCTCTGGGCCGGCGTGAAGGCCGTGCGCGACGGCCGCGTGATCCAGGCGCCGACCCTGCCGTTCGGCTGGTTCGACGCGCCGCCCGGCGCCAACCGCCTCATCGGCGTGCGCTGGCTGGCGGGCGCGCTCTATCCCGACCTGTTCCCGCAGCCGCTGGCCGAGGTCACCCGCGACTTCTACCGGCGCTTCTACCATGTCGAGCTCGATCCGGCGCAGGCCGCCGCCCTCCTCGACGGGGCCGTGAGCCCGCAGGGCCCGACCCCGCACGGACCGACGCCGTGACTTCGGATGTTGTGGCGGAGGTCCCGACCCGGCCGGCGGGGCGGCGAGTCCTCGCCGTTGCCGGATGGGTCCTGCCCGTCCTGGCCCTGTGCGCCCTCGCCGTCGCGGCCCTCGGCATCGGCCGCTACGCGGTGCCGGTGGGCGATGTCTTCGACGTCCTCGCCGCCACGCTGTTCGGATGGCCGTCGGGCGCCGACGCCACGGTCCAGACGGTTGTCCTGCGGGTGCGCCTGCCGCGGGTCATCGCCGCCCTCGTGGTCGGGTCGGCCCTCGCGGCGGCCGGGGCGACCTACCAGGGGCTGTTTCGCAATCCCCTGGTCTCGCCCGACATCCTCGGGGTCTCGGCCGGTGCCAGCCTCGGGGCGGTGCTCGGCATCTTCCTGTCCCTGCCCGTGGCGGCGATCCAGGGCCTCGCCTTCGCGGGCGGCCTCGCCGCCGTGGCCTGCGTCTACGCCGTCGGCGCCACGGTGCGGCGGCACGATCCGGTGCTGACCCTGGTGCTGGCCGGCGTCGCCATCGGGGCGGTGCTGGGGGCGGCGATCTCCCTCATCAAGGTCCTGGCCGACCCCTACAACCAGCTGCCGGCCATCACCTACTGGCTGCTCGGCAGCCTCGCGTCGGTGACCCTCGGCGATGTCGGCGCCATCCTGCCGACCATGGTTCTCGGCCTCGTGCCCCTCGTGCTCCTGCGCTGGCGGGTGAACCTCATGAGCCTGGGCGAGGAAGAGGCCCGGGCGCTCGGCGTCGAGACCCGGGCCCTGCGCCCCCTCCTCGTCATGGCCGCCACCCTGGTGACGGCGGCGGCGGTGTCGGTGACGGGCGTCATCGGCTGGATCGGCCTGCTCGTGCCCCATGTGGCGCGCCTCCTCGTGGGCCCGGATTTCCGGCGCCTGTTGCCGGCCTCCCTCCTGCTCGGGGCCGGCTACCTGCTCGCCGTCGACATCGTCGCCCGCACCCTGGCCCCCGTGGAGGTGCCGCTCGGCATCCTCACGGCCCTCATCGGCGCGCCGTTCTTCCTGTGGCTGCTCGCCAGCGGCCGGCGCGGCTGGGCCTGATGCTGGAGGTCGACAACCTCGCGTTCGGCTATGGAACCCGAAGGATCGGGTCCGACGTGAGCTTCGGCCTCGCGGCCGGGGAGGTCCTGTGCCTGCTCGGCCCCAACGGCGGCGGCAAGACCACCCTGTTCAAGACCCTGCTGGGGCTGCTGCCGAAGCAATCGGGGCGAATTCTCCTCGACGGCGTCGACGTGGCGGGCTGGTCGCGCGCACGCCTCGCCCGCAGCCTCGCCTACGTGCCGCAGGCGCAGGCCGCCTTGTTTCCGTTCCCGGTCCGCGACGTCGTCCTCATGGGGCGCGCCAGCCGCCTCGGCGCCTTCGCCAGCCCCGGCCGGGTCGACCGCGCCCACGCCGAACGGGCGCTCGCGACCCTCGGCATCACGCATCTGGCCGAGCGCATCTACACGGAGATCAGCGGCGGCGAGCGCCAGATGGTGCTCATCGCCCGGGCGCTCGCCGGCGAGCCGCGCCTCCTCGTCATGGACGAGCCCACCGCCAGCCTGGATTTCGGCAACCAGACCCGGGTCCTCGATCAGGTCCGGCGGCTGGCGCGCGGTGGAATCGCCGTGATCCTCTCGACCCACGACCCCGACCACGCCTTCCTGTGCGCCGACCGCGTCGCCCTGCTGCACGAGGGCCGCCTCGCGGCCCTCGGCACCCCGGCCGAGACGATCACACCCGCGAGCCTGCAGCGCCTCTACGGCGTCGCCGTCGCGGTGGTGCCGCTCCCCGGATACGGACGCTCCGTCTGCGCACCGATCCTGTCCTGATCCGCAAGAGGCCCTTCCCGATGGTGCGCCTGAACGAGATCCGCCTGAACGAAATCGCCGTGGCCCCGCCCGCCGCCACCGATGCCGGCCTCGTCTATGTCGGCCGCATCGCGACGCCCTGGAGCGACCGCCTCGCCTGTCCGCGCCAGGGCCGGGCCGACGGACCCCTGTGCCGGATCACGGTGTTCGAGCCCTGGGTCGCCGCCCTCGACGGGCTCGCCGCCTACGCGCGGATCGAGGTGCTGTACTGGCTCGACGCCTCGCGGCGCGACCTCGTCCACCAGTGCCCGGCGAGCGACGGGGTCGCGCGCGGCACCTTCTCGCTGCGCTCGCCCGTGCGTCCCAACCCCATCGGGACGTCCATCGCGCATCTCGTGTCCATCGAGGGACCGGTCGTCACCGTGCGCGGCCTCGACTGCCTCGACGGGACGCCGCTCCTCGACCTCAAGCCGGATCGCAGCCTGTTCACCCCCGTCGCCCCGCCGCAGCCGGGCGATTTCGAATGACGGAAGCGATCCGGAACCCGCTCAGTCGACGGCGATCATGACGTCCGAGGCCTTGACCACGGCGTAGGCCTGGCCGCCCACCGTCAGGCCGAGGGAATCCACGGCCTCGTTGGTGATCGAGGACGTGATGACCGTGCCGTCGGCGACCTCGATCTTGACGTGGGCCGTGGTGGCGCCCTTCTCGACGGAGACGACCTTGCCCTTGAGGGTGTTGCGCGCGCTGATCTTCATCGGTGCTCTTTCGTTACTGTGAGGGACCGGCGCCGAGGACCTGGAAGCCTTGCGCCTCGAAGAAGGGCCGGGCCGCCGCACTCTTCAGGAAGGCGAGGAAGCGGGCGGCACCATCCCCCTTGGCCTCGGCGGTGACGGCGAACGGATACACCACCGGCGGGTGCGAGTCCGCCGGAAACACGCCCACCACCTTCACGCCCGGGTCGGATTTCGCATCGCTCTCGTAGACGACGCCGAGCGGCGCCTCGCCGCGCGAGACGAGGAGGAGGGCCGCGCGCACGTTGTTGGCCTGGGCGAGGCGCGGCTGCAGGCCGCCCCACAGGCCGAGCTTCTCGAAGGCCGCTTTGGCGTACTTGCCGATGGGCACGGAGGTGACCTCGCCCGTGGCGAGGCGGCCATCGGGGCCGAGGGCGGCGGAGAACCCTTCCTGCGTGAACGGCACGTCCGCCGTCTTGGCGTCCTTCGGCGCGATGACCACGATGCGGTTGCCCAGCAGGTTCACCCGGGTCTCGGGGCGCACGAGGTTCTTCTTCGCGATATAGTCCATCCATTCGAGGTCGGCCGAGGCGAAGAGGTCCGCCGGCGCCCCCGACTCGATCTGCCGCGCCAGGGCCGACGAGGCGGCGTAGCTCGCCTTCAGCGCGACGCCGCTCTCGGCGGTGAACGCCTTGCCGGCGTCGTCGAGGGCGTTCTTCAGGCTCGCGGCCGCGAACACCGTCGCGGTCTCCGCGGCCCGGGCGGCGGGGGCCACGGCGATGAGGCCGGCAAGCAGGACGGCACGGAGGGATGTGAGCATGCGGAATCGATCCTTCGACAAAGCACCGGCGGGGCCGCGGCGATGGGGTATATACAGCCAAATATAGCCGAGGTCAGGGGCCCACGGCCCGGGGAACCGACCGGTCCATCGCCGATTGACGCCTCATCGGGCTCGACGGGCCTCGCCCCGGCGGGACCTCCGCAACGGCAGGACACGGGATCCTATGAAGCTACAAGGCAAGCGTGCGCTCATCACCGGCGCCGATTCCGGTATTGGCCAAGCCACGGCCGAACTGTTCGCCCGCGAGGGCGCGGATGTCGCCATCACTTACAACACCGACGCCGAGGGCGCCCGCGAGACGGCACGGCGCGTGGAGGCCCTGGGCCGGCGCTGCCTCGTCATCCAGGACGATGTCGGCGATCCGGCCTCCGTCGCCGCGACCTTCGACCGGGTGGCGAGCGAACTCGGAATCCTCGACATCCTCGTCAACAATGCCGGTCAGGCCATGAGCGGCATGCCCGTGGCCGACATGGAGCCGGCGAAGCTCGAGCAGATCCTGCGGGTCAACCTCATGGGGCCGGTGTTCTGCGCCAAGGCCTTCATCGCCGTGCGCCGGGCCAACGGCGGACGCGGCAAGATCGTGACCGTCTCCTCCGTGGCCCAGCACCTGCCGACGCCGGAGAGCGCGCCCTACGGCATGTCGAAGGCCGGCATCGGCTCCCTGTGCCGCAGCCTGTCGCGGGAGCTCGCCGAGGACGGGATCAACGTCAACAACGTCGCGCCGGGCCTGATCGAGACGCCGATGACGAGCGACCGGTTCGAGAACCCGGAAAAGCTCGAAGCCTCCCTGGAGCGGATCCCGTGGCACCGCGCCGGCCAGCCCGACGAGATCGCCAAGGCGATTCTCTACCTCTCCAGCGACGATTCCAACTACGTGACCGGCCATACCCTCGTGGTCGACGGCGGCCTGACCATGCAGTGGGGCGGCGCCTGAGCGCCGGCGGGCCGGGAACACGACCCATGTCGGCCACCGATCCCGCGCGGACGCTTCCGATCCGCCCCATCGACGCGGCGGCGTTCGCGCCGTTCGGCACCCTGCTGGAAGCGCCGGACGTCGCCCCGCGCCAGGACCGGGCCACCTTCATCGAGAACGGGCGTCCGGCTGTGGCCGTCAACCTCGCCCTGATCCGGAGCGAGCCCTGGTCCGGCCCCGTACCCGTGGCCCGCCTGGAGCGGCACCCGCATTCGAGCCAGGCCTTCCTGCCCCTCGCCGTCGCCGCCTACGTGGTGGTGGTGGCGCCCGACCGGGACGGGCGTCCCGACGAGGCGGCCCTGCGGGCCTTTCGCGTGCCCGGCCATATCGGCCTGAACTACCGGGCCGGGGCCTGGCACGCCCACATGATGACCCTCGACGCCCCCGGCATCTTCGCCATGCTGGTCCACGAGGACGGGAGCGCGGACGATTGCCACGTGGTCGCGATCGCGCCCGTCGCCCTGACCCTCGACGGATGAGCGGTCGCGCTCCCGCTCTCCACTGTCAGATCAAGAGACCTCTCCATGACCAAGCCCCGCCTCTATACCTCGCCTTCGGCCTTCCCGAACCCACAGCGGCTACGCCTCTTCCTGCATGAGAAGGGCATCGCCGACCGGTTCGAGGAGGTGATCTACGATATGGCGCCGAAGGGCGAGCAGCGCGGCTGGCGCCACCTCAAGCTGAACCCGTGGGGCGAGACCCCGACCCTGGATCTCGGCGACGGCCAAATCCTCTCGGAATCGGCCGCCATCGTGCGCTACCTTGATGCGACGCATGACGGCCGCAGGATTACCGGCACGACGCCCCTGGAGCAGGGCCAGGACGCCATGTGGGACGACCGGATCTGGGTGCAGATCCTCTATCGGATCACCACGATGTTCCACGTCCGCAACGAGGGCCTGGGCCCGAAGCTCGAACTGACGCACAATCCGCAATGGGGCGAACACTGCCGTAAGGAGGCCATCGCCCATGCGGGCCTCGTCGACCGTCACCTCGCCGACGGCCGCGACTGGCTGCTCGGTGGCGACCAGCCGACCTTCGCCGACATCACCCTGTGTACCGCCATCGCCTTCTCGAAGTTTCCAAGCGTCCAGACGCCCCTCGACGAGCGCTTCGAGCACCTCGACGGATTCTGGCGGCGCTGGAAGGTCCGCGACAGTTTTCGCACCGCCTATGCCGATGGCGGCGGCCTCGACGAACTGGCCGACTTGTCGGCCTGAGCGGATGCGGCGACGCCGTCCGGCGCGCGTCGTGCCGGCTCCGAGATTGCGTCCCGCTCCCGTCCCCGGAGACCCCATGGTGCTGCTCTACGAGCATCCGCTCTCGTCCTACGCCCAGAAGATCAAGATCGCCCTTCGCGAAAAGGGCGTGGCGTTCACGGCCGAACTGCCCGACAGCTTCGGTACCGGTCGCGCCGACGGCCCGTTCGCAGAGGCCAATCCGCGCACGGAAGTGCCGGTGCTCATCGACGGCACCGTGTCGATCTTCGAATCCACCATCATCCTCGAATACATCGAGGAGCGCTGGCCCGATCCGCCGCTCCTGCCCCGGACCCCGGCGGCCCGCGCCTTCGCGCGGATCACCGAGGATGTCTGCGACACCCAGTACGAGGCCGTGAACTGGGGGTTTGGCGAGGTGCTGTGGTTCCGCCGCGCCACCGGGGCGCTGGCCGATCACCTGCGGGCCCAGGCGGCGGCGCAGACGCGTGTCCTGCAGGATTGGCTCGCGGGACGCCTCGGCGACGCCGACTGGTTCGGCGGACAGGGCTTCGGCTGGGCCGACGCGGCGGCGGCGCCCCTGGTCAACCGCTCGGTGCATTACGGCCTCGGGCCGGAGCCCGGCAGCCCGCTCCGGCGCTGGCACGCGCGGGTCGGCGAACGCCCCGCCGTGGCCCGGACCTTCGCCGAGTTCGAGGCGGCCGCCGCCCGGATGGCGCAGGCCGCGGACCTCTACACCACGGGGACGCGGCGGCGCGAATACCGCGACCATCGTCTCGAATGGATGGTGAAGTCGGGTGGGCTGTGCGTCGTCGAAGCGGGTTTGCGCGACGGCAACATCCGCTTCCCCTGGCCGAACACCCCGTAGGCGGGCTCCCGTGCGTTGCCGCACGGTCGACCGCGTCATCGTGTGAACCGACCTTCGCGGCATCCGTTGAAACACGATGATCCGCAACCGAAGGAAGTGCGCCGTGACCTCGAGAATTCCGCTGATCGCCGCCCTCGTGTTCACCATTGGGTCAGCCGGTTCCGTTCTGGCCCAATCCCCCGCCGAGACCGGGACCGGTGGGGACGTCAGCACCACGACGCGGGCACCCAACACCACCTCCGTCGGCCAGACCAAGCCGCCCGGCGCCGCCGCGGGCGGCGACGTCGATCGCAACCTCGATCAACGCACGAAGCAGCAGAAGAAGGACAGCGAGATCACCAAGGGCATCTGCATCGGCTGCAACTGACGGGGCGATACGCTCGCCCATGGCCGGTTCTCGCTCCGCGCACGACGGCGGAGCGGGGGGCTCCTGTGAACCGAGGGCTCGGCGAACGCAGGTGGCTTCGCGCATGTTCTGACTGTGCCTCGTCGGCATGCGGTGCCGCGGCTTTCGACGAGGATGGCTTCGTCCGTCTTCAGAAAGTCCTGTCGACCAGTCGGAGGCCTGCGGGCAAGTTCGGAGGTCGGCGTACGTGCGGGACGAATTCCTGCTTACGCTCAGTGTTAATAAATAATAATATTCCGCTCGTATTCGCGTGGAAAAGTGTCTAGTGGTCGTCTGTCAATCGGCTCGGATCATTCGCTCGATACAAAAGCGCCTGATTTCCTCTGAAACAGGTGCGGCCATGACACTTTCTCTCGATCAATCTAAGTTGCAGAATACGTTACTGGCCAGTCTCCGGCCCGACCTGTTCGCTGTGCTCGCGCCGTACCTCGCGCCCGCGTCGCTTGATCGCCACCACGTCATTGAGAGCCAGCACGAGGCCATTTCCCAGGTCTGCTTCCCGGGACCGGGCGTCGTCTCCGTGGTCGCTCGCACGGCGAACGGCATCCGCATGGAAACGGGCCTGATCGGCCCGGAGGGGATGACGGGCGTGGCGCTGCTCTACGGCGTCGACCGCACGCCGCACGAAACCTTCGTTCAGATTCCCTGCCGGGTCATGCAGCTCTCGGCGTCCGACCTCCGCCAGGCCCTGATCGACAGCCTACCCCTGCATCGCCATCTGCTGCGCTACGCCTATGCCTTCTCGATCCAGGTGGCGCAGACGGCCCTTTGCAACGGCCGCTTCACCATCGAACAGCGCCTGGCCCGCTGGCTCCTCATGAGCCACGATCGCGTCGACCGGGAGGACATTATGCTCACGCACGAATTCCTGTCCCTCATGCTCGGCGTGCGCCGCGCCGGCGTAACGACGGCCCTGCGCAACCTCGTCACCCTCGGATCCATCGGCATCCATCGCGGCACCATCGTCATCCGGGACCGCGCCGAGCTCCTGGCCTCGGCGGGCGACGCCTACGGCGCGCCGGAAGCGAGCTACGCCGCCGTCATGGGAACCACGCCCCCCGGGCTCGCCGCCTGACCGTCGGCGCTGGCCGGCGCGTCACGCCGTCCCCTCGCGGCGGCGCCAGACCTGGGCACGGGCGAGGACGAAGCGGTTGACCAGGGCCAGCGCCAGGCGGGCGCAGAGCGCGGTCGCCATGATCACGCTCGCCATGGCGGCGGCGGACGCCGTGGCCCCGGCCTCGTCCATGTGGACGATGGCGATGGCGGCGAGCTTGGTGCCCGGCCCGTAGAGGAAGATCACCGCCGAGACCGTCGTCATGGCGTTGACGAACAGGTAGACGGCGAGTTCGAGCACCGTGGGCAGGCAGATCGGCAGGCTGACCCGGCGGAACGTCTGCCAGAACGGCACCTTGAGGGAGGCCGAGACCGCTTCGAATTCGGGATCGATCTGCTTCAGGGCCGTCGTCGCGGTCACGTGCGCCACGGTGTAGTAGTGCGCCACAGTGTTGATCACCAGGAGCGCCAGGGTCCCGTAGAGGACGTTCAGGGGGTTCCACGGCGCGTTGAAGAAGAACACGTAGCCGAGTCCCAGCACGAGGCCGGGTACGGCCAGCGGCAGCATCGCCAGCAGCTGCGCCAGGGCGCGGCCGGCGGAGAACACGTTCAGCTTCTCGATGAGGTAGGCGCCGCAGAACACCAGCCCGGTGCCGAGGACGGCCACCGCCCCGGCCATGAGCAGCGAGTTCCCGTAGGGTATCCAGCCGTCGGAATCGGCCGCCGCGAAGTCGTAATGGTCGAGGGTGAGGCCGAGATTGTACGGCCAGTAGCGGATGAACGAGGCCCAGACGGCGACGCCGTAGGTGGCGACGACGAGGCCGGCGACGAGCCCCGCATAGGCGAGCGACAGGCCGTCGCGGACGGGGTGGGGTTTGGGCTCGTAGGGCACGGAGCGGGCCGTGAGCAGGGCCGATTGCCGGCGCCGGATCAGCCGGTCCACGGCGAAGGCCAGCACCGCCGGGGCCAGCATCAGCAGCCCGACCACGGCGCCCATGGGGAAGTTCTGCTGGCCGACCACCTGGCGGTAGGCGTCGGTGGCGAGGACCGGATACTGGCCGCCGATGACCTTCGGGATGCCGAAATCCGTCACCACCAGGGTGAAGACCACGAAGGCTGCGCTGACGAGGCCGTAGCGGGCGCCCGGCAGGGTCACGGTGGCGAAGGTGCGCAGGCGCCCCGTGCCCATGGCGGCGGCGGCCTCGTAGAGCCGGGCGTCGGACAGGGCCAGGGCCGTCATCAGGATGATGAGGGCGTGCGGGAAGGCGTAGAGGCATTCGGCGATGACGATGCCGATGGGTCCGTAGACGCTCTGCCCCATGAGCAGCCCGCGCAGGAATCCCTGGTTGCCGAGGATGTGGGTGAGGGCGATGCCCGACAGGAGCGAGGGCGCGAACAGCGGCAGCAGGGCCAGGGCCAGCAGCACGCCCCGGAACCGCATCGCCGTGCGGGTCAGCGCGTAGGCGTAGGCGAAGGCGAGGGGCACCACGATGGCGACGGTGGTGCCGGCCACAGCGAGGCTGTTGACCAGGGCCTCGACCAGGGTCGGGGTGGCGAAGTAGGTGCGGAAGTTGGACAGCCCCGCGAAGCCCCCGCCCGGCGCCTCCAGGCTCTTCATCAGCAGGGTGCCGAGCGGCAGGGCGAGGATGAGAACGAGCACCAGGCACAGGCCGGCGATGAGCACGGTGGCGACGAGGCGCTCCGGCACGCGGGCGCGCCGCACCGGAACGGCCTCCGGCAGGGCGAGGGCGAGGGCCTCCGTCATCGCGGGACTCACGCGCGCGCTGCCACCGGGAAGGCCCGGAGGGCCGCCGGCGGCAGGGAGACGTAGAGGTACTGGCCTTCCGTCAGGGCGAGGTCGCCGTGGAGGTTGGCCGAGACGTCGGCCACGAGGGAGCCGCCGAGGTCGAGGCTCGGTTCCAGGCGGGCCCGGGTGAAGGCCCCGAGGAATTCGAGGCTGCGCACGCGGACCTGGAACGCGTTGACGTCGGTTGGCCGGACGTTGCCGACCCGGATCTCCTCCGGCCGGAAGCCGAGGCGGACGGGGCTGCCGGGGACGAAGCCGCGCCCGTCCTCGCAGACGAGATCGACGGCGCCGACCCGGAGCTGCCGGGCCGCCCCGACGGTGGCGTCCAGGAAGGTCATGGCGCCGATGAAGTCGGCCACGAAGGCGGTCGCCGGGTTCCGGTAGATTTCGCCGGGCGTGCCGACCTGCTCGATGGCGCCGCGGTTCATCACCACGACCCGATCGGCCATGGCGAGGGCTTCTTCCTGATCGTGGGTGACCATGATGGTGGTGATGCCGAGCCGCTTCTGAAGGTGCCGGATTTCCTCGCGCAACCGGGTCCGCACCTTCGCGTCGAGGGCCGAGAGGGGTTCGTCGAGGAGGAGCAGGGACGGCGAGGTGGCCAGCGCCCGCGCCAGCGCCACCCGCTGCTGCTGCCCGCCCGAGAGCTGAACCGGATACTTCTCGCCCTGCTCGGGCAGGCCGACGAGGGCGAGGAGCTCGGCCACGCGGTCGGCGATGCGGGCCCGGTCGAGGCGGCGGTTGACGAGGCCGTAGGCGACGTTGGCCGCCACGGTGAGGTTCGGGAACAGGGCGTAGGACTGGAACACGATGCCGAAGTCGCGGGCCGCCGGCGGCGCGTGCGAGACGTCCCGGCCGGCGATCCCGATCCGGCCTTCGTCCTGCCGGTCGAGGCCGGCGATGAGGCGCAGGAGGGTGGTCTTGCCGCAGCCCGAGGGGCCGAGGAAGCACACGAACTCCCCGCGCCCGATGACGAGGTCGATCCGGTCCAGGGCCGTGAAGGCACCGTAGCGCTTCGACAGGCCGGAAACCGTCAGGAACGGGGTCGCATCGCGCTGCGTCATGGCGGGGCCCTCGGCTTGGCGGGAGACTGAAGTCTTGGCTGCCTTACTTCTTGGCGGCCTTGGCCTCGTAGCGGCGCGACCACTCGGCCAGCACCCGCTCGCGGTTGTCCGCCATCCAGCCGAGATCGTTCCTGATCATCGCGGCCTCCGCGCCGGCGGGATAGTTCGCCGGAACGGTGGCGACGCCCGGATAGGCGACCACGGCGTAGCTCTTGGCGTAGAGCTCGTTGGCGGCCTTGGTGGCGCCCCAGTCGGCGACCTTGCGGGCGACGTCCCCATGCTTCGTGGTGGCCACGATGGCGTAGGCTTCCTCGTCCCAGCCGGTGCCGTCGGCGGGCGCGATCACGGCCAGCGGCGCACCCTTGGTCTTCTCGGCGGCGCCCCGCATGTCCAGCGACAGGCCGGCGGTGCGCTCGCCCCGCGCCGCCTGGACGCACGGCGCCGAGCCCGAATGCAGGTAGGCGGCGATGTTGTCGTGGAGGCGGTCCATGTAGGCCCAGCCGGCTTCCTCGCCCATGCCCTGGAGCCAGCCCGCCACCAGCAGGTAGCCGGTGCCGGACGAGGCCGGATGCGGCATCACCACCTTGCCCTTGAGCTCGGGTGCCAGCAGATCGGCCCAGCGCGCCGGCGTCTTGGCCTTGTCCTTCTCGGCCTCCGCCGTGTTGAAGCAGATCACGCCGATGGAGGCGTCCGTGCCGGTCCAGGTGTAGGGCGTCTTGGCATCGCGAAAAGCGGGCTTCAGGGCCTCGACGCCCTTCGGCTCGTAGGTGGCGAGCAAACCCTGCTTCTCGAACATCAGCAGGCTGGAGGCGGCGAGCCCCATGACCATGTCGGCGCGCGGGTTGTCCTTCTCGGCCAGGAACCGGGCGGTGATGACGCCCGTCGAATCGCGCACCCAAACCACCTCGACCTCGGGCACCGCCCGCTCGATCCCGGCCTTGAACGGACCGAGCTGGTCGTTCTCCAGGGCGGTGTAGATCGTGAGCTTGGTGCGCTCGGCGGCCTGGGCGGGGAGGGGCGCCAGGAGGGCGAGTACGAGGGGCAGGGCGAGGCGGCCGAGGGCTGTCATAGTCGCGTCTCCGGGAGGCTTTCGTCGCCACCGCTTTACGGGGCGGTTCGTGACAGTAGAAAGACGAAATCTCACATGAGCAAGATTAGTCTTTCGGCGTCTCTTGCCTCTTTCGTGTCCATCGTCTTCGAAGACTTAAGTGATTTCGCGCACGCCAAGACCGCCCACGGCGAGATGCCATGGACGGTCCACGAATGCTTCGGTTGTCCGGGCGCGCGAGGCGCCCGCGATCAGCAGGCCTGCGGCATCCGCCCGGCGGCGAGCAGGCCGTCGATGTCCGCGACGATTCCCGGCAGGTCCGCGATGGTGTCGATGAGGAAGTGCGGCTTCGACGCGGCGAACAAATCCGCGATCCGCGCGCGCTCGGCGGCGAGGCGCTCGGCGGGCAGGCGTAAGAACTGGTCGTGGGTGAGGCCGAGGGCGTTGCCCGAGCAGGTGAGCGCCACGGTCCACATCCCGGCCTTGCGGCCCTCCAGGATGCCCGGCACCGTGTCGTCGACCTTCACGCAGGCGGCGACGTCGTCGATGCCGAGCGCGATGACGTTGGCCAGTGCCTGGGCCGGCCACGGCCGCCCGTTGGGAACCTCGTCGGTGGCGACGACATGGTCGGCGACGTAGCCGTTGCTGGCGGCGAGGGCCACGACCCGCTCCATCACGCGGGCCGGATACCCCGAGCACGAACCGATCTTCAGGCCCCGGGCCCGCAGGGCCGCGATGGCGTCGAGGGCCCCGGGGATCACCGCCGAGTGGTCGGCGATCTTCTCGATCTGGAGCGGCATGAAGCGTTCGTAGAGGGCGGTGACGTCGGCATCGCTCGCCGCCCGCCCGTGAGCGACCGCGTAGCGCGCGGCGATGGCGGGATCGTTCAGCAGCGTGCGGATGTGGTCCCACTTGCCCATGCCCATGGGCCCGCGCGCCTCGGCGAGGCTGACGGCGACGCCGAATTCGGCGAAGGCCTCGACGAAGATCTGCGTCGGCGCGAACGAGCCGAAATCGACGACGGTGCCGGCCCAGTCGAGGATCGCCGCCTGGAGTCTTTTGGGTGGGGCGTAGGACATGGCGCGTGTTCCTCGAGGGGCTCAGGGCGTCGTGATGGCGAGGGCCCGCAGGGCGTCGGCGATCGCCTCCACCGCGCGTTCCATGTCGGTGGAGTCGACGTGGCCGATGCAGCCAACGCGAAACGTCTCCACCTGCGTGAGTTTGCCGGGGTAGAGGATGAAGCCGCGCTCCCGCACCGCCGCGTAGAACTTGGCGAAGCGATAGTTCGGGTCGCGCGGGGCGTGGACTGTGACGATGATCGGCGCCTGGATCGCGGGTGCCAGGAAGCTTTTGAGGCCGAGGCGCTCCAGCCCGCGGATCAGCACGTCGCAATTGCGGCCGTACCGGGCGTGGCGGGCGGGCAGGCCGCCTTCCTCGTCGTATTGCAGCAGGGCCTCGTGCAGGGCCGCGACCACGTGGGTCGGCGGCGTGAAGCGCCATTGCCCCGTGCGCTGCAGGTAGGTGTGCTGGTCGTGGAGGTCGAGGGCCAGCGACGCCGCGTTGCCCTCAGCCCGCGCCAGGGCATCGGCACGGGCAATGACGAAGCCCATGCCGGGGACGCCCTCGAGGCACTTGCCCGAGGCCGCGATCAGGGCCTCGAACGGCACCGTCTTGGCGTCGATGGGCAGGGCCCCGAATGAACTCATGGCATCGACGATGAGGCCGCGCCCGTGCCGGGCGACCATTGCGGCGATCTCGGGCAGGGGGTTGAGGATGCCGGTGCTGGTCTCGCAATGGATCAGGCCGACATGGGTGATGGCCGGATCGGCGCCGAGCAGGGCATCGACGGCGTCCGGTGTCGTCGGCACGTCGTCGGCGGTCTCGTAGACGCTGTGGTCGCGGCCGAGGGCCGCGCAGATCTTCGCCAGGCGCTTGCCGTAGGCGCCGTTGACGAGGACCAGCACCTTGCCCGTGCGCGGTACGAAGGTGGCGATGGCGGCCTCCACCGCGAAGGTACCGCTGCCCTGGAGCGGCACGCAGGCATGGCTTCCGGTGCCGTTGGCGATGGCGACGAGCCGTTCGCAGACGGAGGCCGTCAGCCGGTTGAAGCTGGAATCCCACGAGCCCCAGTCTGTCATCATCGCGGCGCGGGTGCGCGCCGAGGTGGTGAGCGGGCCGGGCGTCAGGAGTATGGTGGCGGGGGCTGTCATGGTCGTCTCCGGTCCGCTGAGGGACACGAGCGAAGCGGGTCGGCGCCCAAAAACCTTGCCTTCGCGGCACCCATCAGATCAAATCGTTTGTCATGATGCACGGCATCAGTTCGGCTGATGGGCGCCCATGAACCTGTTCCAGCTCCGCGCCTTCGACGCCGTCTCGCGCGAGGGCAGCTTCACCCGTGCGGCCCGAAGGCTGTGCATCAGCCAGCCGGCGGTGACCGGGCACATCAAGGCCCTGGAGGAACGCTACGACCTCGTGCTGTTCCGGCGCACGGCCCGCAGCGCCGAACTGACGCCGCAGGGGCAGGCCCTGGCCGAACTCACCGGCCCCCTGTTCGGCCTCGTCGAGCGGGCCGAGGACCTGCTGGAGGCCAACCGCAATCTGGTCTCGGGCCGCATCGAGATCGCCGTCGATTCGCCCCACATCGTCATGCCCCTGTTGGCGCGCCTGCGCGCCCGCCATCCCGGCATCGTCGTCGGCCTCCGCCTCGGCAACGCCGCCGAGACCCGGGAGGCCCTGCTCGCCGAGCGCGCGAGCGTCGCGGTGCTGACGGAGGCGCAGGCCCATCCCGACCTGCACCTCGAAGACATCGCCGTCTCGCGCATCTGCGCCGTGCTCGCCCGCACCCATCCCTGGGCCGGGCGGAGCGGACTCGATCCCGGTGAACTCGACGGCGTTGCCATGGTCCTGCGCGAGCCGGATTCCGTCACCCGCCGGACCTTCGACCGCGCCTGCGCCGCGCGCGGCATCAGGCCCAACGTGCTGATGGAGCTCGACAGCCGCGAGGCGGTGATCGAGGCCGCCGCCGCCGGGATCGGGATCGGCATCGTCTCCTCCCTCGAATGCGGGCATGACGGCCGCGTCGCGGCGATCCCCCTCGCCGGGCCGGACCTCACCAACCGCCACGCCATCGCCTGCCTCGCGCGGCGCCGCGGTCTGCGCCTGATCCGGACGGTGTTCGACCTCGCCGCGACTGACCGATGAGGGACGCTTCCGTCGGCGCCGAACCCCGCACCCTGGCGGCCCGGCGCCAGGACGAGATCCTGGCGCGCCTCGGCACCGAGGGCAGCGTCAGCGTCGAGGCCATGGCGGCGCGGTTCTCCGTCTCCCGCGAGACCATCCGGCGCGACCTCAAGCATCTCGCCGAGCGCGGACGCCTCGCCATCGTCCACGGCGGCGCCACCCGCCGGGCCGACGAGCCGGCCCTCGCCGTGCGGGCGCGCGACAACCCCGAGGGCAAGGCCGCCATCGGCCGGGCGGCGGCGCGCCTGGTGGAGGACGGGATGGTGGTGGTGCTCGATTCCGGGGCGACGACCCTGGCGGTGGCCCACGCCCTCGCGGGCCTCGATCCCGTCCTCGACGCCGTGCCGCGCACGGGCGTGACGGTCTGCACCAACAGCCTGCCCGTCGGCCTCGTCCTGTGCCGGGTGCCCGGCCTCCGGGTCCATATCCTCGGCGGCGCCGTCGAGGCCTCGGACGAGGCCGCTTTCGGTTCCGAGGCCGTGGCCGCCCTGGCGCGGTTTCGCGTCGATCTCGCCTTCGTCGGCGCCGGCGGCATCGCCCCGGACGGCGAGATCACGGACTTCGCGCCGCTCCCCACGGAGCTGCGCATCGCCATGCTGGCCTCGGCGGCGCGCGGCTACGTCGTGGCCGACCGCACCAAGTTCGGCCGCCTCACCCCGATCCGCCTCGCGCCGATCCCGGCCGGCAGCGGGCTCATCGTCGATGCCGCCCCGCCGGCCGCGATGGCGGCCGCCCTGACGGCGCGCGGTCTTGAAGTCATCGTCGTCCCATGATGTGGTTTTTTGTGGTTTTTCGCTTCCTTTCGTTGAGGACGTGGCCTAGGTCTGGGCCCGGCCGCGCCGGTTCGGGCGGCCGGAGCGGAGCTGCGGACGCGTGGAGAACCTCGTCACCACCGGCATGAGCCTGCCGGTCTTCGCCATGGTGCTCGCCGCCGCCTGCATGCATGCGGGCTGGAACGCGGCGGCCAAGCTCAACCTCGAACCGATCCTCACCATGGCGCTGATCTCGGCGTCCGCCGGCCTGTTCGCTCTGCCGGCTCTGGTCTGGTTCGGATGGCCGGTGCCGGCCGCATGGCCCTGGCTCACCGGGTCCATTGTCCTGCATCTCGGCTACTACGTCGCCCTCGCCGAGGCCTACCGCCACGCCGACATGGGACAGGTCTATCCCATCGCCCGGGGCAGCGCGCCCCTGCTGACGGCGCTCGCGTCCCTGACGGTCCTACGCGAGCCGGTGGCGCCGCTCGCCGCCGCCGGCATCGTCGTCCTGTGCGCCGGCGTCGCCCTGATGGCCCTGGCCAAGGGCGGCGGGAAGCCCCTGAGCCGGACGGGCCTCGGCCTCGCCCTGCTGACGGGCATCCTCATCTCCGGCTACACCCTGGTGGACGGGCTCGGGGCGCGGGCCGCCGACGATCCGCACGCCTACGCGGCGGCGCTCTTCGTCATCGACGCCGTACCCCTGCCGCTCTACGTCCTGTGGACCCGGGGGCGCGGCGTCCTGGGGCTCGCGCGCGGCCTTGCCTTGCCGGGCCTCGGCGGCGGCCTCCTGGCGCTCGGCTCCTACTGGATCGCCATCTGGGCGATGACGGTGGCGCCCATCGCCCTCGTGGCGGCGACGCGGGAAACCAGCGTGCTGTTCGCCACCCTCATCGCCGTGGTGCTGCTCAAGGAGCCCCTGGTCGCGGCCCGCGCCGTGGCGGCCGTGATCATCGTCGCCGGCATCGCCACCATGCGGCTGGCCTGACGACCGCGCCTCCGGATGGGGTTCAGGCGTCGATGGCGCGAAAACTCCGGGCACCGAGGGGCGCGGGCATCCGTGTCGCCTCGTCCCGGCGGTCGCGGCTGGCACCCCGCATGAGGGCGAGGCCGGCACCGAGGGCGAGTCCGAGGGCGAGGGCGAGGGGCAGCACCACCTTGGGCGAGGGCGGCCAGCTGCGCAGGCGGGCCGGGGTCGCGGCCGAGATCACCCGGACGTTGGAGCTGTTGAGCCGCTCCTGCTCGGAGGTCTCGCGCGAGCGCTTCAGGAAGGTCTCGTAGACCCCCCGCCGCGATTCGAGTTCGCGCTCGAGCTCACGCAGGCCGACATTGGCCCGGTCGTTTCCGGCGGTCTCGACCTTGGCCCGCTCGAGGCTTTTCCGCACGGCGGCCTCGCTGGCCGAGGCCCGGTCGTAGTCCTTCTGCGAGGTGTCGATGATCCGCTCCTTCTCGCGCTGGATGAGGCGCTGGAGGTCGCGCTGCTGGGCATACTGCTCGGCCATGGCCGGGTGGCGCTCGCCGAGGCGGGTCGCGAGTTCGGCGGTGTTGCGCGACAGGGTGGCGTAGGATTGCCGCAGGTTCTGCATCTCGAGGGATTGCAGCATTTCGGGCAGGGCCGTGCCGGCCTCGGCCGTGCGCATGCGCTTGGCCTGATCGAGGCGGGACTGGGCCTCGGCCGTGCGGATCGTGGCGGTGACGAGCTGCTGGTTGAGGTCGCTCAGCTGCTGGTCGCTGAGGAGGCGGCCGCTCGTGGTCACGAGCTTGTTCGATTCCCGGTAGCGGATCACCTTGCCCTCGGCCTCTTCGACGCCGCGCCGCAGGCTGACGAGCCGGCCGCCGAGGGCATCGGAGGCGCGCCGCGCCGCCTCGGTCCGGGCGCGGGCGTCTTCGGCGAAGTAGGCGTCGCCGATGGCGTTGGCGATGCGCGCCGACTTCTGCGGATCGAAGGTCTGGACGTAGACGTCGATGACGAAGGTCCGCTCCGCCCGGCGCACGCCGAGCTTGGTCCGCAGGGTATCGAGGGCGATGTTGACGGCGTCGCGGCTGGCGGCCGGCGGGTCGAGGCCGAGGAGGTCCTTCACGCCGACGACGACGGGGTTCGTCGAGGGTTCGCGGACGAATTCCGGGTCCTCGGCGAGGTGGAGGCGTTCCACCACCCGGCGCAGGACGCTGTCGGACTGGATCACCCGCGCCTGGCTCTCGGCGATGGAGACGCCGCTGTCGGCCTGCGGCGAGCGGGTGCTGAGGTCGTTGGCGATGACGGCGAGATCCGTGGGGTCGACGAGGACCTGGAGCACCGAGGTGTAGGTCGGCGTCAGGACCCCGAGCCCGGCCACCGCCAGGACCACCGCGATCACCCCGGACAGCACGATGAGGCCGGCGCCCCGGCGGAGCCGCCGCAGGATGATTGCGGCGTCGGGCGCCGAGGATGCGCGTTCCATCACGATGGGTTCGCCGCGTACCGTAGTCCCGAAGTCGAACATCTGTCCCGTCCCCGACCGTCCCGTCCCCGGGGCATCGCGCCCCGCGCCCCACACCGGTCCTCCGAATTTCTGTGCCGATCCGGCACGGAAACCTCAGGCGTCGGCGTGGATGCGGGGTGATTCGCAGTCGGCATGCCAGCTCGCCCCGTTCCGGCCGCCCCGCGGCCCCATCGGAGCCGGACACGCCGGGGCCCCGAGGAGGCCCCGTCGAACCTGCTGCGATCACCACCGAAGACTAGGGACGGCCCGGTATAAGAAGAGGCTATCGGGCGCTCGGCGACCCCGCAAATTCCTGTGCGCAACGGCGACGATGCGTCGGTATGGTGACCGAAGTCTGACGTGATGGACGTCCGCCGTGACCGGCCTCAGCGTGCCGGCACCACGCCGTCCGGGTCGTCCGCGTAGGCGGCCGGCCCGCGGTCGAGGAAGTCGCGGAAGCGCGCCGCGTCCCCCGCCGCGAGCCGGTTCCAGCGCGCGACGTTGGCCCGTGCCGCCGCCGTCGCTCCGGGGAGCCGGGTGCGCGCCCATGCGGCGATGCGCCGGGCCGAGTCCGCTGGATCGTCCGGTGCGATGAACAGGGCGGAGGACCCCAAGACCTCCGAGAACACCGCGCCCTCCGGGGCGACGACGGGCAGCCCTCCATGCTGGACTTCGAGGAGCGGCAGGCCGAGGCCCTCGGCCTTCGAGGTGGACAGCAGAAGGTGGCAGCTCTCGGCCAGGCGGCGCAGGCCGGCATCGTCGACGTAGCCGTGCAGGGTCAGGAAGGGGGGCGGCGCGTCGAGGAAGGCGTGGCGGCCCCAGCCGATCCGCCCGACCACGTGCAGCTCCGCCGGGATGCCGGCGGCGTTGAGGGCCGCCACGATGGCGATGGCCGCCGGGTAATCCTTGCGCGGCTCGATGGTGCCGATGGCGAGCAGCCGCAGCGGGCGCCCCGGGTCGTAGGCTGCCGTTCCGGCCATCCCGGCGAGGCCGAACACGTCGCGCACCGCCGGCCGCAGCAGGGCCACGAGGGCTTCGCGCCGGCACACGTCCCGCACGGCCGCGCCGGTGGTGCGGGAATTGACGAGGAAGCGGCGCCCGAAGCGCATGGCGAAGGCGAAGCTCGGCGCCATGTAGAGCCGGCTCTTCCAGCTCAGGTCCTCGGGCCGGGTCAGCAGGAAGGTGTCGTGGACGTAGGCGATGCAGCGGTCGCCGAGGGCGACGGACAGGGGGCCCGGGGGGAAGCCGGGGAAGACGAACAGGGCGGAGCGGTCGGCGAGCGCGCGGGCCGGCAGGCCGACATGCTGGGTCAGCACCATCCCGGGCAGGCTGCGGCTGCGAACGGGGCGGACCGCGTGCGGCGCGAGGTTCTCCGGGGCGAACAGGTCGAGGGCGATCCGCTCGATGCCGGTGACGTGGCCGCGCAGGTTGGTCAGGTCGAGATAGACCCGGCGCGGCGAGGGATCGGTGCTCATCGGCGGCGCCTCATGATCTGTTCCGTCTCAGGGGGCCCGCGAGGAGGCTGCTGACGTAGAGGCCGCGCCGGAGCCAGAGGGGCAGGTCCCGGCCGAGAACCGCGCGCTTGGCCCGGCGCAGCATGCGGATCGGCGCGGGGGAGGGGGCCGGCACGGTGCCGCTCTCGCCGGGGTGCCGGTCCCGCGCGAAGGCGAACCGCCCGAGCAGGTCCGGGGAGAAGCGCAGGCGCCCGTCGGCGGCGGCGGGCAGGAGGCCGTGCGCGCGCAGGACGTCGTTGAACCGCAGGGCGGCCGAGGCGTGACTGAACCGGTTCTCCAGGGCGATGCGCGCATAGGCGCCCATGCGCCGGCGCAGGGGCGCATCGTCGATGAGCTTCGCGAGGGCGTCGGCGAGGGCGCCGGGGACCTGGGGCACGAGGATGCCCGAGACGCCGTCGATCACCGCCGTGGTCAGGCCGGAGGCCCGGTAGGCGACGGTGGGGATCCCGCACAGGCCGGCCTCCACGGGGGTCTGCCCCAGGGTCTCGTTGAGGCTCGCGGTGACATAGATGTCGCAGGCGCCGTACCATTGCGCCAGGCCGGCCTCGTCGCCGATGGGCCCGACGGCCACGAGGTCGGGCAGGCCGAGGGCGGCCGGGTCGTCGAGGCGCCCCACGGCGACGAAGCCGACGCCCGGCCGGGCGACCCGGCGCAGGGTCGCGGCCAGATCCGCGAACCCCTTGCCGGGCGCGTCGGCGATGACGGCGGCGAACATCACCAGCACGCCGTCGGCGGGCAGGCCGAGGCGCCGGCGCAGGGCCGCCCGGTCCCCCGGCCGGAACGCCCCCGTGGGGAAGGCGAGGTCGATGCGGGCGATGGCGGCGCCGGCGGGGGCGCAGGCGCGGGTGTAGGCGAGGGTCCAGGCGGAGTTCGCCAGGAGCAGGGGCCCGCCGGGCTCGGCCAGCAGCGCCCGCTTCTCTGCGTAGATTCCGGCGATCCGGGACGGGGCGAGGTGGGGATACTGCGTCGAGGTCGGGCAACGCGCGTCGCAGCCCGTAGCGATGAGGGCGCATCCGCACGGGAAGGCGCAGCGCCCGGTCAGGGGAAACAGGTCGTGCATCACGAGGGCGACGGGCAGGTGCCGCCCGAGGCGCGCGAGGACGTTCGGCCGGCGGGTGGCGCCGTGGATGTTGCCCACGAGGAGAAGATCGTAGGCGCCGTCGCGGATGGCGGCCTCGGTCCGGGGAAACCGGTCCTGCCACTCGGCCCCCGCCGGAACGGCCTCGTCGGCCAGGCGGAAGTCCGTCACCCGGTGGCCCGACAGGATCAGCGCCTCGGCCAGACGCCGATGGGCGATGCCGGCGCCGCCGCCGGCCCCGTGGTCGGTGAGGGTGGCGATGGCGAGCCCCGGACGCGGCGTCGTCAGCGAGGACCGCCCGCCGGGTGCATGCTGCAGCAGGACCGGTCGCCCGATCCGCGCGAGCCGCGCGCCTCCAAGGCGGGGCCACAGGTCGGCCACGGGGTGCGCCTGCGCGAGGTCGATACCGCCCGCCCGGCGGATCGCCGCCCGCGCCAGGAGGCACTCGCCGCCGGTGAACGCCGCCAGGGGGCCGTCCGGGACCCCGCCGCCGTCGAGGGGGCCGGGGGCCTGCGCGATGGCGTCGAGGCCGAGCACCCCGCCGAGCACCCCTCGGTCGAACACGACGCGCAGGCCGGCGACCACGTCCGGGCCCGCGGAGGGGCCGCCGTCCAGGACCGCTTCCAGGCCGAGGGCGGTCAGGGCGCCCGGCGCCAGGAGGTCGCCGGCCCGCAGTACCAGGAGGTAATCGACGGACGGATCGGACAGCAGAGCCTCGACGGAGGCCGGCGCGTCCGGTCCCGGCGGGACATGGTGGTGATGCAGGGGCGCATAATCCTGCGCCGCCACCGAGGCGTCCGTGGCCGCAAGGCCGGGGGCGTCGGGCCCCGCCGCGGTGAGGACGTGGATGCTCGGCCAGGGGCGGCCGTCGGGCAGCGTCGCCGGGCGCGGCGCGTCCGGGGCGCGGGGCCCGAAGGGCCACTGGGCGACGCCGTGACCATCGTGTTCGAGCATGGCGACGGTCGAGCCCGTGAGTGACATCGCCGGGAGAACGCACACCGACCCGGCCTCGGACCATGGCCCGAGGGTAGGTCCGAATCCTGAAGATATGCTTGTCGCCCCCTGAACCGGCAGGACCGTGTCCTCCCGCGCAACTCACGTCATCCGGGCCAGCACCGCGTCCCTCCACGGTACCGCTGGGGCCGCAGGGGTCGGGCGTGTTCGGTCATGGAGATCTCAGGCCGGCGATTCCCGACGGCGTATGGTCCGGACCATAAAGCGACGGGCCGGTCGCAACCCCATCCCGGCATCGCGACATGATGAAAGCGCGAGGGCGCCACCGGACAGCGGTGCGCCGACGCACGAGGAGAGTCGATGGCACGCTTGAGTATCCGCATCGATCTCGGTCCCGACCATCGGGTCGGCCCCGGGAAGGTGCACCTGCTCGAGATGATCGCGGAGCATGGTTCGATCTCGGCGGCGGGCCGGGCGCTCGGCATGTCGTATCGCCGCGCGTGGATGCTGGTCGAAGCGATGAATAAGGGCTTCGGCAGGCCCGTCGTCGATGCACAGATCGGCGGCAAGTCCGGGGGCGGCGCGCGCCTCTCGCCGTTCGGCGCCGACGTTGTGGCCCACTATCGCGCCATCGAGCGTGCGGCGGAGGAATCGGCCCTGCCGTTCCTGGCGAAGCTCTCGGCCCCCTCCGTGAACGAGACGTAGCCCGCGGCCCGCGTCTCATCGGAGGTCCGGTCGCACCGCGACCGATCCGACCGTGGAGCCTTGTATTCCTTCGGGAGCAGCGGGCCGTTCCGCTACGGGCTCGATGCCTCGGCTTGCGCCTCGCTCTCCCGTTGCCGCGCCTCCTGGCGGCGGCCGAGCCAGAGGCTATTGACGAGCCATGCGATGGAGAGCGGTACCGCCGTCACGGCGACGGCCGTCGAGCCGAGTCCGAGGGCCGCGATCCCGGCGAACGACCAAGCGCCGATCTGGTCGCCGGTGCGATAGACCACGGTGTCGAGGAAGTTCTTGGCCTTGTAGCGATCCTCGCGCGGCACGACGGTGAACAGGACCTCGCGGATCGGCCGGGCGATGGCGAAGTTGCCGGCCCGGCGCAACACCTGGAACACCACGATTGCGGTGATGGTCGGCGACACGGCCAGGGCCGCGAACCCGAGGATGCTGGCCGCCGGCAGGAGGGCGAGGCTCGGGCCGACGCCGATGCGCCGGACGATCCGTCCCGTGAGGAAGAACTGCACGCCCAGCGTCAGCCCGTTGACCAGGAGATCGACGGTGGCGAAGAACGCCGTCTGCGCACCGCGATCGGGGAAGCTCTTCTTGGCGATGCCGGCCTGCTCGAAATACAGGAACGTCGAGGTCACGGAGAACAGCAGCAGGAACAGGCCGATGTTGAGGAGATAGGGCGAGCGGAACGTCCGGGTGATGCCCGCGAAGGCACTGCCGCCGATGGCATCGGCCGGGCCCGCGTCCCCGGCCACGGGGCGCTGGTGCAGGCGGTCCGACAGGCGGGCGAGGCCGCGCATGCTGAACACCGCCACCTCCAGCAGCACGGCCGCACCTACGAGGAGCACCCAGGTCGGCACGTCGCGGGCGAGGATCGCCGTGGTGGCCGAGCCCGCGATGGCGCCGAGCGTCGCTCCGGCGGCGATGAATCCGAACAGGCGCTTGCCCTGCTCCGTGGAGAACACGTCGACGATGGTGGCCCAGAACACCGAGACCACGAACAGGTTGAAGATCGACAGCCAGATGAAGAACGCCCGCCCGATCCAGACATCGCCCTCGGGACCGGCGAGGTAGAGGGCGGCGGCGAACAGGAGGATGTTGGCGGCGAAGAACCGGTAGGTCAGGGGCACGAACCGGGCGCGCGGCAGGGTCTTCACCAACCAGGCGAAGGGCACGTTGAGGGCGAGCATGCCCACAAGCGTACCGGTGAACAGCCAGGGCAGGTTCTCGAGGCCGCCGGCGATGCCCATCTGGTCCCGGATCGGGCGCAGGACGTAGTAGGCGGCCAGGATCGAGAAGATGTAGGCCCAGGACCACGCCAGCGCCGGAACCTCGCCGGGCCGGACATCGACGAGGCGCCCGAGCCAGTGGGTCGCCCGAACCCCGCCATAGACGGGGACGGGAACGACCCCGCCGGGGCTGCTCAACGCGTGACCCCGAGGCGCGTGCTCAATTCCGGGGCGGTGAGGTCGTGGCCGAAGCCCGGCGAGCCCATGGCGAAGCCGTCCGCTTTCGCGAGGGGTCCGACGATCACCGGATCGAAGCCCGCATCCGTGACGAGCTTGGAGACCGTGGCCAGGGCCTCGGCGTCGTCCCCCGCCATGGGGATCGCCATGCGGGCGCCGTCGCGATTGCTGTTCTTGGCGAACACCTTGTAGTTCGCCGCGTTGAAGGCGCGCACGATCCGGGCACCGCGCAGGTACTTGGCCGAGACCGCCGCGATGCCGCTCTCCTTCACCTCGGCGTAGACCGCGCCGTCGCGGGCCTCGGTGGCGTTCCCGGCGTCGATCACGGTCTTGCCCTGGAGGGCGGCGCCATGGTCGGCGCTCAGTTGCGGATAGGCCTTGTAGGGCACGGCGATCAGAACGACGTCGCCGAAGGCGATGGCCTCGGCCGGGGTGCCGGCGCGGGCCTTGGGGCCGAGGCTCTCGACGAGGCCCTTCAGCTCCTCGGGGTGGCGCGAGGACACCATGACCTCGTGGCCGGCCTTCGCCCACAGGCCGCCGAGGGTGCCGCCGATGTTGCCGGCGCCGACGATCCCGATGCGGGCCGGCGGCGGAGCGGTCTGGGCCCAGGCGGGCCCGCTCAGGGCGAGGGACGCGGCGAGGGCGAGGGCCGCCCGGCGGGACATGATCTCAGAGCGCATCGACATAGGCCTCCATTCGGGCACGCTGGGCGGCGTCGGGCATCCGGCCGCGCGCGGCACCGAGGTTGTCCTCGACATAGGCCGCCTTGGCCATGCCGGGGATCGGGCAGGTCACGGCCTCGTGGGCGAGGACGTATTTGAGGAAGAATTGCGGCCAGCTCGCGCAGCCGAACTCGGCGGTCCAGGGCGGCAGGTCGCGGCCCTGGACGGCCTTGAGCAGGCGGTCTCGCCCGAACGGCACGTTGACCATCACGGCCACACCGCGCTCGGCGGCGAGCGGTAGGATGCGCTGGGCGGCCAGTCGATCGTCGAGGGCGTAGTTCACCTGAATGACATCGAGGGTCTCGCGCTTCATCACGGCTTCGAGGTCGGCGAACTGATTGTCGCGCCACACGGTGACGCCGACGTAGCGGATACGCTTTTGCGCCTTCAGGTCCCGGAGGGTCGCGAGGTTCGAGGCCGGGTCGATGAGGTTGTGGACGGCGACGAGGTCGATCACCGGTGTGTTCAGGCGCTTGAACGAGCGTTCGATCTCGGCGAGGCCGGCTTCGCGGCCGGGCGTGCCGACCTTGCTGCACAGGAACACCTTTTCGCGCAGGCCGTCCTGCGGGAGGATGACGCCGAGCACGTCCTCGGCCGTGCCGTAGCTCGGCGCCGTGTCGATCACCGAGCCGCCGAGCGCCACGAAGCGCCGCACCGCCTCGCGCAGGGGGGCGACCTTCTCCGCGGTCGGCTCGACCTCGTAGCGGCGCGAGGTGCCAATGCCGAGGACGGGCAGCATCTCGCCGGAGGACGGGATGGGCCGGCGGATCAGGCCGGCGGGCTCCGCCCGCGCGGGCCGGATAGCGGGGCCGAAGAGCGGCGCCAGGGGGAGAAGGCCGGTGCCGGCGAGGATCGCGCGTCGGGATGGGTGCATCGGGCAGGGGCTCCTGCGGAGAGTGGCGTGCCCTCCATCTAGGTCGCGCATCCAATTCCGACATGGTGCAGGGCGCCTGCCGGGCCGCGACCGGCCCCTGTCGGCACCCGGTCGCGCGAGGCGACCGATGCCGAAGAGCCGGCGGCCGCCCGGTGCGCGAAGGCCTCGCTAACCATTTCACGTGAAAAAGGCGGTCGGAAAGATGCGCCGGCCGAGGCCGGCCGATCCCCCGACCGGCGCCTTCCGGCCTCAGGCCGCGGACAGGGAAGCGACGTGATCGGCGATGGCCCCGGCGGTGGTGAGCCAGATGTCGTCCCGGTGCCGGGCGATGTACTCCAGGGCCGTGCGCAGGGGCTTGAGACGATGGGGCTGGCCGACGATGTAGGGATGGAGCGCGATGCCCATGACCAGGGGCGCGGTCCGGGACTGCTCCAGCATCGCGTCGAAACCGTCGACGATGGCTTCGGCGAACTGGCGCCCGGTGTCCTTGCGGGCGACGATGGCCGGGATGTCGTTCAGTTCCTGCGGATACGGCACCGAGAGGATGCGCCCGCCCCCGCGCGTCACGAACCAGACCGGCTGGTCGTCGTGCGCCCAGTCGAGGAGGTAGCGGTAGCCGGCCTCGGCCAGGAGATCGGGCGTGACCGGCGACTGCGAGATCCACGGGCCGAGCCAGCCGGCGGGCGGCCTGCCCTCGTGCCGGGTCAGGGTCCGCGTGGCCTCCGCGATGAGGGCCCGCTCGGCCGCCTCGTCCAGGGTGCCCTGGCGCTCGGCATTGGTGCGGCCGTGGCCGACGATCTCGTCGCCGCGCGCCCGGAACGCCTCGATGAGGCCGGGGCAATCGTCGTAGAGCCGGCTGTTGACCAGCACGCTCGCCGGCAGGGCGAGCGCGTCGAACAGGGCCTTCATCCGCCACGCGCCGACGCGGTTGCCCCAGTCGCGCCAGGCGTAGTTGAGCACGTCCGGCTGCGGCCCGCCGGGGGCGAGCTCGGCCCCGAGTCCCGATCCGAAGTCGAAGGTCTCGAGGTTGAGGGCGACGTAGACGGCCAGGCGCTTGCCCCCGGGCCAATCGTAGACCGGCCGATCGGGCAGGGCGCTGTAGCCGTAGCGGCCGTGGCCTGTCGGTGTGTCCATACCTGATGCCCTCGAATTCGACGGGATGTCGCGCCCGGCCGAGATAGGCCGCTTCGGGCCGCGGTTCCACGGCGATCAGGCCCGCCACTCGGGAAGCGCGTCCGGCGTCGCTTCGAGCCAGCCTGGGACCGGCAGGCCGCGCTCGCGCAGGAACGCGATGTTGAACAGCTTCGAGGCGTAGCGGGCGGCCCCGTCGCACAGGATCGTCACGATGGTGTGGCCCGGCCCCAGTTCGCGCGCGAGCCGTACCGCTCCCGCGACGTTGATCCCCGACGAGCCGCCGAGGCTGACGCCCTCGTCGCGCATGAGGCCGAAGACGTGGTCGAGGGCCTCGGCGTCGGGAATGCGATAGGAATGGTCGGGCCGGAAGCCTTCGAGGTTGCGCGTCACCCGGCCCTGGCCGATGCCTTCGGTGATCGACGAGCCCTCGGCCTTGAGCGCCCCATCCGTGTAGTAGGCGTGGAGCGCCGAGCCGTCGGGATCGGCCAGGGCGATGCGCACGCCGGGCTTCAGGGCGCGCAGGGCTTCCGCCGTCCCGGCCAGCGTCCCCCCGGTGCCCGCCGCGCAGACGAATCCGTCGACGGCGCCTCCCGTGCCGGCGAAGATCTCCGGGCCGGTGGTCTCCACATGGGCCCGCCGGTTGGCGACGTTGTCGAACTGGTCGGCGAAGAAGGCGCCCGCCGGCTCCGTGGCACTGAGCGCCGCGGCGAGGCGGTGCGCGGCGTGGACGTAGTTGTTCGGATTGGAAAACGGCACCGCCGGCACCTCGACGAGGCGGGCGCCGGCCAGCCGCAGGGTCTGCTTCTTCTCGGCCGACTGGGTCTCCGGGATGACGATGACCGTGCGGTAGCCGCGCACGGCGGCGACGAGGGCGAGGCCGATGCCGGTGTTGCCGGCGGTGCCCTCGACGATGGTGCCGCCGGGCCGGATCAGGCCGCGCGCCTCCGCGTCCCGCACGATGGACAGGGCGGCGCGGTCCTTCACCGACAGGCCGGGATTCAGGAACTCGGCCTTGCCCAGGATGGTGCAGCCGGTCTCGTCCGAGGCGCGCGCCAGCCGGACGAGCGGCGTGCCGCCGATGGCGGACAGGATATCGTCGTGGGGCGTCATTCGGGGCGTCAGCCGTGTTGTCGTTGCGGATGCGAGGCGGCGCCCTCAGGCCGGTCCATCCCGAAGGAGGGCCGAGTGTGCGCCGCCCTCGCCGAGGTAGGCAACCATCATTTCGGCCACCGCCCGTTCGGCGTAGGCGGCGAGGCTCTCGCCGTTCCAGACCGGAAAGGCGTCCACCAGAGTGCGCCCGGCCAGGATCTGCCGGATCTCGTCGGGCATCAGCCCATCCTCAATGGCGGCGAAGTATCCGGCTCGCGCATAGGCCCGGCGGCGCCGCGGTCCCGCGCCCTCGGACCGATGGGACGCGCCGGTTCGCTCGAGGCGTCCGAAATCGAGGAGCCGCGCCCGCGCCTCGCGATCAGGATAGTCGCTTCCCATGGCCGACGGGCCTCCCTGTCGAGTTCTCCGAATCCGAGGCCGCACCGGCCGGGCCCGGGCATGGGACGGGTGATCTCGTGGAAGCGGGAATGAACATCGTCACGATACGGGACCCTCACGACCGAACCGGCACCGGCCTTTTCGATACGGCGATCCTAGTCATTCGGATCGAGGATGTGCTTCCAAAGATCGCCGCCGCCGGGGTGCGATCGTCGCCCGGGCACGCTCAGCATGAAAGTTCGTGGGCGCAGGCGGACGAGGCGGCAGGTCTGCGGGGCGCCGCGATCCGTTCGAACAGGAGCATGGGGCCCGGGTACCGATCTCGGCGACGGGCTGCACGATGACCGTGAGGCCCGGAGCGACGGGGCCGGTCCAGGGCTCGTCGTCGACGCCGGCGAGGGCGACGTCGATGGGTTCGCGCGGGCTCCGCCCGCGCGGCGCAGGGCAGGAGCGCCCGCTCACCCCTCGGCCGCATCCTCCTTGTGCGGGCGGAGTTCCGGGACGCCGTGGTCGATGGCGGCTTCGGCGGGGGCCGAGCGGCTCTCCACGCGGGTGCTGTCCACGAAGATGCGGGCGTCGCCCTCCTTCAGGCCGAGGCTGCGCAGGGCGTAGAGGGTCATGCCGAAGGCGAGCTCGCGCTCGGCCATGAGGACGAGGCCGACGCCCTGCTCCTCGAAGTAGCGCCGCTCCGTGTCGCTGTGGGTCCGCACCAGGGTGTCGATCCCCGGGCTCATCTCGCGGGCGAGCTCGACGAGGCGTCGGGCCGTGTGCGGTTCGGGCGTCGCGATGACGATGATTCGCGCCGCCTCGATATCGGCGGCGTGCAGGATGCCGGGTGCCGTGGCGTCGCCGAACACCGCCTCGATGCCGTCCTTGCGCAGGTCCAGCACCCGGCGCCGGTCGCGGTCGATGACGATGTAGGGCAGGTCCCAGGCGGCGAAGGCCTTGCCGATGGTGCTGCCGACGCGGCCGTAGCCGACGACGATGGCGTGGCCGCGCTTCGGGATTGCCTCCATCTTGGCGGCGAGGGCGTCCACGCCCCGCCGTTCGAAGCGGGCGGCGAGGGTCGGGCGGGCGGCCACCGACCGCCCGATCCAGTCCGTCAGGGCGAAGAACAGCGGGTTGAGGGTGATGGACAGGATCGCGCCGCCGAGGATCAGGTCGCGCCCCTCCGTCGGCAGCAGCTTCAGCGACAGGCCGAGGCTGACGAGGATGAACGAGAACTCGCCGATCTGGGCCAGACTCGCCGCGATGGTGAGCGCCGTCCCGAGGGGATGCCGGAACGCCAGCACGATGGCCACCGCCGCCACCGACTTGCCGATGAGGATCACGCCCAGCACGGCCAGCACCGAGAGCGGCTCGCGGATGAGGATGCCGGGATCGAACAGCATGCCCACGGAGACGAAGAACAGGACCGCGAACGCGTCCTGCAGGGGCAGGGAATCGGCCGCCGCCTGGTGGCTGAGGTCGGATTCGGCGAGCACCATGCCGGCGAAGAAGGCGCCCAACGCGAACGAGACGCCGAACAGCTCCGCCGAGCCGAAGGCGATGCCGAGCGCCAGCGCCAGGACCGCGAGGGTGAACAGCTCGCGCGAACCCGTGCGGGCCGCCTGATCGAGGAGCCAGGGCACGACGCGGCGCCCGCCGACCAGCATCACCACGGCGAAGACCGCGACCTTGGCGAGGGTCAGCACGAGGGTGAGCCAGATGTTGCCGTCACCGGCATGGTGCGCCACACCGTCCCCGACGCCGCCGAGCGAGGGAGCCAGGGCCGGCAGCAGCACCAGGGCCAGCACCATGGCGAGGTCCTCGACGATGAGCCAGCCCACGGCGATGCGGCCCTTGTCGCTGTCGAGCAGCCGCCGTTCCTCCAGGGCGCGCAGCAGCACCACGGTGCTCGCCACCGACAGGGCGAGGCCGAAGACGAGGCCGGCGCCGACGCCCCAGCCCCAGGCCCAGGCGAGGCCGCCGCCCATGGCGGTGGCCGCCGCGATCTGCACGATGGCCCCCGGCAGGGCGATGGTGCGCACCGCCATCAGGTCCTTGATGGAGAAGTGCAGGCCGACGCCGAACATCAGCAGGATCACGCCGATTTCGGCGAGCTGGCCGGCGAGCTGGCCGTTGCCGACGAAGCCCGGCGTGTAGGGGCCGACGAGGACGCCCGCCATGAGGTAGCCGACGAGGGGCGGCAGGCGCAGGCGCTGCGCCGCCATCCCGCAGATGAAGGCGAGCACGAGGCCTAGGGCGATGATGGCGATCAGCTCGGTCGCGTGCGGCACGGGGGAGGGCTCTCCTGTCGATGGGATCGGGCTGCCGGTCGCATCCCTGGCATTCTGCTGCGCCTGCTGATGCGCCGGGTGTTATTGCCCCTTGGCGCGTGTTGCCCCCAGGGGCAAGCGCTGTTCCAGGCTCCTACGGGCACGGCGTGGGGAAATCCGTGCCGCCGGGCACTCCGGCGGAACCCTCGGAGGGACCTTGGGCGTGCAGGCCATGAAACTGCATCTTGAATTCACGTTCGCGTGAAACTTCCGTGACTTCGACGCTGTTGTCGAGGGGGAACGTGCCGACGTCTGGTCGGTGCCCGGAAGGACACTGGCATGGCCGAGCGCGACGACGTCCAAAGCTCCCTCGATGCGGCGTCGACCGGCCCGACGATGGTCTGGACCCTGGCCCTGGCGACGGCCCTCGTCGGCCTCGTGGTGCTGCCGCGCCGGGGCGCTTCGCAGGGGCCGACACAGGGGGCGGCGACGTCACGCGCAAGCGGTTCGGCCCTGCCGGGCGACCCGACCCGCGAGCCGTCGCCCTCCCACGCGGGCGGCGACGCCAGGGCGGTCGCCCGAGCCGAGCCGGAGCGCGGCCGGCAGGCGGCGAAACCCTCCGAGATCCCCGCCAAGGGCTGGAAGGATATCGGCCTGCGGGTGTTCCACGACATCTCCGAGAACGCCATCGTGTCGGTGGCGGCGGGCGTGACCTTCTACGTGCTGCTCGCGATCTTCCCGGCGGTGGCGGCCCTGGTCTCCTGCTACGGCCTGTTCGCCGATGTCGCCACCATCAACGACCATCTCCAGAATCTCCAGGGCATCATGCCGTCGGGCGCCCTCGAGATCGTCGGCGATCAGGTCAAGCGCATCGCCGAGAAGGGCGACACCACCCTCGGCCTCACCTTCTTCACCGGCATCGCCCTGTCGCTGTGGAGCGCCAACGGCGGCATGAAGGCGGTGTTTGCCGCCCTCAACGTCGTCTACGAGGAACGTGAGACCCGCAACTTCGTCTGGCTCAACCTGCGCTCGCTCGCCTTCACCGCCGGCGCCCTGCTGTTCGTGGTCCTGGCTCTGGTGGGAATCGTCGTCGTCCCGGCGGTGATCGGCATCGTCGGCCTGAGCACCGAGGCCTGGTACATCGCCCTCCTGCGCTGGCCGGTGCTGCTCCTCGCGGTGCTGGGCGGCCTCGCCCTGCTGTACCGCTACGGCCCGAGCCGCGACGCGCCGCGCTGGCGCTGGGTGACCTGGGGCAGCGCCATCGCGGGCATCGCCTGGCTCGCGACCTCGCTTGGGTTCTCGTGGTACGTCGCCAATTTCGGCAAGTACAACGAGACCTACGGGTCCCTCGGCGCCGCCATCGGCTTCATGACCTGGATCTGGATCTCCACCACCATCGTGCTGGTCGGCGCCGAGATCAACGCCGAGATGGAGCACCAGACCGAGGTCGACACCACCCGCGGCCCCGAACAGCCGTTGGGCACCCGCGACGCCCGGATGGCCGACACGGTGGGGGCGGCGGGCTGAGGGCCTTCAGCGACCGTGGGCGTTCTGATACGGTCCGCCCATGGAACGCGAGGCCGCCATCGAGATTTTGCGCGCCCACGAGGGTGCGTTGCGGGCGCGTGGTATCCGGCATGCCGCCTTGTTCGGTTCGACGGCGCGGGGCGAGGCGCATGCGGACAGCGACGTCGACATCGTGATCGACCTCGACGAGGCCCTGAAGCTCGATGTCTACGCCTATGTCGGCCTCTGCCACTTCATCGCGGACCTGTTTCCCGTGTCGGTCGATGTCGCCAATCGCAAGACCCTGAAGGACCGGGTCAGGACACGGATCGAGCGCGATGCCATCCCTGTCTTCTGACCGCGAATACGACGCGTGTGAGGACATCGTCACCAACGCCGAGGCGGCCCTGCGCTTCACCGCCGCCATGACCTTCGCGGCCTTCGAAGCCGATCTGCTGACGCAGTATGCCGTGGTTCGCTGCCTCGAGATCATCTCGGAGGCGAGCCGGCGGCTTACGGCCGAGACCAAGGCGCGTCATCCCGGCATCCCCTGGCGCGACATGGCGGATGCCGGAAACCTCTATCGGCATGCCTATCATCGGGTGTCCCTGGACATCGTCTGGAAGACCGTCCACGACCAGTTGAACCCGATCACCGCGGTCTGCCGCGTTGAACTGAGCCGACCGCAGGCCCCGTGAGCGCGGCCGCCCCGAGCCCCCCTTTGCGAGACCCTGCCGCGCGATGACGATGCCCGCTTCCGCTCCCGTCGGCCCCGGCGATCAGATCATCCTCGTCGATGGTTCGTCGTTCATCTTCCGCGCGTATTTCCAGTCGATCAACCAGGACCAGAAGTACAACACCCGCCCCTCGGACGGCCTGCCCACGGGGGCCGTGCGGCTGTTCTGCACCAAGATCGCCCAGTTCGTGCAGGAGGGGGCGGCGGGCGTGATGCCGACGCATCTGGCCATCGTGTTCGACAAGTCCGAGGGCTCGTTCCGCAAGGAGCTCTACCCCGACTACAAGGGCCACCGGCCGGACGCGCCCGACGACCTCAAGCGCCAGATGCCGCTCATGCGCGATGCCGTGCGCGCCTTCGGCCTCCAGCCCATCGAACTGATCCGCTACGAGGCCGACGACCTCATCGCCACCTATTCGCGCCAGGCCGAGGCGCGGGGCGCCGGGGTCATCATCGTCTCGTCCGACAAGGACCTGATGCAGCTCGTCGGCCCCCTGGTGCGGTTCTACGACTTCGAATCCGGCACCAAGGGCAAGGCCGGCCACCGGCCCGAGCGCAACCTTGACCGCGACGCCATCATCGCCAAGTGGGAGGGTCTGACCCCCGAGCAGATCGGCGACGCCCTCGCCCTCATCGGCGACACCTCCGACAACGTGCCGGGCGTCCCCGGCATCGGCCTGAAGACGGCGGCGGCGCTGATCAAGGAATACGGCAGCCTCGACGCCCTCCTGGACCGGGCCGGCGAGATCAAGCAGCCCAAGCGCCGCGAGACCCTGCTCGCCAGCATCGATCAGGCCCGGCTCTCGCGAAGGCTCGTGGCGCTGGAAGAGAACGTGCCGGTGCCCGTGCCCCTCGACGATCTGCGCCTGCCGAAGCCCGATCCGCAAAAGCTCGTCGGCTTCCTCAAGGCCATGGAGTTCAACACCCTGACGCGGCGCATCGCCGCGATGCTGCACGTCGACCCCGAGGCGGTGCAGCCCGATCCAGCCCTGCTGCCCCAGCGTGCCGAGGCCGAGGACGCGCCGTTCGCGGCCCAGGCCCTCGGCGATCCCGTGCCGCTGCCGCCCGGGGACGGGCCCGAGGTCGATCCCTTCGCCGAGTTCGGCTTGCCCGACGCCGCGCCGAAAGCGCGCCGGTCGTCCGAGGCGACGCCCGCCGACCTCGTGGCGGCCCGCGCCGCCGAGTCCGTCAAGCCGTTCGATACGGCGGCCTACGAGACCATCGGCCTCGTCGAGCAGCTCGACGCCTGGATCGCCGAGGCCGAGGAGGCGGGCGTGGTCGCGGTCGATACGGAGACCGACGCCCTCGACGCCATCAATTCCAACCTCGTCGGCATCTCGCTCTGCGTCGCGCCGGGGCGCGCGGCCTACATCCCCCTGCGCCACCTCGACCCCGTGCAGGCGACCGAGGGCGACCTGTTCGGCGACGCCAAGGCGGCGTCGGACGTGTTCCAGCCGGCCGCCGGCCAGATCGACCTCAAGGTGGTGATCGCCCGCCTGAAGCCGCTCCTCGAGAATCCGGGCGTGCTCAAGGTCGGCCAGAACCTGAAATACGACCTCGCCGTGCTCACCCGCTACGGCATCGACGTGGCGCCGTTCGACGACACTATGCTGATCTCCTACGTGCTCGATGCCGGCAAGGGCGGGCACGGCATGGACGAACTCGCCCGCCGCCACCTCGGCCACCAGCCCATCACCTTCGCGGACGTGGCCGGGACGGGCAAGGCCAAGACCACCTTCGACCGGGTGCCCCTGGACCGGGCCACGGCCTACGCGGCCGAGGACGCCGACGTCACCCTGCGCCTGTGGCGGATGATGAAGCCGCGCCTCGTCGCCGAGAAGCGCGTCACCGTCTACGAGACCCTGGAGCGCCCCCTGGTGGCGGTGGTCGCCCGCATGGAAGCGCAGGGCATCCGCGTCGACCGCAACATGCTCAGCCGCCTGTCTGGCGACTTTTCGCAGATCCTCGTGCGTCTCGAAGAGGAAATTCAGGAGGATGCCGGAGAAAAATTCCAGGTGTCGTCGCCAAAACAGATCGGCGACATCCTGTTCGGCAAGATGGGCCTGCCCGGCGCCAAGAAGACGCCGTCCGGCCAGTGGGCGACGCCCGCGACCCTGTTGGAGGAACTGGCCCAGGCCGGCCACGAACTGCCGAAGAAGATCCTGGAGTGGCGCCAGCTCGCCAAGCTCAAATCCACCTATACGGATTCGCTGCAGCAGCACGCCGACCGCGAGACCGACCGGGTCCACACCTCGTTTTCGCTGGCCGCCACCACCACGGGCCGGCTGTCGTCGTCGGACCCGAACCTGCAGAACATCCCGATCCGCACGGAGGAGGGCCGGCGCATCCGCCGCGCCTTCGTGGCGGCGGAGGGCAACCGCCTGATCTCGGCGGATTACAGCCAGATCGAACTCCGGCTGCTCGCCCACATCGCCGACATCCCGCAGCTGCGCCAGGCCTTTGCGGACGGCGTCGACATCCACGCGGCCACCGCCAGCGCCATGTTCGGCGTGCCCCTGGCGGAGATGACACCGGACCTGCGGCGCCGCGCCAAGACCATCAACTTCGGCATCATCTACGGCATCTCGGCCTTCGGGCTGGCCGACCGCCTCGGCATCGGCCGCGAGGAGGCGGGCGCCTTCATCAAGCAGTATTTCGAGCGCTTTCCCGGCATCCGCGCCTATATCGACGACACCAAGCGCCTGTGCCGCGACCTCGGCTACGTCACCACCCTGTTCGGCCGGGTGTGCCACTACCCCCAGATCCGCTCCAACAACCCCAACGAGCGGGCGAGCGTCGAGCGCCAGGCCATCAACGCCCCGATCCAGGGCTCGGCCGCCGACATCATCCGCCGGGCGATGATCCGCATGGAGGACGCCCTGAAGGCGGAAAAGCTCAACGTGCGCATGCTGCTGCAGGTGCACGACGAGCTCGTGTTCGAGGCGCCGGAGGACGAAGTCGCGAAGGCCCTGCCGGTGATTTCGCGGATCATGGTCGAGGCGCCGGCGCCGGCTTTGACGCTGCGGGTGCCGCTGGTGGTGGAGGCGCGGGCGGCGTTGAACTGGGAGGAGGCGCATTGAGCGGCGCCTGAAGGACAGGCCAACCAGATATTGTAGTCAGCCTTCGAAGGTCTTGTCGTCGCCGATCAGGAAGCTGCGACCGTTCCGCGTGATGGGGAATCCATAGCCGCCTCCGGGCGCAGACCAAAACAGATTGCCGGTTGCATGGTATTCACTCATATATAAGTCCAGGCATATTCGCTGCAAGCCCAAGTGAAGTGCTTGAATCGAGTCAGAGCCTTTTGCAAAATTCGACTGGGTTGAGTCGGGCCATTGGATGTCGTAACGGCAAATCCAATCTGATTCATTGGGTTCGGGCATATGGATGTCGATTTTTACATCGAGTTCAGATCCTTTGTTTTGAAATTTTAACATTCTAGACGCGATGATCATTGGCTTGTCCTAATAGTTTAGTGGAGTAATGGGGTGCCCATTTTCACATGCCACAAGTCGGACCATCGCCTGTGCGTAGCAGCCACTGATTTTTACTATCTTACATTGAAATAAATCACGTCTGTATATTTCTCTGCAGTACTCATCTGTTATATAATCAGCTCTCAATGGCTTAAGTCTAGGGACTAGATCGAGATCGCTCTCATTAGATGTTTCGCTCGACCATTGGCCCCCATTGGCCCCCATTGGCTTGCCCAGCTGGCACACGTGGCTGGTTTTGGTCGAATTTGAGAGCGAGGATGAATTTTTGGAACGCCAAATCTAGCTTGGCACTGCTAAGACCGGTCCGGATACGAAGAAGTCTAATGCGATCCACAAGAGTATCTCCTCTGATTTTTTGAGATTTCCATCCTATCAAAATACTGATCAAAAATCAAGAATAAAAACCTATATTGTTGAGGATCTGAAAAAGCCGCTTCGGGGCCGGGATCGCGTGACGGGTGGTATTCAAGGAAACTGCCCCGACCGCAGGGATGATACCGAAGCCGCCGGCAACGCTGGTTGCGGGATCAGAAATTGCTCGAAAGAAAACGCGCCGGTCCAATCGCGACGGTGCGCTGCAGCACAGCCATGCACGTTGAGCGGGAACACCCCCGTTAAGAAAGCGTTGCCGGCGGACGACACGTTCCATCACCACAAGCGCCATCAAGGCGCGTGAGGACATTTTCCGCCATGATCAACACCAAGCTTCTCGCCGCCCTCGGCCTCTCCGTCGCCGCCCTCGCCACCCCGGCGTTGGCCCAGGAGCCCCTGTCGTTCCGCGTGGCGCCGCAATACGACGGCAACTCCGTCGAGGCCCGCGATACCTCGGCCTTCCGCTCCGCCGCCCTCAAGTCGGATGCGGTCAGCATCGAGTCGAGCCGCATCGCCCTGGAGCGCTCGCGCAACCCGAACGTGCGCAACTACGCCAAGAACGTTCTCGTCGAGCGTGAGGCCACCACCAAGGCCCTGCTGCCCGAGGGCACCTCGCTCACCGCCGGCGGCACCGTCGTCTCCGACAGCCAGCCGTTCGAAACCCGCCTCGACAACCCCGTCGGCGTGGTGCTGGCCCCGGTGACCATCTCGGCCACCATCGCCCAGAAGATCGTCGGCGGCGTCCTCGGCGGCGTCGGCCTCGTCGACAACAGCCCCGGCGAGCCCGGCCGCCGCGTCGCCATCGGCCCCGAGGGTCAGGCCCGCATCGACAGCCTCAAGAACGCCCGCAGCGCCCGCGAGTTCGACCGCACCTACGCCCGCCAGCAGGCCCGCTCGGATGCCCGGACGCTGGGTCTCTACGAGGCCTATTCGCGCAACGGCGACAGCGCCCAGGGTCGCGAGTTCGCCAACCAGGCACTGCCCTACATCGCCAACCAGCACGGCCACTCGGCCGTCCTCGCCGACCGCATCGGCGGCTGATCCACACGCGATCGCCTGACGGAAGGGCCGCCCCGATGGGGCGGCCCTTTCTCGTTTCAGATGGCGGCGGCGGGGTCTCCGCCGAGGGGATTGCCCTCGTCCTCGTTGCGGGTGTCGCTCCGCCGGCGCGACCCGCGATCGAGGAGCGAACGGCCGAGGGCCCGGAACGGTGCGGTGAGGCGGCGGGCATCGTCGGCGCGCTCCATGAAGCGCTCGCCGTTGCGGATCTCCTTGTCGAGCTTCGCCATGGTGCGGGCCAGCGCCGGGTCTTCGTCGTCGAGCCAGACCTCGACGGTGCGGGCGAAGGCGACGACCACGCCCTGGAGCTTGAGGCGCCCGAGGGGCCCCTCGGTGTTGATGCCGGCCGCCGCCAGCATGAAGCGGTGGGAGTTGAGGGCGACCCCGTTGAGGGCCAGGAGCGAGAGCGGATCGCCGCGCAGGGCATAGGAGATGCGCCGCAGGGCATCCTTGTAGGGGGTCATCGCGTCGAGGCGGCGCATGAGCACGTCGAACAGGCGCTCGCGGGTCGGCTCCTCGGCGAGATCCGTCGCGTCGCCGTCCAGCACCTTGCGGTCGATGATCCGGGCGAGGCCGCCCAGGACCGCGCCCTTCGACGGAAACAGGTCGCGGAATTCGGCGAGGCTCAGGCCGGCCTCCCGGGCGATGTCGCCGACCTCGATGTCGTTCCAGGGCTGCTCGGCGGCGAGCCGCATCAGCGCCTCGACGGCGGCCTCGCGGGGCGAGGGTTTCGGCGTCGCCACCGCGACGTCCGTTCCGGTCGAAGGGCTCGCGGAAGGCTTGTTGGCAGAGGGCATGGGGCGGTCCTTGGGGTACGATCCTCGTCGGTGTCGCCACCCATGTAGGGTGAAGCCGCCGAGGTCGTTAGGGCCACCCTACCCGGACAATTCGCCCGCCCGGTGCCGGCCCGCCGCCACGGCCTCGCGCAGGAGGTCGGGCAGGCCGCCGTCGCGCATGAGCACCGCGAGCGCCGCGGCCGTGGTGCCGCCGGGGGAGGTCACGTCCCGGCGCAGGAGTCCCGCGTCGCGGTCCGTGGCGTCGAGGAGGGCGCCCGAGCCCGAGACCGTGGCGCGGGCCAGCCGCGCCGCCATGGCGGCGGGAAGCCCGGCGGCGATGCCGGCCTGCGCCATCGCTTCGGCCAGGAGGAACACGTAGGCCGGGCCGGACCCGGACACGGCGGTGAGCGCGTCGATGAGGCCCTCGTCGTCGAGCCATTCCACGAGGCCGACGCTGGCCAGCAGCGCGTCGGCCTGGTCGCGCCGGGCGGCATCCACCCCCGCGCTCGCCACGGCGCCGGTGGCGCCCCGGCCGATGCTGGCGGGAAGGTTCGGCATGGCGCGGACGATGGCCCGCGGCCGGGGCAGGCGGGTGCGCAGATCCGCGATGGTCTTGCCGGCGAGGATCGACACCACGAGGGTGTCGGCACCGGCGAGCCCCGCCAGCATCGGCGCGGCGGCGTCGAGGCCCTGCGGCTTCATCGCCAGCACCAGGGCGTCGGACGCGGGCGGAGCGGCCGGGTTGAGGGCGAGGCCGCAGGCCGCGCACAGGGCCTCGATCTCGGGCGAGGGCTGGGGGTCGAGGATCGTGGTGCGGGCCGGATCGAGGCCGCCGGCGAGCCAGCCGGAGAGCATCGCGCCCCCCATCTTGCCGGCGCCGACGAGGGTGAGGGAGGCGGGAAGCCGGCTCACGCCTCGCCTTCGGTCTCGAACAGCACGGCGTCGAGGGATTCGCGCGCCGACTTGCCGGCCCAGATCACGAACTGGAACGCCTGATAGTAGCGCTCGCAGGCGTCCACGGCCGATTTCAGCATCATGGTGCACTGGTTCTGCGTCGGCGTGGACCCACCCGTCAGCAGGAGCGAGTGGCGGAACATCACCACGCTGTCCGTCGACCACAGGTCGAAATGCCCGACCCAGAGCTGCTCGTTGATGAGCGACACCAGCCGGAGCACCTCCGTGCGGCGGCGCTCGGGCACCTTGAGGTCGAAGGCGCAGGCCACGTGCAGGGCCTCCACGTCCTCGATCCAGGTGAAGGCGACGTGGTAATCGGCCCAGCGCCCGGCGACGGACACCGACATCTCGTCGGTCTCGGCCCGGTCGAAGATCCAGTCGCGCAGCGACGCGAGGCGCTCGACGATGTCGAGGGGGTGCTCGTGCCGGTCGTGATCTTCGATGTGGAGTTGGGTCATGGCGGTCCAGTTTGGCGATCCGGCACGGATCGTCGGCGTGTTGTGAAGAGCGGCCCGATGCCCCGGCATCCCCTCATCCTTCGCATCGGCCAAACCATTGGCATCATCCAAGCTCATCCGCTCGGGCGATACGTTCGGCCTCAGTCGAGGTCGGGACGGGGTGGTTCGGGGCAGCGGCGAATCAGGTCATGGCTCACTATAGACCGCGCCGGACTCGCGTTTCAAAGCGCTCCGGAAACCCGGTGAACAGGAAAGCGACCGTCCACCGTTCCTTCCTGTGCACAAGCGCGGTCGCCGGAAAGAGACCTTGGACCGCGCTCGTCTCGGGTATCGCGTCAGATCGCTTCCGTGACGCCCGCGGCCGGTTCGGGCCCGAGCTTGGCCTCGAGGGCGGCCACGCGGTGGGCCAGGGCGTCGTTCTGGCTGCGCAGGGCGGCGACCATGTCGCGCAGGACGTCGAGTTCCTCGCGCGAGGCGATGTCCATGTCGCGGATCAGGCGTTCGAACTGCGCCTTGACCACCGTCTCGGCCTCGCGGCGCACCCCCTGCGCGGCGCCGGCGGCGTCGGTCATCAGGCGGGCGAAATCGTCGAACAGGCGGTTGCTGCCGGGGCGATCTGAGCCTGGCCGGTCGGAGCTTTGCATCGGTCGTCTCCCGGGGGAATCGGCCGCCCTCCGCGTCCATAAGGGGCACGGAACCGGCGGCCGGTCCCAGCGACATAAGAATCGGCGCGGGTTCCGGCAATCCGTTCCGACTCCCGCCGGACGGTTATTGCCAAACCCGTCCGACGCCGCGTCCGAAACCGCCGGTTACAAATCGGCCGGCGCACCCCCCTTCGCCCCGCCCGCGCGAGGCTGCATAACCGGGGGGCGGACGGTCCCGCGTCCCTACCTTCTGTCGAACCCTACGACCCGCGTCATGACCCAGCCCGCGACCCCTCACATCCTCGTGGTCGAGGACGACCGCGAGATCAGCGCCCTCGTGGCGCGGTATCTCCGGGCCAATGCGTGCCGCGTCACCGTGGCGGGCGACGGGACCGCCATGGACCAAGCCCTCAACGACGCCCGCGTCGATCTCGTGGTCCTCGACCTGATGCTGCCCGGCGAGGACGGCCTCAGCCTGTGCCGCCGCCTGCGGACCACGTCGAACGTGCCGATCCTGATGCTCACCGCCAAGGCCGAGGAGATCGACCGGATCATCGGCCTCGAGATCGGCGCCGACGACTACCTCGGCAAGCCGTTCAACCCGCGCGAACTCCTGGCCCGCATCCGCGCCATCCTGCGGCGGGGGTCGGCCGGGGAGGGCGAGGACGAGGGCGGCGTGCGCCGCCTGCACTTCCTCGACTGGACCCTGGACGTCTCCCTGCGCCAGCTCGTCAGCCCCGAGGGCGCGCGCATCGCCGTCACGGGCGCGGAGTTCGACCTCCTCCACGCCCTGTGCCTGCGCCCGGGCCGGGTCCTGTCCCGCGACCAGCTCCTCGACCTGACGCAGGGGCGCGCCGCCGGCCCGTACGAGCGCAGCATCGACGTCCTCGTCAGCCGCATCCGCCAGAAGATCGAGCGCGATCCGCGCAGCCCCGAGATCATCCGCACCATCCGCTCGGGCGGCTACCTGTTCACGCCGGAGGTCGCGCGCACATGAGGGCGTCCGCCAGACTCCGCCTCGCCGCCCTGTGGCCCGGCAGCGTCGCCGGGCAGATCGCCCTGCTCATCGTCGCCGCTATGGTGGTGACCCATGCGGTGGCGACCCTCGCCTTCTTCACCCTGCGCGAGCCGTGGCGCCCCGACGACCATCCGGGCGTCGCCGCCACCCGGATCGCGACCCTGGCGCGCCTCCTCGACGCCACGGCACCCCCGGAGCGCGACGCCCTCCTGCGCGCCGCCGCCCGGACCCTGCCGACCCTGCGGATCGCATCCTGGCCCACCTCGGCGCCGGCCGGCACGGCGAGCGAGGCCCTCGCCGCCCACACCGTGGTGCAGCGCGTGCGCGACGGGTTCGCCCGGTCCCTCGCCATCACCGACCTCGACGCCGCCGACACGCCGCCGGGCATCCGGATCGGGATCGTCACGCCGGAGGGCGCGCGCTTCTCCGCCCTCGTGCCCGACGACGACCGGCCGCCGATCCGGCAGGGGGCCATCGTCGTGACCTTCCTGTTCCTGGCCGTGGTCCTGTCGCTGGTCACCGTGTGGGCGGCCCGGGCCCTGACCCGGCCGCTGGCCCGCCTCGCCCAGGCCGCGGAGGCGTTCGGCACCCGCATGAACGTGGTCGCCCTGCCCGAGGGCGGGCCGCAGGAGGTCATCGCCGTGGCGCAGGCCCTCGACCGGATGCGCGCCCGGGTGCGCCGCCTCGTCGACGACCGCACCCAGATGCTGGCGGCCATCAGCCACGACCTGCGCACGCCCATCACCCGCCTGCGCCTGCGCGCCGAGTTCATCGAGGACGACCACGCCCGGACCATGACCCTGCGCGACCTCGACCAGATGAACGGCCTCGTCGAGGCGGCCCTGTCCTTCGTCCGCGACGGCCAGAGCGGGGAAGAGCGCGCCGTGACCCTCGTCGACGTCGCCTCCCTGGTCCAGACCGTGAGCGACGCCTTCGCGGATGTCGGCGCCGACGTCCGGGTCGCGGCCACCCGGCACGTCCTCGTGCGCGGCCGGCCCGAGGAACTGCAGCGCGCCGTGACGAACCTCGTCGACAATGCGGTGAAGTACGGTGGCGGCGCCCGCCTGCGCATCGTCCAGACCGAGCACGTCGTGGCGGTGGAGGTCGGCGACGACGGCCCCGGCATCCCGGATTCCGAGCGCGAGGCGATGCTGCAGCCGTTCGTGCGCGGCGACCGGGCGCGCAACCTCGACACGGCGAGCGGCTTCGGCCTCGGCCTCTCCATCGTGGTCGCCATCGCGGAGGCCCATGACGGGCGCCTGATCCTGACGAACCGGAGCCCGCGCGGCCTCACCGCCCGCCTCGAACTGCCCCCGGCGGCGGGGGCGGCCCGGTCCGTGCCCGAGCGGATCGCGGCGGAGTAGTTTTTTCGCGTAGGCGAGACGGGTGCCGGGGCGGGCCGGCCGTGCCCTCAGAACTCCATGTCGAGTTCCTCGATCTCGTCGGGTTCGGCCAGCGCCGCCTCGGTCCATTCCTGCATCAGCGGCCAGGCCAGGATGGTGTCGCGGTAGCGCGCCGTCCTGTCCGAGACCGGCACGTCGTAGGTCACGAACCGGGTGCAGACCGGGGCCAGCATCGCGTCGGCGAGGCTCGGCACGTCGCCGAACAGGTAGGGACCGTCGTAGCGCGACACGCACTCGTCCACGATGGTGACGATGCGGTCGATGTCGCCGCGCGCGCCGTTGAAGATCTTGAAGTGGGTGTGGCGGGCCTTGAGATTCATCGGCAGGGCCGAGCGCAGGTTGATGAAGCCGCCGTGCATCTCGCCCGCGATGGAGCGGCAATGGGCGCGGGCCACGGCGTCCTTCGGCAGGAACCCGGCCTCGGGCCGGATCTCGTTGAGGTATTGGGCGATGGCGAGCGTATCCCACACGATGATCTCGCCGTGGCACAGGCGCGGGACGAGGAAGGACGGCGAGAGATGGAGCAGTTCCGCCCGGGTCGACGCGTCGTTGCCCGAGAGCAGCTCCGTCTCGAAGTCGAGGCCCGCCATCCGGCAGACGAGCCAGCCGCGGAGGGACCACGACGAATAGTTGCGACTCGAAATGGTGAGTGTCGCCGCTGGCATGGGTGTCCCCCGATGTCTCTGGTCGGCCGTGCGCGAAGCGGACGGACCGAAGCTGGTGGCGATCCAAGACTCGTGCCGAACCGCGCGGACGGCAAGCCCGTTCGGGACCGGGCACGCGGATAACCCTGAGCGGGGTCGTAGGGCGACACCCGGCGCGGTTCGGACGCGCAACCCCCGCACAACCCGGGATGCGGTATCCTGCGCCCATGCGGTGTTCGGCCGATCGCGGGCGCGCGGGCCGGGTCTGTTCGGAGCTGAGGACGACGAGTGATGCAGACGTACAACAATCCCGTGGGATCGCTCGCCGGGCCCGTTGCGTTGCCGACTCACGTAGACCAGCCTAGCGCCCCATCGGTGGCGGGCCTTTTGCCTGGTCCGTCCCCTGCGGACGTTCCGCGATCCGGTCGTTCGCGTAGGAGTTCGGGCTTCATGCTGTATCGTGCCTTCGATGCCCAGACGGATCTGGCCGAGCAGACCCGTGCCTGGGGCCGGCTCGTCCACGACGCGGTCTCGCCCTGGACCGCCGCCGGATACCGCGAGCCGATGAACTGGTGGTCGGCGGGGGCGCGCATGATGATGCGCGCCGGCCTGACCTTCACCCGGCCCGCCTACGGCATCGATTCCATCACCGTGGGCAACCGCGAGGTGGCGGTGACCGAGGAAGCGGTGTTCGCCACGCCGTTCGGCACGCTCCTGCGCTTCCGCAAGGACATCGACACGCCCCAGCCGCCGGTGCTCGTGGTGGCGCCCCTGTCGGGCCACTTCGCCACCCTCCTGCGAGGCACTGTGCGGACGCTTCTGGCCGACCACGACGTCTACATCACCGACTGGCACAACGCCCGCGACGTGCCCCTCGAGGCCGGTGCCTTCGGCTTCGACGACTACGTCGACCACCTCGTGCAGTTCCTCGGCGCCATCGGGGAGGGCGCCCACCTCGTCGCCGTGTGCCAGCCGGCCGTGCAGGCGCTCGCCGCCGCCGCCGTCATGGCCCAGTCGAAGGACGTGGCCGCTCCCCGCAGCATGACCCTCATGGCCGGTCCGGTCGATTGCCGCGTCAGCCCGACCTCCGTGAACCACCTCGCCACCTCGAAGCCCATCGCGTGGTTCGAGAAGAACCTCATCGCCACGGTGCCCCAGCGCCACAAGGGCGCCGGCCGGCGGGTCTATCCCGGCTTCATGCAGGTCTCGGCCTTCGTCTCCATGAACGCGAAGCGCCACATGCAGGGCCACGCCGACCTGTTCTGGCATCTGGCCAACGGCGAGACCGAGAAGGCACAGCAGATCGAGACCTTCTACGACGAGTATTTCGCTGTCCTCGATCTGGCGGCGGAGTTCTACATCGAGACGGTCAAGACCGTGTTCCAGGATTACACGCTCGCCAAGAACGAGCTCACCTATCGTGGCAATCCCATCGACATGCGCTCGATCCGGCGCACGGCGCTGATGACCGTCGAGGGCGAGCGCGACGACATCTGTGCCGTCGGCCAGACCATGGCGGCCCACGACCTGTGTACGGGCCTCGCCCCGCACATGAAGAGCCATCACCTCCAGGCGGGCGTGGGCCATTACGGCGTGTTCTCGGGCCGGAAGTGGGAGAGCCAGACCTACCCGCTGGTGCGCAACTTCATTCAGTCGCACGCCTGACACGCGGGCGTCGGAATCGCATTGCGGCGGTTGGAACTCGCCGAGCCTTCGTGTATGAGCCTGACCCAAGTGCAGTTTCTGCGCCGATTCGAGGCCGTCCGACCGACGTCCCGCCCGGGAGAGAATTCCGGGTCCGGGACATTTGTCGGTTTCATCCTCCTTCCAGGACCGCGATTGGCCCCGGGATCGGCGCCGTTCAACAAACCTATGTCTCAGAGGATCTAGACCGTTGCAGGTACTCGTTCGCGACAACAACGTCGATCAGGCTCTCCGCGTCCTCAAGAAGAAGATGCAGCGTGAGGGCATCTTCCGCGAGATGAAGCAGCGCAAGGCTTACGAGAAGCCGTCCGTGCGCAAGGCGCGCGAGAAGGCCGAGGCCGTCCGCCGCGCCCGCAAGCAGGCGCGCAAGACCGCCATCCGCGAGGGCCTGATCGCCGCTCCGAAGCCCAAGCCCCGTTTCGGCGCCGGTGCGCCCCGTCGTCCGGGCGGTTCGCCGTTCGCTCCGACCGCCCCGACCGTGCTGCCCCCCGTCGGCGGCGCTGCCTAAGTCATTTGTGCGGTTCGCTCCTCCGGAGCGAACCAAGCCCGCGAAAAAGCCCGGCCGCATCGCGGCCGGGCTTTTTCGTTGTGGCTGATCGATCGATCAGGCCGCGCGGGCGGCCACGGTGGCGTGCTCGGCCTGGACCAGCACGTCGAGGGCGCGCCAGGGCTTCTGCATGTAGACGGCCCGGCTCGGGATGCGGCCGGCGCCCCTGGCGTCGCCGCCCGAGGTGAGCACGACCCGCACGTCCGGCCAGCGCCGGCCCACCGCCGTGGCGAGGTCGATCCCGTCCATGCCCCCACCGAGGCGCACGTCGGCGAACAGCAGGGCGACGTGTCCGCCGGACCGTTCCAGCACGGAGATGGCCGCCTCGGCACTGTCGCAGGCGATCACGTCGAGGTCGGTTTCCTCGAGGACCGCCGTGGCGAGGTCGCGGATTGCGGCGTCGTCCTCCACCACGAGGGCGATCGGGCAGTCCGGCAGGGGCTGGGCCATGAAGTCTCCTTTGCGGATGGTGCGGGCGTTCGAAAGGGCGCAAGAAAGTCTCGCCAACCCTCGATCATGATTCTCGCCGGGTGATGCTGCTCTGCCACGCCGCGTTGGGCAAGAGTCCGGACGTGTCAGAATCGCAAGTGCCGATCCGGCTATGCGGTTCCTGCAGCCGCCTCATCCTGATCTCGCCATGGTGCCGGTGCAGACCGGTGTTCGCACGCCGGGGGCACCCGGTCTTCTGCGGTGCGCCTCTTGCATGACATCCGATGCACGGGGCGCACGCACGACGGTGACGTTAACGATCCGTTCACCGTGATCGCCCGAAAGTCGGGGCTTCGAAGCTGAGACGGCAGGCGCGCGAGGCGGGGTCGCGCACCGGCGGATGGGAGGCCCCCGCCCGAGATCCACAGGAGGTGTCTGCCTGCATGTGCCGTTTTCTCGCCTATTCCGGTGATCCCGTCTTCCTGACCGACCTCGTCTGCGCGCCGACGCATTCCCTGGTCCACCAGTCGCTCCACGCGACGGAGGCGAAGACCGAGACCAACGGCGACGGTTTCGGCATCGGCTGGTACGGCGAGCGGGCCGAGCCCGGCCTCTATCGCGACGTCTGCCCGGCCTGGTCCGACGAGAACCTCGTCAACCTGTGCCAGCAAGTACGGGCGCGGATGTTCTTCGCCCATGTCCGCGCCTCGACGGGCACGGCGACGACGCGGGCGAACTGCCACCCCTTCGCCCATGGCCGGCACCTGTTCATGCACAACGGCCAGATCGGCGGCTATCACAAGATCAAGCGCCGCCTCGAAGCCCTGATCCCCGACGACCTCTACGACGTCCGGCGCGGCACCACGGATTCCGAGGCGATCTTCCTCCTCGCCCTGGCCGACGGGCTGGCCGAGGACCCCGTCGGCGCCATGGCCCGGACGCTGTCCACCGTGCGCGACCTCATGCGGGCGGCCGAGGCGGACGAGCCCTTGCGCTTCACCGCCGTGGTCACCGACGGCGAGACCCTGACGGCCTATCGCTGGGCCTGCGACGGACGCCCGCCGAGCCTGTACTACCGCCAGACCGAGACCGGCCTCGTGGTGGTCTCCGAGCCCATCGACGGCTGCCGCGACGGCTGGAACGTGGTGCCGAAGGGCGGAACCCTTCAGGCGACGCGCGGCGGCAGCGTGGTCCTGCGCGGCCCCGATCAGGCCGTGGCGGAGCGCATGGCTGCCTGAGCGACGGGGACCGCCGCCGCGCGGGTTGCGGGCGGCGCGCGAAGGGCGGACAACCCGCGCAGTTCCAACTGCGCGGGAGCCGACGATGACCTATCCGAACGTGAGCCTGCACATCGCGGGGGCCTGGACCGGGGGTGCCGGCGGCGACACCCTGCCGGTCCTCAACCCGGCCACCGGCGAGAGCCTCGGCACCTGCGCCGTCGCCGCCCGGGCCGATCTCGACCGGGCGCTGGAGGCCGCCGCGCGGGGCTTTTCCGCCTGGCGCCAGGTCTCGGCGTTCGAACGCGGCAGGACCATGCGCCGGGCCGCCGACCTCCTGCGCCAGCGCGCCGACGCCATCGCCCGCATCATGACCCTCGAACAGGGCAAGCCCCTGGCCGAGGCGCGGATGGAAACCCTGGCGGCGGCCGATGTCGTCGACTGGTTCGCGGAAGAGGGCCGGCGCGCCTACGGCCGCATCATTCCGGCCCGCGCCGACGGCGTCGTCCAGATGGTCCTGCGCCAGCCCGTGGGGCCGGTGGCGGCCTTCACCCCGTGGAACTTCCCCATCAATCAGGCCGTGCGCAAGGTCTCGGCCGCCCTCTGCACCGGCTGCTCGGTGATCCTGAAGGGTCCCGAAGACACGCCGGCGAGCTGCGCCGAACTCGTGCGCGCCTTCCTCGATGCCGGCGTGCCGGGCGACGTGCTCTCCCTCGTCTACGGCGACCCGGCGACGATCTCGGCCTACCTCATCCCGCACCCGGTCATCGCCAAGATCTCGTTCACCGGCTCGACCCCCGTGGGCAAGGAGCTCGCGGCGCTCGCCGGCCGCCACATGAAGCGGGCGACCATGGAGCTCGGCGGCCACGCCCCGGCCCTCGTCTTCGCCGATGCCGACGTCGAGACCGCGGTGGCCGTGCTCGGCGCCAACAAGTTCCGCAACGCCGGCCAGGTCTGCGTCGCGCCGACCCGCTTCCTCGTCCACGACTCCGTCTACGAGCGTTTTCGCGATGGCTTCGTGGCCTTCAGCGAGGCGCGCGTGGTCGGCGACGGTCTCGATCCGGAGACCACCATGGGGCCGCTCATCCATGCGCGGCGCCTGGAAGCGATGGAATCCCTCTGTGCCGACGCCGTCGCCAAGGGGGCGGAACTGCGCACCGGGGGCCACCGCATCGGCAACCGCGGCAACTTCTTCGCCCCCACGGTGCTCTGCGACGTACCAGTGGAGGCCCGCATCATGAACGAGGAGCCGTTCGGGCCCGTCGCCCTGATCCAGCGCTTCTCCGACGACGAGGCGGCCTACGCCGAGGCCAACCGCCTGCCCTACGGGCTCGCGGCCTATGCCTACACCCGCTCCGTGACCCGGGCGACGGAGGTCGCCGCGCGGGTGCACAGCGGCATGATCGGCATCAACCATCACGGACTGGCCCTGCCGGAGACGCCCTTCGGCGGCGTCGGCGATTCCGGCCACGGCAGCGAGGGCGGTTCGGAGGCCATCGAGGCCTACCTCACCACCAAGTTCGTGAGCCAGGCGAGCGTCGGGGCGTAGGGCGCGGGGAATCCATCGCGACCGCTCCCTCCGGGGCGGTCGCGATGCGGGATCAATCCTTGGCCGCCGCGGCCTTCGTCGCCGGAGCCGGCGGCTTCGCGGCGGGCTTGGCCGCCTTCTCGTCGACGGCGGCGACGGTGCCGGGCTTCCCCTTCGCCGGCTGGGTCGTCGCCGCGTGGATCTGCCCGGAATGGGCGACCTTCGCGGGCGCCTTGGGGGTGAGCTTGGTCGGCACGGGATCGGCGGCGACGGCGGGCGGGATCGTCGCCGCGTCGGCGGCCGGCGTCGCCGGGGCGGGGCCGTTGCTGAACAGGTTGCCGAGCAGCTTCTTGTAGGCGGCCGGATCGCCGTCTGCGTCGGCCACCATCACGCGGGCGGGTTTCTGCGGAGTCGCGGCCGGCTCGGCCAAGGGCTGAACCACGGGCTCGACCTTCGCCATCAGGGTGGTGCGGGCGGGAGCGCCCTTCCTGCCGGCCTGAGCGGCGGCGGCCTTGGTCGGGATCGGCGCGTCGGCGGCGGCGAGCATGACCGGGCGGCCCTTGGCGTCGACTTCGACCTCGCGGGCGGCCGCGATGGTTTCGGGGCGGCTGACCTCGCCGAGGTGGTGGCGGGCATAGTCCTTCGGATCGTAGGGCTGCTCCGGCTCCTCGGGCTTCACCAGGTTGGCAAACGCCAGGGTGCTGCTCGGCGCCTGCGGGCGGAACACCGGGTTCTGGCTGCCGTCCTCGTAGACCACGCGGGTCGCCGGTGTGCCCTTGGCGACGAGCTCGGCGATCTCGCGGTTGTCGCGATCGCGCTTCTCGGCGACCTGCGGTTCGATGCGGGGCGTGCAGGAGCCGGCCGCAGCATCCGACCCGCCGAACACGTAGCGCGTGCCGCACAGGCCCACCTTCGGCTCCTCGCGCAGGGCCTCGAAATAGTCCGAGCCCTCCTTGAGGTTCTTCCAGAACGGCGCGTTGGGGTCGTTGCGGAACCGGGCGACGTTCGCCGCCGTCATTCGGAACGGGTAGGACTGGAACTGGAACGCCCGCTGGCCGCCGGCGAAGGAGTCGCGCGCGAGGGCGTAGATCTCGCCCATGGATTCGTCGGTCATGGCAAAGCAGCCCGACGACGAGCACGTGCCGTGGACCATGATGTAGTTGCCCGAGCGGTTGTTGGCCCGGTCGTAGGCGTTGGGGTACCCGGTGTCGAACGAGAGGTAGTACGAGGAGTTCGGGTTCATCTGCCCCGGCGTCACCGTGTAGAAGCCCTCGGGGGCCTGACGGTCGCCCTGCTTGGTCTTGGGGCCGAGCTGACCCGACCAGCGGCAGATCGGGAACGTCTTCAGGAGGGCGTACTGGCCACCTGCGCCGCGCTTCCACACCTCCATCTCCGCTTCCTTCTTGTAGGCGCGGATGAGGATGGGGTCGTTCTGGGCCATGCCCTTCTGGGTCATGAGCGCGAGGGTCTTTTGCGGCACGGGTGCGAGGGCACGCAGGGGAACGCCGCCGCCCGTCGATCCGTCCTGGCAGGCGCCAAGGGAGATCGTGAGCGCGGCGAGGCCGGCGATCACGTACGGGCGCAACGCCGACGGGCGCACAGCCATGGGGAACCCCGTTCTCAAAAGATACGCCTCCGCGGGATTTGTCCCGTCGAACGCCACTCCCCAACCCAATAGCTCCGTTAAACTTACCCCCTTCTTACCGCAAGGCGACGGGATCGGCGGCGGGGGATGCCTGTGAATCGCGGGCATGGTTCGGGCGCAGCGTGGAACCCGAGCGCCCGGCCCGCCGAGGCCATCGCGAAACCGCTGATCCGAAAGGGCTTTTCGCCGGGTCCGCGGCCACGGGCCTGGACCACCGCATGTGCGATCCGGCACGGGCCGCCCGGACAAACCTTAAAAGGTTCCTGCACCCGACCTGCGACAAAGCGTCCTGCCGGGTCATCGGGGCGGGGATCGTCAGAGTTTGCGGCCGATCTCCAGGAATTTCGCGGCGCGGCGGTCGCGGATGTCGTCGGGCGACAGGCCGTCGAACTCGGCCAGGGCCGCGGCGAGGGCCTGTCCGGCGGCGGCGGTGGCGGCGGCACGGCCGCGATGGGCGCCCCCCGTGGCCTCGGGCACGATGGTGTCGATGATGCCGAGCCGCAGGAGGTCCTGCGCGGTGATCTTCATGGCGGTGGCGGCGTCCGCCGCCCGGCCCTGGTCGCGCCATAGGATCGAGGCGGCGCCCTCGGGGGAGATCACCCCGTAGATGGCATGCTCCATCATCAGCACGCGGTTGGCGGTGGCGAGCGCGATGGCGCCGCCCGAGCCGCCCTCGCCGATGACGAGCGCCACGTTGGGCACGCCGAGGGACAGGCAGGCCTCCGTGGAGCGGGCGATGGCCTCGGCCTGGCCGCGCTCCTCTGCCTCGATGCCCGGGAACGCCCCGGCGGTGTCGATGAAGGCGAGGACGGGGAGGCCGAAGCGGTCGGCCATCTCCATCAGGCGCACGGCCTTGCGGTAGCCCTCGGGCTTGGCCATCCCGAAATTGTGGCGCAGGCGCGTCTCGGTGGAATGGCCCTTCTCCTGGCCGATGACGCAGACGGCCCGTCCCCGGAACCGGCCGAACCCGGCGACGATGGCGGCGTCCTCGCCGAAGGTGCGGTCGCCGGCCAGCGGCGTGAACTCGGTGACGAGGTCGGCGCAGTAATCGACGAAGTGCGGCCGCTGCGGGTGGCGGGCCACCTGGGTCTTCTGCCACGGGGTCAGGGACGCGTAGATGTCCGACAGGGCGGCCGCCGCCTTGGCTTCCAGGCGCCCGACCTCCTCGCTGATGGACACGGCACCGTCGCGGGCGCCCACGGCCTTGAGTTCCTCGACCTTCGCCTCGAGTTCGGCGACGGGCTTCTCGAAGTCCAGGTAGGAGCGCATCACCGTCATCGGTCTCAAGATCCATCGAGATCGCGCGCGGCGGGATTTCCACCCGGTGCGCAGCGGGGCGAGGTGTTGGCGAACCCCGGGCGGGTGTCAACCGCGAGGGGACTGGCGAGGGGTCAGGCGAGGGGGCGGGTGGCCGCGTCGAGCCAGGCAAGGGCGGCCGCGTCGAGGTGGGGCCCGAGGGCGTCGCGGACCCGGGCGTGATAGGCGTCGATCCAGGCGCGCTCGGCCGGACTCAACAGGTCGAGGGCGATGAGGCGCCGGTCGAACGGCGCGAGCGTCAGGGTCTCGAAGCCGAGCATCGGCCGTTCGCCGCCGGGAATCGCGCGCGGCTCCACCAGCACGAGGTTCTCGAGGCGGATGCCGTATTCCCCGGCCCGGTAATAGCCCGGCTCGTTGGAGAGGATCATGCCGGCCTCCAGCGGCACGGTGCCGGTCTTGGCGATGCGCTGCGGGCCCTCGTGGACGGAGAGGAAGGCGCCGACGCCGTGGCCGGTTCCGTGGTCGAAGTCGAGGCCGGCCTCCCACAGGGCGGCGCGGGCGAAGCCGTCGATCTGCGCGCCCGTGGTCCCCTTGGGGAACACCGCCCGCGCGATGGCGATGTGGCCCTTGAGCACCCGGGTGAAGCGGTCGCGCATGAGGTCCGTCGGCGCCCCGACGGCCACCGTGCGGGTGATGTCCGTGGTGCCCTCGGCGTATTGCGCGCCGGAATCGACGAGGAAGAGTTCGCCCGGTTCGACCCGGCGGTCGGTCTCGCGGCTCACCCGGTAATGCACGATGGCGCCGTTGGGGCCGCTGCCCGAGATGGTCGGGAACGAGACGTCCTTCAGCAGGCCGCCCTGACTGCGAAAATCCTCCAGGGCCTCGACGGCGGCGATCTCCGTGAGGGTGTCCGCCCCGTCGATCCAGGCGAGGAAGCGGACCACCGCGACGCCATCGCGAAAATGCGCCGCGCGGGTGCCGGCGATCTCGGCGTCGTTCTTCACCGCCTTCAGGGCGGTGATGGGGTCGGGGCCGGTCTCGGCGACGCCGCCCGCGGCCTCGATCCGGTCCTTGAGGGCGATGGCCGCCGTGGCGGCGTCGAGCCTGATCCTGCGGCCCGTCGCGATGCCGTCGAGGGCGGCGTCGAACGCCGCCCTCGGCCGGAGGTCGGCCAGGGGCGCGAGGGCCGCGCGAAGCTCCGGGTCGATGTCGGGCGAGGCGAGGAACAGGGTCGGGCGCTCGTCCAGGGGCAGGATCGCGTAGCCCAGCGCCAGGGGCGTGTGCGCCACGTCCGCGCCGCGCAGGTTGAACGCCCAGGCGAGGTTGTGCGGGTCCGAGATCACCAGGGCGGCGCACGCGGCCTGGGCGAGGGCCGCGCGGATGCGGGCGAGTTTTTCGTGCGCCGCCTCGCCCGCCAGAGCGAGGGGATGGGCCACCACCGGACCGGCCGGTGCGCCCGGCCGGTCGCGCCACACGGCATCGACGGGGTTGGCCGCGACGGCGCGGAGCGTCGCCCCGGCCCTGTGCACGGCGCGCTCCAGGCGGGCGACGCCGTCCGGCGTGTGCAGCCACGGATCGTAGCCGAGCACCTGTCCGGCCCCGAGGTGCGCGCCGATCCACGCCTCGACGTTCGTCTCGGCGAGCTGGACCGGGGTGAGGATCGCGGTGTCGACCTGGGCCGGGGCCTGGAGGGTGTAGCGCCCGTCCACCACCAGGGCGGCCGCCGCCTTCAGGATCACCGCCGTGCCGGCCGAGCCGGTGAAGCCCGTGAGCCAGGCGAGGCGCTCGGCGCCGGGGGGCACGTATTCCGACTGGTGCTCGTCGGCCCGCGGCACCACGAACCCGTCGAGCCCCTGCGCCGCCAGGACGCCGCGCAGGGCGGCGATGCGAAGAGCCCCCTCGTGGTGGCTCGGATCGTCGAAGGTCTGGAAGCGGGCGCGCGTCATGCGGCCAGGGTTACGCCGGGCGGTTCAGTGCGGCAACCATCCCCGCAAGGGGCGGGGCGCCGCGCCGCCGCGCTTGAGCACGAGGGTGGCCCAGCCCTCGATGAGGCCGTGGCGGGCGAGGTGGAAGCCGCGATGGCGGTAGGTCGAGAGCACGCCCGGCACGTCGCGCTCGATGAGGCCGGAGAGGATGAGGATGCCGTGGTCCGCCACCACCGCCGTGAGCGAGGGGGCGAGGCCTTTCAGCGGACGCGCCAGGATATTGGCGAACACCACGTCGAACCGGCGCGGCCGGGCGGCGAGGGCGTGGCGCACGCCCGGTCCCTGGTAGAGCCTCAGGTTGGGGCCTAACCCGTTGAGGCGGGCATTGCCGATGGCCGTCGTCACCGCCTCGGGGTCGAGGTCGCCGGCGATGACCGGAGCGTGCAGGGCTTTGGCCGCCGCGAAGGCGAGGATGCCGGTGCCGGTGCCGACGTCGAGGACGTGGGCCGGCCGCCCGCGCTTGAGCCGGTCGGCCAGCGCCCGCAGGCAGCCGAGGGTGGTGCCGTGGTGGCCGGTGCCGAAGGCGAGGGCCGCCTCGATCTCGATGGCGAGGTCGTTGACCCGCACGGTGTCGCGGTCGTGGCTGCCGTGGACGAGGAAGCGGCCGGCCCGCACGGGGTTGAGCCCTTCGAGGGACGCGCGGACCCAGTCCTGCTGGTCGATGGTCTCGAAGGTGGCGACATCGGCCTGATCGCCGACCACGGGCCGGATGAGGTCGCGCACCATGGCCTCGTCCGGCGCGTCGGCGAAGTACGCCTCCAGGCGCCAGGTCCGGCCGTCCTCGGCCTCGAAGGCGGCCACCGCCGTCTGCGTCGGGTCGAACATCTCGCCCAGGAGGTCGGTCATCGCCTTGGCCGACCCCTCGTCGGTGAGGAGCCGGAGCACGTGGGTCGGGCGGTGGGGGGGCAGGCCTTCGAGCATGGACGAGGGCTCTAACACCCTGCGCGATGCGTCGCCACTGTCGCGAAAATCTTACGGAACGCGGGCCGAGGTTCCGCGTTTGTCCTCGCTTCCCGGCGTCGGTTCGATCATCGCGGGTGCCCGTGTGCGTATGAAAATCAAGAGACCCGGCGGTCGAACGCCGGTGGTCATGGCGGAAATGTCCAAGTCCCGCAGGCGCCTCGCCCGCGGACGCGAAGGGATTCTCGACGCCGAGGCGCTGACGGCGCCGCTGCCGGGCTCCATGCTCGTGCTGCTCAGCCGCCTGCACCGCTCGGAGACCCGCCTGCGCGAGGACGAGGACCGCTCGGCCTGAGGCGCGTTCCCGGTCCAGGGCGAGTCATGGTAGGTCCGTGGCGTCGGCCAGCTCCAACGGGCCTCGACCATGCGGACCTCGACCATGCAGGGCCACGACCATGACCGCACGCGTGATCGGGCCATGCGCCACGTCGGCATGAAGATCCGGCTCTGATCCGATCGTGGACGGTCTCGGCCTCACCCCCGACGAGTGGACCGCCATCGCCCTGAGCCTGCGGGTGGCGGCCGTCGCCACCCTCGCGAGCCTCTGGCCCGGCCTCGCCATAGCCTGGCTGCTCGCACGCAAGCGTTTCCCCGGCCGCGGCCTCCTCGATGGGCTCGTGCACCTGCCCCTGATCCTGCCGCCGGTGGTGACGGGCTATCTCCTGCTCCTCGCCTTCGGGCGGCGCGGCACCTTCGGGGCGGCTCTGGCCGAAATCGGCATCGTGCTGTCGTTCCGCTGGACCGGGGCGGCGCTTGCCTGCGCCGTCATGGGGTTCCCCCTCATGGTCCGGGCCATGCGCCTGTCGCTGGAGGCCGTGGACCGGCGCGTCGAGCAGGCGGCGGCGACCCTCGGGGCCTCGCCGTGGTCGGTGTTCCTCACCGTGACCCTGCCGCTCGCGCTCCCCGGCGTGCTGGCCGGCGCCGTGCTGGCGTTTGCGAAAGCCATGGGCGAGTTCGGCGCCACCATCACCTTCGTGTCGAACATCCCCGGCGAGACCCAGACCCTGCCGTCGGCCATCTACACCCTGACCCAGGTGCCGGGCGGCGAGGCGGGCGCCCTGCGCCTCACCCTGATCTCCGTCGCCCTGTCCATGGCGGCGCTGCTCGCCTCCGAACTCCTGGCCCGGCGCCTCGCCCGCCGCCTGGGGGCCGGATGAGCCTCGACCTCGCCGTCTCGCTGACGCGCGGCGCCTTCCGCCTCGACGTCGCCTTCGCGGCCAGCCCCGGCCTCACCGCCCTGTTCGGGCCCTCGGGCTCGGGCAAGACCACGGTGATCGACTGCCTCGCCGGCCTCGTGCGCCCCGACCGGGGCCGCATCGTCGTGGCGGGCGAGACCCTGCTCGACACGCACCGTCGCATCGACGTGCCGACCCATCGCCGCCGCATCGGCGTGGTGTTCCAGGAACCGCGGCTGCTGCCCCATCTCTGCGTGCGCCAGAACCTCGATTACGGCCGCCGCTTTTTTCCACGCGGACGCGACGCGATTCCGGGCCTGGCCTTCGACGACGTCATCGGCCTCCTCGGCATCGGCCACCTCCTGGCGCGGCGCCCCGCCGGCCTGTCGGGCGGGGAGGGCCAGCGCGTCGCCATCGGCCGGGCTCTGCTGTCGCGGCCGCGCCTGCTGCTCATGGACGAGCCCCTGGCCGCCCTCGACGCCGCGCGCAAGGCCGAGATCCTCCCCCTCATCGAGGGCCTGCGCGACGGGGCCGGCATCCCCATCGTGTATGTCAGCCACGCCGTGTCGGAGGTGGCGCGCCTCGCCGACACCCTCGTGGTGCTGGAGGCCGGGCGCGTCGCCGCCGCCGGCCCGGCCGAGGCCCTGCTGCGCCGGGGCGAACTCGGCCCCGACCACGCGGCGCAAGGCGGCAGCCTCCTCGACATGGTGGTGGCCGGGCACGATCCCGCCTCGGGCCTGACCCACCTCACCGGCATCGCCGGCGCCTTGAGCGTGCCGCGCCTCGACCGGGCGGTCGGCACGCCCGTGCGCCTCCTCGTGCCGGCCCGCGACGTGCTGGTGGCGACGCAGGCGCCCGTGGGCCTCAGCGCCCGCAACGTCCTCGCCGGAACGGTGCGCGACCTCACCCCCCTGGGGGAGGGGGCCGTGCGCGTCACCCTCGAGTGCGGCGGCGCGGCCCTGGCCGCCCGCCTCACGCAGGCCTCCGTGCGCGACCTCGCCCTCGCGCCGGGCCAGCCGGTCTTCGCTGTGGTGAAGAGCGTCGCCTTCGATCCGCAGGGCATCGGCACCGGCCGGGGCCTCGGCGCGGTGGAGATCTGAGGGCTCTTCGCAGTGCGCTGTTGGAAGCCCTTAAGATTCGACGGATCGCCGCAAGGCTCCCTTGACGACACGACGCGAGACCGGGGGGCGGGGGTGATTTCTTAAGGTTCGATTCAGGCCCCGCGCGTTGAATGGTGTCCTGTCATCAAAGGAGGCGAGGGGCGTACGATGTCGATCTCGACCATTACCGCCACCCCCGCGTTCCGGGGGCCGGGCGCCGGTCCGGCTCCGGTCCAGCCCGTGACGCGCGTCGCGGCGCCGGAGCCCCTCGCGCCCGCCGTGCGCCTCGACATCCGAATCCCGGCCCCGGAGCGCGATGCGCCCCGGCCCGTGACGGACGCGGCGGCGACGCCCAACGAGGCCCGCATCCGCATCGACCGGGACACCCGCACGGTGGTCTACCAGGAGGTCGACCCGGCCTCCGGCGACGTGATTGTCCAGTTGCCCGATCCGGTGATCCTGAAAGCCCGCGCCTACGCCGAACAGGCGGCGGCCGCCCGCGCGACCACCGAGCACCCCCTCGACCGCACCGCCTGACGTCCCCGTCCACCCGACCGCCCTCGACCGACCGCCCTTGGCGGACCCGGCCGGGGGCGTTCGCACGCGTGGCGCGGGCACCGGAACGCGAAAAGGCCGGGGCGAACCGCCCCGGCCTTTCGTTTCGTCCGAACCGCCGGCCCGGAGGCCGGCGGAGCTGTGCTCAGCGGAGGAGCTGCAGGATGCCCTGCTGCGCCGTGTTGGCCAGCGAGAGCGCCGAGATGCCGATGGACTGGCGGGTCGACAGGGCCTGGGAGTTGGCGGCTTCCTCGTTGAGGTCCGCGTTCGTCAGGTTGGCCGAGCCGGTGTCGAGGATGTTGATGAGGTTCTTCGAGAAGTCCTGACGGTTCTGCACCACCGAGAGGTTGGAGCCGAACGTCGAGGACTGGCCGCGGAGCTGGCTGGTGGCGGTTGTGATCGCCGTCAGCGCCTTGTTGATCTCATCGTCCGACTGGAAGTTACCCGTGATGACCCCGAGACCAAGGCCATCCGCGTCGAGCTTAGCACCTTCAATGTTCAGGCTCGACGAGCCAGTCTCATTGAAAGTCACCTTCAGAGAGTTTTCGGCTTTGTTGGTGCCCGAGCGATACAGCAGATTGATGCCGTTGTAGCTTGAGTCCTTGGCCTGTTGCGTGATTTGATCGAGCAGGGTGTTGAACTGCTTCGCAAGCGACGTACGAGTGGCGTTGGTACCGCTGGCCGAGCCTTCACCCGAACCGACGACTGGCACTGTCGCCGTACCGGCTGTTCCGAAGCCAACGTCGGCACCGGCTGCGTTGCTGACAGTGACCTTCTCCGAGGAGCCGGTTCCCGTCGTCGTGAAGGTAAGCTTGTTGTTCACGAAGGTGGCGGCGACTTTTCCAGCAAAACCGGTGTCGGCATTGAGCTGGTTGTTGATTGAAGTCAGGATTTCAGTCTTCGTCGTCGCGTTTGCCGTCGCACCGTCGGCGACGGTGATGGACTTCTTGGGGCCTGAGCCGAGCTGGATGTCGAAGGTCGCAGCAGTAGCCGCCGACAGATCGACCGTCGTGGCAAACGCTGTACCAGCTGTAGCAACAGCGGCGGTCGCGCTGTTCTTGGCATCTGCGCCAGTGGCGGACTTTGCAGCGCCTGCGCCGGCAGTGACCCCGAAGCCGATATCACGGTCACCGCTGGTGACGGTGAAGGTAGCCTTCGAAGCTGCGCCGGTGTCAGATGAGGTAAAGACGATGCGGCCATCAGTGGTCTTAGACGCAGTTACGCCAGTCGGCACACTTGCGTTTGAGAGTTGGTTGTTGATCGCCGTGACTACAGTATCGGCGCTGACCTTCGAAACGTCACTGGTCAGTCCACCTAAGGTCGACGCATTGAGCGTGATGGTGGTCGGAGCGGCGATAGAGGCTGCGCTGCCGCCGGCGAGCGTGAACACCAGGGTACCGGTCGAGAAGTTTTGGGTTCCGTCCGTGGCAGCCGTCGAGGAGCCCTGGTAAGCGATGCCCGCGCTGAGAGTAGCGGCTGCGGCAGGCGTGCCGCTCGAGACAGCGCTCTTGTCGGCCAGCGCCTGGTTGGCGGTGGATTTCGCCGAATCGACCAGCTTCTGGATCGAGGTGATGCCCTGGTTGGCGGCCTGGATGGTCTGGACGCCGTTGGAGATGCCGTTGAGCAGCGAGCCGAGGTCGCCCGAGCGGCCCGACAGGGCCTGCGAGGTGAAGAAGCTCGTCGGATCGTCGAGGGCCGAGTTGACCTTCTTGCCGGTCGAGAGGCGGTTCTGGGTGCTGGAGAGGAGGTCCGCCGTGCCCTGCAGCGAGAGCAGGTTCTGGCGGGTCGCAGCGGTAAGGGTGACGCCGGAGGACATGAGGTTCGATCCATTCTGATCGGTGCGTCTCCGTTTTTGGAGACAGCGCCACAGAACCATGTCCCCCTTGCGATCCTGTTAAATGTTGTGATGAACGCTCCCTGTGCTGGAACGGGCGGATCTTATGCAATTCAAGGAAAGCATAGACCGGTCAATTGGTTAGCCGGGTGTCGCTCAAGCCGCGTTTAGAGCCCGTTAACCATACAGGAGGAAGAATGGCCGGAGACCGCAACCTTCGCGAGACCCCATGCCCCTCAAGATCGAGCTGAAGCCGTTCGAGCGCCTGCTGATCGGCGGCACGGCGATCCGCAACGGATCGCGGCGTTCCTCGTTCGTCATCGAGACGGTGACGAACTTTTTGCGCGAGAGCGACATCATCCTCGAGAGCGAGGCCGACACCGCCTGCAAGCGCCTCTACCTCACCCTGACGGTGCTGTACCTCGCCGAGCCGACGCCCGAGGCCGAGGATCTCTTCATCCGGCAGGCCAACGCCCTGATGGAGGCGGTGCCCACCATGAAGCCGTACATCCGCGACATCCACGACTTTGTCGCCGGGCGCGAGCTCTACCGCGCGCTCAAGCGCTGCAAGGACCTGATCCAGTACGAGCAAGCCCTGAGCGACCGCCTCGCCCCGCCGGCCGGGACCGGCGAGGGGGGCTGATCGCCTACCGCGCGGACGCGGCGACGTTGGGGATCAGGCCCGGGGGCACGAGCCCCGTCGCCCGGGGCGGCGCGGCCCTGGTCGGCATCACCCGGGCGGGCGCCGGCTTGAGGGTCGGGCGCGGCGTGATGGAGCCCGTGGTCGCCACCTCCGGCATCGGCGCGATGGGGCTGTCGATGCCATAGATGTCGTCGCGAAAATGCGCGCGGCCGTCGGGGGTGGCGTAGCCGGTCAGGTACACGAAGGTCACGGGGATCTGCTTCGGCAGCTTGATGTCGAGGCGCTCGTTGGTGGCGATGTGGCTCTCGATCTCCATGGGCCCCCAGGTCGAGGCGCCGCCATTGGGCCCGGGCGTGCCCTCGAGCAGCCAGCCGGCGAGCTCCTTCACCTGCGCCACCCGCACGCAGCCGTGGGAGTGGAACCGCACCTCGCGGGCGAACAGGGATTTCGACGGCGTGTCGTGCATGTAGACCGCCTGTTTGTTCGGCATGTCGATGCGGACCTGCCCCAGGGAATTGTCGAGGCCGGAATCCTGCCGCAGGGTGTAGTTCGCCGCCTTCTCGCTCGCCCAGTCGATGGTGGTCGGGTCGACCACGACCCCGCCGGGGCCGAGGATGCGGATGCGCTCGCGGGCGAGGTACCCGGGGTCCTTGCGCATCTTCGGGATGATCTCCTTCTTGATGATGGAGACCGGCAGGGTCCAGGTCGGGTTGAGGTTGACGTCGGTGATCCGCGCCTCGATGCGCGGTGTCGCCTTGTCGGGCTTGCCGACCACGGCGACGTAGCGGCGCACCACGGTGCCGCGCTCCACCGCCTCGACGGTGGCCGACGGGATGTTCACCACCACGTAGCGGTCGCCGAAGGCGAAGGTCGAGCCGATCTGCCGGGCGGCGGACGCGGCGAGCTGGCGCTGGCGGGTGGCCGCCGGCACGTTCAGCGCCGCCACGGTCTGGCGGCCGATGAGGCCGGTCTCGGGCAGGCCGTGCCGGGCCTGGAAGCTTTTCACCGCCGCCGCCAGGGCCGCGTCGAGGAGGTCCGACGCCGGCGCGTCGGCGGGGAGATCGCCGACGAGGGCGAGGTGTTTTCTGAGCGCCGGGATGGCGGGGTCGCGGGCGCCGGGCTTGACCACGAGGCCGGGCGGCAGGCTCGCCCAGCCGCCGGCATCCGCCATGGCCTGGTAGCGGTCGGCCATCTTCAGGGTGTCGAGGAAGGTGGCGGGGCTGAGCGTCGGCATCGGATCGGCCGAGACCCGGGCGACGACGAGGGGCGGCAGCTCGCGCGATTTTTTCGGAGCGGCGTCCTTCGCCAGGGTCTCGGCGGTCGGCGTGCCCGCCGGCACGATGGCCTGCACGGCGGGCGTCGCCGGGGCGGAGGCCGCCAGCGGGTCGAGGCGCGGGGCCTCGGCCTTCGGGGTTTCCCTCGAAATCTCCTTCGGCGCCTCGGATTTCGGCACGGCCTTCGGCGGCACGGGCGCGGCCGGTTCGGCCCGGGCCAGGGCCATGGGTGACAGGCTCGCGCACAGGGCGGTGACGAAGAGCATGTGGCGCGAAAGCATCGCGGATCCCCGAAGCGGCAAGTGTCCCCGACCATGCGGGGCGTTGGTTACCATTCCCCTGCCGGCCCAGACGCGCGCCTGACGCCGGCGGCCGCCCGCCCTACGTCATGCGCGAAACCGCACATCGGAGGGACGGGCATGGCGAACGACCAGAAGACTCGCGACCAGGATTCCACCCATCAAGCGCCGAACCGGCATCCCGCCCTCCGGGCCGGCCGCACCGCCGTGGTCACCGGCGCCGCGAGCGGCATCGGGCGCGCCGCCGCCACGCGCTTCGCCGCCGCGGGCATGAACGTGTGGCTCGCCGATCTCCCCGGAGACGCCCTCGATCGGGCGCGCGCCACCGTGGCCGCCGCCGGGAATGGGACGGTGCGTGCGCTGCCCACGGATGTGGGCGATCGCGACGCGATGAAAGCCCTGCGCGACGCCGCCTCGGCCGACGGGCCGCCGGCCGTCGTCATGCTCAACGCCGGCATCGAGGCCGGCGGAAACCTGTTCTCCGACGCCGACACCTGGCGCCGCATCCTCGACACCAACCTGTGGGGCGTGATCAACGGCGTCCACGCCTTCGCGCCGGCCATGATCGACGGGGGCGAAACGGGTGCGATCATCGTCACCGGCTCGAAGCAGGGCATCACCACGCCGCCGGGCAACACGCCCTACAACGTCTCGAAGGCGGGGGTGAAGGCGGTGACGGAGGCCCTGGCCCACGACCTGCGGAGCCGGGACGGGGCGCAGGTGAGCGCCCACCTCCTGATCCCGGGCTTCGTCTACACCGGCCTGACGAAAGCCCGCGGCGTCGCGACGAAGCCGGAGGGCGCCTGGACGCCGGAGGAGACCGTGGACTTTCTCCTGGCCCGCATGGCGCGGGGCGACTTCTACATCCTCTGCCCCGACAACGAGACCACCCGCGCGCAGGACGAGCGCCGCATCGCCTGGGCCGCCGGCGACGTCATCGCGAACCGCCCGGCCCTGTCGCGGTGGCACCCGGAGTTTTCGGAGCCGTTCAAGCGATACATGGAGGGATGAGGCCTTAGCCGGTCCTGAAACGGATATACTGGACAAAGGCCGTTCCCGTCACCCTTGTTCGCCTGTCAGGCTAAGCTTATCCTTCGAGCTCGCTGCGCCATCTCGGTGGGGCGAGCCGGCGAGGGAGGGGGAATGCATCGGACCATGGAGGCGTCCGCGGAATGGTTCCGGCATCCGGGGACGGCCACCGTCCTGGGAGTCGTCGGGGGCGTCGGCTTCGCCGGGCTTCTCCTGGCGGTGGTTCTCGTCTCCGGCCGTCCGAGCCCGGCCGCACAGGGGCTTGCCGCCCTGTCGATCACCGTCCTCGTCATCCATGCCGTCCTTGCCTACGGACTGGTCGAAGCCGGCATTTTCTTCGGCTTGTGCGTCACGGTCACCTTCGCACTAGAGAATCTCGGTGTCGCCACGGGCTTTCCCTTCGGCCACTACGCGTTTCTCGTCGCACCCGATCTACCTTATGTCGGTGCGATCCCGATCATCGTCGGCCCGCTCTACTTCGGGATCGGCTATCCGAGTTGGGTGATGGCCTGCTTGATTCTCGGCCGCACCGGCATGCGACCCAACGATCGATTCAGCCTCTTTGCCCTGCCCATCGCGGCCGCCTTCGCCACGGTGCAGTGGGATGTCGTCATGGATCCGCCGAACGCCACCCTGTGGCGGGCGTGGGTCTGGTACCGGGGCGGCGGATTCTTCGGTGTGCCGCTGTCGAACTTCCTCGGATGGTTCCTGACCACGTGGACGTTCTTCCAACTGATCGCCCTGGCCCTCTTCGCCCGCCCGGCCAAGGCGAGGTCTTCGCGTCCGCGCACCTTCTGGCTCCTGCCGATCCTGCTCTATCTGGCGGCCGGCTTCTCCCAGATCGCGCCCTGGCTCACCGATGGCGGCGGGCGTGTGACGGATCCGGGCGGAGGCGTCTGGTCTGCCGCTGATCTGCGGGAGACCGCCGTCATCGTGATGCTCTTCACCATGCTGCCGACTGCGACGCTTGCCCTCCTGCGCCTGTTCGACGTCCCCGATGCGGGTACCGCCGCACGACGGGCGCCGAACGAGTTCGCGTGACGCCCTCGCGTGGTCTCTTCGACGGGGGGCGACCGACAGTCCGGCTCCACCTTGAGCCCCTCGGCCACGGCGTCCTTGCGCGGAAGCGCCCGTTGAACGGTGGCACGCACGGCGGGGCCCCGCTGGCGAAGCTCTTGCTTGCGGTCTAAGCCTGACGCCGCCGATCCGGGGTCGCCTGTCCCGGCCTTCGGATCGCGTGCGCACGTAACGAACCCCGGGAGCCGCCCTTGGCCACCATCATCCCCGTCGCCTCCTTCGATTGCGTCGTGTTCGGCGCCACCGGCGACCTGACCACGCGCAAGCTGCTGCCGGCGCTCTACTACCGGTTCAAGGATGGACAGATTCCCGGCACCAGCCGGATCATCGGCGCGTCGCGCTCGGAGATGAGCGCCGAGGCGTTCCGCGAGCGGGCCCGCGACGCCATCAAGCGCTTCGTGCCCGCGAGCGACGTGGTGGAGGACAGGCTCGCGGCGTTCCTCGACCACCTCGACTACGTCGCCGTGGACGGGGCCGGCGACGACGGCTGGGCGGACCTCGCCGCCAAGCTCGCCGAGCGGCCCGACCAGGTGCGGCCCTACTACCTCGCCACCTCGCCCGACCTCTACGGCTCCATCTGCCAGAATCTGGCCGCCCACGGGCTCATCGGGGAAAAATCCCGCGTCGTGCTGGAAAAGCCCATCGGCAAGGACCTCAAATCGGCCCGCGCCATCAACGACGCCGTCGGTAAGGTCTTTCCCGAAGAGCAGATCTTCCGCATCGACCACTACCTCGGCAAGGAGACGGTCCAGAACCTCCTGGCCCTGCGGTTCGCCAACACCATCTTCGAGCGCCTGTGGACGGCCGACGTCATCGACCACGTCCAGATCACCGTGGGCGAGACCGTCGGCGTCGAGGGCCGGGCCGGGTACTACGACACGTCGGGGGCGCTCCGCGACATGGTGCAGAACCACATGCTCCAGCTGCTCTGCCTCATGGCCATGGAGAGCCCCCTGTCGCTGGACGCCAATTCCGTGCGCGACGAGAAGCTGAAGGTGCTGCGCGCCCTGAAGCCCATCACCCCGCACGACGTCCAGACCGTGACCGTGCGCGGCCAGTACGCCGCCGGCGCCGTGTCTGGCCAGCCGGTGGAGAGCTACCGCACGGATCTCGGCGCCGACGCCCAGAGCCGCACGGAGACCTTCGTCGCCCTCAAGCTTGAGGTGCAGTCCTGGCGCTGGGCCGGGGTGCCGTTCTACCTGCGCACGGGCAAGCGCCTGCCCCAGAAGCTGTCCGAGATCGTGGTGCAGTTCCGCGCCTCGCCGTTCTCGATCTTTCCCACGGAGGCGTTCGGGCGCGAGCCCAACCGCCTCGTCATCCGGCTCCAGCCCGAAGAGGGGATCAAGCTCGAGGTGATGACGAAGGACCCCGGCCCCGGCGGCATGCGCCTCAGGCCGACCAACCTCGACATCTCCTTCGAGGAGACGTTCAAGCAGCGCTACCCGGATGCCTACGAGCGCCTGCTCATGGACGTGGTCCGCGGCAACGCCACCCTGTTCATGCGCCGCGACGAGGTCGAGGTCGCCTGGGCCTGGGCCGATTCCCTGCTCAAGGCCTGGGCCGACCGGCCCGAGCCGCCCCGGCCCTATCCGGCCGGAAGCTGGGGACCCACCGCCGCCATCGCCCTCATCGAGCGGGATGGACGCACCTGGCACGAAGAAGTGCGTTGACGGGACCGGACGGCCGCCCGCTTGCTGGCGGCCGTCCCTCGACACCCGCGCGGTCGACTCCTACAACGGAAGTATAGGCCACGCGATTTTTCAGAACTGTTGACCGATGAACAAGATCGAGCCGGGCATCGGCATCAACCGGCGCTACCTTCACGACGAAGTGGTCGACCGGATGCGTGATCTCATCCGGTCCGGCGAACTCGAACCCCGGGCCCGCATCAACGAGGGCGAGCTGACCGAGCGCTTCGGCATCTCGCGCACGCCCCTGCGCGAGGCCATCAAGATCCTGGCGACGGAAGGTCTGCTCGAACTCCTGCCCAATCGCGGCGCCCGGGTGGCGAGCCTGTCGCAATCCGAGATCGAGGAGATGATCGAGGTCATCGCCGGGCTGGAGGCCACGGCCGCCGATCTCGCCTGCCGCAGCATCACCGACGAGGAGATCGCCGGGATCGAGCGCGACCACCTCGCCATGGTGGCCGCGTGGAAGGCCGGGGAGGAGGGGGCGTATTTCGGCCTCAACCGCGCGATCCATGACGCGATCATGGCGGCGAGCCGCAACGCCACCCTGGGCGGCATCTACGCCAGCCTGTCGGGCCGGATCCAGCGCTCGCGCTACGCCGTCCACCAGACGCCGGAGCAGTGGGCGCGGGCGGTGTCCGAGCACGAGCGGATGATCGAACTCCTGCGCGCCCGCGACGGCGAGGCGTTCGCGGTCCTCATGCGCGCCCATATCCGCGCCCGGACCCCGATCATCACCGAGAACTTCGCCGCGGCCGACTGATCCCGCTCCGGCCGGTCTCAGGCCGAGTTCGGTCTCAGGCGACGTTCCCGTTAGGCGACATGCCGGCCGGGGCCGGCCTCGCCGGGCGCCCGCCCCCGGTGGGAGCGGTGCGGTTCGGCGCGGCCCTGGGCTTCGAGGCCGCGCAGGGCCGCCACCATGGAATCCGTCCGGTCGCGCAGGTCGGCCGGCCGGCGTTCGCCCGCCGCGTCGTTCCGGCGGGCGAGATAGAACGCCGTTGCGAGGGCGGCGAGACTGCCGCCGAAGGGCGCGGTGATCACGGCGAGCGCCACGCTCGTGGGCGCGACGGCGGCGGCTGTGCCGAGGCCGGCGGCGATGGCGACGAACATCAGGGGAAACATGGGGCGCCTCCGGAAGGCGGAGAGCCTGCCCGAGCGGGCGACCTCCGGCCACCATTCACGGCCGCCAGCGTAAACGGAGGGTAAACGCGGGCGCCCCGAAGACGGGACGGTCCGGAGCGCGTCCCGCCCCGGAATGGTTCACGAACCGTCCGGCCGTCGTCGGCTCCGCCCCCGGACACGGCGGTGCCGCGGGCGTTTCGGGGGAGACGCTCAGGCGACCCGCGCGATGGCGTCGCCCAGGATCGACACCATGGCGTCGATCTGTCCGGCCTCGACGATGAGGGGCGGCGACAGGGCGACGATGTCGCCGGTCACCCGCACCAGCAGGCCGCGCTCGAAGCAGTCGACGAAGATTTCGTAGGCCCTGGCCCCCGGTGCGCCCTCGCGGGGCGCGAGCTCGATGCCGGCGACGAGGCCGAGGCTGCGGATGTCGATGACATGGGGGGCGCTTGCCAGGCCGTGCACCGCCTCCGCCCAGGTCTCGCTCAAGCCGGCGGCGCGGGTGAGAAGCCCTTCGCGGGCGTAGATGTCGAGGGTGGCGAGGCCGGCCGCGCAGGCCGCCGGATGGCCCGAATAGGTGTAGCCGTGGAACAGCTCGATGGCGCCCTCCGGCCCGTGCATCAGGGCGTCGTGGACGGCGCGCGCCGCGAACACCGCCCCCATGGGCAGCGCCCCGTTGGTGAGACCCTTGGCGGTGGTGACGAGGTCGGGAACCACGCCGAAATAATCCGTGGCGAAGGGCGTGCCGAGGCGGCCGAACCCGGTGATCACCTCGTCGAAGATCAGCAGGATGCCGTGGCGGGTGCAGATCGCGCGCAGGCGTTCGAGATAGCCCTTCGGCGGGATCAGCACGCCGGTGGAGCCGGCCATGGGCTCGACGATGCAGGCCGCGATGGTCTCGGCCCCATGGAGCGCGACGAGGCGCTCGAGGTCGTCGGCGAGCTCCGCCCCGTGCTCGGGCTGGCCCCGCACGAAGGCGTTCCGGTCGAGGTCATGGGTATGGCGCAGGTGGTCGACGGCCGGCAGGAGCGGAAAGACCCGGCGGTTGTTGACGAGGCCGCCCACCGAGATGCCGCCGAAGCCGACGCCGTGATAGCCGCGCTCGCGCCCGATGAGCCGGGTGCGGGTGCCTTGGCCGATGGCGCGCTGGTAGGCCAGGGCGATCTTGAGGGCGGTGTCCACGGATTCCGAGCCCGAGCCCGTGAAGAACACCCGGTCGAGATGCGCTTCGGGGCCGCCCGGCGCCATGGCGGCGAGGCGCTCGGCGAAGTCGAAGGCGATGGGGTGGCCCATCTGGAACGACGGCGCGAAGTCGAGGGTGGTGAGCTGACGCTCCACGGCCGACGCGATCTCGCGCCGCCCGTGCCCGGCATTGACGCACCACAGGCCGGACGTGCCGTCGAGGACGTCACGCCCGTCCGTGGTCGTGTAGTGCATGCCCTGCGCCGACGCGAACAGGCGCGGCGCCGCCTTGAACTGCCGGTTGGCGGTGAACGGCATCCAGTAGGCGTCGAGTCCGGGGGCGTTCGCGGTGGCGGGCATGCGGGTCCTCTCCTGTCCGGCGGAGTTGAACCCGGCTTCGCACCTGCGAACAAGCTTTTTCGCACCGCCCCCGCGCTCGCGACCACCGTGCGACGGTCTCAGAAGCGGTAGCCGAGGCCGGCCCCGACGATGACCATGTTCAGGTCGGTATTGGCCTTCATCCCCGCGATTTCGTAGGTCTGCGGCGGGACGAAGACGTACTTGACCATGGCGTTGGCGAACCAGTTGCCGGTGAGGTGGTAGTCGAACCCGACCTGGAGCACCGGGCAGATCAGCGACGCCACCTTGAAGGTCGGGATTCCCGGGGCCGGATCGACCGAGATGGGCATCATCGCGCTGACGCCGACGCCGAGGTGGGGATTGAAGGCCGCGTCCGGCAGGAAATGATACCGCACCACGCTGGAGACGACGGCGTTCCAGATCGATCCGACGGCGACGTCGCCGACGAGGGAGCCCCGGATCACCGGACGGTTGCGGACCGGACCGGCCTGGCCCGACACGGAGACATGATCCGTGAGGAAGTAGGACAGGTCGAAATCGGGCAGGATGGCGGCCGGCGTGTCGACGCGGCCGCCGATGGGATCGATGCGGGAGGTCCGCTCCGTCGGGATCATCCCGACGAGCCGGCCGTGCACGAGCCAGTCCCCCGCCCGCAGGCCGACCGTTGTGGGGGCCGCCGCCGGACCGGGCGGCTCCGCCGCGTAGGACGATCCGGACCCCGGCGGGACCGCGCAGAGGCCGACGAGGGCTGCGATCAGCAATGTCTCGAACTTCGACATGACGAATGCTCTCGAAAAAACGTGTCCCGCGCCGGGGGCGCCGGCGCTTCCGGAACCCGCGGCGCTCGCGCCACGGATCGGACGCTGCCCTGCGGGCGCCCTGAACATGGGGTATCGGAAACGTCTTAACGAAACCGCCGGTTTACTTCACAAATGATTGCATTCTATCAATATCGATCTCTATAGTCACATGGTATACTGATATATATTCGCGGGAGGTATGATGAGTTACGCATCTTTTCAGGACGCGACGGTGGCGCGCGGCTGGATCTTCGCCCCGGCAACGTCCGGCAGCCAAAGCTTCCGGAGTGGTTCGGTCCGTCCGCCATCGAAGTAAAACCACCCTATGACCCCCGACTGCGCCACCCTCCATTTCGCGAGCGCCGCGCGTCGATGCGCCTCCACGGTCGATTTCTCGGTCGTGGCTTCGCTCAGGCGTCGCAGACCTGTCCTGGCCTTGGAGGGACGAACGGGGCGTCGATGGCCGGGTCGTTCACCATGATGGACGGTCCGCCGGAGACCGGGCCGCCCGTGCCGGTCGCGATGGTGATAGGGTCCGGGTCCGGGTCCGGTGGGCCCATGGAAGGATCGCGGATGGCGCCGGGCGTCGAAGACGAGGAACGGGTCGGGGGCATCGCGGCGGGGCGCCACCGGTCCCTGCTGTTCTACACCCACGCGGTGACGGGCGGCGGGGCCGAGCGGGTGTGGGCGCTGCTCGCCTCGGCGCTCGCCGCACGGGGCCATGCCGTGACCCTGGCCTACGACCACGGGGCCAACGGCCCGGAGGCCGGCCTCGACCCGCGCGTGCGCCTCCTCGCCCTGGGCGGGAACCACGCCGTCGCGGTGGCGCGCCTCGCCCGCCACCTCGCGCGGGACAGGCCGGACGTGTCGCTCTCGGCGCTCGGCGTGTCGAACCTGAAGCACGCGGTGGCGGCCGGCCTCGCCGGGCGTCGGCGCCACGCCGTCCTCTCGTTCCACGGCCATCCCCAGAGCGAGCCGCAGCGCCTCAGCCGCCTCGGCAACGCCGCCACGCCGGTGCTGGCGCGGCTCACCGCCCGCTCGGTCTTCGTCTCGGACGGGCTGATGGCGCATTACGTCGTCGCGGTCGGCGCCGTGCCGGGGCGGTCGGTGCGCCTCCACAACCCCGTCGAGGTGGACGCCGCCGTGCCGGCCCGGGATGCCGCCGAACTCCGCGCCCGTCCCCGCCGGGTCCTCGCCGTCGGACGCCTAGCCCCGGCCAAGGACTTTTCGACGCTCCTGCGCGCCTTCGCCCTGGTCCGGCCCGACGCCGAGCTCGTCCTCGTCGGCGAGGGGCCCGAGCGTCCGGCCCTGGAGGCCCTGATCCGCGACCTCGGCCTGTCGGCGCGCGTCACCCTGGCGGGCCACGTCGAGCGGCCGTGGCAGCTCTACCGGGAGGCGGCGTGCTTCGCCGCCTCGTCGCGGGCGGAGGCGTTCGGCAACGTCCTCGTCGAGGCCCTCGCCCACGGCCTGCCCGTGGCCTCGACGGCCTGCGACGGGCCGGTGGAGATCCTGGCGAACGGGCGCTTCGGCGCCCTCGTGCCGGTGGGCGATGCCCCGGCGCTGGCCGCCGCCATCGACGGCATGCTCGACGAGCCCGGTCCCCCCGCTCCACGGGTCGCCCGGGCGGCCCTGTTCTCGGTGGCGGCGGCCGTGGCCGGCTACGAGGCCCTGTTCGACGGCCTCCTCGATGGCTTCCTCGACGGCCCCGCCCGGCCGTGACGGCGTTCATGGCTGGGATGTTCACAGCTTCTAAGGACGGTTCGGGCCAGGGTCGGGCCGCGTTCGCTCCCTCCGTGTAACGAGGCGCCCCGTGCTCCTGAGCCACACCCTCCGGTATCTGCCGGCCCAGCTCATCGGGCCCGTGGCGCAGTTCGCCGCCGTCGTCGCCTGGACGCATTGGCTGCCGCCGGCCGAGTACGGCATCGTCGCCCTGGTCATGGCCCTGCAGGAACTGGTGTTCCAGCTCTGCCTCGCCTGGTGGTCGGCCTACGTCCTGCGCTACGGCGCCGCCCTCGGCACCGACGGCCGCGCCGGACAGGCGGCCCACGAGAACGCCGTGCTGCTCATCAGCGCCGGGCTCCAGATCGGCGTGACCTGGGCGGTCCTCGCCACGGGCACCGCGCCCCTGACGCCGGGCTTCCTCGCGGCGGCCCTCGGCTTCACCATCAGCCGCACCCTGACGACGCACCTGGCCGAACGCGCCCGGGCCGGCGGCGCCATCGGCATCTACACCCTGGCGCAGACCGCCGGTCCCGTGGCGGGCTTCGCCCTGGCGGTCGTCCTCGCCCGGGCCGAGAACTCGGCCACCGCGGTGCTCGCGGGTTTCGCCCTCGCCCACGCCGCGGTGCTGCCGATCCTGTGGCTGCGCCTGCCCCACACCGGCGCCATCCGCCTCGACACGGGAATCGTGCGCGTCGCCCTCGCCTACAGCACGCCGCTCCTGGTGAGCGGCAGCATCGCCTGGGCCTCGGTGAACGGCATCCGGGTGATCGTCGAGCGCCTCGACGGGGCCGTGGCCGTCGGCCTGCTCTCCGTCGGCTGGGGCCTCGGCCAACGCCTGCTCTCCGTGGCCGCCATGCTGGTGACGGCCGCGGCGTTTCCCCTGGCCGTGCGGCGCATGGAGCAGGGCGGCCCGGCCGAAGCCTACGCCCAGGTGGCGCGCAACGGCATCTTCCTGCTGGCCGTCGTCGTGCCGGCGACCGCCGGGGTGATCTGGCTGACGCCGGCCCTGGTCGACCTCCTCATCGGCGCCGAGTTCCGGGAGATGACCCGCGTCCTCCTGCCGGTGGCGGCCCTGGCGGCGGCCGTGCGCAACGTCCGCGTCCACTGCGCCGACCAGGTGTTCCTCCTGCGCGAGAAGCCCGGCATCCTCCTGAAGGTCACCCTCGTGGAGAGCGCCGCGACCCTGGCGGGCTGTACCGTCGGGCTCCTCGCCGGCGGCCTCCTCGGCGCCTGCCTCGGGTGCCTCGCCGGCAGCGCCATCGGCTTTCTCGCCTGCTTCGGCGCCGCCTACCGCGAGGGCCTGCGGGTGCCGGCCCGGCCCGTCGCCCGGATCGCCCTCGCCACCGGGATCATGCTCATGCCCCTGGCCTGGATGCCGCCGAACCCCGGCTGGCTCGTGCTGGTGGCCGCCATCGCGGGGGCGGGCACCCTCTACCTCGCCGTCCTCGCCCTGCTGTTCCGCGAGGACTGGCCCGGGCGTCGGCAGCCGGCCTGAGCCCGCCCCGGTCCGATCACGGCGCAGACGCCCTCAGCCGTCCTCGCCGCCCGGGAGGGGTGCGGCGGGGCCGGGTTTCGTCCCGGCGGCGCTCAGCCGGCTGCGCAGGGCCACGATCCAGGGCTGGGTCCGGGCCACGCGCCGGGCGCCCTCGACGCCCCACGGCACGAGCCCGCGGGCGGAGAGGGGGGCGAGCACGCCCGCCAGGGGCACGGACACGACGCCGAACCGCCGCTTGTACTCGTAGTCGCCGATGGTGAAGTCGAAGGTGCGCGCGCCCTGTCCATGGAGGTGCTCCATGGTCCGGGCGATGAGGAGGCGCCCCGGCGAGGCGTTGCGCCATTCGCCGCCGGCCGCCGCGAGGCGCACCATGGCGTAGTGCTCGCCCGTGCGCAGGCCGAGCAGGGCACCCACCACCTCGTGTCCGGCGGTCAGCGCCGTCAGCACCACGCTGCCGTCGTGCAGGCCCCGCTCCACCAGGATGCGGTAATGCCGGGCGATGGCGGGATCGTCGAGGACGTAGGGCAGGCCGAGGTCGGCGATGCGCCCGCGCTGGAGCCGCTCCAGGGCGTCGAGGATGGCGGCGCCCTCCGTCCGGTCGTGGATCTGCCGGAACGCCGCACCGTCGTGGCGCGCGAACACCCGCCCGCTGCGCTCGATTTCCTTGCGGAAGGTGCGCTGCAGGCCGCGCTGGAACGCCTCCCACGGGCCGTCGATGCGGATGAGGTTGCCGTTCAGGGACGTCGGGACGGCGCCCGGCCATCCGGCGACCGGGCCGACGAGCTTGGTCAGGCGCAGGAGGTCGGCCGGCGGCAGGGCCGCCCGCACGGCCTTCGCGATCCCGGCCCAGGCCCCGGGCCCGGACGGGGCGGCGGGGCCGAGGAGGGCGGCGTTGTAGTCGGTGATCCCGCCGTCGGCGAAGCCGACGACCCGCAGGCCGCCGGCGCGCTCCAGCATCCAGGGCAGGGCCAGCGCGATCCGCCCCGTGCCCGCCTCCCGCACGGTGACGAGCAGAGGCGTCGCGTGGGGGCACGCGCCCAAGGTGGCGTACCAAGTCCGCAGCCAGGCTCCGTCCTGGAACGGCGTCGCGACGCCCGCCTCCATCAGGGGGCGCCACAGGTCCTCGACCGTCGCCCAGTCCTCGGCGATGGCGACATCGTAGGCGAGCGCGCGGGCGTCGCCCGCGGTCGCTTCAAGGGGGAGGGCGAGGGACATGGTGTTTCCGGGCCTCAGACCGCGGCCGGGGACGCGTCGACCTTCGGCAGGTCGACGATCTGCCCGAGCCGCGCGCGGTCGAGGCGGAAATCCACCGGCGGACGGCCCTTCTTCTCTGCGCCGCGCATGGTCCACTTGCGGTTCTTGAGGGCCTTCTGCATCACCGCCTTGGCGAGGAAGCCCGGCCCGTCGGTGGCGCGGCTCTTCGGCGTCACCCCGAGACGGCTGCGCAGGATCGCGTTGCCGACATTGACGATGTGCTTCCGGCGGATCTCCTGCGTCCAGTACTCCATCGTCATCGAGACGTTGAGGCAGTCGAAGTTCTCGACGCGGTGGGGCGCGTTGAGGGGCCAGTGCATCATCTGCCCCGGCTCGAGGTCGTAGGCCGTGGCATGCTCCTCGAACCAGGGCTGGTAGGGCATGTCGATCTCGTGCCCGAACAGGGCGATGTCCTCGAGGTCGTGCGGCTGGAGGAACGGCGGGGTGTTCGGGTAGAGGTACAGGCGCTTGCGGCCCATGATCTGCCACAGGGCCTGACCCGGCAGGTCGCAATGGTAGTAAACCTGCGCCTTCGGCGAGGAGATCAGGATGCCCATGCCCTGGTTCTCCGTGTCGAAGTCCGGCATGCGCTGCTTCAGCTCGTCGAACACCCCGGTGAGGAGCTCGTCGTAACGCCGGTCGATCTTGCGCACGTCGCGCAGGTTGATCCAGATCCGGCCGTTCTCGATGGCGTCGATCACCTCGGTGCCGGACAGGTCGCCGATCTCGCCCTCGCGCCACAGGCGCCGCTGGCCGGCCGGGCCCATATGGACGAGGTTGTACGACTTGCGCGGATAGTTCTCGATGAGGCTCGCCAGCGCCGCGCGGGAGAACAGGGGCGATTCGTGCAGGCGGTGGGCCAGCCGCAGGGGCTGATGCTTGAACAGCTCCGCGTGCTGGGGCGTCCAGTCGGTGAAGACGGGGTTCTGCGTCGCGCTCATGACATCCTCGTGTGCGGGTGGGGCGGCGTGTGAAGGGGTGGTGTCGTCAGGCTGGCGGCGGGACCGGCCGGATGGGGCGGGTCGACCGTTCATTCCGGGGCCCGTCGTTCCATGGGTGGGACGCCTTGTGCCGTTTCGGGGCGCCCGGCCGGCGCCGTGCGTGTGATGGGGACGTGCCAGGCAAGCGGCAGGCCCGATGTGAGCCTAGACATCCAGGTTGCGTCCTGTCGTGCGGCGCTGCCCGCATGGATAACAGCGTCTTAATCGAATGGAGAGACCGGTTCCTCAAGACAACGGGTGATCGAGGACCGGTCTCGTGTGCGCCGATGTTTAAGGTCGATTCCCTAAAGCGAGCATTCCCGCGCGATGCTATCCACAGGTTGGTCGCAACGGTCGTTTTCGTCACGCGATGAAGGGTTTCGGAAACGGTCCCGCGCCTAGGGTCCAGACCAAATCGGCATGACCGGCGCGGCACTTGCTGTCGTCGGTCGTCGTCCGCCGTCCCTGCTCCGGAGCGGGACGGAGCGAACGCCGTACGGAGCGCGAGACGTGAGCCTCGACATGCCTACCACCCAGCCCCCGGACGGTCCCGTCGAGCGGCGGCAGTCCGGTGACCTCGTCACCTTGAGCGAACTCGGGGCGATCCTGCGGCAGCAGGCCGTCGCGATGATCCTGGTGTCCGCCCTCGTCCTCGCCGCCGCCGTCACCTACCTCAGCCTCGCCCAGCCCCTCTACCGCACCGCCGCGACCCTGCTCCTCGACCCGCGCGGCGGCACCAGCCTCAGCGCCGATTCGGGCGTGCGCCAGTCCATCGACGCGAGCGTGCTGGAGAGCCAGGCCAAGCTCATCGCGTCGCCCGCGGTCCTGGGCCGGGTGGTGGAGGCCGAGCAGCTGGTCAAGAATCCCGAATTCGGCAGCGGCCGCCCCGGTCTGCTGCAGCGCCTGAGGCAGATGGTCGGCCTGCGCGCCGAGGCCCCGGCGGGGCCGCCCCCCACGGCGGAGGCCCAGGCGCAGGCGGCGACGGGAGCGCTCGCCGAGCGCCTCGTGGTCCGCCGCTCGGAGCGCACCCTGATCCTCGAGGTCGAGGCGTGGTCCGTCGATCCGAACACCGCCGCGCGCCTCGCCAACGGCGTCGCCAAGGCCTTCATCGACGATCAGATCGACACGAAGTCCAAGGCCTCCAGCGCCGAGAGCGTCTGGATCGACCGGCGCCTGGCCGAACTCGGCGACAAGATCCACGACGCCGAGGCGCGGGTGGAGGCGTTCAAGACCCAGGCCCGCATCGTCAGCGCCAACGGCCGGCTGGTGAGCGAGCAGAAGCTCGAGACGGTCAACGCCGAGTTCGCCAAGGCCCAGCTCAAGACCTTCGACGCCCGCACCCGCCTCGCCGAGACCGAGCGGGCCCTCAAGACCGGCGATCCCGGCGCCACGGGGGACGCTGCCAAATCCGGGGTGATCCAGCAGCTGCGCCTGCAATACGCCGACATCCGGCGCCAGCAGGACACCCTCGGCACCACCCTGGGCGCGCGCCACCCCGCCCTCCAGGAGGTCGGTCAGCAACTCGCCGGCATCCGCTCCCTCATCGCCGCCGAACTGCGCCGGATCGCCGAGACCCAGCGCGGCGAGGTCACCATCGCGCAGGCCAACGAGACCCTGCTCAAGCGCCAGGTCGACGACCAGAACCGCGAGGCGAACCAGACCAACCAGTCCATCGTGCGCCTGCGCGAACTGGAGCGGGACGTGGAGGCGGCGCGCGCCATCTACCTGCGCTTCCTCAAGGCCAACGGAAACCTGGCCCAGGACAGCGTCGACACGCCCGTGGCCCGCATCATCGCGCCGGCCATCGCGCCGGCCAAGCCGTCGAGCCCCAACACCCGGGCGGTCCTGCTCATCGCCCTCGCCTTCGCCGTGGCGGCGAGCCTCGTGGTGGCGATCCTGCGCCACCGCCGTCCGGTGGCGGTGCGGCGCGCGGGGGGCGGGCGCGGCCTGCCCTTCCCCGGATCGACGGAAGCCTGTCCGGCCTTCCAGCACGCCGGTGCGTCCGCGCCGCGCCCGTCCCGATCCTCGGTGAGGTATTGAGCATGCCGCCCCCCGGATCCGCCCTGCACGAGGCAAGCCTGACGATGGCCCCGATCCCGCCCGCACCGGGCGCTCCCCCGCGCATCGACGGGCAGTTCGTCAACGTCGCGGATTCCGCCGGGGCCGTGGCCGCCGTGCGGGAGCGCGCCGCCGCGGGACGCGGGTTCACCTTCTTCACCCTGAACCTCGATCACCTCGTCAAGCTGCGCGCCCATCCGGGCTTCCGCGCCGCCTACCGGTCGGCGACCCTCGTCAGTGCCGACGGCTGGCCCGTGGCCCGCCTCGCCCGCCGGGGCGGCGGGGGCGGGGAGGCCGTCCGGGTGACCACCGGGGCCGACCTCGTCGCCCCCCTGTGCGCCGCCGCCGCCGCCGATGGCGTGCCCGTCTACCTGTTCGGGGCCACGGAGGAGAGCCTCGCCGGGGCCGCCGCCGCCCTGCGCGCGGCGAGTCCGGGCCTCGACATCCGCGGCTGGCACGCGCCCGCCTTCGGGTTCGACCCCCTGTCGCCGCAGGCCGACGCCGATGCTGACCGGATCGCGGCCTCCGGCGCCCGCCTCGTCTTCGTGGCCCTCGGCGCGCCCAAGCAGGAGCTGTTCGCGGCCCGCGCTGCCGCGCGGCATTCCGGGCTCGGCCTCGTCTGCATCGGGGCCGCCCTCGATTTCCTGTCGGGGAGGCAGGCGCGGGCGCCGCGCCCCGTCCGGGCGGCCCGCCTCGAATGGCTGTGGCGCCTGGCCCATGCCCCGAAGGCCCTGGGCGGCCGCTACGCGCGCTGCGCCGGCCTGCTCGCCCGCCTGAGCGTCGTCGAGCCGGCCGTGCGGGCCCTCGGTTTTCGCGATGTGCAGGAGGATGTGCAAGAGGGTGAGAGCGCGCCCGAGCCGTCGCGCGCGCGCATCTGCCTCATGTACACCATGGACCCCCGCGGCGCGAAGGTCGGCGGCATCGAGACCCATATCCGCCAGATCCTGGCCCACCATCCGGCGGATGTCTCCGTGCTGTTCGTCGGCACCGACGAGGCGGGCGACTGCACCCTCGGCGCGGTCCGCCCCCTCGTCGTCGAGGGACGCAGCATCGATTTCCTGCCCGTGGCGCGGATCCGGGCGCAGGACGTCAACCACGCGGCGAAAAGCCTGGGTCAGTCCATCACCCTGCACTACGTCCTCGGCGCCCTGCGCCACCTCCGGGCGATCCGGCGCGCCATCGGGCCGGGGCCCGCCACCGCCGACCTCCACCGCTTCGAGTTCGCGCCCCTGGCGCGCCTGCTGGGCCTGCCCGCCTTCCAGATGGTCCACGGCGAGGGCAGCCGGGGCGACCGAATGGATTCCCTCATCAAGTCGTACTGGTACCTCCACGCGCTCGGCGAGCGCCTCGCCCTGCGCTGGGCCACGGGCATCTTCTGCGTGAACCCGGCCATCGTCGCCCGCATCGCGAAGGAGTTCCCGAAGGCGCTGCCCAAGGCCGAGGTGCTCACCGTCTCCGTCGACACGGGCCTGTTCTCGCCCCACCCCTTCGCCTGCGGGGACGGGGTGTTCCGCATCGTCTTCGCCGGGCGCCTCGACGCGTTCAAGGACCCGGCCCTCATCTTCGCCACCGTGGCGGCCCTGCGCACCCGCCTCGGCGGCAAGGTCGAACTCCATTACGTCGGCGCCAGCGATCCGACGCGGTTCCCCGAATTCGCGGCGGTGAGCGACATCACCGTGCGCCACGGCTTCCAGGACGCGCGGGGCGTCGCCCGGATCATGGCCCTGTGCCATGCCGGCATCCTGACCTCGTTCTTCGAGGGCATGCCGTGCTTCCTCCTGGAGGGCCTCGCCAGCGGCCGCCCGTTCGGCGCGATCCGCCTGCCACAGTTCGAAGGGCTCATCGAGGCCGGAACAAGCGGCTTCCTGGTGGAGCGCGGCGCCGATACGGAGACTTCGGCGGCCCTCATGGTGGAGCATTTCGCCGGCCTGTGGGACGGCATCCGCCTCGGCCGCCTCGATCCGGCGGCGATCCACGCCAAGGCGGCGCCCTACGCGGTGACCGTGCAGATGAACCGGCTGTTCGCCCGGCACCGCGCGGTCCAGGGGCGCGCCGCCCCCGTCGACGTGCCCGCGACCGCGGCCTGAGCCGCCCATGCGGGATGGAACGAAGCCCCTCCGGGTCGGCGTGCGCCTGGACGGGCGGGCGCCGCGCCGCTGGCACCTGCGCCTCCTCGAGGCCCTGGCCGCCCTGTCGGGCCTCGACCTTTTCGTCGCACGGTCACCGGGGCCCGGTGGGCTGCCCGCCAATGCCGCGCTCCTGTTCGCCGTCGAGGCCCGCCTGCGGCGCCTGCCCGGTGACGGCCCGGCCGCACCCGTGCCGCTGGCGGCCCTCGCGGCCTATCCGGACTTCGGCGTGTTCGACCTCGGGCAGCCCGGCCTCGTCCTCGACCTCTGCGGCGACGTCGCCCCGGCGTCGGGCCTGCGGGTCTGGCGCCTGACCTTCGACGGCACCTGCGGCGAGGCCGGCCTCCTCGCATCCCTCCTCGCCGGGCGGACGCCCGTCGCCGCCCTCGTGGAGGGGGAGCGGGTCGCCGCCGCCGGGCGCCTTGGCACCGAATCCCTCACCGTGATGCGGGCCGCGTTCGAGGACGGCCTCGTGCGCACCGTCGATCTGATCCGGTCGGCCCTCGTCGGCGAAGGAATCGGGGAAGGGGTCGGCGCTCACGGATCGCCCATGGCGGCCGTCGCCCCGGCCGGCCCGTCCCGCGCCGCCATCGGCCTCCGGGCCGTGACGATGCTCGCCCGCACGGTGGCGGCGCGGCTCCACCGCCTCGGCTACCGGACCCCGCACTGGCGCGTCGGCTGGCGTCACCTCGCCGGGCCGGACCTCATCGACCTGCGCCGCCTGCCCGACCACGGCTGGCACGACCTGCCCGATGACGGCCTGCGCTTCTACGCCGACCCGTTCCCCATCGCGCACGGGGGCCGCACCATCCTGTTCGTGGAGGAGTATCCCCACGCCACCGGCCGGGGCGTCATCTCCGCCGTCGCCTTCGGCCCGGACGGCCCCGAGGGCGTGCCGGTGCCGGTGCTGGAGGAGCCCCATCACCTGTCCTACCCGTTCGTGTTCGAACGGGACGGCGCGCACTGGATGATCCCCGAGAGCGGGGCCGCCGGCACCGTCGATCTCTACCGCGCCACCGCCTTCCCGGGCGGCTGGGTCAAGCAGGCGACCCTGGTCTCCGGCGTGACCGCGAGCGACGCCACCCTCCTCGAACACGGCGGCCGGTGGTGGCTGTTCGCCACCGTGCGCGAACAGGGGCTCGGGCAGCTGGAGCGCGCGGCGCGCGGCGCCTATTCCGATGCCCTCCACCTGTGGTCGGCGCCGGATTTCCGCGGGCCGTGGACCCCGCATCCGCGCAACCCCGTCCTCATCGATTTCGCCGCCGCGCGCCCGGCCGGGCGCATCGTGGCGCGGGACGGCGCCCTGATCCGCCCGGTGCAGGATTGCCGGCGCGGCTACGGCGCGGCCCTGGCCCTGGCGCGGATCGACCGCCTCGACGACGGCGGCTACGCCCAGACCGTGGAGACCACCCTGCGCGCCGGCCCCGGCTTTCCCGGCAACCGGCTCCACACCCTGAACCGGACGGACGCGTTCGAGTTCATCGACGGCTCCGGGGCGTCCCCGCGTTACTGGCGGCGGCGGCCGTATTCGTAATGCAGAGCGAAGGCCTCCGCCGCGGGTCTCGTCCTCCACGAAACACACGATAATTTAATCCCGCCCTTTCGGAACCGGCGCGCGCGCCCCGGGATTGCCGGTCCGCTGGATCAGGCTTGGCCGGGCGGATGTCCGCCGGCGCGGGACGGGTCCGCGCACCCTATGCGATCTCAAGACGTCCGCGACGTCAGGAAGGGCTCAACGTGTCCGAGCCAACGATGAACGGCGCCGCCGTGCGCGCGCCCTCGGCCCGCTCGCTGCGCGGCCTCGACGCCCTGAACTTCTTCCTCGCCGACGTGCGCGACGGCCTCGGGCCGTATCTCGCCATCTACCTCATCGCTGTGCGCGGGCCCGACCAGGGCTGGAACGAGGCCACCACCGGCCTGATCATGACCATCGCGGGCATCGCCGGCCTCATCGCGCAGACGCCCGCCGGCGCCCTCATCGACCGGACCAGCCGGAAGCGCGCCGTGGTCATCGCCGGGGCCATCGCGGTGACGGCGAGCTGCCTGCTGCTGCCGTTCATCACCAACTTCTACCTCGTCGCCGCGACCCAGTCGGTGGCCGGCATCGCCGGGGCGATCTTCCCGCCGGCCCTGGCCGCCATCACCCTGGGCGTCGTCGGCCCGAAAATGTTCGCCAAGCGCATCGGCCGCAACGAGGGCTTCAACCACGCCGGCAACGCCGCCTCGGCGGCCATCGCGGGCGGCACCGCCTACTTCTTCGGGCCCATCGTGGTGTTTTGGCTCATGGCGGTCCTGGCGTTCTGCAGCATCGGCGCCATGCTGATGGTGCCGGCCGACGCCATCGACGACGACCTCGCCCGCGGCCTCGACCACGGCACGACCGAGACGAAATCCGATGCCGACGAGGAACCCTCGGGCTTCACCGCGCTCCTGAAGAACAAGTACCTCGTCCTGTTCGCCGTCCTCGCCGCCCTGTTCCACCTCTCCAACGCGGCCATGCTGACCTCCGTGGGCCAGCTGCTGACCAAGCTGTCGGGGAAGGACAACGCCACCTCGCTCATCGCCATCTGCATCGTGGCGGCGCAGCTCGTCATGGTGCCGGTCGCCGTGTTCGTCGGCGCCAAGGCCGACGCCATCGGCCGCAAGCCGATCTTCCTCGCGGCCTTCGGCGTGCTGGCGGTCCGCGGCGTGCTCTACACCCTGTCGGACAACCCGTTCTACCTCGTCGGCGTCCAGCTCCTCGACGGCATCGGCGCCGGCATCTACGGCGCCCTGTTCCCCCTCGTGGTCGCCGACCTGACGCGGGGCACCGGGCGGTTCAACGTCTCACAGGGGGCCGTCGCCACGGCGCAGGGCCTCGGCGCCGCGCTCTCGGCGACCCTCGCCGGCGTCATCATCGTCTCGGCGGGCTATTCCACCGCCTTCCTGGCGCTGGCCGCCATCGCGGGCGCGGGCTTCGCCCTCTACCTCTTCGCCATGCCGGAGACCTACGGCTACGAGCCCGGCCGCGGCGGCGCCACCGGCGGGGGCGCGACGCCCCTTCCGGCCGCGGCGGTCTGAGGCGGATCGTCGTGTCGGCCCGCGACGACATCCTCGCCTTCGCCCATATCGGCGACCTGCACATCACCGACGCGGACGCGCCCAACGCCCGCGACTTCGCCACCATCGTGGACCAGATCAACGCCGCCGACGGGCTCGATTTCGTCTACCTGCCGGGCGACAACGCCGACAACGGCACGCCCGCGCAATACGCCGTCGTCCGCGCGGGCCTCGACCGCCTGACCCTGCCGGTCCACGTGATCACCGGCGACCACGATGTCGAGGGCGGCGGCCTCGACGCCTTCTACGCCGGCCTCGACGCCCGGCGCCTGCCCTACGCCACGGACGTGTCGGGCCTGCGCTGCCTGTTCCTCGACATGAGCGGCCCCGGCTCCGGCGGTCCCGACTTCCGCCTCGGGCCGGACCAGCTCGCCTGGCTCGAGGGCGAAGTGCAGGGCGCCGAGCGGGACGGGTTCGACTGCGCCCTGTTCATGCACACCTACCCGGCCGACCTGAAGGGCGACGGGGAAGCGACCCGCGTGGCGCACCTCGTCTCGGGCTCGCGGGTCCGCCTCGTGGAGATGGGCCACACCCACTACAACGAACTCGCCAATGACGGCCGCACGGTCTTCGCCGCCACCCGCTCCACCGGGCAGATCGAGGAGGGGCCGGTGGGTTACGCCGTGGCCGCCATCGACCGGGGCGTGGTGAGCTGGCGCTTCAAGGAACTTGCCCGGCCCTGGCCTTTCGTCCTCGTCACCGCCCCGGCCGACCGGCGCCTCGCCCACGACGCGGCCGATGCCGAGCACATCGTCGGCGACACCATCGAGGTCCGCGCCCTCGTGCTGGGCGAAACCCCCGTGACCGCCTGCGAGGTCAGCGTCGACGGCGGGCCCTGGCAGGCCATGGAACGGGCCGAGGGCGATCGGCGCCACCGCGCCCGCATCGCCTGGGGGCCGCGGGCCCGCCGCCTCGTGGTCCGCGCCTTCGATGCCGCCGGCGGCACGGACGCGGATGCCGTCGAGCCCACCGGCGACGCCGCCGGCATCCCGGCCTCGAAGGGCCTCGGCAGCGACGCCGACGCCCTCGGCGCCTGGCCCGAAAAGGGCCTCTTGGGCACCCAGCTCGGTCCCAACCGCAACGGCCGGCCCTGGTAGGCGCCCGCCGAACCGCCGCCCTCCGAACGCTCCGACGAAACCGGTCCCCCGATGCCCGCCCTGCCGATCACGCCCCACCTCGCCACCTGGATCATCGCCGGGCTCGCCACCCTCGGGGTGATCGTGCGCCCGTTCGCGTGGCCCGAGGCCGTGTGGGCGGTGCTGGGGGCCGCCGCCCTCGTCCTGCTTGGGCTGATCTCGCCCGAGACCGCGTGGGAGGGCGCCCGCAAGGGCACGGACGTCTACCTCTTTCTCGTCGGCATGATGCTGATTTCTGAGGTCGCCCGGAAGGAGGGGCTGTTCGACTGGCTGGCCGGCATCGCGGTCCGGGCCGCCAGGGGCTCGGCCACCCGGCTGTTCCTCCTGGTCTACCTCGTCGGCACCGTGGTGACGGTGTTCCTCTCCAACGATGCCTGCGCGGTGGTGCTGACGCCCGCCGTCTACGCCGCCACCAGGGCGGCCAAGGTCGAGAACCCGCTGCCCTACCTCTTCATCTGCGCCTTCATCGCCAACGCGGCGAGCTTCGTCCTGCCGATCTCGAACCCGGCCAACCTCGTCGTCTACGCCACCCACATGCCGCCGCTGCTCCAGTGGCTCGCCCGCTTCGCGCTGCCCTCGGCGCTGGCGATCCTCGCCACCTACCTCGTCCTGCGCCTGACCCAGAACGCCGCCCTGAAATCCCAGACCGTCGCGCGGGACGTCGAGGCCGTGGCCCTGTCGGGCACCGGCAAGGTCGCGGGCGCCGGCATCGTCGCCACCGCCGGCGTGCTGCTGGCCGCCTCCGCCTACGGCCTGGAACTCGGCCTGCCGACCTTCTGCGCCGGCCTCGCCACCACCCTGGTGGTGCTGGCGATCCGGCGCGGCGGCGCCGTCGCGGTGGTCAAGGACGTGTCGTGGAGCGTGCTGCCCCTGGTGGCGGGCCTGTTCATCCTCGTGGAATCCCTGGAGAAGACCGGCGTCCTGGCGATGATCGTCGCCTGGCTCAAGGGGGTCGCCGAGGCTTCCCCGGCCGAGGCGGCCTGGGGCGGCGGCCTCGCCGTCGGCGTGCTCTCCAACGTCGTCAACAACCTGCCCGCCGGCCTCATCGCGGGGGCCGCGGTGCAGGCGGCGGACGTGTCCGAGCGGATCGCCGGCGCCATCCTCATCGGCATCGACATCGGGCCGAACCTCTCCGTCACCGGGTCGCTGGCCACCATCCTGTGGCTCACCGCCATCCGCCGCGAGGGCCAGGACGTGAGCTTCTGGCGCTTCCTCAAGCTCGGGGCCCTGGTGATGCCGCCGGCCCTGATCCTGGCTCTGGCCGGCCTCCTCCTGGTCTGATCCCCCCTCGTCCGACCCCCCCCTCGTCCGATCTCTTGCGCCAAGGCCGCCCGTGAACCCCGCCCTGCTCTATCCCTTCATCCTCGTCGCCGGCGCCCTCCAGGCGCTGGGCAATTCCATGAACGCGCAGCTGCGCGGCCGGCTGGTGAATCCGTGGCTCGCCGCCTCGGTGTCGTTCCTGCCCATCGTGTTCGTGTTCGCGACCCTGTTCCTCGTCATGCCGACGCCGCTGCCGACCCTGGAGACCCTGGGCAAGATGCCCTGGTACGCGCCGCTCGGCGGCGTCGCCGGCGCGGTGGCGGTGTTCGGCGGCCTCGCCTTCATCGACAAGGTCGGGGCCGGTCCGTTCAACGGCCTGACCCTCACCGCCAACATCCTCGCCTCCCTCGCCATGGACGCGTTCGGCCTGTTCGGGCTGCCGGGGAGCGGGTTCAAGGTGATGCCGTGGCTCGGCGGCCTGCTGATGGCGGTGGGCGTCGTCTTCATCGCCCGCACCACGGCGGACAAGGATGGCGAGAAGGACTCGGGGCACGGCCTCAACCCGAAGCTGCTCTACCCGTTCATCGTCGTCGCGGGCATCCTGCAGGCCGTGGGCGTGGTCTGGAACGCCGGACTGCGCGGCGCCCTGGTGAACCCGTGGCTCGCCGCCACCGTCTCGTTCCTGCCCGTCGTGTTCGTCTTCGTCCTCGTCTTCCTCCTGCGCCCGACGCCGCTGCCGACGAGGCAGGACGTGGAAGGTGTGCGCTGGTGGATGCCGCTTGCCGGCATCACCGGGGCGGTCGCGGTGTTCGGCGGCCTGCTCTTCGTCGACACCGTCGGGGCCGGTGCCTTCAACGGCCTGCTCATCACCGCCAACCTCCTGACCTCGGTGGCCCTCGACCATTTCGGCTGGGTCGGCATGAAGCAGGTCAAGGCCGGCCCGTCGCGCCTCGGGGGCGCCGCCCTCATGATCGCGGGAATCGTCCTCATCTCGCTGTTCTGAACGGGCGGCGGCGGCGTTCGCGCCCCGCCTCCGCTTTCGGCCGTGCGGTTAAGTGCGGATAAGCACCGGAACGGTTGGCCTTTTCCGGCCCCGCCATGCTAGACCGGACCCATCCCGCCTGAAGCCGATCCGCGCGAAGGTGTGTGGACTAGCCCTTCCCGCCGCCCGGCCGCCGCTCACGCGCGGTCCATCCGGCGCGCGTCGTGACCTCACGGGTCGCCGAGCCGCGCGAGTTCGCCTCGCCGCAGCCCGCCCATGCGGTCGCACGCGATCCCCAGGAGGGGTCGAGGATAGGAATGCAATGAGCGACGAGACCGACGCCCGGACCCGATCCGAGGAGCGTGCCGAGCGGGCCGAGCGGATGGCCAAGGAAGGTGCCGAGGCCATGGCCGAGCACATCGCCTCCGTCAAAGCCGTCGACGAGCGCACGGTGAAGCTGCGCGCCCTGCGCCTCGCTAAGGAAGCCGCCGACGCGGAGGCCAAGGCCGCCGCCGCCGCCGCCGCCCCGCCGAAGCGCAAGCGGTCTTCCTGAGACCGGGGCCGGAGGACAGATCCATGGCATTCGAGCGCTCCCGCCGCCCGAGCGACCCCCGTCAGGCGGCCGAGGCCGCTTTCAAGGCCGCCACCACCAAGGCCCCCGAGGCGGCGCAGGCCGCCCCGGCGCGCCCCATCGCTCCGGCGCCGCACGCCGCCTCCGCGTCCGCCATTCCGGGCGCCCGCGAGATGGTGACCCTGCGCCTCGACCGCGCCGTGCTGGAGCATTTCCAGAAGGACGGCCCCGGCTGGCAGGACCGCGTTAACGCCGCCCTGAAGGCCGCCGTCGGCCTCTGAGCCGGATTCTCGCATGGGCTTCTTCCGATAAGCCGGCGGCCACCGTTCGGGCCGAGGCTTCAGCCGAACCCGCCGCGCTTCAGCCGCATCACGATGCGGTCGAGGGCGCCGAGATAGGCCGAGCGGTCGCGGGCCGAGAACGGCTTCGGGCCGCCCGTGATGGCGCCGGCCTCGCGGAGATCCTGCATCAGGTTGCGGGTGGCGAGCGCCATGCCGACGGAGTTCTCGCTGAACGGCTTTCCCGTCGGCGCGATCACCTCGGCGCCGGCCTTCACGCAGCGTGCCGCCAGCGGCACGTCGGCTGTGATCACGATGGTGCCCGGCCGCGCCCGCTCGGCGATCCAGTCGTCGGCGGCGTCGAACTTGTCGCTCACCACCACCCGCTCGATCCAGGGCTCGCGCGGGACCTGCAGGAAGCTGTTGGCGACCACGACCACGGTGAGGCCGTGGCGCGCCGCCACCCGGTAGGTCTCGTCCTTGACCGGGCAGGCATCGGCATCGACGTAGACGACGATCGGTGCGCTCATCGCGCCGCCACCGTCCGGCGGGGCAGGGCGTCGGGCGCCGCACGGGGCACCGTCGCGGCGCGCTCCAGGGTCGAGACGCTGAGCGGCTGGCCGCGCCCGCGCAGGGCATGGGCCCCGAGGGAGCGGGCGGTGATGCCGGCCGGCAGGTGGGCCAAGCGCGCCAGGAGGTCGTCCGAGACGAGGATCTCGGTGCCCAGGGGCCGGCACAGGGATTCGATGCGCGACGTGACGTTCACGGCATCGCCGAAATACGCGATCTTGTGGCGGTCGACCCCGACTTCCGCCGTCACCACCGAGCCGCCATGGAGCGCGGCCCGCAGGCGCGGCACCGTGCCGAACCGCGCCCGCCACGCGTCGGCCTCGGATTCGATCCGGTCCATGACGTCGAACACGCAGGCGACGCAGCGCGCGTCCTTGAGGCCGCGGGCCATGGGCCAGGTGATCATCGCCATGTCGCCGATGTAATCGTCCGTGGAGCCGCGGTTCCGGCGCACGGGCTCGGCCATGGCGGCGAAGACCGCGCCGAGATAGGCCTGGGCCTTGAGGTCGCCGTGGGTCTCGGCGAAGGCCGTCGAGCCGACGACGTCGAGGAACAGGAAGATGCGTTCCTCCCGCACCGGGCGGTGATAGCGCCCGACGAGGAAGTTCACGAACACCTCGCCGCCGATGAGGTCGCGCATGCGGATCACGAAGACGAGGAGCGCCGAGACGGCCAGCGAATAGGCCAGCACCCGCGGGGTGATCTTCACGGCGTTGGACAGGGTGTCGTCGGTGAGGCCAAGCGCCCAGACCACGAGGCCGCCGAGCGCGATGCCGGCGGCGATCATGAGGACGTAGGTGAGTTCGGCCGCGGGCACGTAGAACTTCGCCGGCATCCGCCGCATCCGCGCCTGGAGGCCGCCGAGGATCAGCCCCCGGTCGAAGGCCAGGGTGGTGAGGCCCACGGACAGGCCGTAGGCGAGGCCGGCCAGCGGCGTCGCGCCCCCGGCGAACAGGACGTTGTAGAGCAGGCCGGCCCCGCCGCAGGCGACGAGGATGAGGACCCAGAACCAGCGGTGCTGCGGCAGCATCAGGCGTGGTCCCGGTTGTGGGAACGGGCGCGGGACGGGAACGGAGCGGCGCTGCCCACGGGACATCCCTCGCGATGGTGCCGGCGCCGCGCGGGCGGCGCTGTGGAAGCGGAACCGTAGGCTCCCTGCACACCGTCGCATGATGGCGCCAGTATGGCCGCGGCGCCCGCGCCGCGTCGAATGCCGTCCGGACGCGTTGGGAAGGGGGCAAACGACGGAAGGGTCGGGACGATGAGGCAACGCGCATTCGGGGCCACGGGACGGGACGTACCGGTGCTGGGGCAGGGGACCTGGCGCCTCGACGACGACGATCGGACCCGGGCGCTCTCCGCCCTGCGGGCCGGCCTCGACGCCGGCATGACCCATCTCGACACCGCCGAGATGTACGGCGCGGCCGAGCCCCTCGTGGCCGAGGCCATCGCGGGACGGCGCGAGGGCGTGTTCCTCGTCTCCAAGGTGCTGCCGTCGAACGCCTCGCGCGCCGGCACCATCGCGGCTTGCGAGCGCTCCCTGAAGCGCCTCGGCACGGACCGCCTCGACAGCTACCTCCTGCACTGGCCGGGCTCCCATCCCCTGGAGGAGACCCTCGCGGGGTTCGAGGCCCTGAAGGCGTCGGGCAAGATTCTGTCCTGGGGCCTGAGCAACTTCGACGTGGACGGCCTCGACGCGGCGCTCGGCATCGCCGGACCCGGCGCCATCGCGTGCAATCAGGTGCTGTATCACCTCGGCGAGCGCGCCATCGAGCACGCCGTCGAGCCGTGGTGCCGGCGCAACGGCGTCGCCCTGGTGGCGTACTCGCCCTTCGGCAGCGGCGATTTTCCGAAAGCCGAGAGCCGCGGCGGCCGTGTGCTTGCGGGCATCGCCGGGGCGCACGCGACGACCCCCTACGCCGTGGCCCTCGCCTTCCTGACCCGGCACGACGGCGTCTTCGCCATCCCGAAGACCGGGTCGCCGGAGCGCGCCGCCGCCAACGCGGCCGCCGGCGACCTCGTCCTCGCGGCCGCCGAGATCGCGGCCCTCGACGCCGCGTTCCCGCGCGGCCCGCGCCCGCGCCACCTGCCGATGCTGTAGCGCGCCCGTGGCCGGCGCGGGACGGCGTTTTTCGGGCGGCTGTGGCGCGGCGGACGCCGCGCCCCGCGCGGACGCGCGCTACAGCGCTCCCCGCGCATCCGAAGGAATTCCGCGGCGATGATCACCCGGATCGGCCTGTCGATCTCGTTCCTGCTCGTCGGCCTCGCCCGGGCCGGGGCGACGGAGCCGTCCCGCCAGCCGGGCGGCGAGACCCTGACCATCGACGGGAAGGGCATCACCCTGACCTTCCCGGAGGACGGACCGACGCTGCGCATCGGCGGCAAGCTCCAGCTCGATTACGGCGCCGCGTCCCTGCGCCAGGCCGGCCTGCCCGAGCCGTTCCCCGAGAACATCGCCGTTCGGCGCTCGTGGATCGAGAGCTATCTCAGCTACGGCAAGGTGCTGGAGGTGGCGTTCCAGTACGATTTCGCGGAACCCCGGCGGCCGATCAACGACGCCGCCGTCGCCTATACGGGGTTCGCGAACACGCTGATCACCCTCGGCAACATGAAGGAGCCGTTCAGCCTCGATCAGCTCATCAGCGACAACGCCACCCTGTTCACCGAGCGGTCCCTCGCCGACGCCTTCGCACCGGCCCGCAACTTCGGCCTCGCCCTCGGGCACCACGGAACGGACTGGACCGTGGCGGCGAGCGTGTTCGGCGGCAACGCCAACACCGGCCTCACCCGCGAGGGGGTCGCCGCCACGGCGCGGGTCACCACCGCGCCGATCCGCACGGACGAAGCTGTCCTGCATCTCGGCCTCGCGGGAAGCCTGCGCGACCTGCCGCGCGACGCGGCCCCCCTGTCCCTGTCGAGCCGCTCCGAGGCATTCCTGTTCCGGCAGACCTTCGTCGACACCGGCGACATCCGCGACGCCACGACCATCGCCCGCCTCGGCCTGGAGGCGGCCTACCGGACCGGGCCGTTCCTCGTGCAGGCCGAGTACATCCGCACCCGTGTCGAGCGCTCCGGCGCCGGTCCCCTGAGCTTCCAGGGCGGCTACATCCAGGCGAGCCTCGTCCTCAACGGCCAGGGCCGCGCCTACAAGCTCGCGCCCGATTACGGCGCCACCTACGCGGTGTTCGCCGGCATCGTCGTGCCGGAGGCCGCCCGGGTGACCCGCGGCGGCCTCGGCGTGTTCGAACTCGCCACCCGCTTCAGCGCCCTCGACCTCGACGACGGGTCCTTGCGCGGCGGCATCGAGCGCGACGTGACGGTGGGGCTGAACTGGTATCCCGACCGCAACATCCGGTTCGTCGCCGACTACGTCCGCTCGCATGCGAGCCCCTCCGCCCTGGCCGGCGGCCGCACCGTTGACGCGGACACCTTCATCGGGCGGTTCCAGCTGTACTGGTGAGCGGGCGGCGGCCTGGACCATGGGGCCGACCCGACATCGCGGTCCGGTCTCAAGCCGCGGGACAGGATCTGCCGCCGGGCAGGATCGTCTCCGCCGCGCCCGCGCTCCCGGTCCCGCGCAGGGGCCACGCCACCTGCCGCGCGAAGGTGAGGCCGTTGAGCGCGGGAAAAATGTTGAAGATCGGCGTGTAGGTGAAGCTCGTCTCGGCCATGACGTAGCGCGCGCCCGTCACCTGCTCGGATTCGGGCGGTGCGCCGATGACGCTCCCGACGGTCCGCGCGGTGGCGTTGCGCGCCACGCTGGAGCAGACCTTGGCCACCAGGGTGTTGCCCTGCTGATAGACCCCGACCGCCGTCAGCACGATGCCGGCGCCCGTCGTGTTGTACGGGAAGGTCACCGCCGCCCCGGCCGCGTAGACGTCGTCCACGGTGGAGACGCTGCCGCGCGAGATCAGGTCCGCCATGGTGCGGACCGAGCGGAGCAGGCCCTGGCTGGTGCCGTAGGCCCGCGGGAGCTCGATGGTCCCCATCAGGATCAGGAGCAGGACCGGCGCCAGGAGGGCGAATTCGAGGGCCGCGATGCCGTCCTCGCCGGCCGCGAAAAGCCGCATCGGCCGCATCAGCATCGCCCCGTGGCGTAGGGTTCGGCGCGGAACACCGACGTCGCGACGATGAGTTGCTGGCTCGCCCCGATCTTGCGGGGCGAGAGATCGAGGATGGTGAAGAACCGGGGCACCACCACGGCGGCGCGGATGCTGACCACGTCGTTGCCCGCCGGGCACTGGAAGCGCGCGCCGAAGCTCGCCGACAGGGCCCTGGCGCCCGCGTCGTAGGGATCGGAGACCGCGATCGTCGCGAAGGTCTTGGCCGTGGTGACCTCGACCTTCACGTCGGCGCAGTTGAACAGGGTCGGTCCGTTGCACAGAGCGGTTCGGAACCGCGTGGCGGCGTCGGTGCCGTCGTAGCCCTCCTGGAAGGCGCCGGTGAAGACCGCGCGCCCGGCCCGGTCGAGGCCGTTGCTGAGGGTCTGCTGCGCCAGGGTCAGGAGGCTGGCCTCGAAGACCGCGCCCAGCAGCATCAGGAACGGCAGGAGCACCAGGGCGAATTCGACGGCCGTCGTGCCGTTCCGGGCGCGGACGAAGGCGGCGTGGTGGCGACGGAGGGTGGCGACGGGGCCTGCCGGCATCGTGGGCGCCGCCTTACCGGGAGATCCGGAGTTCGCTGATCTGCGCACCGATGGCCCGGAAGGCCGTGGTGAGATCGGACGAATCCGAGATGTCGAAGAACATCGACGGGCTGGTCGCGCAGGACCGGAGCAGGTCGCTGCTCCCGTCGGTGACCTCGACCCGCACGGTGAAGATCTGGATGCCGGCGCTCTTCATGTTGCCGCACAGCGTCGCGAGGCGCCCGTCGAGGGCGGCCGTCCGCGTGTCCGGGTTCGACGACACCGTGCCGATGCGATTGGCCCAGATGTAGCTCGTGCCCGAATAGAACGAGGCGTTGTCAGAATAGGGGTTCGAGATCTGGTTCTGACCGTCGGTCATCAGGACTACGAACTTGCGCACGGTGGCGTCCGTGTACGCGGCGCCCTTCACCAGGGGGCCGATCGGCGACAGGGCGTGCCAGCCCCAGACGAGGCCGAGGGGAATGTTGGTGTCGCCGCTCACCGTCATCGCATTGACGGCGCTGGTCAGCGTCGCCTTCGAGGTCGTCAGGGGCGTGATCGGCTGGAGCTCGCAGCCGGCATTGGGTCCGTAGAGGTAACCGGTGGGACCGTTGTAGCGGTCCGTCTTCGACACGCGCCAGGCGGTGCCGTACTTGGCGACCTGGCCCTGCCGCACCCGGTTGTCGGAGACGAAGAGGCCGCCGAGGAACGGGTAGTCGTTGAGGTAATTGTTGACGGCGCTGCCGTCGTAATCCGACTCGTCCGGCGCGAAGTACGGCACGAACAGCGAGTCGGGCGTGGCCTGCGTGGCCGCCGTCTCGGCGACGTCGTAGGGCATCGGACGCCCCTCGACGCATCCGCCCCAGGCAACGCCGGCCTTGCCGAACAAGGCGAGGCGGTTCGCCTTCGATGCGAAGATCTGGGAGTGGTAGGAGGCGAGCCCGTCCTTGTCGATCCAGCTCGCCGCCGCGTTGCCGGGGCCGACGTTGACGGTCATCGAGAACGGGACGACCGCCATCCTGAGGGCGTTCGGCTTGGCCGGGTCGACCTCCGTGAACAGGCTGTTGACGAGGTCCGTGGCCGCGGTCTTGAGGTTCGCCAGCTTGGCCCCGCGCATGGAGCCGGTGTTGTCGAGGACGAGGGCGATCTCGAGGTTGCCGGACCCGCGCCGGGAGACCCCGGAGACGGACAGCGGTAGGCTGGTGAAGCCGGCGAGCCGGGTCAGCGAAGTCGGCGTCGTCCCCGTCACCGTGACCCGGATGGTGTCGCCGGAGCGCACCGTGGCGACGGCCAGCGCCGCCGCCTGGCTCTTCGCCATGGCGGCCGTGACCTGCTTCGTCGCCTTGTCGGACAGGACGGCATCCGTGGTCGCCGTCGGCAGCTTGGCCAGGGACAGCACCGTGGCGTCGACGGCGTTCTGCGCCTGCTGGCCGACGTTGGCGTTGGTGCCGTAATCGATGACGATGCCGCCGAGCACCAGCATCGGGAGCAGCGCGAGGGCGAAGACGAGGACGACCCCACCCTCCCGGGCGTCCCGGAAGCGCGCCGTGCCGTCCTTCGCGAGGGCCTTGGAGAGGGCGAATAACTCTTCCATAGGGCGAAGTTCGCCCCCGCCCCCTTAAAAAATCATTACCGGGCCGCGGGCGCACGGACGCGCCGCGCCCACGGTTCGTCCGCTGCCGCAGCGTTGTACCCGCGCGATCCGGTCCGGCTACTCGCCGACGCCGAACAGCTTCTCGAGGAAATTCCGGTCGTCCTGACTCGGGCCGGCGCGGCGCGGGTTGGCGGTGGCGACGCGCGGGGCCGGTTGCGGCTGGGGCTCGCCGAGCAGGGCGCCGATGAGGCCGCCGCCGGTGGCGCCCGTGGTGGCCGGGGCCTCGGCCGGCGCGCGGTTGCGCCAGGTCTTGGCGCCCGGCAGCATCGTCGGGCTCTGACCCCTCAGGGCGGTGGTCATGTAGGCCTTCCAGACCTCGCCCGGCAGGTTGCCGCCCGAGACCTTCTTGGTCGATTCGCCGTCGTCGTTGCCGAGCCAGACGCCCGTCACCAGGGTGGACGAGAAGCCGATGAACCAGGCATCGCGAAAATCCTGGCTGGTGCCGGTCTTGCCGGCGAGGTCCCAGCCCGGCACCTCGGCCTTCTTCGCCGTGCCGGTCACGAAGGTCTCGTGCATCATGGCGTTCATCATCGACAGGGCGCCCGGCTCGATGACCCGGCCGAGGCCGCCCTCTTTCCGCTTGTACAGAACCTTGCCGTCGGCCGCCTTCACGCTGGCGATGACGTAGGGGATCACCCCGGTGCCGCCGTTGGCGAAGGTGGCGTAGGCGCCGACCAGCTCCAGGGGCGTCACCTCGGAGGTGCCGAGCGCGATCGAGCCGTTGGCCTGGAGCGGCGACGAGATGCCGAGGCGCTGGGCCGTCTGCACCACGGTCTTGGGGCCGACCTCCTGGCCGAGGCGGACCGCCACGGTGTTGAGGGAGAGGGCCAGCGCATCCCGCAGGGTCACGGGCCCGCGATAGTCCCGCGAATAGTTCTCCGGGTTCCAGCCCTTGATGCTGACCGGCGCATCCTCCCGCACGGTGTCGGGGGTCAGGCCGTGCTCCACCGCCGCGAGGTAGACGAACGGCTTGAAGGCCGAGCCGGGCTGGCGTTTGGCCGTGGTGGCGCGGTTGAACTGGCTCTGGGCGTAGTCGCGCCCGCCGACGAGGGCCCGGATCGCCCCATCCGGCCGCATCGACACCAGGGCGCCCTGACCGACATTGTACTTCGCGCCCTTCTGGTTGAGTTCGTCGACCAGGGCCTTCTCGCCGGCCGCCTGCAGGGCGGTGTCGACGGTGGTGGCAATCACGATGTCGGCTTCGAACTTCGGCAGGAAGTCGTCGAGGACGTCCATGACGAGGTCGGCGACGTAGTTGGCCGAGCCGCCGCCGCGGGCGCCCGCCGGCCGGGCGGGCTGCGCCAGGGCCACCTTCACGTCCGCGGGTTTCGCGAACCCGAGATCCTCCATGGCGGCGAGCACCTGGGCGGCGCGGGCCTGGGCCGCGGGCAGGTTGCGGTTCGGCGCGAGGCGCGACGGCGCCTGGACGAGGCCGCCGAGCATGGCGGCTTCGGCGAGCGTCACGGCCTTGGCCGGCTTGCCGAAGTAGCGCTGGGCCGCCGCCTCGACGCCGTAGGCGCCGGCGCCGAAATAGACCCGGTTCAGGTAGAGTTCGAGGATCTCGTCCTTGGTGTACTTGTGCTCCAGCCACAGGGCCAGGATCGCCTCCTGGATCTTTCGCGAGGCGGAGCGCTCGGGCGTCAGGAACAGGTTCTTGGCGAGCTGCTGCGTCAGGGTCGAGCCGCCCTGGGCGACGCCGCGCCGGGTCAGGTTCTGGCCGATGGCGCGGGCGATGCCGACCGGATCGACGCCGAAATGCGAATAGAAGCGCCGGTCCTCGATGGCGACGAAGGCGCGCGGCAGGTAGGGCGGCAATTCCTTGATGCCGACGACGCGGCCGCCGGTCTCGCCGCGGTTGGCGAGAAGGGAGCCGTCGCTCGCCAGGATCGCGATGTTGGGCGGGCGTTTCGGCACCGCCAGCTGGTCGATGGGGGGCAGCTGCGAGGCGTGGTAGGCCACGAGCCCGGCGATGCCGATGCAGGCCCACAGGCCAAGCACCACGCCCGCATAGACGAAGCGCCCCAGCAGCGAGCGCCGCCGGGCCTTTCGCGGCCGCGCCTTGGCCGGTGCGAGGGGCCGTTCCGGTGCGTCCCCGCGCCGGCCCTTGGTCTCGGTTGCCCGTCGTGCCACGCCGCCCCCTGCGCGATCGGTCCGCGACAGGCGCAGGTCGAGGTCGGCCGGGTCCGACGCGCGCCCCTCGGGCACGTCGAAGTTCGGCTCACCCCGCCCGTCGCGTCCGCGTCCCCTCGCCATGCGCCCCGCTTCAGTCCCGAACCATCCCGCCCGTGGGACAGCCCGGTTCCGCACGGTAAATACGGCGGGTTTAAGGGTTCCTTAGCGCTGCCGGAATGGCGGGCCCCTGTCCCGCTCCCATGGCGCGTGCGGCGACGCGCCCGGCCCGCCGGCCGGAACGGCCGGACCGCGGCGCCGTTCCCCGTGTCCTTCTCGCCAGGACCCGTGATGCTCCACCTCCTCGTCGCCGACGGCAACGACCGCGACGGCCGTGCCCGTCATGCCGACGCCACGGGCTCGACTTCGGCCGAATCCTACGCCGCGATTCTCGGAGAGGTCGCCCGGACGCGGGGCGGGGCGGCCTGCACCTGTACCCTGATCAGCCCGGCCGATGCCGACGCCGTCCTGCCCGCGGGCACGGACCTCTCCGCCTATGCGGGCCTCGTCGTCACGGGCTCGACCCTGAAGCTCGCCGACGGCACGCCCGAGACGACCCGGCAGATCGCCCTCATGCGCGCGGCGCTCGCCGCCGGCCTGTCGGTGTTCGGGTCGTGCTGGGGCATGCAGGTCGCCGCCGTCGCCACGGGCGGCGCAGCCGGCCCCAATCCGAAGGGGGGCGAGTACGGCTTCGCCCGCGCTCTCGCGCCGACCCGGATCGGGCGCGGCCACCCGCTCCTCGCCGGCCGGCCCGACCGCTTCGACGCCCCGGCCATCCACGGCGACGCGGTGCTGCGGCTGCCCGCCCACGCCACCCTGCTCGCCAGCAACGCCTGCTCGATCCAGGCCATCGAGATCGTGCACGGGCCGGGCGTGTTCTGGGGCACCCAGTACCATCCCGAAACCGACCTCGATGCCCTCGGCATCATGCTGCGGATGAGCGCGTCGGAGATGATCGCGGCGGGCCAGTGCCCCGACGCGGCGGCGGTGGCGGCCTTCGCCGACGACCTTGCCCGCCTCCACGCCGACCGCGCCGGCCATCCGGACCTCCTCGCCCGCCACCGCCTCGACGCCCAGATCACCGAGGACGCGAACCGCCGCCGCGAGATCGGGAATTTCCTCGATTTTCTCGCGGTCCCCCGCCGGGCCGCGGCCTGAGACGGCGCGTCAGGCCGGGGTCAGCACCGGCCGGGCCGGGGCGCGGGCGTCGGCGATGTGGAACGCGGCCGGGCGGCGGAACAGGAACGACAGCCGGGTGTGCCGGACCATCCGCTCGAGGCCGAGGGGCACCAGGATGGCGACGAGGGTGACGACGAGGCTGGCCCAGCCGACATCGGTGATCGCCCCGGTCTTGACGATAACGGTCCGGGCGAGCGCCATGGGCAGGAAGAAGCCGAGATAGATCGCGATGGAGCGGCTGCCGCAGGCGCGGAGCGCCGCCGTCACCGGGCCGCCGGCCCGGGTCAGCAGGGACGCGCCGGCGACGATGGCCATGGCCCCGACGCCGCCGAGAACGAGGCTGAGGCCCGGCAGGCTGGCGAGCGTCGGGTAGGCGGCGGTGCCGGACGGCGTGAAGGCCAGCACGCCCTCGACCACGGCCCACAGGGCGAGGCCGGCGAGCGCCCGGCGCGGATGGGCCCGCACCAGGGTGGCGAACCCAAAGATCCGCTCGGCGAACAGGTAGCCGACGACGAACCAGACGTAGCGCGAGCAGAACTCCTCCAGGAGGTAGATGTCCGTCCGCACCGGCACGACCTGCAGCAGGGCGGCGCCGCCCAGGAGCAGGGGCCACGGCACCCGCCGCAGGAGCTTCGTCACCACGGAGAACACCGCCAGCAGGTAGATGAACCACAGGCTCGAATACGGCTCGACCAGCGCCAGGGCGAGGTGCTGCGCGAAGGCGCCCGGTCCGGCTCCGTCCGTGATGGCGCCGTACTTGGTGAGCGACTGGATCACCACCCACAGGAGGTAGAAGTAGGCGAAGTGGACCACCCGGCGGTCGGCGAACAGGCGCCAGTCCCGGTCGATCACCCGGCCGAGGAACAGGCCCGACAGCAGGAAGAAGTCGGGGATGCGGAACGGCTTGGCGAACGCCACCACGTGGTGGAGGAAGCCCTCGCCCCCGAACCCCGCCGCGCCCATGGCCTCGCCGGTGCCGAGGGTGGAATGCATCATCACCACGAGGACGATGCACAGGCCCTTGGCGACATCGACCCAGGCGAGCCGCCCCGCGCCTGCCCCTTGCTCCATGATCCCCGTGCTCCCGCCACTGGTCCGGGCGCGAGTGTGGCGGCGGAGTCGTAAAGGGGCGGATACCGGGCCGGGGGAGGCGCCGAGCCGCGTCGGATCGTGGCGAAGGCCGGGTTAAGCGGATCGCCGCAAGACCGATCAGGACGGCTCGCGCCGGCCGGCCCTGCGGGTGCGGGTCATGCGGGTGGCCGCGTGGAAATCGTCGGGCTTCGTCCGCACCCAGGCGAGGAAGCTCGCGAGGTCGGGGTCCTGGCGCAGGGCGTCGGTGTCGGCGAGGCGCCGGGCGATCTCGGCCTCGCTGTAGCGGGCGTGGATGGCCGAATGGCAGATCTGGTGCAGGCGCACGGTGCCGGCCTTCGCGCCGCCCTTCAGCTTCGGGGTGAGGTGGTGCAGGCTCGACTTGGCGCGGGGCGGGATCGGGCGCTCGCACAGGGGGCAGATCACCGGCGCGTGGGCGGCCGGCCCGTGGATGTCCGGATCGTCCGCGCGCCAGCGCCGTTCCCGTCGTCCCATCCCTGTCCCCTCAAGGCGCCGCGAGGGCGGCCGCCGGCCGGTCGACGGCCGCCCGCTGGACGAGGGCGTCCCGGAACGCCGTCTGCGCCGCCCCGTCGCGCGCGCCGAGGATCGACACGTGGTCGCCGGCGATGGCCTCCAGGCGGGCGCGGGGGCCGGCGAGGGCGGCGAGGCGCCGCGCCAGCGTCACGGGGATCACCCCGTCCTGCAGGCCGTGCACCACGAAGACCGGGCCGGTCGTCCCGGCGATGCGCCGGTCCGAGCGGTAGGTGTCCCGCAGGAACAGCCGGGGCACGAGGGGGTAGCGCAGGCCGACGAGGCGACGCAGGGAATCGAACGGCGCTTCGAGGTAGAGGCCGAGATGGGGCCGGCGCGCCGCCACCGCCACCGCCACGGCCGCCCCGAGGGAATGGCCGTGGAGCAGGATCGGCGCCCCCGGCGCCCAGGCCGCGGCGGCGTCGTGGGCAGCGAGGCCGTCCCGGATGAGGCCGTCCTCGCTCGGGTGTCCCGTCGAGCCCGGATAGCCGCGATACGCGATGGCGAGGACGCCCCAGCCCGCCGGTCCCCAGGGCCCCCCGGTGAAGCGCACGGCCGCGGATTCGGGGGCCGAGGCGTTGCCGTGGAAGCTCAGCACCACGCCGCCGCCGGGCGCGGGCGGGCGCCAGTAGCCGAGGAGGCGCTCCCCGTCCGGCGTCGTCAGCGTCACCGCCGCCGTTCCGCCGGGGGCGGGCCGCGCCTCCCCCTCGGCGTGCCGCGAAAAGTAGGCGCCGGGGTAGATCAGGTGGCGCTGGAACGCCACGAGGGCGCCCAGGAGGGCGGCGGGGAGACCGAGGACGGCGAACAGCAGCAGGCGCATGCGGACCTTGTGGCGGCGGGCTTCGGGTCTCGGCGGGGGCGGTCTCGGAGGGGGCGGTCTCGGCGGGGTTCCGGCGCGTCGGGCTCCGCCGGAGAGCTAGGGGCTGGACTTCTGCGTGTCACCAGCGATGTTGCGTCGCGCCGTCCGGGCGTGGGCCTCCGGCGGCCCGCGGTGGCGCGGGGACCGGGATGCAGCGGACAACATCGCGGGAGACCGCCGGCCGGACGGACCCGGGCCTCAGCGCCAACTTCCTCCTCGTGGCGCTCCTCGTGTGCGGGCTCGGCTTCGCCATCGGCGGCGGCCTCGTCGAGGGCTCGGGGGCGGCCTTCGCGTTCGTGATGACGTTTTGGGTCCTCGGCCTGTGCCTGCACGAGTTCGGCCATGCCTGCGTCGCCTGGTGGGGCGGCGATGCCGGGGTGCCGGCGAGCGGCTATCTCAGCCTCGATCCGCTGCGCTACGGCGATCCGCTGGCCTCGATCGTGCTGCCCGTGATCTTCACGATTCTCGGCGGCATCGGCTTTCCGGGCGGGGCGGTGCGCCTCGACCCCGGGGCCCTGCGCGGCCGGATCTGGCCGACGGCCGTGGCCCTGGCCGGGCCGGCCATGACCCTCGCGTGCCTCTTCGGCCTCGTGGTCCTCTATCACCTGGCCGACGCGGACTCGACGGCCCTGCGGGCGGTGCTGGCCGTCACGGCCCTGTTCCAGGGCACGGCCCTCGTCCTCAACCTCATGCCGATCCCGGGGCTCGACGGCTACAACGCCCTGCGGCCGTGGCTGCCCGGTTCGTGGCAGGCCGTGGGGGATGCGGGCGCCCGCCATGCCGGCCTCGTGCTCACCGCCCTGTTCCTGTTCTCCGGCGCCTTCAGCCGGACCCTGTTCCGCGTCAGCCTGCGCCTCGTCGCCGAGGTCGGAATCCATCCGGCCGACGTCGTCGCCGGCTACCGCCTGATCCGCCTCTGGTAGGGCGCTTCGGGTGAGGGCCCTTCGGGTTTCGTGGTAAGGCGAGCCATGTCCGGAGGCGATCCCGCCCGGCGGAGACCGCGATGGCCCTCAAGACGACGTTCCTGGTGCAGACCTTCGTGATCAAGCGCAAACGCCTCGTGCCGGGCGACCGCGAGGTCGCGCCGACGGAGAGCGGCGCCCTCAAGAAGGCGGAGGCCATGGCGGCGCGCTTCCCTGGCACCGCCGCCATCAAGGTGGTGGCCGACGACGAGACCGGCGAGCTCGAGAGCGCCGGCATCCTGGCCCAGTTCGGCGAGGTGCCCGACGACTTCGCCGAGAGCCTCCAGGGCTCCTGACACCAGAAGACTCCCGATACGAAAAAGGCCCCGGCGCGGTACGCCGGGGCCCTTCTCAGATCGACGCGGTGTTACTGCGGGCAGGCGTGGCGGCGGCCGTCATTGCCCAGGTAGGTGCCCGAGCGCTGGTCGTACGACCGGAAGCGCTGGATGCAGTAGGCGACGTCGCCGCCCTGGGGGGCGACCTGGGTCTCGACGTAGCCGGCCGGGGCATAGCCACCGCCGTAGGCACCGTAGCCACCGCCGTAGCCGCCGCCACCGTAGCCGCCGCCGTAATAGGCCGGCGCGTAGCCGCCACCGTAGTAATCGTCACCGTAGAAGCCGCTGCCGAGGCCGTAGCCGATGCCGGCTCCGGCGAGCCCCAGGCCGACGCCGAGGCCGATCCCGCCATAGCCGCGACGATAGCCGTAGCCGCCGCGGTTGCCGGCGAACCCGCCGCGATAGCCGCCGCGGTTGAACCCGCCGTAACCGCCGCGATTGCCGCCGAAGGCCGTCCCGTTGCCGAACCCGGCCGCCGTCAGGCCGCGTCCACCGCCGAAGCCGCGACCCGCGAGACTCTGGCCGCCGCCGAAGCCACGCCCGCCGAGACCCTGGCCGCCGAAGCCGCCGCGGAATCCACCGCCGGCCATGCCGCCGCGGAACCCGCCGCCACCGCCGCCGAAGCCCCGGCCGCCGCCGCCGAAGCCGCCCATGTGGCCACCGCCGCCGCCACGGAATCCGCCGCCGCCGCGGGCATCGGCGGAGGCGGGAATGAGGATGAGGGCACCGACCATGGCGGCCGATGCGAGAAGGATGCGATTCATGTCGGTTTTCCTATGGCTTAGGCCATTCCTGAAGAGCGAACGCGCCCCGGAGCCCGAAGGTCCATGCTTGGCCGGGCGGTGCGTCGTCGGGTCCCCCGGCCTTCGGAACCGGGACCCGACATCGCGCCGCGTGCGGGACCGATGCAAAGATTGACAAACCCGCGCCCACGCACGAGGCTGGAACGATTCCGAGGGGGGCTCCGAGACCGGGGGCTGAGATTGGGCGCGCCGCCCTGACCCTTGAACCTGATCCGGTTCGTACCGGCGGAGGGACGGGAATTCTTATGTGTGGCGCAGTCTCGCGTTCCGCCCCAGCCCAATGCCGTTCCTGACGAATCCGGGTCGCCTCCAACGCCAGGAGCACACCCGATGAACAAGCCCGTTTTGCCGAAGGACCTTCCCAAGGGCTCGCCCCAGGCGGTGACCACCGGCCCGATCATGGGCTCGCGCAAGGTCTACGCGGCGGTGGCCGGGCATGACGACATCCGGGTGCCCTTTCGCGAAGTGACCCTGAGCGACCCCAAGGAAGCGCCGGTGCGGGTCTACGATCCGTCGGGCCCCTACACCCAGACGGATGCGGCCATCGACCTCAACGCCGGCCTGCCGCTGATCCGCGATCCGTGGATCGCGAAGCGCGGCTACGCCACGGTGACGCCCCGCGCCGTCAAGCCCGAGGACAACGGCTTCGTGCCGGAGGACAAGCTCGTGGCGCCGTGTCCGGCGACCCGCCAGATCCGCAAGGCCGGCCCCGGCCAGATGGTGACGCAGTACGAGTTCGCGAAGGCCGGGATCATCACCGAGGAGATGATCTACGTCGCCCACCGCGAAAACCTCGCCCGCGAGACCATGCTGGAGGGGGCGCAGGCGGCGCTGAGCGACGGCAACAGCTTCGGCGCGGCGCTGCCCGCCTTCATCACCCCCGAATTCGTCCGCGAGGAAATCGCGCGGGGCCGGGCCATCATCCCGGCCAACATCAACCACCCCGAAGTCGAGCCGATGGCCATCGGCCGCAACTTCCTCGTCAAGATCAACGCCAACATCGGCAACTCGGCCGTGACCTCGTCGGCGGCCGAAGAAGTGGAAAAACTGGTCTGGGCGACCCGCTGGGGCGCCGACACGGTCATGGACCTGTCCACCGGCCGCAACATCCACAACATCCGCTCGTGGATCATCCGCAACTCACCCGTGCCCATCGGCACGGTGCCGATCTACCAGGCCCTGGAGAAGGTCGGCGGCGATCCGCTCAAACTCGACTGGGAAGTCTTCAAGGACACCCTCATCGAGCAGGCCGAGCAGGGCATCGACTACTTCACCATCCACGCCGGCGTGCGCCTCGCCCACGTGCCGCTCACCGCGCGCCGGGTCACCGGCATCGTCTCCCGCGGCGGCTCGATCATGGCGCGCTGGTGCCTCGCCGGGCACCGCGAATCATTCCTCTACGAGCGCTTCGACGAGATCTGCGACATCATGCGGGCCTACGACGTCTCGTTCTCCCTGGGCGACGGCCTGCGCCCCGGCTCCATCGCCGACGCCAACGACGCCGCCCAGTTCGCCGAGCTGGAAACCCTGGGCGAGCTGACGAAGATCGCCTGGGACAAGGGCTGCCAGACCATGATCGAGGGCCCCGGCCACGTGCCGATGCACAAGATCAAGGTGAACATGGAGAAGCAGCTCGAGGAGTGCGGCGAGGCGCCGTTCTACACCCTCGGGCCCCTGACCACGGACATCGCCCCGGGCTACGACCACATCACGTCCGGCATCGGCGCCGCCATGATCGGCTGGTTCGGCTGCGCCATGCTCTGCTACGTCACGCCGAAGGAGCATCTGGGTCTCCCCAACCGCGACGACGTCAAGGAAGGCGTGATCACCTACAAGATCGCCGCCCACGCCGCCGACCTCGCCAAGGGCCACCCGGCGGCGCAGCTGCGCGACGACGCCCTTTCCCGCGCCCGGTTCGACTTCCGCTGGGAGGACCAGTTCAACCTGTCCCTCGATCCCGACACGGCGCGGGCCTACCACGACGAAACCATGCCGAAGGACGCCCACAAGGTCGCCCATTTCTGCTCCATGTGCGGCCCAAAGTTCTGCTCCATGAAGATCACCCAGGACTTGCGCGCCGAGGTGCTCGCCATGGAGGCGGCCGGTCAGGTGCTCGGCGAGGCCACCCCCATGAGCCAGGCGGAACGCGAGGCCGGCATGGCGGCGAAATCCGCCGAGTTCCAGGCCGAGGGCGGCAAGCTCTACGTCGACGCGGCCGAGTAGGGCGGGGCCTCCACAGGGGGCCGATCGAACGCGGGTTCCCTCTCCTGCAAGGCAGGGCGATCGCAGATGAACCGCGACGGGCCCCCTCTCCTGTTTGGGAGAGGGTTGGGGTGAGGGTCGTGACCTCTCCGGAGAGTCTACACACCTCACCCTGTCCCTCTCCTTCCAGGAGAGGGGACCTGCGCTGCCCGCGAGATGGGTGAATGCCGTAGCCTTCCAGGAGAGGGAGCCTGTCGCGACTGTTCGAAGCGTTTTGCTTCGCGTTCGACTGCCAAAACACTTCAACTGGGATCACCTGGCCTGGAAGGATCACCTGGCCTGGAAGGATCACCTGGCCCGGAAGGAAAGGGAGCGGGTTGCGTCTTGCTGCGACACCTTGAGTCCGTCAGCGAACCGAGCTGATTCCGAGGGTCAGGCGTCCCGCTGGATCGCGGGCCTCGACGGGTGCCGCGGGGCCTGGGCCGGGGTGCTGCTCCACCTCGACGACGGGCGCCACCGCGCCGCCCGGTTCGCCGCCGTGGCCGATCTCGTCGACGCCCCGGAGGCGCCGGCCTGGATCGGCATCGACATTCCCATCGGCCTGCCCGACCGGGTCAAGGGCGGCGGCCGCGTCGCCGACCGCGCGGCGCGGGCCTATCTCGGCATCGGACGGGCCAGCGTGTTCCCGATGCCGCCGCGCGCGGCGGTGTACGCGCCGGACTACGAGACCGCCAAGGCCCTGTCGCGGGCCGCGAGCGACCCGCCCTTCGCTCCCTCGATCCAGGGCTGGAACATTTTTCGCGGTGTGCGCGAGGTCGACGGATTGCTCCGGGCGCGACCCGATCTGCGCGACCGCCTGCACGAGGTCCATCCCGAGATCGCGTTCCGGCGCCTCAACGGCGACCGGGCCCTCGCCGCCCCGAAGAAACGGCCCGAGGGCCGCGCCGCCCGCCGCGACCTGCTCCTCGGCGCCGGCCTGCCCGAGGCGCTCGTCGCGGCACGCCCCGCCGGGATCGGCGCCGACGACCATCTCGACGCCCTGGCGGCCCTCGTAGTGGCCCGCGACATCGCCCTCGGCCGCGCCGTGCCGATGCCCGATCCGCCGGGGCGGGACGGGTTCGATCTCCCCATCGTGATCTGGGCGCCCGGCGGCGTGCCGGAAAACACTGGCCGGCCGGTGGAATGCTGCTAAATCCCCCCTCGGTGAGATGAAGGCCCGGCAGGATCGAATAAAATCTTGGTGTAGAGCGGAATAAAATATTTTCTGTGATCGCGGATTACGGACAATACTTCGGAGTGGACCCATGACATCAGACGTTTCCGAGCCGGGTGCACCCGATCCCGCCAACCCGCCGGTCCGCGACATCGCCCGCGCCCTGGTGTTCGATCCGGCCCAGCGCCTGCTCCTCATCGCCTACGAGTCCGTCCGGCCCATCGATCCGGCCGCGCCCGACGACCGCACCTTCTGGTTCATGCCGGGCGGCGGCCTGGAGCCGGGCGAGACCCATGTCGAAGCGTGCCGGCGTGAACTCGAAGAGGAGATCGGCGTTGCCGATGCGCCCATCGGTCCGCAGGTCGCGGGCTGCGAGGGGCCCTTCCACCTGTTCCGAACGTCGCGCCATGCCCGCGAGCGCTACTTCGTGGTGCGCCTGGCCGACGACCGGATCGACACCAGCCGCCTGGCCGAGACGGAGGACAACCCCGTCCTCGGCACGCGCTGGTGGACCCTGGACGACCTCGAAGCGACCTCCGAGCGGATCGAACCCGCGGGGTTGGCGCAACTCGCCCGCGCCATCGCCGGGGGCACCATTCCTGCAACACCCGTCGCCCTGACGTGGCACGGCTCATGAGAAAGGCTGATCAAGAATGACCACGCAAAACGCCCACCCGTTTCCCGAGAAGCTCAAGGAAGGCTACCAGTCGTTCGTGGAGCGCCGTCTGCCCGACGAAGCCAAGCGCTATTCCGGCCTCGCCAAGTCGCAATCCCCCGAGGTTCTGCTCATCGGCTGCTGCGACAGCCGCGTCTCGCCCGAGGTGATCTTCGATGCGGGTCCGGGTGAACTGTTCGTGATCCGCAACGTCGCCAACCTCGTGCCCCCGTGCGAGGAGCAGGGCGGCGAATTCCACGGCACCTCGGCGGCCATCGAGTTCGCCGTGGAAGGCCTGGAGGTGAAGCACATCGTCGTGATGGGTCACGCCACCTGCGGCGGCATCAAGGCCTTCGCCAACCCGTCGAAGCCCCTGTCGGACAGCGACTTCATCGGCAAGTGGGTGTCCCTCGTGGCCTCGGCCGCCGAGAACGTCGAGGACCAGAACGGGCCCGACTACCTCACCCGCCTCGAATACGCGATGGTGGGCGAGAGCCTGAAGAACCTCATGACGTTCCCGTTCATCCGCGAGCGGGTCGCGGCCGGCACGCTCGCCCTGCACGGCGCCCATTTCGGCATCGAGCGCGGCGAGCTCCTCGTGCGCGACCCCGAGACCGGCGACTTCCGACCCGCCGTCGACATGGCCGGAAAGTCCATCAACCCGACCGCCCTGATCAACTGCCGGGAAGCCTGAGGCACGCGGCCGGGCGTCCGTCCTTCCGGGCGCCCGGCACGCCCCGTCCCGGACGGGCGACGGACGGATCTTCGATCGAAGGAACCATGAATAAAAAAGGGACGCCGAGCCTTGAGCTCGACGTCCCTTTGTCGATCCCCCGGCAATCCGCCCGGGGACCTTGGTCAGAAAAATTCAGCGGGCGCCGGGCAGGCGCTGGGCCATCTGGTAATGATGCTCGAGAACCGGCAGGGCCTGCTGGACGTGGGCGCGCAGGGCCGGGTTCGGACCGTTGGAGGCGTAGGACTGGTACATGCCGATGGCCATCTCGTGCGACTTCACCTGCATCGAGCCGTAGAGACGGTCGAAGCGCTGGCCGGACGGGGTCTGCGACAGCTCGGCGAGCATTGCCTGCTGCTGCGGGTTCGGCTGGACCAGGGTGGTGCCGGCGGTGGTGTCGACATCGCCCATCATCGAACCGGTGGCGGCGCCGCGGCGCGCGCCCGAACCGAGACCCTCGAGACCGCCCACGGGGCCGCCGCTCAGGGTTCCGCCGACGACGCCGGTGGCCGCACCCGTGGCCGCACCGACCGCGCCGCCCGCGATGGCGAGGGGGGCGGTGACGAGGCCGCCGATGCCGTCGTTGCGGGCCATCACGTTGCCCTCGCCACCGGCCAGGGCGACGTTGGCGGCGCGGTGGTCGCGCAGGGCCTCCTTGGCGAAGCGGACGACCTGCGGGTTGCGGCTCTTCGACAGGGCGATCTGGCTCGACTGGACCTCGAAGGCATTGGACTGCATCGCGGCGAGGCGGAAGTCGCCCATGTCCTGCGCAAAGGCCGGGGTCGCGAGGGCCGTGATCACGGCGGTCATGGCAATGGTCTTGTTCATCTTCATCATCCTCAATATGGCTGCGGCGACATCAAAGAACGGACCCAGGGACAATCCTGCCCGCACGGGTCCGTGACTTTCGCCTTCGGCCGGACAACGGGGGAAGAACTGTTCTGTTCCAACCTGTTTTCGCGGGACAAGGCTCGGCTGTTGTCCATCCCGGACGGAAAATCCCGCCCGCGGCGGGGCCCGGCCGGGGGGCGCGCGTCGTGAAGCTCCGGGCGATCCAGGGCCTGCGCGCCGTCGCGGCCGGGCTCGTGGTCATCCATCACGGGCAGTTCGAGGCGGCGGCCCTGGCCCGGCACGCCGGGCTCGCCTTCGCGCCGAGCCCGTGGCTGCCGTGGTCGGCGGGCGTCGACGTGTTCTTCGTCATCTCGGGCTTCATCATCGTCCACGCATCGGCGCCCCTCTACGGCCGACCGGGCGGGCGGGCGCGCTTCCTCGCCCACCGGGTCGCCCGGCTGGTGCCGCTCTACTGGCTGGTGACGGGCCTCTACCTCGCCCTGGCGCTCGCCGTGCCGAGCCTGCTCAACGGCGGGGAATCCCTGGCGCCGGGCTACGTCGCCGCCTCGTTCCTGTTCTGGCCGGCCCTGCGCCCGGACGGGATTCCCCAGCCCCTCTACGGCCTCGGCTGGACCCTGAACTGCGAGATGTTCTTCTACGCCCTCTTCGCCCTCGGCCTCGGCTGGGGGCGGGGACGGGCGGTGGCGTGGCTCGCCGCGGCCCTCGCGGGCCTCGTCGCCCTGGGTCTGACGGTGCCGGACCTGCCGACGCCCCTGGCGTTCTGGAGCAGCCCCATCGTCCTCGAATTCGCCCTCGGCGCCGGGCTGGCCCTCGCCCGCGCGCACGGCCTGCGCCTCGCGACCGTGGCCCGCTGGGCGCTGGCCGGTGCCGGGTTCGCCGGCCTCGCCGCGGCCGGCGAAACCGACGCCGTGATGCGGCCCCTGGCCTATGGCGGGCCGGCCCTCCTCCTCGTGGCCGCCGCCGCCCTCGGGCGGGAACGCGGGCCCTCGGCCGCAGGGCGGGGCAGGGCGGGCGCGGCCGTCGTCGCCCTCGGGGACGCGTCCTACGCCCTCTACCTCATCCACCCCTTCGTCCTGCGGGGGACCCGCGAGGCGCTGGGCCGCCTCGGTCTCGCGGGTCCCGTCGGCCCGTGGCCGGCGCTCGGCCTCATGCTGGTCCTGTCGGTGGCCGCCGCCCTGGTGGTCGCCCGCTTCGTCGAGGCGCCGCTGACGCGGGCGGTCCGGCGCCGGCTCGATCCGGGCGTTCCGCCGAAGACCGCTTGAGTCCAAAAACCGTGTGACTCCGCGCCGGCCGGAGTTTGCCGGCGGCGAAAACCGCACTAGCCTCCGGCGATTCGCGCCATGGAAGGCAGCCCGCCATGAAGACGCTCCTGGTTCCCGTCGCCCTCCACGACAGCCTGCCCTCGGTGTTCGAGACGGCGATCCTCGCCGCCCGCCGCTTCGGCAGTCTCGTCGAGGGCGTGTCCCTGCGCCCGGCGCTCGCCGAATACGTCCCCGTCGACATGGTCGGCGGCATGACCTGGCTGCGCGACGAGGAGGCCGACAAGGCCGAGGCCGAGGCCGCCGGCGGGCGCTTCGTCGCCTTCATGCGGCAGGCCGGCGTGCCGCTCGCCGAGGACGGACCCTGCACCCCGGCCAGCGTCGCGGCGGCCGGCCCGCGCTACCGCTGGCGCCCCGACGTACCGGCGGGCGACGCCTTTCTCGGCCAGTATGCCCGCCTGTTCACCGCCACGGTGGTGGGGCGGCCCGGCGCCGAGGACGGGTCGCCGCGCATGACCACCTTCGAGACGGCCCTGTTCGAGGGCGGCCGGCCGATCCTGCTCGCGCCCCCCATCGCCCCCGCGACCCTCGGCGACGCGATCCTCATCGCCTGGAACGGCTCCACCGAGACCGCCCGCGCCGTGGCCTTCGCCATGCCGTTCCTGCGCCAGGCCCAGCGCATCCGCGTCATCAGCGTCGAGGGCGGCACCGTGCCGGGGCCGAGCGCCGAGGAACTCGCCCGCGCGCTGGCCTGCGAGGGCATCGCCGCCGATCACCGCGCCCATTCGGCCGGGCGGCGCACCCCCGGCGAGGTGTTCCTCGCCGAGGCCGAATCGTTCGGCTGCGATCTGCTCATCAAGGGCGCCTACACCCAGAGCCGCCTGCGCCAGATGATCTTCGGCGGCCCGACGAGCCACCTCCTGGCCCATGCGAACATCCCGATGCTGATGGCCCATTGAGGCCGTCGGCCACCACGCGGAACCGGGCACCACGCGGAACCGGACGCCAAGCGTAACCGTATCGCGCACAATTGACTTGCGCGCGACTTGGATGCCGGGCAGGGTCCGGCCGGATCGGCTCATCGCCGATGGAAGGACCCCCATGATCAGAGCCGCCCGCCTCGCCACGCTCCTCGCCACCGCCGGTCTCGGCCTCGCCACGGCGCTTCCGGCCAGCGCCGAGGCGCCCGTAGTGCGCATCCGCGGCACCATCGCGTCCGTGGAGGGCCAGACCGTCTCCATCAAGCCGCGCGTGGGCGAGGCCGTCACCGTCCGCCTCGGCGACGCCGTCCGGGTCGCCGGCGCGAGTGCGGCCAAGATCGCCGACATCCAGCCCGACAGCTACGTCGGCACCGCGGCGACGCCCCAGCCCGACGGCAGCCTGAAGGCCCTCGAGGTCGCGGTGTTCGCCCCCAGCATGCGCGGCACCGGCGACGGCCACTATCCGTGGGACCTCGAGAAGGAAAACACCATGACCAACGGCGCCGTCGGCGCCGTGACGGGCACGACCAACCGCACCATCACGGTGACGTATGCCGGCGGCCAGAAGGTCATCACCGTGCCGGACGACGTGCCCGTGGTGGCCCTCGCCCCCGGGGATGCCAGCCTGATCAAGCCGGGCGCCCGCGTCGTCGCCTTCACCCGCGCCGACGCCTCCGGCACGGCGGTCGTCGACCGCATGGTGGTCGGCCAGAACGGCACCGTTCCGCCCATGTGAGCCCGCCCATGTGAAGGTTGGGCCCGGGGCGCGCGCGCCGACGGGCGCGTCCGGTCCCGCAGAATCCAGTCCCACGAGAATCGAAACCCGAACGGAGAGACACGCCATGATGAAGAGCCTGCTGACCGGCCTCGCCCTGACCCTGACGGTGGCCGCCACCACCGCCCGCGCCGACGACATCGTCCGCTACCGCGGCACCCTCGAGAAGGTCGACGGGTCGACCCTCACCATCAAGCCGCGCACGGGCGACTCCATCACCGTCCAGTTCTCGAACGACACCAAGATCCTCGCCGCCACCACGGGCCAGCTCGCCGACATCAAGTCGGAGAGCTACATCGGCACCGCCGCGATCCCGCAGCCCGACGGCACCCAGAAGGCCCTCCAGGTGACGGTGTTCTCGTCCTCCCTGCGCGGCACCGCCGACGGCCACTACCCGTGGGACCTCGGCACCAACTCCACCATGACCAACGGCGCCGTCGGCACCCTCTCGGGTACGGACGGCCGCACCCTGCTGGTCAAGTACCAGGGCGGCGAGAAGAAGGTCGTGGTGCCGGACGACGTGCCCGTGACCCTGGTCGATCCGGGCGAGAAGAGCATCCTGGTGCCGGGCTCCAAGCTCGTCGCCTTCACCAAGAAGGGCGCCGACGGCGCGCTCACCGCCCCGATCCTCATCATCGGCCGCAACGGCACCGTGCCGTCCATGTGAAGCCGTCTCGCCTAGCCTTCCCGGAAGATCCTCGATCTCTCCGGCAAAGCGCAGGTCCCCTCCCCTGGAAGGCAGGGCGATCGCAGATGACCGCCGGTGTCATTCCGGGGCGCCGCAGGCGAACCCGGACCCGGAGGGCCGCGCCGGAGGCGTGCAATCCAGAGCCGCCGACAGCGCAAAACTTTGCAAAACCGGTGTATCTGGTTCCCGGGTTCCTCTGCGCGGCCCCGGGATGACGAAGCGTTGCGGGCGTTCTCAAGGTCCTAAACGCCATCTGCGATCGCCCTGCCCACAGAGGGGGAGGGGCACGTCGCGCTCCGCTTGACCGAGCGCCGCTCCCCCAAAAGGCCCAGCCCCCGATGACCATCGTCCCCGAACGCCCCGCCCGCCTCGTGGTGATCCACCCCCTCGTGGTGCGCCTCACCCACTGGATCAACGCGGTGGCGGTGTTCTGCATGCTGTTCAGCGGCTGGGCCATCTACAACGCGTCGCCGCTCTTCCCCTTCACCTTCCCCAAATGGGCGACGCTCGGCGGCTGGCTCGGCGGGGCCATCGCCTGGCACTTCGCCGCCATGTGGCTGTTCGCGGTCAACGGCCTCGTCTACCTCGCCTACGGCGTGGCGAGCCGGCACGTCACCCGGACGTTCTTCCCCTTGAGCGTCGGTGCCGTGTGGCGCGACGCCAAGGCGGCGCTCGCCTTCCGCCTCGCCCACCGGCTCGGCCAGTACAACGCCGTGCAGCGCCTCGCCTACGTGGTGGCGTTCGCCCTCGGCGCGCTCCTCCTCGCCTCGGGCCTCGCCCTGTGGAAGCCGGTGCAGCTCCAGGGCCTCGCCGCCCTGTTCGGCGGCTACGAGTGGGCTCGCCGGGTGCATTTCGGCGCCATGGCGGGCCTCGTCGGCTTCATCGTCCTGCACCTCGCCCTGGTGCTGGTGGTGCCCAGCACCCTCAAGGCGATGATCACCGGCCGCGCCCGCGTGACCTCCTCGGAGACGCAAGCATGACCCGCGATCCGCAAGAGTCCGCCCGCCTCAGGGCCCTGCGCGCCGACCTCCAGCCCGAACTGGTCAAGCTCGAGCGCCGGGCGCTCCTGCGTTCCGGCCTGTCGCTGGGCGCCCTGACCCTGCTCACGGGCTGCGACCTCTCCACCGGCGCCAACGGCAATGCCGCCGACCGGGCGCTGTGGGCCATGTCGAAGTTCAACGACCGGGTCCAGGGCTGGCTGTTCGACCCCAACACCCTCGCGCCGACCTACCCCGCCTCGATGATCGACACGCCGTTCCGGTTCAACGCCTACTATCCGCCCGACAACATCCCCGAGGTCGAGGGCGCCGACTGGAAGCTCGAGGTCACCGGCCTCGTCGCCGACAGGACCCCCTGGACCCTGGAAAAGCTCCGCGCCCTGCCGCAGGAGAGCCAGATCACCCGCCACGTCTGCATCGAGGGCTGGAGCCAGATCGGCCAGTGGAGCGGCGTGCCCCTGAAGACGTTCCTCGAACGGGTCGGCGCCGACCTGACCGCGAAGTACGTCGGCTTCAAATGCGCCGACCGCTATTACGGCAGCCTCGACATGCCGAGCGCCCTCCATCCCCAGACCGTCCTGGCCCTCGACTTCGCCGGCAAGGAACTCGCCCCCGAATACGGCTACCCCCTGCGGGTGCGGGTGCCGACCAAGCTCGGCTTCAAGAGCCCGAAATACATCGGCAGCGTCTTCGTCACCAACGACTATCCGGGCGGGTACTGGGAGGACCAGGGCTACAACTGGTTCAGCGGCATCTGATGTTTCAAGATGGACGACGGTTTCGCGCCGCCTCGGCCGTTTGACGCGTCCGGGCCGGTTTGCTCTCTTGGCGCATCCCAGCCACTGCCAAGGATGCGTCCGTGCCCCGTCTGTTGCCTCTGATCCTCGCCGCGGCGATCGTTGCCCCGAGCCTCGCCCGCGCCGACGCGTTCACCATCGAAGGGGTCGGGATCAGCCGCGATGTCGACTGTCACGGTAAGGATGTCGGAGTCTACGGCGCGCAGAACGAGATCGCGCTCACCGGCCGGTGTGGCCTCATCACCGTGCACGGCTCGAACCACAAGGTCAGCTTCGAAGCGGGGGCCGGGCTGTCCGTCTCCGGGATCGACAATACGGTGACGGGGGGCACGGTCCAGGACGTGACCGTCAGCGTGACGCAGAACACCGTCACGGCGACGCTGGGCGGCGGCGGCACGTCCGGCAGGCTCGATACGTCCGGCGCCGGCAACCGCGTCTCCCTCGTCCTTGCGGGTCCGACACGCCTGGCGGTGAACGGCGCAGACCATGTCGTGGAATGGACCCGCGGCGAAGGCGTCCCGAACCCCGAGGTCACGGCATCGGGGGTGAAGAACATCATCAAGCGGAAACCGTAGGGCTGCTCCGGCGACCGCCGTGACGGCGGAGGGCGGCCCGTCGACACGCTCGCATCCCCGCCCGTTCCGCCCTACATCGCTCCCCCATGAGCACCGACTCCGACTTCACCCTCGACCCGCGCCTCGACGCCGACACCGTCCATGTCGGCGACCTCGCCCTGTGCCGCGTGCTGCTCATGGACGACGCCCGGTTCCCGTGGCTGATCCTGGTGCCGCGCCGCCCCGACGCCAGCGAGATCACCGACCTGACGCCCGAGGACGCGAAGGGCCTCATGGACGAGATGCGCCTCGCCACCGGGGTGATGCTGGCCCTGGCGAAACCCGACAAGGTCAACGTCGCGGCGTTGGGCAACGTCGTGCCCCAGCTCCACGTCCACGTCATCGGGCGCTTCCTGTCCGATCCGGCCTGGCCGCGCCCGGTCTGGGGGGTGGGGGAGGCCAAGCCCTATCCGGCCCACGCCCGCGCCCAGATGATCGAGCGCATCGGCGCCCTGTTCGCGGCGGCCTGACCATGAGCGATTTTCGCGATGGCCTCGGCTACGTCCACAACCGCCTCGTGCGCCACTCGGCCGAGAGCCTCGCGGCGGTGCCGCCCCTCACCGCGCCCGGCGCCCGCCGCGTGGTCATCGCCGGCGACCGCATCGTCCTGGCGGACGGCTCGGCCCTGCTCGCCCCCGACCGCATCGGGGCCGAGCCCGGCCCGACGCTGTTCCTCGGCCGCCTCGACGGCGACCCGGTCTTCGCCACCGCCGTGGCGCCGGAGCGGGCCGAGACCTACGATGCCGACCCGGCTTTCCGGACCGACGATCTGCGCAGCCTCGCCGCCGAGGGCAGGGTCGCGCCCCACGAGCTCGGGCTCCTGGCGACGGCGAAATCCCTGCTGTCCTGGCACGCCCGCAACCGCTTCTGCGCCCAGTGCGGCGCCGCGACCGAACCCGGCGCCGGCGGCTACCGGCGCGATTGCGGGTCCTGCGACACCCACCACTTCCCGCGCACGGACCCCGTGGTGATCATGCTGATCACGAAGGGCGAACGCTGCCTGCTCGGCCGCTCGCCCCGGTTCAAGGAGGCGATGTATTCCTGCCTCGCCGGCTTCCTCGAGCCCGGCGAGACCATCGAGGACGCCGTGCGGCGCGAGACCTTCGAGGAGGTCGGGATTCGCGTCGGCGCGGTGACGTACCGTGCGTCGCAGCCGTGGCCGTTCCCCGCCTCCCTGATGATCGGCTGCGTCGCCGAGGCCCTCGACGACGCGATCACCCTCGACCCCGTCGAGCTCACCGACGCGCGCTGGCTCAGCCGGGACGACATCCGGGCGATGATGGCCGGTACCCACCCGGACGGCCTCACGGTGCCGCCGCCCATGGCCATCGCCCACGCGCTCATGCGCGCCTTCGTCGATGGCGCAGCCTGACGGCGAACCCATCTCCCCCTGACGGCGAACCCATCTCCCCCTGACGGCGAACCCATTTCCCCCTGACGGGTTGTGCCTGCTCAGGGTCGCCGCCCGGCGGCCGAGGTTTGGGACACGAGCATGGACATTCCAGTCGACACCGTCACCGAGATCATCCTGCGCCTGCGCGCCGTCGAGGTGAAGGAAGGGCCGACGGACCCGGATTCCGGTTCCAACGCCATCGACGACGGCGCCACCGACGTGCTCACCTCCGGCACCGACGACGCCACCGAGGAAGAGGTCCGGGCGATGATCGGGGCCCTCAACGACGACGAGCGCGCCGACCTCCTGGCCCTGATCTATGTCGGGCGCGGCGACATGGAGGCGGAGGAATGGACCGACGCCGTCCGCTTCGCCCGCGAGCGCGAATCCGTCGGCGAGGGCGCCGCCCGCGAGCTGCTCGGCACGCCCAACGCCGCCGACCTGCTCTCCGAGGGCATGGCCAACCTCGGCATCACCCCGGATCTGCCCCAGGCCTGACGGAGGCCCGATCGCACATCCACATGGTGTCCATCACGATGGGAGCGGGAGCCTCGGCGTCAGGCACGACGGCCCCCCTGGACGGCGGGGCGATTGCAGATGAACCGCGACGGGCCCCCTCTCCTGTTTGGGAGAGGGTTGGGGTGAGGGTCGTGGACTCTCCGGAGGGTTCGCACACCTCACCCTGTCCCTCTCCTTCCAGGAGAGGGGACCCGCGATACCTGCGGGATCGCCGTTGGATCGCAGACCGATACGCCCGTCATCGCCTTCGCATTCAGCGCCCCGCCGGTCTCCGGCGGGGCGTTTTTCGTCGGACGCTGGGCATTCCGCCGGCCGCGCTTCTTTCGCCGGCGGTGCAACTATCCACACCGTTAACCCTTTATTAACCCGGCGATTGCCGCGTCCGGGCCGCCGTGAGACCTTTCATTAACGGAAGATTAACGGGAACGGGCCGGCCATGCGGATCGCGATTTCGAAGTGCCTGGAAGCGGTTACGGGTCGTGCCCTCGCCCGCGCGGCGCTCTTCGCGGCCGTGCTGGCGGCCCCCGTCGCGGCCCCGGCCCAGACCTTCGCCTCCCTGCCCGCCACCCCGAGCGTCCTCGTCAGCGGCCCCGCCGCCCGCCCCATCGCCGCCTGGGTCACCTTCTGCGAGACCTACGCGGCCGAGTGCGCCGTCGACCGCACCGAGCCCGCCACCATCGCCCTCGACGCCGGTACCTGGAACACCATCGTCTCCATCAACCGCCGGGTGAACAAGTCCCTGCGCGCGGTGACCGACATGGACCACCTCCACGTCGCCGACCGCTGGGACCTCGCCGAGGACGGCTCGGGCGATTGCGAGGATTTTCAGCTCCTGAAGCGCAAGCTCCTGGCCGAAGCCGGCCTGCCGCGCCGGGCCATGCGGATGACCGTGGTCATCGACGAGAAGGGCGAGGGCCACGCGGTCCTGACCCTGATCACCGACCGCGGCGACTTCATCCTCGACAACAAGACCAGCGCCGTCCAGTCCTGGCGCCAGACCGGCTACACCTTCATCAAGCGCGAGAGCCAGGACACCCAGGCCTGGGTCTCCCTCGGCCGCGCCACCTCGCCGGTCACCACCGCCAACCGCTGAGCCCCTACTGCGGGCTCGCGAGCTTCATGGTCACGAGGCCCGACACGATGAGCGCCGCCGCGACGATGCGGGCCGGGCTGGCGTCCTCGCCGAGGACCACGATGCCGACGACGAAGGCGCCGACGGCACCGATCCCGGTCCAGATGGTGTAGGCGGTGCCGAGCGGCAGGGTGCGCATGGCGAGCGCCAGGAGCCCGACGCTGCCCACCATGGTCACCACCATGATCGCCGTCGGCCAGGGCCGCGAGAACCCGTCCGACTGCTTCATGGCGAAGGACCACACGACCTCGAGGAGGCCGGCGGCGACGAGGACGATCCAGGCCATGGCACTCCGCTTCCTTCCCCGCCACCGGGAGGCGCGGGGGGGCGCGGCCGGGCCGTCCCCGACCCCGTGATCGGGGGGACGTGGCCGCGCGGCGGCCTCCTTGGCGCGTCGACGCGCCGTTGGCAACCCGCGCCCCGGCCCCGTTCCGCCCGAACCGACCGGGGATCATCCCGAAACGGCACATCCCGGCGAGGGCCGCCGTCACGATCGATTCAGCATCGTTTGCGAGATTGGCGGTCCTTCGGAGACCGATTTCCATGACGATCCGGTCCGGCGCCGCGCCCGTGCTCCTCCTCGCGGTTTCGCTCGGTCTTTTGGGCGTGTCCCCGGCCCGGGCCGGCACCGTCGCCGACCGGCACGCCGCCTGGCGGGGCTGCCTCCACCGCGCCTTCACCCTGCAGGCCGCGCTCACGGCGCGCCCCCGCGCGGCCGAGGCGTCCCTGCACGCCTGCCAGGACCGCGAGGCAGCCTACCTCAGCGCCCTCTCGGCCTCGCCCCTCGTCGATGGCGACGACGTCGCCCGCGTCCGCCCGGCCCTGCTCCAGCGGGCCAGGGGCTGGCTGCTCACCGGCGGAACCCGGCCCCTGTGAGCAAAGTCTGACGCCGAAACCCCACGCTCTCGGGACAGCGCCGTGGGCGGGACGGCGGCGTCACGCCACGGCGGTGTTCGGGCGTGCCGCGCCCCGCTCGCGGATCAGGGTGGCGAGGTCCTGGGGCGCCATGGCCTTGCCGTAGAGGTAGCCCTGGCCCTCGTGGCAGCCCATGGCCCGGAGGATCGCCTCCTGGTCGGGGCCCTCGATGCCCTCGGCGATGACCTCCAGGCCGAAGCTCTGGGCCATGCCGAGGATGGCGCGGATGATCTCGGCGTCGTGCCGGTCGGTGAGCACGTCGCGCACGAAGCTGCGGTCGATCTTGAGGCGGGTGAGGGGGAAGCGCTTGAGGGAGGACAGGGAGGCGTAGCCCGTGCCGAAATCGTCGAACGCCACCGCGACCCCGTGGGCGTGCAGGGCCCGGATCGGCTCCAGCACCGCGTCGTCGGCCCGCAGGGCGATGCGCTCGGTCACTTCGAGTTCGAGGGTGGACGGCGGCAGCCGGTAGGTCGCGAGCGAGCGTTTCACGTCCTCCGCCAGGGTGCCGGCGAGGAGCTGGGCGGCGAAGAGGTTGATGGCGACCCGGAGCGGCGGGAGGCCCGCCGCCCGCCACTGGGCCGCCTGGCGGCAGGCTTCGTCGATGATCCAGCGGCCGATGCCGGTGGCCATGGGATGGGCCTCGAGGGCGGACAGGAACACGGCCGGCAGCAGCAGGCCACGCCGGGGATGCTGCCAGCGCAGCAGCGCCTCGGCGCCCACGACCCGGCCCGTATCGAACGCCACCTGGGGCTGGTAGTGCAGCACGAGCTCGCCCGCCGCCAGGGCGTGGCTCAGCTCGTCGTGCAGGGTCCGGCGGGCGATCACGGCCGCCCGCATGGCCGGTTCGAACAGGCGGAAGCACCGCCGTCCGTCGCGCTTGGCCTGGTAGAGCGCCAGGTCCGCATCGGCGATGAGCGCCTCCGGGTCGGTCTCGGGCCCGTGCCCGATGGCGACGCCGAGGCTGAGGCCGACATGGAAGGTGTGCCCGGAGATCTGGAACGTCGCCTGGAACACGTCGAGGATGCGGGTGGCGGTGACGGCCGCCACCCGGGGATCGCCGCAGGGGCCGAGCAGGATCGCGAACTCGTCGCCGCCCATCCGCGCCACGGTGACGTCCGCCCCGACGCAGAGGGGCAGGCGCACGGCCACGGATTGCAGCAGGGCGTCGCCGGTGGCGTGGCCGAGGCTGTCGTTGACCTCCTTGAAGCCGTCGAGGTCGAGCAGCATCACCGTGGCGGAGTGGCCCTGCGCCAGGACGGTCGCGAGGCGTTCGGCGAACCGGGCGCGGTTGGCGAGGCCGGTGAGGCCGTCGTGGTGGGCCATGCGCAGGAGCTGGTCGTCGCGGGCGCGCCATTCGCTGATGTCGCGCATCATCGCGCCGATCCCGACCCGCCCGTCCTCGGTCCAGGTCGACAGGCAGAACTCGATGGGGAGGGTCGTGCCGTCGCGGCGCTGCGCCGTGAGCTCGATGGTCCGCCCGACGAGGCGGGACGGCGCACGGGCCACGAAGCCGGCGAATCGCTCGCCGTGCATCTTCCGGAACGACGGCGGGATGATGATTTCGACGTCCTGCCCGACCATCGTCCCCGGCGCGTAGTCGAACAGGATCTCGGTGGCGCGGTTGACGAAGGTGATGGTGCCGGTGGTGTCCGCCGCCAGGAAGGCGTAGGCCGCCGCCCCGGCCAGACCCCGGGTGATGCCGTCCGTCGCCGCCCGGTCCTCGCTGGCGAGGTGGTCGACGACGAGGCCGGCGAAGGCGTCCAGCCGGCCCGCCAGCACGGGGTCGAGGGGCGCGACGATAGGGGACTGTTGGGGTCGGGACTTCCGGGCCCGCGCCCCGACGCAGAGGTCGCCGAGGCGTCGCCCCCCGGCATCGACCAGGGCGGCGGTGGCGCAGGACCGCATCGCCGCCGCGCCGGCCGTGCCGTCCTCGAACCCGAAGGCGCCCCGGATCGTCCGCGTCCGTCCCGTGCCGAGGGCGATCCAGGCCCTCGGCATCCCGAGGCATCCGGCGGCGAGGGCCGTGATCCGCGCGAGGCCGGCCTCGGACGCCGCCTCCCGCGAAACGGGGTCGACATCGGGCCTCCGCGCGTCCGATGGGGTGTTCAGGAGCATGATTCCGAAACCGGTCGCTGACGTTCAGCCGCGAGGATTGCGCACAATACTTATAAGTTTGTTTCTTTCCTCAAAGGAGAGCCGCGACCTCTGCCGGACAAACCCGCCCGTTGCCCGGCCGAGCGGATTGTTCGAAAGCGTACCCCAAGACGTCGCTCAGCAGAGACCCTAGTTTCCGTAGCAGGGAGTCGGACGACGCACGCATCGCCGAAGAGCAGGCCTAAAATTCAGCCGAAGGATTTGCGGGGATCGAAAGCATCGCGCACGGCTTCGCCGGCGAAGACCAGGAGGCTCAGCATCACGGCGACGACGAGGAAGCCGGTCAGCCCGAGCCAGGGCGCCTGGATGTTGTCCTTGCCCTGGGCCAGCAGTTCGCCGAGGGACGCGGAACCCGGCGGCAGGCCGAAGCCGAGGAAGTCGAGGGACGTCAGCGTGCCGATGGAGCCGTTGAGGATGAACGGCAGGAACGTCAGGGTCGCCACCATGGCGTTGGGCAGGAGGTGCCGGCTCATGATGCGGATGTTCGACAGGCCGAGGGCCCGGGCGGCGCGGACGTACTCGAAGTTGCGCGCCCGCATGAACTCGGCCCGCACGACGCCCACCAGCGACACCCACGAGAACAGCAGCAGGATGCCGAGGAGCACGAAGAAGCCCGGCTCGATGAAGGCCGAGATGATGATGATGAGGTAGAGGGTCGGAATGCCGCTCCACACCTCGATGAAGCGCTGCAGGGCGAGGTCGACCCAGCCGCCGAAATAGCCCTGCACGGCGCCCGCGACGACACCGATCACCGACGAGATCACCGCGAGGATCAGCCCGAACAGCACCGAGATGCGGAAGCCGTAGATGATCCGCGCCAGCACGTCGCGGGTGGTGTTGTCGGTGCCGAGCCAGTGCCTTTCGAGATCGCGGCAGGGCTTGCCCACGGACCGGCACTGCTCCTCCGTCAGCATCCAGGTCGGCGGAGACGGGGAGGGGGTCGGCAGCCCGTCGATGATGGTATCGTAGGCATAGGGGATCGGCGGCCAGATCGCCCAGCCGTTGTCGGCGATCTCCCGGCGGGTCTCCGCCGAGCGGTAGTTCGGCCGGGCGTAGAACCCGCCGAACTTCTCGTCCGGATAGTCGATGAGGACGGGAAACAGGATCTCGCCCTTGTAGGACACCACCAGCGGCCGGTCGTTGGCGATGAATTCGGCGAACAGGCTCGTGCCGAACAGGGCGGCGAAGATGAGGAACGACCAGTAACCGAGGCGATTCCGGCGGAAGTTGGCGAGGCGCCGCCGCGACAGGGGCGAGAGCCAGCCCGTGCGGGGAGGCGCGGCGGGCGGTGCGACGGGGGACACGACCTGATTCATAGGTGGCTCCGCCCGGCCTGCTCGGATGTCCTACGGAGGCCGTCGAGCCGCTTCGGATCGCGACGCACCTCGCGTTCTCGAGGGACTGCCGGCATTTCGCAATCGCCCGGAGCCTGTTTTCGAAAGCCGTGATGTGTCGGGGTTGAACACGACGGGCTCCCTCTCCTGGAAGGCACGGCGATCGCGGATGAGTTTCTCGGAGTTCGAACAGGAGGCAAAGCGCTTCGGACCGTCGCGACCGGCCCCCTCTTCTTCCAGGCAGGGCGATCGCAGATGACCTCCGGTGTCATTCCGGGGCGCCGCAGGCGAACCCGGAATCCAGAGCCGCCGACAGCGCAAAACCTTGCAAAACCGGTGTTTCTGGGTCCCGGGTTCCGCTGCGCGGCCCCGGGATGACACAGCGTTGCGGGAGGTCCCAACGCCCCAAACGCCATCTGCGATTGCCCTGTCTGGGAGGAGAGGGGACCCGTGCATCCTGCGAGATGGGTCAGGCACGCCCGCTCGAACCGATGAGTCGGAACCAGTCTCAGCCGTCGATGCGCACGGCGGTGCCCTCGATCTCGTTGGGGCGCAGGCCGCCGGTCTTCTCGAGGTGGCGGCGCAGCAGGGCGACGTTGCGGCGGTTGGCCTTGAACGCCGCATCGAACAGGTCGCCGGCGATGGGCACGATGCCGAGGGCCCCGTCGAACACCACGTTCGCCATCATCCGGGCGACGAGCCAGCGCGGCGCCCCGAGGCGGCGCGCCTCGTTGACCACGTAGGAGGCGATGAGCATGCCGGCGACATCCCCGACGATCGGCACCAGGCCGACCACGGCGTCGAGGCCGACCCGCCGGTTGATGCCGGGAATCAGGAAGGCCGAGTCCATGAGGTGCGCCAGCGCCTCCAGGCGCAGGAGCGTCGCCTCGCGGTCGTCGGCCTTGGGCCGGAACGGCGTCGCCACACCGGCGTCTCGGGTGGCGTCCAGGACGGGGCTTCGGGGGATGCGCGGTGTGCTCATGGCATGGGATGTGGCCCCGGCCGCGTCCGCCCGCAATGCCGGCGCGCATCACGCGGCCCTCCACCCGGTTCCCCCGGCGGCGTCGCCGAGGCGGTCGAGGGCGGCGTCCAGGGTGGCGTCGGATTTGGCGAAGCACAGGCGCACGACGTGGCGCACGGGGTCCGCGTCGTAGAACGCGCTCACGGGGATCGCGGCGACGCCGTGCCGGCGCACGAGGGTGTCGCAGAACGCCACGTCGTCGGTGAAGCCCAAGGGGGCGATGTCGATGTTGAGGAAATAGGTCCCGGCCGATTGCAGCAAGGTGAAGCCGCGCTCGGCGAGGCCCGCGCTCAGGCGGTCGCGGGAGCGGGCGAAGCGGGCCCGCATCTCAGAGAAATAGGCGTCGGACTTGCCCAGCCCGTAGGCCACGGCTTCCTGCAGGCAGGGCGCCGTGGTGAAGGTGAGGAACTGGTGGGCGCCGGCGATGGCGCGCAGAAGCGGCGGGGCCGCCATGACGAAGCCGACCTTCCAGCCCGTAAGCCCGAAGATCTTGCCCGCCGAGCCGATCTTCACCGTCCGGTTCCGCATGCCGGGCAGGGCCATGAGCGGCACGTGCGCCGCCCCGTCGAACACGATGTGCTCCCACACCTCGTCGCAGACGGCCGTGACGTCGTGGCGGGTGCAGAACCGCGCCAGCAGCGCGAGGTCTTCGCCGGACAGCACCGTGGCGCTGGGGTTGAGGGGGTTGTTCAGCACCACGAGCTTCGTGCGGTCGGAGAACACCCGGGCCAGGGCCTCCTCCTCCAGCCCGAAATGCGGAGGCCGGAGGTTGACGATGCGGGGCACGCCGCCGGCCTGGCGCACCAGGGGCAGGTAGGCGTCGTACAGGGGGGCGAACAGCACGACCTCGTCGCCGGGCGCGATGAGCGACAGCAGGGCGGAGGCCAGGGCCTCGGTGGCGCCCGAGGTCACCATCACCTCCGTCTGCGGGTCGAGGTCGAGGGCCTGATGGTGCCGGTAATGCGCCGCGATGGCGCCGCGCAGGGCCGGCAGCCCCAGCATCGGCGGATACTGGTTGTCGCCGTCGAGTACCGCTTCGGCCGCCCTGCGGCGGACGTCCTCGGGGCCGGGATCGTCGGGAAAGCCCTGGCCGAGGTTGATCGCCCCGAGGTCGCGGGCGAGGCCCGACATGACGGTGAAGATGGTCGTCGGCAGGGTCGCGAAGACGGGATTCATGACGTCCGGGGACACGACGGGGATCGGGCGCGGGGGCGCGGAGGGCCGGATGCCTAGCACGATGGCGGGCGCGCGAGAAATGTGCGGCCGCGCACCTGCGAAGACCCTGGCCGGACCCTTTCGACTGACGATTGTTGACATTCATCAGCCGTGATTTACGTTCGGATCACGGCCGGAGCGGCGATGGCTCCCCTGGAACTTCGCCCCCTCGTTTCGGGTGGGTGGTCTCCGCTCCGGTCCGAAGTCTTTCCAAAGACGTGTCTTCCCGATCAAAATGTCTCTTCTACCCGAGAAGGCCGTCGTCCCCAGCGACGGTCTTTTTCGCGTGAAGCGGCCCGGGGCCTGTGGCAGGAACGGGGTGCCATGCGTGTCCGCACCTGCTTCTTCCTCGCCCTCGCCACGGCGTTCCTGGGCCTGGGCCTGCGCCACCTCGTCCCCGTGACGCCCGTGGACGCGGAGTACCGCGCCGTGGTCCGCGCCTACGATCCCGCGACGCGGCCCTGACGGTTTCTCGAGGGGACAGCAACACGGGGACAGCAACACGGGGGAAACGCGGGTGCCGTACTGGCGTCGTATTGGCTCGCCAGAAGGGGCCCCATGCCGCGCTGCCAAAGGTTTCGGACCGTCCGCGTCGCCCGTCCGGGTGCGACGTTGCCCCGAACTGTCGGGCGCCGCGGCGTGGGCCTATCTTCCTCACCTGACTTCGATGGGACGCGCCGGTCCGCGAGGGCGCCCCGCCCGATGATGCTGTGACGCCATGAACGAGAATTCCCCCATCCGCACCGAGACCGCGCGGGACTACACGGCCCCGGGCGAGACCCGGTCCGCGCCGACGCGCCGCGGCCGCGGCTGGCTGTGGCTCGTCCTCGTGCTCCTGCTCGCGGGCGGCGGATATTACGGCTACCGCCACTCCGTCGCGAAGAAGTCCGAGGGCGCGACGGAGGCGGCCGGGCCCCGCGGCAAGGGCGGTCGCGGCGGTGCCGGGCGCCACGGCGAGCCGGCCCAGGCGGTGGGCATCGCCACCATCGCGGCCGGCGACGTGCCCATCGTGCTGGCCGGCCTCGGCACGGTGACGCCGCTCGCCAACGTCACCGTGCGCTCGCAGATCAGCGGCTACCTCATGGAGATCGGGTTCCGCGAAGGCCAGATGGTCAAGAAGGGCGATTTCCTCGCCCAGATCGACTCGCGGATCTACGAGGCCCAGCTCGCCCAGTACCAGGGCCAGCTCATGCGCGATCAGGCCCTGCTGCAGAACTCGAAGCTCGATCTGGCCCGGTTCCAGCGCCTCGCCCAGCAGGATTCCATCTCGAAGCAGAACGTCGACACGCAGGGCGCCCTGGTCAAGCAGAACGAGGGCACCGTGGCGGCCGATCAGGCCCTGGTCGATCAGCAGAAGCTCAACATCACCTACACCCGCATCGTCTCGCCGGTGGAGGGCCGCGTCGGCCTGCGCCAGGTCGATCAGGGCAACTACATCACCGCCGCCTCGACCAGCCTCGTGGTGGTGACGCAGCTGCACCCGATCTCCGTGGTGTTCACCCTGCCGGAGGACGACGTCGCCAAGGTGATGCGCCGCCTGCGCGCGGGCGCCAAGCTCGCGGTCTCGGCCTACGACCGGGGCGACGCCAACGTCCTCGCCACCGGCACCCTCGATACCGTGGACAACCAGATCGACACCACCACCGGCACGGTGAAGCTGCGCGCCCTGTTCGACAACGCCGACGACGCCCTGTTCCCGAACCAGTTCGTCAACGCCAAGCTCACCGTGGACACGGTGCGCCAAGCCCCCATCGTCCCCACGGCCGCGATCCTGCGCGGCACGCCGGGCACCTACGTCTACCTCCTGCAGGGCGACGACAAGGTCGTGGTCCGCCCCATCACCCTGGGCGAGGCCGACGGCGCCCGCACGGCGGTCACGGCCGGGCTGAGCGTCGGCGACCGCGTCGTGGTCGACGGCACCGACCGTCTGCGCGAGGGGGCGAGCGTCCGCATCACCGACGACGGCACCCGCCCGCCCGGCGCCGCCGGGCCGAAGCCGGAGGACGCCAAGGCGGAGGCGGCGAAGGCCGACGCCGTCGCCCCTGAGGCCCAGAAGCCTGAGCGCCGCCGCCAGCGCCCGGCCGCGCAATGATCACCTTCGTCGCTTCTTCGCCGGTGGTTGGGTGGAGGTCCGCTTCTTTAGAAGGTGCAAGTCTCGGTGAGACTCGTGGACGCGGCGTTGGTGCGCGTCCCCTCTCCCCGCTCGCGGGGAGAGGGCCGCGACGACCTTGTCGTCGGCGCGGCGAGGCGGCAGCCGATGGTGAGGGGGTGGCACCGGAGGAGTCACTTTCGGAGAGTCCCCCTCACCGTCGCTGCGGCTTCGCCTCCGCTCACCGCGGACACGACAGGGTGTCCGCGGTCCTCTCCCCGCCCGCGGGGAGAGGGGGCGCGCACCTCCGCCTGATCCATCGAGGACCCGGCGAGGTTGCCATGCGCGACGCTCGTCATGCCCTCCGGCGCGGCCTCACCCCATGAACCCGTCCCGCCTCTTCATCCTGCGGCCCGTCGCCACCACGCTGTTCATGCTGGCGATCCTGATGGTCGGGATGGTGTCGTACCTGAACCTGCCGGTCTCGGCCCTGCCGTCGGTGGATTACCCGACGATCCAGATCCAGACGTTCTATCCGGGCGCCAGCCCCGAGGTGATGACCTCGGCGGTGACGGCACCCCTGGAGCGCCAGTTCGGCCAGCTCGCCAACCTCAACCAGATGACGTCGCAGAGTTCCGCCGGGGCCTCCGTCGTCACCCTGCAGTTCAGCCTCGACCTGCCCCTCGACATCGCCGAGCAGCAGGTCCAGGCGGCCATCAACGCCGCCGGCAACCTCCTGCCCGCCGACCTGCCGGCCCCGCCCATCTACGCCAAGGTCAACCCCGCCGACGCGCCGATCCTGACCCTGGCGCTCACCTCGAAGACCATGCCGCTCACCGAGGTGCGCGACCTCGCCGAGACGCGCCTCGCGCAAAAAATCTCGCAGGTGGCGGGCGTCGGCCTCGTCAGCACCGGCGGCGGCCAGCGGCCGGCGATCCGGGTGCGGTTCAATGCCCGCGCGCTCGCGGCCTACGGCCTCAACATCGACGATTTGCGCACCACCATCACCAACCTCAACGTCAACACGCCCAAGGGCACCATCGACGGGCCGACCCAGTCCTACGCCATCAACGCCAACGACCAGATCCGCGACCCGAAGGCCTACGACGCCGCCATCATCGCCTACAAGAACGGCGCCCCGGTGCGGCTCTCGGACGTGGCCGACGTGGTCGCCGGCCCGGAGAACACCAAGCTCGGCGCCTGGGCCGACGAGACCCCGGCGGTCATCCTCAACATCCAGCGCCAGCCCGGCGCCAACGTCATCGCCACCGTCGACAAGATCAAGGCGCTGCTGCCCCAGCTCCAGGCGACCCTGCCGGCCGCCATTTCCGTGGGCCTGCTCACCGACCGCACGGTGACCATCCGCGCCTCCGTCCACGACGTGCAGGTGGAACTGGCGCTGGCCATCGGCCTCGTGGTGCTGGTGATCTTCCTGTTTCTGCGCAGCGTCTCCGCCACCCTGATCCCGAGCCTGTCGGTGCCGCTCTCCCTCATCGGGGCGCTCGCCATCATGGACCTCTACGGCTTCTCCCTCGACAACCTCTCGCTCATGGCACTCACCATCGCCACGGGCTTCGTGGTGGACGACGCCATCGTGGTCATCGAGAACATCGCCCGCCACGTCGAGGAAGGCGATCCGCCCCTGGAGGCCGCCCTCAAGGGCAGCCGCGAGATCGGCTTCACCATCATCTCGCTCACCGTCTCGCTCATCGCCGTGCTGATCCCGCTCCTGTTCATGGGCGACGTCGTCGGGCGCCTGTTCCACGAATTCGCCATCACGCTGGCGGCCACCATCGTGATCTCGGCGGTGGTGTCGCTGACCCTGGTGCCGATGCTGTGCGCGCGCCTGCTGAAGCACAAGCCGGCCACGGAAACCCAGCGCCGCGAGGGTTTCATCGCCCGCGCCGCCCGCCGCTCCATGGACGGCATCATCTCAGGGTATGGCCGGATGCTCCGGGTGGTCCTGCGCCACCAGGGCCTGACCCTCGTGGTGACGCTCGCGACCGTGGCGCTCACCGCCTACCTGTTCGTGGTGATCCCCAAGGGGTTCTTCCCCGTGCAGGACACCGGCGTCGTCCAGGGCATCACCCAGGCCGACCAGACCGTGTCCTACGCCGCCATGGCCGAGCGCCAGCAGAAGCTCGCCGGCCTCATCCTGCAGGACCCGGACGTGGCGAGCCTGTCGTCGTTCATCGGCGTCGACGGCCAGAACGTGACCCTGAATTCCGGCCGGTTCCTCATCAACCTCAAGCCCCACGACGCCCGGACGGCAACGGCGGGCCGGATCATCGAACGGATCAAGGCCGCGACCACGGGGGTCGCCGGCATCCGCCTCTACCTGCAATCGGTCCAGGACCTCACCATCGACACGGCGGTGAGCGCGACGCAGTATCAGGTGATCCTCGAGAACCCGAATCTGGCGGAGTTCGAGACCTGGGTGCCGCGCTTCGTGCGCCAGCTCCAGACCTCGCCCCTGCTCATGGATGTCGCGAGCGACCTCCAGGCCAGCGGGCTGTCGGCCTACATCACCATCGACCGGGCGACGGCGGGGCGCTACGGCATCACCCCGGCCACCGTCGACAACGCCCTCTACGACGCCTTCGGCCAGCGCATCATCTCGACGATCTTCACCCAGTCGAACCAGTACCGGGTGATCCTCGAGGCTGATCCGGCGCTCCACACCACCATCGAGAGCCTCGACCACATCTACCTGCCGTCCTCCACGGTGGCGTCCGGTCAGGTGCCGCTCTCGGCCGTGGCCCGGGTGAGCGAGCGGCGGGCGCCCCTGCTCATCTCCCATCTCGGCCAGTTCCCGGCCACCACCGTGTCGTTCAACCTCGCCCCCGGCGCGGCTTTGGGCGACGCCGTGGCGGCGGTGGAGGCGGCGGGCAAGGCCATCGACCTGCCGCCGAGTTTTCGCGTGGTGCCGCAGGGCTCGGTGTTCGCGTTCCAGTCGGCCCTGTCGAACCAGCTGTTCCTGGTGATCGCCGCCATCGTCACCGTCTACATCGTGCTCGGCGTCCTCTACGAGAGCTTCATCCACCCGATCACGATCCTCTCCACCCTGCCGTCCGCCGGCATCGGCGCCCTGCTCGGCTTGATGCTGTTCGGCCTGTCGCTGGACATCATCGCCGTCATCGGCATCGTGCTGCTCATCGGCATCGTGAAGAAGAACGCCATCATGATGATCGACTTCGCGCTCCAGGCCGAGCGCGAGGACGGCATGAGCCCCCGCGACGCCATCTACGAGGCCTGCCTCCTGCGCTTCCGGCCGATCCTGATGACGACCCTGGCGGCCCTGTTCGCCGCGGTGCCCCTCATCGTCGGCACCGGCGTCGGCGCCGAACTGCGCCAGCCCCTCGGCATCGTCATCGCGGGCGGGCTCATCGTCTCCCAGGTGCTGACCCTGTTCACCACGCCGGTGATCTATCTGGCGTTCGACCGCCTCGAGCGGCGGATCACGGGGCGGCGCGCGGGCGTGGCTGGCAGCGTCGAGGCGCTGCCTTGAACGTCTCCGCCCCGTTCATCCGCCGGCCCGTCGCCACGATCCTGCTCACCCTGGGCGTGCTGCTCGCCGGGATCTTCGCGTTCCTGAAGCTGCCGGTGGCGCCCCTGCCGCAGGTGGATTTTCCCGTCATCCTCGTCCAGGCGTCGATGCCCGGCGCCTCGCCCGAGACCATGGCGACCACCGTCGCGGCGCCCCTCGAACGGCGGCTCGGCGCCATCGCCGACGTCAACGAGATGACGTCGACGAGTTCCGTCGGCTCGGTCAGGATCATCCTACTGTTCGGCCTCAACCGGAACATCGACGGGGCCGCCCGCGACGTCCAGGCGGCCATCAACGCGGCCCGCGCCGACCTGCCGACGGCGCTGCGGCAGAACCCGACCTACCGCAAGTTCAACCCGGCCGATTCGCCGATCCTGATCCTGGCGCTGACCTCCGACACCCTGACACCGGGCCAACTCTACGATTCCGCCGCCACGGTGGTGCAGCAGAAGATGTCCCAGCTGCCCGGGGTCGGGAACGTCGACATCGGCGGCTCGTCGCTCCCGGCCGTGCGGGTCGAGCTCGATCCCACCGCCCTGTTCAACTACGGCATCGGCCTGGAGGGCATCCGCGCGGCCCTGGCGTCGGCCAACGCGAACTCGCCCAAGGGCGCCATCGAGACCGCCACCAGCCGCTACCAGCTCTACGCCAACGACCAGGGCCGGGTGGCGGCCGATTATCGCGACATCGTCGTGGCCTATCGCAACGGCGCCGCCGTGCGCCTGACCGATGTCGGCAAGGTCGTGGATTCCGTGGAGGACAAGCGCAACCTCGGCCTCGTCAACGGCAAGCCCGGCGTGATCCTGTTCATCTACAAACAGCCCGCCTCCAACGTCGTCGACACCATCGACGGTCTCAAGCGGGCGATCCCCCAGGTCAAGGCGGCCCTGCCGGGCGACATCGACCTCATGGTCACGGGCGACCGCAGCGCCACCATCCGGGCGTCGCTCGCCGAAACCCAGGAGACCCTGCTCATCGCCGTGGTGCTGGTGATCTTCGTGGTCTTCGTCTTCCTGCGCTCGGGCCGCGCCACCCTGATCCCGGCGGTGGCCGTGCCGATCTCCATCGTCGGCACCTTCTCGGCGATGTACCTCCTCGATTACAGCCTCAACATCCTGTCCCTCATGGCGCTGATCATCGCCACGGGCTTCGTCGTCGACGACGCCATCGTGGTCCTGGAGAACATCCAGCGCCACATCGAGCGGGGCCGCTCGCGGGTCGAGGCGGCCCTGCTCGGCGCCCGCGAGGTCGGCTTCACCGTCATCTCCATGAGCCTGTCCCTGGTGGCGGTGTTCCTGCCGATCCTGCTCATGGGCGGCATCGTCGGCCGCCTGTTCCAGGAATTCGCCGTCACCCTGTCCCTGGCGATCCTCATCTCCCTGGTGCTGTCGCTCACCACCACGCCGATGATGTGCGCCCTGCTGCTGAAGCCCGAGGCGCACGACCCGGCGCGCCGGCCGAATTTTTTCCTGCGCGGTCTCGAGTCCGGCTTCGACGCCATGCTCGCCGCCTACGAGCGCACCCTGCGCGTGGCCCTGCGCCACCGCCGCCTCGTGGTGCTCAGCCTCGTCGCCACGGTGGGTCTCAACGTCTATCTCTATATCATCGTGCCGAAGGGCTTCTTTCCCGAGCAGGACACGGGGCAGATGATGGGCGGCATCCAGGCCGACCAGCGCATCTCGTTCCAGGCGATGAAGCAGAAGCTCGAACAGGCCACCGCCATCGTGCAGGCCGATCCGGCGGTGGACAGCGTCGTCGGCTTCACCGGCGGCCGCGGCACCAACTCGGCCAACGTCTTCGTCGGCCTCAAGCCCAAGGCCCAGCGCGATCCCATCGAGCAGGTGATGGTGCGCCTGCGCCCCAAGCTCGCCCAGGTGGCGGGCGCGCGGCTCTACCTGTTCCCGCGCCAGGACCTGCGCATGGGCGGACGCCAGAGCTTCGCCACCTACCAGTACACCCTCCAGGGCGACACCTCGGAGGAGCTCTACGCCGCGGCCCCGAAGCTGCTCCAGGCCCTGCAAAAGAACCCGCTCTTCGCCGACGTCACCTCGGACCAGCAGGAGGGCGGGCTGGAGACCCGCCTCGTCATCGACCGGGCCACGGCCTTCCGCTACGGCCTGACCCCGGACAAGATCGACAACACCCTCTACGACGCCTTCGGCCAGCGCCAGGTCTCGACCATCTACAACCCGCTGAACCAGTACCACGTCGTCATGGAGATCGCCCCGCGCTACCTCCAGAGCCCCGACACCCTGAAGACCCTCTACGTCTCCACCGCGGGCGGCAAGGCGCGGGGCTCGGCCACCACCAACGCCGTGGCCGGCACCGTGGCGACGGGCGGCACCGTCAACACCAACCCGGCCGGCAACGCCGGCACGGGCGGCAACGCCGCCGCGACCGACCCCGCCGCCGCCCTCGCGGGCGATTCCGCCCGCAACGCCGCCGCCAACGCCATCGCGGGCGGCAAGGGCGGGGCCTCGTCGAGCGCGCCGGTGTCCTCCGCCAAGGAGACCATGATCCCGCTCTCGGCCTTCGCCCATCTGGAGACCGGCAACGCCCCCGTGCAGGTGAGCCACCAGGGCCTGTTCGTCGCCACCACGATCTCGTTCAACCTGGCGCCGGGGAAAAGCCTGTCGGACGCCACGGCCGCCATCGAGCAGGCCATGACCGACCTGCGCCTGCCCGCAACCATCCACGGCGAGTTCGCCGGGTCCGCCAAGAGTTTTCAGGAATCGTCGTCGCGCCAGCCCCTGCTGATCCTGGCGGCCCTGGTGGCCGTCTACACCATCCTCGGCATCCTCTACGAGAGCTTCATCCACCCGCTGACGATCCTCTCGACCCTGCCGTCGGCGGGCATCGGCGCGCTCCTGGCGCTCCTGGTCTCGGGGACCGAATTCACGGTCATCGCCCTCATCGCGGTGTTCCTGCTCATCGGCATCGTCAAGAAGAACGCCATCATGATGATCGACTTCGCCCTCGACGCCGAGCGCACCCGCGGCCTGCACCCCCGGGACGCGATCTTCGAAGCCTGCCTCTTGCGCTTCCGGCCGATCATGATGACAACGCTCGCCGCGATGCTCGGCGCGCTCCCCCTCATCCTCGCGGGCGGGGAGGGCTCGGAGCTGCGCCGCCCCCTCGGCATCGCCATCGTCGGCGGCCTCATCGTGAGCCAGATCCTGACCCTCTACACCACCCCCGTCGTCTACCTCTACCTCGACCGCCTGCGCCGGCGCGGGCCCGCCCTCGGCGCGGTCCCCGGCGCGGTTCCCGGCCCGGCCGAATGAGCGTGGGTGGGTTGGCCGTGGGATTTCGAGCGGCGCGTCGCGCGCAGGAAAACCCTCCCCCCTCTGCGGGGGAGGGTGGTCGCGGAGCGACCGGGAGAGGGGCAGCGCCGCCCTTTCCGGACGGGGCGGTGCTCCCCTCTCCCGACCCGCTTCGCGGGCCACCCTCCCCCGCAAGGGGGGGAGGGAAGGGGGCGCTGTGCCTCGCCATCCTCCTCGCCGGCACCGTCTCCGGCTGCATGGTCGGCCCCGACTATTCCCGCCCCTCCGTCGAGACGCCGCTCGCCTTCAAGGAGGGCGGCGCCCGCGAGGATTCCGCCGCTTACGTGGCGAGCCGGAAGGGTTGGCGCCCGGCCGCCCCCAACGACGGGGCCGAGCGCGGCGACTGGTGGCGGGTGTTTCGGGACCCGGCCCTCGACCGCCTGATCCGCCTCGTCGACGTCGACAACCAGAGCCTGCGCGCCCAGGTCGCCGCCTACGAGCAGGCCCGCGGCTTCGTCGCCCAGGCCCGCGCCGCCCTGTTCCCCACGGTGATCGGCGCGCCGAACATCACCCGCTCGCGGGTCGGCGGCTCCGAGCGCACCACCGTGTCGCTCCAGGGCCAGGCGAGCTGGGAGCTCGACCTGTTCGGCCGCATCCGGCGCAACCTCGAGAGCGAGGTCGCCACCGCCCAGGCCAGCGCCGCCGACCTCGCCCTGGTGCGCCTCACCCTCCAGTCGGAGGTGGCGAACAACTACCTCAGCCTGCGCTATCAGGATTCCCTGCAGCGGGTGTTCGACGAGAACATCGCGGGGTTCAAGAAGAGCCTGGCGATCACCGAGAACCAGTATTCGGCCGGCGTCGCCGCCCGTTCCGACGTCATCACCGCCCAGACCCTGCTGCAGACGACGCAGGCCCAGGCCATCGCCATCGGCCTGCAGCGGGCGATCTTCGAACACGCGCTGGCGACCCTCGTCGGGCGCCCGCCCTCGGAGCTGTCCCTGCCCGTGGCGGCGCTCGCCGTGCGCCCGCCCGCCGTGCCCGTGGGCATTCCCTCAGCCCTGCTGGAGCGCCGCCCCGACGTCGCCCAGGCCGAGCGCAACGTGCAGACCCAGAGCGAACTCATCGGCGTCGCCGTGGCGGCGTTCTACCCCACCGTCACCCTCTCGGCCTCGGGCGGCATCTCGGGCCTGACCTCCAACGGTGTGTTCTCGGCGGCCAATCAGGTCTGGTCGGTTGCCGCCGCCGGCACGGAGGTGTTCTACGACGGCGGCGCCCGCGCGGCGGCGCTCCGCATCACCCGCGCGGCCTACGACGCGGCGGTGGCGAACTATCGCCAGACCGTGCTCACCGCCTTCGGCGAGGTCGAGAACGGCTTGGCCGGCGTCCGCATCCTCGCCCGCCAGCAGACGGCGCAGGACGAGGCCGTGGCCTCCGCCCGGCGCGGCGTCGAGATCACCCTGAACGAGTACCGCGCCGGCACCCAGAACTACACCACCGTGGTCACGGCCCAGTCCATCGCCCTCAACAACGAGATCAACGCCCTGCAGATCCGCCTCAACCGCTTCACCACCGCCGTGGCCCTGATCCGGGCCCTCGGCGGCGGCTGGGACGTGCGCAGCCTGCCCACCGGCGACGAGCTCAAGGGCACGCGCCTGCCCATCGATTCCGGACAGGCGGTGCGGACGGACGAGTGAGGGGGGAGCGGTACTGCCGTCAAAACCCGGGATTGGATCGGCTTTGAGTGGGTTCGCGATCCACCTTTGACTATCGCTATCTATGCATATGAGTCAAAAAAGTACGAATGGACAAATTAGCCTAATAATACATGTAAAATCATATATTATTACTTCATCGTCATATAGCAATAATATGGAGGTAAATTACTGTAATAAGGCCTTCGTTTTTGCTAGATTTACTACAATTTGGTAAACTTCTTCTGGGTAGTTCGTAATTCGAATGATCGGTTTTTGCAAAGAGTCATTGCGATGCGTAGCGGCCCAGCCGCCAGCGTAGACGATCACTTTAGTGTTAGGGTAATTTTTCATAATTATTTCTACCGTTTTAAGTCCGCCCTCTGGTTCGGCTTGACGCCTACCATCGCCCATCTCATCTCTGTTAATGTCAGTAATTACAACGTCGAAGCTTGAAGCATTGTCGAATGCTTGAGAAATTCCTTCGTTGCTATCTATGCATATTACCACAATTCCAAGCGTCTGTAGAGCTAATTGAAGATCTATATTGTTTTCCGGGTGGTCATCAACCCACAATATTTTTAGTCTCGTTCGTGGATCAAGCGAATTCGAGGCCAGCGAGATGGCCGCCGATTGTGCGTTAACGCCTACTTGAGATTTTTGGTCTTCGCTCAGCGGTCCCGTTGTCGATTTGTTTGCAGATGATATAACTGCATTTGCAGATACTCTCGCAGTCTTTTGTATAATCTCAAGAGTGACACCACCGCTTGAAGAAAACCCAAAATTTGCAGAGTCCTTGTCTTTCATAAATTCGTTGAAGCTTGATATTATTTTATCTGTATTGCTGTATAATCCATAAATTACTAAAATTGCGATGGCTGGCCAGGCAAAAGCAGATACAAGTGATGCAATGGCGGTTATTATATTCGCCGTTGGGTTGATTTCGTGATCGGCCATGAAATTTCTCGGGAAAATTTGGTACGATAGGCGACAGTGTAGATTTTCTGAGGAATAATTTCTAGTTGAATTTCTCGAATAATATTGCTCGTCAGCCATGCTTGTGCCCAGAGAGTCAGCTTGCTCAGAGACCAGCAAACACTGCTCCTGAGGGCTATTGATTGATTGGTCTCAGTATGGGTTGTGAAGATCGTTCTCCGGCGTTCCTAGCTATTGGCTTGAACGCTCAGCCACTGCGACCCGGCGCGGGCCGGAGCGAGGTTGCGAACCGTCCCGGAGGTGCGATGCGATCCATCCCGTGACCCACGGCACCGCCACCCTGGAACGTGCCGCACTGCGATAGGTTGACCTGCAATTCCGCGCGAAGGGCCGCGCGAGGCACGGGAGACCGCCATGAGCACCGACGCCGCACACGAGACACCGCCGCCGAGCGACAGCCCGGCCGCGCCGCCCTGCACCCTCGTCATCTTCGGCGCCTCCGGCGACCTGACCAAGCGCCTGCTGATGCCGGCCCTGTACAACCTCTCGGCGGGGAAGCTCCTCTCCGACGACTTCAAGGTCATCGGCGTCGATCACAACGACAACACCGACGCGGGCTGGCGCAAGGCGCTGTCCGAGACCATGCAGTCCTTCACCACGGATCACACCTCGGAGTTCCACCCCGACCACATCGACGCGACGGCCTGGGGCTTCGTGCGCGACCGGCTCCACTTCCGCCACGGCGATTTTTCGGACTCCGCCACCTTCCGGGATCTCGCCGGGGCGCTCACCGGCAACGTCGTGTTCTACCTCGCCGTCTCGGCCCGGTTCTTCGGGCCCATCGTCGAGCAGCTCGGGGCGGCGGGGCTCCTGAAACAGGGCGACGGCGCGTTCCGCCGGGTGGTGGTGGAAAAGCCGTTCGGCAGCGATCTCGCCTCGGCGAAGGCGCTCAACGCGACCCTGCTGGCCCAGGGCGACGAGGGCCAGTTCTTCCGCATCGACCACTTCCTCGGCAAGGAGACGGTCCAGAGCATCCTGGCCCTGCGCTTCGCCAACGGCCTGCTCGAGCCGGTCTGGCGCGCGGAGCACGTGGCGGCCATCGAGATCACCGCCGCCGAGACCATCGGGGTGGAGGAACGCGGCGCGTTCTACGAGCCCACGGGGGCCCTGCGCGACATGGTGCCGAACCACCTGTTCCAGCTCCTGTGCATGGTCGCCATGGAGGCGCCCGACAGCCTCGCGGCGGAGGCGATCCGCGATGCCAAGAGCCGGCTCCTCGAAGCGATCCGGCCCGTCGCCCCCGGCGACGCCGTGCGCGGCCAGTACACCGCCGGGACGGAACTCGGCCGGGCCGTCATCGGCTACCGGGCCGAGCCGAACGTGGCCGAGGAGTCCCGCACCGAGACCTACGTCGCCCTGAAACTCACCATCGACACCCCGCGCTGGGCCGGCGTGCCGTTCTACCTGCGCACGGGCAAGCGCATGACCGACCGGGCCACGGAGATCGCCGTGCATTTCCGGGTGCCGGCGCATTCGCCGTTCCCGGCGGCGCCCGGGATGATGCCCGACATCCTTCGCCTGCGCATCGACCCCGAGCAGGGCATGAGCCTCGGCCTCAACGCCAAGCGGCCGGGCCCCGAGATGCGCCTCGGCCGCGTCGTCGCCACCTTCGAGTACGGCGACTTCTTCCACGAGACCCCGAGCGTCGGCTACGAGACCCTGCTGTACGATTGCATGACCGGGGACGCGACCCTGTTCCAGCGCGCCGACGGGATCGAGGCCGGCTGGGCCGCCGTCGAGCCCCTGCTCGCCGCCTGGCGCGACGCGCCGGTGGCGTTCTACGCCGCCGGCAGCGACGGGCCCGACGAGGCCGCGGCCCTGCTCGCCCGCGACGGCCACGCCTGGCTACCGCTCGGCGACGCTTGAGCGGGCCCTGGACCGGGTGGGCTTGCGCCCGCCGACCTCGCGCACCGGCGTCAGCGTTGCCAGATCGTCGTGGTGCAGAAGTTCGACGCCCGTCGCCGCCGCGAGCTTTCGCGCCGATGGCGTGAAGCCGGCATTCGACACCACCGCCGCCATGTCGCCCGACCAGTAGCGCATGGCGGCGGCGATCTCCTGCACGGCGCCGTTGCCCACGGGCTTGCCGTAGCGCTTGCACTGAACCACGAGGCGGATACCGGCGCGCTCGGCGACGATGTCGGCGCCCTGGTCGCCGCTGGCCTGGGTCGCCCGGGCGTTCCAGCCCGCCTCGCGCAGGCGCTCGGCGCAGAACCGCTCGTAGGCGATGCCGTCGGCGGGCGCGTCGGCCTCGTCCGGAAGGGGGTACGCGGCGGCCGCGCGCTCGATGCTCGCGAGGATCATATCCCACAGGACATCGCCGTCCTCGCCGAAGCCCTTCGCGTCCAGGGCGGGGAGAATCGTCCGTTCGGCGAAGTATTCGCGCTCGCGCACCCAGCCGTCGTTGATGAGATTGCCGTAGGCATCCACGAAACATTCCTGGCGCCGCCGCAGGGCGAGGGTCGGGGCGTGCTGCCGGACGAGCGTGCGGATGAGGCGGCGGATGCGCCGGGGCCGGTCGAGGCGGTGCAGGACGAGGGCGGCGAGGCACAGCCCCGTGGCGGCGGCGGCCGGTGCGCCGAGGACGAACGCGGCGCCGCCCCCCAGGAGGGTGGTCCAGAACAGGCGTGCGACGAGGCTCGACCGGCCCGGCATGGACGTATCCCGGCGCGGCCGCCGGGCCGCCATGGCCGGGCCATGGGCCGTGCCGAGGGACTCTAGCCACGCGACCCTTGCCCGATCTCTAACGGCCCGCCGCCGGCCGAACCGGCGGCGGGTCGTCCTCAGGCGTCGGCGGTGACCCGCGGGCGGCGGCCGCGGGGGGCGGGGGCCTTCGGCTCCGTCACCACCGCGGCGGCGGCCTGTTTCCGGCGCTGCTGGCCGAGGCCCATGTTTTTGGCGAGTTCCGACCGGGCGGCGGCATAGTTCGGCGCCACCATCGGGTAGTCGCTCGGCAGGTTCCACTTGGCGCGATACTGGTCCGGCGTCATGTCGTAGCGCGTCCGCAGGTGGCGCTTGAGCGACTTGAACTTCTTCCCGTCCTCCAAGCAGACGAGGAAATCGGGCGTGATCGAGCGCTTGATGGAGACGGCGGGCTGCAGCGGCTCGGCCTTCTCCTCGCTCACCGGGGCCGTCAGCCGCTCGAGGGTGGCGTGCACCGAGGCGATGAGCGCGGGGAGTTCGACGGGCGGAACCGAGTTGTTGCTGACAAAGGCGGAGACGATGTCCGCCGCAAGTCCGATGTAGTCGGGCATCATCTCGCCGTCGCCGCTCATTTTGAACCCCCGTTACGCAGTGGATCGCATTGATCGAGGCCTGTGCGGTTCCGCACCTTGGTGGCTCGAACAAGTCAAAAAATAGTGATCCAAGAGCTACTATGACGCAATAAGTCGAAGCGCAAGTGGCCAAGGCAAGTTCGCCTTAAATACGAACTTTGACTGCCTAAGCGGCCTACGTAGCTGAACGGCGTACAATCACGAGCGATGGCGCTCCGAATTTTAGAGTCGGCCTGCTTGGCCGCGAAAATGAATTCAGTTCAGGCGCAACCTGATTGTGCCCGACGGGTCGGGTCATCTGCCGAAAGCTCCCGACCGTCTCGGGAATCATTCGGGAGAGCCTGGACCGGCCCTTCGATCCACCGCGGCGGCGGTCCCGGGCCCCGGTTCCGCCGCGCGATGCCGGGGTCAGCGCGGGGCGGATTCCGCCTGCGCCTGGAGGCCGTAGGTCCGGAAGCGCTCCACCGTCCGGGCGATCTCGTCGTCGGGCAGGATCACCGGCGCGCCGACCTGCAGGGCGACGGCGTAGTGCCGGCACAGGGTCTCCATCTCCACGGCGAGCCACAGGGCGCGGGCCAGGTCCGGCCCCGTGGCGATCATGCCGTGGTTGGCGAGGAGGCAGCCGCCGCGCCCCTCCAGGGCGGTGAGGGCGAGGCGGGAGAGTTCGTCCGTGCCGTAGGGCGCGTAGGGCGCGCAGCGGATGGTCGGCCCGCCCACCGCCGCGATCATGTAGTGCACCGCCGGGATGGTGCGGCCGCACAGGGCGAAGGCGGTGCAGTAGGTCGGGTGGGCGTGGACCACGGCGTGGATCTCGGGCCGCCGCTGCAGGATGTCCCGGTGGAAGCGCCACTCCGACGACGGCGCCAGGGCATGGTCCCAGGTGCCCGCGAACGTCATGGGCACGATGCTGTCGGCGGTGAGGTCCGCGGCCGGAATGCCCGAGGGGGTGACGAGGAAGCCGTCGCCGTGGCGCACCGAGACGTTGCCGGAGGTGCCCTGGCTCAGGCCGAGGGTGAGGAGGTCGCGCATGGCCGCGACGACCCCCTCGGCCGCCGGAATCCGGGCGTGCGCCGGGGCGGCGGGCGGGGCGTTGTCGGACGGGGAGGCGGTCATGAAACTCTCCGAATGGGGGCGGGTGCGGGCCCGCATCTCCGTCACGGGTGCGGGCTCGGGTCCATGCTAGAAGGGTCCCGCACGAAACGCCCGCCGCACCGCGGGCGCGGAGCGGGGACCGCCGGTCCGCGGGGCAACCAGGGGTGCGCGCATGAGCACATATCGCTTCGAGGCCCTGCTGAAGCCCCGCGCCATCGCGGTGGTCGGCCTGACGGAGACCGGCGCGGCCCTGGGCGAGGCCGCCCTCGCCAACCTCGTCCGCGCGCGGCCGAACGCCGAAATCTACGCCGTCAATCCGCAGACCCATGCGTTATCGGACGGGGTCCACTGCGTCGAAGGCATGGACGACCTGCCCCAAAACCTCGACCTCGTAGTGATCACCGCGCCGCCGGCGGACCTCGTCGCCTGGGTCGGGGCGGCCGGGCGCCGGGGGGCGGCCGCCGCCCTCATCCTCACGCCCGACGTGCCGCCCGGCCTGTGCGAGGCCGTGCGGGCGGAGGCGCGGGGTCACGGCCTGCGCCTCCTCGGCCCCGGCAGCGTCGGCCTCGCCGTGCCCCGCGAAAACCTCGACGCCAGCCTGCTGGCGCAGGCCCCGAAGGCCGGCGACCTCGCCCTGGTCTCGCAATCCGGCACCGTGGCGGCCGGCATCGTCGCCTGGGCGGCCCGGCGCGAGGTCGGGTTCTCGGCCGTCCTCTCCCTCGGCATGGCCTGCGACATCGACATCGCCGACGGCCTCGACCATTTCGCCGCCGACCTCCACACCCGCGCGATCCTGCTCTCCCTCGACAGCATCCCCGACGCGCGAAAGTTCATGTCGGCCGCCCGCGCGGCGGCCCGCGCCAAGCCCGTGGTGGTGTTGCGCGCCGGGCGCCACCGGGCGCCGGCGCGGGCGAGCGTCACCCATACGGGGGCGCTGGCCCGGCCCGACGCCGTCTACGAGGCCGCGTTCCGCCGGGCCGGCCTGCTCAGCGTCGACAGCCTCGATGCCATGTTCGCCGCCGTCGAGACCCTCGGGCGCCAGCGCCCGTTCCCCGGCCACCGCCTCGCCATCCTCGGCAACGGCCGCGGCATCGCGGCTTTGGCCGCCGACCGCCTCGCCGACCGGGGCGGGACCCTCGCCGCCGGCAACCCCGTCGAGCTCGGCATCGCCGCCGGACCCGAGGCCTACGCCGCCGCCCTCGAGCCCCTGCTCACCGCCCCCGGCCACGACGCCGTGCTGGCGATCCACGTCCCCACCGCCCGCTCGGGCAGCGCCGCCACGGCCAAAGCCCTGGCCGGGACCGTGGCGCGGGTCCGCAAGAGCAGTGAAGGTCAGGGCGGCCAGCGCAAGAAGCCGATCTTCGTGGCGCAGATCGGCGACGATCCGGAGGCGGCGGCGGTGCTGGCGGCGGCGAACATCCCGGGCTTCGCCACGGAGGCCGACGCCATCGACGGCTTCCTCAACCTCGTGCGCTACCGCGAGGCCCAGGACGACCTCATGCGCACGCCGGATTCCCTGCCGCGCGAGTTCTCCCCCGACGTCGCCGCCGCCCGCGCCATCGTCGACCGCGCGGTGCAGGCCGGCCAGACCTGGCTCGACCCCGTCGACGTCGCGGCCCTGCTCGCCGCCTACCGCATCGCCAGCGTGCCCCTGACCCTCGCCCCCGACGCGGACAGTGCCGCCACCGCCGCCTGGGAGATCATCGCCCGGGGCGGCACCGTGGCCCTCAAGGTGGTCTCGCCCGACATCGTTCACAAATCCGACGTCGGCGGCGTCCGCCTCGATCTCACCTCCGAGGCCGACGTCCGGGCCGCCGCCGCCGACATCCTGGTCCGCGCCCGCCGCCTCCGGCCCGAGGCCCGCATCACCGGCTTTGCCGTCCAGCCGATGATCCGGCGCGGCCAGCAGCGCGAACTCATCGCGGGCTTGGCCGAGGACCCGACCTTCGGCCCCGTGGTGGTGTTCGGCCGCGGCGGCACCGCCGTCGAGGTCATCGACGACCGGGCCCTGGCCCTGCCGCCCCTGGATCTCCGCCTCGCCTCCGAGCTCATCGACCGCACCCGCGTCGCCCGGCGCCTCGCTGCCTACCGCGACGTGCCGGCCGTGGACCGCCACGCCGTCGCCCTGGTGCTGGTGAAGCTCGCCCAGCTCGCCGCCGATTGCCCGGAGGTGCGCGAGCTCGACATCAACCCCCTCCTCGCCGACGCCGCCGGCGCCCTGGCCCTCGACGCCCGCGTCATGGTCGCCCCGGCGCCGCCCGGCCGGGGCGCCGCCCATCCGCGCTTCGCCATCCGGCCCTATCCGGTGGAGTGGGAGCGCCACCTCACCCTCCGGGGCGAGGCGATCCACGTCCGCCCCGTCCGCCCCGAGGACGAGGCCCTGTTCCTCACCTTCTTCCAGTCCGTGAGCGCCGAGGATTTGCGCCTGCGCTTCTTCGCCCCCGTGCGCGATTTCAACCACGCCTTCCTGGCCCGCCTGACCCAGCTCGACTACGCCCGCGCCATCGCCTTCGTGGCCATCGACGCCGCCGGCACCATGCTCGGCGCCGTCCGCCTCCACGCCGACGCCAACCACGACAGCGGCGAATACGCCATCCTCATCCGCGGCGACCGTAAGGGCACGGGGCTGGGGCTGGCCCTGATGAGTCTGATGATCGACTGGGCCAAGGCCGAGGGCATTTCGCGGGTGGAGGGGACGGTTCTCAGGGAGAACCGTCCGATGCTGGCGGTTTGCAAGCAGCTCGGCTTCACCACCCGTCCGGATTTGGAGGATGGGGGGGTGGTGAAGGTGGGTTTAGCGCTGGGTTGATTTAATGCTCATCACATCCACACGGCTTGAAAGACAACATTTCTCATACGTTTTATAGTAGCCTTGCCGATACCGTCAATTGCATCGAGTTCTTGATCTGTTGCCTTCGCTAAATCGCAGACAGTCTCTATACGCTCGTTTTTAAGTCGGCTGATTTTATCCTCTGTTAGTCCGTATGGATAAGCAGGAGATTTTGCTAGAACAGAAACATCTTTATCTAGAATTGAAAGACCGTGCTCTTCAGGGAGCGGCGGAAGCTTAATATTTTGAAACACGTTGCTGGATATATGAATTTCTGACGGCTCTACGGATGCAGCTACCCATTCGTCGATCATCTCATTCGTTAGGCGCTTTGAGGGTATGGCTTCGAGTATGTTGCATAAATTGATTGCAAATACTGGGCCACGACCCCCGGATTTCATCGCTCTTGACGCTTCCCGTTTTGAGATGAAACCAAGGTATTCAAGTATTTACAGTATTTTGGCGTACTGTCCCACAATATTTCTGTGGATCAGTACTCGGTCCTGTGCGATCGTTTTCTGTTTGTCCCGCACTGGCCGGCAGGAGTGGTCGACCACAGCCTCAATCAATTCTCGGGCTGGCTCGAGTAGGGGCTCATAGATTCCGAGTTTTGGTGCAACTTCGTCCATGAGTGGCCAGTAATAATCTGTATTCATATTAAGTAAGCATTGATTAATATCTGGAATTCCAATCTTATTTTTTCCCTCAAATCTATGACAGGCTAATATAAAACCGCGCATATTGCCAACGACTGCGCGTCCTAGCAGGTTGGCGAATTGCAGCGGAGAAAGTCGGTCTGAAAATGTTTCAGGTAAGGCGAGCTTGGGATATCGAGCTTTAACTACATCCACAAAATAGTTTCTGTTTGCTGAAACGTCAGATCTTGTTATATCTATAACTGTTGAATCATTGTAAACATCAAATCTGACTCCGAATCTGGTAACGCCGGGATAGATCGCTGCTTTACAAGAAGTAAGGCCACTTGAGAGCGTTCTGAACAGATCAAAGAATACCTCAAGTGGCTTTTCACGACCGATATGTGCCGGATCGTCGAATAACAGGACGACCCTTTTCCCGACTTCATTGGAGAGTTTATTAAGACCTATCTGAACGGAGGTCTGGTCTGAAGCAGTCCCAAAGTCATAGTTCAAGTTCTGGCTCGATAGCTCGCTCTGAATTGCATTAGAAAGAAGAATACAGAAGTGTCCGATGTATTCATTTCCGTCAGACTGCAGCAATGGAAGATAGCGCAAGCTCATATAGACAGGAAATACATTGGATATATCCAGCATTCTCCTGCGCGCTTCTATCAAAAGTGCACTTTTGCCACTACCTCGCCCACCTCGGATTAAGACCGGACCGTGCGCAATCAGCTTTCCAATAGTAATATTGTCTTGCTCGGAAAAGGAATGGAACTCAAGGAACTTTTCCGGGGGGGACTCCTCAGCAGCAAGAATGATGGAAGCATCCGTGTCATCGTGCAGAACATTGTTCACGAAAGCGCTCCCACGAAGTTGATATACTCATCCACGGCACGATCGGGCGTGAGTGATGCGTAAGCTGTTGGTATGAAGTGAGACATAAGGCCAATTCCGCCTACAATCAAACAGGTTTCTCTTATCGCACTTTTGATAGTTGACTCATCCATCACAAGAGCGGAGGAGAAATACTCCCAATGTACGCCTTTTGACAAAGTCGAGTACAGCTGCAGGCACTTTCCCTTGGTTGATGTGATAAATCTCTCAGCGTCTATTGAATTTATTTCGCTTAACGCAGGGTTTGAAATGGATGAGACATGGTCGAGGGTCTTTTCAACCGCCGGTTTCCAGTATACATGATCAAAATATTGAGAAAAAAGCGCTCTGTTAATTTTTGATATATCGTGATCTGCGCTCCACATATTTGGAGACGGTTTGTCGTCGGAGATGACGTCGCCGGTCCATTTGAAGCCTGATTTGGAGGGACGATGAGCCTCAAATGTTGGCTGCGTTTGAAATTCGCTCAGATATATCAACCGAAAGGGGTCGAGCCGGCCCACAATAGCCGCGCAAGCATTTTCAAGTAAAACTCTTGCACAAAAAGCACCAAAAACTTGAGACTATTGATTGAAGTCAGCTCGAAGAAAGTCGATAGATTTTTGAGAAAAAATATCTATTGACGATTGTAATTGAGAAAGTGCTGTCTTCGCTGTCCCATCTGCCGAAGGCATTCCGCATAGAAGCGCACCACAGGTTGCCATTTTTCTTTCCACAAATGCGAAAGGTTGTATCTAGCGTGTGCTGCATACGAACACAACCGAGCGAGGTCGGGTACTGCGATCTCACTGAATGCTCGGATTCCCGCCAATAACGATTTTTTAGAGCTATCAAGCTGAGGCGATTCAGTTCTGGATTTGCCAAATCCCTAACAAGCGCGTACAAACAAAAAACCAGTCCAAAACCCGAGAGTTCAGCGCTTCGATCCGGGGACGGATCGGGGTGTTCAAATCTCGTCCGTTGGGTTGGTCGGGAGGTGGCCGCGCACGATCGCGTGGACCTCTGACATATAAGCCCGCAAGGGCGAAGGAATACGATGGCTGTCGGTACTGTTAAGTGGTTCAACGAGCAAAAGGGTTTTGGGTTCATCCAGCCGGATGACGGCGGCAACGACGTGTTCGTGCACATCTCGGCCGTCGAGCGGGCCGGCATGCGCGGCCTCGCCGAAGGCCAGAAGGTTTCCTACGAGATGGAGACCGACAAGCGCAGCGGCAAGCAGTCCGCCGGCAACCTCCAGACCGCCTGAACCACTTCGGGCCTGACGGTGGCCTCGGGCGACTTTTCGGAGTCTCCTGAACGGCACCACCGGCCTGACGTCTCAAAGGGCCGCTCCCCGTTCGGGGAGCGGCTTCTTACGTTCTGACTCGATGTCTTTTGCCGGCGGAATGCTCGTCCCTTCGGACCGAGCCGGCGCAAATCCAGGATCGTGTGTGAGCCAATTCAACGAAAACTCCATGACCGACCGCCTCAAGGCGGCCAACGAAGCCCGTCAGGCGGCCCTCGCCCGATTCCGGGACCGCCCGCCCGCCGATGATCCCGCCGTCCTCGCCCGCAAGGCCGAGCGCGAGCAGATCGTCCGCGAACGCGAGATCCGGACCCGCGCCCGCGACGAAGCCCGCGCCGCCGCCGAAGCCCAGCGGGTCGCCGAGGCCGACGCCGAGCGCGAGCGCCTCGCCGCCGAGGCCATCCGGGCCGCCGAGGAAAAGATCGAGCAGGCCGCCGCCGCCCGTCTCGAGCAGAAGGCCCAGCGCGATGCCCGTTACGCGGCGCGCAAGGCCAAGGCCCGCAAGTAGCCGCGGCGCATCCGGGGTCCGCGCCGCGCGCCGCCCGTTCCATGCATGGGACGGACCGGCGCACGCCGCACCCCGCGGACCGGTCCACGGTCCCACGCACGGCGCGCTGTCGCGCCGCTCAAGACAGGAGACTCCCATGTCCCACAAGTTCAAGCTCGGCCAGCGCGTGCGCCGCGCCCGCCTCGGCTACGCCGACGCCAAGACCGACACGGGGGACGTGTTCGAGATCGTCCGCCTCGTCCCCGAGGACCAGACCGGCGAGCCGTTCTACCGCATCAAGTCCGGCACCGGCGAGCGCGCCGTCCGGGAGGGCGAGATCACCCTAGCGGGTTGATTCTGTTCGCAATTTCCCGGTGCGAACGGTGCGCCCCAAGCCCTAGAGAACGCCTTCGCGAATGGCTCCCGGATCGGCGAGCGCGTGCAGCAGCCGCGCCGCGTTGTGGGCGAAACGCAGGGTCACGGCCTTGCGGCGCGCCCCGCTGAGCACGTGCTCGGCCGGGTCCCGCAGGATCGCGGCCCCGAACGCGTCGGCGACGATGAGGCCCGCATCGTCCGGCGTCAGGGTCGTCGACAGGCTGTCGGGAATCGCGAAGTAGAATCGGTCGCAATAGTCGCGGTAATCCGGCCATTTCCGGTCGGCCCGGAAGTCCGCCACGCTCGACTTGATCTCGATGATCGTCAGGCGCCCGGCCGGACACAGGGCGATGACGTCGGCCCGCCGGCCGTTGGCCAGGGAAAACTCCGGAATCGTCACGTGGCCGAGCTCCGAATACAGCCGGCGCACGCCCCGTTGCACGTGAAGCGCGGTGGGGGATTGCCGCCTGTCGACGGGGAGAATCGCGTGAGCGAGGGCTGCGGACATGGGTGTTCCGAATCGGGACGGACCCCCTAGAAATCAGGCCCCGCCCCGCTTGTCACCTGCGACCCCGCCGCGCGGTCGAGACTAGCCTTTGAAATAATTGAACAATCCGGCGCCGGGCGCCAGCATCACGAACGCCCAGACCACGGCCGAGAGCACGTTCGCCACCTGGAACGGCAGGCGCCTGACCCCGAAGATGCCGGCGATCAGCGGCACCACCGCCCGCGCCGGCCCGAAGAACCGCCCCAGGGCGACCCCGCCGGCCCCCCATTTCAGGCAGAACGCCTCGCCCCTCGCCACCATGGCCGGGTAGCGCGTCAGCGGCCACATGCGCTTGGCCCCCTCCTTGTAATAGTTGCCGAATTCGTAGGAAATCCAATCGCCTAGGGCCGCCCCCAGGGCCGCCGCCAGCATCACCGGCACGAACGGAATCCCCACCGTCCCCATGAGCGCGCCGATGCCGAGGAGCAGCACGGTGGCGGGCACCAGCAGGGACAGGAAGGCCAGGGACTCGCAGAACGCCAGCACCCCGACGATGAGCGGCGTCCAGGCCTGATGCGCCTCGACGAAGGCGAGGGTCGAGGTCTTGAGGGCGTCGAAGTCCATGGAGGGTCCGGGCGTGCGAGTTCGCGAAAAACGAGATAAGGGAAGGCTTTAACCCGGAGGACCGGCCCGCTTGAACATCCTGTCGATCCAGTCCCACGTCGCCTACGGCCACGTCGGTAACGCATCCGCGGTGTTTCCGATGCAGCGCCTCGGCGTCGAGGTCTGGGCCATCCACACCGTGCAGTTCTCCAACCACACCGGCTACGGCGCTTGGCGCGGCCGGGTCTTCGACGGCCCGGCCATCGAGGACCTCGTGGCGGGAATCGCCGAGCGCGGCGTCCTCCACACCTGCGACGGCGTGCTGTCGGGCTACATGGGTTCGGCCGATATCGGTACCAGTATCGTGCACGCCGTCGCCGCCGTCCGCGCCGCCAACCCCCGCGCCCTCTACGCCTGCGATCCCGTCATGGGCGACACCAACCGGGGCATCTACGTCCGCCCCGGAATCCCGGAATTCATGCGCGATCAAGCCCTTAGGCTCGCCGACATCGCCACGCCGAACCAGTTCGAGCTCGATCACCTCTCGGGCCTGCCGTCGCGCACCCTCATTGAGGCCAAGGCGGCGGTGGCGGCGCTCCACGCCCTCGGGCCCCGCGTCGTCCTCGTCACCTCCCTTGCCACCGAGGCGACGCCGCCGGGCGCCATCGACCTCCTGGCCGGGGAGGGCGGCCAGTTCTGGCTCCTGCGCACGCCGCGCCTCGCCCTCGACGTCAACGGGGCCGGGGACGCCATCGCGGCCCTGTTCCTCGTGCACTACGCGCGCACGGGCTCGGCGGCCCTCGCCCTCGGCATGGCCGGCGCCTCGGTTTACGGCCTCCTGCGCCGCACGGCCGAAGCCGGCTCCCGCGAGATCCTCACGGTGGCGGCGCAGGACGAGTTCGTCGCCCCAAGCGAGACCTTTCCGGTCGAGCCGGTCTAGGGGGCAAGTCCATGGGAGATTTACAGAAAATGGCCCGCCGCTTCGCCACCCTCGACGTGTTCACCGACACGATTCTGGCCGGCAATCCCCTGGCCGTGGTGCTCGACTGCGAAGGCCTCGACGGCGCGGCGATGCAGGCCATCGCCGGCGAGTTCAACCTGTCCGAGACGGTGTTCGTGCTGCCCCCCGACGACCCGCGCCACCGGGCGCGCCTGCGCATCTTCACTCCACGCGCCGAATTGCCGTTCGCCGGGCACCCCACCCTCGGCGCCGCCATCCTGCTCGCCCTGCGGGACGCGCGCGCCGGCCTGACGGACGCCGTGGCGTTCGGCCTCGAGGCGGGGGTCGGCACCCTGTCCTGCGTGGTCGAGCCCGGCGACGGAAGGGGGCAGGCGCGCTTCCGCATGCCGGTCCTGCCGGAGTTTTCGGGCGATGGCCCCGCGCCGGAGGCGCTGGCCGGCGCCCTTGGCCTCGCGTCCGGCGCCATCGGGTTCGGCCGCCACGCCCCGAGCCGGCACAGCCTCGGTCCGCGCTTCCTGTTCGTGCCCGTGGCGTCGCCCGAGGCCCTGGCGGACGCCGCCCTCGATCCGGCGGCGTTCGCGGGCCTCGGCGCGCCGGCGGCCCTCTACCTCTACACCCCCGACCCGGACGGCGCCCGGCACTTCCACGCGCGGATGTTCGCGCCCCATCTCGGCGTGCCGGAGGACCCGGCCACGGGCTCGGCCGCGGCGGCGTTCGCCGGCGTGATGATGCAGTTCGAGCCCCTGGGGGACGGCACCCACGATCTCGTCCTGCACCAGGGCGCCGCCATGGGCCGCCCCAGCGAGATCCGGGTGCAGCTCGGCATCGCGGCCGGCACGCTCCGCGCCATCGAGATCGGCGGCGCGGCGGTCCTCGTCAGCGAAGGACGCCTGCATGTCTGACGGCCCGAACCCCGACGGCCTCACCCTCACGCGCCTCCATCGCCTCGACGCCCGCCTCGTCACCCACGACTGGGCCTGGGCGCGGGACAACGCGGCGCGGATCGCGGCGCATTGGGAGCGGCGGGTCGCGGAGAAGCCGGCCCTGTTCGACGGCCGCGTCCTCCTCGCCCGCGCCTGCCGGGTGGCGGACGGGGCCTGCACCGTCGCGCTGTTCGAGACCCGGTTCTCGGCGTTCCTGACCTTCCGGGACAGCGGCTCGCCCGACCCGTCCGTCACCAACGCCTTCGCCGCCGTGGTGCCGTGGTCCCGCGACGGCGCCGCCATCCTCGGCGTGATGGGCCGCGACACCGCCAATGCCGACCAGATCTACTTCCCCTGCGGCACGCCCGACGGTTCGGACGTGCGCCCGGGCGGGCGCGTCGACCTCGTCGGCAGCGCCACCCGCGAACTCCTGGAGGAGACCGGCCTCGCCCTCCCGCCCGATGCGGCCGACGGGTGGGTGCTCGTCAGCGGCGCCGGCCAGCACGCGTTCCTGCGGCCCGTGGCGTTCCCCGAGGACGCCGCCGCCCTCGTCGCCCGGATGACGCGGCACCGGGCGGCCGAGGCCGAACCGGAGCTCGCCGGCTTCTTCGCGGTCCGCTCGCCCGCGGATTTCCGGCCCGAGCGCATGCCGGGCTTCGTGCGCGCCTATCTTCGCGAGGCCTTTCGCGATCAGGCCGCCGCGCGGCGCAGCTACGGGTAGCCGTAGCGCGCCTTGGCCGCCGCGAGCAGGCCGAGGGCCTCGCGCTCCTGGCCCGCCCGGCAGGCCTCGGCCGCCCGGCGCAGGTCGCCGCTGAAGCGCTCGCCCACGGGGGCGTTGAGGTTGCCGGTGGCGACATCGCTGTCCACCACAGCCTGGGTCCGGGCGATGGTCGGGCCGCAGCCGCTGCCCGTCGGCGGGACCGGGGCGACCGCAGCGGCCGGGGCGGCCGCGACGATCGCGGGCGTCGAGGGGCCGGGCTTGCAGGCGCCGACGAGGCTGACGGCCAGGAGGGCGGCGAGCCCGAGGCTCAGGCGTTGCGGTGACACCACGTTTGTCCTCGACAATGGCATAGCTTGAACGATGCCGGGTTTTGCTCCCGGGGGCGCAGCCGGTCAACCGTGGGACCGCCGCCCGCGCGGGGGATTTTCGCCACGGCGGGGGTCCCCGGCCCCCCGTGAGCCGGTGGCCTCAGGGGAACGTGGCCTCGTACAGCGCCTCGCTGTCGGCCAGCAGGCCCGTGATCTGGGCCAGGATCGCCGCGTGGGTCGCCTGCATCTCCCGAAACGCCCGGTTGGTCTCCTCCTGAAGTTCGCCATTCCGGCGAAGCGCCGCGTGCTCCGACGGATCGTCGAGGGCACCGCCGAGAACCTGGCTCGCCTCCCGCAGGGCCAGGAGCCTGACCCTGCGCTCGGTCTCCTCGAGGGCGGCCATCTGCCGGGTGAAATGGGTTCTCAGGTCCAGGAGACTCGACACGTTGTCCTGGATCGCGCGGCGGACCTGCGCGACGGCATGCGGTCCGATCGCGTCGTTGGCCGGTGTCATGGCGCCTCGGGTCGTTGCTCGGCCGCCGGAGCGGGATGCCAGAATGACGTCCTGGATGTAAATTTCGCGTAAATGGCGATTTGTTCTACCGGATGTCTGTCGCGGCCGACTTCGCGGATGCGGCGCTCCGGCTGCGAAGAACCGCGCGCGCCGACACCTTCACGGGCGTCCCGGGGGGCCGCGCGACCTGGAGGTCGCGCGGCCGGTGGTGCGACGGCGGCCGTCCTACTTGGTCTTGTCCGCGATGGCCTTCAGGCCGGACTCGTAGATGCCCCCGATGGCATCCGTCGCGACGGCGTCCGGCGCGCCCTTGGCCTTGAAGCTGCCCGTCCAGGTCAGCGTCGAGCCGGTGCCCTTGGGGGCGACCATGAGGGTCGAGCTGTAATCGCTCACGGGCAGGGGCCCGGAGACGATGGCGTAGGTGTAACTCATCTTGGCGTCGTCGCGGGCGGTCTGCGACTCGACGATGGTGCCGCCGCCCTTCAGGCTCAGGGTCCGCAGGGGCTTGCCGCCATCCATGGACGGGACGCATTTCTCGATGGCCGGGTGCCATTGGCCGATGCCGCAGAAGTCGCCGATGGTCGACCAGACCTTGGCGGGTGCAGCCGAAACGTCGATGGTCTTGGTCACGTCGAGGGCGAAGCCCGGGGCGGTACCGGCAAGAAGGGCGAGGGCGGGCAGGGCGAGACCGCGCAGAATCGAACGGGGCATGGGGACGTTTCCTCTTGTTTTCTTCTTGTGCGGGGGACGGATGAGATCATCGCGCATCACCGGAGCACGAAGCGGAAGCTAGGCCGGCGGATGGGCAAGGCAATGGTCGTGCGGCCTATCCTTCGACGCCGGATGTCCGAACCCCGTCCTATGGCGATCACGGGGACGCGATGAGGTCGCCATGCCGCCCGGCCCGCGCCGGACGGATACTTGTCAATCGTGGTGTCGGGGGGTAGGAAACCCGCATCCGCAACCGGCCGGCCTTCGAACCGCCTTGCCGTTGCCCCTTGCCGTTGCCCTTCGGGAGAGCGAGCCTTGGCCAGCGCCGGCTCCAGGACCAGCCGTACCGCCGCCGCCTTCGCGGCCGCGCGGTCCTGCGCGCTCCCCGCCACGCTGCTCCGCCTTATCCGCCCCTGAGGGCCGTCCGGGCGCGCGCCTGGGCTCTCAGGGGGCGCCGTTTCGATCACGCCGGGCTCCGCCCTCGGGCCGGAGCCGTTCTTCCAGGCGTCGCGTCCCCATGGACGGGACCGCGCGCCACGACAGGATCACCCCCATGACCGCCGAGATCACCCCGACGCCGAAAGACCGCGTCCTCATCTTCGACACCACCCTGCGCGACGGCGAGCAATGCCCCGGCGCCACCATGACCCTGGACGAGAAGCTGGCGGTGGCCGACCTCCTCGACACCATGGGCGTCGACATCATCGAGGCCGGCTTCCCCATCGCCTCCAATGGTGATTTCGAGGCCGTCGCCGAGATCGCCCGGCGGGCCAAGCGCGCCACCGTGGCGGGCCTCGCCCGCGCCATCCCCGCCGACATCGCCCGCGCCGGCGAGGCCGTGCGGCACGCCCGGCGCGGACGCATTCACACCTTCGTCTCGACCTCGCCGATCCACCTCGCCCACCAGATGCGCAAATCCCAGGACGAGGTGATCGAGATCATCCTGAAGACCGTGGCCCAGGCCCGCGACCTCGTCGAGGACGTGGAATGGTCGGCCATGGACGCGACCCGCACGCCCATCGACTACCTGTGCCGCTGCGTCGAGGCGGCGATCCGATCGGGCGCCACCACCATCAATCTGCCGGACACCGTGGGCTACGCCACGCCTGACGAGTACCGCGCCATGTTCCGTGCCGTGCGCGAGCGCGTGCCGAATTCCGACCGGGCGATCTTCTCGGTGCATTGCCACGACGACCTCGGCCTCGCCATCGCCAACTCCCTGGCCGGCATCGAGGGCGGCGCCCGGCAGGTCGAGTGCACCGTCAACGGCATCGGCGAGCGCGCCGGCAACGCGGCCCTGGAAGAGATCGTCATGGCGATCCGCACCCGCGGCGACGTGATGCCCTACGAGACCGGCATCGAGACCACGATGCTGACGCGGGCCTCCAAGCTCGTCTCCCACGCGACGAACTTCCCCGTGCAGTACAACAAGGCCATCGTCGGCCGGAACGCCTTCGCGCACGAGAGCGGCATCCATCAGGACGGGATGCTGAAGCACACCGAGACCTACGAGATCATGACGCCGGCCTCGGTCGGCGTCGCCAAGACCTCGCTCGTCATGGGCAAGCACTCCGGCCGCGCCGCGTTCCGCGCCAAGCTGGAGGAGCTCGGCATCACGTTGAGCGACAACCGGCTGCAGGACACGTTCGAGCGATTCAAGGCCCTCGCCGACCGCAAGAAGCACGTCTACGACGAGGATATCGAGGCCCTCGTCGACGAGAACCTCGCCACGGCCCATGACCGCATCCGCCTCGTCTCGCTCTCGGTGATCGCCGGCACCCACGGGCCGCAGCGCGCCACCATGAAGCTCGCCATCGACGACCGGGTGATCACCGAGGAAGCCGAGGGCAACGGCCCCGTTGATGCGGTGTTCAACGCGATCCAGGCCCTGGTGCCCCATGCGGCCGAGCTCGAACTCTACAAGGTCGATGCCGTCACCGAAGGCACGGACGCCCAGGCCGAGGTCTCCGTGCGCCTCAAGAGCGGCGAGCGCAGCGTCACGGCGCGGGGCGCCGATCCCGACACCCTCGTGGCCTCGGCCCGCGCCTATCTCTCGGCCCTCAACAAGCTCGAAGCCACGGCCGTGCGCCTGCACGCCCAGTCCCCGGCCCAGGTTTAGCCGGGTCGAGAAAATCGCCCCCCGGGGGTGGACACCCCCGGGGGGCTTTGCTATCAGCCACCTCGTCGCGGCGGACTTGGTGGGCCGCAGCGACCGCCGCAAGGCGAGGGTGCATAGCTCAGTTGGTAGAGCAGCTGACTCTTAATCAGCGGGTCCAAGGTTCGAACCCTTGTGCACCCACCAAATACTTCAGATGCCGGATCGAGATCGCGCGGTCCATATCAGTACCGCGTCGTTGGTTCATGGCGACGAACGGTCCAGCCATCTCCCTGTATACCAACCTTTCAGCTCGCTGCTACCGCATCGCGCAAGCCCATCCGGTGGGCCGAGGCGACGCGCACGGTCGCGGAGCCATGGGACATCATCGAGCGCGCCTTCAGGCGCTTCGCATCGCTCGAAGGCCGCAACTCCGGCGTCTCTGTGGGCTGAGATGGCGCCGATCCAACGCGATGGGACCTTGGCCCCAGCCGACGGATAGCGGGGCCAGGACGAGAAGGTGCGGCCCACCAAACGCGATGGACCGCAAAGCCACTTAGTGGCTCGCCGATTCACCGCGTAGGGTGAGATCGAGGTAGCGCTGCGTCGTGGGCGCCACGAGATCGGCCACGGCCTTGGCCATGCCCTCCTCCTCGCGCAGGGACATGGTGAAGGCGGCCTTGTGGGCCGTTTGGCCGGCGGCCTCGCCGAGGGTGAGCAGCGACGTGTAGGCTGCGATCTCGAAGTTCTCGAAGGCCTGGTTCGCGAAGGCGTTCTTCAGGATCTCGTCCTGAGCGGGGACGTGGGCGATCGCCATCATGTTGCCGACGAACCCCAAGAACCCTTCCTTCAGGGCAGAGGGGCTTTCCGAGAGGGAGGCCAGGGCCTCTTCGAGACGGTCGCGCTGGCCATGGGTCTCCCGGATGTGGCGGCGCAGGGCGGCCTCCATGTCCGGGTAGTTCTCGAGGCGCTCGACCTGACGTTCCATGATCTGGAGCGCCTGCAACTCGAGGGCGTGCGTGTTCTTCAGGGCGGTGACGTAGATCGTTCGGGCATCGAGGGTCATCGGGCGGTCCTTCCTGAAAGATCCGGCTCCACCGAGGACGGCCATGGGCGACCAGATCCAAGGTGATCAGTCTTGCGATCAACCCGGATGATCGAAACCCGTTGCGCCGTGAGTCGGAGCTGCGGCTTCATCTCCCCTTTCACGATGTCCCCCCACGGCGCGATGCCGTGCCGACGGATATCCCGAAGCGCACCCGTGCGCAGGATTTGCGGCGTGCCGGTGGGAATCGGCGGGCGCGTCTTGTCGCCGTGCCTCACGGGCCGGAAACGACAAAAAGGCCGGCCCCTGTTCGGAGGCCGGCCTTTTTTGTTTCCCTCCGGCCTTGCACAGCTAAGCGGTGAGGGCCGGATGGCGCGTCGTCGGCGCGGGCGGGGCGTCCCTCAGTACTTGCGCAGGATCGGCTCCGGCATGGGCGCGGGGGCTTCGCCGAAGGTGTAGCGGATGCCGCCGTAGATCGAGAGCGGCTGGGCGAGGGTGGTGGTGCGCACGTCGTTGACCGGGTAGCGATTGGCGACGAGGCCCGGCTCGAAGAAGGTGCCGAACGTGGTGTAGCGGTTGTTCGTCAGGTTGGTGACGTAGCCGAACAGTTCGAGGTTCCGGTTGACCCGGTAGCTCGTGTTCAGGTTGAGCACGTAATAGGCGGGCAGCTTGCGGTTCAGGTTGGATTCGTCGCCGCGATAGTAGGCGGACGAGAAGGCCTGCATGGCCATGCCGACGCGCCAGCGCGGCAGCACCTCGACGTCGAAGCCGACCTTGAACTGGTGGTCGGGGATCAGCGGGACCTTGTTGCCCGGCACCACGTTGATGGCGCCGTCGTCGGCGAACGGGTTGTTCGGCGAGGACAGGGTGCCGTTGAACCGGAACGTGGCATCGATCAGGGCGTAGTTCGCGTAGACCGTCAGCCAGTCGGAGGCGTATTCGAGGCCGACCTCGACGCCCTGGCGACGGGTCGCCGGCACGTTGACGAAGTAGCCGCGCGCGGCGTTGCCGGGGGTGGCGAGCGACAGGATGTCGTTGGTCAGGTCGGTGCGGAAGGCGCCGACCTTATAGTTGACGAGGCCGCCATCGTAGAAGTTCGGCAGGGCACCGCGAAAGCCGACCTCGTAGGTCTGGCCCTCGACCTGCTTGAGCGGCGGATCGGCCACCAGGGAGTTCGGCAGCAGGCAGGGGCGGAGCGGATTGGCGCAGGCGAGTTCGAGGGGGGTCGGCGCGCGGTTCGACTCGGAGTAGCCGCCGTAGAGGTTGAGGCCCGGGGCGAAGCGGTAGGTCAGGCCGGCGACCGGGTTGATCTTGTTGAAGTAGTGGGTGCCCGTCACGTCGGGGGAGAAGCCGGTCTGGTCCTGGCTCGAGATGCGGGCGAAGTTGAGCCGCGCGCCGGCGGTCAGCGACAGGGCGTCGGTGAGGTCGATGGTGTCGGTGGCGTAGAGGCCCATGTAGAGGTTGGAGCCCGTGACCGAGCTCGGCGCGATGCCCAAGGCCGCGGCCGTGCGCAGGAAGTCGGTGCCGAGGCCCGGCACGGTGCCGTAGGCGGGCGTCATCGGGTTCGTCGTCACCGACAGGTCGGGATTGATCACGCCGAGGGTGCTCGACGACTTGTAGCCGTAATCCGCGACGTCGATGGAGCCGCCGACCACGAAGCTGTTGTTGAAGCCGAACACCCGGTCGCGGTTGGCCGCCTGGAGCGTGCCGCCGTAGCCCGTCGCCTCGGTCTTGGTGACGTCGAGGGTGCCGTAGGGCACGCCCGCGGTGAAGGGAATGCCGTTCGGGGCGCCCCGGCCCAGCATCAGGAACTGGTTGCGGAAGGCGAGCTGCGACTGGCCGGCGGCGGGGCTGAAGCCGTCATCCTCGTAGCAGAGGCGGCCGCGGAAGCTCGAACGCGTGCTGCAGTTCTCGAAATCGCTGTCGTTGCCGTCGATGTAGCTCTGGCTGAAGCGGCGGAAGTAGGCGTTGCCGGAAATGTCCCAGGTCGGGGAGAGATCGACGCGGCCGGTGAGCTGGATGGTGCCGACTTCGGTGGTGGTGGTCTGCGGGTAGGTGAAGATCGCCCGCGGCTCCACGTGGGTGAAGTCCGTCGGCGTCGCGGCGGCGGCGCCGAAATAGGTCCGCGCCATCTGTCCGATGAGGTGGAATTCCGAATCCTGCGTCCGGTAGCCGACATCGCCGTAGACGCGGCCGATGGTGCTGGGGCTCTCGTAGCGCCAGCCCCGGTCGTTGAGGCCGTCACCCGCGAAGTAGATGCTCCAGGGGCCGATCATCTTGCCGTGCTGGAGGGAGCCGGCGATGCGGCCGTCCGACCCGCCGAGGGCGGTGATCTCGGTGCCCTGCCAGTTGAAGCCGTTCTTCATCTGGATGTTGATGGCGCCGCCCAGCGCGTTGAGGCCGAAGACCGGGTTGCCGGTCACCACGTCGATGCGGTTGATGGCCACCTGCGGGATCAGGTCGAGGTTGACCGTGTCGCCGAAGGCCTCGTTGATGCGCACGCCGTTCTGGTAGACGGCGAGGCCCTGCGGCACGCCCGTCACCGGCGAGGCCTGGAAGCCGCGGTAGTTGATGTCGACGCGGTTGTTGTTGCCCTGGCTGTCGGAGAGGTTGAGGCCGGGCACGCGCCGGGCCAGGGTCTCGACGGCGTTGAAGGTCGCCCGGTCGAAGTTGAGGTCGGCGGCCGTGACCGTCTCGACGGTGCTGGGGATCTTGTTGAGGGGCAGCGCACCGCCGCGCAGGCGCGCGGTGTCCGGAACCTGCAGGGCCGTTCCACCCGGAGCCTGGAGCACCGGTACGCTGGGGGCGCCATTCCCGGCAGCGACGCCGACCGGGGTGGTTGCAACAACGCTGATCTCGCTCAAGGAAACCGTGCTTTGTGCCTGAACAACGCACGGTAGCAAAGCTACTGAAGCAAAGAGGCTGTACCGCAGCGCACGCATCGTTCTTCCCCGACCCAAAACCATGTTCGCACCCGCCATCTTCGGGCGGCGTGTGCAGCTTTCATGGCGGAAGGGGCGCGGACAGGGCAATACCGTCACGCTCAACCTGACAGCTTCAGCAGGCTCTAAACTGCTGAATGACTGGGCGCGTGATGTTCATGTCACATCGTTTCCTTATCCCGCAGAATAGTCGCTGGACAAGTAGCAATAGGTATCGGGATAATTCGGCAATCGTTCGGTCCGTGACCGCGCGGTGGATGCGGTGGACCCAACATCGCGGCAATCGGGCGCCTCACCGGGGTCACCGGAAGACCCGGGCGAACGGTTGCTTCGGAGGAGTTGAAAAACGCGAGTCCCGGGGCGCGATCCGCACCAGGCTAGTACCGGGACGAGGGTCTGCAATAAAGTAAATGTCTCGATTTCAGGGCCGGAAACTCTGTATTCGGCGTGTGAAACGTCCGATGGACTGTCTTTTGCGCGGAAATGTCTTCGGCGAGGATCGGGTGATTCCCGGGACGAGTCCCGACCGGTTCGGGGAGGACGACAGCCCGGTGGCGGGGGCGACAGCCCCCGAACACCGGCGCCCGCCGGGCTCACGCCACGGCGGGCCCGTCGTCGAACGGTTCGCGGTCCGGCTCAGCAGCTGAGCCGCCGGCCCTCGCGACGGCCGAACTTCTGATAATGGGCGAGGGCCGAGGTCAGCTGCCCGTTGCGAAGGGCCTGGCGAACGTCGGGGTTGCACCGGACATAGGCGCTCTCGTCGAAGCCGCCGTAGCCCGAATCCCGTCCCCGGGAGCCCCGGCCCCGGTCGTCGTCGTCGCGTCCCCGGCGCCCGTAATCGCGGTCACCATAGCCGGACTCACGTCCGCCGTAACCGGAATCGCGCCCGCCATAACCCCCGCCATAACCGGAGTCACGCCCGCCATACGACTGGGCCGAGGCCACGCCGACCGCACCGATCAGGCTCAGGCCAACGGCCGCTACTGCCAAAACAGACTTCATCGCGCCTTATCTCCCTCATCACATCGATCAACGGTCCGACATCGATATCAGTTCGATTGTGAATGCCGCCTGCATCTTCGCCGGCGCCCACTCGACACCGAAGATGCCGGAGCCCCGCCTGGGCGGCGGAGAAGGCGATGGCGCCCCGGACCGGATGAGCCTGGGGACACGACGTCGTCGAAGGCCGCGCCGAGGCCGGAGGCGGCGCGGGAGTTCGGACCGGTCCTCCGGTGTCCCGGCGACGGTTTTGTGCCTACGTGGGGGTTTGCCGCGAGGTCCGCGCCCGGGATCGTGCGGGCCTCAGGCGCCGGCTTCCTCGCGGCCGATGCGGCTGTGGCGGCGGCTCCAGCTGAAATAGATCACGAAGCCGATGGCGAGCCAGACCAGCAGGCGCAGCCAGGTCTCGCCGTCGAGGGATACCATCATGGCGAAGCAGCTGACGATGCCGAGGATCGGCACGAGGGGCACCAGGGGCGTGCGGTAGTCGCGCCGCGCGTCGGGCTGGGTCCGGCGCAGGATGATGACGCCGGCGCAGACGAGCATGAACGCCAGCAGGGTGCCGATGCTGGTCATGTGGCCGAGCTGGGAGATCGGCAGGAAGCCGCCGAGCGAACTCGTGAACACCATGAAGAACAGGTTCGAGCGGTAGGGCGTCTTCCAGGTCGGGTGGATCTTGGAGAAGAAGCCCGGCAGCAGCCGGTCCTGGCTCATGGAGTAGAACACCCGGCTCTGGCCGAGCAGCAGCACCAGGATCACCGTGGAGAAGCCCGCGATGACGCCCAGGGTCACCAGGCTGCGCAGCCACGGGAACGGCGTCTGCGCGATGGCGGTGTTCACGGGGGCCGCGTCGCCCTTCATCTGCGCATAGGGAACGAGGCCGGTGAGCACGCCCGCGAACAGGATGTAGATCACCGTGCAGATGGCGAGGGAGCCGAGGATGCCGATCATCATGTTGCGCTGGGGGTTCTTCGCCTCCTGCGCCGCCGTCGAGACGGCGTCGAACCCCACATAGGCGAAGAATACCACGCCGGCGCCGCGCATGATCCCGCTCCAGCCGTACTCGCCGAAGGTGCCGGTGTTCTCGGGGATGAACGGCACGTAGTTCTGCGCCTTGATGTAGAACAGGCCGACGCCGACCACGACGGCCACCACGGCGAGCTTGATCAGAACCACGACGGCGTTGACCCGGGCGGATTCGCGGATGCCGATCATCAGCAGCGCCGAGGCGGCCACGATGATGAGGATCGCCGGCAGGTTGACGAGGCCGTGCGCCGTCACGCCATCGACCGTGTAGGTCTCGAACGGCGAGTGGACGAGGCTCGGGGGAAGATTGATCCCGAGGGTGTCGCGCAGGAAGCGGGTGACGTAGCTCGACCAGCTCACCGACACGGTGGCGGCGCCGACGGCGTATTCGAGGACGAGGTCCCAGCCGATGATCCAGGCGACGAGTTCGCCCATGGTGGCGTAGGCGTAGGTGTAGGCCGAGCCGGCCACGGGGATCATGCCGGCGAGCTCGCTGTAGCACATGCCGGCGAACGCGCAGGCGATGGAGGCGATGGCGAAGGAGATCACCACGGCCGGGCCCGCATGCTCGGCCGCCGCGATGCCGGTGAGCGAGAACAGGCCCGCCCCGATCACCGCGCCGATGCCCAGCGCGATGAGGCTCCAGGGGCCGAGGGTGCGGGCGAGCTTGTGCTCACCGCCCTCCGCGTCGGAGTTCAGGCGCTCCAGGGACTTCGTCCGGATGAGGTCGTCCGCCAAACCGCCGGCCATGCATCGTCTCGCAGTTGGACATTCGTGGGAAGCTGGCGACGTTACCGCAAATTCCCCGGCACACCAGCGGGTTGCGGGGGCTCATTCCGCCTGCCGAACCGGACTCTTCCCGCCCGCCGAACCGGACGCTCAGTCCCGGCGCGCCCGGGCGGCGGCGAGCGATCCCTCGGCCAAGTCCGCCAGGATCGCGGTCGCGGCGCGGGTGATGGCCGGGCCCGCGGCCTGCGGCGTGCCGGCCTCGAAGGGGGGCACCGGCGCGTATTCCGCCACGAGCTGGCTCGTGCGAGCATGGTCGGGACCCCGCAGGCGGGCGGCCAGGGCCAGGGCGAAGTCGAGGCCGGCGGAGACGCCCGCCGCCGTGCCGCGGTTGCGGTCGAACACCACGCGGGCGTCCACGGGGATCGCGCCGAGGAGGGGAAGCACGCTGTCGCGGACGCACCAGTGCGAGGTCGCCCGGTAGCCCGTGAGCAGGCCGGCCGCCCCGAGGATCAGCGAGCCCGTGCACACGCTCGTCACCCAGGCCGCGCGTTCGGCCCGGTCGCGCAGGAAGGCCAGGAGGCGCGCGTCCCGCATCTGGCCGGGGGTGCCGTCGCCGCCGGGCACGAACAGGACGTCGAGGTCGCGCGGGCAGGTGGTGAAATCCGCCGTGGCGACGATGGCGAGGCCGGTATCGCTCGCCACAGGGCCGAGGTGCTCGGCCACGAGGTGGATCTGCGGGCCGGCGAGGCCGGCCAGGAGCGTCTGTGGGCCGACCACGTCGAGGGCGGTCATGCCCGGAAACAGCAGCATGGCGATCCGCACGGGCGGGGGCGACCCGTCCCGCCCCGCGGCCGCCCGGCCCGTCGCTGCGAGGCCCGCCGCGGCGAGGCCTCCGGCGGCCAGTCCCGCCAGGTCGCGGCGGTTCGGGCCGGCCGCGTCCGCCGGCCCATGCGCGGGGCCGGCAGGACGATCCATCGGTCCGGGCGGACTTGGGATCAGGCGAGTTGGGATCAGGCGGACTTGAGATGGGCGGCGAGATGCTTGTTCATCTCGAACATCGTGCACTTGTCCTTGCCGAAGACCTTCTTGAGCTTGTCGTCGGCCAGGATCTCGCGCTTGTTCTCCGGGTTCTGAAGCTCGTGCTTCTTGATGTATTCCCAGACCTTGCTCACCACCTCGCCGCGCGGCAGGGAGGCCTCGCCGACGACGGCGGCCAGCTCCGGCGAGGGCTTCAGGGGCTGCTGCAGGGCGTTGGGCTTGGCCCCTTCCGCCTTGGGGGCGGCGACCTTCTTACCCTTGGCGGGCTTCTCGGCCGCGGCGTCGGTGCTCTTGTCGGCGCTCTTGGCCCCGTCCTTGGCCGGGCTCTTGGTCGTGGTCTTTGCCATGGGTATCCTCCGAAGGTTCGGCTGCGAGCGCCGGTACGCCCACGGCACGAGGCCTCGGAGCGCATAGCTGCAACAACTAAGCGGTGCCGCGACCGTTCCAAGGGAAAACCGCCCTGTGCTTGGACGCCGTCCACAGGGAGCGCGGGCTATGAACAGGATTCGATGCCCACCGGGGGGTGCAGTGCGGTGCCGTGGCGTCCGAGACCTTGGTCGGTCCGCCCTCTGTACTTGGGCGGCGCGGCCCCGGCCTTCGGGTCGGTCGGACCATGGGGGAAAGCGCGGGCAACGCGGGCAAGCCGCTGATCCGGAACGGTTATCTCCGCCGCTCCCGCCTCCGCGACGGGCCGGGCGGCGGCGTGTCGGTCCGGGGCGACCACCGGCGCGGCCCGCGCAGCGCACCGGCCGGCCCGGTCGCGGCGCACGCACGGGCCGTCCCGTTGTCCCCAGGGACGGCCGCCGCAAAAATATTCGCCGCAACGCGCTTTTCGTTCCGGGGCGCCCCCGGCAACGAAGCGTTAAGCCATCGCGGGGAGGGTCGTCCCATGATCCTGTCCGCCTTCGCCCTCGCCCTCGCCGCGGCCGTCACCCTCATCGGGGGGCTCGGCGCCATGATCGCCGCCGAACCGGGCCTCGAGCCGGACGTGCCGCGCAGCGCCGGCTACGTCTGACCAGCGGTCTCGGGGGAACCAGGGCGGGGCGCTCGCGTGTTTTTCGCGTTCAACATCCCACCGTGGAGCGAGCCGATGCCGACAGACCTGCCCAGCGACCACACGCCCGGCAATCACTTGCCCAGCGAGCGCCCCATCCGGCCCGCCGGCTCCCTGGAACTCGATCCCGCGGCGGAGGGCGTGGCCATCGACGAGACGCCGCGCCTCATCGCCTCCGACCGGGTCGAGGGCACGGCGGTCTACGATGCCGAGGGCCAACACCTCGGCACGGTGCACAATTTCATGGTGGACAAGGTCTCGGGCCAGGTCGCCTACGCCGTCCTGTCGTTCGGCGGGTTCCTCGGCCTCGGCGAGAGCTACCACCCGCTGCCGTGGCGGTCCCTGCGCTACAGCGTCGAGCTCGGCGGCTACGTCGTGGACATCGACAAGGACACCCTGGCGCGTGCGCCGACCCATGGGGCCGGGGACGATCCCTTCGGCGATCCGGCCTTCGGCGGCCGCCTCGACGACTATTACGGCGGGCGCCGCCGCGTGGCCGCCTGAGCGGCCCGCGGCGGCGCGGACTTCGGTGGTCCCTAGAACTTGCCGCCGACCCCGACGCCGCCCGAGCCCAGGCTCGGGGTCATGCCGCCGCCGGAGCTCGAACGGCCCTCCGAGCTGCCTTCGAGGTCCTCCCGGCGGATGCGCCGCTCCTCGGACGCGGCCGCCCGGGTGGTCCCGCCGGCCGAGCGCGGCAGGTCGAGGCGCCGGGTCGGCGTTGTCTGGATCGTGTTGCCGTCGGCATCGACCCCCGCCGAACGCGGGCCCGCCGCGTTCGGCACGGCGCCGCGCATGGACGGCGGCGGTCCGACATCGCTTTCCGGCATGACGCCGGCGCCGCCGCCGAGGGCCTGGCAGCCGCCGAGGGCGGCGGCGAGCAGCACCGTGGCGCTGGCTTTCCGGAAGAGGGGCATCGGTGCAAGTCCTCGAACGATCGGGCCCCGCGTGGCGGGGATACTTAGGGTTTCGCCTCTCTACGCTGCGGATTTGGCGAAAACCAGACGGGGTGGATCGATCATCCCGGACGGGCAAGGCACTCTAGGACGGGGAACGTACTCTTGATGAGGAAGGCGCCGGGCCGGCCGATTGCGAAGCGCGAGCCGGAGTGGCAGACGGTCGGGCGGGGGCGTGCCGGTGCACGGCGCCGGCCTGGTTCTTGCCCCCGGACCTAGCTCTTCAGTCTCGCCCTTCGCGGGCTCCGGGGCACCGCGCCACGGGTCCCGCCTCCACAACTTCGCCTTGGTCGTTGCGCAGTGACACCGGACCCGCCAAGGCGGGCACTTGACCCGCCCAGGCGGGCACCTGCCGGATGGGTCCGTGTTCTGCGCGAGGGCCGGCGTGATCATCGCTCGGGGAACGCACGTGTTCAGATTGATCCGGATGATCGCCGCGACGACCATCGGCCTCGGGGCCGCATCGGTTTTGGCCGAGGACGCCGCTCCCGGCGCCAGGCCCGCCGAGGCCCCCGCCGCATCGGCGCCACCGGCCGCGGCGCCGCCCGCTCCCACGGTCCAGCCGCAGGCCGGCCCCGCCGCCGCGCCGGCCCTCCCGCCTGCGCAGGGCGGTGCCACGGGGCCCGCGCCCGCGCAGAACGTTGCGCCGGCGCCGCCGTCCGCCCCGCCGCAGGGGGCTGCCCCGTCCCAGAGTGCTGCCCCGCCGCAAGGCTCCGCCCAGCCCCAGGGCCCCGTCATCCCCACGGGGACCCCCGCCACCGTCCTCGACACGGCGGATTACGAGGGTGTCCTCGGCAAGGCCGTGCGCAGCGCCACCGGCGAGGACATGGGCCGGATCATCGACATCGTCCTCGACAAGGACGGGCGCCCGCGCGCCGCCATCATCGATTTCGGCGGCTTCCTCGGCGTCGGCTCGCGCAAGATCGCCGTGGATTGGCGCTCCATGCGCTTCACCTCCGATGGCAAGCCGACCCGCCTCGTCCTGCAGCTGTCGCGCAATCAGGTCCGGGTCTCGCCGGAATACAAGCCGGGCGAGCCCATCGTGGTGCTGGGTCCCGCGAGCCCGGCCGTCCCCGAGGGCGACCAGCAGGCCGCCGCGCCCGCCGCGCCGCCCGCGGCCCCGCCCGCCGTCGTGGCGCCCACCGCACCCGCCGTCCCGGCCGCCGAGAAGCCCCCCGAAAAGCCGGCCGAGAGAACGCCGGAGAAATGACGGTTCCCCTCCCGAAGGACCGCCGCCCCCTCAAGCCGAGGGAGGTCGCCCGGTCCGAATTCCGGCCGCGCCCCATGCCCCGGCGCGAGGCCCTGGCCGATGCCGCGGAGGGTCCCGCCGACATGAAGGCGATCTCGCGCACCAGCAGCCGGGGCCTCGACGGCTTCGCGTTCTTCGTCGCCAACCTCCAGACCGGGTTCGGGCCGTTCCTGGCGGTCTACTTCACCCAGGCGAAGTGGACCCAGTCGGATATCGGCTTCGCGCTGACCATCGGCAGCCTCGTCAGCCTGCTCGGGCAGGTGCCGGGCGGCGCCTTCGTCGACGCCATGCGGTCGCTCCGCTTCGCCGCCGGCTTCTCCGTGGTGGCCATCGCCCTCAGCGCCTTCGCGCTGGCCCTGTGGCCGAACTTCCTCATTGTGCTCCTCGCCATGGCGGCCCACTCGGCGGCGAGCTGCATCCTGACCCCGGCCATCGCCGCCATCAGCATCGGCCTCGTCGGCCATGCCCGCGCCGGCGAGCGCCTCGGGCGCAACGCCAGCTTCTCGGCGCTGGGCAACGCCGTGGCAGCCGCCGGCATGGGCGCATGCGGCTACTACCTCTCCAACGACGCGGTGTTCTACCTCACCGGCTTCCTGATGATCCCGACCCTGGTGGCCCTGTCGTTCATCCGCGCCGACGAGATCGGGCCCGTGACCGTGGCGAAGCCGCCGGTCGCCGGCGCCGCCGAGCCCCGGCGGGAGGGGGCCGTGCGCGCGCTCCTCACCAACCGGGCGCTCATGTGCTTCGGCGCCTGCATGATGCTGTTCTTCCTCGCCAACGCGGCGATGCTGCCCCTGGTGGGCAGCATGCTGACCCTGCGCGCCAGCGAGACCGCCACCGCCCTCATCGCCGCCTGCATCGTGGTGCCCCAGGTCGTGCTCGCCATCTCGGGGCCGGCCGTGGGACGCGCCGCCGAGCGCTGGGGCCGCCGGCCCCTCCTGCTCATCGGCTTCGCCGCCCTGCCGATCAGGGGCCTGCTGTTCGCCTATACCAGCAGCCCCGAACTCCTCGTGGCGATCCAGGTGTTCGACGGCATCTCGGCGGCGGTGTTCGGCGTGATGGTGCCCCTGGTGGTCTCCGACGTGACCCGGGGCACCGGGCGCTTCAACATCGCGCTGGGCGCCGTCGGCACCGCCATGGGCATCGGGGCGGCCCTCTCGACGTCGCTCGCCGGCATCATGGCCGATCGCCTCGGCAGCCATTCGGCCTTCCTCGGCCTCGCCGTGGTCGGCTTCGCCGGGTTCGTGATGATCGCCCTGATCATGCCGGAGACCCGGCGCTCCGCCGGTGCATGACCCTCCGGTGCGGGACGGGGCGGCATCGAATTCGCTTGCCGCTCAAGCGACGTTCAGGTTTCTTCCCTAGAACGGACGAAGCTGTACGTGAGCCTGCAACGCCCGCGCGAGCTTCGCGTTGCGAACCTTGGGGGCAAAAAGTTTCGCGCGCACCGCGCGCGGGCTTCGTTCGAGGGACAGGGTCCGCAAGGTCTCCTGGGAAACGGGATTGTCACCGCGATGGAAGACCTGTGCGTCTATGCCAACAGGCCGTTCGCCTTCGTCGCGCGGTACCTGCGCCGCCGGGCGCTGCCGCACCTCGTCATCCTGTGCGCCGTCCTCGGGGCGGTCGCCTTCTCGGTCAGCACGGATTACGCCCTCAAGGGCGTCGTCGACGCCCTGAGTAAGGGGCCTGAGGCCGGCCTGATCTGGGGGGCGCTCGCCCTCCTCGTCGGCTTCATCGCCGCCGACAACATGCTCTGGCGGGTGGCGAGCCTGACCGGCTCGTTCACCTTCGTGGGCGTCACCGGCGACATCCGCCGCGACCTGTTCCGGCACATGACCGGGCACTCGCCGTCGTTCTTCGCCGACCGCCAGCCCGGCACCCTGGCCTCGCGCATCACCGCGACCTCGAACGCGATCTTCACGGTCGAGAACATGTTCGTGTTCAACGTGATGCCGCCCTGCGTCGCCGCCTTCCTGTCGATCCTCTACATCGGCACCGTCAGCCTCACGATGGCCCTCGTCCTCGCCGGCATCTTCGCCGCCGTCGTGGTGCTGATGTTCAAGATGGCGGCCGCCGGCAAGCCGCTCCACCACGACTTCGCCGCCAAGGCCGCGAGCGTCGACGGCGAGATGGTCGATCTCGTCGGCAACATGCCGCTGGTGCGTGCCTTCTCGGCGTTCAAGCGCGAGTACAGCCGCTTCGACGGCACCATCGGCGTCGAGATGCGCTCGCGCCGCTCGTCGCTGCTCTACCTCGAGAAGCTGCGCATCGTTCACGCGATCCTGACCGTGCTCGCCGTCCTCGGCCTGCTCTACTGGGCCATCACCCTTTGGGAAGCGGGCGCGGCCTCGAACGGGCAGGTGGTCCTCGTCTGCACCCTCGGCATCCGCATCCTGGCCGCCACCCGCGACCTCGCCGTCGCCCTGGTGGACGCGACCCAGCACACCGCCCGCCTGTCGGAGGCCCTGCACACCCTGCTGCAGCCCCACGACCTCACCGACCACCCCGAGGCCGTGCCGCTCTCGGGCACGGGCGCCGAGATCACCTTCGACCACGTCGCCTTCGCCTACCCGGACGGGCGCGCCGTCTTCACGGATTTCGACCTCGCCATCCAGCCGGGCCAGCGCGTCGGGCTCGTGGGCAAGTCGGGCGGCGGCAAGTCGACCCTGTTCTCCCTGATCCAGCGCTTCTACGACGCCCAGGGCGGGCGCATTCTCATCAACGGGCAGGACATCCACCGGGTGACGCAGGATTCCCTGCGCGAGGCCATCACGGTGGTGCCCCAGGATGTGTCGATGTTCCACCGGACGCTCAGAGAGAACATCCGATACGGCCGGCCCGACGCCTCCGACGAGGATGTGTGGAAGGCCGCCGCCGCGGCGCATTGCACCGACTTCATCGAGGCGCTGCCGGAGGGCTTCGACACCATCGTGGGCGACCGCGGGGTGAAGCTCTCGGGCGGCCAGCGCCAGCGCATCGCCATCGCGCGGGCCATCCTCAAGGATTCTCCGATCCTGCTCCTCGACGAGGCGACCTCGGCCCTCGACGCCGAGTCCGAGGAGGCGATCCGCCACGCGCTTGCCAACCTCATGCAGGGCCGCACGGTCATCGCCATCGCCCACCGGCTCTCGACCCTGAAGGATTTCGACCGGATCGTGGTGCTGCAGGGCGGCCGCATCATTCAGGACGGGTCGCCGGACAAGCTGACCCACCTCGACGGCTTCTACCGCGAGCTGATGAAGAAGGAATCCATGTCCCTGTCGCTGGCCGCCGCCTGACGGCGGCGGCCTCCGCCGACCGGAGGTCCGGGCGGTCTAGGGTTCGGTGCCGCCCAGGGTCCGGATCGCCTTGATGATCGCGTGGGCGCGGTAGGGCTTGGTGAAGAACACGCTGCCCTCCGCCAGGCGCGGCGGCGTCTGGGTGAAGCCCGTGGCGTAGATGATCGGCAGGCCCGGGCGCAGGCGCCGCGCGGCCTCGGCGAGCTGCCAGCCGTCCATGGCGCCGGGCAGGCGGATATCCGTGAACAGGATGTCGACGGGCGCGCCGCTCTCCAGCAGGTCGAGGGCGATCTCGGCCGTCATGGCCTGGGCGACGTCGAAACCCGCATCCTCGAGTTCGGCCGCGACCACCTCGAGGAGCATGGGCTCGTCCTCGACCATGAGGACGCGGGGTGTGGCGGTGTCGGTCATCGTGGGTCGCGGCTCCGGTCAGGCGAAGCGGGGGGGCGTCAGGATCGGCGGCAGGAGCGGACGGCCCTCGGCCGTGCCGGCGACCGGCTGGGCCGCCGCCGCGTCGCGGTCCCGGGGGAGGTAGACCGTCACGGTGGTGCCGTCACCGGGGCGGCTGTCGAGGACGATGTGGCCGCCCGACTGCTTGGCGAAGCCGAAGGCCTGGCTGAGCCCGAGGCCGGTGCCCTCGCCCACGGCCTTGGTGGTGAAGAACGGCTCGAAGGCGCGGGCGGCGACCTCCGGGCTCATGCCGCAGCCCCCGTCCGTGACGCTGATGCGGATGTGGTCGACGGCCGGCAATCCGGGCTGGCGCGCGGCTTCGGCCGCCGGGACGTTGCGGGTGCGGATCGTCGCCCGCCCCCCCTCCGGCATGGCGTCGCGGGCGTTGACCGCGAGGTTGAGGAGCACGTTTTCCAGCTGGTTGGCATCGACGCGCACGGGCCAGAGGTCGGGGGCGAGATCCATCGCCGGCGGCTCGACGGCGTTGAGGGCGCCGCGCAGGAGTTCGGACAGGTCGCCGATGAGGCCGTTGACGTCGAAGCGGGTCGGCTGCAGGGGCTGGCGCCGGGCGAAGGCGAGCATCTTCTGCACGAGGGCCGCCGCCCGCTCCGCGCCCTTGAGGGCGTTGCCGCGGGCCCGCTCGGCGGCGCCCTCGAGGGGCATGCGCCCGAGGCGGTCGAGGTTGGCGATGACGACCCCGAGCAGGTTGTTGAAATCGTGGGCGACCCCGCCCGTCAGGGCGCCGATGGCCTCCATCTTCTGGGTCTGGCGCAGCATCGCCTCGGCGCGTTCGCGTTCGGCGATGGCCGTCCGCAGGGCTTCGAGGGCGGCATCGCGCTCCCGGACGCGGGCGACGAGTTCGGCGTTGGCGCGCCTCAGGGTCTCGGGAGAGGGCAGGGCCAGGGCGCGCGGCAGCAGCACCCAGAGCAGGATGCCGGTGACGAGGGAAATCACCGCCGTGAACGCCTTGACCAGGGCCTCGGCGGCGTAGTCCGGTACCCACAGGGTCCAGATCGCGAAGAAATGCGTGGTGCCGCAGGCGAGGATGAAGCCGGCGAAGGCCCAGGCCATCCAGCCGAAGGCGACGTCCCGGCGCTTGGTGACGAACACCCCGAGCGCCACCGGGATGGTGAAATAGGCGAGCCCGATGACGAAGTCGGAGACGACGTGGGTCCAGATCAGCTCCGGCCGCCACAGCAGGCAGATGCCGTGGGGCGAGAGATCGCTTCGGTCGAGGAAGCTCCCGAGGGCATCGAACATGGCACGGTCTCAGGATCGGGCGGGAAGAGCGCGACGCACATCACGGGAATCAAGCGCGCACGATGGCGCGTTTTCGTTGCCGGCGAAACCGGATCGACATTCGATCGGCGTTTTCGCGCGGCTCGGGGCGGGCGTCCGGGTGCCCCGACCCCTACTCGACCACGACCTTGTAGCCCTGGCCCGCCCGCAGGGCCGCGCCGCGTTCGAGGCCGTTGAGGACGAGGAAGCGGTCGGCGGCCCGGTCGGGGACCAGCATGCGGTGGGCGAGCCCCTCCACCGTGTCGGCGGCGGTGGCCGTCACCACCTGCAGGCGCAGGGGGCGCAGGGACTGCGTCTCGGCCGCGCCCACGGCCGCGAGGCTCTCGGTCCAGCGCCGGAAGGCGGCGTCGGGGTCCGTCGCCCCCTTGGCGGCCATGATCATCCGAAAGGTGGTGTCGCCCATGCGGATGGCGGCGAGGCGGAAGGTCCAGTCCTTGCCGCCCGACAGGGCGGTCACGGCCGGGTTGCCGCCGATGGTCCGGGACTCCGTCGATCCCGCCTCGACGGCGTCGTTCCAGGTCGCCTTCAGCACCTCCTCGAGGCCCTGTCCGGCCGGGTTCTCGACCTGGTCGAACAGCAGGCGGCGGCTGCCCTCGGGGGTGGTGCCCAGGACCGCGTTGCGGGTGTTCTCGATGGTGAACCCGTCGGGCACCTCGAAGGCGATGCCGAGGCCGGGATGGAGGAAGCGGCGGCCGCGCACGAGGCCGTCGCCGGGATTGTCGCCGTAGGCGATGCCGTCCACGGCCGCGAGGTAGCGCGCGCGCTCGTCGACCCCGAGGCCCGGCGCGCCCATGAGGCGGGCGGCCCGGGTGACGAGGGTGATGCGCTCCTGCGTGCCCGGATGGGTCGCGAGCATATCGGGCTCGCCGGCCTGGCCCGTCCCGGTCTTCATGCCCGTGGTGCGGCTCAGCGAGCGCAGGAAGCGACCGGCGCCGAACGGGTCGTAGCCGGCCCGCGCCAGGGTCTTCACCCCGACGCCGTCGGCCTCGAGCTCCTGATCGCGGGAGAACCGCGCCAGGGCGAACTTCGACTGGCTCTGGAGCTGGGCGCCCGTCACCGGATCGTTGAGGACGTCGGCCACCACCTTGCTCACCAGCTGCGAGCGGAGCGCCAGTTCGGTCCGCGCCGTGGCGTGCCGCAGGGTGACGTGGGCGATCTCGTGGGACAGGACGGCGGCGATCTCGGAGGTGTCGCTCGCCAGCGCCAGCAGGCCCCGGGTGACGTAGAGGCGGCCGCTCGGCAGCGCGAAGGCGTTGATCACCGGCGAATCGAGGAGGGTGACCGCGTAGGTCTCCTCCGGCCGGTCCGTGGCGCGCACGAGGCGGTCGGTGACCTCGGTGAGGAGTTTCAGGGCGGCGGGGGCGCGGTACTCGCCGCCGAAGGACGCCACCAGCTTGGCGTGGTCGGCGTCCGTCGCGCTGCGTTCGCGGCCGGTGACCCGCGGCGCCTCCGGCGGCACCCGGACCACGGCCGGCTGGAGGGTCGTGCCGGTCTGGTCGCCGATGCAGCCCGAGAGCAGGGCCGACAGGAGAAGGAGGCCCGCGGCCGTGCGGGCGCGATTCCCCGCGGGGGCGCCCCCTCCGGGATGCCCCGCCGATCCGCCCCGTGTGCTCGACCCCCGCGCCATGGTCCCCAACATACCCATCAGCGCCCCTGCGCCGCGTCCAGGATTTCGATCATGTCCGCGCTCGCGACATCGAGGATCGGGCTGCGCCAGACCTCGACGACGCCCCGGACCCGGACGAGTCGCCCGCGCAGGGAAGCCGCACTCAAACCACGTTCCTGCAACTGGCGCCAAGTGCGTTTCGACACGGTTACGGTGAGCCCGTCCGCCCCGCGCCCGGCGAAGTCGAGATAGGTCCGCCGCGCCCGCTCCCCGACCCGGAGGACACGGCCGCTGACGACGACGAAGCGGCCGAGGCGGGTGCGCAGGGCGGCGCCGTCCCGGGCGTCCTGATCCGCCTCGGCCCACAGGCCGCGCCCGGCCCGGCGCGCACCCGCCTCCACGGCCAGGAGGGCCGGCCGGCACAGGCTGTGGCGCTCGCCCGCGTCGACGGCGGCGAGCCCGGCTTCGACGAGGCCCCCGGCGAGGTCGACGGTGCCGTCCGCCCCCGTGGCGTCGAGGTGGACCCGGCCCCAGCGGTCGGTCTCGCCCCGGGCCACGAGGGCGAGGGGCGTGCCCGCCTGGGCGAGCAGCCAGCTCCGCGCCGCCTCCGCCCGGTCCGGCGCCTCCGGCCAGCGCAGGCCGTCGAGGACGCCGCGCGTACCGGAGGCGAAGGCGAGTTCGCCCCGTGCGTCGACGGAGGTGAGGATGGCGGCGGGCACGGGCGTAGTCCGGCATTCGGGCGCGACGGCCCCGGCCGGCGACCCCGCGCCGAATCCGGCGGCGAGGATTGCCACGACGGGCGCGCCGAGGGCACGGCGCCGATCAGCCCCGCGCTTCATCCTGGTCCTGCGATCCGCCATGATGGAACGCTCCCCCGCGGCCCGAGCTCGCATTGTGGTGCCCGCCACCCCGAGGACAAGCAGGGTGCGGGCCGCGGCGGGCGTTTCGGGCGCCGTGCGGCAGGCTCGCAACAGGACGGCCGCGCGACGAGGCTTCCGGGATGGTTGGCTTGGCCCCGGCGTTGGTGCTACGAAGACGCCGGTGAGTCTCCGTAGCTCAGCTGGACAGAGCACAGGTTTCCTAGACACAATTGGGCGCCGCGAGGGGAAACCGCGCGGCGGATCCGCTCAAATTCGGGGAAAGCCCGAGGGTCTGCCCGCTTGCAGGCCCCGCCGATCCCGAGCCAAGCCCGCCCCGCCCCGTAAAGGGGCGGCGGGAAGGTGTAGAGACTAGACGGGCGGCACCTAACGGTCCCTTCGGGGGCCCATGGTGAAGGGATAGTCCAGGCCACGAACGCGTCCGCGAGGGCGCGGCGGCGGAAGCCGAAGTGGTATGAAACCTGGGGTCGCAGGTTCGAGCCCTGCCGGGGACGCCACCATTCACGGATGCCCGTGCCGCGGACGTTGCGGAAGCGCGCGGCCTTAACCCGGTCTTCACGGGGGATGGCCCAGCCTTTCCTCCGGCGGGAGGCCGGGGGCACGGAACGGGCAGGATGGCAGGCCAGAAGACCGACGCGCGCGACGTGCATGTGGGCCGGCGCATCGCCGAGCAGCGCAAGAAGGCGTCGCTGACTCAGAAGCGCGTGGCCGAGCGCTTCGGCATGTCCGCCGCCCAGCTCCAGAAATACGAGAAGGGCACCAACCGGATCAGCGCGCTCCACCTCGAGAGCTTCAGCCGGATGATCGGCGTACCCCTCACCTACTTCTTCGAGGATCTCGCCCACACGGACGAAGACGTCGTCCCGGGGTTCTACGAGGCACCCCAGCAGCCCTACGTCGCCGGCGACAGCTGGCAGGGGCTCGTGGACGTGGTCGCCCGCCACGTCGCCGAGCATTTCTCCGAGGAGCGCCGCCGCGACCTGTCCGCCGCGATCCAGGCCCTGGACGCCAAGCTCAAGCGCTGAGCGCCGGACGTTTCGTTCTTTTTATCGAACGCGTCCGGTTTTTCGGCTTGACCGTCCCGGTTGCCGGTGCAAGAACCCCGACCTTCCGTAGGCCGGGGCAGACGCATCGTATGAGGCGCACCCGAAAACCGGGTGTTCCTGTCCCATGGCGCGTTCCAACTACCTGTTCACGAGCGAATCCGTCTCGGAAGGTCATCCGGACAAGGTCTGCGACCGCATCTCCGATACGGTGGTGGATGCCTACATCGCGGCGATGCCGGAAGCGCGTCTCGGCGTCGAGACCCTGGCCACCACCAACCGCATCGTCATCGCCGGCGAGGTCCGCGGTCCGGATTCCGTGACCTTCGAGCACCTTGCCGAGCTCACCCGCGAGGCGGTGCGCGACATCGGCTACGAGCAGTCGGGCTTCCACTGGAAGAACAACGACATCGCCATCCACCTCCACGCCCAGTCGGCCGACATCGCCCAGGGCGTCGATTCGTCCGGCAACAAGGACGAGGGGGCCGGCGACCAGGGCATCATGTTCGGCTACGCGTCCGACGAGACGCCCGAGCTGATGCCGGCGCCGATCTACTACGCCCACAAGATCCTCAAGGACCTCGCCGACGCCCGCAAGGGCCGGCAGGGCGACGCCGCCAAGCTCGGCCCCGACGCCAAGAGCCAGGTCACCGTCCGCTACGAGAACGGCCGCCCCGTCGGCGTGACCCAGATCGTGCTCTCGACCCAGCACGTGGACGAGACCCTCGATTCGGCCGACGTGCGCGCCATCGTCGAGCCCTACATCCTCGCCGCCCTGCCGAAGGATTGGGTCTCCGAGGAGACCGTCTGGCACGTGAACCCCACGGGCAAGTTCGTCATCGGCGGCCCGGACGGCGACGCCGGCCTCACGGGCCGCAAGATCATCGTCGACACCTACGGCGGCGCCGCCCCCCACGGCGGCGGCGCGTTCTCGGGCAAGGACCCGACGAAGGTGGATCGCTCGGCCGCCTACGCCGCGCGCTACCTCGCCAAGAACGTGGTGGCGGCCGGCCTCGCGACGCGGGCCACCATCCAGCTCGCCTACGCCATCGGCGTGGCCAAGCCCCTGTCGATCTACGTCGATCTCCACGGCACCGGGCAGGTGGACGAGGCGAAGCTGGAGGACGTTCTCATGAACGCCTTCGACCTGTCGCCCCGCGGCATCCGCACGAAGCTCGGCCTCAACAAGCCGATCTACGCCCGCACCTCGGCCTATGGCCATTTCGGACGGGCGCCCGAGGCCGATGGCGGCTTCTCGTGGGAGCGGGTCGATCTCGCCGACAGCCTCAAGTCGGCCCTGTCCTGATCCCATGACCATGGGGCGGGATGAACTCCCGCCCCTCCCGGGCGGGGACGTCGCGGAGGGCGCCGACCGCGCCTTCTTCGGGCGGCGCAAGGGCAAGCGCCTGCGGGCGGTGCAGGAGCAGCGCATCGCCGAGCTCCTGCCGAGCCTGCGGGTGGCCCTGCCGCCCGAGGGCGCGCGGCTCGATCCCGCCGGCCTGTTCCCGGTTCCCGTGGACGAAGTCTGGCTCGAGATCGGCTTCGGCGGCGGCGAGCATCTGGCCGCGCAGGCCAAGGCCCATCCGCGCGTCGGCATCATCGGCGCCGAGCCCTTCGTCAACGGCGTCGCCAAGCTGTTGCGGGAAGTGGATGGCGGCGACCTTAGAAACGTCCGGGTCTGGGACGAGGACGCCACGGCGCTCCTCGCCGCGATTCCCGACGGCGCCCTGTCGCGGGTCTACCTGCTCTACCCCGATCCGTGGCCCAAGCGCCGCCAGCGCAAGCGCCGCTTCGTCTCGGACGAGGCCCTGCGCGAGATCGCCCGCGTCCTGAAGCCCGGCGGCGTGTTCCGTTTCGCCAGCGACATCGACGACTATGCCGGCTGGACCCTGGTACGGGCCGCCCGTTGCCCCGGCCTCGACTGGACCGCCGCGTCCGCCGACGACTGGCGCCGGGCCTGGCCGGACTGGCCGGGCACGCGCTACGAGGCCAAGGCCCTGATCGCCGGCCGCGCCCCGACCTATCTCGAATTCCGGCGGGTCGCGGTCGACTGAGGCGCGGCCGTCCCTGTGGGACGCGTGTTTCGGCGCAACAACCCCTCTTGCCTTCCGTCGTGCGAAAGCTTTGCATGCGCTCGGCGCAGCGATGCCCGGGATCGACGAAGCTTTCCGCGAAATCGGGACAGTCTTCGCCTGTCCGCGGTACGCTGCCGTTGAGCGGGGTTGCGGAGTGGGCGACGCGGCGGATCAGAACGGGGTGGCGCCGGCCTCGCCTCCCTCGAGCGAAGACACCGACACGGCTTTCGCGGCGGCGGGGATCGGCCTCCTGACCCTCGACCTGCGGGAGGGACGCATCCGTGCGGCCAACCCCCACCTGTGCACCCTGCTGCGCTATCCCGCCGGGGGACTGACGGGCGTGGCGCTCGCGGCCCTCGGTGAGGCGACCGTCCCGGTGCCGGCTGGCCTGCGCCGCTGGCGCGGCGCCGACGGGGACATCCTCCCCGTCCGCGTCCGGCCTTCGTCGCCGATGGACGGGACCCAGGTCCTCGTCGTCGATGCGGCCGGAACGGACGATCTCGTGTCGGCCGTCGAGAACCAGGCCGCCCTCACCGCCGCCGGGGTCGGCGAATGGCGCTTCGAGGCGGAGACGCGCCTCGTCTCCCTGTCGCGGCGCGCGGCCCATATCCTCGGCGACCGGCCGGGCGTCGCACTGCCCTGGCCGGTCCTGCGCGCCCGCCTGGACCCGGACGAGGGCGCGCGCGTCGAGGCCCACGTCCGGACCGCCCTCGCGGAGGGCGGGCGGTTCGCCTTCGAATGCCGCCTGCGCCGGGCCGATGACGGCAGCGAAATCGCCCTCAGCCTGCGGGGCGAGGCGAGCCGGGGCGACGCCGGCGTGCCCGCCGGCATCGTTGGGGTGGTCCAGGACATCACCGCCCAGGTCGCGGCGCGGACGGCCCTGCGCGCGGGCGAGCAGCGCCTGCGCATCGCCACCTCGCTCGCGGCTTTGGGCATCTTCGAGTGGCACATGCTCGACGACCAGGCGGTCTGGGAGAACGAGCGCATGTTCGCCATCTTCGGGCGCAGCGTCGCGGATGGGGCGGTAGGCAAGCGCGAGTTCCTGGAACAGATCCTCCACCCCGACGACCGCGCCGCCTTCCGCTCGGCGATCCTGGCCGCCCTGCGGGGCGACGCCGTGCTCAACGCCACGGGCCGCATCCGCCGCCGCAGCGACGGGGCCTGGCGGATCATCGACCTCGCCGGCCGCTTCGAGCACGACGCCGCCCACCGGCTGCCGCGCCGGCTCATCGGCGTCGTCGCCGACGTCACCGAGCGGCGCAGCGCCGAGGAACGCCAGACCCTGCTGATCCGCGAGCTGCATCACCGGGTGAAGAACACCCTCGCCACGGTGCAGGCCATCGTCGGCTCCACGGCCCGGACGGCGTCGAGCATCGAGAGCTTCTACGAGGCGTTCGTCGGGCGGATCATGTCCCTGGCGCACACCCATTCGGTGCTGACCGAGGATACCTGGCAGACGGCGTCCCTGCGCACCCTCCTGGTCAACGAGCTGAAGCCCTACGCCGATGGCGCCCTGGACGGGGCCGGCGACGATGCCCGCATCCGCCTGGAGGGCCCGCCCGTCGACCTCGCCTCGGAGGTCGCCGTCCCCATCGGCATGGCGATCCACGAACTCACCACCAACGCGGCGAAGTACGGCGCGCTCTCGACCCCGGACGGCCGCGTGACGATCACTTGGAGCCTCGTGCCCGACGGCCCGGCCGGGACCCTGCGGTTCGACTGGGTCGAGAGCGGCGGTCCGAGCGTGCGCGAGCCGACGCGCCAGGGCTTCGGCTCGCGCCTGCTCCAGCGCGTGCTGACGGCGCAGGTCCGGGCGGAGGTGGCGATGGACTATCCGCCGGACGGGTTTCGCCTGCGGATGCTGGCGCCGCTGCCGGCGCGCAACACCGTGCTCAACCCCCTGGCCTGAGCGGCGGGCCGGGCGGGCTCAGGCGGCGCCGCGGGCGTCGCTCTCGCCGCCGGCCTCGACGAAGGCCTTCAGCTCGTCAAGGGACTCGAAGCTGAAGCGCCCGCGCGGCGTCTCGGCCTCGATGGAGCCGTTGGCGTACATCACGTAGGTGTTGCCCCCCGACGCGTAGGTTCCGACGACCTCGGGCTTCTCCTCCACGGCGGGCGGGGGCTCGGGGGTGAGGTCCGCCATCGTGTCGAGGGTGGGATACAGGCGGACGGGCTCGCCCGGCGCGTCGGTGTCGAACAGCGCGAGGGTGCGCTGGTTCTCCGGCGCGGGGGGCTCCACCGCGGCGGGCTCGGGCGGCTCGGCCGGGGGCGGCTCGGCCGAAAGCATCCCGGCATGCGCGTCCGGGACCGTTCGGGTCTCGTCCTCCGGCGGCAGCAGGTCGGGCAGCGGCGGCTCGATCTCCTCCGGGGGCGGCGGGGCCGGCAGATCCGGGTCCGGCGGGAGAGCGAAGGTCGGCTCCGTCCCGCGGCCCAGGGGGTCCGCGTGGGGCACCGCGCCCGGTGCGCCCGGTGCGACGCCGGCTCCGAGGGCCGCCGCCCCAAGCCCGGCCGTCGCACCCATGGCGCCGAGGCCGAAGTTCTGCGCGCTGAAGTCCTGCGCGTCTGGGCCTCCGAGGCTCGGGCGCTGGCGGACCGGCCGATCGCCGACGGTGAGCCCGCTTGCCGTGGGTATGGTCGAGGGCGGGATGGCCGGGGCGGGCTCGAACAGGTCTTGCTCGGGCCCGCGCGGCGGGAGGGCCGCCGTGCGGGTCTCGGCCGAGGGCGCCTCCGGGCGCAGGGCGCCGAGGCGCCGTCCGAGGCCGCGCAGGTGGCTCGCCACCGCCGCCAGGCCGAGGACCACGGCGCCGGCCGACGCCGTGGTCGCGCCGGCGACGGTCATCGCCATGCCGCTCTCGAGGCGCACGAAGGGAAAGCCCTGGACGACCGAGGCGATACCGCCGACGATCATCAGGACAGCGAGCGCGAACAGCGCAATGATCATGGAACTCTCGAAAAACGCCCGCACCCGGAGTGCGGCGCGCACAGTAAGGCCCTGCCGGCCTTTTGCAAAATCGAAACGCCGGCCACAGGCCACGGGCCGTTGGGGCGTTGCCGCCGCGCAGGCATCGACTTACGTATCGGCGCGTTGGTTGGCAGGCGGCGGGCCGATCGTCGCGCCCGCCTTCGCCGCCACGCCTTACGACCGGAGAGAGTGCCGATGACCTTCACCCTGCCCGAACTGCCCTACGCCTACGATGCGCTCGGCCCCTACATGTCGAAGGAAACCCTCGAGTTCCACCACGACAAGCACCACAAGGCCTATGTCGACACGGGCAACAAGCTGCTCGAAGGCACGGGCCTCGAAGGCAAGAGCGTCGAGGAGGTGCTGACCGCCGCCTACGGCAACAACCAGCCGCTGTTCAACAATGCCGGCCAGCACTACAACCATCTCCACTTCTGGCAGTGGATGAAGCCCAACGGCGGCGGCGCCGTGCCGGGCGCCCTCGCCAAGAAGATCGACGAGGATCTCGGCGGCTTCGAGAAGTTCAAGGCCGACTTCATCCAGGCCGGTGTCGGCCAGTTCGGCTCCGGCTGGGCCTGGCTCGCCGTCAAGGACGGCAAGCTCGAGATCCAGAAGACCCCCAATGGCGAGAACCCCCTCGTCCACGGCGCCAAGCCGATCCTCGGCGTCGACGTGTGGGAGCACTCCTACTACATCGACTACCGCAACCGCCGGCCCGACTACCTCAAGGCGTTCATCGAGAATCTGGTGAACTGGGAGCACGTCGAGAAGCTGTACGGCGAAGCCACCGCCTGATCGTTTCATAGGATATGCGCCGCGAGCCCTCGGGCTTGCGGCGCTTTTTTATTGCCTGTCTATCGATGCGTGGCCTCTCCCTCCCGGGGAGAGCGGAGCCTCGTTCCACTTTTCATCGTCGATTGCCCCCATGATCCGCTCCATCCTCTCCGTCGGCGGCTGGACGCTGGTGTCGCGGGTCACGGGCTTCGCCCGCGACGTGGTGATGGCCGCGATCCTCGGCGCCGGGCCCGTGGCCGACGCCTTCGTGGTGGCGTTCCGCCTGCCCAACCACTTCCGGGCCATCTTCGGCGAGGGGGCGTTCAACACCGCCTTCGTGCCGACCTATGCGGGCCTCGCCGAGGCGGCGGAGGCGGGCGCCGCCCGGCGTTTCGCCGACCGCATCTTCACCCTGATGCTGCTGGTGCAGATCGTCTTCCTGGCCCTCGCCATGCCGGCGATGCCGTGGGTGGTCAGGGCCCTGGCGCCGGGCTTCTCCGACGATCCCGAGCGCTTCGCCCTCGCCGTCTCGCTCACCCGGATCACCTTCCCGTACCTCCTGTTCATGACCCTGGTGACCCTGTTCTCGGGGCTCCTCAACGCGCAGCGGCGCTTTGCCGTGGCGGCAGGCGCGCCGGTGCTGCTCAACCTGTCGATGCTGGCGGCCCTCGGCCTGGCGTTCCTGTTCCCCAACGCCGCCTACGCCGCCGCCTGGGGTGTCTCGGTCTCCGGCGTGCTGCAATTCGCCCTGGTGTGGTGGGCCTGCCGGCGCGCCGGCATCGCCCCGACGCTGGCAGCACCCACCCTGCGCGATCCGACCATGAAACGGTTCTTCACGGTGCTGGGACCGGCGGTGATCGGCTCGGCCGGGTTCCAGATCGCGTCCTTCGCCGACACCATCATCGCGAGCTTCCTGCCCATCGGGGCGGTCTCGGCCCTGTACTACGCCGACCGGCTCTACCAGCTGCCCTTCGGCGTCATCGCCATCGCGGCCGGCACGGTGCTGTTGCCCGAGATGAGCCGGCGGATCGCCGCCGGCGATGCCGTCGGCGCCCATGCGGCACAGAACCGGGCGGCGGGCTTCTCGCTGGCCCTGTCGGCGCCGTTCACCATCGCCTTCCTGATCCTGCCGGGCCTGATCATGGCGGCCCTGTTCCAGCGCGGCGCCTTCGGGGCCGAGGACGCGGCCCGGGCCGCCTCCGTGCTCGCCGCCTACGGCCTCGCCCTGCCGGCCGTGGTGCTCCTGCGCAGCGCCCTGCCGAGCTTCTACGCCCGCCAGGACACCATGACGCCGCTCATCGCCTCGCTCACCGCCATCGCGATCAATGTCGGGCTGAAGATCGGGCTCACCGGCCCCTACGGCGTCACCGGCCTCGCGCTCGCCACCGCCATCGGCCAGTGGGTCAACCTCGCGATCCTGGTGGCCCTGGCCTGGCGGCGCGGCTGGATGGCGCCGAGCCGGGGGTTCGGCATCACCCTCGTGGGCGTCGCGGTCGCGTGCGCGGCGCTCACCGCCGTCGCCGTCTACGGCGTGCCCGTGGCGGAGGGCCTCGTGCCGGCCCTGCCGCACCTGCGCGAGGTCGCGGTCCTGGGCGTCGTCGGGTCCGCCGGCGCCGTCGTCTACGCCGTGCTCCTGCTCGCCACCCTGCGGATCTTCGGCCTCAGCCTGCGCCGGCGCTGAACCACGCCGCATCCGCGTTCTCCGCGACCCCGACCCGGGGTCGCGGAGGTCCGGCGGACGACCGCCGCCGGGCGGCCGGACCCCGAGGGCCGGGGCCATCGAAGCCCGGTGTCAGGCCGCCCGCACCGAGGCGAGGAAGCGCGAGACCTGGGCGCGCAGGGCCTCGGACTGGCGCGAGAGTTCGGAGGCCGAGGACAGCACCTGGGCCGCCGCCGCCCCGGTCTCCTCTGCCGCCGCCGCGACCCCGATGACGTTGCGGGTGACCTCGCCGGTGCCCGTGGCCGCCTCGCTGACGTTGCGGACGATCTCCTGGGTCGCCGCGCCCTGCTCCTCCACGGCCGCCGCGATGGAGGTGGCGACGGCGCTGATCTCGCGGATGCGCGTGGTGATGCCGCCGATGGCGGCCACCGCCTGGCCCGTCGAGGTCTGGATGCGGCCGATCTGGCCGGTGATCTCGTCGGTGGCCCGCGCCGTCTGGTTGGCGAGTTCCTTGACCTCGGCCGCGACCACGGCGAAACCCCGTCCGGCCTCGCCGGCCCGCGCCGCCTCGATGGTGGCGTTCAGCGCCAGCAGGTTGGTCTGGCCCGCGATGGTCGAGATCAGTGCGACCACGTCGCCGATCTTCGCGGCGGTCTCGCTGAGGTCGCGCACGAGGGCGGCGGTCTCGCCCGCCTCGGTGACGGCGATGCGGGCCAGGTTGGCCGATCCCTGCACCTGCCGGCCGATCTCCTGCACGGACGAGCCGAGTTCCTCGGCCGCCGCCGCCACGGTGGTGACGTTGGTGGCCGCCTCGTCGGCCGCCGCGGCGACGCTCGTGGAGCGCCCGGCGGTCTCCGACGCAGTCTCCGACATGCTGCCGGCCGTGGCCTGGAGTTCGGTGGCCGCGGCGCTCACCTGCGCGACGATGCCGCCCACCGCCGCCTCGAACCCGTCGGCGAGCCCGAGGGTCGCCGCCCGGCGCTGGGCCTCGGCGTCGAGGCGGGCGACGCGGGTCTCCTCCTCCAGGGCGCGGGTGGCGATGATGTTGTCCTTGAACACCTGGACGGCGCCCGCCATGGCGCCGATCTCGTCGCCGCGCCCGGCCCCCGGGACTTCGGCGGCGACGTCGCCCCGCGCGAGGCGGTCCATGGCCCGGGTCATCCGCTGCAGCGGCCCGCTGACGCCGAGGGCGAGGAGCACCGCGGCGCCGATGGCGCACAGGAGCGCCACCCCGACGAGGATCGTGGTGGTCAGGACGGCGGTGTCGTAGGTCTCCTGGGCGTGGACGCCGCTCGCGCGGGCCGTGCGGTCCTCGAGGTCGATGAGCTTCTGGAGTTCGCCGAGCACGCGGTTCACCCCCGCCGACAGGACGGTGTTGAAGGCGCGCTGGGCGTCGGCGGTGTTCCCGGCCCGCACATCGGCGGCGGCACCCTCCCGCAGGGCATTGTAGGCCGCCCACTGTGTCTCGAACGCGGCATAGAGCGTCCGGGCTTCCGGGCTCGCCGGCCGCGCCGCGTAGGCGGCCTGGACGTCGTGCATCTCGGCGTCCCGCTTGGCGAGGGTCGCGGTGACCTCGGCGCGCAGAGCGTCCGTGTCGGCGCTGACGAGGCGGGCCCCGTTCGTCCGCGTGCGCAGGATGAGAACCTGCATCCTCGCGAGCAGTTGAACGTCGGGCAGATGGTCGTCCCGCATCTCCCGTGCGACGGTGTTCACGGCATTCAGCTGGAACAGGGACAGGGCGCCCAGCGCCAGCACCAGCAGGAAGATCGTCCCGAAGCTGAGACCGAGCTTCGCGCGGATGGATAGAGTCTTCAGTGACATCGCTCGCCTCGGCCGATGGGTCGGGATAAGCTCCATCAAGTTTACCGGTTTCCTAAAGGCTCCGTTAAGGATGCTTGGCAAATCGTCATCCGCCGGCACGACGGCGCGGCGGGCGCTTTTCGGGAGACACGGTCCGGCATGCCTCCGTGGCGGCCCGGCCTGATCCCGTCAGTCCCGGCCCAGGGCCGCGCCGACGAGGCGCTTGGCGTCCGGACCGCTCCACTCGGCCGGCCCCTTCATGACGCCGAGGGTGCATCCCTCGGCATCGATCAGCATCGTCGTCGGCAGGCCCTGCGAGCCCGTGTCCTTCTGGATCGCCGGCAGCACCCGCCCGCCCGGATCGGCGTAGTAGGCGAGGCGGGCGATGCCGTTGTCCCGGAGCCATTGCGCCGGCTTGTCGAGGTTGCGGGTATCGACGTTGATGGCCACCACGGCGAAATCCGGGCCGCCCATCTCCGCCTGGAGCCGGTCGAGGGCCGGCATCTCGGCCTTGCACGGGCCGCACCACGTCGCCCACAGGTTGACCAGGAGCAGGCGGCCCCTGAGGGCGGACAGCGTCGTGTCGCCGCCGTCCGGGCCCTTGAACGTCAGCTCCGGGGCCGGGCGGGGCGTCTCCACCGCCTCGAGGGCCGCCACCGCGCCGCGGGCGAACGGCGCCAGCCGGGCGATGGCGGGCGCCGCCCCGGCGCACGGGCCGGAGTTGCCGCCGGTCCGACCCGTCCCGTATACGGCAAGCCCCACGCCGAGGGCGGCGGCGAGGATAGCCCCGCCGGCGAGCATCGCCCTGGTGCCGGGCATCATCGTTGCTTGCTCCGATGGGCGGGCAGGGCGGCTGGAAGGACGTTTGAAAACATGAGCAACCGGATGTGGGGCGGGCGCTTCGCGAGCGGCCCCGCCGAGATCATGGAGGAGATCAACGCCTCCATCGGGTTCGACAAGCGCCTCGCGCCCCAGGACATCCGCGGCTCCCTGGCGCACGTGACCATGCTGGGCGCGGCCGGCATCCTGCCGCGTGCCGATGTGGCGGCGATTCAAGACGGTCTCAAGGCCGTCCGGGCGGAAATCGAGGGCGGCGGCTTCGTGTTCCGGCGCGAACTCGAGGACATCCACATGTCCGTCGAGAGTCGGCTCACCGAGATCGTCGGCCCGGCGGCCGGGCGCCTGCACACGGCGCGCTCGCGCAACGACCAGGTCGCCACGGACATGAAGCTGTGGGTGCGCGACACCCTCGACGGCCTCGACATTCAGGTCGCCGACCTGCAGCAGGCCCTCGCCGAGAAGGCGCTGGCGCACGCCGGCACGGTGATGCCCGGCTTCACCCACCTGCAATCGGCCCAGCCCGTCACCTTCGGCCACCATTGCCTCGCCTATGTCGAGATGCTGGCCCGCGACCGCGGCCGTTTTCGCGATGCCCGTGCGCGTCTGAACGAGTGTCCGCTGGGCGCGGCGGCGCTGGCCGGCACATCCTTTCCCATCGACCGGCACGCCACGGCGGCGTCCCTCGGCTTCGACCGGCCGACGGCGAATTCCCTCGATTCCGTGGCCGACCGCGACTTCGCCCTCGAATCGCTTTCTGCCGCCTCGATCTGCGCCGTGCACCTCTCGCGCTTCGCCGAGGAACTCGTGGTCTGGACCTCGGCGCAGTTCGATTTCGTGCGCCTGTCGGACGGCTACACCACCGGCTCGTCGATCATGCCGCAGAAGCGCAACCCCGATGCCGCCGAGCTGGTCCGGGCCAAATCCGGCCGGGTCATCGGCGCGCTCACCGGCCTCCTCATCGTCATGAAGGGCCTGCCGCTCGCCTATTCGAAGGACATGCAGGAGGACAAGGAGGGCACCTTCGACGCCCTCCAGGCCCTGTCCCTGTGTCTCGCCGCCATGACCGGCATGGTCCGCGACCTCGAGCCCAACGCCCCCGTCCTGGCGCGGGCCGCCGGCTCCGGCTACGCCACGGCGACGGATCTCGCCGACTGGCTGGTGCGCGAGCTCGGCCTGCCGTTCCGCGAGGCCCACCACGTCACCGGCCGCCTCGTCGGCACGGCGTCCGCCCGGAGCGTCGGGCTGGAGGACCTCACCCTCGCGGAGATGCAGGCGGCCGAGCCCCGGATCACGCAGGCGGTCTATGCCGTGCTGGGTGTGGAGAACTCCGTGTCGAGCCGCACGAGCTACGGCGGCACCGCGCCCGACAACGTCCGGGCCCAGGCCACGCGCTGGCTCGAAGCGCTCGGCGCCCGTGGCGACCTTGGCGAGACGCCCGCAGCGTGAGAGCTTGAGGAAAAGCTGGACCGTGCCGCATGGCGTTCACGGTCCAGCTATGTGATCCTGCCTAAGACTGCCTCACGAAACGCCCGGTCACCGCTGGTTCTCGCCCTGAGCCCGGCGGCGCAAAGGGCGTTTCGTGAGAGACACACCACCACGCCGGACCCCTTCGGAGATCGCGCGCATGCCCGTCGAGAGCTGTTTATCGCCGGACGACACCCCAGTTTTCGCCGCCCACGCCACCGCCCACATCGACGCGACCCTCGACCGCCTGGGCGAGGCCGAGCGCGCCGCGTTCTGGGCCTCCGTGCGCAAGTGCTACAACACGCCCTACAACGATCCGAAGCCGCGCCCGCTGCCGGCCACGGCCCTGATCGCGAAAGCCCTGACCGATCAGGCCTTGACCGATCAGGCCCTGGCGGAGGCACCCGAGCGCGCGATGCCGGACCTCCCTATTCCGGATCTCGCCATTCCGGATCTCCCCATGCCCGTCGCGGCGATGCGCGGGCCGGGCCTCGGCACCGAGGCGCACGTGTCCTGAATCCCGGCGATCCGCGCCCTCGGCCGGTGCCGTCCGGGCCCCGCCTCCGCCGCCGTATTTCTGGACGATGGGCAGGCTCCACCGGCCGCCTCGTCCCACAAGGTTTCCCCATGCTCCTCGACGTCCGGCGCTGCCTCATCCTCGGAATCTCGGCGGTCCTCCTGTGCGGGCCGGTGGATCGGATCGGTGCCGGATCGCTCCTCGGCGCCGGCCTCGCCGCGGCGCAGGAGGCGGCCCCCGAGGAGGCCGAGGGCCCGCGCAAGCGCCGGCGCACGCGCGAGCCGCGCGGCGCGTCCAAAGCCATCACGGCCCCGGGGATGCAGCAGGCGACCCCCGTGGCGATCTTCGGCGACTGGAACGTCTTCGCCAGCGGCCAGGGCAAGACCCGGGTCTGCTACGCCATCGCCCAGCCGACGGCGCGCTCGCCCAAGACCCTGAAGCGCGACACCGCCTACCTGTTCGTCACCGTCCGCAAGGCGGAAAACATCCAGAACGAGGTCGCGGTGATGCTGGGCTTCCCGGCGAGGCCCGCCGGCAGTCAGTCCGGCGCCGCGGCGAAGCCCAACGCGGCCGCCACGGACCCGGCCATCCACCTCGGGGCCACCCGCTACGGCCTCGTCACCAAGGACAACAACGCCTGGCTCCAGAACCAGGCGGAAGAGGCCCGCGTCGTCACCGAGATGGGCCGCACGGCCAAGCTCCAGGTCAAGACGACCTCCCTGCGCGGCAACCCCACCAGCGACGACTACGCCCTGGCGGGCTTCGCCGAAGCGATGAAGCGCACCCGCGACGAGTGCAAGTAGCACGTACAAGTCGCGCGCAGGCGAGCGCAGCGCCCCGGGGGAGGGGCGCTGCGCTTCATCGGGCGGAGCTCACGAGAAATCAGACCGCGCGCAGGTGTCCGGCGCCGGTGGGACGGCCCCGCGACGGGGTGCCGGACCGGGCCCGGAACCGCTCGCGGGCGGCGCGGGCCGCCTGCTCGACGCTGGCGAACACGGTCCCGTCGAGGCGGTCGAAATCCCGCTGCGACGAGAAGAACCGCACCCCGCCGCGCTCCGGCACGGCGATCCCGGCCGTGACCTCGCCGATCTCGATGATCCGCGTCGGGGCCGTGGCCGCGCGATCGGCATGGATCGGGTCGGCGTGGAGCCGGTTGCGGGCGCGGGCGGTCTGGAGATCGTGGAAGGGCGGGGCCGCGTGGCGCTGGTTCAGGGCACGGGCGGTGGTGTCGGCGTGATGATGCGACATGGGAGCGAACTTTCCTGGGGCCGGCGTCGGGCCGGGCGTGGACGGGCGGGATGCGTTTCGAACATCAGCATCGACAGCCGTCGCAGGCGTTCGGGATTGGTCGGATCGGGAGGTTGTTCAGCACGGCAAGTCATCCTCATCGAGCAAGGACCACGAGGCGCGGGCGCGTCGCGGTGCTTTAGCGTTTGGTGACGCGGCGCAAGCTACACACTTCAAATCACCGCGGTGCGGCAGCGGTGAAAGCCACCGCCGAACACCTTGAAGATGCTGTGCGGGGACCGTTTCGTCAACGGATCGATCTTTCGAATGCAAGCTCGGGCCTAGCAGGAACCGCTCCCCGCCCGGGCCGCCGCGATGGTTTCGTGCCGTCGCCCGGTCAGGCCGACGCGACGAGGGCCGCGAACCCGGAAAAGTCGTCGAACACCCGCGCGGCGCCGGCGGCGACGAGGTCCGCGCCGCCGCGGTCGTGGGTCCAGTGGCCGCCGCCGGTGAAACCGAGGACCCGCATCCCCGCCGCCCGCGCCGCCTGCACGCCCGGCACGCTGTCCTCGACGACGAGACAGGCCCGCGGGTCCGCCCCCATGGCGGCGGCGGCGTGGAGGAACAGGTCCGGGGCCGGCTTGCCGCGGGCCACCATGGTCGAGGAATACACCCGGCCCGCGAACAGGGGCAGCAGCCCCGTCAGCCCGAGGGTGTGGGCGAGGCGGACCGGATCGCTGCTCGACGCGACGCAGTGCGGCAGCGCCAGCCCCGCCACGGCCCGCGCCACGCCCGGCATCGCCGTGAGGCCGGCGTCGAAGGCCCGCAGGGTGTCGGCCTTCACCGTCGCGACGAAGTCGTCGGGCACGGTGACGGGGTAGTCGCGGGCGATATGCGCCATGATCGAGGTCATGGAGGTACCGGCGAAGCGCACCCGCACGGTCTCGACGTCCATGGGCACGCCGATGCCGTTGAGGCCGGCCGTGAGGCGGGCGAGGCTGATCGGCTCGCTGTCGACGAGGACACCGTCGCAATCGAAGATTACCAGGGCGAGGGGCGCGTGCGCGTCGCCGACGGGGCGCGGCGCGGTGGTGGTCGAGCTGTGGTCGGTCAAGAATCCATCCCCGGAGAGGCGGGCCGGTTTCGCACGGGCGGCGGCGGCCCGGCAACGGCCGGCTTGCATGGGTCGGCGTCGTATGGGTCGGCCCTGCAGGGCTCGGCTTGCACCCATCCGCGCCCACCCCTACTCAGGCACGGGCCGGCGCGATGCCGGCGGGTGTGACCGGGTGCGATGCTTCGTTTTCTCAGCCGCTTCCTCGGCCTCGTCTTCCTCGCGGGCGGCTTCGTCGGCCTCGTCTATGACGGTGCCCGCTCCATCGCCAACAACGGCGTGCGGATGACGAGCCTGAGCGATCTCCTGTTCACCCTGTTCAAGGACCGGGCCAGCGCCCTGCAGGGCACCGTCGAGGGCGTCGCGCCGTGGCTCTGGCAGATCCTGGTCCTGCCCCTCACCCTGGCCCCCGCCGCCGTCCTCGGCCTCGGCGTCGGAGCGATCCTGCTCTGGCTCGGCCAGCCCGGCCGCGAGCCCATCGGCTTCCTCAGCCGCCCGTGAGCCGAGGGCCGCCCCTTAGCCAAGTGCCGACGCGCACGTGACGCGCCCAGGACCGTTTGCGCCGGGTGGCACGGGCCTTATGATCTCCGTCGTCCACGCGCGCGCCGATGCCGTGCATCACGTCCGCCGCGCCTCGGGGTTTCAGCATGTCTCGTCTTCTCGTCGCCACCCTCGTCCTGCCGCTGCTGGCGGGGTCCGCCCTGGCCCAGGCTCCCGCGGCCCCGGGGGGCCGCACCGTCACCAGCATCGGCGTCACCAAGCCGCCCGGCCGGGCCGGCGCGCCGTACAGCCGCGTCAACACCGAGGCCGACATGGCCAAGGCCCAGCGGGCCTCCGCCACCCGCGACAAGGCCTGGGACTCGAAGATGCGCACCACCATGGGTTCCATCTGCAAGGGCTGCTGAGGCGAAGGGCGGCTGAGGCGGCCTTGGCGGAATGATCCGCTTCGCGGGCGTCTCGAAGCGGTTTCCCGGCGCGGCGCGTCCGGCCGTCGACGCCGTCGACCTCACGATCGCCGAAGGCGAGACCTGCGCCCTCATCGGTCCGTCCGGCTGCGGCAAGTCCACCACCCTGCGCATGGTCAACCGCCTGGTGGAGCCGGATGCCGGCACGATCCACCTCGCCGACGCCGACGTGGCCCGGATCGATCCGATCCGCCTGCGCCGCGGCATCGGCTACGTGCTCCAGGGCGTCGGCCTGTTCCCGCACCGGAGCGTCGCCGGCAACATCGCCACGGTGCCCGGATTGCTCGGTTGGCCGAAAGCCCGCATCGCCGAGCGGGTCGACGCCATGCTCGACCTCGTCGGCCTCGATCCGGCGGAGTTCCGGGACCGCCGGCCCGACGCCCTCTCGGGCGGCCAGCGCCAGCGCGTCGGCGTCGCCCGGGCGCTGGCCGCCGATCCGCCCGTGCTGCTCATGGACGAGCCGTTCGGGGCCGTCGATCCCGTGGCCCGCGCCCGCCTCCAGGTCGAGATCGGCGCCATCCTCAAGCGCCTGCGCAAGACCGTGATCCTTGTGACCCACGACCTCGACGAGGCCGTCCGCATGGGCGACCGCCTCGTCCTGATGCGCGCCGGCCGCATCGTCCAGGCCGACACGCCCGATGGCCTGCTGGCGCGGCCGGCCGACGCGTTCGTGGCGGATTTCGTCGGTCCCGACCGGGCCCTGCGGCGCTTGGCCGGGCTCACCGCCGGCGCCCTGGCCGGGCCCGGCCCGATTTCGGGCGCGCCGGCCATCGCCCACGATGCGTCCGCGCGCGACGCCCTCGCGCTCATGCTGGCGACGGGGGCCGAGCACCTGACCGTGACCGGGCCGGACGGACCGTCCGGTCTTACGCTCGCGGCGATCCGCGCGGCCTCGGCGCCCGCCTGAGGGGCGGGCGCCTCGCCCCTACTGGCCGGGCGTCAGCTTGAGGATCTTGCCGCCCGGGCCGTCGGTGACGGCGTAGACCGCGCCGTCGGGGCCCACCTTCACGTCGCGGATGCGGTCCTCCAGGGGAATGCGCTCCTCGGTGACCACCTTGTCGCCATCGAGCTTGACCGCGACGAGACCGCCGCTGACGAGGCCGCCGATGAGGAAGGCGTCCTTCCAGGCCGGGAACTTGTCGCCGGTGTAGAGCGCCATGCCGGAGGGGCCGATCACCGGGTCCCAGTAATAGACCGGCTGGGCGGTGCCGCCGGCCTGGGTCTTGCCCTCGCCGATCTTCTCGCCCGAATACTCGATGCCGTAGGTCACCTCCGGCCAGCCGTAATTCACGCCGGGCCGCGGCCGGTTCAGCTCGTCGCCGCCGCGCGGGCCGTGCTCCACGGTCCAGAGGCGGCCCTGCGGGTCGAGGGCGGCCGACTGGACGTTGCGGTGGCCGTAGGACCAGATCTCGGGCTTGGCCTTCTCGCCGCCCGTGAACGGGTTGTCCTTGGCGGCGTTGCCGTCGGTGTCGATGCGGAACACCTTGCCGAGGCCGCTGGTGAGGTCCTGGGCCTGGACGCGGGGGCCCTTGTCGGAGCGCTCGCCCACGGTGACGAACAGCTTGCCGTCCGGCGCGAAGACGAGGCGCGAGCCGAAATGCTTGTCGCCGTCATAGGTCGGCATCTGCCGGAAGATCACCTTGACCTCGTCGAGGCGGGCCGCACCCTTGTCCTCGATGAGCTTGGCGCGGGCGACGGTGGTGCCGTTGCCCTTTTCGCGGGGCTCGGCGTAGCTGAAGTAGATCAGCCGGTCGGCGACGAAGCTCGGGCTCAGCGCCACGTCGAGGAGGCCGCCCTGGCCCCTGGCATCGACCTTCGGCACCCCGGGGATCGGCGCGCCGGGCGTACCGTCCTTGGCCACGATCCGCAGGGTCCCGGCCTTCTCGGTGACCAGCATGCGGCCGTCGGGCAGGAATTCCAGGGCCCACGGGCTGTCGAGGCCCTTGGCCACGGTCTCGGTCTTGACCTTGGTGGCCTCGGCGGGCTTGGGCGCCCGGGTCTGGTTGGGCAGGAGCGGCTTGTAGGACGTGTTGGGCGCCTCGGTCTCGGCGGGCGTGGTGCCGGCGGCATCGGACGTCGGCGCGCTGAAGGCCTCGCCCTCGACCCGCGGCTGCCGGGGCGCGGCGGTGCCCGCCTCCTGCGCGATGGCGCCCGCGGGAAGGCCGGCGAGGGCGAGGGTGGCGAGCAGGGTCTGGGAGATGCGCTTCACGTCGGATTGTCCTCCATGGCGGCGAGGTGCCGTGTCAGGTTTTCGCCGTATCGGGTCTTCGTGTCTTCTGTCGGTACCGGCGCCCCGGCGCGAGGCAGCCGAACGCGCCCCGGCCGGCCGCCGAGGCCCGCGCGGCTGAAGGGGAGATGGGGCGAGGGCGGGCGTTTGACGAGTCCCGGTCTCCGTCGGCAACCGATGTTCGGGGCCGTCGCAGACCGGGAGTGCCGCCGCCGCGGTGGACAAGGCTCGGCGCGGTGGACAAGGCATGAGGCGGACGGTGTCCTGCCCCGCGGGGCGCACGGACCGCCTTGACCCTCCGGCCCCGCGTCGCCAAGTCTCGCGGTGAGGCGCCGCCCGTATGCGGCGCACCCCGCCCAGGGCCGTCCGGCCCGGACGGACCGCGCTCCGGCGCGAACGTGAAAGGGACCAAGATGGCGACGGTGAAAGTGACCGACGCGAGTTTCGAGCAGGACGTCCTCAAGTCCGTCGAGCCCGTGGTCGTGGATTTCTGGGCCGAGTGGTGCGGTCCCTGCCGGCAGATCGGCCCGGCGCTCGAGGAGATCGCCACCGACCTCCAGGGTCGGGTGAAGATCGCCAAGGTCAACGTCGACGAGAACCCCGGCATCGCCGCGCAGTACGGCATCCGCTCGATCCCGACGCTGCTGATCTTCAAGAACGGCGAGCTCGCCAGCCAGAAGGTCGGCGCCGCGCCCAAGGGCGACCTCTCGCGCTGGATCCAGGCGAGCGCCTGAACGGGTTTTCGGTACACGGACGGACGAAGGCCCGGTGCTCGCGCACCGGGCCTTTTTTTCATCCACGGTCCCGTCCCCGCGCGACGGGCGCTTGAAACGAAGGAAGCCCGGCCTTTCGGCCGGGCTTCCCAAGTTCCGGACTTCAGAGTTCCGGGATTCGGAAGTTTCCGAGACCGGACGGTTTTCGGCCTAGTACGAGCCGAACTTGTAGTTCAGGCCGGCGCGGATGACGGCGAACTCGGTGTCGCGGCCACGGGTGCCGCCGGTGGCGGTGGCGTAGGGGGTGCCGGTGCGGAACTGCAGGCCGGTGCTGTTGGACACGGCGAACACGTTGCTGGCGGCGGTGCGATCGAGGTTCACGTACAGACCTTCGACCTTCAGCGTCACGGCGGACGAGCGGAAGAAGTTCAGGAACGAGTCGGTCGGGAGCGCGTACTCGATACCACCGCCGGCGGCGTAGCCGGTGCGGAAGTCGTCGTTGCCGCGGAAGCCGCCGAACGAACGCTCGGCGCTGCCGGCGCCGTAGGCGAAGCCGCCGGTGCCGTAGAACAGGACGCGGTCGAAGGCGTAACCGATGCGGCCGCGCACGGTGCCGAAGTAGTCGAGGCTGGAGATGCCGTTCGGGTTGACGAACGTCAGGTCCGGGTTCGGGGTGCCGACGAAACCGGCGACGCGGTTGCGGTCACGACCGAAGTCGACGTACTGGGCGTCGGCCTCGACGCCGATCACGAGGCCGGAGCCCGGTGTGAACTGGTAGTTGTAGCCGATCTGGCCACCGCCCGTGAAGCCTTCCTGCGAACGGCTGTTGTTGTAGATCACAGCGCCGTTGCCGCCGACGAGGCCGGGGGCGCGGAAGATGCCGGACGCGCCGGTGGCGACGACGGCGGGGGTGGCAACGTCGTTACCGGCGTCGAAGCCGTAACCAGCGTTGAAACCGGCGTAGAAGCCGGTCCAGGTGAACACCGGCACCGGCACGAAGACCGGCGGCGCGGCGCGGCGCGGAAGGTCGGCGGCCGTGGCGGCAGCCGTGAGAGCCGTGAAGGCGGCGAAAGACGTCAGAAGCTTTTTCATTATTGATCCCCAGCGAGTTGCCCGATCGAGGGAGAAACTAACCGAGTTTCCACGGCCAAGATGTAGCATGGGTGCCACACCGGCCGGAGCGATGCAGGACGGCGTCTCTCGGCCAATGCGGCGATGTCATGTCGGCGGCGTGCCGTTGGCCGTCAGCACGGCGCCGGCCAAGTAGAGCGAGCCGCAGATGAGGATGCGCGGCGGCCGGTCGAACGCCGTGGCGCACAGGCCCTCCAGCGCCGCCTCGATGCCGGAGGCCACGTGGGCGTCGAGGCCGACCTCGACGGCGATCTGCGCCACCTCGTCGGCGGGGCGCGCCGCCATCTGGCCGGCGATGGGCACGGCGATGAGGGTCCGGGCGAGGCCGACGAAGTTGCGCAGGAACCCCTCCGCGTCCTTCGTGCCGAGCAGCCCGACCACGAGGACGAGGGGCACGTCGCTGCGCTCGCCGAGATCCGCCATGGCGGCGGCCAGGATCCGGCCGCCGTCGACGTTGTGGCCGCCGTCGAGCCAGAGTTCCGCGCCGGCCGGCACGAGCTCGGACAGGCGTCCCCGGTTGAGCCGCTGCAGACGTCCGGGCCAGTCGACGGTGTCGAGGCCCCGCTCGATGGCGGCGATCCCGATATCGCCGAACCCCGCCGCCCGCAGGGCCGCGATGGCGGTGCCCGCATTGGTGAGCTGGTGGCGCCCGTTGAGGCGGGGGCGGGGCAGGTCGAACAGGTCGACCTCGTCCTGGAACACCAGGCGCCCGCGCTCGGCATGCACGGAAAAATCCTGGTTGCCGACCCGGATCGGATCGGCCCCGATGGCGTCGGCCAGCCGGCACAGGACCGAATCGGCCTCGACGTAGTCCTGGGCGGCGATCACCGCCGGGCAGCCGGCCTTGAAGATGCCGGCCTTCTCCGTGGCCACCGCCTCGACGGTGTCGCCGAGATACTCGGCATGGTCGCGCCCGATGGGGGTGACCACGGCGCAGGCCACCCGGTCGATGACGTTGGTGGCGTCCACCCGTCCGCCGAGGCCCACCTCCAGCAGGAGCACGTCGGCGGGCGTCTCGGAGAACAGCAGGAAGGCGGCGGCCGTGGTGATCTCGAACACCGTGATCGGCTCGCCGGCATTGGCGGCCTCGCAGCGGGCCAGGGCATCGGCGAGCTGGTCCTCGGGCACGTAGTGCCCGCCGCCGACGGCGCCGATGCGGATGCGCTCGTGGAAGCGCACGAGGTGGGGCGAGGTGTAGACGTGGGCGGCCAAGCCCCCGGCCTCGAGGATCGCGCGCATGAACGCGATGGTCGAGCCCTTGCCGTTGGTGCCGGCGACGTGGATCACCGGCGGCAGCTTGCGCTCCGGGTGGCCGAGGCGTTCGAGCAGGCGCTGGATGCGACCGAGCGACAGGTCGATCGTGCGCGGATGCAGGGCGAGGAAGCGCGCCATCAGCGCGTCGGAGGAATCCATGGGCGGGGTCGCGTCGGGGGGCTCAGGCCGGCTCGGCCACGGGGGCCGGCCGGGGCGGGGTGGGGGCGTCCTGCTGCATCAGCAGGCCGCACAGGCGGGTGATGATCTCCTTCAGGGCGTGCCGGTGCACGACCTGGTCGATCATCCCGTGCGCGAAGAGGTACTCCGAGCGCTGGAAGCCGTCGGGGAGCTTTTCGCGGATGGTCTGCTCGATGACGCGCGGGCCGGCAAAGCAGATCAGCGCGCCGGGTTCGGCGAGGTGGACGTCGCCCAGCATGGCGTAGGAGGCGGTGACGCCGCCCGTGGTCGGATTGGTCAGCACCACGATGTAGGGCAGCTTCGCCGCCCTGAGCCGGCGGATCGCCACGGTGGTGCGCGGCATCTGCATGAGGGACAGGATGCCCTCCTGCATGCGGGCCCCGCCGGAGGCCGAGAACAGGATGTAGGGCGTGCGCTTGTCGAGGGCCGTCTCGGCGCCGCGGACGAAGGCCTCGCCCGCCGCCATGCCGAGGGACCCGGCCATGAACGCGAAGTCCTGGGCCGCCAGGGTCATGGGCAGGCCGCCGACCCGGCCGAAGCCGATCTTGAAGGCGTCGGGCATGCCGGTCTTGGCCCGCGCGTCCTTGAGGCGGTCGGCGTAGCGCTTCTCGTCGCGGAACTTGAGGGGGTCGGCGGCGACCTCCGGCAGGGGCACGTCGATCCAGGTGCCCTCGTCGAACATCATCTTGAGGCGCGCCTGGGCGCTCATCTTGAGATGATGCTCCGAGCCGGGGATGACCCAGTGGTTGCCCTCCACCTCCTTGTGGAAGACCATCTGCCCGGTATCGGGGCACTTGACCCAGAGGTTCTCCGGCGTCTCGCGCTTGAACAGGGTCTTGATCTTGGGGCGCACGACCTCCGAGATCCAGTTCATCGGCTCAACCATCATCGTGATGCCGTCCTCGTTCGCGGAATTCCGGTGTCAGTCCTTGGCCGCCCGGCGCACGCCCGCGGCGAGATCGCGCACCAGGGCGGTCACCGCCTCCACGGTCCCGGCCTGGGCGCGGTCCTCGCCGTCGAGGCTGCTCCGGAGGGCGTCGATGAGGGCGGACCCGACGACGACCCCGTCGGCTCCGCGCGCGATGGCGGCGGCGTCCGCCCCCGTGCGCACGCCGAAGCCGACGACGACGGGCAGGCTGGTGTGGCGCCGGATGCGGCCCACGGCGTCGGCCACCTTGCCGAAATCCGGGGTCGCCGTCCCGGTGATGCCGGTGATCGACACATAGTAGACGAAGCCGGCCGTGTTCGCGAGGACGGCGGGCAGGCGCTTCTCGTCCGTGGTCGGGGTGGCCAGCCGGATGAAGGCGAGGCCCTTGGCGAGCGCCGGCAGGCACAGCTCGTCGTCCTCTTCCGGCGGCAGGTCGACGACGATGAGGCCGTCGATCCCGGCCGCCACGGCGTCGTCGATGAAGCGTTCGACGCCGTAGGTGTGGATCGGGTTGAAGTACCCCATCAGGATCACGGGCGTGCCGGCATTGCGTTCGCGGAAGCGGCGGACGAGGTCCAGGGTCCCGGCGACGCCGTGGCCGCCCTTCAAGGCCCGCAGGCCGGCGGCCTGGATCGCCGGACCGTCGGCCATGGGATCGGTGAACGGCAGGCCGAACTCGACGATGTCGGCGCCCGCGTCCGGCAGGGCTTCCAGGAGCTTCAGGGAGGTCTCGGGGTCGGGATCGCCCGCCATCACGTAGGTGACGAGGGCCGCGCGCCCTTCCGCCCGGCAGCGGGCGAAGGTCGCCGCGATGCGGGTCTGGACGGTACCGTTGGCAGAGCTCGATTCGGTCATGGACGCTTGCGCTCTCGCGGCCGGCCCGGAGCGCGGGACGGTCGGGCTTTCGGATGGAGCCGTCGCGCCTACACCATCGGGACCGGCCCGTGAAGCGCGGCCCGTCCGCGCCGGGTCCGCGGACCGGCGCAAGACATCCTTAAGCGCCTTTCGAAAGCCGGCGTTCAAGCCCGGCTGGCATCCTCCCCCCTGTCGCGGACGGGCCCGTCCCGTCGCGCCGGGGAGAGACGCATGACCATCCAGGCCCTCGCGCTGATCCTCGCAGTCCTCGCCGCTGCCCTCGCCGCAATCCTCGTCGTCCTGCGCCGGCGCGCCCTCCCGGCGGCGGAGGCCGCCGAGGTCGAGTCCCTCCAGGCCCGGATCCAGCGCATCTCCGAGAGCGAGGAGCGCTACCGCGCCCTGGTGGAGGCCACCACCGAGATCATCGTCCAGCGCGACGCCCGCGGGCGGATCACCTTCGCCAATGCGGGGTTCGGGCGCCTCGTTGGCGCCGAGCCCTTCGCCCTCGTGGGCTCCACCGTGGACGTCGCCTGTTTAGAGCGCGGCGCCGCGGAGGAGGGCCCGGACGGCGTGCGGCGGGTCGAGATGCGCCTGTCGCCCGTGGACGGGCCGCCGCGCTGGTTCTCCTTCATCGAGATGCCCGTCTCCGGCCCCGATGGCGGCCGCCAATGGCTGCGCGCCGGCACCGACATCACCGGGCGCATCGCGGCCGCCCGCTCCCTCGACGAGGCCCTGACCCGGGCCGAGGCCGCCAACGTCGCCAAGTCGCGCTTCCTCGCCACCGTCAGCCACGAGTTCCGCACGCCCCTCAACGGCATCCTCGGCATGGCCGACCTCGTCCTAGACACCGGCCTCGACCCGGAGCAGCGCACCTACGTCGAGGCGGTGCGGACCTCCGGCAAGGCGCTGCTGTCGCTCATCGACGGCATTCTGGATTTTTCGCGGATCGAATCCGGCCGCCTTGACCTCTCCGCCGCGCCGTTCGATCTCGCGGCCCTGGCCGAGGGCGTGGTCGAGCTCCTGGCGCCGCGCGCCCAGGACAAGGGCATCGAGATCGCCCTCGACATCGCCGAGGACCTGCCCGCCGGGGTGATCGGCGACGCCGACCGGGTGCGCCAGATCCTCGTCAACCTCGCGGGCAACGCCGTGAAGTTCACCGCGACGGGGGGCGTCGGACTCGAGATCGCCCGCGACGGCGACGGGGTCGCGCTCACGGTGTGCGACACCGGGCCCGGCATCCCGCAGGACCGCATCCCGATCCTGTTCGAGGAATTCGAGCAGGGCGACGGCAGCGCGAGCCGGCCCCACGAGGGCACCGGCCTCGGCCTCGCCATCACCCGCCGCCTCGTCGCCCGCATGGGCGGGCGGATCGCGGCGGAGTCCATGGTGGGCCGTGGCAGCCGCTTCACCGCTTTCCTGCCCCTGGTCTCCGTGTCTTCGGAGCCGGTCTCCTCCGTCCCCGCCGGCCCAGCGCCGTCCCTCGCCGGGCAGGCGGTGCTGATCGTGGCCGATTCGCCGTTCCAGGCGCCGTTCCTCGCCCGCCGCCTGTCGGAGGCGGGCGCCTCGGCGGTGGTGGTGGCCACGGAGGCGGCGGGCCTGGCGGCCCTGTCCGGGACGCCGTTCGACGCGGTCATCGCCGACCGGTCCCTCGGCGACGCCGCCGTGCGGGCCGTGGCGCGGGCGGCCAAGGCCCGGGGCGTGCGCTGCAGCCTCGTCCTGCTCTCGCCCTTCGACCGGCGCGGGTTCGGCTCCCCCGGGGCGGCGGGCTTCGACGGCTACCTCATCAAGCCCGTGCGCGCCCGCTCCCTGTTCGACCGGCTCGTGGCACCGGCGCTCCCCGCGGCGGCGCCCGACGGCGCGGCGCCCATCGCGCCGCCGCCGCCGGCCGCCGTCGCCCGGGGCGGAATCCGCGTCCTCCTGGCGGAGGACAACCCCATCAACGCCCTCCTCGCCACCAAGGCCCTGGAGCGCCTCGGCGCCACCGTGGTCCCGGCCCGGGATGGCCTGGCGGCCCTGGCGCTGTTCGCCGAGGGCGGGGCCTTCGACCTCGCCCTCATCGACATCCGCATGCCCGGCCTCGACGGCCTCGAGACCGCCCGGCGCATCCGCGCCCTCGAGGCGAGCCGGGGCGGCCCGCCGCTCCACCTCGTGGCCCTGACGGCCAATGCCGGCCGCGACGACGAGCGGGCCGCCCGCGCGGCGGGGTTCGACGGCTTCCTGCCCAAACCCCTCAACCTGCGCGCCCTGCCGGCCCTCCTGGAGCACCGGTCGGCGGCGTGAACCGGTCGCAATGCGCGGGCGCGGCGGCCCGCCGTTGACAGGTCCGGGCCGGCGCGCGAACACGGGCGCCATGGCCGCTTCCTCGCCCCACGACATCGCCCCCAGCAGCGTCGCGACACCGGACCCCGCGTCCGCCCGCACCGACCGCCGCGTCCTCGGCGGCATCCTCGCCCTCGTCCTCGCCACCGTGCTCATCGGAACCCTGGCGCCGGCCCCGCACCGGCCCGCCGCCGTGGCGCCGGCCGCCGACCTCACCTGCGCCGAGTGGAGCGACGGCTGCCGGGTCTGCCAGCGCCGGGACGCGGGCGCCACCTGTTCCCTGCCGGGCATCGCCTGCGTGGCCGGCGAGACCCGCTGCCTGCGCCGCACCGGCGGCTGATCCGGGCGCCGTGACCGCGCCGACGTTTCGGTTCGCCCCGAGCCCCAACGGCCGCCTGCACCTCGGCCACGCCTATTCCGCCCTGCTCAACGACCGCCTCGCCCGCGCCGCGGGCGGGCGTTTCCTGCTGCGCATCGAGGACATCGATCCCGGCCGCTCGCGCCCGGACCTCGTCGACGCCCTCCTGGCCGACCTCGCCTGGCTCGGCCTGCGCTTCCCGGCGCCCCTGCGCCAGTCCGCTCGCATGGAGACCTACCGGGCGGCACTCGAAAACCTCGCCGCGCGGGATCTGGCCTATCCGTGCTTCTGCTCGCGCGCGGAGGTCGCTGCTGCGGCGCGGCGTGCCGCCGGCGACGGACCGGTTCCGCGCGATCCCGACGGCGCCCCGCTCTATCCCGGCCCGTGCCGCCACCTGTCGGACGCCGCCGTCGCGGCGCGGCTGGCCCGGGGCGAGCCCCATACCTGGCGCCTCGCCATGGACCGCGCGCTGGCGGCGGCCCCCGGACCGCACAGCTTCTCAGCCTTCGACCCGGACGGGGCGACGGGGTTCCGTGCCGCCGATCCGGCCCGCTGGGGCGACACCGTCGTCGCCCGGCGCGACGTGCCCGCGAGCTATCACCTCGCCGTGGTGACGGACGACGCCGCCGAGGGCGTCACCCACGTGGTGCGCGGCGCCGATCTCCTCGCCGCCACCGACCTGCACGTCCTGCTCCAGGCCCTCCTGGGCCTGGCGCCGCCGCGCTACCACCACCACGCCCTCCTGCTCGACGCCGCGGGCGCCAAGCTGGCGAAGTCCCGCGGCTCGCGGAGCCTCGCCGACCTCCGGGCGGAGGGCGTCGACCCGGCGGCCATCCGCGCCCAACTCGGGTTCGGCTGAAACACCTTGTGTCGCGCCCTCGTTTGCGCCTCTGATCGCGAAAAATCCGTCCGGGAGAGGTCAGTGTCCGACCGTTTCAACGCCGCCGCCCATTGCCTCGCCGGCAACGCCCGCCTGCGGCCGGACAAGGCCGCCCTCGTCATGGCCGGCCCGGACGGGGCCGCCGCGACCCTCACCTACGCCGAGGCCGACCGGGCCGTGCGCGCCATCGCGGCCGGCCTCCTCGGCCTCGGCCTGGAACCCGGCGCGCGGGTGATGGTCCGCCTCGGCCACGAGGCCGACTACGTCCTGACCTATTTCGCGTCCCTGGCCGCCGGCCTCGTCGCCCTGCCGGCCTCGCCCCAGCTCACCCCCGCCGAGGCCGCCTTCCTGGCGGACGATTCCGGGGCCGCCGCCATCGTCGCCGGCGCGGACGTGGTCCTCGATCCGGAGACCGTGGCCGGCCGCCGGGTCCTGCGCCCCGCCGACATCGCCGCCCTGAAGGCCGGGGACCCGCTGCCGGACTATGCCGACACCGCCGCCGAGGACCCGGCGATCCTGGTCTACACCTCCGGCACCACGAGCCGGCCCAAGGGCGTGCTCCACGCCCACCGCTCCGTGCGCGGCCGCCGGCCCATGCATGCCCACTGGCTCGGCCTCACGGACACGGACGTGATGCTGCATGCCGGCACCCTGAACTGGACCTACACCCTGGGCGTCGGCGTCACCGATCCGTGGGCCTGCGGCGCCACCGCCGTGCTGTACGACGGCCCACGCGACCCGGCCCTGTGGCCCGCCCTCATCGCCCGCCACGGCGCCACGATCTTCGCCGCCGTGCCGAGCCTCTACCGCCAGATCCTCAAATACGGGGATCTCGCCGCCCACGACCTCACCCGCCTGCGCCACGGGGTGACGGCCGGCGAGGCCCTGCCGGCCGAGCTCCTGGCCGCCTGGGAATCCGCCACGGGAAAACCCCTCTACGAGGCCCTCGGCATGAGCGAGATCTCGACCTACGTCTCGAGCGGGCCGACGATCCCCGTGCGCCCCGGCTCGCCCGGCCGGCCCCAGCCCGGGCGCCGCGTCGCCATCCTGCCCACGGAGGGACCGCCCGAGCCGCTGCCGCCGGGCGAGACCGGCCTGCTCGCCGTCCACCGCTCCGAGCCCGGCCTGATGCTCGGCTACTGGAACCGGCCCGACGAGGACGCGGCGGTCACCCGGGGCGACTGGTTCACCGGCGGCGACCTCGCGAGCCTCGATGCCGACGGCACCCTCCGGTTCCACGGCCGCAACGACGACCTCATGAACGCGCTGGGCTACCGGGTCTCGCCGGGGGAGGTCGAGGCGGTGCTCGCCCGCCATCCGGATGTGGCCGAGGTCGGGGTCGCCGAACTCGCCGTCCGGGCCGACCTCTCGGTCATCGCCGCCTTCGTGGTGGCGCGGGCCGGGGCGGCACCGAGCGCCGACGCCCTCCTGGCCTTCTGCCGGCAGCATCTCGCCGCCTACAAGTGCCCGCGCGAGATCCGCTTCCTCGACGCCCTGCCGCGCACCCCCAACGGCAAGGTCCAGCGCCGGCGGCTCGGGCAGGCGCCGGCGGCTCGGGCAGCCGTGACCGGGCAGGCGTGACGGTTGTGGCGGGGGAGGGCGCCCGATAGAGCGGGGGGCAGGCCAAGGAATTCCGCCCCGCGATGACATCTCCCGCCGTGACGTGCCTCCCCCTCTCCGTCTTCATCATCGCCCGGAACGAGGCCGACCGCATCGGGGCGACAATCCGGGCGGTGCGCGATCTGACCGACGACCTCGTGGTGGTGGATTCCGGCTCCACCGACGGCACCCAGGCGCTCGCCGCGTCCCTGGGGGCCCGGGTGATCCACAACGACTGGCCCGGCTACGGCCCGCAGAAGCGCTTCGCCGAAGACCAGTGCCGCCACGTCTGGCTCCTCAACGTCGACGCCGACGAGGTGGTGCCGGCGGATCTCGCCGCCGCCATCCGAGCCGCCTTCGCCCGGGGCGAGCCGGCGCGACCGGCCTACCGCATCGCCATCGCGGAAATCTTTCCCGGCGAGGGCCGCCCGCATCCGTGGGCGTACCGCCTGACGCCCGTGCGGCTCTACCGCAAGGATCGCGGCCGCTACTCCCCGTCCCCGGTCCACGACCGGGTCGACCTCGCCCCCGGCGCCGCCATCGGCACCCTGCGGGGCGTGATCCACCACTTCTCCGTGCGCTCGCTGGGCGACCAGCTCGACAAGCTCAACCGCTACTCCGACCAGCAGGCCGACGATCTCGCCGCCCGCGGCGTCGCGATCCCGACCTGGCGCCTGTTCGTCGAGCTGCCGGGCAACTTCCTCAAGGCCTATCTCGGCCGCCGCCACTTCGTGCGCGGCACCTACGGCTTCCTCACGGCCATGAACTACGCCATCTCCCGCCACCTGCGCGTGGCCAAGCACTACGAGCGCCGCCGCGCGGATTCTCGCGCCAACCCCGAATCGCGGCTTGACCGCCCCGATGCGAAATTCTAGATCGACGGCCTGCGGAGACGTGGCCGAGCGGCTGAAGGCACTCGTTTGCTAAATGAGCATACCCCGAAAGGGGTATCGAGGGTTCGAATCCCTCCGTCTCCGCCATTTACGACAACCCCTCATAACTGATTGTTTTGACTGGGTTTTCGGTTGTAACAAAAATGCATTTGTCCTCGATTTGTCCCCGCAAAAATTGCCTGTGGAAAGCCATTGGCGACGGAGCGAAGGATGCCTGGCCCACTGCGGCGGTCCGATAGCTGATCGTGCGGCGACGTGATCAGGGGTCTCAGGTCGCTTAGACCTTCGGAAGCGCCGCAAGAAGCTCCGGCAGGATCACCTCCATCCGGACGCCGAGCAGCACCCTCTTCCTTTTCAACTCGATCACGACACCGGCAAGCATCGGCACGGGTATCTCGCCGCCGAAGAACACGTTCAGGTCGACCGGACGCCCGGCATCCACGACGGCCCCGCCGCTCATCCCCTTGGGCGCGGTGGAGTTGACGACATTGCCCTCGTCGTCGCGCGAGCGCTTGGCGTATGTCATGAAGATGTGATGGTCGCCGTCGCCTGGAAGCTTCGCGGCGATCTCGGGATCGACCTTGTGGATGTCGCTGTATGTGAAGAGCCGCGCCTTCACCGACCGCTTCTCGGGGTTGTACGTTCGGTTCTTCGAGTTGGGGCAGCCAAGCGCCGAGTAGTAGCGACCTCGTTCCGTCCGCGCGGATATCGACATCTCATCCATTCCGACGAAGCGGCCCCTCACCTTGGCGACGAGGTCTTCCGCCGGGAAATGGAAGGCGAAGTCGTAGTGATCCCGGGCGCGGCCATGAGGCGCTGCGGTCGCCGAGAACCCGCCTTCGAGCTTCTCAAGGCCATCCCCGACGCCAAGCTAGAGCGTCGTAGATTGACTCTCGTCGATCACGTGCGCTGCCGTCAGCAGGGCCTTATGGCCCCTCAGGTCGAGCAGGACGGCCGAACTGATGTGGACCGGCCGACCATTCTCCTTGCTGCCATAGATCGGCACCACCGTCTCGCGGAAGCGTGCCTGCGCCCTGTCGACGAGAGTGTTCGCGACCTCTCGCAGGCGTGCCAGCATCTCGGGCGTGATAAGGTCGTTCGCTTGAACCATGCATCCTCCGACGCCTGCGCATCGCCATGGTGGCGACTATGGCGACGCGCCGGGGGCTAGCCGAGGCAAGGTCGTTAAGACCTCCACTCCCCACGGGGTACGGAATAGCCGAGATCCCGCATTGCCCCCATCCCCTCCAGGGGGATAGGACACTGACATGGAACACGCCTCCCACCCCGACATCGTCAAGCGCCTGAAGCGTGCCTACGGTCATCTCGCCGGTGTCATTGCCATGATCGAGGAAGGGCGAGCCTGCGTGGACCTCGCCCAGCAACTCCATGCTGTCGAGAGCGCAATCACCAACGCCAAGCGCGTCCTGATCCAGGACCACATAGAGCACTGCCTCGGGCACGGGATGGAAAACGGCGCCAAGGGGGCAACCGAGGCCTTGGCCGAGTTCAAGGCCCTGGCGAAGTACCTTTAAGGATCCGATGCCGAGCGTCCTCGACCATCGCACCTATCGCCATCTGTTCGCGGCCCAGGTTATCGCCTTGATCGGCACGGGCCTGCTCACGGTCGCCCTCGGGCTTCTGGCATTCCGGACGCGGGTGATCGCGCAGGCACGGTCTTGGGCACGGCGCTGGCCATCAAGATGGTGGCCTACGTCCTCGTCGCCCCAGTGGCCCAGGCCTTCACGGGTCGGTTGCCACGACGCGCATTCCTGGTGGGCACGGACCTCGTCCGCGCCGCTATCGCTTTGACGCTGCCCGTCGTCGATCAGGTCTGGCAGGTCTACGCCCTGATCTTCCTCCTGCAATCAGCTTCGGCGGCGTTCACCCCGGCCTTCCAGGCCACCATTCCGGACATCCTACCGGACGAACGCGACTACACCCACGCCCTTTCGCTCTCGCGCCTCGCCAACGACCTGGAGAAATTGCTCAGCCCGACGCTGGCGGTCCTTCTCCCGACGGTCGTGCCCTACAACGCGCTGTTCGGCGGTACGGTCGTCGGCTTCCTGTGCTCGGCGGCATTGGTGGTGTCCGTGACCTTGCCGACCGCCACCCGATCCGACCGGCAAGGCGGCATCTACGACCGGACGACGCGCGGCCTTCGGATCTACCTCGCGACGCCGCGCCTGCGCGGGTTGCTCGCCCTGAACCTCGCGGTCGCAGCGGCCGGCGCCATGGTCATCGTCAACTGGAGTGAGCGATCCGTCTTTCCAGGTGTTTCCGGCCGGCCATAACCCCTCGTGCATTGCACTTGGTCCGTTGACGGGCACCTTCACCGCCACGCCGACTAATCGGGTGGTGATCAAAGTCCTCGCTGCGTAGCAGGCTACTTCCTGGAAGCCGCTAGCTGAGGACGCGTTGCAATGCGGTATTGAAGCCCATGAATTGCACGGTGCGGCGGCGGTAGCACTGGAAGACACGGACGCGGCCGGCCTGGAGGGCGCTGCCGGGAACCCCGAATTCGAAGCCGCCGTAGAGGGCTTGAGGCGTTCCAAGGTGGGCTGCGATGTCCGGGCGGGCGAGGCGCGCCGAGATACAGGCCTGAGGCCGGCCCATGGTGTCGTCCCAAAGGGCGAAGGTGCACAGGACGTCGCCGAGCCCCCGCGCGAAGGCCCACCCGCGGCATTCCACGAGTCCGCCAAACTCGGCCGTAGTCGCCCGTACGGCGCGTTCGATGGTTGGCGTTCGCTTAAGTTGCTTGATGAAGTGGCGGCGAAAGGCGGGCGGCACAGCGCGGTCATGGCGATAGCGGCCCGGACCCGCGACGATCTCGATGTAGAGGGGAACGGCAGCGCGATGCACCCGGCCGCCCGTCGACACAGCTATGGCGTATCGGCCCGGATCCAGGCCGGTCAGGGCGGCGACGAGGCGGAAAGTGCCGTCCGCCGCCGGCGCTGGGGCGATGGGCGCCCGCCATGCGGTTCCGTCCTCCCGTTCGAGCCGGAGGCACGGCATGGCGTCGGGCGCATCTTCGCTTTCGATCCGCGCCGCGAAAGTCCACAGGTCGTCCGGCGTCGCTAACAGAACGCCGCCTGCATCGGGCAAATTCTGCCGGAGGTCGCGAAATCCTGGGCCGAGGACGGCCGAAGTCGGACTCGCCTCGCGGGCGAACCGGACGAGGGTCCCGCCCGTCTCGCCGGCGGCGACGATCTGGAACAGGCCTTGGGCCACGAGGAGGCCGTTGCACCCGGCCTGGACGAGGTCGACGGCGTGCGGGCCGGGGGCGAGGCCGGCGACATCAACGAGCCCTGAGAATCCTGCACGAACCGCCCCTGGGTCACCGAGGCTGTCGGCCACGTCCGGCCGTTCCTCCCTCTGCAGGACGGCGTAGGCCGTGCGCGCCGCTCCCGTGAACCGCAGGTAGGTCCGCTCGGCTGCCGGGGTGTCGAGGCGGTGCAGCCAGCCCTTCACCGAGAGATGGCGCAGGACGAGGTCGTGCCCGCTCGGGTGTGCGATCTCCCGGTCGTCAAGGCGCAGGCCGTCGCGGGCGAAGGCCAAGGTCGTGTGGGTCACGGGCAGGACCGTCGTTGATAGGGTTCGGTCCGGTTCGAGTAGGGTGTCGAGGAGAGGGGCCGCCGGCCGGGTGTGCGAGGCCGCGCCGAGAGCGCCGGCATCGGTCCCGTCCCAGTGGATGTCGCGCAGGACCCAGGACGGCGCGTTCACCCGCAGGCCAAGTTCGGCCAGGGTCAAGTCGCAGGTGACGCGCAGACGATCCGGAACCCGGTCGTGCGGGCATGGGTGGGCGGCCATGAGCCGTTCATAGAGGCTCCGCACTGCATCAAGATGGCCCGCCACGGTGATGAAGCGCTTGGCCGCCACTGCCGTGCGCATCCGTGCCAGTCGCTCCGGATCGAAGTAGAGATCGAGAAGGCGGCTCCGCACCGTGCCGGGATCGTGGGGCGGCACGAGGAAGCCGTCGACACCATCGGTCACCCGCTCGCCTAGCGCCCCCATGGCGGTGGCCACGGGCACAAGTCCGGCCTGCCACGCTTCCGTTAGGGCAATGACGTAGGTCTCGGGCCAGGTCGAAAGGTGGAGGGAGACGTCACAGCCCGCCAGCAGGGCGTGGATGGCGTGCGGCTCGTAGGCACCCATGAGGGTGACCCGGTTGGGCGAGAGTCCGCGCAGGCGCCCGGCATGGTGCTCGTCGATCCGGCCGAACACTTTGAAGTGGATACGGTAATCCTCGCAGATCCGCATGAGTTCGATGATGTCGCTGCCACCTTTGTGCCCGGCGAAATTGCCGAGCATGGCGACGGTGAGCTGGGGGCCGTCATCGCGTTCGAGCCGCGGCGTCTGCGTGGCGGGCGTGATTCCGCTGGGGCCGGCTTCGACCGGGACCAGCATCGCGATCTCAACGATGCGGTCGACCGGGATCTCCGGATAGAACGCCCGCAGATACGCCCCCGTGCCCGTCGTGCTGGTGACGAAGGCATCAACGCCCCGCACCACGAGGGAGACGAACCCGTCGCGGCGCGCCTTTGCACCCGGCGGGAAGTTGCTGGCGGCGATGAGGCAAGCGTCGCACTGGTCGCGCCCGCGCGCCACCACATCGCAGAAGCGGCCGGCATGGTCGAGCAACAACCAGCGCTCGCAGATGAGGTAATGATCGTGGAGATGGTAGACTACCGGTACGCCGCAGGCACGCGCGATCAGCGGCAGGCTGAGGGGTAGGTGGAGCAAGTGGTGTATGTGGACGAGGTCCACCCGTTGCTCGAACAGGATGCGCTCGAAGACGCTCTCAATATGGGGATCGGTGAGTTTCGGAAGTCCGATCTCGCCGCATGCCGTCGTCTCGTCGACGCCTCGCCCTTCGAGGCGTAGGGACAACCGCCCGTCTTGGATGACAGGAAACAGGAACAGAATCTCGTAGTCGGGCGCCAAGCCAACCAGCGCCTCCTGGTAGATCTCGACGCCACCGCCACTTCGGTATCCAGTTCGGTTGTGGCTCAGCATCAGCACCGTGCGTTTCGCCGGGCGCCGGACGGGCACGAGCCGCCGGTGAAGGCTGGCGGCCGCCCTGAGGATCTCGGCGACGCGGTGGTCATAGAGGTGTTCGGCCTGGGTGCGGGTCCGGGCGGCGCGAGCGGCGGCAATCCGCGCCTCGGGGCGGCTCAACATCTCGGCGATGGTACGCGCCCCCACCGCGTCGTCCGCGCACACGGCGATCTCGGACTCCGGCTCATAATAGTCTCGAATCTCAGGCTGGGGCGAAACGACGACCTGGAACCCGCCGGCCAGAGCCGTTTCGAACAGGCGGGGCGGCGGCGTCGAGCCCTGGGCCTGGGAGGCATCGGAAGCCGAGAACACCCGCGGCAGGGTGAGAACAACGCGGCTGCGGTTGGCCAGACGGGCGAAGTCGCGGTTGCCGCAGCGCCAGTCGGTGACGAGCCCCGGATCACGAAGAGCCGGGGGCCCGATATAGGTGTTCCACGGCAGGGCGAGCTTGACTTTGAGGTCGCGCGGCAGGTGCCCGAGGATAGCGTTGAGGCTCTCGACGCGGTTCGGCCACGCCGTGCCAATGAACAGCAGATCGTAGAGATAGTCCCGGTCGTGGTCGAGCACGGGAAGGTCCTGGAAGAGGCTCGCCGCGGCGAGCGGCAGGTGCCGCGCCCGGCCCCCGTAGGCCGCGACGCTGGCCTTGTCATTGGTGAAGACGAGATCGAAGCCCGTGGAGCAGCGGACATTGTCGGTGAGTTCGTAGGGATCTTCCGTGGTCCAGAGGATGCTGAGCCGGGCCAGGGCGGCGAGGCGCCCGAGCACGGGGGCGTGCTTTCGCGCGCCGCCGAAGGCGAACAGGGTGTCGAATCCCTCGCTTGTGAAGGTCGCCAGGGCGTCGGCGTGCCCGGCCAAGTGCACGCGCGCCACCCGCGGATGCCGCCGCAGGGCATCGGCGATGGCGAGCACGATGTAATGGTTGTGCGTGCCCGGCTCCGTGTCGAGGAGCAGGATGGAGAAATCGGCCATGGGGTTCGTATTTCGTCGTCAGCGCCGGGCGGTGGCGAAGCGTGGCCGCTCCGGAGCGTCGGACAGCCCGCCGAGGGCGATCGTGCTGCGGCACAGGTCGAGGATCCGGGCGGCGCGCTCGGTATAGGTGTGCTCGCGCAGGGCGCGGTTTTGCGCCCGCGCGGCGATGGCCTGGATCGCGGCCGGATCGTCCAGGGCCTGCTCGATGGCGCGGGCGATATCCGCGACCCCGTCGACGAGCAGGATCTCACGGCCCGGCTCGAAGGCGTCGCAGATCTCCAGCCCCGTGGCGAAGAACAGCTGTGCCGAGCCCGCCAGGGCGACCTCGAAGGTGCGCGGCCCGGGCGTCGCTGGCGGCAGGGCGAAGCGGCGGTTGGCAATGTCGAGGTCGCGGCCGATGTTCAGGGTCAGGCGTGCGTCGGCGGCGTGGTCGGTCATCTCGGCCGGGGTGAGGCGCCGGTTGGTGGCGCAGCGGATGTCGGAGGGCCAGTCGGTGCCGAGGATCGCCACGGGATGGCGCGACAGCACGGCATCCGCCCGTCGGATCAGCGCGACGCGGTTGGGGTAGGCGACGCCGCAGAAGAACACCACGGTTTCTCGCCCGGCGACGGGCACGAGATCGCGAAAATGCCGGGCCCGCGAGGCGGCCAGGGGCAGGTGGTGGACGTTGCCGTGCCGGTAGTGATGCACGGCCCATGAATCGTTCGAGAAGATGATGTCCGCCGTGAGCTCGGCCTTGAACGAGTAATCGAACTCGTAGGGATCATCGTGCAGCCAGTAGGCCAGCTCGGCTCCGATACTGTCGACCGCGCGGCGAAGACCGCGCAGATCAGACGCATCAGGCACGATACTGCCGACGGCGACGACGAGATCGGGACGGAACTGGCGGATCGCCGCCGGTGCGAGCTCCAGTGGTACCATGGTGACGCGGTCCGCACCGAGGATCTCGACGAAAGCTTCCGCGAGGCAGGGGCGTATCGAAGAATTTGTATTCAGCGCGTCAGTAAAAGTACTCGTTACGAGCACCTTGGGCCGACCAACCCCTCGGCCTGTACGAAAAATCATCTTGGAGCTCGAGCTGTACACCGGCGCCTGACGGTTTGACTTTGTGAAGCTGTGAATAATAAGTCCGAAGCCATCGGTTGTCCATGCAAACACGAAAGAAGCCGTGACTAGGGAACAAGTGGCAACGTCTTTTGCGACGATTAGGCAAACGATACAGGATAGGCAGGCACAATCCGGTGACGTCACACCGGAGGCCGGTCCTGTCCGCCGCGGGATGGACCCGCGCGTGCTCCATCCCTTCCGACCGCTCCTCGCCGGCTCGGTCCTCGTCGCCGGTGCCGCGAACGACAGCCTGCTCGCGTCCCTGCGCGACACGGCGCGGAGCGTGGCCGTCGCGGACGATGCGGCGCCGCAGGCGGCCCGCTTCGACGCCGTGGTTCTGGCCGATCCGCCGGCCGCGGCCTGGATGACTCAGGGCGAGCAGGGGGCCGACCGCCTGACGCAGGTCCTGGCCTGGGCCTGCGCGAGCCTTCGCCCTGGCGGACGGTTGATCGTGGTGGTCGAAAACGCCCTGAGCCTGCGCCACTTCGCGGGCCACCCCGAAACGGCGTCCGCCCCCGGCCTGTTCAGCCTCGAGGATCGGGCACGGCCCGACGGCTTCGTGCTCCCCACGCGCCGGGATCTGCGGGACCGGCTCGCCTGCCTCGGTCTCGGTGAGCAGGCCTGGTGGTTTCCGTTTCCCGATCACCGCCTCGCCCTGAGCCTCCTCGCCGAGGGGGGACTCGTGGTGGGCGACGACTTCGATCCGAGCGTGCTCGCCGCCGCCGCGGCGGCGTTCGATCCGGACGGCCCCGGCGAGGGCCGGTTCTCGCTCCCGCGCGCCTGGGCGGGCGTATCCCGAGCTGGCCTCGTGGGTGACCTCGCCCCCGCCTTTGCCGTGGCGGCCTCGGCGGCCGCCCTCCCGCCGGACCCGCGCCTCGCCCTGCATTTCGGCCATCGCCGCCGGCCGGCCTTCGACAAGGTCGTCGGCTTCGTGCGAGAGACGGACGCGATCCGCGTGACGCGCACGCCGCTCCATCCCGACCTGCCGCGCGCCGTGGACGGCGTGGTCAACCGGTTTCCGGACGAGGCCTTCGTCCCCGGAGCGCCGTGGCAGGTGGGGTTGCACGCGTTGCTCGCCCGGGACGGCTGGACATTGGCCGAAATCGTGGCTTGGGCGGCGGTCTGGCGGGATGCCGTGCGCGCGCTTTACATGGATGGCGGGTCCCTGACGCCCGATACGCCGCTTCCCGGCGGCGCCATCGACGCGATCCCGCGCAATCTCATGCACCGGAACGGCTTTCCCGTCTTCATCGACGCGGAATGGGAGATCGATGCCCTCGACTTCGGCCATTTGCTGGTGCGGGGGCTCGTCAACGCGTTCACCGACGTCCCGTCCTGCGGTGCGCCCGGACCCGGCATCGTGCCGACCCTCCTCGACCTCGTCCATGCCGTGGCCGAAGGCCTGGGCACGCCCCTCGACCCGGCGACCCTGGACGCGGCGCTCGCGCGCGAGGACCGGTTCCAGACGATCGTGAGCGCGGTCAAGACCCGTCGGGACCGCGCCTGGCTCGCGGCCGCGCGGCTCGTCCTCCGCACCGCGCCTGCCGATCCCCGCGCCGAGGCGGATCAGGCGGCGGACCAGGCGATCGCGCGCCTGCACGCCGAGGCTACGGCACTCAGGGCAGAGGGCGACCGCCGGGTGGCCGCCGTAACCGAGGATCTGGAGGAAGCCCGCCGCAGGACCGACCGCGTCATCCGCTACGCGGCGGACCTCGACCGGGAGCGAGGCCGGTTGGCGCGGGACCTTGTGGAATCCCGCGCGTTGCTCGTACGGCACAGGGTGGCCTTCGGCGACACGATCCGCGCGAAGCTGGCCGCTGGCCTCGGCCGTTTCGCACCTCGCCGGGACGGCGCCAAGCGATGACCCATCCCTATCTCGCCTTGCCCGACCGGGCGTTCTGGTCACGCGCCTTCATGGACAGGACACCCCGCGACATCGCCGATCCGGGCGCCGGGCCGCTGATCCGGGACGGCGCGGCCATCATGTCCGTGGGCAGTTGCTTCGCCGCCAACCTCGTGCCGTTCCTGGAGCGCGCCGGCCTGCGCTACCTCCGCACCGAGCGTCTGGCCGATTGGCTGCGGATCGCCCCGGAACCCTTGGGCTACGGGCGCTACAGCGCCGCCTACGGCAACGTCTACACCGCCCGGCAACTGCTCCAGCTCCTGCGCCGGTCCTGCGGCCGGTTCACGCCGGTCGAGGATCGCTGGTGCGAGCCCGACCGGGTCGTCGATCCCTATCGGCCGGGCCTACGCTACACCGCCCGCACCGAGGCGGAGTTCGAGCCCCTTACCGCCCAGCACTTGCGGCTGACGCGGGAAGCCTTCGCGGGGGCCGACGTTCTCATCGTCACCCTCGGGCTCACAGAAGCGTGGATCGCACGCGACGGGGCGGTGTTTCCCGCCTGTCCCGGCACCGTGGCGGGGCGCTTCGATCCGGCCCGGCACCGCTTCGTTGAGTTCTCCTGCGCCGAGGTGACGGAGGATCTCAGCGCCTTCGTCACGGAGCTGCGCACCCTCAATCCAAGGGTCCGAATGATCCTCACGGTGTCGCCGGTGCCCCTCGTCGCGACAATGGGCGGGCGCCACGTGCTGGAAGCCTCGACCCACGCGAAGGCGGTCCTACGGGTGGCGGCCGAGAGCGTCGCCCGCAGCTCGGTCGACGTGATCTACTTTCCCGCCTACGAGATCGTCACCGGCCCGCAGGCTCCGGACGCGTTCTTCGCGGATGACCGGCGCAGCGTCAGTCCGGAGGGCGTCGGCGCTGTGATGCGGGCCTTCCTCGCCGCCTGCGGCCGCGAACCGCCGGGCGAGGCGAACGAAGCGCCCCCGCCGACGATGCCCCCCACCGCCCACGTGTCCCGACTCCTCGCCGAGGCCGAGTGCGAGGAGGAGATGGCCGCCCGCCCGCCCCCCGCCGAAGCGCTCCCCGAACCACCCCTCCCACCACTCCGGCCGCCGAGCCCCGAGACCGCCGCCATGCTGCACGATGCCCCCGAGCCCGACACCGCCGCCCGGATCTCGGCGCTGGAAGCCGAGCACGGCCCAGTGCCGGGGGATTTCGACGGCGCCACCTATATCGGCCTCCACCCCGACCTCGCGGCCCTGTTCGCGCATCCCTGGCAGGGGCAGCTCCACTACCTGGAGCACGGGCGCCGCGAGGGCCGGCTCTACCCCTCGAACGTGACGCGGGCCGAGACCAAGGTGGCGCAGGCGCGGCGCATCGCCCTCGTGCTCGACGGGCTGGACGGCGCCGGCAAATCCACCATCGCCCGGCTCACGGCGGAGGCCATCGGCGGCTGCGTGCTGCACCCCTACGATGGCAACGGGCCGCTGCTGGTCTGGCTGGCCCGCACGGGCCAGCACGCCCTCGCCGATTCCATCGCCCACGCCGCCGTGGCCATGGCCATGGACCGGGTGCCCGCGGGCGTGCCCATCGTGTTCGACCGGCACTGGTTCACCGCCTCGCAGCTGCTCTCGTCGCTGTACCGCCCCGGCTGGGAGCCCCGGCCCTTCACCCTCCTGTGCTGGGCCGACCGCGAGACCACCGTCGCCCGCATGATCGCGCGCGGCGAGGACCGGGATGCCCTGGAGATGACGCAGGACCGGGTGGAGACCTACCGGCGGCTCGCCGCTGAGCTCGACGTGCCCCTGCTCGACACCTCGCGCACCAGCCCCGAGGAGGCGACGGAACGCGTCCTCGCCCTGATGACCGAGCGCGGCCTCCTGCCGTGGCGGGGCGCGGCATGAGGGCCGTCGTCATCGCCGGGCACTCGCACCGCAAGGCGTTGGGCGTCGCGCGGGGCGACCGGACGCAGGCGCCCGACCTCCTGCCCCTGGAGCCGCCGGATGGGCGCTTCCTCGGCCTCTCGGGCGGCCCGAAGCAGGCCGTGTACTGGGACCGTCTCTGCGCGCTCGCGCCGGGCCGGCGCATCGCCCTCGCCTGGGAGGGCAACCGCTACAACGACGCGTTCCTGCTCCAGGGCGAGCCGGCCTTCGACCTCATGGTCGCGGAACTGCCGCACCTGCCTCCGCGCGACGACAGGGTCCTGGTGCCCGAGCGGGCCGTGCGTGCGCGCTTCGCCGAGACCGAGGCGGGACTCGCCGCCTTCCTGGAACGGCTCGCCGCCCACGACCCCGCCGGCGTCGTCCTCGTCGGCGCGCCGCCGCCGAAGGCCGACGCGCGACGCCTCGCCGACCTCATGGGCATCGGCGCCTACGGCGCCAAGCTCGCGGCGGCTCACGGCCTCGATCCGCAGGCGCTCACCCTCACGCCGGCCACCGTGCGGCTCAAGCTGTGGCAGGTGGAGCAGAACGTGCTGCGTGGGGTGGCGGAACGCTTCGGTCATCCCTTCGTGCCGGCGCCAGGGGCCTGCACCGACACCGACGGTTGCCTCCACCCGGATTACTGGGCCGAGGACGTCACCCACGCCAACGCCGCCTACGGCGCCCTCATGCGCGATGCGATCGCGATCCATGTCGCGTGAGACCGGGAGAACACCTGCGATGCGGCTGGTGATGACGCTGCTGATCCGCAACGAGATCGACATCATCGCTGACTTCCTCACCTACCACCTCGCCCAAGGGGTGGATTACATCATCGTCACCGACAACGGCTCCACGGACGGGACCCTCGACGTGGTCGCCCGGTTCGTGCCCACGGGCCGGGTCTGCCTCCTCGTCGAGGAGGATCAGGATTACCGGCAATACGCCTGGGTCACCCGCATGGCGCGCCTCGCCCGCGACCTCCTGAAGGCCGACTGGATCATCAACAGCGACGCCGACGAGTTCTGGCACGCGGAGGGTGGCAACCTGAAAGCCGTGCTGGCGCAGGCCGAAGCCGACGTGCTCATGGTCCGGCGCCGCAACATGATCCCGCCGCAAGAGGGCATCCCACCGCAAGAGGGCATCCCGCCGCAAGCGGGCCGCGGTGGCGACGTGCTCGCCGACGGGACCCTCGCGGTGCTGGCCCCCGTGGCGGACCGCAGCCGCTCGAAGCTCATCCGCACGGTCAGCGCCAAGGCGGTGTGCCGGGCGGACGGGTTCGTCGCCATCGGACAGGGCAACCACGAGGCGACCTACGACCGCCCGGTGAGCCAAGCGGACGAGCCGCGCCTGACCATCTACCACTACCCGATCCGGACCTACGCCCAGTTCGAGGCCAAGGTGATCCAGGGGGGGGCGGCCTATGCCCGCAACACCGAGTTCGACCGAAGCGTCGGCGGCCATTGGCGCCGGTGGTACGCCACCTGGGAAGCGGGCGGTCTGCGCGCCGAGTACGATTCCATCGTGCTCGATGCCGAAGCCCGCGATGCGGCCCTCGCCGAGGGCATCCTCGGATACGACGACACCATGGCCCGCCGGTTTCAGGGACGCGCCGACGCGACGCCCCCGGAAGAGGCCCGGCGCATGGCCGATTTCGTGTCCCTCGACGGTCCCCTCCCCCGGGATTTCGACGCGCTCGGCTACCTGCGCCTGCATCCCGACCTCGCCGCCCTGTTCACCGCTCCCTGGCAGGGCGTCCTGCACTACCTCGAACACGGCCGGCGCGAGGGCCGGATCTACCCCTCCACGCTGACGCGGGCGCAGGAGAAGGGGACCCAAGCCGGGCGCATCGTGCTCGCCGTCGACGGCCTCGACGGGTCGGGCAAGTCGGCGGTGGCCCGCCACGTGGCGGCGGCGCTCGGCGCGACGGTGCTCGATCCGTTCGCGGGCCGGATCGGCGCCCTGATGGTGCATCTCGCCCGCCTCGGCCAGCATGCCCGCGCCGACGACGTCGCCCACGACGCCGTCGCCCTGGCGCTGGCCGAGGCCCCCCCGGGGCCGGTGGTGTTCGACCGGCACTGGTTCACCGCCTCTCAGCTGTTGTCGAGCGCGTACCGGGCCGGCTGGAACCCGCGCCCGTTCAGCGTGATGACCTGGGCCGACCGCCCCACCACCCTGGCGCGGCTCGCCGCGCGCGGCATCGATGCCGAGGCGCAGATGCCGGAGGACCGGATCGACACCTACCGGCGCCTGGCGGCCGAACTCGACGTGCCGCTCATCGACACCACCTACCTCACCCCGGACGAGGCGGCGGCCCGCGTGCTGGCCCTGATGGCCCAGGGACAGCCGTCCTGAAGGGATTTGCGTCCGGCGCCGAAAAGCAAGTCGGGCTCTGCCCGACACCCGCCAAAGGGCTTGCCCTTCGGTATCCCGGGATCAGGCGGGCGTGGGATCCACCGGTCCCTGCGGGATACGCCGGTCCCAGCCGATGTGGCGGACGTAGCCGCCCCGGTCCAGGATCACCGCCCGGTAGCCGAGGGCGTGGTAGTGCTGCGAGATCTGGCCTTCGTGCTTGAGCGGGCTCGCGAGGATGTGGCCGAAGCTGCCGATCGCGGCATAGTCCGACAGGCGGCGGAGCCCCGGGTTGAAGGTGAACCCGTGCCACTTGCCCCGGTAGCCGAAGGCGAGCACGCCGAAATCGCCGGCGGCGGACGTGAAGTGCAGGGGGTGGCCGTTGGTGTCGTCCCAGGCCCGCAGCCAGACGCAGATCGTCGAAGGATCGGCGGCGAGCAAGGCACGGCTGCGCTCGATGAAGCCGCCGCGATGGAATTCCCAATCGTCCTCGAGGTGGAAGATGTAGGGCGTCCGAACCTGCGCGTAGCCGGCCTCGATGGCGGCGATCTGCCCCCTGGACCCGCCGAGTCGGAGCAGGCGTGCGCCGTGACGGGCGCAGATCGCCGAGGGGTCGCCGGGACCGTCCTCGACGACGAGGATCTCGGCCACGCCTGGATCGGTGTTCCAGGCGCCAAAGCTCGCCAGGGTGCGTTCGAGAAGGTCGTGGCGCCCGCACGAGGTCAGCACGACGGTGACATCGGGAGACACGCCCCTGCGGAGCCACCGCCATCGGGCCTTCCACGGCATCGCGTCATCCCGTTCCAAAAAAGCAAAAAGGGGCCGGCTCATGTCCGAGCCGGCCCCCCGTCGTGCGGTCCGTTCGGATCAGAAGGTGTAGCGAACTCCGCCGCGCACCGCCTGGATCGTGTCGGAGGAGGCGAGCTCGGCGTCGTAGCCGAGGAAGCCGGCGAGCCCCGGGGCCAGCTCCGTGCTCACGCCGAGGCCGACCAGCGCCCGATCGCGGGCGAGCCGGCGGCCGGAGACGGCGAACGGCACCGTCGGCACCAGGGTGAAGGACGCCCCGATGGTGCGGCTCACGTCGGCGAAGTCGTGGACGTAGGCCGCCTTGACCCAGAACGAGACCGGCCGCCCGTCGAGCACCGTCGTCGCCGTTTCCAGGCGGCCGCCCACGAGGGTGCGGGCCGAGAGGAAGTCCTTGGCGGCGATGGTGAGGCTGAGGGGACCGACGCTGCCCTCCTGCACCCGGTCCTGATCGAAGGTGTTCACCTGGAACCCGACGAAGGGCGACAGCACCGTCGTGGGGGCGACGGCGAAGCGGTAGCCGAGCTCGCCCGCGGAGATGAACTGGTCTCCGCTGACCTTGCCCTGCGCGCCGCCGGCCTGGATCTGCGCCAAGCCGAGCGAACGGTTCACGCGGCCCTCCGTGTGGGCGTAGCCCACGGTGGCGTTGGCGTAGAGGGCGCCGCTGGAGAAGCCGCCGTAGACGCCGACCTGGGCGTTGTCCGTATGCGCCCGCTCACCGGTGCGGTTGAGGCTCACGTCGACGGAGCCGTAGCCCGCCGCGATGCCGAGCACCGTGCCCACCTGCGGGTGGAAGTCGATGCCGCCCGCCATGCCGGCGACGGTCTCGGAGCGGCCCGCCGCGTTGGCGGTGGAATCGACGGAGCCGAACTGGCCGTAGCCCGTGGCCCAGAGGCCGTAGCCGCGGCTGGTCTCGACGAAGCGGGGGGCGGGCACGGGGGCGCGGTTCGGCATGTCGGCGGCGTAGACCGTCGGCGGCAGGGTGAAGCCCGTCGGGCCGGCCTCGGTGGTCGCGGCGTAGGCCCGCGACAGGAGCTGGCTGCCGAAGGCGCGACCCGAGCGGAGCTGCGGATCGGCCAGCGACGCGTAGCCCTGGCCGGAGACCCGGTCGAGGGTGGCAGCGATGCCGGCGTTGCTCTGGTTGTCGATGACGAGGAGCGCCTGCGGGTTGTTGGCGAGGGCCGCATCGAGGCCCCGGGCGACGTTGGCCTGGTTCGCCGTCTGCGCCACGAGACCGAAGCTCTGCTGGGCCAGGGTCACGTAGGCGTTGTTGGCGTCCGTGGAGGCGATCGCGCGGATCAGGAAGGGCAGCGCGCCGTTGTCGGTGACGCTGGCGAAATTACCCCGCACGCCGCCGGCGGCGGTGAGCACCGTGTAGCGGGCGTTGGGCAGGTAGGTACCCGCCGCCGCGGTGACGCTGGCGGTGCCGGCGAGGGTGGCGGTGCCGGTGGCGACGAGGCGCGAGGCCTGTCCGTCGGCGCCGAGCGCGCTCTGGAGCGTGCCGCCGGCCTGCTGGACGAAGTTCGTCACGGTTAGGGTGCCGTAGGGTGCGGCGGCGGAGCCGGGGGCGACGATGCCGGCGTTGGTCAGGGTGCCGCCGATGCGGCCGGTGCCCGCGAGGGTGCCCGCCGAACCCACGCCGGTGTTGGCGTTGAGGGTGGCGTTCACCGTGAGGACGCCGCCCGCCACGGTGGCTCCGCCGGAGAAGTTCTGCGTCGAGCCCGAGGCCAGGGTCCAGGCGCCGTCGGCTTGGCGCAGGGTGGTGAACCCGGCGACGTTGCTGGTGAGCGTGCCGGTGCCCGAGAGGTTCAGGGCGTTGATGCCGAGGCCCTGCGCGCTGATGTTGCCGCCGATGGTCGAGCCGGTGCCGAGGTTGACGACGTTCCGGCTCGCCGCGACATCCACATAGGTGATGTTGCCCGTGATGGTGCCGGTGTTGGTCAGGGTGTGGTTGCCCATGCCGTACTGGATGCTGCCGGCGATGCGGCCGGCATTCGTCGTGGTGCTGTTGCGGCGGTTGGCCGTGGTGGCCACTTGCGGGTCGGCATCGGTGAAGCGCACGTCGCCGGTGATGACACCCGTGGCGGCGTTGGTGAGGAACCCATTGCCGGCGCCGTAGACGACGATGGCCTGTCCGCCCGCCGGGCCGGTGATCGCTCCCGCATTGGCGATGGTGAAGGCCTGGGCCCGGCCCTGGATGGCGCGGACCCCGGTGCCGGTGCCGCTGATCGTGGCGCCGGCGCGGTTGGTGACGCTCAGCGCCGCGACATCGTCGTCGGAATCGATGGCCGCGACGGCCGCCGTGCCGGTGCCGGTGCGGGTCGCCGAAATGGTGCCGGCGTTGGTGATCGCCATGGAGGCGATGTTCTCGCCGGCGTAGATGCCGCGCGAGATGCCGATCCCGTTCTCCGTCACCGCGATGGTGCCGTTGTTGGTCACCGCGACGTTGGCGAAGTCGGCGCCGGTGGAGTTCGTCAGCACGCCGTAGACCCGGGTGGCGGCGGTGTTGGCGCGGCCTGCGGCACCGGTACCCACGAGGGTGCCGTTGTTGACGAGGCTGGTATTGGAGCCCGACAGGTTCACGGTCTTGTTGGTCAGGGTGTTGTTGACGGTGAGCTGCGCGCCCGCACCCGTCACCTGGATCAGGCCGGCGACGTTCTGCGTCGAGCCCGCACCCAGCGTCAGGTTTCCACCCGCCACCGTGAGGTTGCCCGAGAGGTTCTGGACGGAGCCGCCGGCCGTGGTCCAAGCGCTGCCGGTGCCGGTCTGGGTCAGGCTGGTGAAGCCCGCGACCGTGCCGGTGAGGGTGCCGGTGCCCGACAGGTTCAGGGTGTTGGTGCCGAGGCCCTGCGCGGTGATGTTGCCGCCGATGCTGGAGCCCGTGCCGAGGTTCACCGTGTTCACGGTGGCGGCGACGTCGAGGAACGACAGGCCGCCGGTGATGCGGCCGGTGTTGTTCACGGTCTGGTTGCCGCCGCCGAAGGCGACGTTGCCGTTGATGGTGCCGACGTTGGTGAGGGTGCCGGTGCGGCGCAGGTTCACCACCGTCGCGGCGGTCTGGAGATCCTGGTCGAAGTTGCGGACATCGCCGTTGATGACGCCGGTGGCCGTGTTGGTGATGACGGTGTTGTAGGCGCGGACAGTGGTGGCGTCGCCGGCATTGCCGGCATTCACCGCGAAGGTCGCGATGGCGGCCTCATTGGCGGTGGTGTTGGTGAGGGTGCCGCTGTTGTTGATCTCGTACTGGGCGGCGCGGCCCGACACCGCGCGGGTGTTGAGGCCCGTGGCGGTGATCCGGCCGCCGGCGGCGTTGTTGACCACGAGGCGGTCGGTGTCGTCGTCGGAATCGACGCCCGCGACGACGGCTGTCGTCGCCGTGGCGGAGATACCGCGGGTGGCCGAGATCAGGCCGGTGTTGTTGAGCGTAAACAGGGTGGTGTTCTCGCCGGAATAGATGCCCCGGGCGATTCCGTTGCCGTTCTGCGTCACTGCGATGACGCCGCCATTGGTGACGGTGGTGTTCTCGTACTGCGAGCCGGCCGGAGCACTCGAATAGGCTCCGTAGACCCGCGTCGTGGTGTTGCCGGCCGGCGCTGTGAGGAGGATCGTGCCGGTGTTGTTCAGGGTCGAGCGGTCACCCGCGAGGTTCACGCCGAAATTGTCGCGGTTCAGCGGCGCGGTGTTGCTGATGGTGCCGGCGTTGTTGACGACGCTCGTGCCGTTCACCCGCACGTTGGTGAAGCTCGGGTTCGTGCCGGTGGCGGTCTGCTGCGAACCGACGGTGGCGCCCGGCTGGATGTTGACCGTGAGACCGGTGGCGGCTGCCGGGGCGATGAAGCCCGTCGGCTGGGCATCGGTGCAGGTGACGGTCTGCCCACTCGCGGGTGCGGCCGGCTGGCACGCCGCCGACGCCTCGACGATCAACATGCTCCAGACTGGAACGCTCGCCATCAGCGAGCGACGCAGCACCTGACCTTGCCCCGACATCGAATCCCCCAGATTTTTGTATTTTTGACTGGCCGAACGCTCGCACGCATGGCGAGCAGGGTGGACGATTACCTTGAGCACGCACGGAGTCAAAAATTAGTTCTACGTTCGGAGAACGACTTCATGCCTTTGTCTCGCGACGATGTAAAACAATCACACATCTTTCTTACAAAAGGAGGTTTAGGTTCTAGCAGTTGAGCAAAAACGGAAAAATTAAATTTAAAACACGCAATCCTACTGGGATAAAACGGCAAGACCGGCCGTTTTTCTTCACCAATGGCATGAGACTGGACCCGGTTGCCTCCGGACCAACGCCAGGCGTCGCGACCGGCCGTGGACGACATTCGAAAGACATGCGGCACCGCCTACGAACAGCCCTGGAACACAACGGCTGGAGCGTCCGGGAGGTGAGCGACATTCGTGAGGCATTAAATCAGGTCTGGCTCGGCGTGCCGCGTCTCGTGCTCCTCGATCTCACTATGCCGATGATGGACGGGTTCTCGTTCCTCGACCGCTTGAGGGTATTACCAGGTTGCGCCGAAGTGTCGGTAGTGGTCCTCAGCGCTCGGGACGTCACGGCACAAGCGCGCGACCGGCAATCAGAGGTCGATGGCGTTTTACACACAGGCGATTCTAGTATTCAGGAGCGTCGAGAAGGCGACACAGGCCGTAAGACACGGCGCGTCCGATGCAGTCCTTTGACCGAACAGACTGCCGTCTTCGAACGTGATGTCCTCAGGCCTGCCAAGTCGTCCACCCCTCATGGCCTTCTGGCAGTCCGCGTTCGAGCAGAGTGCACGAGGATGGACCTGTCGATCAGGCCACCGTCACTGACGCGCTACGATACGCTGAACGCCGCGGTTCGGCTTCGTGCGACGGGCTTCTCCGCGTCACCGAAGAGAAACGGGAGGAGGACCGCCGTGAACGCTTCCGGATGCGAGTAGTTGATCCCGTGAGCCGCTCCCGGGATGACGGCAAGTCGGCCACGAGGAAGGGAGCCGGCGAGGCTCGCAACGAAGGCATGCGGGACGATGTAGTCGCGCGTGCCCCAGACCACGAGCGTCGGCTGTGAGACCCGCCGGACCTTCTCCGCGATGTGATTGTCGACCATGCTGCGCAGGGTCAGGATGTAGCGTCCGATCCCGCCGCGGGCATAGTCGGTGAGCGCCACCCAGGCGAGCGACCAGCGCTCGAACGGTGCGATGGCCATGAAACCGACAGCCTGCCGGACGAGGCCACGTGCCTCCGGGTCCGGCGTGGGACCCTGCAGCACAAGGCGTTCGACGAGCTGCGGATGAAGGAGCGCCAGTTCGACCAACACCTCGCAGCCCAGGGAATTGCCGACAAAGGCCGCGCGCTCCACCCCGACCGCATGCATCCAGGTCGCCAGTGCGTCCGCGAGCTCGCGCACCGTGAGCGTTCGGCGGGGTTTCTCGCTCAAGCCGAAGCCGGGCAGGTCAGGCGCATAGACTCTGACATGAGGAGCGAGATGCCGTGCGAGCGGGATCATGTAGCGGCTCGACATCCCGAGCCCGTGGACGAGGATCACGGGCAGACGGTCATCCGGTACGGCGTCAACCGAAACGCGGGCCTGCATCGTCCTGCCGTCGACGCGGACCTGCCTCACCGTGAACCGGCCCATATCTGTGCTTCGGTCCTGGCCGGCACGCCGCCGAGCCAAGGCGTCGACCAGAGCCAGACCGGCGATGATCCCGCCGGCCGTCACAAGGATCCACCGCAGGGACACACGCGTCTTTCCGTCTAAGCCAGTTTGAGCCATCCGCAGGAATGGGTGCTCACCTCCACTCTCTAGCAGCAAGGACATCATCCCGTGCGGCCGAGTTGGGCTGAGGTCAGAGCTTCGCCGGATTCACGGACTTCCAGTCGCCGAGGGCGAAGCCGTATGAGGCTTTGATTCCTCTGGCGTGATCCCCGCCGCGATCGCCGTGATCCAGGCGGCGACACGGTCGGGATCCGTGACCGGCAGCATGTGGCCGCCCGGTACGAGGTCGAGGCGCGTACCGGGTAGAACCCGCTTCAGACCTTCGCCGTGCTCGACCGAGCTGAGCACGCGATCGCCGGTTCCGTAGAGGACCGCGACAGGGACGGCGAGGCCAGGATACCGCGCTGCCAGCCCCGGTATGTCCGCGCCGGCCGCGTTCAAGTCCATCGAGGCGGCGTAGAAGCTGGAGGGCCGCAGGCCGAGCAGGCCGCCGCCCCGCGTTCCGAAATCGGCCGGCACCGCGTCCGGCCCGAACACCGTGTCGAGGACGCCCCGGCTGCGCAGAATCGCCAGTGGCGTCGCGAGGGTCCAGGCGACGGCCATCCGCAGGAGGGACGAACGGATGGCGAGGAGCCGGAACGGTGCGGGGACCGTGTCCTGCGGCTGCGTCAGGGGCGCGATCAGCGCGAGGCCGCCGATAAGGCGCGGATGTTCGAGGCCGAGCGCGAGGGCGACCGCGCCGCCGAGCGAGTGCCCGACGACGATCGGGCGCTCCAGCCCGAGATGACGGATAACGCCCAAAATCGTGTCGGCCTGGCCCGGAAGATCGGCGGGGGCGCGCCAGGATCGCGGCGAGTGGCCGGAACCGGGCCGGTCGATCAGCACCACCCGGAACCGGTCCGAGAGCCTGTCGAGCAGGGCATACGCGAAGTTGCCGAGCTGTCCGCCGAGACCGTGTACGAACACGAGCGGCCGGCCGCTCCCGGCTTCCAGGTAGTGGATGCGGCCCTGCGGCAGATCGAGGAAGTACCCGCGTGGCGGAAGGCGCCGCGCGATGCCCCGGGCGATGAGCCACGTGACGACGAAGGCGAAGCTCAAGAGGGCGGCAAGGACGACGGCGCCCAACGCGAACGCGGTCGGCAAGGCCGTGGTCACGTGCGCTCTCCCTTCAGGCGGCTCAGGACGCCCCAGTAGGAAACCGGCATGAGGCGCTCGATCAGCGAGGCGATCTTGGCGTCGTTGCCGATGATGATGCGCCGCCGTCGTCGCTCGACGCCGCGCACGATGATGTCTCCGGCCCGGGCGGGCGGCATCGTCAGGAGGCTGTTGGCGATGCGGCGCCCCCGCTCCAGCTCCTCGGCTGAAAGGGCCGCGGTGGCCCGCGCCGAATCGGCGATCGACGTGGCGACGCCGCCGGGATGCACCACGGTCACGCCGACCGTACCGCCCGCCAACTCGTGGGCGAGCGCCTGCGAGAAGCCGCGCACCGCGAACTTGCTCGCCGCATAGGCGGTCTGGCCCGGCGGGGCGATCAGGCCGTAGAGGCTCGACAGGTTGACGATCCGCGCTTCGGGAACGGCCTGCAGCATCGGCAGGAAGGCCCGGGTCATGCGCACGACGCCCCAGAAATTGACCTCGATCAGCCATTCGAAGTCGGCTTCGCTCACCTGCGCGAAGGTGCCGGCCATGGCCACACCCGCGTTGTTGACGAGGAGGTCGAGGCCGCCATGGGCGGCGGCCACCGTCGCGGGGAACGCCGCGACGGCCTCCCGGTCGGCCACGTCGAGGCGGTGACGGGTGACCCGAACGGTGCCGGCGAGCGGCCGCGCCGTCTCGGCCAGGCCCGCCTCGTTCACGTCGGCGAGGGCGAGGTTGCAGCCCCGCCCGGCGAGCGAGACCGCGATGGCCCGGCCGATGCCGCTGCCCGCACCCGTGACGAGGGCGGTGCGTCCCTTGAGATCGAACATGCGGTCGGTTCCTGCCCTTCGAAGCCTCGGTGCAACGGATATCCGCCCCCTCGGGGGCAGGCGTTCAGGCCGCCCGCCGGGTGTCGGTACGCCGGCCGCCGAACACCATGGCGCCGTCGTCCAGCCGGCCGTAGCGGAGGCTGGCGAGATCGAGCACGTAGTTCTGGTGAAGCTTCCACGGCGACGCGGTGCCCTGCTTCGGCATCAGGTGGCGCGCCCGCGCCACATAGCCCGAGCTGAAGCCGATCAGCGGCTCCGCGCCGGTGGCCGTGCCCCGGCGCGGCACGCACCACGCCTCGCCCCGCCTGTCCATGCGGCGCAGGAGGCGGCAGACGTAGTTCGCCGTCAACTCGCATTTCAGCGTCCAGGAGGCGTTGGTGTAGCCGAGGGCGAGGGCGAGGTTGGGCACGTCGCTCAGCATCATGCCCTTGTACAGGTAGCGTTCGGCCGGATCGGGCGCGACGCCGTCGACGCTGATCCGCACCCCGCCCATGAGCTTCATCGTCAGGCCGGTGGCGGTCACGACGATGTCGGCCGGCAGGGTCTTGCCGGAGGCGAGTTCCAGCCCGCCCTCGGTGAAGCGCGTGATCGTGTCGGTCTCGACGCTCGCCCTGCCGGTGCGGATCGCCGCGAACAGGTCGCCGTCCGGCACGAGGCAGAGGCGCTGGTCCCACGGCTTGTAGCGCGGCGTGAAATGCCTGCCGACATCGTAGTCGGGTCCGAGTTGCTCGCGGATGCCGCCGAGGATGCGCCGCGTCAGCGCCTCGGGTTTCCGCCGGGCGAACTGATAGAACAGAATGCTCACGCCGATGTTCTTCCAGCGCGCGAGGCGATGGGCGATGGGGGCCGGCAGGCGGGCCTTCAGCCAGTTGGCGATCCGGTCGCGCGCCGGCAGCGCCACGATGTAGGTGGGCGAGCGCTGCAGCATGGTGACGTGGGCGGCGCGCCGTGCCATCGTCGGCACCAGCGTCACCGCGGTGGCACCGCTGCCGATCACCACGACGCGCTTGCCGGAATAGTCGAGGTCGTCGGGCCAGGCCTGCGGATGCACGATCGGCCCCGCGAAGCGCTCCGTGCCCGGCCAGTCCGGGCGATAGCCGCCCGCGTAGTCGTAGTAGCCGGCGCAGACGTAGAGGAAGCCGCAGGTATAGGCGATGCGTTCCTGCCCCGCCTCGACCTGCAGGGTCCAGCGCGCCTCCGACGTGTCCCAGGCCGCGGACGCCACGCGCTGGCCGTAGCGGATCCTACGGTCGATACCGAACTCTTCGGCGGTGGCCCGCAGGTAGCTCAGGATCGAGGCCGCGTCGGCGATGGACTTGTCCTCGGTCCACGGCCGGAAGCTGAAGCCGAAGGTGTAGAGGTCGGAATCCGAGCGCAGGCCGGGGTAGCGGAACAGGTCCCAGGTCCCGCCGAGCGAGTCGCGCGCCTCGAGGATCGCGTAGCTCTTGCCTGGACACTGGGTCTGCAGGGCGTGGGCCGCGCTGATGCCCGAAATGCCGGCGCCGATCACCAGCACGTCGAAATGCGCACCGCCCGGCGGCTCCGGGCGCGACGCTGCGTCGTCGGGCCCGCTGCGGGGCACCGTGAGGATCGCCATGGCTGAAGCCCTCCGAGGTTCACGACAGGCTATCTAAGGTGGATACCTTAGTTGATCAACAGGCAAACACCTTAATTGTGGGGCGGCCTCCGCGCGGCTAGGGTCCGGGCGGGACTGGATGCGCGAGCGGGACGGATGTGGCGATGACAGGACGGGACGCGGGGAACCGTGCGAAGGCGTCGCCTAAGCCTAAGCCCAAGACGCGGGCGCGTATCCTCGACGCCGCGCGCGAACTGTTCAACGAGCGCGGCCCCGGCAACGTTACCACGGCGGAGATCGCCGAGGCGGTGGGGATCAACGAGGGGAACCTCTACTACCATTTTCAGCGCAAGGAGCAGTTGCTCGAAGGCCTGTTCGGAGAGTTCGCGCAGGCGTTGCACGCCGCAGCCACGGCCTACGCGGCCAGCGACGACGGGCCCACTCGGTATCGTGCCTATCTCACCGGCTGGTTCCAGACGATGTGGGAATGGCGCTTCTTCTACCGGGACGGCGCGATGGTCTTCCGGCTCGCTCCCGAGCTCAAGCCGCGCCTGAAGCAGGTCAGTGACGACGGACAGGGGCTGACCCGCCGGGCGCTCGAGGAGATGCAGAGGGCGGGGTTGCTGACGATCCCAGCCGACCGGCTCGACCCGCTCGTCACCAATGCCTGGATCGTCTCGACCTACTGGATCGACTATCTGCGCTCGCGCCGTGGCATCGGCGAGGTCACGCGCGCGCATGTCGACTGGGGCGCACGCCAGGTGATGAACCTGTTCCAGCCATACCTGACGCCGCGAGGCCTGGCGGAAGCCGAACTCGGTGCGGCGCGTGAGGATGGCTGATCGTTCGAGTGGAAGACAGGCTCAAGAGCGTGAGGCTCGGCCCGGCTGGACGAGCCGTTCGGCGCGCTGGATGCGCAGACCCGTCTCTCCATCCAGGAGTAGCTCCTCGTTGCACGCGAGGCGACGGGCGCGACGGTTCCCCATGTTGAACGAGCGCGGCTGAGCGCGGAAGACCCGACGGGCCCGACGCGCGGTTCGGGGCCGTCTCAGCCCGTCTACCGGGTTCGCATCGCGTGGACACGGACATCGACCGGCGCACGGAGCCCCTGCGGCAGCCCGCGTTGCGCGTATCCGATGAAGACTTCGAACGCCTGCTTCGACGCTCATCTCTCCGGCACGGGAAGCAGGGCTCCGGACCTCGCCACACCAATGGCAGGCGGGCAACGGCACCAGGCCGAACCCCGCCGCCGCGGCCTGGACGAGCGTCTCGCCGCCGCGGGTGAAACCAGGCGACCTCGCTGCGATCACCCCACGGAAGTCTTCTAATTTGGCAGGAACGAACCGAATTTCTATCTTCGTTGCCCCCAAGAGATCATTTTTATTGTTTCATGAAAATCTTTGGAATGTTGAATGGCACTGCTTTGATCTAACTTAAGTCCCGCGCCAAGTCGACGTGTTCATCACCTGTGTCTGAATCCGATGGGGCGGCACGGGTTGGAGCCTGTCGGCACACCGGGCAAGGGTCGGCGCCATCCCGTGAAGACGATGAGCAAAATGTCTTGTTCGACGATGCGCGATCGACGAGGGCGGCGGCGATCCGGCCGCGCCCCCGCCGGCTGTCCGCCGTGGCGGCCCTGCTCGCCCCTGGGGCCCGCGCGGGTTTGACGGTCGGCGTGACGCCCGGTTCGAGCAAACTTCGCCGTCTGTACGGGCGCGGATCGATGCCGGCTACGCCTACGACGCGGTCCCCTACGGCCTTCCCTGGCTCCCCTGAGCCGCCAACCCGTTCGAGTTCCTGACGATGCGCGTTCTGAGACTGATCGCCGCCGCTGCCCTCACCCTCGGCGCCATGGCCGCCCAGGCGGCGAGCCTGAAGGTCGGCGTGGTGCCGGGCGCCTACGCAGATGCCGTGAACGCCGTGGTGGGCGAGGCCAAGGCGAAGGGCATCGACGTGACGGTCGTCGAGTTCAGCGACTGGAACACGCCGAACGTCGCCCTCGATGCCGGCGACATCGACGTGAACTTCTTCCAGCACCGCCCCTTCATGGAGAACGTGGAAAAGCAGAAGGGCTACGATTTCGAGATCGTCGGCCTCGGTATCCTGCAGAACCTCGGGCTCTACTCCCTGAAGCACAAGAGCCTCGACGCGGTGCCGGTCGGCGGCCGCGTCGCCATCGCCAACGATCCGGTGAACCAGGGGCGCGGCCTGCTGCTCCTCCAGAAGGCCGGGCTGATCAGGCTGAAGGACGGCGTCGGCTTTCTCGGCACCCTCGACGACATCGTGGAGAACCCGAAGACGCTGAAATTCACCGAGGTCGAGGGGCCGCAGCTCGTGCGCGTCACCGGCGACGTCGACCTCGCGCAGGGCTACCCGCACTTCATCGTCGCGGCGGGCAGCTTCGACCCTACGAGCGGGCTCGTCTATTCCGGCATCGAGGACAAGCTCTTCGCGGTGAGCTTCGTCACCAAGGCGGCACGGAAGGACGACGCGACGATCCGTAAGTTCGTGGACCTCTTCCACAATTCGGAGGCCGTGAAGGCGCAGATCCGCAAGTCCTTCGCCGACAGCGACAAGCTCTACGTGCTGGCATGGCTGAAGTGATGGCCGGCCTGGCCTTCGACGGCATCCGCGAACCGGGCGGCTGGGTCGCGACAGGCGCGGCGGAGGCGCGCCCCGTCTCCGTCGTGCGAGCTGCGACGGGGAGCCGGGCGGCCGGCACCGTGAGGTTCGAGACGGTCGGCAAAACCTACCTGTCCGCGGCCGGCGCGGTCCGAGCGCTCGACGCCATCGACCTCGCGATTCCGGCCGGCACAATCTTCGGCATCATCGGCCGCTCGGGCGCGGGCAAGTCCAGCCTGTTGCGGACCGTCAACCGCCTGGAGGAGCCGACGTCCGGCCGGGTGCTGGTGGATGGCGAACCCATCGGCGCGCTGGATACCGCCGGGCTGGTGACCCTGCGCCGGCGAATCGGCATGATCTTCCAGCACTTCAACCTGCTCTCGGCCAAGACCGTGCGGCAGAACGTGGCCCTGCCGCTCGCCGTCGCCGGGGTGCCCAAGGCGGAGATCGGCCCGCGGGTGGACGAGGTGCTCCGCCTCGTCGGGCTGGAGGACAAGGCGGAGGCCTATCCGTCGCGGCTCTCCGGCGGGCAGAAGCAGCGGGTCGGCATCGCCCGCGCCCTGGTGAGCCGCCCGGAGATCCTGCTCTGCGACGAGGCGACCTCCGCCCTCGACCCGGAGACCACGCTCTCGATCCTGAGCCTGCTGCGCGACATCAACCGGCGCCTCGGGATCACCATCGTGCTGATCACCCACGAGATGAGCGTGATCCGCGAAATCTGCAGCGACGTGGTGGTGCTGGAACAGGGCCGGATCGCCGAGACGGGCCCGGTCTGGCGCGTCTTCGGCAGTCCGGAGCATCCCGCCACCCGGGCGCTCCTCGAACCGCTGACCCGCGATCTGCCGGAGGATCTGGCGGCCCGGCTGCAGCCGAATCCGGTGCCCGGCGGGGCGACGGTGCTGCGGATCACCTGCTCCGGCGAGGCGCCCGACCTCTCGGCCCTCACGGCGGCGGCGGGCGCGCCGGTGCGCCTACTCCAGGCCGGCATCGACCGTATCCAGGGCCGCGCCGTGGGCCGCATGCTCGTCGCCGTCGCGGGCGCGGACCCCGACGCGGAGAACCGCCTGAGGGCCCTCGGAACCGACATCGAGAGGATCGGCCATGTCGCCGCAGATGATTGACCGCCTCTGGCAGGCCGGCCTCGACACGCTCGTCATGGTCGGGGCCTCGGCTGGGATCGCCGTGCTGGCGGGCCTGCCGCTGGCCCTCTTCCTCGTCACCTCTGGTCCCGGTGGCATCTTCCCGGCACCGCGCGCGAACCGAGTGGTGGGGATGCTCGTCAACGGATTCCGGGCGGTGCCCTTCATCGTGCTCCTGGTGGCGCTGATCCCGTTCACGCGTCTGGTGACCGGCACCACCATCGGCGTGTGGGCGGCCATCGTGCCGCTCTCGGTCAGCGCCACCCCGTTTTTCGCCCGCATCGCCGAAGTCTCCCTGCGGGACGTCGATGCCGGGCTCATCGAGGCGGCGCAGTCCATCGGCTGCCGCCGCCGGCACATCCTGGCCCACGTGCTGCTGCCCGAGGCGCTGCCGGGCATCATCGGCGGCCTCACCATCACGATCGTGTCGATGATCGGCGCCTCCGCCATGGCGGGCGCCGTCGGCGCGGGCGGCCTCGGCGACGTGGCGATCCGCTACGGCTACCAGCGCTTCGACACCACCGTGATGATGGCGGTGATCGCGATCCTCATCGCCCTTGTCTGCGTGGTGCAGTTCGCGGGCGACACCGCCGTGCGGCGGCTCCGAACCCGCTGACGGTTGAAACGCATGACCTTGCCCCTCATCGACGCCACCGCCGCCGACCGGCTCCCGCCGCCGCCCATCCGCCCGCACCTCATCCGCCAGGATGCCGAGGCGATCGAGGCCGCCCACGCCGTCGCCCGGATTTTCGCCGAGGACGCGGGGGAGCGCGACCGTGCGCGGCGCCTGCCCTGGGACGAGATCGAGGCCTTCACGGCGAGCGGTCTCGGCGGCATCACGGTGCCGCGGGACCATGGCGGCGCCGACGTCTCGCACGCGACGCTGGCCGAGGTCTTCGCGATCCTGGCCGCCGCCGACGCCTCGGCGGCGCAGATCCCGCAGAACCAGTTCGGCGTCCTCGCCGTGGTGCGCACGGCCGCGCGCCCCGCACAAGCGGAGCGGATCTTCTCCGACGTCCTGGCCGGCCACCGGATCGGCAATGCCGGTCCGGCCCGCGACGGCCGGGCGATCACCCATGTCGGCACGCGCCTGACGGAAGGCACGGAGGGCGCGCGCATCAGCGGGACGCGCTTCTACTCCACCGGCGCGCTCTTCGCTCACTGGATCCCGGCCCGGGCCCTGGACGACGACGGCCGGCCGCTCCTGGTCTGGGTGCGCCGCGACGCCGAGGGCGTGCGGGTCGTCGACGACTGGCAGGGCTTCGGCCAGCGCACCACGGCGAGCGGCACGGTCGTCTTCGCGGATGCGGCCATCGAGGAGAGCCTGACGCTCGACCTCACGTCGCTGGCGGAGCGCCCGGCACTGTTCGGCCCGGTCTCGCAACTCGTCCAGGCGGCCATCGATGCCGGCATCGCCCGGGGCGCGGTCGCCGCCGCCCTGGACTTCGTGCGGTCGAAGACGCGCGCCTACCCCTTCACCGTCGAGCAGGCGACGGAGGATCCCTACATCCTCGGCGAGATCGGACGCCTGCAGACCGACCTGCACGCCGCCGAAGAGGTGCTGGCCCGCGCCGGCCGGACCCTCGACCGGGTCGCCGCCGAACCCGTCACGGCGGACTCGTCGGCACGGGCCTCCGTCGCCGTCGCGGAAGCGAAGATCCTGACCACCGAGATCGCCCTGGAGGCGTCCGAGCGGCTTCTGGAGCTCGCCGGCACCTCGGCGACGCGCGCGGAGTACAACCTCGGCCGCTTCTGGCGCGATGCGCGGGTGCACACGCTCCACGACCCCGTGCGCTGGAAATATCATCTGCTCGGCAACTACACGCTGAACGACGCGCTGCCCGCCCGGCACCAGTGGAACTGACGACCGGATGCCGCTTCAACCCCACGAGACCGCCTTCACCCGCAAGCCGGAGCCGCCGTGCCCGGTGCCGGTGATTCCCGACGCCGCGACCGCGCTCGCCGTCGCCCGCACCCTGGCCGAGGATTTCTCGAAGTCCGCCATCGCGCGCGACCTCGACCGCGACCTGCCCTTCGGCGAGATCGCGCGTTTCACCGCGTCCGGTCTCTGGGCCATCACGGTGCCGAAGGCCTACGGCGGTACGGGTGTCGACAGCGCCACCGCCGCGCAGGTCATCGCCATCGTGTCGGCGGCGGACGGGTCGCTCGGCCAGATCCCGCAGAACCATTTCTACGCCCTCGAAGTGCTGCGCAACGGCGGCACCGAGGCGCAGAAGCGCGCCCTCTACGGACGGGTGCTCGCGGGCGAGCGCTTCGGCAACGCCCTGGCGGAGATCGGTCAGCGCGATCACACCCGCCGCACCCGCCTCGTGCGCGACCCCGCCGGCTGGTTCGTCGAGGGGCGCAAGTTCTACTGCACCGGATCGCTCTTCGCCCACCGCATCCCCACCCTGGTGAACGCCCGGGAGGACGGCCGCGAGGTCGCCTACCTCGCCTTCATCCCCCGGGACGCACCAGGCGTCACCCTGGTGGACGACTGGGACGGCTTCGGCCAGCGGGTCACCGGCTCGGGCTCGGTGCTGTTCGAGGGGGTGCGCGTCGAGCCGGACTGGGTGGTGCCCTTCGGCGCCTCCCTGGACCGGCCGACCGCCATCGGCCCCTTCGCCCAGATCCTGCACGCCGGGATCGATCTCGGCATCGGCCAGGGGGCGCTGGCGGCGACACTCCCGTTCGTGCGCGCCCGCGCCCGGCCGTGGATCGACTCCGGGGTCGAGCGCGCGAGCGAGGACCCCCTGCTGCTCCACGCCCTCGGCACCGTGCGGGTGCGCCTCGCCGCCGCCGATGCGCTTCTGGAGCGGGCCGGCCGCTTCGTCGACGCGGCGCAAGCTGCGCCCGATGCCGAAAGCGTCGGGGCGGCCTCCGTCGCCGTGGCGGAGGCGCGGGCGTCGAGCCACCGGGCCGGCCTGCTCGCGGCCAACAAGCTCCTCGAACTCGGCGGTACCTCGGCCACCAATCGCGCCGAGGCCCTCGATCGCTACTGGCGCAACGTCCGCACCCACACCCTGCACGACCCCGTGCGCTGGAAGGATCACTGGATCGGCGCCTACCATCTCAACGGCCGGTTGCCGCCCCGGCACGGAGCGCTCTGATGGCGGCCAGGGAACCGATGAAGAAGCAGATCCTCCTCAACGCGTTCAACATGAACTGCGTCGGCCACATCAACCACGGACTCTGGACCCACCCGCGCGACCGCTCGTCGGAGTACAACACGCTCAGCTACTGGACCGACCAGGCGAAGCTCTTGGAGCGTGGCCTGTTCGACGGCCTCTTCATTGCCGACATCATCGGCGTATACGACATCTACGGCGGCGGCATCGACGTGACCGCGCGGGAAGCCGTGCAGTTGCCCGTCAACGACCCGACCGTCCTCGTCTCCACCATGGCGGCGGTGACGAAGCACCTCGGCTTCGGCCTCACGGTCAACGTCCACACCGAGGCCCCCTCCACCTTCGCCCGGCGGATATCGACCCTCGACCACCTGACGGAGGGCCGCATCGGCTGGAACATCGTCACCGGCTACCTCGACAGCGCCCATCGCGGCCAGGGCAGCGGCGCGCTGCCCGCCCACGACCGGCGCTACGACTATGCCGAGGAGTATCTGGAGGTACTCTACAAGCTCTGGGAGGGAAGCTGGGACGACGCGGCCGTGCGCCGCGATCCTGCGGCCCGGGTCTTCGCCGATCCGGCCCATATCCGGCCGGTCTCGCATCGCGGCGAGTTCTTCGATGTCGCCGGCTACCACCTGTCCGAGCCCTCCATCCAGCGCACGCCGGTCCTCTACCAGGCGGGCGCCTCGGGGCGCGGCCGGGCGTTTGCCGGGCGCCACGCCGAGTGCGTGTTCATCTCGGCCCGCGACCGCGCGAGCGCACGCGAGGCCGTGCGCGCCATCCGCGCCGAGGCGGTGGCGACCGGGCGGCGGCCCGACGACGTGAAGATCTTCGTCGGCATCGCGATCATTCCCGGACGCACGAAGGCTGAGGCGGAAGAGAAGCGGGCGGAATACCTGCGCTATGCCAGCCCCGAGGCGGGACTCGCGCACTTCTCCGCGTCCACGGGCATCGATTTCGCCGCCTACGGCCTCGACGATCCGATTCCCTACGGCCAGAGCAACGCCATCCAGTCGGCCAATGCGGCCGCCGCCCAGCGTCGGCTGACCAAGCGCGACCTCCTCGCCGAACTCGGCCTCGGGGGCCGCTACGCGGTGCTCACAGGCGATGCCGTCTCCATCGCCGACGAACTCCAGGCCTGGATCGAGGAGGGCGAGGTCGACGGGTTCAACCTCAGCCGCATCGTCGTGCCCGAGAGCTTTTCCGACTTCATCGACCTCGTGGTCCCGGAACTCCAGGATCGCGGGATCTACAAGACCGCCTATGGCGAGGGCTCCCTGCGGGGCAAGCTTTTCGGTCGGGGCGACCGCCTTCCAGGCCGCCACGCCGCCCAAGCCTTCCGCCACGCCGTCTCGGCCGCTTTCGAAGACGGCCCGTAAGCGACGGCATCTTCTGGTTCCTGCTCACCTCCGGTAACACCTGCCATAGCGTCGGGTCCGATTTCGGTCAGGCACTCACCAACGCTGCTATCCATTAGATCGTCGAAACCGCGGAGCGGCTGGCCTATGACGGCCTTTTTATCCGGAGGGACGCTGCCTGCACCGACCCGTACTCCGTCGAGCAGCTTTCTGTGTAGGGTCGCGATCTGGAGGCGGCCCCAGCAGGAGCCGTCCCGTCGATGACGACCATGCCTGATAGTATCCGATACGACAATAACCTGATCTGAAATGAGCGCCCGATCGACATTCATTTTGAAATACCTTCGTGTCAATCTAACGGTGCTGTAAATGTTCGCTTTCGAGCAAGGGTCCAATACCTCTCAACGGCGCTGTTGGGTCGGCACCCGTCCGTCCGCTCTATGACCGGGTCAGGTGGAAAGCAGCCGTTCGGTTAGTAAATATGCGGAGCAATCATTGAATGTTGGGGTCTACATTGGGCGTATCGCCCTGATCCTGAGCGGCACGCTTGGCAGCTTCTCGTCCAATCAGAAATAACAGGGCATCCATTAAAGCCATCATCTCCGGCGTGCCACTTTTCTTCAACGCTGCACGAGCTTTCAGACAGTTATCTACCATCTCACCAAAACGGTCCTCTTCCCCCATCGCGCTTTCAGCCCCTTGGTAGCAGCCAAAAAACTATCAAATGTCAGGTTGTAAGCAAGCCAGCGAAGGGGAATTTTTCTTTTTTCGGGGCCCTTCCAATTCAATATCTCAGACATAGATCGGCCGCTTCGCCGAATGCACACAATACGATTGTGCAAAATACGATTTAGTACGGTTTGGAGCGATCGATGCTTAGTGATGACGGGGGTAGCGGTGGCCCGATATGCTCAAAAGACATTCTAGCGAAAATTGCGTCCGCTCTAAATTGCTCTATTGAAGATTTTTCCGATAATTCATCATGCTGTATTTCTGAGACAATTGAGCTTATTGATTTATGGTCTAAAATAAAACATGTTCAAGACCGAAATAAGGTTTTAAGCTTTATACGAACGGCTGCCGAGAAACAATTCTGACATAAGTCTACCATCTGATTAGCTGGATGTCATTGCGGCGTGATCCAATGCAGCGTCCGCTTGGGGTCGGTAGCAGCGGTTAGCTCGATGTGCGGAAACGAGGCTTCAGCCGCATGCCCTCTCCCTTTATCTGGTGGCGGCAACCGAACACCCGGAGGTGGACGCGCGTTTGGGACATGCTCAGCGGGAGGGCTCTGCAGCGATATCGCTCCAGCCCGGCAGGGGAAAGGCTCGATCGTAGGCCAGATTGAAGAGGAAGGCGTAGGCCACGTAGAAGGCCGCAATCGCGATATCCATGACGAAGGCCTGGACGAGGGCAATGCCGAGATACCAGGCGATGGGCGGCAGCAGGAACACGAGCAGCCCCGCTTCGAAGAGCACGGCGTGACCGACCCGTAGGACAAGGCTCTTGCGCGTGTGCCCGATCAGCCGCTGCATCGCTCGATCGAAGCCGAGATTGTAGGCGTAGTTCCACGCCGTCGCGACCAGGGCGCTGCCGAACCCGATCACGCCCATGTCGGAGGCGTGCAGGCCGAACAGTACTGTCCCGAGCGGAATGATGAGTGCGAGCCCGACGATCTCGAACAGGATGGCGTGGCGGATACGGTCGCGTGTGCTGCGCATGGTTTTGCCTGGAAAGGGCCTCTGGTCCGCAGCCTTCTATCTGTGATAATCCAGCCAACAAGTTAGAAGGTATCTGGAAATCAGATAGGTGGCAGTCTCTCTCGATCAGCTTCAGGCTTTCGTGGCGGCGGCCGAAGCCGGTTCATTTTCCGGGGCCGCCCGTGTGCTGCGCAAGGCGCAGTCGGCTGTCAGCACGCAGGTGGCGAACCTTGAGGCGGATCTAGGCCTAACCCTGTTCAGCCGGGCGGGTAGGAACCCAGTGCTCACCTCGGCGGGGGAACGGCTGCTGCTGGAGGCGCGGGTCGTGCTCGAACGGCGGGAGCACTTGATCGGCGTGGCGAGCAGCCTGGAACAGCGGGTGGAGAACCGGCTGGTGGTCGCCATCGACGAGCTCTATCCTGAGCATGCCCTCGGCGCTCTGTTCGCCGACTTCGCCGGGCGCTTTCCCTTCGTGGAACTGGAACTGCTCTTCCCGCTGATGGAGGATGTCAGCCGCATGGTGCAGTCCGGAGCCGCCGACCTCGGCGTGATGTGGCGTCAGGAGGTGCTGCCCACGGAGCTTGGCTTCCAGACCATCGGCTGGGTGCCCCTCAAACTCGTCTGCGGTCGCGACCATCCGCTGGCGAAGGCGCGGGTGGAGTGGGAGGAACTGAAGCGCCACCGCCAGATCCTCGTCGCCGCGCGCGGCGACGGACCGGAGAAGCGCCGTCTGCGAGTGGCCGCCGAGGTTTGGTGGGTGGAGAGCCACTGGGTCATTCTGGAAATGGTGAAGCACGGGATCGGCTGGGCGTTTGTCACCGATCACGTCATCGCCGCGTCCCTCACCGCGCCATACCTCGTCACGCCGGACCTGCAGTTCGACAAGGGTGACTGGCCCATCGCCCTGGAACTGGTCTGGCACAAGCAGCGCCCCTGCGGCCCCGCCGCGGCATGGCTTCGCGAGCGCTTCGCGGCGGAACGGGTCGGCAGTTTGTCAGGCGGCAGCCGGACAGGCTGAGCGACGAGCGTTGCGGGACGGCCGACGAATGGCCGCTTTCGGGAAGCGCTGACGGCGGTCCCGATGACCGGGTTGGGCCGGCATTTGCCGGTCCGCTGTACGCCCGGGTTGGGTGGGAAGCGGAATGGCGGCTTACGAGCACGGCTGATGATTGACCGACATTCAAATCGAGGCCGTGTCTGCCAGCGACGATGCAGTCACCGGCATGGGCCGCTAATTCTCGTACCTGCCTACAATCCGGTCGAGGAGTACATGCGGGACCGTCAAGGCCGACAGCATCCGAAGGGTGAGGCACAGGAGGGTGGCGGCGGGGTCGTTCGCATCGGCGGCGTAGAGCGGCCAGAGGCCGGCGCCTAGAACAATCGTCAGCCCGAATACCGGCAGCGAGGCGCAGACAGCCTTGCGCATCGTGTCAATGCCTGGCGCCCGGGTTGGGTCTTGCACCAGGGCGCGCATGTGCCGAGGGGCGTGAAGGCCGACGAAGTACAAGGTGAAGGCCGTCAGCGGCGGCAGCAGCCGGAAGGCGAGCGCCAGGACGGCCATCTCAATCAGTACAGCGCCCCGGTGTCGGCGCACCAGCACCCACGCGGCAGCGATCGCGAGCCAGAGCCAGGCGGCGGCGATCCACCAGCCGGGGAGATGCGCCATCGGTACCCGCGTGACGGCTGCAAACAGCGCAGCGGTCTCCTCGGGCCGCAGCAGTGCCGGCAGCGCGATCGGCAGCCCGCCGCGCACCAGGGCCTCGAACGGCCGGCCTGGGCCGGCATCCTCCTCACCGAAATGCAGGACGGACAAGGCAAGGAAGCCCGCCATGGTCACCAAGGGTGCGACCTGCCAGGCGAGCAGGACCAGGGCCGAGAGGCCGAGATAGGGGACGGCGAAGATCCCGAACCAAGCCCGGCCGTAGCGCGGACGCAGCAGGGGGGCCGCCACGACACCATCGAGCGCGCCGTGTGGCACGCCAAGGACAATTACGATTGCCAGGGCCACTAGCCAGGACGCTTGGCGTGGTAGGGCGGCCGAGGTGACCAGGGCGAGCGCCACGAGGGCCCCCGCCAGGAGCAGGGGCCCGGCTCCCGCCGAACCCAGACGTCGGCGACTCGCCCGAACGGGGGTCACAAGGACCGGAGTGGTCGCACGAGCCGCCATCCGGGTCAGGCCGCCCGGCGCAGCGGCGTCGCAGTGGCACGCCCCTCGGCCAGATCACGGTCGACCGCGCGTGTCGTTTCCCGCGTAGCCATGATCCCGTAGACGACCTTGGCGGTCAGATCCGAGAGCGCGACGACCGCCAGGGCCACCGCCGGCGACAGGATCCCGAGGCCATCCTGGCCGACGAGAAGCACCACGGGGTAGATGCACCAGACCACCGTGAGGAACACGGCGTTGCGCCGGAAGGCAGACTGCACGTCGGCCCGCTCAGCGGAGTTCTCCTCGCGCAGCTGCACGAAGATCCCGTAGAATACGGCGATGAACGCGCCGCAGGAGATCGCGAACCAAGTCCACTTGATCCAGGCGACCGTCGAGAGGCCGAAGGCCAGCGCGGTCACGATCATAATCAGGTCGGAGCCGATCAGGCCCCAGACGATGGCCGGCCGGCGCATCCCCGAATGCATCGCGGTGCGCGAGAGGCCCAAAAGCAGCAGAGGCGTGGTGAAGGTCCAGTCGATATAGCGGGCGAAATAGAACTGGCGCGCGGTGTCCGCCGCGTCGGGACCGGCGGGCAGAACAAAGCTTCCCTGCCCCGTCGCCATGGCGAAGTAGGAGCAGGCCGCGATGATCGGCACGATCCCGTGGATGATGGTATCCGCCTCCTCGGCGTGTGTCCGTCGCTTGCCCATGAACAGGATCGCGGCGGCACCTGCCGCCATGCCGGCGAAGCCGAGCCAGAGCCAAAATTGAGGCGTCATCGAAAACTCATCGGTACAGGAGGATGAAAAGCATGCCCCGAACGTGGCCGCCCTCCTGCACAAAGTTCACCGACTGCAATCGTTGCTTGGGATGCCTCTCACAGTCACGCGATCCCAGAACCTTCAGGTCGCGTTCGCTGCCGGCGCGATATGGTCCGACTAGGTACACCTGCGAAGCACGCTCGAAGGCAAGTTTGCTCGATCCTCAGCGGTGTTCTGAATGTCGCTTCACGAGCGGGAAAGCAGATGGCTGGAACGGCGAGGATGGGTCGGACGCAGCAGGGCTGCATTTCAAGTCTGGCAGCTGCGTGGCACACATCCCGAACGTCTAAACGGTAATACGCAGGCTACGTCCGCAGCACCCCTTCTCTCTCTGCCGGCATGGGCCGGTTGGGAGATGAGAGATGGGACATTCAGAGCACGACCCAGCCTTCAAGAGCCGCCGACCGTGGAACGCAGGACGGAAGCTCGGCGCCAAACGCGCGCTCAAACCACAACAGGTTTGGGCCATCCGTTTCTGGCTCGACGGAGAGCGGCGCGTACGCGACCGGGCCATGTTCGACCTCGCCATTGATAGCAAGTTGCGTGGTTGTGACATCGTCAAACTGAAGATCGGCGAGCTTGTCAGCGGCGGGCATGTACGGGCGCGCGTCATCGTCGTTCAGCGAAAGACTGGGTCGCCCGTGCAGTTCGAACTGCTTGAACCAGCACGTACCAGCATTTTGACTTGGTTGGGGTGCCGAGGGGGCGGGCTTGACGATTACGCCTTTCCAAGCCGGATCGACCACGAGGCGCACATAAGCACCCGGCAGTACGCCCGCCTGGTAGATGAATGGGTGACGGGCATAGGGCTACGGCGCGAGGACTACGGCACACATTCTTTACGCCGTACAAAGGCGGCATTGATCTACAAGCGAACCGGCAACTTACGCGCTGTGCAGATTCTGCTTGGGCATACGAAAATCGAGAGCACGGTACGCTACCTTGGCGTGGACGTTGAAGACGCGCTCGCTCTGGCGGAAGCGACCGAAATCTGAAAGCCGGCCTCCTCGGCGGCAACGTTGAGGGGGCCATGCAGGCTCCAAGAATGCAGCGCACCTGAAGCAGTCGTTTACCCCGACATGATGCCGTCCCAGATATAGGCGTTCTCGAACCAACCCAGCCTTTCCGCCCCAGGTGGATTGCGGTCTGTCCGCTGATTGGCGGCAGATCGACAAAGCGGTCATCCAGCATTGCCGATCTACCCCGGGATGAAGAACCCCGGCGGAGACCAGCCAGGCCCACGTAATTATGAGGAAAGGCATCGCCGAGGAGGGTTCGGACCATCTCCTCGGCTACAATCCCGACTTGATCGATGCAACGAGGTCCATGTCGCCATCCGCAATCCCTAGCGTCGTCGTTCCATGACCAAGCGCTTCAACTTCGAGGACCAGAATGCGCAGCACAGCCTCCACGAGAAAGCTCGGCATGTCTCACCGTTCGGCCTGTGCGCTGGCCCTCCTGTGGGGGATCTCGGCCACACCCGTGGTGGCGGTCACGCCGGTGACACCGGTGGGCGTCGAGAGCTGCGACGCCTTCCTGGAAGCCTATGCCCAATGCGCGGCCAGCCCCGGCGTACCGGAAGCCGCTCGCCCCGGCATCCGCCAGGGCATCAACACGATGCGCGAGAGCTTCCGCGACTCGGTCCTGCGCAACGAGGCGGCGCGTCCGACCGTGGCCTATCAGTGCGCCCAGGCCCATGAGGCCGTGCGCAAAAGCTTGGTCGACGCATTCAAATGCGATTTTCCCGCCGCACCCGTGGCCTCCCAGGCCCTCTTGCAGAGCCCGCCGCCACCGCCGGGCTCGGCTCGGGCGACCGCCCGCCCGGCGCCGGCGCAGACGCCCGAGGCTCAGGCGGTGGCAAAGGCCAATGCCTACACCGAGGCCCAAAACCACTTGGTCCGGTCTCATCCCCTGGAGCAGCAGTTGGCCGACTACCGGCGCGACAACGAGCGGGTGCTCAAGCTTGGGACGAAGCTCGGTGCCAACGCCTGGTACCACTTCGGCATCGTGGATTTCGATGGGGTCATCGACGAGTTGGAGAAGGCCGTCGCCTTACCGGGCGTCGTCCCGGAGGTCGATGCTCAAGCCGCCCGGCTGCTGACGGCGCTGCGCGAGGTGAATCCCACCCTGAAGGCGCTCACGCGCTATCAGACCACGCGCGAGTTCAAAGAAGATGGCTTCAAGTTCGCTCGCGAGCAGCACGCGATCCTCGTCCCCCGCGTCGAGGCGGCCGCCAAGGCGATGGACGCCTATGGCACGGCCCTGTTCGAGCGCGAGATCGCCCGGGATGAGCGCCGCCTGGCGGCCCTGCCGGAGGATGCGCCGGCACGGCGCCTCCTGTCCACCAGCCTCACCCTGCGCCGCGCGGTCCGGCGGTTCGAGGCACTGGGACCGAAGGCGGATGTCGCTCCCTTCCTGGCCGCACTCGGCGAGGTCTCGAACGCCAACCGCCACCTCGGCACGGTCCTCGACGGCATGAGTCCGAAGGCGAACTCATCCTGCACCGGCTACACCGACACGGTCGCAAGCGTAATTGGGCATGGCCGGGACGTCGCCCGGGACATTCGCGCCAAGAGTGATCCGAGCCAACCGGCGCAACGCTTCAACGAGACCTACAACCGCTCGGTACGCGATCTAGAATCTTGCCATAAGAATGAGAGTCGGGTGCGTCCAGGCTGAGGTCAGCTGAAGATCGCTGAAGACAGGACTGATGTCTCCTTCAATGTAAATGCTCGTCCTTACGCCTCCGCAAGTCTGCGGGGAGACGAGCAGGCCGATGTCAAGGAGCGTGCGTTCCACGGGTAGCATCGGCGTCTCTTAATGAGGACGGACGGAGAGCGGTCGCTGAACCTTTGCGCGGGATCGCGATCGCGTCGTCCGCTCCTCATCGGGGCCAGTCGAAGTAGCGCCGGGCGGCGCCTCGGCCTTCCGCCAACGGCCTCGTCAGCCGGCCGCGCCGGTCGATCAACCCCCATCGGCCCCCGATCATGGCGGATGGCTGGCGCCCGTCCGAGCGGCAGCCCTGGCAAACCAGGGCCTCGCCGCGGGCGTTGAACGGGAACGACCAGTCGAAATCCGTGGCCAGGACCCGGCGCAGGCGCCGGTCGTGGAACGCGACCTTGCCGGCGTGACGCGCGCGCACCAACCCCTGCGCGAAGGGGTCCGGCCCGTTGTCGAGGGGGAACACCGCCAGCGCCAGCCCGTCGCGGCGCGCCCAGAGCGCGCCGATTCCATCGACGACGATCTCCGTCACCCCGCCCCGGAACGGCATGCGCGCGAGGCGGGCGGGATCGATGCGGACGAAGTCCCCCGCGCGGCGGGCGCAGTGCTCCGTGCGGGCGAAATCCGCGTGGACGTCACGGCAGGCCAGCGGGTAGGCGCCCCCGTCGCGCGCCTGCACGGCCTGCGGCGCGAAGCCGGCCGCAAGCCCCAGGAGGGCGAGCGCACCGAGCGCTCTTCCCCGTGCCCTCGGGCTCACCTGAGGCCCCAGCGCCCGAGCGGGCCGGGCGCGCCCGTGGCGTCGTCCACGAACACGCGCCAGCCGCTGCCGTAGGCGACCTCGCAGACATCCCAGACGAGGCCGGTGTCCGTCCGGGTCGGCACGGCCGTGCCGGTGGTGGCGGTGCCCGTTCCCGCCGCGGCGCGCGCCGCGATCGCCGCCGCCTGCTCGGGCGTGAGGCGGCCCGTCGCGGGGGCAGGCCTGGCGGATCGGGAGAACAGGCGGTCTAGGATAGCCAGCACGGTTCGGGCTCCTCGCATCGGCGAACGAGCATGGGCGTCCGGCCCCGGGATGTCACCCGCCCCGGTGCAGGTTGCGGAGCGGCCGCCCGTCAGCCACACCTCCCGGACCGTATCAGGCGGAAGAACCGCATGTGAGGAACCTGGATGTCCCTGAAGCTCGACCACTCCTCCGTCGAGGAACTCGACTTGGCCCTGCGCCTGTATCGGCGCCTGCTGGTCCGCCTGCTCCTGATCCTCGTCCTGGGCTTTGCCGGGGTGATCGGTCTGGCCAAACTCAGCACGATCCTGTCGCCGCCCTACGGCGTCTACTTCCTCGGGCAGGGCTTGGTGACCTGGGGGCTGCTCGGCCTCCTCGCCCTGCTCTTCGCGGAATTCTGGTGGGAGGGCCGCCAGATCGGCGAGGCCCTCAACCATCCGGGCCTGCTCGATTCCCCTGTCGCCGGGCTGCTGGGCGGCCTCGCCGTGATCGGTGAGCGCGCCGCTGCGATCGGGATGGAGCCCGGCTTCTTCCACGGCCCCCTGCGGCCGATCCGCCGGCGCTGACGGGTCCGTGGCGCTCAGCGCGCCGGCCCCTCGCGCGCGACCAGGCTGTCGCGGTGGACCGCGAGGCTCGCACACGCGCTCGCGAGGGTGACGGCGCAGCCGAGGGCGGGCAGCGTCCAATCCTCCGCCCGCCATAGGGCCGCCGCGAGGCCCGCACCGGCGCCGAGGCAGGCCAGGGACAGGGCGGCCCGCCAGCACCGCACCGCGCGCGGCTCGAACCGCACCAGGCCGTTCGCCCACCAGACCAGGGGCAGCATCGACAGCCAGTAGAGCGGCTGGGCACGGGCGGCGCCGTGCGGTCCCGGCACGAGGCAGGCGGTGACCGAGACGGTGGCGGCGAGGCCCACCACGACGGCGAGCCCGGCCGCCACGTTCGAGGGACGGTCCTTACGCAGCCGCTGCCAGTAGGCCGGGTAGCGGCGGATCAGGGAACTCTCTCCCGGGCCGGTGCCGGACGCTTCCAGGCCGCGAGGCGCGCCAGGACGTAGGCCGGCACGCGGTCGGCCACGGCGAGATTCTCCGGGCGCAGGGAGAAATCGTAGGTGAGGCCGTCGCGGTGGACGAGGTAGGTGCAGGTGGAGACCTCGCGCTTGTCCGAAGTGTCCGAGGCGAGGCAGCCGGGCGGGGCCTAGTCGGCCGGCCGCGCCGCGTGCCGGGACGGGAGGCGGTAGAAGCGCCGATGGTCGACGCCCTCGGAATGGACGAGGCGCTCGCCGCCGGACGGGTCGGGCCGCCACGGCGCGCCCTCGGCGAGCCGCGCATCGAAAATGCCCCATTGCCGGGCGTGGAGGGGTGCGAAGCGGCGCCCGTCCGGGTCGCCGACGACGTGGACCACGAGGTCGGCGGCGAACGGGCCGGCATGGCCGTGGCTGAGGGGGCTGTAGCCGGGGAGGCCCGCCGCGACCTCGGCGGCGGGCAGCATCAGCCAGAGCGAATCCGCCGGTTCCCGGCCGAGCCCCGGGAGCGCGTCGAGCCAGGGCAGGCGGAAATTTCGGGAAAACTCGTAGGTGTGCGGCACGGCGTACGCGGTCCCGGCGAGGCGGTACCGCGTGATGCCGAACCGGCCCTCCGCCGCGAAGGCCGCGAGCACGAGGGGCAGGCCGAGGAGCGCGACGAGGCGCGCGACGCGACGCGAGGGACGCATGCGGGACGTTCCTATTCCGTGAGTCTGCCTATTCCGTGAGTCCGCCTATTCCGTAGGTCCGCCTGTTCTGTGGGCCCGGCGCGGAGCCCGGCCGCTTCCGCCGCGAGGTTGGCGCGGGCGGCGGCCTCCAAGCGGTCGTGGAAGAGGTCGGTCTGGTAGAGGCGCGGCCGGGCGAGGAAGCGGTCGAGGACCTGGGCGCGCCCGAGCCGCCACGCCGCCTCGGGAACGGCGGCGTATTCCCGGCGGATCGCCGCCGCGTAGGCCGCGTAGACGGCGCGCGGCGCACCGAGCACGGCGAGATCGAGGTCGAGGAGGAGCCGTGTCGCCGGGTCCGCGCTCGGGCCGTGCGCCGCCGTCGCGTGGATCATCGCGATCGCGGCCCGGACGCGCGCATCCTCGGACGCCGGCCCCGCCTCGGCACCCAGAAGGTCGGCGCTGCGGGCCTCGTTGTCGGCGCGGGCGGTGTCGTAGACGGCGTCGTGGAAGGCGATGGCGAGGTCGACGGCGTCGCCGTCGACGCCCGCGAAATCGGGATGCGCCCGCGCGGAATCGTGCCCCGCGAGCAGCGCCGCGACGTGGGGCCAGCCGTGATAGTGCCGGTCCGCCGCGCCGTAGCCCGCATCGAGGGCCCGCCACGCCGCCGCGCCGGGCGTGCCGACGGTCCGCGCCCACAGGGCGTCGAACCGCGCGCGAAGGGACGCGTCCGTGGCTTCCATCCTGCCGGCCTCAGTTCACGCGGTGGCAGGTCGAGGTGGTCTCGGCAGCCCCGCGCATCCCGCCCGCCGGCCGCACCTCGCAGACCACGTACTTGCCGCCCCGCTCGAGGGTGAAGCTCGGACCGGAGGCGGAGACGATGCGGTGGCCGCCGTTGAGGAGCGCGCTCATGGGCTCCTCAACCGGCACCCAGGTCGTGGCCGGGCGCGGCGGCACGGCGGGGGCCTGGGCGACGGCCGGGCCGGCCACGAGGATCAGCGGGACGAGGGTGTGGGACAGCGTTCGGCGCATGGGATCGTCCTGGGGTCGGGGGCGGGCCTTCGGCCCGTTCGGGCGGCGAGGGGGTCAGGGCGTCACCACGGTGAGGTCGGCGGCAGGCAGCCAGCCGATGACCGGGGCCTTCTCGCCCCGGTAGCGCACGCGCACCCAGGCGTCCCGCCGCTCCAACACCGCGACGGGATCGAGCCGGACGAGGTAGGGCGCCCGGGCCGGAGCCGGGCCGGGTTCCGGCCGGAAGGCCGTGCGCTCGGCCGTCACGAGGCCGACGCCGATCCATCCGTCCGGGGTCGACGCCGCACGCCGCGAGAGCGCGTAGGGGGTCCCCACCATGGTGCCCGTGGTCATCGAACACCCGCCGTGATCCTCCGCGAGGGTCAGGGCGGCGCCGTCCGGGGTGAAGGCGAGGTCCCCCGGGATGCGCTCCGGCTCGTCGGGAAACCACGTCTCGACCTTGGCCCGGTCGCCCGCGAGGGTGCCGCGCAGGAGGAACACGCAGGCGAATTGAGGGCTCCCGGCTTCGGCCGCCCCCCGCTGCTCGGCGAAGACCCCCGCCACCGCATCGCCGGAGACCGCCAGGGTCAGGCTGTCGTAGGTGCCGGACCGGGCGGCCGGCTCGGCCGCCGCCGCGCCGCAGGCGGCGAGCAGGGCGGCGAGGCCCAGGGCGGTGCCACGCACCGTCAGAGGCCCTTCTCCAGCAGCTTCACCACGGCCTCGACCCGGTCCTTCGAGTCGGCGACGTTGGTGAACGGCCGCCAGTTCACGTCGAGGACCCCGCCGTCGAACGTGAGGCGCTTGGCGTAGTTCGAGGCGGGCGCGGTGTTCTCGTCGAAGCGGACGCGGATGGTCTTGAGCTTCGCGGCCAGGGCGTCGCGGCCCATCTTGTCCTTGGCCACCTCCTTCAGCCCGGCGGCGAGGGGCTCGAAGATCGTCTTCTCGAAATAGTCCGGGTCGGAATAGTACTTGGCGTCGCCCGGGAGCGTGAGGTCGTCCCACGCCACCTCCACCGGCACGGCGAAGCCCGCCGCCTCCTGGATCGCCTTTTCCTGCGCGGGGTAGCGGTCCTGGCGGTAGGCCGCGATCGCTCGGCGCTCGGCGAGGCCGATGGTCGGCTCGGCCATGGCCGAGGGGGCGGACAGGACCGACAGGGCGAGCGCGGCGGCGAGGGCGTGGCGGCGTGAGATCATGCGGTGGTTCCTCGGTAGGACGGCCCCGGATGCGGGCTTGGCGTGACGGTTCGATGACGGGGCGGGCACGCTGTCAAAGTGAGACCCGCCCTCACGGGGAGATCGCCTTCACGGTGTCGGGGCGCAGCGCACCGGGCCGCCGGCCTCGACGGTGGGCGGGGCGGTCCCCGTGAGGCGTACGGGAAACGAGACGATGCTGGGCGTGTCCTTCGGGGCCTTTCCGGCCCGATAGCTCCCGGCGCAGGCCTTCACGGGTGCCGGCAGGGCCGCGACGGCGGGTGGAAGCGGCCCGTCGCGGGCGATCCGCGCCCAGCACCCGGCGCCGTGCTTCGGGATCGAGCAGGCCCCCTGCACGCCGCGGAGGAACCCGAGCCGCAGGGTCCCGTCCGCGACCGCGAAGGTGTCGATGCCGGCCTCGGCGGTCGTGTCCCGGATCAGGGTGCGGCCCGTGCCCGCGTCGAGCACCGCGAACGGGACGGTGCCGTTGGTGCTCGCTTGCTCGAAGACGAGGAACCCGCCCGTGCGGCCGAGGAAGCGCTGGCCGGCGGTCGCCAGGATGCGCGCACCCGGCCCCGGCGCGGCGGCGCAGGCGGGGGCGGCGCCGTTCACGAGCGGCACGAGGCTCGCGTCCTCGGGGTCCGGCGTGTCGGTGTCGCTCTCGCGCACCATGAGATCGCGGTAGGTGGTGCAGGTGATCTGCTTGCCCTCTCCCGACATCTTGCCCTCTCCAGACGTCGCGGTCTCGGTCTTCGCGGGCGGCTCGAACCGCGCCGCCTCCCATCCCGCCGCCACTGACGGGGCGGGGAGGCACGCTGCGAGGAGCGCTAAGCGGGCGGCGGAGCGGGTGGCGGGGAGAAGGCTGCGTCTCATGCGGGTTCCCTGTATACGGCGCGGGAGCCCCGAGGAAAGGCAGGATGGAGTGCCATGCGGACCGTTCTCGCCAAGGTCGCCAAGGGTTTTGCCGGGCCGCTCGCAACGCTTCTCGCCGCGCCGCTCCTCGGACCGCTCGCCGTCCGGGCCGAGCCCGCTCTGCCGGGCGACGTGACGGCGTACGTGACGCGGCTGCGGGACTGCAACCATTGGGGCGGGGAGGAGGCCACGGACGCGGCGCGCGGCCGGGCCATCGCGGCGGCCGTGAAGCGTCTGCGCTGCGACGCCGCCGAGGCGGACGGGCGGACCCTGCGACGGCGCCACCGGGGCGACCCCGCCGTCCTGAAGGCCCTCGACGGCGCGCGCGATGCGGACGGTTGAGCGGGGGCCCGACGCCGGCGATCCGGTCCGCCGCCGCGTCCTGCGCCTGCTGCACGTTCCGCTCCTCGGGCTCCTGCTGGCACTCGGCCTCGCCCCGGTCTTCCTGCTGTTTCCCCTCCTGCCCGCGGAGCCCGGAACCGATCCGACCCTGCGGCCCGTCGAACTCTGGCTCGGCACGGCCCTCGTCGGCGGCCTCGTCGGCACCAAGATCGACCTGCTCCAGAATCTCGTCGCCAAAGTCGACATGCTCGTCATCGGCGGCGGCATGGCCNCTGCTGTTTCCCCTCCTGCCCGCGGAGCCCGGAACCGATCCGACCCTGCGGCCCGTCGAACTCTGGCTCGGCACGGCCCTCGTCGGCGGCCTCGTCGGCACCGTGGAGGGCGCGGCGCGGCCCCTCTACCGGGCGGCCGGCCTCGTCCTCGCCGTCGGCCTGCTCTCGATCCCGGTCCTGCGCGTCCTCCTCTGGACCGACCTTCCGGTCCCGCACGGGCTCGCGCGCTGGCTCGGCCTCGACGGGGAAGCCGCCCTCGACGCCCACCTGTACGAGATCTGGCTCGCTGCGTGGCTTTCGGCTTGGGTTTTGGCCTGGGTTTTGGCTTGGGTTTTGGCTTGGCTCGGCCTCGTGCTCCTGGGCCGGCACCTCCCGGCGCGACGCGCCCGCATCGACCGTGCGGCCGTTCGATGACGGCGCCGTTCGAGGATTCTGGTCGGGGATTCTCGGCGATGATCGTCCCGCCATGATTGCCCCTCGGTCCGACGGGACGCGAAGGGCGGCCCTCATCGTCGGCGGCTGCGGTGTCGTCGTGTTCGGCTGGGCCCTCGTCGCCTACGCGCCGGCCCCGGGGATCGCCGCGGCCGTCGTCGCGGTGCCAGCGTTCGCCCGCGCGGCGAAGCGCCGGGTCGCGGCCTTCCTGGCCCTGGCGGTCTTCTCTGCTGCCGTGATCTGGGCGGCGTTCGGAACGACGACGGGCTACTTCGTCCTGAACCGATCGCGGCTCGACGCCGTGGTGGCCGAGATCGCGGCCATGCCCACCCTGGTGTCCTTCGAACGCGGACGGGACGATCCTCCGGCGGAGGCGAAGCGAACGGCGTGGTGGGAGAACACCCACCTCGTCAACGGCCGGCGCGTCACCCCGTACCGCCCGCAAGGCACGCGCGACACGGACAGTCTGCGGGAGATCGACGTCCTGCGGGAACTCGGGGTTCCCTACGCCCGCTACCGCGCCCTCTGCGGCGCCCTCGAACGCCTCGGGCTCGCTGGGTTCACCCGCGGTCCCGGCGGCGAGATCGGCCTGGATGAACCGATCCCGGGTGGCACGCCCTGGGGCACGTCGTTCGTGTACCGGCCGGACGATGCGTTTCCGGCCGGCTCCGGGGCCGAGAGCGACCGCCGCCTCGCGCCGAACTGGTTTTTCGTGACGCGGGGCTGAGATTCACCGGACAACGCCGCTGGATTCCTGGAAGGAAGGGCGGGCGCGCGGAGCCTCCGCCGTGGTGATGGTGCTGGTCCCGAGCAGGGCCGCGAACACGAGCATCGGCACGGCCCAGACCTGCATCGGCAGACCCCAGAAGGCGTGGTCGCGCCCGGCCGGCCCGAAGGTCGTGCCGTGGTTCCAGCGCCATCCGAGACCGAGGACGGCGAGCGCCGCGAGACTCATGGTGAGGCAGACCGCCCTGTCAACTTCCGGCCCGTCGACCTGCCGCAGGACGATCAGGGGCAGGAACATCGCCAGCGCCACGAAGAGGACGACCCAGTAGCCGCGCCCGGTCCAGAAGACGATCATGTGCTGGTCCTTATCCCTCGTGTTTCGGAGCGATCCGCCCGGGCCGCGACCGCGTTAGCCCATCGCGCCGGCGCGCCGGTTGCGCACCATCGCGGCGAGGGCCGCGACGATGATGACCGCCAGCGCCCCGGCGATGACTAGAAGCGTGACGGTGCGGTTCCACAGGCGGTCGAGGGCGAGATCGGTGGTGACGAGGTCGGGCCGGGCCGGATCAGCCAGCACCCGGACGCTGTAATCGCCCACGTGCATGCCCGTGAACACGGTATTGATCCGGCGCACCACCGTGCCCGTCGGCGTGGGCAGGGTGAGGGTCATGTCGCAGAGATGGAGCACGATCTTGGCGCCGCACTTGCCGTCGCTCACCCGCGCGGCGGCGACGGGGCGCGCCGTGTCCCGGATTTGCCAATCCGAGATCACGGGCGGGGCCGTGTAGACGGCGCAGGCGACGAGGAGGGCCGCTAGCGCCACGAGGCCGAATAGGGTCCAGAAGATGTTGCCCCAGCCCTGGCGGGGCGGCGGCAGGCGCAGGGGCTCGGGGCGGTCGGCAGCGGTGTTCATGCTCGGAACCTCACGGGATCACGGGAGTCTGGGAGGATTCGGAGGCCGCCGCGGTCTCGGCCAGGACACGGCGCGCCTGCGCCGCCTGCCGGTAGCGGCCGATGAGGCCGGCGAAGTCCTGTACAGACATCCGGTACGGCAGGCCCGCCGTGATGGTGACTATACGCCGGCCCGCATCGAGCTTCACCTTGCGGCCGCCCGGCACCCGTTGCGGGAACGGCGCCTCCGGCGGCAGCAGCAGGCGGGTGACGACGCCGTTCTGCCGGGTCGTCATGTCGAGGTCGGCGATGCTGTCCCAGGGGATCGGCCGGTCGAGGCCGGGCACCGCCACGGAATCGGGGCTCAGGATCATCGTCGTGCGCTCGCCCCGCCACAGCCGGAAACCGCCAATGCCGCCGAGGACCGCCCCGCAGGCCAGCGCCACCCCCATAACGGCCCCCGCCTGGCTGGCGGACAGGCCGGGCAGGCCGGCGGCGAGCCACAGGAGGGCGACCCCGATGAAGAAGCCGCCGGCGACCAGGAGGGCGATGGCCCCCGGGCGGGTGCTTTCGCGCAGCACCCGTGCCTCGGTGCCGATCTCCGCCACCGTCGCCTCCAGGTGCGCGCGGAACGCCGCGTCGCGGGTCCGCACCGCGTCGAGGAAGTCGTGCGTCGCCGCGCGGCAGAGGCCGGTGGGGTCGGCGAAGTAGGCGGCGAGCTGGCCGAGCGCGTGCGGGGGTGGCACCGCGGCCGCGGCGGCCAGGAGTTCGGTATCGAGGGTCCGTCCCAAAGCCGCCAAGCGCTCGCGGGTCGGCGGATGGGTGTCGGTGGGGTGGGCCTGCTCCGCCTCGAGATGCGTCGCCGGATCGTCGAGGCCGCGCGCGATGGCGTGGTCGAGGCTCGCCGCCACGAGGTCGGCCGGGGCGGACCCGGGCGCTTCGGCGGCGGCGTCCAAGGTCTCGGCGATGCGGGGGACCACGGCCCCGGTGCGCAGGAGCGCCCGCGCGGCGGCGTCGACGGAGACCGGGCTGGCGCCCGCCGCGTCGGCAGCGAACTCGCGGGTCCGGCTCCAGTGGCGCACGGCGAGGTGGAAGTTCTCCATGACGAAGACGCCGAGGCGCAGGGACGGACCGAGCAGCCCGAAGGACCCGGCATGTCCCTCCGCCACCGCGTCGAGGGAGCGCCCGACGCCGGCGTAGATGGGCAGGAATCGCTGACTGTAGACGGTGTCGCCCCCGGCGTAGTGGGCGAGTTCGTGGCCGATGATCGCCGCCACCTCGTCGCCCCGCAGGAGGGCGAGGTAGGGCAGCGGCAGGTAGAGGATCCGGCCCGTCAGCGGCGCGCCGCCGGGCTCGACCACGGCAGGACCGGCGCTGACGAAGAAGCCGCCCGTGAGGCCGACCACCACGGCCTCGGGCTTCAACGCCCCGAGCCGCTCACCCAGCCCCTCGATCAGCCGCCACAGGCCCGGCGCCTCGGCGGGCGAGACGACCCGGCCGAAGATCGACAGGGGGTCGGGCTCGAAGGCGGAGAGCGCACGGCGCAGGCCGAGCACTGTGGCGCCCGCCGCGACCAGGACCGCCCCGATGGCGACGACGGCCACGAACAGCATCTTGATCTCGCTGCCGCCCAGCCCGGGCCGTGCCAGCAACCCGGCCTCGAAGACCACGGCGGCGACGAAGCCCGCCGTGGTAAAGAGCACCTGGAGGGCGAGCACCGGCGGCAGCAGGCGGCGCATCCACGAGAAGCCGGCCACCAGCGCGTCGCGCGAGGCCCGCCCCAGCCGCCCGAGAGCGGCGCCGGCGAGGAGCACGAGGATCGACAGGAGTGCGGCGCCCCCCCCGGCCGCGACGACCACGGGCGGGAGCAGGCGGCGCCAGTCCATGACCGTCGTCAGGGTCGCGACCTCGTCCCGGGCCGCCCGGGCCTGAACCAGGGCGAGTGGACCGCCATAACCCTTGCCGTTGCGGCGGAACTGCATCCGGAAATCGGGGCGCCCGTCCGGCGGCGCCCGCGCCTCCAGATCCGCGACGATGCGTGTCAGGTGCCGCCGCTCGGCGACGAGGTCCGCCCAATCGGCGCCGGCCCGCTCCTGCTCCCACAGGCCGAGGAGCAGGATGCCCAGGGGCAGGAGGACGGTGGCGGCGATCAGGTGCGTGACGGAACGCAAGCGCAAGGGCATGCGCGAATTAGCTACGTCAGGGATACCCGCCTCCTCAGATGCGTTCGGAGCCAGAACGGGTCACTCAGAATTTGTTCGCCGGACGCTCGTCCACTGGAATCGGGATGAGGCTGTCGTGCTTGCGGCACGAGATCCTATCGACCTTGCGGCTCTCACCCTTGATCAGGTCCATGGCGCCAGTCTTTCGATTGACCAGGAAATAGCTACTGACATCGGCAGCGTCCGCGAGGTGGTGAGTCGCATTCTGGCGCAATGGGCAGAGGCTGGTCTGGTCGAGCTACGTCGTGGCGCGGTCGAGATCATTGACAGAGGCAGCTTGGCCTCTGCCGGTAGACGGTGACTGCTGCACTCCAATGGTTCGGTGTCCGCTTCGGGGCAGAAGGTCAAGGTCCGTTACCCATCCCGAGCCGAAATTGCCGGACGGCCGACGAATGGCCGCTTTCGGGAAGCGCTGATGGCGATCCTAATGACTGTGTTGGGTCGAGACCCGCTGGTCTGCTCTACGACTTGGTTGGATGGATCTTGGCCGGTCCGCTTCAGGACATGGGATAGAAGGACCGGACGTTCGACCCGCGCGGAAGTGGGCCGCCTAACGAAGCGCTTCCGCGATCCGTAGAAGCGTCGCAGTGAGGACGCGGGGGTCGAGGAGCGCCATGGATGTCCAGACACGGTTCCGCATCGGCCACGATCTTGGAAGCGCTTTCCAGGATGCCGCGACCGGACGCCGGACCAGGAAGGTAGCAGGGCGATTGATGATGAGCAGGCGCTGGAGGTCGATCTCTTCTTCGAAGAAGTCGTCGGCGGGGTTGGGAAGCTGGCCCGTACCAGCCTGGCAAGGAAAGGCACCGGCATGGGGTAGCCAACGGTGACGCCGCTAACCTGCATGGCGCCCCTCCGCGAATCCCGCTCGCGAGCAAAACATGAACACGTTCGTGGCGTTCCGTATAACGGTCACGCTTGGCGAAAGGCCGATTGTAGGTCGATGTAGTGACTGCCCTAAATGGGGTGCACAGCCTCTCGCGGACGTGACCCAAGCTTTGCCGTAAACGCAGTGCCAAGCTGTAAGCATATGTGTGAACGTGGTATCCGTGGTCGATGGCCGTCCGTAAAACCGTCACCGTTTCCATCACGCCCGAACAGCACGCCTTTCTCGGGGAGCGCGTGAATTCCGGTCGTTACGGAAGCGTCAGCGAGGCGGTGAGGGCGGCCCTCCGGATGCTGGAGCAAAGCGAGCCGGACTTCCTGCTCAAGGAGCAGGCCCGCCTCCTCGACGCCGACCGCAAGGCCCGCTGACACCATGCGACACGCTTCCAGTTTCCCGGTCGGCGGCGGAGCCATGGGCGATGCCATCCGCTCCCACGATTGGTCATCGACGTCCCTTGGTCCGATTCATGGATGGCCGGCGGCGTTCCGCGTCACCCTGAGCAACATGCTGAACTCACCCGAGAGCATGTACCTCGTCTGGGGACCGGAGCGGACGTTCCTATTCAACGACGCCTACCGTCCGATCCTCGGCACACGCCTCGACGGAGCGCTCGGCCGGCCGCTTCCCGTGGTCTGGCCCGATGCCTGGGGCGCCGTCCGGGCGGCGCTGGAGAGCGCCTTCGCCGGTGAGGCGGGGCGTTTCGTGGACGACCCCATCGCCATGGCACGGCACGGGGACGAAGAGGCGACATGGTGGTCGTACTCCTTCTCACCCGTCCACGACGGCTCCGACGTCTCGGGCGTCCTCTGCCTCACGACGGAAACGACCGAAAGGGTTCGTGCGCGTCAACGCAACGGTTTCCTCCTCGAACTCAGTGACGTCCTGCGTGGGAACGACACTTCCGGTCGCCTCATCGCTGAAGGATGCGAGAGGCTCGGTTGCCACCTTGGGGCGGACCGATGCGGCTTCGCCAAGTACGATGTTGCAACCGGTGAGTTCGAGACGGCCGGCACGTGGCCGGCCGGAGATGACCGTATCCCTTGCGTTACGGATTTTGGACCAAGCGTCATGGACGCACTTCAGGCCGGTCGTAGCGTGCGGGTCGACGCCGCAACCGTGGTTCCCGGCCCATATCGTCAGGGCGAACCGGACCGGACTACCCTGTGCGTGCCGGTGATGATCGAAGACGGTCTCGCCGCCATCGTCCACATCGAGCGGGCCTTGCCGGCACGGTGGACCCAGGAGGAGGAGTCCCTCGTCCGCGACGTGTCCGGCCGCATCTTCGCATCCTTCTGCCGGACACGGGCACAGGAGGCGCTCTCCGCCGGGCACGGGCGTCTCGAAACCGCCCTGACGGCCACCCGCCAAGGCCAGGCCCGCCTGTCGATGGCCGTCAACATCGCACGCCTCGGCATCTTCGAGTGGGACACGGTCACCGGCGCGGTCGAGATGGACGACAGGAGCCGCGAGATCTTCGGGCTCGCGCCGGAGGGACCGGTGCACCAGGACGAGGTGTTCTCCCGCCTGGAGAAGGTCGACGTCGAACGTGCCCATGCCCTCACCGAGGCGGCGGCCGTCGACGGCACAGAGGTCGTGGCCGACTATCGCGTCACCAGGCCCGACGGCACCACGCGCACGATCCTGAGTTCCAGCGAGCCCCTGCAGGACGAGGGCGGGCACCTGCGGATGATCGGCGTCTTTCACGACGTCACCGTGCTGAGGCAGGCCGAGGCCGACCTGCGTACCCTCAACGCGGACCTGGAACGTGAGGTCGTCGAGCGCACCCAGGCCCGAGGGCGGACGTGGACGCTTACCCCCGACTTGATGTGCGCCCTGGACCGGCGCGGCTACCTGGTGACCTCGAACCCGGCCTGGCAGACCTTGTTGGGATGGTCGGATGTGGAGATCGCGCAGACGCCGATCTGGGATCTCCTTCATCCCGACGACGTCAAGCGCACCCGGGTCGGCCTCGAACGGATCGAGGACGGCCAGCCAGCGGTCGGATGCGCCAACCGCTACCGCCGCAAGGACGGGTCCTACCGTTGGATCTCGTGGATCGGCGTGCCCGAGGACGGGCTGGTCTACTGCACCGGGCGTGACGTCACGGTCGAGAAGGAACGGGAAGCGGCGCTCGCCGCGCGCACCGCTGAACGCGACCTGTTCGCTACCATCGTCGAAACCGACAGGGCGCCGATCTGCGCCTTCGACCACGACTTCCGCCTCATCGCCTTCAACCAGGCGCACAGCGACGAATTCCATCGGATATTCGGCTATCGCGTCAATCTCGGGGACATATTCCCGGACTTGTTCACGGAGGACCAGGCGCACGTCATGCGGGCGTTGATGGCGCGGGCCCTGGCCGGCGAGGTGTTCACCGTTGTCGAGGAGTTCGGCGACCCGAGCATCGTCAAGCCGTACTGGGAAGTCTCGTACACCCCGCTCAGGGACGGTGACGGACGGATCTTCGGCGCGTTCCACCACGCCCAGGACATCACGGAGCGCGTGCGCGCCACAGCCGAGCTCGACAGGGCCCAGGACGCGCTTCGCCAGGCCCAGAAAATGGAGGCCGTCGGTCAGCTTACCGGCGGGGTCGCCCACGACTTCAACAACCTGCTCACCGTCATCATGTCGTCGACCGACCTGCTGAAGCGCCCGAACCTCCCCGAGGAACGGCGTCAGCGATACATCGGTGCGATCTCCGACACGGTGACGCGGGCAGCCAAACTGACCGGACAGCTCCTCGCATTCGCCCGGCGGCAGGCGCTCAAGCCCGCGGTGTTCGACGCCGCCAGAAGCGTCGAGACCATCGAGGAGATGATCGGCACCCTGACGGGATCGCGCATCCGCACCGTGACGCGCCTGCCCGACGAGGCCTGCCTCATCGACGCGGACCCGAGCCAGTTCGAGACCGCCATCGTCAACATGGCCGTGAACGCCCGCGACGCGATGGACGGCGAGGGGAAACTGACCATCTCGGTCCGGAACGTCGCTGCGATTCCCGGCGACCGGAGCCATGCCAGGGTCGTCGGGCGCTTCGTCGCCCTGTCGATCTCGGACACCGGCACGGGCATCGACGCCGGCATCCTCGACAAGATCTTCGAGCCGTTCTTCACCACCAAGGAGGTGGGGCACGGCACCGGCCTCGGCCTGTCGCAGGTCATCGGCTTCGCCAAGCAGTCGGGCGGAGAGGTCCGCGTCGTGAGCGCCATCGGCGAGGGGACGACCTTCACGCTCTACCTGCCCCGCGCCGCCAAGGATGCGCCGGCCGTCGTCGATGATGTGGACCCGGCGCCCCTGATGGACGGACACGGCACCAGGGTGCTTCTCGTCGAGGACAACCGGGATGTCGGCAACTTCGCGACCCAGACGCTGCACGACCTCGGCTACGAGACGGTCTGGGCGATGGACGCACGGCAGGCCTTGGCTGAGCTCGCGAAGGCGCCGGACCGTTTCGACGTCGTGTTCTCCGACGTGGTCATGCCCGGCATGGACGGCGTCGAGCTGGCCCGGGAGATCGGGCTTCGGCACGTCGGCCTGCCGGTGGTCCTGGCGTCAGGCTACAGCCACGTGCTGGCGCAGAACGGCACTGACGGCCTCGACCTGCTGCACAAGCCGTACTCGGTCGAGCAGCTCTCGCGCATCCTGCGCAAGGTCACGACGCGCCGCCGCCGGGTGATGGACACCGGACGGTAGGCGGTAACGGAAAAGCTGCCGCCCAGGGATTGCAACCGAAGTGTTGCCTGTCTGTTGAACGCCCATGCCGACGAAGCGCCCCCTCGAAGCATCGGTCGTCCTCGTGGTTGAGGACTACGATTTCGTACGCTCGAATGCCGTCGACATGCTTGAGGATGCGGGCTTCACGGTGGTTGCGGCCCGTCATGCCGATGAGGCCTGGGACATCCTGCATCGGAGATCCGACATCGGCGTATTGTTTACCGACGTCGATATGCCGGGAACCATGTGTGGCGTCACCCTCGCCGAGCGGGTCAGCGAGAATTGGCCGGACATCCGGCTGGTTCTGACTTCGGGACGGCATCGGTTCACGGATGAAGAGGTTCCGGACCACGGGTTGTTCGTGCCCAAGCCATATAACGCCTCGGACGTCATCAAAGCGATACAACACGCGGTCTGATCATAGTCCAGCTCACGCTGCCTGGTCATCCTCTCTCAGGGGCGATGGCAAAGTACCTCGTACCCATTATCGTCGGATGGCGAGGCCCGCCGCGGTTAAGCGCCGAAGGTCTCGCCAGCCGGCATTTGGTTCATAGTTCTAAAGGTCCAGTCCCGACAGGGTCGCTGCCGCCTGTATCAGGGCCAAGTGGGTCAATCCTTGTGGCAAATTCCCGAGGAACCCGCCTGTTTGGGGATCGGCCATTTCTGCATAGGTGCCGGAGTTCCGGTCCAATGCTGCGACCACCGTCTCGAACTTCTCCGACGCCTGATCGTTCTGCCCGAGAAGGGCCATCGCCTCGCAGAGCCAGAAGGTGCAGGCGAGGAAGCAACCTTCCTCGGCATCCACGCCCGAGTAGCGGTAGTGATAGGGACCTCGACCGAGCTCCCGGTCAATGGCCTCGCAGGTCGCCCGCAACCGGTCGGCGCTCCCATATCGGAACCGGACAGCGAGGGTCATGGAGGCATCGAGCTTATCGCTGCCGGGATACATCACGTAGGCCTGCTTCGCCTCCGACCAGCAATGCTCCTCGATCCAGTCCGCTACGCGGTCGCGGGCCCGGACCCAACGGTCCTTGCAGGTGCCCGGCAGATAGCCCTTCTCGGCCATCTCGACGGCCCGGGCCAGGGCCTGCCAGCAACTGATCTTGGAGCCGGTGTAGTGCTGCTGCTCTGGAAGCTCCCAGATCCCAGCATCCTTCATCTTCCACTTCTCGGCGCATTCGTCGGCAAGACGCGCCAGCAACGCACCGCTGCGCAGGTCGAGCATGCCACCCCCGGTAACGAAGCGCTCCGCCGTCTCGAAGATGTCGCCGTAGATGCCGTGCTGGTGCTGGCCAGTTGCTGCGTTGCCCGTTCGGACCGGGCGGGAGTTCCGGTACCCTGGAAGGTCGAGTTCCTCCTCCTCCGAGACCATCTCCCCGTTCAAGGTGAAGAGGACCTGGGCGCCGTGCTCCTCCAAGTGGCGGACGAGCCAAGTCAACGCGGCGCTGGCCTCGGCATGGGCCCCGAGGCGGAGGAACGCCTTGATGACGTAGCCGGCATCCCGAACCCAGGCGTAGCGGTAATCGTAGTTCTTCTTACCTCCGATACCTTCCGGCAACGAGGTCGTCGCCGCGGCGGCGATGGCGCCGGTGGGGGAGTAGAGCAGCAGCTTGAGGGCGAGGGCGCTGCGTCCAACCTGTTCCGGGTACCGCCCCGCGTAGCCAAGGCGTTCGGTCCAGTTGCGCCAGGCATCGCAGGAGCCATCGATGCGTCGGTCAATGTCCGCGACTGGGGCGACGACGAGTGGCTCGTGCTCGCCGGCAACGATGGCCACCGTCTCGCGCTGCCCCGCCGACACCTCGACGCTGGCCTTGATCGCATGGTCATCCTCGCCATCGATGCGGATGCCCTCGCTGTAGCGGAATAGCCCCATAAGGTCGGCGACGTGGAAGGCCGTGCCGCTTGCGTTCGACGAGAGGAATGGTCCGGCCGTGTCGCCCCGAGTTCCGAACACGAGCTCGATCCGGAAGCGGACACGCCCCTCGATCCCCTCGATGCGACGTGCCAGCTCCGCCCATGGCAACCGCCCGGCCGGCCCGCTGTTCAGGCTCTCGGTCAGGCGCGCCTTTCCGGTCGCCGTGGTGAACACGGTCTCATGGACGTTGCTTCCGTCGCGGTAGCCGATCTCGGCGGTAAACGGGGCATCGGGCGTGACAGAGAAGTAGCCCCCCTCAAGTGGGGACAGCAGACGGTCGAAGAGCGGTGGGGAATCGAGGTTCGGGCAGCACCACCAATCGATTGAGCCGTCGGCACCGGACAGGGCCACGGACCGGCCCTCACCGAGGGCGGCATAGGCTTCGAGGGGAAGGTATCCGTCCTCGCGTTCGACGGGCCCGCCAGTGCGGGGAAACGGCTTCAACAATCGATGGCTCCGAGGATGGCGAAGGTTGCGTGGCGACTAGGCGCGAAGCTGGGGTAGAACACGGCTGCCGAATGCCTGGATGAAGGCATCCTGGTTGCGGCCGACCTGATGGACGATGATCTCCTCGAAGCCGATCTCCGCGAGGTTGGCGAGCCATGCTGTCTGGCGCCCGAGATCAGAGGACACGCGGACACAACCGTGAACGTCCTCGGGACGTACGAAGCGCGACGCGGTCTCGAAGTCCTCCGGCGTGCGCAGGTCCCAGTTGGCGTCGCCCTCAAGCATGTTGGCGGCCCATTGCCCGTGGGCTTCGGAGAGGGCCCGCCCGTCGTCCATATCCCAGCACACCTTCGTCTGGAGGAAGACGGGCTTGCCTTCGCCCCCGCCCGCGCGGAAGGCCTCGACGACGGGACGGAGCTTGCCCGGCTCTATGCCCACCGTGACGAGACCGTCGGCCCATGTGGCGACCTTACGGGCCGTCTCAGTAGTGACGGCGCCGGCCAGCAGGAGGGGTGCCTTGGCCGGGCGGGAATACAGTTTGGCGTCCACCACGGTGACCCGGCCTCGGTGCGTCACGGTCTCGCCGTCCAACAGCGCCCGGATCACCGCGGCGCACTCACTAAGGCGGGCGGTGCGCTCGGCCTTCTCCGGCCACGGCATGCCCGTGATGTCCTCGTTCAACCGCTGGCCGCTTCCCAGGGCCAGCCAGAGGCGTTCCGGGAACATCTCGGATAGGGTCGCGGCCGATTGGGCGAGGACGGCGGGGTGGTGGCGATACCCAGGCGCCGTGATGATGCCGAACGGCAATTGCGTGGTCGCGAGCGCGGCACCGAGCCAGGACCAGGCATGACCGGCGTGGCCCTGGGCGTTACTCCATGGCTTGAAGTGTTCCGACGACATCGCACAGGCGAAGCCGGCACGCTCGGCTGATTGGACATGCGATAAAAGCGTGGAGGGCGCGTATTGCTCGTGGGAAGCGTGATAGCCGAAGCGCGCCAAGTTGGTTGTCCCGATTAAACGGAAAGCGAACGGCGGCTGGAACCCGACGTTCCTGCATCTGAGTGCTTCAACTCGACACGTCCTCATCACCTGCGGCAGGTCCGCCCGGCCCGGAACGCAGATTTCTGCCAGCAGTTCGGGTCCCCGGGGAATGGCTCCCCGGAGCGCCACGGCCTTGCAGGCATCAACATCAGGACTTCGTTTCCTCGTCGCTGAAAGCGAGCCTCCGGAAGCCCGTGAGAAGCGCCGTGGCAGTGTTGGGCGCTCGTCGGGCGAGACCTACGTCGAGATCCTAGCTCTCCTTGCGCCAGGGGCCGTTTGCCATCGCGTCATGCCCGCTGACGCGAACAGTACATTCCCGAAGGGCGAGAGCCTGGGCGTATACGATGCGGTCTTCCTCTCGGGCTCGCCCCTGTCTCTCTACGAGGACACGCCGGAGGTCAGGCGCTCCCTCGCGTTCATGAATGCCCTGTTCTCGTCCGGGACACCTTCCTTCGGCTCCTGCGCCGGCCTGCAGATGGCGACCGTCGCAGCCGGCGGCACGGTCCGTAAGAACCGGAACGGTCCCGAGGCGGGGTTTGCCAGACGCATCGTCGTCACCGATGCCGGACGGTGCCATCCGCTACTGAAGGGACGGCCCGGCTCGTACGACGCACCGAGTATCCATACGGACGAGGTCGAGACCCTGCCTGACGGGGCGACGCTACTGGCGCTCAATCGGTCCACCGTTGTCCAGGCTGCGGAGATCCGACACGACGGCGGCACGTTCTGGGGGGTGCAGTACCACCCGGAGATCGGCCTCGACGAGGTCACGGGGGCCCTCAGGCGGCAAGCGGACGACCTAGTCGAGAGCGGGTTGGCGCGTAGCCAGCGCGAAGTCGAGGAACATGCCGATCTCGTCGAGGCCCTCCACCGTGAGCCCGGTCGACGCGACTTGGCGTGGCGACTCGGATTGGATGAGCAGGTCACCGATAAGGACCTTCGACGAACGGAGCTCCGCAACTTCATTGAGGCGCTCGTCATCCCATCCCATGAACGTCGTCGCTGACATCCCAAGACAGAACGGATGCCGAAGCGACTTCGCGGAACGCTCGGCGGAACCTTTACCTGGGCCGAATGGTCACGTTTCGAAGTTCGCGCGATTTAGCCCTTCCAACGTTGGTGGAACGGGGTATCGACGTAGAAACCCAAGTCGCCCACGCTCGGCCAATGCGAGTTTCCCAGGATAGTGTCGGATCGTACCGAGGACGCCCGCATCGATGCGGAGATCACCCGCCACGTAGCAGGCTCGGACCCGTTCGCGGGGGCGGTCCGGGCGACGCGTATGCCCATGCTGATCACCGACCCGCGTCTGCCCGATAATCCCATCGTCTTCGTCAACGACGCCTTTAGCAAGCTGACGGGCTACCGCCGCGACGAGATCCTCGGTCGGAACTGCCGGTTCCTCCAGGGGGCGGAGACGGATCAGGACGAGGTCGCACGGCTCCGGGATGCCATCGAGCGGCGCACCGCCATCGAGCTCGACCTTCGCAACCACCGCAAGGACGGCACCGTCTTCTGGAACCGCCTTCTCGTTTCGCCGGTGTTCGATGCGGACGGCGACCTGACGTACTTCTTCGCCTCGCAGTTCGACGTCACCTTGGAGAAGGAACGTTTCGTCCGACTCCAGGCGGATCGCGATGCCCTGGAGGCCGAGGCTGCGCAACGTTCGCAGGATTTACGCCAGAGCGAGGAGCGGTTGCGCTTCACCCTCAAGGCAGGTCGCCTCGGGACATGGTCACTCGACCTGGGCACGATGCGCCTGATCGCGTCCGAGGGTTTCAAGGAGAACTTTGGTCGCTCGGCGCACGATTCCATGACTTACGAGGAGACGATGGCGGCGATCCATCCCGACGACAGGGAAAGGAAGCTGGCCGCGAGGGATGCGGCTATCGCCGAGCATTCGGACTATGACATCGAGGTTCGGCTGCTGACGCCCCAGGGTAAGACCCGCTGGCTCCAGTTGCGCGGGCAGGCCTCGTACCGGGCGGACGGCACACCACTGAGCATTGCCGGTATCAGCCTCGACATCACGGACCGCAAGCGCGCGGAGGAGCACCGGGACCTCCTTGCCGGCGAGTTGAACCACCGCATCCAGAACACCCTTGCGACCGTTCAGTCCATCTCGCGTCAGACCCTTCGCAACGCCCCGTCGCTGGAGGCGGCGCAGGAAGCGATGGAGTCCCGCCTCAAGTCCCTGTCGGCCGCGACCGAGATGCTGACGCGAGGCAGCGGCGATTGGGCGACGCTGACGGAGGTAATCATCGCGGCGCTGCATCCCTTCGGCGTGGAGCAGGACACCCGCTTCAAGATCGGCGGGCCGATCCTGCGGCTGGCGCCTCGGGTGGGCCTTGCCTTCGCCCTCGCCATCCACGAGCTCGCCACGAACTCGGTCAAGTACGGCTCCCTCTCCGCGGACCTCGGGCGGGTGATCGTGAGCTGGGACGTGGTCGAGGGATCGGACCCGGCGCGCCTATGGTTTCAGTGGCAGGAGATCGGCGGCCCCCATGTCTCGCGACCGACGCGGACGGGCTTCGGCTCGCGCATGATCGAGCGGGCGCTGGCGATGGAGATCGGCGGGACGGCCGAGATCGACTACCGTACTCGCGGCGTCGTCTTCACGGCCGAGGCGCCGCTGCCGGAGATCACGCGCGACTAGGCGTCATCCGTGAACCGTGGCTTCCGAAATGGCCTTGGTCACCGCGCGCCTCAGGATGCGGGATAAGTCCTCGACTGAATAGGGCTTTTTCAGGAGTGGGAAGCCGTGGGTTCCCTGTTCAGCGATCACGTGGCTGTACCCGGAGGCGAGGACGACCGGTAAGCCGGGATGCCGGTGGCGGATCTCCCGCGCCATGTCGATGCCGTTCATCCCGGGCATCACCACGTCCGAGAACACGATATCGAACCCCTGGGAAGTGGTCAGGGTGGACAGGGCTTCCTCGGCGCTCATCGCCCAGGCCGTCTCGTACCCGAGTTCCCGAAGGGCCTGAGTGGCGAAGGCTCCGACCTCCTCGTTATCCTCGACCACGAGGACGCGGGTGCCGTGGCCGTCGGCCAGGGGCTCGGGCTCGCCGTCATCCTCGACCGCTACCGACCGTCCCACCTCGCGGGGCAGATAGAGGGTGAAGGTCGTCCCCATCCCAAGAGTGCTCTCGACAAGCACCTCACCGCCCGACTGCTTCGCGAAGCCGAATACCTGCGACAGGCCGAGCCCAGTGCCCTGGCCGACGCCCTTGGTTGTGAAGAAGGGCTCGAAGATGCGGTCGAGGTCGACCTCGGCGATGCCCGTACCGGTGTCGCGGACGGAGACGGCGACGAAGTCCCCGCGGATGAGTGGATGGGCACGCACCGCAGGAATGGTGGAGGTCTGGCGCACGAGTATGTCCAGCCGGCCCTCGCCATCCATCGCGTCCCGGGCGTTGATGGCCATGTTCACCAACGCGGTGTCGAACTGGCTCGGGTCGGCGTCGACCAGATAGGGGACTTCCTCCCCACGCCCGTCCTTGTTCGAGGCCACGTCGGTGACGACACGGATTCGGGCACCCGTGAGGGTACCGACCATGTCTGCGACCGAGGCGACGCTGCGGCCGACGTCGAAGACCTCCGGGGTCAGGGACTGGCGCCGGGCGAAGGCGAGCAGTTGTCCAGTGAGCTTGGCGGCCCGGGTGACCGTATCGGAGATCGCACCGATGTAACGCTGCCGGCGCTCCTCCGGCAGGTCCGGGCGCTTGAGCAGGTCGGTCGAGGACTTGATCACCGTCAGGAGGTTGTTGAAGTCGTGCGCGACCCCGCCGGTAAGTTGGCCGACCGCCTCAAGCTTCTGCGACTGGCGCAGTTGCTCCTCCAGGGCGCGCCGCTCAGTGACGTCGCGCCCCGCGGCGTAGAAGTGGTCGTCCTGCGGGATGGCGTTCCATGACACCCAACGATGACCGCCGTCCGCCGTGAGTATCCGCACATCGAGGCTGTCTAGGGCCCGGCCAAATCGTAGGCGCTCGAACGCGGCGGTCGCGGCCTCCTTGTCCTCGGGATGGACGTAGGCGCCAAACCCGGTTCGCACGAGGTCGAACTCGGACCAGCCCAGCATCTCGGTCCAGGCCGGGTTGACTGAACGAAAGACACCATCAAAGCCGCAGACAACGAGCAAATCGCGGCTGGCCCGCCAGACGAGGTCGCGCTCGGTAGTGCGCTCCCGGGCGGTGTCCCTCAGGACGCTCTCGGCCATCTGCCGGTCGGTGACGTCGTTGAACAGCAGGGCGACGCGGTGCTGGACGGGCTCACCGATCCGCAGGGCCTGAACCTCGAACCAACGGCCGAGCGAGACGACCCCGCTCTCGAACCGAACCGCCTTGCCGGTCATGGCGACCGCGCCGTAGGTGTCGAGCCATCTTCGTTCGAGGTTGGGGACCACCTCGCTCACCCACTTGCCCACCACGTCGTCGAGGCCGGTGTGGTGCGAGAAGGCCGCGTTGGCCTCGATGAAGCGGTAGTCGACCGCCCGGCCCTCGACGTCGAACCGTAGCTCGATCACGCAGAAACCGGCGTCCAGGGCGTTGAACAGGGTGCGGTAGCGCGCCTCGCTTTCGGCGAGCTTGCCCTCCTCGGTTCGGAACCGGGTGACGTCGAGTTGGCTGGCGAAAAAATAGCGTAGGTCACCATCCGGGGAGTAGACCGGGCTGACGTAGAGCTCGTTGCGGAAGGTCGAGCCATCCCGGCGGTAATTCAGGATCTCGACCACGACATCGCGCCGCGCGGCGATGGCGTCGCGCACCTTGGCGATATCCGACGGGTCGGTGTCAGAGCCCTGCAGGAAGCGGCAGTTGCGGCCGATCAGCTCCTCAGCCGAGTAGCCGCACAGGGCCTGGAACGCCCGGTTGGCGAAGACGATGGGGTTATCAGGCAGGTTCGGGTCGGTGACGATCTGCGGCATGCGGGTCTTCTCCGCCGCCGTGAACAGCAGTTCGACGTCCGCGCCGGAGGTCCGCTGGCCGCCTTCAGGCAGCCTGACGTGAAGCGTGTTCTTCTCCCGTGTACGGGCAAGCTCCATCTCTAAACGACGGTTCTCGCTCCGCAGCCACTCGATCTCGTCGTCCATGCCGTCCGTTTCCGGGGGCAAGATCCCCACTGCCATGCCCGTGCGCAAACGGTTCAGGACGAAGGAAGCTCCCGCCTGGGCGTCCGTGACGCCCTATGCCGACATCCGCATCGGGTAGGGGGTGGCTATCCTACAAGGTCGCTCCGGCCACCGCGTCGAGCGGTGGTGCAAACGGGCGTCACGCATGACGTCTACGGACCGCTTGCCGCGATGGGGGCGGGAAAGGCACCGGTGCCGCGGCCAGGATCGGCTTCCAGGTCACGTTCCAATCGTCCATCGGAGCGGGGTCTGACCGATGGACGAGGTCGAGGAATGCCAGGCCGATCTCCATCGTCGCGCGCTTGACCAGGGGGTTTAGCGGTCCGCCGTTTCGGAGGGACCGGTCGGTAAAGACGCTGTGCGAACCGTCCTGGAACACGACGAGGGCCTTCTGCGGGGTGGGGATGGCGTTGAAGACGTCGATGCGGTCCTGGACTGGGGAGTAGCGCCCCGGGATGCGGATCGTATCCTCCGTCGTGGTTATGTGGAGGGTGGGGACACCGACGGTGGCAAGCACGGCCGCCAGGTCGCTCTCGCCGTAGAAGGGTGGGGCCGAGATGACGATACTCGTCGTGAAGCGCGGGTCGCGAAACCCAAGGGGCTTCCCGTCGCGGATCACCTGGGCGCCGGTGAGGATCAGGGTGGTGTTCGCCCCGAAGGAATGTCCCGCCGCGACGATGCGCTTGCGGTCGATTGCGGCGTGGAAGGGACCGGTCTGGTCAAGCAGGCGGTCGAGGCCGAAGCTCACGTCCCGCGTCCGCTCGATAGCCTCGCGCTCGTCCGCCGCGCCGTCGAGGCGGTCGAGGAGCAGGAGCGGGTTGCCTTGCCACAGCGTCTCGTCGCTTCCGACGTGCTGGATATGCAGGCTGGCCGTCCCGCGCGCCGACCATCCCTCACCGAGGTAGCTGTAGCCCTTCCGGGAACCGCCGAGCCCGTGGGAGAACACGATCAGCGGCACAGTGCCCTTCTGGGTCGAGGCGGCCGGCCAATAGAGCCGCGCCGGCACCGCGCGGGCGCGTGACAAGTCGACCCAATCAAAGTCGATCACCCGGGCTTCATCGGTGACCGGGAGCGCCATCGCCGGCAAGCGTAGAAACAGCGCGCTGGCACTTACGGCAAGGGCCGTGGCACCAAACCGACGGCGGGTTGGGCCGCGCGTGGCAGGTTCCAAGACCGTCTCCGAGTTGGACGGGGCGTCGGCGATGATGGTCATTCACGTCCCGCGGAACCTGTTAGCAAGCCGAATAGAGCGGAGCCTTGTGTCCCAGGTTTGGCAATGCCGGACCGGACGTATGCCCCCCCCCACCCCGCCACCCTAGGCTTTGTGTCGACCACCACGACTGACGGGCAATAGGACCATTCATTAGGCTTGGGAGTTTAGCATCGCATTCACGTCGACGATCAAAGACTGAAGCATCCGCGACGATAGGCGGTGCGGCGGCCCCAGGCGCGATATGGTCCTTATAGGGCCTTCGATGAGCGGGCAGCGACCGCGGTCTAGGTTTTGTCCGCCTAGCCGTCGTTCTTGCCGCGCGGTTTTCCGTCGTCGTCCAGGGCCACGTATGTAAAGACTCCCTCGGTGACCTTTTCCGGTTCACCCCCCGTGCGGTCCCTGGCCCAGACCTCGATCCTCACGCCCAACGATGTCTCGCCGTCCTCCTGCAGGCTGCAGTAGCAACTGACCTCGTCGCCCACCGCAATCGGGCGCAGGAAGCGCATGGCGTCGATGCTGACGGTCGCGACGCGGCCCTTCGTCCGCTGGGCGGCGAACGTGCCGCCTGCCAAGTCCATTTGCGACACCGTCCATCCGCCGAAGATGGCACCGGCGGCATTCGTGTCGCGTGGCATGGCGATGGTGCGTAGGTGCGGTCCCTCGGAGAGTCGTGGGATCGTGTCGCCCATGTGAGATGCTCCGAGGAAGCGAACGTTCAGGCCTGCGGTCCGACAAGCGGTGAGGTCGTGTAGTGGGCCAGTAGGTCCGCAGGATCCCGGTAGGTGGCGATGCAGCCGGACTGCTTCAGCTCCTCAGCCGTCCAACCGCCACTGAGCAGGCCAATCGTTCGTATGCCGGCCTTGCCGGCGGCCTCGGCATCGTAGGGTGTGTCGCCGACTACAATTGCATCGCCTGCCTCGATCCCATCGAGACGCTTCAAGGCGGCCACGAAGATGTCCGGGTTCGGCTTGCTCTCCTCGGCATCGTCGGAGGACGTCTCGATGTCGATGAGATCCTGGATGTCGGCGATCTTCTTGTAGACCTTGAGTTCGTCCGCCTTGGCGGAGGAGGCCAACGCGAGCCGCTTGCCGTCAGCCAGCAGGCGTTCGATGAGTGCCCGGACCTGGGGCAGCCCCTTGATCGTCGGTAGGTAGCGTTCCTTCAGGACGTTCGAGCGGTGCTTCTCCAGCGCGTCGCCCTTCTCCGCCATCTCGTCCTCGGACAGGAACACCGGGAGCAGGAGGTCGCCGCCCTTCCCGATTTGCCGCCGAAGGTCCTCGAAGGGGATATCGTGGCCGAAATCGCGAAAGGCATCCTGCCAGGCCTGGGCGTGCTGGGGAACGGAGTCGATGAGCGTGCCGTCGACATCGAAGATCACTGCTGCGGGCATGAAACGTTTCTTCCTCTACCCTTACGGAAGCGGCGGTTCGGGTCGCAAGTTCCAGCCTGAGGGCGTGGCATGACCAACGTGGCATGCCACTACTGATCCGAGGGGTGCCGGTCGATGTCATGGGGGGTATGAGGGTGCATGCGCCGCCCCCGCCCGAACGTATCGTCTGCCTGACCGAGGAGACGGTCGAGACCCTGTACCTCCTCGGTGAGCAGGACCGCATCATCGGCGTGTCCGGCTATGCCGTGCGCCCGCCTCAGGTCCGTCGTGAGAAGCCTAGGGTCTCGGCCTTCACCAGCGCGGACCTACCGAGGATCCTCGCCCTCGCACCCGATCTGGTGCTTACCTTCTCCGATCTTCAAGCCGGCATCGTCGCGGATCTCGTCCGTGCGGGGATCGCCGTGCATGCCTTCAACCAGCGCGACGTCGCTGGCATCATGGCGATGATCCGCACCCTTGGGGTCCTCGTTGACGCCCGCGAGCGGGCCGAAACGCTCGCCACCAGCTACGAGGTCCGGCTGGCGCGGGTGGCTGACCTCGTCCGCGGGCGACCCCGGCCCCGGGTTTACTTCGAGGAGTGGGACGAACCCCTGATCTCGGGGATCGGCTGGGTGTCGGAGCTCGTGCGCATCGCTGGCGGCGACGACATCTTTCCGGAGCTTGCCCGGCAGGCGGCCGCCAAGCACCGCATCGTAACGCCCGATGCGGTGGTGGCGGCTGCGCCCGAGGTCATCCTGGCGTCGTGGTGTGGGAAGAAGGTCGTGCCGTCCAGCATCGCCTCCCGAGCAGGCTGGGCCAATTTGCCAGCCGTAGCTCAGGGGCGCATCCACGAGATCAAGTCGCCCCTCATCCTCCAGCCCGGGCCCGCGGCACTGACCGACGGCCTGGACGCGATCCTGTCTGCCCTTGGGCACCCACCGGTGCCGAGCAGCCCAACGCTCCCTATCCTCGGCTAGAGCCGTTCCCCTTCGGATTGAGGCCGGGGTACCCGCCACGAACATCCGCAATGGGTGGTTTCCTGCCCATCCGCTTACGGACGGCGGATGCATCAAAGCGGACCATGGTGCGGGATCCGCTCAATACGGCTCCTCCGCGACCTGCCAAACGTCCGCCCTCAGGTATTTGAAGGAACAGCATCGAAGCGAAGACGAGCATCGCGAATGCTCTGATGACTAGCTTCAGCCCATTCGACCAACGCTTGCAGGGGGGCTAGCAGCGAGCGCCCCAGATCCGCCAGCCGATATTCGACGCTCGGGTGACTGGTCGGGAAAACATGACGGGTGATGAGCCCATCGCGCTCCAGGTTCCGCAGACACTGCGTCAACATCCGCTTCGAGATATCCGGAATGTGGCCTGCCCCCATGCGGTGGCCCAAGTTCGAAGTTAGTGCATTGTCGGTCGCGTGACGATGGCGGGGTGAGCGAGCGGCGCTGAGCCACTTGGTTCTGTTGGCCAGATAACGACCTCCGGTGCAGGTGGCTGGTAGCCGAGCGACGAGTGCGGTCGGATAGTATTGCAGTCTTTCCGCCACTGCTCGATGACGACACTGGCTTCCTTGAGGGTGTAGAACACCTCCCCGTTGAGGAGTTCGTCGCGGAGCTTCGCGTTGAAGCTCTCGCAGTACCCGTTCTCCCATGGACTGCCCGGCTCGATGTAGGCGGTCACTGATCCAACCGCCGCGATCCAGTCCTGAACAGCCTTGGCGATGAACTCCGGCCCATTGTCCGAGCGGATGTGACCGGGCACCCCGCGGAGGCTGAACAGGTCCGAGAGCACGTCGATCACGTCGAGTGCCTTCAGCTTACGAGCGACCCGGATCGCTAAGCACTCGCGGGTGAACTCGTCGATCACGTTCAGCATTCGGTACTTGCGCCCATTGTGCGTGCGGTGCTCAACGAAGTCGTAGGACCAGACGTGGTCGGAATGCTCCGGCCGTAGTCGCAGGCAGGAACCGTCGTTGAGCCAGAGGCGCGACCGCTTCGGTTGCCGAGCCGGGACCTTGAGCCCCTCTCGTCGCCAGATCCGTTCGACCCGCTTCACGTTCACCGTCCAGCCGTCACGCCGGAGCAAAGCCGTGATCCGACGGTAGCCGTAGCGCCCGTACTGCAGAGCCAGGGCGATGATGGCGGCTGTCAGAGTGGCCTCGTCCTCGACCACCACAGCACACTTGCGCTGGGTCGAACGATGCTGTCCCAGGACACGGCAGGCAAAGCGTTCCGACACGCCATGCTCGGCAACGACGTAGTCGACACAAGCCCGGCGGCGAGCCGGGCTCAGAAGTTTCCCGATGCGGCCTCCTTGAGGATTAGCTTCTCCAAGGTCAGGTCGGAGATCGCCCGACGAAGCCGCTGGTTCTCCGTCTCCAGGGACTTTAGCCGCTTGACCTGGTCACCCTTCAGGCCGCCGTACTCAGAGCGCCAACGGTAATACGTAACCTCGGTCACCTCGATGGACCGGATTGCTTCCGCCACCTTGCGACCCTGCGAGACCAAAACATCGACTTGCCGCAGCTTGGCAACAATCTCTTCAGCCGTATGCTTCTTCCGTCCCATGATGACATCCTCCACATGGCTCAAAGCCATACCTCAGGGAGGACCACTTTTCAGGGGGCAGGCCACGCAATCACGATCAAGGTCGTCCATTTGTCGCCAAGGTGATCGAGCACGTCCCGGACCGGACAGCGGGCCGGATCGAAGCTCATGCGCTGCCAGCTGTCGAACTTGCCGGCCAGCCCGCTAACGTCGCTCATACCGGTGGTTCCTTCCCCGTAACCAGGTCCCCAAAACCTGCCTCCTTACGGGCGGCCTCGGTCTCACTTATAGACCTTGTACCGATACCGAACCACCAAGGCTTTGACACATGACGCTCCCATCCCACATGCGTCTGTTCGTGACGGGCGCCACAGGCCAACTCGGTGGCCTCGTCATCCAAAACCTGCTCCGGACCGTGCCCACCGCACAGGTGGTCGCCGGCGTCCGCGATGCCGGAAGCGAAGGGGCCAGGAAGCTGGCCGGGCTCGGCGTCGAGGTCCGCACAGCCGACTATGCCAAGCCCGACACGCTCGCCACGGCCTTCGCGGGCATCGAGCGGCTGTTGCTGATCTCCTCCAGCGAGGTCGGTCAACGCGCGGTCCAGCACCAGAACGTCATCGCCGCCGCCAAGGCTGCCGGTGTCCGCCTGATCGCCTACACCAGCCTTCTCCATGCCGACACGTCTCCCCTGGCCCTAGCGGAGGAACACCGCGCCACCGAGGCGATGCTCGTGGCGTCTGGGGTGCCCCATGTCCTGCTGCGCAACGGCTGGTACACCGAGAACTATGCGGCCTCGATCCCACCTGCGCTCGCACACGGCGTCTTCCTCGGCAGCGCGGGCGAGGGACGGATCGCTTCGGCGGCGCGGGCCGACTACGCGGCTGCCGCAAGCATCGTGCTGACCGCCGAGACCGACCAGGGTGGGCGTATCTACGAATTGGCAGGCGACGAAGCCTACACCCTATCCGACTTCACCAAGCTCATATCCCAAGCCTCGGGCAAGCCGGTCGCCTACCAGAACCTGCCCGAGGCGGAGTTCAGGGCCGCCTTGATCGGCGCAGGGCTACCCAACGCCTTTGCCGGCCTTCTGGCCGACTCGGATGCTGGCGCCGAGAAGGGCGCCCTCTTCGATGACGGCCGCCAACTCAGTGCGCTCATCGGTCGGCCGACCACCTCGACCTCATCCGTGATCGAGGCAGCGCTCAAGGGTTGATCTGCAAGCCCCTGCCGCCCGGGATAGGTACAAACCCCTCGTGGCGGCGGGATAGGGAAAGAGACCGAGGCTGTGAGGACACGTCGCCGTCATCGCGCCGTTCCACAAAGCCTCCACCCTGAGCCGACGCTGCTCAACGGCCGAGGAACGTCGTTGGAAACCGCTCGCCTCAGGTGCCTTCGGCCTGGTCCGGCTCGACGGCGAAGCGCTTCATCATCTCGGAGCGAACGTGCTCGCGAAAGACGCGCACGCGTGCCGGTAATTCCCGGCCAGCGAGGCTCACGGCCCGGAGCGCCCCACCCGCCGTCGCCCAAGGTGCGAGCACCCGTACGAGTGCCCCGTTCTCGACGGAGCCGGCCGCCACGGCGCTCGGCAGATGGCCGATGCCTGTCCCGGCCAGCGTCAGCCGGAGTACCGCGGCGAAGTCGCTCGCCCGGACGGCGGGGCTGAGCGCGACCTGTTCCGTCCGGCCCCGGCCGTCGCTGAGCATGATGCCCAGCGCCCCGGGCCGTTCGCGCGAGAGGATCAGGTCGTGCTCCGCCAGGGCCGCAAGGCTCGTCGGCGCCGGACGCCGCGCGAGGTAGTCCGGCGCCGCGTAGAGCCCGACCCAGAGACGCAGGATCAGCGCGGCCCTGTAGCCGGTCTCCTCCGCATCGCCCAGGCGCAGGGCGAGGTCGATCCGGTTGGCCGCGAGGTCGAGCCGCGCGTCCGTGTTGATCATATCGACTGTGATCTGCGGGTAGGCCCGGCGGAAGCTCGCGACGATCCCCGGCATCAGCTCGATGCCGAAATCGACCGAGGTCGTCACCCGGAGGTGACCCGCAGGAACGGTGCGGGCGTCACGCGCGGTCTCGGCCGCCTCGTCGAGGAGCGCGAGGCTCTCCTGCACCTTGGCATAGAAGGCCAGGCCCTCCGCGGTAGGCGACACAGCGCGGGGATGGCGGGCCACCAGGGTGGCGCCGAGCGCGGCCTCCAGCCGCGAGATGCGTCGGCTGAGGCTGCCCTTGGTCTCGCCCCGGCTCGCCGCGGCCGCCGTCACTGTACCGAGGTCGACCACCGCGCAGAAGGCGCGCAGGTCGTCCAATCCGCCACCGAAGGTTTCCGTTTTCGCAACCATGTGGTTCCGAATAGCAGGCTCAACCTCGGCCGCCAACGTGGGTATTCCAACGTCCTCGGCTCTCGCGGCCCTTCCCCCAGGTGGGGCGGGTCGCCCGTTTCAGTCCCGGAGACACCCGTGAAGTCCATCCTCATCCCCGGCCTCGCCCTGACCCTCGTCGCTACCCCGGTCCTGGCTCAGTCGCCGGCCACCCGCGACCCGGCGCAGATCCAGGCCGGCACCTACGCGGTCGACCCCGGTCATACCCAGGTCGGCTGGCGGGTGTCGCACATGGGCTTCTCGAACTATGCCGGCGGCTTCTCGGACGTGTCGGGCAGCCTCACCCTCGACCCGAAGAACCCCGCCGCCTCGAAGCTGTCGGTGAAGATCCCGGTCGCCTCGGTGACGACCACCAGCGCCAAGCTCACCGACGAGCTCAAGGGCGACCAGTGGCTCGACGCCGGGAAGTACCCGACCATGACCTTCGTCTCGACCAAGGTCGCGCCGGCCGGCAAGGACCACGCGAAGGTGACGGGTGACCTGACGCTCCACGGGGTGACCAAGCCGGTGACCCTCGACGTCACCCTGGTCGGCGCCGGCGCCAACCCGCTGAACAAGAAGTACACGGTCGGCTTCGAGGCCACCGGCACGCTCAAGCGCTCGGAGTTCGGCGTGAAGACCTACGTGCCGCTGATCGGCGACGAGCTGCACCTCACCATCGCGGGCGCCTTCGAGCGTCAGGACTGACCGACGGCTCGGAGGACGGCCATGGCAACCGGTGTGTCCGCGCGGCGGTACTCCGCCGTGGCTATCCTGCTGCACTGGGCGAGCGCGCTCGGCGTGCTCGCCATGATCGGCATGGGCCTGTTTATGACGCATGCGGGACTGGCGCCGATACGTCAGTTCCAGCTCTACCAGTGGCACAAGTCGGTCGGCATCACGGTGCTGGCCCTGACGGTCCTGCGGGTCCTCTGGCTCCTGACCCACCGGCCACCGCCGCACCCGGACGGGATGCCGGCGCGGGAGCGTGTGGCGGCCTCGACGGCGCACGGTCTGCTGTACCTGCTCCTCGTCGGGCTGCCCCTGACCGGCTGGGCCGTGGTGTCGCTGTCGCAGTTCAACATCCCGACTGTTCTCTATGGCCTCGTGCCCTGGCCGCACCTTCCCCTTGCCGCGTTCGTCCCGAACCCGGCGGCGGCGGAGGGCTTCCTCATGCTGGTGCACGCCTACGGGGCGTGGCTGCTGGCGGCGCTGCTCATCCTTCACGTGGCAGCCGTCCTGCGCCACCACTTCATCATCCACGACGACGTCCTGCGCCGCATGCTCCCGGCCCGTGCACCTTCGGCGCGGTCCGGGCCCCTGGAATCGAACCCATGAACACGCGACTCCTCTGCCTCGCGGTCGCCCTGTCGGCCGCCGCGGTTCCTGCGACCGCCGCCGAATGGGCGGTCGACCCAGCCAAGAGCACCATCAAGTTCTCCGGTGTGCAGGTCGGGGCGCCATTCACCGGGAGCTTCGAGCGCTTCCAGGCAAAGATCGACTTCGACCCGGCCAAGCCCGAGGCCGGGCACGCCGTCGTGTTGATCGACCTCGCCAGCGCTAGGACGGGCGACGTCCAGCGTGATGAGGCGCTTCCGCAGAAGGACTGGTTCGACGTGAAGGGCGCAAACCAAGCACGCTTCGAGGCGGCCCGCTTCATCGATAAGGGGCGCGGCGACTACGAGGCGGTCGGGACCCTGACGATCCGGGGCACAAGCCGGCCGCTCACGCTGCCCTTCCATCTCACGCACGACAAGGATCAGGCGCGGGCCACCGGCCACGTCGGCCTCGTCCGAACCGATTTCGGTGTCGGCCAGGGCCCGTGGGCATCGGGCCAGTGGGTCGGTCTCGATGTCGGGGTCGACATCGACCTCGCGGCCACGATCCAGCCCGCGCCCGCTAACCGCGGCTGACCGATTCCATAGCTCCGGAGCACTAGCATGACCCACGAAAGCGAACGCCTGGCAGGAGGTGCGCCCGGGACTGAGCAAGAGGGTGGGACCTCGCCGAACGTCCCGGTTTCACTGCTGGACACCGCGCCATACCGCGTCGGTAGCGTCGCCCTGGTCGTGCGAGACCTCGATGGCCTCGCCCGGTTCTATCGCGATACGCTCGGCCTCGCGACCATCTCGCGGAAATCCGATACGGTGCGCCTCGGGGTCGGGGCCACCGTCCTGCTGGAACTCCGGCACGATCCCGCTGCCCAACCCTGGAGCCCACAGCAGGCGGGCCTCTTCCACACGGCCTTCCTGCTCCCGAGCTGCGGCCACCTGGGCGCCTGGCTCGCCTACGCGGCGGAGCGCAATATCCAACTCTCGGGCGCGGCCGACCACCTCGTCAGCGAGGCGGTCTACCTCAACGACCCTGAACGGAACGGCATCGAGGTGTACGTGGACCGTCCGAGTTCCGAGTGGCCGCGTGCGGAGGACGGCACTATCGTCATGAGGAACGACCGGCTCGACCATGCCGGGCTCCTGCGCGCCGCCCCAGCCCCCTGGAGGGGCATGCCGGCGGGCGGTCGCGTCGGACACGTCCATCTCCAGGTCGGGGCACTGGACGCCGCGGAGCGCTTCTACGCGGATCTGCTCGGGTTCGACGTGATGTGCCGCTACCCGGGCGCGACGTTCCTCGGGGCCGGTGGGTACCACCACCAACTCGCGACCAACATCTGGAACAGCCGGGGCTCTCAGGTGCGCCCTGCGGGCATGGCCGGTCTGGCCGAGGTCGAGCTCCAGATCGACACGAGGACGTTGGCTAAGGTTCGTGGGCGCTACCTGGAGGGCGGATTGGCGATGATCGATGACGACGGTGCCACCGTGCTTCACGACCCGTGGGGAACTCGGCTCCGCCTCGTGCCATCGAGCGTGTGAACGCGAACGGTCGCTTACTGGAGAAATCTCAGGACGGGAGTGCGACCCGAAAGGGACCCTTCTGGGGCGTCTACTCGGGGACGACCAGAGGCCGCTCCCGCCATGAGCCGAAAGTGCTGGATGGCAGACGAATGGCCGCTTCGAAGTAACTCAAACGACGTTCTTGGCGGCTGGGTTGGGTCGGAATGGGACGGTTCAGTTCACAAAGGGGTGGGCTACTGCCCTCGTGGCGCAATGTCGGGACTACAAGCTGGAAATCCGAATCCGCCAAACTATGCGATGTGTGCCCATGCGATTTATACGAGGCAGGAAGGTGAAAAGGCTGCTTGGGATAGTTTTGTGACTGTCCAGTGAGATGAAATTCGTAACAAGTGGCCTCGCGCGCTCTGATCGCGACTTAGTGAGGGCGCTTAAGATACTGCGGCGCTTCGCTGGGGCCCGGCTGCCGCCTCAATCGTTCGATAGCCCGCACCAGCCTTAACCGTTCGTTAATCGACCGACCTTCCAGGTTGCATGGGCGGTTGGGTTTCGGGGGTAGCTTTGTTCGGACGCATTGGACGGGACGGGCGCGCAGCGCTCGTCCTGACGGCACTTCTCGCTCTGCCGGGCTGCGCCGGTCGCCCGACCGGCGTGCTCCTGCCCATCGCCGATGCGGGTGCGGTGCCCGGGGCCTCGCGGGTCGACATGCTCGTCGCCACGACCCGCAAATCGGCAACCGACAAGGGCATCCTGTTCTCCGGCGAGCGGGGCGAGGCCGTGACCTACACCGACCTCGCGGTCTCGATCCCGCCGGACGCCACGCGACAGCCCGGTACGGTCCAATGGCCGAAATCCATCCCCGGCAATCCGGCCACCGACTTTGTGGCATTGCGCGCCGAGCCGGTCGACCGCGCGAAGGTCGGCGCCTGGACCGGGCGCGCGGTCCGAGGCGGGGCCAAGCGCCACGTCCTCGTGTTCGTGCACGGCTTCAACAACAAGTTCGAGGACGCCGTCTTCCGGTTCGCGCAGATCGTGCACGATTCCGGAGCTGAGGTCGCGCCCGTGCTGTTCACTTGGCCGTCGCGCGGGAGCGTGCTCGCCTACGGCTACGACCGGGAGAGCACCAACTTCTCCCGCAACGGCCTGGAGACGCTGCTGCGCGACCTCGCGCGGGACCCGAATGTCGGCGAGATCACGGTCCTCGCCCACTCCATGGGCAACTGGCTCGCCCTGGAATCTTTGCGCCAGATGGCCATCCGCGACCGGCGCGTGGCGCCCAAGATCCGCAACGTGATCCTGGCCGCTCCCGATGTCGACATGGACCTCGCCCGCGCCGCATTCCACGACATGGGAAAAGACCGTCCACGCCTGACGCTGATGGTGTCCGGCGACGACCAGGCACTCGCCGTGTCCCGGCTGGTCTGGGGTGACAGCGTGCGGCTGGGGGCCATCGATCCCGCCGCCGAGCCTTACCGCTCGATGCTGGAACGGGAGAACGTCGCGGTCCTGAACCTATCGACGGTGAAGTCGAACGATGCGCTCAACCACGGCAAGTTCGCCTCCGGCGAGGTCGTGGCTCTGCTGGGCAAGCGGCTTGCTGATGGCCAGCCGATCTCGGACGGACAGATCGGCATCGGCGACCGGCTGGTGAGCACGGCCGCGGGGGCCGCCTCGACGGTAGCAACGGGTGCGGCCCTGGCAGTCGCGGCTCCGGTTGCTCTCGTCGACCCGCAAACCCGCGAGACCTACGGCGAGCACCTGTCGAACATGGGTTCGGGCTTGCGCCACACGGTGGGCTCCACGGTCGATCTCGCCGGTGCGCCTGTTCGCGCGTTCGGAGGAGGTGGGCGTTAACGAATCGCTCGGCCAAGCGTGCGCTCGCAGCGAGTGAGTTGCGATCCATGCGAGAACGTGTCTGCAGGACCGCCGAACGCAGACTTGAATGGGCAGCCGCGCTTGTAAGCCACGCGATCCGGGCGCCGAATTGCGACCTCAGCATTTTGGGAGCAAGGGTACGCCCAGCCTCAGAGATCCGTAACCGGCGCGTTCAGTGAAACGTCAATCGCTGCGTGGACGCGCCAATGATCAGGACTTTCATGCGCGCAACCGTCTCCTCAATCGTACTGGCGATGTTGGTCGCCCTGGCGTCCGTCCCGGCGCTGTCTGCGCCGGACGATGCCGTTCTTGCAGCGGCCAAAGCGCAGGACGGTCCGTATCGCGAGACCTTGAAGGGGTTGGTCGACGTCGATTCCGGAACCGGCGACGTGTCCGGCCTCTCCAAGGTCGAGGGGATCCTTAAGGCGCGTCTCGAAGCATTGGGCCTCTCGGTCGACACCCGAGCCGCCCCCGTGTTCGGCGGCAATACCCTGATCGGCACGAGATCGGGCAAAGGCATTCGGAGGATCATGCTGCTGGTGCATTACGACACCGTGTTCGGCACTGGTGACGCCGCAAAGCGCCCCTATACGGAGCGCGACGGTCGTGCGTATGGCCCCGGTGTCGCCGATGCGAAGGGCGGCATCGCAATGATCCTGCATGTCCTCGCCGGACTGGAAGCGCTGCGTTTCGATGGGTACGGCACCCTCACGGTGGTGCTCAACCCTGACGAGGAACGCGGCTCACGCGGGTCGCGCGACGAAATCACTAAAATCGCCCGTGATCAGGACGTGGTTCTGTCCTTCGAACCTTCGTTCGCCGAAGCCGGCGTCGACGCCGTCACCGTGGCGACCAAGGGCATCAACTACGCGAGCCTGACCGTGAAAGGTCGCGCCGCCCATGCCGGCGGGGCGCCGGAAGCGGGCCGCAACGCGGTCGTCGAACTCGCCCACCAGATCCTCCAGCTTCAGGATCTCGGCGACCCGGCGAAGGGGACCAGCCTGCACTGGACCGTGTTTCATGGCGGTACCAAGCCGAACATCATCCCGGAGGAGGCGAAGGCGGAGGGTGACATGCGCTACTTCGTATCAAGCGAGTACGACCGGGTGCTGACAACGGCACGGAGGATTATCGTCGCCCACCGCGTTCCCGACACCCAGGTCACTTTCGATCTAGCCAAAGGCCGTCCACCGCTGCCCCGGAACGCGGCGACCCAGGCGCTCGGCGAACGCGCGCGGACTATCTACGCAGAGTTGGACGCCGATCTTTCCCTCGCCGAGATCGGTGGCGGTACCGATGCGGGCTATGCTTTCCAGCTCGATAGCCCGACAAAACCCGCCATTATCGAGTCGCTCGGCATCGTCGGCGGGCACTATCACAGCGCCGACGAATTCGCTGTCCTCGCCAGCATCACGCCGCGGCTCTACCTCGCCACCCGCCTCCTAATGGAGGTGTCGAAGGACGCTGGCCGTTAATCTGGAATGTCGCGATCGAAGTACTCACCGGCTCAGCGCAAAGGCGCTAAAGGTTCACGAGAGCGAGCTCGTTGGCAGAGGGGCATTGGCGCGAGGCCCTCGGCGGGACCAAGCCCTGGTATGCAGCCCCCTACATTCGGACAGGCGTCATCGTCCTGCAAGGTGCGGTGACAAGCGGAGCATGATCGGAACGACGGCGACGGCTGTTGCCGCGACGACCATAGCTGGCCATTTCGGTCCGAACGCATCTCCTCGAGACCGCAACCGATGCCGAATCCTGTCGAGCCGATCCTGCGCATCGCCGCCGAGGGCCTCGTCGCGCTGGTGGCAGCCTGCAACCGGCTCCGCCTGCCGCGGACGCCGCACCCCTTCGTGGTCGGCGTCCACGCGCCGATGCGTGAGGAACTGACGTTGCTGGACCTGCCCGTGACCGGAACGATCCCGGCAGGGCTCGACGGGCGCTACCTCAAGATGGGCGCCAACCCCGCCCGCCCGACGACGCGCGGCCATGACTGGTTCCTGGGCGACGGCATGGTGCACGGTCTCTGCATCGAGGGCGGCAAGGCCCTATGGTACCGCAACCGCTGGATCGGATCTTGCGCGGCGTCCGCGGCGCTCGGCCGGCCTGCCGCCCCGGGGCCGCGGCGGGGCGACGACACCGTCAACACCAACGTCGTTGAGATCGGCGGCCGTGCCTTCGCGGTGGTCGAGGCCGGCAGCTACCCCGTGGCGCTGTCCGAGGACCTGGAGACGCAGCGCTACGATCCGTTCGACGGCACGCTTGCCGGCTCCTTCAGCGGGCACCCGCACCGCGACCCGGAGACCGGGGAGACCCATGCCATCGCCTACGATGGCCGCGTCTGGGACAGCGTGCGCCACGTCGTCCTCTCGCCCGCGGGCCGGGTCGTGCGCGACGTGTCGATCCCGGTCGAGCATGGCCCCTGCATCCATGACTGCGCGATCACAAAGCGCTTCGCGGTGGTGCTGGACCTGCCCGTCACCTTCTCGATGCGGGCGGTGCTGGCCGGCCACCGCTTTCCGTTCCGCTGGAACCCCGCCCACCGCGCCCGCGTCGGCCTACTCCCCCGGGACGGCACGGCCGCCGACATCGTGTGGTGCGCGGTCGAGCCGTGCTTCATCTTCCACGTCGCCAACGCCTACGAAGACGCGGACAGGCGGGTGGTCCTTGACGTCGTCGCTTACGAGACGGTGTTCGCCTCGGCCGGCGGCGGCCTCGATGCGCCGGGCAGGTTGGAGCGCTGGACCGCCGACCCCGCGACGGGGCGGGTCGGCCGGCGGGTGATCGACCCCGCGCCACAGGAGTTCCCCCGGATCGACGAGCGCCGCTTCGGGCGGCCCCACCGGTACGTCTATACGGGTTCAGTTCCAGCCGACGGCAACACGCAGCTCGTGGGCGCGACGCAGATCTACAAGCATGACCTGGCGACAGGGGAGCGGCGCGTGCACGAGTTCGGCGCCGACCGCGTCCCGGGTGAGTTCGTATTCGTGCCGGCGAGGCCGGAGGCTGGTGAGGACGAGGGCTGGCTCGTTGGCCTCGTCATCGACACGGCAAGCGGCACGACGGACTTCACTGTGCTCGACGCGCGCGCGTTCGAGGCTCCAGCCGTGGCCACGGTCCACCTCGGGCACCGGATTCCGCCTGGCTTCCACGGGAACTGGTTTCCGAGTCCGAGGGCCGGATGATGCGGACGCCGGCGCGTGTTCACGTGCCGCAGAAGGTGCGGTAGTCCGCCCCGCCACCCTCGGGCGCCTCGGCGTAGCGGGTGTGGGCGGGCTGGTCGTCGTAGGGTCGCGACAGCACGGCCGACAGCTCATCGAACGGGCCGAAGTCTCCTCCCTCGACCGCCGCCGCGATCATCGCCTCGACGTGGTGGTTGCGCGGGATAAAGGCTGGATTGACCGCGCGCATCGCCGCCGCCGTCGCTGCGGGGGTTCGTCCCACCGCGGCCAGCCGCCCCCGCCAGCGCACGGCCCAGGGGTCGTACGCGGTCGGGTCGATGAACAGGTCGCGCACTCCGGCGTCCGCCTCCGGCCGCTCGGCCGCGTCGCACAGGCGGCGGAAGGTCAGGGTGAAGTCTGCTCGGTTCGCCGCCATCCGGGCCATCAGATCGTCTGCGAGCACAGCGGCGTCCTGGTCTCCGAACAGCCCCAGCTTCTGCGCGAGACCACCGTGATACGCCTCTTGGAAGCGCGGACTGAACCCTGCAAGCGCCGCCTCTGCTGCCTCGACCGCCGCCGCCTCGTCATCGGCGAGCATCGGCAGCAGGGTCTCGGCCAGGCGCGTCAAATTCCACAGTGCGATCCCCGGCTGCTGGCCGTAGGCGTAGCGCCCATGCGCGTCGATCGAACTGAAGCACGTGCGCGGGTCGTAGGCGTCGAGGAAGGCGCAGGGGCCCTAGTCGATGGTCTCGCCGGCCACCGACATGTTGTCGGTGTTCATCACCCCGTGGACGAAGCCGACGAGGAGCCAGGCTGCCACGAGGTCGGCTTGGCGGGCAACGATGCCATCGAGCAGGGCCCGGTAGGGGTACTCCGAGGCGGATGCCTCGGGATAGTGCCGGGCGAGGACGTGGTCGGCGAGCGCGCGCAGCGCCTCGGTGTCGCCCCGGACGGCGAAGTACTGAAAGGTGCCGACCCGGATATGGCTGGCCGCCACGCGGGTGAGCACAGCCCCGGGCAGCCGGGTCTCGCGAACGACGGGCTCGCCCGCGGCGACCGCCGCCAGCGCCCGGGTGGTGGGGACGCCAAGCGCGGCCATGGCCTCGCTCACAAGGTACTCCCTCAGCACCGGCCCGAGCGCCGCCCGGCCGTCGCCGCGGCGGGAGAACGGGGTCGGGCCGGCACCCTTGAGCTGGATGTCGCGGCGACGCCCGTCCCGGTCGACGACCTCGCCGAGCAGAACGGCTCGCCCATCGCCGAGTTGCGGCACGAAGTTGCCGAACTGGTGCCCGGCATAGGCCGTCGCGATCGGATCGGCGCCTTTCGGGACGCTGTTTCCGGCAAGCATAGCCACCCCGTCGGGACCCGCGAGCCAATCCGGATCGATGCCGAGGTTCGCCGCCAGCGTGCGATTCAGGTGGATCAGGCGCGGGGCCGCGACGGGCGTCGGGGCACGGCGGGCGAAGAAGCGGTGCGGCAAGCGGACATAGCTGTTGTCGAACGGGATCCCAGTCATGGTCGGGAATTATGGGCGACCGCGCTGGCGGACAAGCGCATTCCGAGGACCAGTGGGTGACGTTACGAGAAGGCGCGGTGCCATATCGCCCTAAGCAAGTTTTCGAGCGCACTCATGGCCGTGCTGTATGCAGCTCAATGCGCCGGAGGGGGCCGCGGCGCAGACTCATCGAAAATGCCGACCTTTGCCCAAACGTAGACGGCGAGCAGAGCCACCAGCAGCCCGATCATCGACGTACCAACGAAGAACCACGTGAAGCCGGTCCGCTCGATCGCCAAGCCTGAGAACCCTGCCAGCACGCTGCCTGGGAACGCGCATAGCCACGTCAGCAAGCCGAACTGGCTCGCTGTGTAATCGGTGGACCCTGGGCATCGTCGGCGAGGTCGCCGCGGTGCACTCCAAGAGGGTGGCTCGAAGGTCAGTTCGGCCAGCAGCGGCGGCCGTAGGGCCCGATGTGGAAGCCCGCCGGGCAGGAGGCGCCGCGGACATAGCCGCCACGCTGGCCGCCAGTCCGGCAACCGCCGTAGGGGCCTCGGTGTCCGTAGGGGCCGCAGCCGCCGTAGACCTGGATGATCTCGGCGCCGTCCAAGAAGCCGGTGGACACGGCCGGCTGGATCAGCGGCGACGCGGCGGCCGGGAACGCCAGTCCGACCAGGAGGGCTGCCGGGGCGAGGATCTTCAGCATCGTCGAATCCTTACTCTGCTCTCGTTCGAGCCACGATGCCGGAGATGGCGTCGCGACCGATGAGGACAGGATCGTCCCCGCTTGCCTCCCGGATGTGACGGACCGATGCGTCGACGTAACGTTTTGTAACGAGCCGCCTCGCGTACCCCATGGTTGTCAGGTGATGGCCGGCAGGGTCGCAACGAGACGTGCGCCGCCGAGCGGGGACGCCTCGGCCACCACGGTGCCTCCGTGCGCCTTCGCGATCTGGCGGGCGATGGCGAGCCCCAGGCCGGTCCCGCCGGTCTGACGGCTGCGGGACCGCTCGATCCGGTAGAACGGGCTGAACACGGCCGTCCGCTCGGATTCCGGGATACCCGGGCCGTCGTCCTCCACGGTGATCCGGCACGACGCGCCGGTCCGGCTCACCGAGACGGCGACGGTCGAGCGGCCGAACTTGACGGCGTTTCCGATCAGGTTGGCGACGACCCGGCGCAGGGCGACCGCATCCCCGGCGGCGACGGCATCCTGCACGTCCTCGCCGGTCAGGTGGACGTCGATGCCATGCGCGGCCTGCTCGGCGACCTCGATGGCGACCAGGTCGGCAAGATCGACCGGCGTCCGGCCCACCTCGACCGCGGTGCCCCGGGCAAAGCCGAGGGAGGTTTCGATCAGCGCGGTCATGGCGTCGAGATCCTCGACCAGCCGGTCCCGGCGCTCCGGCTCCGAGACGCCCTCGGTCCGCAGGCGCAGGCGCGTCAGGTAAGTCTTGAGGTCGTGCGAGATGGCGCCGATCAGGAGCGAGCGTTCGCTGAGGAGGCCGACGATGCGGTCCTGCATGTCCCGGACCGCCTGGGCGAGGCGCCGGATCTCCGGTGCGCCCCGCGGGGTGGCGACCGACTCGGGCGCGCGGCCGTCGAACTTAGTCACCGCCTCGGTCAGGCGCCGCAGCGGGGTCAGTTCGTGGCGTGTACCCACCAGGACGAAGGCGGCGACCACGGCCCCAAGGACGGCCACCCAAAGGCTAAGGGGCCGACCGAGCAGCCACGGCATGACCGAGCGATGCCTCTCGACGGCCGAGATGACGAGGATCCGGCCGTCCGGCAGGCGATAGGTCGCCGTCGCGAGCCGGCCGATGGGACCCGTCCGATCCCTGTCATTGACGTCCTCGGGGTCGACGCCTCGGTGCAGCATGGCCGTGTCGGTGTAGGCTCGCAGCGGCCCATCCGGATCACCGGTCATCCGCCGCAGGCGCCATTCGAGGCGCGGTTCGCGGATCAGTCCGGCGTCGTCCGGGGCGTGTTCCATGATCTCAGCTCTGAGGGCCTCGCCGCTGACGGCCCTCAGGATGGCCAGCCTCAGGGCCGGATCGGCATCCCTCAGCAGGGCGACGATGTTCGCGGCCTGGTCGACGCGCGGGAAGTGCGTCGCGTAGGGCGAGCGCTCCTGACGCCGCTGCCACGTGTCGAGGGCGACGGTGGCGAGCACGAGCAGGGAGAGCGCCCCGAGCAGGAGCAGCATGATGCGTCCGAGCAGGCCGACCCGTGCCATCACGGCACGGGCCTAACCGGCGCGGCGAGGATGTAGCCGGCATTGCGCACGGTCTTGAGCAGGGCGGCCGTGGCGCTGCCCCCGGCGTCGAGCTTGTGGCGCAGCCGGCTTACCTGCACGTCGATGGTGCGGTCGAAGGCGTCGGCCGTGCGGCCCCGGGTCCAGTCGAGGAGCTGGTCCCGGGAGAGCACCCGCTGCGGCCGGGTGACGAAGCAGTGCAGCAGGTCGTACTCGGCGCTGGTCAGGGCGATCTCGGCCGCCGGTTCGCCGGTCGTCACGCGACGGGCGGCGAGGTCGACGACGAGGTCTGCCACGGTCAGGGTCTCGGGATCGGCGGCATCCGCGCGGGCGCCAGTCCCATGGGCCCGCCGCAGGACGGCGCGGATGCGGGCGAGCAGCACCCGCGGGTTGAACGGCTTCGAGACGTAGTCGTCCGCCCCCATCTCCAGACCGAGTACCCGGTCGATGTCCTCGTTCTTGGCGGTGAGCATCACGACGGGCGGGCCGCCCGCCGCGCGCAGGCGCCGACAGATCGACAAGCCGTCCTCGCCTGGCAGCATCCAGTCGAGCACGATCAGGTCCGGGGCCGGCCCGGCCGCTAGGTGGCGGTCGAGGCCTGCACCACCGTCGAGTCCGACCACGCGAAACCCCTCACCCTCCAGGTAGGCGGCGAGCTGGGTGCGGATGTCGCCGTCGTCTTCGACGATGACGATGGTTTGGCCCTCGGTCATGTCGCGAACATACGAGGACCGGGCGTGCCGACAACGCTAAAGGCTTCATTGTCACAAAACGTTACACGGCGGCACGCCGCTCGGGATCTTGTATGGCACCCGGAAGGGCTGGCCACGTTATCCGGCGACCCGTCCGCCAAACGGCGTACCGACCCAGGAAGTCGACCCGACGATGATCCACAAGGCGATGCGAACGACCGAGGATGCCATCGACAGCGACGGGTTCGTCGCCCGCGCCTATTTCCCGGGCCACTTGGAGCCGGGAAACCCGGACCATGGTCTCGGACCGCTTGCGACGATCATGGAATCGTTCCTTGCGCCGGGAACGCACATCAAGCTCCACGAGCACGTCGTCGACGAAATCGTCTCCTGGGTGCCGGTTGGGGTGATGCGCCACGACGACCCCGAGGGCGGCCATCTCATAGTCGATGCGGACCATCTCATGGTCATGAACGCCGGTTGGGGTTTTTGGCACGAGGAGCGCGTCCACAACGACGACCCGCCGCTGCGGATGCTGCAGATCTTCGTCCGGCCGCACGCCGAGGCATTGGAACCCGGCATTCAACATGGCCGACTGACTGCACCGCGGGCGAACACATGGCGCGACGTCTTCGGGCCGACGGGAAGCGGGGCGCCCTTCCACGTCCGCAACGCCGTCCATTGCCGCGACATCCACCTCGCTGCAGGTGGGACCGCGATCCTGCCGACAGAGCTCGGCCGCAAGACCTATTTCTTCGTGTTCGAAGGATCCGTCACAGCTGATGGCCAGAGCTTCGGCGAGGGCGAAAGCGGCCTGTTGACGGAGGCCGAGGACATGCCGATGCAGGCCGTCGGTGATGCGGTGGTCCTGACCTTCGTCATCGATATGCAGGCCGAGGTCTGCCGCGGCGGCACGGTCGGAGACGGCGAGACCGTCCACGCAATGGCCGCACGCGCTCGCCGCTGAGCCCGGACCTGGGCAGTTGGACGCGATCATGTCGATGCGAGGCGAAGGGAGCGCCTACGTCCGCTTTGTAGCAGCAAAGGAATCTGCTCGTACGTCCAGGTTGGGTCGGGAACCGTCCATCCGCTCTACGACCGAGTTGGGTGGTTTGTTGCCAGTCGGCTTTCGGGAAGAACCATCAAAACAGGCCGGTCAATTTGGTCGTGGTGCACAACCGCTTCGCCAAGGCTCAAGGAAGATTAGCTGATCCCAGCAGTCCCTCCCCGGCATACTCGTGGGTCAAAAACCGGTCCGGACTCAGAACGCAGCTGAGGTCACACTCACTTAAGCCTGTCCGTCGTATGCAACACGACGGCGCCCTCGCCTCGATGGGACCGCACACGGGTGGCAGACGATCATGTCGGACACACAGCGCGAGGCACTGCGTCAACAGGCACTCAACGAGATCAACCTTCTCGACACGCCGCCTGAGCGTGAGTTTGACGCCCTCGCCAAGGTCGCACAACGCATGCTGGGAACCGGCATGTCCTCAATCACCCTGGTCGCCCCGGAGCGGCAGTGGTTCAAGGCGCGCTGCGGGCCTCTGGCAGCCGAGACACAGCGTGCCCAGGCGTTCTGCCCCATCGTGTTCGAGACCGAAGCACCGTTGACGGTGGCCGATACCAGCCTCGATCCGCGCTTCGCGACGAGCCTGTTCGTCACGGGCGAACCGCACATCCGCTACTACGCGGGCGTGCCGGTTCGCGTCCGGTGCCCTAACGGCGATAGGGTTACTGTCGGAACACTCTGCGTCCTTGATGAGCAGCCTCGTGATACGACTTCGGTCGATCTCGAACTTCTCGCGGAGTTGGCTTGCGTAGCCGAAGCCCTGATCGAGGCTCGGACCCTTGCCCTCCGTGCCGCAAAGATGGCCGAGGAGCACCGGATGGCGGTGAAACGCTTGGAACGCGAGCGTCGCCAGTTCAAGCAGGCCGAGCGCATGGCCGACATGGGATCGTACCGGTACGACATCGAGAAGCGATCCGTTTCCTGGTCGGATGGCGTCTTCGCTATCCACGAGTTGCCCGTTAGCGGCGGTGAGCCGACCGGGGATATCATGGGTGCCTTCCCCGAGCCTGACCGCACCGCCTTCAGGACCGCGGTGATGCGCACCCTGGACACGGGCGAGCCGTTCGAACTGGAGGCAGACCTAGTGACCGCCAAGGGCAACACTCGGCGCGTACGATGTTCCTGTGAGATCGAGCTGGCCAAGGGTAAGCCCGCCGCCCTTATTGGGTTGATCCAGGACATAACCGAGCAGCATGGATTGGAGACGCGGCTTCGACGCCAGGCCCGCACCGACGATCTGACGCAACTGCCGAACAGAGCAGAGTTCCACCGCGTCCTCGACGCGCGGTTGAATGAGGCGCGCGCGGCGAATGGCGACGTGGGAGTGGTGCTGATCGATCTCGATGGCTTCAAGGCCGTGAACGATGCGCTTGGACATGCGGCGGGCGACGCCGTGCTACGCCGTGTCGCCGACCGTCTGCGCTCACCCTCCTACGAGCGGTGGCTCCCGGCACGTCTGGGGGGCGATGAGTTTGCCGTCGTCGTACCTACCGGCCTCGATCGCGCTGGACTGGAGCGGATGGTGCGCCGCCTCCTGCACGACCTTGAGATCGTTATGGATGACCAGGGTCACATCGCACGGGTGACGGGTACCATCGGCATCGCTTGGTCGAGCGAAGCGTTGCACGACCGCGACAAGGTTTTGCATCACGCCGATGCAGCGCTCTACGCGGCCAAGCGCACTCAAAAGGGAACGGCACAGACTTATCAGGCCAAAGGGGCTCCCCGGCAGGTCGCTTGACCGAAGCAGCGGTGTGCCTGAGATCGACAACCGCACATGAGCGTTCGGCGGTCGGGCTTGGCAACCGTCCGACCGCAACGCTGCTTTGAGCGGCGTTCTGCGACGGCTGCTTTGGGGATGCGACAGCGAAGGTCCTCACTACCGGCTTGGGTTGGGACCCGCCGGTCCGCTCTACGTCCGAACTGGGTGGCTTCCCGCCCTTCCGCTTACGGGCGGCAAAAGCGTAAGAGCGGACGCTACCGCTCGGCCAACTTCAGCGCGAGGAGGCCGCTTCGATCTGCCGGACGCTCGCGGCAAGGAACTCCCGGCGGGGGCGAAGCCGAGGGCCTAAGCGTTCACGTCGAAGGGGTGGCCGGCGCCGATCCGACCCGCTGGCTTGCCGAGAATCGAGCCTCGCGCGCCCTCGTCCGCGCCGGCGGCGACCGGGGCCCAGAGCGTCAGGGTGGCAACCTTGTCGGCTGACCCAGCCGACTGCTGGGCTCTACGCCCTCTAGGCCTGTCGAGGGTGAGATCGGCGATTGCTTTTCGGAGCCGGGTATTCTCCGTCTCCAGATCTTTCATCCGTCGAACCTGATCCGACTTCAGGCCGCCAAACTCACACCGCCAACGGTAGTACGTCACTGAACTCACACCGAGCGCGCGGATTGCATCTGCAACGCTCTGGCCCTGTGAGATCAGCACATCCGCCTGCCGTAGCTTGGCAACAATCTCCTCAGGCTTCGGGTGCTTTGCCATTCTGTCCGTCCTCCAGGCTCAAAAGCCATACCAAAGGGCGGACCACTTCAATGGGGGCGGACCAAAGCGCCGTTCCCCCAATTGGGCATACCAACCGTCCGTGGCACTGGTCGCGCTCATCCCGAGGCGTTCCGCAGGGTTGCCCCATTCTGCGCGGGGACGAGGTTGAGCCTGCCGATGCGCTCGGCATTGATGCGTCGAGCGCACTCCATCCGGTTCCGGCCACCAGCCTTCCCGGCGTAGAGTGCCTCGTCTGCACGGTGTAAGTGGGCGGCGACATCCATAAAGCCATCGATCAAAGACCTGACAACCCAACGAGACATGCCAAGGGGCATGTTCGCGATCCGATGTTTGCTTTCGCCCAGACTACTCGGAAGGCACGGACGACGGTCACCGCCCGGCCATGCTACTCCAGGATGCCACAGTCGGATCGAGCGGTATGCCCGTGCCCGAGAGTGCCCCCTGCGGCTTAGCGATGCCAGAGCGCCGAAGTCGGGAACGGTTGCCCGTCTACAGCAGCTTATCCACGGTGATCGGTAGGTTGCGGACGCGCTTGCCGGTCGCGTGAAACACCGCGTTGGAAATGGCTGCCGCCGTGCCGACGATGCCGATCTCGCCGAGACCCTTCACGCCTAGCGCGTTGGCCTTGTCCTCCTCGTGGACGAAGATCACGTCGATGTCGTAGACGTCGGCGTTCACCGGCACGTGGTACTCTCCGAGATTGTGGTTCACGAACCGCCCGATCCGGTGGTCCATCATCGACTCCTCCTCCAGCGCCGAGCCGATACCCATGACCACGCCGCCCAGGATCTGGCTACGTGCCGTCTTCAGGTTGAGGATCTTGCCCGCCGCGATCGCCGAGACGACCCGGGTCACGCGCACCTGCCCCAAATCCTCGTCGACCTTCACCTCAACGAACACGGCGGAGTGCGTGTAGGATTCGTAGGCATCGTTAAAGTCCTTGTCGGGGCCGGCCTCCTCGACCGCCTCCACCTTCTCGACGCCGGAGGCCTTGAGGGCGTCCACGAGCGAGACGCTGCGCGATGGATCCCCGGCGACCTCCATGCGGCCGTTCGTGAAGGCGACGCGGTCGAATTCGACGTTGGCGAGCGGCAAGTTCTCCATCTTACGGGCCATCCTGAAGACCTGCTCGCCGACGTTGCGACAGGCTTTCATCACGGCCGTGCCGGACGAGGCCGCCGTCCACGAGCCACCGGCGACGGGCGCTTCGGCAAGGCGCGTGTCGCCGAGCTTCGTCGTCACGTCCTCCATGGTCAGGCCGAGCGTGTCGGCGGCGATCTGTGTCAGGATGGTGTAGGTACCGGTGCCGAGATCGCCCGTCGAGTTGCCGACTTCGAGCTTGCCGTCGGCGGTGAGGATGGCCTGGGCGCTCGATTGCATCATCATCGATTCCCACACGCCGGTCGCCATGCCCCAGCCGACGAGTTCCCTGCCTTCACGCATCGAGCGAGGCGTGGGGTCACGCCGATCCCAGCCGAAGCGCTCAGCGCCTTGCGCAAAGCAACTCTTGAGCTCCTTGGAGCCGAAGGGCTTGCCGTCCGCGGTCGCGTCAGTGTCCGAAAAGTTCCGCAGCCGAAGCGTGACCGGATCGATGCCCGTCTCGTAGGCGAGTTCGTCCATTGCGATCTCAATGGCGAAGACGCCGGTCGTGGCGCCCGGCGCGCGCATGTCGCTCGGCGTTGCGGTGTCGAGTTGCGCGAGCTTGTAGGTCAGGGCGACGTTGTCGCATTTGTAAAGCACGCCCGACCAATTCACGACCACTTCTTGGTAGTCCTCGTAACGCGAGGTTCCTGACAGCGCCTCGTGTCGGAGGGATCGCAGGGTGCCGTCCTTGTCGGCGCCGAGCGAGATGGTCTGGAGCGCGTCGGGACGGTAGCTGAGGCTCCACATCTGATCGCGGGTAAGCACCACGCGCACCGACCGTTCGAGGTCCTGCGCGGCGAGCATCGCCAGGAAGAGCTGGTATTGCGGGCGCAGCCCCAAGCCGAAGCCGCCGCCGAGATACGGGTTCAGCACCCGCACGTCGCCCTTCTTCAAACCGAACACGGCGGTGATGTAGTCGTGGCTGTTCGAGACGCCCTGGATCTTGTCGTAGACCGTGTACTTGCCGTCCCCCTCGTAGACGACGGTGGAGGCGTGCGGCTCCATCGGGTTATGATGCTCGATTGCGAGCCGGTAATCCTGCCGCAGCTTGATCGCCGACCCCTCGTAGGCTCCTTCGGCATCGCCCCACGGCTTCGGCGGCGGCTTGATACCACTGCGCTTCACCGGCGGCACGTAGCTGAACTCGCGCGCCTGTGCCGGGTCGGTAAGGGGCTCCTGCGCCTCATAGGAAACCGAGACCAGAGCCGCGGCGTAGCGAGCCGTCTCGAAATCCTCCGCCACGACGAGCGCCACCGGCTGGCCACTGAAGTGGATCTTATTGTCGTAGAGCGCGCGGAAGGGTGAACCGGGAGGCGCCACCGCGTCCTGATAGTTCTTGTCGCGCCAGGCGGTGCGCTCGCGGTTCTCGTGCGTGATGACCTTGATTACGCCGGGCACCGCCTCGGCCGCCGAGGTGTCGATCGACGTGATCTTCCCGCTGGCGATGGCACTCGACACGACGTAGCCGTGCGCGAGGTCGAGGGCGGTGAACTCGCCCGCGTATTTGGCCAACCCGGTGACCTTGGCAGGGCCGTCGACACGGGAGCGGGCGCTGCCGACGTAGGTATCGCGGCCCGTGGAGCTGAACGTCTGGGTCATGCGGATGAACCTTACTGGATGCGCTTGTCGGAGAGCGATTGCGGCGTGCCGGCGGCGGCTTGTTCGAGGCCCCGGACGATGGCTCGCCGCGCCAGCTCGACCTTGAAGCCGTTCTCGGATTGGGGCACGGCCTCCGCGACGACGAGGTCGGCGACGGCCTGGAAGCTTTCGCGGGTCGCCGGCTTGCCCTGCAGAAAAGCCTCGGCCTCCCGGTTGCGCCAGGGTTTGTGCGCGACGCCACCAAGGGCGAGACGCACGGTCTTCACGCTATCACCGTCGAGATCGAGCACGGCGGCGACCGAGACCAGCGCGAACGCGTAGGAGAGCCGGTCGCGCAGCTTGAGGTAGGTGAAGTTCGTCGCGAACCCGTTCGCCGGCAGGTCGACGGACACAACGATCTCGCCGGGCTGAAGCGTGTTGTCCTTGGCCGGGTCGTCGCCGGGGAGGCGATGATAGTCCGCGAATGCGATGCTCCGTTCGCCCTGGGGCCCGCTCACCTGCACGGTAGCCTCCAACGCCGCGAGCGCGACGCACATGTCGGAGGGGTGCGTCGCGATGCAGTGCTCGCTTGTCCCGAAGATCGCGTGGATGCGGTTGACGCCGCCAATTGCGGGGCAGCCGGAGCCGGGCTCGCGCTTGTTGCAGGGCGTGGCCGTGTCGTAGAAATAGTAGCAGCGCGTGCGCTGATTGAGGTTGCCGCCGGTCGAGGCCGCGTTGCGCAGCTGGGCCGAGGCTCCGGCCAGGATCGCGTTGGCCAAGATGGGATAGTGTTCCCGAACCCGCGGGTCGTAGGCCGCCGCGGCGTTCGTCGCCAGCGCGCCGATGCGCAGCCCACCTGCGTGTTCCTCGATTGCTGTGAGCGGCAGGCGGGTGATGTCGATGAGCCGCTCGGGGCGCTCGACATCGTACTTCATCAGGTCGACGAGGTTGGTGCCGCCGGCGATGAACCGCGCACTCGGATCGGCGCCAAGCGCCTGGACCGCCTCCGCCACAGTACCAACGCGGACATAGTCGAAGCGGTTCATCGGGCGTCTCCCTGCATCACGTCCTCGATGGCATCAACGATGTTGGTGTAGGCGCCGCAGCGGCAGATGTTGCCGCTCATCGCCTCCCGGATCTCGTCCCGGCTCTTGGCGTGGCCCTCGTTCATCATGCCGACCGAGGAGCAGAGCTGACCCGGGGTGCAGTACCCGCACTGAAAGGCGTCGTACTCGATGAAGGCTTCCTGGATCGGATGGAGCGTGTTGGTGCCCTTCTGATGGGCGAGGCCCGCTAATCCCTCCACCGTCGTGATCTCGGCGCCATCCTTCATCACCGCGAGGACGAGACAGGAATTCACCCGCGTCCCGTTCACGAGGACGGTGCAGGCGCCGCACTGGCCGTGATCGCAGCCCTTCTTTGTGCCCGTGAGGTCGAGCCGCTCGCGTAGCAGGTCGAGCAGCGTCGTCCAGGGTGCGACGGCGACTTCCCGCGTGTCGCCGTTGATCGTCAGGGTGATGTCGAAGGTGGTGTCGGGGCGGGTGGAACCGCTCGCTGTGGCCATGGGAGGCATCCTGTGCTGGATCGGCCCCGAAAGACCAGGTCGAATGGGTGATGCGGCGGCCGATGCTGGAGCGTCGGGAATAGCGGCACCGCGACCGATGGTCGGTCGATTTCGGACCCAGGCTGGGTCTCAAACCTGACTCAACAACCGTTCCAAACAGAGGCTGTTCCCCCTGCCTTAGAGTTTGTCCAAATGGACCATGGGAGACGCGATGCTATGTTTTAGGTGCGGTGCTTTCATATGGGCATACGTCATCTGGAATCGTCGTTATACGACCCGAAAACTGGCAATTATTTGGGCGGCCGGATCAGTGTTGCAGCGGGTGTCGCCCTCGCCGTGCCAGCGCAGTGCCTCCATCGAGGTTCTTCGGTTGGGGGCCGAGGCCACGCTCGCCCGAAGATGATCGCGCTGGCGAACAGGGCTACCTTCGAGAAGTCCGCCTTCATCAGGGGAGCCGTGGCGCCCGTCCACGTGCATCGACGATTGCGGCCCATGTTCGAATCCTCACCGTCGAAGCCGGGGTAAGGATCGCGTTCAGGGCGGTCCCCTGGGCCGCGGAATGACCCTTGCGGCCCCCGGCGCGTTTACTGCCGTGACCCAACCCGTACGGGAGCCCTGATGTCGAGCCTGACCGAGCGCAAGGCGCGCCTGATCGTCCACGGCGACCAGCCCTACAACGCCGAACCGCCCCTCGACCGATTGCGGGCTTCCTACAGGACGCAGGCAGAGGATTTCTACGTCCGCTCGCACGGCGACCTGCCGGACCTCGACGAGGCCACCTGGCGCCTCGCCGTCGATGGCGGAACCGGCCCCACGCTTGAGTTGTCGCTGTCCGATCTTCGGACCCGCTTTCCGGTAGCCATGGTCACGGCCACGATGCAGTGCGCCGGCAATCGCCGCGCCGACATGCGGGCGGTCGCCCCGGTCTCGGGCGACCCGTGGGACGCCGGAGCCATCGGCACCGCCGAATGGACTGGGGTGCGTCTCGGCGATGTCCTGCGCGAGGCGGGGGTCGCCGAGCGCGTGGGCCTCCATGTCGCCTTCGAGAGCCACGACATGGTGGAAGGCCATCCCTATGGGGCCTCCATCCCGCTCGCCAAGGCCATGGCGCCCGAGACCCTGCTGGCCTACGCCATGAACGGCGAAGCCCTGCTCCCGGAGCACGGCTTCCCGGTCCGCGCGGTGGTGCCGGGCTTCGCCGGCGTGCGCAGCCCCAAATGGCTCAGGCGCCTGACCGTCCAGGACCACCCCTCGGACAACCCGATCCAGGCAGGCGATTACAAGCTGTACCCGGCCGACGTGACCGCCGAGACCGCCGATCCGGCCAAGGGGCACACCATCGACATGATGCCGCTGAACGCGGCGATCTGCGAGCCGGCGCGCAGGGCCATTCTTAAGCCGGGGGGCAACAGGGTCCGCGGCTACGCGGTGAGCGGGGATCGGTCCGTCGTACGCGTCGACGTCTCTGGGAACGGCGGCCGGTCCTGGGTGCAGGCCGAGCTCGAACGCGAGTTGGCGGCTCCGTTCGCCTGGACGTTCTGGAGCACGAGCCTCGACCTGCCTCCGGGCGAGCATGAGCTCGCCGTGCGCGCCTGGGACGAAGCAGGCCAGACGCAGCCGGCACTGCCGGACGAGACCTGGAACCACAAGGGCTACCTGTGCGCCTGCTGGCATCGGGTACGGGTGAACGTCACCTAGGGACAGGCGGCCTTGGCATGTCGGGTCCCTCCGCCCTCGTGGACGGCGTCCCCGCCATCGGTTGACCCGACATACCGCCACGATCTGCCGTGGTGCCCGGAGGTCATCCCGATCCCGTCGTGCGCGGCAACGGCAACGTCCGACCGTGGCAACAGTTTACCCTGCGTCGAGAACCCGGCGTCGGCTCGCCTGATACAAGCCCCAAGGATTACTATGTCACGTGAGACCAGCATCCAGGCCACCGAGAAATTCGGCGAGCTCGTCAACACCGGTCAATTCGACGCCTTCCCCGAGGTCGTCGCTCCGGATTGCCACGATCACGACCCGGCGCCGGGCCAGCACATGGGTCCCGAGGGATACAAGGCATTCTTCACCGAACTCCGCACCGCGTTCCCCGACATGCAGGTCGAAGTGAAGAAGGTTGTCGCGGACGGTGACGACGTCGCCTTCGCCTACACGCTCACCGGCACGCACCACGGCGACTTCAACGGCCACAAGCCGACCGGGAAGGCCATCAAGGTCCGCGGCATGCAGATCGGCCGCTTCGTTGACGGCAAGATGGTCGAGCGGTGGGGTTCCTCCGACGAGCTCGGCATCCTGAAACAGATCGGCGCCATCGAGGGTTGATGGCGACATCCGCCGAGGCGTCCCGGCCGGACGTCCTCAAGACATGACCCGGGGCGACCAATGGGCCACCCCGGGCTCTTAAGAGGCAATCGTCGGCTTCGCGACTCCTTAGGCGCTCCGGGCCTGGTCGGGATGGCGGCCCTCCGCGAACTCCTCGATGATCTTGGCGCAGAAGGCCGGCAGATCCTTGGGCGTGCGGCTGGTGACAAGCCCCTGGTCACAGACGACCTCCTCGTCGACCCAGGTGCCACCGGCGTTCTCGATGTCCCGCCGTACGGTTGGGTAGGAGGTCAGCGTCCGTCCCTTCACGACGTCCGCCTCGATCAGGGTCCACGGCCCGTGGCAGATCACCCCGACCGGCTTGCCCGCGGCGAAGAAGTCCCGGACGAACGCCACGACATCCTTGCTTGCCCGGAGCTTGTCGGCGCCGACGCAGCCGCCGGGGATGACGAGCCCGTCGTAGTCCGCGGCCGACGCCCCTTCGATGGTCCTGTCCACCTTGTAGCGGCCGGCGGGATCGAGGTCGTTGTTGACTGTCTCGGCCTCGCCAGCCTCCAGGCCGATGACCGTCACGGTCGCCCCGGCCTGCTTCACCGCCTCATGCGGCTTGGCGAACTCCGGCTCCTCGGTGCCGCGCGGTGCGATCAGGATCGCAATCTTCTTGCCCTGCAAGCTCATGTCATCGTCCTTCTGGGTGTCGGGATCCAACGGAGGCGCCGTCGCGCCGTTCCTCACGCCGGGATGCGGTCGATGCCGGCGGTATCCTCGGCCGCGACGCCGTTCTCGCGGTGGCGGAAGTCGCTCAGCGCCCGGTAGACCTGCAGTCGCGCCCGCATCACCGACCCGAGGGGCCGGTGCGCCGCGAGACTGTGCGCCGGCCGGAAGGTCATGACCTCGTCGAAGTAGCGCACTCGGTCGGCCGAGTAGGCATCCTGGCGCGGCAGGCGAAGCGTCGCCACCGTGCGGTAGGGGCTGACCGAGACCGGCCAGTCGACCGAAGCATCCTCGATAGGCTGCCGCTCGGCATCCGCCCAGAGCTGCACCCTGAGTTCGAACACCACCTCGTTCTCCCGGAAGAAGGCCACCGTGGCGTGCCGGAAGCCGTCCTCGTCCTGGTTCGGGTCCAGCCTCCACTCGGATAGCGCACGCTGGGACTCGGTCGCGGGCACGGCCCCGAGCTTGGCCACGTAATCACCGAAGCGTACCGGCGCCTGGCTGAAGTAGCTGTCGGCGAGCGGGTGGCTGTAGGGATGCCCGAAGAAGTCGGCGAACGCGCTCTGGGTGCCGAAGGCATGGAGCGCCTTGTTGAGGTTGCGCATGGTCGAGGAGACCGCGCTCTTCACCCCCTCCGGCAGGCCGGTCGACTTGCCGATGACGGTGCCGTCGCGAAGGAAGCCCGCCGCCGTCCCGGACGGGAAGGTCGTGCCGGTCGCGAGCACGAAGTCCTGGGTGTCGACGACGTGGCCCGGCAGCTTCTCCCCGGGTACGTCGAACATCTTGATCGACATACCGCGGTGGGTCGACACCCGGTCGCCCAGCGTCTCGCCCGGCCCTTGGGCGAAACGGACCGCCACGGGATGGGTACCGGCCGTAGCGAACACCCCCTGCGCCAGTTCGGGCGGAAGGCCGGCGGAAATCGTCAACTCGCCGGTGACGCAGGCCGAACTTTTTGCGTGGCTGGCCCGCACCGCATGGTGCTCGCGCCTCTCCACCGTCTCGGATTGCTGCGTCATGCCGGCGATGATGCCGTCAATCGTCTTCTGCTCGTCCGCAGCAGGCGTCTCGATGCCGGGGGCGTATCGAAGGTAGGTCATGCTCGTCGCTCCTCGGCGGATCGGTCACCGTCGTTCCAAGGCATGTCCCGGGATACGAACGAGTTCCTTGGTGGCCCGAGGGCAGCCACTCCGCCGAACGGTCGCCGTGACGCATGTTCGAGGCGCCTTCACCTCTCGGCAAGCAGCGTGGGTCGTTCGGACGGTCCGCCGAGCCGCGCATCCCCGCCCAGCGGCGGAATCGTCCGCTGCCGGGCGGTGATGCGCGGCAGCGGGGCGACCATCCGCCGTGACCAAGCAGGCATCACGGGCCTACAACATGGGGAGCCGGCGTGGTCGGGGACCCCGAGGAAACGCCGCGTCGATCCGGATGATCTCGTCTTCCGTCAATTGCAACGGGCCAGCGCTGGCGTTGTCGGCGGCATGCTCGGGACTGGACGCCTTGGGGATCGTGAAGGTGGACGGCCTCCGCGCCAGGAACCGAAGCGCGACCTGACGGGCGGTCGCGCCGTGGTTCGCCGCGACTTCCTCCAGGACGCGGCCGCCCGGTGTGCGTGGGCCGGGAAAGCTGCCATGGCCGAATGGGCTGTAGGCGACCACGGCGATTCCGTTATCCTCGCACCAGGGCTGGACGGCGTGCTCGATGGCGCGCTCCTCCAGGTGGTAGAGCACCTGGTTGCAGGCGATGCGGCCCTCGCCCCCGGCCTTCCAAGCGGCTTCAAGGTCGGGCACATCGAAGTTGCTCACCCCCCAGGATAGGATCTTGCCCTGTTCGCGGAGCCGTTCGAAGCCGGCGAAGGTGTCCTCAAGCGGATACGAGCCGGGCCAGTGCAGCAGGTAACAGTCCAGCCTGTCGGTGCGCAGGCGTGCGAGCGAGCGCTCGCAGGCCGCCACCGTCCCGGCAAGCGAGGCATTGCTGGGGAGGACCTTCGAGACGAGGAAAACGTCATCGCGCCGACCGGCGATTGCCTCGCCGACCACGGTCTCGGCGTCGCCGTACATCTCGGCGGTGTCGATGTGGGTCATGCCGAGGTCGAGGCCGCGGCGCAGGGCATCGACCGCGGTGGGCCGGTGTGCGTCGTCGATGTACCAAGTGCCCTGGCCGATCACCGCAACCTCGCGCGGCACGAGACCAAACGGGCGCTGTTCCATGCCCACTCGTCCTGACGGAGAAGGCGCATGTTGCGCAGCGCTGGATGTTGCTGCAGGTCTCATCGGGCTGCTTCCTGCCACGTTTGCTGGCGTGCACTGACGAAAAGCTTGATCAACTTCCGCGTTGAAGGCCTGCATGTCGTCGGGCTTGAGGCTCGCGACGAGGCCCTGATCAACGACAATCTCATGGGGTAGGTCGCGTGTTGACCGGTCCTAGCGAGGCAGCTTGGCCGCCAGCACATTCACTTCTTCGATCTGCGGAGGCTGGGCGAAGAGCTCTGATGCCTTCGCTGTCAGTGCAGCGGCGACACGACCGGACAAGTGTGCCTTCCGTCCCGCCTCATCCGGGAAGGCATCGAAGATACCGAAGGTCGACGGTCCCATACGGATCCCGAACCACGCGGTAGTGGACGGCTCTTCCTCTACGATGGGCACGCCGCTCTTGAGGAAGTCTTCGACCTCGGTCTCCTTGCCTGGCTTTGCTTCCAGGCGGATGAGTAATGCTACGGTCACCATTCGTTACCTCCGTCAGGACTGGACCATCTCGCGCCTGCTCACGTCGCGCGGCTGGCGTTCTTCAAGGTCAGGCTGCCTGTTTCGGTACTAGTTGAGGATTGATCCGCCGGTGCGATGACAGCCCGACAGGGTCGGGTACTTCGCTCGGGAACTTCACTTCGGTTACCTTGAACATCCCGGCTTTAAGCGTGACCGGAGTCCCCCTACGATCCTGCCGTCTTCAGCCTCGCCCTCGCGATAGCGGCCGACGAATGGGCCCGCAAAATTGAGGCGCACTGCCCAGAGTATTCGTAGCTGCCTGGACGACCACCATCCGGACCGGCGGGAATTTCCTGTAGCGGCGAGGTTTTGTCGGAAGCAGCCCATCGCCTGGTAGATTGAGCTTAGACCCTGTTGTTCCCACCGGTCAACGTCTGCGAGGATCCGAGGGACAACAAGGCACGCGGGCTCTGGCGGGAGCGCAATTCCGACCGCCTCGCGTGGTCCTGCCGCCTGATCGAAACGGTCGTGCCCGGCGATGCGCGACGGGACGAGCTGAAGGCCATGCTGGACTAGCGCTCACGGGCCTTCGGCGTGCAGAAGGTCATCGCTCGCGACCTCTCCGAGGCCGAAGATCGATGCAGGCGTGCGATGGGCAAGGCGCGGACCGGATCATCAAGCGTGCGAACCCAGGCCGAGGACGGCAGCTTTCCTTTGGGTAAGACTGGTTCAGGAAGCGGTCCCCTCCCACGCGTCCCGCCAACCCCCAGCTTACGGGAAACAGGAGCGAGCCGACCATGCAGAGAAAAGTCCTCGTCGCTGGCGCCCAGGGCGTCATCGGCCGCGCCGCAGCCACTCGCCTCGCTGCTCGACCCGATACCCAAGTGCTGGGCCTGTCGCGACGGACCGAGCCGTCCGTCCCGAACGTCGAGGCGGTCTCGGTCGACCTGCTCGACCCCGGACACGTTCGGGACCGCCTCGGCGGCATCCGCGACGTCACCCACATCGTGTTCGGCGCCTACATCGAAAAGCAGACCGCCGCCGAGAAGAGCACGGTCAACGTCGCGATCCTGCGCAATCTGCTCGACGTCGTCGAGGAGACCTCACCGGGCCTGTGCCACGTCACGTTCTACCAAGGCGGCAAGGCCTACGGCGCCGATCTCGGCCCGTTCAAGACGCCCGCCCGCGAAGATGACCCGCGCCTGATGCCGCCGAACTTCTACTACGACCAGGAGGATCTCCTGCGTGAGCGCCAGAAGGGTAAGGATTGGTCGTTCACGGCCCTTCGGCCAGAGGCGGTCTGCGGCTTCGCGGTCGGCAACCCGATGAACCTGCTGACGGTGATCGCCGTCTATGCAGCTATCTCGAAGGAACTCGGCATCCCGCTTCGCTTCCCGGGGACCGAGGCCGCCTACCGGGCGCTCTACCAGGTCAGCTCCGCCGACATCCTGGCCGAGGCCGCCGACTGGGCCGGTACGACGCCGGCTGCGCGAAACGAGATCTTCAACATCACCAACGGCGACTATTTTCGCTGGCAGCACATGTGGCCGCGGATCGCGCGCATGTTCAACATGGACTGGGCCGATCCGATCCCGATGCCGCTTGCGACCTACATGGCCGACAAGGGGCCGCTCTGGGATAGAATGACCGAACGCCACGGGCTACAGCTGATCCCCTACGACAAGGTGGCTTCGTGGCCTTTCGGCGATTTCATCTTCGCCAGCGGCTTCGACAACATTAGCAGCACGATCAAGGCCCGCCATGCCGGATTCCATGCCTGCATCGACACCGAAGACATGTTCCGGAACCAGTTCCGGCACCTGAGCGACCTGAAGGTCATCCCGCCCGTCACCTGAAATCCGGCATCGCCCACGGCATCACCCGTTAGGAAGGAAGCCGAACATGTCCCGCTTCGAGAAGAGGGTTGTCATCACTGGTGCCGGAAGCGGCATCGGCGCCGCCACCGCATAACGGTTCGCGTCGGAGGGCGCTTCCGTCGTCTCGAACGGCCGGGACCGGGGCAAGCTAGACCGGCGTCCCAGCTCCGAGCCGGGACGCTTCGCGTGTAGGCTTAGTCGCTGAACCCAGCGAGGACGACCTTGCCCCTCGCCTTTCCGCTCTCGATGAGCGCGTGGGCGCATGCCAGGTTGGCGGCGTTGATCGGACCGAAGGTCTCGCTCAACGTCGTGCGCAGCCGTCCCGCATCGATCAGGCGGGCGATCTCGGTCAGGATAGCGTGCTGCTGTTCCATGTCGGCGGTCTGGAACAGCGAGCGGGTGAACATCAGCTCCCAGTGCAGCGACAGGCTCTTGGGCTTAAGCGGCATCACGTCCAGGGTCTCGGGATCGTCAATCGGGCCGAGGCGTCCCTGCGGCGCAAGAAGCTCGATGATCTGCGGGAGATGCGCACCGGTCTGCGTTGTCGCGAACACGAACCCAGGCGCCCCGGGAAGACCGAGCGCCGCCACCTCGGTGGCGAGGGGCTTCGCATGGTCAATCACGTGGTGGGCGCCAAGGTCCCGGCACCATTGCGCCGTCTCGGGGCGCGAGGCCGTAGCGATCACCGTCAGGTCGGTGAGCTGCCGGGCGAGCTGGATCGCGATGGAGCCGACACCGCCGGCCCCGCCGACGATGAGGATCGCCGGGGCCGCCCCCGGCACGGGCTTGGCGACATCGAGGCGATCGAACAGCATCTCCCAGGCGGTGAGCGCGGTAAGCGGTAGCGCCGCGGCGGCGGCGAAATCGAGGCTGGCTGGCTTGGTACCGACGAGGCGCTCGTCGACGCACTGGAACGCGGCGTTGCTGCCCGGCCGGTCGAGCGCACCGGCATAGAACACCGCGTCGCCGGGCTTGAACAGGCGCGCGTCCGGTCCGACCGAGACCACGGTTCCGGCCGCATCCCAGCCAAGAACCTTCGGCTCGCAGCCCTGCTTGTAGGCGCCTTGGCGTACCTTGGTGTCGATTGGGTTCACGGAAACGGCCTGCACGCGTACGAGCAGGTCGCGCCCAGCCGGCACGGGATCGGGGAAGGTGGTGTCGAGGAGGGCGTCCGGCGCATCGATCCGGGCACCTTCGGTGTAGGTAACGGCACGCATGGGTGTCTCCCGGGATGTCGCAACGGGCAGCCCCGCGCCGCCGTTCTAGACCGTCTCATAGCGTGCCGCTTCCTTCGGCGCAGCAGCGTGATGCGCACATCACGCCCGTGCTGGTGAGACCGTGAGGCGGTGGCGGAGTATCGACCCGAACGAATTTCAAGATCGGCAATTCGGCGACAGCAAATCAAGACGTCGATATGCACCCTGTCCTCTTCTGCAGCAGAGCTGAGCTGACATGAAGGCAGGACCTCCTGGGCGCCCCCCGCGCGCGTCTGCGCCGAAGCCGTTGGGAGCGCAGGCCGTGCACCCCGCGCAAGCACTCCGAGCAGCCGACGAATGGCCGCTTAGCGGTTGCTCTGGCGGCGGTTTGGACGACCGGGTTGGGCCGGATGCGGAACGTCCGCTTCGAGGTGAAAGACCCAGGTTCGGTTGCCGCCCATCCCGCACAGTCCGGGTGCTCACCATTCAGTATCGTCAAATCACCAGCAGGGAGCTCGTAGCCGCGCCGCCGGGATGCCACACATGATCCAGAGGAGCGCATCGGCATCGCGGGCTCCTCGCATCGCCGCAGCGGCCTTGGGATCGCGCATTCGGCGGGCGACGCAGGCCAGGGCGTTGAGCTGGGAGCCTTGCGCCTTGATCGGGAGCAACAGGAGGAAGACGAGGTCGACCGGACGCTCGTCGATGGCATCGAATTCGACGGGATCGCGAAGGCGAACCAGGCCCCCGAAGGGACGCCGGACGGTCTCCAGCCGGGCGTGCGGCAAGGCGATGCCGTTCCCAACCCCGGTCGAACCGAGTCCCTCCCGCTTTTCCAGGGCTGATCGCACCGGGGCGGCATCGCGGTCGAGCGCCCGGGCGGCCCGACGTGCGAGGTCGTCCAGGAGCGCGGCCTTGCCGCTGACGCGAACACCGACGGCGACATGGTCGGGCGACGGGAATTCGTCGATTGCCATTCGGTGCGGCTCGGTCACGGGCGGTCGGGATCCGGCAGGGCGTTCATTGGTCCCTCGGGGTGGGGATTCGAGGAATGTCGGTCGACCTTGCCCTGAGGCGATGGCGGGGAGTTCAAGCGTGAGCTTCGTCGTCCGGGGCCCGCAGCCGGTAGCCCACGCCGGTCTCGGTGAGCAGGATGCGCGGACGCTCGGGGTCCGCCTCCAGCTTGAGGCGAAGCTGGCGCATGTAGACCCTCAGGTATTGCGGGTCCGACGAGGTCGAGACTGCGCTCATGAGCTGGGCGTGGGTCAGGGCCTTGCCGGCATGCTGGATGAGGACACGCAGGAAATCGTATTCGCGTGGCGTGAGCTTCACTTCGGCGCCCCGGACCCTGACGAGGCGGCGCACCAGATCGACGCTGAGACCGTCGACCTCGAACACGGCGCGCTCGCCCTGGACGGCCAACTGATGGCGCAGGGCCGCCCGGATGCGGGCCAGGAGCTCGCCCATGCCGAAGGGCTTGGTCACGTAGTCGTCGGCGCCGAGGTCGAGGGCCTCGACCTTGCCGGCCTCGTCGTCGCGGCTGGACAGGACCACCACCGGCAAATCGCGAAAATCCTTGCGGATGACGCGGAGCAGGTCGTGCCCGCGCATGTCCGGCAGGCCGAGGTCGAGGATGACGAGGTCGACCGTCTCACGGGACAGGACGTCGAGGGCGGTCCGTCCGTTGGGCGCCTCGAAGGTCTCGTAGCCCTGGGTCGCCAGGCCCATGCGCAGGAGCTTGCGGATCGGCGGCTCGTCGTCGATGACGAGGATGCTGATGCTCATGCCGCCAGATCCGAGTGAACGTGTCCCGCCGGGGGGACGGGCAGGAGGATGGTGAAGACCGCGCCGAGGCGGTCGTGGCGGTTGCCCGCCGTCAGCGTGCCGCCCATGGCCTCGACGAACCCGCGGGCGATGGCGAGGCCGAGGCCGGTCCCGGCCCGGACGCTGTCGGATTTGCGGACCCGGTAGAACTTGTCGAACACCCGCTCGACGTCGGCCTCCGGCAACCCGTCGCCCTCGTCGAGGACCGTGAGACGGACCTGCCCACGCTCGACCGAGCCCCTGACGGTGACGGTGGACCCCTCGGGGGCGTACTTGGCGGCGTTGTCGAGGAGGTTGACCAGCACCTGCTCGAACAGCACCGGATCGAGGCGCAGGGCCGGCAGGGTGGCCGGAAGATCGAGCTCGACCCGATGACCGACGAGGATGGAGCCTAAGCGGCGCAGGGCGGTGTCGACAGTCTCGCCGATGTCCTGCGGCGTGAGGCTCGCCGCCACGGCCCCTGCCTCAAGCCGGGTCATGTCGAGGAGGTTGACGATGAATCGGTTCAGCCGCTCGGACTCCTCGATGATCGTGGCGAGAAGGTCCCGTTTGGCGTCGTGCGGCAGCGCCTCGTCGAGATCGCGCAGGGTGGTGGCCGCCCCGAGGACCGAGGACAGAGGGGTGCGCAGGTCGTGCGAGATCGAGGTGAGCAGGGCCTGGCGCAGCCGGTCGGTCTCGGCGGCGCGTTCGGCCCGGTCGAGGTCCTCCACCAGGCGGACGCGCTCGATGGCGAGCGCCGCCATGTCGGCGAGGGCGTCGAACAGACGCCGGCTCTCGGGCGAGAGGATCGACCCTGTGCCGTCGGTGTCGAGGCCGATGACCCCGACGATGCCACGGCCCGTGCGCATCGGCAGGAACAGGCGCTTGGCCCCCGGCAGGGTGTCGGCGCCGCGGCCCGCCGGGCGCTCGTTGTCGAAGGCCCAGGTCGCGGCCCCGAGATCGGCCGCGTCGAGGGTGTCCTCGGGCGGGAAGCCGGCCCGGACCGAGACCGCACCGTTCTCAGGCAGCAGCAGGACGACCCGAACCCTCAGCATGGCGGCGATCTGGGCGGAGGTCGCCCACAGCACGTCGTCGAGGGTGGCGCATCCCGCGAGCTTGCGGCTGAAGCCGTAGAGCCGCTCCGTGGCACGGGCGCGGCCATGCGAGACCAGGGCCTCCTGGCGCGACCGCGCGGCGAGGTTCGAGACGACGAAGGCCACCACCGTGAACAGCACGAAGGCGGCGACGTTGGTCGGATCGGTGATGGTGAAGGTGTAGACCGGCGGCAGGAAGAAGAAGTCGTAGGACAGCGAGCCGATGACCACGGCGAGGAGCGAAGGTCCCAGCCCGGAGCGCACCGCGACCGCGACGATGGCGCTGAGGAGGATTAGATCGGCGTTCTCCACGCCGAGATACGGCTCAACCACGAGGGCGAGCCCGAGGGCCGCGACCGTGGCGAGGGTCCCGACGAGATAAGGTAGGATCTCGAAGGCCGGCTTGGCCGGCGCGGTGGCGACCGTCTTCGCCGGGACCGGATCGGCCTTGGTCGCCTCTCCGGTGATGACGTGGATGCTGATGTTGCCCGAGCGTCGGACGAGGTCGTGCACCACCGAGCCGTTGAGGAGCTCGAACAGCGCGGACCGGTCGGCCTTGCCGAGGATGATGTGGTTGACGTTGGTCGAGCGGGCGAAGGCTAGGATGTCGTCGGCGACGCGTCGGCTGCCCGGCAAGGTCACGGCGTCTCCCCCCAGCCTGTCGGCGAGGCGCAAGGTATCGGCGATGCGGTCGCGGGCGGCCTCGTCGAGGGAGAGGCTTCGTGGGCCCTCGACGGTGATGGCGGTCCAGGGCGCGTGCAGCCGGTCAGCGAGGCGCTTGGCATGGCGAACGAGGCCGGCCGAGTGCGGGTCCTCGCTGATGCAGACCAGCACTCGCTCGCCGGCACCCCAGGGGCCCGCGATGGCGTTGGCCCGCATGTGGCTGAGGAGTTCGTCATCGACGCGGTCGGCGGTCCTTCGTAGGGCGAGCTCTCGCAGGGCCGTCAGGTTGCCCCGCGAAAAGTAGTGCTTGAGGGCCCGCTCGGCGTTGCCCTTCACGTAGACCTTGCCGTCGCGCAGGCGCTGGATCAGGTCGTCCGGGTTGAGGTCGACCACCTCGATGTCGTCGGCCCGGTCGAGGATGCCGTCGGGCACGGTCTCGCGCACCCGGATGCGGGTGATCTGCGCGACGACGTCGTTGAGGCTCTCGACGTGCTGGATGTTGAGGGTGGTGTAGACGTCGATGCCGGCGTCGAGCAGTTCCTCGACATCTTGATAGCGCTTGGGGTGGCGTGATCCGGGCGCGTTGGTGTGGGCGAGCTCGTCCACGAGGGCGAGCGCCGGCTGGCGGGCCAGGATCGCGTCGAGGTCCATCTCGTCGAGCGCCGCGCCGTGGTAGGCGACCGAGCGCCGGCCCAGTACCTCGAAACCTTCGACGAGCGCCAAGGTCTCGGCGCGCCCATGCGTCTCCACCACGCCGACGACCACATCCGCCCCGGCCTTGAGCCGGGCGCGGCCAACGGTGAGCATTTCGTAGGTCTTGCCGACCCCCGGGGCCGCCCCGAGGAAGATCTTGAGGTGCCCCCGTCCGCCTTCCTCACGTCGTGCCGCCTGGAGCAGCGCGTCGGGCGAGGGACGGTCGGGATCGTGGCGCGGGGTCGTCGTGGTCAGGATGCTCATCCGGCGATGTTACTTGGAACCGAGGTTGTCCAGGGCGAGGTTAAGGGCGAGCACGTTCACCCGCGGCTCGCCGAGGAGGCCGAGCAGGCGATCCTGGACCTGAGAGTCGACGAGGATGCGCACCTGATCCTCCGAGAGGTTACGTGCCTTAGCGACGCGAGGAACCTGAAACAGGGCGGCTTCGGGCGAGACATCCGGGTCGAGACCCGAGCCGCTGGTGGTGACGAGGTCGACCGGCACGGACTTGCCCGGGTTCTCGGCTTGGCGGGCTGCGAGATCCGCCTTCACCCGTTCGGCCAATGCGGCGCTGGAGGGACCGAAGTTCGAGCCCGAGGAGTTCGCCGCGTTGTAGGGCTCCGGCACCGTCTTGGTGGCGTCGGCTGGGTCGGCGGCGCTCGTCGCCGAGGGGCGGCCCTGGAAGTAGCGGTCGCTGGTGAAGGACTGCCCGATCAGGCTGGAACCGACGACCTTGCCATCGCGCTCGATGAGGCTGCCGGCGGCCTTGGCCGGGAAGATCGCCCCCGCGATGCCGGTCATCGCGAGGGGATAGGCGAGCCCCGTGAGCGCCGTCAGGGCGATCAGCAGGACGAGGGCGGGGCGAAGCTGGTTCGACATGACGATGGTCCCGAAGGTGGCGTGCGGCGGCGGCTCAGACGAGGTGCAGGGCGGTGACGGCGAGATCGATGGCCTTGATGCCGACGAAGGGCACGAGGATGCCGCCGAGGCCGTAGATCAGGAGGTTTCGGCGCAGGAGGGCGCCGGCCCCGACAGCCCGGTAGGACACGCCCTTCAGCGCCAGCGGGATCAGCACGACGATGATGAGCGCGTTGAAGATGATGGCCGAGAGGATCGCGCTCTCGGGCGAGGCGAGACCCATGATGTTGAGCGCCTCGAGCTGCGGGTAGAGCACCAGGAACATCGCCGGGATGATGGCGAAGTACTTGGCGACGTCGTTGGCGATGGAGAAGGTCGTCAGGGCGCCACGGGTCATCAGCAGCTGCTTGCCGATGCCGACGATCTCGATGAGCTTGGTCGGGTCGCTGTCGAGGTCGACCATGTTGCCGGCCTCGCGCGCCGCCACCGTGCCGGTGTTCATGGCCACGCCGACATCGGCCTGGGCCAGCGCCGGGGCGTCGTTGGTGCCGTCGCCGCACATGGCGACGAGCTTTCCTTCCGCCTGCTCCTTGCGGATGAGCGCGAGCTTGTCCTCCGGGGTCGCCTGGGCGAGGAAGTCGTCGACGCCGGCCTCCGCCGCGATGGCGGCCGCGGTCATGGGGTTGTCGCCGGTGATCATGACGGTGCGGATGCCCATCCGGCGCAGCTCGGCGAAGCGCTCGCGGATGCCGCCCTTCACGATGTCCTTGAGGCAGATCACCCCGAGCAGTTGCCCGTCGCGGGAGACCGCCAGCGGCGTGCCGCCGGCTCGGGCGATGTCCTCGGCGATGGCCTGGATCTCGCGCACGGTCTCGGCGGCGACACCCGGGCTGTAGGCCAGGGCCGCGTTCGACCCGCGCGTCGCCATCGGCGGCCGGCTCACCGACGCGATGATCGAATCGACCGCGCCTTTGCGGATGGCGGCGCCGTCGAGGTCGACGCCGCTCATCCGGGTCTGGGCGGTGAACGGCACGAAGGTGGCGTTCAAGCCCGCCATGTCGCGGGCCCGGAGGCCGTACTTCTCCTTGGCCAGCACCACGATGGAGCGGCCCTCGGGGGTCTCGTCGGCCAGGGACGCCAGCTGGGCCGCATCGGCGAGGTCCTGATCGGTGACGCCGCGCGCGGGGCGGAACTCCGTGGCCTGGCGGTTGCCGAGCGTGATGGTGCCGGTCTTGTCCAGCAGCAGGGTGTCGACGTCGCCCGCCGCTTCCACGGCCCGGCCCGACAGGGCGAGGACGTTGAAGCGGACGAGCCGGTCCATGCCGGCGATGCCGATGGCGGAGAGGAGCGCGCCGATGGTGGTGGGGATCAGGGTCACGAACAGGGCGACCAGCACAATCAGCGGGATCGCGCCGCCGGCATAGGAGGCGAAGCTCGGGATCGAGGCGACGGCGAAGACGAAGATGATGGTGAGGCCGGCGAGCAGGATGTTCAGCGCGATCTCGTTCGGGGTCTTCTGCCGCGAGGCGCCCTCCACCAGGGCAATCATCCGGTCGACAAAGGTCGAGCCGGCGGCCGCCGTGATGCGGACGCGGATCTCATCGGAGAGCACCTGCGTGCCGCCGGTCACGGCCGAGCGGTCGCCGCCCGACTCGCGGATCACGGGGGCGGATTCGCCGGTGATGGCCGCCTCGTTGACCGAGGCGACGCCGAGGATGACCTCTCCATCCGATGGGATGATGTCGCCGGCCTCGACCAGAACCACGTCGCCGACCTTGAGGTCGTTGCCGGGGATGGTTTCGAACTCCCGGCCGGAACCCTTGAGGCGCTTGGCCATGGTCTCGGTGCGGGTGCGGCGCAGGCTGTCGGCCTGGGCCTTGCCGCGTCCCTCGGCGATGGCCTCGGCGAAGTTGGCGAACAGCACCGTGAACCAGAGCCAGAGGATGATCTGGCCGGAGAAGGCGAGGTTGGCGCCGCCGGTGGCGACGTCACGGATGAACAGGACGGTGGTCAGCGCGGCCACGACCTCGACCACGAACATGACCGGGTTCTTGATCATCTTTCGCGGGTCGAGCTTGGTCAGGGCGCCGACCAGCGCCGGCCCGACGAGGGCGGCACTGAACAGGCTGGTCGAGTTTGGGCGGGCCATTGCGGTTGTCCGATTGGGAGACGTCTCGGGGGGCGGCGCGATCCCGCGCCGTCGAGTGGGGTTCAGGGCGCGAGCGCACTGCCGAGGAGGGCGGCCCCGGCCATCAGGCCGAGGGCGCCGAGCATGGTCAGGCCGAGCATGGCGAGGATGACGTCCGAGAGCCGGACGTCCTTCCGGTCGCGACCGATCCGGCTCCAGGGTTGGGACCGAGGTCGGTGGCGGGTCAGGGCGCGCCGCATGGCGACGCGATTGCGGGACGGCACCATGGCGTGCCGCATCTCAGCCCCCCGCCGCGAAGGTCTGACCGAGGCCGCCGGCGAGGTGCTCGACGATGGGTCCGAGGGCCAGGGCCGGGAAGAAGGTCAGGCCGCCGACGATGAGGATCACGCCCACCAGCAGCCCGATGAACAGGCCGCCATGGGTCGGGAAGGTCCCGGCCGAGGCCGGCACGGTCTTCTTGGCCGCGAGCGACCCGGCGATGGCGAGCGCCGGCACGATGACGAAGAACCGCCCGAACAGCATGCCGAGGCCGAGGGTGGTGTTGTAGAAGGCCGTGTTGGCCGTGAGCCCGCCGAAGGCTGAGCCGTTGTTCGCCGCCGCCGACGTGAAGGCGTAGAGGATCTCCGAGAAGCCGTGCGGGCCGGCATTGGCCGGTCCCGCGAGGCCAGCGGCGACCACGGTGGCGAGCGCCGTGAAGCCGAGCATCATCAGGGGCAGGCACAGGATGGCGAGCATCGCCATCTTGACCTCACGGCCCTCGATCTTCTTGCCGAGGTATTCCGGGCTGCGCCCGACCATGAGGCCGGCGACGAAGATCGTGACGATGACGAAGACGAGGATGCCGTAGAGGCCGGCGCCGACGCCGCCGACGATGATCTCGCCGAGCTGCATGTTGATCATCGGGATCATGCCGCCCAGCGCCGTGAAGCTGTCGTGCATGGCATTGACCGCGCCGCAGGACGCCGCCGTGGTGACGGCCGCGAACAAGGCCGAGGCGAGAATTCCGAACCGGACCTCCTTGCCCTCCATGTTGCCGCCGGTGAGACCGAACGCGTTCAGGACGGGGCTACCGGCGCTCTCGGCCCAGTAGACCAAAGCCGTGCCGGCGAGGAACAGCACGCCCATGGCGGACAGGATCGCCCAGCCCTGGCGCTCGTCGCCGACCATGCGACCGAAGACGTTGGTCATCGCCGCGCCGATGGCGAAGATCGAGACGATCTGGACGAAGTTCGAGAGCGCGGTCGGGTTCTCGAATGGGTGCGCGGCGTTGACGTTGAAGAAGCCGCCGCCGTTGGTGCCGAGCATCTTGATGGCGACTTGGCTCGCGACCGGGCCGACCGCGAGGGTCTGCTTGGCGCCTTCCAGGGTCGTCACCTCGACGGCGCCGCCGAGCGTCTGGGGAATGCCCTGCCAGACGTAGAACAGCGTCAGCGCCATGCAGAGCGGCAGCAACACGTAGAGGGTCGTGCGGGTGAGATCGACCCAGAACGAGCCCACCGTGTAGGCCGAAGCCCGCGAGAAGCCCCGCACCAAGGCTACGGCCAGCGCGATGCCGGTGGCGGCGGACAGGAAGTTCTGGTGGGTCAGCCCCAGCATCTGCGTGAGGTACGACATCGTCGTCTCGCCGCCGTAGGACTGCCAGTTCGTGTTGGTGACGAAACTCGTCGCGGTGTTGAACGCGAGGTCCGGCGCGACCGCCGATTGCCCGTCCGGGTTGAGCGGCAGGACCGCCTGGAGACGCAGCAGCGCGTACAGGGCGAGGAAGCCGAGGACGTGGAAGGCCAGCATGGACTGGGCGTAGGCCAGCCAGTGCTGCTCCTGGGCGGCGTTGATGCCGGCGACGCGGTAGAGCCCGCGCTCGACGGGTGCAAGCACGGGCGAGAGGAAGGTTCGTTCACCCGTGAAGACACGGGTCATGTAGCCGCCGAGCGGTCGGGCGAGCGCGAGCACGACCGCGCAGAACAACGCGATCTGGATCCAGCCGTTGATTGTCATGGCAAGTCTTCCTGGGAGCCGTTCCTTCAGAACCGCTCGGGGCGGACGAGGGCGTAGGTGAGGTATCCGAGCAGCCCCAGGGTCACGAGGGCGCCAAGCGTCAGGTCGAGGGTCATGGCGGGCCTCAGAGGCGTTCGCAGAGGACGGCGTAGCCGGCGGCCAAGGCGAAGAAGGCGAGCCCCGTCGCGATGTAGACGATGTCGAGCATGGTCGGTCCGTTTCGGTTCGGGGGCCGATGCATGACCGGTCTCGCCCGGGTCCAATGTGGACGCGAACCGCATTAGGGTTCGAGACGGAAGCGAGGACGATCTTATAAGGATCGCATGAGGATCGCTGCCCGGCCCTGGAACGGGGGTCGTTCAGTTCGCGGGCATGGCCTGGCGCAGGGTGAGACGGAACTCGGTGCACCCGAGGGGGCAGCCTGCCTGGGCGGCCCGCGGCAATCCGTCTGCCACGTCGAACGGTCGCCCTGAACGACGCCATGGCTTCCGAGGTGATAGCCATGGAGGAGGGTCCCGCATCCCAGGCACCGGAAGCGCAGAGGCTGCAGGCCGGACGGGTGTGAGGATCGACATATGGCACCGGGTCTATCGGCCGGGGCCGGTCCTCAGCGGATAAGGTTCATCGAAGGAGTCGAGCGCCTTGAACCCTCTTGGGGCGGCCTGCGACGATCCTCGAATCGGCATAAGGGTTCGAGGGGAGCGGGAGACTTCGGCATAAAAATTTTATGCCGTCGGCCGAGCGACAGATTCCGCCAAATGTCCACATGAACGTCAGTGGCAACAAATATCCGCTTTTAAAACGGAGCAGTCGAACGTCTAATAACGAGGTTGGGTCGATAGTGATTACTGGGCGGATCTGGAAGCTTATCGCGCAGTGACGTACTCATCCGCGCTGGCGGGGACGGATTAAAATCACGCCCTTCCACCAAGCTAGCTCGAATCAGGTGCGGCCGAATTCCATACGGTGGCCAAGGGCCGTTTGTTGGCACCATTCCATTTGCGAGCGGCCCCTACGGCATTCGACGACGGGTGCTGGGTTTCCGTTTGATCGCTCCGGTTTCGCGTCGGGCTGGTCCATCTGTCGGGGGCTTGCCCGTCCGCTTCGTTCGCTGTGATTTCCCCGTTGGATGTCGGATCACCGGAGTACCCGCATCAAGGAAACGGCGGCAGGCGTCGAAGTTGGCCTCGACCTCAGGTGGGCAGGCTTTGCCCTGCTGCTCAGCCAAGCTTCGAGCATAGCGCACCATGGCCTCGCTTGGAGCCCGAGAGGTATTCGGCTCACTTCCATTCTCTTCCTGCGCTGTCCGTGACCCCGCTTGGGTATCGAGGAAGGCTCGGCATACGCTCATGCTGGTTTTGCACCCGCGTGGTAGTCTCATCCCTGATCGCTTGGCCAAGGAGACGGCGAACGACACCATGGCGGGGGTCGGCGGCCGGTCATCACCGCCCTTGGGAGGGGTCAGACTCGGATCGAGTTCGATCACGTTGGCTTTCGATATCGCCCGGATCAGGTCGTCCAAACGGGTGCGGGTCCGCTCTTGGAAAGCGCCGGCACGACGTTGGGCCTCAACCCGGTTGGGAGCCTGCCCGATCTCGGCCAGATCCGCCTCGAACAGGGCCCGGCCGACCGGATCGCCGTACGTGGGAAACACCTGCCTCACGGCCGTGATGAAGGCGAGCCCGACGCCGGTGACTTCGATGGCCGGATCCTTGCCGGTGCCAAGCGCGATGTAGTGGCTCTTCAGAAGCTTGGGCAGGATCGCGTCGCGGGTTGCGGCCGTTCCGAGCCCCTTCGGCTCGTTCGGGTTGACCGGGTTCTCCAAGGCTCGCTTCGCGTCGGGATCCTCGACCTGATCGATGAGACGCCCCATGACCACGGGCAGTTCGCCGCGCGTGATACGCCGGGGCGGTTCTGTCACGGACGTGGTGATCTCGGTAGCGGTTGCCGATGCAGCCTCACCGTCCCGCACAGAGGGTAAGCGGACGAGCGGGACTTCCTGATCGCGCCGTACCTTGCCCGGTACGACATCGGTCTCGGCGTCGGCCTCGCCACCGTAGATGGCCCGCCAACCGGCATCGCGCACGACGCTGCCACTCACCGAGAAATGCTTCGCGCCGATGGGCGTCGAGACATCTGCCGAGATGCCGGTGCGGGCATCGATACCGTCGGGCAGGTGCGCGGCAAGGTAAGCCTTGGCGACGAGTTCGTAGAGGCGGAACTGTTCGACCGACAGGCGCTCGCGGGCCGGCACCTTGCGGAGAGGGACGATGGCGTGATGCTCGCCCGGATCCTTGACGTAATGCCCCTTGGTACCCCGGCGGATCACCGGCCGGAAGCTCCCTGGGAAGAGGCTGGGGAGTTCGGGAAACACACCCGTGACTGCGGCCACGATGGCAGCCGCATCGCCGGTCTGGCCCTCGGGCAGGTACTCCGATTCGGTACGCGGGTAACTGAGGTAGCCTTGGTCGTAGAGCTCCTGGGCCAGCGAGGCCGTGTGTTGCGGATCCCAGCCGAATCGTTTGGCGCATCGCCGCGCCAGCGTGTCCTTTGAGAACAGGCGCGGCGGCGAGCGCCGCACGTCCTTTTGCTCGATCTTCAGCAGGCCTGACCACGTCGCTGCCGCCTGCCTGATCGCCTCGGCGATGCCCGGATCGAGGATGCGCTCCTTTGGGGCGTGCCATAGGGTCAAGGCCGCGCCGGTGTCGGTGATGAGGTGAAGCGCGATCTTGAAGAAGTCCTGCGGGACGAAAGCGCGAATGCGGTCCTCGAGATTGGCCAGGATGGCGAGCGTCGGGGTCTGTACTCCGCCAAAACGCCAGGGTTCGCGAAAGGCGGGCGGTCGCAGCCTCAGGGAGATCGCCCGGGTGCCATTCAGCCCAAGGAGATAGTCCTCGTATTGCCGACAGAGCGCCTCCAGGTAGGCGGCATAATCCTGATCACCCGATGCCGGCTCCTTCGCCAGGGCTGCGAAGGCACGCCGGATCGAGACCTCGTCGAGGGCACCGAGCTTCAGTCGGTCCACACGCCCGCGCCAGCCGAGGTGCTCCAGCACCTCCCAGGCGATCATCGAACCCTCGCGGCCGGGATCGGTGGCGATGATGACGCGCTCGACACCCTTTAGCGCCTGACGGATCGCCGCGAGTTTCGGCGCGTGCGACTGCCCCGAGCGGTTCTGGCCGCAACTAACCGGAATCGTATCAAGCACAATGGGCAGCGCGTCGAACCGCCATGGCTTCCACTCGGGCCGGATGCTTCCTGGCTCCTGGACAGTAAGCAGGTGCCCTTCAGCGGCAACGCACACGGTGTTCGGCGAGCGGAAGAACCGCTGAAGCTGACGCATCGCCGAGGGCTTCTCGAAGAAGAAAAGCGTGCGGCCAGTGCTCAGGGCGGTCATGGCCAACGCGCGCCGGTCTCAAGCCGCCTGAGAGGCGCCACCGGCCCGCGATACGAAGGGCTGAACCAACACACGACGACCGCTCAGATCGTGCACGGTGACGCTCCACTCCGACCAGTCCTCCTGATCGTCGAGTTCCTCCATGACACTTTCGGCGACCTCCACAGCCCGACGCGTCAGGCGTTCGGGGCGACGGACATCCCTGCCGACGGCATCGAGGACGAAGGCGTAGCCGTTGGTTGCATGGAAGCGGTAGCGAGCCATGATCTGCAAATCCCCTTCGCCGCAGCTTTCGAAAACGCCCCAGTTCGCGTTATGTTCTATAAGAAGGCAGCCGGTGGAAAAGGGCAAGGCGGTGTATCGGTACGCAGCCCGCCGCACGGTGTTTCAGGGACGGGAATGCCGGACGATACAGCACCTACGACCGAACCCGCCGCGCCCGCTCGGAAGATCATCCACATCGACATGGATGCGTTCTACGCCTCCGTCGAGCAGCGCGATGACCCGGCCCTGCGCGGGCGCCCCCTGGCGGTCGGCGGATCGCGCGAGCGCGGCGTCGTCGCGGCGGCGAGCTACGAGGCGCGGGTGTTCGGCGTTCGCTCGGCGATGCCCTCGGTCACGGCCCGTCGGCTCTGCCCCGACCTCGTCTTCGTCAAGCCGCGCTTCGAGGTCTACAAGGCGATCTCCGCCGAGATCCAGGCGGTGTTCGCCGAGCACACCCCGATCATCGAGCCGGTATCCCTCGACGAGGCCTACCTCGACGTCACTGAGAACTTACAGAGGCTGGCGACCGCCACCGAGGTCGCCCGGGCCATTCGGGCGGAGATCCTGGCCCGCACCGGCCTCGTGGCCTCGGCGGGGGTCTCCTACAACAAGTTCCTGGCGAAGGTCGCGTCGGACTACAGGAAGCCCGATGCCTTGTTCGTCATCACCCCGGCCATGGGCCCTGGCTTCGTCGAGGCCCTGCCCATCGGACGCTTTCACGGTGTCGGGCCCGTGACGGAGGCCAAGATGAAGCGCCTCGGCATCCTCACCGGTGGCGACCTCAGGGCGCGGTCGCTTGCCGAGCTTCAGGCCATCTTCGGCAGTTCGAGCGGCTACTACCACGGCGTTGCCCGCGGTATCGATCACCGAGCCGTCCGGGCGCACCGCATCCGCAAGTCGGTGGGGGCGGAGAACACCTTCTCCGAGGACACGACGGAGTTCGCCGTGCTCGTCGAGCGGCTGCAGCCGATCCTCGACAAGGTCTGGACGGTCTGCGCGAGCAAGGGCGTCACCGGCCGCACCGTCACCCTGAAGGTGAAGTTCTCGGACTTCGAGCAGATCACCCGGGCCCGCTCCCTCAGCCTCCCGGTGGCGAGCCGCGAATCCCTCGCTCACATCAGCCTTGGCCTGCTGCGCGATGTGTTTCCCCTACGCCGCAGCGTGCGGCTGATCGGGGTGTCGCTGTCCGGCCTCCAACATGGCGCAGGCGAAGAGCCACGTCAGCTTGGCCTAGCCCTGTAGCTGAGGCGGCGTGAGACAGCCGCGCTATGGCCTAGGCCACCCTCCGCCCGCCCGCGCTACTGTGCGTCCGCCATCAGCGTCGAGGTTCGTCCGATCACCGCCCGCAGCGGATCAGTGAGGCCACCTTCACCGAGCGCGCCGCCGGCAGGGAGGCAACGGAGGTGAGGCTGGTCCGGGCTGACGGCAGCTCGTACCCGAGCATCAAGTTCGGCGGCAGCGCGGCACCGGGCTACGCCAGCGGCGACGCCATGGCCGAGATGCAGCGGCTCGCGGCCAAGCTGCCGTCCGGGTTCGATTACGCCTGGACCGGGCAGTCCCTGCAGGAGAAGCTTTCGGGGAGCCAGGCGGTCTACCTGCTCGCCCTGTCGCTGTTCTGCGTCTTCCTCTGCCTCGCGGCGCTCTACGAGAGCTGGTCGATCCCCCTGGCCGTGCTGCTTCTGGTGCCGACCGGCGTGGTCGGTGCGGTCTTCGCCATGCTGCTGCGGGACCTGCCGAACGACGTCTACTTCAAGGTCGGCCTCATCACGGTGATTGGGCTGACGGCGAAGAACGCCATCCTCATCATCGAGGTGGCCAAGGACCTCGTGGCGCAGGGCCGCTCGGTCCGCGACGCGGCGCTGGAGGCGTGCGAGTTGCGCTTCCGGCCCATCGTGATGACCTCGTTCGCCTTCATCCTCGGCGTGGTGCCGCTCGCCGTCGCCACGGGCGCGAGCATGAACAGCCAGCGGGCCATCGGCACCGGCGTGCTCGGCGGCATGGTCACGGCGACGGTGCTGGCGGTGTTCGCCACCCCGCTGTTCTACGTCCTGATCGCCTCGGCCTTCCGTGGCAGGGCCCGAGCGATGGATGCGGTCGATGCACCGGCGATCTTGCCGCGGCAGAGCGATGTCACGAGCAATGCTCGATAAGTGCTGGCTGATCGAGACGGGTTCCGCCAGTGGCAGCCGGCGAGCCTGGACTTCCAAGCCGGCGACGCGAACCGATACCGCACGGTCAAGCACGGCGGAGGGGCCGGTCGCCTACCAGCAGGTCCCGGCGGGGAGGCCTCGACCTGACTGGATCGGGATCTGCCGGACCACTCCACGGCTGGGTCGGATGGATCTATGCCAGTCCGCCTTAGCTTTAGCGGAGCATAAAAGTTTAGGTTCACCAGCATTCGCAGAGCGTGACAGCTTCGCACCTCCCGGACTTATGGTCTCTTACGGCTCCCTCTTCGAAACGGCCGACCCCGTTCGGCGGCCGACCTGCGCATCCCACCCCGACATCGTGAGCTCGGCGACAGCCTCAAGCTCCTCTCGGCTCGCACCGTCCCGGGCCTGGAGTGACATGCCATTCTGCACCGTGAGCACGAAGCGGGCGAGCGCTTGAACGTCGACCGCGGCGCCGAACTCGCCCTCCGCGACCGCGCGACGAAGCCGCTCCTCGACTCTCTTGAGGCCATGGGCGCGGGCCGTCCGCACCAATTCGCCAAGCTCCGCGTGTCCTTCGCTGCCGGCCGCCGAGAGCGTCACCATGCAGCCGAGCGGCTCCACACGTCCGCAGGAGCCCGTGAGCGCGGCGGCCGAGTCCATCAGGAGCGCCGCAACGGCCTCGCGGGCGGTCGTTGCAGCCATGAAGTTAGCCCATGCCTTGGCATCGTAGCGCTCGCCGTAGTGGCGCAGCGCCTCGGCATAGAGGCCCTCCTTCGAACCGAACGCTGCGTAGAGGCTCGGCGAGCCGATCCCCATGACCGCGATCAGGTCGGCGATGGATGTCGCGGCGAAGCCCCTGTGCCAGAACAATTGCATCGCCTGCCCCAGGGCCGCTTCACGGTCGAAAGCCCTGGGCCGACCGCGTCCGCGGGCCGGCGCCGTCTCGGCCTCGTTCGATGTCGGGAACGATTTCTGCATCGATCATTACATAAACTGCTTGACCCAGACATACAACGCTTCTACCAATTTCTGTGTCATTCAACACAGAAATGAGTGAGCCATGAGCGAACTGGCAGGTAAACGCGCCCTGGTGACCGGCGCCTCACGCGGTATCGGCGCCGCCATCGCCTTGGCGCTCGCCGACCGGGGCGCGGATGTCGCCATCACCTACGAACGGTCCGTCGAACGTGCGGCTGAAGTCGTCCGCGCCATCGAGGCGAAGGGCCGCCGCGCCATCGCTATCCAAGCCGACAGCGCCGACGCATCGGCTGTGAAACGCTCGGTCGACGAAGCGGCCGAAGGCCTCGGGGGGCTCGACATCCTCGTGAACAACGCTGGTATCGCCCGCGGCGGCGCGGTGGCGGAGATGAGCCTCGCCGACATCGACGCCATTCTTGATGTCAACGTCCGCGCAGTGGTGCTCGCGTCACAGGCGGCCATCCCGCACCTCAAGGAAGGCGGCCGGATCATCTCCATCGGCTCATGCCTGGGAGAGCGGGTCCCGTTCCCTGGGGTGACGGTCTACTCCATGTCGAAATCGGCCTTGCTCTCGTTCACGCGGGGGCTGGCTCGCGAGCTTGGTCCGCAAGGCATCACCGTGAACCTGGTGCAGCCCGGATCCACGGACACCGACATGAACCCGGCGGATGGCGCGCAATCGGACATGCAGCGGTCGATGACAGCCCTTGGCCATTACGGGCGGCCTGAGGATATCGCGGCCTCGGTCGTGTTCCTGGCAAGCGTGGCCGCACGTCAGATCACTGGCACCACCATCACGGTCGACGGTGGTGCGAACGCGTGAACGTCTTCAGGAATTTCGGACCGGAAGCTGCGTGAAAGGTTCGACCGCCCGGAACAGACGCTCCAAGCTTCTGCGACGGGTAGCTCCCTACGGACCGCTTCAGGCCTACGGTCGATGAGCGGACCCTATGCGGGAGCGAGGCAGGCTTTCATGACCTTGGGCTTGTAACCTTCCGAGCACATGATGTTGAAAAGCCTTAAGGTGCCATTGACGGCAGCCCGTGTGATCGGGCTCCTGGTGCCCGACGGTTCCTCCCCGGAGGATCAAAAGGGAACGCGGTGAGGGTTTTGGCCCGAAGCCGCGGCTGCCCCCGCAACTGTAAGCGGCGAGCCCTTCGCCACCGACGTCACTGAGCGGCCTCGCTCGGGAAGACGGTGAAGGGCGATGACCCGCGAGCCAGGAGACCTGCCGTCAGTCGTGGTCACACGCGAGACACGCTGGGCGGGGTGCCCCGGCGGGTGCGGAAGCATGCGCGTTGCGCGTGGTTCGGCCTCGTTCGCGGTGACGTGCCACTGCCGTCGCCCGAGGCCCATCAACGTGTCCCGTCCACTGTCCATCCCGCTGCTGCCCGTGCTGGCCCTGTCCTGCGCGATCCCCACCGCCGTGGCCGCCCAGGGGGCGCCCGCCAGGGAGACCGCCGTGGTGCTCGATGCGCTGTCGGTCGAGGGGACGCTCACCGCCACGCCGACCTATCGGGTGCCCGAGCTCTACAGCGGCACCAAGACGGTGACGCCGCGCCGCGACCTGCCGCAGCAGGTCGACGTGGTGCCCCGGGAGGTCCTGGTCGACACCGCCGCCACCCGGGTCGAGCGCGCCCTCGACTACGTACCCGGCGTCGGCAAGCAGAACGATTTCGGCGCCCAGAACCTCGCCCTCTACTCGGTCCGGGGCTTCGCGACCCAGGACATCTTCCAGAACGGCTTCAACATCGCCCGGGGCTACAACGGCGCCCCCGACACCCAGAACGTCCAGTCCATCGAGGTCCTGAAGGGGCCGGCCGGCGCCCTTTACGGCCGCAGCGATCCGGGGGGCACCGTCAACATCCTGACCAAGCAGCCTGTGGCCCAGCCCTTCGTCGAGATGGGCACGCTGTTCGGCAGCTTCGGCACCGCCCGCACCACGGTCGATGCCGGCGGGGCGCTGAGCGAGGACGGCCGCGTGCTCTACCGCTTCAACGGCGCGCTCGCCCGCCAGGACAGCTTTCGCGATTTCGTCGACGGCGACCGGGTGCTCTTGGCGCCCGTGGTGAGCTGGCAGGTGACGCCCGACACCAAGATCACCTTCGAGGCGCAGTACCTGCGCAACCGTCAGACCTTCGACCGCGGCACGGTGGCGGTGAACAACCGCCTCGGCCTCGTTCCGCGTTCGCGCTTCTTCGGCGAGCCGGGCGACGATTCCGTGTCCGAGAGCGCGCTGCTGCAGGTGCGGTTGGAGCACGCCTTCAACACCGACTGGCATTTGCGGGTCGCCACGCACCTCAACACCGGAAGCCTCACCGGCCTGCAGACCGGCGCGACCGGCATCCTCGACGACGGCCGCACGCTCTTGCGCGAGTTCCGCCGGCACGACTTCACCTGGGGCGTCGCCATCGGGCAGGCAGAACTCGTCGGCCGCTTCGAGACCGGGCCCATCGCCCATACCCTGCTGCTCGGCCTCGAGCACGAGCGCTACAACAGCACCGAGAACCTCCTGCGCTCGACCCCGCGCCTCGACCCCTTCGCCATCGACCTGTTCAACCCGGTCTACGGACAGGCCAAGCCCCCGTTCACGCGCCGCTACGGCGCCAGCGAGAACGTCGGCAACACCGCCGTCTACCTTCAGGACCAGATCGCCCTCAGTCCGGAATGGAAGCTGCTCGTCGGCAACAGGACGGACTTCTACAACCAGACCTTCCGGGACAAGGTCGCGGGCGAGCGGACCGAGCAGGACCGCACCGGGTTCTCGCCGCGGGCCGGGCTCGTCTACCAGCCGCTGTCGTTCCTGGCGCTCTACGGCAACGTCGCCGCCTCGTTCCGCCCCAACACCGGCTTCGACAGCGCGACGCGGCCCTTCGCTCCGGAGACGGGCTTCGCCTACGAGGTCGGGGCCAAGCTCGACCTGTTCGACGGCCTCAGCGTGACGGCCGCCGCCTTCCACATCGAGAAGGAGAACGTGCTCACCACCGATCCGGCGGACTTCTTCTTCCAGATCGCCGCCGGGGCCGTGCGCAGCCAGGGCTTCGACCTCAGCGTCGTCGGGCAGGTCACCCCGGAGTTCCGGGTCATCGGCGGCTACGCCTTCATCGACGCGGCGGTCACCCGCGACGAGGTGCTGCGTCCCGGGTCGCCCCTCCTCAACATCCCGCGCCACAGCGGCTCACTGCTCGGCATCTACGAAGTCCAGACCGGTGACTGGAAGGGTTTCGGGATCGGCGGCGGGTTCCGGGCCGTCGGTTCGCGCCTCGGCGACAGCGGGGTCGAGAGCTTCCGGCTGCCCGGCTACATCCTGACGGACGCCCTGGCCTACTACCGCTACGAGAACCTTCGGTTCGGACTCAACGTCGACAACATTTTCGACGAGACCTACTACGAGCGCTCCTACAACACCTTCTGGGTCGGCGTCGGCGAGCCGCGACGCGTCACCGTCAGCATGACGGCCCGGTTCTGATGGGGGTGCATCCGGGAAAACCCGAGGCGTCGGCCTGCGCACCGGCCGTGTCCAGCCGCATCGCCTCCATCGATGCCCTGCGAGGGCTGGTGATGGTGCTGATGCTCCTCGATCACCTGCGCGAGACCTGGTTCCTCCACGTTCCCGTGGCCGACCCGGTCGACGCCCGGACCGCCCTGCCGGCCGTGGCCCTGGCCCGCCTCGTCGTCAGCCTGTGCGCACCCATCTTCATCGCGCTGACCGGCGTGGCAGCCTTCCTGTTCAGCACCAAGCATACGCTGGCCGAGACGCGAGCCTACCTGCTGAAGCGTGGCCTCGCTCTGATGGTGCTGGAGGTTATCTTCCTCTCTGAACTGTACTGGGGCGTGGCCAGTCCAACGCTCTGGCTGCAGGTGATCTGGTGCATCGGCGTCTGCATGACCGTCCTCGCGGTGCTGATCGGTCTGCCACGCCCGGTCCTCCTCGCGGTCGGACTGCTGATCGTCTGTGGCCACAACCTCCTCGACCCGATCCACCTCCGGCCCGACCACCCGTTTTTTGAGGTCTGGGCAATGCTGCACCAGCGTGACGTCATCGCGCTGCCGTTGGGGCTGGTCGCCAAGACGACCTATCCCGTGCTCCCGTGGATTGGCGTGATCGTGCTCGGCTACGCGGTCGGCCCGTGGTTTCTGCCCGAAGTCGCCACGCGCACCCGCGAGCGCCGGTTCCTGGCCCTCGGCCGCGGGATGCTCGTCGCCTTCGTGGTGCTGCGGCTGGCGAACGGGTATGGCGACAAGCCTTGGTTCGTGGTCGAGGGCGATGCGCTTCGGACTGCGATGAGCTTCCTCGCACTGACGAAGTATCCCCCCTCGCTGCTGTTCCTGCTGCTGACGCTCGCGATCGGGGCACTGTTCCTCGTCGCCCTTGAACGAATGCGCGACGCCCCAGTCGTCGCGGCCCTAGCGGTGTTCGGCGGTGCGCCCCTGTTTTTTTACCTGCTCCACCTGACGATCCTGCGGCTCCTGTATCACGGTGCCGCCGCCATCTGGGGCCCGACGCAGGGCACGGTGTTCGGGGTCGCGAGCTATGGCTGGGTGCTGGCCTGGTACGTCGGGCTGGTCGTACCCTTGTACTGGCCGACGGCGTGGTTCTCGCGCTTCAAGGCGGCACGTCAAGAGATCGCTTGGCTCAAGTATCTCTAGTTCCAAAGCGCAGCCGGGCACGGTCGTCTCGTTCCTTCTCCGACGAACCGCTTTATGATAACCCGCGTGATCTATTCCTCAGCACCCGCCATGATCTTTGATTGGTTGCACAGGAATGCGCGGGTCCCAGCCGCCTCTATACGAACGACCGCTTTCAAGCATCAGCGAAGCTTTGGTGAACGACCAGCCAGGGTCGGGACCCGTCCGTCCGCTTTATGGCCGGGTTGGGTGGATTCTCGCCAGTCTGCTTCTGGGTCGCGAAAGCACGAAATCGGACATTCGTTTAACTCGCCATGGTCGATGGCTTCGCACCCAGCTGGGTCATCCATGTACGGAGGCGCCGGCTTTCGCCTTCTCCGCCGCCACGTCTTCCTCGCCAACCGCTAGAGAACCACCAAACTGGTGCAATCTCAATCCCGTCGTTCCGGTTCGCTGCGGCGGTCACGCCATCGGTGTCCTTAAGGGTGGGGCCAGTCGCCCGGCATCTTCCTCGACGGCCCAACTCACGGCGCTTGGCCAAGAGCCGCCGAATGGGGCAGGCCATGACGGCATCACGATGCCGTGGTCTCATGGCTCCCTCCGTGCAAGAAGGCTCCCCACTCATTATCAAGTTGATTGCGTGCGGCTTTCGTCCGCCTCTCAAGGAAGAGACGATCCCGATTTTGAGCATTCTGGGCCAAGCCGGAGCCGCCGGTCCCACATGCGGCAGCGCGACGGCCTTTCGATTTTAAGGTCATCGATGTCGCGGCGTTCGAGGAATGGCTCGACCCCGGAGGATCGTCCATCGTGGAAACTGTCGCAATGTCCGATGCCGCCCGAGCCGACCCTTTCCGACGAAGCCGTCCAGCCGGAGTACCCCTTCGCCTCGTATTGTCCTCGGCCCTCGTTGCGTTGCTCCCCCTCGGCGGCTGCAGCGTGCTGGATCACGGCATGCTCGGCGCCGCCGGTCCGGTGGCGGAGCAGACCCGCAGCCTGTTCCTGCTCGTCTGCACGATCCTGCTTTTCGTCGCCGCGCCGGTCCTGCTCCTGACGCCGATCTTCGCCTGGCACTACCGGCTGTCGAACACCAAGAGCGCCTATCGGCCACAATGGGGCTTCAACTGGCCCCTCGAAGGTTTCATCTGGATCCCGCCGGCGATCATCGTCGTCGTGCTCGCGGTGTTCCTGTGGCGCGACACCCACCGGCTCGACCCCTATAAGCCGCTGGCGTCACCGTATCCCCCGGTCGAGGTGCAGGTGGTCGCCCTCGATTGGAAATGGTTGTTCATCTACCCCGACGAGGGCGTGGCGAGCGTCAACGAACTCGCCTTCCCCGCCGACCGGCCGGTGCATCTCAGCCTGACGAGCGGCACGGTCATGCAATCGTTCTTCGTGCCGCAGCTCGCGGGTCAGATCTACGCCATGGCCGGCATGACCACGCAGCACAACCTCGCCGCGAACAAGCCCGGCCGCTTCCGGGGCGAGAACACCCAGTTCAACGGCACGGGCTTCCAGAACCAAAAGTTCTCCGTGTTGGCACAATCCACCGACGATCATGCCACTTGGCTCTCGCGGGCGCGCGCGAGCGGCAGGACGCTCGATCAGGGGGCCTACACGGCCCTGACCGCCCGTTCGACCCAGACCGAACCGATCCTGTTCGGGGCGGTCTCTCCAGGCCTGTTCCACGCGATCCTCGCCCAGAACGATCCGGCCATGCATGTGGCCCACGGACATCGCCCCAAATGAACGACGACAGTCTCCGGTTTCTCCTGTTCGGCCGGCTGAACGCGCAGGCGTTCCCGTTCGTGCGGGCCTGGCAGAACCCCAACATCAGCGAACTCATCGGCGCCCTGGCCGGTGCCCTCGTGGTCGTCGGTGCCCTCGCGCTCGTCGCGCTGTTGACCTGGAAGCGTTGGTGGCGCCCGCTCTTTCGCGACTGGCTGACGAGCCTCGACCACAAGAAAATCGGCATCATGTACATCGTGATCGCCGGTGTGATGCTCAGCCGTGCCCTTGTGGAGGCGGTTCTGATGCGCGCGCAGCAATCGCTCGCGGTCGATGCTCCCGGTATCGTTGCGCCCGAGCACTTTGCGCAGCTCTTCAGCACACACGGCACGATCATGATCTTCTTCATGGCGATGCCGTTCCTGACGGGGCTGATCAACTACGTCGTGCCGTTGCAGATCGGCGCGCGCGACGTCGCTTTCCCGCTTCTGAACTCGATCAGCCTGATGCTGACCGCGGGCGGGGCCAGCCTCGTGATGATCTCCCTTGCCGTCGGCGAGTTCTCGACCGGCGGATGGTCGGGCTATCCCCCCTATACGGGAAAGGTCTTCCAGCCCGGCGTCGGCCCGGATTACTGGATTTGGGCCATCACACTTTCCTCGCTCGGAACGACCTTCTCGGGGATCAATTTCGTGGCGACGATCTACAAGAAGCGCTGCCCCGGAATGCACCTCACGTGCATGCCGCTGTTCTGTTGGACAGCGCTTTGCACATCGATCCTGATGATCTTTGCGATGCCGCCGCTGACGCTCGCGACCGCTCTCCTCGCCCTTGATCGTTACCTCGACTTCCACTTCTTCACGAACGATCTCGGCGGCAACATGATGAACTACGTGAACCTCTTCTGGCTGTTCGGCCATCCGGAGGTCTACATCCTCATCTTGCCGGCTTTTGGTGTCTACTCCGAGGTCATTTCTGCTTTCTCGTCTAAGGAACTTTACGGCTACAAGTCTCTCGCCGCCGCCACCATGGTGATCGGCGTGCTCTCATTCACGGTCTGGCTGCACCATTTCTTCACGATGGGCCAGAGCGCCGACGTCAACGCTTTCTTCGGCGTGGCGACGATGACCATCGCGATTCCGACCGGGGTCAAGATCTATGACTGGATCTGGACGATGTTTCGCGGAGAGGTGCGCTTCACCGCGCCAATGCTGTTCTCCCTCGCCTTCATCGTCACCTTCGTCCTCGGCGGTCTAAGTGGCATCCTGCTCGCGATCCCACCCATCGACTTCGTGGTCCACAACACCGTGTTCCTCGTCGCGCACTTCCACAACGTGCTGATCCCAGGCCTGCTCTACGGCATGATCGCGGGATACATGTACTGGTTTCCCAAGGCCTTCGGCTTCCGGCTGTCGGAGGTCTGGGGCCGGATCGCCTTCGGCTTCTGGGTCTCGGGATTCTATCTCGCCTTCATGCCCCTTTACGTACTCGGCCTCGGCGGCATGGCGCGGCGAAGCCAGGCCCTGTTCGAGCCCGATTATCGGCCCTGGCTCCTCATCGCGATCGTCGGGGCTTTCCTCCTGCTCGCCGGCCTCGTCTCCCTGTTCGTCCAGCTCTGGGTCAGCGTGCGGGATCGCGAGGCGAGCCGCGTGCCGGTGGGTGATCCTTGGGACGCACGCAGCCTCGAATGGTCGGTCTCGGCACCGCCGCCGGAGTACAACTTCGCGATCATTCCGCAAGTGGACCGGCTCGATCCGTTCTATTGGCTCAAGGAGCGCAAGGAGGCCTACAGGCCGGCCCGTCGCTACGACGCCATCGTGATGCCCAGGAACAGCTGGGTCGGTCCGCTCGTCGGGCTCGCCGGTGCGGTCTGCGCCTTCGGCCTCGTCTGGCACATCTGGTGGTTGACGATCCTTGCTTTCGTCGGCGTTTGGGCACCCGTCGTCGCACGGAGCTTCGTGCGCGACGTCCATCGGACGATTCCGGCCTCGGAAGTGGAGGCGACGGACCGTCGCTGGCTCGATTGCGCCCAGGCGACGCGTCCCGTGCCGCGCGAGCTTGAGACCGAGCCGGCCAATCTCGGGCTCGCCCGGCCCTTTCCCGCACAGGTGCCGGCATGAGCGGACCGCAGCTTCAGCATGCCGGGCTCAACCTCCTCGATACGGATGAGATGGAGCCCGCGGAAGCCGCCCTCGGCCTTTATGGCTTCTGGATCTTCCTGATGAGCGACGCGATCCTGTTCGCCCTGCTCTTCGCGATCTACGGGACGCAGCTCACGGCCACGGCCGGTGCTCCGGGGCCGGCCGCGGAGTTCAAGCTCGGCCCCGCGTTCATCGAGACGCTGATCCTGCTCACGAGCAGCCTGACCTTCGGCCTCGCCTCCATCGCCCTGAAGTACGACCGGGGTCGGACCGGCCTCGTCGCATGGCTCTTGGTGACACTCGTGCTGGGGATCGTCTTCCTCGGCTTCGAACTCGACGATTTCCGGACGATGTTTTCGGACGGAGCGACGCCGGACCGCAGCGGCTTCCTGTCGGCGTTTTTCGCCCTGGTCCCGACGCACGGCCTGCACGTCGCCGCCGGCTGCATCTGGATCATGGTCATGCTCGTTCAGGTCGCGGTGTTAGGGCTGGACGCCAGGGTCAAGCTGAACCTGCTGAAACTTGGCCTGTTCTGGCATTTCCTGGACATCATCTGGATCGCGATTTTTACCGTGGTCTATCTCCAGGGAACGCTCACATGACCACGCAAGGCCCCGCGAAGGGGATCGTGCTGCTGAAGGCGGCTGGTGCGGCGGCCCTGATCGGCCTCGCGAGGATGTTGTCGGGTCGCTCCGCACTCGGTCACGGGCGGCGGGATCAGGAGGCTGGCGTGCTCTCCGACGGCGTGGATGCCGGTCCGTCGAGAAGGCCCACGACGAAGCGAAGGCTTGGGAGCGTGCTCCGACCCAATGGCGTTGGACACGGATCCAGCGACCGCCCGCGATCGGGCGACGAAAGCCGTGCCAAACGACGCGACCTGATGACCTATGGCATCGGGTACACCCTGGCGCTCCTCCTGACTGGGACCGCGTTTGCCGTCGTGACGTGGAAATGGGCGGCGGGAGCGACGGCCCTCGGGATCATTTTCGCGCTGGCCCTGGTCCAAGCGGTCGTGCACTTCCGCTGCTTCCTGCATGTGGACTTGCGCCGCTCGTCCCGCGACGACCTGCAGCTGATCCTGTTCTCCGTCCTCATCATCGGTCTGATGGTGGGCGGCACCCTCGTCGTCCTGCTCAACCTGCGTATGCGAATGATGTAGCCGATGCGCGGTGCCACCTGGTGCACTCACTCAGACGGATCGTTCAGGAGCACGATTGAGGGCGTCGAAGATGGCGGCTGCGGGTTTGGTCCAAACGAAGGGGCGGGCGCCGCGGTTGGGCTCGGCGATGTGGCGTTTGATGGCGGCCTGAAGATCGGGCGCCGACGCGTGAGTGTGGAGAAGAAGCCTTCGACCGCGTTGAGCCAAGAGGCCGAGGTCGGGGTGAAGGTGAAGGTCCAGCGTGGGTGGCGGGTGAGCCAGGCGCGCACCTTCGGGTGCTTGTGGCTTGCGTAGCTGTCGTGCACCACGTGGATCACCTTGGCCGCAGGGACCGCGGCCTCGACGGCGTCCCGGCAAGCGGACGAACTCACCGTGGCGATGGCGCTGCACGCAGCGGCCGAGCACCGTGCCGTGCAGGACGTCGAGGGCAGCAAACAGTGTCGTTGTGCCGTGGCCGGTATACCGGAGCGTTGGTCTGGGCCATCCGGCGCAGGCCCACGCATAAGGAGCTTGTCCGCGCTTGGCCGGCACGGACCGCACCGGGAGAGGCGACGTTCGAACGCGCCTGGTGGCAGCCGACCATCGAAACCTTGCGTGAGGAACGGCGGAAGTCGGCTTCGCTTGAGCGCGCACGGGCGACGCGTCGATCCAGGACGCCGTAACCTGTTCCGAGACGTGAAGCCGTGCGGCAGGGACGCGGGGATCGACCTCGTCGAACCGCCCCTACCGCGGCGTGATTTTCGAGGACCTGGGCATGAACGATCTCGCCCTTCCGAGGGGGCCAGGAGCAAGGCCGACCCTCCAAGGATTTCAGAATGACGAATGCCGCGAAACATCGCCTTTCGATGCAGGACCCCCGGACCCAATATCCGAGGCCGCCGTTCAAGCGTCAGCCGCAGGAGGCCCCTGGGCTCGCCGCGGCGGTCGACTGGAAGCCGGATCACGGCGAGCCGCAGGCAACTTAGCTCTGCAGCTCACATCAGTTTGACCTGTCGTAGCGGTCCTATCGGGGAACTGCCCCTAGGCAGGAAGGCTTTTCCAGGAGGAGTTTCAAGCCACAGCCTCCGAGCGGGCCATCCTGGTGGACGGTACCGCACCCAGGTCCCCAAACGATGCTGAAGATCATTGTCGGTTCGGTCGCGCTCGCGGTCACCTTCGCCGGACCCGTCCTCGCCCAGCCAACTACGGCAGTTGGACAGCCAACCGCGCTCCTTCACGGCAACTACTGCGGTCCAGGCAACAACGCACCTGCAGCTCCCATCGATGCCCTCGACGCGGCCTGCGCGAAGCATGACGCCTGCACCCCGGACGGCAGGATCGGGTCGAAGGCGTGTAACCTCCGCCTGCAGCGCGAGGCCGAGGCCATCTCGCGAGATCCCGGACAGCCGGACGACTTACGGGCCCTGGCCGGCATTGTGTCCGTGGGTGCGTCCATGATGCTGGCGGGTAACGGACCCGACGCACCACCATCGCTGCGGTCTGCCGGTAGCAGGACCGTTCTGGCCAACGGCACTCGCTGAGCGGTTATCGGAAACACGCAGGCGTCATCCCGCCTCGGCTTCGAGGTGATGCGATGCCGTGACCGCCATTTACCAGGGTCATCTCGCTGTAGGCGATCACAGTCCGGCTTATCCGGACCGCCTGGGCTGCCCGCGCATTCCCGGCGCTGCCTGGCGGCGATTGAGGAGTTGGCTGGCCTGCCCGGTAGGGCCCTCCGTAGGGCCTGACGGGCGCCGCAGCCGCGCCGAACTTTTCCCCATCCCCACCACGAGGAAGTCGACATGACCTTGCAAGGAAAGAAGATCGCCATCCTGATCGCCCCGCGCGGGACCGAGGAGCCGGAATTCGTCCAGCCGCGCGATGCGGTGACGAAAGCGGGCGCGAGCGTCACCGTAATCGGGCTTGAGGCCGGTGAGGCCGAGACGGTCAACAACGACCTGGACCCGGCCGGCCGCTACGCCGTCGACGCAACCATCGAGGGCGCCTCGGCCTCCGCGTACGACGGCCTCGTCATCCCGGGAGGCTGCGTCGGCGCCGACAAGCTCCGGGCGAGCAAGGCGGTGGTCGCGTTCGTCAGGGACTTCTTCGCCCAGGGCAAGCCGGTCGGCGTGATCTGCCATGGCCCTTGGACCCTGGTGGAGGCGGACGTCGTGAAGGGCCGCATCCTCACCTCATTCCCGACGCTGCAGACCGACATCCGGAACGCCGGTGGCACCTGGGTCGACGAGGAGGTCGTCACGGACAAGGGACTCGTGACCAGCCGCAACCCGAAGGACCTGCCCGCCTTCTGCGCCAAGATCGTCGAGGAGTTCGCCGAGGGCCGCCATCCCGACCAGGCCCGCAGCGTCTGAGGGGGTCACGCATTCCTGCGCGGCCCGCCGGCGGGCCGCGCCCCATCCAGGAGACATCATGGGACGCTTTATCAACAAGGTGGTGCTGGTCACCGGCGCCGCATCCGGCATCGGCGAGGCCGCCGCGCGGCGGTTCGGGCGGGAGGGCGCGACGCTCGTCCTCGCCGACAAGAACGCAGAGGGACTGAACAAGGTGGCCGGCGGCATCGAGGCGGCCGACACCCTCACTGTGGTCGCTGACCTGTCCAACGCGGACCGATGCCAGGACGTCGTCGCGCAGGCTATCAAACGGTTCGGGCGCCTCGACGTCCTCGTTAACAATGCCGGCAAGGACCATCTGGGCCGTGTCGACGAGGGCGACATTGCCGATTTCTCGACGATCATCGAGACCGACCTCTACGGCGTCTTCTACATGACGCGCTTCGCGCTACCCCATCTCCGGGAGAGTCGAGGGTCCATCGTCAACGTGTCGTCCGTTTCGGGTTTGGGCGGGGACTGGAACCACAGCTTCTACTGCGCGGCCAAGGGTGCGGTGACGAACTTCACCCGTGCGGTCGCGCTCGACGAGGCGCGGAACGGGGTCCGGGTGAACGCGGTCAACCCGTCCCTGGTCTACACGCCGTTCACGGCCGGCATGCAGGACCAGCCCGAACTCGTCGCCAAGTTCGAGGAGCGCATCCCGATGGGGCGTGGGGCGAAGCCCGACGACATCTCCGGCGTCATCGCCTTCCTGGCGAGCGAGGACGCCCACTTCGTCACCGGCGTGAACCTGCCGGTCGATGGTGGGCTGTCGGCGTCGAACGGTCAGCCGAAGCTGAGTTGATGGCCTTCCGCGTCGCGATCCCCATCCCACCGGAGCGGGATCGCGCCGAGCACCGGCCGACGATCCATCGACTCGGACCACTTCCATCCTCACACCCAGCGAGGTGACCATGACCTACCTTCGATACGCCCCCGACATCGAGAAGCCTGCCGAGGGCGAGCAGGAGACGATCGACGGCATCATCAAGGGGATGACGCAGCAATCCGAGACGGTCGAGGCCCGCGAGCACCATGCCGTGCGCGCCAGCCACGCCAAGAGTTCGGCCTGCGTCACCGGCGATCTGATCATCGCCGCCGGCCTGCCGCCCGAACTGGCACAAGGGCTCTTCGCCACTCCCGGCACCCACCCCGTGGCGGTCCGCTTCGCACAGGGCCCGGGCGAGACCCTCGGCGACCGCGTCTCGACCCATCGCGGCATGTCCATCAAGGTGTTCGACGTCCCCGGCGAGAAGTTGCCCGGCCACGCCGTCGATACCCAGGACTTCGTGCTTGCGACCGGGACCACCTTCCCCTCGGGCACGGCGGCCGGGTTCCTGCGCGACGGCACCGTCATCGGCAAGTCGACCGGGCTGCCGGAAGGCGTCAAGAGCGCGGTCTCGTCGACCATGCACACCCTCAATCGTGCCCTGCACGCCTTCGGCACGGAGAGCGCGCTCGCCGACTTCTTCGGCCATCCCTACAGCCATCCCCTGGCCGACAGCTACTTCAGCCAGGCGCCGGTCCGCTACGGCGACTACGTCGCCAAGCTCGGGGCCGTGCCGTCGACGGAAAGCCAGCGCGCGCTGTCCGAGTGGCGCCTCGACCCGCACCAGGACGAGGACGGCTTCCGCCACGCCACGGTCGCCTTCTTCCGGGAGAACGAGGTGGTGTTCGAGTTGAAGGCCCAGCTCTGGGCCGATGCCGAGAGGCAGCCCATCGAGGACGCCTCGGTCGACTGGCCAGTCTCGATCAGCCCTTACCGCACCGTCGCGACGCTGCGCCTGCCGCGCCAGGATGCCTACGCACCGGACCGCGTCCGCTACTTCGACGAGGTCATGACCTTCCGTCCCGCCCACAGTCTCGCGACGCATCGGCCGCTCGGCTCCGTGATGCGCGCCCGGCTCCAGGTCTACCAAGCCCTGAGCGCCTTCCGCCATCGCGAGAACGGCGTGGCGGAGGAGGATACCGCGAGCATCGACCGGATCCCGGCCTAGGACCGGCGTTTCGGACGCCGGGTGAGTATAGCCCAGCCAGAGGAGGCTTCGCGTGAGCGAGCAACAGGTTAAAACCACACTTCTGGATGTGAACGTCCACGTGGCGGGGCCGGCGGACGGACCGACCGTCCTGCTGCTCCATGGCTGGCCGGACGATGCCACGACCTGGGCGACCGTGGCCGGCCATCTGAACGAGGCGGGCTTCCGAACGGTGACGCCGGAGCTGAGGGGGTTCGGCGGTACCCGCTTTCGTTCGGCTGACACGCCGCGCACCGGCAACCGTGCCGTCCATCACGATCCGGCCGCCGACATTGGCATGGACGCCCGCCCGCGCGTCGTAGGGGACCCCCGCCATCGGCGCGGTCCGGCGCCCGATGCTGGGAGACGACGAGGCCACAATCGAGCGCCAGCATCGCGTCCGTGACAGACCGGCGCAGGTGCAGACGTTCGACGCAAGCCTCGCCCGCCAGCTGGACGGGCTCAAGGCCGAAGCGGATCAGGCAACGCCGCCGCTTGCCCGAACCGCCCTGGACCGTCCGCGGCGGTGTCGGCTACGTGCATCCGGAGTTCGTCAATATTCCCGCCAACGATCCGACCGGCGCCCGGAACGGCGCCCGTGTGCCGGGGGTCCCCATGTGGTCCGGCAATGTCGCCCTGGAACACCGGCTGCCCCTCGAACAGCTCGGGCTCGCGGGAGATCTCGTCAGCGTCGGCGAAGTTCAGTTCGTCGGGGGCCATCGCGCCGCCGACATCGCCAACACCTTCGACCTCCGCGCCTACACGGTCGCGAACGCCCGGATCGGCTGGCATCGCGACAACTACAAGATCTATGCGTTCGGACGGAATCTCTTCGACGAGACCATCGAACTCGCTGGCGCAGCTTATACACCCACGGTCCTGACGGTGACGCCGGGTCGTCGGCCTCGGCGCTGAAATCATCTTTTGATCCCTGATGTCGACAGCTGAAGCGGCGGCGGACGAATGTCCGCCGCTTCGAAAGCGGCGCTTGTTCTCGATCATGTGCCGCGAACGTATCGGCCGATCCGGCGCTAGAAACCGCAATCTGCGGCATGATGATCGAGGGTATTCTGCGATCTCAAGATCATGGAAGGATTTCTCGAGCGACCCTGAACGTTTTGGCAGGACGGTAACAGATCGACCTGCGCCGCACCTGGACGCGAGGGCGGCAAACGAAAGGGGAACGATGGATGGACGGACCTGCGGACGTTCTGGTCGAAACCCTGTCGGGGCTGCTTGGCATTCCCGCCCATCGCCTCAACGACGACAGCGATCTCCTGTATCTCGGTCTCGACTCCCTGCGCACGATGCGCGCCGCCAGCCAGTTGCGGCAGGCCGGTCTAGGGGGTGAGACCCCGCAGGGTCTTCAGGCGGCGTGCGAGTCGGCGCTGACGAAGTCGGCCAGGTGAGCGCGAAGCTGTGAGCTACCATCACTGACGCCACGCGAAGGGGAGCGGTTCCAGTTTCGGCCTTCGGCCTTTCGCGTCTGCGAACGTCCGTCGCCCGGACAATTGCCCGGGCGACGGACGTTCGCAGATGCGAAATACTTGGACAGCAGGCGCGGTAAGACACTGATCGATATCGCGTAAATTCATTTCGACAAGTTGGCATGGTCGCTGCTGATCTTCGACTAACCCAGCCCGCTAGAGGTTGGGTCAGTTCGGGAGGACGCCCGTTGAATATTCAGGCGCGAAAAATCAGAAGCGTTCAAGTCCTCGGCATCGACGCTGGCGGCACGATGACAGACACGTTCTTTGTCGATGCGGAGGGCGACTTCGTTGTCGGAAAGGCCCAAAGCACACCCCAGAACGAGGCCCTGGGCCTGATCGCGTCGAGCGAGGACGGCCTGGCCGCGTGGGGTCTCTCCCTCGACGAGGGGCTCCAGGGCCTTCAGACCGGCGTGTATTCCGGAACGGCCATGCTGAACCGGGTCGTCCAGCGCAAGGGCCTGCGCTGCGCCCTGATCGTCAATCGCGGGATGGAGGACTTCCACCGCATGGGCCGGGCCGTGCAGTCGCATCTCGGCTACGCCTACGAGGACCGGATCCACCTCAACACGCACCGCTACGATCCTCCCCTCGTCCCGCGTCAACTGACCCGCGGCGTGATCGAGCGGGTCGACATGTTCGGGACGGTGGTCATTCCCCTGCGGGAGGACAGCGTCCGCAAGGCGGCCCAGGAGCTGATCGCCGCCGATGTCGAAGGCATCGCCATCAGCCTGCTCCATTCCTACAAGAACCCGATCCACGAACGCCGGACGCGCGATATCGTTATCGAAGAAATCGCCAGGAGCGGAAAGACAATCCCGGTCTTCGCCTCGGCCGATTACTATCCAGTTCGCAAGGAGACCCACCGGACCAACACGACCATTCTCGAGGCCTATGCCGCGGAGCCGTCGCGCCAAACCCTCAAGAAGATTTCCGATGCCTTCAAGGAGCACGGGACCAAGTTCGACTTCCGCGTCATGGCGACCCACGGCGGCACCATTTCCTGGAAGGCCAAGGAACTCGCCCGCACCATCGTCTCGGGGCCGATCGGCGGCGTGATCGGCGCCAAGTACCTCGGTGAAGTGCTGGGCTACGGCAACATCGCCTGCTCCGACATCGGCGGCACCTCCTTCGACGTGGCGCTGATCACGCAGGGCGAACTGACGATCAAGAACGACCCGGACATGGCGCGGCTCGTCCTGTCCCTGCCCCTCGTCGCCATGGATTCGGTCGGAGCGGGGGGCGGCTCGTTCATCCGCCTCGACCCCTACACCAAGGCGATCAGGCTCGGCCCGGATTCCGCCGGCTATCGTGTCGGCGTGTGCTGGAAGGAGAGCGGCATTGAGACCGTCACGATCTCCGACTGCCACATGGTGCTCGGTTATCTCAACCCCGATAACTTCCTGGGCGGCGCGATCACCCTGGATCGGCAGCGTTCGGTCGATGCCATCAAGTTCCAGCTTGCTGACCCCCTCGGGCTTTCGGTGGAAGATGCGGCGGCCGGTGTCATCGAACTGCTCGATTCCGATCTGCGCGATTACCTGCGCGCGATGATCTCGGGCAAAGGCTACAGCCCACAGAGCTTCGTGTGCTTCTCCTATGGCGGGGCCGGGCCGGTCCACACCTATGGCTATACGGAAGGTCTCGGCTTCGAAGACGTCATCGTGCCGGCCTGGGCTGCCGGGTTCTCCGCGTTCGGATGCGCCGCCGCCGATTTCGAGTACCGTTACGACAAGTCCCTCGACATCAACCTTGCGCCCGATGCACCGGCCGAGCAGCGCGAACAGGCGTCCAGGACCCTCCAGTCCGCCTGGGAGGAACTCACGCACAACGTTCTCGAGGAGTTCAAGCTGAATGGCTACGACGCCGCTCAGGTGACCCTGCAGCCCGGCTACCGGATGCAGTATCGCGGTCAGCTCAATGATCTCGAGATCGACTCTCCCCTGCCGGTGGCTGCGACGGCCGAGGACTGGGCGCAGATCGTCGACGCCTTCAACGCCACCTACGGCCGTGTCTATGCGGCGGCCGCCCGCTCCCCCGAACTCGGCTTCTCGGTCACGGGCGCCATCATGCGCGGCAGCGTGCCGATCCCCAAGCCCAAGATTCCCACCGAACCGCTCGAAGGTGAGGCCCCGCCCGCCGACGCTTTCCTCGGCACGCGTCAGTTCTACCGCAAGAAGCACTGGGTCGACGCACGGCTCTACCGGATGGAGTCGCTGCGCCCGGGCAACCGCATCACCGGCCCCGCCATCATCGAATCGGACGCCACCACCTTCGTCGTTCCCGATGGCTTCGAGACCCTGCTCGATGCGCATCGTCTCTTTCACCTCAAAGAAGTCTGACGCTCGAAGGCAGTGAAACACTGCGATTTCATTTAACGGCTTTGGTCAGACAGGACTCATCATGATGAACATAAACATTCGGAATCAGGACGTGCCGGAGGCCACGCGCGGCATCGTCCGGGGCGGCGAGACCTTGAAACAGCACCGCGACCGCCTCATGGAGGCGACGAAACGCACGAAGTGCTACGCCGGTCTCGAGAAGACCGAGCTGCGCGACACCCAGCCGATCCTCTACAACAAGCTGTTCTCGCGGCTGCGGGCGGGCGTCGTCGACGCGCGCGAGACCTCCAAGAAGATCGCCGCCTCGCCGATCGTCGAGCAGGAGGGCGAGCTCTGCTTCACCCTCTACAACGCGGCCGGCGATTCGATCCTCACCTCGACCGGCATCATCATCCACGTCGGTACCATGGGCGCCGCGATCAAGTACATGATCGAGAACGATTGGGAATCGAACCCGACCATTCGGGACAGGGACATTTTCTGCAACAACGACTGCCTGATCGGCAACGTCCATCCGTGCGACATCCACACCATCGTGCCGATCTTCTGGAAGGGCGAGCTGATCGGCTGGGTCGGCGGCGTCACCCACGTGATCGACACGGGTTCGGTGGGCCCCGGCTCCATGTCCACCGGGCAGGTCCAGCGGTTCGGCGACGGCTACCAGATCACCTGCCGCAAGGTGGGGGCCGACGACACGCTGTTCCGCGACTGGCTGCACGAGAGCCAGCGCATGGTGCGTACCACCCGGTACTGGATGCTCGACGAACGCACCCGGATCGCCGGTTGCCACATGATCCGCAAGCTGGTGGAGGAGGTCGTCGCCGAAGAGGGCATCGAGAACTACTGGAAGTTCGCCTACGAGGCCATCGAGCACGGTCGCCTCGGCCTGCAGGCCCGCCTCAAGGCCATGACCATTCCGGGTACCTACCGTCAGGTCGGGTTCGTGGACGTGCCCTATGCCCACGAGGACGTCCGCGTCCCGTCGGACTTCGCCAAGCTCGACACGATCATGCACGCCCCGTCCGAGATCACGATCCGGGCCGACGGGACGTGGCGGCTCGATTTCGAGGGGGCGAGCCGCTGGGGCTGGCACACCTACAACGCCCATCAGGTCAGCTTCACCTCCGGCATCTGGGTGATGATGACCCAGACGCTGATCCCGTCCGAAATGATCAACGACGGCGCGGCCTACGGCACCGAGTTCCGCCTGCCGAAAGGGACCTGGATGAATCCGGACGATCGCCGGGTCGCCTTCTCCTACTCCTGGCACTTCCTCGTCTCGGCCTGGACCGGCCTATGGCGGGGCCTGTCGCGCTCTTACTTCGGGCGCGGCTACCTCGAGGAGGTCAATGCCGGCAACGCCAACACGTCGAACTGGCTCCAGGGAGGCGGGTTCAACCAGTACGACGAGATCCATGCCGTCAACTCGTTCGAATGCGCCGCCAACGGCACCGGGGCCACGGCGGTCCAGGACGGATTGAGCCATGCCGCCGCCATCTGGAATCCGGAAGGCGACATGGGCGACATGGAGATCTGGGAGCTGGCCGAGCCGCTCCTCTATCTCGGCCGGGAGATCAAGCCGAACTCCGGGGGGGCGGGCAAGTATCGCGGCGGCTGCGGTTTCGAGAGCCTTCGCATGGTCTGGAATGCCAAGGACTGGACCATGTTCTTCATGGGCAACGGCCACATGTCCTCGGATTGGGGATTGATGGGCGGGTACCCGGCGGCGTCCGGATATCGCTTCGCCGCCCACAAGACCGGCCTGAAGGACCTCATCGCCCGTGGCGCACCGTTGCCCCTCGGTGGCGACACCGACCCGCAGAACCCCGTCTGGGACTCCCTGCTGGCCAAGGATGCGGTGATCAAGCGCGACAAGCAGGCGATCACGACCGAGGAAATGTTCCACGATTACGACCTGTACCTCAACACCATGAAGGGCGGACCCGGATTCGGGGACCCGCTCGATCGCGACCCGGAGAAGGTCGTCTCGGACATCAACGAGGGCTACCTGCTCGATCGCTTCGCCGCACAGGTCCACGGGGTGGCGACGACGAAGGGGGCGGACGGCGTCTTCGCCCTCGACGAGGCCGCCACGCGGGCCATGCGCCAGGACATTCGCAGGGCGCGGATCGCCAGGTCCGTGCCGACCTGCGACTGGATGAACATCGAACGCGAAAAGATTCTCGCCAAGGAGGCGGGCGATCACGTCAAGCAGATGTTCGCCTCGTCCTTCAAGCTCGGACCGAAATTCCTCGCGGACTTCAAGTCGTTCTGGGATCTTCCGGAAGATTGGCAGCTTCTCGAGGAAGAAATCGGCATTCCGCACTATGGCTCTCGCTATCACATGGATGTCTCTGAGTTGCCGGATGTGAAAACCGTTCAGTTCGTCGAGGAATGATCTGCGTTTTGTATCGACTGGTCGCCGATACAATTTTTGTGCATTCAATTTTTCGAATTACAGGATGAGCCATGACCTCCTACACTCGCGCGAAGATCTCTGATCTTGTCGACGGCAAGATCGACCACGACACCCTTCATCAAATGCTGTCCACGCCCAAGGATCCAGAACGGTTCACGAACTATCTGGAGATCCTGCAGGAGCGCGTGGAATGGGGCGACCGCATCATCCTGCCGCTCGGACCCAAGCTCTACATCGTTCAGCTGAGCACGACGAAGGAGTGGAAGATCCGCTGCGAATGCGGCCACGATTTCTGCAGTTGGAAGGAGAACTGGAAGCTCTTCGCCAAGATCCATGTCCGCGACACGTCGGAAAAGCTCGAAGAAATCTATCCTCGCCTGATGGCTCAAACGCCGTCGTGGCAGGTGCTCCGAGAATATTACTGCCCGGAATGCGGGACGTTGCACGATGTCGAAGCACCGACCCCCTGGTATCCGGTGATCCGTGACTTCGAGCCGGACATCGACACCTTCTACGAGGAGTGGATCGGGATCCCGGTGCCGGAGCGCGCCGAAGCGATCTGACGCACCGTCCCGATCCCCACGATTCTCAAGACCCGACCTGACTTAACCAATGTAATGATCGACCATCCTATCGGATTTCCATCGATCTCTTCGAAAACAACCGCTCAAGTGCATTCCATTGAATAGGGAGGCCGTTATGGCAGCAAAAATGAAAGCCGCGATCTTCGCCGAGAAGGGGCGCATCGTTCTCGACGACAAACCGATCCCTGACATCGGGCCGCAGGACGTCCTTCTCAAAATCACGACCACAACGATCTGCGGAACGGACGTCCACATCCTCAAGGGCGAATATGCCGTCGAACGAGGCCTGACGATCGGCCACGAACCGGTGGGGATCATCGAGAAACTCGGGTCCGGCGTCGCGGGATTCAGAGAGGGTCAACGCGTCATCGCGGGCGCCATCACGCCGTCTGGGTGGAGTAACGCCTGTCTCTGCGGTTGCGGAGCCCAGGACGGGGCCGGCACGCGGCACGGATGGAAAGCGATCGGCGGCTGGCGGTTCGGCAACACGATAGACGGCTGCCAAGCCGAATATCTTCGTGTCCCCGATGCCATGGCCAATCTCGCGCCCATCGACGATGCGGTAACCGATGAGCAGGTGCTCATGTGTCCAGACATTATGTCCACCGGCTTCGCGGGCGCAGAGACAGGCGAGGTCAAGATTGGCGACACCGTTGCGATTTTTGCTCAAGGTCCGATCGGCCTGTGCGCAACTGCAGGCGCGAAGCTGATGGGCGCGACCCGGATTATCTGCGTCGATACGGTGCCCGCACGCCTCGTGATGGCGAAGCAAATGGGGGCCGACGAGGTTGTGGATTTCAAGAAGGAGGATCCGGTCGAGGCTATCATGCGCCTGACGGACGGCCGCGGCGTCGACGTCGCGATCGAGGCTCTCGGCACTCAAGCGACGTTCGAGGCCGCTCTCCGGGTACTCCGTCCGGGAGGCATCCTGTCGAGCCTAGGGGTCTATTCCGACGATCTGAGGATCCCGCTGGATGCTTTCGCCGCCGGCCTGGGAAACAAGTCGATTCGCACATCGCTGTGCCCCGGTGGAAAAGAGCGCATGCGCCGAATGCTGGACGTCGTTGCATCGGGGCGGGTCGACCTGTCGGGACTCGTTACGCACCGGTTCAAGCTGGACCAGATCGAGATGGCCTACGATCTCTTCGCCAATCAACGTGATGGAGTCTTGAAAGTCGCCATCAGTATCTAGGCCGCACGGCGGCGAAGACGTTCGGCCAATGGGAATTGGGACCGGTCGCCTTCGCCTCCACGGATCTGCCGACGCGCTTTCCGACCTATCGCCCCCAGGGGCAGATCGCCGTCGGCGGTCCGGTCGGCTACGATTTCGGCCGGTTTACCGTGCAAGCCTATCTTACCGTGCAAGCCTATCTGACGCACGATGGGGTCGCGCGGAACTATGGCGGCCGGGATACGCGTGGCTGGTTCCGCATCGTAGCCCCGCTGAACATCGGTGACCCCGCCCCCTCCGTCGCGGCCGCGCCCCTCGCCAGACGGCCTTGCGCCTTCTCGGTTCGAACGGGGAACCGCCGGCGGCCGAGGTCCGTCCGCCCGAGGGCCGAAACGACCCCGACCTCGCCCGGTCACGGACGCGGGCTCGGCCTCATGTGTCGCCCGTGGTTCGAAGGCCACCGTATTCCGCCAGGCGCACATAGAGGGTGGACCGGGCGATACCGAGGCGCCGCGCGGCCAGAGTGAGGTTGCCGCCACACGCGTCGACCTGCGCCAGGATCGCCGACCGCTCCGCCGCCTTGAGGTCGGCCCCCTGCGCGGAACTGGCCGTCCCCGGCAGGGACACGACGGGTCCCGCCGAATCCCGTGCCGTCAGGAGTTCGGGCGGCAGGTCCGCCGCCGTCAAGCGGTCGTCCGATAGCGAGAGTGCGACCATGGCGTCGACGACGTTGCGCAGTTCGCGGACGTTGCCGGGCCATCGGTAGGCCGTGAAGGCCGCCAGAACCGCGGCGTCGACGCAGGGCGTCGCCCGGTCGAGGCGCTTGGCCGCCGCCGCCAGGAAGCGGTCCGCCAGGAGAAGGAGGTCGTCGCCGCGCTCGCGCAGCGGCGGGATCCGAAGCCGAGCCGCGGCGACCCTGTGGAAGAGGTCCCGACGGAACCGTCCAGCCTCCACCTCGGCCGAGAGATCGCGGTTCGTCATCGACACCAGCCGGATCCTGACGGGTCGCGCCTCATGGCTCCCGATCCGGTAGACCACGTGATCCTCGAGGACGCGCAGGAGATAGGATTGCAGGTCGGGCGCCATCTCGCCGATCTCGTCCAGGCAAAGCACCCCGCCATCCGCCTGTTCGATCTTGCCGATGCGTCCTTTCTCGTCGGCGCCGGTGAACGCGCCCTTGACGTAACCGAACAGTTCGCTCGCGATGAGTTCGCGCGCCATGCCCCCGCAATTCATGGGCACGAACGGACCGCCCGCCATCGGGCTCGCCTCCTTGATCGCGCGGGCGAACAGCTCCTTGCCGACGCCCGTCTCGCCCTCGATCAGGACCGGCAGACCGCTCGCGGCGAGTTTCCGGGCCCGTTGGCGGGCAACGTGGATGGCCGTGCTGTCGCCGACGATCTGTTCGAACCGGATCTCGGGGTCGATCACGGTGGCCCCCATGCGCAACGTAGCGACTTTGGGCACGGGGTCGCGCTTGGGATGGAGGACGACGAGGCATCCCACGGCAACGTCGTCCTGACGGACGATCTCGACGCTCGCCTGCGGGAAGCGCCGGCGCCAGTTCTCCTCCCATTCGCTCGGATCGGCGCGGCCGACGAGCCGGCGCGCGGTCTCGGCGAAGACGGCAGGGCTGGCTTCGAAGCCACGTTGTGCCGCGTCCGTCGCATGCACGAGGGCACCGCGCCGATCGAGGACGACGATGTCGTTGCTGAGCCAAATCGATCGCTTCGACACGTAACGGCGCAGCAGGATCACCTGCTCGATCTTCGCCCGATGGCCGAGGGATTCCTCGATCTCGCGACCGACCGCCGTGGCGAGGGCGAGGCTCTGAGGGTTGAAGGACGCGGCCGGTCCCGAGATGTCGACGACGCCGAGAAGGGTGCCATCGACGGGATGATGCAGCGGCGTCGCAGCGCAACTCCATCGCTGAACATCCTGGCAGAAGTGTTCGGCGGCGTGGATGACGGTGGGCACCGACGCCGCCAGGGCGGTTCCGATCGCATTGGTGCCGATCGCGGTCTCGTCCCAGCGCCCTCCGGTCTCCAGGTGGTTGCGCCGCCCGTCTTCGATCACATGCCGGTCGCCGGCCGTTTCGAGGATGAAGCCCCCGGCATCGGTGAGGACCACCATCGATTCCGCATCCGAGAGCAGGACACCGGATCGCGCGATCGCCGGCCGAGCGACCGCCAGGAATTCGGCGCTCGCGGCACGGCGCCGGAAGATCTCCGGCTCGGTGGCCAAAGGCGCCACCGTCCGCTCGGCCCCGACACCGAGTATCTTGGACCGCTGCCAGGAGGCCGCCAGATGCGTTGCCACGCCCGTGGGAAGACGGCCGTCCACGAGGAACGCCTCCCATGCCAGGCGGATCGCACGCTGGTTTGCCACGGACCTCCCTCGCGTACGTTCCCGATGCTTATCCATCGCCCGATCAGGCGAATCGTGCCGAACTCAAACACGCAGAGCAGGCTACGTCCAGGCTCTTGGTCAGTGATCAACTCACAGAACGATTTGGACAGGGCCGGCCGATCTCTGCATTGGCCGCCTGTGGTGACCCACCGACCTGCTCGAAAACGAATGAAAGACGCGCCCCTGCTGGTATCGCGTTGTTCCTCACCGCGGCTGCCCCGTAACCTGCTCGATCTCGCGATCGAGATGAGCCGCCACCGTTGAACGGTGCAAGGGCCTTTCTGCTTTGGGCAAGTGGGCCGGAGCGCCGCCGGCCCCTCAAGGCCGAGCCGCTGCGCGGTGGCGCTACGCGCCAGCCTTGACCGCCTGTCGCCGCCCCGGCGGGAGCTTTCCAGGCAGACAAGCCGGGATTGGGAGCGAGGGCGCTCCAATTCCGACGACAAGGCGGCGGCGGAAAGCCGTTGCAGAATGTCCCATGGAGTGGTACATAAACCAAGCATTGGATGCTTAGAATGATCGCCGGGTTTCGGGACGAATGGCTGCGGGCCTTCTTCGTGGAGGATATCCACTCCCGCACCATTCCGTCCGATCTCGAAAGCCGGTTGTTCCGCAAGCTCCAGATGATCGACGACGCGATGACCGATCAGGATTTGCGTGTGCCGCCGAGCAACCATTTCGAGAAGCTGCGCGGTACGCTCGACGGCCTGCATTCGATCCGCATCAACAAGCAATGGCGGCTGATCTTCCGGTGGGACGGCAGTCGCGGCGAAGCGTCGGATATGTATCTCGACGACTACAGCTATCGGTGAGGTGACGCCATGTTGATGACCACGCGCAAACCGGCCACGGTCGGCGAAATCCTGACGGAAGAGTTCATGCAGCCGCTCGGCCTGACGCAGGCGGTGCTGGCCGAGGCGATGGGCGTTCAGCGCAAGCATGTGAACGAACTCTGCAACGACCGGCGCAACGTGACGGCGGCGACCGCGCTCATTCTGGCCCGCGTGTTCGGCAACAGCCCGGACTTCTGGCTGAACACGCAGCGGCGCAGCGATCTGTGGGGTGTCATGAATTCGCCCGACGAGCGGGCGCGGGTCGATCGTGCCAAGCCGTTGGCGAAGGCGGCATAGCAAGGAGCAATCCCGCCGATTGCCAGCAATCCTACGCCATGACCGCACGGTCTTCGATTTGGCTTCCGGTTCCGATCCCGCCGCCGCTTGATGTCCGTTTGACTTGAACCGGGGAACAGGCGGCGACAGGGAAGGCGGCGACAAGGATAGGAAGCCGGGCGGGATCGTCCCGGCCAACGACAATGACGGCGCGAACGGCGAGCCGATCCGGGGCAAACGCGGGATCATCGAGGAACAGGCCGAGATCGTCCGCCGCATCTTCCGCGATCAGGTCGCGGGCAAGGGGCCGCAGCGCATCGCCGCCGATCTCACCGGATCGAGGGCACGCGCACGGCCATGCGGTCCCTGATGGCGAAGAACGGCGGGTTGAACGCCACCCATCGCCCGCGCACCCTCCTGTCCGGCCTGCTGTTCTGCGGCTGCTGTGGCGGGACCTACCGGCGGCGCGGCCATGCCGCTATATGTCTGCACCTATCATGCCCTCGGCAATGGCTGCGACAACAGCCGCACCCTGACCCGCGAGGCGCTGGAAACCCGCGTCCTCACCGGCCTGCGCGACCGCATGATGACGCCGAACATGGCGGCGGAGGCGATGCGCGCCCAACGATCGAACTTCCCGCGACGGGGTTCCAAGTAGAGTCGGTCCATTCGATTGGGGTTTCAGACATGCCGCCCTCCCGAGCGATGCCGAGTGGCTTTTGACATCAGGCCGCTCCCCGCAACGGGTTGATGAATTGAAGCCCGGCGAAATCCTTCTCGTTGTCGGTGACGACGACACAACCATTGGCATCGGCGACCGACGCAACGATCATGTCGAGGCCGCTGCGCGGGCGGCCGGAGATTTTCCCGTCGGCCATCAGCCGCGCCCAGATCAGTCCGGCCCGGTCGTCGAACGGCAGGATGCGCCCGGCGAACAACGCTTGCGGTCCTTCGGGACCGGAAAACCAGGCTTCAAGCGCCTCTCGCTTTCTGCCTGCCGGCTTTTCCAGTACGCCGCGCCGAATTTCAGCGACGGTCAGTGACGCGATGAACAGCGCGTCATCGCGCTGCTCCGCCATCCAGTCCAGCAAGGGAGCGGAAGGCTCCGGCTTGACGACATTGCTGATGATGTTGGTGTCGAGCAGGTATCGTGTCACAAATCGACCCTGCGACCTTCCTCGCGGGCGCGGTCGAGGTCGAGATCTGCTCCGACCAGCGGCGATCGCCGCAAGGCTTGAAGGATACCGCCCTGATGGGGCGGCTCGCCGGACACGATTTGCTGGACCAACGTGCGGGCCTGCGTGGCTTCGAGGCTGTCCTCGGCAAGGCGGCGCGCAAGTGCGCGGATCAGCTCTCGATCGGCATCAAGCGCCTGAACCTCGAAGCGCGCGAATCCGCGCTCGGCCTGACGCGACCGATAATTGCGGATTGCCCGCTTCTGTGCGGCATTGCTCATCGCGAAGCCTCCTTGGATATAGCTGGATATATATCCCGTCGCGTCGGTCTGAGCAACGTCCATTCCTATGATTGCGCAGGCCACAATCACGGCATGAGGTTTCCACTTGCCGGATTGATCGAGCAAGCCGACATGCCGGCGCCACGGTTGCGGTATCGGAGGGCTATATTGTCGACGTCATGCTCATCATCGTCGGGCGCGGTCCGCCACGTCCGCCGATCCCACGCCGTGGCGTGATACTCTACGCGATAGCTACTCATGCACCGGCAATTACCGCATAAGTGGCTGACCGCATTTCAAGCAACAGACATGGCTGCCCAGGGGCGGGTATCGCCCACGCCCCGTCGTTCCGCCGCGTCGTCGGGTTTCCCGAGATCCCATTCGGACGCCATACGCATGTCCCATCCCTCCAGGGGCATCCGCTTAAGTATTCCCGTGCGTCGGCGATCGTGCCGCGTCGGTCAGGTGGCCGGCGACCCGCCGCGCCGAACAACCTCCGGTGTCGTTCCCGTCCAGGTGCGGAAGGCGCGGAAGAAGGAATTGGGCTCGTCGAAGCCCAGGAGAAAGGCGATTTCGGTGGGGGGCAGCGTCGTCCGTTCGAGGTAGTGCCGGGCCAGCGCCTCGCGCGTTGCGTTCAACAGCGCCTGGTAGCTCGTGCCCTCGGCTTCGATACGGCGCTGGAGCGTGCGCTTGCCGGCGCCCAATCGCCGGGCGATCGCATCCATGCCGACGAGGCCGCTGGGCAAGGCCTCCAGCAACGCGGCGCGAACCCGCTCGACGGTGCTGGCGGCCCCATCGAGGTCGGCGAGGCGCCGGCGCAGGTCGGGCTCGAACGCGGTCCACAGGGCATCGTTGGAGGTCAGGAACGGGCGCGTGGCATCGGCGGCCGCGAAGACGACCCGGTGCCCGCCCCCCTTGCGGATGTGCGCGCCGAGGAACGCCTCATAGGCATCGACCCGGGCGGGCGGCACGGCCGTCACGACCTCGATCGGGCGAACCGGCTCGCGCGTTCCCATACGGACCAGGGCCACCGTGAACAGCAGATCCATGAGGACGAGGGAGTCCGGTGGAACGAACGGGGCATCGAGCCAGGTGAATTCCACCGTCAGCCGCCCGTCCGCCATGGCGGCATCGAGCCGGATCGGCGCGATGAGCCGCTTGTACTTGCCGATGCGCCGGGCCGCCGTGACGAGATCGGGGCTGCACAAAGCCGCGAACAGCGGCGGTGAAAAGGCTTCGGCCCGGACCACCTCGCAGAGCCGGAGTGCGAGCGGGCCATCGGTCATGTCCTCGATCGCCTGCCAGAGCCGGTAATAGTCCTGCGATGGCAGCGATGCGTTCGGCCGCGCCAGAAGGTCGTCCGGCAGGCCGGCGCGGCGCAGCACGTCGCCCGGCCCGAGTCCCAGATCGTGAAGAAGCGTGCGCCAGGTCGCGTCCAGTGCATAGCTATGGGCGGGCAAGGTCACGGCTCCCATCGAACACGCGGGTGCCGTGCCCGTCCAGTGTCGTCCTTTGCCGGGTCAGCCGGCGACGCCGAATTGCGCCTTCAGCCCGGCGAAGAAGCTGTCGTCGTCGTTGGCCCGCCGCAGGTCCAGCATCCGCTGCGCATCCGCCCCCGCCTCGAACCGGAGCCGGCTGCTCGTGTCCGTGGCCGCCGCGAACACGATGTCGGCGATGGCCTCGGGCGACGACCCTTGCGCCAGCATCGGCCCGAGCACGTCCAGCACCGACTGCACCAGCGGCTGATACTCGGTCAGCGACGGGTCGTTGCCGAAGTCGAGGGAGCGGCCGCCGGGATCGGTCCTGATGCCGCCCGGCTCGACCAGCTTCACGCGAACGCCGAACCCGGCGAGCTCGTACTGGAGCGACTCCGACAGCCCCTCCACCGCGAACTTGGTGGCATGGTAGAGGGTGCCGAGCGGGAAGGCGATCCGGCCGCCGGTCGACGAGACGTTCACGATCGTGCCGGCGCGGTTGGCACGGAAATGCGGCAGCAGCGCCTGCGTCGTCGCGATCAGGCCGAGGACGTTGGTGTCGAACTGCCGACGGACCCTCGCGGTGGAGAACGTCTCCAGCGGGCCGTAGGCGCCATAGCCGGCGTTGTTGACGAGGACGTCGATGCGCCCGAACGCCGCGAGCCCGGCCGTGATCGCCGATCCGATCGATGCCTCGTCCTGGACGTCGAGGCGCGTGACGAGTGTGTTGTCGAGCCGCGTCAGCGCGGTGTCCGCGTCGGGCGAGCGCATGGTGGCTATGACGTTCCAGCCCTTCGCCTGAAACAGCGTCGCGGTCGCCCGGCCGAGTCCGCTGGACGTGCCGGTGATGAGAACGGTGGGGGTCATGGTGCCTCCTTCAGGATGCCCCTGCGTACCTTTCACCGGTCCGATCGTCAGTGGCCGAGGGCGCCATAACACTATCCGATCACGACACTCGATCGGGCTCCTGCTCCCCGAAGGTCGGGGATCCATCGGCCGGACATTCCCAAGTATAGGGTAGACGTAAGGCTCATCGCGCGCACGGTTGCACCATCGTCGCCGAATGTTGCACAATCCGGCTGCACCATACGGTCACCCGTGTCCGACAACGCCGTCATGATCGGTTAGCGAGGCCAGGATCGATGCCGCAGCGCCTCTTCGGGCAGCAGAATCTGCGTGCCGCCTGCGTCATCGGCCCGGACCGCTTCTGCATCGCGGTGCACGCGATGCAGGCGGACGACCCGTTCACGATCCTTCTGCAGTACAACGGCGCCTTTTCCCAACCCTGGACCCGCATCGACGTGAAACGCAATATCGCCGCGATCGCGGCGTGGGCGCGCGACGGGTCGGATCAGCCCTTCGTCGCCCTCAGCGACGAGGGCGACGTCTACCTCCTCACCGACCCCGTCGTCGTTGAAAAGATTCCCGGCGCCGGCATCTACAGCGCCGATGCCGACGGCTCGGCCGCGCTCGGCGGCCTCGCGGTGTTGGACGGTTCGCTTCACGCCTGCGGCGCCAGGGGACAGCTCTACCGGCGCACCGGCGCGGATGCCTGGACGCGCGTCTCGATCGACGACGCCGCGATCGCGCGACAGGGGCGGCTCGACCGGCTGGCGGAGGGCGCGACCGGAGCGGCCTATGCGATCGGCACGCTGATACCCGAGTTCTGGGAGCCTCCCGCCGAGCTGGAAGCGGCGCAGCTGCAAGCGGCACGGGCCGGCGACCTTGCGCGCTTCGAAGCGCTCAGCATCGAGGCGGAAAACTGGGCCAGGGAGCAGGGGCTCGGCGGCGTCGCCTCCGGCTTCCTCCTCACGGGATCGGACGGCGCCTGGCGCCGTGTCGAGACCGGATCGGAAGAGGAACTGCGCGACATCCTCGTCGAGCCTTCGGGCGAGGTCTGGGCGGTGGGCACCAACGGCGTCATCCTCAACGGCGATCCCGTGACCGGCACCCTCACCGACCGCTCCCGTCCCGGTGACCGTGATCGCGACTTCGTCGGCATCACACGCTTCGAGGGCCGGATGGTTCTCTGCTCGGACTCCGCACTGCACTGGTTCGACGGGCAGATCCTGACGCCGATGCGTCCGATGCCTGGGCTCGGCATCGACTGGGGGACGCCCGCACCGCTCACCATGCGCGCCGTCGGCCATGGTCTCGTGTATTTCGATCGCGCGCACGGGGTGCATCGCTTCGACGGCAACTCGTGGCAGGAGATCGAAATCCCGGTTGCGCTACTTCAGCGCGACTTCGTCGGGCCTCATACGGTTTCCGCCTGATCCGTTCGGTGACGCGGTGCCATGCGGGTCCCCTCCTCCCCTGGCGCGGGTCCCCTCTCCTGGAAGGAGAGGGACAGGGTGAGGTGTGTGTGTTCTCCGGACAGTCCACGACCCTCACCCCAACCCTCTCCCAAACAGGAGAGGGGGCCCGTCGCGGCTGCTCAATCCRAATCGATCAACCGGAGTTGGTATCAGTCATGAGACGGCAACCGGTTGCAGGCGTGAAGCCCTGGAACAGACGATGAAACGGAGTGCGCTTTCCAGGGCTTCCCGAGCGAGCGTGATCCCTGGGCTCGGTCGCCGCAGGCCGGCGGGGTCTTCCGGTTGGCGTTCGGTGGAATGACCGGCGTGATCCCATGGATCGGTAGTTCCGTGCGCAGGAAGCTGCCGTCCTATCCTTCGTCGGCAGGCAACAGCCTCGGTTGCCGAGCGGTACCGCAAGCAGATCGGGAACAGCGCCGGAATCGCAAGCCTCGCCGCCAGGGGGGACGAAGTCGAGACGGCGTCCTCGACCGTCCGCGCGGGCGTCGTGGCTTTTCGTCGAGAAGCCGCCGCGCGATGGACCCAATGCCGGGATCGAACATCCATTGGACGAAATCCGACGCTTGGTCCCGGCGGGGAGAGGCTGCTTACGACCCGTAGCGGGCGCTGGGAAGGTCCGCTTTGAGGCTGCTTGGTGAAACCGAGGGTCATTCATATCGCTGGATACCACTTGTCAATAACGACGCGCTATCGCTCTTGGCATGTCATCGATACGCACCACCTTTCTTATCGCATTGGCGTTCCTCATGGTTCACTCCGCATCAAGTGCGGAAGTCGAACAAATGAATGCCGGTCCACCGGGTGAAGTGAGTTTCATCTATCTGGTGCCGAGTGATCGATCAGTCTCGAAGGCATATCCCGAGCGAATTTCGTTCGCAGCCCGACACTTTCAATCGTGGCTTGGACAAAAGCTGAACGGCAGGACGTTCCGTTTGGCAAACCCAACCGTTCGGATTGTGCGGTCTGACAGCCTGCGAAATGGTTCAGCTTAGTCGAACGTCACACCGGTTACAGTGCATTCTACCGAAACACGCTCGAAGAACTCACGCGCCTGGGCGTTGCCAAACTGAACGACCCGAAGGCCCGCTACATGGCCTACGTTGATGCCGATCACGCCTGCGGACAATCCGGTGCAGGCGGCAGCGGACTTGCAGTGGTTTCGGCGAACGATCTACGTGGCCTTAGCGGAGAAACGATTGTGCCCGCTTGCGAGAAGGCAAACGGAGCCGAGATCGCCGGACGGTGTCGATGGATCGGCGGGATGGGCCACGAGATGCTGCACACTCTAGGCTTGATCCACCCCGACCGCTCGCCGGCATGTCAGACGGCTCAATGCCGTTCTGAAGCGCTAATGATGCATGGATACGTCAAGTATCCAAACGCCGCTCTCCTCAAAGAAGAAAGCTTGAGCTTGAACCGGTCGCTCTTCGTGCAGGACCAACGTATAGAAAATCTTCTCGACTGCACAGCCCCTTGACAGCTCATGAATGTCTGCGTGAGTGGAAGTCGCAACCGGCGATAAATGATCTATTTAGGTCGAATGCAGAACGTCCGCTTCGGGACGACAGGTCAGGGTCCGGTTATCGACCCGACCTCGCCGTATTGCTCGATCAACCCTGCTCTCGGAAGCGGAGGTCTTCAGGCTCAATTCGGCGATTTGTCCGAAGGCGGCGGCAATAGGTCTGACTTCGATCTCGCTCCAGATGCTGAGAAACAGCCGCCGCACGCATCAGCGATCCAACTGTCTCCGTGGTCTCCCCGGCGACCCCAGACATCGATCCTCGTGCCCCCACGGCCCTCGAAAATGAAGCTCGTGGACCAGATACCCCATAGTTCAACTAGCTCATCGCTGACGGTGACCGTAGGTCCGGCTCTGAGCGTCAGTTGAGGGATGATGGCTTGATCCGTCACTTTGCCGATCATCACCATGCAGAGGTCTCCGTGACACCCGCTCTCGATGCGCAGCAGCAGGGGGCCGCCCTCGCGCCAGAACCGATTATCCTTGATCCTAGCGGCGGCGAGTGCCGCTTCCGCGTCCTTTGGCCTCTCGGAGCGCATAAGCGCCGCAACACGGCCCTTGAGTTCGTCCGGCAGTGGGTCCTCGATACGAAAACGTGCCCCCTGCGCGGAAGCCACGCCAATCATGGTCAAGCTCAACGCCGTCGCGAGAATCACTGATCGCCACCAAGACACCATAGCTTGCAGCCTTGCACCCTTTGAGCACTACGTCCGCTTCCTGCGCGCCTGATCTTAAAGCAGACGGTCGCAAATCCACCCAACCCGGTCATTGGTGGCTGTTTAAACAGCCTGGAAGCGGACCTTCCCAGTGGCCGAGAAGGGTCGAATGCGGAACGTCCGCTTACGGACGCATGGCCGGGGTCCGCTTGCCACCAAGAGCGGGCCCCGGAAATGTTTAAATCAGGTCGAAGATAGAACGTTAAAAATACTGTCAATAAGCTTAAGTGTTATGGCTGCTGTAAATTACCTAAAAACAATACGTAAATTGCCATTATAGCCCCAACCAAAAAGAAAATACTCAAAGCCGTGACTAATATTACACCAAACCAAAAACCTATAGGGTTCGTAGACAACGGCCAGTTGACGCTCATAGATTTAAATACTTTATATCTATATGCGAAATAGAGTTGGTTTTTGTATGAATACAAAGCATAAAAACAGCACGCCATTAGTAATATGGCACCAATATGCATTTTCATAACATTTATCCAATTAACACCTTGGCCGCCGCCATGACCGTTTTGAAGTCCGAAGGAGGCTGGAGGCGAAACGTCTGCTTTAAGGCAAAAAGCTAGGGTCCGGTTACCACCCAGTACGGTCGTTCAGGACGGGTACCAGGCGTCGGATTTGATCCACTAGAACATGCCGTTCGGGTTGGCGGAATGCTCGGGCAGGGTCTGCATCACGTCCCAATGCTCGACGATCTTGCCGTCGGCATCGAGGCGGAAGATGTCCATGGCCGCGTAGTCGTCGCCGCCCGGCCAGTGCTGGAGGCAGTGCAGCACGACGAATTCGCCCTCGGCGATGGCCCGCTTGATCTCGACGCGCTTGCCCGGCCACTCCCGCGCCATGCGCTCGAAATACGCGATGAAGCCGTCCTTGCCGGTGGCCACGTGCGGATTGTGCTGGATGTACGCGCCGCCGACATGGCGCGCGATCGCCTCGCGCGGCCGGCCTTCGTTGAACATCAGGTCGTAGAAGGCGATCACGGTCGCCTTGTTCCGCGCGAGATCGGTCATGCTGCCTCCCCGGGGTGCTCCTGCCCTGCTCCTGGCCTGCTCCCGCGGCGGCGTGGCGACCGGTTCGTCGCGCGAGGGCACGACGACACAAGGCGCGGGAGAGGTGATTCGATCCGGCGGGATCGGTCACGGCTCCAACGGGCCGGACCCCCCGTCGCGATCATGCGCCTCGCCCGTTCGCAAGCCGTTTTAGCCTCGTCCGATCGGGCGGTCATTGAACGGCCGTCGGACAAACCCTGATTGTTCGAAGATCGGTCTTCATCAAGAGTTCTTTCAGGCACAGCGTACATGCTCGATGGGACGTAGGATACCAAGCATGCACCCGAAAACCCTGGCCTGGGCGACCGCCGTGACGGCAACGGCGTGCGCCCTTGGCATGACGGCGGCGACGGGACTTCGGATCGAGCCGTCGCACGGGCTGATGTGGACGGCAGGCATCGGCCTCCTCGTTGCCATCCAGGCGTTCTATACGCGCTACCGGCCGGAACCGTTCATCGCCGATCTGATCGGGACCCTCGCGGTGAACCTGTGCGCGTCCTGCATGATCGGCGTTGTCGCGCTCGCCGGTCTGGCCGTGAACGCGCCCCTGGTCGATGGGGCGCTGATCCGAGCCGATGCGATGCTCGGCCTCGATGCGCGAGCGATGGTCGAAACCGTCTCGCACTGGACCGTCCTGCACGGCCCCCTCGCGTTCGCCTACCAGTTTTCGGTGGTCCCGCTGGTGTTTGCGCCATCGATCCTCGTCGTCCTGCGTCGAGCCGAAGCGGCCTGGCGGTTCTGCGCCATGATCGGTCTCTCGGGACTCGCCTGTGCGCTCCTGTCGATTCCGTTCCCCGCCATCGGAGCCTTTCCCGGACTGCAGATCCCCGACGACGTCGTTGCGCGACTACCGGAAGGAGCGGGCCTCTGTCACATCCCGACCTTCGATGCCTTCCGGTCCGGACTCGCGACGGTCATTCGCCTGTCCGAGTTGAACGGCGTCATCACGTTTCCGTCGTTCCATGCCGCGTTCGCCTGCGCGACGGCGGATGCCTTCCTGCCGATACGACATTTGCGCCTGCCCGTCGTGGTCTGGACCGTCGTGGTGATGGCCTCCACCATCGTGATCGGCGGCCATTACTTCGTCGATGTGTTGGCCGGCCTCGCCCTGTTCGCGGCGGTCGCTTCCGTCGCGCGGCCGCACAGGACGGCTTCGCGTCCCCCGAGGATGGCGCCGGCGATGACCTCCGCCGCGTGAGACGCCGACCGGCTCGGCGCGACTCCAGCGGTTATGGCTGTCCACAACGGGCCCGACCGCATCGTCGGCGCCTGCGCCGCCGTCTCCCGGACCGTCACCCAACGGTCATGGGCCCGGTTTAATCCCGGTCGTGACGAAGAAATTTTTGGGATGCCGCCATGTCCGACGCTGCCCTGGCCTCGACCGGACCGGTCGGGCCCAGTCCCACCGGCAAGCCCACCCTGGACCACGCCATCCATCCGGGCGGCGTCATCGCGTTCCTGCTCGTCCTCGTGGCCGGCCTCGGCTACGCCGTCTTCAGCCTGATCGCCGACCTGAACGCGGTGCATCAGGAGCCCCTGGCGATGGGCGCCTTCGCGCTCCTCGGCCTCGCCCTGCTGATCGCCCTGGCCTTCGAGTTCGTGAACGGGTTTCACGATACCGCCAATGCGGTGGCGACCGTGATCTACACCCACTCGATGCCGCCCCTCGTGGCGGTGATCTGGTCCGGAACCTTCAACTTCCTCGGCGTGCTGCTGTCGTCCGGCGCCGTCGCCTACGCCATCGTCACCCTGCTGCCCGTGGAGCTCATCCTGCAGGTCGGCTCGGGTGCCGGCTACGCGATGATCTTCTCCCTGCTCCTCGCCGCCATCATCTGGAACCTCGGCACCTGGGCCCTCGGCCTGCCGAACTCGTCCTCGCACGCCCTCATCGGCTCGGTGCTCGGCGTCGGCGTCGCCAACCAGCTCATGGGCGGCCAGGACGGCACCTCCGGCGTCGACTGGACCCAGGCGTTCGGCGTGTTCAAGGCGCTGGCCTTCAGCCCGATCTGCGGCTTCGTGGCGGCGGCCCTGCTGCTCCTCGCCCTCAAGTTCGCCGTGCGCCGCAAGGACCTGTACGAAGCGCCCAAGGGCGACGCGCCGCCCCCGCTCTGGATCCGCGGCGTCCTGATCCTGACCTGCACCCTGGTGTCGTTCTTCCACGGCGGCAACGACGGGCAGAAGGGCATGGGCCTGATCATGCTCATCCTCATCGGCGCCGCCCCCACCGCCTACGCCCTGAACCGAACCATGACCGCCGACGCGACCCCGGCCTTCGTCCAGACCTCGGAAGCCGCCGGCACCGTGTTTTCGGCCCATGCCGGCGGGGCGGCGCGCCCCGAGGCCGCCGAGGCCCGCAAGATCGTCGCCGACGCCCTGAAGGCGAAGGCCCTCGACAAGCCGGAGGTGTTCGGCGCCCTCGCCGCGCTCTCGGGCGACATCGCGGCGTCCGTGAAGGGCTACGGCTCGCTGCAGCAGGTCCCGGCGGCGGCGACCTCGAACGTCCGCAACGACATGTACCTCGCCTCCGACGCGATCCGCCTGCTGCCGAAATCCGGCGCGACCCTGTCCGAGTCCGAGACGAAGACCCTGAAGGGCTACACCGAGCTCCTCAACGAGGGCACACGCTACATCCCCGGCTGGGTCAAGGTCTGCGTCGCCCTGGCGCTCGGCCTCGGCACCATGGTCGGCTGGAAGCGCATCGTCGTCACCGTCGGCGAGAAGATCGGCAAGACCCACCTGACCTACGCCCAGGGCGCCTCGGCCGAGATCGTGGCCGCGGGCACCATCGGGCTCGCCGAGCTCTACGGCCTGCCGGTCTCGACCACCCACATCCTGTCCTCGGGCGTCGCCGGCACCATGGCGGCCAACGGCTCGGGCCTACAGATGTCGACGGTGCGCAACATGGCGCTCGCCTGGGTCACGACCCTGCCGGCCGCCATCGTCATCGCCGGGACTTTGTTCTTTATCCTGCGCCACGTCTTCTGAGGCCCGCACCCGATCCGGGGGCTTCGCGCGCACCGTCGTGAGGCCCCGCCGGATTCATGCCGCTGCCGGGTGGCTGTTTTCGAAAGCCAAGAGCGGGCAGGAGGTGGGACGGGCCCATCTCCTTCCAGGCAATCAGATGCCCACATCTCGTCGCGACGGGGCTCTCCTCCCCCTTGCGGGGAGGAGTTGGAGGTGGGGGTGGCTCCGCCAGCCTCAGTCGTCCCAGGGTCACCCAACCACCCCCACTCCTAACCTCTCCCCGCAAGGGGGAGAGGAACGCGCTCTGCGTTTAGACCACGTCGATGCCTAAATCCGGTCGCCTCCCAAGCGAGGTCGGGCCGTTCGCTGATGTGTTATGCGCGCCGTTGCCGACGCCGGCCTACCGCAACGTCGACGACTCGCCGGCCTTCAGCGGGCGATCCTCGCCGTCGCGCCCGCCCGCGGAGACGTGGGAGTTCAGGCGTTCGAGGTGGTCGAAGACGTGTTCGAAGGCGGCGGTGACGGCCTGCTCGAAGGTGCCGTCGTGTTTGCCCTGGGCCGCCTTGAGGCCCTGGAGCAGCGCCTGGTGCTTGTCCGTATCGCTCGACATGGCAGTCCTCGTGGCCGGGCGGAAGGCCGGCGTCACGGAGGCAAGCGCCGATCCCGGCCGGAGTTCCGGCCGCGGGGCCGTTCGCGCGGGCGCCGGGTCAGGCGAGGGCGGGTTCGGGGTTCGCCCGGCGCGCGCCGACGGCCTCGGCCAGCAGCTCGGCCACGAGGTCGGCCTGGGACACGATGCCGACGAGGCGGTCGTCGGGGCCGACCACGGGGAGGTGGGTCAGGCCGGCATCCTGCATCCACGGCACGAGGTCGGCGATGGGCGTGTCGGGACGGACGGAGCGCACGGGGCTCGTCATGATGTCCTCGACGCTGCCGTGGGGGGCGCGGCCCCGGGCCAGGGTCAGGGCGACGCGCCGGGCGATTCCGAGGCGCGGGCCGGGCCGCTCCCACACGGTCTTGTCCAACAGGTCCGTCTGCGTGACGATGCCGAGGATGCGCGCGCCCTCGTCGGTCACCGGCAGGGCCTTGACCCGGTGGCGGCGCAGGAGGTCGAGGGCCTCGTGCAGGGGCGCGTGCGGGGCCACGGCGACGACGTGGCGGGACATGATCGCCGCGCAGGTGACCGGGCCGGCGGCGCGGCGGCGGTAGGCCGCGAGCTGCGCCCCCGCCAGGATCGCCTTGAGGTCGTCGCGCCCGATGTCGAGGACCTGATCGTAGGCGTCCAGCACCGCGTCGAGGTCGGCCGTGGTGACGCCGCCGCGGGTGGAGGGCGCCGGGTCGGCCGCTTTCTGGGAGCCGGCATGCGGGTAGGCCCGCCCGGTGAGGTTGTTGAACAGGATCGCGACGGCGAGCAGCAGGAGCGAGTTGGCGGCCACGGGCCACAGGACGAAGCCGTAGCCGAGGTCGTGGATCGCCGGGCCGCCGAGGACTGCCGTGAGGGCGACGGCGCCGCTCGGCGGGTGGAGGCAGCGCAGGGTCGTCATCAGGCCGATGGCGACCCCGATGGCGACGGCCGCCGCCAGGGCGGGATCGGCGATCATGTGCGCCGCCGTGACCCCGACCAGGGCCGCCACGAGGTTGCCGCCGAGGATCGACCACGGCTGGGCCAGGGGGCTCGCCGGCACGGCGAAGAGCAGCACCGCCGACGCCCCCATGGGCGCGATGAGGGCGGGCCAGGCCGGGTCCGCTCCGAGGGCGAGGCGGCCGACGAGCCCCGTCACCAGGATGCCGACGAGGGCCCCGGCGGCCGAGCGCAGGCGCTCGCGCCGGCTCAACGGCTGGGTGTCCGGCAGGAGGTGACGCAGGGACAGGCGCATCGTCGGAACGGGCCTCGGCGCTGTTTTGCGGGGCGGGTCGCGGGTGGTTTCGTGACGGGAGCGCCGGATGCCGTGATGCAGCCAAGCCCTGCGAAGCAGCTCGGATTGGAGTTTTCCCGGATCAGGGGGCGACGCAAGCCCGATCGTTCAAGACCAATCGTCTTTCGAGCCGTTGTCTTCGTATCTCGCGGGAAACGCGGGTCCCCTCTCCTGGAAGGAGAGGGACAGGGTGAGGTGTGGGACCTTTTCGGAGAGTCCACACACCTCACCCCAACCCTCTCCTTCCAGGAGAGGGGGCCTGTTGTGCTTCACGCCGACGCACTGTGGTCTCCGGATGCGGTCGCCTGTCGGTAAACAGCCACCGAGCGGATGCGAGAGCCGAGTAGTCATGCGTGGAGAGGCGGGAACGCGCGAGTGTTCAGCGTGCCCCCAACGCGGACGGCGCGCCCTCGGGCGCGCCGCTTCGGAGGCTTTACGTCAGACGGCGCGGGCCTGGTGCAGGTGCTCGATCTGCTGCTGGGTGTAGCCGAGGTCGAGGAGCACCTCGTCGGTGTGCTCGCCGAGCAGGGGCGAAGCGACGATGTCGACGGTCATGTCCGAGAACTTGATCGGGCTGCCCACGGTCAGGTACGAGCCGAGCTTCGGGTGCGGGACCTCGACGACGGTGCCGCTGGCGCGGAGCGACGGATCGACGGAGAGCTCCTTCATCGACAGGACCGGCGAGCACGGGATGTCGAACTTGCGCAGGATGTCGACGGCCTCGAACTTGGTCTTGTCGGCGAGCCACGCCTCGATGACGGCGAACACGTCGAAGATCTTGTCCTGGCGGGCGCGGGCGGTGTTGTAGGCCGGATCGTCGATCCACTCCTCCTTGCCGATGGCCTTGCAGATCGGCGCCCAGGCGTGACCCTGGATGGTGAAGTAGATGTAGGCGTTGGGATCGGTCTCCCAGCCCTTGCACTTGAGCACCCAGCCGGGCTGGCCGCCGCCGCCGGCATTGCCGCCCCGCGGCACCACGTCGGTGAACTCGCCGTGGGGGTACTGCGGGTATTCCTCGAGGTAGCCGAGGGCATCGAGGCGCTGCTGGTCGCGCAGCTTGACCCGGCACAGGTTGAGCACCGAATCCTGCATCGACACGGCGACCTTCTGGCCGGTGCCGGTCTTGTTCTTGTGGTGGAGCGCCGTGAGGATGCCGATGGCGAGGTGCATGCCGGTGTTGGAATCGCCGAGTGCGGCCGCGCTGACGGTGGGCGGGCCGTCCCAGAAGCCCGTGGTGGAGGCGGCGCCGCCGGCGCACTGCGCCACGTTCTCGTAGACCTTGAGGTCCTCGTAATGGTGGCCGTCGGAGAAGCCCTTCACCGAGGCGAGGATCATGCCCGGGTTGAGCTCCTGGATGCGGGCCCAGGAGAAGCCCATGCGATCCAGCGCCCCGGGGCCGAAATTCTCGACCATGACGTCGGACTGCCTGATCAGGGTCTCCAGCACTTCCTTGCCCTCGGGGGTCTTGGTGTCGAGGGTGAGCGAGCGCTTGTTGGAGTTCAGCATGGTGAAGTAGAGGGCGTCGGCATCCTCGACGTGGCGCAGCTGGGTGCGGGTCACGTCGCCGGAGCCGGGACGCTCGACCTTGATCACGTCGGCGCCGAACCAGGCCAGGAGCTGGGTGCAGGCGGGACCGGCCTGGACGTGGGTGAAGTCGATGATCTTGATACCCTCGAGCGGCTTACTCATGGTGGCGTTCTCCCTGATCGGTCGGTGTCGGACACGAAAGCGTTTCAGCGTGGCCTGCTTTGCTTGCGGGCTCTTGGTTTTGGCCTTGAGGCGTCTGGCCCGGTCAGGCCGTCTCCACCGCGCCCGGCGAGGGCGCGCGGGATTCGAATTCGGCGAGGCGGCGGCGCAGGTCCCGCTCCTCGGTCCAGCGACGGGTGTCGTCGCGGATGACGGCGGAGATGCCCGCCACCGTTCCGTCGGGGCCGTGCAGCATCCCCACCGTGAAGGCGATGGAGAGGGCATGGCCGTCCTTGTGCACGGCCGGCACCCGCAGCACGTCGGCGCCGTACTTGGTGACGCCCGTCCGCATGGTCTCGAAGTAGCCGTCCCAGTGGCGCCGGCGGTGGCGCTCCGGGGTGATGAGGTCGAGGGACCGGCCGAGGGCCTCCGCGGCGCTGTGGCCGAAGATGCGCGTCGCGGCGGCGTTCCAGACCACGATGGCGCCGCTCGCATCGGACACCACCACGGCGTCGCCGAGCGTGCCCACGAGATCGGCGAAGTCGATGGCCGGCGTCGGGGAACCCACGGACTCGGCCATGCCTCAGCGCGGGTCCGCCGCCGGATTGTTGCGGAGCAAGACAGTCGTTCGCAAGTGCAGCATGGACGGGACGGGGTGGTGCGGACGATGATCCGAGCGCATGATCGCCTCCTCCGGGCATTCGGCAGTCGTCGGCCCTTGGGCGGGCCTGACGAGGACTTGCTTTTTCTGTCCGCCTGTTGTTGGTATTTGGTATGCCAAGCATTTCGGACTGTCAACCGACCATTCCGGCCCCCGGTGAGGGACCGTCGCCGGCGCCGAGTCCCGACCCCGCGATTCTCGACCCCGCGATTCTCGACCCGGCCGTGGGGCGGGGGCCGGGCATCCGCATCACCCAGGAGGCGGCGTACCGCTTCAGCGTGGATTTCGGCGACCTGATCGCGGCCCTGCCCGTGGACGAGGCGCCGCCCGCCGGCGAGGGCCTCGGGCCGTGCCCGGAGCAGCTCCTGGTGGCGGCGGTCTCGAACTGCCTGTGCGCTTCGATGGTGTTCGCCCTCGGCAAGTTCCGCCAGGAGGCGGGCGGCGTGGCGGCCGATGCCCATTGCCGGATCGTGCGCAACGCCGAAGGGCGCCTGCGCATCGGCGGGATCGAGGTCGCCATCGCGCTCGGCCAACCCGCCGACGCCCTGCCGCGCCTCGATCGGGTGCTGGAGCAGTTCGAGCGCTTCTGCACCGTGTCGCAGAGCGTCGAGGCCGGCATCCCCGTGGCCGTCACCGTCCGGGACGGGACCGGACGACGTCTGCGCTGAACCGAAGCTTCTCAGAAGGAGACATCCGCGATGCCCACCGACACCAGCCGCGCCGACGCGCCCGAGGACCTCGCCCGCCTGTTCAACGCCCGCGCCAATGCGGGCGACGTCGCGGGCCTGGTGGCGCTCTACGAACCGGACGCGGTTCTGGCCGCCGGCGCCGTCGTCGCCACGGGCCACGCCGAAATCCGAAAATTCTACACCGACCTGCTGGCGCGCAAATCCGATTTCCCCGCCGTCGAGACCCTGCCGGCCCTCCGCAACGGGAACCTCGCCATGACCTTCGCGCGCCTGCCCAACGGCCACGTCTCCGTGGAGACGGCCCGGCGCCAGGACGACGGCGGCTGGCTCTGGGTGATCGACCAGCTCAAGATCAAGCCGCTCACCCCGGCCGAATCGGCGTGACGGGGGGCGTCGTGAGCGCCCCGGACGGCGTCCCCCTCGCGCCCGAACTGACCGGGCGCCTCGGCTTCGCCCATCGCCTGCCCGTGGCGCCGCCCCTGCCTCCCGGCCGGCACGCCCTCGGGCTGTTCGACACCCGCGACGCGGTGCTGGTGGTGCCGGACGGGCTGGCGCCGGGCCGGCCCGTGCCCCTGGTCGTGCTGTTCCACGGCGGCGGCGGCAGCGCCGAGAAGATCCTGCCGATGCTGGAAGCCCATGCGGCCGCCGAGGGCTTCCTGCTCCTCGCCCCGCAATCGCTGTTCCCGACCTGGGACCTCGTCATCGGCGGGCACGGGCCGGACCGCGAGCGCCTGTCCGAGGCCCTGGCCGCGGTGGCGGCGCGGTTTCCCCTCGACCCGCAGCGCTTCGTCTTCGCCGGCCATTCCGACGGCGGCAGCTACGCCCTGTCCCTCGGGCTCGCCAACGGCGACGTGGTCACCCACGTGGTCGCGTCCTCGGCCGGGTTCCTGTCGGTGCATTGCCAGGCCGGGGCACCCCGGATCTTCCTGTCGCACGGCACGCGGGACGAACAGATCCCCATCGACCGCAGCGCCCGCCCCCACGCCGCCCGCCTCGCCGCCGCCGGCTACGACGTCACGATTGTCGAATACGACGGCCCGCACGCCCACCAGCCCGAGGTGGTGGCCCAGGCGGTGGCGTTTTTTCGCGACGCTTGATTCGGTTCATCGCCGAGGGCGGCGATGACGCGCGGGTCCCTTCCTCCTTCCATGCGGGGCGATGGCAGATGGGGGCATGCGTTTGGGTCGGCCCTTGCCCGTTCGCGCAGAGGGTCTGCGCGCATCCCCCTCTCCCCGCCTGCGGGGAGAGGGCCGCAGGCACCCCGTCGTGCCTGCGGCGAGCGAAGGCGAAGCCGCAGCGATGGTGAGGGGGCGATTCCGGAAGAGTCTCATCCGGATTCGCCCCCTCACCGTCGGCTGCCGCCTCGACGCGCTCCCCGGCAGGGGGGAGACGCGTCCCTCTCCCCGCAGGCGGGGCGAGGGGATGCGCACCGGAAACTCTGCTTCTTCGACGACGCCCTTCTGCGGCGGCTTCAGACCGCGACCATCAGCTGCGATCGCCCTGCCGTCCAGCGGAAGGGGGCCTGCATGCGCCCCACGCCCACATCCGGATGCCGTCCCGTACCCTGTCGCTGCACGAGATCAGCCCGTCCGCAGTCGGGTGAATCCAGTCACACTTCAGGAGCGACCGCGCGATTCGCCATGATCGAGCCGATGGGGTTTGCTTCATTCATCCCCCGTCGGACGACACCGCCTCCGGGGCCAGGGCCTCGAAGGGCAGCCAGCCCTCGAACGGCTCCAGGCCGGCCTCGGAGCGATACCAGCGCCAGACCTGCCCCGACGCGTTGGGGGAGTACCAGCGCCCGGCGCGGCCTTCGGCCAGGATGGTGCCGAGGGTGGGGTGCCGGAGCCAGACCCTGTCGATGGTCTGCGGCGCCGTGGTCATCCGGCGCCATTCGGGTTTGGGCGGCATGGTCGCGCTCGCGTGCGGGGGGCCGGAACGGGTGCGGGGCCGGACGGATGTCCGGCCCCGCGTGTCGTGGCGTTCGGCTCAGGCGGTGACGATGCGCGGGGCCGGGGCGGTCTCGGTGGCGAGCTGCGCCTGGGCGACGACGCGCTTGCGCCAGGGCTTCAGCACGGCGATGGCGAGCAGGGAGGCGAGGATGTTGGCACCCGCGGCGACGAGGAACACGCCGTCCCAGCTGCCCGTGCTCTGCTGGAGGTAGTTGGCCACCGGTACGAGGAGGGCCGCCGTGCCTTTTGCCGTGTAGAGCAGGCCGGCATTGGTGGCGGCGAACTTGGTGCCGAAGGTGTCGGTGCAGGTCGAGGGGAACAGGGAGTAGATCTCACCCCAGGCGAAGAACACGAAGCCCGAGAGCAGCACGAACCACAGGGGATCGTGACCCCAGAGGTAGAGCATGTAGATGCCGAAGCCTTCCATGGCGAAGGCGATGAACATGGTGTTCTCGCGGCCGATCTTGTCCGAGACCCAGCCGAAGAACGGGCGGGTCAGGCCGTTGAGGACGCGGTCGATGGTGGCNCCCGGCCCGTGCGGCTCATGGGGATGCCGAAGCCTTCCATGGCGAAGGCGATGAACATGGTGTTCTCGCGGCCGATCTTGTCCGAGACCCAGCCGAAGAACGGGCGGGTCAGGCCGTTGAGGACGCGGTCGATGGTGGCCGCGAAGGTGATCGCCACCATGGTGATGCCCATGATCGTCACGGGCACCTTGTCGACGCCGATGTCGGAGGCGATGGGCTTGAGGTTGGCGGTGATCATCAAGCCGCCGGCACCCACGATGACGAACATGAAGTACATGAGCCAGAAGATCGGCTGACGGGCGACCTCGCCGGGGGTGTAGTTGCGCCGGGTCTGGATGATGTTGGCGTTGTTGACGGCTTCCGGAACCTGGCCCTTCTTCGGCGAGGTGAAGAAGAACGCCAGCGCGCAGACGACGAGACCCTGGCCGATGCCGAAGTTGAAGAACGCGGCCTGGAAGCCGTGGTCGGAGATCATCCACTGGATCGGGGCGACGGTCAGCGCCGAGCCGGCGCCGAAGCCGGCGGCGATGATGCCGGCGGCGAGACCGCGCTTGTCCGGGAACCACTTGAGGGCCGAGCCGACGCAGGTGCCGTAGACGGCGCCGGCGCCGATGCCGGCCACCACCTGGCCGAGGTAGAACATGTTGAGGGTCTCGGCATAGGAGTTGATGACCGGAGCCGACGCAGGTGCCGTAGACGGCGCCGGCGCCGATGCCGGCCACCACCTGGCCGAGGTAGAACATGTTGAGGGTCTCGGCATAGGAGTTGATGACCCAGCCGATGCCGCAGAGCAGGCCGCCGAACAGGACGACGACGCGGGGGCCGTACTTGTCGACGAACCAGCCCTCGACGGGGACGAGCCAGGTCTCGAACAGGACGAACAGGGTGAAGGCCCACTGGATGGCGGCGCGGTCGAAGCCGAACTTCTTCTGGATGTCGGGGACGAAGAACGTCCAGCCGTACTGCANGAACAGGACGAACAGGGTGAAGGCCCACTGGATGGCGGCGCGGTCGAAGCCGAACTTCTTCTGGATGTCGGGGACGAAGAACGTCCAGCCGTACTGCAAGTTGGCGATCATCACCATGCAGATGACGCCGATGACGAGCTGGCCCCAGCGATATCCATCGCCGACGCGTGTGACTTGACTTGGTTCGACCCTGGTCATGACGATCCTCCGGTTGTTTTGTTGTCCCAACATCATGCGCGATCGGCCATGGCGTGCCGTCGCGCATCCGGGGCACCGAGGCGGTGCCGTCTGGTATTTGGAATACCAGGGTTGCGCGGTGCACGGGGCGGCGTCAAGAGTAGCGGCGGCAAGATTCGATTTTGCAGCGCACCATGCTTGGTGACGGGTACGGTTCGACTGGCGAGACCAGTGTGTGGCCGACGGGGTGCAGTACTCCGCCGTATTCCCACCGCGCCAAGATCAGAAATCCGGCGACGGCCGCCGGCGGGATCGGCGGACGGCGATCTCCGCCGGAGTGGCACGATCCGGAAGCATGATGCAGGTTTTTGCGTCCGACGCGGAAAAATCATGGCGTTTCCCGCAGGTATTGTGCATACCAGTGCCAGTCGGCGCAGTTCGACGGGAGGAAATGCCGTGGAGAACAGCGATGCGTCCGGTCGCGGCGCGGCCCTGCACTACATCCGCGCGGATCGCACCGTCCGCGATGCCGTGCGGCTGCTGTCGCGGCCCGGCAGCGATGCCCTGGTGGTCATCGACGGCCGGCCCGATTCCGATGGCGCCATCGTCGGCCTGCTCACGGAGCGCGACATCTTCCGGGCCCTGACGGCCGGGGGCCTGGAGGTCCTCGACGCCCTGGTCTGGACCCTGGCGCGGGCCGACTTCGCCGCCGTCGACGTGGGGCTGGCCCCGCAGGAGCGCCTCGCGGCGTTCTGCCGGCACCGGACCGAGCACCTCGCGGTCATGGACGGGTTCGCCCTGCGCTCCGTCGAGAGCATCTGGGACTGCCTCGCCGCCCCCTCGGCCCGGACCGCCGCCCCCGGGCCGTGACCGGGGATCGTCCGACGGGCCACGCCGTGCAGCTTTCGCGCCGCGTCGGGACACGGGCCCCAGGTATTTTCGCACGATGCTCTGTGCCGCGAGAGTATTGCGACGCAATAATTTCATCCCCCGGACGTAAAATGCATCGTCCGGCCGGTTGAGGATTGACCCGTCGTCGGTTCGAATACAAAAATCACCCGGGATCACGGACTGGTGATCCCGAGCTCCACCGGGGGGCCGCCGCGGCGGCGTCCCGGCCGGGTTGGGACAGGCGCGGGCGTGCGGCCCGCTTCAAGGGAAACACCATGCGGTATCTCGCGATCCTCGAATGCCCCGTGATCTTCAGCGGCGAGAACGCCTACGCGATGACGAGCATGGACATGTGCCCGTCCGTCGGCATCACGCGCGGGCTCATCAGCCGCCACGTGAAGGTCGTCGATTCCGAGCTGTTCGTCGTCAGCATCTGGGACAGCCACTTCTGCGCCAAGCTGTTCTTCGATCCGGCCTGGTACGAGAAGGCCGAATCCCTGTGGGGCGACCGCTACCAGCTCCGCCTCGACGCCATCGACGAGGCCCGCGTGGCCTGAAGCGCGACGCCGCGGCGGCCGTCGGAGCGGGTTCCTCCCCGACGGGAACGGCGCGCGTGCGGCGGGTCGACGTTCGAGGGCGCGATCCCGGAGAGACCCCTAGAACCGGTAGGTGAGGTTGCCCTTCACGGCGTGATCCCGTGCCCGGTCCCCGACCTGCCCCGTATAGGCGACGCCGAGGGTCGTGCCGCGTCCGACGCGCACATCGAGACCCGCTTGCGCCACCACGGCGTCCCGATCGATGGGCAGACCCGCCGTCAGGAAGGCGGGACCCGTCCCGAAGGCCAGCAGGGCTTTCGGCACGACGTCGCCGTAGGCCCGGCGGTAGCCCACGAGGGCACGGGCCGAGACGGGTCCGCCGAAGCCGAGGTCGAGATTGGCCTGCGCCCGGAGACCCACGGTCGAGGTGCCGATCTCGTAGGTCTGCGCCGCTCCGGTCAGGGCGGCGAACCCGCCGGTTTCGGCCAGGCGATCCCGCCCGATGGCGACGAGGGCGCCGCCCACGAACGGCTCGATGGAGGACAGGGCGAAGACCGCCGGCGAGGGACCCGGCGTGCCCGCGACGGCGAAGCGATAGCCGAGTTCGCCGAAGCCCTGGATCGTGTCGCCGCCGGTGCGGGCGGAGGCGCTGTCGCCGAGGCCGGCGACGGAGATGCTCCGGCGCAGGCGGGCGGCGTTGTCCGCGTAGACCGCACCGAGGCGCAGGGAGACCGCGCCGGATTCGTAGCCGCCGTAGACGCCGCCGAACCCGCTCTCGATCGTGCCCGACTGCAGGCTGCCGGGGGTGTCGAGTCCGGTGGTCGCGTAGCCGCCGGCCACGCCGATCCGGATTCCGTTCTCGAGCCGCGCGTCGGCACCGAGCACGAAGCCGCTGGTCTGGCGCGAGAGGCTTGCGGCATTGCCGTCCGTGCGCGCCCGACCGAAGCTGCCGAAGCCCTGGCCCCAGACACCGAAGGTCCGGGGGTCCATGACCCGCATCGGCACGGGGGGCATGGGAGGGGAACGGCCGGGCAGGTCCGCCGCGTAGGCTGCCGGCGGGAGGCCGTACCCGGTGGCCTCGGTGGAGCCCGGCGTCGGCCCCCAACGCAGGCGGTCGAGGATCGCCTCGCGCACGAAGAAGGCGGTCGCGAATTCCGCGGAGATCAGGCTCGGGTGGAGTTCGCCCGACATGGACTGGAACGCGCCCCGCGCACGGGCCGGGTCGGTGGTGATCAGGATGGTCTCGTAGATCCGGTTGCCGGCCCCGAGCGCCTCGACACCGGCGCCGACGGACGCCTGATTGCGGGTGGCGCCCACCGCCGCGAAGGGGGTGCCGTTGCGGGCGACCGACAGGCCGACGCCGTTGGGGCCGTAGGACAGGTCCGTGCCGATGAAGGTGTAGCGCGGCGTCGTCGCGTCGAAGCGTCCGCTCACCCCGCCATCCGCGGTCAGGATGGTGTAGCGCTGGCCGAGCAGGCTGCGGGTCTCGGACGGGCTCAAGGACGCCGTCGCATTCTCCAGGGAGACGGAGACGGAGCCGCCGGCGATCTGCGCCGCCCCGGTGGCGGCGATGCGGTCGCTGCGGCCCGCCGCGATTTCGACGGCGTAGGTGGAGCCCGCCGCGAAGGCGACGCTCCCCGCCACGTCGAGCGTCCCGATGGCGTTGCCCGGTGCCACCGTGCCGCCCCGGGCGACGCCGAGGCCACCGACGCGGCCGCTGCCGCCGAGGGTGCCGCCCGCATTGACGTTGGCGAGGGAGGTGATGGCGCCGTTCACCGCGAGCAGGCCGCCATTGATTTCGGTGGTGCCCGTATAGGTGCTGTTTCCGGTCAGCTGCAGCACGCCGTCGCCCGATTTCGTCAGGCCGCCCGCATAGGTACGGGTGAGGAAAGCCCGATCGCGAGCGAGCCGCCACCCGTATTCGGCCCGATCGTCCGCCGACGCCGTGTCCGGAAGGCCGTTGGTCCAGCCGCGCGCGACCTGAATCCGCTCCCACGCAGCATGTTCGGCGGTGTCCTCGACGAAGCGCTGGCGCAGGGCCGCATCGGAGATGTCGTTCGACCAGGTATCGGCGACGCCGGCGCCGAGATGGGCGTCGAAGCGACCGAGGAACTGGCCGGGGCCGTTCATCGCCCGCCCGAGGTCGATCTTGCCCCAGCCGAAGGTCTCGTTCGGCACGTCCGCCGGGCCGCCGCCGAGATGGGTCGCGGTGGTGAGCAGGACGTCGCGCGCCTGCGCGTTGGTCAGGTAGGTGTAGCGCTCCATCACCAGCGCCAACGCGCCGCTGACATGGGGTGCCGACATCGACGTGCCGCTCTTGGAGCCGTACCCGGCCGCGCCGGTGGTCAGGTTCACCACCGTCGAGGTGATGCCGCGGCCTGGCGCGGAGAGGCACCAGTACTTGGCAACGCCGCAGCGGTTGAACTGGGTCTGATCGGCGCCGTTGAGACCCGAGGCGGCGATCCAATTCGTCTCCAGGTCGGGCTGGAAATACGGCAGGGCCGCGCGGATGGTCGGGTTGTCGACCCCGGCATTCCCGGCGGCGACGACCTGGATCACCCCCGCGCGACCGGCATCGGCGATGGCGTCGAGCCAGCTCTGCTGGCGCGTGAAGGGAGCGTAGGCTGCGGTGAGGCCCGCCGGCGTGTTGTAGCTGTCGCGCGGGGGCGGGCTGCCCCAGGAGCTGTTGATCAGCCGCGCGCCCTGCGCGACGAGGCTGCCATAGGCGCCCTGGAAGTAATTGTAGTCGGCATTCGCACCGTAGATCGACGCGTCGGTTCCGTTGGTGTTGGTGGCGATCACCTGCGCCCCGAAGGCGACGCCGTGCATGCGGGTCCCGTCGCGGCGGGCCACGATGGTGCCGTCGACGTGGGTGCCGTGGTCGTCGTTGATGCCGCGCACCCAGGTGCCGGGCACGGAGTAGGGCTGGCCGGCCGTGAAGAAGTCCGAGCGCGCCGTGCCGCTGTCGTAGCGGAAGCCGCTGGAGGCGTAGGTGCCGGCGTTGGTGATGGCGGTGATACGGCCGGCGAACTCCGGATGCGTCCCGAGAAACCCGGAATCGACCGAACCGACCAGGACGCCTTTGCCGGTCATGCCACGGGCATAGGCTTGATCGGCGTTCATCGACGCCTTGCCGTAATCGGCGAGGTACTCGGGCGTGCGCCAGCTCGCGACATCCCCGATTCGGCCGGGATCCCGATAGCCGGCGGTCTGACCGAGGGCCGCGTGGGAAACACCGGCCCACAGAAGGAAGCCGAGTCCGGCGGTACGCGAGGGCCGCAGGGGCGAGGGATCGGACATGAACATCTCCGGATCGCGCATGAGATGCGCCGCCGTGACACGGGCAGGCTAAAAGCCGGCTCTGTCTGCTCAAGAATGAAGCAAGAGGTGCCGCATTGTCTGTCGTGGCGCAGACTCATTGCGTACCTGACCTGATTTGTAGCTTCACACTTTCTTGATGTTCAAGATGCCGATGGACAAAGCCCTGTCGCGGGAAGAGGGTGTTGCCTGAGTGCAACATTTTGGCGATGTCGCAGCGGCCGGGCGCCGCCCGTCCCGCACGCGTCCGAGCCCGCACCGCGCGCGAAGGGCCGCTACCACAGCGAGACCCGCCGCGAAATCTCCCCCGCGGCCCTTCACGGCCCGACCGACGCCGCTCCCGCCCGCGAACCGGACACGGCGCCCCTCGCCGTCCATCTGCCGGTTCCACACAACTGCGAATCGGCCGATTCCGTGCAGCGCAGGCGTTCGGATGCGGGCGTGCGGCGCACCGGGGCTCCCTCTCCGGGAAGGCAGGGCGATCGCAGAAGGATGCATGCGTTTGGGCCGGCCCTTGCCCGTTCGCGCAGAGCGTCTGCGCGCATCCCCCTCTCCCCGCCTGCGGGGAGAGGGCCGCAGGCACCCCGTCGTGCCTGCGGCGANGGGCCGGCCCTTGCCCGTTCGCGCAGAGCGTCTGCGCGCATCCCCCTCTCCCCGCCTGCGGGGAGAGGGCCGCAGGCACCCCGTCGTGCCTGCGGCGAGCGAAGGCGCAGCCGCAGCGACGGTGAGGGGGCTTCGTCGGAGGAGCCTCATCCGGACGCGCCCCCTCACCCTCGGCTGCCGCCTCGACGCGCTCCCCGGCAGGGGGGAGACGCGTCCCTCTCCCCAGCCAAGCGGGGCGAGGGGATGCGCACGGGGGGCGGCGCTTCGTCGACAGCCCCTTCGGCGGCGGCTTCAGACCGCGACCATCATCTGCGATCGACCTGCCTGGAAGGAGAGGGAGCACCCTTGGGCTTCACGCCCGCATCCGGATGCCGTCAGGGGCCCTGTCTCCGCACGCGATCGGCCCGTTCGCAATTGTGTGAATCCAGTAGCCGTCCCGACAGGGGACTCGCGGACGTCCGCCCGAGCCGGATTGACGAGTCGGAGGCTTGGTCGAAGGCAGCCGCGCGCGAGGGTAGGCGCGGAAATTTTTCCGATCAGCGACGGCAGTCGTGGCGACCCGCATGAGGGAACAACCGGTCGAGATTGGACTTTTCGGTCGTTCTTTCGGTATGTTGCCCTGGCACAGTCGCCGGATTGCTTATGAAATCATAAAACAAATCATTCATATTTTGTAATCGAGCGATCCAGGGAAAGGACAAGGGTGTGACCCAAAACTGTCGCCGCGGGCGTGGCGAAGACGGCCTCGTGTTCGAGACAGGATCTCCGTAGGAGCCGTGGATGAAGGTTCTGGTCACGACGGAAAACATCCCGCATCGGAAAAAATTCGACTTGTGGCGGGATGTGTCTTACGAGCGCCTGATCCCGAGCGAGGCGCGGAAGACCGGGGATGGTCCGTTCGAAGGCATGCTCGAAGCGGCGGATGTCGGTGGCGTGCTCATCACCCGCTCGACCTTCGGCGCCCTGACCACGGAGGTGACCCCGGCGAACATCCGGCGTCATGGCAAGCAGCACACCCTCTCGGCCACCATCCGGTTGGCCGGGACCGCCGCGAGCACGCAGAACGACCGCTCCCTGATCCACAATCCCGGCGAGATCGTCGTCGTCGACCGGTCGCGGCCCGTGCGCCTCGACTTCGCGGCCCCGACGCAGTCCCTGGTGATCGAAATCCCGCGCGACCGCATCGAGGGTTTGCTGGGACCGGCGGCGCTCTACAGCGCCCTCCGGATCGACGCCGGCCTCGGCAGCACGCGACTGGCCGTCCGGTTCTTCAAGGAACTGGTCGACGTGCAGGACACGCTGCCCCCCGATACGGCGGCCCGGATGTCCTCCATCGGGGTCGATCTCCTGGTGGCCAGCATCGCCGAGCGCATGGCGATCGAGACGCCGAAGGCCCTCTACGGAACGGTCCTGGTGCAACGGGCCAAAGCCCATATCGAGGCCAACCTGGCGGACCGGACCCTGAGCCCGGCCGAGCTGGCGCTCGCCCTGGGCGTCTCGCTCCGGCGGCTCCAGGAACTGTTCCAGGAGCGCGGCCGCAACATCTCCGACTGGATCTGGCAGCGCCGCCTCGACGTGGCGGCGGCGCGCCTGACCGATCCGCGGTGCATGCACCTGTCCATCGGCGCCGTCGCCTACGGCTGCGGTTTTGCCGGCCAGGCCCATTTCTCCCGTCGCTTCAAGGATCGCCACGGCCTGACCCCGAGCGAGTACAGGCGCTTCGCCGCGCAACCGAAGCCGGCGGAATCCCGAACCGCCTGAGTCCCGAAGCGTCCGGCCCAACGCCCGACGAGGGCTGCGCCGTCCTCGGTCCTCCGACTCCGCGCAGGCCGAGTCATGCCGGCGAAGCATGGCTGGTGTTAGGAATGTGATATATCAACTCGCGCTGCACCATGGCATAGAAGCGGTGCAACATCGACCGAGGGGAACTCGCATGCTCACCACCGTCATCGTCTCGACCGTCAGCCTGATCGCTCTTCAGGTTCTCCTGGTGATCAAGGCTGCCGACCGGCTCTCGCCCCAGTCCGGCACCCGCCGCACCGACGACCGCGCGCCCGCCGCCGCCGTGGCCGCCTCCGCCGGCCGCTTCGCCGGCATCGCCTGATCCGGAACGCCTACTCGGCGGCGATCCCCACGGGGACGCCGATGGCACCGGAGCGCGCCAGGGTCTGGCATTCGCTCTCCGAGTAGCCGAGCACCTCGCGAAGAATCTCGGCCGTGTGCTCGCCGAGCAGGGGCGAGCGCGTCACCTCCGTCGGGCTCGCCGACAGCTTGATCGGGTTGCCGACGGTGAGGTACGGCCCCCGCGTCGGGTGATCGACCTCCACCACGGTGCCGGCGGCGCGCAGGCCCGGGTCCTCGGCGATCTCCTTCATGGACAGGATCGGCCCGCACGGGATGTGCAGGGCGTTGAGGATCGCCATGGCCTCGAACTTGGTCTTGGCCATGGTCCAGGCCTCGATGCGGGTGAAGATCTCGTTGAGGTGCGGCAGACGGGCCTTGGCCGTCGCGTAATCCGGATGGGTCTTCCAGTCCGGCTCACCGATGACGTCGCAGATCTTCTCCCAGACCGGCCCCTGCGTGATGAAGTACAGGTAGGCGTTGGGGTCCGTCTCCCAGCCCTTGCACTTCAGGATGCGCCCCGGCTGCCCGCCGCCGGAATCGTTGCCGGCCCGCGGCACGGCGTCCCCGAACGGAATCCCCTCGCCGAACTGGCTGTATTCCCGCAAGGGGCCGCGCTCGAGGCGCTGCTGGTCGCGCAGCTTGACCCGGCAGAGGTTGAGCACCGAATCCTGCATGGCGCAGTCGACCCGCTGGCCCAGCCCCGAATGGGTGCGCTGGTACAGGGCGGTGACGATGCCAAGCGCCAGGTGCAGGCCCGTGCCGGAATCGCCGATCTGCGCCCCCGTCACCATGGGCGTGCCCGTGCGGAACCCCGTGGTCGAGGCCGCCCCGCCGACGCACTGGGCGACGTTCTCGTAGACCTTGCACTCGGAATAGTCCCCCGGCCCGAACCCCTTGACCGAGGCCAGGATCATCCGCGGGTTGGCGGCGTGGATGGTCTCCCAGGTCAGGCCCATGCGGGCGAGCGCCCCGGGCGCGAAGTTCTCCACCAGCACGTCGCACTCGGACACCAGCCGCCACAGCACCTCGACGCCTTCCGGCGTCTTGGTATCGAGGGTGATGGAGCGCTTGTTGTGGTTCAGCATGGTGAAGTATAGGCTGTCCACGTCGGGCAGGTCCTGAAGCTGATCGCGCGTCGCATCCCCGGCGCCGGGGCGCTCGACCTTGATCACGTCCGCCCCGAACCAGGCCAGCAGCTGCGTGCAGGTCGGCCCCGACTGGACGTGGGTGAAGTCGAGGATTTTTATGTTTTCGAGGGCTTTCATGGTCTCACCGCGGGGTTGAGGCGATGTATCGACGGGGATCGCAACGTTTCGTCGGGCTGCCCTCCAGAGCGCATCGGCCTCGAACCCGGGGCGAGCCGGCGTGGTGTCCCTCTCCCCGCTTGCGGGGAGAGGGCTTTGCCGACCCTGTCGTCGGCAAAGCGAGGCGGCAGCCGAAGGTGAGGGGGCGACTCCGTAGGAGGCTCATCCGGTGAAGCCCCCTCACCCTCGCCCTTCGGGCTTACGCCGAACCCGACGAGGGGTTCGGCGTCCTCTCCCCGCAAGCGGGGAGAGGGGGATGGCGCACGACAGTTCCGTTCAGCCCCCCGGGGGGGACAACCTCGCTCATGCCGGCTTCTTGCGCACGGTGCTCTGCGGGTTGAGGCTGCCGATGTTGCCGCTTTCGGTGCCGGCCTGCGGGTCGATGACCGCGTTGATGAGGGTCGGGCGACCCGAATCCATCGCCTTGTTCACGGCCTGCGAGAGTTCGTCCGGCGTCGTCACGCTGACGCCGACGCCGCCGAAGGCCTCCATCATCCGGTCGTAGCGCGCGTCCCGGACGAAGACCGTGGTGGCCGGGTCGCGGCCCGTCGGGTCGGTGTCGGTGCCGCGGTAGATGCCGTTGTTGTTGAACACCACGATGCAGATCGGCAGCTCGTACCGGCAGATGGTCTCCACCTCCATGCCGGAGAAGCCGAAGGCCGAGTCGCCCTCGACGGCGAGCACCGGGTGCCCGGTCTCCACGGCCGCCGCGATGGCGTAGCCCATGCCGATGCCCATGATGCCCCAGGTGCCGACATCGAGGCGCTTGCGGGGCTTGTGCATGTCGATGATGCCGCGGGCGAGGTCGAGGGTGTTGGCGCCCTCGTTGACCAGGATGGCGTCGGGCCGCTCGGCGATGATGGTCTTGAGCGCCCCGAGCGCCCCGTGAAAGTCCATGGGGGCGGCGTTCTTGCGCAGCTTGTTCGCCATCTTGGCGAGGTTCTCGTCGCGCTTGGCCTGAATCGCGTCCGTCCAGGCGGCGGGGGGGGCCGCCCAATCCTTGCCCATGCCGTCCAGCAGCGCGGCGACGCAGGAGGCGATGTCGCCGACCACGGGCGCCACGATCTCGACGTTGGAATCCATCTCGCGGGGCTCGATGTCGATCTGGATGAACTTCTTCGAGCCCGGCGCCCCCCAGGTCTTGCCCTTGCCGTGGGACAGGAGCCAGTTGAGGCGGGCACCCACCAGCAGGACCACGTCGGCGTCCTTGAGGACGAGGGAGCGCGCCGCGCCCGCCGACTGGGCGTGGGTGTCGGGCAGCAGGCCCTTGGCCATGCTCATGGGCACGTAGGGAATGCCGCTGCGCTCGACGAGGTCGCGGATGGCGTCGTCGGCCTGGGCGTAGGCGGCGCCCTTGCCGAGCACGATGAGGGGGCGCTTGGCTTGTCTGAGCACGTCCAGGGCGCGCTTGACGGCGTCGGGGGCGGGGAGCTGGGCGGGGGCCGCGTCGATGACCTTGACCAGGGACTTGGCCCCGGCCTCGGCGTCCATGGTCTGGCTGAACAGCTTGGCCGGCAGGTCGAGGTAGACGCCGCCGGGCCGGCCCGAGACCGCCGCCCGGATGGCGCGGGCCACGGCGATGCCGATATCGGCGGCGTGCAGCACCCGGAACGCCGCCTTGCACAGGGGCTTGGCGATGGCGAGCTGGTCCATCTCCTCGTAGTCGCCCTGCTGCAGGTCGACGATCTCGCGCTCCGACGAGCCCGAGATCAGGATCATCGGGAAGCAGTTGGTGGTGGCGTTGGCCAGCGCCGTCAGGCCGTTGAGGAAGCCGGGCGCCGAGACCGTCAGGCAGATGCCGGGCTTCTGGGTGAGGAAGCCCGCGATGGCGGCGGCGTTGCCCGCGTGCTGCTCGTGGCGGAACGAGATCACCCGCATGCCGGCGGCCTGGGCGAGGCGCCCGAGATCCGTGATCGGAATGCCCGGCACGCCGTAGATGGTGGTGATGTCGTTGAGCTTGAGGGCGTCGATGACGAGGTGGAACCCGTCCGTGATCTCCGGCTCGACGGCGGAGTGGTCGTCGACGAGGCTGGGGGCCAATGCTGCGGACATGGGGTTCCTCCTGGGGGCTGTTCTTATGGTGACCGGATGCGAACACGGGCCGGCTTCGCGCAGCCCTCCGCACCGAACCGGGCGGTCCGTGGCGGGCGGGATCGGGGCGCCGATGGCGTCGGCGTCGGATGGGTCGCGAAGTGTTCTGGCCTGGCTGTTTGCCAGTTCGAGAAAGTTGGCATACCAAATACCAGTCGTCAAGCGACGGGTGTCCGATGACCCTGGTGCGGGTCCGCCGGAGCCGGTTCAGGACAGCGGCGGCCGGATCACGAACACGTGGCGGGAGAGGGGGGCAACCCCCGCATCCGTCCGGGACAGTCCCGCGCCGGCGCCGGGCAAGTCCTTGTCTCGCAAGGTCGAATTTGCCATGGTCACGACGATGGACAATCGGGCCAAGCTGCCGGTCCCAGGTTGCCCGTCCCAGGTGTTCCGGTGCGAAGATGGTGAAGTCCGAGATGTTTCACGTCAAACCCATCGTCGCCACGTCGAGCCTGCGCGCCCTGGCCTACGATGCGCTCAAAGAAGCCATCACCAACATGAACATCTACGACCAGAAGGACGAAGTCCGCCTGGACGAGCGCAAGCTGTCCCTGAACCTCGGGGTGAGTCGCACCCCCGTGCGCGAGGCCCTGACGGTGCTCGAACAGGAGGGCTTCGTGCGCTTCGAGGCGCGGCGCGGCGTGTTCGTGATCAAGAAGACCAAGAGCGAGATCGTCGCCATGATCCAGGCCTGGTCGGCCCTGGAGAGCATGGCGGCGCGCCTCGCCTGCACCCGGGCCACGGACGAGCAGCTGGCCTGCCTGCGCGAGCATTTCCCGGAATTCTACGAGGGCCGCCCGTCCGACCACATGGACGAGTATTCGGACGCCAACATCCGCTTCCACCAGAAGATCATCTCGCTGGGCCAGTGCGACGTGATCCGGGACATCACCAGCAACCTGCTCATGCACGTGCGCGGCATCCGCAACGCCGCCCTGCGCCAGGGCGACCGCGCCGCCAATTCCATCAGGGAACACGTGGCCATCATCGAGGCCCTCGAGGCCCGCGACGCCGACCTGTCCGAGCGCCTCGTGCGCGAACACGGCCTCGGGCTGGCGCGTCACGTCGAGATGTACGGCGATTACCTGGATTGAGCGGACGCGGCGGCGCGGGGGCTTCCGCGGTCGGGCGGTGCGCTTGCGGGTGATGGCATTCCCCCAACGCTCCGGCAGCGCGGGTCCCCTCTCCTGAAAGGAGAGGGGACCCGCGCTTCCCGCGAGATGCGTGAATCCCGCAGCCTAAACAGGAGCGAAAGCCCGTCGCGGTTCACCTGCAAATGCCCCGTCCGTCCGCGCAGGGCGCCCGCGCCATCGGCCGATGCAAAAACCCCTCAATGCCAGCGGCGATCGGCGGTTCGGGCGATGGCGCGGCCGAGGTTGAGCAGGAGCAGATCGACCGCCGCCGTCACCTCGGGTGGGGTGTCGGCGTTGAGCGCCTGTTTCAGCGAGATGGCGAGGTCCGCGGCCCGGGCCAGGGCATCCTCCGCCGGCGGCGGGGTGCCGAGGACGTAGCGCTCGCCGCCGTCGCGCATCTCGGTGATGTCGATGAGGATGCCGTGCGAGCGGAGCGGCCGGCCGGCGTCGTCGTGATAGGTCCGCCCGCGGCTGAGCAGCCATCGCACCGTGCCGTCCGTCTCGAACACCCGGTACTCGGCCAGGACCACGCCGCCGAGGCGCACGGCCCGGAGCATGTGCTCCATGAGCCAGGTCATGTCGGCCGGGTGGACGAGGGCGAGGGCGCCCAGGCCGCTGAGCTCACGTCCGGCCAGGTCGGGATTGCCCGTGAGAATCTGCGCCGCCCCCTCGTCGTAGACGACGACGGCGCGGACATGATCCCACCCCCAGGTTCCGACGACGCAGGCGGTGTCGAGGACTGCCCGGAGACGGTCGAGGTCGGCGGAACCGTGAGGGGCGGTGGCATCCATGGACTGGCTTTCGATCGTATTCCGGCGCTTGCGCCGTCGCTTTGCCATGATGGGAAACCGTGCGATCCGCAATTTTCAATTGCGCGCGCAACTCTTGGTTCCACGCGTCCGCATGGCACAGCTATGGCGTGAAGGCCTTAAGGGAATACCACAAGCACAGCCGGTCCATTGTCGCTCCGAGCGACGTTCACATATGTGCACCCGTCATGACAGGTCCGACGAAATGCCGCGGATGGTCTCGTGCGCGCCACGAAGACTTTCGCACATCCCGGCCCCGATCGGAATCGCGGAATGCAGGTTTCGTGCGCGGTTTCGCAATCGGGTCGCGCCGGACATGGGCGCATTGCCCGCGCGCTTCGGCCGTCGACGGTCACGCGCGCGCGTTCTCTCCGCGCGATGGCCTTCCGACAGCTCACGGCTCGTATGGGGGGCCTCTCGTTTCAGGCCGGGCCATCGCAGAGGATGATTACGGTCTGAAGCCGCTGCCGAAAGGGCTGTCGACGAAGCGCCGCCCCCCGTGCGCATCCCCTCGCCCCGCCTGCGGGGAGAGGGACGCGTCTCCCCCCTGGCGGGGAGCGCGTCGAGGCGGCAGCCGACGGTGAGGGGGCGAATCCGGATGAGACTCTAGGGACGCGTCTCCCCCCTGGCGGGGAGCGCGTCGAGGCGGCAGCCGACGGTGAGGGGGCGAATCCGGATGAGACTCTTCCGGAATCGCCCCCTCACCGTCGCTTCGGCTTCGCCTGCGCTCGCCGCAGGCACGACGGGGTGCCTGCGGCCCTCTCCCCGCAGGCGGGGAGAGGGGGATGCGCGCAGACGCTCTGTACGAACGGGCAAGGGCCGACCCGAGCGCAAGCACCCCTCGGCGATCGCCCTGCCGCAAGAAGGCGGGCCGCCCGGAAAAGCCCGTCGCGGCGGCGGATCACCGTCCGGCGAGGCGGGCCGGACCGGTGACCGACGGGGACGGGGCGGCCGAATTGGTGGTCTCCTTGTAGATCGGCACGATGACGCGCAGCCAGCCGCGGGTCTCCCGGCCGCCGTAATTGCGCTCGACCACGTCCTGCGTGACGTAGGCCTGGAGGTTCACGGGTCCGAAATTGTACCCGACGAGGCCGCCCACGGCGACCTGGCCCTGGCGTTGGTAGCCGGGGAACCGCGTCGGCAGGTCCGTCGATCCGAAGGCGACGGGGCCGATCTCCCACTTGCCGAACTTCTTCGTCGCCGTGAGGTCGAGGTTGAGATAGTCGGGATAGACCGCCCCCTGCGGCGAGATCGGGTCGATGTAGATGCCGTAGAGCAGGTTCGCCGTGAGGTTCCAGCCGTCGCCCGAGTAGGTCGCGGCGAAGCGGTGGCTCAGGGAGGCGTTCTGGATCACGAACCGGGTCTCGACGGGGTGGTAGCCGCCGAACAGGTAGCTGACGCCGAAATTCTCGCCGAGCTTCCAGGCGAGCTGGGCGGCCATGAGGGGCACGCCGATGCCGCTCTGGTAGGGCGCACCGCGCACGCTCGAGGCCACGACCGGTTGGATGGCGACCAGGTTCAGCCGCGCGCCGAACAGGCTCCAGGGCGTCGCCCACAGGAAGGTCGGCAGGTTGATGTTGGACTCGGAATCGAGGGGCCGCGTATCCCGCACGCCGAAGCTCGAAGTGTTCACGAAGTAGAGGCCGATGGGGAGCTGGGCCCCGACGGGGAGGCCGATGGTCTGGCCGGGCTGGGCCGCGGAGGCGGCCCGCGCCGCGCCCGACCCCAGGGCCAGGAGCGCGACGCTCCCGAGGAGAGCCGCCGCGAATCGGCGCTGGACCTTGGTGATTCTGCCGATCATGCGTCGCCTCGCGAGGGCCGTCCGCGGCACGGAATGCGCCGCGGCCGAACCAGCCCTCGCAGGGTTGACGGACCGGGGGCCCGGTTCCGTCCCGCCGGTCCGTTCGCGGCGGGCCGGGTGTCGCAAGGGTGTCACACATCGGACGGTGCCGAACCGACCCTCCCGCGGGAGAGGGTCAGCCGTCGCGCGCGGGTCCGGCCGCCCGCGGCACCGGGCCGACGAGGCGGTTCACGGCGGCTTCGGCGGCGAGGCCGATGACGGCGCCGGCCACCACGTCCGCCGGAAAATGCGCCCCGCGCAGGACCTGCGCCGCCACCACGCCGCCCGCCGCCGCATGGGCGATGTGCCGTGCGCCCGGCCGGTTGCGGGCGACGGCCCGCGCCACCGCGACGCTCACGGCGGCATGCCCGGACGGGAAGGACTGCCACGGCCCGTCGTTGGGACCGAACCAGCCCCGGGCGTACAGGCCGGTCTCCATCAGCACGTTGGGCCGGGTGCGGTGGACGAGGCGCTTCATCGTGGTCTTCACCGCGCTCGCCAGGAGTCCGGCCCCGAGCATGTGCCGGCCGGCCGCCGCCAGGCGGGGATCGTCCCGCACCGCCCCCGTCGCCCAGATCGCGGCGGACGCGGCGAACAGCACCTCCCAGGCGCCGACCTCGCTGAGGGCGCCCGCGGCGCGGATGGCCGGGTGGTCCTTGGCCCCGGCGAGGCCGACCCCGAGGCGGATGTCGGCGGCCTCGCCGGGCAGGCGGCGGGCATGGGTCGGGTCGGGGCGGTCACGGTCGAGCATGGCTCTCAACGCGGCCGTGGTCCGTGCGTTCGATGGCGGCGGCCGCGCGCCGGGACGGCGCCGGGACGCCGCGCCGGCGCGGGGGGGTGGTGGACCGGCGCGCGCCGTCCCCGCACGGACCGGCGGCCCCGTTCCACGCGGGGATGCGCCGTTCCGCGCTGCCGGGCGCGGAACGGGGATTTCGCCTCACCGCGCCGCCGTCCGGGAGCCTTCCCCGCCACAATGGGCCGAAAAAGCGCCCCCGTCCCCGCCAAGGTGCCCCGGTGCCTTGGAGTTGACATCGTCCGGTGGCCGAGCGTTGCCCGAACGGGTTCGGCATCGGTCGCGATCGCCGGCCCCAGGGTCGTGAGGAGTTTTTCGAATGTCGAGACGCGGGTATCACAAGTTTTCCGGTGCGGCGTGCGTCGCGGCCCTCCTCGGTCTACTGGGGCAGGCCCAGGCGGCGACCTGCGGCAACACCGCGTCGGGCTTCGAATCCTGGAAGCGCGACTTCGCCGACGAGGCGCGGGGTCGGGCCAGTGCCGAGAGCCTGGCCGCCCTGATGGGAACCTCCTACTCGACGGCGACCATCTCGGCCGACCGCGGTCAGAAGAGCTTCAAGCTCAGCCTCGATCAGTTCCTCGCCAAGCGCGGCGGCACCACCATCGTCTCCCGCGGACGCGCCCTGAAGCAGCAGAACGCGGCCCTGTTCGCCTCCATCGAGCAGCGCTACGGCGTACCCGCCGGTCCGCTCCTGGCGATCTGGGGCATGGAGACGGGGTTCGGCGCCGTGCGCGGCAACGTCAACACCCTGTCGGCCGTGGCGACCCTCGCCTACGATTGCCGCCGCTCGGCCTTCTTCACCGACCAGCTCAACGCCGCCCTGACCCTGGTCGATCGCGGCATCCTCACGCCCGCCACCCGGGGCGCCGCCCACGGCGAGGTCGGCCACACCCAATTCCTGCCGAAAAGCGTCCTGAACTACGGGACCGGCGGCAGCCTCGACAGCATCCCCAACGCCTTGAACGCAACGGCGAATTTCCTCAAGGCGCATGGTTGGCAGCGCGGCGCCGGCTACCAGCCGGGCGAGCCGAACTTCGCCGCGATCCAGGGCTGGAACGCGGCCACGGTCTACCAGAAGGCCATCGCGCTCCTCGGCAGCCGGATCGACGGGCAGTGAGCCTTTCCCCCGGGCGCCGACCGGCGCCCGGGGACCGACCCATCAGACCGTTCGCGCATTCCAGCCGATGGACCGGCGCAGGAAGCCGATGCCCAGGGCCATGAAGGTCGCTGCCTGGGTGCTGTCGTTGCCGTAGCCGTGTCCCCCGGCGGCGGGCTCGTAGAACGCGGTCCCGTAGCCCAGCGCCTGAAGCTTGGCGGCCATCTTGCGGGCATGGCCGGGATGGACGCGGTCGTCGCGGCGGCTCGTGGCGATGAGGGTCGGCGGGTAGGGCCGTCCGGCCTCCGCCGCGTGATAGGCGGAGATGCCCTGGAGGAACGCCCAATCGGCCGGATCGTCCGGGTCGCCGTATTCGGCGATCCAGCTCGCCCCGGCGAGCAGCTTGGTATAGCGCCGCATGTCGATGAGCGGGATGGTGCAGAACAGGGCGCCGAAGCGCTCAGGGTAGTGCGTCAGCATGTTGGCGATGAGCAGGCCCCCGTTCGATCCGCCCTCGGCGGCGATGCGGTTTGGTCGCGTGACGCCACGCGCCACGAGGTCGGCCGCCACGGCCGCGAAGTCGTCGTGCGCCAGGGCCTTGCCTTCGCGCCGTCCGGCCTCGTGCCAGGCCGTGCCGAACTCGCCGCCGCCGCGGATATTGGCCACCACGCTGGTGCCGCCCGGCTCCAGCCAGAGCTTGCCCATCACCGCCTGATAGGTCGGCAGGACCGAGACCTTGAAGCCGCCATAGGCGGTGAGATGCACGGGCGCGTCGCCCGTCACGCCGTCCGGTCCGGTCTGGACATAGGGGATGCGCGTACCGTCCGCCGAGACCGCCTCGTGCCGGGTCACCCGCAGGCCGGCGGCGTCGAAGGTCGCGGGCGTAGTCCGCAGGACGGTCGGGCTCGACAGGGCGGGGGGAATCGCCAGCAGGGTCGGGGGCGTCACCGGGTCCTGCACCAGGGCGCTGAGTTCGCCGTCGGCCTCGTCCGGCTCCGCGTCGAGGGGCCAGACCGACACGGTGCCGATGGCCGGCAGGCCGGGGAGGGGACGGTAGCTCCAGCCCGCCGGACCCCGTTCGCACTGGCCGAAACGCGGGCTCAGGTTGTCCAGGGCCCCGATGATCAGGCGCTTGCCCGACCAGAACACGTCCTGCAGGGCGCGCCGCTCGCTCGGCTCCCACAGGACGGCGAAGTCCCGGCCTCCGGCGAGGAAATCCGGCAGGGCCATGGCCAGAACCGTGTCGGGAGCATGGGTACGCCCCCCGACGCTCCACGGCGTGCGCGGCTGAACCGCGAGGCCGTCATGGTGGAGGTGGATCTCGGCATCGGACGGAACATCGAGGCGGGTCGTGACGCCGTCGCGTTGCGCCAGATGGAGATGCCCGTCGAAGAAGCCGGTGCGCTCGGCGATGACGATGCGCTCCTCGCCCATCGGTCGCTCGACGCCGGCCCAGACGCCCATGTTGTCCGCTGCGGTCTCGAACAGGATTTTTGCCGCCTTCGGATCGGTCCCGCGCGTCCACAGGCGCACCGTGCGGGGATAGCCGGCGCGGGTGGCCATGCCCTCGCCGAGGGCGCTCGACAGGAGCAGGGTGTCGCGGTCGAGCCAGGACGCCCCGCCCTTCGCCTCCGGCAGGACGAAGCCGTCGCCGACGAAGACCCGGGCGGTCATGTCGAACTCCCGCAGGACCGTGGCGTCGCCGCCGCCCCGGCTGAGCTTCAGCAGGGCCCGGTCGCGGGTTTGGGGAATCAGGTCGGCTCCGGCCCAGACCCAATCCTCGCCCTCGGCCGCCGCCAGGGTGTCGAGGTCCAGCAGGACGTCCCAGTCGGGCGTCCCGGCGCGGTAATCGTCCTCGGTGGTCCGGCGCCACAGGCCGCGGGGATGCTCGGCATCCTTCCAGTAATTGTAGAAATGGTCACCCCGTCGGCGCACCATGGCGATGCGGTCCGGCCGGTCCATGAGCGCCCGGGCGGTCTCGCGATCGTGGGCGAACGCGGCATCGGCGAAGCGCGCCAGGGTGTCGGCGTTCTGCGCCTCGACCCAGTCCAGGGCTGCCGCGCCGTCGACCTCTTCGAGCCAGAGATAGGGATCGTCGTCCGGCCGGTCGCGGGTTGGACGTGGGTCCGGGCGGGAGTTGATTGGGTCTGTCATGGGCCTGAAGGTAAGCGAACGCGGCCGCCGAGGCACGGCCCGTGTTCATAAAACTACGGGGGCGTGGGGCGGCCGGGTGGCTTGCCGGCGATGACGCTCTCGTGAGCGGTCGGATTGCTCCCGCGGGGTGCTGCGAGCGGTCGCGGGGGCTGCCGCTTGAAGCGGCGCCGCACAGGGCGATGTCGCCTTCATGCCGCATACTTCATCCGCCCCACCACCCACCCTCGTCTGCCTGCATTTCCTCGGCGGTTCCGCGCGCGAATGGGAGCGCATGGCGCGACACCTCGGCGCGGCCGCGACCTGTGTCCCCCTCGACCTGCCGGGATTCGGCGACGCGGCGGATGTGCCCGGTACTTCCGTTGCCGCCATGGCCGATCACATCGCCGGGCGGATCGCCGCCCTGGCTCCGGCGCATCTGTGGATCGCCGGGCACAGCATGGGGGCAAAAGTCGCCCTCGCCCTCGCCCGCCGGGCGGAAGATGGCGATCCAGCCCTCGCGGGCTTTGGTGGCCTCATCCTCCTCGCGGGCTCACCGCCCAGCCCCGAGCCCATGTCAGACGACAAGCGCCGGGAGATGATGGCCTGGATCTCCGCCGACGCGGACACACGGCGCATCGAGGCCGGCGATTTCATCGACCAGAACACCGGTGTTCCCCTCGGGGAGCCCGACAGGTCAAACGCCGTGGCCGATGTGCTGCGGGCCGAGCCGAGGGCCTGGACCGCATGGCTCGAGGCGGGCAGCCGAGAGGACTGGAGGCGGCGCATCGGTGTGCTGCGGTGCCCGGCCCTGGTGCTCAGCGGCTCCGAGGATGCCGATCTCGGCGCCGCCGCGCAGGTCTGCCTGATGCTGCCCCACCTTGCTGATGCACGGCACATCGTGCTCGACGGGGCTGGCCATCTGCTGCCCCTCGAACGGCCGGAAGCCGTGGCCGATCTGGTCCGCAATGCGATGGCGAAGCTGAAGGGGCCCGTTCCGGTGCCGGTGCCGGTCCCGGAGGCGTATGAAGCCCTCATTGCCTCGCCGCGCGTGAACGGCCGCCTGCGTGCGGCTCTGGAGACACGGGCCAATCCGGACGATCCCGCCTATTGCCCGAAAGCCCTCGACGCCGTCGAACTCGCGCTCCTGCGGGCGGTGATCGATCGGGTGCTGCCACAGCTAGGGGAACCCCGCATCGACATCGGGGCCCGCATCGAGGCGCGTCTGGCGAGCGGAACGGGCGATGGGTGGCGATTTGCGAAGTTGCCACCCGACCCCGACGCCTACGCGGCGGCCCTGCGCACCCTCGACTTGGCCGCCTCGGCCGCCCATGCGGTCGGGTTCCTCGCTCTCCAGGCACCGGTCCAGGACGCTTTGCTGAAGGCCGTCGCGGAGGGCGAATTGCCGACCGCCGATGGGGACCTCGATGGTCCGCAGATGAAGCTGTGGTTCGAGGATCTGCGCGGCGACGTGGTGCGGACCTACCTCGCCCATCCGGCGGCCCTGGCACGCCTCGGCTTCAGCGGCATCGGCGCGGGGGGCGACACCATCGACCATTTGCCCGGGTTCACCGAACTCGGGATCGACGCCCGGGAGCCCTGGGAACCCACCGCTCAGGGGACGGACGTCCGATGAATCTCGACTCAATGCACCGCTACGCCACCGACGAGGTGGTCGATGCCGTGGTCATCGGCACCGGGGCGGGGGGCGCGCCGCTCCTCGCGCAACTGGCCGCGGCCGGCCTGAAGGTCGTCGCCCTGGAGGCGGGGCCGAACTTCGATCCGGCGCGGTTCGCCTTCGACGAGACCCTGGCCGACGAGATCTACTGGACGGACGAGCGCCTCAGCGGCGGCTCCACCCCGGAGGCGTTCGGGGCCAACAACAGCGGCACGGGGGTCGGCGGCTCGACCCTGCACTGGGGGGCGTTCACGCCCCGGGCCGACCAGCGCGATCTCAAGCTCCGGACGGAGACGGGGGAGGGGATCGACTGGCCCGTCGACTACGCCGAGCTGAAGCCGTTTTATGAGCGTGTGGAAGGGTTTATCGGGGTCTCGGGTCCGCGATCCTACCCATGGGACGCGCAGCGGCGCTACCCCCTGGCGCCGGTTCCGCGCAACGGTCCCGCGCGGATCATGGCACGGGCCTGCGAGGAATTGGGCATCCGCGCCACCGATGCGCCGGCGGCGGTGGTGTCGCGGGACTTCGCCCAGGAGGGGGGTGGAACCCGAAACGCCTGCATCAATTGCGGGTTCTGCCATCAGGGCTGCCGCAACGGTGCCAAGACCAGCATGGACGTGACCTACCTGCCGCTCGCCGTCGCGCACGGGGCCGAAATCCGTTCCATGTGCCGCGTCCACGGAACGGCGCGCGACGGGATGGGACGGATCACGGCCGTCACATACCGGCACGACGGAACGGAGCATCGGCAACGATGCGCCGCGGTGTTCCTGTGCGCCGGCGCGGTGGAGACGCCCCGCCTCCTGCTCCATCTCGGCCTCGCCAACGGCAGCGGACAGGTCGGGCGCAACTACATGGGCCACGTCGCGACCCAGGTCTGGGGCACCTTCGACGGCGAGGTCCGGATGAACCGGGGCTACCCGTCCTCGATCATCAGCGAGGACATGGTGCGGCCGGGCGACGCGGACTTCGCGGGCGGCTACCTCTTGCAGAGTCTCGGCGTGGTGCCGCTCACCTTCGGCAATTCGGTGGCACGGGGGCGCGGCCTGTGGGGGCAGGCCCTGACCGACTACCTCGGGCGCTACAACCACATCGCCGGCATCGGCATCAACGGCGAGACCCTGCCGTGCGATGCCAACGTCCTTACCCTGTCCGACGAGGTCGACGCCTTCGGGGTGCCGAAAGCCCATATCAGCTTCGGCTACGGCACCAACGAGGATCGCCTCAACGCCCACGCCACCCGGACCATGACGGCCATCTGGGAGGCGGCCGGCGCCACCGACGTCTGGGTGCTCGAGCGGGTGGCCCACACCATCGGCACCTGCCGCATGGGGCGGGACGGCGACACCGCCGTGGTCGATCCTTTCGGCCGCAGCTTCGAGGTGCCGAACCTGTGGATCAGCGACGGCTCGACCTTCCCGAGCTCGCTCTCGGCCAACCCGGCGCTCACCATCATGGCGCTCAGCTTGCGGACGGCCGAGGCGTTCCTCAAGGGCCGGTAGGGACCTCGCGCTTCGCCGCGACGCGACGCTGCGTCGGGGCTGGGCCGCGCCGGTTGGCGAGTCCGGTCAGCGCCCGGATCGGTACCAGGGCCATCGCGGCGAAGCGGATGTGGCGGGCCAGCTCGAACGGCCCCAGCGGCCGGTAGACGAGGCGCGGGCTGACCCGCTCGGCTTCCGCCACGGCGAGGCCGGGGAGCGGCAGGGCGGCGATCCGGGCGGCGTCGGACTCGGGGATCTTCAGGAACCGGGCCCAGCCGCGGGTGACCGCAAGCCGGCCCTCGGCGTGGAGGCGCCGCAGGCGGCGCCGGCACAGGTAGCGGAACACGGCGCGCGGCACCGCTTCGAGGCGGGCGTCGCACAGGCTGTCGGGCTTCTCGCAGCGGGCTCGGATGGTGTCGGCGACGCCGCCGGGCGCCCGGCCGACGAGGCGGCCCGACACCGTCACCACCACGTTGGGGTCGTGGCGGACGTGAAATCCCTGGCGCAGGAGGGCGGCCACGAAGGCGCCGTCCTCTCCGAGCGCGATGGCCGGCATGCCGCCCACCGCCACGTAGGCGTCGCGGGTCACCGCCAGGGTCGCGCCGATGGTGGTGCGGTGGCACGGCCACGGATCGTACGGATCGGGGTCGAGGCGCGCCTCGATCTCCGTCAGCACGGCGCTGTAGGCATCCTCCAGGCGGCCGCGTTCGTGGAGGGAGGGGGGCAGCAGGGCGGCCTCGCCGGCATCGAGCTCGATCCGCCCGGCCACGGCATCCGCTCCGGCGCGCAGAGCCGCGCGGTTGCGCGCGACCCAGTCCGGCGGCACCCGGCTGTCGGCATCCGTGGACAGGATCGTGCCGCCGGCCGCCACCGGGCCGATCCACTCGACGGCGGCGTTCATGGCCTCGCGCCGGGCCCATCCCGCCTGGGCTTCGGCGAATTCCACGTGGGTGACCCGCATCGGCACGGACAGGGTCGGGCGCAGGGCCTCGACGATCGCCTGAGTGCCGTCGGTGCAGTTGTTCAGGAACAGCACGAGACCGAGGCTGCCGGGGGCCACGTCCGTTTGGGCGTCGATGGCTCGGAGACACGCCTCGATCCGCTCGGCCTCGTTGCGGACCGGGATGGCGATGACGGTGTCGGGAAAGTGGGGCGGCACGACGAGACTCCTGGCGGCCGGCTTCGGACGGCGCAGCGCGAATCGTGCCTAGCAGGTTGGGTAAGCGGAACAATGGCAACGCTTGGCCGGGTTGCGCCCGTTGTGGTCGTAGGAGGCCGCGCGATCTCCGTTCCAAGGTCGACGTGTCAGTGTTAAACCGAATGACCGTAAGGGCTGGCCTTCTGCCCGTCCGGTTTTCGGTTGCATGTCCATGAAGCCGGACGTCTGCACCGACGGATGCTCGCGCGTCGCCTTCATAAAAGCTGGGTACGCCCGGGACCGGGCGGGCGAGGCAGAGTTATCCTCCGGCCATCTCGCCCGGGGCCTGAACACGCGCGCCGCCGAACACGACGGACTGCCGCAACGGCGGTCGTGACAGGCCGTAGATCAGGCGCGGCTCCGCCGGCGCGCTGATGGCATCCAGCGCTGCGCGATGCTCCGCAGAAAGCACGACATCGAGGGCGGCGATGTTGTCGACCACCTGCGCCGGCCGGCTCACGCCCATCAGCGTCGAGGCCACCGCAGATCGTCCGATCACCCAGGCGAGCGCGACGCGGGCCGGCGATTGCCCGATGTCTTCCGCCACCCGGCGCACCCCTTCGACGATGGTCCAGTTGCGCGGCGTGAACAGGCTATCGCCGAACGGATTGGCCCCGTCGAGCCGTTTGTCGTCGGCGGACCGCATCGCGCCAGACTGCGCCGCATCCTTCGGCAGGCCGCCCTTACGCGGACCCGCCGCCTCCACGGCCGCGCGGTCATATTTGCCGCTCAGCAGCCCGTAGGCGAGCGGCGACCACGGCACCAGCCCCAAGCCGAACTCGGCGGCGAGGGGGATGTGCTCGTCCTCCACCTCTCGGTTCACGAGCGCGTAGAAGTACTGCAGCGCGATCGGCCCCGGCAGCCCACGCAGGGCAGCCAGCGTCGCGAGCTTGGCGACGTACCAGGCGGGCGTGTTCGACAAGCCCCAATAGCGAATCTTCCCGGCGCGCACGAGACCGGCCATGGTCTCCAGCAACTCCTCGGCCGGCGTGACCCCGTCCCAGACATGCACCCAGTAGAGATCGACGTAGTCGGTCTGCAGGCGGCGCAGGGAGCCTTCCAGCGCCGCGTGGACGTGCTTGGCACCGTTGCCGCCCGCGTGCGGCCCGTTGCCCGTGGCGAACCCCGACTTGGTCGCAAGGACGATCCGGTCGCGCAAACCGCGCTCGCTGACAAAGCGCCCGAGCATCGCCTCGCCCGTGCCACCCGCGTACACGTCGGCCGTGTCCACGAAGTTGCCGCCCCGCTCCAGATAGGCGTCGAACACGGCGCGGCTGCCGGCCTCGTCCAGCCCCCAGCGCGCCGTGCCGAAGGTCATGGTGCCCAGGGCGAGCGGACTGACCGCAAGGCCCGAGCGGCCGAGCGTGCGGTATTGCGTGAGATCCATTGTTGCATATCCCTGCTGATTTCACGCAGGATAGCGCCGCTCTTCGTGGCGAATTAGCCCCTATCATCGGCATGGGCTTATGAGCGGGTTTCAGGAATGCGACGGGCCACACTCGACGATCTGGCGGCCTTCGCAAGGGTGGCGCGCACCCGCAGCTTCACGCGTGCGGCGGCCGAACTCGGCCTGTCCCCGTCAGCGCTCAGCCATGCCGTGCGGGGGCTGGAGGAACGGCTCGGGGTTCGGCTGCTCGCGCGCACCACGCGCAGCGTCGCTCCGACGCCGGCGGGCGAGCGGCTCATGCGGTCGCTGGCCCCGGCGCTGGCGGAGGTCGAAAGCGGGCTTGCGGCGCTCGCCGACTGGCGCGGCGAGCCATCCGGCGCGTTGCGGCTGACAACCTTCTCCTCGGCCGCGCGCCACGTCCTCGACCCGGTCCTGCCGCGCTTCCTCCTCGATCATCCGGCCGTCTCCGTCGAGGTCGTCATCGACGATCGCCTGACCGACATCGTCGCGGATCGGTTCGATGCCGGAATCCGCTTCGGCGAGACGGTGGAGCGCGACATGGTGGCCGTGCGCCTGGGGCCGGACCTGCGCACGGTCGTAGTCGGCACACCCGCCTACTTCGCCCGCCATCCCCGGCCCGGGACGCCGGCCGACCTGGAGGCGCACAACTGCGTAAACTACCGGCTGGTCGGCGGCGGTGGATTGCTGCCGTGGGAGTTCGCCCGCGACGGCCGGGACGTGCGCGTTCGCGTGGGTGGTCAACTCACCGTCGACGATGCGGCCCTGGCAGGGGCCGCCGTGCGGGCCGGTGCCGGACTCGGCTACATGCTGGAGGAGGATGCGGCCGCCGACATCGCGGCGGGTCACCTCGTGCAGGTTCTGAAGGACTGGTGCACGCCCTTTCCCGGTTACCACCTCTACCATCCGGGCCAGCAGGCGACACCGGCGCTTCGTGCCCTGATCGACGCCTTGCGTTGGGTGGAGACATGACTTGGTCCGTTCGGTCGCCGTCGCGGTTTCCGACGACGGCAGCGTGGTCGTCTCGCCACGCGGCACTCCGACGGCTATTCGGCAGCCGCGAGAAGCGGTGGAACGGCGAGGTCGGGTCGATTTGTGCCATTCGATCGGTTCTGAATGGGCGGCCGCTCAAGTCAGGTTCTGGCCGAAACCCACCGACCCGCGTCCGGCCGCTATCGCTCACTGGAGCCAATTCGATTGGACTGCCAGAAAGCAGACGTGTCCGGACCCGCTTCAGATTACGCGACCGCTGAGGGCCCCTTCAAAACGGGCTCTCCGACGCCACCCGCGCCGCCGCGATCTCGGCGGGGGAGGGCGCGCGCAGCACGGTCAAGCCGTCGGCGCGCCACTCCGAAGAAACGTGGCCGCGGCGCGCGAAGGCGTCGAGCCAGCCGTCCATGGGCCAGAGGCCGTGGCGGGCGTGGAAGCGGCGGGCGTTCGCGACGATGCTGTCAAAGTGCTGGAGCGGCGGGTCGCAGGCGGCGTGATGCTGGTGGTAGGCCTCGCCGCGGGCGGTGAGCAGCACCGGCACCCCGGCGGCGGCGGCGCGGAAGGCGAGGTCGGTGTCCTCGGCGCCGTAGCCGTCGAAGGCCTCGTCGAAGCCGCCGAGGCGGTCGAAGGTGGCGGCGCGCACGCCGAAGGCGAGGGACCAGAACAGGCCCGGATTGTTGGTGGGTTCGAGGCCCGACCTGGGGAATACCCGGACCGGGTGTCGCTGGCCGGCTTCGTGCAAGCGGCCTTGCGTCCAGCCGTCCGCGACGGCGCCGGCCGGCAGGTAGCGCACCTCGCAGCAGACGAGGCCGTCGGCCTGGGCGAGATCGTCGTCGAGGCTGTCCACCAGATCGGCCGAGGGGATACAGTCGACGTCGAGGTAGACGAGGTGTTCGCCCGAGGCCGCGCGGCGTCCGGCGTTGCGGGCTTTGGCAAGCGGCAAACCCGGCAGATCGAGGACGACGCGGCAAACGGAAAAACCGTAATCCGGCAGGGGAGGGGGCTCGGCCCCCATCTCGACCACGATGCACTCGCGCGGGATCGGTCCCTTCGCCAGCCCTTCGAGGAGGCGGGCGAGGTGGGCGTCGCGGCCCTTGTTGAGGGTAATGACGCTGGCGCTCACGGCCGGGACGCCCCCGGGACCGGCTTCATGCGGAGGAAGATCTCGTGCGGCCCCTGGAAATGCGCCAGCATCTCGGGGGCGAGGCGAAAGCCCGTGGGATCGTCGTGGATGAGGTCCGTGGTCTGCGAGCGGTGGGCCGCCACGGCCTTCGCCTTCGCCGGCCGGTGCGCCGAGACGTCGAGGCGGTAGCCCTCCGGGGCGTCGCCGACCTCCGTCCCCGGCGGCAGGGTCCAGCCCCAGACCGGATAGGCGAAGGCGGGGAGCGCCGGCCGCAGGGCCTGCGCCAGTCCGACGATGGCGGCCGAGGCCTTGTGATCGCAGTGGGGGTCGTGGCCCCAGGTGACGAAGACCGCGCCGGCGTCGCAGGCCTCCGCCTCGTCGAGGATCGCGGCGGCGGCGGCCTCGGCCTGCGGGCCGGCGCTCGGCGCATGGGCGTCGGGCAGGCGCAGGAAGCGCACGTCCTCGGGCGCGAGGCCGAGTTCCGCCACCGCCGCGCGGGTCTCGTCCTCGCGGAGCGCCCGCAGCCGCTCGGGCGGGTAGAGGGCGGAATGGGTGTGCGAGCCGCACCCGTCCGTGACCACCACGAGGCGAACCGCACGCCCGAGGCGCCGGGCCTCGGCGATGAGGCCGCCGCAGCCGAGACTCTCGTCGTCGGGATGGGGGGCGACCACCACGAGGCCCTTGGTCCCCACCAGGGTATCGAGGGGGGCGACGGGCAGGCGCCCGGCGGCGGCGAGGAACGCTTCGACGTTCATGGGGGCCTCGTGGATCGGGCGAAGACGGGCTCCGGCATCACCGATGTGGCCGGGGAGATCAAGCCGTCGGCTCCTACTTCACCGCCTCGATGGCCTCGCGCCCGGCCTTCATGTCCGCGGCGGTCGCCTCGGGGGCGTCCTGCACCTTCGGGGCGGTGTCGGAGCGGCACAGGGAGATGAGGATCGGGAAGTGATCGGAGCCGATATACGGCAGCCGCTCGAGGTGGCCGAGGAGGAAATCGTCGCTGAAGAACACGTGGTCGAGGGGCCAGCGCAGGAGCGGCCACTTCGCGTTGAAGGTCGGGTAGAGGCCCCGGCCGATGCGGGGGTCGAGGAGGCCGCTGATCTGCTGGAACAAGGTGGTGGTGCGCGACCAGGCGACGTCGTTGAGGTCGCCCGCCACCACGGCGGGTCCGTTCGCTTCGCGGACCTCGCGGGCGATCATCACCAGTTCGGCGTCGCGCGGGGCGGAACTCTGGCCGGGATGGGGCGGGCGCGGATGCACGCCGTAGAACGTGAAGCGCTCGCCCGACGGTAGGACCACGCCCGTGCGGATCGACGGCACGTCGTCCTCGAGGAGGAACCGGACCTCCGGGTTCTCGAGGGGCAGCTTGGCGTAGAACAGCAGCCCGTAGGTGTTGGGCTGGGCCTGCTCGACCCGATGGGGGTAGCGCGCCGTCAGGGGGCTCAACGCGTCGCGCCAGTGCGCATCCGTTTCGAGCACGAGGATGAGGTCGGGATCGTGCCGCGCCACGAGGCGCAGCAGGCTTTCGTGGTCGTCGTTGTCCTGCAGGACATTGGCGATGAGGACCGACACCCGGGCGTCGACCCGGCACTCGGCGTCCGTGGCCGCCACGGCCTGCGGTGCGTGGAGCGGCGTGAACGGGCGGATCTTGTGGAGCTGGTAGGCGAGGCAGGCGGCCAGCGCGACGAGGAGCGCGAGCCCCGTCCGGTCGCGGCCGAACATGAGGAGCAAGGCGAGCACGGGGAGGATTCCCACCGCCACCTGCAGGCGCGGGAAGTCGAAGGTCCGGACGAAGCCGGCGTCGCTGCGCATGAACGGGATCAGGGTCGCGGCTACGAGGAGCCACCCGGCTCCCTTGAGGGCCCATATCCAAGCCGATCCCGCCACGCACGCACTCCTCTATCGCCAAGCCGACCATGGCCAAGACCGACGCAACGCCGTACCGGCGGCGATGGTGCCGGATGCAGGGCAAGGAATCGACGCCGGGCGCCGATGGGCGGCCGTTCGGGGCGTCGAAGGGCAGGCGTGCGACGGTTCGGGGCCGGAGCGGTGCCGCGTTCCCGTCCATGGGCACCGATCCGACAGGTTCACCGAGCTTCAACCGAGCGCGTCACCCGACGCATCGCGGCGCCCGGTCCCCGGGGTCGAGCCCATCGGCCATGGCGCCGATCAGGCGGGCGGCGCGCCCCGCGGCGTCGCCCCGGCCGAGGGACGCGATCCGTGCCGGGTTGAGGGCGAGGCCGGCCCGGACCAGGGCGGGCCACTCCTCCGGTGGTCCCCAGGCTGGGCGGTGGATCGCCGCCCCCAGCGCCGCCAGCGCCCGCGCGGTGGCGACCTGCTCGTCGAAAGCCCGCGGCTCGGGGATGCAGACGAAGCGCTTGGCCCGCGCGACGACGCCCGAGACGAGGCCGTCGCCGCCAGCGCCGATCACCAGGGCGGCCCGGTCGAGGTGGGGACCGATCTCGCCGACCCAGCCGTGCAGGTGGAGATTCGCCGGCATCGCGCTTGGCACGTCCGCGACGGGGCCGAGGACATGCCACTGCCGCTCCGGCACCGCGCGCGCCGCCGCCGCGAGATCGGCACCGTGTCCACCCGCCCCGCCGCGTCCGTAGACGACGACGAGGGAGCCGTCCTCCGCCGGTCGGTCGCCCGTCGGTTCGGCGGCGAGGAAGCCGACATGCTCGGTCTTGGCCCGGACCCAGTCGGGGTTCGCCCCGCCGTCGAGGGTTTCGGGGAAGAACGCCAGCAGGCGCTCCGCGCCGCGGAACGCCTCGAGGTGGGGGGCGTCCGTGCGATCGCCGGGGAGCCGCACCACCAGAGTCGGAACCGACAGGAGCCGGGCGAACAGGGCGATTTCCACGGACACGTCGACGACGATGAGGACGGGATCGGCGGCCGCCGCCCAGGCGGCGATCCGCGCCATGCGGCCGCGAAGTCCGTCGATGCCGAGGGGCGCGTAGTGGAACGCCAGGGGTCGGGTCGCCGCATGGTCGCGCCCGTCGAAGCCTTCGCCGATGCGGTCGTCGGGCAGGTCGAGGACCGACGCGACGCCGGGATCCACCGCGTGGAACGTGCCGAGGAGGGTGCAGGGCCGGTCGAGGGCACGGGCGATAAGGCGCGCCCGCGCCACGTGCCCGGCGCCCTGATGATGGACATAGTAGCCGATGGGCCGGCGGGTCATGCCCGGTGTCCGATCATGCCCGGTGTTCGATCATGCCGCCGGCGCCGCCATGGCGAGGTCTCCGCCCCGCCGGGCCAGCTTCAGCCGCAGGGCTTCGAGGTCGGCGAGCACGTCGTCGAGGGGCTGGGGGGCCGGCTCCGGGCCGGGCTCCCCGACCCGCGCCGCGAGGCGTTCGACGAACGCGATGGCGTTGGGGCACGGCTCGTCCGCGACCTCGGCGACCATCGCCCCGACAATCCCTGCGTCGATCCCGAGGCGGCGCAGGGCGGCGGGCCAGTCCGGCCCGGCCTCCCAGGCGAGACGCCAGTCGCGGCGGCGCTCGATCAGAGCGCGCCAGTGATCCGCCGGCGGAAGGCGGTAGCTCTCGTGGCCCCCGGCGACGCGGGATCGGCGCAGCATCTCCGTGGCCATGCCGCCCTCCACCCGCCCGGCGGCCCGGTCGGAGACAGCGATGGAGACGGCCGGACAATGGCGCACCCGCCCGCCGGCTCGGCGGACAAGGGAGACCAGGGCGTTGTCCTCGCCGCAGGCCAGGGCCGGCAGGCCGCCGACGGATTCGTAGAGATCGACGCGGAGGGCCAGACTCGCCGCGACGTGGTCGCCGTGGCGCGGCGCCGGATCGTGCGGCGGCGGGTCGATGAGATCTTCCAGGGCGCGCACGCCGACCCAGTAGCGCTCGATCCGGGCATGGAGATCGGCCAGGTCCGGATCGGGGCGTTCGGCCTCGGGATCGATGACCAGGCGGCCGCCGACGAGGTCGGCGCCCTCGAGCGCCCGCAGGTTGGCGAGCGCCCAGCCGGACAGGGCGACGGCGTCGGCATCGGTGCTGAGGAGGACGCCGTCGACGACGCCCTCGTCACGGAGCCAGGCAATTCCGGCGTCCAGGGCCATCCGCCGGGCGGTGCCGACATGGGCCTCCGGCGGTGCGATCCGCGCCTCCACCACCCGCAGGCGAAGGTTCCCCCCGATGCCGTCGCGCTCCAGGGCGCGCAGGGCCGGGACGGTCTCATCGGTACAGTTGTTGGCGAGCACCAGCACCCGCAGCGGGGTCTCCGGGCCGGCGCCCGCCTGCGCGTCGAGGGATCGGATCAGCCGGGACAGGATCGCGGCCTCGTTGCGGGCGGGCACGCAGACGACGGCCCGCGACAGGGCTCCGGGATCGGCCAACACCGACTCAGGCCTCGTCGAGGAGGTGGGCGCGCAGCGGGCTCGGCGCGGCCAGGCGGATTTCCTCCGCGTACAGCGCCTCGTAGCGATCGGTCATGATGTTGGCGTCGAACAGCTGCTCGGCCCGGCGCCGGCAGGCCTGACGCTCCAGGCCGATGGCCTCGGCGACGGCCCGGCCGAGGTCGGCGACATCGTCGGCCTTCGCCAGCACGCCGCACGATCCGTCGAGGATGTCGGGGATCGCGCCACGCCCGAAGGCCGCCACGGGCGTGCCGCAGGCGAGGGATTCGGCCACCACCAGGCCGAACGGTTCCTCCCAGCGCGGGCTGCACAGGGTGACGTGGGCCTCACCGACGCGACGGGCGAGGTCGGCATGGGAGAGGTGGCCGAGATAGGTCACGTCCGGGCCGAGGCGCGGGGCGATCATGCTGTCCCAATAGGCCGGATCGCTACGCGGGCCGGCGAAGACGAGGGGCAGGCCGGCGGCGCGGGCCGCGTCGATGGCCAGGTGCGGCCCCTTCTCGGGAACGAGGCGCCCGGTCCAGATGGCGTGGGGCGGGTCCTTGGGCCGGGGATTGAAGGCGAAGGCGTCGAGGTCGATCCCGTTGCCGATGAGCAGCGGCCGGGGGATCACGTCGCACCACTCCGCCGCCAGGGAATCCGACACGGCCGCGAAGGTCATGTCGTAGGCCCGCGCCCGCACGCCCTCGCAGAAGGGCTCGAACGGCGGCGTATGAAGGGCCGTCACCATCGTGGCCCCGATCTCGGGCGCGCGCAGCAGGGGCAGGGGATGGAGACTGTTGTTGTGGACGATGTCGAAGCCGCCCCGGGCGACGGCGTCCATGATGGTCTCGTAGGCCTGACCTTCGAGGCGGTCGATCGCCAGGGCCGACGCCGCGTCGAAGGCAGTACCGGTGGGCGGGCACACCGCGACGAGGCCGAGGTCGGCCTGCGAGCCCTCCGACGCGTAGAGTGTCACCGAATGGCCGCGCGCCCGCAGGGCGCTGGCGAGGAAGTGCGTGTGCATCTCGAGGCCGCCCGAGAAGGGCTGGGCGATCGGGAACTTGAGATGCGCGATGATGGCGATCTTCACGGGGCTGGAAACACGGCGGCTGGGCGCGGCCAGGAAGCCGGGG
>NZ_LMMU01000001.1:0-835000 GCF_001422375.1 Methylobacterium sp. Leaf99 | reverse complement strand
TTCGCCTACGGCCTCGCCGGCCTCTACCGGATCGCCCCCGGGATCGGCTTCGTCGAGACCTACGTCTTCGTCGCCCTCGTCAATGCCGGTCTGATGGCGGCGGCCGTGCTCTGGCTGGCCCGGGCGGCCCGGGACACGTTCGGCGGGGGCGGACTCGGCGTCGTCCTCGTCGCCCTGTCGGCGGGGGGGCTGCACCTCGTCGGCTTCCCCATGGAATCCTGCCTCGTCATCGCCGCCTCCGCCCTGTCGTACCGGCTCGCCGCCGGGGCGGCACGGGGCGACGCCACCCCGGCACTCATGGCCGCGGCCGTCGCCACGGGGATCGTCGGCGTCCTCGCCCGGTCGGACTACGCCGTGCTGCCGTTCGCGCTCCTCGCCGGGTTCGCCGCGCACGCCCTCCGGCACCGGCGCTGGCCCGCCCTCCGCGTGCCCGCGATGCTGTGCCTCGGCGCCCTCATCGGCATCGGCCTCGTGACCCTGCACACCCACCACTTCACCGGTGGCTTCGTGCAGCGCAGCGCCAGCATCAAGCATTTCTGGGCATCGGTGTCGGGCTACACCCCGTGGCCGGGCGTGGCGCGGGTGGTCGAGCTGTTCGGCCCCTACGGCCTGCCGCGGGTCCTCGTCCCCGTGATCCTCGCCGGCCTCGCCGCCTGGATCGCCCTGCGCGGGCGCCTGCGCGCCCTCCTCGACCATCCCCTCAGCCTCGGCTCCCTCGCGGCGGTCCTCGCCTACGTCGCCGTCTACAGCCTCAACGGGGCGGTGCAGTACTGGTACGCCGCGACGCTGTTTTCCGCCGTCGCCGTCCTGGCCGCCGGCCTCGCGGCGAACCTTCCGTTGCGCGGGGCGGCGGTCCCGCTCCTCATCGGGCTCTACGCCGCCGGGGGCGCCTGGCGGGTCGCCAACCCGCCGTGGCCGTGGCAGGTCGCCACCATGGAGGCGGGGTTGATGCTCCGCGGCGAGCCCGGCCTCGCCCCGGTGGCGGCCTGGAACGCCGGCATCGTCGCCTATTTCGCCGCGCGCCCGGTGACGAACCTCGACGGCCTCGTCAACGACGACGTCTATCCGGCCGTGGTGCAGGGGCGCCTCGCCCCCTACCTCGCCGACCGGGGCATCCGCTATCTCGTCGATTTCCCGACCCTGTTCTCGGAGTCCGGCGGGCGGCGCGGCGGCTACGCCGACGGGACCCTGGCCCGCTGCGCCGTGCCGGAGCGGACCATCCGGCCGGATCTCCCCTTCGACGGCACGGCCCTGACCCTCTACGGGATCGCGCCGGCCTGCCTCACGGCGGCGCCGCGAATGGAGGCCGGAATGCCATGATTTTCTTCGCTGTGGTTCCCTCCGTCCCGATGGCCGCCGCCGCCGCGCGCGCCGCACGCTTCGAGGTCTAGCGCATGCTCGAACGGTCCCTCGTTCAGGACGGCCCCCATGACGGCCCCGCCGCCGTGGACGGCCCGCGCAGCGTCGCGCCGGAAAGCCCTGCACTGGGCCTGCCCCTGGTGGTCGACCTCGACGGCACCCTGATCCGCTCCGACCTCCTCATCGAGAGCTTCTTCGCCGAGATCGGCGGCGACCCGCGCGGAATCCTCGCCCTGGCGCGAACGGTCCCGCGCGGCAAGGCGGCGATCAAGCACCACCTCGGCACCGCCGCCCTCGACGCCGCGCGGCTGCCCTACGACCCGGCGGTGCTGGACTGCATCGCCGCGGCGCGGGCGGCGGGGCGGCCGGTCTACCTCGCCTCGGCCAGCAACGCCGTGCTGGTGGAGAAGGTCGCGGACCATCTCGGCCTGTTCGACGGCTGGTTCGCCTCCGATCACGCCCAGAACCTCTCCGGCGCCGCCAAGGCGGCCCGCCTGGTGGCGGCCTTCGGCGAGCACGGGTTCGACTACATCGGCAACCACGCCGACGACCTGCCGGTCTGGGCCCGCGCCCGCCGCGCCGTCGCCGTGCGCCTCGCGCCGGCGGCGCGCCGGCGCCTGCTGGCGCGGATGCCCGACGCCGTCTTCCTGCCCGAGGCCGGGACCGGCCCCGCCGCGCGGGTGCGGATTTGGGCCCGGCTCCTGCGGGTGCACCAGTACGCCAAGAACACCCTGGTGTTCGTGCCCCTGCTGATGGCGCACCGCTTCGACGGGCCGGCCTTCCTCGCGGCACTCCTGGCCTTCGTGGCGTTCTCGCTCTGCGCCTCGAGCGTCTACCTCATCAACGACCTCATCGACATCGAGGCCGACCGGGCCCATCCGACCAAGTGCCGGCGGCCGCTGGCGAGCGGCCGGGTGCCGCTGCCGCAGGCCATGCTGGCGGCGCCGCTGCTGTTCGGGGCGGCCCTCGCCGTGAGCCTCGCGGTGTCGGGCGCCTTCACCGCCGTGATCCTCGGCTACTTCGCCCTCACCAGCGCCTACTCGGTCTCGCTCAAGCGCAAGATGCTCGTCGACGTGGTGACGCTCGCCGGCCTCTACACCATCCGGGTGGTGGGCGGCGGGGTCGCCGTCGGCGCGGTCCTGTCGGACTGGCTGCTGGCCTTCTCCCTGTTCATGTTCATGGCGCTCGCCCTGATCAAGCGTTACACCGAACTCACGAGCCGCCTCGACCGCGGCCTGCCGAGCCCGACCAACCGCAACTACGAACTGTCCGATCTGCCCATCGTCGCCGCCCTCGCGGCGGCCGCCGGCTACAACGCCGTGGTGGTGCTGTCCCTCTACCTGTCGTCGGAGGCGGTGACGCAGCTCTATTCGCGCCCGAAGCTCCTGTGGTGCGTCGGCCCGGTGATCCTGTACTGGATCTCGCGGGCGCTGCTCATGGCGCACCGCCGGATGATGCACGACGACCCCATCGTCTTCGCCCTGCGCGACCGGGTCAGCCTCGTGACGGCGGCCACCGTCGGCGCCCTGGTGCTCGCCGCCATATGAGCGCGCCCGCCGAGTTTGAACCCATGATCGAGGCCGATTCCACGATGACCCGTCCCGGGCCCGTCGCCCTCGGCCTGCGCTACGTCGGCTTCGCCGTGCTCGCCACCGCGGCGAACCTCCTGGCGCAGGAGGCCACCGTGCGGATCGCCCCGTGGGCGCCCCTCCTCGTCTCCGTCGTCATGGGCACGGGCATCGGCTTCGTGGCGAAGTACGGCCTCGACAAGTATTTCGTGTTCTTCGACGCCTCGGCGAGCCGGCGCGAGGAAGCGCGCAAGATCGGCCTCTACGGCCTGTTTAGCGTCGTCACCACCCTGGTGTTCTGGGTGTTCGAATTCGGATTCTTCGCCCTCTGGGGCACGAGCACGGCGAAGTACACCGGTGCGATCCTCGGGCTCGCCGTCGGCTACGCGGTGAAGTACGGCCTCGACCGGCGCTTCGTCTTCACCGGGCGCGCCCCGTGAGCGCCGACACGCAGACGATCGCCGGCTGGGGCCGCTATCCGCGCCGCGCCACGCGGCTCATCGCCGTCCGCGAAGAGGCCGCCGTGGCGCCCCTCCACCGGGCCGAGACCGGGCTCATCGCGCGGGGCAACGGCCGGGCCTACGGCGACGCCGCCCTGGGCGACACCACCACCCTGGCGCTCGGCGGCCTCGACCGGATGATCGCCTTCGATCCGGAGACGGGCCACCTCGCCGTCGAGGCCGGGGTGCTGCTCGCCGACATCATCGACGCCTTCCTGCCGCGGGGGTTCTTCCCCGCCGTGGTGCCGGGCACGCGCTACGTCACCGTCGGCGGCATGATCGCGGCGGACATCCACGGCAAGAACCACCACGGCGCCGGCGGCTTCGGCGCCCATGTCGAGAACCTCACCCTCGCCCTGCCCGACGGCACGGTCCGCACCTGCGGGCCCGGCGCCGACCTGTTCGCCGCCACCGTCGGCGGCATGGGCCTGACGGGGACGATCCTGCGGGCGACCCTGCGCCTGCGCCGGATCGAGACCGGCTGGATCCGCCAGCGCACCGTGGCGGCGGCCGACCTCGACGCCGCCATGGCGGCCCTGGAGGCCGCCAACGGCTCGACCTACGCGGTGGCCTGGATCGATTGCCTCGCCCGCGGCGCCGCCCGGGGCCGCGCCCTGGTCTATGGCGGCGAGCACGCCACCCGGGCCGACCTCGCGGAACTCGCCCCCGGTGCGCCCCTGAACCCGCCCGCGGGCGGCGGCGCCCTGGCGGTGCCGTTCGACCTGCCGGCCCTGACCCTCAACCGCCTGAGCGTCGGCGCCTTCAACGCCCTGTACTATGGCCGCGGCCGCGCGGGCGCCGGGCGGGACAGCCTCGTCGGCTGGGCGCCGTACTTCTTCCCCCTCGACGGCATCCGCGACTGGAACCGCATCTACGGCGCGCGCGGCTTCCTCCAGCACCAATGCGTGATCCCCAAGGCCCGCAGCCGGGCGGCCCTGGCCGAGATCCTCGACCGCGTCGCCCACGCGGCCCCGTCGTTCCTCGCCGTGCTCAAGCTGTTGGGGCCGGGGGGGGGCGTGATGTCGTTCCCCCTCGCGGGCTACACCCTCACCCTCGATTTCCCCGCGAGCCCCGCCAACCTCGCGCTCCTGGATGACCTCGACGCCATCGTGCGGGCGGCCGGCGGCCGGCTCTACCTCGCCAAGGACGCCCGCCAGAGCCGCGACACCTTCGAGGCCGGCTACGGCGACGCCGCGACCCGGTTCCGGGCCCTGCGGCGCGACCTCGGCGCGGAAGGCAGGATCGCCTCCGGCCTGTCGCGGCGGTTGGGGCTGTGAAGGCCCGCCCGGATGCGTTCGGTGAATGGGTCGAGGGCGCGCGCGCCCGGCGATCCGCCCTGTTTCTCATGGGACCGGTGGTCGGCGCCCGGCACGACCGGCTCCCCCTCCCAAAAGGCTTTCGTCTCCACACCTCTCGCGGGATGCTCGGGTCCCCTCTCTTGAAAGGCTACGGCATTCACACATCTCGCGGGCAGCGCGGGTCCCCTCTCCTGGAAGGAGAGGGACAGGGTGAGGTGTGTGACTTATTCGGAGAGCCCACACACCTCACCCCAGCCCTCTCCTTTCAGGAGAGGGAGCACAGGTGCGCCTCCCGCCCGCATCCGGATGCCGTCTGCCCTGTCTCCGAACGAGATTGCCCCGCCGCCCAGGGGAGCGGCGCCGCCGCGCCTCACTCCGACATTCCTCCGGGGAAGCCGATCCGGCCGTTCCGGCCCCACCCAACCCGTCCGAGGCCGCATGACCCAGAACGCTCCCACCGTGTCGCGAAAACTCGTGCTCCTCGTCGGCGCCACCTCCGACATCGGCCACGCCACGGCCCTGGCCTACGCGCAGGCCGGATGGGACGTGATCCTCGCCGCCCGCGACCCGGCGGCGGCGGCCCGCAACGCCGCCGACCTGACGGCGCGCACGGGGCGGCCGGTGCCGGTCGTGGCCCTCGACATCACCGACACGCCGGCCTTCACCGCCTTCGTCGACGGCCTGCCGCGCCTGCCCGACACGGTGGTGAGCGTGGTCGGACTCCTCGGCGAGCAGGCCCGCGCCCAGTCCGACCTCGGCGCGGCCGCCGCGGTGATGCGCGCGAATTTCGAGGGGCCGTCCCTGCTGCTCGGCCTGTTCGCCGAACGCTTCGCCGCGCGGGGCTCGGGCACCCTGGTGGGGGTCTCGTCGGTGGCGGGCGAGCGCGGCCGGGCCTCGAACTACGTCTACGGCGCGGCCAAGGCCGGCTTCACCGCCTTCCTGTCGGGCCTGCGCAACCGGCTGGCGGCGAACGGCGTCCACGTGCTCACCGTGAAACCGGGCTTCGTCCGCACCCGGATGACGGCGGGGATGCCCCTGCCAAAGCCCCTCACGGCCGAGCCGCACGAGGTCGGCGCCGCGATCTTTCGCCATGCGGAGGTGAAGCGCCGCGACGTGGCCTATGTCCGCCCGGTCTGGGCCCTGGTGATGCTGGTGATCCGGGCCATCCCCGAGCCGGTGTTCAAGCGGCTGAAGCTGTAGCGCGACCTCCGATCGCGCGTACCGATCGCTGAAGGAGGCGCTGAAGCGTCGGCTCCCTCTCCCCTGCGGTCCCGCGGCACGCACGCCGAACGAAAAAAGGGCCCCGCGAGGGACCCTTTCCGTCTCGATCGCGACGCGATCGATCACATGCGGCGCATCATCCGGCGATGCATCATCTTGCGGTGCATGTGCCGACGCTCCATGCGGCGCTCCATCCGGCGATGCATCATGCGGCGCTCCATCCGACGCTCCATGCGCATCTGCACGGTGGACACGGTCTCGGGAGCGGTGACGCCCATGGGCGCGCCGGGGGCGGCCGAGGCGGAGGTGGCGAGGCTGGCGCCGCCGAGCGAGGCGAGCACGGCGATGGCGAAGGTCAGTTTCCTCACGTGGAACTCCCGTTGTCTTGTCCGAGTGCGGTGCCCGGTCTGCGCGTCCGGCCCTCGAGGGTGAAGGACACGTGGCGCGCACCGGAGTGAGCGGCGGGCCCCGCAGAAGCCCGCCGCTGATAACCCGCGACTCAGAGATTCGTTTCCTCGAAAGCCCGCACCCAATCAGCACAAATTCCCGAACGCACGATATCGTCCAGGGTGAATTCCACCACGGGGATGGGCATCATGCGGCTCTTGATGAGATGGATCACCGTGCGCAGGCCCGACGTCTCGCGCAGATCCGTCTGCGACACGTCGCCGTTGATGATCACCTGGCAATCGTCTCCGATGCGGGTGAGGAACATCTTGATCTCGGCGGTGGTGGTGTTCTGCGCCTCGTCGAGGATCACGAGGCAGTTCTTGAAGGTGCGCCCGCGCATCACCTCGAAGGGCACCACCTCGATGTCGCCGGTCTTGACCGCGATGTCGAAGGCCGCCGCGCCCATGCGCTCCTTCATGGTCTCGGTCAGGGGCGCGACCCAGGGGGCGATCTTCTCCTCCAGGGTGCCGGGGAAGTAGCCGAGGGACCGGCCCGACGGCACGTTGGGACGGGTGATGATCACCTTGCCGATGCGGCGCTGGCGGAGCTGGTCCGCCGCGCGGGTGCCGGCGATGTAGGTCTTGCCGGTGCCGGCGGGGCCGAGCACGATCACCTGCTTGTGAAGGGCCAGGGCGTCGAGGTACTGGGCCTGGCGGTCGGTGAGGGGCTGGATCGGGCTGAGGTTGCGTTCCTCGTCGAAGCGGGTCCGGTGCAACCGGACCGGGCGATCTTCCACCAGTTCAAGTCGTGTGCGCCGTCTCTTCATCGATCAATACTCCACCTGGACTTGGCCAACCGGACTCAATCTGAACTGCACCTGCTGAACGTGACGCGCCGAAAACCCTCTGCCTTGAACGCTCTTACGCTCCCTCGACCGGACGCCAGTGTCCGCCACCAGCCAATTCGGCCGCAAGTGGGCGGTTCCCGCCGGGAGGACCTTGCCTGTGGATGGCCGGTCCGCCGTCTTCGTCCGCCCCTCGATGGTTGCACGCACCATGCCGCGCCGGAAGCGACGGCGGCATGACGATCAATTATTCCCGTGCATTGATGTAGAAAGTCCGCACGGTTCCGGACTTGGGCGACGCGGGAGAGATTTCTTGTCGCGGTGCCGATGCGTCCCCGGAAAGCGCAGGGCGATCGCAGATGACCGCCGGTGTCATTCCGGGGCGCCGCAGGCGAACCCGGAATCCAGAGCCGCCGACAGCGCAAAACCTTGCAAAACCGGTGTTTCTGGTTCCCGGGTTCCGCTGCGCGGCCCCGGGATGACACAGCGTTGCGGAAGGTCCCAACGCCCCAAACGCCATCTGCGATCGCCCTGGCTGGAAGGAGAGGGTTGGGGTGAGGGTCGTGAACTTTCCGGAGAGTTCGCACACCTCACCCTGTCCCTCTCCTTCCAGGAGAGGGGACCCGTGCTGCCCACGCGATGGGTGGATGCCGTCATCCCGAGAAAGACGGGGCCGCTCGCGATTCAAATGCGATTGCCCTGCCTGGAAGGAGAGGGGACCCGTGCTGCCCGCGAGATGTGGGAATGCCGTAGCCTTCCAGGCGAAACGGCCCGAGGCCTCTTCTTCTTCTCTTGGCAGGTCTTCTTCTCTTGGCAGGTCTTCAGCCGAAGCGGGTGTCAGCATGCGCGGGCTTGGTCGCTCACGCCGGCTGAATGAAGCTATCCAAGACCATCTTCTGCCCGGCCTTGTCGAAATCGACGGTGAGCTTGTTGCCGTCGACCGCCGCGACGTCGCCGGGGCCGAACTTGGTGTGGAACACCCGCATGCCGACGGAGAAGGCCGAGGGGGCGCCGGTGGATTTCGCGATGAGCTCGCCCTCGATCTGGCGCGGGCCGGACCGGTTGGCCGGGTTGCGGGAGGGGCCGCCCCCGAAATTGCCGGTGTTGGCGGTGGCGGCCTGGGCCCGCTGCCAGCCCGGCGTGCCGTAGGACGAGCCGAACGGCGTCGGGTTGCGGTCGAAGCGCGAGGCGCCGGCCGAGAAATGCGCGGGGGCGTCGATGACGTCGACGCTGCCTTCCGGCAATTCGTCGATGAACCGGCTCGGCACCGTGGACGACCACAGGCCGTGGATGCGGCGGTTGACGGCGAAGGACAGTTTTGCGCGCTTGCGGGCGCGGGTGAGACCCACATGGGCGAGGCGGCGCTCTTCTTCGAGGCCGGCGCGGCCGCTCTCGTCCAGGGCCCGCTGGTTCGGAAACAGGCCGTCCTCCCAGCCGGGCAGGAACACCGTGTCGAACTCCAGGCCCTTGGCGGCGTGCAGCGTCATGAGCGAGACCCGGTCGGCGCCCTCCTGCTCGCTCGCCTCCATCACCAGGGAGACGTGTTCGAGGAAGGCCGCCATGTCGGGAAACTCCTCCATGGAGCGCACGAACTCCTTGAGGTTTTCGAGGCGCCCGGCGGCGTCGGCGGATTTGTCCTTCTGCCACATCTCGGTGTAGCCGGATTCCTCCAGGATGGTCTGGGCCACCTCGGAATGCGGCTTGGTCCCGACCATCCGGGCCCACCGCGAAAAGCTTTCCACCAGGGCGCGGACGCCCGTGCGGGCGCGGGGCTTGAGCTCGTCGGTCTCCGTGAGCAGGCGCGCCGCCTGGAGCAGGGGCACGCCCTGGCCCCGCGAATAGCCGTGCAGGATCTGCAGGGTGGCGTCGCCGAGGCCGCGCTTCGGGGTGTTGAAGATCCGCTCGAAGGCGAGGTCGTCGGACGGATTCATCGTGACGCGGAGATACGCCAGGGCGTCGCGGATCTCGGCGCGCTCGTAGAAGCGCGGGCCGCCGATGACCCGGTAGGGCAGGCCGAGCTGGACGAAGCGGTCCTCGATCTCGCGCATCTGCGCCGAGATCCGCACCAGCACGGCGATCTCGGACAGGGGATGCTGCTTGTGCTGAAGCGACTCGATGGCCTCGGCGAGCTGGCGCGCCTCCTCCTCCGAATCCCAGGCGCCCGCCACCGTCACCTTCTCGCCCGGCACGTCCTCCGTGCGCAGGGTCTTGCCCAGCCGGCCCTCGTTCTTGGCGATGAGGCCGGAGGCGGCGGCGAGGATGTGGCCGGTGGAGCGGTAGTTGCGCTCCAGGCGGACCACGGTGGCGCCGGGAAAGTCGTGCTCGAACCGCAGGATGTTGTCGACCTCGGCGCCGCGCCAGCCGTAGATCGACTGGTCGTCGTCGCCGACGCAGGCGACGTTGCGGTGGCCCTGCGCCAGCAGGCGCAGCCACAGGTACTGGGCGACGTTGGTGTCCTGGTACTCGTCGACGAGGATGTAGCGGAAGCGCTGCTGGTAGTTCTCCAGCACGTCCGGGTTCTCGCGCCACAGCTTGAGGCAGAGCAGCAGGAGATCGCCGAAATCGGCGGCGTTGAGGGTGAGCAGCCGGGCCTGGTAGGCGGTGTAGAGGGCGCCGCCCTTGCCGAAGGCGAAGGCCTGGGCCTCCCCCGGCGGCACCTGCTCGGGCAGGAGGCCGCGGTTCTTCCAGCCGTCGATGGCCGAGGACAGGGCCCGGGCCGGCCAGCGCTTCTCGTCGATGTTCTGATCGACGATGACCTGCTTCATCAGGCGTAATTGATCGTCCATGCCCAGGATCGTGAAGTCCGAGCGCAGGCCGACGAGTTCGGCGTGGCGGCGCAGGATCTTGGTGCCGATGGAGTGGAAGGTGCCGAGCCACGGCATGCCCTCGCCGGCCGGGCCGATGAGGGCGCCGATGCGGTGCTTCATCTCCCGCGCCGCCTTGTTGGTGAAGGTCACCGACAGGATGTCGAAGGGGCGCGCCTTGGCCGTCGCGATGAGGTGGGCGATGCGGGTGGTGAGCACCCGGGTCTTGCCGGTGCCGGCCCCGGCGAGCACAAGGACGGGGCCGTCCGTGGCCTCGACGGCGCGGCGCTGCTCGTCGTTCAGGCCCTCGAGGTAGGGCGAGCCCTGCGGCCTGAGGGAGGCCATGGCGCGGGCGGCGATGGAGGTGGGCGCGTCGGGCACCGGCCGCGAGGCCCCCGCCGTGTCGGGGTGTTGGGTCATGCCGCATCCCTGGACCAAAACGCGAACGGCGTCGAGGGTCGGGCGCGCGCGGGCGGCCCGCGACGCGCCATCGCGGGAACCCGGCTTTCGCCTCGGGCGTCGTCCCCGCACACGCATCGCCCCACAGGGAGGCCTCGCCATGACCGCTTCGCCCCGACTCCCCTCCGCCCGCGCCCTGGCGGGCCTCGCCCTGCTGGCGGCGGGCGCCGGCCCGGCCCTCGCCCAGCCCTCGGGCAACCCCAACAGCCTCAGCAACATGAACGAGCGCCTCGACACCCAGAGCCAGATCCGGGGCGTCCAGACCCAGCAGCAATTCGACAACAGCCAGAACCGGATGCAAATTCAGCGCAACGAGCTGTTCCGCCCGGAGCCCAACGCCGGGCCGGGCATCGTCGCCCCGCGGCGGTAGGGGCCGCCCTCACGGGTCCCGTCGATCGGTCGCCCGACCCGGCGACCGATCGACGGCCTCGGTGCACACAACCCCGGCCGGTGTGATATGCCGCCCCTCGGACGGGACCAGTTCCCGTGGGAACGGCCCCGCCTCCGGGGGCGCGGGGGAACGAGACGAGCGTGCGTGACATCCTGACCGCGCTGGCGGGACTCGTCGTCCTCCTCCTCGTCGCCGCCCTGGCGGTTCCGCCCTTCGTGGCGTGGGAGGGCCAGCGCGGCCTCATCGACGGCGCCGTGTCCCGGTCGCTCGGCCTGCCCGCCCGCAGCGAGGGCCGCATCGAGGTCCGGCTCCTGCCGTCGCCGCGCCTGCGCTTCGACCGCCTGCGCCTCGGGGACCAGCCGGCCCAACCCGGCCTCGATCTGCATTTCGTGAAGGCGGAGGTGGCCCTGTCGCCCCTCCTCACCGGCGCGGTGCGGTTCACCGAGACCCGGATCGGGCGGGCCGAGCTGCGCCTGCCGGTGACGGAGGGCGAGGCGATCCTGGTGCCCGCCGACCTCGCGGCCGGCCTGACCGGGCGCGATCTCGCCATCGAGGACCTCCAGGTCCGCCAGCTCCTCGTCACCACCCAGGTGCCGGCCACGGGCCGCACCGACCAGATCTACGCCGAGGCCGTGCGGCTCTCGGCCCCGCGCCTCACCGGGCCGTGGCGGGCGGAGGGCACCAGCCGGGGCGTCCCGTTCCGGGTCAGCACCGGCGAGCCGACGCCGGAGGGAATTCTGCCGGTCAAGCTCTCGGCCGGCGGCGACACCCGGCCCTATGCGGAGATCGACGCGACCCTCTCCCTCGCCGACGTCGCCGGGGCCGCCGGTCCGGCCGAGCGCGCGGTGATCCCCCAGGCCGAGGGCACGGCCCGCCTCGTCGTCGGCCCGCCGTCCCAGGCCGCCGGCGCCTACCTGCCGGTCTCCGTCGGCGGCGCGTTCACCGCGCGGGGCGCCGTCGCCCGGTTCAAGTCCCTCGACCTCGACATCGATCCGGGCGGGCGGGCCCTGCGCCTGTCGGGCACCGGCCGGGTCGACCTGCGCAACGGCCGCGCCGCCCTGGCGCTCGGCGCGCGCCGCCTCGACCTCGACGCCTTCCTGCTCTCGGCCGCCGGCCAGGCCCTCCTGGCCCGCGGCCCGCCGAGGGCCGGCCTCCACCTGCCCGTGAGCGTCGACGTCGAGCTCGCCATCGAGAGCCTCGCCCTCGGCCTCGACGACTGGTCGAACCTGGCGCTCGCCGGCACCCTCGAGCGCTCGGGCGGCCTCGTGCTGAAGCGGTTCTCCGCCACGGCGCCGGGGGCCGCGACCCTGAGCGCGTCCGGCGAGATCGACGCCGAGCCGGCCCCCCGCTTCACCGGGACCCTCGCCCTCGACGCCCCGGCCTCGGACGGGTTCGGCCGCTACCTCGGCAAGCTCGGCCTGGAGGGGCCGGGCATCGCCCTCATGGACGGGCGCCCGATCCGGGCCTCGGCCGACCTGTCGGCGGCGCCCCCGTCCGTGTCCCTGCGCAACCTCCGCCTCGACCTCGGCCCGGCGCGGGTCACCGGCAACGCCCGCTACCGCGCCCCCGAGGCCGGCACCCGCGGGCGCGTCGACGCGCAGCTCGCCGCGCAGGGGATCGACATCGCCGCCCTGCCGTCGTTCAGCGGGGCCCTGGCCGACCTCCGGGGCCACGATTTCGGCCTCGTGCTCCAGGCCCGCGACGTCCGCCACGGCCCGGCGGGGTCCGGCAACGGCACCATCGCGGCGAGCATCCAGTCGGACGGGGCGAGTCTCGCCATCGACAGCCTCGACGTCACCGACCTCGCCGGGGCCAAGGCCAGCCTGTCCGGCCGCATCGGCGCCGACGGGGCCGGGCGCATCGCCGGCCGGGTCTCGGCGCCCGTGGCGGCGCCCCTGCTGGCCCTCCTCGACAAGGTCTGGATCGCCGAGGCCCGCCTCGTGCCGCAGGCGTTCCGCGACGGCGGCCTCGACCTCGGCGTGACCCTGGAGCGCGAGGCGGGCGCCGCCGACACCCTGCGCACCACGGCCAAGGGGACGGCGGCGGGCGGCAGCCTCGACCTCGACCTCGTGAGCCGGGCCGGCCGCATCGGCCAGCTCGACCTCACCCTGGCGGCCCCCTCCGCCGCCACGTGGTTCGGCCGCGCCGGCGGGGCGGGGCTCGCCGGACCCGCCCGCCTCCACCTCTCCGGCACCCGTGCCGCCGGAGCCGAGGGCGACGCGGCGGGCCTCGCCCTCCGGGTGACCGGGACGGTGGCCGACCTCACCCTCGCCACCACCCGGCCGATCCTGCTGGAGGGCGAGGCCGGACTTGGCCTTCCGCGCACCGGCGAGATCCGCCTCGGCAGCCCCGACCTCGCGCCGTTCCTGCGGGTCCTGGGCGGCACCGCGCCGATCCCCGCGACCCTGCCCGCCGACCTCACCCTCGGCCTGTCCCGGGCCGGCGACGAGGCCCGCGTGGCGGTGGCCGGGCGCCTCGCCGGCGGTGCCGTGTCGGCCGAAATCGGGATCGCCCCCGGGGGCGAGATCACCGGCCGGGCCGGCCTCGGCCGCCTGTCCGTGCCGGCCCTCGCCGCCGCCCTGGTGATGCCCGAGGGGCGATCCGGCGCCGACGCGGCCTTCGCGCGCTTCGCCGCCCCGCCCGCCCTCCGCCCGCGCATGGTCCTCGCCCTCGGCGTCGAGAGCCTCGACCTCGGGCGCGGCCACGTCGCCACGGGCACCACCCTGACGGCGCGCCTGGAGGACGGGACCCTGGGCCTGACCGACCTCGCCGGCACCCTGGCGGGCGGGCGGCTCACGGGCGCCGTCACCCTGTCGCGCCAGGGCGGGGCGGCGTCCATCGCCGGGGAGGGCACCCTGAGCGGGGCGGCCCTCGCCGGCCTCGTCGGCCCCGGCCCGGTCTCCGGCCGCCTCGGCGCGAGCCTGCGCTTCGGCACCTCGGGCGAGACCCCGGCCGCCCTGGGCAACAACCTCGGCGGCAGCGGTTCCCTCACCCTGGCGGACCTCGCCCTGCCGGGCGCCGACCCGGCCGGCCTCGCCCGCGCCCTCGACCGGGCGCTGGCCGAGGACGATCCCCTGCGCGACGGCCGGCTCCAGGCCCTGGTGGCCGAGGAACTCGGCGCCGGGCCCCTCACCGCCGCCGGCCCCGTCACCACCCCCGTGACCGTGGTGGGCGGCACCCTCCGCGGCGGGCCCCTGACCCTCGACCTCGGGCCGGCGCGCTGGACCGGCACCCTGGGCCTCGACCTGCGCGGCGGCCGCCTCGACGCCCGCGGCACCCTCACGGCCGCCGCCGCCCCGAAGGCCTGGACGGGCGGGCCGCCCGCGATCCAGCTCGGCTTTTCCGGACCGGTGGCGACGCCCGAGCGGCAGGTCGATGCCGGCCCCGCCACCAACGGCCTCGCCGCCCTGGTGCTGCAGCGGGAGCTGGAGAGCATCGAACTGCTGGAGGCCGACCAGACCGAGCGCCTGCGCCGGCGCGCCCGCATCGAGATGGACAAGGCCCGCGCCGCCGCCCTCAAGGCCGCCGCCGACAAGGTTTTGGCCGAGAAGGTTTTGGCCGACAGGCTCGCGGCGGAGGAGGCGGCGCGTCAGGCCCGCCTGCGGGCCGAGAAGGCCGCGGCGGAGCGCGCCGCCGAGGCCGCCCGCCAGGCCCGCGCCGCCGAGGACGCGGCCCGGCGCCAGGACGCGCCCGAGCCGCAGGCCGCCCCTCAGCCCTGACGTCCCTTGAGAGATCAGGCGGCCGGGTTGAGTCCTTCCACCCCGTTGCGGGGGAGGACGATGCCCGATGGAGTTCACGGCTTGGAACGCACGTGAAGACGGGTGAAGACGTCGTGTCCCGGTTGCGCATCCCCTCGCCCCGCTTGCGGGGAGAGGGACGCGTCTCTCCCCTGCCGGGGAGCGCGTCGAGGCGGCAGCCGAAGGTGAGGGGGCGAATCCGGAAGAGGCTCCTCCGACGCAGCCCCCTCACCGTCGCTGCGGCTTCGCCTGCGCTCGCCGCCGGCACGACGGGGTGCCGGCGGCCCTCTCCCCGCAGGCGGGGAGAGGGGAATGCGCTCGGATCGTCCGCGTTCTCGTGCGGGAACGCGTAACCATCGGCCATCGCCCTGCTCGAAGGGGTCGGCGAGAGCCGGACCGAAGCGGGGCGGTCGAGGCCGATCGGCCCTAGCGCTCCGCCCGGCCCACGGCCATGAGGGCGAAGGCGTAGATGAGGGCGACTTCCTCCAGGCGGTCGAAGCGGCCGGCGGCGCCGCCGTGGCCGGCCTCCATGTTGATGCGCAGGAGCACCGGGCCGCCGCCCGTCAGGGTGGCGCGCAGGCGCGCGACCCATTTGGCCGGCTCCCAGTAGGTCACGCGCGGGTCGGTGAGGCCGCCGAGCGCCAGGATCGCCGGATAGGCCTTCGCGGCGACGTTGTCGTAGGGCGAGTAGGACAGGATCGTCTCGAAGGCCGCGATGCTCTCGGCCGGGTTGCCCCATTCGGGCCATTCCGGCGGGGTCAGCGGCAGGTCGGCGTCGAGCATGGTGTTGAGCACGTCGACGAAGGGCACGTCGGCGACGATGCCGGCGAACAGCTCCGGCGCGAGGTTGGCCACCGCCCCCATGAGCATGCCCCCGGCCGAGCCGCCATGGGCGACGATGTTGCCCTCGGCGGTGTAGCCGGCTTCGATGAGCGCCCGCCCGCAGGCGACGAAGTCCGAGAAGGTGTTGGGCTTCTTCTCCCGCTTGCCGTCGAGGTACCAGTTCCAGCCCTTCTCGGTGCCGCCGCGCACGTGGGCGATGGCGTAGACGAAGCCGCGGTCGACCAGCGACAGCAGGTTGGTGCGGAACGCCGCCGGCATCAGGGTGCCGTAGGAGCCGTAGCCGTAGAGCAGCAGGGGCGCCGCGCCGTCGAGGACGAGGTCGCGACGGTGCAGGAGGGAGATCGGCACGGTCTCGCCGTCCGGCGCCGTGGCGAACAGGCGGCGGGTGACGTAGTCCTCCGGCTTGTGGCCGCTCGGGATCGCCTGGCGCTTGCGCAGCTGCCGCGAGCGGGTGACGCAATCGTAGTCGTAGGTCTCGGCCGGCGTCGTCATCGACGAGTAGGTGAAGCGGATCACCGCCGTCTCGAATTCGTGGCCGGGCTGCAGCGAGAGCGAGTAGGCTTCCTCGGCGAAGGCCACCACGTGCTCGGAGCCCGCCATGTCGCGCACGACGATGCGGGGCCGGGCGTTCTCGATCTCCAGGCGCACGATGTGCTCGGCGATGATGTGCTGGTGGCGGATCATCACGCCGGCCCGGTGCGGCACCACGTCGCTCCAGTGGGCGAGGCCCGGCGCCTCGATCCGGGCGGTGGCGATCTTGAAGTCCACCGCGCCGCCGGCGTTGGTGAGGATGAAGAGGTGGGGCCCCCAGTTCTCGACGGAGTAGATCAGCAGGGGGGTCCGCGGCTGCACCACCACGGGCACGGCGTCGGCGGCGCCCCGGTCGACGAGGCGGACCTCCGAGGTCTCGTGGTCGCTCGCCGTGATGGCGAGGTAGTCGCCCGACTGGGTTTCCTCGATGTGGACGAAGAAGCCCGAATCGGCTTCCTCGTAGACGAGGGCGTCCTCGGCCTGCGCCGTGCCGAGGCGGTGGCGCATGACCCGGGCCGGGCGGTGGTTGTCGTCGAGCTGCACGTAGTGGAAGGCGCCGCCGTCCTTGGTCCACACCACCTCGCCCGTGGTCGCCTCGATGCGGTCGGGGCCGTCGAGGCCGGTGTCGAGGTCGCGCACCCGGATGGTGTGGAGCTCCGACCCGTTGGTGTCGGCGCTCCAGGCCAGCCGCGCGTGGTCGTCGGAATGGACCGCCGCCGCGATCTCGAAGAAGGCGAGGCCCGCCCCTTCCGTGTCGCCGTCGAGGAGGATCACCTCGCCCTCCTCGGGCCCGCCCTCGGCGGCGGTCTCGGCGCCCTGACCCGGGATCACCACGACGGTGCGGGGCCGCCGGCACACCAGGGGATGCTGCCCGCCGTCGCGGTGGCGGGTGTAGTAGGCGAACGGCCCGTCGGGCTCGGGCACGCCGCTGTCGTCCTCGCGGATGCGGCCGCGCATCTCGGCCACCAGGGTTTTTCGCAATTCGGCGACGGGCGCGAGGGCCGCGTCCGCGTAGGCGTTCTCGGCCTTCAGGTACGCGCCGATGTCGTCGGGCAGGGCGGCCGGGTCCTTGAGGACGGCGCGCCAGTTCTCCGCCTTGAGCCAGGCATAATCGTCGGTGATCGTCCGGTCGTGGACCGTGAAAGCGTGGGGCCGCGCCTCGGCCACCGGTGCCGCTGACGGAACTGTGATGGGAAGACGGTCGGATGCCATGGCCAAAATCCTCGGATCGGGCTGGCGCGGGACCGGGCGGAGGTGCTTGGCACGGTCCGGCCGGGTTCCGCACGCCATCGTCCCCGCCGTGTGCCGTGTCGGCGCCCGGTCGGCAAGGCGGAAGTCCCGGGCCGGCTCGGGAAACCCGCCCGGTCCGGCCGACCGCTTCGCGGCCAAACTCCTGTGCGGCCAAGCCCCCTTGCGGCAAAGCCGCCCGGGCCGCAATCGACTGGATCGATAGTACCTTGTCGCACCGGGCCGAAGCTTAGGGGTGCCACCCGTGCCGGGCCGCACGACGGAAACAAATGAATTATCGTTCAAACCAGTGTCGCACGGGGCGATGGGGTCGAATGCCTTGTTTCTCGACTTCGAACTGTCTATCTCACCAGTGCGCCATAGCATTGGACGCCGTCATAGATTACACTCCTGCGGGAGGGCGGCATTCAATGCTGTAAACCAGCATCAACCCATGAACGCATAGGCCACGGGATCGATTGTTCTGCATCGGTTCCGCGACGAGGGCGCATGGAAGGAAACCTTAAGTCTATGAGCGAAATCGAAAATTCGGTGGATTACGTGGAATTGACGGTCGATATCGTCTCGGCCTACGTGAGCAACAATCCGGTTCCCTCCGCCGAGCTGGCACAGCTCATCGCCCGGGTCCACGGTTCGCTGGTCCAGATCGGCAGCGGGCAGGAAGAGCCCAAGGCGCCCTCCGCCCCGCAGCAGCCGGCGGTGTCCGTGAAGAAGTCCGTGACCGCCGACCACATCATCTGCCTGGAAGACGGCCGTGTCTTCAAGTCGCTCAAGCGCCACCTGCGCGCGAAGTACGACATGAGCCCCGAGCAGTATCGCGCCAAGTGGGGCCTGCCGCCCGAGTATCCCATGGTCGCGCCGAACTACGCCAAGGCGCGTTCGGACCTCGCCAAGGCCATCGGCCTCGGACAGACCCGCAACGGAAACTACGACGAAGCCGCCTGACCGCGCTTCGATCCTCGATGAAGACGGGCGCCGCCGTTCCGGGTTCGGACGGGACGGCGCCCGGACCGGATGGACGTGCGGGGCCCATCCCGTCCCGCGGTCCCGCGGTCCGGCAATCGGTCGAGCGGCGTCGAACGGGGCTTGATTTAGGATTTATGTCCTTTACCATGGGTTGCAGGGCGGCCGGCGCCGCCCGCGCCGCTTATGGAACAAAACATGAACAGAATTCGCTCCGTCCCATCGGGGTCCCGCCTCCCGGCCCGTCCCGGCGGCCTCGCGCCGGTCCTCGGACGCGAGGCGGTGCGGTTGCTCGGCGCCCTCGCGGCGGAGGGGGCCTACGCCCTGCCGGACCCGGCGGCGCCGGGGGACGGCCTGATCATGCGCAGCGGCGGCGGCGGGATCTCCCTCGGGGCCGGACGCTTCGCGGCGGCGGCGGGCGCGGCGCTCCTGTCGGCCGACCTCGCCGAACGGACCACGGGCCGCCACGCGCGCCTCACCATCAGCCCGGCGGGGCGCGCCCGCCTGCGGCGCGAGCGGGCGGGGGCCCAGCCGCCCTACCTCGCCCAGCACCTCGACCTCGTCGCGGAGGGCGGGCGCGACGCCCCCGCGAAGGCCGGGGCCAAAGCCGGGGCCAAAGCCGGCGACCGGCCCGACCGCACCGAAGCCCGCCCCCTGCGCGACGCCGCCGAGAGTCCGCTGGCCTGGATGGCCCGGCGCCGGGACCGCGACGGCGTGCCCCTCATCGACGCGGCCTGCTACGAGGCCGGCGAGCGCCTGCGCCGCGACCTGACCCAGGCGGTGATGCTGCCGCGCCTGGGCCCGGACTGGAGCGGGATGAAGGTCGACGGCTCGGGCGCCCGCGATCCGTCGAGCGCCTCCGACGCCATGCTGGCGGCGCGCCAGCGCGTGCGCGCGGCCCTCGCCGCCGTCGGCAACGACCTGTCGGGGCTGCTCATCGACCTGTGCGGGTTCCTGAAGGGGCTCGAGCGGATCGAGGCCGAGCGGCGCTGGCCGGTGCGCTCGGCCAAGGTGGTGGCCCGCATCGCCCTCGGGCGCCTCGCCGAGCATTACGGCCTCGAGCGCGAGGCGGTGGGGCCGGACCGGGGCCGGATGCGCCTGTGGCGCGACACCCCAGCGGCCGGGCGCCCCTGACGGCGATGAAGTACGGAATCATACGACTGCGAACGGGCCGACCTTGTGCAGAGACAGCGCACCGGATGGCATCCGGATACGGGCGTGAAGCGCACGGGTGCTCCCTCTCCTGGAAGGAGAGGGCTGGGGTGAGGTGTGAGAACTTTTCGGAGAGTCCACGACCCTCACCCCAACCCTCTCCCAAACAGGCTACCGGATTCACACAACTGCGAATGGGCTGATTCCATGCAGCGGCAGGCATCCGGATGCGGGCGGGAGGCGCACCGGGGCTCCCTCTCCTGGAAGGAGAGGGTTGGGGTGAGGTGTGCGAATTCTCCGGAAAGGTCACACACCTCACCCTGTCCCTCTCCTTCCAGGAGAGGGGACCCGAGCATCCCGCGAGATGTGTGAATGCCGTAGCCCAAACAGGAGAGGGGGCCCGTCGCGGTTCATCTGCGATCGCCCTGCCGGCAAGGAAAGGGGACCCGTGCTGCCCGTGCGAGATGTGAACGTCGTCGCCGCGATGGGACCGGTTCGGCTCAGGCCGCCAGGAGCCGGGCCGCGTCGCGGTGGATGCGCTCGGCCATGGCCCGGACCCCGTTGGCCCGCTTCGACGTGAGGTGGGAGCCGAGGCCGATCTCCTTGAACACCCCGAACACGTCGACGTCCGCGATCTCCTGCGGCGTCCGTCCGTCGTGGAGCGCCATCACCAGGGCGATCAGGCCCTTGGTGACCACGGAGTCGCTGGTCCCGCGCAGGTTCAGCCGCGGCGGCGCCTGCGCCTCGTCCATGTGGGACGCCACCCAGACCTGGCTCTCGCAGCCGTGGACGCGGTTGGCCTCGGTCATGAGCGCGTCGGGGAAGGGCGGCAGGGCACGGCCGAGCTCGATCAGGTACTCGATCTGGTCCGGGCCCTCGTCGAGGATGCCGAAATTCTCGATGATGGTCGCGATGGGCGGCAGCATGGGCGGGAACGGTCTCGTGGCCGGCGGGAAGCCCCCGATATAGGGGACCGGCCGCCGGATGCGACCCCTCGCGAGGCCGCCGCCTACTCCACCGGATGCACCAGCACCTCGGGCAGCTGGAGGTGGAGGGGCTCGGCCCGGGTGCCGATGCCGCGGGCGGCGATCTCGGCCTGGGCGGCGTAGGCGGCGATGAGGCGGGGGCCGAGATTGGGCACCTCGGCCTTGCCGGAGGGGGCGGCCTCCGCGTCGCTGCCCGAGACGACGGACAGGCGCACGGGGGCGCCCGCCGCCGCGTCGATGGTGATGCCGATGGCGCAGGCGACGCTCTCGGCCGTGGTGTCGAGGCACTCGGAGACCACCTCGGCGACGATCATCCCGAGGGCGTTGGCCGTGCGCGGCTCGACGAGGCTGGTGCCGGACCCGTCGATGGTGACGCTGATGCGGCCGGCCCGGCGGAGCTGGCCGAGGCCCGAGGCGAGGCGGTGCAGGTAGTCGCGCAGGTCGATGGAGGCGATGTGGGGCGCCTCGTGCAGGTGCTGCTGCACCAGGGCGATGGCCCGCACCCGCTGGCCCAGGGCCTCGAAGCTGCCCCGGCACGGCGCCGGCGCCGCCCGGCCATAGAGGCCGATGAGGCTGACCATCACCTGAAGGTTGTTGCGCACCCGGTGGTAGACCTCGGCCAGGAGGGCTTCCTTCTCGACGAGCGCCCGTTCGGACTGGTCCTCGGCCAGCTTGCGGTCGGTGATGTCGAAGCTGGCGCCGATGAAGCCCTGGAACGCCCCGCCCTCGTAGACGGGCTTGGCGGTGTCGAGGAGCCAGCGATAGGCGCCGTCGTGCCGGCGCAGGCGGAACTCCACCGTGAAGGGTTTTCGCGCAAGGCGGGCGTCCTCGACGATCCGGGTGAAGGCGGCGACGTCGTCGGGATGGAGGCCCCGGAGCCAGCCTTCGCCGCGTTCCTCGGCCGGGGTGCGGCCGGTGAAGCGGAGCCAGGCTTCGTTGTGATGGATGGCGCGGCCCTCGGCGTCCGAGCGGCACATCATCACCGGTACGAGGTCCGAGAAGTGCCGGAACGCGTCGCTCAACGGAGTGTCCGCGGCCATATTGCTCCCGATCTGCGCTGTCGCCCGGCCCACCACATGCCGGACGCCCGTCAACGTGCCGTGTCCCGGCCCGTTCCGAGGTCAACCGCAGGTTCGGACCTTGTCCTCAGAGCATGCTGGGCAGGATGCGATCGGGCGGCCGGTGGCCGTCCATGAAGGTCTTGATGTTGATGATGACCTTCTCGCCCATGTCGATGCGGCTCTCGTGGGTGGCCGAGCCCATGTGCGGCAGGAGTACGACCTTGCCGGCGCGCGCGAGCTTGATCAGGCGCGGGCTCACGGAAGGCTCCTGCTCGAACACGTCGAGGCCGGCGCCCGAGACGTCGCCGGCCTCGATGAGGCGGGCCAGCGCGCTCTCGTCGATGACCTCGCCGCGGGCGGTGTTGACCACGATGGCCTCGGGCTTGAGCAGCTTGAGGCGCCGGGCCGACAGCAGGTGGTAGGTCGCCGGCGTGTGCGGGCAGTTCACCGAGACGATGTCGACGCGCGCCAGCATCTGGTCGAGGGATTCCCAGTAGGTGGCGTCGAGGTCGCGCTCGATGGTCGCCGGCACCCGGCGGCGGTTGTGATAGTGGATCTGCAGGCCGAACGCCTTGGCGCGGCGGGCCAGGGCCTGGCCGATGCGGCCCATGCCGACGATGCCGAGGCGCTTACCGGTGATGCGCCGCCCCAGCATCCAGGTCGGTGACCAGCCCGAATCCCAGGCGTCGTCGGGGATGATGCGCGCGCCCTCGGTGACCCGGCGGGCCACCGCCAGGATCAGCGCCATGGTCATGTCGGCGGTGTCCTCCGTCAGCACGCCGGGCGTGTTGGTGACGGTGATGCCGCGCTCCAGGGCGGCGGCGACGTCGATGTGATCGACGCCGTTGCCGAAATTGGCGATGAGCCGCAGGTTCGGACCGGCCTGAGCGAGCAGCCCCGAATCGATCTCGTCGGTCACCGTCGGCACGAGGACGTCGGCCTCGCGCAGGGCGGCGGCGAGGGCCTCCTGCGCCAGGGGCTTGTCGTCGGGGTTGAGGCGGATCTCGAAGAGTTCGCGCATGCGGGTCTCGACCACCTCCGGGAGGCGGCGGGTGACCACAACGAGCGGCTTGCGCTTGAGCGACTGCATGCACCCTCCTCGACGCGAACGATCCCCGGTTTCGCCCCGTCGGGGTCCGGCCAGGGTTTCGGCTCGCCCTTTGTTCGTTCCCGGGATGACGGGCTCGCCGGGATGGCGTGGCGGCTTACGGCGCGTTAACCACCATCGGCCAAGACAGATCGGGACAACCGGATCGACCCGGGGCCGAAATCGGCGGCGATGCGCTGCCCGTCTCCGGCCCCGGTGGCTTCTCTACCAGAGGGGCGCCGGAACACAATGCACGCCGCGCAAGGCCGGGCATGCCGGCCCGGATCGGCATGCCCCGCGCGGAAGGACCCCGGACGATGGCGCCTGATCTGCCCTCCCGATCGACCCTGGCCCCGACCCTGGCCCTCGCCCTCGCCCTCGCGGCGACCGGGGCGGTCGTCCCGGTGGCGCCGGCGCGGGCGGCGCCACCGGTGGCCGTTCCCGGCGCGTCCGTCGGCGCCAAGACCGGGCTGCCCCTGCCGCGCTACGCCAGCCTCAAGACCGACCGGGTGAACCTGCGCGAGGGGCCGTCGAAGGATCACCGCACCCTGTGGGTGTTCCAGCGCGCCGGCCTGCCCGTCGAGATCGTGGCCGAGTTCGAGACCTGGCGCCGCATCCGCGATTCGGAGGGCACGGAGGGCTGGGTGCTGCACTCCCTGCTGTCGGGGCGGCGCACCTCCATCGTCACGGCGCCCAGGGCGGGTGGCAAAGGGGACGGCAAGGGGGACGGCAAAAGTGAGGTGAAGGCCGAGACCTCCCTCTACGCCCGCGCCGACGACGCGTCGGCCGAGGAGGCGCGCCTCCAGGCCGGCGTCATCGGCAGCGTCAAGAGCTGCAGCGGCACCTGGTGCCGGGTCATCGTCGCCCTGCCGCAGAAGCGCGGCGACGTCGACGGCTACGTCCGCCAGGAGCGCCTGTGGGGGGTCTACCCCTACGAGAAGGTGGAGTGATCCCGGCCGAGCCCCGGCCGGACGGCGCCGGCGGTCACGCCGCGTCGTTGATGGTCCGCAGGCTCGCCACGAGGTCGGAGAAGCGGTCGCCCTGAACGATCACGTGGGCGCGCAGGAGCTCGGACGCGCCGGTCTCGTCCCCCGCCACGATGGCCGCCACGATGGCCTCGTGCTCGGCCAGGGACTGCCCGAGGCGGTGGCGCGCCCGCAGCTGCATCCGGCGGAACGGCGCGAGGCGCCGGTGCAGCAGCCGCGCCTGCTCGGCCAGGAAGGCGTTGCGGCAGGCCCGGTAGACCACCGTGTGGAAGACGTAGTTCTCTTCGTAGTAGCGCTCCGGGTCCTGGGCTTCCGCGGCCGCCCCGCAGGCGGCGAGCGCCGCCTTGAGGGCGGCTTCGTCGGCCGGAACCAGGCGGCGCGCGGCGAGGCGCCCGCAGGCGGCCTCGATCTCCGCCATGGTCTCGAACATGGCGATGAGCAGCTGCGGGTCCGGCGCGCTCACCAGGGCGCCCCGGCGCGGCTTGATCTCGACGAGCCCCGTCATCGCCAGCTGCAGCAGGGCCTCGCGGATCGGCGTGCGCGACACCCCGAACCGCTCGGCGAGCTCGGTCTCGTCGAGGCGGGCGCCGATGGCGAGGCGGCCGTCGACGATCTCCGTCTCGATGGTCTGGCGCAGGCGCAGGGACTGGTTCACGCGCTCGGGTTCCATCGCTCCGGTTCCTCTGCCACGGCCTCGCCCTCCGCCAGCCCGTTTACTTACCCCCACCTTATGCGGCCCGGTTGACAAAATATACAAGCCGTCGTTCTCTGGTATAAATAGCGGGCATCGCAGTATAAATGCTGCACCGCAAAAACCGGGTGGGCGGCCAGCCCGCCGAAGGAGGAAGACGCCATGACGTTGACACGCCGCACCCTCGTCGCCGCCGGCCTGGCCGCGCCCGCCATCCTGTCCCTCGGGTCGCGGGCCCGGGCCGCCACCACCCTGAAGATCTCGCACCAGTTCCCCGGCGGCACCATCGACGAGGGCGACTTTCGCGATCGGGCGTGCCGGAAGTTCGCCGCGGCCCTCGCCGAGCGCTCGAAGGGCGCCCTGGAACTCCAGGTCTATCCCGGCTCGTCCCTGATGAAGACGAACGCCCAGTTCGGCGCCATCCGCAAGGGCGCCCTCGACATGACCCTCTACCCGAGCCCCTATGCGGGTGGCGAGGTGCCGGAGATGAACATCGGCCTGATGCCGGGCCTCGTCACCTCCTACGCCCAGGCCACGGCCTGGAAGAGCGCCCCCGTCGGCCGCAAGCTCACGGAGATCCTCGAATCCAAGGGCGTCGTGGTGGTGTCGTGGGTGTGGCAGGCCGGCGGCGTCGCCAGCCGCGACCGGCCGCTGTTCACGCCGGGCGACGCCAAGGGCCTCAAGGTCCGGGGCGGCTCGCGCGAGATGGACCTGATGATGAAGGCGGCGGGTGCGGCCACCCTGTCGATCCCGTCGAACGAATCCTACGCCGCCATGCAGACGGGCGCGTGCGACGCCGTCATCACCTCCTCCACCAGCCTGATCTCGTTCCGCCTGGAGGAACTGTCGAAGTCCCTGACGTCGGGCGCCCAGCACACCTACTGGCTCATGTGGGAGCCGATCATGATGTCGAAGATCGTGTTCGACCGCCTGCCGAAGGACCAGCAGGACCTCATCATGACCATCGGCGCCGAACTCGAGACGTTCGGGCAGGCCGGCGCCAAGGAGGACGACACCCGCGTCGAGCAGGTCTTCGGCAAGGCCGGCGCCAAGGTGCAGCAGCTCGACGAGAAGACCCTGGGCCAGTGGCGCGACATCGCCAAGGACACCGCCTGGAAGGATTTCGCGGGCAAGTCCGCGAGCTGCGCCGAGCTCCTCAAGCTGGCGGAGCAGGTGTCGTGAGCCACGCCTTCGACGCGGCCTCGGCCGCCTCCGAATCGGCGCCCGCCGCGCCCGAACCCCGCGTCCCCGGCCTGCTCGGGGCCATCGACCGCGCGATGAAGGCCATCAACGGCGTGGTGATGGTCTTCGGCGGCCTCGCCCTCGTCGGGGCCTGCCTCGTGCTCAGCTACAGCGTGTTCGTGCGCTACTGGCTGAAGGAGCCCACGGACTGGCAGGACGAGATGGCGGTGTTCCTCATCGTCGGCGCCACCTTCTTCTCGGCCGCCGCCGTCCAGGCCCGGCGCGGCCACGTCGCCATCGAGGCGCTCAGCGGCCTGCTCTCGCCCCGGATCAACCGCGCCCGCCTGCTCATGGCCGACGTCATCAGCATCGTGTTCGTGACGTTCTTCGCCTGGAAAAGCTGGAGCCTGTTCCACGAGGCCTGGGTCGACGGGCAGGTGTCGCAATCGACCTGGGGGCCGCCCCTGTGGATTCCCTACGCCCTCATGGCCGTGGGCATGAGCTTCCTCGCCCTGCAGTTCCTGCTGCAGATCGCCGAGGCCCTGAACTACGGCCCCCGCGCCGCCGGCTGGGCCGATCCGAAGGTCGGGCTCGGGTCCGAGCTGAACTCCGAAACCCTCAAGACGAGCCCCCACCCATGAGCGTCGCGGCCATCGGCTTCCTCTATGCGGGTGCCACCCTCAGCGCCATGCTGGCCGGCATCCCCATCGCCTTCGCGCTCGGCTTCGTGGCGCTCGCCTTCATGTACTTCTTCATGCCGGGCGCCTCCCTCGATACGGTGGCGCAGAACGTCTACGAGGAGATGGCCTCCATCACCCTGCTGTCGATCCCGCTCTTCATCCTGAAGGGCGCGGCCATCGGCCGTTCACGAGCCGGCCAGGACCTCTACTCGGCCATGCACGCCTGGATGCACCGCATCCCCGGGGGGCTCGGCATCGCCAACGTCTTTGCCTGCGCGCTGTTCGCCGCCATGGCGGGGTCCTCGCCCGCCACCTGCTCGGCCATCGGTTCGGCCGGCATCCCGGAGATGCGCAAGCGCGGCTACTCGCCGGGCTTCGCCGCCGGGATCATCGCCGCCGGCGGCACCCTCGGCATCCTGCTGCCGCCCTCCATCACCATGATCCTCTACGCGGTGGCGGCCGAGCAGTCCCTGGGGCGCCTGTTCCTCGCCGGCATCGGGCCGGGCCTGCTCCTGGTCGGCCTGTTCGCCGCCTGGTCGGTCTACCGCTTCCGGGCGGAATACGCCGCCGCGAAGGCGGCCTACGAGCGCAACGGCACGACCTCGCCGATCCTCGCCGAGGACACCTACAGCATGCGCGAGCGCTTCTCGACGCTGCCGCGGGTGCTGCCCTTCGTGGTGCTGCTCACCGGCGTGATGGTCGCCCTCTACGGCGGCTACTCGACCCCCTCCGAGACGGCGGGCCTCGGCGGCCTCCTGGCCCTCGGCCTCATCGCCATCATCTACGGCGTCTGGCGCCCGAAGGATGTCAACCCGATCCTCGCCGCCACCCTGCGGGAATCGACCATGCTGATGCTCATCATCGGCATGTCCCTGCTCTACGCCTACGTGATGAGCTACCTGCACATCTCGCAATCGGCGGCCAACGCCATCGTGGCGATGCAGCTGTCGCCCTGGGTGCTGCTGGTGACGATCCTGGGGCTGGTGATCCTCCTCGGCTTCTTCCTGCCGCCGGTCTCGATCATCCTGATGACGGCGCCGATCATCCTGCCGCCCCTGAAAGCCGCCGGGTTCGACCTCGTCTGGTTCGGGGTCGTCATGACCATCACCATGGAGATGGGCCTGATCCACCCGCCGGTCGGCCTCAACATCTTCGTCATCAAGAACATCGCCCCCGACATCCCGCTCAAGGACATCATCTGGGGCACGCTGCCCTTCGTGATGCTCATGGCGGTGGCGATCCTGATCCTCTGCCTGGTGCCCGGCATCGCCCTGTGGCTGCCGAACTGGCTGCTGCCGTCGACGCGGTAGGGCGGGCCTGGAGCTGGCGACGCGCGGCCCGGACCCCTGGTTCGGGCCGTTCGCTTGCGTGCGACCGACGATCGATACCATTGTGTACCATCAAATTTGTCGTTACATTCGGATATGACGATTCGCTTCGCATGGGATCCGGCCAAGGCCGAGAGCAACCGGCTGAAGCATCGCATCACCTTCGAGGTCGCATCCCGCGTCTTTGCCGATCCCTACGCGTCGAGTTTGCAGGATCGGATCGAGGACGGCGAGCACCGCTGGCAGACCATCGGCCTCGTGGACGGCGTCACGATTGTGCTGGTTGCTCACACGATCCTCGACGCGGACGACGGAACGGAAATCGTTCGCATCATCTCGGCCCGGCGGGCCGACCGGCAGGAGCGCAGGCGCTATGAACAAGACCGATCCCGTCGTCTTTGAGCTCGATCTGCACCGGCCCGCCGCCCTCACGCCGGAGCAGGGCGCGGAGCTGGCGGCCCTTGCCGCCGCTCCGGACGCCGAGATCGACTACGGCGATATCCCGCCGCTCACGGATGCGTTCTTCGCCAATGCCCAGCGCAATCCATTCTATCGTCCAATCAAGGCCCAGGTCACCGTCCGCCTCGACGCGGATGTGCTGGCCTGGCTGAAGACGGGCGGGCGCGGCTACCAGACGAAGCTGAACGCCATTCTTCGCCGCGCCATGCTTCAGGATGCCGGGCCGAAATGATCCGGCCTCACCGCCCGGTCCAGTCCGGCGCGCGCTTGCCCAAAAACGCCTCCATCCCCTCGCGAAAATCGGCGCTGGTGTAGCAGAGGCGGATGAGGTCGTCGCCGGGGCGCTCGCCTTCCGTGTCGTCGGCATCCTGGATTCGGCGCAGGCCTTCCTTGGTGGCCTGCAGGGTCAGGGGGGCGTGGCCGGCCATGAGGCCGGCGAGTTCGGTGGCGCGGATTGCGAGGGCCTCGGCGTCCGCCACCACCTCGCCGACGAGGCCGATGGCGAGGGCCTCCTCGGCGCCAATAAGGCGGGCGGTGAAGATCATGTCCTTGACCCGCGCCGGGCCGACCAAGGCGGAGAGGCGCTTGAGGTTGGCGAGCGACAGGCAGTTGCCGAGCGTCCGCGCGATGGGAAAGCCGAAGCGAGCGTCGCGGGTGGCGATCCGGAGGTCGCAGGACGCCGCGATGGCCGCCCCCCCGCCGGTGCAGGCGCCCGCGATGGCCGCGATGACCGGCACGCGCAGGCGTTCCAGGGCGCCCATGACCCGGTCCATGAACCGCTCGTAGTCGAGGGCGTCCTGGGCGGACGAGAAGCCACGGAACTGGGCGATGTCGGTGCCGGCGGCGAACGCCTTGTCGCCGGCCCCGGTGATCACCAGCACCCGCACGGACGGGTCGGCGGCGATGCGGGCGCAGTGGTCGATGATCCCCTGGTACATGGCGAAGGTGAGGGCGTTGCGGGCCCGGGGCCGGTTGAGGACGAGGCGGGCGATGCCGGCCCCGTCCTGGGTGAACAGGATCTCGTCGGCGGCGGTCGGGGCGGCACTCATGGCGGGTCCGGGGTGGCGTGGGGGGTGCCCCCGGCATGCCCAGCCCGGCCGCCCGAATCAACCCGGCCGGGAACGCCCGCCGGACGCGTCCGTTGATGTCGGATTTGGCATTCGGCGCGCGACGGCGGCGCCCTCGGGAGACGATTCATGCGCGGATGGATGCGACACGCGGCCGGCGTCGCCGCGCTCGGGCTGGCCCTCGGCACGGCGCAGGCGGCGCAGGCCGGCTGCACCCGCCAGGTGATCAACCGGACGGTCCACGACGTGGTGTTCAGCCAGGATGGCGGCCCGGCGATCACCGTGCAGCCGCGCCGGGCCCGCACCATCCTCTACCGCCAGTCGGGGCGGGTCGACGTCGCGGTCTATTGCCGGTCGCGGCTCGCCGGCCTCGAACCCGTCCCGCAAGAGCCCGCGTTCCAGGCCGCGTTCGACACCGTGGCCGTGTTGGACCGGTGCTACGTCGCCGTCGGCCGCGGCGGCACCCAGCCCATCGCCCTCAACAACCCGCGCCAGGGCGACATCGTGGTGGCGCCCTACGGGCTCGCCTGCCCGTAGGGGCGGCAAGCCTCCTCCAGAACACCGCCTCAGAACACCGCCGGCACGAACATCTCCGGCGGCACCGGCTGGCGGGCGTAGTCGTTGTGGCGCTCGCGCTCGGGCAGGTGGACGGGCGGATGCTCGACCTCGCCGTAGGGGATCTGCGACAGCAGGTGGGCGATGCAGTTGAGGCGGGCCTTCTTCTTGTCCACGGCCTCCACCACCCACCACGGCGCCTCCGGGATGTGGGTGCGGGCGAGCATCACCTCCTTGGCCTTGGTGTAGTCCTCCCACAGGCGGCGCGACTGCACGTCCATGGGCGAGAGCTTCCATTGCTTCAGCGGGTCGTGGATGCGCATGGTGAAGCGCAGTTCCTGCTCCTCGTCGGTGATGGAGAACCAGTATTTCAGCACGATGATGCCTGAGCGCACCAGCATCCGCTCGAATTCCGGCACGGAGCGGAAGAACTCCTCGACCTCGTCGGGGGTGCAGAAGCCCATCACCCGCTCGACGCCGGCGCGGTTGTACCAGGAGCGGTCGAACAGCACGATCTCGCCGCCCGCGGGCAGGTGGCTGACGTAGCGCTGGAAGTACCACTGCGTGCGCTCGCGCTCGCTCGGGGCCGGCAGGGCGGCGACCCGGCAGACCCGCGGGTTGAGGCGCTGGGTGATGCGCTTGATGGCGCCGCCCTTGCCGGCGGAATCGCGGCCCTCGAAGATCACGACGACACGCAGCTTCTGGGTCTGCACCCAGTCCTGCAGGCGCACCAGTTCGTGCTGGAGCCGGAACAGCTCGCGAAAGTAGCGCTTGCGGTCCATCTGCGGCGGGCGCGGCGCCCCCCCGACGGCGTCGGCGAGCTGTTCGAGGCGCTCCTCGTCCAGCTCCATCTCGAGCTCCTCGTCGAAATCGTCGGCGACCTCCCGCCGGATCGCCTCGAGGTCGAAGCCGCCCGCCCGCTGCCCGTGATCCATGCCCGCCGTCCCGTCCGTCGCTCGAAGTCCCGATCGCGTTAAAGCAGCCGCATGTGACAGTCCTGATACGGCCGCCTGATACGGCTACCCGCGTCACGACACTGTCGCGCGGCTTTGCCATGTGCCGGAGGGGAATCCGGCATTTTGCCGGCACGGGACACGGCCAAAACCGATGCCGCGCCTTCTCACCGACGAGGCCGTCCTGCCGGGCGTGCTGTTCGCCCTGCGCTTCGACGGGGAGGGCCGCGCCGTGCCCATCGCGTCCGCCGCAGACCTGCCGGCACCGGATGCGGCGGGCGCGGGCTTCGTCTGGCTCCACGTCGATCTCATCGACGCCCGCGTCGCCGGGCTCATCGAGGCCGGGCGGTTCGGGCCGCCGCGCCTGTCGGCCGCCACCTTCGGGCGCGACGAACACCAGCGCGTGGTGGTGGAGGGCGCCTGCCTCGGCGTGGTCATCGCCGACCGCGAGCGCGCCTTCGACGGCGCCATCGGCGAGGAACCGACGGGGCGCCTGCACTGCGTCCTCGGCCCGAACGTCCTCGTCAGCGGCCGGCGCCACGCCACCGCCGGCGCCGAGGCCGCCCGCGACGCGGTGCTGGCCGGCGCCCGCGTGACCTCGCCGGCCCGGCTGCTGGAGCGCCTCGTCGAGGGCGTCGTCGCGTCCCTCGATGCCTGCGCCAAGCGCTTCTCCGACGAACTTGATATCATCGAGGACCGCGTCCTCGACGAGACCCGCGCCGCCGATCCGAAGCCCCTGGCCCCCATCCGCCGGCAGGCCGTGCGCCAGCACCGCCAGCTCTCGGGCCTGGCCGCCGTGTTCCACCGCCTCGAAGCCGAGACCGACGAGGACGACGACGCCCTGCCCGAGGCGGTGGTGACCATGGCCGCCCGCGTGGTCCAGCGCCTCGATTCGCTCCACCGCGACATGCACGTCCTGTCCGAGCGCACCCGCCTGCTGCAGGACGAGATCGCCGGCCGCACCGCCGCCGAGACCAACCGCCAGCTCTTCACCCTGTCGGTGCTCACCGCCCTGTTCCTGCCCCCGACCCTGGTGACCGGCGTGTTCGGCATGAACACCAAGGGCCTGTTCCTGGGCGAGTTCGAGAACGGCTCGTTCCTGGCGCTGGGGATCTGCGGCCTCGCGGCCCTGGCGGTCTACGGCGTGATCCGCCGCCTCGGGCTCGTCAAACGCCGCGCCCGGTCGTAAGCCGGCGTCCTGTCGCGCGGCGGAGCGCCTGAAATCCCCGCGCCCCGCCCACGTCCGTCATCGAAGCGTCACCTCCCGGCGCGAACGGTGCGCCCAACCCCGTCTGGAGCCTTCCCCGCATGGACTTCTTCCGCCGCTTCACCGTGCTGATGTGCGCGCCGAACTTCGATCCGGACGACCTCGAGGGCGTGCGCGTCCAGCAGATCCTCACCTCCATCGAGAAACTCGGCTTCGAGGTGGTGCGGGCCCGGCGCGTGGAGGACGCGGCCATCGCGGTCCAGACCGATTCCGCCATCGGCTGCATGGTGGTGGATTGGGGCAAGCGCGGCCTCGACGGCAAGGCGGCGGCGCTGATCAACCTCATGCGCAAGCGCGGGCTGGAAATGCCCATCGTGATCATGGTCCGCCGGAAGCGCCTGGAGGACATCCCCGTCGAGGTGCTGGACTTCATCGACGGCTACATCTTCCTCGCCGAGGAGACCCCGGACTACATCGCCCGCGGCCTCGTCAGCCGGGTGAAGCAGTACGCCGAGACCCTGAAGACGCCGTTCTTCGGGGCGCTCGTCGACTACGCCGAGCAGGGCAACCAGCTCTGGACCTGCCCCGGCCACAACGGCGGCATCTTCTACAACCGCTCGCCCATCGGCCGCATCTTCGTCGAGCACCTCGGCGAGGCGGTGTTTCGCGACGACCTCGACAACTCGGTCCTCGACCTCGGCGACCTCCTGGTCCACGAGGGCCCGGCCCTGAAGGCGCAGAAGGAGGCCGCCGTCATCTTCGGGGCGGAGAAGACCTACTTCGTCCTCAACGGCACCTCGGCCTCGAACAAGATCGTGCTCTCGGCCCTGGTGGCGGAGGGCGACCTCGTCCTGTTCGACCGCAACAACCACAAGGCGGCCCATCACGGCGCCCTGTTCCTCGGCGGCGCGATCCCGGTCTTCCTCGAGACCGACCGCAACTGCTTCGGCCTCATCGGGCCCATGTACCACGAGGCCCTCGACGAGACGCTGATCCGCGAGAAGATCCGCGACAACCCCCTGATCACCGACCCGGAGGCGTGGAAGCGCGAGCGCCCGTTCCGAGTGGCGGTGGTCGAGCAGTGCACCTACGACGGCACCATCTACAACGCGCAGATGATCGTCGATAAGATCGGACACCTCTGCGACTACATCCTGTTCGACGAGGCCTGGGCCGGCTTCATGAAGTTCCACCCGCTCTTCGCCGGGTGCTTCGCCATGGGGCTCAAGGGTCTCGACGAGACCTCGCCGGGCATCATCGCCACCCAGTCGACCCACAAGCAGCTGGCGAGCTTCTCCCAGGCGTCGCAGATCCACACCAAGGACAGCCACATCCGCGGCCAGACCCGGCGGATCGAGCACCGCCGCTTCAACGAGACCTTCCTCGTCCACGCCTCGACCTCGCCGTTCTACCCCCTGTTCGCCTCCCTCGACGTCGGCGCCCAGATGATGAAGGGCCGCTCGGGCGTGGTCCTGTGGGACGACACCATCCGCCTCGGCATCGAGTGGCGCAAGAAGGTCCGCGCCATCCGCCGCGAGTTCGAGGAGAAGGAGGGCGATCCCCAGAAGCGCTGGTTCTTCGACCCGTTCGTGCCCGACACCGTGAAGGGCCCGGACGGCAAGGTGCCGTGGGAGAGCCTCTCCACCGACGAGCTCGCCGGCAACGCCAAGTACTGGGAACTGACCCCGGGCGCGGCCTGGCACGGCTTCACCCACGTGGCGCCCGACTACGCCATGACCGACCCGAACAAGCTCACGGTGCTGACACCGGGCTTCGACCGGCGCACGGGCGAATACGCCGACCACGGCGTGCCGGCCCCCATCGTGGCGCAGTACCTCCGCGAAAACCGCATCGTGCCGGAGAAGAACGACCTCAACTCCCTGCTCTTCCTCCTGACGCCCGGCGTCGAATCCTCCAAGGCCGGCACGCTGATCTCCGGCCTCGTCGGCTTCAAGCGCCTGCACGACGAGAACGTGCCCCTGGAGGACGCCATGCCCGAGTTCGTCCGGCGCCGGCCCAACCGCTACAAGGGCGTGCGCCTGCGCGACCTCTGCGCCGACTTCCACGCCTTCCACCGCGAGGCCGGCACCAGCGCCCTGCAGCGCAAGCAGTTCGAGCCGGGCCACCTGCCCGAGATGGTGATGACGCCGAAGGAAGCGGTGCAGCAATTGACCCGCAACAACGTCGATTACGTGCCCATCGCGGAAGCCGAGGGCCGTGTGGCGACGACCTTGCTTCTGGTCTACCCGCCGGGCATCGGCACGGTGCTGCCGGGCGAGCGATTGGACGAGCGGGCCAAACCCATGCTGGACTACTTCAAGATGTTCGAGCGCTCGGCGAACCTGTTCCCCGGCTTCGAGGCCGAGATCCAGGGCGTGTTCCGCAACGTCGATCCCGACGGCACCATCCGGTTCCACACCTACGTCATGCGCGAGCCCCGCGTCATGCGCGAGACCCGCTGATGCCGGCGCGGGCCGCACCTTTGAGCGATCCCGACCTCGTCATCCGGCCCTCGTCGGATGCCGACGTGCCCGACATGGTGGACATCTACGCCCACCACATCCGGCGCGGGGTCGGCGACGTCGGCGACTTCGAGGAGGACCCGCTCCACCCGGACGACCTCAAGAAGCGCCGCAAGGCCATGCGCAAGAAGCGCCTGCCCCACCTCGTCGCCGACCGCGACGGGGTCGTGGCCGGCTACGCCTATGCCGTGCCGTTCCGCAAGCGTCCGGCCTACCGCTACACCCTCAAGCACTCGATCTACGTCCACCACGAGCACCTCAGCGCCGGCATCGGCCGGCGCCTGCTCCCGGCCCTCATCGAGGCCTGCGCGGCGGGCGGCTACCGCCAGATGATCGGCTACATCGACGCGAAGAACGAGGCGTCCTTACGCCTCCACGAGGCCTGCGGGTTCGTGCGCGTCGGCCTGCTGCCGGCGGTGGGCTACAAGTACGGCCGCTGGAGCGACAGCGTCATGGTCCAATGCGCCCTCGGCTCGGGCGCCACCGACCAGCCGGGCACGTGGACCCGCCCCGTGGAGGCGGTGGTGGCCGGGCACGACTGGATCGGGAAGTAAGGCGCGCTGCCCCCTCCGGCGGGCTACGGCATTCACACATGTCGCGGCCAGCACGGGTCCCCTCTCCTGGAAGGCAGGGCGATTGCAGATGAGGGTCGCGGCCTGAAGCCGCCGCCGAAGGGGCTGTCGAGGAAGCGGAGGCCCCGGTGCGCATCCCCTCGCCCCGCGTGCGGGGAGAGGGACGCGTCTCCCCCCTGCCGGGGAGCGCGTCGAGGCGGCAGCCGACGGTGAGGGGGCGAATCCGGATGAGACTCCTTCGACGCAGCCCCCTCACCGTCGCTGCGGCTTCGCCTTCGCTCGCCGCAGGCACGACGGGGTGCCTGCGGCCCTCTCCCCGCAGGCGGGGAGAGGGGGATGCGCGCAGACGCTCTGCGTCGCCGCAGGCACGACGGGGTGCCTGCGGCCCTCTCCCCGCAGGCGGGGAGAGGGGGATGCGCGCAGACGCTCTGCGCGAACGGGCAAGGGCCGGCCCGAACGCATGCACCCATCTGCGATCGCCGTGCCTGGAAGGAGAGGGAGCACCCGTGGGCCTCACGCCCGCATCCGGATGCCGTCAGCCCCGTCTCCGCACGAGATCGGCCCGTTCGCGATTGTGCGAATGCCGTAGCCCGCAAAGGGGAGACGGGCATGCGCACGGGGCGCCCGCGGAACGACTATTCCGCGTCCCGCCAGCCGGTGCCGTGCCACAGCCGCACCGTCACGGTGGCGGCGCCGTCCGCGATGACGATGCGGTTGTAGGCGTTGGGCTCCGAGCCGCGCAGGCGCGTCGAGGTGGCCGAACCCGCCTGGACCGCGAGCAGGTGCCCGCGCCGGCCGCGCATGACGCCCCGGTCCACCGTATCGTTCTCAGGCCCCGCCCCGTCGGCTTCCGCGAAGCGGGCGTAGTGGCGGTGGAGGTGGCCGGCGAGCGTCAGCCCGACGCCCTGGCGCCGGAAGGCGGCGAGCGCCAGGTCGGCGCGGCCGACGAGGCGGGCTTCCTCGTCCCAGGGCGGCGGCATGAACGGGTGGTGGCCGACCACAATCCGGAACACGCCCTTGGGCATCGCCCGTAGCCGCGCCTCCGCCTGGACAATCTGGCGATGCCGGATCTTGCCCTGCGACCAGTCGGCCTCGGGCGCCCAGGTCCGCACGGTGTTGAGGCAGACGATGCCGATCTCGTCGTCGAGGTGGGTCGGCTCCGTCGAGGCCGCGATGTAGCGGCGGTAGCGCGCGAACGGCCGCAGGAAGCGCTGCACCAGGTGGAACGGCGAGATGTCGTGGTTGCCCGGCACGGCGATCCAGGGCGCGTCGAGGCGGGCGAGGAAGGCGCGGGCGGCCTCGTACTCGACCTTGCGCGCCCGCATGGTGAAGTCGCCCGACGCGATGATGAGGTCGGGCCGGTCGCGGTTCAGCTCGGTGACGAGGCCCTCGACCACGGCCGGATCGGTGCGGCCGAAATGCAGGTCGGAGATGTGGGCGAGGCGCCGCAACGCGGGTCTATTGCTGCGCGCGGTTGATGATCGCCTGGAGCGCCCGGGCCACGGGCTCGGTGACGGTCTTGCGGTACTTGCGGTGGACGAGCTGGCCGTTGTGGTAGATGTCGTGCTCGACATAGAGCTTCTCGCCGTCCCAGCGGACGACGTTGTCGGTCTCGGTGGTCTCCTCGACGCCGAGATCCTCGCGAAAGGTCACGCCACCGGCTTGCGCAAACATGGTCGGTCCTGGGCTCGATACGGCTGGCGTCGCCGCGCCTCAGTGTAGGCATCCGCCGCGCCGGGCGCTACCCGCCGCGCGCCCTCAACGCACGGTGACCTGATCCTTGATCCGCTCGTAGGTGCTCCGGCTCAGGACCCGCTTCGACAGGAGCTGATCCACGGACGCGTAGGGGCGCTTCTGGACGATGGCGCGCCCGATCATGCCGCCGCCCTTCAGGCCGTTGAGGTCGGCGACGCTGGCGCTGTTGAGGTCGACGATGGCCATGGCCCGCGGACCGGCATTGTCGGAGGCGCTGGCGACGTCGTCCTCCCCGGCGGCGATGGAGGGCTCGAACGTCAGGGGCGCGGGCGCGGCGGGTGCGGCCGGGGCGGGGGCAGCGGGCGCGGGTGTGGCGGGCGGCGCGGCGGGCGGGATCGCCTGGGGGGCCGGCGCGGGCTGGACCGGGACCGGCGCGGCGGGCGGCGCCGGTGCGGGCTCGGCCCGGCGCACCGGGCGCGACGGCTCGGCGGTGGTCGCCACGGGCTCCGGATCGGCCTCCACCGGGGCGGGCGACCGGTAGAGCTGGACGATGCCCGCCAGTCCGGCCGCCACGATCAGGAGGACCACGACCCGCAGGAAGGCTGAACCGCTGAGCATCGAGGCGGACTCACGCACGAGAACAAGGCGTTTCGCTTACCATGGGGGACGAATCGGAGTCTCGACGCCGCCGCCGCCGGCCGCAAGCTCCTGTCGATAAGATCGCTTTTCCGTCGCCGGCGGGTTGTCCGGAGAAAAGTCCGCCCGAATCCCGCGCGCCGTGCGGGGCCTGCGACAGGCGCACGCGGCCGGGCGGGATCGACGCTCGCGCCCGCCGCCGCCATGGTCCGCGCCGATGCCCGCACCCCGCCCCGACCCATTCACTCCCCTGCCGGGGGCTGCCACTCCCCCGCCTGGGGCTGCGCCGCCGGGCGGCGCCCTCGCCGAGCGCTTCGGCGCCCTGCGCCACCTGCCGGCGCTGGCCCGCCTCGTCTACGCGGCGAGCCCGCGCCTGCTGCCGGCGAGCCTCGCCCTGCGCCTGGCTCGGGCGAGCCTGCCCGTCCTGATGCTCTACGTGGCGAAACTCATCCTCGACGCCATCGTGGCCGAGCACGCCCGCCCGCACCCCGTCGGCCTCGGCCTCGACGCCTGGACCTCCGACCCGGCGCTCGGGCGCCTCGCCGGCCTCGTCGCCCTCGAATTCGGCCTCGCCATCCTGTCCGATCTCCTCGGCCGGGCGAGCGGCCTCGTCGACGGGCTCGTCGCCGACCGCTACGGCAACGCCGCCAGCCTCCGCCTCATGCGCCACGCCGCCGCCCTCGATCTCGCCCAGTTCGAGGACGCGGCCCAGCAGGACCGCCTCGAGCGGGCCCGCCGGCAGGTCACCGGCCGCTCGAACCTGCTGTTCCAGCTGTTCGGCCAGGGCCAGGACCTCATCACCCTCGCGGCCTTCGCCATCGGGCTCGCCGCCTACGCGCCCTGGCTGATCCTCCTCGTGGCCCTGGCCCTGGTGCCGGCCTTCCTCAACGAGACCCACTTCAACCGCCAGGGCTACCGCCTCGCCTGGACCCGCACGCCGGAGCGGCGCCAGATCGACTACCTGCGGACCCTCGGCGCCAGCGTCGAGTCGGCCAAGGAGGTGAAGCTGTTCGGCCTCAACGGCTACATCGCCGAGCGCTACGCCGTGCTCGCGGAAAAACTCATCGCCGACAACCGCGACCTGGCCCTGCGCCGCGCCGCCTGGGGCGGCGGCTTCGCGGCCCTCGGGACGCTCGCCTACTACGCCGCCTACGCCACCCTGGTCTGGCGCACGGCGGCGGGGCAGTTCTCCATCGGCGATCTCGCCTTCCTCGCCGGCTCGTTCCAGCGCCTGCGCGCCCTCATCGAGGGCCTGCTCCAGGGCGTCTCGCAGATCGCGTCCGGGGCGCAGTACCTCGACGACCTGTTCGCCTTCTTCGCGCTCGTCCCGGCCATCCGCTCGCCGGCCGCCCCCGTGCCGTTCCCCACCCCCGTGACCCACGGCATCGTCTTCTCGGATGTGGGCTTCCGCTATCCGGGCACGGACATCTGGGCCGTGCGCCACCTCGACTTCCATCTCCGCGCCGGCGAGGTCCTGGCCCTGGTCGGCGAGAACGGCGCCGGCAAGACCACCATCGTCAAGCTGCTGACCCGGCTCTACGACCCCACCGAGGGACGCGTCCTCCTCGACGGCCGCCCCCTCGCCGACTACGACCTCGACGACCTGCGCGGCCGCATCGGCGTGATCTTCCAGGACTTCGTGCGCTTCAACCTCACGGCCGGCCAGAACGTCGCCGTGGGCCGCATCGAGGCCCGCGACGATCCCGAGCGCATCACCCGCGCCGCCGGGCGCAGCCTCGCCGACGCGGTCATCGACCGCCTGCCGCTGGCCTACGACCAGCCCCTCGGCAAGCTCTTCGCCGAGGGCGTCGATCTCTCCGGCGGCCAGTGGCAGAAGATCGCGCTGAGCCGCGCCTACATGCGCGAGGCCGAGATCCTCATCCTCGACGAGCCGACGGCGGCCCTCGACGCCCGCGCCGAGTTCGAGGTGTTCCGGCGCTTCCGCGACCTCGGTCGGGGCCGCACGGCGGTGCTCATCTCCCATCGCTTCTCGACGGTGCGGATGGCCGACCGCATCCTCGTGCTGGACGGGGGCCGGGTGCTCGAATCCGGCACCCATGCGGAGCTGCAGGCGAAGGGCGGGCGCTACGCGGAACTGTTCGAGCTGCAGGCCGCCGGGTACCGTTGAGGGCGCGGCGTCACGCCCGCATGTTCTCCCACTGCGCCCGGTAATCCGGCGCCAGGGTCAGGCCCAGGGGGGCTTCCATTCCGGGCGGCGGGTTGTGCACGCAGGCTTCGAGATACGCCATGGTGTCGAGGATCACCGCCTCGGTGAACGGCTTGGCGATCACCCCGGCCGCGCCCTCGAAATCGTCGGTGAAGCGGCGGGCGTTGGCGGTGACGAACACCAGCATGGCCGCGGACTCGTCCCGCAGGGCCCGGACGATGTCGAGGCCGGACGAGCCGTCGCGCAGCTGCAGGTCCACGAGCACGATGTCGGGGCGGGTCTCGCGCGCCAGGCGGATCGCCTCGTCCGCCGTGGCGGCCGTGCCGACGACCACGTGTCCGCCATCCTCGAGCAGGAACTCGAGCTGCATCAGGATGAGCGCCTCGTCCTCCGCGATCAGGACCCGAAGGGGTTCACTCACGCTGTCTCCCTGCTGGTGGCGGTCTCGAGGGGCAGTCGGATGTCGATCCGGGTTCCGGGCCGCGGTCCGGACCCGGCGGGTTGCCAAGCGATACGCGCGTTCAACTGGCGTGCCAAGCTTTCCACCAGGCGCTTGCCGAAGGAGCGATGGCCCAGGATGTCGGGCGGCATGCCGACGCCGTCGTCGACGATCCCGATCCCGAAGTGATCGCCGTCGGGCTTGACCGTGATCGAGAGCCGTCCGGGCGCGTCGCCCGGAAAGGCGTGCTTGAGGGCGTTGGTGATGAGCTCGTTCATGATCAGGGCGATGGGCGGCGCCTTCTCGACGGGGACCTCCACCGCTTCGAGGTCGCAATGCAGGCGGAGGCCGGCCCGGCCCGAGCCGCGCACGAGGTCGGAGGCGAGCTCGCGGGCGAACTCCGCCACGTCGAAGCGCTGGACGTCCTGCGACTGGTAGAGCCGCTTGTGCACCGTGCCCAGCGCCTCGATCCGGGTCAGCATGGTCTTCATCGCCGCGCGCGCCGTGGGATCGGCGATGGCGCGGGTCTGCATGGTCAGGAGCGAGGCGATCATCTGGAGGTTGTTCTTCACCCGATGGTCGACCTCGTGGACCAGCATGGTCTTCGCCGCCAGCGCCTCCGTCAGCTCGCGGGTGCGCTTGGCGACCTCGCGCTCGAAATGCTCCTTCTCGTCCCGAATCCGCGCCTGCGCGTCGACGCGGTCGGTGATGTCGAGCTGCGAGGCGAAGAAGTAGAGCAGCTCCCCCTCCTCGTTCGTCACCGGGCTCATGTAGAGCGCGTTCCAGAACGAGGACCCGTCCTTGCGGTAGTTCAGGATGTCGATGGCGATGTCGCGCCGCGCCGCGACGGCCTCGCGGATCTGCCGCACGGCGCCGCGATCGGTGTCGGCCCCCTGCAGGAACCGGCAATTGGTGCCCATGATCTCGTCGCGGCCGTAGCCCGACAGCTTCAGGAAGGCGTCGTTGACGAACACGATGGGGTTGTCGTCCCGGCGCGGGTCGGTGACGATCATCGCCATGCGCGTCGCCCGGATGGCGGCGGCGAAGGGATCGCCCTTGCCGTGCTCGACCATGAGGTCGTCCGTGAGGTGCCAGGCGTCGTCCCGTTCCATCGTCCTGCCTTCCGCCTGTGGCCCCAGGGCCGCAGGGCAATCCCATCCGTGCCGTTCGATCGCGTGCCGCACCCGCCCGGGACCGGCCCCTCGCGGGACGCTCCGACGTCGCGCTCCGTGGGAGGGAGCGGCTGAGGGTTTCGGGAGGGCACCGGACCTTAACCGTTGCCGTACCCCGCTTCAAATGCCGGAGGCGTGAAGAAGTTCAATTCGCACAGGGGTCCGGCGAAGGGGGTTCCGCGCCGGAATCTCCGGTGATCGTTCCAGCATCCGGGGATCATCTGTGACCGCGATGCAACGTGACCGCACGGAAGCTTTCGGCGGGTGGAACACCCGAACGGCCAAGCTGGTTTTTCGTGCTAGGCATGGGCCGTTGGGTCGGGCGGTTTTTTTAGGAAATGTCGATGTCTCGTCTCGGATGGTCGCGCGGTGTGCTGGCCCTGCTCGTGGCCGGTCAGCTCGGTGCCTGCGGCTCGACGCCCCGGATCGCGTACAGCGCCGGCGAGGCCGCCGCCGCCACGGTGCCGGGCATGGACCTCGCCGTGCGCGCCTACGCGGACGCGGCGGAGACGACCTTCACCGAGATGGCCGCGCGGCCCGAGAACAAGAAGGTGCCGTTCGCCTACCTCGCCCTCTCGGGCGGCGGCGGCGACGGGGCCTACGGCGCCGGAATCCTCAACGGCTGGACGGAATCCGGCAAGCGCCCGGAATTCTCCCTGGTGTCGGGGGTCTCCACGGGCGCCCTCATCGCGCCCTTCGCCTTCGTCGGGCCGGAATACGACGCGGTCCTGAAGGACATCTACACCAGCGGCGTCGCCTCGACCCTGGTGCAGTCGCCGAGCGTCGCCAACGTGCTGTTCGGCTCCGGCCTGTTCGGCGACGGGCGCCTGCGCGGCCTCGTGCGCCGCTACGTCACGCCCGAGCTCCTGGCGGCCGTCGCCGTCCAGCACGCCAAGGGCCGCCGCCTCCTCGTGGTGACCACGAACCTCGATTCCCAGCGCGCCGTGATCTGGAACATGGGCGCCATCGCGGCCAATGGCGGACCCACCGCCCTCGACCTGTTCGCCGACGTGCTGACCGCCTCGGCCAGCATTCCGGCGGTGTTCCCGCCCCAGCTCCTCGACGTGCAGGCGGAGGGCCGCGCCTTCCAGGAGATGCACGTCGACGGTTCGGTGGTGACGCCGGTGTTCACCCTGCCGCAATCGTTCCTCCTGCGCGACGGGCGCTTCAAGGCCGGCGCCAAGTCGGACATCTACGTCATCATCAACGGGCGCCTGGAGCCGGAATTCGATCTCGCGCAGAACAACACCCTGTCCATCGTCGAGCGCGCGTTCACCACGGCGAGCCGCGCCCGCAGCCGCGCGACCATGGCGACCACCTACGCCTTCACCCGCGCCAACGGCATCGGCTTCAACCTGACCTACATCGACGAATCCGCGCCCAACACCACGGCGGCGAAGGGCTTCGACACCGGCTACATGCGGGGCCTCTACGAGAGCGGCTACGCCGCCGGCCGCACGGGCACCTTCTGGCGCAAGAGCGTGCCGACCTCGCCCCTGCTGAAGACCGTGGCCGAGGCGCGCTGACGGGCGGACCGCGCGAACGAGGGCCATCCTTGCGGGGGTGGCCCGAAAATCCCAGCCCAAGAACGGGGGCCACCCCTGCGGGGGTGGCCCTCGTGTCCGATGCTGCAATGCGGTAGGAAGCCGTTCCCCGTGGGTCGCTCGTGAGCCCGCGCCCCCTCGGCGAACCGTGACCCCGCAATGATCCAGATCGAAGACCTCACCTTCAGCGCCTGGGGCCGGCGCTTCTTCGACCGCGCCAGCGTGGCGATCCCGCCCGGCTCCAAGGTCGGGCTGGTGGGCCGCAACGGCGTCGGCAAGTCGACCCTGTTCAAGATCATCCTCGGCGAGTTCCAGCCCGACGGCGGCGCGATCCTGCTGCCGAAGACCGCCCGCGTGGCGAGCGTCGACCAGGAGCACCCGGCCACCCCCATCAGCCTCATCGACACGATTCTGGCCGCCGACACCGAGCGCGAGGCCCTGAACGCCGAGCTCGAGACCGCCGAGCCCGAGCGCATGGGCGAGATCTACGGCCGCCTCATCGAGATCGACGCCGACCGGGCCCCGGCGCGGGCCGGCGAGATCCTGGCCGGCCTCGGCTTCTCCGTCGCCGACCTCGAGCGGCCCATGGCCGAGTTCTCCGGCGGCTGGCGTATGCGCGTGGCGCTGGCCGCCGCCCTGTTCGCCGAGCCCGACATGCTGCTCCTCGACGAGCCGACCAACTACCTCGACCTCGAGGGCGCCCTGTGGCTGGAGGCGCGGCTCAAGCGCTACCCGCACTCGGCCCTCATCATCTCCCACGACCGCGAACTCCTGAACAATTCCGTCGACGCCATCCTGCATGTCGCGGGGGAGAAGCTCGAACTCTACACCGGCGGCTACGACGACTTCGAAAAGCGCCGGGCCGAGAAGGCGCGCCTGCAGGCCTCGACCAAGGTGAAGCAGGAGGCCGAGCGCGCCCACCTCCAGAGCTTCGTCGACCGGTTCAAGGCCTCCGCCTCCAAGGCCGCCCAGGCCCAGTCGCGGATGAAGCGCCTCGCCAAGATGGAGCCCATCGCCACCACCATCGAGGAGCACGTGGCGCCGTTCCACCTACCGTCCCCGAAGCGCCCCCTGGCGCCGCCCCTGATGCATCTGACCGACGCCAGCATCGGCTACGGCGACGACGCGCCGATCCTGCGCGACCTCAACCTCACCCTCGATGTCGACGACCGCATCGGCCTGCTCGGCGTCAACGGCGCCGGCAAGTCCACCTTCGCCAAGATGGCGGCGGGTGCCCTGTCCGTGCGGGACGGCCGGATGGTGCGCGAGGGCCGGGTCCAGGTCGGCTGGTTCCACCAGCACCAGATCGAGGCCATGGACCCGAAGGACACGCCCCTGGCCATCATCCGCCGCGAGCGGCCGGACGACAGCGAGTCGGCGCGGCGGGCCAAGCTCGCGAGCTTCGGCCTCGCCTTCGACAAGCAGGAGACGACGGTGGACGCCCTGTCGGGCGGCGAGCGGGCGCGGCTGCTCCTGAACCTCGTGGCCATGCAGGCGCCGCACCTGCTCATCCTCGACGAGCCGACCAACCACCTCGACATCGACAGCCGGCGGGCGCTCCTCGACGCGCTCAACGATTACGCCGGCGCCGTCATCCTCATCACCCACGATCGCTCGCTGATGGAACTCGTCGCCGACCGCCTGTGGCTGGCGGCGGACAACACCGTCAAGCCGTTCGCCGGCGACATGGACGACTACGCCCGGTTCGTCCTCGACCGCACCCGGGCCGGCCAGCGCGCGCCGGGGCAGGGACGGGAGAAGAAGGGCAAGCGCCGGGCGGCCTGAACGGCGTCCTTTGGCGATGCAAGGCTGTCATTCCGCCGGGACGCGGAAAGCCGCGCCGCCGTCCTCAGGGGCGGCGGCGCTCCGACAAGGCGTTACTTGCGCAGCAGCTTGGTCACGAGGCGGCCGATGGGGCTGCTCGACTCGTAGTTGCGCTCGTCGCGCACCACGGGGCGGTCTTCGTTGCCGAGGATCTTGGTGACGAGGCGTCCGATGAGGCTCATGGCTGGCTCCGGGTGTGAGGGCGCCGACGACAACGGCGCAGCTTGACCCATCAACACGCGGGGTCCGGCCCCTGTTCCCGCGGATGCGCGCGGCGGCCGGCATCGACCCTACCGGCACGCCTCGAACCCGGCGGGGCCGTTCGCCGCCGCCCGACACGTTTTTCGCGCGGGGTGTGGTTCACACCCCGCGCGCTTCGGAACCACCGATCCGGGCTCAAGCCGCCTTGCGGGCCACCAGGGGGACGGGGAGTTCGATGTCGACGCCCAGCGTCGAGACGTCCTTGCCCCGGTCCAGGCGGATCTGGACCTTGTCCTGCTCGACGATGACGTGCTTGGCGATGACCGCCAGGATCTCCTCGCGAAGAATCATCACCAGGTCGGAGCCGCCGGCATTCCCGCGCTCATGCGCGAGGATGAGCTGAAGGCGGTCCCGCGCCACCGGCGCGGACCCCCGGCGGTTGAACATCTTGCGAAGGCTCATGCCGCCCTCCGGGTGAACAGCTTGTTGAGGAGGGATTTCTTGTCCGAGGGGACCGCCATCGGCACCGTGTCGCCCTTGAGGCGGCGGACCGCGTCGATGTAGGCGCGGGACGGGGCGCAGAGCGGGTTGTTGAGGGTCACCGGGCAGCCGACGTTGGAAGCGCGCAGGACTTCCATGCTCTCGGGGATGATGGCGAGCAGGGGGATCGAGAGGATCTCCAGCACGTCGTCGATCTTGAGCATGTCGCCCCGGTCGGCCCGGGCGGCGTCGTAGCGGGTGAGGATGAGGTGCTTCTCCATGGTCTCGCCGCGCTCGGCCTTGAGGGTCTTCGAGTCGAGGAGCCCGATGATCCGGTCGGAATCGCGCACCGAGGAGACCTCGGGGTTGGTCACCACCACGGCCAGATCGGCGTGGCGCATGGCCAGGGTCGCGCCGCGCTCGATGCCGGCGGGGGAATCGCAGATCACCCAGTCGAACTTTTCACGCAGCTCGTTCATCACCCGGGCGACGCCCTCGTCCGTGAGCGCGTCCTTGTCGCGGGTCTGCGAGGCCGGCAGCAGGGAGAGGTTCTCCAGGCGCTTGTCGCGGATGAGGGCCTGGTTGAGCTTGGCGTCGCCGTTGACCACGTTGATGAGGTCGTAGACCACGCGCCGCTCGGCGCCCATCACGAGGTCGAGGTTGCGCAGGCCGACGTCGAAATCGACCACCGCCACGCTCTGGCCCGCCTGCGCGAGCGCCGCACCGAGGGCCGCCGTCGTCGTCGTCTTGCCGACGCCGCCCTTGCCTGATGTCACGACCAGAATTTTGGCCATACGAGCTGTCTCCCTCAATCCAAGGATGCGAATTTGATGGCGCCGCCATCGAGCCAGATCTGCACGGCCTGGCCGCGCAGGTGGGTGCCCATGTCCTCGGCCGTGCGGACGAGGCGGTCGATGCCGAGGAGTTCGGGCTCGAACTTGCGGCAGCAGATGCGGGCGCGGGGGTTGCGGGCGGCGCCGGCAATGGCGCGCCCCCGCAGGGCGCCGTAGACGTGGATGGACCCGCCGGCGAGGATCTCGGCCCCCGAAGAGACCGAGCCCATGACGGTGACGTCGCCGGTGGGGTGGACGATGGACTGGCCCGACCGCACGGACCCCTCGATGGTGAGGGAGGTGGTGGCGGGCTCCGGGGGCGCCGGCGGCTCCTCCGGCACGGTGGGGATCTCGAGGGTCGAGACCGGTCGTCCCGCGTTCAGCAGGGGCGGGCGCCCCGGTCCGACGAGGGGAAGCGCCGTACCCTCGATGCCGAGGATGCGGATGCGACGGCTGCCGAGATCGGACAGCAGCGTGTCGAGGCTGGGGGCGTCCGGCGCCAGGGCCGCGACGTCGAGGATCAGGGCGCGCCCGTCGAACAGCGTCGGCGAGCGCTTGAGGGCTTCGTCCAGATCGGCGAACCAATCGGGAAGCGGCAGCTCCGGGGCCAGGACGAGCGCCTTGAAGGCACGGCCGCGAAGCTCAACGGATCGGCGGGGAGTGGGGGCGCTGGTCACGGCGTCTCGCGATTCCTTACCAGACCATTGATGCCCGGTATGGTTACCGCTTCGTTAACGACCCGTGTTCAAAGGATGAATGATTGCCCCTGTCCCGGGATACCGTGATCCCGGGACCACAGATCGCTCAGTCGAGCGCCGCCACCTTGATGGCGTCGCCGTCGAGGCGCACCTGCGCCGGCAGGCCGCGCTGGACGGGGCCGAGGTCGTCGGCCGTGCGGTAGAGCCCGTCGATGGCGATGAGTTCGGGCTCGAACTTGCGGCAGGTGATGCGCGCCTCCGGGTTGCCCGCCGCCCCCGCGATGGCGCGCCCGCGCAGGGCGCCGTAGACGTGGAGCGAGCCCCCGGCGATGACCTCGGCGCCCGACGCCACCGAGCCCATGACGGTGATGTCGCCCTCGAGGTGCAGCACCGTCTGCCCCGAGCGCACGGGGGCGTCGAGGATGAGGGAGCGGGCCGGCGCGGGCGCCGGGGCCACGGACATCCGGCCCTCGGGCGCCTCCGCCTCCGGGGCGGCGACCTCCTCCACGGGGCGCCCGCCGGCCAGGGGCGGCGGCAGGCCGTCGCCGAGGAGGCCGGGGCCGGCCCCCTCGATGCCCATGACGGTGACGGCGCGATCGGACAACGCGGCCACGAGGGCGCGCAGGCTCTCCCGGTCGAGGCCGGCCCCCGAGACCTCCAGGATCACCGGACGCCCGACGAAGAAGGCCGGCGAGCGCCGCGCCAGGGCGTCGAGTTCCTCCAGCCAGTCGGCCACGGGCGGCACGGGGGCCAGCACCAGGGCCATGAACGAGCGGCCGCGGAAGCGGATCGGGGGGCGGGCGGGGGTCGCGGGCGTGGGGGCGGAGCTTGCGGTCACGGCATCGATCTTCTGACGAGAGGGGCCGGGGTCCGTCCTCGACGGCAACCCCGCAGCATGTCCGGGCAGGTGTCTCTGTAGGCGTCGCTTGAGGCGTCTCGGCCGCCATCGTAGCCCGGAGTGGGACCGCACGTGGACACCCATTCGGGCCGTCAACACGATTTGGCGTGAGCGCCCCGGTGAAAGACCTGTCCCGCCGGAAAGTACCGCGACGGGAGATGTCAGCATGGACCATGGCACCGTGCGACAGCAACCTTGGAATGATTCCACAACATAGCGATTGCCGGCCGAAGACGCGGATCGCTATAGCGGGGCCGATCTCTTCCGTGACGGTGCGGCGTTTCCATGGGAATGCGCCCGGCTGCCGTCCCGCCCCGAGAAGGTGCCGCGATGCCGGACGAAGCCGCCCTGCGAAACCCCGGCCGAGGCCTCGGCTGGCGCGTCCGCGCCGCCGTCGCCGGCCGCGTCGTGCTGGCCACCTTCGGCGCCTACGGCGTCGCCGCCCTGTCCACGGCGTTCCTGTCCCTCGTCCTGCCCATGGTCCGCTCCGAGGCCGTGGCGACGGCGACGCTCCTCAGCTTCGCCATCATGGTCGGCGCCGTGGTCTGGGTGTTCGCCGCCCGGACCCTGGCCCGGGCCGCCCTCGGCCTCGCCGTGCCCGCGGCGCTCCTGGCCGGCGGCCTCTGGCTCGCCCTCGCCCTGGTGGATACGGCGCCCCCGGCATGAGACGCGGGTTTCGCCAATCCATGGCGTGGCTGCACACCTGGTCCGGCCTCGTGACCGGCTGGGTGATGTTCTGCGTGTTCGTGACCGGCACGGCGACCTACTACCGGACCGACATCTCCCTGTGGATGCGGCCCGAACTGCGCGCCGCCGCCGTCGCGCCGGGCGTCGCCGCCGAGCGGGGCGCGGCCTACCTCAAGGTCCATGCGCCCAAAGCCGTGTCGTGGTTCGTCTCCCTGCCACAGGAGGACCGCCCCCTCATCGGCGTGTACTGGCTCGACAGCTTCGAGGCGCCGATCCGGCAGGCGAGCCTGGATGCCGAAACCGGCCAGCCCACCACGGCGCGGGCGACGCAGGGCGGCGATTTCCTCTACCGCTTCCATTACGAACTCCAGATGATGCCGATGCTCGGCCGCTGGATCGTCGGCGCCAGCGCTCTGGTGCTGCTCGTCGCCCTCGTCTCCGGCATCGTCACCCACCGGCGCATCTTTGCCGACTTCTTCACCTTCCGGCGCGACCGCTCGGCCCAGCGCGGCTGGCTCGACGCCCACAACGTCACCGGCGTCCTCGCCTTGCCGTTCCACCTCATGATCACCTATACGGGCATCGTCACCCTCGCCTTCACGCTCATGCCCTGGGGCATCGCCTCGGCCTACAGGGGCGACGAGATGCGGTTCTACGTCGAGGCCGGCCAGACCCCGGCCTGGCGGGCCGCCGCCGGGCGCCCCGCCGAGGCCCTGCCCCTGGCGCCCCTCGTCGACCGGGCGCGGGCGGAGGTCTCCGAGCCCCTGGAGATGGTCATCGTCAACAATCCGGGCGACGCCGCCTCCACGGTGGTGGCGGTGTTCGAGGAACCGAAGGGCCTGGCCCACCGCCACCCCCAGGTCGCGTTCGAGGCGGTCTCGGGGGAGGTCGTCGCCCGCCTCGGGACCCTGAAGCCCGCCGCCCACGCCTTCACCAGCTTCCTCGGCCTGCACGAGGCGCATTTCGCCGGGCCGGCCCTGCGGGGGCTGTTCTTCCTCTGCGGCCTCATGGGCTCGGCCACCATCGCCACGGGCCTCGTCCTGTGGAGCGTGGCGCGGGCGCCGAAGCCCGGGCTAGCGCCCGGATTCGGCCTGCGCCTCGTGCGCGGCCTCAACCTCGGCACCGTCCTCGGCCTGCCCATCGGCATCGCGGCGTTCTTCCTCGCCAACCGGCTCCTGCCCGTGGCCCTGGAGGCGCGCGCCGCCTGGGAGGGCGGCGCGTTCTTCGCCGCCTGGGGCCTCGCCGCCCTGGTCGGGTTCGCCCGGCCGCACGGTCGGACCTGGCGCGAGATGGGTACGGTGGCCGGCCTCCTGTTCCTCAGCCTGCCCCTCGTCGGCGCCCTGACCACGGATCGCGGCCTCGACTTCGTCTGGTTCGACCTCGCCATGGTCGCCATCGCCGCCGGCCTCGGTTCCGGCGCCTGGACGCTGTCGCGGTACGAGGACGTGCGGCGGACCCGCGTCGCCCGCACCGCCCAGACATTGGCCCGCGCATGACCCCGTCTTCCGTCCTCCTCAACCTCGCCCTCAGCTTCGCCGGGCTCAGCGCCCTGTGCCTCGCCATGGACCGCCACCACCGCGCCATCTTCCACGGGTCCCCCTCGCGAAAACGGGCGCGGGCCCTGCGCTGGACCGGCTGGTGCGGGATCGCCGTCTCCTTCGCCGCCGCCATCCTCACGGCGGACTGGAATTTCGGGCCGGTGCAGTGGCTCGGCTCCCTGACGGGGGCCGCCCTGGTCCTCGTCGGCCTCGTCTCGTACCGGCCCGGCTGGGTCCGCCCCGCGGCCATCCTCGCCCTGCCGCTGGCCGCCGTCGCGGCCTTCCTCGCCTGAGGCCGCTCCGGCGTCGGGCGACCCGACGGCGCCTGCGGGGCGATTCAGGCGGTCTGCGCACTCGGCCCATGTGGATGGCGGGGGCGGCCCCGCGCTCCGCACTGTCGCGTCCGGCATCCGCGCGCTACCACGCCGGATTGTGACACAGCTCCGCTTCCGACCGCCCTCGCCCCGTCCCGCGCGCCACCGCATGACCCGGGCGCTCCTGCCCGTCGCCGCGGGCCTCGCGCCGTGGGCGATGCCCGTCGCGGCCCAGGCCCCCGATCCGGCCTGTTTTCCCACGGCCGGCGGCGCCCTGGAGATCTGCCGGGGCGGCGAGGCCGAAGGCGTGTTCTTCGCACCCCGTGCCTGCGAATCGGCGGCGAACGTCCAGATCGTCCGCACCGCCGGGCGCGCCGGCCGGCTCCGGGTGGTCTATCAGGCCGAGGCGCCGGCGGGCGGCCGCCGGGGCGACGCCTGCCCGGCGCGCCGGGCCACCAGCCCCCTCGACGGCGGCTCCGTGCGCACGGGGGCGATGCCCGAGCAGCTCGCCACGCTGATGCCGCCGACGCAGGCGCGCCTGTGGGAGATGGCCCGGGCCGTGCGCCCGGAGGGGCGCAGGCGCGGGCGCGCGCGGAGTCCGGAGGCGGCGGAGGCGGCGCCGGAGGGGATCGCCGCGCGCCATCCCATGGTGGTGGCCGGGCGGGACTGGAGCGGGGACGACTACACCTACGTCTTCCTCCTCACCACGGTCCCGACCCCGAGCGGAAACCGCCATGCCCTGATGCAGGCCCGCACCGCCGATTTCGAGCGCTTCGACATCCGCGGCCGGGCGGCGGACGGCCCCGCCTGGGTGCCGTTCACCCCCGAGGGCGGCCGGCGCCGGTCGCGGCGCGGCGGCGACGCCCCGGCCCCGAGCGCCGTCCTCGACGAGACCGGCGCGCCCATCGTCGGCAACTGCCCCGGAGAAGGCTTCGACCGGCACGACCTCGTCGGCTCCATCAGCGTGCTCGACCGGGTCTACCACTACTTCTACACGGACGTGCTGCCCGCCGATTGCGCCGCGCCCCCCGCCCGGCGCCGCCTCGGCCTCTACCTGCGCACCAGTCCGGACCTGACCGCCGACCGGCCGTGGTCGTCGGCCCGCCTCGTCGCCGAGCCCCTGCCGGGGCAGGCCCTGGTCCGCGTCGCCAAGGCTAAGGGCATGGACCGCTGGGCCGTGGCCTACAGCTGCAACCGCCCGGCCAACACCATGGACGGACCGGTGGCGGATCTCTGCGTCCAGTATACGGGCGACCTGTCCATCGGCTCGCTCGCCGGCCTCGTCTGGTATTCCGAGCCCGTGGCGATCATGCGCTCCCCGGCCTATCTCGGCCTGCGCTCGGGCGGCGACGGCGGCGGCCGGTTCGGGCGGGCGCAGCATGCCTGGATGACCGACCGCTACGGCAACCTCGACACCCCGGCGAGCTACTCGGCCAAGGCCGGATTCGTCACCTGGCTCGACCGCCTCGCCCCGGGCTACGAGGAACGGGGCGCCTCCTCGGTCTTCGGCCGGCCGGTCTACTGGGGCACGTGGTCCGTGCGGCCGGTGGAGGGACGGTGACCCCCGCCGCCGGACACCGACCCCCGGAATCCCTGGCCGCGCGCCGCCGTCCGTCCTAGACCCGGAGGGTGTCGCCCAACGCGCCGACGCCCGCGGTGGCGGCCTTCCGCCGGAGGGATCGTGATGGATCGTCGAAATGTCCTCGCCCTGCTGGCCCTGGCGGGTGCCGGGTCCCTCGGACGGCCGGCCGGGGCGGCGCCCGGGCCGGCGGCCCGCAACGTCGTCCTCGTCCATGGATTGTTCGCCGACGGGTCGTGCTGGTCCGACGTCATCGCGCGCCTGCAGGCGGCGGGGCTCAACGCGACGGCCGTGCAGAATCCCCTGACGACCTTCGACGAAGCCGTGGCCTCGGTGCAGCGCGTGCTCGCACGCCAGGATGGTCCGACGGTGCTGGTCGGGCATTCCTTCGCGGGCATGATCATCAGCGAGGCCGGGATCGACCCGAAGGTCTCGGCCCTCGTCTACGTGGCGGCCCGCGCCCCCGAGGCCGGCGAGGATTACGCGGCCCTCGCCAGGACGTTTCCGACCCCGCCCGCCAGCGCCGGCATCGTCTTCGACGGCGAATACGGGCGCCTCGGCGAGGCGGCGTTCCTGCGCGACTTCGCCGGCGACCTGCCGGAGGCGCGGGCGAAGGTGCTCTACGCGGTGCAGCAGCCCTTCGAGAAAGCCCTGCTCGCCGCCAGGACCACCCAGGCGGCGTGGCGCACCAAGCCGAGCTTCTACGCCGTCTCGACGGAGGACCGGACCATCGATCCCGACCTCGAACGCTTCATGGCCAAGCGCATGGGCGCCAAGACCATCGCGGTGAAGGCGAGCCACCTGTCGCTGATCTCGCAGCCCGACGCCATCGCGGCCCTGATCCTGGAAGCCGCCGGCAGGCCCTGATCCCGGAGGCCGCCGGCCGGCCCTGAATCCTCAAGGCCGCCGGCCGCGCGCGGCGATCCCGCGCGGGACGGGGAGGGGGCATGCCGACGCGACCCCTTGCCGGAACGCCCGACACCTTCTATTGCGACGCGATAGCTCGATCCCGTGACCCGGCGCAGCCGGCCGCATTCCTGCGGCCCGTCGCGTGACGGGCTCTTCTCGCTTCCGGATACCCTATGAAGCTTCGCAACATCGCCATCATCGCCCACGTCGATCACGGCAAGACCACGCTCGTCGACAAGCTGCTGTCGCAGTCCGGCTCGTTCCGCGAGAACCAGCGCGTCGAGGAACGCGCCATGGACTCGAACGACCTCGAGAAGGAGCGCGGCATCACCATCCTGGCCAAGGCGACGTCCGTCGTCTGGAAGGACACCCGCGTCAACGTCGTCGACACCCCGGGCCACGCCGATTTCGGCGGTGAGGTCGAGCGCATCCTGTCCATGGTGGACGGCGTGATCGTCCTCGTCGACGCCGCCGAGGGCCCGATGCCGCAGACCAAGTTCGTGGTCGGCAAGGCCCTCAAGATCGGCCTCAAGCCCATCGTCGCCATCAACAAGGTCGACCGCCCCGACGCCCGCATCACGGAAGTCGTGAACGAGGTGTTCGACCTGTTCGCGGCCCTCGACGCCACCGACGATCAGCTCGACTTCCCGATCCTCTACGGCTCGGGCCGCGCCGGCTGGATGGCGACCTCGCCCGACGGTTCGCAGGACGACGGCCTCGCGCCCCTGTTCGACCTCGTGCTCGCCCACGTGCCCCAGGCCAAGGTCGAGGAGGGCGCGTTCCGGATGCTCGGCACCCTGCTCGAAGCCAACCCGTTCCTCGGCCGCATCATCACCGGCCGCATCGCGTCCGGCACGGTCAAGCCGAACCAGGCCATCAAGGTCATGGACCGCACTGGCAAGCTCGTGGAGACCGGCCGCGTCTCGAAGATCCTCGCCTTCCGCGGCCTCGAGCGTTCGCCCATCGAGATCGGCGAGGCGGGCGACATCGTCTCCATCGCCGGCCTAGTGAAGGGCACCGTCGCCGACACCTTCTGCGATCCGCAGGTCGAGACCCCGATCCAGGCCCAGCCCATCGATCCGCCCACCGTCACCATGTCCTTCATCGTCAACGATTCGCCGCTGGCCGGCACCGAGGGCGACAAGGTCACGAGCCGCATGATCCGCGACCGCCTGTTCAAGGAGGCCGAGGGCAACGTCACGCTCAAGATCGAGGAGGCCGAGGACAAGGATTCGTTCTACGTCTCGGGTCGCGGCGAATTGCAGCTCGCCATCCTCATCGAGACCATGCGCCGCGAGGGCTTCGAGATCGCCGTGTCGCGTCCCCGCGTGGTGCTGTCGAAGGACGAGGACGGCGGCGTGCTCGAGCCCGTCGAGGAGGTCGTGATCGACGTCGACGAGGAGTATTCCGGCGTCGTCGTGCAGAAGATGTCCGAGCGCAAGGCCGAGATGATCGAGATGCGGCCCTCGGGCGGCTCCCGCCTGCGCCTCGTGTTCCATGCGCCCACCCGCGGCCTCATCGGCTACCAGGGCGAGCTCATGACCGACACGCGCGGCACCGCGATCATGAACCGCCTGTTCAAGGCCTACGAGCCCTACAAGGGCGAGATGATGGGCCGCCGCAACGGCGTGCTCATCTCCAACGACAAGGGCGAGGCCGTGGCCTACGCCATGTGGAACCTGGAGGATCGCGGCCCGATGATGATCGAGCCCGGCGCCAAGGTCTATCAGGGCATGATCATCGGCGAGCACAACCGCGAGAACGACCTCGAGGTGAACGTGCTCAAGGGAAAGAAGCTCACCAACATCCGCACCACCTCGAAGGACGAGGCCGTGCGCCTCACCCCTCCGATCCGGATGACCCTGGAGCGCTCGCTCGCCTGGATCCAGGACGACGAGCTGATGGAAGTCACGCCGAAGTCCATCCGCCTGCGCAAGACCTACCTCGACCCCAACGAGCGCAAGCGCTTCGAGCGCTCGGGCGGCGTCGCTTAACGCGGCACGCCTCACGGTTCGAATACGACGAAGGCCGGGCTCATCGCCCGGCCTTTTTCGTTTGGGAGCCGACCCGAACGATGTGCTTCGGAGCGGGAACGGCCATCGACCGAACCCGCCTAGAACTTTTCCTTCTTGGCCTGAAGGTCCTTGCCCGCGTTGATACGGTAACCCGCCACGCACTGCTTGATGAACGGCGCCCTCAGTTTCTGCCGCATCTTGTTGTGCTCGGCGCGTCCTTCGCATTTCCGCTGCCAATCGGCATGGGGCACGGCCGTGGACGGACGCGCGCCGGCCTCGGAACAGGCCAATGCAAGGGAGCCGACACCCAGGAGGGCCGTGGCGAGAAACCGTCGCCCCTGGGGCTTCGTCCTCCGGGGACCGACATCCGCGACGCCTGTCATTCGGATCATGTTGATCGGACGCATCCTCAAACCGGAACGCCGAAACGTTGGCCGAAGAAGTACAGGGCGCAGAACACGACGATGATCAGAACGGTCAGGAACCCCAGGATATAGAGGAGGTTCGTCGACTTTCTCTTCTGCTCGGAGCCGTAGTGGGGTTTGGCCGAAGTTTCCATGCGTTGCCGCCCTCTCGTTTCGATCTGTTCTGCCGCGAACTGCCGAGCGGTGTCCGGCATCACCGTCTCGGATCGCCGCTCGGCTCGCCGACCGTACGGAAGGACGGCGTCGGACGAAGAGACACCATCAAACACGCGTCTCCCGAGCCGGGGCGCCGCTTCGGGGCAGGTTCGGGACGAATTGTACGGCGCTTTCACGCTCGTGGACTCAAGCAAGACTTGAAACAAACGTTCCCGAGCGAATTTCACTTAAGTTTGATGGATTAAGTGTCTCTCTCAAAGTTCCGGTGATGCCGAAAACCGGACCGGTGGCGGTCGGGAGTCTTGCGAGGTTTCCTCGCCCCGACGCGGCCGCGTTGAGTTCGCATGCGTCCGGCCTCACTCCGCCTTCGCCCGTTCCCGCAGCAGATACTTCTGCACCTTGCCCGTCGCCGTCTTCGGCAAGTCTCCGAACACGATGTGGCGCGGCAGCTTGTAGCCGGCGAGGCGCTCGCGGCACCAGGCGATGAGGGCGTCGGCCGCCACGGTGGCGCCGGGTTTGAGCTCGACGAAGGCCATGGGGGTCTCGCCCCACTTCGCGTCGGGCCGGGCGACCACGGCGGCGGAGGCGACGGCGGGGTGGCGGAACAGGGCGTCCTCGACCTCGATGGAGGAAATGTTCTCGCCGCCCGAGATGATGATGTCCTTCGAGCGGTCCTTCAGCTGGATGTAGCCGTCCGGGTGCTTCACCCCGAGGTCGCCGGAGCGGAACCAGCCGCCCTTGAACGCGGCCTGCGTCGCCGCCGGGTTCTTGAGGTAGCCGCGCATCACCACGTTGCCGCGGAACATCGCCTCGCCCAGGGTCGTCCCGTCGGCCGGCACGGAGTCGCCGGTCTCGGGATCGCGGATGTCGAACCCCTCCAGCACGGGGTAGCGCACGCCCTGGCGCGCCATCTTCTCCGCGCGGGCGTCGGCGTCGAGGGCGTCCCAGTCCCGGTGCCAGGCATTGACCACGGCGGGGCCATAGGTCTCGGTGAGCCCGTAGAGGTGGGTGACGTCGAAGCCGGCCTCCCCCATGGCGGCGAGCACCGCCTGGGGCGGCGGGGCGGCGGCGGTCAGGAAGGCGACCCGGTGGGGGAGGGGGCGGCGCTCGGCGTCGGAGGCTCCGAGCAGGAGCTGCATGACGATGGGCGCGCCGCAGAGATGCGTGACGCCGTGCCGGGCGATTGACTCGTAGAGCGCCCCGGCCCGCACCTGCCTGAGGCAGACATGGGTGCCGGCCACCACCGACAGGGTCCAGGGGAAGCACCAGCCGTTGCAGTGGAACATCGGCAGGGTCCAGAGATAGACCGGGTGCTGGCCGAGATTGCCGGTGATGACGTTGCCCAGCGACAGCAGGGCGGCGCCGCGGTGGTGATAGACCACGCCCTTGGGGTCGCCCGTGGTGCCCGAGGTGTAGTTGAGGGAGATCGCGTCCCACTCGTCGGCCGGCATCGCCCAGTCGGCGTCCGGATCGCCTTCCGCCAGCAGAGCCTCGTAGGCGAGTTCGCCGACGGGGACGCCGGCGCCGGTGAAGACCGGATCGTCCACGTCGACGACCAGGGGCTTTGCCGCCGCCAGCGCCAGGGCGGACGCGACAATGTGCGAAAACTCTCCGTCGGTGATGAGCACCTTGGCCTCGCCGTGGTCGAGGCAGAAGGCGAGGCCGGCGGCGTCCAGCCGGGTGTTCAGGGTGTTGAGCACGGCGCCGGTCATCGGCACCCCGTAATGGCACTCGATCATCTCGGGCGTGTTGGCGAGCATCACCGCCACGGTGTCGCCCCGGCCGATGCCGCGGGCGGCGAGGGCCGCGGCGAGGCGCCGGCTGCGCGCGTAGAGCTCGGCGTAGCTCCGGCGCAGGGGCCCGTGGATCACCGCGACGTGGTCGGGAAACACCCGCGCCGCCTGGTCGAGGTAGCTCAGGGGCGTGAGCGGCTGGTGGTTGGCGGGATTCTTGTCGAGATCCCGGTCGTAGATCGAGGTTCCGGCCGTCGAAGCCGAAGCGGGGGCGTTCAGTTCGGGGGCGTTCATGGCGTGTCTCCCTCTGGCGACACAGTACCGGTCCGCCCCCGTCCGACAATGGCCGGCTCAGCCGCCGCCGGGGTCGGTCTCGTCGTCGGGCGTGCCGCCGCCCTTCGGGCCCTGGCCGGGCTTGCCGCCGGTCTTCTCGTTGGGGTCCTTCACCGCGTCGGGGGCGACGTTGGCGGGCTTCTTCGCCGTCCCGTCGGACTTTTCGTCGTGATCGTCGGCCATGGGCGTCCTCCTCGTGTCCGGTCTCAACGCGCCGCGCCGAACGCGGTGCCCGGCTCGTCGGCCTCCGTGAGGCGCAGGATCGTGGCACGCAGCCAGCGATGGGCCGGATCGTCGTCGTAGGAGGCGTGCCACAGCATCGAGATCGCCACGTCCTCGAGCGCCACCGGGGCCGGGCTGACGCTGAGCCCCAGCGCCCCGGCGAAGAAGGTGGCGAGGCGCGCGTGCATGGTGGTGATCACCGGGGCGCTGCGCACGAGGAACGGCACGGCGAGGAAGCGCGGCGTCGTCACCGCCAGCGTCCGGCTCAGGCCCCGTTTCGCCAGGGCATCGTCCACCACCCCGTGCGCCGTCTCCTTCAGGCTGGTGAGGATGTGGGGGAAGCGGACGTAGTCTTCGAGGGAGATCGGCGGCGTGATGCCGACGAGGTCGGCGTTGAACATGCAGAGGTAGTTGTCGCGGTAGAGCAGGCGGCGCTTGTGGTGGGTCTGCCCCTCCGTGAAGAAGCCGATGCCGAGATCGACCCGGTCGGCGTCGAGCTCCTGCAGGATGCGGATGCGGTCGATGGAGCGCAGCAGCAGGCTGATCCCCGGCGCCTCCGCCCGCAGGTAGGCGAGCAGCCGGGGCCCGAGCAGCACCTCGGCGCTGTCGGGCAGGCCGATGGTGAAGGTGCGGGTCACCGTGCGCGGATCGAACACCGCGTCGCGCCGGACCAGGGACTGCACCTGCCGCAGCAGGGTGCGGACGGGCTCGGCCAGGGCCAGGGCGCGGGGCGTCGGGCGCATGCCCTCGGGGGCCCGGGTCAGGAGTTCGTCGCCGAACAGGAGGCGCAGGCGGGCGAGCGACGAGCTCATGGCCGACTGGCCGATGCCGATGCGGGCCGCCGCGCGGGTGACGCCGCGCTCGGACAGCAGGGCGTCGAGGGCCACCAGCAGGTTCAGGTCGATGCGGGTGAGATCGACGTGATCAATAGTCATTATCGATACGTTCTGTTTGATCCATGCTGCACTGCACCGCATATTCGCTTCAACGCAAGGGCACACCGACCCTTCGCACACAGAGCGAGACCCGACACCATGACCTTCCGGACCTTCACCGCCGCCGCCGCCCTCGTCGTCGCCCTCACGGGCACCGCCTCGGCCGAGACCATCAAGCCCCTCGACGGCGGCAGCGTCAGCCTCGGCGACCTCGCGGGCGTCGCCTACTACACCGCCGAGCCCAAGGGCTACCGGGTCGTCGTGACCCTGGCCCGCACGGACGCCGCCCGCGCCGTCCGCTTCGAGACGGTCCTGGCCTCCGGCCAGAGCGTGACCCTCTCGACCCCGCAGGAGTTCGGCGCCGCCGCCGATGCCGTCGAGATCAGCCGCACCGGCGACACCGTCGCGGTGTCCCGCCCGCGCCCCGCTCCGACCCGGGAAGCGGCGGCCCTCAACTAGAGGTCCGCGGTTGCCGACCCCCGCCCTCTCGGCCGCACAGGCCGGGAGGGTTTTTTTGTGCCCGGCTCCCCGCCGGCCAGGACCGGCCGGCGAGGGGGTTTCGTTTCCGGTGACAAGCCGGGCAGGCTGCACCGGGAAAGGCGCGCAGCGCCGTCTTTTTCGCCTGGGCGCGGGCGGCCGCGCGGGCCACAATGGCCGCAGACCGCCACCGACGCAGGACCGATTCATGCGACGCACCGCACCGGCCACCCTCCTGGCCCTCATCCTGGCGGGAAGCCTCCCCGCCGCGGCCCTGGAAGGTCCGGCCCCGGCCGCCCCCGGCACCACGGCGCCGGCCGCCTCGGGCAAACCCCGCGTCGTCATCGTCGCCACCGGCGGCACCATCGCGGGCGCCGGGGCGGATGCCGCCAACAGCGCCACCTACCAGGCCGCGAAGGTACCGGTGGACAAGCTCATCGCCGCCGTGCCGGCCATCGCGGGGGTGGCGGAGGTGCGCGGCGAGCAGGCGTTCCAGATCGCCTCGGAGAGCTTCACCAACGCCCAGCTGATCCAGCTGGCGAAGCAGGTCTCGGCCCTGGTGAAGCGCGACGACGTCGACGGCGTCGTCGTCACCCACGGCACCGACACCGTGGAGGAGACGGCCTACTTCCTCGACCTCGTGGTGAAGACCGACAAGCCCATCGTCATGGTCGCCTCCATGCGGCCCTCCACCGCCATCTCCGCCGACGGCGCCCTCAACCTCCTCGACGCCGTCGTGGTGGCGGGCGCCAGGGACGCGCGCGCCAAGGGCGTGCTGCTGACCATGAACGACGAGATCCAGGCCGGGCGCGACAGCACCAAGCGCGTCAACATCAAGCCCTCGGCGTTCTTCAGCCAGTGGGGACCGCTGGGCATGGTGGTGGAGGGCAAGACCTACTGGTTCCGCGCCCCGGTGAAGCGCCACGGCACCACCTCGGAATTCGACATCGACACCATCGATGCCCTGCCGGACGTCGCCATCGTCTACGGCTCGGGCAACATGCACCCCGAGCCCTACACCACGGCGGTCGCGGGCGGCGCCAAGGCGATCATCCACGCCGGCACCGGCAACGGGTCGGTGGCCGGCTACCTCGTCGACACCCTGAAGGACCTCCGCCAAAAGGGCGTTCAGATCATCCGCTCGTCGCGCGTCGGCGACGGCTTCGTCCTGCGCAACGCCGAGCAGCCCGACGACAAGTACGACTGGGTGGTGGCCCACGACCTCAACCCGCAGAAGGCCAAGATTCTGGCTGCGGTCGCGCTCACCAAGACGCAGGATTCGAAGGAACTGCAGCGGATTTTTTGGGAGTATTGAGGGGGCTTGCGGTCGGAGGCTGGCGGCGGGTGCCCTCGGCACGGGCCCGTTGTCGACCCGTCATGCGAACTCCGGCCGACTCCGGCCGATTGGTTCGGACAATCGAGCGTGTCCGGCGATCTGAGGTGGAGCGCCGGTCCCCTCTCCTGGAAGGAGAGGGACAGGGTGAGGTGTGTGGAGTCTCCGGAGAGTTCGCACACCTCACCCCAACCCTGTCCCAAACAGGCTACCGGATTCACACAACTGCGAATGGGCCGATTCCGTGCAGCGGCAGGACACCGGACTGCATCCGGATACGGGCGTAAGGCCCACCGGTGCTCCCTCTCCTGAAAGGAGAGGGTTGGGGTGAGGTGTTTGGACTCTCCGAAAAGGTCACACACCTCACCCTGTCCCTCTCCTTCCAGGAGAGGGGACCCGTGCTGCCCGCGAGATGTGTGAATGCCGTAGCCCAAACAGGAGAGGGGGCCCGTCGCGACGCTACGATCCGGGGTGATCGAGCGAGAACAGTCTTCGATCTTCTCGCCGCCTCTCAATCGAACCGTAAGGCCTCCCGGCGCACCCTGCACCGCAGACGGCTGCCACGGGCCGCCCGGAGGCAGTCTTGAGACATCTCTTCCTCGTCGCGGGCCTGGCGGCCCTCAACCTCTTCGCCGCGTCGGCCCACGGCGCCGGCGAGATCCCGTTCGAGAAGGCCAAGGGGTGGGATATCGAGCGCTCGGCCCCGGGGACGAACGGCTCGACCTGCCTCATGAGCAAGTCCTACAAGGACCCCGACGACGGCAACGCCGTGAACGTCCTGGTCTTCGCGCTGGCCGACGACCAGGCCATGATGACGTTCATCTACGAGCATTGGACCTGGGACAAGAACGAGAAGGTCCGCGTTCCCCTGATGCTGGACAAGCGCGTCGCCCTCTCCAGGCACACCTGGACCGGCGACGGGACGAGCCTGACCACGACGGTCCCGGCGACGCTGATGCCGCAGATGCTCGCCGCCAAGAAGATGATCCTGAAGCTTGACGGTGCCGACGGCGATTTCGACCTCGCCGGCTTCCCCGAAGCCTACGAATCCCTGCGCCGCTGCGACGTGACCCCCGTCGCGCCGGCTCCATCGCCGTCCCTGCCGTCCGAGGCCCGGATCAAGAGCTACCACCTCGGCGCCCTGATGGAGGCGGCGATCAAGGAATGCGACGTCGCGACGACGGGCAAGCAGCGCACGGCCTTCGACGCGAAGATCCAATCCCTGCGCAGGGAGATGGCGGCCATCGAGGCCGAGATCGCCAAGGCGGTCGCCGGCCGCGCCGAGCCGCGCTGCCCCGGCGAGAAGGACAAGGCGAAGTTCCAGGCGGCCCTGGACGAGTTCCTCGACAAGTCGCCGGAGGACTTCGCCGCCGTCATCGACAAGCGCGCCGCCGACGACGCCCCCGGGACGGCCCCCCCCAAGCTGTGAGCGGCGCTTCGCCGTCGGGCGCTGACTTGCCGCCGGCGCGGTCGCTCCCTCACGTCAGCCAGTACCGCTCCGGCTTGAGCGCTGGCGGCGCCGGTTCGCCGAGGGCGTCGAGGACGATGCCGTCGAGGGTGTGCAGGAGGGCGTCGAGGGGCAGGTCGTTGGGCTCCGTCCCGAAGGGCTCCTCGAGTTCGTCGCCCAGCGCGTCGAGGCCGAAGAAGGTGTAGGCGACCAGCGCCACGGCGAGCGGCGTCGCCCAGCCGAGGGAGGCGGCGAGCCCGAACGGCAGCAGCAGGCAGTAGAGCCACGCCGTCCGGTACAGGAGCAGAGTGTAGGCGAAGGGCAGGGGCGTGCCGTGGATGCGCTCGCACACGATCTGGGCCTGGGACAGGGCCGCGACGCGCTGCTCCAGCACCCCGAACAGCACGTCCGTGAGGGCGCCCGATCGGTAGGCGCCGGCGAGGTCGGCGGTGAGATGCGCCAGCACCGCGTCGGCCGGGCTCGGCTTGCGGGCGATGGAATCGGCCTCCCCGGGCGGGAGCCAGGGCGCGGCCGCCGCGACCTCGTCGCCGCCCCGCACCTGCGCGTGGAGGGCGTGGGCGAACCCCGACAGCCGCCGCAGGACGCGCCGGCGCAGATCCGCCTGTGCCGGCTCCGGCAGGAGGGCGGCGAGCAGGCGGGCGATGCCCCGCGTCTCGACGATGAGCGCGCCCCAGGCCCGGCGCGCCTCCCACCAGCGGTCGTAGCAGGCGCCATTGCGAAAGCTCAGGAAGATCGACAGGGCCAGGCCGATGAGGGTGAACGGCCCGACCCCGGCGGTGATGGGAAACGCCTCGGGCCAGCGCATCTCCGCCGCCGTCACGCCGGCCGCCACGGCGGTGATGCCGAGGACCTTGGGCGCCACCTGCGGCAGGATCGAGCCGCGCAGGGTGAACAGGATCGTCAGGAGCCCCGGACGCGAACGGACGATCATTCTTTGGGGTGCTTCGGTATTCGAGCGCGAAAACCCTCCCCCCTTTGCGGGGGAGGGTGCCTGCGGAGCCGGCGGGAGAGGGGCCAGCTCAGGTTTTTCCGGAGAAAGCGGCGCTGCCCCCCTCCCGGTCGCTCCGCGACAACCCTCTCCCGCAGGGGGGAGAGGGTTTTTCTACGCCGCCGACGCGATGGCCGTGGAGGCGCGGCGGACCTTCTTGTCGAGGCCGTCGACGAAGGCGTGGGCGTCCTCCTTGCGCTCGAACACGTGGGGGGCGAGGCCGCGGCGGTTCAGCGCCTCCTCCATCTTGAGGCGCAGGAACGCGCTCGTGGCGTAGCGGGTGGTGGTCGCGTAGTAGTTCGCCGCCAAGTATTGGATCATGCTCGCGTAGTCGTCGTAAAGGTTCTCGTTGATGCGGAACCCGTCGTGGTTGACCACGGAGTTGACGCGCTGGCCGGCCTTCTTGCAGGCGCCGACCAAGACCTTGCGCAGGTCGTCGATGTCGCTCTTCACGCGGGCATGCCAGCCCTCGAGGTTGACGAACAGGATGTTGCGCTCGGAATCGTAGCTGACGCGCTCCGACAGGTTGAGGTTCAGGAGGTCGGCGAGCAGTTCCATCGGCTCGTCGCGGAACAGGCGCGCATCCATGAGCGCCGGCTGCTTGATGATGGGGGTGAACCCCATATGGGGCAGGATGTCCCGCGCGATGTCGATGCCCGGCGCCACCTCGATGAGCTCCAGCCCCTCGTCGGTGAGCTGGAAGACGCAGCGCTCGGTGACGTAGATCACCGGCTGCGAGCGCTTCTGCGCGTAGGAGCCGCTGAAGGTGACCTGCTCCACCTGCGGCAGGAATTTCTGCGCGCGGCCCTCGGTGACGATGCGGAGTTGGCCGTCCTCCACCACGGTCTCGAGGCCGCCCACCGTGAAGGTGCCGGCGAAGACGACGCAGCGGGCGTTCTGCGAGATGTTGATGAAGCCGCCGCAGCCGTTGAGGCGGCCGCCGAACATGCTGGTGTTGACGTTGCCGTGCTGGTCGCACTCGGCCAGACCCAGGCAGGTCATGTCGAGGCCGCCGCCGTCGTAGAAGTCGAACATCTGGTTCTGGTCGATGACGCAGTCGGCGTTCGTCGCCGCGCCGAAGCTCGACCCGCTGGCCAGCACGCCACCCACCGCCCCGGCCTCCGTGGTGAGGGTGATGTAGGGCGTCACCTTCTCCTCGTTGGCCACCGCCGAGATGCCCTCCGGCGCGCCGACGCCGAGGTTGACCACGCCGTTGGGCGGCAGCTCGAAGGCGGCGCGCCGGGCGATGATCTTGCGGGCATCGAGCGGCATCTTCTTCATGCCCGTCACCGGCACGCGGATCTGGCCGGCCAGCGCCGGATCATGCTGCACGCCGTAGTTCATGCGGTGCATCTCGGGCTCGGCCAGCACCACGCAGTCGACAAGGATGCCGGGCACCCGCACGTCCTTCGGCAGCAGGAAGCCGTCGTCGACGATGCGTTCGACCTGGGCGATGACGATGCCGCCGTTGTTGCGGGCCGCCATGGCCTGGGCGAGGCAGTCGAGGGTCAGGGCCTCCTTCTCGAAGGAGATGTTGCCGGCGGGATCGGCGGAGGTGCCGCGGATGAAGGCGACGTCGATCTTGGTGGCGGTGTAGAACAGCCACTCCTCGCCATCGACCTCCACCACCTTGACGATCTCGTCCTGCGTCAGGGTGTTGACGCGGCCGCCGCCGTGGCGCGGGTCGACGTAGGTGTGCAGGCCGACCTTGGAGAACAGCCCCGGCTGGCCGGCGGCGCAGGCGCGGTAGAGCTGCGAGATCACGCCCTGGGGCAGGTTGTAGCCGAAGATCTTGTTCTCCTGGGCCGCCTTGGCGACCTTCGGCATCCGGCCGAAATTGGCCGCGATGACGCGCTTCAGGAGGCCCTCGTGGTGCAGGCGCCCGGTGCCGAGGCCCTTGCTGTCGCCGGCACCCGCCGTCATGATCAGGGTGAGGTCGCGCGGGGCGCCGGTGTCGACGAAGCGCTTCTCCAGGGCGGCGTGCAGCGCCTCCGGAATGCAGCTCTGGACGAAGCCCGTGGTGGTCACGACGTCGTTCTGCCGGATGAGCGCGATGGCCTCTTCCGCCGAGATGACCTTATTTTTCTTCATGGCCCCGTGATCCTCCCCGTGCCTCCACTCTCGATGTCAGGCGGCAGGATTTATTCTGCCGGTTTCGGTGCCGTGGAAGTCTTGTTGGCTCGGGCGAGCGTAGAGATCGCGTCTCCACTTCGCAAGGGTGCCCCTGGCCGTGTTGCGATGCGTTTCCGTTCTGTTGCGGCGCACAGTTCAGGCCTGGCCGGACTGTCGCGGCGGCGTGTTTCGCCGCCGCAGACCGGGCCGGGGCGGTCACGGACCCCGGTCAGGACTGGCGAGATGGCTGTCCATCTTCGAATTATACATTATTCGCTGTGGGGGCGCCCGGCGCCGGCATGGCCCTGCAGCAGCCGGTCCTTGTCCACCCCGAGGGCTTCGGCGATCTCCGAGAGGGCCCCATGCTCGACGGTGCTGATGCCGGCCTGGTCGGCGACGTCGGCCGCGATGAGGAACACGGCCGCGCGCTGGCCGTCGTCGCGTTCGCGGATCGCCGCGACGTGGCGCAGGTTCTCGGCCCGCCCCGCGCGGGTGCGCGCCCGGTCGAGGCCCTCGAACAGTTCGCCCTCCAGCTTCAGGGTGTCGTAGCCCTTCTCGAGGATCGGGTTGGCCCGCATGCCGGCCAGCGCCGCCTCGACCTCCTCCTCGTCGATCTCGGAATCGGCCAGGATGACGTTGGCCGCGGCGGAGACCGCCGCCTCCATCAGCGTCCGGTCGCCGACATAGGCCGTCACGTTCTGGGTGAAGCGACCGACGAGGTCCTGGAACAGTCCCATGGTGTCTCCTGCGGAGGGCTCGGTGATCCGCACCCGTGATGCGGCGCTGCAACAGATGACCGGTTGGTGACCGGCGCCGGCCCTGCTTAACAAAAAATTAACCATTTCCTTAACAAAACGATACCACGAAACGGCGCCGAGCCGGAGCGATCTGCCGAGATAAATTCGAGTCTCGTCAGAGCCGCCCAAGTTCCTCTGCAGTTTCGCAAAGCGAGATCCAAGACAATCGAAGACTAAAGGGACGCGCGGCCATGATCGGCCGAACGAACTCCCGTGCGCGGAAAGAGACGGCGGCATGTACATCGTGGTCGATGAGCGGAGCAGCGTGGCGACCGAGACCGTCGCCGGCTTCGGTGCCCAGGGCGTGACGGCCCGCAGCCTCGCCGCCGACACGTTCCAGGCCTGGCTCGACACCACCCCGGCCGATGACCTCGACGCGGTCCAGGGCTTCGTGCTCGGCGAATCCGCGGGCCGGACCCGCTACACCGTCGCCATCCGCAGCCTGTCGCACGCCCCGATCATCGCCCTCAACGAGACCCGCTCCCTGGAGCAGACCCTCGATCTGTTCACCGCCGGCATCGACGACGTGGTGCGCCGCCCCGTCCACGTCCGCGAGATCCTCGCCCGCGCCGAGGCGATCCGCCGCCGCATGGGCCGGGGCGAGGTCCGGGTCCCCGCCCAGGACAAGGCCGGCCGCCTCAAGGTCTACGCCGACGGCCGCGACCCGGAGATCGACGGCGAGAACCTGACGCTGCCCCGGCGCGAGCGCCACATCCTCGAGTACTTCGCGCGCAACCGCGGCCGCCAGCTCAGCCGCGTCCAGATCTTCAACGCCGTCTACGCCGATCACGGCAGCGACGTGGAGGAGAGCGTCGTCGAGGGTCACATCAGCAAGCTGCGCAAGAAGCTGCGGCTGCGCCTCGGCTACGACCCCATCGAGGCCAAGCGCCTGGCCGGATACACCTTCATCGGTTGAAACCCCGCGTCGGCTGAGACTTCGCATCGGCTGAGACTTCGCGTCGGCAGAAACCCCGCGTCGGCCGAGACCCCGCGTCCCCCGGCTCCGACGAAAAAACCCGCGCTCCGGAGGGAGCGCGGGTTTTGGTTCGGCCGGTGCCGTCCCCGGGCCGGAGCCCGGGGAGGGCGGCGCTCTTACCGGAACAGCGTCAGGACGTTCTGGCTAGCGCTGTTGGCGATGCTGAGGGCCTGGACGGCCAGCTGCTGCTGGGTCTGCAGGGCCTTGAGCTTCGTCGACTCCTCCTCGATGTCGGCATCGACGAGGGTACCGATGGTGCGGTCGTTGGCCTTCATCAGGGTGTCGACGAAGGCCTTCTGGCCGTCGATCTGGGTCTTGCTGGCGCCGAGCTTGGTGCCGGCGTTGGTCACGGAGGCGATCGCCTTGTCGACGATGTCGATGTAGCTCTTGACGTCGGCGTCGGTGGCGGCGACTCCAGAGGTGAAGATCGACAGGGTGGCCACGGACGAGCCGGCCGGGCCCTTGTCGAGGATGCCGCCGGCGCCGGTGCCCGTCGCGGCCGTGCCCGCGCCCGAGTAGACCGTCGCGGGGGCGATGCCGAAGCCGATGTCGGTGCCGGCGGCGGTCTTGTCGTTGACCACGAGGGCCGCGGCCGCGCCCGTCGTGGTGGTCTCGAAGGTGATGCGGCCGGCCGAGTCGAGGGAGGCCTTGACGCCGGTGAGGGCCGCCGTGTTGGTGATCGTGGCGTTGATGGCCGAGAGCAGCTCTTCCTTGGTCACCTTGGTGAGATTGGCGGCGTGGGCCGTCAGGGTGGCGGCCGTCAGCACGATGTCGGTGGCGGCGGCCGCGCCGACCTTGACCGTCAGCGTGGCTTCGTTGGTGCCGCTGAAGTCGAGGGTTCCGGTCAGGGCCGTGCCGGCCACGACCTTGGCGGAGGTTGCGGCCGTCGCGCTGGGCGCGGCGTCGTAGAGCTGGATGCCGGCGACGTCGATCTTGACCATCGAGAACTCGATGTGACCGGTCTTGTCGCGGGCGAAACCGGCGACGACCTGCTGCTCGGCCTTGTACACGGTGGTGTCGGCGGAGTTCACCGACAGCCAGTTCTGGCCGCTGGCGATGGACGAGTCGGCCGTCGCCTTCATCTGGCTCTGGATCGTCACGATCTCGGTCTGGATCTTCGAGCGATCGACGGTCGGGCTCAGGGCCGTCTGCAGCTTCTGGCGCAGGTTCTGCAGGTTCGAGAGGATGCTGTTGACGCCGTTATAGGCGGTGTCGACGGACGACGAGCCGAGGCCGAGGGAGTCCTTCACGGCGCTGAGCGAGGCGTTGTCGGTGCGGATGGTGGTGGCGATGGACCAGTAGGCGGCGTTGTCCGAGGCGCTCGACACGCGCTGACCGGTGGAGACCCGGTTGCTGGTCATGTCGAGGCTAGTGCTGATGTTCTTGAGGGTCGTCAGCGCCGTCATCGCGGCGTTGTTGGTCAGCAGGCTGGTCATGGCGGGTGTGATCCGGAACTGGAATTCTGCGGGAGTTTTTGTAACTCGGCGTCTAGCCGAAGTCTCGCGAGCTTAGCCGATGAAGAGAGTCACCGATCACAGGTCGAAAGACATTACATTCCGGGTTTTCGCCGGACCAGTGGGACGACATCATGTCTGGGACCTGGAAAGATCCCTCCACTGCACTCGCATCGAACTCGCGCCGGCTCCGATGGGGAAGACCGTTGGTCGATGGAGGCACTATGACCCGCGCGCGTTAGCAAGCGCTTAAAGCGCGTCGCATCAGGTCGCGGCGTCGTCCGCCGTCGCGAACCGCACCCCGGCGACCTCGCCCCTCTGCCAGCGCAGGCGGACGGCGACGGTCCGGAGGTCGTGGGCGGCGATGACGAGGTCGAAGGCGTCCGGCAGGCGAACCGGGCGCGCCAGCACGATCTTGGCGCCCGCCGACGAGAGATCGCGCACCACGCAGGGGAGCAGGGTGTCCGGTCCGAGCACGATCCGGCCCTGCTGCATCACCCGGTGGCGCCGGCGCGCGCGCGGCGCCTCGGCGCCCCGGGCGGTTCCATTCGGTTCGTCGCCCATTCACCCCACCTCGCGCCGCCGGCGGCGGATATTAGCCTAGCACGTTAACGGTTTATCAGTGGAGAGGCCGTCCTGACTTTGGCGTTAACCATTTGTAAACCATATCCGGGCAAAACTGTCGGCACCAAGAATCTCTCCGCTCCAGGCGCCATGCCCGTCCGCCTCATCCCCGCTTCCGCCGCGCCCGCCCATCGCCGTCCCCTCGCCGGGGCGCAGGCCCTGCGGCGCGCCCGCGACGCCGCCTTCGAGCGGGCCGCCATCGGCATCTGCCTCGGGCTCGCCGTCGTCTCCGGCGCCTTCGCCGCCTACACCATTGCGGGCGGGGCGCGCGACTACGCCGTGCAGCGCTTCCTGCCGGCGTCCATCGGCGCCTTCGCCTGGAAGCAAGGCGTCGCGCCGAGCCGGACCGCCGCCCTCGACCTCGACCCGACGACCACTGGCGCGCTGGCCGACCGTCCGGCTCCCGTCGAAATCCGCCCCGGCGAGGCCCGCTCCGAGGCGGCGGACCGGACGGAGCCCGGCGTCGCGGCGCGCGGCTACGTCCTGCGCCGGGTCGCCGGCGACGGGGCCTGGGTGGAGGGCCCGAACGGCCTGAGGCAGATCGTGCCGGGCGCCGTCCTGCCCGGCGCCGGCCGGGTGATCTCGATCCAGCCGACGGGCGCCGGCTGGGTCGTCGTGACCTCCGAGACCATCATCGGGCCGACGCGGCTCTGAGCCGCGCCGGCCCAACACGGCCACGGCACCGATGACGGCCGGTGTCGGCCCCATCCGCCCCATCCGCCGCGCGCGAGCCCCCCGGGCCGCCGACCGGGAGCCCCTCGCGTGCTGAGCACCTTCACCAACTACGCGCTGATCACGAAGGACCTGCCGGCCACCCTGGCGCGCAAGGCCGCGTCCCCCGTGATCGCGCGCGAGACCGCGTATTTCGAGGCCAGGATCGGGGCCGTGAAGTCCATCGACGACTTCCTCGGCGACCGCCGGCTCTACGCCTACGCCATGAAGGCCTTCGGCCTCGAGGAGATGACCTACGCCAAGGCGTTCATGCGCAAGGTGCTGACGGAGGGGGCGGATTCGGCGACGAGCTTCGCCAACCGCCTCGCCGACGACCGCTACGTCGCCTTCGCCCGGGCCTTCGACTTCGCCGTGGGCGCCACCGCCAGCGGCCAAGCGGCCAAGGTCACCACCAGCGGCCTGAGCGCGCCGCAGCCGGCCCGGCTGAAGGGCACCCTGGACCTCTCCGGCCCCCTCGATTTCTCCGGCGCGAACGCCGTGAGCTTCCGGCTCTCCAGCCAGGTCGATGCCACGACGACGAAGTCGGCCACCATCGTCCTGTCGAAGCAGACCCTGGCGGCGGCCGTGCCGGACCTCAAGCGGGTCACCGGCGACGACATCGTGGACGCCATCAACGCCCAGATCGAGGCCTCCGGCGACGCCCAGCTCACGGGCAAGGTCCGGGCCGCCCTCGTCACCGAAACCGACCTCCTCACCAACACGTCGAAGCGCATCCTGACCTTCGAGACGACGGCCTATACCAGCCTGGGCGTCGACGGCGCGCCCGGCGGGACCGGTGCCGGTGCCGACGCCTACTACGATGCCGGGGGGGCGAACCGGACGGTGACGATCCAGAACGCCCCCCTGCCGGATGCGGGTCGGACCGCCCTCAACATCGGCTTCGGCACGAGCCTGCCCCCCGACGCGCGGGCGAAGAGCGTCACCGAGGCCTACCTGCGCCAGACCCTGGAGAGCGACGCGGGCAGCGAGGACACCGGGGTCCGCCTCGCCCTCTATTTCGCCCGCATGGCGGGCGGCGCCACGACGGGCTACGCGATCCTGGGCGACTCGGCCCTGTCGCAGGTGGTCAAGACCGTCCTGGGCCTGCCCGACGGCGGGACCTCGTCCGACGCCCTCGTCCGGCAGGCCGCCATCATCGAGCGCAAGGTCGATCTCGCGAGCTTCAAGGACCCGCAGAAGCTCGACGCCTTCATCAAGAGCTTCACCGCCATCTGGGACGCGAAGACCAACACCGCGTCCGATCCGATCCTCGCCCTGTTCGGGAACGCCTGACCCATGCAGAACGGGCTCTACGTCGCCCTCTCGGGCCAGATCGCCGTCGAGAAGCGCATGAACGCGGTGGCCAACAACGTGGCCAACCTCGCCACCTCCGGCTACCGCGCCGAGGACACCAAGTTCTCGGCCCTCCTCGCCCAGGCGAGCAAGGGTCCCATCGCCTTCGCCTCCTCGGGCGACACCTACATCCAGACCCGGTCCGGCCCGGTGACCAAGACCGACTCGCCCCTCGACGTCGCCATCCAGGGCGATGCCTGGCTCAGCGTCGGCGGCGCGAACGGGCCTGTCTACACCCGCGACGGCCGCCTGACGATGGACGCCACCGGCCGCCTGCGCAACGTCAGCGGCCTGCCGGTGCTCGACGCCGGCGGCGGCCCGATCCTCCTCGATCCCCAGCAGGGGCCGCCGACCATCGGCCGCGACGGCAGCGTCTCGCAGGGGGTGAATCAGGTCGGGTCCATCGGGCTGTTCACCCTCGACCCGAAGGGGACCCTGCGGCGGGCGGAATCGAACGCCGTCGCGTCGAGCCTGCCGGCCCGGCCCGTGCAGGACTTCACCCGCATCGGCATGGTCCAGGGCTTCGTCGAGGGCTCCAACGTCAACCCGATCCTGGAGATGACCAAGCTCATCACCATCCAGCGCGCCTTCGAGAGCGCGGCCACCCTCACCGCCGAGACCGAGACGTCGTTCCAGGGCGCCATCCGCTCCCTGAGCCCGCAGGGCTAGGACGATGCAGGGCGATTCGACCGGGCCCGACGTGCTCGACCGCCTCACGGCCGCCCTCGCGTCCGGGCGCGAGGCCCTGCCCCTGGTCCGGGTCTCGGGGCCGATCCAGGAGGTCACCGCCACCGCCGCCCGGGTCGGGGGCGTCGCCCCCTTCCTCAAGCTCGGCGACCGGATGGGGTTCTCCGCCGGCGGCCGCGATCAGGTCGGCGAGGTGGTGCGCATCGATGCCGGCGGCATCACCCTGAAGCCGTTCGAGGCCCGCATCGAGGCCGGGATCGGCACGCGGGCCCATCGCCTCGGCGACCCGACCCTGCGGCCCCATGCGGGCTGGAAGGGACGGGTCATCGACGCCCTCGGCCGACCCATCGACGGGCGCGGCGCCCTCGTCCCGGGGCCGCGCGCCGTGCCCGTCGACGCCGCCCCGCCGCCCGCCATGGCGCGCGGCCGGGTCGAGGCGCCGCTGCGCACCGGCGTCCGCGCCCTCGATCTGTTCACGCCCCTGTGCCTCGGCCAGCGCATCGGCATCTTCGCCGGCTCCGGCGTCGGCAAGTCGACCCTGCTCGCCATGCTGGCCGGGGCCACGGGCTTCGACAGCGTCGTCGTCGCCCTGGTGGGCGAGCGCGGCCGCGAGGTGCGCGAATTCCTCGAAGGCCCGATGGCGCCCAATCTCGACTGGGCCGTGGTGGTGGTCTCCACCGGCGACGAGAGCCCGATGATGCGGCGCCAGGCGCCCAAGGTCGCCATGGCCGTCGCCGAGGCGTTTCGCGATGGCGGCGAGTCCGTCCTCCTCATCGTCGATTCCGTGACCCGCTACGCCCATGCCGCCCGCGACGTCGCCCTGGCGGCGGGCGAGCCGGCGGTGGCGCGGGGCTACCCGCCGAGCGTCTTCTCGGACCTGCCGCGCCTCCTCGAACGGGCCGGACCCGGCCGCGACGGGGCGGGCTCCATCACGGGCATCTTCTCCGTGCTGGTCGACGGCGACGACCACAACGACCCCGTGGCCGACGCGATCCGCGGCACCCTCGACGGCCACGTGGTCCTCGACCGGGCCATCGCCGAGCAGGGCCGCTATCCGGCCGTCGATCTCCTCGGCTCGATCTCGCGCCTCGCCACCGCCGTGTGGACGCAGGAGCAGCGCGAACTCGTGCGCCGCCTCAAGGCGATGATGGCGCGCTACGAGGAGACCCGGGACCTGCGGCTCATGGGCGGCTACCGCGCCGGCGAGGATGCCGAGCTCGATCAGGCCATCCTCCTGGTGCCGCGCATCTACGAGGCCCTGCGCCAGGAGCCCGGCATGGCCCCGAGCGAGGACGCCTTCCTCGAGCTCGCCCAATCCCTGCGGAGCTGACGTCCCGCGGACGCGACCAGCCCCGCGCAAGCCATTCTCCCTCTAGTGCCGTCCAGCACGGCCCACCGTCTCAACCGAGGTGCCCCATGAGTCTCATCAGCGTCCTGCGCACCGGCGTTTCCGGCATGAACGCCCAGTCGAGCCGCATCTCGACGGTGGCCGAGAACATCCAGAACGCCAGCACCACGGGCTACAAGCGCACGGGCACCGAGTTCGCGTCGCTGATCCTCGATTCGAGCAGCACCGGCGACTACAATTCCGGTGCCGTCGAGACGGTGATCCGCCGGTCCGTCTCGGCGGGGGGGCCGATCTCCTTCACCACCTCGAAGACCGACCTCGCCATCCAGGGCAACGGCTTCTTCGTGGTGCGCGACAGCAGCGGCGCCACCTCGCTCACCCGCTCGGGCAACTTCGTCGAGGACGGCCCGACGGGCAACCTCGTCAATTCCGGCGGCTTCACCCTGATGGGCTACGCGGTCGGCGAGAACGGCGAGGGGACGCCGGCCCTCAACAGCACCGCCAACATGGTGCCGGTCAACGTCTCGACCCTCGGCATGCGGGCGACGCCCTCGTCGAAGGCGTCCATCGGCGGCAACCTGCCGTCGGAGGCGGCCGCCCTCACCGGAGCCCTGTCGGCGGCGAACTACACCAAGAAAACCTCGATGGTGACCTACGACAACCTCGGCAACAAGGTCACGGTCGATGTCGTCCTGGGCAAGACCGCGACCGTCGGCGAGTGGAAGGCGGAGGTCTACCCGCCCGGCTCCACCACCGCCATCGGCACGACGACCCTGACCTTCGACGCCAAGGGCAAGATCGCGCCGGCTTCGGCGGCGGCGGCCAAGACCGACCTCACCTTCGCGGACGGCCGCAAGATCGCCCTCGACATGAGCGGCATCACCCAGCTCGGCGGCATCTACGATCTCACGGGGACGGCCGACGGCAAGGCCCCCTCGGCGGTCACCGGCTCGGACTTCGCCCTAAATGGCTCGGTCTACGCCCTCTACGAGGACGGCAGCCGCATGCTCGCCTTCAAGGTCCCGATCGCCAGCGTCGCGAGCCCCGACAACCTCGAGCCCCGCGCCGGCAACATCTACGTGCCCACCGGCAGCTCCGGCGACCTCCAGATCGGCTTTGCCGGCCTCTCCGGCCTCGGCTCCATCAAGTCGAGCGCCCTGGAGCAGTCCAACGTCGACGTGTCGAGCGAGCTGACGGCCATGATCGAATCCCAGAGCGTCTACACGGCGAACTCGAAGGTGTTCATGACCGGCAACGAGCTCCTCGAGACCCTGATGAACCTCAAGCGCTGACGCTTCGGCCGACGCGTCCGCGCCGGCGCTCCGCCCGCTCCCCCAGGAACCCGACCATGGGCCTCTCCCTGGCGCTCAACAGCGCCCGAACCTCGCTCTCGGCCAATGCCGCGCAGATCGCCGTCACCGCGCGCAACACCGCCGGGGCGAACGATCCGTACTACGCGCGCCGCATCGCCAACGTCGTCACGGCCGGCGGCGGCAGCGCCGTCAGCGTGATCCGCGCCGCCGACACGGCCCTGTTCGGCCGCAAGCTCCTCGGCACCTCGGAGACGGCCGGCAGCGGGGCCGTCCTCGACGGGCTCCAGACCCTGAGCCAGACCATCGGCGACACGGATTCGACGACGTCCCCGGCCGCCCGCCTCGGCGCCCTCAACGCCGCCCTCCAGGCGGCGGCCAACAAGCCGGATTCCCTCGACCTGGCGCGCAACGCCGTCGAGGGCGCCCGCGACCTCGCGGACAGCCTCAGTGCGGCAGCCGCCGCCGTCCACACCGTGCGCCAGCAGGCCGATGCCGGCATGGCGACGGCGGTGGCGCGGATCAGCGAACTCCTGGTCTCCTACGAGACCGCCAACCAGACCGTCACCCGGGGCACGGCGCTCGGCGACGACGTCACCGACGCCCTGGACGACCGCGACCGCATCCTCACCCAGCTCTCGGAGGAGATCGGCATCTCCACCGTCGTGCGCGCGGGCAACGACGTCGCGATCTACACCGACAGCGGCGTGCCCCTGTTCGAGCGCGGGGCGCGCAAGGTCAGCTTCGCTCCGACGGCCGGCTTCAGCGCCGGCTCGACGGGCGGCGCCGTCATGGTCGACGGCGTGCCGGTCACGGGCGCGGCCTCGCCGATGCCCCTGCGCTCGGGCCGGATCGCGGGCCTGTCGACCCTGCGCGACGAGGTCGCCGTGCGCTACGAGACCCAGCTCGACGCCATGGCGGGCGGCCTCGTCGCCGCCTTCGCCGAGCCCGACACCAGCGGCGCGGGCGCCGCTGCCAGGGCCGGCCTGTTCACGGATGGGACCGCGACGATCCCGGCGGCGGGCGTGCTCGCCCAGGCGGGCCTCGCCAGCCGGCTCCGGATCAACGCCGCCGTCGATCCCCGGGCGGGCGGTTCCCTCGCCACCCTGCGCGACGGCGGCATGAACGGCCCCGGCTACCGCGCCAACGCCAGTGGCGACGCGGCCTATGCCGGTCGCCTGCGCACCCTCGCGTCGGCCCTGGGCACCGATCGGCCGTTCGATCCCGCCACGGGGCTGCGCGCCAACGCCAGCCTGCTGTCCTTCGCCACGGAATCGGCGGGGTGGCTCGAAGGCCAGCGCAAGACGGCCGCGTCGCTGGCCGATTACGAATCGACCCTGCTGGCGCGGACGAGCGAGGCCCTGTCCAACGCGGTGGGTGTCAACGCCGACGACGAGACCGCCCAGGCGCTGCAACTCGAACGGTCCTACACCGCCTCGGCCAAGCTGCTGACCCTGGTGAACGACCTCCTGAAGACCCTGATGGATGCGGTGCGATAGACGCCATGCGGATGAACGCCACCTCGACCCTGAGTCTCTGGAACGCGCCGCGCTCGAGCGTGCAGCGCATGGAGACGGAGATCGCCCGGGGGACCAAGGAACTCGGCACCGGCCGCTACGCCGATGTCGGGCTCCAGCTCGGCAGCGGGACGGGTCTGGCCCTCGGCCTGCGCCAGCAGAGTGCCGAGCTCCAGGCCCTGAAGGACGGCAACGCCAACGCGTCCCTGCGCCTGAGCACGAGCCAGGCCGCGCTCCAGCAGATCCAGGCGGCGGCGGATTCGACCCTGCAGGCCCTCGTCGGCGTGCCCTCGGCCAGCCGGGTCGGCGTCGTCAGGGACGCGGCCACGAGCCAGCTCGCGGCACTGACCGCCGTGCTCAACACCACCGCCGACGGCCAGTCCATCTTCGGGGGCACCAACACGGCCACGGCGCCGATGACCGCCTACGGCACCGGATCGGCGGCCAAGGCCGCCGTCGACGCGGCCTTCGCGATCGCGGGGGGCACCACCATGAATGCCGCGCAGATGAAGAGCTTCCTCGCCGACGGCGGTCCCCTCGACACCCTGTTCAGCGGTGCCGGGTGGCAGAACTGGTCGAAGGCCTCCGACACCACCCTCGACAGCCGGGTCTCCCTCAGCGAGACCGTCGAGACCTCGGCCACCGCCAACGCGCCCGCCGTCCGCCGCCTCGCCATGGCCTACGTCGTCGCCTCCGGCCTCGACCTGTCGCGCCTGCCCGCCGAGGTCCAGGACGTGGCCACCGACCGGGTCGCGAGCCTGCTCGGCGAGGCGAGCAAGGGCCTCGTCGCCATCCAGGCCAATCTCGGCCGCTCGCAGGCGCGGATCACCGACGCCAACACCCGCCTCGACGTGCAGAAGACGCTGCTTTCCAAGCAGGTCCTGTCGATGGAGGGCATCGACGAAGCCGAGACCAAGACGCGCATTGATCAGCTGTCCACCCAGGTGCAGATTTCCTACTCGCTGACCGCGCAGCTGCGCCAGCTCAGCCTGGTCGCCTACCTCTGACGTCGTCTTCCCCTTTCCGACGACGTTCTCTTCTCCAACACCCTTCATCTTCGACGCGGCGACACGACGGCCCCATTCGCGACCATGGCGCGGCGGGCCGGGGACAGGACGAGGCGGACCCGACATGTACCAGTTTTCCTACGCGGACATCATGGAAGACGCCCCCGAGATCGGCCGGGAGCGCGAGCGCGCCGCCTTCGACCGGGCGCTGGACCTCATGCGCATCGCCGACCGCCCCGACGCGGCGACGGCCGACCGGATTGCGGCGGCCCAGTTCGTCCAGAAGCTCTGGGCCGTCCTCATCGACGACCTCACCAGCCCCGAGAACGCCCTGCCGGAGGCCCTGCGCGCCGACCTCGTCTCCCTCGGCCTGTGGAGCATGCGCGAGTCCAACGCGGTCCTCAGCACGCCCGGCCACAGCCTCGCCGCCCTGATCGAGGTCAACGCCTCGATCCGCGACGGATTGCGGTGAGGTCCGGCATGCGCCTGTCCCTGCGTGCCGGCGAGCGGGTCTTCGTCAACGGGGCCGTCCTGCGCGTCGATCGCAAGGTCTCCCTCGAGCTCCTCAACGATGCGACCTTCCTGCTCGAGACCCACGTGCTCCAGCCGGAGGAAGCGACCACGCCCCTGCGCCAGCTCTACTTCGCCGCCCAGACCATGGTGATCGAGCCCGCCAACGCGGCCCGCGCCCGCGAGCTCTACCGCGCCCTCCAGGCCGGGATCCTCGACGCGGTGACCGACCCCGCCCTCCGCGACGGCCTCGCGGCGGCGGGGGCCTGCGTCGAGGCCGACCGGCTCATCGAGGCGCTGAAACTGATCCGGGGCCTCTACCGGTCCGAGGCCGCCCTGTTCACCGCCGCCCCCGAGCCGGCAATCCCCATCGTCGACCCGGCCGGCCCGCCCGGCCCCGGTGGCTCGCCCACCCGCGAACCCATCCCCCGCCCGGCCTGAAGGCCCTCACATCCGGAGACGCAGTCATCATGGCCGTCGGAAGCAGCACCAGCACCACCCCCACGCAGACGGCCGCCGCCGCCACCGCCGCGAAATCCGCGAGCGGCGTCGCCGCCTCGATGAATGCCGACACGTTCCTGACCCTGCTCATGGCGCAGCTGAAGAACCAGGACCCGACGAAGCCGATGGATTCCACGGCCTATGTCGGCGAGCTCGCCACCTTCTCGCAGGTGGAGCAGGCGACGAAGACCAACGCCAAGCTCGACTCCCTGCTGTCCTCGAGCTTCCTCGCGCAGGCCGACCAGATCCTCGGCCGCACCATCACCTCGGCCGACGGCAAGATCACCGGCGAGGTCCAGTCCGTGAAGATCACCAGCGAGGGCGCCCTCGCCCGCCTCACCAACGGCCAGGACGTGCTCCTGGCCCAGGGCATCTCCCTGTCGCAGTGAGTCTCTCGCCGCGCCCCGAAACGGTGTAGGCAGGGCCGGACGCGGCGCGCCGGCCGTCGACCGCTTTTCGAGAAAGGTCCCCGGATGAACGAGGTCGATGCCCTCGAACTCGTGCGCGCCGCGATCTGGACCGTGATCGTCGGCGCCGGCCCCGCCATCGGCGCGGCGATGCTCATCGGCATCGCCATCGCCCTGCTGCAGGCGCTCACCCAGATCCAGGAGGTGACCCTCACCTTCGTGCCCAAGATCGTGGTGATCCTGCTCGTGCTGCTCATCACCTCGTCGTTCATCGGCGCGCAGATCTCGGCCTTCGCCGAGAACACCTACGGGCGCATCGTCACGGGGTTCTGAGGGGCATCGGCGGGCGGCCTCGCGCTCCACCGGCCGGACCGCCGTCGACCGTCAGGAATTGTAGGTCACGAGGGCGACCACCCAGGAGCCGTGCTCGTGGACCAGGGCGTGGGCCTCGGTGTCGTTCGTCGTGGCGCGATCGGGGTCGGACGGTTCGATCTCGTAGACGTCGTAGCTCGCCGCCGTGCTGGCGGGTCCGACGTGGCCGAAGCCGCGCGGCGCCCGCCGGAACTGGCGATCGAACAGGCAGACCGCGTCGACGGGCGAGGCCACGTCGCCGGCCTGCCCGAACCGGGCGGTGTCGCCGTAGACCCGTCCTGTAATCTTCTCGATCGCGATGAAGCGCGGCATGCCGTTCCCTGGGTGTCCTGCTCCGGCCGAGGTGGTGCCGCGGGACGCCCGGCGCAAGCGAGCGGCAACGGGCCGGTGCGCCCGGGTGGGACGCGCGTGCCCTACGACACCGCCGCCAGCTTGTCGGCCATGGACTGGTCCTTGTCCCGGCGCGACGAGAACGTCATGGTGAAGAACACCCGTTCCACGCCGAGTTCGGCGAGCCGGGCCTCGCAGGCCTCGGCGAGGGCGCAGATCTCGCCGAGCTCGCCCTCGATGTTGGTGCCGTTGGCGTGCATCTCGGCGGTGAGCGGGCTGGCGTCGAGGATCGCCTTGATCTCCCGCACGTAGGGCGAGACCGACGGGCCGACCCCCATGGGGACGATGCACAGATCGGCGACGACTTTCATGGGCGTGTCTCCCGGGTGCCCGGATTTCGGGCGAGGGGGCTTTCTATCATGTCCGGCCGGGGCGGAGCGATGACGGGGCACGCCCCCATCCCCACGCAAGCTTGAACCGCGACAAGACCCCGTTCATTCACGGGGTAGGCATCCGCCATGGCGGCAAGCGACGCGATCGTCCTGGAGCGCAGGTCCCAGCGGGATATCGGGTTCGCGGCGGGCATCGTCGCCATCCTGGCGATCCTGTTCCTGCCCGTGCCGGCGATCCTCCTCGATATCGGGCTGGCCTTCTCCATCGCCCTGTCGGTGCTGATCCTGATGGTGGCCCTCTGGATCAAGAAGCCCCTGGAATTCTCGGCCTTTCCCACGGTCCTGCTCATCGCGACCCTCCTGCGCCTGGCCCTCGGCATCGCCACCACGCGGCTGATCCTGGCCAACGGCCAGCACGGGGTCTCGGCCGCCGGTCACGTCATCCAGGGCTTCTCGCAGTTCGTCATGAGCGGCGACTTCGTCATCGGCATCGTGGTGTTCCTCATCCTCATCACGGTGAACTTCCTGGTCATCACCAAGGGGGCCACCCGCATCGCCGAGGTCGGGGCGCGCTTCACCCTCGACGCCATCCCGGGCAAGCAGATGGCCATCGACGCCGATCTCAACGCCGGCCTCATCGACGACAAGGAGGCGCAATCGCGCCGGCGCGAGCTGGAGGAAGAGAGCGCGTTCTTCGGCTCCATGGACGGCGCCTCGAAGTTCGTGCGCGGCGAGGCCATCGCCTCCCTCATCACCATCGCCGTCAACGTGTTCGGCGGCATCATCATCGGCACCACCCGCCACGGCATGCCGCTGGGCCAGGCGGCCGACGTGTTCACCAAGCTCTCGGTGGGCGACGGCCTCGTCTCGCAGATCCCGGCCCTCATCGTGTCGCTGGCGGCCGGCCTCCTCGTCTCGAAGGGCGGCACCCGCGGCACCGCCGAGCAGGCGGTGCTCGGCCAGCTCGGCGCCTATCCGCGCGCGCTCGCGGTCGCCGCCGCCCTGATGTTCATGTTCGCCCTGGTGCCGGGCCTGCCCTTCCTGCCGTTCATGGTGCTGTCGGGCCTGATGGCGTTCACCGCCTATGCCATCCCGAAGAAGATCGCCGCCCAGAAGGCCGTGGTCGACGCCAAGGCGCTCGCCGTCGAGGACCAGAAGCAGCTCGCCGCCCGCGAGTCCCTGTCGGTGAGGGAGTCGCTCAAGACCCCCGAGATCGAGCTCTGCCTCGGGCGCCAAGTCTCGGCCCAGTTCGCCACCTCGCAATCGGAGCTGTCGCACCGGGTCGCCAAGATGCGCCGCAAGTTCGCGCGCCAGTACGGTTTCGTCGTGCCCGAGATCAAGCTCACGGACAGCGTGGCGCTGCCCCCGAAATCCTACCAGATCCTCATCCACGGCACCGTGGCGGCGACCCAGGACCTCCGCCCCGGCCAGCTCCTCGTCGTGGTGGGCGAGGGGCCGGTGCCGGACGTGCCGAGCGACGAGGTCCGCGAGCCGGCCTTCGGCATGAAGGCGCGCTGGGTGCTCGATTCCTACGCGGCGGAGGTGCGGCGCGGCGGCTTCGAGCCCATCGACGGCGCCTCGGTGCTCCTCACCCACCTGTCGGAGGTGATCCGCAACAACCTGCCCCAGCTCCTGTCCTACAAGGACATGCGCGGGCTGCTCGACCGCCTCGACCCCGAGTACAAGCGCCTGCTCGACGAGATCTGCCCGTCGCAGATCTCGTATTCGGGTCTCCAGGCGGTGCTGAAGCTGCTCCTGTCCGAGCGGGTCTCGATCCGCAACCTTCACCTCATCCTCGAGGCGGTGGCCGAGATCACCCCGCATGCCCGCCGCGCCGAGCAGATCGCCGAGCATGTCCGCATGCGCATCGCCCAGCAGATCTGCGGCGATCTCGCCGAGAACGGCACCCTGGCGGTCCTGCGCCTGGGCGGTGCCTGGGACCTGTCGTTCCACCAGAGCCTGAAGCGCGACGCCAAGGGCGAGGTCGTCGAGTTCGACATCGACCCGCGCCTCGTCGAGCAGTTCGGCACCGAGGCCGGTGAAGCGATCCGCAAGCACATGCGCGAGACCCGCAGCTTCGCCCTCGTCACCGCGCCGGACGCCCGCCCCTACGTGCGGATGATCATCGAGCGGCTCTACCCGACGCTGGCCGTGCTCTCGCACCTCGAAATCGCCCGGGGCGTCGAGATCCGGTCCCTCGGGACGATTTCGTAGGGCCGCCGCCCATGAACGCCGCCGCGCCCGAAAGCGTCCTGGCCGCCTTCCTGATCTTCTGCCGGGTCGGCGGCTGCCTCCTCGTGGTGCCGGGATTCTCCAGTCCGCGCGTGCCGGCCCAGGTCCGCCTCCTCATCGCCCTCACCGCGTCGCTGGCCATGACGCCCCTGGTGCTGCCCCTGTTCCAGGGCCGGCTCGCGGCGCAGGACCCGGCCACCACCCTGGCCTGGATCGCCAGCGAGACCATGACCGGCCTCGTCATCGGCTTCCTCGGGCGGATCTTCTTCACGGTGCTGGAGACGATGATGAACGCCGCCTCCACCATGGTGGGGTTCGGCGGCATGCCGGGCGCCGTGGCCGAGGGCACCGATCCGGTGCCGGCGGTGGAGGCCCTGATCATGATGGCGGCCACCGCCCTGCTGTTCGCCGCCGACCTGCACTGGGAGCTGTTCCGCGGCCTCGTCGAGTCCTACGCCCGCCTCCCGCCGGGCGAGGGCATCGGCACCCAGGCCGCCCTGGTGCGGATCGTCGACCAGATCGGCATCGCCTTCGTGCTCGGCCTGCGCATCACCGCGCCGTTCATCGTCTACGCGGTCACGGTGAACCTGGCGGCCGGCTTCACCAACAAGCTCGTGCCGCAGATCCCGGTGTACTTCATCGCCACGCCGTTCATCATGTTCGGCGGCCTGCTGCTGCTCTACTACCTCTCGAACGAGTTCATGACGCAGTTCCTCACGGGCTACGTCGACTACCTGCGGCGGGGCTGACGTGACCGTGCCGACATGACCGTACTGACATGACTGTGCCGCCATGGCCGTGACCACCCGCCAGCGCCTGGAGCGCGCCCGCCGCCTGCTCGCCGTGCAGGAGCAGATGCGGGGGATCGCCGAGCGCGACCTCGCGGCGACCCAGCGCGACCTCGCCCGCGTCGAGGCCGACCGGGCCGCCATGCTGACGACGCTCGCGGGCGAGACCATGCACGGCCTGTTCCTCGACGCCGCCGCCCGCCGCCTCCGGGCGCTGGCGGGGGAGGCGACGCAGCTCGACGCCACCGCCGCGCGGCAGGCCGGGGCCGTGCGCGAGCGGGGCCTCGCCGAGAAGCGCACCGAGCGCCATGTGGAGGGTCTCGCGACGGTGCAGGCGCACGAGCGGGCCCAGCGCGCCATGCTCGAGCAGCTCGACCTCCTCGCGGCCCGCGGACCCGCGCACGACGGGCAAGCGACCGTCCCGCCGACGGACGAACGGGGCGCGTGATCCGCCGCAACCGCGGCCCGTGTCAGTTCGGGGGCGGGGACAGCTCGTAGGTGAAGGAGCCGGCGACGGTCACGGTGTCGACGCCGCTGCCGCGCTGCTGGACGTTGCTGGTGACGCGAACGGAGTGGATTCGACACTCCATCTTGAAGATATCCAGCAGCATCGCGCATTCCCGCGTCGAGGCCTGATAGAGGGCCTTGCGGGCGTCCTCACCCTGTTTCAGTTGGTCTTCGGCACCCACGCCCGACGTCAGCGGGATCTGCAGGCTCATGGAACTCTCGATGCGCAGGGCGCTCGGGCGCGATGCGGCGTCCCGAAACCGGGCCAGGCCCGGGTCGGCCTGGGCCGCGTGGGAGAGGCAGAGGGCGAAAGCGACGAAAGCGCCGAGTGATGTGGTCCGCACTGCACCTGTCCTTGTCCGATCGTCGTCCCGGTCCCGGGCCATAAGCCGGCACGCAAGGGTCGATCGCAAGGGTCGATGGCAAGTGCGGGGTGCGGGGTTCGCGCGAAGTCTGACATCACGGTTGCCAATGCCCTGCCGGCGACGCTCGAATCGAGGTCGAACCGGAACGCCCCCGGCTCAAGCCTCCCGCAAGCCACGGGGCCTATCCCTCGACGCCGACGATCTTCCTTCGACCTCCGCGGCACCCATGAGCATTTCCACGCCCACCGACATCGTCCTCGACGTGGTCCGCGCCGCCGATCCGGCCCGGTATCAGGAGGCGACGGCCAAGCTCGGGACGCCGGGGGCCGCGGACCCGGCCGCCTTCGGCGATGCCTACCGCATGGCCGGAACCTCGGTGCACATGCCGCTGGACCCGCGCTCGACCCTCACGGCGCTCCAGACCGACAACGTGGTCTCCGGGGCGGGCAAGATCGGCGATCCGTACAAGCAGTTCGAGGCCTTCGTCCTGCGCCAGTTCGTCGAGACCATGATGCCCTCGAAGGCCGCCTCGGTCTTCGGCAAGGGCAATGCCGGCGGCATCTGGAAGTCGATGCTCGCCGATCAGATCGGCACCCAGGTCGCCAAGGCCGGCGGCCTCGGCATCGCCAGGATGCTGGAGACCGCGCGCCCCCTCGACAAGACCGCCCCCACCGCCGGCGCCGGCAAGATTCCGTCCGGCGTCTGATCCCCGTCCCGCTCCCCCGAGGCCCCCATGCTCATCGCGTCCCTGAAGCGGCTCGAAGCCACCGTCGTGGCGGAGACGGAGGCGCTGCTGTCGCACCGCCCGTTCGATCAGGAGGCGGTGAACCGGCGCAAGAGCCAGAGCCTCCTCGAACTCAGCCGCCTCACCCGCGGCCTCGACCCGGCCGAGGTCGCGCCCGACATCGCCGACCAGCTCGCCCGCCTGAGCCGGGCGCTCGCCCGCAACCAGGGCGTCGTCTCCCAGCACCTGCGCGCCGTCGAGGAGATCTCGGAGATCGTCACCCAGGCGATCCGGGATTCGGAATCCGACGGCACCTATTCGGGCCACCCGCGCGGCTGATCCTCCACCGGCACCAGGCGTGAGCGAAGGACAATCGTCGCACCATGAAAATTCTCGTCACCGGCCTGTGGATCTGCGCCGTCACCATCCTGTCCTGCTACGGTGCGGTGACCTGGGGCAGCGGGCTGTTTTCCAAGAAGGAAGAGCCCTATCTGGAGGGCCTGCAGTATCAGAAGCTGGCGCCCATCAACGTTCCCATGGTGGCCGACGGCAAGGTGCAGGGCTACATCGTGGCCGTGCTGGTCTTCACCGCCGATGCGCGGCTGATGCACACCCTTCCGGTGCCGCCGAACGCCTTCGTCATCGACGAGACCTTCCGCCAGATCTACGCCGACCAGCAGATCGATTTCAAACGCCTGTCGCGCTACAACGTCACCCAGCGCCTCGCCGAGGTGCGCAGGGCGGTCAACGAGCGCCTCGGCGCCGAGGTGGTGAAGGACGTCCTCGTCGAGGAGTTCAACTTCGTCGCCAAGCGCGAAGTCCGCTCCTGATGTGACGGTCTCCCCGGCGTCGGCCGCCGGAGAGACCCAATCCGAAAGAACTACTTCAGGCGGGCGGCGGCCCAGGCGATGTGATCGTCCATGAACGTCGAGATGAAGAAGTACGAGTGGTCGTAGCCCTCGCGCATGTTGAGGGTCAGGGGAATGCCCGCTTTCTTGCAGGCTTCCTCCAGCAGCCACGGCCGCAGGCCGTCCTGGAGGAAGCTGTCGCCCGTACCCTGATCGACCAGGAACTCCGAGAAGCGGTGGCCGTCGGCGATGAGCAGGGTGGCGTCGTGGGCGCGCCATGTGGCTTCGTCGGGGCCGAGGTACTTCTCGAGGGCCGGCTTCGACCATCCGGCCGTGGAGGGCTGGGCGATGGGGGCGAAGGCCGAGCAGGACTTGAAGCGGTCGGGGTAGGTCAGCGCGATGGTGAGCGCGCCGTGGCCGCCCATGGAATGGCCGAAGATGCCCTGGCGGCTCATGTCGGCCGGGAATTCCCTGGCGATGAGGGCGGGCAGCTCCTCGGTGACGTAGCTCCACATCCGGTAGTTCGTGGAATACGGCGCCTGGGTGGCGTCGACGTAGAAGCCCGCACCCGAGCCGAACTGCCAGTTGCCGTCCTCGTCGGGGATGCCGGGGCCGCGCGGGCTGGTGTCGGGCGCGACGATGATCACGCCGTGCTCGGCCGCCGCCCGGCGGTACTCGCCCTTGTCCATGACGTTGGCGTGGGTGCAGGTGAGGCCCGACAGGTACCACAGCACCGGCACCTTGCCGGCCTCGGCCTGGGGCGGCACGAACACCGCGAAGGTCATCGGGCAGCCCGTGGTCGTCGCGTCGTGCTTGTAGACGCCCTGCGTGCCGCCATGGGCGCGGGCCTTCGAGATGGTTTCCATGCGGCTCTCCTGGAAGTCTGGGCCTGTTTCGGGACTGAAATCGGTGCAGGCGCATCCCTCCCCCCTTTACGGAGAGGGTGGCCCGCGAAGCGGGTCGGGAGAGGACAGCGACATCTCCGGAAAGGGCGCTCCCCTCTCCCGACCCTCGCTGACGCGAGGCCCACCCTCCCCCGCGGAGGGGGGAGGGGAGGACGCGCGAGTCGGTCCTAGTAGACCACCACCGACCGGATCGACTTGCCCTCGTGCATGAGGTCGAAGCCGTGGTTGATGTCTTCCAGCGGCATGGTGTGGGTGATCAGATCGTCGATGTTGATCTTGCCCTCCATGTACCAGTCGACGATCTTCGGCACGTCGGTGCGGCCCCGCGCGCCGCCGAAGGCCGAGCCCTTCCAGACGCGGCCGGTGACGAGCTGGAACGGACGGGTCGAGATTTCCTTGCCGGCCTCGGCCACGCCGATGACGATGGACTCGCCCCAGCCGCGGTGGCAGCACTCGAGGGCCTGGCGCATGACGTGGACGTTGCCGGTGCAGTCGAACGAGAAGTCGGCGCCGCCGCCCGTCGCGTCGAGGATCGCCGCGACGACGTGATCGTTGCCGACCTCCTTCGGGTTGATGAAGTGGGTCATGCCGAACTTACGGGCCATCTCCTGCTTGTCCGGATTGATGTCGACGCCGATGATCTTGTCGGCACCGACCATCCGGGCGGCCTGGAGCACGTTGAGGCCGATGCCGCCGAGGCCGAACACCACGACGTTGGCGCCGGGCCAGACCTTGGCGGTGTAGATCACCGCGCCGATGCCGGTGGTGACGCCGCAGCCGATGTAGCAGATCTTGTCGAAGGGGGCGTCTTCGCGGATCTTCGCCAGCGCGATGGCCGGCAGCACCGTGAAATTCGAGAAGGTCGAGCAGCCCATGTAGTGGAACAGGCTGCTCGAACCGCCCGGGCTGCCGCCGGTGGAGACGCAGGAGAAGCGCGAGGTGCCGTCCGGCATCACGCCTTGGCCCTGGGTGGAGCGGATCGCCGTGCAGAGGTTGGTCCGCTGCGACAGGCAGGACTTACAGCTGCGGCATTCCGGCGTGTAGAGCGGGATGACGTGGTCGCCGACCTTCAGGTCGGTGACCCCGGCGCCGAGCTCGCGGACGATGCCCGCGCCCTCGTGGCCGAGGATCGCCGGGAACTTGCCCTCGGAATCGAGGCCCGACAGGGTGTAGGCGTCCGTGTGGCAGATGCCCGTGGCCATGAGTTCGATGAGAACCTCGCCGGCCTTGGGTCCTTCGATATCGATCGTCTCGATGGTGAGGGGCTTCTTGGCCTCCCACGCCACCGCTGCGCGCGTCTTCATACGTGTGTTTCTCTTGTGCTGGACGATCACGGACGGCGTCGAACTGCCGACTCTTCGGTTCGCGGCATCTTCACGATGGCGATCCGAACGGCCCGAGAATCTGGTTCGTGTGATGATGCTTCTGGCGCCGAGATGCAACGGTTTGATGGCCCGGTTTCGTCGGCCGGACGGCGTCGGGGCCCGCGCGGGCATCCCGCGCCACGATTCGTGCGGGCCTTGAGCCGTGCGCTCGCGCAACGAGACCGCGGCCGCGTCGTCGGCGAATCCTAGCCGAGCCGCGGGACGTAGGACCGCGCGGGCCGGTTCTTCAGGAACGCCGCCATGAAGGCGCCGACGCGATAGTGATGCCGCTCGAAGCAGAGATAGAACGCATACGCGAAAACGTGCGCGAAGATGCACGCCAGGATCATGGCTCCGACCGAGGGCGCTTTGACGATCTGGGTATAGATGACGATCATGATCGTGTTGTGGACCAGATAGAGACTGTAGCTGTAGCTCGCGACGAACACGATGGGTTTGGAGAGGAACTTCCATTCGCCCGCGTTGGCGCCCAGGATCATGAAGATTCCGAACAGGCACATGGCGATGAAGGCGATGGTCTGGAGTTCATAGGTCAGTTCCCCGGTCTTCAGGATGCGGCCGGCAAAGCCGACGAGCCCGACCAGGACGAGGATGTAGTATCGCCCGACGCCGTAATCGGATTTTCTGTTGGTGATGACGAAGATGTATCCGAACACCGACCCGATCAGCCACACCAAACTCAGGCACTGGCCGGCATTCGCGAACGAGCTGTAGATCACCACCGGAACGAAAATCATGATCGGAAAAATGATCAGCGGATTCGTGATCTTTTCCTTGCGGGCTCCGACGAAGAACGCCAGGGAGAAGGCGAAGTAGATCCAATACTCGATCGAGACGGTCCAGAACGGTTCCGCGGTGTTGTAGGAGTGGATGCGGAACGAATCGTTGTTCGTGAGCCGCGCCAGGATCTGGAACAGCGGATAATCTTCGAGCATCAACAGGTTGACGATGATGGTTCCCAGTCCCGTGTTGGTGCCGGGCTGCCCCCAATGCCCGACGGAGAACAGGGTGTTGACGGCGACCGCCAGGGCGATGGCGGGAACGTAGGGCGTGTAGATGCGCGCGGTCCTGTCGATCATGAACGGCACGAGCTGGGGACCGGGCAGGTAGATCCGACGGCAGGCCGCGACGGTGATCAGGAATCCGGACAGCAGGAAGAAGACCGTCACCGCCGAGATGCCGAGGAAGGAGACGGTCTTGATCCTGAAGATTTCGAGACCATGCTCGACCATGACCATCGTCGCGGCGACGGCCCGGAGAAAATCCAGATAGATTCGTTGCGCCGGCGAGATCCTGTAGGGCGTGTCCGGAGCGATATTCAGCAAGGTCTGTTCTCGGTTGACTGCCGGATGATGTGCTGGCGTCGGGTGCGTCTCAGGGAACGTGCAACCTCCCGCGTGCCGGACGACGTTTCCGGTGAGCCGCGCGCTTGTTCGTCGTCGGCAGTCGGACTGAGCCTCAATGCGATGACCGAATTCGGGTTCCGCGCCAAGAAGCGATCACCGACGCATCGAGAGGGACGTGGATAACACAGGTTTATAATTTTTGCGAAAAATCATCGCTTCGTTAAGTAGTTCAACTTCGAACGATCGATAAAGAAGCAATAACACGATCGTGTTCTCTCGGGAAAGTGATTCGGCGACTGATCGGCAGCAATCGTTTGTCGGGCCTTATGCCTGCGCCGGTGCGGATCGAGCAGGACCCTTCGCCGGAACCCGATCGGCGGCGAGGTCAGGTCCCCGCGAGCAGCCGTGCCATCGCCTCGCCGACCACGAGGCGGCCGAGCTGCGCTTCCCGCGCCGCGTCGGCGGCGATGAGCAGGCCGCCGCAGGCGCCGTCCCGGCCCGCGACGGCGTAGCGCAGGACGCCCGTCGGCTGGAGCGGGCCAGGGCCGCCCGAGACGAAGCCGCGCAGGGCGCCCGGGTGTTCGTTGCAGCCCATGGCCAGCGACAGGCCGGCGGGCCGGCCCGTCAGGGCCACGGGTACGAAGGAGAGCCGGGCGCGTCCCGCCTGCGCCACCGCCCGGCGCGGGCCCGCCAGCGCCACCACGATCTCCGGCCCGACATGCACCAGCCCCTCGAAGGTCACCGGCCGGTCCCCGGCGGTGAACCGGTCGAGGACCGCGAGGCCCGACAGGTCGTCGAGGAGGACGAAGACGCGGGTGTGGCGATAGTCCGGCCCGTGCACGGAGGTGCCGATGGCGTGGGCCTGGGCCCCGTCGAGGCGGATCGATCCGGCGGCCCAGGCCGCGCCGGCCCCCGGCTCGCGCCCGTCGGGCCAGGCGACGTTGTGGCCGTGGGCCGACAGGATGTGGTGGCGCGCCGCGCCCGTCTCGATCTGGCCCGAGCCCCCGGCCTCGACGATCCAGCGCACGCCCTCGCTGGCATGAACGAAGGAGGTGCAGTCGCGATGGGCCTGTCCCGAGAGGCCCTGTCCGGAGAGGCCCTGGCCCGCGAAGGTGCAGGCGAAGTGCGACCAGCCCCGCCCCGGCGCGTCGGAGCGCGCCGCGATCATGCCGGTGCCGGCCTCGGACCACAGGGGCGGGGCGCTCGCTTCGGGGCGCCCGCGCGGGTCGCGGCGCTCGACCACGAGGGCGCTGCCGGACCGGGCCATGAGGCGGCCGATCCAGCCCGCCGGATCGCCGCCGGGCGGGGTGTCGCCGAAGGGCGGCAGGCGTCCGCCGGGATCGAGCAGCCGCGCGAGCCCGGGCAGGGCCTTGGCGACCCGCGCCGCCAGGAGCGGGGCGAGATCGTCCGCCTCGAGGCCCTGGGCCAGCGCCCGCAGGAGCGTGACGCGTTCGAGGCGCTGATGGAGGGAGGGGTCCGAGAAGCGCCCCCCGGCGTCGAGCTGGGCCTCGAGGCCGGCGCGCAGCCCCCCTCGCGCGAGGCCGAGCCAGTGGGCCGCGAGGGGCAGGCGCGGCAGGGCGCGGGCGACGCCGACCAGCACCGCCGCCGCCTGGATCTGATGGAGCGCCTGCCCGAACGTGTTCTGGCCGACGATCTCGGCCAGGGCGAAGCCGTGGCGCACCACCTCGCCGGTGAGCACCAGGGAGGCGGGGCCGCCGGCCTTGCCGGCGCGCGCGAGGAGGTGGACGAGGGTCTCGGTCCGGGCCGCGAGGGCGGAGGGGTGCAGGGCGAGGCCGTCGGCGGGCGATCCCCACGGATTGGCCCGCGACCACGACAGGGCGAGGTTGAGGGCCGTCGCCGCCCCGCCGGGCGTGTTCGCCAGGGGCACGAGCCAGTCGAGCCCCTGGTACGCGATCCGCCACGCCACCGACCGGAACGGGTCCTCCGTCCAATCGGGCGCCTCGGGCACGGTCCAGGCCGGGTGTGAGCCGAGGCGCAGCACCCGGTCGAGGCCCGTGCGCGGGGCGCCGTCGCCGTGCTGCAGGCTTTTCGCGGTGGCCAGGACCTGCGGGATCGCGGCGGCCGCCTCCGGATTCGGGCACCAGCCGGCGAGGGCGGCGGCCGGCAGCCCGAGGCGCTCGGCGAGGCGGGCGAGGAAGTCGGGCGCCGCCAGGGCATCGTCGCCGCACAGGCTCTCCAGGCGCAGGCGGTCCTCCAGGGCGATCTCGGGGGCCGCGAGGAGTTCAGCCTCCGGGCCCCCGTCCTCCCAGGTGGCGAAGCCGACCTCGACCCGGTCGGCGCCGGGCACGGGCGCCAGTTCCAGGGTGAAGCGCCGGGCCTGCTGGTGGGCGGCGAGGTCGACGAGGGCGCCGAGCGCCGGCACCGCGATCGTCCCCGGATAGGGCGGCGGCAGCACGGCGCCGTGGGCGTCCCGGTAGACCACCCGCGCCAGGGCGGCGTGGGCGCCGGGGGCGGCGGTGAAGATCTGCCCGCGCAGGACGAGGCCGCAGCCCGGAACCAGGGCGTGGCCGATCCAGTCCGGCTCCGGCCCGAGGCGCCGCCGCGGCCTCGGAGCGGGGGAGGGGGCGCCCTGCGACAGGGTCGCCTGCGCCACGGTGAAGGGCTTCGTGTTGCGCCAGGACCGCACGGTCAGGGTGATCCCGGCGGCGGGGGCCGGCAGCAGGAAGGCGAAGCGCACGCGGCCGGTCCGGAGCGGCTGCGCGTCCGCCGGCAGGTAGGCCGGGCCGGAAATCCAGGTGCCGTGCGGGTCGAGCAGGGTCCGGTCGAGGCCCGGCACGTGGTCGAAATCGAGGCTCGATCCGTCCGGCGCCACGGCGTCGATGCCCGCCAGGGCGAAGTCGAGGGCGTTCGCGGCGGCCTCTTCCGCGTCCCAGGCGAGGCGGAACGCGACGCTGCACCACGCGTCCCCGACGAGGTCGGGAAAGGTGAGGACCACCCGCGAGAAGCGGTTCCGCGCCGGAATCCAGTGCTCGTCCTCGCCCGGTCCGACGGTGGCGCCCCCGGCATGGCGCACGGTCCGCGGGCGCCGGGCGCCGGTCTCGCTCAAGCGGACCGGCCGGATGCGCGGGACGGGGTCGGGATCGGCATGGGACGGCTCGAAGGTCGGGGTCGGGGCGGCGCGGGCGTTCCGGCCACTGAGGCGCCCGGGTCGCGCCTGTCAAGCTGACGGGGCCCATCACGCTTTCGTCAGCCTGGGACAAGATTGGTTCCCTAGGACACGACGATGGAATCCGATCGGAGCTCGCGGTGACAGGCGTCTATCTCTTCGACCTCGCCTCGCAGCAGGCACGCTACCTCGGCGTGCGGCAGGCGACCATCGCCAGCAACGTGGCGAACGCCAACACGCCCGACTACAAGGCGCGCGACGTGGTGCCCTTCGCCGACGTGATGGCCCGCACCGGCGCCACCGGCCTCACGATGACGGCGAGCGCCCACGTCGCCTCCGAGGACGGACGCATCCCGACGAAGGCCGTCACCGCGGCCGACGCCTGGGACGCCCTGACGACGTCGAGTTCCGTGCGGCTGGAGCAGGAGATGCTCAAGGCCGGCGAGGTCAGCCGCGACCACAGCCTCAACATGGGCATCGTGAAGGCGTTCGACCGGATGCTCAAGGCGGCGGTGCGGAGCTGATGATCGATCCCCTCGCCGCCTCGACCCGTTTCGCCAGCGCCGGCATGGAGGCGCAGTCCCTGCGCCTGCGCATCGCCGCCGAGAACGTCGCCAACAGCCAGTCCGTGGGCGATTCCCCCGGGGCCGACCCCTATTCGCGCAAGACCGTGAGCTTCACCGCCGCCCTGGACCGGGCCGCCGGCGGCGCCAGCGTCAAGCTGCGCCGCATCGGCACCGACGACGCCCCGTTCCGCATCGAGCGCGACCCGGGCAGCCCGGCGGCGGATGCCGAGGGCAACGTCAAGCTGCCCAACGTCAACACCCTGATCGAGATGGCCGACATCCGCGAGGCCAACCGCTCCTACGAAGCCAACGTGCAGGTGATCAAGCAGGCTCGCGCCATGGTCTCCGGCATCATCGACCTCCTGAGACCGTGAGACCCCGCCGATGATCGACGCCCTCGCCTCGCTGTCGGCCTTCGACAGGGCCGCCGGCCTCTCCGGCCCGAGCGCCGCCGCCCCGTTGCGGCCGGCGAGCTTCGCCACGATGCCGGCGGCGTCCGCGGGCGGCGCCCTGCCGGGTGCCGATTTCGGCGACGTCATGGCCCAGCTCGCCGCCGGGGTGCGGACCTCGCTCCGCACCGGCGAGGCCACCGCCATCTCGGGCATCCAGGGCAAGGCCTCGACGCAGCAGGTGGTGGAGGCGGTGATGTCCGCCGAGCAGAGCCTGCAGACCGCCATCGCCGTGCGCGACAAGGTCGTCGCCGCCTACCTCGAACTCAGCCGCATGCCGATCTAAGGATTCCCCAGCCGTGAGAGCACTCGCCATCGCCGCGACGGGCATGAACGCCCAGCAGATGAACCTCGAGGTCATCGCCAACAACATCGCCAACCTGAACACCACCGGGTTCAAGGGCGCGCGGGCCGAGTTCACCGATCTGCTCTACCAAGCCGAGCGCCAGCAGGGCGTGCCGAACCAGGCCGGCCAGGAGCCGGTGCCCGAGGGCGCCATGCTCGGCCTCGGCGTGCGCACGGCCGCCATCCGCAACCTGCACCGCCAGGGGCCGCTGGCCAACACGGCGAACCAGCTCGACATGGCCATCAACGGGCGCGGCTACTTCCAGATCACCAACCCCAACGGCGAGATCAACTACACCCGCGCCGGCTCGTTCAACCGCAACAACACCGGGCAGCTCGTGACCCTGGAGGGCTACACCGTCGAGCCGGCGATCACGATCCCGGCCAACGCCGTCGACGTGGTGGTCAACGGGTCCGGTCAGGTCTTCGCCAAGATCGACGGTCAGGTCCAGGCGCAGAACATCGGCCAGCTCTCGCTCGCCAACTTCGCCAACGAATCCGGCCTCGAGCCCCTCGGCAACGGCCTCTACCGCGAGACCGCCGCCTCGGGCGCCGCCGTGACCGGCGTCGCCGGCGACCTCAGCTTCGGCAAGATCCAGCAGGGGTATCTCGAGAGCTCCAACGTCGATCCGGTCAAGGAGATCACCAACATGATCACCGCCCAGCGCGCCTTCGAGATGAACTCCAAGGTGATCCAGGCGGCCGACGAGATGGCCGGCACCGTCTCGAAGGGCATCCGCTGACGTCAGCGGGCGCCGCCCTTCCGATTTCTCCCCGATCCCAGCGACACCGAACCCGGCCGGCGACGGCGGACCGGCCGCCCGCGGCGCCCCGGCTTTCACATCAAGGCACGACCACCATGGGCCACACGACCTTCGGAGGCGGACTCGCCGGCGGCCTCGCGGCCCTGGTGCTCGCGCTGGCCGGCGCCGCCCCGTCCCGGGCCACCGACCTGCTCCTGCCGGTGCCCACGGTGACGATCTATGCCGGCGACGTGATCAAGCCCGGGATGCTGCGCCTCCAGACCTATCCCGAGAGCTTCAAGGCCCGCACCGCCGTCATCGACGCGCCCATGGCCATCGCCGGGCGCACGGCGCGGCGGATGCTGCTGCCGGGCGAGCCCGTGCCGGTCAACGCCGTCGAGGACCCCCGCCTCGTCAGCCGCAACGTGGCGACGCAGATCGTGTTCGAGGAGCAGGGCCTGCTCATCACCGCCGTCGGCTCGCCCCTCCAGAACGGGGGCCTCGGCGAGACCATCCGGGTGCGCAACGCCGATACGGGGCGCATCGTCCTCGGCACGGTGATGGCCGACGGACGCATCCGCACCGGCGCCGGCCAGTGATGCGCCTCGGGTTCCTCGTCCTGGCCCTGATCCTCGCCGCCCTGCCGGCGCAGGCCATGGGCACGCGCATCAAGGACATCGCCAACCTCAAGGGCGTGCGCGACAACCAGCTCGTGGGCTACGGCCTCGTCACCGGCCTGCAGGGCACGGGCGATACGCTCCGCAACGCCCAGTTCACCGAGCAGTCCCTGCAATCCATGCTCGACCGCATGGGCATCAACGTCCGCGACGCCCGCCTGCGCACCCGCAACGTCGCCGCCGTGATGGTGACGGCCGACCTGCCGCCCTACACCGGCACCGGTTCGCGCATCGACGTCACCGTGACGTCGCTCGGCGACGCCACCTCCCTGAAGGGCGGCACCCTGCTGATGACGCCGCTCATGGGCGGTGACAGCCTCACCTACGCGGCGGCCCAGGGACCGCTCGCCGTCTCGGGCTTCGCCGTGGGCGGCGCGGCCGAGACCATCACGCAGGGCGTGCCCACCGCCGGCCGCATCCCCAACGGGGCCATGATCGAGCGCGAGGTGCCGGGCACGTTCCGCGATCTGCCCGAACTCGTGTTCGAGCTGAAGAACCCCGACTTCAAGACCGCCACCATGGTGGCCGACGCCATCAACGCCTACGCCCTGCAGCGCTTCCGCCGCCGGGTCGCCACCGCCCGCGACCAGCGCGCCATCGCCCTCGTCCGGCCGCCGCAGGTGACCCAGACCCGGTTCGTGGCCGAGATCGGCGACGTCACCGTCCAGCCCGACGCCCCGGCCCGCGTGGTGGTGGACCAGCGCACCGGCACCGTGGTCATCGGGCGCAACGTCCAAATCTCCACCGTGGCCGTGACCCACGGCAACCTCACGGTGCGGGTGACGGAAACCCCCGAGGTGTCCCAGCCGGCACCCTTCTCCAACGGCGTCACGGCGGTGGTTCCCCGCACGGAGGTGGCCGTCAACGAGCAGTCCGGCCGCATGGCGATCATCGGCGGGTCCGACCTCCAGACCCTGGTGCGCGGCCTCAACAACGTCGGCCTGAAACCCAGCGACATCATCTCGATCCTCCAGGCGGTGAAGACCTCCGGGGCCCTCCAGGCGGAGCTCGTGGTTCAATGAGTTCGACGAAACCGCCGCGCATCGCCGGCGAGGCCGCCCGGATGGTCGTCCCTGGCCGCGCACCGGCCGTCTCGTCGCGGTGGCTCGCCCTGATGGCCGCGCGGATGCTGGCGGTCCTGGGGCTCCTGGCCGTGGTTTCCCTCGGCCTCGGTCCGGTGCGGGCCCAGGGTGGCAAGTCGGAAAGCGGCAGGTCCGAGGGCGGCAAGCCGGCCGTGTCGGGCCTGAATCCCGGGCCGCTTCCGAAGGCCGCCGCGGCCAAGCCCAAGCTCGCCGAGACTAGGCCCGTCGAACCGACGCCCGAGGTCAGGCCCGTCGCCGAATCCAGCAAGCCCCCGGAGGTCGCGCAGGTGGCCGAGGCGCGGGCTCCCGAAGCCTCGCCCGAGCCCGCAAAACCCGCGGCAAAACCGTCGGCCTACTGCGCCAGCATCGCGGATGCGGCGGCCGATGCCCGCTTCGCCTGGCAGAAGGAGCAGCTCGCGACCCTGGAGAGGCAGGTCGACGAGCGCATCCGCCGCCTGGAGGAGAAGCGCGCCGAGTACGAGACCTGGCTCGCCCGCCGCAACGAGTTCCTCGCCAAGGCCGATACCGGCGTCGTGGCGATCTACCAGAAGATGCGCCCCGACGCGGCCGCCCTCCAGCTCGCCAACATGCCCGACGAGGGCGCGGCCGCGATCCTGACCAAGCTCAACGCCCGCACGGCGAGCGCCATCCTGAGCGAGATGGAGGCGGCCCGCGCCGCCCAGCTCGCCCGGATGATGACCGATGCCGGCAAGAAAGCCCGTGAAAGCGAGAAGTCCTGATGTCCGCCACCCGTCTGTGCGTCGGCTTCGTCCTGGCGGTCCTCGCGCCGGGCCTCGGCGCCTGCCGCGCGCCCCTGGACCCCCTGGGCCAGCCGCCGCTCCTCACCCCCATCGGCACGGGCCTGTCCCCGCCGCGCGAGGCCCTGCCGACGACCTTCGGGTCGCTCTCGCGCCGGACCTACCACTCGACCTGGTCGCCCTCGGGCGTCGACCTGTTCCAGGACCCGCGCGCGCGCAGCGTCGGCGACGTGATCACGGTGTCGATCCTCATCGACGACAAGGCCCAGTTCGGCAATTCGAGCGACCGCTCGCGCAGCCAGAAGTCGAGTCTCGGCTTCGATTTCGGCTACGGCGTCTCGGGCATGAAGGACGCGGCCACGGCGGATGCCGGCATCCGCTCGGGCACGGAGACCAAGGGCGCGGGCAACATCGACCGTTCCGAGGTGCTGCGCCTGTCGGTGGCCGCCATCGTCACCGAGCAGATGCCCAACGGCAACATGGTCGTCTCCGGCTCGCAGGAGGTGCGGGTCAACAACGAGGTCCGCGTCCTCAACGTGGCCGGCATCGTCCGCCCGCGCGACATCTCGCGCAAGAACACCATCGACTACGACAAGATCGCCGAGGCGCGCATCTCGTATGGCGGGCGCGGGCGCATCACCGACGTGCAGGGCCCGACCGTCGGCCAGCAGATCTTCGAGACCCTGGCGCCGTTCTGACGGCCCCCTTCTTCGGAAACCCACACGATGGCGGCCAAGGACGAGACGAAGACGGGCGGCGGCAAGGGCTGGATCGCCGTTCTGGCCCTGGTGAGCCTCGTCGCCATCGGCACCGGCGGCGGCCTCGGCCTGTACCTTCTCTCCACCGTGGAGAAGGCGGTGGACGTGAAGACGAAGGATGCGGAGAGCAAGGCGGTCAAGGTGCTGAAGTACACCGGCGACCTGTCGCTGCGCCCTGTCGGCTCCGTGGTGACCAACCTCGCGGATTCGGGCGACACCTGGGTGCGCCTCGAATCCTCCGTGGTGTTCAAGACCAGCGCGGTGCCCAACCCCGACGTGGCGCTCGCCGAAATCCGGGCCGACATCGTCGCCTACCTGCGCACGGTCTCCCTGCGGCAGATCGAGGGCGCCAGCGGCCTCCAGCACCTGCGCGAGGACCTCAACGAGCGCGTCGCCCTGCGCACCAAGGGCCAGGTGCGCGAACTCATCGTCGAGATGCTGGTGGTGCAGTAGCGGGCTGATCAGCACGGTCCATGGCGCGCATCCCCCCTCCCCGCGTGCGGGGACAGGGTCGCAGGCACCTCGCAGTGCCTGCGACGAGCGGGAGGCGAAGCCGAAGCGAAGGTGAGGGGGCGTGGCCGGATGAGCCCGATCCGGAGGCGCCCCCTCTCCGTCGGCTGCCGCCTCGTCGTGCCGACGACGAGGTCGGCACGACCCTCTCCCCGCAGGCGGGGCGAGGGGATGCGCAACGTTCGATGTGACCGACCGGAACCCCCATGAGACGCATCACCACCCTCGCCTTCGCCCTCGCCGCCACCCTCGCCCTCACGGGCGCGGCCGGGGCGCAGTCGGCCACGGGCCTGCCGGCCCTCGATGCCTTGCTGCCCGCCGGCAACGGCGCCGCGAGCGGGCGCATCCTGCAACTCGTCGCCCTGCTCACGGTGCTGTCCCTGGCACCGGGCCTCCTGGTGATGGTGACGAGCTTCACCCGGTTCGCCATCGCGTTCTCGTTCCTGCGCTCGGGTCTCGGCCTCCAGAGCACGCCGGCCAACATCTTCCTCGTGTCGCTGTCCCTGTTCATGACGTTCTACGTCATGTCGCCGACCTTCGACCGCGCCTGGAACGAGGGCCTGCGCCCGCTCACCGAGAACAAGATCACCGAGCTCGAGGCGATACCCAAGATCGTCGAGCCGTTCCGCGAGTTCATGGTGGCGCATGTCCGCCCGAAGGACCTCCAGACCTTCACGGATCTGGCCAGCCGCACCATTCCCAAGGCCGAGGGCGGCGAGACCGTCGACCTGCGCATCCTCATCCCGGCCTTCATGATCTCGGAGCTGCGGCGCGGCTTCGAGATCGGGTTCCTCATCGCCCTGCCGTTCCTCGTCATCGACATGATCGTGTCCACGGTGGTGATGTCCATGGGCATGATGATGCTGCCGCCGACCGTCATCTCCCTGCCGTTCAAGGTGCTGTTCTTCATCCTCATCGACGGCTGGAACATGCTGGTGAGCGGGCTGGTGCGATCGTTCTTCTAGGGAATCTGCCTTCATCGATCACAACCGAAGGTCGGGATCGATGAGGTCCGGCGGACGACCGCCGCCGTGCCGTCGCACGGGCGGATCTCCCCGAGCCCTGCTCACGGAGATCCGGTCGGCGCCGAAGGTTCCCGCCCGGCATCACGTTTTCACGATGCGGCGCAATCTCCGCGCAAGGCAGCCTCGTGAAAAGGGCTTCATCAGATCGCGGGTCTGAAGCGGAGCAGCCCACCGAATGTCCGGTCTCCAACACGCCGAAAGGCTCTGGAACAACATCCTCGCCCTCGGAGGCCGGCGCATCGCCGCCCTCTCCCTCATCGGCGTGGTGGTCTTCCTCGCCGTCGGGCTCGGGGCGTACTATCTCAGCCGCCCGGCCCAGGAGACCCTCTACACCGGCCTGAGCCGCGAGGATGTCGGGCGCATCGGCTCCGTCCTGAAGGACGCCAACATCCCGTTCGACGTCAGCGCCGACGGGGCCGCCGTCCTCGTCGCCTACGGCAACACCGCCACGGCCCGCATGCTGCTCGCCGAGAAGGGCCTGCCGCAGAGCGCCAAAGCCGGCTACGAGCTGTTCAACGATCTGGGGTCGCTCGGCATGACCTCGTTCATGCAGGAGGTGACCCGCGTCCGCGCCCTGGAGGGCGAGATCGCCCGCACCATCCAGGGCATGAAGGGCGTGAAAGCCGCCCGCGTCCACATCGTCCTGCCCGACCGCGGCTCGTTCCGCCGCGACCAGCAGCCGCCCTCGGCCTCCGTGGTGGTGCGCACCGAGCCCGCCGACGACGTCAGCGGCGCTCAGTCCATCCGCCACCTCGTCGCCTCGGCGGTGCCCGGCATGAAGCCCGACCGCGTCACCGTCATCGGCTCGGACGGGTCGCTGCTCCTGTCGGGCGACGACGCCAACGCCCAGCCCACGGGCAAGATGGCGACCCTGGAGAAGACCATCGGCCACGAGGTCCAGGACAACATCCGCCGGACCCTGACGCCCTATCTCGGCGTCGGCAACTTCGAGGTCAGCGTCGCCGCCCGCCTCAACACCGACAAGACCGTGAAGAACGAGACCATCTTCAACCCCGACCAGCGCGTCGAGCGCTCGACCCGGGCCGTGCGCGAGACCGAGAACGCCCAGAACCGCAACGCGAACAAGACCACCTCGGCCGCGCAGAACCTGCCCGACGCCCGCACCCGCTCGGACGGCAACGATTCCTCCAGCAACGAGACCCAGAAGCGCGAGGATCTCACCAACTACGAGATCTCTTCGCAGACGATTCAGACGGTGAGCGACGGCTACGCCATCCGCCAGATCTCCGTCGCGGTCCTCGTCAACCGGGCGCGCCTCGCCTCCCTCGCCGGCCCCGACGCCACCAAGGCCCAGATCGACGCCCAGGTCGCCGAGATCGAGCAGCTCGTCGGCTCGGCCGCGGGCTTCAACAAGGAGCGCGGCGACAACGTCAAGGTCGCGGCCGTCGGCTTCGTCAACGACGGCCAGCCCCTGGAAGCCGTGCCGCCCCTCGGGCTGACGGACGTGCTGATGCGCCAGTCGGCCACCCTCATCAACGCCGGCACCATCCTGCTGGTGGCCGGCCTGCTGATCTGGTTCGGCCTGCGCCCGGCCATGCGCGCCATCCTGGAGATCCCCGCCGCCCAGCAGGAAGAGGTCCTGGCGCTCGCCGCCGCGACGGCCGCCGCCAACGGCAACGCGGCCCTGGCCGACGGCACCGCGCCGGCCCTGGCCCTCGGGGCCGCCGGCGACGTCCCGAGCCTGGCCGCCCCCGCCGGCGGCGTCGCCGGCATGATCGAGGACCTCGCCGACAAGCTCGCCCGCTCGCCCCAGAAGCGCCTGGAGCAGATGATCGAGACCGACGAGGCCCAGGCCGCCGAGATCCTGAAGCGCTGGCTCCTGCGTGAGGCCGCGTGATGGCCGCCGCGATCGCCCGCCTGCTGCCCGACTTCTCCGTCGCCCCCGCCGGCCACCGCCCCCCGGACGGCCTCGCCCTTCTCCTGCGCGCCGCTTCGCCGCCCGCTCCCGCGCCCCCGCCGGAGGATCGCGCCGCCCTCCTGGCGGAGGCCGCGTCCCGCGGCCGGGCCGAGGGCCGGGCCCAGGCGCAAAGTGAATCCGCCGCGGCGCTCGCCTTCGCCCAGGCCGATTTCGACGCCCGCCTCGCCGCCGCGCGCGGGGAATGGTGCGCCGCCGAGGGCGATCGCCTCGCCGCCGGATTCTCCGCCGCGCTCCAGGCCCTCGGGGGCCAGCTCACCGACCGCGTCGGCACCCTGCTGGTGCCCGTGCTGACGGCGGGCCTCCGGCGCCAGGCCGTGGACGACCTCGCCCTGACCCTGGCGCAGCTCCTCGCCGACCCCCGCCACGCCCCCGTGCGCATCAGCGGACCGGCCGACCTCCTCGACGCGCTCGCGGGCAAACTCGGCGCGGGCGAATCCAGCGTGGCCTTCCACCCTTCCGAGGCCGTCGAGGTCACGATCCGGGCGGACCAGACAATCATCGAGACGCAGCTCGGCGCCTGGGCCGGCCTGCTCGCCGCCGCCGTCGAAGGAGCCTGACGCGATGGCGGACGACCACCACGAGATCATCATCATCAAGCGCCACAGCGACCACGAGGAAGCTCACCACGGCGGCGCCTGGAAGATCGCGCTGGCCGACTTCATGACGGCGATGATGGCGCTGTTCCTGGTGCTGTGGCTTATCGGCTCCACCACCAAGGAGACGAAGAGCGCCATCGCCCAGTACTTCAACCCGGTGAAGCTCGCCGACGTCACCTTCGACCGCAAGGGCGTGCGCGACCCCACCAACACCCCCGGCGAGCCGATCCCCGAGGAGGGCAAGCCGGAGGACGGCAAGGGCGAGGGGAGCGGCAGGGGGGATGGCAAGGGCGACGGCAAGGGCGCCGACGCGGCCCCCGGCAGCCGTGCCCGCGAGGCCGCCCTGTTCCAGGACCCCTACGCCGTGCTGGCCAAGCTCGCGGCGGAAGCCGAATCCGAATCCGCCAGTGCCGACACCGTGGCGTCCGAGACGGGCGAGCCCGGCTTCAAGGGCGGCGAGGCCGCGCGTGATCCGTTCGATCCGCTCTACTGGCAGGTCGCCCCCGTGACGAAGGCCCGGACGGAGCAGCCGGGCTCGACCGCCACCGTCAGCCCCCTGCCGCAGGAGGCCCGCCTCGACGCCCGCGCCGCCACCGTGCCGTCGAAGGGCGCCGGATCGGCCGGCGCGCCGAAGGCCGCCCCCGTCCAGCTCGCCTCGGCCCTGCCCGAGGACGGCGAAATCCGGCTGCCGGCGAACCTGACGCCGAAGCCCGCCGAGGCCGCCGAGTCGAAACCCGCGGAGTCGAAAACCGCCAAGGAGACACGGGACGCCAAGGAGGCGAACGCGGCCAAGGTCGCGGAGGCCGCCGAGACGGCCGCCGTCGCTGCGATCAAGGCCGAGATCGCCAAGGCGGTGCCGTCCCAGGGCGCCGCGCCGGCGCCGCATGTCGAGGTGCGCCGCACGGGTGAGGGCATCCTCATCAGCCTCACGGACGACATCGGATTCAGCATGTTCGGCGTCGGCTCCGCCGAGCCCCAGGCCAAGGTGGTGCGCGCCCTCGAACAGGTGGCCCGCATCCTCAAGGACCGGCCCGGCCAGGTCGTCGTGCGCGGCCACACGGACGGCCGGCCGTTCCGCTCGGAGACCTACGACAACTGGCGCCTGTCCTCGGCCCGCGCCCAGATGGCCTCCTACATGCTCGTGCGCGGCGGCCTCGCCGATGCCCGCCTGGAGCGGATCGAGGGCTATGCCGACCGCCAGCCGCGCAACCCCGCCGACCCGAAGGCCGCCGAGAACCGCCGCATCGAGATTCTTCTGCGCGGACGGCCGGAGTGAGCCCGTTCCGGTGGAATCTCTGGGGGGGGCGTGATCGCGACCGGCCCCCTCTCCCGAAAGGAGGGGGACCTGCGCCCGGATCGACCCGGTGGGCGACCGCGGCACGGTGGTCGCGTCTCGCCGTCCTCATCGTGGCCATGACCCTCGCGGAATCAGCCCGCGCCGCCGAGTCCCACGACGCAGGCGGGCACGCCGCAGCACCCGCCGCCGCCATCGAGCCCCTGCCGGTCAAGCCCTACACCCTGCCCGTCGAGATGGTCCGCACCCTGCAGTTGCTGCAGGACCGCATCGCGCAAGGCTCGGGGCCCGCCCATACGGGCCAGCGCGCCCTCCTGGCCCATGCGGAGGACCGCATGCGCGCCCTCGAGCCCGACGCCTGGGCCGACCCGGTGAACATCCGCGCGGCCGTGACCTTCGCCCTCGGCGGCGGCGGGCCGGCGCTCCTGCGCCACATCCTCGCTTCCGCCAAGGTGCCGGCGGAGAGCACGCCCCTGGTGCTCGGGTCCCTCGCCTTCCTCGAAGGCCGCGAGAAGGAGGCCCGCACCCTGCTCACCAAGATCGACGCCGCGTCCGTGCCCGTCGGCCTCGGGGCGCAGCTCGCCCTGACCCAGTCGGCCCTGGTGGTGCGCGACGATCCCGCTCAGTCGATCCGCCTGCTCGATCTCGCGCGCCTGCTGGCGCCCGGCACCCTGGTGGAGGAAGGGGCGCTCCGCCGGGAGATCTTCGTCCTGGCCCAGGGCAACGATCTGGCGAAGTTCGAGGCCCTGGCGATCCAGTACCTGCGCCGGTTCCGCCACTCGGTCTACGCCGGCAACTTCCGTCAGCGCTTCGCCGCCGCCCTGACCCGCCTCGATTTCGGCACCGATGCGGGCCGCTTCGCCCGGCTCCAGGCCATGCTCGACGAGATCGAGCCGGATGGCCGGCGCGACCTCTACCTGCTGGTGGCCCGCGCCGCCCTCGACCAGGGCAAGAACGCCACCGCCGTCTTCGCCGCCGAGCGCACCGTCACCCTGACCGAGCCCGGCACCGTCGCGGCGGTCCGGGCCCGCCTGTACCGGGCCGCCGCCCTCGTGGTGGTGGACGGCCGGTTCGAGGAGAGCGTCGAGACCCTGCGGATGACCGACCGGTCCGTGCTGGCGCCGGCCGATCGCGACCTCCTCGACGCGGCCCTGGCCACCGCCCGGGAGATCCGCGACGTGCCGGGCGTGCCGGCCGTCGCCCCGCTCCCGCCGGTGCCGACCCAGGTGGTGGCCCGCGAAGTCCCGACCCCCTCCGCCATCGCCCGGGCGCAGGGGGCGATCGATCAGATCGACGACTTGATGAGGAAGAGCGGCCGATGAACACGTTCGCTGCGACGATGCCGGCCCCGCGCCCCCCGGACGCCGTGGCGCCCCGGGGCGGGGCGGAGGCCGCCGAGGCGTCCCCGGAGGCCGCCGCGGGGGCGTTCGGCGCCGTGCTCGGTGCCCTCAAGGAGGGGCGCCCGGCCAAGGATGCGGCCCGCCGCGACGCGAAGACGGCGGACGATGCGGCCGCCGAGGCGGCCAAACCCCTTCCCGACGCCGTTGGGCCCGTCGAGGCGGGCACCGTCCCGCCGGCGACCGCCCTGGACCCGGCGGCCCTACTGGCGCTCATCGCCCGGGCGGTGCCCGGCGCGTCGGCCGCTCCCACCGGCGCGGCCGCGACGGCGGCCGGGCCAACCGCGTCGGAACAGGCCCCGTCGGGGCGGGGCGCGGCCGCCGCGGCCGGGGTGGCGGAGCTCGCCGCCGGAATCGTCCGCGCGGCCGGGGAGACCGGGCGTGCGCAGGACGGCGTTCGGGGACTGCCGGTCGGGGGCGTCCTCGGCCAGGGCCTCCCGTCTGAGGGCATCCCGGCCCAGGGCGGCCCCGGGTCGCCGGGCGTCGTCGAGGCCCGCCCCCAGGTAACGGTCCTCCAGCAGGAAACCCACTTCGCACCGGTCAAGCCGAGGCTGGTCTCCGGTCAGGCCGCCGCGATCCCGGCCGCCACGAACCCGGCGGTCGCAGGGCTCGCCGGCGCCCCGGCCTCCATCGCCGCCGCACCGGCCCTGGCTGCCGCGACGGAGGCTCCGCGCGACGGAACGTCGCCCCGGGACGTCGCGCCCGTCGCCGGCCCATCCGCGCCCGCCGCCGCGACCCAAGCCGGCGTTGCCGCGACCCAGGCCGGGGTTCCGGTGACGGCGGCCGGATCGCCGCGCGCCGCCGCGGCGGAGCCGTCCGGACGAGCGCGCCGGGCCGAATCCGGGGCGGCGGCCCAGGAGACCGCCGTGGCTTCGCCGTCTGCCCAGCGCATCGCCGGACAGGCGGCGCCCGTCGAGGCCGCCGGCCCGTCCCCGGGGGAGGTCGCCACCGCGGAGTCCGGCCCGAGCGAAGCCCTCGCGCCCGCCGCCCCGGCGCCGGGCGGCGCGCCGCCGTCCGGCGCGCCCCTCGGCACGCCGGCCCGCCAGGTCGCCGAGGCGGTGGCCGCCGAACTGGCCGGCCCGTCCGCCACGGCCGGCGCCGCCGCCACGACACCGGGCGGCGAGGGACCCCTGCGGCTCCTCACCATCCAGCTCCGGCCGATGGACCTCGGCACCGTCCTCGTGCGGATGCGCCTGCGCGACGGCCAGCTCGAGATGAGCCTCCACGCCAGCCGCGCGGAGACGGCCGCCCTCCTGCGCCAGGACGGCGCCCTCCTCGCCGACCTGCTGCGCCAGTCCGGCTACCAGCCGGACGGCGTCACCATCGGGGCGAACGAAGCGGGCGGTGCCCCCCAGGGTGACGGCGGCCGGCAGAATTCCGGCGCGCCGTTCCAGGCGGGCGGTCAGGCCGGCGGTCAGGCCCAGGCTGGCGCCGACCCCGACCAGGCGTCCCGGCGCCCCGGCGCCCCTTCCGCGGACGACCGAACCGACCTGACGAGCGAGCGGACCCATGAGACGAATGCTTCCGGCCCTGACCGCAGCGGCCTGTACCTTTAGCGGGATCGCCGTCGTCTGCGGCACCGCCCTGGCCGGCGTTCCCCCGGCGGCGAGCAAGGTCTGCGAGCGCGAGATGGCCAGTGCCGCGACGAAGCACGGCGTGCCCCTCGGCGTGCTCTACGCCGTCGGACTGACGGAGAGCGGCAACCGCGGCTCGCTCCAGCCCTACGCCATGAACATCGCCGGCAAAGCGTATTTCGGCACCAACGCGGCCGACGTGCTGGCCCGCCTCGCCGAGGCGCAGCGCGGCGGCGTGAAGCTCGTCGATCTCGGCTGCATGCAGATCAACCACCATTACCACCGGGCGAAGTTCGCCTCCCTGGAGGGGATGATCGACCCGGCCCAGAACGTCGAGTACGCCACCCGCTTCCTCAAGGAGCTGAAGGCCCGCGAGGGCAGCTGGACCCTGGCGGTCGCCCGCTACCATGCCGGCCCCAACAACAACCCCGCCCAGAAGACCTATGTCTGCCGGGTCATCGCCAACATGGTCGCGTCGGGCTTCGGCACCTGGACGCCGGGGGCCAGGAGCTTCTGCCAGTCCTGATTGACCGCCGGTGGCGGAGGCCCGTGGGCCCGCCGGGGACCTTGTCGGTCCGGTGGCCGGGGAGGGGATTCGGGACGGCGCGGCGCTCGGCGCAGTCCGGTCCCGACAGGCCGCGCCGGTCGCGGTCCCCCCGTTCCCCGCCTCGAAACGGGGGCGGACTTTTGCGGAGCGCGGCCCGCCCCACCGCCGGCGCGCGCGCGGCAAGGCGGAACGGCGCGCGCGGGGATGGGACGGGCCGCGCCGTTCCGTCCGCGGTCGCCGCGGACCGGCGCACGCCGGGGGGCTGGACCGGCGCGGCGCCGGCCCGGGACGGCGCGACGGTCCCGTCCCGGGCGGCCGGATTTGTGATGTTTCGGCAACGCCGGCCCGCCGGTTTTGCACACCCTGCGAAACCCGGCGGCCGGAACCCAAGAATCCCCTTGCGGCGGTATATAGGTCGCTGTATCCGGTGTTCCACCGAAGGTCGAAGCGTTAGCGAAGATCACGGGCGGACCGGCGCCTTAGCCGGGCTGATAACCACCAGGAGATGCCCCATGGCTCTTTCACGAGCACAGATTCAGGTAGCGTTCCAGAATTCTCTGGGTCGCGCTGCTTCGGCCAGCGACGAGAATTCCTACTTCTCCGTGTCCCAGTCCGGCGCCCTCACGGACGCCCAGATCTTCTCGACCATCTCGAACTCCCGTGAGGCCGACCAGATCGCCGATCCGGTCATCCGCTTCTACCAGGCCGCCTTCGGCCGCGTGCCCGATCAGGCCGGTCTGCAGAACGCTGAGAACTTCGTCCGGGCCCTCGGCCCGTCGGCGGCGACCTACCAGAACCTGTCGAACATGTTCGCGCAGTCGACCGAGTTCACCAACCGCTTCGGCACCGGCACCGCCGTCGACGCCGCCTACGTCCAGGCCCTCTACAGCACCATCCTCGGCCGCGCAGCGTCCTCCGGTGAAGTCGATGGCTATGTTAACTCCGCTGGCATCACCCGTGGCAGCGCGCTTTATCTCGTCTCGCAGTCGCAGGAAGCCATCTCGGTCTCCGACGCGGCCGTGAACGGCTTCCAGCTGAACGCCGCTCAGGGTACGGCTGTCTACACCGGCTCGATCTACACCGCTCAGAACGGTCAGCCGAACACCCCCGGTAACACTGGTTCGACTTTCGCTCTGACCACCGGTATCGATACCCTTACGGGCACGGCTGGTAACGACACGTTCCTTGGCACGGTCGATGGAACGACCCCCGCCTCTCGACCTCGACCCTTGGCGACTCGATCAACGGTGGCGCTGGTACGGACACTGTCCGCATCATCTCGACCGCTGGAACCACGAACGTTCCGACTCTTACGAACGTTGAGAACCTGATCATCGTTGACACCGTTCAGGAGTCGCGTGACGTGTCCGGCATCGCTGGCCTGACCTCGTTCACCCTTGAGGGTGGCACGACGATTGCTGCCGGTACGGTCACTGCTACGGTTGGTGCCAACCAGTCGCTTACCCTCCGTAATATCACCGATGGTGATAACACTGCGGATACTGCTAACACGGGTGGCGTAGCTATCGCTTCTGCTGCTTCCGTTACTTCTCTGTCGCTGAACATTGAAGGTGTTGGTGCTGCTGCTACTTCCACTGTCTTGGGCTCGCTCAACGACCTCGACATCGACGTGACGGGCACTGGCGTTGCTACCTTGAACCTCGGTTCGACCGGCAACAACTTCATCAGCCTTGCCGATACCGGTACTGCGCTTCGCACCGTCAACATCACTGGTGGCGGCGCTACCACGATCACTGCTGCTCCGGCTGGCCTCACCACCGTGAATGCGTCTGCTGCAACTGGTGCGGTGAACTTCAATGCGACCGGCATCACTGCCGCTGCATTTGCTTTCACTGGTGGCGCCGGCAACGACACGCTGACGCTGGGTGATGATGCTTTTGCTACGCTCACTGCTGGTACGCAGCTGAACGGTGGGGCAGGTATCGACAAGATCGGCATCTTCGACACCGTTTTGACCGGTACTGAAGCTGCCCGACTCAATGCCGTCACCGGCTTTGAAACCCTTGGCCTTAACGCCAACATCACTCTCGATGCGTCCACCGTTTCGAACTTCAAAGCCTTCTCTATCGATACTGCCGCCACGACCTCGACGATCAGCCAGCTGCAGACCGGCAGCAGCGTTGGGTTCACGGCTAGCACTGCTTCACTGACGCTCTCGCCGGCCATCGGCACGAACTCAGTGGACGTGTCGCTCGCTGGCGGTGTGACTGTGGGTGCGCTCGTAACCACCGGCATCGGCACCATCAACGTTGCGTCCAACGGCACCACCGCCAACGTGCTCTCGCTGACCAACAGCGATAACTCGTCGGTCAACATCACTGGTGCTGACGCTCTCACCGTCAATCTCGCTGCCGGTACGGCATCGGGTAGCTTGGTGAACGGCGCGGCGGCTACTGGCATCCTGACCATCAATGGTTCGGGCCAGAACGATGTCATCCGCGGTGGTACCGCTGCTGACATTCTCACGGCTGGTGCTGGTGCAGACACGATTACCGGCAATGCTGGTAACGACGTGTTCGCTTTCACCACTCGCGCAGACACGAAGGGTGCAGGCTTCGCTGGCACCAACACCACGACTGCAAACATCGACAAGATCACTGATTTTGCCGGGAATGGCACGGCCGCTGGTGATAGCATCCAGCTGAGCGGTACTGCCGGTGCCTTCGGTACGGGCCTCACCTTCACTGCTGCAACCGTTGCTAACGTCACCGCCGTGACTGTCGCGACGGCTGCTGACTTCGACACCCTGACGGCTGCTGTTCAGGGAGCGAGTGCTGGTGTCGTGTCTAACGCCACGACCGCTCAGATCTATGACGTGACGGTTACTGCCGGTGCGCTGGCTGGCCGCTACGCCATCGTGAATGATGCAACGAACACGATCCAGGCGACTGACACCATCATCGCTATCACGGGCGTGACGGGTGCTCTGAACAACCAGGACTTCACTTTCACGACCGTCTAACGTTCGTGTAAAATAAGTCGATTAATTGGCGGGAGGCTTATGGCCTCCCGCCTTTTTGTTTGGGATAGACCCACCTTAGAAGTTCTCATGCGGCCTACGCCCTTCGACTTGCGAAAGGCACAGAAGATTATGGTGTTTTAGATTACGGGCTTCAAATCTTTTGGCTTATTTATTCCGAGGAAGCTTTGATGAGCAGCATTCAACCTGTCGCCCGCTCTCGCCACGGAAAGCTGAAGTGGCACCGTTATACCGATTTCACTTTTGCTGCGAATACCACTGTCGCCCCACTTGCGGCTGCGGAAGTCGCTAAAGCAGCCCTTGCGCTCCCTTTAGCGTTCGTCGAGTCGAATGGAGACTGGACGCTCGTAGCCCTTTTTGGTTTAGTGCAGGGGCAGAACTATTACGTTGCCGACAATGGTCAGTGGATTGCTGCTTACGTCCCAGCGTTGTTCCGGGCATACCCTTTCCGGATTGGACCAAATGAAGCCGGCGAGATGATCCTTGGCATCGACGAGGCAAGCGGCCTAATCGTTGATGGCGTCGAGGGAGAGAGCTTCTTCGAGGAAACAGGTGAACCCAGTCCAGCTGTCCAGCAAGTTTGGGACTTTTTGCAGGAGACTACGAAAAGTGAGGCGATCCTCGCGAGGGCTTGCAAAGAGCTGTATTCGGCTGGTGTGATCGAGCCATGGCCGATCTCCATACAGGAAGAGGCCGGAACCAAGGAAGTTGCTGGTTTAAGCCGCATCAACGAAGCCGCCTTGAACGGGTTGGAGGACAACGTCTTCAATCAGCTTCGCCGAGCGGGGGTTATCGGCGTCGCCTACGCCCAGCTCCTCTCCATGGGCAACCTCGCCGATCTCGGCAAGCTCGCCCAGGCCCGCGCCCAGGCCGAGGCCGCCGAACGGGCCAGGGCCGAAGTCAAGCCGATGATCGCGCTGCCCGACGACAGCACCATCGACTGGGACTGGAGCAAGGTCGGCAAGACCTGACCGGTCGCCCGCCTCCGCACGCAGATCTTAAAAAAGAAAACCCAAGGCGCCCATGGCCCCCACCCTTCCCATCGTCGCCGCCAGCCTGCGGTTCGCCTATGCCGAGGCCGAGGACCGGCTGACGCTCCTCGCCGCCGATGCGCGGGGCCAGGCCGTGCACGTCGCCCTGACGCGGCGGCTGACGGACCGGCTGTTCAACGGGCTCGCCCAGCTCCTGGAGCGGTCCAACGCCCTCGCGGTCCAGGCCCCGGCGGAATTGCGCGACGACATCGTCCTGATGGAGCACCAGGACGCCCTCTACGGCCAGGGGGCGGCCCCGCAGGCCGAGGCCGTGGCGCTGCCGGACCTGCCGGCGCCCCGCCTCGTCGGCGCCATCGACATCACCGTCACGCCCGCCTCCTTCGAGATCGGCCTGCGCGACGCCGGGCCCCTCGTCGCCCTCAGCCTCGACCGGCGCCAGGTCCACCGCATCGTCGAGGCCCTCGGCCAGCACGCGGAGGCCGCCGGCTGGAACATCGCCGTCGCGGCGGCGTGGCTCGAACCGGGACAGACGGAAATCGTCCTCAACTGACACAACCGTGTGCCGCGACGCGCGGCCGCGGCGGATAGATCGTCCCCGCGAAAACAAAGGGGAGGACTTGCTCGCCTTTGTCATACGCGTGGCATGGTTTTCCGCCTTGGCGCATGGTATGGATTTCGCGTAACTCCTGCGGCGCGCCACGCGCTGCGAGCCGGTACCCGAGCGATGTATGCCCATCAAACCAAGCTGGTGACGGAAGACGTCCTCGAACTGCGGCGCGAGGGCGGTCGCTACGTGCGCGAGCTGCGCGAGGCCGCGGGGCTGACGCAACGCCAGCTCGCCGCCCTGATCAAGGTGGAGTTCTACACCTTCGTCTCCCAGATCGAGACGGGCCGCGGCCGTATTCCCCCGCACAGCTACCAGCTCTGGGCCGATGCCCTCGGTGTCGACGTCAAGGATTTCGTCCTCGACCTGATGCAGTTCTACGATCCGGTGACCTACAACATCCTGAACACCGACGTCATCGCCCGCCGATGTTTGGGCGAGGCGGTGCGGACCGGCCTCTGAGCTTCGGCTTGCCCGGTCCCGTCTAGGGGAAGGGCAAGAACCTCCTTTCCTCAGCTTGGAACGCACAAAAACCTTCCGGATGTCGTCCCGGCTTTGGGGGGGGATGGCTTGCCAGGGGTATGGTTTGCGCTAAACTGAGCCGCCGACAAATCAGGCGGATTTTTCTCGAGACCGTGACGATCGATGTACGCCCACCAGACCAAGTTGGCCTCCGAGGAGGTCCAGGAACTCCGGCGTGAGGGCGGGCGCTACATTCGCGAGCTGCGCGAGGCCGCCGGCCTGTCCCAGCGCCAGCTCGCCGCACTGATCCAGGTGGAGTTCTACACCTTCGTCTCCCAGATCGAGACCGGCCGCGGCCGCATCCCGCCGGACAGCTACCGGGTCTGGGCCGAGGCCCTCGGGGTCGACGTCAAGGATTTTGTCCGCAGCCTGATGCGGTTCTACGATCCGGTCACCTACGGCATCCTGTTCGTCGAGGCCGACGCAGCGATCCCCGCCAACGCGGCCTGAGCCGCGGCCGTAGACCCTCGGTCCTACACCTTCACACGACGCGACGGGCCGATTTCGGCCGCATGCTATGGGGCCGGTTCCGGATCACGCATCCGGTTCGCGGCTAGGGACGGGCGATGACGATTCTCGTGGGTGGCGCCAGCACGACAAGCCCGTTCCGCGCCGTGGCCTTCATCACGGCGACGTTCGCCGACGGCTACACCCAGACGGCCTCCGGCGCCGTCGTCGGCGTGAACGACGTCCTCACGGCGTCGCACGTGGTCTGGAACGCCGTCCGGGGGACGGCCACGAAGGTCACCGTGGCGCCGGGCTACGACAACGGCGCGAGCCCGTTCGGGACCTACGAGGCCAAGCTGCTCAACTACTACCTGTGGGACGCCAACCGCGACGGCCTGGTGTCGACGACGGAGGCCGACGAGGATGTGGCCATCCTCGGCTTCGCCGAGCGCCTGAGCGACAGGACCGGGTCCTTCGGCCTAGACCCCGCCTACGCGAGCGGCGACGTCCACGTCACCGGCTATCCCGGCAAGTACAGGGGCACCAAGGGCATCCAGCTCACCGACGACACCGGCAGCGGCTACGAGCGGGACGGCGTCTTCCACTTCAACGCCGATGTCGAGGCCAATCCGGGCAACAGCGGCGGGCCGGTGTGGTATCAGGGCGCTTCCGGCCCCACCCTCGTCGGCGTCGTCTCGACGGCGATCTTCGCGGCCGACGTCTCCGGCCATTGGGGGCAGCTCCAGACCTGGATGTCCGCCAACGATTATCTCATGCCGGCGGCGGCCCCGATCGTGCCGGACTACATCGTGAAGGTCGCGCGCCTCTACGAGGCCGGCCTCGATCGCAGCTTCGACCGCGGCGGCCTGAACAACTGGATCGACCAGTACGAGGGCGGGATGTCGTTCACCGAGATGGCGCGGCAGTTCCTCGACAGCGAGGAGTTCACCACCCGCTTCGGCGACGACGACGTCATGGCCAACGGAACCTTCGTGACCCGGATGTACCTCAACGTCCTCGACCGCGCGCCGGAGGCGGCCGGTTTCGAGCACTGGACCAACACGATGAACGCCGGCATGAGCCGCGAACAGGTCCTGATCCATTTCTCCGAGAGCCCGGAGAACCTCAACCAGTCCGCCTACCTGAACAAGCTGCGCGAGATCTCGTCCAGTACCTGGGACATCTGAGCGGCGCGCCGCTCGCCGCCGCGTCGCATCTTCCGGGCCCGGTCACCTTGACGCTCGACGAGCGCCCGTGGTTGATGCGATCCGCCGAGCGCGCGAGCGCTCAACCGTATGGAACGTGACCGATGTCCACTCAGGAACTGGCGCAGCTCGCGACCGAGCACGGCTCCGACAAGTGGAACGGGCATTGGTATGCCGGGCCCTACGCCACCCACCTCGAAAGCCTGCGCCAGCAGCCGATCACGCTCCTCGAAATCGGGATCGGCGGCTACGGCGACCCGGAGGCCGGGGGCGCGTCCCTTCGCATGTGGCGGGACTACTTTCCCAACGCCCAGATCGTCGGGCTCGACTATTACGACAAGTCCCCGCACGCGGGCGAGCGGGTCCGGGTCTATAAAGGTTCGCAGGCCGACCCCGTCGCGATCGCCCGGATGCTCAACGATTTCCCGGGGGGCTTCGACGTCATCATCGACGACGGCAGCCATCAGAACGAGCACGTCATCGCGTCGCTCTACATGCTGTGGCAGTACGTGAAGCCCGAGGGCTGGTACATCGTCGAGGATCTGCAGACGGCGTACTGGCCCAACCATGGCGGCCGGATCTCGGACCTCAACTCGCCCCAGACCTCGATGGGCGTGCTCAAATCCCTCGTCGATGCCCTCAACTGGGAAGAGCGCCACCAGCCGACCTACCAGCCCTCGTCGTTCGACACGACCCTGACGGGCCTGCACTTCTACCACAACCTTGCGTTCCTGAAGAAGGGCAACAACCGCGAGGGCAGCACCGAGGTGAAGGCCAACCGCATCACCGGTGTCTGACCGGCGCGCCACCGAGCTCCGAAGGCCCGCAGGGATACACGCATGATCGGTCTCGTCCTCGTCACCTACGCGCACTGGCCGGAGAAACTCCTGGCCAGCGTCGATGCGGCGGGCCTCGATGTCTTCTGGTCCATCCACCATCACGGATCGGACCCCGCCTTCACCGCGCGGGTGGCCACGCTGGCCGAGCGGCCGCGCACGGCACTCCACATGCACTGCGAGAACCGCGGTCTCTCGCGCAGCTGGAACGACGGCGTGCACGAGGTCCTGGCGGCTGGCGCCACCCACGCGATGCTCGTCAACGACGACCTGCACTTCGTCGAGGGCGGCTTTTCCGCCTTCGTGAAGTTCGTGGAGGCGAACGTTCCGCTGTCGGTCGCCTTCCTTCAGGGACTCGAGACCGGGGGCAGCCCCTATGCGGGGCAGGTGATGCAGCAGGGCTTTGCCTGCTGCACGGTGACCCCGGCGGTGATCGAGCGGGTCGGCTGGTTCGACCAGAACATCACCCCGGCCTATTACGAGGACTACGACTACTACCGACGCTGCGTCCTGTCCGGCGTCGCGTTCGTGACGGCGCCCGATGTGCTCGCCGAGCATGAGCGCTCGAAGACGACGCGCGACAACCCCGAGATCCAGATCGAGCATGAAGCGATCATGACTCGCAACCGGGACTACTACACCCGGAAATGGGGCGCGCCCGGCGCCGAAACCTTCGCGTCGCCTTTCGACGATTCGGCCTGGACCAATCACATCGGCTGGGAGGATCGGGCCGATCCGTACCCTCCTAAAGCTTCGGCGGAGACCCATTCCGAGCCGAAACGGTTCTGGCCGGCCCTCACCCATCGGCTCGCTACCCTGGCTGACCGTTACGGCTTGCGCAGACCCTGAAGGCGCTGCCCGGCCGGGCGCGCCGGGCGCGCGCGGTCGTTCGCATCGGTTGGCGTGACCTGCAGGGCCGGGAGGTGCTCCAGGGTGTCGACGGCCGGATGGACCTCCGCATCCTTCTTGCGCGTGGCTTCCGCCTGGCCGGCCTGCGCGCCGCTTTCGGGCATCGAGCGCAGGGTCCGGCTGTCGAAGACGGATTCGCTCGGAACTCCGGCCGGGGGCCACGCGCCGAAGCGCACCCGCAGATCGTCGACGGGTGCTCGAAGCCGCCGCCCGCCGGCCAGCGCCGGGCTTGCCGGTAGACAGCGTCCCGGGGCGGGAGGTCTCGGGCCGGCGGCGCCGCGCGCGCCTTCGTTGCGTAGGGCAGCCCGTCGAGCACGCTCCGGAGCGTGTGCTCGCGCAGCCCCGAAATTCTCCCGCAACAGCGTCAGGTAAGGCGCGACCGACGCCCATTCGTCATCGGGAACGGGGGAGGGGTCGGCGGCGCGCGAGGAGGGCGTGCGTCCTCACCTGAACCCCCGGCGCCACGGCGTCATACGGCCTCTAGGCCAGGCGCCCCGGTTCGAACGTGACGACGAGATCGTTGACGCAGCCGTACTTCATCAGGTTGTCGTGCAGGATTCCGCTCATGTCGGTTCGCGCGAACCGCTCGAGGATGCCTCCTTTTCGAACGATGAAGGTCTCGGGAAAAATGTCGAGGATCCAATCGAGGAAATCGAGGGGCTGGGAGCGGGAGTGATGCAGCAGACACCAGGAGTTGAATTCGAGATGGACCAGCGCGTTGCTGCGCCAGATCAGGTCCGCGGCATGCCTGAGAATGATTGGCTCGAACCCCTCACAATCGATCTTGATGAAGTCCGGAAGCCGGTCCCCACTGCGCTTGAGCAGCGTCTCGGGCGTGATGACGGTCACCGGCGTCTGCTTCGGGTCTCCGGTGAGATGACCGTAGGCGGAGATTTCATTGAAGAAGGCTCGGCCGTTGCGATCTCCGATCGCGACATGGTGCGGTGTCACGTTGCTGATGTTGTTGCGCGCGAGGTTTTCGCACAGAAGCGCGTGGACCGTTCCGTTCCCCTCAACGGCCTCGATACGGCCATCGGGACAAAGCCCGGCCATCATGAGGGCGGTCACACCGATATTGGCACCAAGATCCCAGCAGACGTAATCGGGTTTGAGATGACGGGCGCAGAAAGCCTGTAGATCTGCCTCGAAAGGATCGATGATGCTTGCGTAGTAAGGGTCCTCATCGGACAGACCTGTGATCTGCCGTACAGTACCGTTCAGCGTGACCGATTTGGTGGGTGTTGTCATTTCAACCACATGCACGTTTTCGGGTATGACCATGACACAATCTGAGCACGAAATCGTTAACGATGCCAGGCGCGTGCCGGGGCTGCGCGCGCATCCCGGTGTCCGGCCGTTTCACGCCCGGCCCGGTGCGTCCGAGATCGCAGCCGGCAAAGCTCGGTCCCAACGCGCGGGAACCGCGCAGGGTGTCCGGTCGCGGGCGGTGATGCGGCACCGTCGCGACGGGCACGACCAGCCCAACGGTCCGACCCGTAGCGGCCCGAAACCCCGACGCAACCGTCCGGTCGGTCGGGTTGCCATCAAGCCGCGAACAGGCGCTTCTGCATCCAGCGCGCCCGCTCCGGAACCTCGCCCGGCATGGGCGCGATCGGTGTTGCCGCAACGGGCTCGGATGCGGCGATCTCGGAAGGGGGATGAGGCGCGTGCGCGGTTTCGACGATCGGCTCGGGCGGCAGGGCGCGTACGAGCGGACGCGCTCGGCTTGCGGCCCGGAGGGCAGATCCCTGCAAAGGGCGGGTAAGGCGCCACAGGCGGCTCCCGACCAGGGTGGCGTGCGCCGTGCGAAAGCGTTCACGGTCCAGGGACAGCCAGCTGATCTTGTCGTCCTGGAATGCCAGTCGGCGGGCCCTGCGCTCGGCAAGGGCCTCGAGCGCCCCGATACGCGCGTCCCGCAGCCCGTTTTCGCCCTCGAGGAAGCGGGTGTGGGCTTCGCTGCGCCCGAGCGCCTCCCCGAGCTCGTCGATCCGGGACTGGAGCCCCTGATGATGGGCGGTCGCTTCCTGCTCCCGGCCCTCCGCCGCCCCGAGCGCCGCGGCGATGCGCCCGATCTCGGCCTGAAGCGCTTCCGCCCGGGCGGCGGCCTCTGCGATGAGGTTGAGATGATGCGCGATCGTCTCCTGCTCGCGGACCGCGCCCGTTTCGAGGAGTTGGGCGAGGCGCTCGATCTCAGCCTGCTGGGTCCGCGCGCGCTCGGCGGCGTCTTCGACCAGGCGGAGATGGTGCGCGACGACCCCCTCCTTCTCGGTCAACATCGCGGAAAGCGACTCGATCTGACCCACATGCGCGTCGAGCGCCGCCTGTCGGCGCGCGCATTCCGCGTCCATCTCGCCGATGATCTTCAGGTGGTGGGCGAGATTCTCGGACCAGCGCGTTTCGGCGCGCTCATCGGCCCGCACCTCGCTGGCGCGCACGAAGCGGTCGAAGTGGTTGGGCGGCAGGGCGAAGTGCGGGGCGAGGTCGGCGTGCTCGTCGGCGAGGTAGAACCGGTTGAGCCCGTCGGCGTAGACGAAGCGGTAGCCTCGCTCGGTCAGGAGCGGCTCCCAGTGCGCATAGTACGGTTCGGGCGAGTTCGGGTGCGTCGCTTCGAGGAGGACGATCCAGGGGCGGACCGCCTCGAAGCGGGTCCCGCGCAGGACGAGGTCTTCGGCGCCCTCGACGTCGATCTTGAGGAAGTGCACCGTCGTGATGCCGTAGGCCGCGCAGGCGGCGTCGAGCGTCGTCATCGGTACGGTGTGGGGGGTGCGCGCCTCCGAGGTGGCCGCGCTCACCGCCTCGACGATCGTCGAGAGGCCGGTGCCGTCCGCCTCGTAGAAGGTTACGGACCCCGGATGGTCGCCGACGGCGCAGCGCAGGTTGAGGTCGCGCGGACGGACCGCCTCGAGGCGGGCGTGGTACTGCTCGGACGGCTCGAAGTTGAGTCCGTGCCAGCCGCGGTCGTAGAAATGCTTGGTGACCGAGTCCTCGTCCGGATCCTGCGCCCCGACGTCGATGTAGAAGCCGTTCTCGACCGCGCCGAGCGCGCGGGCGAGCATCACGTCCTCGTAGTTCTGGGCGTAGGAAATGAACACCATCGGGCGCGGATCCTTGCGGTCGATCAGGGCTGATGCGGGACCGCACGCACGACGTCCATCAGCTGACGCGCGCTCTCGGCCCAGGTGAGCGGTCGGATGCCGGCCTGATCCGGCGTCTCGCCCCGGGCATGGGTCGCGAGCCAGGCCTCGATCGCGTCGGCGAGGGAACGCCCGTCGAAGCCGCCGAAATAGGTGGCGTGTGCGCCACCGATCTCGCGGAAGACGGGCAGATTGCGCGCCAGGATCGGCAGGCCGACATGGGCCGCCTCGACGAGCGGCAGGCCGAACCCCTCGCCTTCCGAGGGGAGGAGCGCGGCCGTGCCAGCCCGGTAAACCTGGGCCAGCACCGCGTCGTCGACCGCTTCGAACCATCGCAGACGCCGGCCGAGCTCGGGATGGGTCGTGATCCGTTCGATCAGCGGATCGACGAGCCAGCCGCGCTTGCCCACGATGGCGAACACCGCCGGGTTCCCCTTCGCCCAGAGAAGCTCGGCGGCGTCGAGGAGCTGGGCGTGGCCCTTGCGCGGCTCGAGCGTGCCGACCGTGACGAAGACGGGCGTATCCGGCTCGAACAAGGCAGGCATCTCGGCAGCCAGTTCCGGATCCACGTCCGCGGCCGACTGCGCCGCGTCGAGGTCGGCACCGAGATGAAAGGCGCCCAGGCGTGGGGTCCGTCCCTGCAGGAAGCGGCGCTCGACCATCACCTGCGCCAGATCGTCGGCGACCGCCTGCGAGATGCAGGCGATCCCATCGGAGATCTCGGCGAGCCCGTGCAGCCACTGGGTGTAGACGCCCAGCATGCCCATCCCGAACCAGTCCGGGCGGTGAAGCGGCAGCGTGTCGTAGAGAACATTGATGATGCGCACGCCGCGCAGGTGCTGGCGCCGCAGCACGGCGAGCGCCTCGGCGGGAATCGAGGCGTCGAAATCGAGGGCCAGAAACGTGTCGCTCGGCTGGAAGTCGAGGAGCGGATCGTCACCAAGCTCTGCCCGGTCGAGGAAGCGTGCCGTGAACGCGCGGGCGTAGCGATACGTGGCCTGTTCCCGCCGGACCGCCACGACCTCGAACCCGGCGGGCTCCTGAAGCAGCGCGCCGAAGATGTTGCGTACCACCCGTTGAATGCCCGAGCGCGCGTCGCGCTGGGCGAGTTCCGTGACGTCGACGAGCAGGCGCGGGCGGGCGCAGGCGGGCGCGTGGTTGTCGGCGAGCGCCTGCGCAAACGCATCGCGCTCCGGGCCCGGCAGGTCGCCCTCCTGCGCCAGGGCTGTGAGCCGTGCGAGGGGGCGGATCGCTTGCAGGAGCGGGTGGTAGCCGCCGACGCGCGCGAGGGCGGAGGACAGACTCGCGTAGCGCTCCGGGTCCGGCGCATGGGCGCGGGTGCGCGGCCAGCTCGACCAGGTCAGCTGCCAGGAGGCGGGGGTGTCGGAGGCGGTCTCGAGGGGATCGGATGCGAGCCGGGCGACGAGGTGGGGATGGGGGGGCGCGACGTCCCGCGAGGACATCGCCGCGGTATCGTCCTGCTCCGCGCGGACGGCCGTGTCCGGTTCGCCCCCCTCCAGGGTGGTGCCGGCCTGCGAAAGGTCGATCAGGAGGCAGGGACCGACGGCGTCGAGGGCGGCCGCGAGGATTGCGGGCTCGTCCGGGCAGCGGGACAGGGGCCCCGGTTCGTGCGTGTCGAGATCGCCCGCGAGCGGCAGGAGGTATCGGCCCGGCGTCAGGCCGGTGAGCGGGGGCGGAGTGGGCGCAGGGGAGGGGGGGCGGCCGCGCCGTTCGACGGCTTGGGTGAAGGCCTGGCAGGCCTGCTCCGCGCTCACGGCCCACGAAAAGCGTGCCTGCTGGACAGCCGCATGGGCGATGGCGCCGGCACGGAACTCCGTGTCCGTGAGCATCCGCTCGAGGCGCTCGGCGATGTCGGCGACCCGCAGGGGGTCGAAGGTGAGGTCGGCCCGCCCGATCACCTGCGGGATGCTCGTGGTGTTCGAGCCGAGGACCGGGCAGCCGCAGCGCATGGCTTCGAGGAGGGGCAGACCGAACCCCTCGTTGAGCGACGGCATCACCGTGACCCGCGCAAGACTGTAGAGGTCGGCAAGGTCCGGATCGGGCACGAACCCGGGCAGCACGAGGGCGTCCGGCGGCAGGCCCTGATCGGCGACCAGCCGCGCCAGGCTCTCGGCCTGCGCGTCCGTCACCTTCGTGGCCAGGACGATCTGGTGGTGCGCGCGCACGGTCTCCGGCAGCCGGGCGAACGCCTCGATCAGGCGGGGGACGTTCTTGCGCGGTTCCGGGATCCCGACATGGAGGACGAACGGCCGGGTGATGCCGTGGCGGGCGAGCAGCGCCCGGGTCGCCTCGGGCGCGAGCGTGCGGGGGGCAAAGATCGGATCGACGTCCGCCCCGATCGCGACAACCCGCTCGGGCCCCATGCGCAGCCGCCGCCGGCCCATCCGGGCACTATGCTCGGAGATCGCCAGGACGTTCTCGGCCCGCATCAGGGTCTGAAGACGGCGCTCGAACCAGCCGGCGACCTCCGGCGTCGGCAGGAACAGGTCCGGCTCCTCGAACGGGATCAGGTCGTAGAGGGTCGCCGCGAACGGGGTCGCCCGATCGGGGGCGATGTCGAGGACCGTCTCGTCGCTCCAACCGTCGAAGGGGCTGGCCACATGCACGAGATCGACGGCAAGGGCCTCGATGAAGCCGCTGTAGAGCGCCTCGGCGGCGCGCGCACGGGGTCCCGCGTCGGTGTCGCATCCGCGGATCGGACTGAGGCCGTGCAGCACGTGGATGCGCTCGGGCCCGACCCGCTCGCGGGCCCAACTCAGCGCGGGGCGCAGAGTGTCGGGCATCGCATCCGAGAGAAGAATGTGCCACGCGACGTCGTCGCGCCGCAGCAGGGCGTCGGCGAGCCCGCGCGAGTAGTTCCCGATGCCGCGATGGCGGGATGCCGACTGCAGCGTCTGCAAGTCGAGGAGAATATTCAGCATGGTCGTCGCACGCACTCTCCGCTCCGGGCCCGCCTGACGGGCGGGGCGGGCACGCCCGGCATGTGCACCAGCTTGACCGCTGAAGGCAACTGCCGCCCGGCGCCCGGTCGCACAATCGGCGGCCCATTCATGGCCCGGAGGGCGCGGCGACGGACAGAGGCGTCAGTTCGCGGACGGCTGTCCGGCCGACGGGGCCGCGTGCCGCGACGGGCCCCCGCCCGTCGCATCGTCAGAGGTTGTGTGGGCTGTCCGCCGCGATCCCGATGATGCTGATCTCGACATCGTGGCCGATGCTCCAGGTCCGCACGGAGAAATCCGGGTTGCCGTAATGACTCGCGTCCATGTCGATCATCACGAACGACCGCTCGCTCACGAAGGTTTGAACCTGCGTCGTCGACTCGAGGAATCGTGCAATCAGCTGACGGCCCTGCTCGTCCAGGGATTGGGGGGCGATCGTCGGGGCCGGATGCGTCAGCGTCGCGGTGTCCAGGGTCGTGCCACCCGGGTGCTTGGTCGCGGCCTCGACGACCTTGTCGGTGATCTTCGTGGCGCCCTCGGAGGACGGGGCGGCGTCCTTCGCAGCGGTCCCGGCCGTGCTCTCGCCGGGGTTCGTCTTGGCGACCTCCACGGCTGGGAGCTTGGTCGCGGCCTCGACGACCTTGTCGGTGATCTTCGTGGCGCCCTCGGATAACGGGGCGGCGTCCTTCGCACCGGTGCCCGTCGCGCCCTCGCCGGGGCTCGCCTTGGCGACCTCCACGGCTGGGAGCTTGGTTGCGGCCTCCACGACCTTGTCGGTGATTTTCGTGGCGCTTTCGGAGGACGGTGCGGGCTCTTTCGCGACGGTACCGGTCGCGCCCTCGCCGAGGCCCGTCTTGGTGACCTCCGCGCCCGCGAGCTTTGTCGCGGCCTCGATGACCTTGTCGGTGATTTTCGTGGCACCCTCGGAGGACGGGGTGGCGTCCTTGTCCTTGACCGCCCCGATCTGCGCCGCCGTGCCGCTCAGGACGGCTGAGCCCTGAAGCAGGGTGCCGGGCGTGGTGCCACCGAGTGCGCCATCGAGTGCGGCCACGCCCTTGATCGGGTCGATGGCCGGATCGCTCGTCGATGCGGTGACGAGCTTCGACGCGGTGACGCTGCCGCCATAGGCGGTGAAGCTCGACAGGAACTCGGAAACGGCGCCCGTTCCGATCAGTTTGGCGAGCGAGGTCAGGGCCATCTCGCCGAGCTTGGTCGTCGCGGCCGTGTCCGAACCGAGCGCGCTCAGTTTGGTCGCGCTGGCATACTGCTCGAGGAAACTGTTGAGGGCTGTCCGAACCGTAAGGTTTGCCGCAGCCGCGACAAACTGCGTGGCGGGCGTGGTCGCGCTCGGCGCGGATAGCTTCTCCGGGGGGCTCGCTGTCGCGCCCGCGGCGGCCGCCTGGCCCTGCACGCTGGCCTGGCTCGGCGCGGAGGGAGATGCACCCCCACCGCCCGCGGAATGGCCACCACCCGTCTCCACCGTGCCGACCGCCAGGAAGGTCGTCATGGCGGCGGCGCTGGCTGGCGCCGCGGTGGTTCCCCCCACCACGACGGTGGCCGGGCTGGGTGCGGGCGATCCTGCCGCCGGGGCGGGGGTCGCCCCGCCGGACGGCATCGGTGCCGATCCCCCGGCCGGAACCGGTGCCGCAGCGGCCGACGCCTTCTCGACCGCCACCGGCACCGCGTGTGCGGCCACGCGGCCGACCAGGATCGCCGTCATCGGCGGGGCGCTCTCGGCGGCCCGCATCACGGCAATTTCCTGACCACCCGCGGCCCCGAGCCCCAGGACGTTGAGGCGGACCAAATCGATGTTCCCGAAGATGGCGGGTCCGCTTGCGGTGCCGGTCAGGACCGCGCTGACTTGGACGAGTGCGCCCCCTCCGGCCACGGCATGCTCGGCGGCCGCGTCCAGGGCAGCCTCGTCCCTGCCCTGAGAGCGCCGGCCTTCCGCTGCGGCCTGGCTCACTTCGACGACCGTGACGGGAACGGCCTTGCTCCGCGCTCCCCCCGCCGGGCTCTCGCCCAGGATGCCGCCGGTGGCATCGACGGCCTGATCGGCCGGCAAGGTCGTGCTGATCAGGGCGATCGCCGAGAGGACGAGGGCGTGGCGGGCATGGCGTCCCTCGTCCTCGCCCGTGAGACGGCCGAGTTCGTCATGCGCGGAATGGGGATGCGGATCCGGGCCGGGCATGACGGAGTTCGTGTCGCGTGCATGCCCCTCGGTGCCGGGCTGGTGCATTGCCGCCGCGGGCTCTTCGCTCGCGAGCTCGCCCGCCATCGCGTCCCCACCCGCGAGCTGGAACGCCACCGTGGCGACGATCGCAGCCAGGAGCGCGGCTGGGTGCAGAACGAGATTGCCGGCCTTGCCCTGCGCGTTCTGGCGCGGAATCGGTACGAGGGTCGGGTGCTCCGATGCGACCGCGTTGAGCAAGGCGCGGAAATCCGGGCCCTGCAGCGGGCGCTCGAACGCCTCGGAGGCCACCACGTAGAGATCGTCGATCCGCGCGAAGTGCAGGATCACGTCGCCGTCGAAGCGGCAGAAGACGAACCAGGGGTCGCCCTCGTCGGTCAGGCCCCGGTCGGTGGTGATGCGCAAGCCGGCCTGCGTGAGGGCGGCTTCCACGCGGTAGAACTCGGCGATCTCCTGCTGGGACCAGTCGCCGCGGGCGACCGGAGCCGGACGGAAGAACGAGAGAATGGCGCCCATCTAACCTGACCCTGCCCCAAACCCGCGCGAAGTGCGCCTTGCCCGATTGTGCGGCCGGGTCGACCGTAGACCCGGTCAGGTCAATGTTCGTTGAACGAACGGCCGAGCGCCTCGAAGAAGGGTGAAACGATGTAGCTCAGCGCGGTGCGCTCGCCCGTGGTGACGACGATCTCCGCCGGCATACCGGCCACCAGCCGGCCCTGCATCATCTCGGGGATCTGCAGCTTGCTGATCTGTACGATGCCGAGAAAATACGGCTGGCGCGTGGTTTCGTCGATGAGTCGGTCGCGGGAGACCGATTCGAGGTTGCCCAGGATCGTCGGAATGCGCCGCGAATGGAAGCTCGGGAACTTGATCTCGGCCGGCATGCCGGCATGCACCGTCTCGAGGTCGTTGGGCGCGAACTGCACGTGCACGACGAGCTTGTCGTCGTCGGGCACGATCTCCATCAGGGCCTCGCCCGAGCGCACGACCTGACCGATCGTGTAGACCTTCAGGCTCTGCACGACGCCGGAGCGGGGCGCACGCACCTCGAGGCGTCGCAGGACGTCCTGGGCGACGGCGAACTTCTCGCGGAGCTCGGCGCTTCTCTGGCGAGCCTCGAGGAGCTGGCCGGCGATGTCTTCCTGCAGCTTCTGACGCAGCTGCGTGATCTGCAGGCCGGTCTCGTTGATGCCGTTCTCGGCCTTGGCCGTGTCGGCGACGGAGCGGCCGATGACGCCCTCGAGACGGGTGCGCTCACGCTCCATCACGAGGAGGCGGCTCACCGGGATCAGGTTCTTCTCGCGGAGCTGGCGCAGGCCGACGAGTTCCTGGTTGATGAAGCCGACCTGCTGCTCGGTGGCCGATTTCTCGACGCCGAGCCCCGAAATTTCGTTCTTGAGCTGCCGCACCCGCGACTCGAGGAGCTCGATCTGACCGACGAGGGAGCCGCGCCGCTCCTTGAGCTGCGCCGTCTGATCGCCGATCACCCGCGCGACGGCGGGCTCCGTCTGACGCGCCTGGATCTCCGGCGGAAGCTCGAGGCTATCCCGGCTGTCCCGTTCGGCCAGCAGGCGCGCCTCCTGGACCAAGGTGGCGTCGAGCTGGGACCGGAACAGGTCGACGCTGGCGGTGGCCTGGATCGGGTCGAGCCGCAGCACCAATTCGCCTTCGCGCACGGTCTGGCCTTCCTTGACCAGGACCTCGCGCACCATGCCGCCCTCGAAATGCTGCACGATCTTGCGGCTGTTCTCCACCGCGATCGTGCCGGGGCTGACCACGGCCCGGTCGAGCCGGGCCACTGCCCCCCAGGCGCCCATCACGCCGAAGGTGGAGAAGATCAGCACGTAGCCGGCGATGGCGTGGTGCTTCCACGTGGTCAGGTGGGGCGGGGGCGCCGGACGCGGGCCGGCTTCCGTCGCATCGTCCGCCGCATCGCCGGCGGCCGTCATCAGGCCGGTGCGGGTCAGACCCTGCCGGACCCGGGCCGTGGTGCTGGAGAGATGGGCGCGCAGTGCAGGAAGGTTCATGCTCATGGTCGTCTCGTCAATCCTGTCGCCCGGTGCCGTGTCGTCCGCCCGCAGCCTATCCGGCCGCGCGCTGGCCCTGCATGCCGAGGCGGCCGGTCGTGGGCGCTGCCACGGATGCGGTGCCGGGGGACGGAACGGGACGCGGGCCCGCCACTTGGCCGAGGATCTGGTCGCGCGGTCCATAGGCCTGAACCGTGCCGGCATTCATCACCAGCACCGTGTCGACGGCGGTCAGGATGTTGACCTTGTGGGTCACGATCAGGATCGTGGTGCCCATCTGCTTCAGCTCCTGGACGGCCCGCATCAGGGCTTCTTCGCCCGCCGCGTCGAGGCTGGCATTCGGCTCGTCGAGGACGATGAAGCTCGGGTTGCCGTACATGGCGCGGGCGAGGGCGATGCGCTGGCGCTGGCCGCCCGAGAGCGCATGGCCGCCGCCGCCGATCTGGGTGTTGTAACCATCGGCCAACCCCTGGATCAGTTCGTGGCAGCCCGCCTTCTTGGCAACCGCGATCACCGCTTCCTCGTCGATGGTGTCGAAGCGGGCGATGTTCTGAGCGACCGTGCCGGCGAACAATTCGACGTCCTGGGGGAGGTAGCCGATATGGCGGCCGAGCGCCTGGGGATCCCAGTGCGAGATCTCCGAGCCGTCGATGCGCAGGGCCCCGCGGGCGATGGGCCAGACGCCGGTGACGGCGCGGGCCAGGCTCGACTTGCCGGCCGCCGACGGGCCGACGACGCCCACCACCGTGCCGGGCTCGAGCTTGAAGCTGACGCCCTGGAGGATCGCCTGCGTCTTGCCGGGGGCGGCGACGACGAGGTTTTCGGCCTCGATCTGACCGGCGGGCCGGGGCAGGTTCATGCGCTCGGGCTCGGGACCGGCGATCTCGATGAGCCTCTGCAGGCGCGCGTAGCTCGCCCGCACCGCGTTGAAGCCCTTCCAGTTCGCGATGAGCAGTTCCACCGGGGCCAGGGCCCGCCCGATGATGATCGAGGCGGCGATCATCGAACCCGGTGAGATTTCCCGGTGGATCGCAAGATAGGCGCCGACGCCCAGGATCAGGGTCTGCAGGAACATGCGGACGAACTTCGTGCCCGCGACGATCAGACCGGCCCGGTCGCTCGCCAGGGCCTGGAAGGCCAGCACTTCCTCGTGGCGCTGGCCCCAGAGGCGACGCAGCGCCCCCAGCATGCCCATGGCCTGCAGCACCTCGGTGTTGCGCAGGGTCGCTTGCGCGTACTGGCTGGCGGCGTTGCCGGCCTGGCTCGCGGCGGCGAGCTCGCGCTTGGTGGCGACTTCGTTAAGGAGGGTCAGGCCGAAGATGATGACGCCGCCCGCGATGGCCATCCAGCCGAACCAGGGGTGGAGGATGAAGCAGGCGAGCAGGAAGACCGGCGTCCACGGCGCGTCGCAGAAGGCGAGGAGGCCGCTGCCGGTGAGGAATTCGCGCACCGTATCGACATCGCGCAGGGCGATGCCGTGGCCGCCTTCGGGGTTGCGCAGGTTGCCCCGATGGACGGCCGAGAAGATCGGGCTCGCGATCTTCTCGTCGAACAGGATGCCGGCGCGCACGAGGAGGCGCGAGCGCAGCATCTCGAGGAGGGCGTAGACCACGAGCGCGAAGGCCGCGATCAAGGTGATGCCGATGAGCGTCGTCTCATTGCGGCTCGACAGCACCCGGTCGTAGACCTGGAGCATGTAGAGCGGGCTGACGAACATCAGAAGGTTAATGAAGAAGCTGAACACAATCGCTGTCACGAAGACAGGTCGCGTTGCTTTGATCCCCTCCTTCAGGACCGAGGACTCACCGCCCACACCCCTCATGCTCATGCCCGATGGCCCTGTTCTCTGGCGACTCGCCGCCGACCTACGCGCGCACGGACGCAATTGTCTATCACAATCATCCGGTCGATGCAGCCGCCGGAATGGGCGCCGTCGATTCGATTACAGAAATCGCCTGCCCGGATCGACAGTGTGACACCGTTGAAAACGGCTCTGGTTGGCATGCGGAGCTGTCTCCGCACCGAACGTCCCGCGATCATATTTGAGCTGTCGACCGTTCGATACAGCCTTGGGAGGCGGGCCGTCCTTTGTCGGAGGGGTGTGGCCGAATTGAGAGCGCTTGCGACCCACGCGGCATAGGCGCCCGGACGGGTTGCCCGCGATCAGCCGCGGTCGATCTGCCAGCCGGAGCGGCCCTCGGCGAGACCCGTATCCCAGAAATGCACGAGGGGGTTCACGCCGGCGGCGCGGACGTCCGGATTGTGGGCAAGATACCCTTGCGTGCTGAAGGATTCGCAGGGGTCTCGGCCCTCGCGCCAGCCATGCTCCAGATAGTGGCGCATCGGATCGATCCCCTGGGCAGCGACGTCAGGGTACTTCCAGAGGTAGAACGCCTCGTTGAAGCCGCCGATCCCGGCCGGTTTGGCGGGGCGGCGGGCGGATTTCTTACGGAATGGAAACATGCCGCCTCTCCTGCTCACCTGACCGACGGTCGATCCCGCGCAACTCTCCGCGACGGAGGGGCGGGGCAACGCGCCGGTGCGGTTGCCCGTCCGCAGCCGTCCGACCGGAGCGCTGCGGCTCCATACCGTGGTGCCGGGCCCAAGGCTAGCGGCGCCGTTCAACGCTTGACGCGCCGGGTCAATCGACCTAGCCGCGGCGGTAGCTTCTTCCAAATCATTCGAGAGACGAGGGCCACCACATGACCGGCAAGCGCGCGCTGATCACCGGCATCACCGGGCAAGACGGGGCCTATCTCGCCCAACTCCTCCTCGATCAGGGCTACAGCGTCCATGGCGTGGTGCGGCGCTCGAGCCATGCCGGCGTGTTCGATCACCGCCTCAAGTGGCTCGGCATCGTCGACGCGGTCACGTTGCACGACGGCAACCTCCTCGACCTGTCGAGCCTCGCCCGCATCGTGCAGGAGGTTCAGCCCGACGAGGTCTACAACCTCGCCGCCCAATCCTTCGTGACCGCGTCCTGGCAGCAGCCGGTGCTCACGGGCCACATCACGGGCCTCGGCGCCGTCAACCTGCTCGAATGCGTGCGCACGCTGCGCCCGCAGGCGCGCTACTACCAGGCCTCCTCCTCGGAGATGTTCGGCCTGATCCAGGAGACGGTCCAGAGCGAGACCACGCCGTTCTACCCGCGCTCCCCCTACGGTGTGGCCAAGCTCTATGCCCACTGGATGACGATCAACTACCGCGAGAGCTTCGGGCTGCACGCCTCGAACGGTATCCTGTTCAATCACGAGAGCCCCCTGCGCGGCGTCGAATTCGTCACGCGCAAGGTCACGGACGGAGTCGCCCGGATCAAGCTCGGCCTCGCCCAGGACCTGCGTCTCGGCAACATCGACGCCAAGCGCGACTGGGGCCACGCCCGCGACTACGTCCGGGCGATGTGGATGATGCTGCAGCAGGAGAAGCCCGACGACTACGTCATCGCGACGGGGCGCACCACCACGGTGCGGGCCATGTGCGAGATCGCCTTCGCGCATGTGGGCCTCACCATCGACGACCACCTCGTCATCGACCCCAAGCTGTTCCGCCCGGCCGAGGTCGACGTGCTGCTCGGCGATCCCGCCAAGGCCAAGGCCGCCTTCGGTTGGCAGGCCGAGACCTCCCTCGAGACGATGATCCAGGAGATGGTCGAGGCCGACCTCGCGCGCCTCGGCGGCCTGAAGGCCGCCTGATGTCCGCGCCCGTCCGACGCGTGCTCGTCACGGGCGCGGCCGGCTTCGTCGGCCGGCACGCCCTCGCGGCGCTCGCCGGGGCGGGCACCGAGGCGCTCCTCGGAATCGGGCGCGGGACGATCCCCGCCCTGCCGGAGGGCGCCGACTTTCGGACCCTCGATCTCGCCGACCGGGAAACCCTGGCGGCCTGCCTGCGGGACTTCCGGCCGAGCCACGTCCTGCATCTGGCGGCCCAGGCCTCCGTCGGGCAGGCCGCCGGCGCAGGCCTGGAGACCTGGCGCACCAACGTCGCGGGCCTCCTGAACCTCGCCGAAGCCCTCCGCGCCGAGGCCCCCGCCGCCACCCTCGTCTTCGCGAGTTCGAGCGAAGTCTACGGGCGCGCCTTCCTCTCCGGCCGGCCGGTGGACGAGGACGTCGTGCCCCAGCCCGTCGGGGTCTACGCCCGCACCAAGCGCGTCGGCGAGGAGATGCTCGCCGACGTGCTGGCGGGAAGCGCGGTCCGCCTCATCGTGGTGCGGCCGTTCAACCACACCGGTCCGGGCCAGGACGAGCGCTTCGTCGTGCCCGCCTTCGCGCACCAGATCGCCCGGATCGAGGCGGGCCGCATGCCGCCCCGCCTCGCCGTCGGAAACCTCTCGGCGCAGCGCGAATTCCTGGACGTGCGGGACGTGGTGCGGGCCTACGCGCAGGTGATCGCGGCCAGTGAGGAACTCGCCTCCGGCACGGTGCTGAATGTCGCCTCGGGCCGTCCCCACGCGATCGCGAGCGTGCTGGAGGATCTGACGCGGCTGGCGCGCGTCCCGTTCGAGGTCGTGGTCGATCCCACCCGCATGCGGCCCTCGGAGATCCCGGTGGCCTTGGGCGACGGCCGTCGCATCCACGCGGCGACGGGCTGGGCCCCGCAGGTGCCGTGGTCCGAAACCCTGGCCGCCGTCCTGGCCGACGCGCGGGCGCGCAACGTCGCCTGAAGGCGCTCCCCCGTGGGGGGCCGGGTTCGATACGCTCCGCGCCACTTATCCGGACGGGTCTCCCGCGAAGTCCCACCATCCGGCACGGTGGGGAGCGCCCGCAACCGCGTCGGTCCGGCCTTGGAGGGCGACCCGGGCACCGTCGGTCCTCGCCCCGGGCCCGACGGTGCAACGGGCGTTCGATGCGGGACGCTCAGCGTCCGTAGATGTCCTCGACGCGAATGATATCATCCTCTCCCGTGTAGGAGCCGACCTGCACTTCGATGAGCTCCAGGGGAATTCTGCCGGGGTTGGCCAGGCGGTGCATCGAACCGATGGGCAGGTAGACGGCTTCGTTCTCGTGCACCAGCACGACGCGCTCGTCGACCGTCACCTCGGCGGTGCCCTTCACCACCACCCAATGCTCGGCCCGGTGATAGTGCTTCTGCAACGAGAGCCGCCCGCCCGGCGTCACCATGATCCGCTTCACCTGGAAGCGCGCGCCGACGTCGATGCGCTGGTACCAGCCCCAGGGCCGGTACATGCGCAGATGCGCGTCCGCCTCGGGATGCGCCCGGGCGCGCAGCTGACCGACGAGTTCCTTCACCCGACCGGACTGCGCCTTGGAGGCCACCAGCACCGCGTCCCGGGTGGTCACGACCACGACGTCCTCCAGGCCGACCACGGTCGTCAGCCCCTCGCCCTCGCTGTGCACGAGGCTGTTCCGCGTCCCGATCAGCTCGACCCGGCCGCGCAGGGCGTTGCCCTCCGTATCGTGCTCGAGGACGCCCCAGACCGCGTCCCAGGTCCCGACATCCGACCAGGGGAACGAGACCGGCAGCACGGCGGCCCGGGTCGTGCGCTCCATCACCGCGTAGTCGATGGAGATCTTCGGGGTCTGCCCGAAAGACGCGGCGTCGAGGCGGACGAAGTCGAGGTCGGTCACGGCCGCGTCGAGCGCTGCGCGGGCGCCCGCCAAGACCTCGGGGGCGAATGTCTCGAGTTCCGTCAGCATCACGTCGGCCCGGAACAGGAAGTAGCCGGAATTCCACAGGGCGCCATCCGCGATGAGCCGCTGGGCCCCGGCCGCGTCGGGCTTCTCGACGAAGCGCTCGACGGCGCAGGCGCCGTCGCCCCCGCCCTCGGCCTCGCTCAGGGGAGCGCCGCGGCGAATGTAGCCGTAATCGGTGGCGGGCCGTGTCGGTTCGATGCCGAGGGTCATCGTGTAACCGGCGCGCGCGCCGGCGGCCGCGGCGGCGACCGCCCGGCGGAAGGCTTCGGTGTCGCCGATGACGTGGTCGGCGGCCATGATCAGCACGATCGCCTGCGGGTCCGTCCGAGCGGCGTGGAGCGCGGCGACCGCCACGGCGGCGGCGGAGTCGCGCGCCGTCGGCTCCAGCACGATGTCGGCGGACAGGCCGGCCTGCACGAGTTGCTCGGCCACGATGAAGCGGGACTCGGCCGCCGCGATCACGGTGGCGCGCGCGAACAGGCCGGGCTCGTCCACGCGCCGGGCGGTCGCCTGGAAGGTGGACTGCTCCGGATCGACGAGGCGGGCAAATTGCTTGGGCATGCTCTCGCGCGAGGCCGGCCACAGCCGCGTGCCCGAACCGCCGCACAGGATCACGGGGCGGATGAGGCAGGGCGTCGAATCGGGCATTGAGGGCGTCTCCGCGTTGAAGGTGGGCTGCCGGACGGGTCCGCCCCCGCGCCGGCGGCGTCGAGGGGCCGATGGCGGGGACGAGGCTGCGCGGCGGTCGGGGATCATGGCCGTGCGGCGCCCGTGAGCCCGGCACCGGCCACGATCAGGACACCGGGGTCGCCGCGATCCGGAGTGCGTGGACGGCGGCTTGGCCGACCTGATCGGCCAGGCCGATCCCCTCCTCGGTATCGGGGAAACCCGCGATGAAGGTCGGCCCCAGGCTGGGATGGCCGAGGACGACGACGTGGGTCAGGGCGAGGCTGAGATCGCTGCGGACGAGCCGGACCACCTGGAGCGGGCCGATCTGCCCATAGACCGTCTGCTCGGCGTAAAGCTCGCTGCCGGGCTGAAAGGAAGGTTTTGTCATCGGGTACCCTTGGCCCCTCGGCGCTTGGGCTGGAGAGAGCGACCATCTAAGCGTTGTGATGCAGCCTGTCAGCCACGGCGGGGACACAGGATGAGGCGGACGGTGCCGGGGCGGCGGCGAACGAGGCCTTGCACGACCCGCTCAGGCCGGCTCGACCTTCTCGGAACGCGACGGGACCGCCCTGCGACGGGCGGGGTTTTCCGTTTATGGCGCGATCGACCGTCGCGGCGGCCCGCACTACGCACCGAGCTGCGCCTCGATGGCGTCGAGCCGGGCCGCGTAGCGCCGGCCGATGGCGGCCGGGCTGAACGCCCGGGCGACCTGCTGCGCCGCCGCTTCCGCGCGCGCCTGCGCCTCCGCCGGGTTCTCGTAGACCGCCCGCATGGCCGCCGCGGCCGAGGGCAGTGACGGCTCGGCCCAGCGGCTGCCGGGCTCCACCGCGATGTAGGCCTCCGGCCGAACCGGCACGAGGGTGTAGTCGACGAGGAACGCCGTCTCGGGCGTGCAGAACGCGAGATTGCCCGAATAGGCCGTCGCGATCACGGGGCGCTTGAGCTGCATCGCCTCGATCATCCCGATGCCGAGGCCCTCCGAGCGGTGCAGCGAGACGTAGGCATCGCAGGACTGCTTGAGGCCCAGGAGATCGATGTAGGGCAGGGTCCGATCGATGATCCGGATGCGCGGATCCCGTGCGATCAGGGCATCGATCGTCCGCCACAGCCCGACCTGATGGGGATCATCGACACTCGTTCGGTTCTGGGTCTTCAGGACGAGATGGACTGGCTCCGGCGAGCCCTTCGGGAAGGCTGCCAGGAAGGCCCGGACGAGCCCGAGCGGGTTCTTGCGCTCGATGAACGAGAAGGCGTCGAAGGTCGCCAGATACACGAAGCCGGTTTCGGGCAGTCCATATGCGGCCCGCGAGCCCGGGATCGTCTCGGGGAGGGGCTCCACCGCCAGGCCGACATCGTGAACCGGCACGTCGCAGGCGCCCTCGTAGATCGCCCGGTTGTACGCCGAAGCGACCCAGACCTCGTCGAGGAGGTCGAGCCCCAGCCGATGGGCGCGGGGCACCTGGTCGAGCTCCCAGAAGACGTAGCCGATGTTGTAGGAGCGCGCGAACACACGGGCATCGATCTCGGCGAGGGCGAGCGGCAGCGTATCCGCATTGAGGTGGACGAGGTTGATCGTCCGCGGCCGGCGCAGCTCCGGCGTGGCGATGTCCGGCCCCCCGAGCGGTGAGGGGAAATCCCCCCGGTAGTCGAGGATGGCGGGGTGCCGGCCCGCGGCCCTGAGGGCCGCGAGGGACTGGCGGGTGGCCTGCCCGATGCCGGAGGCCGCGCGCACCGGACCGATCACGGCGATGCCCGGCTCGAGCCCCGAGCTGATTCGAGGATCGCGCGCGAGCGCCGGTGCGGTGCCCGGATGCCCGGCGGGCGGGCGGGGACTCGCGAGCGCGAGGCCCTGGGCCGCGAGGCTTTCGGTGAGCTGTCGGCTGAGGGCCTGCGCCGGCTCCGGTCCGCCCTCGAGGGCCAGGGCGAGGAGCGCCTCGAACCGCGAGCCCGCATCCGTCCCGGCCGGAGCCAGGATCTCGGCGGTCGCGGCGGCGGGCAGGAATCGCGCGAGGGCGGGTGCGCGTGCGCAGTGCAGGATCAGGATGCAGAGGGCGAGGGCCCGTTCCAGCATGCCCCCGCCCGTGACCGGCGCGAGGGCGGGGTCGCGGCTGAGATAGGTGCGCAGGAAGTCGTTGAGGGGGTAGGAGGCATTCGGTGTCGCGCCCCGCGTCAGGAGGCGGACCTGTGCTTCGGTGATGAGCGAGCCGTCCGGCGCGAGGGCCGGCGCGCCCTCGGTGCACCACCAGAACAGGGCCTCGCGCAGGGCCGCCGGGTCGGCGAAATCGCTCGCCTCCGGCCTCGCGTCGACGATGGCGTTGTAGGCCGCCACGCTCACTTCCGGCGCGAGCCCAAAGCGCGGCATCGGGGCGTTGAGGAACGCGATCTGCGGGGGCGAGAGGGGCAGGCCGCCCGGTCGATGGCCCTCTGCCGCGAGGTAGCGCTGCAGGGCGGCCAGGGACCCGGCCGGATCGCCGGGCGGAACGGGGCGATGCGCGAGCTCGGCTCGGTAGGCGAGGTAGCGGGTGACGAGATGGACCGGCTCGTACTCCGACGCGTCCGTCGCGAGGAGCGTCTCCAGGCGGGCGCGCGTCGCATAGCCGGGCCGGGCCGGCTCGGCCCCTTCGTCCGGCTCACCGAGGGCGAGACGCGCGTGCTCCGCCTCCGCCCGCAGGAGCGCGCGCGCGCGCCGGTTGCCCGGCAGGCCGAGGAGATGCAGCGGGTCGAAGCAGAGGGGCGAGCCCGGGAGCATTGCGCCGGTTGCGGCATCGCGGACCTCGACGGGGCCGATCCCGCGCAGATCGAAGCAGACCTCGAAACCGTGGCACCCGTCGCCCTTGCCGGCCACCCGCAGGTCCGCCCGGTCGCGATCGGCGACCACGCGCGCGCGCCGCTCCCCGCACGCGACCTCGATCACGACCCGGCGCTCGGGCATCGCGGGATCCCATGCCCATCCGACGATCCGCTCGTCGTCGAGGATGTCGATGAAGCCTTCGATCTGGGGCGGTGGGTCGGAGGTCTCCGACGGGGGCTGCGGGTCGGAGATCTCAGACGGGGGCTGCGGGTCGAAGGTCTCCGACGGGGGCTGCAGGTCGGATGTCTCCGACGGGGCCTGCGGAGTGGGGATCTCCGAAAGGGGCTGCGGGGCAGAGGTCTGCGACTGCAACCGTTTGCCGATCTTGAACAATGCCATCTCGCCTTCCCCAGCCGCGCACGCGGCGCAGGCGCCGTATACGCGGCTGATGTTTACGAAGGGAGGGACGCTGACAACTCGTATCCGTGCGAAATCTCGGAAAGCGTGGCCGCAAACGCGAGATCCGCCATGACGAACGCCGCTCTCGCAAGGGCCGGCGCCTCGCGGCCGGCTTCCGCCGCCTCAAGGACTTCCGGCGCCTCGCCACGCGATACGACAGGTTCGCCCGCCACGGGGCCTCGGCCATCGTGCTCGCCGCCGGCACAGCTCCCCGGTGCCGATGGAGTCGAGCCCCTGGGAACCGTGCCGCATCGCTCGACCTCGCCGGCGACCGACGACGCCCCGCCGCCCGATCTGATCACGGGCTGGCGGGGCGGGACGTTCATGTCGCGGCTGATACCCTAGGTTCCCCGAAGACAATCCGGGTCACGCGACTCCATAATCGAGAAGAATGCCATTCTGCAGCTGATGGTCCGTGTTGTTGTGGTTCTCAGCGCTCTCCGAGAACCCGAGAAGCACGTCGCCCCGATCAAGGATCTTGTTCGCCAAGGCGTTGGTCCAGTTCTGAAATCCTTGAGCGTCCGGCGCACGATGAAGCGTATTCGCGTAGAGGTTGGTGACGAACTGTGCGTCGCTGACGGTGGGGCCGTAATGGCTGACAGACTCCGCAGAACCTACGAACGCATCTGCCATATCGCCGAGACTGATGGCGCCGCTGTCCACGAGGTTCACATTGTGGGTGAGGCCGGGCGTATCGGGAACCCGATTGAATTCCGCCTGATACAGCCGGTAGACTTGGCCGGCGTTACCATTGAAATCCAACGCGAGGGTCTGGTCCTGGAAGCTGACGCGTTCGACGCCGGTCAGGAACGACGTCGAGCCGGTCGTGGTGCTGTGGAACCCAATGACGCCGTTCTGGGATGCGGCCGTGTACTGAGCAATCGATCCGGAGAAGACCACCGTATCGCGACCGGCGCCGCCATTGATGATGTCATTGCCGCCGTTGCTGTAGATCAGGTCATTGCCGCCGAGGGCGGTGATCGTATCGTTGCCAGCTGTGCCGCGCAGGAGGTCAACGCCCTCCGTGCCGGTGATGATTGCTCCCGGCGTACCCGGATTTGCGGGGGGCCCACCGGGCGTGCCGCCAGCGCCGGTCCCGAGCAGAACGCCGGTCAGACTCCCGACCGTTCCAAGGAGCGCATCGACCGTCGATGGGATCAGCCCATCTCCCGCGCCGGCTGAGCCTCCCCCGAGCAGGCCGCCGAGCAGGCCGCCATTCCCCCCTGTGGTTCCCGTACCGAGATCGACACCGAGATTGATGACCGGAGACGCCGAAGCCGAGGTGGCCGTCGTGCCACCGACTGCAGCATCGACTGTGAGAATGGAGGTCGATCCACCAGCGCCGACATTCAGATTGACGAGTCCCGTCAGATCGAGATTGAGGACACTTGAGGGTGTTGAAGTTCCGGCAGAGTTCCCTCCCAGGCCAAGAAGGCCACCAGATCCACCGAGACCTAAATTGATGCCAAGCAGAGCCATTTGTCGTCTCGCAGTTGAAATTTATACAGTGGCCGCTTGCTGCGGTACCTAATAAGCGCATTATGACGGCCCTTGTTCAACCTACAGGCGACACTGTCCCCATTTCTTCGAAATCTGTGGTTACAAATCAATGAATTGTCGCTTTGCAATGCAAGTTATGAAGCTTTGCGCGGGTATCTAAGCGAACAGTTCGCCCTTCAGGTCGATGCCGTGAGCAACCGGAGGAATGCATTCTGGAACCACCGCTCCGCGCGTGCCTGGACGCAGGCGAAGGCTCCCCAAGCAGGCGGTGATGTGCGGGTCGAGGTGGGTGGCTCAAGCGGTCGGCGCGCTTCCGGTCCGCCGCGACGGGTCGGCGCAAAAGCCGATTGGCACCCGCTCCGGGGAACCCGTTCGGCTGGTGCGCGAGGCGCGCACCTCGGGCGAGCGCAGGTTCTGCCCCTGGAACCTGCTATCCGATGCCATCCACAAACAGCTCGCCGTCATGATCGAGGCGTGCTGGATCCGCGAGCGGGCGCATCAGCGGATGTCAGGACGAGCTTGGCCCCGACCACACCGAGGGCGGCTCGTGGACCGGGCTGCATCGACACGCGCCGATGATGGCCGACGCCTTCCTCCGGTTCCGGCGCCTCGCCGCGGCGGATCGGAGAAAGTATCGGCTGCTCACGCCCCGGCCGTCGATCGGCCACGAGGAAAGCGCTCCGCCGAAATCCTGCTAGATCCCGGTCTCAAACGCCCATTGTTCCATCCCGACCGTCTGCCCGCCGGTCACGGCCCACTGGCCCGACGTGACTTTGCCGCCGCTCACCTGGAAACTCGCGACGCCTCCGGACCCGGGAGCGCCGGCCGCCTGGAAGACGACCGACAGGACGGAGCCGGTGAGGATTCCGGTTCCGATCTGACGCGCGGATCCGATCTGCCAAACGATGCTGTAGGTGTCGCCGAGCTTCTTCACGGCAGCCTCGCCGCGATAGACCTGAGACTGGCCGGGGTTTCGCCCTTTGATCTTGTAGCGCCCCTCGATGGCCGCGGCCGGAAAGCTCGTGGCGGCCATGGCGGCAAGTGCCAATGCGATTCTCATGGGCGTCCCATCCCTGTCGTGTCGGACGCAACGTAGGGCCCCATCCACCCTGCACCAAACCCGTCGCGACGGCGGGGCAACGCCGCTCTACCGCAGGTGCCCGGCCTGCCGCAGGGCCTTCTCCACCTCCTCGCAGACCCGGTGCATCCCGTCGTCGTTTCGGGCCGGCGGCGGCTGCCGCGGCACCATCGTTTCGAGCCGCGACGCGTCTTCCGGAAGCTCCCCCGGCCGACGCGCGACGCCGACCTTGTCGTCCGACCCGCGAGAGACCGCGGAAAGCAGCTTCCTGATCATGGGCGCCTCCTGATCCTCTAGCCCAAACAGTATCCGCACCGCGCACACATCGTTCCATCACATCGGAAACCACCAGGGTCGTCGCTGAAATCCAGCGTGCGTCCTGGGCGCGCCGGTATGACTTCGGGCCGAAGGGGCCTGACGGTGATGCCGGGCCCCGCGCCATCGGGGCCGTGACGGCCTTCCCGCGTGCGGTCGGCCTCGGGCCCGGCGGCATCGCCGGGCCGCTGAATCGTTCAACGATGTCGAGCAAGACTCGACCGGCCCGGCTCCGGCCACGGCGGGACTATGCGTGAGGCCCGCACGCGCCAAGACCCGCGAGGCTCGACAGAAACAAATGCTGGAGCGGAAAAGCCAAACAGCGTAATGATATTATGCGCTGATGAACCGAGTGAACAACATGAGACTTGTGCGAGCCTTTTCTGTTGCCGTGGCAATCTATTCAGTGTCCAGCTCAGCCATGGCCGGGTGTACATGCGCTTGTGTTGAGGGAGAAGCGCGAAACATATGCACTGATCCGAGGGACATGCACATCATATGTCAGCGGATTTGCATCCAGCCGATCTATCCGAAAGGGTTTCAGCCTTCTGGCGGCGGGGGCGGTATCGATAGTCGGTCTGGCGGGCAGCAGCAAAACGGCACTGATATTGGATCAGGTCGAAATTGATCTTGCCACACAAGACGGCAATCTGATCGAAGTTGTAATTGCTTTTCCCGTCTCCGATCACATCAACTGCCGGAACGCCTTCGGAAACCTTGCCCATGACCGCCCGAACAGGCAGCTCGGCGCCGGCCGAACCCGGGCGGTGCCGACCCGCGTGTGGACCCCCCGAAAGGTTGGGGGGTGATCTCGGGTCTGGATGCCAGGGGGCCTGGGACGTGGGGACCGGAGACGATCGGCGGGCACGGGGCCATGCCGCAAATGTCACAGCCGGGCTGTCCGCCGGAACGTGCGCGGGGCCAATCTTGTTGGGAGCTTTGGAAAACCTCGGAGAAACCAATGAAGAACGTCTGCACGATCGCCGTCGCCGCCACGATCCTGTTCGCCGCGGGGTCGGCAGCGATGGCCGCGCCCTGCGCGGTCGGCACGACCACGAACGCCCAGGGCCAGGGCGCCGCGACCGACAAGAGCTCCAAGGCGGACGGCACGTCGGATACGAAGGTCACCCCCGGCGCCAAGGCCGAGTCCCCCGGTACCGTCGGCGCCATGAACAACGTCGGCGGCAACACCCAGCCCGGCGGCGACGAGAAGAAGCCGGCCGAGGGTCAGGTCGTCAAGCCGGGCAGCAACGACTGCTGATCCGCAGGCGGGCGGTGATCCGCTCGATTCTGCCGACACGAAGCCCGGCGCCGTCACTGGCGACCGGGCCTTTCCGGTTGTCTCCGATCGTTCGTTCCTTGCCCTTCCCCCAGCGATCCAACGCGAACGCGCTCGAATCAGCGGTTGCGAGCAGGCGATGAGCAGCGTGCCGCGGTCCGGACAGCCTCCCTCACCTCGACAGCCGCCCTCCAGCGGCGACCTCGGAGGAATGCCCCGGTCGTCCGAGCGTCCGCCGAAAGGCATCCACGATGTCGGTTTTCGGGACGACCGCGACTGGAATGCCTTCCGCCTGTTCGGGGGGCCGCGCGTCCTTCATCGTCGCTGGGATTTCTACGCCACGCGCGACGTCGAGCCGGGCGATACGGTCATTTTCGCCGAGGGCGATGAAACCCAGCCGGTGGCCGAACGAAACGCGACCGACCTCGACGAGCGCTGGCTGTCGCCCGAGGTCGCTGCGCAGACCGGCGCTGCCTTCGCCGCCGGTTGAGCGGCGTGAACGCCACCCCCTTTGCCCTGTCTCATCCGCAGTGCCGAAGCCGTTGTCGCGCCGGCGTCATGGATGGATGCGGATCGGCGAGACGTCCGGGGGCCAGGGTCTCCTCGCCGAAGAACGCGGAGGCGGCGGGCCTGCGGCGGCTCCGGGGGGGGGGGCGGCAGATCGCACGCCGGAAAAGTGTCCGCTGAGGCTCTCGATTGCGACGAGGGCAGGAACACACCCGCACGCTGCGGCTTGGTCCCCTGCATTTCGACAGGGATCAAAGCCATGAGCCAAGCCAGCGTGCCGAATGGGTCGGATCCGAAGCCTGAGGAAGCACCGGTTCCCGATCAGCGAGCTCCGAAGGTCGGACCGGAGCCCTCAGTTCCTCAGGAGGATGATCCGGAGATCGAGAAGACCGAAGAGCAGCCGAGCTGAGGCCGTCGTCGGACACCGCGAACAGGAGACGGGCCATGAGCAGCGCACCCGACGGGTCGGTCATCCGCCGCGATTCACCGCGGCCGGACCTCCTCGCTTTCGAGATCAAAGACAAGATCTCCAAAGCCGACATCGAATGGATGTCGTCTCTAACCGACGAGGCCATGCAGTCCCTCGACAAGATCGACATGCTGATCATCATGTCGAACTATGAGGGATCGGATCTCGGTGCCACCTTCGACGGCTATGCGGCCAGCGTGAAAGCGCGCTCGGTCGCGCACATCAGGCGCTATGTCGTCGTCGGCGCCCCAACGTTCGCCAAGACGATGATCAACCTGTCCGGTTTCGTCATGCCCGTCGAAACCAAGACGTTCGATCTGGAGGACGAGGCGGCGGCGTGGGCCTGGCTCGCGCGAGACCTATCGGCCGCCGACTGATTCGAGGGACGGCGATCTGCCGACGTCGCGCTCGGATCGTCCGGGCCGCGACGCTGGTCCGGAAACGGCGTGCGGGTCGAGCGCGCGCCGTTTCCCATCAGCGCGCCGACGACGCCTCGGCGTCCGCAACCACCTGCACCGCGCGGACCGGGACGGTCGGCTTGGCTGCGGTCGTCAGGGTGGGCGTCGTGGTCAGATCACTGACGCTGCGAACCTTCTGAGTGTCACGCGCCTGCTCGCGGAAGAGCGGCGGGGTCAGATAGGTCGCCTCACCCGCCACGGCGACGCCGGAGGTGGCGGACAGGATGGCGGCGAGGACGAGGAAGGACGTATTGCGCATGGGACAGATCCGGCTTGCGCGGCTGGGAGCCGCTCGATGGACGGATTAGAGCACGCTTATGTTGCGATGCGGCATGCTACTTTTGCATCGCAGCATAATGCTGCCGCCAGACGGTTTGTCCACTATAACGCAAGTTCGACAGGGCCTGACCCGGTTACGACAGTTTCGAGGTATGCTCCCCACGCATTTCGAAGCTTTCGATGACCGCGTGGCGTAAAAATAACTTTCCGAAGACGAATAAATTTCTTGATGCCGTCGTTTCGGATCGGGAGGTCACCGCCTGCTCCGGTCCGTCACCAATCCTTGCGTCAACCCACGATCGGGATGAACGGGGCCGACCATGCCGTTCGGCTCGCAGGTGAGGAACGGGGACGGGCGATGCTTTTCCGCGATGGCGCCGTCGCCCGCCTCCGCCGGCACCGTGCCGAAGCGCAGACCGATGGCGTTGTTCAGGCGATCGAGTCCCGACGGCTCGACCTCACCCTCGCTCCATGGCGCGGTCGGAGCTCAGGCACGCCGGTCTGCACGCGACATCCTTCGCGCCTGAGCCGGGCCGGAACTCGCGCAACGCCATATTTACGATGCATCCCCAACCTATCGCCATCGCGGGACAAGGCAGGGATCCACCGGATTCCATGCTGATGCGGGGGCATCTTGAGACTGATCAGAATCTTGTTCGTCGCCGCGGTCGGCCTTACGAGCCTGTCCGCCTGTGTCGGCACCGATCCGCAGGCACGCCTGCGCGCGGGAGCCGGCACATCCTTCGCTTCCGCAGGCCCGCCCATGCCGGAAGCCGTCGAGCCCGCACAGCGCCTGACGGCCGTCATGCCGGGCGAGCTGCTCTTCGAGCCGGGACGCGGGGGTGGCGGCATCAATCCGCAAGCTGTTCTCACGCGCACCAACAACCGCGTCGCGGACTCCTCGGCGCCGCCCCGGCGCATGGTCGCCCATGCGGCCCATCTCAGTAAGGCGCCTATCTCTGCTGCGACGGCGGATTCGGGCGCCGTCCCGCAGACCTCCCCGTTCCTGGCCGCACGTCTGGGTCCGACCGACGCCCCCACGGGAACGCCCCCGGCCGTACGGTCGACGATGATGCCGCTCGCCGATGTCGAGGCGCACGCCGAAGTCGAGCAGCGCGCCCAGGCAAATCGGGATCGCCGCTTCGACGCCCAGGTCCGGCGCGCGAGCAGCAGCGTGTGCAGCGGATGTATTCCAGCGGCGGGTCGCAGACCCTCGCGGGCCAAACCATCGGCCGGCGCGATGGACGATTAGACCGATGCTCAAACGGCCCCGCACGTCAGAGGTCGTTCTGAACCGCCCGCCGGTCGCGCGGTCTGTTCGAGCATGAGAGGGACGAAGGCGACCATGCGGAGATCTGCGAGCGTGCCGGGACAACGCTCGTAATCTCGGCATGATTGTCCGAGCGCAGGCCGAAAGCCTGTCCGAAGGCTGCATCCCCGTTTCCTGAAGCACGGTTACGCCGATCAACGAAGCGATCGGGCACCGCGCTTCCGCCACCGGCTTCACGCTGCAAGCGCCGCCCCCGATCGGGTCCGCTCCGGGTCTGTTGTCGGTGGCCATTCGGTCTATACGCCTGATGCCTGTGCTCACTCGGTTGCACGGTGTTCGGGCGTTCGGGGGTCCCATGCGCGTTTTTGACTGCCTGCTCTACAACGGCGAGATCGACACCCTCGAGATCCGGCTCCACGAGCTTGCGACCTCGGTCGATGCCGTGGTGATCGTCGAGGCGACACGCACCTTCAGCGGCCGGCCCAAGCCGCTGCGTCTTCGAGCGCAATGGGCACGTATTCGCAGTTTCGCACACAAGATCCGCTACGTGGTCGTCGACGATGATATCGAGACGGGTGATGCGTGGGCACGCGAGCGGTTCCAGCGCAACACCATCCTGCGCGGTCTCCTGGACGCGGCGGACGACGATCTCATCGTGATGTCGGACGTCGACGAGATCCCCCGGGCTTCGGTGATCGCGGCGATCCGCGCAGCCGATCCTGAAAGTTACGGCCTCGTCCTCGACCTGAGCTATTTTGCCCTGAACTACGTCCATCAGGCCGGCCCAGAGGTCGACCTCATCACGGCCATCGTCTGTCCCTATGCTCGGCTCAAGACCGATACACCCGACGCACTGCGCTACGCTTTTCGACATGGGACGGAGCCCGTCCAGCGGATCAGCGACGCGGGCTGGCACTTCTCCTACCTCTCGGACTTGGCCGGCATTCGCGCCAAGATACGCGATTTTTCGCATCAGGAGTTCAACACCTCCGCGTTCCTCACCGCAATCGATCCCCTGGCCCTCATCGCCGCTCGCCAGGACCTGTTCGGCCGGCCCGATTATGTCTGGGCAATTGGAGCCGAGCATAGGCTGCCCGCCTATGTCCGGGCGCAGCGCGCGCGATTCGCACATCGGATCCTGACGCCGCTCGGGGGCTTCGTCGCCGACGCGCCCGAGGATGCATGGCCTGCCGAGGCCAGCCGGCCCGAGCCGATCATCCTGTGTCCCTACGTTCACGAGGATGATCGCGCCCGTGTGGTCGCCGCCTTCGGCCTCGATACGGAGCGGGGCCGTCACCTCCCGTTCCATCTCTGGCAGGATCACGACCGCCTCGGACCCGAGCGCGCCTACGAACAGGGCTGGCGGGCGTTTCCCGACCGCGACGTCATCATCGTCCACACGGACATGGCACCAATGCCGGACGATACCGGGAACGCCTGGTACGCGCAGCTTCTCGCATGGGTCGAGACGCTGCCGGGAGCGGGGCTGATCGGCTGCGACCTGCTCTACCCGCTTCAGAACCCGACAGGGGGCTGGTACGTCCAATGCGCCGGCGGCGCCTTCGATCACGGTCGGATCAGTCATGTCGGCGGCGGTGTGGATCTTCGCGCCGGGCAGGCTGGTGCGGGCGCTTACCGCTACGACACGCGCTACGAGGCTGCGCGTCCGGTCGACTGGATCACCTTCGGAGGCGCTTATATCCGCCGGGAGGTGATCGACATGGTCGGCAACTTCGACCGCGGCTACCGCTGGGCCTACGTCATGGATGCCGATTATGCCCTCGAAGCTCGGATCCGCGGCAGCCGCTGCTGGCAAGTTCCCGTGACGCTCCTCCATGAGGAAAATGGCTCGACCCGGTCTTTGCTGCAGGACCCGGATTACACCGAGAAGGTCCAGTTCAACTATGCGTACTTCGCCAGCAAGTGGCAGGCCCTGTTCGCTGCGACGCGTGTCGGCACCTGGCTCGGCGCTCGCCGGGTGTCCTCGCCTGCATCGAAACCAACGCCCTCAGCCGCACCGGACGAGACGCCGGCCGCACGCTGGCTGGCGGTTCACCAGACCGCCCTGCTGGCCGAGGCTCGCGCCCGCGGCGCGGATTTCGCCATTGCCGCCTACACCCGGGCCATCGATCATCCGGACGATCGCGCCATCACGATCGCAGACGTGCAGCGGGCCTACCGCCTGATCCTTGGTCGTGCCATCGACGAGGGCAGTAAAATTCAATGGGAGCATCACATCGCCCAGCAACCCTTGCGCATCGACACGGTGGTGCGCACGCTTTGCCAATCGCCTGAATATGGTCAGCTCGCCGGTTCAGCGGTATGATGCTCAAGTGTCGTTGATCCGCGCTGATCGATGAGGACCCTCACGGATGGAAGCGCGACCGGCTTGCCTTTGTGGCGGCAGGCCGGGGGCGACGGAGTTCTGAGGGCTGATACGGCCTCCGCTCGATCGGAGCGGTGGCTGGATCGGGCAAGCCTGCGTGGCGTCTGAGCAAAGCCCCAATCCGCCATCCCGAAGGCATCGACCGGATTCGGTAGGAACCGAACCAAGGTCTTGCCGAGACTTTGGTCTTTATGATGCCCGCGCGCCGGTTGCAGCATCGAGGCGGCGGTGGCGGATCTGGCTTGGCGCTTTCACGCGGCGTGGGCGGTGATGCAGCGGTTCATGCCGATCAAGCAACCGGAGGCCGAGCGCAGGGACGGCCGGATGATCCTTTCGGGCAACCGAGACGCTTGGGCAGGCATGCGCCATGCGGCGCTCGGATCACGCCGCGGGCTGTGAGCGCGTAGAAGCGAGGACCCCGGAGGATGAGGCGCCCTGGCTCCACCCGGCCTCGGTCCGGCCGCGCCCTGTTCCGACCGCGAGCCCAGGGCGTCAGCGGTCCCTCGCGCGCAGGATCCAGATGACGCCGACCACGGGCACGATCAGCCCGAACAGGGTGAAAAAGAGAAAGCCGAAGTTCATCGCGCGCCGATTGCCGTCATCCGTTCCCGCCTTATCGCTTACGCGCAGGCCGCAATCCAGACCAGCGGGATCGGTACCCGTGTGGCGGGGCGCTTTTTGCGGGGGAGCGTGGCCTGCGGAGATCCACGGCGCATATGGGAGGGGGATGCAAAAGACATCGTGCCAACGGCCACACCGGCGATGCCGCAGCGGTCGATGGCCTGAGCGAAGCCATGGATTCGATGAATGTCCGGGGCCGGGCTCGATCGGTGCCGGAGGGCAAGGACGGCAGCGAGCGCGATGGCTGACGGGCAGGGTAAGCGCTCGGTGACGGCTGCCTTGTCATGCACGCCGGCTGGCTCGGCCATCGCCGACCGCCCGCTCCGCCATCGTCACGCGACCGACGAAGACCGACCCTCCAGCTTCGGTGACCCATTGGGGACAGGCCAATCCTCCTACCCCCATGGGGATCGGGAGCGAGACAAACGCTGGGCGGCTGCACACCGCGAGATGGGGCCAAGGCAACCGTCGAGCGCTCCTGTCGCGCCCCGGTTGCGCGTCATCCCGGACATCGCACCGACCGACAGGATCACCGTCCTGTCATGGGACGGCGAGAGGCCCCCGGTGATCCCGGCGGCACGGTTGGCAGCAGGGGTGACTGGCTTGAGCATGAGCGCGTCAGGACTCAAAAAGATCCGACACCCGGGAGACGGCGTCGGCTCGATGCTTCATATGCCTAAGCGGGACAATCGCCCCACGACATTCACCGGTCTGATGAGGGTGGCACCGTCGACACGGCCTCGCCCTGCCAAGCCGAGTTTGGTACTCAACGCGCTGGAACTCGATTTCATGACAATGGATCGTAAGGCATTACAGACTGATGTCGCGACGGCCTATCAGATGCTCCTCGGCCGAGGTCCAGGAGATGTGTCAGCCGACGAGCATCCGACCCTTACCGTGTCTTCGCTGCTGAAGATGATCGTCGGATCACCCGAGTATCAGAAGGCGGTCCGGGAGCGATGCCGCGCTGCTCTCGAACAATCGACCGAAAAATTTATCGAGCAACTGGCCTTGGAGCAAATGGCGCCTTGGCGGATTTGCGGTGCCGATAAATCTACGCTTCAAGACGACTTGATCGATATCAGCACTCGATTTCCGAGCGTGTTTTTATTCGATATCAGAAACTCGCTCGTCACCTTTCGAAATGATGTCATAAGCCAGCATCAGAATGAGTATGGGGAAATTATCCTCAGCAGAGCCGTGTCATACCAGCGGATGATAGAGGGTGCTATCGCGATCCGCCCGCTGCGCGACATGACGATTGCAATTGATCTCACCGACGGAGCCGAAGAGCATCTGGAGCTGCCAATCTTCACGTTTCAACGAAATACGGATCAGCTTTCTCCGCTTCTGCCCGACTTTGAATTATATGATACATCGTTCCTGGAGTATGCTCCCGTCGACAACGTCAACTTCGAGCAGAAAAAGGTGCATGCCGTCTTTGCGGGGTCGACCACTGGGGCGAACATAACCCTCGAAGCGGCGATGCAACGGACACCGACACGAATCCGGGCCGCTTTCGCATTTAAGGGCCGCGAAGACGTTACCTTCCGACTGCCGAACCTCGTTCAATGTACGCCGGATGCCGAAGCGTATCTGACGCAACAAGGCTTCGGTACGGGCCGCATCGAATGGCACGAGACGTATGGAAGCAAGTTCATCATTTCGGTTGATGGGAACGGTGCCACCTGCACGCGATCGCATCTCGCGCTCAAAAGCAACAGTGTATTCATGAAGTATGACTCACCGTTCTGTCTTTTTTATTCAATTGCATTGACGCCTTGGGAGCATTTCGTTCCAATCCACAAAGATGAGGACGTTATTTCGGCGGTTGCCGAGGAGCGTGCGGAGCCTGGTCGGTTCGAGCCGATCGCGCGCGCCGGACGGTCATTTGCGGGCCGATTGCTTACGCGCGAAGCCATACTCGCCTACGTCTCCACAATCCTTTCAATTTATGGCGAGCTTATCGAATGAATTTCCCGGAAATTTCATCCGTCCGAAGCAAAACTCCCGTCCGAGCTCGATGAGGTGCAATCCCGCGGTGTGGTGATACGGCTGCTCACCATGCCGCGACGGATGCGCGATGGGTCAGGCTCGCCGCGCAAGCGCCACTCCGTGTCGACGCCCGTGGCGCGTCGCTTGGCGTGGTCCTGACCGGGACCAGCACCCCGCGACAGCACTCACCCTGTTGCCAGGCTCAGCGCGACCCGGCCGGTGCGCTGCGGACGCCCCCGCCGCCGCTCGGCAAGCTCGAGATCGGCTCCGAACGCCGCACGGACATCCAGCTCGTCTCCATGAACCCTGGCCTGCATGAACCCTGGACTTCGCGCTTCCTCACCCTCAACCAGCGCCAACGGTTCTGCTAGACGGTCTTGGTCCCCACCTGAGCGGCCGGTGGCCGCCGTGCCGTTCGCATCATCCCGGGGATGGGGTCATGGTGGTCCTCATCGCGCGTCGGCGTCGGAGCGCCCGGCCCCGGTCGGCGCGACCTCACGACGTCGGTCGCCGGTCGAGCGTCGTGAAACCCCCATCTCGGGTAGATTCTCAAAAGTGGAAATCCCATGAGCAGTTTGAAGTTCGGAACGAGCGGCCTGCGCGGCCTGGTGACGGATCTCGTCGGATGGCCGAGCTACGCGTATGCCACGGCGTTCTTCCGCGCTCTCGCCTCCGAAGCCGTCGCCGTCCGTGAGGTCGTGATTGGGCGCGACCTGCGCGACAGCAGCGCCGGCATCGCCGCGACCGTCGCGTCCGCGGCGGCGGCCGCCGGCCTCACGGCAATCGACTGCGGCGCCGTGCCGACCCCCGCCCTGGCGCTGGAGGGAATGCGGCGGGGGGCGTGCGCCGTGATGGTGACGGGGAGCCACATCCCGCAAGACCGCAACGGCTTGAAGTTCTACCGGCCCGAGGGTGAGATCACGAAGGCCGACGAAGCCGCCATCCTGGCCATCCTCGGCGATGTCGCGACGGTCGGATCCATGGGGCCGGACGTCGCGGCCACGCCGGAGCCGGGAGCGCTCGATCGCTACCAACGGCGCTACCGCGATGCCTTCGCTGCCGAAAGTTTGGCGGGCCTGCGCATCGCCGTCTATCAGCAGAGTTCCGTCGCCCGCGATATCCTCGCCGACCTGCTCGCCGCCTGCGGTGCCGAAGTCGTGACGCTCGGCCGCTCCGAGACGTTCGTGCCGATCGACACCGAAGCGCATCGCCCCGAAGACATCGCCTTCATCCGGGACGTGGCGGCATCGGCGCGATTCGATGCGCTCGTGACCACCGACGGCGATGCCGACCGGCCGTTGGTCGCCGAGTCCGATGGTCGAATCCTGCGGGGGGACGTGCTCGGCCTCATCACGGCGCGTTATCTGAGCGCCGACGTGGTGGTGGTCCCGGTGACGGCGGGTTCGGCCATCGAGCGGGCCGGAGGTTTCGAGCGCGTGCTGCGCACCAGGGTCGGCTCGCCCTTCGTCCTCGCCGGCATGGACCAGGCCCGCCGGGACGGGGCGAAGGCCGTCGTGGGCTTCGAGGCCAATGGTGGGTTCCTGCTTGGATCGGATGTCGTCGTCGACGGTCGGGCTCTGTCGGCCCTCCCGACCCGCGACGCGATGCTGCCGATCCTCGCGACCCTGGCGGCGGCACGGCGCATGGGGGTCGGGCTGGCGGATCTCGTGGCCGGGCTCGATGTGGGCGAGACCGCGAGTGACCGCCTCCCCGACACGCCACCGGCACACAGCAGCCGCTTCCTGCAGCGGCTGGCGGACGCCGAGTTTCGTCGTGCGTTCTGCAGGCCCGTCGGCGAGGCCGATGCGGTCGACATGCAGGACGGCACGAAGATCGCGCTGGGCGGTGGACGAACGATCCACTTCCGTGCGTCGGGCAACGCCCCGGAACTGCGGTGCTATGCGGAAGCCGGAACGGTCGGGGAGGCCGAGGATCTGGTCCGGTGGGGCCTCACGGAGGCATCGGCCGCCATGAAAGACGGGCCTGTCCTGCGAGAATGAGGACGTCGCGTTCACTCGGATCGGGGCTGAAGGCTCATGGAGATGGGGGGCGCAAGGTTGGCGAGGTCAGAGGCATCGAGCTTCTTCACCTGATCCTTGAAAGCGGCACGCTCTTCGTCGGGCGTGCAGCGGTCTCGCACCCAACCATTCGGTGTGGGTAACGGCGATGGTGCGATCCGCGCCCCCATCTGCCCACGCGGCATAGGGGTGACCCGACAGGGCGACGGCTTGGCGGTGGCTCAAGCCGACCGGGCGGTCCGTGCGCAATGCGGCCCAGGTGATCTCAAGGTACGCGCAGGCTTGGGCTTGCCGCGCCTTGGCCTTGCTCGGGTTTCGGGTGCGCAGGGAGAAGCGGATGGCCTCCGTGCTCGCGGTGATGGTCACGCGAACGGTCCCAGCGCCCTGCGGGATTATCAGCGTCCGGCCAACGGCGCGGTCTCGCACATCAACGGGGATGCGCTGGGCAAACTGCGAGTGAGAGGAGTCGGTGCGCTTCACCGGATGGACTAGCCGAAAGAGCATTCGTGACACGCCAATGTATCACGGTCATCTCGGCGTAACTGCTTCGCGGAACTTAAGTTTCTGAGGCGCAACGGCTTCTCAGAAAATTGGTGCCCAGGAAAGGCAAAAAGGCATAAGGCACCCTATGCTAAGTAGTTGTTTTAATACAGATATATGCCGATCTCAAGGAAATTGTATCACCTGATGTAACACCGTTAACACATGTGCTCTGGGGCTGGCTCGATGATACCTCTGTTGCGCACCAATCGGCTCCACCGAGCCAGTAACACCGCCGCTATTTAAATCTTTCTGACGCGGTGGGAATATGTAGAGTGTGTTCCAACCGGCTTTCTAACGGAGTTATGGTCGTGGACGGGGCGAAAGAACAGATTGATAATCTCTACAATGCCGGAAGCTCATTCGATTTCGAAAACTTCTCATACAAAAATTATCGTGGCATGCCAAATAGCTATACCCCCGCTTGGATAGGCTGGAAAGCACGTGTTAATAGCACAATTTCTCGATTGTTCGACAGTAAATCAGCTGCAATGAAGATGCTGCAGGCAGCAGAAAGAAAATATCCTTTGGGGGAGGGCCCTCAAATATTCGAACAAACTAAGACATACTACATGTCGGCGCTTTCTGCTGCAAGCGAGGCGTTGGAGGCGGATACATTCCGCGAGGTAACACAAAATACGGATACTGCAACAGCGCCTTTAGCCTATACAAACAAGGTTTTTGTTGTTCATGGGCATGACGAAGTAGCAAAACAGGAACTCGAGATTTTGCTGACAGAAATGGGTCTTGAGCCGGTAGTTCTCCACAGGCAGCCTGATGGCGGTCGGACAATCATTGAAAAGTTCGAACACTATGCAGATGTCGGATATGCATTTGTGCTTATGACGCCTGATGAAATTGCATATTTGGTCAGTGAAAACGAAAAACCAGATACGGATAGGGTCAAAGAGCAACGCTCTAGACCAAATGTTATTTTTGAATTCGGTTTTTTTGTAGGACGGCTAGGACGAGGTAGGACGTGCTGCCTCTATCGAGGTGATGTAGCTATACCAAGTGATTTGAGCGGCCTGATCTATAAAAGGTTTGAGCGGTCTGTCGAAGAAACGGCATGGAGTGTATCAAAGGAACTTAAAGCGGCGGGTTATTCTCTAAAATAGCTTTTGAAAATTGCTAGATCTATGGGGAATTAATCATCGCCCATAGTTAAATTTATTACTTATTTAACGATGCAGGGGGAAGATATGGAAAACAAAGAAAAAAATAGAATTAGCATTCGCTTAAGGAGAGTTTTCAGTGTTAGCCCAACGCAAATATATAAGGCTTATAATGATTATGCAGAACGAATAATATCGTCTAGCCCTTTTAAGAGAACGACGACAACCGGTTTATCCTTGATGGGCGCCGCAATAAGCCTGTCACTTGCTTCGTCGGTATCTGCGGTCACGCCATTCCTTCTAAAAATTTCATTCTCGGATGGAATGTCGATAACTATGATGGTGGTGGGGGGATTCCTGTTTGGCCTGGGATCGGCAGGAGAGGCATACATACAGCTTGCGAATCTTAGAAATTTGTCGAAACAATCTGAGGCGGCGACCTCTGAAGTCATGGCTCGAAAGGAGCAAATCATCGATCGAATGTTGTCATCTTATTCTGGGAATGGCGCTGATCCGAAACAACTACCAAAAGAATAACTTTTAACAAATACGCGGATTTTTTAAAATTTAGCTGATATAGGAGAAGGCTTTGGAAGGGGCAAAGAACATAATACAAGAGCTTATCCATAGCGGAGAGAGGTTTAACTTCCAAAATTTTGCTTCTCACTCTAGCTATGGGTATCCCATGGCTTACACAATCCCGTGGATTGCCTGGAAAACACGAGTCAGTGGCGCAATTGAAAGGCTTTTCGAAGCGAATTCCCCGGCAAGCCGATTGATAAAATCTGCGCAAGCAGAGGTCGTCATTGGCAATGATGCTGATCATTTTGAAAGAGCAAAATCGTGTTACATTGGAGCTCTAACGACTGCGCTTGAAATTATTGAAAAAGACACATTTGGAGAATTGATTGTGAGTAGTGACGCCGCATCAGGACCTCGCGCTTTTTCAAACAAAATATTCGTAGTGCATGGGCACGATAATGTTGCGAAACAAGAACTCGAAATCATTCTTGCCGAAATGGGTCTTGAGCCAGTGGTTTTGCACAGGCAGCCTGACGGAGGTCGAGTGCTAATTGAAAAATTCGAACATTACTCAGACGTGGGGTACGCTTTTATTCTTATGACCCCTGACGAAATTGCCTATCTTGCTGAGGATGAGGTTAAGTCTGACGCAGACAGGAGAAAAGAGCGACGAGCTCGACCAAATGTCATCTTTGAGTTTGGTTTTTTTGTAGGACGTTTGGGCCGCGGTAGAACATGCTGCTTGTATCGCGGTAATGTTACTATACCGAGCGATTTAAGCGGACTGATTTACAAAAAGTTTGAGAAAACAATTGAAGAAGTGGCCTATGGCATCAGAAGAGAGCTGATTGCTGCGGGGTATGTATTAAAGTAGTTGCGCCTTAATTTGCTTGATATTTAAATTCTTTTGGGTGACGGTGGTGTTTCATTACCAATAAATTATTTTTAGATGAGGAAACTTAAGCGCACGAGCCCCGTTTTTCAGTTCGAGATGGCAACTAATAAATGCTAAATGAAATATCCATTTCTGGTTCACACGGGACAATTAAAATCAGAGTGTTACTTGGATGGTTAATACTAAAATCTTGACGTCATTTCTCAGGGTCTTATTTTTGATCTACTTTCACTGCGAAGATTTTGATACGTACTGAGCGATCTTATCGACGCTCCGTTTGCATGAATCGCCTATTGCCGAAATAATTGCTTTTTAGGCTAAATCGATGCAGAATGATTAAACATAGCATTAGTTGTATTCTTTTCGATCCTTAGTGCGTCCCGGTCTTCCCCCGGACAACCTCGACAATCCTACGGGCTAACTCATCCTCCTCAGGCGTAAGGGTGTATTGAACCTGGCGGTGGCATTCTGGGTCAGTCCTGCGCTCCAATAGGCCCAGGTCTTCGCGGTCCCTACCGTATGCCCCCAGGTCGAGCAGCCAGCGGCTGGCGATGGGCTGAATGGTCCCGAGAGCTTTGGCGTATTCGATGGGGCCGTAGCCCGGAGTTATAGCCACTGCCAGGAAAGCTGAGACCTGCCGGAGGGTCGCCTTGGGATACACCTCCCGGAATCGATCCAAGGCCCAGAATAAGCGAATCAGCGCACGTGTGTCTGTAGGTACAAGGCCGTCAGAGGAAGCTATCTTCAGCATCAAATGAATACCTGTCCGATGGAAATGGGCATGCGTCGGGACAAAAAGACCCGGAATGGGCCTCCCCTTAGTTACATAGTTATCGTCATGAAGCTGTCGGGGATGCTGTTGACGATTGCAGCGAGGTGTTCGAGGGATGCCACCGTCAGCACATCATTGGCCCACTCTCTAGGGGACTGTGCACTACATCATAGGCGTGCTGCCCGAGTGACTGGATAGATTGCGGCGGGGGTCTGAAAGCTTCCAGCGAGGACGAATATGTCGATGATCTGCATGACCAAGCCTGAGATGCGCCGTCTGTCTATCCAGCGGCCAAGCATTGGATGTCCGTGAGCTTGCTAGGTGTCAAATATAGAAGGGCGTATACCTTAGAAACGCGTATGTTTAGGCTGCCAGCCCCTGGGGTACATCAGCGGCATCGCTTGAACCTTGTAGCCCCATTGTTTCCGGTGCGACATCAGAGGGCTGGCTGAGATTGTCGCTCAGGGAGGACCCGTTAGATGGAGCCTCAGCAATTTCCTATGGCGTCACTCGACAGCCGAAGGTCCAACAACAACTCGACCTTTAGCCGATATTTTGAAGTGGGGTGGCGGGGGGGGGCTGTCCCAGAAAATGAGCTGAGAGAGGACCCGCCCAGGAGTCCCAGGGTGGATTCCCTAGGTTCCCGTGTCCGACCGGAGGGCACACTAGCCGCCTAGCCCCCAGAGCGGAGACAGCCCCGAGACCATCCATCAGGACAAATCACGGGGCATCACCGGGGTCATTGGGCCTAGCCCAGCGACATGCCGATGGTCTTCAGCGCAACGCCGAGAAGGGCGGTAATGCAGAAGGCGATGCAGCCAAAGCCGATGATTGTTAGGGGGTTGCCCCAGGCCTTCTGCGAGAACGACATGAGGGCGAAGGCAATCCCGAGTATGACAAACCAGAACATGATGATGGTGTTCCTCTCAGGCAGCCTTAGGGTTCAGGACCCGGTGGACGGACATGCGGCTGATCCCAAGGGCCTTGGCGATAGCTGAGGGGCCACTGCCTGCCGCGTGCATCTCACGGACCCTATCCGCTGGAATGGACGCTGGACGGCCTTTGCCTTCGTACACCCCCGCTGCCTTGGCCTTGGCGATCCCCTCAAGCTGACGCTCCCGGCGAAGGTTGGTCTCGAACTCAGCGAACACCCCGAGCATCTGAAGGAAGCACCGACCGGCAGCCGTGGATGTGTCGATGGGCTGCTCCGTGGCCCGCAGGATCACACCCTTCGCTTCCAAGGCGTCCACCAGGGACGCAAGGTCGGCAATAGAGCGGGCTAGGCGGTCGATACGAGTGACGATGATCGTGTCCCCCTTCCTAGCAAAGTCCAAGAGCGTCTGAAGCTCCGTGCGCCCCGTGGTGGTGGTGCCGGATTTCTTCTCGGAGCGGATGACCTCACAGCCAGCAGCCTTAAGGGCGGCCTCCTGAAGGCTCAGGTCTTGGTCGGTGGTGCTCACGCGGGCGTAACCGTAGACGGCCATTTGGGCAGGTCCTGTAACAGAACGATCTAGACCCAATCATCCTGGTGTATCAGAAGGCCACGGTCAACCGTTTTGTGACGTGCATCGCTGTAACATCGGGATGTATCGTGGCGGTGTACCCTTCTGCGACTGACGGCCTGCTACTCGATTAGATTCACCTATGTTACCCTCGGACTTGGGATGCAGATGGCCATTCTGTGGGGACTGCATGCAGTCGAAAGAACACTCAGTGACCACCTCGATCCGTGATGAAATCACTTTCCGGGGCCGAGGCCGTGCAATTCGGAGAGGAAACAGGTTCGTCCTCAAAGTCTGCCCGGAGTGTTCGCAGCACAACGCTCGACAAGCGGCCGATAATGGGCACTGCGCATGGTGTGCCTACGTCCCATCGCTTGACGATGCGGAGCTGGTGGGGCGCCAAGGATGAAGCAAGCTGGGGCAAATCATCCCCACTGAGGCCCTACTCATAAGCTCAAGGAGGTGCTGGCCCAGACAAGCTCTCGTGAGCGAAGTCGGGAGAGGTCGAGGGGGGCTTGAGTTGAGCCCGAGGGGAAATCGTTCCGACAGTCCAAGGTCTTAACCCTAGCTGACACTACCCCGACGCTAGGTTTGGTAGTGGTGATAATTTTTATTGTCAGGACGCTCAGTGGCTTGGGGTCAAACCGCAGAGGACCACACATCCTCGTACCCTAGAGCCGTTTGACACATAGTCGTTCGCTTGGATACGAAACGATTGTCCCGCCAGACACACAGCAAGACGGCGGATATCCTATCCATCCAAGCAAGGTCTAGAGGCTTCCCCGGGAATACTAGGGGGCGCCCACGATGACCTATGGGAGAAGGACCAGCATTGACGATAATCGACCCAACACAGAGAACCCCCCAGCAGTCGAGACTACCGGACGCCAGCGATCTCGGATTCATGCTCGGGCTCAGACGTCAAGGCATCCAGACAGCTTGGCAACACAACGACCTCTTAGACGCCCTTATGGGTGTCAGACCGGCAGTCGAAACCGATCAGGACCTGAGCAAGTGGGCATTCCTCAAGGACGACGGATCGTTCGGTCAATGGGCGGCACCAAGGAATGAACATGAAGGGGCGCTGTTCAATACCGTTCGGGAGCATGAGAAAGCCCTAGCGGCCGACTACGCTCAGGCAGAGGGGCAAGCCCAGGAACACATACAGTCCCAGGAGGACCTTGAGGCGATGGCTACGGCCCCCCAGTAGGCACCGTCAGCCCCGATCCTCAGCGACTTGGCTCGTGAGGCCCAGGTACGACGAGTGACGCTACAGCGGGCCGCAGGGGGGCTCAGGACAGCCCAGGGGGTGGGCTCGGGCTTCGTAGGATGCTGGGATACTCACAGCGGCTCAAAGGGCGTCCAGGGCAATCTCTCCAGCATCCCTGAGGGACCGCTGAGTAGGATGGCTCACAGTCTAGCCCCGCTGTCCTTATCGGCTTGCCTTATAGTAGCCAAAGGGGACTAGGTTCAACCTACATCCATCTATGGACATCCAAGGAGACTGTAGGTCCTCCTTCAATGATATTCATTGCTAGTACATATACATAGATAACCAAGGATAACTATGAACTCAAACTCTAATAAACACAAGAAACCTAAGGATCGCTGGCTTGACCATTGGCTCATTGCTCAGGGGGAGCCTTTGAAGCGCCTAGTGTCCACTCATGCGCTCAAGGTAGCTAACACTGAGAAGCGCAAGCGCAAGCGCAGCCTCAAACACCAAGCCGCCTTCGACAGAGCTATAGAGGTTCTAGTCGTCAATCTGGCCTATCTAGTGGTCCGTCCTAGCAACACTGGATGTCTCGCGCTTATCCAAGACGATGCACATGGGCTCACACGCTATGAGCACCCATCGCTGACCATCAGCACTATCAGGAAGGCACTAAGACTCCTTAAAGGCGATGTCCTGACTGTTCGTGGCGGACGATGTGGCATCCGAACCTCCACTATAAGACCTACTGAGGCCTTCATAGGTGAGGTGGAACGCTGTGGCATTGAGCCAAGTGACTTTGGCAGAGACCTAGACGAAGAAGTTGTTATCCTGGGCATCACATACAGGTACATAGTTAGGAGGGATGAGGCCCCCATCAAACGCAGACACCAAGTGAACTATAAGACGGACGATGCATGTGTAGCTCATGACCGGGCATGGGTTCGTTCACTCAATGGGCTCCTAAATTCATCCGATCTTGCGTTTATCGATGATGGACTTGCCCCTAAGGTTTGCACTGAGGATCGGACCATGTGCCGTATATTCACAACTATGGATGCCCTCGATATCCGATGGGACCTGAATGGCCGGCTATTTGGTGGCTACTGGCAGAACCTTCGGAAGGATCGCAGACAGCACCTCCGGATTAACGGAGAGCCTATCTCTGACTTGGACTACAAGAACGCTTTCGCCCGTCTCGCGTACATCCACATGGATCAGAAGCCTCCTGAGGGCGATCTATATGATCTGACAGGCATCCTTGCTGGGTATGATATGGAGCATCCAACACACCGGGATGGGGTCAAGGCGGGCTTCAATGCACTGCTGAATAGTGGTGCTGCGGACGTGCCTGAAATCCTACAGGACCTGCCTGAAGGCACCACAGCGGAAGCTTTACGGAAAGCCCTAGCAATCAAGCACCCGGGCCTTGTGGGCGCATTCAGGACTAATCTCGGTCTCAAGCTGATGTTCACCGAGAGCACGATCCTAATGAACGCTCTAGATAAGCTGATGGCTCAGGGGATTGTGGCGCTAGGAATGCACGATGGTGTCATGGTCGCTGAGAGCAATCAGGAGGCCGCTAGGAAGGCCATGGAGGCTGCTTCAGAGGAGGTCTTGGGGATTGCGCTAGTCGTAGTGTCGAAGGCTCCCTTGGGGCTCCTAGGGCACCGGGGGGTGCTGTTGGCTGCATAAGCCAAGCTGGTCCGACATAGGATGCTGAGATGGTGAGAATATATTCTTGTTAATGCCTCAAAGCCGTTAGGGCATGCATTCCGAAACACTCGCATTCCAACCCTATGCGCTCCCAAAGATCGGCCAGACATCGCCCCAGCCTTCATAGTCTTGAAGTCGATCCTTGGGGGCCACTATGCCCCATATCATCAGGCCGCGACCGAACCGTGTGGCAAACACAAAGAGTCCTTCGGTTTCGCCCGACCAATAGCAGAACCTATTGCCGTACTCCTTGATCGTTCTTCGGGTTGCCCTCGTGAAGCTTGGGAGGGCTTGTTCGAGATATTGCGTTACGTCTGCCATATGAGGATTCTGGGTTTGGTGCCAGCTAATCAGCAGGCCGTAGCAACCAGGCGCGATCTTTCCAGTTTCCCGATAGTACAGTGCGCACCCGAGTTTCCTCCCTGTGGTAACTATCGAGTCCCTCGCTGCTGTCGTGATGAGGACGACTGGCACGTCCTTCAGCGGCATTCCCGGGGGCTTGGAGATACCTGCGTGTCGCAGCGCCGAACGAGCTTCATTGGCGCTCAAGTTCAACTTGGGTAAGGCCTCACGATAGTTGTTATTGATTCCAGAGTGGAGCTTTCGGGCATCCTTGACGCTGAGATTGCGGGGGTCGTAATCCATCAACATCGAATGGTATGCGAATATCTGATCGGCATCCTTGGTGGACGAGTTGCAGTCAAAGCACGCAGGGAACTCAAAGGTCTCCGGCCAGTGCCCCTCGGGAAAGCAGGCTTTGGGAGGCACATGGTCCCAGGTCTCAGTGATCTTCGAGCCACCACAGAAGCAGCACACTGGGTGGTCCCTCAGAAAACGTACCTTGCGCTTCTCCTTCGTCTTGCTCTGGGACACACCTAACCCCCTCAGACTGACTGACTACACCACCTTCCCAATTTGCTCCCGAATCTGCCTGAGGAGATACCCAGAGCCGTACCCTTGCCCAATGGTCCGTGAGCCCCATCCACCGATGAGGTTCTGAAACTCCTCCGGTACTCCGGCATGCCTCAAACGGTCCCTCATGGCGTGCCTGAAGCTGTGGGTGGTCTTCCCGAGCTTCATGGTCTTGGACAGCCATTTGTTGACCGTCTGAGAGGCGTTGTTGGCCTTCACGTTGCCGTTCTCAGCGTACCGGGGGAACAACCATGCGGAGCCCTGGGATGCCTTCACAGCCCTCTCAGCGGCCCACAGGGACACACCAACCAGGGGCACATCCCGCTCACTGTGGACGGTCTTGAGGGTACGCCCAAGAGCCACATGGGGCCTGATACGGATGTGTGGGGTTTCGTGTTCCAACACCACGTCTTCCGCTCGCAAGCCTACGATCTCTCCAAGGCGTGCCCCGGTGTCAGCCTGTAGGGCGACTATATGGCGGATATCATCATCCTTGATGCGGCAGGCCTCAGCGATGACCTTTAGTTCATCCAAGGTGAAGGGTTCCCGCTCCTTAGCGTCCTGAGCTTCCTTCGCGATCGTGAGCTTCTCGAATGGGTTTCGATGAGCCCCCATGTTGAACTCAATAAGTCCCTTATTAAAAACGGCCTTGATGGTATTGAGCCTCCGACGTGCCGTAGCTGTCTTATTGCCCCCCTTCAGCAATCCGTCTCGCACTGACACTGCATGATCACGGCGGTACGTATTTAGGGGGAAGTCACCTACGATGGAGAAGACGTGGCCAATTGCACGCTCAGTGTCCCCGGCAAACTTCGGGAGACCACCTTTGTCGTGCTCCTTCAGATAGACCGCCAGGGCATCGCTGAGTAGCCTACGAGGCTTGGTAGGGTCGTCTTTGAGAATCCTGAAGGCTTCATGCTCCACGGGACTCCAAAAGGCCTCATGGGCCTCCCTTGGCATCCTATGGTCATGCCGGATGTCCTCGTAGGCGGTCCCGTGACGCTTCGCGAGATAGTCCTCCATGACCTCCCCGGCGTCAGGCCCATTCATCCAAGTGCTCTGCTTGGTTAGGTCGCCAGAGGATAGCCCCAGGGAGGCCAGGAGAGCCCTTGCAGCCTCACGGACTTGAGGAGTGGTCAGGCGAGCCCGCTGTCCTTCCTCAGACCTCAGGCTGGCCCACAGGGCATCATCCTCAGCGGCGAGCTTGGCAGCTTTGGGGGCAGCTACGGCAATGTCACGGGTACCGAGGCTGACACGGCGAAACTTCTTGCCCGCGTAGTGGGACTGAAGCGCATCAGGGATACGGCGATGATAGAAAAGGGAACTGCCCTGCCGATTGGTTCTAACGTGGCGGACTGTCACTCGGAAAACACCGGTATCAAGCAGGATCGATGGCACTGTAACACCCTGTGTATCACCACCAGGGTCGCCTATCGATACCTAACTGCTTGATTTCACTGCGGAACCCGCCGTAGCGGTGGTGCCCAGGAAAGGACTCGAACCTTCACCTCTTGCAAGACTGGTACCTGAAACCAGCGCGTCTACCAATTCCGCCACCTGGGCTCGCCGGAGCCGCTCGCGGCGCCGACGTGGGTTCGTTTAGGCGGAGCGGGGGCACCCGTCAATCGGGATTTTCGCGAGCCCGCTCCGCGGTGTCGGGCTCAGGCGTTCGGCCAGTCGCGGATGTCGACGAAGTGCCCCGCCACCGCCGCCGCCGCCGCCATGGCGGGGGAGACGAGGTGGGTGCGGCCGCGGTGGCCCTGGCGGCCCTCGAAGTTGCGGTTCGAGGTCGAGGCGCAGCGCTCGTCGGGGCTGAGGCGGTCGGCGTTCATGCCGAGGCACATGGAGCAGCCCGGCTCGCGCCAGTCGAACCCCGCCGCCTTGAGGATGCGGTCGAGGCCTTCGGCCTCGGCCTGGGCTTTCACCACGCCGGAGCCCGGCACCACCATGGCGGAGACGTTGGCGTGGACCTTGCGGCCCTCCACCACCTTGGCCACCGCCCGCAGGTCCTCGATGCGGCCGTTGGTGCACGAGCCGATGAACACCCGGTCGATGGCGATGTCGGTGATCTTCGTCCCCGGCACCAGGCCCATGTAGTCGAGGGCCTTCTCCTTCGACTGGCGCTTGTTCTCGTCGAGGATCCGGGCCGGGTCCGGCACGGCGCCGGAGATCGAGACCACGTCCTCGGGGCTGGTGCCCCAGCTGACGATGGGGGGAAGGTTCGCCGCGTCGAGCCGCACCTCGCGGTCGAAATGCGCGCCCTCGTCCGAGACCAGGGTCTCCCAGTAGGCGCGGGCGCGCTCGAACGCCTCGCCCTGCGGCGCTTTCGGTCGGCCCTTCACGTACGCGAAGGTGGTGGCGTCGGGCGCGACCAGGCCGGCGCGGGCGCCGCCCTCGATGGACATGTTGCAGATGGTCATCCGGCCCTCCATCGAGAGGGCGCGGATGGCCTCGCCGGCATACTCGATGACGTAGCCGGTGCCGCCGGCGGTGCCGATCTCGCCGATGATGGCGAGGATGATGTCCTTCGCCGTCACGCCGGGCGGCAGGGTGCCGTCCACGGTGACGCGCATGTTCTTCGCCTTCTTCTGCAGCAGCGTCTGGGTGGCGAGGACGTGCTCCACCTCCGAGGTGCCGATGCCGTGGGCCAGGGCCCCGAAGGCGCCGTGGGTCGAGGTGTGGCTGTCGCCGCAGACGATGGTCTGGCCCGGCAGGGTGAAGCCCTGCTCGGGGCCGATGACGTGGACGATGCCCTGGCGCCGGTCGAGGGCGTCGTAGAACTCGATGCCGAACTCGCGCACGTTCTCGGCGAGCGCCTCCAGCTGGATGCGGCTCTCCGGGTCCTCGATGCCGAAGCTGCGGTCCGAGGTCTGGACGTTGTGGTCCACCACCGCCAGGGTCTTTTCCGGGTGGCGCACCCGGCGCCCGGCCACGCGCAGCCCGTCGAACGCCTGCGGGCTCGTCACCTCGTGGACGAGGTGGCGGTCGATGTAGAGGAGGCTGGTGCCATCCGGCTCGACATCGACCACGTGGTCGTCCCAGATCTTGTCGTAGAGGGTGCGCGGCGCGGTCATGATTGGGTTGTCTTCGCGTTTCTCGGCGGGCCTCGAGGCCCAGGTTCCCTTTAGTAATGTTCCAGACCGTTCGGCGAAAGTGGGGCGTGCGGCCCCCGTCGGATGGCTGCGGCGAGGTTTTCGCATGGCGAGGCCCGGTGTGGGGGGCGGCGCCACCTCACTGGACCGGCCCCCGGTCCTCGGCTTAAAGCGGACGGGCGGCCTCCGGGGCCGCGTACCGGCGTCCCGAAGGCCCGCCAGAAGGTCCCCCATGCTGCCCGTCGATCTGCTGCTGCTCAAACCCCTGCAGCCGAGCGTCATGGAGGCCCTGGCCGAGCGGTTCACCCTGCACCGGGCCGACACCGCCCCGGACCGCCCGGCGTTCTACGCCGCCATCGGCCCGCGCATCCGCGCCATGGCGACGGGCGCGCAGGCGCCCGTGGACGCCGCCCTCCTGGCGCACCTGCCCAACCTCGAGATCGTGGCGAGCTTCGGGGTCGGCTACGACACCATCGACACGGCCTGCGCCGCCGCGCGCGGCATCGTGGTGACGAACACCCCCGACGTCCTCTCCGACGAGGTCGCCGACCTCGCCCTCGGCCTGCTGCTCGCCACCCTGCGCCAGATCCCGCAGGCGGACCGCTACCTGCGGGCGGGCCACTGGCCGGGCAAGCCTTATCCCCTGACCCCGACCCTGCGCGGGCGAACCGTCGGCATTCTGGGCCTCGGGCGCATCGGCCGGGCCATCGCCACCCGCCTCGAAGGGTTCGGCGTCGCCATCGCCTATCACGGTCGCCGCCGGCAGGCGGAGGTGCCCTACGCCTACCACGCCTCCCTCGTGGAGATGGCGCGGGCCGTCGACGTCCTCGTGGTGGTGGCGCCGGGCGGCCCGGAGACGGACGGCCTCGTCGGGGCCGCGGTGCTGGAAGCCCTCGGGCCGCAGGGCATCCTCGTCAACGTGGCGCGCGGCAGCGTGGTGGACGAGGCCGCCCTCGTCGCGGCCCTGCGCGACGGCACGATCCTCGGGGCCGGACTCGACGTGTTCGCCCGCGAGCCGCACGTGCCGGCCGACCTCGTCGCCATGGACCATGTCGTGCTCCTGCCGCATGTCGGTTCGGCCTCGGTCCACACCCGCGAGGCCATGGGCCGCCTCGTCGTCGAGAACCTCACCCACTGGTTCGCCGGCCGCGGACCGCTGACCCCGGTGCCGGAGACGCCCGTGCCGGTCCGGAGCGCCGGAGCGTGAGCGCCGCCGCATCGGCCCGCGCGCTGGCAGTCTGCGCGGCCCTCGCGGTGGGCGGCCTCGCCGTGGCGCAGGAAGCCCAGCCGCCCGGGGCCGTTCCGGCGCCGACGGACGCGCCTGCGTCCGAGACCGTCCCCCCGACGCCGTTCGTCGAAAGCCTGCCCAAGGACATCGCCGGGGTGCCGGGCACCTGGGACCTGTCCCGCGACGGCAGCACCCGGCGCTGCGTCATGACCCTGTCGAGCGAGAGCGGCGAGGCCGGGCGGCGCCTGTCGTTTCCCGCCGGATGCCGCCGCGCCCTGCCGGTGCTGAACGGCGTCGCCGGCTGGCTGTTCACCGACGGGACCCTGCGCTTCGTCGACAAGAACGTCCGCCCGGTCCTGCCCTTCACCCGCCGGCCGGACGCGCGCAGCCTCGTGGCGCAGACGGAATCCGGCGAGCACTACAGCCTCGTGCCCCTGCAGATCGTCGCCATGGTGCCGCCGGCTTCGGCGGTGCCGCCGGTGCCGCCGCCGGCCCCGGCGACTCCCCCGGCGGGCACACCGGCATCCGCGCCGCTGGCGGCCGAAACGGATCTCGGCGGCGAGGCGCCCCCGGCCGGCCTCTACACCCTCGACCGCTACCGCGACCAGGATGTCTGCCGCCTGGAGCTGACGCCCGCGCCCGCGCCCGCGCCCGTGCGGCTCCTCGACGGCTGCCGCGACAGCGGCCTCAGCGTGTTCGATCCCGTGTCCTGGCAGTTCGCGCGGGGGCGGCTCGTCCTGAACGCCCGGCGCGGGCACACGGTCAACCTCATCCCCACGGGGGACGGTCGCTGGCGCCGCGATCCGGAGGTGGGCGTCACCTTCGTCCTGCGCCGGATCCCGGCGCCCTCCCGGTAGGGATCGCCCGTCTCGTTTGCCCCTGGCACGCCCCCGGATTATGCCGTCGCGATGCTCACCGTCGCCGCCCTCTACCGCTTCGTCGATCTGCCGGATGCCGCCGCGGTCCGCGCGCCCGTCGAAGCCCTGTGCCGGGATCTCCGGATCACCGGCACCCTGCTGCTGGCCCGCGAGGGGATCAACGGCACGGTGGCGGGCGAAGCCGGCGCCGTCGCGACGTTCCTTGATGCCCTCCGCACCGGGCCGCTGTTCGGCGGACGCCTCGGCGACCTCGACGTCAAACTGTCCTCGGCCGACGCGCCGCCGTTCGGGCGCCTCAAGGTCCGGGTGAAGCCCGAGATCGTGACCTTCGACGGCGGCGCCACCCACCCGGCCCTGGCCCCGGCGACGCCCGTCGCCCCCGAGGCCTGGAACGGGCTCCTCGACACGCCGGGGCTGCTGCTCATCGACACCCGCAACGCCTTCGAGGTGGCGCTCGGGAGCTTTCCCGGGGCCGTCGATCCGGGCACGAAGCGCTTCGGCGACTTCCGCGCCTACGTCGACGGGCTCGACCCGGCGGCGCACCCGAAGGTGGCGATGTTCTGCACCGGCGGCATCCGCTGCGAGAAGGCCGGGGCCTACATGCGCGCCCGCGGGTTCGCCGAGGTCCACACCCTGGCGGGCGGCATCCTGCGCTACCTCGAGACGGTGCCGGACTCCGAAAACCGCTGGACGGGCGACTGCTTCGTCTTCGACGGCCGCATCGCCCTCGGTCCCGCCCTCGTGGAGCGGCCCGACCACGCCCCGGAGACCCTGCGATGAGCGACCCTGCGATGAGCGACCCCGAGATGAGCGACCCCGACCTCGGCCTCCGCATCGACGCCCTGGAGATGCGCCTGACCGAGCAGGATGCGGTCATCGACGACCTCAACGCCACCATCACCGCGCAGTGGCGCCAGATCGACGCCCTCACGCGGCGGATGGCGAAGCTGGCGGAGGAGATGGAAGAGGCGGGAAGCCGCCCCGGCACCCATGCGCCGGAGCCGCCGCCCCCGCATTACTGATCGCCCGTGACGGATCGCGCGGTCCGCCCGAGAATCCGGGCCGCCTCGACACGTGCCCCGGGCTGTGGCTTCGTAGGCCTCCGGTGCGGGAGACAGGGCCATGGCCTACCGGTGCGACCTCGGCGGCGAGCGCTACAGCTTTTCCGACCTCCGACACGTGCTCGCCGCGGCCTCGCCCCGGCGCTCGGGCGACGAATTGGCGGGGCTGGCGGCCGCGAGCGATGCCCAGCGGATCGCGGCCCGTCGCGTTCTCGCCGACCTGCCGCTCCGGGTGTTCCTCACCGAGGCTCTGGTCCCCTACGAGGACGACGAGGTCACCCGGCTCATCATCGACACCCACGATGCCGCCGCCTTCGCCCCCGTGGCCCACCTCACGGTCGGGGGTTTTCGCGATTGGCTCCTGTCCCACGCGGCCACCTCCGCGGTCCTCGCCGCCCTAGCGCCGGGCCTGACCCCCGAAATGGTGGCGGCGGTGTCGAAACTGATGCGGGCCCAGGACCTCATCGTGGTGGCGCGCAAGTGCCGGGTGGTGACGGCGTTCCGCACCACCATCGGCCTGCCCGGGCGCCTCGGCACGCGGCTGCAGCCCAACCACCCCACCGACGACCCGCGCGGCATCGCGGCTTCCGTCCTCGACGGCCTGCTCTACGGCGTGGGGGACGCCTGCATCGGCATCAACCCCGCCACCGACAGCGTCGAGAACGCCGGCGCGCTGATGACCATGCTCGACGAGCTGCGCCAGCACTACGCGATTCCCGCCCAGACCTGCGTGCTGACCCACGTCACCAACGCCCTCGCCATCCTGGAGCGCGGCGCCCCCGTCGATCTCGTGTTCCAGTCGGTCGCCGGCACCGAGGCGGCCAACCGCGGCTTCGGCGTCGATCTCGCGGTGCTGGCCGAGGCCCACGACGCGGCCCGCGGCCTGAAGCGCGGGACGGTGGGCGACAACGTCATGTATTTCGAGACCGGCCAGGGCGCGGCGCTGTCGGCCGACGCCCATCACGGCGTCGATCAGCAGACGGTGGAGGCCCGCGCCTATGCCGTCGCCCGCGCCTTCCGGCCGCTCCTGGTCAACACCGTGGTGGGCTTCATCGGCCCGGAATATCTCTTCGACGGCAAGCAGATCGCCCGCGCCGGCCTGGAGGATCATTTCTGCGGCAAGCTGCTCGGCCTGCCGATGGGCTGCGACGTCTGCTACACCAACCACGCCGAGGCCGACCAGGACGACATGGACGGGCTGATGACCCTGCTGACGGTGGCCGGGTGCAGCTTCCTCATCGCCGTGCCGGGCTCGGACGACATCATGCTCAACTACCAGAGCCTGTCGTTCCACGATGTGCTGACCCTGCGCACCACCCTGCGGGTCCGCGCCGCCCCCGAGTTCGAGGCATGGCTCGACCAGATGGGCATGACCACGCCGGAGGGCGGCATCCGCGAGCTCGAACCCCGCCACCCGAGCCTGACCCGCCTCATGGACCGCGCGAGCCGAGTGGTATGATGCGGCTGGATCGGAGGAGAGGTTCACCATGAGCGACGGCACGCCCGCCACCGCCGCCGACCGCTGGGCGGCCCTCCGGTCGGCGACCTCCGCCCGCATCGGCCTCGGACGCCGGGGCGACGCGATGCCCCTGGAGGCGGTGCTCGACTTCCAGCTCGCCCATGCCAGGGCCCGCGACGCCGTTCACGCCGCCCTCGACGTCGCGGCCCTGGAGGACGCGTTGCGGCCCCATCCGGTGGTGCGCGTCCGCAGCGCCGCCCCCGACCGCGCGACCTACCTGCGCCGGCCCGACCTCGGCCGCACCCTCGACCCGGACAGCACCCTCCACGGCGCGGCGGACGGCGTCGATCTCGTTTTCGTCGTGGCGGATGGCCTGTCGGCGATGGCGGTGCAGAGCCAGGCCGCCCCGTTGATCCATGCCTGCCTCGCGCGCCTCGACGGGCTCTCGGTCGGCCCCGTCGTGGTGGCGAGCCAGGCCCGCGTCGCCATCGGCGACCCCATCGGAGAAATGCTCGGCGCGCGCCTGTGCGCCGTCCTCATCGGTGAGCGCCCCGGCCTCAGCGTCGCCGACAGCCTCGGGATCTACGTCACCTATGGACCGCGCCCGGGCCGGCGCGACTCGGAGCGCAACTGCATCTCCAACATCCACGACCGGGGCGGCCTGTCCATCGACCGCGCCGCCGACACCCTGGTCCGGCTCGCCCGCGAGGCCCTGCAGCGCGGTGTGACGGGCGTCGCCCTCAAGACTAGCCTCGGCGTCGAACCGGACGCGTCTGGACTTCCACCTGCGACGGCGGGTCGATCCCGCAATGCGGAACCCCCGTCAGGCTAAAGGCTTGAGACAACGCCGGCTGCTCCTTGGGGACGCTGGCGTACCAGATCACCTGAGGGGGTGATTTGCTCGAGAGATGGCCCAAGCACCATGATCATCACCCGCACCGCACCGTTCCTGCTGCTCCTGTCCCTGGGTTTGCCCGCCGCGGCACAGCCGGCACACGGCCTCGACAGGCCCCTGCTGGTCCACGGCAACTATTGCGGCCCCGGCAACAATGCACCGCTGCCGCCCATCGATGCCCTCGACGCGGCCTGCGCCCGGCACGATGCCTGTACGCCGTCGGGCGGTCTGCCGTCGAAGGCCTGCAACATGCGTCTCGAGCGCGAGGCCGCTGCCGTTTCCCGCGATCCACGCCAATCCGAGGACGTGCGCGCCATGGCGGGCCTCGTCTCGACCAGCATCGCCCTGATCCCGTCGGAGGAAATGATCCGGCCCGCGTCGCATCGGCTCGGGACGCCGCTTCCCATGTCCCACCACCGGGACGCCCCCGTGGACGCCGAAGACTGATCCGTAGACGCGTCCCTCCCCGGAAGGGGAGGGCCGCACCTCCGGAGCATGGCGAAACGGTGCGGAACGGCCCACACGGAACATCGTCCCGTGATCCTCGGATCACGGGACGGTTTCAGGCGGTGGCGTCGATGACGCCGGCCTCGTCCTGGGCCTGAAGGACGTCCGGGCGCGGCATCGAGATGATGTTGTATCCGGAATCGACGAAGTGGACCTCGCCGGTGACGCCGCCGGACAGGTCGGACACGAGGTACACCGCCGAACCGCCGACTTCCTCCAGGGTCACCGTGCGCCGCAGGGGGGCGTGGGCCTTCTGGTGATTGAACATGAGCCGGGCATCGGCGATGCCGGCCCCGGCGAGCGTCCGCATCGGGCCGGCCGAGAGGGCGTTGACCCGGATGCCGTCCGGGCCGAGGTCGCCGGCGAGATAGCGCACCGACGCCTCCAGGGCGGCCTTGGCCACGCCCATGACGTTGTAGTTCGGCATGACCCGGGTCGAGCCGCCGTAGGTCAGGGTGAGGAGCGAGCCGCCGCGGGGCATCCGCTTGGCCGCGCGCTGGGCGATCTCGGTGAACGAGAAGCACGAGATGGCCAGGGTCCGCGAAAAGTTCTCGCGGGTGGTCACATCGACGTAGCGGCCCTTGAGCTGGTTCTTGTCGGAAAATCCGATGGCGTGGACGACGAAATCGATCCCGTCGGGAAAACGCGCGTCCAGGGCGGCGAACACCGCGTCGACGCTGGCGATATCCTCAACGTCGCAAGGAATGACGGTGTCGGACCCGAGGGATGCGGCGAGGGGAGCGACGCGACGACCGAGGGCTTCCCCCTGATAGGTGAATGCGAGTTCGGCACCGTGCTTGTGCAGGGCCGAGGCAATGCCCCAGGCGATGGAATGATTGTTGGCGACCCCCATGATGAGGCCGCGCTTACCCGTCATCAAACCCGTCATGCGTTTCCCCGTGGACGTGGCCGCGATTGGCCGCCGCACTCATCCCTGGGGATGGGCTTAGCGTGCGGGTCGCGGACCTGTCCAATTCGGGGCGACGGACGGCCTAGAAATATCCGTTCGTGTCGGCGCGGGCCCAGTCGATCAGGGCCTGCTTGGCATAGACCGCCGCGAGACCGGTGACGGCCAATCCACCGACGGTGCCCAGGGTGAACCACAGCATGCGCTTTATCCTTGCGTGTTGCAGGGAAAACGCAGCCGGAGTCCGGGGGTTCCGACGGTCTCAGGCGTCGACGTTCTTCAGCACCAGGGTGGCGTTGGTGCCACCGAAGCCGAAGGAGTTCGACAGGACGTGACCGAGCTTGGCCCCGTCGCGGCGCTCGCGCAGGATCGGCATGTCGGCGAAGGCCGGATCGATCTCGTCGATATGCGCACTCTCGCAGATGAAGTCGTTGTTCATCATCAGGAGGGAGTAGATCGCCTCCTGCACGCCGGTGGCGCCGAGGGAGTGGCCGGTGAGGGACTTGGTGCCCGAAATCGGCGGGCACGCGTCGCCGCGGCCGAACACCTCGCGGATGGCCTCGATCTCCTTCTCGTCGCCCACGGGCGTCGAGGTGGCGTGCGGGTTGATGTAGTCGATGGGCGCGCCCTTGAGGCCGCCGATGGCCTGGCGCATGCAGCGCACGGCGCCCTCGCCGGAGGGGGCGACCATGTCGTAGCCGTCGGAGGTGGCGCCGTAGCCGGCGATCTCGCCGTAGATGGTGGCCCCGCGGGCCTTGGCGTGCTCGTACTCCTCCAGCACCAGCACGCCGGCGCCGCCGGCGATGACGAAGCCGTCGCGGTTGGCATCGTAGGCGCGCGACGCCCTCGCCGGGGTGTCGTTGTACTTCGACGACATGGCGCCCATGGCGTCGAACAGCACCGACAGGGTCCAGTCGAGGTCCTCGCAGCCGCCGGCGAAGATGATGTCCTGGCGCCCGCCCTGGATGATCTCGGCGGCGTTGCCGATGCAGTGGTTCGAGGTCGCGCAGGCCGAGGCGATGGAATAGTTCACGCCCTTGATCTTGAACCACGTCGCCAGGGTCGCCGAGGCGGTGGACGACATGGCTTTCGGCACCGCGAACGGGCCGACGCGCTTCGGCCCCTTCTCGACGGCGATGGCGGCGGATTCGACGATCACCTTCGTCGACGGGCCGCCCGAGCCCATGATGATGCCCGTGCGGTCGTTGGAGATGTCGCCGGCCTCGAGGCCGGACTGGCGGATCGCCTGATCCATGGCGACGTGGTTCCAGGCGGTGCCGCCGCCGTGGAACCGCATGGCGCGGCGGTCGACGATGCCCTCGGGATCGAGGCTCGGCCGGCCTTCCACCTGACTGCGGAAGCCATGCTCGGCATACGAATCCGAATGGGCGATGCCGGACTTGGCCGCGCGCAGGGAGGCCAGGACCTCGTCGGTGTTGTTGCCGATGGACGAGACGATGCCCATCCCGGTGATCACGACACGCCGCATGGACCGCTTCTTCTCCGCCGCCGGTGCTTCGGACGGCACCCTGTCGTCGTCAGTTAGGACGCTGGCGCGCCGATCTCAACCGTTTCGCCTCAGGCGGCCGGCGAGCCTTGCGCCTGGAACAGGGCGACGCGCAAGTCCTTGGCCTCGTAGATGCGGGTGCCGTCGGCCTCGAGCCAGCCGTCGGCGATGCCGAGCACGAGCTTGCCGAGGCGCACCCGCTTGATGTCGATGCCGTAGACCACCTTGGTCACCGTGGGCAGCACCTGGTCGGTGAACTTGACCTCGCCGACGCCGAGGGCCCGGCCGCGTCCGGGGGCGCCGAGCCAGCCGAGGTGGAAGCCGACGAGCTGCCACAGGGCGTCGAGGCCGAGGCAGCCGGGCATCACCGGATCGTTCTTGAAGTGGCAGCCGAAGAACCAGAGGTCCGGTCGGATGTCGAATTCCGCCAGCACGTGGCCCTTGCCGTTGGCGCCGCCCTCGGCCCCGATGGAAACGATGCGGTCGAACATCAGCATGGGCGGCAGGGGCAGCTGGGCATTGCCGGCCCCGAACAGCTCGCCGCGCCCGCAGGCCAGCAAGTCCTCGTAGGAGTACTGCGTCGCCCGGGCGGGGGCCGGGGTGCCGGTGGGTGCGGTGGGATCGGAAGCGGAAGACATGATGAGCGGATCGGTCCTCTGAGGAGGGGGATCTGTGACGGGCTGGCATCCGCCGCGCGGGAAGAGCCGTTCCGCGACGGCGGAACGGGCCGGAAAACGGCGCTTCGTTAACACAGGGCCGGTGCGCCTCAAAGCTGTGCCGGATCGCGCCTCGAAACGACTGCGCCCGCGACTGCGCCATGGCGCGTGCGGATGCCGGGCGCGGGGAGGGGGGATATGCGCTCACAGCCGGGCTTGCCGGCGTCGGGGCCCCTGACCTCGGCTTGCGGCAACGCGGCGGGTTCCGTATAAACGCAGATGTGAAGACCGAAGTTTGGGTGAAATGTCAGCCACCGCGATTCCGAACATGCAGCCGTTGCAGGCCATGCTGAACGCACGGACCTCCATTCCGTCGGGTGACGTCGCCGGTCGGCGTGGCTGTCCCCTGTCCGACCTGCGCGATCGCCTGCGCCGGGCCGGCCTGCGACCGACCCGCCAGCGCCTGTCCCTCGGCTGGCTCCTGTTCGGCCGCGGAGACCGCCATCTCACGGCGGAAATGCTCTACGACGAGGCCATGCGCGCCAAGGTGCCGGTCTCGCTCGCCACGGTCTACAACACCCTGCACCAGTTCACGGAAGCCGGCCTCCTGCGTCAGCTCGCCCTCGACGGATCGAAGGCGTATTTCGACACCAATCCGAGCGAGCACCACCACTTCTTCCTCGAAGAGGAAGGTCAGGTCCTCGACATGCCGGATTGCGGCATCACCGTCGATTCGCTCCCCGATGCCCCCGAGGGCATGGAGATCGCCGGCGTCGAGGTGATCGTGCGCCTGCGCCGCCGGGGCGCCAGCGCCCGCAAGGGCTGATCGTCCCCACGCTCTTCCGTCGTTGTGCACACGAAAAAGGCCCGGGCGACCGGGCCTTTTTCGTGTGCGCGGGCGGCATCCGCGTTCGATGGGGTCAGAGTGGGCGGAGAGCAAGGGAGGTTGCAGGGTTGAAACCTGCCCTGAGCACGGCGGTGCAACGGGACGATCCGTGTCACCCGTGCGGGCCTCATGGCAACCGCGCCGAGCCCGACCGGTTGTTGCGTTCGGCGGATATCCGCCGCCGCACAGGCGGACGGCGATGCGTTCCCCGCACCACCGTCCTGTCTCAGCTGGCGATGGCGCGCATCTCGGCGACGCCGTCGCGCAGGACGTAGCCGCGGCCCCAGACGGTCTCGATGTAGTTCTGGCCGCCCGAAGCGTTGGCGAGCTTCTTGCGCAGCTTGCAGATGAACACGTCGATGATCTTCAATTCGGGCTCGTCCATGCCGCCGTAGAGATGGTTGAGGAACATCTCCTTGGTCAGGGTCGTGCCCTTCCGCAGGGCGAGGAGTTCCAGCATCTGGTACTCCTTGCCGGTGAGGTTCACGCGGTTGCCGCCGATGGCGACGGTCTTCTCGTCGAGGTTGACGATGAGATCGCCGGTGGTGATCACCGACTGGGCGTGGCCTTGCGAACGGCGGACGATGGCGTGGATGCGGGCGACGAGCTCGTCCTTGTGGAACGGCTTCGTCAGGTAGTCGTCGGCACCGAAGCCGAGGCCCTTCACCTTGTCCTCGATGCCGGCCATGCCGGAGAGGATGAGGATCGGGGTCTTGACCTTCGACACCCGCAAGGCGCGCAGCACCTCGTAGCCCGACATGTCGGGCAGGTTCAGGTCGAGGAGGATGATGTCGTAATCGTAGAGCTTGCCGAGATCGATCCCTTCCTCACCGAGGTCGGTGGTGTAGGTGTTGAACCGTTCGGACTTCAGCATCAATTCGATGCTTTGCGCGACGGACGCATCGTCCTCGATCAGTAGGACACGCATAGGCCGGCTCCTTGAGACATTTACCCGTTCCTATACAAACATTGCCAACAAAACCTTAATGCCGAACGGCGGACGAACGCCGTCGCGCGGTCGGGTTCGTCGAGGTCCGGTCTCACCGCACCCGCTTCCCTACGCTCAGGATCGCGCCCATCATCGACAGGATCTTGATCGTCGAGGGAGCGTGGTCGCGCGAAGCCGCTGGCGCGGCGCGTACCGTCCGTGAGGCGGCGCCCCGCATGGGTGAAAGCCTCGCGAAACACTGGGTTGCGCGAGGGGCCGCGTGGCCGCCACGGCTTCGGGGATCGGCACCGCGGCCGCATCCGGGCGGTGGCCTTCCCCCGGATGCGGGACGTCTGCCGCTCCGTCGGTGGCTGCGGTTCAGTTCAGGGTCCGCTCGGCGTCGACCTTGCGGGCGAGGGCCCGCCCGACCTCGTACAGGGCTTGGCGCAAACCGGGCAGGGCGGCCTTCGCGCCGTCGTCCTCGATCATCGCGTTGGCGATGAGAAGATGGTCGGCGATCGATTCCAGATGATCGTTCGTAATCGTCGCCGGGTGGGCGGGGGGCGGGATGAAGCGGCCGATCTGTCCGTAGGTCTGCAGGGCGTTGGCCGGGTCCGGCACCAGTTCGGTCATCGAGCCGAGGTAGCCGAGGAAGGTGCGGTCCGGCGGCCCGAACGAGGGAACGCCGCCGGCGCCGATCCAGCGCCGACTGCCGTCCGTCGAGCAGAGGCGGAACCGGACGCTGAATTCGGAGGTCCTCTCGGCCGCCCGCGTCAACACATCCTTCACCACCGGGCGATCCTGGTCGTGGACACACGACAGCCAACCCTGGTCCAGGGCGGCCGCGACGGTCTGCCCCGTGAGCTTGGTCCATTCCTGACTGATATGACTTAAAGACCCAATCGGATCGATTGCGAAGATCACGTGCGACTCCTGCCTCAATCCAGCGTCATCGAGGATGTATCGCGTGTGTGACCGCTGATCATACAGCCAACCGATCCTGTGTTTTGATAAGATTCGCAACCCATTATGGAGTTCATGCGGTGCGACTTTATGGCCGGGAAACATGACCGAAGACCCTGACGCGCAGATTCGTGCACGCCTGCGCATGATCGCCGAGACGCTCAACCTGCCGACGGAATATTTCTACATCGAGCCGACGACGCCGGGCAGCGTCGCGGACGCGAACGAATGCCTGCGGCTCTGGTCCCGGATCAGGACGCCCGAGGGGCGCCGCCGGGCCCTGGAGATTCTCCGGGCCCTGGGGGATGACGGCGAGCCGTAGCCGCTCGACCGCGCGTGGGTTCGCTTCGACCCCGGGGGCTCGCGCCGCTACTCGGCCGCCGGCGTGTTGAGGGCCAGGAGGCGCGCCGTTCGGGTCCGGGCCGCGTTGCGCGTGGCCTCCGGTTCGCGCCCGTCCAGGGTCCGGCGCGCGTCGTTGACGGCGGCGTGGACCGCATCGATGGCGAGGATCAGGGCGCTGATGGTGCGGGTGTCGATGTTGCGGGCCCGGGCGTGCTGGACCACGTCGGCGACGAGGCTGTCGGTCTCGCGCACGAGGCCGTCGAGGTCGTCCTGGGTGCGGGCGCCGCGCACTTCGCGCAGGAGGTCGAGGAGGCGGTCGAGCACCACGTCGATGCGCTCGCGCCGCTCGCGGGCGAGGCGCTGGCCGAGCCAGGCGATGCCCGAGCCGATGGTGCCGCCGAAGAAGGCCAGGAGGTAGATGTAATCCTCGTAGCGCTCGAACAGGGTCTGCTGTTCGCGCTCGAAATAATCCACCGCGCCGGGATGGTTGGGCAGGCGCGCGCTGGTGGCGGCGACGCTCGAATCGAAATCCGGGGCCTTCATCAGCTTGGCGATGGGGGCCTGCGGCGCGAGCTTCGAGCGCCACTCGAACAGGTGCTGGGTCACGGAGGCGACGGTGAAGCGGCTGATGCTGCCCCGGGCCATGAGCCGGTAGGAGGCGCCGACGGTCTTCACGTCCTCCTCCGGCCGCTTCGGACGGCCGCCGAAGGTGCCGGCGGGAATCGTCACCGATTGCAGCTCGGGCATCCGCTGGATGATGGCCTCGCCGTCGGGCACCGAGACGAAAGTCACCTGCTTTTCGGTGGAAGCCGCCTCCACGGCGCGTACAGTGGAGATGGCGGCCTTCGAGGCCGGGGCCGCGATGACCGCCACGGCATCGACGCGGCCCTCCTGTACGGCACTCGTCACATCCGCCGGCTTCAGCGGCACCAGGGCGACGCGGGCGGGACCCATCGGCTTGTCCGCTCCGGCCTCCCCGAGGGGTTCGGCGGTGAAGTCGTAGAAGCCCAGCAGGTTGGTCACGAACGGCACGTCGGCCTGATGGCGCTCGACGATGCCGAGGCGCTTGCGCGACAGGTCCGGAAAGCTCTCGATGGCGGCCGATGCGGGGGCCACGATGAGCAGCGCCTCGTCGTGCAGGATCGCGAGCGTCAGGCCGTTCTCCGGCAGGAGGACGTCCGGGCGCACCACGGCGAGGTCGGCCTCGCTGCGCTGGAGGGCCTCGGCGGAATCGCGCACGTCGTCGTAGGGCACGACCTTGAGGCGGACATCCTCGTGGCCACGGGCCAGCGCCCGGGCGTAGGTCTGGAGCAGGGTCGCCTCGGCACCGTCGCGCGGGCCGACGGCCACGGTCAGCGTCGTCGGGCGCGACAGGTACACCACCGCCCCGGCCAAAGCCGCGAGGCCGAGGGCCAGCACGACGAGGAGCCATTCGCGTCTCAGGAGGAATGCCGGCATAGCATGCTCGAGCCCTCGCCCATCATCACCATCCGGGTCGGATCATCCGGACGAACCTGAACCGAAAACCTGTCCGAAGCGTAAAGAACAGATGAAGGCCTCGAACGTTGCAAATCCCAGACCGGCGCTGAGCGGTTCGACTTCACCCAAGCCGACCCCGCCCGTGACCGCCGCCTATCTGGAGCGGGCGGCCCTGCATTACCTGGAGCGCTACAGCGCATCCGTGGCGATGCTGCGGCGGACCCTCCAGCGCCGGGTGGAGAAACGCTGCCGCCTGCGCGGCGAGGACCCGTCCGCGCACGCCGAGGCCATCGAGGCCGTGGTGGCCCGGGCGGTGAGCGCCGGTCTCGTCGACGACGCGCGCTTCACCGCCGGCCGGATGGCGGCCCTGCGCCGGCGCGGCACCTCGGCCCGGGCCCTCTCGGCCAAGCTCGCCGCAAAGGGCGTGTCGCGCGACCTCGTCGCCGACGCCATGGCGGCGGAGCGCGACGAGGCGGACGCGGAGGGGACCGACACCGAGGAGACGGCGGCGGCCGCCTATGCCCGGCGCCGGCGTCTCGGGCCGTGGCGCCGGCCCGGCACCCGCGAGGCCCACCGCGACCGCGACCTCGCCGCCATGGCCCGGGCCGGCTTCGCCTACGGGCTCGCCCGCCGCATCGTCGAGGCGGAGATGGAGCCGGACGCGGACCCGTGAGCCTGCGACGATCCGGCAGCGAACACGGCGGCGATTTTCTCCGGAATAAATTGAACGAACCACGAACGGGGCGCATCTCCTATCCATGGACGAAACCCTCGCGAAGAAGCTGCGCATCCTCGCCGATGCCGCCAAATACGACGCCTCGTGTTCGTCGTCGGGGGCCCCGAAGCGCACGGCGGGCAAGGGCGAACTCGGCTCGACCACGGGGGCGGGCATCTGCCACGCCTACACCCCGGATGGGCGCTGCATCTCGCTCCTGAAGATCCTGCTGACGAATTACTGCCTGTTCGACTGCGCCTATTGCGTCAATCGCCGCTCGTCCAACGTTGAGCGCGCGAAGTTCACCGTCGAGGAGGTCGTGACCCTCACGGTGGAGTTCTACAAGCGCAACTACATCGAGGGCTTGTTCCTCTCGTCGGGCATCATCAAGTCGCCCGACCACACCATGGAGCTGCTGACGCGGGTGGCGAAATCGCTGCGGCGCGACCATGGTTTTCGCGGCTACATCCACCTGAAGTCGATCCCCGAGGCGAGCCCGTGGCTGATCGAGGAAGCGGGGCTCTATGCCGACCGGCTTTCCATCAACGTCGAGTTGCCGACGGAGGTGAGCCTGGAGCGGCTGGCGCCCGAGAAGAACGGCACGATCATCCAAAACGCGATCCAGCAGATCGGCGAGCGGATCACGCAGGCGAAGGCCGAAAAACGCCGGTTCTCGCCGGCCGGGCAATCGACCCAGGTCATCGTCGGGGCCGACGCCACCACCGACGAGGCGCTGATGCGCAAGAGCGCGCATCTCTACGGCTCGTTCAACCTGAAGCGGGTCTACTACTCCGCCTTCAGCCCGATCCCCGACGGCTCGACCATCCTGCCCCTGAAGTCGCCCCCGCTCCAGCGCGAGCACCGGCTCTACCAGGGCGACTGGCTGCTGCGGTACTACGGCTTCACGCCGGACGACGTCGCCGACGCCACGGAGGACGGCATGTTCGCCCTCGACGTCGACCCGAAGCTCGCCTGGGCGTTGAAGCACCGGTCGCACTTCCCCCTCGACGTGAACCGGGCCGACCGGGAATGGCTCCTGCGGGTGCCGGGCCTCGGCGCCAGGGCCGTGGACAAGATCGTGCGGGCGCGGCGCCACACCCGCCTGCGCCTGGAGGACGTCGCCCGCCTCACCTCCGGCCTCAAGCGCGCCCGGCCGTTCCTCATCGCGGAGGATTACCATCCCAGCGGCGGCCTCACCGACCGCCTCGATCTCCGCGCCCGCCTCGCCGACCCGCCGAAGCAGCTGAGCCTGTTCTGAGGATGGAGCCGGACGACCTGTTCGGGACCGGACCGCGGGCGGTGTCGCTGGGCGCCGGAGCGGATGGTGCCGGGTTCCGCGCCGCCGTCCGGCGTCTGGCCGCCGCCGCCGTCCCGCCCGAGCGCGTGGTCTGGTCCGTCGGCGAGGCGCCCGGCCTGTTCGGCGCCCCGGACGCGGCGACCGACGCCCCGCCGCTCGCCCTGCCGCGCGGGGTCGGCGACCTCGTCGCCCGCGTGGTGCCGCACCGCGATCCCGAGCGCTACGCCCTGCTCTACGCCCTGATCTGGCGGGTCCTCCGGGGCGAGCGCCGCCTACTGGAGGTCTCGAGCGATCCCCTGGTCCATCGCCTGGAGCGCATGGCGAAGGCCATCGCCCGCGACCTGCACAAGATGCACGCCTTCCTGCGCTTCCGCCGGGTGGAGGGGGAGGGGCCCGAGCGCTTCGTCGCCTGGTTCGAGCCCGACCACCACATCCTGGAGGCGGCCGCCCCGTTCTTCGTCGGCCGTTTCCGAAGTCTGCACTGGACGATCCTCACGCCGGAGGGCTCGGCCCGGTGGGATACCGAAACCCTGACCTTCGGCCCGCCCGGACGGCGCGAGGACGCGCCCGCCAGCGACGGGTTCGAGGCGGGCTGGCGCGACTATTATGAAAGCACCTTCAACCCCGCCCGCACCAATCTCGCCGCCATGCGGGCCGAAATGCCGAAGAAGTACTGGCGCAACATGCCCGAAACCGCCGCGATTCCGGGCCTCGTCCGGGCGGCGGCCTCGCGCACGGAATCGATGATCGAGCGGGCGCCGCAGAAGGCGATCAAGCGCGATCCCGTCCGGGCCGTGGCCGCCATGGCCGATCAGGCCCCGGATTCCCTCGACGCCCTGAACGCCATCATCCGCCGTTCCGAGCCCCTGGTGCCGGGGGCGACCCAGGCGGTTTTGGGCGAAGGACGGGTGGGGGCCGCCATCGCGTTCGTCGGCGAGCAGCCGGGGGATCAGGAGGACCGCCAGGGCCGCCCGTTCGTCGGGCCGGCGGGCCAGCTCCTCGGCCGGGCCATGGCGGAAGCCGGGATCGTGCGGGGCGACGCCTACCTCACCAATGCGGTCAAGCATTTCAAGTTCGAGCAGCGCGGTCAGCGCCGCATCCACCAGAACCCCACCGCCGGCGAGGTCAGCCATTACCGCTGGTGGCTGGAGCGCGAACTCGACTTCGTCGCCCCCCGCCTCGTGGTGGCGCTGGGCGCCACCGCCGTCCTGGCTCTCGCCGGCCGGGCGATCCCCGTCACCCGGGCGCGGGGGCCGGCGGAGTTCGGCAAGGGCTACGCCGGGTTCATCACCGTGCACCCGTCCTACCTGCTGAGGCTGCCGGACGGGGCGAAGGACGAGGCCTACGCGGCCTTCGTCGCGGATCTGCGGCGGGTCGGCGATCTCGCCACGACCCTGGCCGCCTGAGGCCGCCGTCTCACCGACGCCGCGTCAGGCCGAACAGCGCGAATCCCGCCAGGGCCGCCAGTCCGAGGGCGAGGCCGCGATTGCCGTTGACCGCCGACACCACGGAATCGCCGGTGCGGCGCAGGTCGTCGGCCAGGGCTGAGCCCGTGAGGATGCGCTCGGCCCGGGCCTTGTTCTCGGGGCGAGTGTTGATGGCGACGGAGAAGTCGTCGTCGTGGCGGATGATGTCGATGCTGTTGCGGGCGAACCCCGCCCGCGCGAGGCGGTCGCGCGCCGCGCGGGCCAGGCCGAGGGAGGGAAAGGCGACCGAGGCGAGCACGCTGTCCGACATGAATTTTCTTCTCCGCTGAGTCCGAGCGAAACACGGTGGCGTGAGGGGGAGTTCCGTGGGGCCGCCTTAAGAGCCCGGCAACCCGGCGCGCTTAGGCCCGGTCCGAGCCCGACCGGACGGCCCTGCCAGGAGATGCCCGCCTTGCGCGATCCCTTCGTTCCCGACGCGCTGGCCGAGCGCCTGCGGGCCAAGCGGCGCAACACCCGGCCCGTGGCGGCGCTGGCCTACGAACCGGCCAAGCCCGTCTTCGCCGAGCTGCTGGACGGGCGCGGCCACGGCACGGGCCAGTTCGTGCGCCTGTCGCAGGGGATGGTGGAAGGGATCACCCGCGTGGTGCGCGGCACCGACTAGGGGGCCTGCTCCGCTCGCCGTTCCGCATCGCGAAGAACCGCCGTAGAAACCCGGCGATGGAGCTCAGACCCTACCAGCGTGCCAGCCTCGACGCCCTCTACGCGTCCTGGCGCAACGAGACCGGCGACGGCCTCATCGTCCTGCCCACGGGCGCCGGCAAGGCCTTCGTCATCGCTGCCCTGGTGCGGGAAACCATCGCCCGCGCGGCCGGCGCGCGGATCGCCGTCGTCACCCACACCCGCGAACTCATCGCCCAGAACCATCGCGAACTCCTCGCGTATTGGCCGGACGCCCCGGCCGGAATCTACTCGGCCGGCCTCAATCGGCGCGAGACGGCCACGCAGATCCTGTTCTGCGGCATCCAGTCGGTCTGGAACCGGCTCGATGCCATCGGCGCCTTCGACCTCGTGGTGGTGGACGAGGCCCACCTGATCCCGCGCGCCGCCGAGACCCGCTACGGCCGCTTCCTCGCCGCCCTGCGGGCCGCCAAGCTCGACCTGCGCGTCGTCGGCCTCACGGCCACGCCCTACCGCCTCGACAGCGGCCGCCTCGACGAGGGCGCGGGCCGCCTGTTCGAGCGCATCGTCTACGAGGCCAATGTCGGCGACCTCATCCACCAGGGCTACCTCGCGCCCCTGATCTGCAAGGCCACCGCCACGGCGCTCGATGTCTCCGGCGTGGGCAAGCGCGGCGGCGACTACATCCCGAGCGCCCTGGAGGCGGCGGTGAACCAGGACTGGATCACCCGCGCGGCCGTGGAGGAAATGGCCGGCTACGGCCGCGACCGCCGGGCCTGGCTCGCCTTCTGCGCCGGTGTGGCCCACGCGGAAGCTGTGCGCGACGCCGTGCGGGGGGAGGGGGTTTCCTGCGAGATGGTGACGGGCGAGACCGGCAAGCGCGAGCGCGACCGGATCGTGCGCGCGTTTCGTGAGGGCCGGGTACGCTGCCTCACCTCCGTCGGCGTGCTCTCGACGGGCTTCAACGTGCCCCGCGTCGACCTTATCGCGCTCCTGCGCCCGACCCAGAGCACGGGGCTCTACGTCCAGCAGGTCGGCCGGGCCCTGCGCACCGCGCCGGGCAAGACCGACGCCCTCATCCTCGACTATGCCGGGCTGGTGCGGATGCACGGGCCCGTCGACATCGTCACCGCCCGCAGCGCGGCGCTCATCAAGGGCCGCGAGGGCGAGGTGCGGGCGAAGGCCTGTCCGGGCTGCGGCGCCCTCATTCCCCTCAACGCCAGCACCTGCGAGGGCTGCTGGGTCGAGCCCGAGGACGAGGCCGGCCCGAGCCACGAGGCGGCGGCGGAGGACGAGCATCCGATCCTGTCGCGGGCCGTACCGGTCTGGCGCGGCATCCGGGGCTGGCAGCTCGTCCGCCACGCCGCCTCCGGCAGCTTCGACGTGGTGTTCCGCACGGAGGACGGCCTGACCCACCGGGTCCGGATCGCCCTGGAGCAGACCGGGTACCCCCGCGAGAAGGCGGTGCAGTGGTGGCGCCAGTTCGGCGGCGGGCGCGACGTGCCCCTGACCGTCGCCGAAGCCCTCGATCGGGCCGACGAACTCGCCCGCCCGGCCGCGATCCTCATCCGGGCCAACGGCCGCCTGTCCGAGAGCGTGAGCTACCGTTTCGCCGACGGCCGAACCTTCGTCGAGTCGAGGCGCCTCGACGCGGCCGGCGCCTGATCCTCGGGAACACCCGCGCCCGGCCACGGTTGCACCGTTCGGCCCCTGCGGGGCACGAGCGAGGTGTGTGATGCGCGATCCGGCTGCCAAAGGACTCGGCGCCCTGTTGGGGGACAGTGTGCGCCATGCCGCCGATCTCGTCGGCGGCGAATTCGAGCTCCTGCGCCGCGAGACCGACGGCAACATCCGGGCGATCCTCGGTCTCGTCGCGGCGTTCGGCACGGCTTCGCTCCTCGTCCTCGCCGCCCTGATGCTCTTCGTCGTCTTCCTGGTGAAGGGACTCGGCGCCCTGCTCGGCTCCGAGGTCGCCGGGGCCCTCGTCGTCGGCGGGCCGTTCGCCGTCGCGGCCCTCGTCCTCCTGGTGCTGGGGATGCGGCGCATGTCCCGCGAAAACCTCGCGCCGCGCCGGTTCGAGCGGCAGGTCGCCCGCGACGCCCGCATGGCGACCCGCCCGCGCGACTGAGACTCTCGCCTTGAAGCCCTCGCCTTGAATCGGGGAGCCGGGAGCGGTACCGCTCCGGCCAACGCCGGATTCGCGCGATAGGGTTGACCGTCATGACCGAGATTCGCCCCCGCCGCAGCGTCCTGTCCATGCCGGGCTCGAATGCGAGAGCCCTCGAAAAGGCGGCCCACCTCCCCACCGACGTGGTGATGATCGACCTCGAGGACGCGGTGGCGCCCGAGGCCAAGGACGAGGCACGGCACGCCGTCGCCGAAGCGATCCGGGCGGAGCGGTTCGGTCGGCGCGAGGTGGTGGTCCGGGTCAATGCCCTCGATACCCCGTGGGGCGAGGCGGATCTCGCGGCCATCGCGCCCGCCGGCCCCGATGCCATCCTGGTGCCGAAGGTCACCGGGCCCGATGTGCTCGTGGCCGTGGGCAGCCGGCTGCGCCGCCTCGGGGCGCCGGACCGTACCCGCGTCTGGGCGATGATCGAGAGCCCGATGGCGCTCCTGCACATCGCCGAGATCGCGAGTTCGGCCCGCGACGTCGATACCCGGCTCGCCTGCCTCATCGTCGGCCCCAACGACCTCGCCAAGGCGAGCCGGGTCCGCCTCGGCGTGCCGGGCCGCCCGGCCCTGATGCCGTGGCTGATGAACGTGGTCGCCGCCGCCCGCGCCTACGAGATCGACGTCATCGACGGCATCTACAACGCGTTTCGCGACGCCGCCGGGTTCCTCGCCGAGTGCGAGCAGGGCCGCGATTGCGGCTTCGACGGCAAGATGCTGATCCATCCGGGCCAGATCGAACCCGCCAACGCGGTGTTCGGGCCCACGGCGGAGGCCGTCGCCGAGGCCCGCGCCATCATGGCGGTCTTCGCCGATCCGGCGAACGCCCGGCGCGGCGTGGTGGAATTCGAGGGGCGGATGATCGAGCGCCTGCACGCCGTGGACGCCGCCCGCGTCGTGGCCATGGCCGACGCCATCGCGGCGCGGGCGGCGTGAGCGCGCCGCCCGAACTCGCCGTCGATCTGCACCTGTCCGACCCTCGCCTGACCGGCTGGGGCTTCCCGCATTGGGGCTCGGCCGGGGCCGCCGGCCTCGACCTCCACGCCTGCCTCGACGCGCCCCTGACCCTCGATCCCCGGGCCCCGGCCGTGCTGATCCCGGCGGGGTTCGCCCTGGCGATCCGCGATCCGTCCTGGTGCGGGCTGATCTACCCGCGCTCGGGGCTCGGCCACCGCGACGGCCTCGTCCTCGGCAACGGCGTCGGGGTCATCGACGCCGACTATACCGGCCCGCTGATGATCTCGGCCTGGAACCGCAACCCGGCGGGACCCGCCCTGACGATCGCGCCCGGCGACCGCATCGCCCAGCTCGTCTTCACCCGCATCACCCGCCCGCGCTTCACCCTGGTGGACGGGCCGGCGGAGGCCGGCTCCGGGCGCGGCGCCGGGGGCTTCGGCTCGACGGGGGTGGCGGCCGGACGGACCCAAACGCCCTGAACCGTGTTCACCCCTCGGACGAATTTTGAGCGAGGGACCCCCATGGCATTCGTATCGAAGACGGTGATGGAAGAGGGACTGGCCGCCAAGCGCGCCGGCCGGTCCGACGAGGCCAACCCGTATCCGGCCGGTTCGCAGAACAGCGCCGACTGGCTCGAAGGCTACACCGCCGACGAGACCGAGCAGAACGTCGACCGGCCGGAATCGGAAGCCTGAAGCCGCGCGGCGCTCAGCGCCGCAGCATCGCGATCCAGGACGAGACCGGATCGACCACGTAGGCGGCCATGGAGGCCGCCCACTCCCGGGCGCGCGTCGCCATGGTCCGAGTGCCGTCCCCGGTCGCGCGCTCGGCCATGAGGGCGGCGACGTAGGCGTCTTCCCGGTCCTTGCAGGCATCGAGGGCGTTGCGCTGGGCGCCGGCCTTGCCCTGGATCGCCGGCTGCCCGGCGAAGGACTCGCGCACGCACGCCGTCCAGGCCCGCTCCAGGGCCGGCACGTCGGGGGCGGCCACCACCTCGCCGAAGGGCAGGCAGAGGATCAGACTGAGGACGACGCGCGCGCGGATTCGCATGGCCCCGATATCGCCGATTCGGCCCGTCCCTGACAAGGTGAGGCCGGGCCTCAGCAACCGTCCCGCTTCGCGGCACGTTGCAGTGGCGCCGCGGCGGTATCATCCGCACTGTCCAGGAGACCCGATCCACGGATGACCCTTCCGGGCCTGCCCATCCGCCGCGAGCTGATCTTCCTCGCCCTCGCCATCCTCCTTGCGCTTGCGGCGGCGGGCGCCTTCTACGTCTCCCGCGCCACCACCCTGACGGTGGCCGTGGCGCCGAGCGACGGCACCGAGCCCGCCCTGATCCGGGCCTATGCCGACGCCCTGACGGCGGGCCGCAAGGAAGTCCGCCTCCGGGTCCTGCCCTTCGACGACGTGCGCGACTCCGCCGCCGCCCTGCAGACGGGCAGGGCGGATCTGGCCGTGGTGCGCCCCGACGTCGCCCTGCCGGAGAACGGCCTGACCCTGGCGATCCTGCGCGACCAGGCCATGATCATCGCCTCGCCCGAGCCGTCGGGGATCACGGAGTTCGCCGACCTCGACCGGAAACGCCTCGCCATCCTGGCCCATCGCGACGCCGACCACACCCTGATCAAGGCCCTGGCGGAGCATTACGGCCTCACCCTCCTCGACGACGCCCCCGACGGCCCCGTTCCGGCCCGCCACGTCGCCCTGGTGCAGCTGGAGGAAAAGGACCTCGCCCAGGCCTTCGCGAAGAAGCGGGTCGATGCCGTCGTCTCCGTCATCGCGCCGGCGGCGCCGACGGCCCTTCGCATCGTCGGGATCGTCCAGGCGGCGAGCCGCAGCCGCAAGGTCGCGTTCATCGATGTCGCCGACGGGACCGCCATCATTGAGCGCATGCCCCGGCTCCAGGCGGTAACGATCCCGGCGGGCCTGTTCGGCGGTTCCCCGAAGGTGCCGGCCGAGGACGTGCGCACCATCGGGGCGTCCTACCGCCTCATGGCGCGGGCCGGCCTGTCGCGCACGGTGGCGGCGGACGTGACCCAGCACCTGTTCGAACTGCGCAGCGGCCTCTCCAACGCCACGCCGGCCGCCGATTACATGCTGGCCCCGAGCTACGAGACCACGGCCGCCGCCACCAGCGCGCGCCTGCCGATCCACCCCGGCGCCATCGATTTCTTCGAGCGCGAGCAGCAGGGCTTCATCGAGCGCTACGAGACCTGGATCTACCTCGTGGCCTTCCTCGGCGGCGGCCTCGGCTCCGCCCTGGCCTCCCTTCGCCAGCGCCTGTCCCGGGTGCGCCGCGAGCGCGTCGAGGAGGCGACCGACCGCCTCCTCGCCATCCGGGCCGGGGTGCGGGATGCGCCCGACCGCAGGCACCTCGACGCCCTGGCCGCGGAGATCGACGATCTGGCCGGCGAGATCGCCCGCCATGCCCTGGAGCGGCCGACGGAAGCCCGCACCATGAGTGCGGCCGCCATCGCCATCGACGCCGCGCGCTCGACGGTGCGGCGCGCCACCCGGCCGGAGGCGGCGGTGGCCGCGGCACCGGACGGCCCGTTTCCTGCTGAGGCGGCCGGGGGCCCGGTGTCGGTCCGGCCTGAATCGGCGTCGGATGCCGGGACCGGTCCCCTGTCGTCCGAACGGACCCCGAGCCGATGATCAGCGCCTTCGACCTCTTCAAGATCGGGATCGGCCCGTCGAGTTCCCACACCGTCGGGCCGATGGTGGCCGCGCGCCGGTTCCGTGAGCGGGTCCGGGGCGGGGCGGGCACGGCGCGGATCCGGGCCGAGATCTTCGGCTCGCTCGCCTGGACCGGGCGCGGCCACGGCACCGATGTGGCCATCGTCCTCGGGCTGCTCGGCCACGCGCCGGACACCGTCGATCCCGACGCCGTGGAGGGACTGGTCGCCGAACTGAACCGCGAAAAGCGCCTGTGGCTCGGCGGCCCGGCCTTCGATCCCGCCCACGATCTGGTCTTCAACTTCACCGAGGTGCTGCCGCTCCACACCAACGGCATGCGCTTTTCCGCCCTCGATGCGGCCGGGGCGGCCCGCGACACGCAGGTGTTCTATTCCGTCGGCGGCGGCTTCGTCGTCACGGAGGCCGGCCCGGAGCCGGGGCCGGAGGCGGCGTTCCCGCTGCCCTACGCGAGTGCCGCCGAACTTCTGGCGGTCTGCGCCCGCACGGGCCTGTCCATCGCCGCCGTGCAGCGGGCGAACGAAGGCGCGATCCGGGGCCCGGACGCGGTGGATCAGGGCCTCGATGCCATCGCGGAGGCCATGTTCGCCTGCATCGAGCGGGGCCTGCGCCAGGGCGGCGAGCTCCCCGGCGGCCTCAAGGTCCGCCGCCGGGCCCGGCGCCTGCACGAGGATCTCACGGCCGGCCGCCTGCGCAACGCCCGCCCGGCCCACGAGGTCGTCGACTGGATCAGCCTGTTCGCCCTGGCCGTCAACGAGGAGAACGCGTCCGGCGGCCGCGTGGTCACGGCGCCCACCAACGGGGCGGCCGGGATCGTGCCGGCGGTCCTGCGCTACGCCCGCGACTTCTGCCCCGACTGGTCGGAGGCACGGGGACGCGACTACCTGCTCACGGCGGCCGCCGTCGGGGGCCTCATCAAGACCCGCGCCTCGATCTCGGGGGCCGAGGTCGGCTGCCAGGGCGAGGTCGGCTCGGCGGCCGCCATGGCGGCGGCCGGGTTCGCCGCCTTCCTCGGGGGCTCGCCGGCCCAGGTCGAGAACGCCGCCGAGATCGCTATGGAGCACCATCTCGGCATGACCTGCGACCCCATCGGCGGCCTCGTGCAGATCCCCTGCATCGAGCGCAACGCCTTCGGGGCCAACAAGGCGGTGGTGGCCGCATCCCTCGCCCTGCGCGGCGACGGCATCCACCGCGTCTCCCTCGACGAGGTCATCGAGACCATGCGTCAGACCGGCGCCGACATGCAGGACAAGTACAAGGAGACCTCCCTCGGCGGTCTCGCGGTGAACGTCGCCGCCTGCTGAAGGGCTCCTATGCGGAGCGGATCGGCTCGGCTTTCCGCACAGCCCCGTCGAGGTCGACGTGGAGGGTGAAGGCCGCATCGCCCCTCGTGGCCGGAACCTCGAAATGCTTCGGTTTGCGCCTGGCCTCGCCGCTCGGCGCGTAGCCCGCCCTGCGGGCGGCGGCGAGGGCGGCTTCGGGATCGGCCGGGGCGTGACCGGGCTTGTCGGCCTTGGCCGGCCAGGCGATGGGGCGGGCCGGACCGTCGCCGAGGATGAGGCGGCTCACCTTGATCTCGGAGGGCTTGCGCTCGCCGGTCACCGTCACGGTGTCGCCGGGCGTCAGGGTCAGGCCTTTGGCCCCTTCGGGACCGAGATCGGCGAGGAACCGCCCGTCTGGGCCCTCGACGGCGAGGCGGTGGCCGAACACGGCCCAGATGGTGCCGGTGGCGGTCTGCAGGTCGGTCATGTGGTGGCCTGTGGTGTTCGGGGGCGCCCTTTCGGGGTGTCACCGATCTACGGGATGGCTCCGGACCGAGACTGAACGGCGCGGTTCAGCCCCGGTTCAACGGTTCGGGGCCGGCCGGCGGACCTCGTCGGCGCCGCGTTCGGTTTGCGGACGCCCGCGGCTGTGCCATGTCTCGGGCGGAACGACGGGCCGGGGGAAATCGATCGTGAGCGTGGGACTTCTGGCACTTCTCGACGATGTCGCGGCCCTCGCCCGGGTGGCGGCGGCCTCCCTCGACGACGTGGTGGCCCAGGCCGGCAAGGCCGGCACCAAGGCCCTCGGCATCGTCATCGACGACGCCGCCGTGACCCCGCGCTACGTCGTGGGCTTCGCCGCCGCGCGCGAACTGCCCATCGTCTGGCGCATCGCCGTGGGCTCCCTGAAGAACAAGCTTCTGTTCCTGCTGCCGGGCGCCCTGCTGCTGAGCTATCTCGTGCCGTGGGTGATCACGCCCCTGCTCATGCTCGGCGGGCTCTACCTCTGCTACGAGGGCGCCGAGAAGATCCTCCATGCCCTCGTGCCCGCGCCCGCGCAGGCCGAGGACACGGTCGCCACCGGTCCACAGGACGCCCAGGCTCAGGAGGATCAGCGCGTGCGCGGCGCGATCCAGACCGATTTCATCCTCTCGGCCGAGGTGATGGCCCTGACGCTCGCCTCCCTCACCACGGAATCGACGGTGACCCAGGCGGCGATCCTCGCCGTGGTCGGCATCGGCGTGACGCTGCTGGTCTACGGCGTCGTCGCCCTCATCGTGAAGGCGGACGATGCCGGCGTGGCGCTCGCCGCCAACGACCGCCCGGCTTCCACCCTCCTCGGCCTGCGCGCCGCGACGCCGGGGGCCGCCTCCGGCCCGGACCGTGCCCTGCGGCCGGTGACCCGGGGCTTCGGACGGGCCCTCGTCGTCGGCATGCCGTACTTCCTCAGCGGTCTGGCCATCCTCGGCACCGCCGCGATGCTGTGGGTCGGCGGCGGCATCCTCCTGCACGGCCTCGAGCATTTCGGCGTCACCGCCCCGGCCCACCGCGTCCACGATGCGGCCAAATGGATGGCCGCCGCGGTGCCGAGCCTGGCGGGGGCCGCCGAATGGCTCACCACCGCGACCCTGTCGGGCCTCGGCGGCCTCGTGGTCGGCGGCCTGACGATCCCCGTGGCGCAGTTCGTCCTGGCCCCGGTCACCCGGCGGGTCCGGGCCCTGTTCGGCTCGGCCAAGGCGCAGGCGGCACCGGCCGGACACTGACGGGCCCGGCCCCGTCTCAAGGGGGCGCGGCGCGGCCGGCCAGCGCGATGGCCCGTTCGAGGCGCGCGCGGGTCGCGGCCTCGACCCGCGACAGGCCGAGGGCGCGCGCCATGAGCCGAACCCGATCGGCCTCGGGAGTCCAGGCGGGAAGCGTTTCGGCGAGCCCCACGAGTTCCGGCATCGGCGTCTCGGCGTGGCTGCGCACGCTGTGTTCGGCGGGACGATGGCGGCGGCCCGGTCGCGGCGCCTCGCCGGCGGGCCAGAGCAGGGCGCGCCCCTCGTCGTCCGTGCGGGCGGTGGCGGCATCGACACCATCCAGGATCGCCTCGCGCACGGGCGGACTGACGCGTCCGATCCCGTGGGCGCGACAGATGCGGCGCACCAGAACGTCCTCGTAGATCGGGGCCTCGACGGCGAGGACGTGTGCGATCATCGCCGCCAGGACCGGCCGGTAGGCGGCCTCGTGGAACCGGGCCGGTTCCAGGGGCAGGTCGAGATCGGCGAAATCGGCGATCCGATAGCCGGGCGGGCTTGCGAGTGGGCTTGCGAGTGGGCTTGCGGCCGGCGCTGGGGCGATCTCGACGGAAGAGGGCGCGCGCTCGGCGTAGAGCCGCACCGGCTCGGGCGCCGGATCACCAGCGGGTGCGTCGTTCATTGGCTCCCGGGGGAGGGCCCCCGCCAATGGCGCGTCTTCCACCGACCCGGCCCCGTCCGGCGGTTCCGGCGGGCTGTCGGCCTCCGCCGCCGCGGCGGCCTGGGCTTCGGCGGCCAGCGCTTCGGCAACGCGGCAACGGTCCGTCTCCAGGTCCGTGCGCAGGCGGGCGTCGAGCTTCTCCAGGGCGCCGGCCGCGTCCATCCACCAGTCCGTGCTCCAGACCCGGCGGATGCGCCAGCCGAGGTCGACGAGCACCTGTTCGCGCAGGCGGTCGCGATCCCGCGCCGTGGCGGAGCGGTGATAGGTGGCGCCGTCGCACTCGATGCCGGCGAGGTAGCGGCCCGGTGCGTCGGGGTGGACGATGCCGAGGTCGATGCGGAAGCCCGAGACGCCGATCTGGGTGTGGACGGTCCAGCCCCTGGCCTCCAGGGCCGCCATCACGGCGGCCTCGAACGGCGATTCCACGTCGCCGCCCGTGGGCGCGAACGCCTCGGCGAGGGCCCTCGGCCCGCGCTCGGCGAATTCGAGGAAGTGCTTGAAGTCGCGCACGCCGCGCGAGCCCGTGCGCCCGAGGTCGATCTGCTCGGGGCGCAGCGAGGCGAACACCACGAGTTCGCGCCGGGCCCGGGTGATGGCGACGTTGAGGCGCCGGTAGCCGCCCTCCCTGTTGAGGGACGAGACGGTGCCGCCCACCCGCCCGGTGGCGTCGGGTCCCACCGCCACGGAGAACAGGATGGCGTCGCGCTCGTCGCCCTGCACGTTCTCGAGGTTCTTGACGAAGACCGGCTCGTGCCAGTGCGCGCGGTCGAAGTACGGCTCCAGCTCGGGGTGCGCCCGGCGCTGCTCGTCCAGAAGGTTCTCGATGAGGCGCTGCTGCTCGCCGTTGAAGGTGACGATGCCGAGGGACCGGCGCTCCGTGAGGAAGGCGGGGTCCCGCAGGCGCCGGACGATCTCCGTCACGACGGCCCGCGCCTCGGGCCGGTTCACCCGTCCCGCGCCGCGCTCGTAGAGTCCGTCCCGCACCAGGGTGAGACGGACCGCCCGGTCGTCTGTGACGGGGGAGGGGAACGTCACGAGCCGGCCGCCGTAATAGCGCGCGTTGGAGAACGCGATCAGGCTCTCGTGGCGGCTGCGGTAGTGCCAGTCGAGGTTGCGTCGGGGGATGTTGGCGGCCAGGCACTCGTCGAGGATCGATTCCTGATCGGCCACGTCCGAGCCGTCCTCGATGGCGTCGACGCCGCGGTCGCCGACATTGGTCGGCGGCAATTGCTCGGGGTCGCCGACGATGACGACCTGCCGGCCCCGGGCGATGGCGCCGATGGCGTCCCAGGGCGAGATCTGCGAGGCCTCGTCGAAGATCACCACGTCGAAGGGCGTCGAATCCGGCGGCAGGTACTGGGCGATGGAGAGCGGGCTCATCATCACGCAGGGCGCCAGCCGGGTCAGCGCCGACGGCATCCGGGCGAACAGCTTGCGGAGCGGCATGTGCGCCGTCTTCTTCGTCAACTCGCGCGACAGGGTGCCCCATTCCGGGTCGCTCCCGAAGGCGGTGGGGGCCGGGACGGCGCCGCCGAGGCGGGCGCGCACCACCTGTTTCGAGAGTTCGGAGACCCGGATGTCGGCGGCGCGGAAGCGCGCGATGGTGTCCTCGTGGCGCTCGGGCAGGAAGCGGGCGAGCACGGGATCGTCGGAGACCACCCGGTCGATCCACCACCGCGCGTAGGCCGCCTCGAACGCCGCCTCGGCTCCATCGGGGGCGACGCGGCCCGCCTCCAGGCCGGCGATGAGCGCGTCGAGGCCGGCGTCGCGGGCGGTGCGGGCGACGGCCTGCCAGGCGCACCAGGCCTGCGCGCGCCCGAGTCCCGCGCTCCAGCCGCCGATCCGCTCCAGGCTCCGGGTGATCCAGTCCGGCCCCGGTTCGATGGGCTCCTGCGGGTCGTCGCGGCCGGCGAGGCGCGCCAGCGCCGCTCCGGTCTCGGCGACGGCGGCGCGGTCGCGGCTGAAGCGCCCGTAGGCGCGGGCGATCCGGCCGCCCTCGGCGAGGGCCCGCCCCTCGGTCCGGGCGAGGCGGACGAGGTGGTCGCGCAAGGGGTCGCTCCCCAGGGTCTGGGGTCCGAGGATGGCGACGAGTTTTTCGATTTTCTCGGCCCAGTCGAGGGGCGCCCGGAAGGCTTCTTGTCCGGTCTCGGGCAGGTTCCAGGGGGCACCAAGGCTTGCGAGCTGCGCGTCCTCCGGACAGCCCGCCCGGATGTGGCGGGCGACCTCGATCAGGCCGATGAGGTCCGGGCCGAGATCCGCCGGCATCTCCCCCTCGACGTAGGGCCGCACCCGGGCCTGGACCCGCTTGAGCCGGCCGCCGCGCACGAGGAAGTTGGCGCCCTGCGCCGCGACCCATTCGGCGAGGAGGGCGGGAAGATCCTGATCGAGGAGGCTCGCCCGGTAGCGGCCGGCGAGGCGGGCGAGGCCGTCGTCGCGGACGGCGCGGAAGCGCGCGCGCGCGTCCACCGCCCGGCGCAGGTCGCCGGTGGCGTCGGCGAGGAAGGCGGCGCCGCAGGGCGCTTCCGGCCGCACGAGATAGGCGCCGAGGACCACGAGGCCCCGCGTCCCGGCCGGGGTCGCCAGCAGAGCGCCGAGGCCGATGGCGTCCGCGCAGTCCCGGCCGCTGGCGCGAAGGGCGGTAAGCGCGTCCGCATGCGCCGCGATGGCCGCCGCCATGTCGGCGCGCCAGACCGGCGACCACTGCGTCGCCGCGATCCCCCGCAGGGGATGGTCGACGGGGGAGCCGAGGGCCGCCAGGACCGGGCGCAGGTCGCGGCAGGCGGCGCGCAACCGCGCGAGGGTGCCGGCATCGTGGGCGCGGTGGTCGGGCCACGCCAGGACGACGGGCGGCTCCGTGGCGCCGGCGGCGACCACGTGGCCGAACGCCTCGTAGGCGCTCATCCCGTTCTCGCGCCGGCGATGCAGGGCGGCGACGAGGCGGTTGAGCTCGTCGCGCAGGGCCGCGAGGTCGCCCGTGGCCTCGCGCCAGTCCGCCTGCGGCGGGGCCGCGCGCTCGTGCCAGGCCTTGCGCAGCTGGGCGAGCACGCTTGACTTCTGCGCCTTGGTCGAATGCACTTCGAGGCAATGGTCGCCGAGCCCGATCTCGTTGAGGCGGCGGCGCACCACCTCCAGGGCGGCGGTCTTCTGCGAGACGAACAGCACCGTGCGCCCCTGCGCGAGGCACTGGGCGATCATGTTGCCGATGGTCTGGCTCTTGCCCGTGCCGGGCGGGCCGAACAGCACGAAGTCCTTTCCGGCGCCCGCCGCGATCACGGCGGAGAGCTGCGAGGAATCCGCCGACAGGGGCGCGAACACCGTCTCGGGCGGGTGCTCGACGTCGAGGCGGCCGGACTCGGGGAAGGGCGTTCCGTCGCCGTAGGCGTGTTTCGGCGTGTCGATGAGGTGGCGCACCACCGGGTTGCGCTTCAGCACCTCGGCCCGGTCGACCAGATCCTTCCACATCAGGTACTTGGTGAAGGAGAAGGCCGAGAGGACGATGTCGGGCACCACCTCCCAGCCCCTGAGGTCGCGGACGTGGCCGCGCACGATGCGAAAGATGCCCTCGACGTCGATGCCGGAGGCGTCGCGGGGCAGCTCGCCCTCGAGTTCGGGCAGCGCCAAGCGGAAATCCTCGCGCAGCAGTTCGAGCAGGGTCGGGTTGATGCGGATCTCGTCGTCGTGGAGCGCGAGGCGGAACCCGGCGCGCACGCTCGACCGCTGGAGGGCGACGGGGATGAGGAGCAGGGGCGCGCGATGGGCGGCCTCGCCGGCCTTGCGCGTCCACGACAGGAATCCGACGGCGAGGAACAGGATGTTGGCCCCGCCCTCCTCGAAGCCGTTGCGGGCGAGGCGGTAGAGGTCGAGGAGGCGGCCGTCGAGTTCGGCCTGCGTCGCCGTTGTGTGCACCTCGCCGCGGGCCAGCGCCGCGGCGCGGTCCCGGCGTCGGACGTCGTCGCGGGCGTGGAGGTCGGCGGCCTCCGCCCCGTCCGCCCCATCGGAGGCCGGGAGCAGGCGGAAGGCGTGTCCGGCCGCGAGCCGGTCCTCCAGGGCGCCGGCCTCGGCGCAGTCGAGGATCACCGAGCCCTTGCCGGGTTTGAAGTTCAGGAGCTTGTTGCGCAGGGTCAGGTCGAGAAGCCTGCGCTTCCACGTTTCGAGACGGTCGACGGGACCGGTCACCGGGGGCTCCACCCAGCGGATTTCCTCGTCCTGGAACCGGGGCGGGGCCGACAGGCCCTGGTCCAGGGGGACGGGGACTTGGACGGGGGCCGGCGCCGACGGGCGGGCGTCGCCGAGATCCAGGGGGCGGATGCCGCGCCGGCGGCAGCGCCGGACATCGATGGCGACGTCGAGGGCGGCGGGGGCCGACTCCGCGACCTGGGCGCCGCCCCGGTCCGTGGCCGCCGCGAACAGGGCCGGCGGCGTGTGGGTGAGCAGCGTCGTCTCGACGAGGATCACGTCCTCGAGGTCGCGGCGCTTGCGCAGGGTCTGCATGTCGTCGACGAGGGCGCTTGGTCCGTCCTCGTCCTTGAGCCACAGGCCGACGAAGGCGTGTCCCGTCGTGAGCACGAGGAGCGGGTGGAGGCCGGCCTGTTCGAGGCACGCGGCGTAGAGGAGCGAGAGGTCGAGGCAGGTGCCGACCCGGCGTTCCAGCACGTCGGACGGCCCCCGGACCTTCTGCCCGGTCTGCTCGAAGCTCGCCGGCGGCAGCACGTAGGCGATGCGGCGGTCGGCGAGCGCCGCCCAGATCGCCTCGGCGACCTCCCAGGCCCGCGCCTTGGTGCCCGCCCCGTAGCCGTCGAGGCCGGTCGCCCGGCCGGCCTGCCCGAGCTTGGTCGCGGCGTCGCGCAGGATCGCATCGACGGCCGGGTCGTTGGGCCGGACGAAGGCGGCGAGCAGCTCCGGGGCGCTGCGGCCGCCGCCCCAATGCGAGGGCGGCAGCAGGCGCAACGCGGTCACGGTCTCGGCCCGTGCCCCGCCCGCCTCCGTCAGGGTCACGGTGAGGTCGAGGCGGCTCGCCTCGGTGAAGCCGGCGAGCACCGCCGCGTCGAGGCGCAGGTTCGCGGTGGCCAGATCCGACGCGGCGATGTGGTGGCTGGCGCCGGCCGCGATCCGGTCGAGGCGCAGGGTGACGGGCCGCACCACCGGCGGCCGGCTCTCGATCCGCACCGCGACGTCGCGCAGCTCCGTCTCCGACCCGTTGCGGATGACGATCTCCCGGACCACGGGAATCGCGTTCTCGTGGTAGGCGAGGCTGACGTGCTCGGTCGCCTCGCAACCGATCTCGATGGTCCCGTCCCGCACCGTCCGCCCCCTCGCCGGGGAAACCTTAGGGGCTCATCCTGAGGTTGCGCAAGCGGCGCCGGGATGGTCTCCCGTCGGCGCGGCCGCGTGGGCACGGACCGCGGGGGATCGATCCGGGTGCGGCCCTGCGCCGATGGGCGCCCTGCCGCCGGTCGCCCGGGATGTGGCCGCGGAACGGGCTCGCCTTGTTCCGCCGCCGCCCGACGCGGTCCGGGCTGGACTCCGGTGTGAGACCTGGGTGTGAGACCTGGGTGTGAGACCTGGCATGGTTTTCGGGCGGCGGAATTCCCGGCGCCATGTTTGGGTGCACCGAGCCGACGCCGCCTGAAGCCGGCTGCAACGGTCCTGACCCGACGGACGTTCTCTCCGGCATCGGTGCGAGAAGGAAGCGACGGTTTGGACGTGACGCGCGCGGACATCCTCCGGCAGGTGATCGCCCAGGCCCGGCGCCGGGCCATGGCCTTCCCGGGCTCCGTCAGCGGAGATGCCTTGCCCTGGGCAGTAGTCGAAGCCTTCGACGCCGAGATCCGCGGCCATGTCGAGCGCGACCGGCGCATCGAGGAGGAGCGCGACCGCGTCCTCATCGCGGCGGTCGGACTGGCCGAGACCCGGCCCGAGGACGGGCCGGCGGCGATCGAGGCCGCGCGGGCCCACCTCCACGACGCCATCGATTACCTCGAACAGGCGGTCCTGCGCTTCGGCATCGTGAACCGGCGGGGGGCGCAACGCGGGCTCGGCGAACCCGGCCAGCGCGTCACCGTCAAGCCTTAAGCGAGCCGGAGGCGGCGCGAGGCCGCCCCCTAAGAGTCAGTCGAAGAGTCCGTCGACGACCTTCAGGTCGTCGACGGACACATCACCCGTCTGGCTGGAGAAGCGCGGGGCGCTGCCGTTGGCCTGCTGCACCCCGGAGATGCGGTGGTCGCCGCTGTCGTAGGTGGTGAGCGTGCCGTCGGTCTCGACGAGGAGGCGACGGGCGTCGGGGAAGAAGGCGTAGCGCAGGCCGTTCTGCGAGCCCGTGGTCGAGGGCTGGCCCAGCTCCTGCGGCCACCACGGCTCCGAGCCCTTCATCGGTTCCATGGGCTTCATGGGTTCCATCGGCTTCATCGGTTCCATGGGGCGTCTCCGCGCGTCGCAGGGTGAAGGCATGGCTACGCTCGAACGCCGCGATGGTTGCGCCGCGAGGGTTGCGCCCCTCGGCGGGCGGCATTGAATTCCTTGGCCCCCACGCGCATATCGCGCGCACCCAGCGAAAAAAACCTTCGGAGGCGGACCCTTGAGCGACACCGTGGAGCGGCACGAATTCGGCGCCGAGGTCGGGCGCCTGTTGGACCTCGTGGTCCACGCCCTCTATTCCGACCGCGAGATCTTTTTGCGGGAACTGGTGGCCAATGCGGCCGACGCCATGGACCGGCGCCGCTTCGAGGCCCTGACCGACCAGGCCTCCGCCCTGCCGCCCGACGCCAAGGTCCGCATCACCCCCGACAAGGCGGCGCGCACCCTGACCCTGTCGGATGCCGGCATCGGCATGACCAAGGCCGAACTCGCCCAGAACCTCGGCACCATCGCCCGCTCCGGCACCCGCGCCTTCAGCCAGTCCCTCGGCGACGCCAAGCCGGAGGACAAGCCGAGCCTCATCGGCCAGTTCGGCGTCGGCTTCTACTCCGCCTTCATGGTCGCCGACCGGGTCACCGTCACCTCGCGCCGCGCCGGGTCGGACGAGGCCTGGACCTGGGCGTCCGAAGGCCAGGGCAGCTACACCCTGGAGCCGGCGACGCGTCCTGAGCCCGGCACCGACATCGTGCTCCACCTCAAGGCGGATGCCGACGAGTACCTCGAGGGCTACCGCCTCGATCACGTCGTGCGCAAATGGGCCGACCACATCACCGTGCCCATCGCCCTGGTGGAGGACGGCAAGGAGGAGACGGTCAACCAGGGCACCGCCCTGTGGCGCAAGTCCAAGTCCGAGATCACCCCGGAGCAGTACACGGCGTTCTACCGCCACGTCGGCATGAACTTCGATGAGCCGTGGGCGACCCTGCACTGGCGCGCGGAAGGCGCCCTGGAGTTCTCGGCGCTGCTGTTCGTGCCCGGCATGAAGCCGTTCCAGGCCGTGGAGAACGAGCGCGCCAGCAAGGTGCGTCTGCATGTCCGCCGCATGTTCATCACCGACGAGGCCGAATTGCTGCCGACCTGGCTGCGCTTCGTCCAGGGCGTGGTCGACACCGAGGACCTGCCCCTCAACGTCTCCCGCGAGATGCTGCAGGCGACGCCGGTCCTGACCAAGATCCGCCGGGCGGTCACCGGCCGGGTGCTCACCGAACTCACCAACCGGGCCAAGGACGCGGAGGGTTACACCCCGTTCTGGGAGAATTTCGGTCCCGTCCTCAAGGAGGGCATCTACGAGGACCACGAGCGCCGGGCCGAGATCGCCCCGCTCCTGCGCTTCCATTCCTCGGCCCAGGACGGCTGGACCTCGCTGCCCGACTACGTCGCCCGGATGAAGGACGGACAGGAGGCGATCTACTACCTCGTCGCCGACGATGCCGACGCCCTCAAGAGCTCGCCCCAGCTCGAAGGGTTTCGGGCGCGGGGCGTCGAGGTGCTGCTGCTCTCCGACCACGTCGACGCGTTCTGGCCCGAGGCCCTCGGCCGCTTCGACGACAAGCCCCTGCGCTCGATCACGCAGGGCGCCATCGATCTGTCGACGTTCGCGGACGCGGCCGAGGGCCCCGAGGCCCCGGCTTCCGTGGACGCCCTCGTCGCGGCCCTCAAGACGGCGCTCGCGGCGGACGTGTCCGAGGTCCGCGCCACCGACCGCCTCGTCGAGAGCGCCGTGGTGCTGTCGGCACCCGCCGGCGGGCCGGACCTGCAGATGCAGCGCCTCCTGCGCCGGGCGGGCCGGGGCGGCGCCAGCCTGCCGGTCCTGGAGATCAACCCGCGCCATCCCCTGATCCGCGGCCTGGCCGACCGGGTCGAGGCGGGGGCGGATGTGGCGGAGGCCGCCGGCACCCTCGTCGACCTCGCCCGGGTCCAGGACGGCGACACCCCGCGCGACCCCGTGGCCTTCGCCCGCAAGGTCGCCGCCGCCCTGGCCGCCGCCCCGCCCTCCACCGCGCCCTCAGCCCCGGCCACGGACGCGTGAGCCCCGCCCGCGCCCCGGTCCGCATCCCCGTGCGGGCTGGGGCACCATGAGGATCCTGCTGCCCACCCTCTACGACACGCGCGGCGGCTCGACCCGGGTCCTGCTCGCCGCCGCCGAGGCCCTGGCGCCGGTCCACGCCGTCACGGTCCGGGCGCCCCTGGCCGAGGCCGACGATCCGGCACCCGCCCTGTTCCCGTCCCGGCCCCTCACCGGCCTTTGGCGCAAGCTCACCGTGCTGCCGCGCCTCGTCCGTCTCCTCGTCCGCGAGACCTGGGCCCTGCGCCGCCTGAGGCCGGACCTGATCCACGTCCACGACGAGCCGTCCCTCTACGTCTACGGCCTCGCCGCCCGGGCCCTGCGCCCGCGCCCGTTCGTGCTCTGGCACCTGCACGCCGATGCGGGGACGGGGCGCACCGCCCGCCTACGCGTGGCCCTGGCGGATGCCTGCATCCTCATCAGCCCGCACGTGGCCCCGCCGCGCGGCCTGTCCGCCACCCTGATCCCGAACCCCCTCGCCCTCGCGCCGCTGCCCGCCCCGGACGGCGATCCCCTCGGCGCCGATCCCCTCCACACCATGGCGGTGGTCGGCGCCGTGGTGCCGCGCAAGGGCCAGGATCTCGCCGTGGCGGCCCTGGCGCTCGTGCGCGCCCGCCACCCCGCGGCCCACCTCACCCTCGTCGGCCCGGAACTCGATCCCGCCTACGCCGCCGCCCTGCGGGCCCGGATCGCCGCCCTCGGCCTCGACGGCGCGGTGCGGTTCGCCGGCGCGCGCCCGGCCGCGACGGTGTTTTCCGGCATCGCCCTCGCGGTCTGTCCGTCCCGGTCCGAGGCGCAGCCCCTGGCCCTGGCCGAGGCCCTGGCCCGCGGCCTGCGCATCGCCGCCACCGACATCCCCGCCCACCGCGCCATGCTGGAGGCCATCGGCGCCGACGCCGCGACCCTCGCCGCCCCGACCCCCGCCGCCCTCGCGGACGCGATCCTCTCCGCCGCCCGCACCCCACCCCCGCCCGGCCTCGCCACCCGCACCCGCCACCGCCACGACCCCAGCCGCTTCACGGCGGCCCTGCGCGCCCACATCGACGCCCTGCGCGGCCCCCCACCGTGAGCCGCCCACTTTTCTCCCGGGGCCGACTTGTGAATCCGCCACGCCCCATGCTAAGCCGCGCTCGTCTCATCGAGGCCCCCGCGGAGAGGTGGCAGAGCGGTTGAATGCACCGCACTCGAAATGCGGCATGCCTGCAAGGGCATCGGGGGTTCGAATCCCCCCCTCTCCGCCAGTAGATCTATTTAAGTTTCTGATTTTGCTGCACTTTTTTAGAAGCGCAGCTTCAGCACCCCAACATTTACCCCAACGTTTTTCGTGGATCGCAGCAAACGCTGGCGGACTCAGCCTGGGACGGCATTGTGTGGGTCGCCGCCCCGACGGAGGGCGTCATAAAGCTGCACTGGCTGCCGCCGGATGCCTTAGAGCGCCTATCAGAACCGTCTGCTTTGACCCGGAGCTAAGGGGGCCCGCCGAAGGCCAGCCGTGATGCCGGACTGCCGGCAGAAGGAAGGACGTGCAGCATGGTCAATCGCAGATCGTGGCTCCGTGGCTGCGCGTTGGCGATCGCTGCGCTATGGGCCTCCTTGCCGGCCTTTCCAGCGACGGCACAGGGGATCAAACTACCCGATGGCGCCGAAGCCGCTGCAAGGCTTCCTCCAAGCGACGTTATGGCGAAAGCGCAGGCCCTTCTCGCGGCGGGCCGCGCAGACGAGGCGACGTTCTGGTTTTATGCCGGACAGTTGCGCTACCGCAGCTACCTGACAGCGCATCGTGATCTTGATCCGACTGGGCACCCGGCCCTTTTCGCCGCGCTGATCGAGACGATCGGGCGGCCGGTCAACGAATATGCCTTCGGCGACGTCCCGAAGCTGGCGAGTACGATCTCGATGGTCCTGGAATGGGACCGGCGCTATCCCGATCCGTCGCTGGCTGGCCCGGAGCACGAAAAGACGCGAAACGGTCTCGTAGGCCTTCGAGAGCAGATCATGGCCCAGGCCGACAGCATCCGCCGCAAGCGTCAGCGGCGGGGATTGCCGAACCGGTAGAAGCCGCAGACGGGGCCACAGCCGGTGAAGCCGGCGGATCCCCATGGGGCGCATCCCGCCTTAAAATGCCTAACAGAAGCGTCTGATTTGGTTGAAGGTGATGAGGCTTGCGGCGAGGCTGGTGAAAGCCTTGTGGATGTCAGCGCGCCGCTCGTAGCGAATTGGCAACCGGTGGAAGCGGCTGAACCAAGCATGGGTCCGCTCCACCACCTAGCGGTGGCGGCCGAGCCTCTGGCTGCTGTCGATGCCGTTGCGTGCGATGTGCGGCGTGATCTCGCGTGCGCGGAACTTCCTCCGGCGGGATCTGGCATCGTAGGCCTTGTCAGCGTGCAGCTTGTAGGGGTGTCGGCGAGGCCGGCCCAGGCGACTACTGCGCAGCCGCGGGCACAGCCGTTGCGGGTGGAGTGACTATCGGCGCTGGTGGCGCAGTTGCGCGCTCAGGAAGATGCGGGCGATCCGAGTGGTCGAGGGTGAGCGGACGCAGGTGGGGCAGGTGCGGCGGACTCGCTAGCAGAAAAGGCGCAACCTCACAGTTGCGCCTCTCCAAAATTACTAAGTCTGATGATTCAGCGGAGCGACCGGCGGCGTATGGCTTCGTCGTAGCTGCCGGGGTGCAGACGACCGAATTTTACGTCGGCGATCCGCCCCTGGTTCACATCGAAGGGTGCTGCGATACGGCTGTAGATTTCGCCGTCCATCAGACGAAGATGAACCTGTACGGCCTCCTCAAACGTGAGGCGGTGGCAGGGCGGCTGGTGTCGAGCTTTGGCCATTATGGCCTCCTTTTGGAGGCCTTGGAAACTTGACACGCCATCAGGCACGCACGTAAAGTACATGTGTTGTTGCTGACAGCCGCAAGCCCCCAAGGCCGTTGCGGTTAAGACATTAGCCGGGGCAGGCACGCCTCGGCTTTTGTCGTTTTTGAGCCGAATCGTTCAGCCCAATGCTCATATTAGCTTTCGCAGACCAAGAGTCAAACGGCCGGCGTTTAAATGCGCTCAGAGGCCTCGCCAGCGCCATTTAAGACTTTAAGCCTTCAAACCACGCAGGAGCGCTTTTTGGCCACCCACGACCGTTTTTGGGCCAACTCAGGCACGTTCCGTATTGGTTCCGAGGGGCATATCGCCTTAGCCGGCGTGCCGCTGCCAGTAGCATTCCACGCGCGTCTGACAGTCGGAGTTATTGTCAGCCCAATCGTGCGGGTGAACGCCGTCCCGTTCGGAAGGCGACCATCAATTAGCTAGAACTCCTCAGCCATTCGCTCCCTGGAACGGCCTCAGCAGCCGAGCCAAACCGGACGCTCCACCATCGGCCTCACTGTGGGCATCGTTGACCCGATAGGCGATTCGACTGAGCGCGGCGGGGAGGGCTACTCCGGGTAGGGAAGCGCCTGGGTTAGCCCCTAGCTGGCTTAAGCTTCGCCGGTTTGGCGGCATCCTTCACCGCAGCCTCATCGGCATCCCGCGCCAACCGCTCAGCCTTCAAGCGAACGATCTTGTCGTCACGGGTCGCCTCTTTCTCTCTCACCTCTTCCCAAACCTGCCCTGCGGTGTCGGCCCTCTCGGCTGCCTTGGCGGCTCGGGTTTCGGCACGATCCTGACTGCGACTATCGTCCTGTGTCATTGGTGATCCTCCGAATGTGCGCCCTCGTGACCATCGCTGAGCCCGGCTCCAGCGCGGGTCACGGACGCGGCGCTGGCGCGGGGTTCTGCTGAGTGGGTCCAGGCTGCGTCGGCGTTGGCTGGTTGGGGCTCTGTGGGACGGGCGCCGGCTGCTGGGGGTTCGTCGACGGTGCAGTCTGGCCGTCCGAAAGCGTCTGGTTCGCTTTGGTCTGGAGCTGATCGGCGGTCTGTTGGTTGATGAGCCCGTACGAAACGGCGGCCGCGAGAGCGATCGCGATGACAGCGCCGATGATCGTCTTCGAGAGTTTGCTCTGCATGGGTACGCTTCCAACGGCTGGAATGGAAAAGGCCCCGCCGCGGCATGCGCGGCAGGGCCTTCAGACTCAGTATGATGGCGCCAGCCTAGTAGCCGCGGCCATAGTAGCCAGGACCACTCCGGTCATATGCGCTGGCGGCTGCAGCACCCGCTGCTACGCCGGCAATGCCTAGGCCCACGGCTGCACCTGTCGATAACCCGCGACGGTCGCGTCGGTCAGCACGGCGGTCATAGCCTCGGTCTCGATCGTATCCCCGATCGGCACCGCGCTCGTAGCCACGGCTGTACCCACCATCACGGTAGCCGCCGTATCCATATCCCTGCGCCTGAGCACCGGTTGCGCCAATAGCCCCGAGTGAGAGCGTAACGGCGGAAATGAGAGCGAGCTTACGCATCGTTGTCTCCATCGCTGTTGCGTTGAGGAGCCAACTCAAAGTGATGGGATGTGTTCCGATGTTTCCCTGGGGACGGACCGTGATGGCTGGCGCCTTGCGGCTCGAAGCATTCCCTTAGGCGCTCGCCAGTCCTTCTCGATGAAGATGACGCCAGCGGCCTCGATGGCTCTTTTAGTGACCTGCCGGCGCGTCCTCGGTTAAGGACCTGATGCCGTCCTTGGCAACCGCGCGCTCGAAGGCTTCGTAGGCGTCCAGATCGCTCTCGAACGTCTCGTCCCAAACGATGTGGCTGCGATCAATGCCCACAACCTCCAGCGTCCATTCATCCTCGGTATAGGCAAACCGGTAGATGTGAACCGTCACCGTCTGGCCGTCGCGGGTGATCGCACCACCGAGCGGCGATGTCTCTAGTTCGCGGTCCGGGATCGACATGGCCCACTCCCTCACATGCTGGTGTCAGGAATGTCCTTGTCCCCGATGGTAGGCGCAAGCGCTTCTTCGCCCTCCCACGGCAGGCTCTGCCAGGGCGGCTGACCGCCACGAGCTTCGTAGTCCTCCCGCGACAAGGTCAGCTGGCCTTGCTCCCCATCCTCCGCGCGCACGTGCGTCGGCCGGGGCTGCTTAGGCAGGCAGAGGTAGAGACCCTTGAACGAGGTCGCCATGTGATCGGCCCTTCGGTTTGCCTACTGGCCGGCGCCTGCTGGGGGCAGGCCCTGCTCTGGGGTGGGAACAACGCCTAGGCCGCCAGCAGCATCAGGTGGCGCTGCGCCGAGGCGTCGTAGCAGCGCTTCGTAGGTCTGAGCCGCTGGGGAGTGCGGTTGGAGCTCGTTCGTGCTGTCTAGGACCTGCTGAACGTCCTGGACGAACAGGCGCTTCGCTTCATCACCGCCCGGGACCGTTTCGAACAACCGGCTGATCGCCAGCTCGTACAGGCCGACGAGGATCTGGAGCTTCTGGGTGTCGTCGGACATAGGCGCTCCCCGTGCGTCACAACGAGAGGGTAGGGCACGGATCAAAGATTTCCGCCTACCGAGATGAGGCAGGGATCCGTTAAGGACGGGCAGTTCGCGCCGGGAACGCACCGAGTTCGGCCGCGCTTCTAATGGCATGTCAGATCTGGAAGCGCTCATCGAACGCCTGCGGGCTGAACAAAACTTCCTGGAGCTTAAAGCCAAAGGAAGAGGTTTCCTCCCGGGCAAAGGCGTCCTGCAGCAGATTGCTGATCTCGAGACCAAGATCCATGCGATCGAAGCGGTGATGGAGGATCGCTGAGGAGGGCAACGCAGCACGCAAACCCGTTGCGGCCAGCACTGGGGCTACTTCCGAACTGCCATCATGTCGTGGGTCAAGACCGTCAACTTCCCGATCAAGCCGGTGATGTCGGCACCCTTGCACGACCATTGCGTGCCGATCGCCTCGCCGTCCGCGGAGACGGATACTACCGCGACGGATCGCATCTTGCACTCACGGGCCAGGGCGAGTTGATCCTGCAGTACCGCGATAATCGAAGCAGTATCCTCGTAGGCGACATCGGGTGAAACCCGGGTGGGGAACGGCACGACCCGTCCAGTCTGCTCATTCACGCTCATCTCGACCTCGCTCCAGCCCCGGCTCTTAGGCAATGGCGTGCCGAGTCGCTTGGTGCAGAGTGTGGCAGCTTGTCCGTGTCAGAGAACGCAGCGTTGAGGTGTGGCCGCGAGAGCACTCAGTGCCGCGCCCTCCGCGGGATCGGTCGCATCCCTCCGTCCAAATCCTCCGGCGTCATCCGGTCCCAGCGCGCCCGTCCGGTTCGCAGGTCGACCTCGAGGCTGAACATACGCGGCGCCGTGCCCGGATCGCCCTTGCACCGCGGCGGACGATGCTGCTCGCGAACGTCGAACACGACGACATGGCCGGTGGAATGGCCCCCTCTCATGATGAAAAAGCAGCGTCGCAGCTCCTTCGGAACAAGGCGGTGCTGCCGGATGATGCGGAGGGCGGTATCAGCTTCCCGCCCCTCCTTGCGAGTGGCCGGCGCTGCGCTGGCGTTCGCTGTTAGCAGCGCGCCGACGAAGCCCAAGCTCAGGATCCGCAGGCCCAGCCTCATCGCGGATCGGCGTGTAGCTTGAGCGCCTTCGCTCTGGCTTCGGTCAGCGCCCGTGCGCAGTCGAGGACGGCGCCCGAACGACCCGTGCCGCCGTACCACTCGAATCCTGTCACCTCGCACTCTGCATCACGGTAGGCGACCCAACGGCGCTGCGCCTCGACGAGGGCCTTTCGCCAGTCCTTCCGAACCTCCGGCGCTGTGTCGCCCTTGTCGATTGAAGCCATCACGGCGCGGTAGGCCTCGTTCAGCAGTTTGTCCGCCACCTCGTAGGCGTCGTTGATGCAGAGGGTGGCGTCCGGCGTTGAGATCGCCTTCTTGCAATCGATCCCGAGATCCTCTGCCTGGGAGGCGAGCGCGAACGACGGCGTCCCAGCGAGCGTCAGGCCCAGGATCAACCTGGGAAGTATGCGCTGAACCATCAGCCCTTCACCCCCTGGAACGGTCTCAGCAGCCATGCGAGGCTGGACGCTCCATCCTCGACCTCGTCGCGGGCTTCATCGACCTGATCGACGATTTGTTGGAGCGAGGCTGGCAGCTCGGCCTCGTACTTATCCAGCAGGATCGCGGCGTCGAGGAGGGCGTGGATATGCGCCTCTGAGATGCTCTGGCCGGCGTCCTGCTCGCTCAGCACTCGTTCCGCTAGAAGGGCCGCGAGGTTCGAGAGCTCGCCCAGACGCCGCGGAGGCACAGGCGAAGCTGGGTCGTCGGTCATTGAACCCTGTCTCCTGCCCACTGGCGGCATTATGAGCTGTCATCGCTTGAGCTAATCGAGGGTGGCCCCGAGGCAAAGGGCGTCTATTCAGACGACGAGAAGCCCTAATCCTTCACGGTATCCCGATGCTGGGACCTCCGAGCGTGCTAGCGTAGGCGAACCAAAACGTTTTTCGGTGGGCCACCACAGGTTTGAAGTTTGTACGGTGTGAAGAAGCTATCTGGCCCAGGCTTTCCATCTGGATCCATATAAGTGAACTCGATGCTTTTTGGGCAATTTTGCCCCCCCTTGGATCGAATATTTGTCCAGTGCCAGCGCTTACTAAGAGCGCAACCACCAATCACGCTGGGTTCTTCGACTATCAAGCACCTTTGGTCGGGCGCGCCTTGCGCATGCTCATCACGTACTCGCTTTGCTTGTAATGCCTTTGAGCCTCCGGCCGAAACGACATGACAACTTTCTCGCTTTTTATATTGGTCCCCTAATGAGCTAACTGAGCAAGTTTGACCAGAGAAAGTATAATTGGCTGAAGTTCGAAAACCTGTAGGACCAACAGTTTCAAATGTAATGTTATTACCGATGATTGATACGGTTACAGTTGAGCCGACTGGGCCAGGGTTCGATCCAAGGCGGTAAGTGCCCGAACCTGCTCCGCCTGTAAGCTGGATTTCATCGCCACGAATATTTAGAGAAGATTGAAATGTTTTGCAGCCATTGCCGCATGTTTCGTATGTGATAATGACAGATGTTCCATCTAAATTCGAGACAAGTCCGGCTGAGAAGACGCCCCGCGACGATACAAAAAACATTATTATGGCAAATGTAGTTTTGACTAAATTCTTCATTTATTTGCACCATCGCGTTAAATAACATTGCTGCAGGGTAAAAATCGCACGGTATATTCTTCTAACTTACGACCAGATTAGCGGACGCTAGCGGCGATTCCGCTTGGACGGCCGCCGCAGGTACGGAACGAGGAGCCCGAAGTCTGCGTCTGATCGCCTTGAGCGCCATCCGGCTTGGTGTAGGTGAACCGGAAGCTCGCGGGGCAGCCGGGCTTGTTAGTGGATCTAACCGTGTTCACGTGCCAGAACTGAAACTTATTGCCGCAAACCTCATCGGTCTGCTTCACGTTCAGCCTGTAGCATCGGCTGTCGACAACGTCCTTCGGAGGCTTGCCCGCCTTGGATGGGATCGAAGGGCCGCTTAGGCTTGGCGAGAGGACGCGGCACGTCATATTGCGTGCGGGCACGCCAGGACCTGTGATGGACAAGGAGCACGATCGCCCCGACACGGAGACTTGCGTGAGGCTGCGGCCTCCAACTGTGTCGCTTGCCATACTCAGGACATTGCCTGCGATGGATACATTGGTCGTGAGGCCGGACGAGGCATTCGAACCGTATCTCAGCGTTCTCGAAGCGGCTCCGGTCAAAAGGATGTTGTCACCCTCGACCCGGAGCTGGCTGGGGAAACGACGGCAGGAATCGGAGCAGATCTCATAAGATAGGGAGACGGACAGTCCATCGAGCTCGGAAAGAGGCCCGGCAGATGCACGCGGTGCAGCGAGTAGAATGAGGGCCGCCGTCCCAACGATACTAAGATCCCGGATCATGTGCCCTCCGCCGTTTGAGGAACAACAGAGCCAAATCCGGTGCACTTGGTCAAGGCGGAGTTGCGCGTGACCAGCTCCGACAGAGGGGAGTGCTCAAGCCAGATATCGGGGATGACCACTACAGTGCACATTTAGGTTTGCTCACTCGAGCGGGCTACCTATGAACTCTGGTTGGCCAGGCACCTTGTAGAATGCGCGCTGGGCCGGGCACCAACCAGCAGCACCCTCTCGCTTGATCACGCCTAGGAACTCGGAACGCACGCGATCAACCGTGCGCTGGATGAGAACTGCGCCGAACCTCTCAACGCCGTCCTGCAACATCCAGCCTTTGACCTCGGCAAGCCGCTTTCTGTCGAGCAGGTAGAAGGGGCTGCAGATCGGCTCAATCAGACCGATTCGAGCGATCGAGCGAGCCGATTTCATCAGCGTCTCGTCCGCTGTCTGCGCTTGGGGCGATCCAGCGATCAGCGTCGCAGCGAAACCAACCACCCACAGCTTGGCGAACTGCCGAGTCATTTCAGATAGCCCTTCGCTTTCGGGTGCCTGGCGAGCATCAACTTTTCGCCCCTTGGAACGGCCGGAACATCCAAGCGAGCCGACCTGCGTTGTCCAAATCCGCCTCGGGCTTTGGCGAAGTGACCGGCCCCGGCCCTTCCGCGGCAAGCATGATCTGTCCCAGCAGGGACGGCAACTCGATACCATACGCCTTTAACAGCAGGCCGGCGTCGAGAAGCGAGCGAATGTGGTCGTCAGGTACCGGTTGCTTCATGATTTGAGCGTCCAGCACTTGATCAGCGAGGAGCGTCGCGAGCCGCGAGACCTCAGCAAGGCGCTGCGGGGCTGTCGGGCGGGTAGTAGCTGGAAGCAGGTCTGCCATGGCCTTCAGGCACCGCCACACATGTGCTGGGAATCGCTAAGCGTCCACGAGCCTTCGGTGCGCAGGTTCGTAGTCGTGTACGTCTTGCCGCGGTCATCCCCCTTTGGACAGCCCTTGGGAACCGACACGAGGCAGGTCAGCACCTTGTCGCCAACCCGCGAGCGGCCGATCTCGGGCACGTACTCGTAGGACACGCCGTACACGCCGTTCTTCAGATCAACGGTCGTGCCTTCGTCCATCCCGTCGCCCTTCGGTTTGACGAGCTTGTCGCTAAAGCGCGTTCCAATGCGGACGATCACCGACGCCGAGCAGGTGCCAACTTTCTTCGGCGGCTGCGCGAGAGCTGCTGTCCAATGGGCAGTGAGCAAAAGCCCCACGCCGGCCACCCCAAATGATCTTCGAAACACCCCGACGCCTCCCTACTGCGAATCGCCCCGCTATTCCGAACTACCTCCACTAGAATCACTTTCATTAAGGTTACGTCCACCACGGACGTCAGACGCGTCCGAGATGACGACCCGCAGGAAACGCCCCATGGCCCTCAGCTCCGAAAACTCTCCCACGCCCGGCAATCTCGTCCTTGAGACCCCTCCGGACTAGCAGGCGCCGACGACCGCGATACTGAAGGCCGATATCGATAGCGGGCGGACCGGAGATAAAATCGCTCATTACGATCCGGGCTTGTCGCAGCTTGGCACCGACGACGAGGCGGCCGGAAATCCACCCTCGCCCGAACGCATCGCCCTGGCGCGCGAGACCGGAGCGGCCACGCCTCGTGTCCGCGCGGTCGCCCAGCCACATGGTGGGAACGCTTGGGTGATGCCGGCCTTCGTCGGGGCGGCCGTCCTCATTCCGACGGTCATCGGCGTATCGCTCTACCTGCTTCGGTAGGACGCCGGGCCGGGTTTCGTGCCGAGGCTGTCAATCTGTCCCGCGCCGCCCCCGCCCCAAAGGCTCGGCAGCGATCCGCCGCTTCGCGCAATCCTTGCGGGCCTCATGCTGCTCGGGACCGTCCGCGGCCATGGCGCGGTCTCAGCCGACTACCCGAAATTCCCTGAGACCCACCGACGTCGACGGTTTTACGGATGTCGTATTGTATCCTTCCAATGGGCCGCTATGGATAAACCCGCCGCGGCCGGAGCCGGGCGGGTGGATATTGGTCACGGGATAGGCTGAACCTTTTAGCGGGTCGGCCCTCTGTAATGCGTCCCTTATGCAGCTAGCTGAAAGCCGCCCTCGATAAGGCCGACGAGGTGGATCTGCGCCTCAGGGCTCTGCGCGATCTCCAGCGCCACCGTGGCGCGAGAGACACCATGTGCGAGCTGGTCGATGTAGAACTCGGCACCCCCAGCTTCCGGCGACCGGCCCAGCGCGCCCTGATACAGACCGTTCACGAATGCCAGGTCGCTGCCGCTCGGGATGCGGCCCGCGTACTCCGTCGACGTGAGGATCGCTGCTGCAGCTTGGCCGAGTCGGCCCGCCTCTCCGGCAGCCCCGCCTCCGCCATTCTCGACAAAGGCGGAGAACGCCTGCAGGCCACCTGCATCCGGTGCCCGTCCAAGCAGGCCATAGTACAAGCGCGCCACGCCCGCCTCCGAGGCGTCCGGCACGTACACTCCCGTCTTGAAGATCGGCGCCAGAACGGACTGAGCCTCGGCGCTGGTTGCGAGCTGGACCGCCACCGTTCCGGGGCTGATACCGGCTGCGAGCTCGCCGGTGAAGGTCTGCAATCCTGACGGGTCGGCCACCCGCCCTAGGAGCTTCTGGTACAGGCTCTGGACGAAGCCGTTCGGGTCAGTGGCGGCGTTCGGAGCGCTGGCGCCCTCCGGGGAGCCCAGCAGCGCATTGGCGACATCCGTAAGGGTAGCCCCGTTCTGGATAGCGGTGGTGAAGGACTCCAGCCCGAGCGGATCTGGGGCACGGCCGAGCAGCGCCTTATACAGGCCGTAGACGCCGCCAGCAGCGCTTGCCGTGTCCGTCACCGTCCCACCGAACGCAGGCGCGTTGGCCGTCTGCGGCGTCGGCCCGGTGGGCTGGGTCGGCTGCGTTGGCTGAATGGGTTGCGTCGGCGGGGTTGGGGCTGGCGTGACATCGCGGATCGCTACGTCGTTGCCGTCCCCGCCACTGTAGTCGATCAGGTAGGTATGCCCCTGAGTTGAGAAGGTGTCGTTGGCACCAAGATCGACTGCGGCATTGTTGATCCGCAGGCTGGTGAAGCGGCCGGTGACGGCGTCCGTCACGTCGTTGGCGATCAGGATCAGGTTCTGGCCAATGCCAGCGGCGAAGTCGGTTGGCGTCGAGAAATCGAGCAGGCCGGCAAGGCTGACCGTGCCGGTGACGTTGATGCGGTCGGCGACGGTCGAGGAGGCGACGTCCTCGTGGAAGATCGGGTTGCCGCCGTTAGCAGTGCTGAGGGTCAGACTGCCGGTCGCCAGGGTCCCGACCCCCAAGCCGGCTGAGATCGTTCCCCCGACCGTGATGGTGCCGGCGATCGTGCCGGAGCCGCCCAGGGTCGCACCTACCCCTACCGTGACGGCTGATTGCTGAGCGAGCGAGCCGTTGACGAGCAGCGTACCGCCCGAGACCGTGGTCGCTCCAGAGTAGTCGCTTGCGCCGGTCAGGATCTCGGTCCCGCCTGCCACGCTCAAGCCACCGGTGCCGGTGATCTTGCCGGCGAAGGTGTCGGCGGCGGCCGAGAGGTTCAGGGTCTTGGTGCCGAGCGTCACCGTCGCACCGACCGTGGTGCCGGCCAACGACTTGATCGATGAGCTAGCGGCGGTCACGCCGGAGATGTCGAAGTTAGCGTTGTCCGTGACCGTGGACGAGGCAGCGATCGAACCGGCCCCGGACAGCGCGAGGGTGCCGGCTGCGATCGTAGTCGTGCCGGTGTAGGTGTCGACGGCCGACAGCGTCAGGGTACCGGCGCCGTCCTTCTTCAGCGTGCCTGAGCCGGTCGTAATCGTGCCGGCGATCACAGTGTTGCCAGCGCCACCCACCGTGAGATTGAAGCCTCCGGTCACGGCGTTCGCGGCATTCAGGGTTAGCGTGCCGCTCTCCGACTGGATGCGGGCATCGGCCGCAAGCGTGACAGTGCCGCCGAAACTGTTGGTGTCGCTACCGTTCGACAGCGCCCCGGAGCCGCGGCCATTGCCAGCAAGGCTCAGCGCTTCGGCACCGACCGTGATGTTGTTCCGCAGATACAGGGTGGCGCCAGACTCGACGATGGTGCCGCCTGCAGTCGTGCCGAGGGCCGTATCGTTTAGGATATTGAGGTTCCCTGACGAAACTGTTGTTGTTCCCGTGTAAGTGTTGGAGCCATTCAGGCTGAAAGTATTCCGGCTAAACGTGAGGCCGCCACCGTTACCTGAAACAGTACCGAAAAAACTCGAGGATCCATTAACATTGAGGGTTTTTGCACCAAGTTCTGTCTGCCCAACGCCATTATAATTATTGATATCGGTGCTTGTCCCGGCCAGCCCCGAAATATCGAAAATCGAGCCGTTATTTGATATTCCACTTGAACTCGCGATTGAGCCCGCATCTATCAACGCGAACTTGCCTCCGTTGAGTTCTGTTGTGCCAGTGAACCCTGTATTGTTCGCAGCCAGAGTTAGTGTGCCGCTACCCTGCTTTGTCAGCCGCCCCACGCCCGTGATGGCGCCATTCACCGTAAGTGTTGTTCCAGTAGCTTCGGCGAACGTGCCGCCGCCGCCATTGATGGCGACTGCACGAGCCATCGCGAAACTCGCGGTGGTGCTGAGCGTGCCGCCGGTGAAGGTAAGACCGCCAGTCGAGGCACCAAGGTTATTGTCAGCACCGACAGACAGCGTGCCGGAGGAGAGCGTGGTACCGCCGGTGTAGGTATTGGTATCCGACAGGGTTACGGTGCCGGGGCCATTCTGCGTCAACGCGCCGTCGCCGGAGATGACCTTCGACACCGTGACGGCTGTCGCCTGTTTGAACGCCAGCTTCGCGCCAGCGGCCACGCTGATGCCGCTGGTGTTGGCTAGCGTTCCATTGCTAATACCGTTGCCGAGCTGCAGTGTGCCAGCGCTAATGGTTGTCGCGCCGGTGTAGGTGTTGGCGCCGGTTAGGGTCGTCGTGCCCGTCCCAATTTGCTGGAGAGTGCCCGTCCCGGAGATCACCTTGTCCAGGGTGATGGCGTTGGAGTGGTTGACTGCCAAGATGCCGTTGTTGGTGATCGAGCTAGTACCGGCGATTGAGCCAGTCTCGCCGCCGTCGCCGAGTTGCAGTGTGCCAGCCGAGATTGTTGTAGCGCCGGTGTATGTATTGACGCCGGTCAATCCGACGAACTGATTGCCATCCGTCTGAACATTAATGTCACCAGCTCCACGAAAGCTGTTGACATAGGTGAAGCTGTTCCCTGTGTTGATCGTGCTCTGATCGAGGCTCAACGTCGCGCCCGCCGCGACAGAAATGCTTCCGTTGCAGCTGCCTCCCGTAATCGTGATGAGCTGGTTGATGCCGCTGGTGAATGCTAGTGCATCGCCGATATCGCCCGTTCCACGGCTCGCCACGCCGCCGGTAAAGCTACCGGAGTTCAGGACGCGCAAACCAGATCCCGCTAAGCCGGCGCCGCCAGCGGCGCCCGAGCCACCATCGCCGCCAGTGATCGAGCCCGTGTTCGTTACAGTCGAGTTCAGGGCCGTAAGGCCAGCGCCACCCTCGGCCGACGTACCTCCAGTGCCGTTAGCACCGCCCACACCGCCGTTACCGCCTACGCCGCCTCGAATGGTTCCAGCGTTGGTAACGGCAATCCCTGAGGTGACCTGGAGGCCGACACCACCTCCGCCGCCGTCACCTCCGAAGGAGCCAGCGTTGCCTCCCGCCGCTCCACCGTTACCGCCATTGCCGCCGAAGCTTCGGCTAGTGGCTTCAATCTCAATGGTTGGTAGGAAGTAAGCGAGGATATTTGCGCCAGCACCGCCGCCGCCGCCACCTCCATTTCCATTGCCAGCTCCGCCGTTACCGCCTGCCCCACCTTGCACTAAGTTGGAAATTAATGGCCCAAAGTTGCTGGTAGTTATACTAGCGCCGCCGCCGCCGCCGCCGCCGCCGGCCCCAGCATTCGTTGTTGTGTCGCCGCCGGAGCCATTGGCGCCAGTTCGGTTGCCATCGTTCCTAATCGAATTGCCGCCGAGACCGCCTGCCCCCCCAGCCCCGCCGGACCCAGCTCCACCTGCTGCGCCTGATGATCTGCTAGGGGCAGAACCAGCGCCCCCGCCGCCGCCGCCCGAGACGTTATCAGTGCCGCCTACAACGCCTGGCGAAGGGGCGCCTAACGTCGTCGAACCCTGGCCGCCACTTCCGCCGTTGACGCCACCTGCAGCGCTACCACCCTTGCCGCCAGCCATTTTCGCTCCCGTCTCGCATGGCCCGGGGAGCCTTGCCTGTGAGACAGGATTGGCAAACCAGAGCATAGTTTGGCCGTCAGGTATCATCAGCAGTGATGCCTGCGGAGGCCCTACTGACCAACGTGATGCGAAAGTGTTGTCGCTGCGTCTCATCCTGACGCATGAAGGGGCTGTCCGTCGTGCTGGCCGTGGCTTCGCGTTCCCGGTCCGCACACCAGCATTTGGCTTGCCCCGCCAAGGGCCGTGTGACTAACGTCCTTTACCGAACGGGTCGGGCGGCGAGGGATTTGGCCCGTTGGGTGCGGACGATACGACGGCTGAAGCGAGCCTGCCGCACTTCTTCCTAACGACCTCAGGCTTGCCCCCTGAAGAGGCCTTCGAGCGATGGCGCAGCCTCTGTGCGCCGATGTACGAGGTCAGTCCGACCACGCGAGCCGCGCCTCTGCCTTTCGGCACCAACATCGCCTACCCGATCGAGGACCTCGTTTGTCATCGCACGCGGCTCTCGACCCAGCGGCTCCAGCGGGACAGCCGCCGTGTCAACGCTGGTCCTGACCACTACATGGTTCAGCTCTACCGGTCCGGCCGCTTCAAGGGCACTGTCGGCGGTAAATCGCTTTCGGCCTCTCGGGGTACCGTAACGCTCATCGGGCGCCGTCACCTGCTCGATGGCATACTCGACCGAGCCGATGGGATCGGCATCGCCGTACCCTGTGCCCGCCTCCACGGGCTGCCCTTCGAGCAGCATGGCCTGCTCTTCGATGCGGCCCGCAACCGGCTACTGGCCGCGCGCATTCTAGACATCTACCGCCGATTGCCGACCACACGCGCCGACAAAGCTCCAGCTCTCGCCGATGAGTTTGTTGCGTTCCTGCGCCGCCTGCTTGACCCCTCGCAAGCGTCTGACGTGCTGGAGGGCTGCGAACTCCACGGCGGGCTACGCGCCCTGGCCGGGACGATCGTTCAGGAGAACCTGTCGCGGCCCGATCTGTCGCCTGAGTTCATCGCCGGGCAGATGCAGGTCTCACGGGCCACGCTTTACCGGATGTTCGAGCCCGATGGAGGCGTGATGCACTTCGTGCAAGGCGAGCGCCTTAAGGCAGTGCGCGACGCCCTTGCCGATCCGATGGAGACGCGCACCCTCGGCCGCTTGGCCGATGTCTTCGCCTTTAGCAGCCTCTCGCAGCTCAGCCGCAGCTTCCGCAACCGCTACGGTGCTCCACCGCAGGCTTGGCGTGGCGAATGTCGGGCGATCCAGCGGATGGGTGGTCAGGGCACCTTGCAGCAGGTCTGGGCGTGGCTGCGCGAGACGCGATGACAATCTGCGAGTTGAGCTAGTTTCGTGTGTTGCGACGCGCGCACGCTCAGGCGTCGACGAATGTGACGGCGATGCCGTCACTATACAAAAAACCTGCCTCAGATTGCTCCGGGCGGGTGAAGGTCGGGTCTTGCTTAGGACTGCTCAACGGCCGGACGGCTGCGTTGTTCCGATCTGGCTGTTCGGGCGGTAGGCCCTACCTGGGCACGATGGCAAACGCACCCCAGACCACCGGCGAACTGTTCAAGGCAAAGGCCGTGACGGAAACGGACATCGCCGCCGCGGTGGACGCCTTCATGGCCGACCCGAGCAAGTCGACGTTTCTGTTCGGCGAAGGCTACCGTATCGACCTTGCCGAGGCGGTGCGGGCACATGAGTGGGCCTCCGTCACCGCGGTGAACAAGGATGCGACGGATCACCTGAAGCGCGCTGCCGTGCGCACGGCGATCCTACTCGCCCGTCCGGAGCCGGTGTGATCCCGAATCGGGAGCGGGTCGCCGCTGGTCCCTTGTGCCTGCCGTAACCCGTCGGCCGCATCCTAGCGTTGAGCCAAGTTGCGTACCGGCTCGAGCGTGAGATGCGCGTCCCACCCCGCCGACCCGTGATCAGATCGGGCGGCGGGGTCAAGCTAATCATTATCGGGTCGCGAATATGGAAAACCAGTTCATCTCAGCGCATCGGTACCAATGAAGATATCGTAGTCGCTGGCCGCCCTCATCATGGTAGCGATACAGGCGGCCCCAGTTCAGGCTTCTGAGGCGACTGAACTCCTAGGCCTGTGGGCACAGGTCGCCACGAACGCAGGCGCCTGCGAGACGTGCACCATAGACTTCCGGGCTGCAGGCTCGGGCTTCTCTGTAACGGCCAACAACGGATGGGCCGCGAGCTTGGGCAATTCCACCGGGCGCGAAACCTTCGGCTTAGGTCGCTGGGAAGATCGTGGCGCTGCCTGAGTTTCAAGAAAGCCGTTCTCAGTCCGATTCCATTGAGAGGGTGACCGACTGGAAATGATGATGACGATTGATACAGGCTCCGAGCCGAGGCCCGTTGTCCGAGGCGTCTACAAACGAGCCTGGCAGGGCATGTAAGCGGTCGAGAACGATAGTATGGCGCCGGTCCCTACCGACCGACCCTCAAGCGTGCGCCGTCGGCAGCTCGGCCACCTGGGTCGTATAGCGGGGCGAGCGCATCTCGAATTTCGTCGACCACGTCCGCTTCTCCGTGAGCCCTGCGCGGGCCGGCACCACAGTGCCCCGCCCAAAGCGTCCATTGCACGCGTCCATAGCCGCCATGAGCGGGCCACTGCGTTAGCGGTCGATCCGGCCGATCAACGCGCGTGGCGAAGCCGGCAGAACGCGGCGGCCTCGTCCTCGATCGCGGTTGCGATCTGGTGCGCGCTCATCGACTGCCGTTCATGCTGGGGGTCGCCCTGCACTGTTGCTGCTCCTGCGAAGGTAGCGCGAACAGCGGAATGGGGCGAGGGCTGGAAACGAAAACGCCCGCCGGCCTTTCGGCTGTGGGCGCCTCTCTCGGACGGTGGTGTTGTGCCGGGCATCAGGCGTCGGGTCAAGTTGCGCCGCGACTGGCGGAACTCCACAGGCGATCCATAATCATATTCTCAATTTTCGAGAGGTGAGACCCATACAAATTGACCAAAGTCTCCATGTCTTCAGGGGGGTTGAGCGTTCCTGGCATCCTAATATTAAAGTCGTGCCTCATTAATATGTCCAATATTATTTTGGATGAGGCCGTCAATTCTTTATTTAAATCCTTTGGTATGAATATTGCATATTTTCTTTGATACAATTGAAATTCTCTATTTGCATCAAAGGCGGCTTTCGTCCTCTTTCTTTCTATTGCTTCAAAGAATACAGGCATTTTATCTTGGCTTCGAAGTACAAGAGAAATATTACGTTCGGATATGCCCTCGCTAATCAAAAATGCTTTTAATTCGTCTTCGGTGTATCCAGAAAAATCTATCGCCCAGTTGAAGTTGGCAACCGCAGTGACGGTGTCGGCATAAGCATCAGTAAGCTTGCGCCACATTTCCGGCACAACCTCAAACTCGAACTGGTTAAGCTTTAGGTTCCGGTCTGTCATAAAATTGAGATCGAACTTAACTCTCTCAATTTCCTTGGCCTGCGCATGCTTGAATAATTCCATTCTCTCTTGGAATTTTTCTTCCAGCCATTTTGTACTCATATATCGGAATAGGTAGAAACCACCGATCAGTCCAACGAGTATTGCAACTCCGGGCACTCCGTACACTACCCAGACTGATCGGAAGAACTCTGTAGCTGTATTTTCCATGGTGCGAGCGCCTTTTATATCTGGCGCTCATCCTTGCACAGGAACGATAGCACGTCCCATGATGGCCATAGGTCTTTTGTCGCGGATCTATCAGCCCGCCTCGTTGACCGCATCTTCCAGAACGCGCCCCCAGCGATACCCACGCCCGGCCCTCACCAGGCGCCCGCGCTCGTCGAACTCCTCGCCCGTGGCCTCGCCGGTCTCGGCGTAGATCATCGGGTTACCCTCGGCGTCCTTCACCGCGATGCCCGTGGCGGCAAAGGTCTCGTCGAGCGCCTCCAGCAGGAAGCGGAATCGGTCATCGATCTGGGCGGCCTTGCGCTCGCTGGCGAGCGGGTCGCGCGTCCGGGCGTAATCCTTGAACGTGCCGGCGCCGCTAGCAGCTTGCGGACAGGAAACCCGCCACGGTGTGAGCCGGGCGGGTGAAGATTTGCTCACGGCAGCGTCAGGCGATGAGGTACTGTCCTAGCTCGATTTGACCAACGAGGTGCACCTGCGCCTCTGGGCTCTCGGCGATCTGCGTCGCCACAACTGCACGTGAGGCGCCGTGACTGAGCTGGTCCGTCCAGTAGACGGACCCCGCCGCCTCGGCCTTCCGCCCCAGCGCGCCCAGATAGACGCTATCTACAAAAGCTGCGTCCTTGAGGCTGCCGCGCGTGCCGGCGTACTCGGTCGAGGTCAGCATCGCGCTCGCCGTGCTCACCAGCCCTCTGAGGGCGCCATCGACACCGCCCGAGGCCGCGCCCTGGTTCACTAGGTTCGAGAAGGCCAGAAGACCATCCGTGTCCGGCGCCCGGTTCAGGAGACCATGGTAAAGCCGAGCTACGCCGGCCGTGACTGCGTCCGGCAGGTAGACGCCCACGTCGAAGGTCGGCTTCAGCACTCCTTGCGCCTCGGTCGAGGTCGCGATCTGCACGGCGACGGCCGCCTGGCTGGTGCCGGTGGCGAGCGCATTCGTGTAGGCGGCCAGACCACCGGCATCGGCCGACCGGTTGAGGACGCTGGTGTAGAGACTCTCCACGTAGGCAGCGCCAGTCACGGGCCGACCTGCGTGCTCGGGCGAGCCCAGGATCGCCCCGGCCACATCCGTCAGGCTTGCCCCCGAACGGATCGCGGTGGTGAAGCTCTGCAGGCCCAGCGGGTCGGGGGCGCGGTCCAACAGCGCCTCGTAGAGGCCGTAGACAGCGCCCGTGGTGCTAGCAGCACTCGTCTCCACCCGCCCGAACACAGCAGCGTTGCCGGTGACGTCGGTGAGCACGACATCGTTGCCGTCGCCACCATGGTAGCTGATGCGCAGGGAGCGTGCACCGAAGCTGAGGGTGCCGCCCTCGGTCAGGCCCGCGAATGTGCCCGCGACCGCGTCCGTGCCGTCGTTGTCGATGATGGCGAAGCTGTTGCCACGAATTGGGCTGAAAAAGCTAACGGCCGAGGCGTCCAGCTTGGCGCCGTTGAGGCTGACAGTGCCGACGACCTTCAGTTGGTCGAATTGGCCGGTTGCCGTGCCGCCGATCTCCTCCCTGAGTACGGCACCTGCCGCGAGGCTGAGATCCTTGGTGGAGAGCACGCCAGGCGAGTTGCCGGGCGAGAGCGTGCCGCCGGCAGCGACCGTAACCGTACCGGTCGAGCCCGAGCCGCCGAGCGTGGCGCCGCTCCCAACGCTCACTGGCGACACGATAGAGCCGTTCACAAGTAGCGTACCGGCGTTCACGGTCGTCGGCCCGGTGAAGGTGTTAACGCCGGTCAGCACGAGCGTGCCGGGACCATCCAACGTGACCGAACCGCTCGACACGTTCGAGAGCGTCTGGGTCTGCCCAGGGCCGGGGCTTACAGGGCCGCCGACCGAAGGGTCGTTCGGTGGCGCGACGAAAGTCACGTCCCGGATCGCCACATCGTTGCCGTCGCCAGCGGCATAATCGATCCGGTAGGTATGCCCCTGGAGCTGGAAGGTGTCGTTGACCGCCAACGCGACGGTCCCGCCGTTGACCCGCAAGCTGGTGAAGGCACCGGTAACGGCGTCAGCCGTTCCATCATTGTCGATGAAGACAAGGCTGTCGCCGGAGTTTGTGCCCAAGTTGGCTGGGAGCAAGAGTTCCAGGGTACCGGCGAGCGCGACTGTGCCGGTGACGTTAACGTGGTCGCAGATGGTTGGGGTGGCGATGTCCTGGCGGAAGATCGGCGTGGCACCGCCGGCGGTGCTCAATGTGAGGCTGCCGATGGCTAGCGTGCCCACCGTAAACGCTGGTCCAGCCGAGATCGTGCCGCTCACGGTCACCGCGCCGGCGATCGTACCAGTGCCACCGAGGGTCGCGCCTACGGCAACCGTGACGGCTGAACTCGCAGCCAGCGATCCGTTGACCAGCAGCGTGCCGGCCGTGACCGTAACGGAGGAATAGGATTGAGAGTTCTGAGTCGTCCAAATACCGCCTTGGACTGATAGAGTCTCGAAACCAACGACGTTCACGAGATTGCCGACGGTCGCGTTGCTGTTACTCCCTAAATTCGCGATCGCACCATTACGATCGTCAAGGCGGAGCGTAAGCGTATCAGTCCCTGCACCACCGTCGATGCGTCCAGTCACCTGCGAGCCCGTGTAGAGGATAAGACTGTCATCGCCTCCTTCGAGGCTGATGGCACGGCCGGTGTTTCCAAGGATAGATCCATAATTCGTGAGTGTATCAGCGCCTTCGCCGGTTTGGATCGCAGCGCCGTCCCCTTGGATGAAGCGTGCGTTGCCAGCATTGCTCACTGCCGTATAGACCGTCCCATTCACTGTTCCCACCGTTCGGGGATCTGCATCACCATTCTGCAGCCGAACGACTGAAGCGGCATCGGGAATTGTGCCGTTTCCTGTAATCACACCGGCATTGATGACTATGTCGTTATCAATGGAGGCGGTGCCGGTCTTGTTTTCTAGGCGGATCGCGTAGCCGTTCTGTCCAATAATTGAACCCGTCACGCCGTTTATGATCGTAGTTGCAAGTACGCCACTACGATTTCCTGACGTGTTAGAGTCATTATTTACAACGATCGCCGCATCTGCGCCGCTGATGATCCCGTTGTTTACGACGGCACCGCCGCCAAGCGACAAGCCCTCGCTCCGGTTGGCACGACCGCCACTGTCGAAGCCTCCAGCACCTTGCCCTGCAAGTGACCCAGCTGGTGCGCCGGCAATCAAGCCGCCCGCGAAGTTGTTCACGGTCGCTGCCCCGTCGACATCTACGCCGTCGCCATCTCCGTCGACTGCGACGTATCCAGCACGATCATAGGTGGGAGCGTATTGGCCTCTGATGGTACCGAAGTTGTTGACGATAATCGTATTCGCAGCGGCGCCCAACGAGTCAGATCCGACTCCTGATCCGTTACGACCGAGGATCGTCGCGCCTGCATAGTTCGTAACGATCAGTCCGGAGACAGTGGCCTGGCCGACATCGACGCCATGCTGCGCTCCCTGGATGGTGCCGTAGTTCTCAATTTTGACGCTGGTTTCGTTGTTTTGATTGAGTCGTACGCCACGTGAAGTGTCGTAGGTCTCGGACGCTGACGTATTTGGATTGCCGTTGGGCCCATTGAGCACGTTGTTGCTGCTTGCGTCATTAACTTGCCCATTGCCGGTGATGATGCCGTAGTTCACAAGCGTTTGGTGAGAGCCTAACCGTATTGCATCACCGGTATTGCTTTGGATCAAAGCCGTATTATTCGCTATCGATCCGTTGATGAGCGTACCGCCACTTGTGTAATCGGTAGCAGGTGCTCCAGATGCGCCGAGCGCAGCATTGTAGGTGATGGCAAAGCCAGTGCCTGGATTTGTACCACCCACCTGTGGGGTAAAGGGAGTCGTGCTAGAAATAATTTGACCTAAGTTGGTCAAATTGGTTGTGCCATTAACCGACTGGGAGCGGATCGCATCGTTGTTGAACGATTGAATAACGCCGTTCGCCCCAACAATGATTTGGCCTAATCCGAGCGTTGCGTTAACCGCGCGCAGCGTAGCTGCACCGACCAGCGTTCCCTCGATGTCAATTGTAGTGGATCCGAATGGTACTGCTGCAGTTATCCCAACGCCCGATGTCTGTGTCCGCGTTTCACCCATGGCAAGGGTATATATATCTGCAGATGTAATTGAGTACGACGTAGAAAAAGATCCGGCGGGAATTGGTTGGGCCACGAGCGTGCTTTCACCTAAAAGACAAAACGCTCGTAAAACAGCGTTTGGCATGTCTTACGGCCGGCAAGTCATTAAAGTGCTTGTATGACGCTTCCGTGAAATGGCCGGTCACCGCGCGCGGGGTAGACCCTGAAACGGCTACGGCCTGAGCGCGTATCGTCACGATAGGTGGAGGCGGCAGAGCTATGTTCAGGGCGTATCCGGCCGGGGCCAAAGAACGAACGCCCGACCTATCTATTTTGCGGTGGGGCCCGCCATGATCCAGCCATGGCTTAAGTCAAGACCCGTGCCCTCTTCCTCAGAGCTGAGGCGACAGATGGGCCGGAGATCGAATGGGCATGGGCGATCCACCGCCTTCCCAGTCGAACGCTCATCCTACGATATACCTCAGCCAACGCTGACTGCCCTCAAGCGCTCGCGGCGGGAGGTATCGTAGCGGATGACATCGGCCGACGGCCCCGCGCCGCCCTTGTCGGTGGCGCCGCATAAGAACTTCACCAGAAACGACGAAGCCCCGCGCCGGTGAGGCTGCGGGGCTTCGAACGCTAGGGGCAGTTGAGCGATCAGGCCGCTTTCTTGCGGCCCTGGGACTTGGGCTGCTCGCTGTCGGTGCGAGCGGCGACCCGGCCAAGACCGATCGACTTCGCCAACGCCGAGCGCTGTGCCGCGTAGCTCGAAGCGACCATCGGGTAGTCGGCCGGCAGACCGAAGCGCTCGCGGTAGCTCCGCGGGTCGAAGCCCTTCGTGGTGAGGTGCCGCTTCAGGGTCTTGTAGGTCTTGCCGTCGACGAAGCTGACGATGCCGCCGGGTGTCACGGACTTGCGGATCTGCGCGGCCGTCGGCTTCTCGATCTCGGCTTTCGGTGCGGCTGCTGCAGCCCCGTCAGCGAGACCGTTGAGCGCAGCGTGGACGTTGCGGATAAGGTCGGACAGATCGGAAGGTCGAACGGGGTTGTTCGACACATACGCAGCGACGATGTCGCCCGTCATATCGACGAAATCAGTCGTTTGGGTTTCAGCGTTTTCAGGCATTCGGATTTTCACTTTATGCGCCCCCGCTCACGCGAGGTCGTACTAATGGAACCCACAATCAAGCACTAAATCAGAAAATAGACAATCTCATACCTGTGTTGCATATACGATAAACCACGAATAAATTCGGCTAAGCAATGCTGGCGATTCGGTAAAATGGGCCAATCTTATCAAGGCGCTTGTACCTGCTGCGGTCCAACTCGCCCCACGCGTACACTGTCTCGCGGGTAGCGGCCGGTATCAGGCCAACGGCGCGCTGGTGCAGAAACGCGAGAGCTTAGCGAGCAAGGACACCGACGTTTGCCGTGATTCGCCTCCACGTCGAACGGGTCGTTCTGGACCTCATGGCCCGGGCCGCGCGGCTCGATTGGTCTGCCTGGCAGGTCGAGGTCTACAACGAGAAAGGCCGGACGGTGCTGGCTAAAGCGTTCACCGACGGACGGTATGACCGCCGCGTTAAACGAAGTTTTGGGGCATAACAATATTAAAACTTACAAAGACAGGCGGTGAAGGTAATGTTCATCGTCATCATCATAGTAGTCACAATCCTCTAATAATTAAGGAAATGTACTGAATGAAATACCTAAAGCTCACGATGATACTATCAATTACATTAATACGATCTTCCCCCTCATACTCCATGGATGCTGCAGATTATTTGAATGGATACGATTTGGATCGAAGAACATTTGGCGTTTTCATATCTGGAATGGGCGAAAGCATGAGTTGGTACAATGCTGCGTTAGCAGCGGAGAACAAAGATAGAATATACTGCCCTCCAGCAAGCATAGCAATAACGACCGATCAATATGTCTCCATTATGAAATCATTCATTTTAAAAAGGCCGGAACTATCCAAATCTTCAGTAGGTCTTGTGCTTGTCATGTCATTAAGAAATGAATTTCCCTGTCGATAGATTTTCTGGGATGGCAGAAAGTATTGCAATATTTTGTGTTCAGGAACAATGACATGGCTTAACAGAAGACTCATTTTATCAGTTGCCTTGCGCTGCGTAGCTGGTCGCAGCACCACTTCCGGAGCGCTAATGCTTCGGTTGTACAATGGCCGTGCGTAAATGCACCATTTCGCTTTCCTCTAGGCGCTCCACTACCCTGTGCGCCGCCGTGCATTCGGCACCGCTTCTTCCCCCGCACTGCTGGCGACTGGCACTCCGTTCCCTGCCGGGTCTTGGCGCAGCAGCGAGCGGCAATCCGGAAGGGCGTTGGCTGTCGGTCCAGTGAGTTCATGGGCTTGTCCTCCATTTCCGTACTGCCCCCCTCCCGGGGCGCTCGCGTTCCCGACGATCGCCTGGGCACCTTGGTAGACGTGGACGTGCTCAACGGTCACTTTTTGGCTGCCCCCTCTGCGGAGTTTGGTGAGCGTTTCAAGCTGCAACGCGTAGGTGCGCAGAAGCTTGGTTGCGAGTACCCCATTGGCTTCGAGCTCAAGGAAATTGCTGGCCCTACTCGTTCGGGCCAGGCACTCCATCGCCACATGATGCGTAGAGGCCATCTGGACGGCCAGCATGCCTTCCGCCTCATTCAGTGGCCTGATGCCCTCCACGGCCGCCAGGAGGCTGTTCAGGATCGTTTGAGGGGCATTGTCCGTTGGAGGCAGCATCCCCACCAGAAGCCGCAACTGAGCCAGGGCAAAATGGTCCGACCCGGTTCCCAGCGCGTCCGTCAGGCGAGCGAGCCAGCCTTGTCCGTCGTTGTGCGGAGGCTCGAAGTCGAGCTTGCCTTCCGGAGTACGGGCAGCTGAAACTGAGACCGGCTCCCGCCGCCCCTGCCGTCGCGCGCGAGCCTCGTTGATCCGCTGTAGCTCGTCCTGAGACCGAGCCGGACGTCGAGGCTTGGGGGGGATTGCTTCCGGCATCTCTGGTGCTTCCTGCCCAGTGCTCTCGACGTTGGCAGCCATCGCTAAATGACCTCATCGCGGTCAGTCGGCTGCGCACGCTTCAGACAGTCTTCAAGGAAATCTTGCCAGTGGTCGAAGGTACCCGTTGGTCCGGTGCACCGACCGGTTGGGTCTTGGATAGTATACAGCTCGCCTAGTTTTGGCTGAAGTTCTCCAGCAGCCGTGATCGGAACAGGAACTGCGCTTCCTCCCCGGTGTCGGAATGCAATGATCGTTTCCGTCGTGATACGACGCCCGTCTAGTTGTTGTAAATCAAGCGATAGGTTTGGCCTTGTTAGAAAGAAACCTTCAGGCGCAGGGGTGATAGTGCCGCACAGCTTACCAAGCGATGCAATGCTTGCCTCAATGACTTTTTCCGATCCGTCCGACATCGTCACGTAACACGATGGCTTTCCCGCGGTACGTTCAGGATTCTCTCGAATAAATCGAACTTGATCGGTGTTAAGAATTCCATTCGGCGTGGTGATGAACATGGAGCTATCCTTCGAGGGTGGAGTGACGCGTTAGGAAGGGCCGGCAGGGAAGGCCGTCATTCTATTTCTGCCGGCGGCCTTCAGCGTGCGGGGCTCAAGCGAGCTGGTGTTTGAACGTGACGGGTGACGGATCGTGACGCCACAAACCCTTTTCACTGTGTATGCGCGCGCGTGTACGTGCGTATGAAGTGAAATAGACATTTGCCGTCACCTACCGTCACACGTCACCTTTCGGGCGGCGGCGGGGATTTGAGCCTTACCCCTTTAAAGCCGCGTGCTGAGTTCGTGCGATGAGGCAGCAGTCCGTGTCTGAGCATGGCTGGGCCGAACGATTTCATCGTGCCAGGCGCGTCTCCGGCTGCGCGGGCGTAAGCGGACCAGTCTGCAAAAAGATCTGTTGTCCTATCCCAAACGTTTGAATCACCCAGTCTTAGACCGCACTTTTCACTTAGCCACTGGCCCAAGAGATCCTGTTCGGCGAAGTATGCCTCGGTTGCCTCGGCAACACTCTCAGGGCGCGATAGCCCATTCATCTGCCAATCGAGGCAGCCATTGATCATCCACCGGAGAATTGAGGGCCACTCGTTCCTAAGTTTTTCTTCCAGACTCATATCTGGTGCTTTGGGCTTATGAACGAATGGCACCATGCTGAACCGTCGCCGGGCTGCGTCGTCGACATTGCGCAGCATCGGTTGGTGATTGCCGACGATCGTAAGTTTAAAGTTCGGGACAAAAGTGAAGAAATCTTGCCGCATGAAGCGAGCTGCGACCGGATCGCCGCCGGTGAGTTGCTTAATCCGTGCCTCGTCCCAAGCCCGATCCTCCGAGGTCTCGGACGCCGTAACAAGGCGGGCGCCACGAAGCATCGCCATATCCGTGGGATGCTTATCTCCCCTGGAAGCGGTAAAAGTGTCCATTGCTGCGACCTTGGCGTAATCAGCCAAAATACCCATCAGCACGTTGATAAAAACACTCTTACCGTTGCCTCCTGGTCCATAAACAAAAACTAGAGCATGTTGACGCGTCGATCCAGTTAGCGAGTACCCACACCACTGTTGCAGGAAACGGATTAGGCCAGCATCTGATTTTGTGGCTTGATCAAGGAACGCAAGCCAGCATGGGCAACTCATGGTTGGTGCTGGAGCAACAGCTGTCAACTTGGTGATCCGATTTCTCGGATTAGCAGGTTGCAGCACGCCAGTGCGCAGATCGACTGTACCTCTCGGCGTCCCCAGCATCCAAGGATCGGGATCCCAAGTATCTGAAGTGACAGCAAAGTCAGAGTCTGACTGGCTAAACCGTTCGACTCCGGCGGCAAACGATGTCTTGCCTGCTGTTACACGTGCTCCCGGTTTTTGACTCTCACCAAGTTCTCGACATATAATACGAGCCCATTGAAATGCTAATCCAACGTGGTTTTGTACCCACGCAGCGCCTGTCCATACATACCAAGTGCTGGAGCTATGGCAATAAAGGAGCTTGCCGGCATGGCGCTCTCTAAAAATTCGAGCGGCATAGTCTTCTGTAATTAGATCGTCGGTGTATAGGCCCCGAAAAGCGTGAATTGGCTTGATCTCTGCCATGACGCTACGGGGCAACGGCGCTGCGGTGAGGTAGGTTTGCTAGCCAAGCGGCGAGATCGTCTCTGAGAATTAGTGTGCGTCGCCCAGCCTTTCGAGCCTTTAAACGGCCAGCGTTGATCTCTTCGAAAACCGTTGATCGACCAATTCCAGCAGCCTGTGCTGCCTCAACGATACCAAAAGCTAGAGTTGTGGCGCTTATGGAAAGCTCGTCGGCCATAGGAGTCTCCGCAAATCCGAGCGTGATCGCTTGAATGCAATGTCCTCCTTCAGTGCGTTCGATGTACACTCCCCCTAAAACCGATCTCAGATGGGTTTATCCCCCTGGCTTTTTACCCGTACGATTTCGATATCGCTTTGCTTCATTCATGCTAATAACGTATAATCTATTCAGCATATCAATTCTTGTGTCTCCGCTTAGATTGTTTGCTATAGAAATTTGATCGTTCATAATTCGGAAATAATCTGCATGAATATCGTCGAATGAAATCTTACCGCTTTTAAAATTAGCTCGCCAATCTACGAGTCGTTTTGCTGCATTCTTATTGCTTACGCTTCGATCATCGACTATATCAAATTCTTTAGAGATATGTGTTGACGAATTTAGAATAGACTCGCCAAGTTTTATGCGAGCTTCCAATGCGGCGGATAAATATGCCCGAGCGCACCACTCAGAGACAGTTTCACCCGTCCGGTTATTTATCTTTTCAGCTTGCAAAACTGGGTCAATCTTGCCATTTTCCAGATCTCCTAATGCGTGAAAGAGATGTACTAGCGGTTCGAGCTCGTTATGAGGAGCTCGAAGTGCGCTTAGCATCTCGATAACCGCTGAAACACTCATCATTATCGCGTCGCGTTGCGATCCACTTTTGTGGTGAAGATTAGCTAACGCAAGCTTTTCTCCGAGTGACGATAAAGCTTGAATAACAAACAGTCCATCGAGGGAAACTCCTGCGGCTTGAGCTTCCACTATGTGTTCTTGTGTTGAAAAGATCGTCCGCTTTGTAGCCGTATTTCCATTTTCATCGATCATATTATCTATCTTTTTTGATGTATTCGTTATGAGGTCGTGGCGGCCTTTGTCAGCTAGGAAGCTAAGTAACAACTCCACGCGTCCATCAGCGCTCGTCGCTTCTCGAGCGCATCACCCCGGCGGTAAGCCCTTTCAGTTGCATCGCCGACGACGTGCGCCAGTGCCGTTTCAGCAATCTCACGTGGGAATGCCGTCCGCTCGCCAACCCAGTCGCGGAAGGAGGAGCGAAAGCCGTGGACCGTCACCTCCACCTTCATCCGTCTGAGCATCATCTCCATGGCCATGATTGAAAGGGGGCGATCCGGTTTTTGTCCGGGAAACACGTACTCGCCGCGCCTAACCGTTTCGGCTTGGTTGAGAATCGCGAGTGCAGCATCGGTGAGGGGCACACGGTGCTCAACGCCGGCCTTCATACGCATCGCCGGGATTGTCCAGACCCTGGCCTTGCGGTCGATCTCAATCCAACGCGCGCCCAGCACCTCGCCGGAGCGGGACGCGTTCAGAACGCAGAACTGCAAAGCTAGGCCCGCCATCGCATCGCGGGATCGGAGGTCGGCCATGAAGCCCGGCACGTCGTCGAATGGCATAGCCGCGTGATGACCGCGTGTCAGCTTCCGACGAGCCGGCAGTAGTTTGTCGAGGTGGCCCCGCCAAAGCGCCGGATTCTCGCCCGCCCGCAGGCCCTTGGCTTTAGCGGCATCAAGCACCCGCTCGATGCGTCCACGTACGCGGGAGGCGGTCTCGCTCTTGGTGTGCCAAATCGGCGTCAGAACACCCAGGACATCATCGGTGCCGATCTCATCGATCGGTTTGTGCCAGAGCGAGCTGGCGTACGTCGTCAGCGTCGAGGACCATTGCGCCTTGTGCTTGTCGTTGCGAAAGCCCTGAGAAAGGGATTTTACGACCTCCTCAGCGAACGAGCCGAAAGTGACTGCCGTCAGCCGCTCTTCCTTGGCCGTCCTGCGCTGCTCAATGGGATTCTTGCCGGCTTTGAGGATCTGACGTGCCGCCGCTGCTTTCTCGCGGGCTTCAGCCAGCGAAACGGCAGACAGGCCACCCAGACCCATCTCCTTGAGCTTTCCCTGCCAACGGAAGAGGAAAAGCCAGCGTCTGGCGCCACTAGTATCCACGACGAGGTAGAGGCCATCCCCATCGGAGTGACGGCCAGGAGCAGCCAGCGTCGCGGCAGCTCTCGCACTCAGCTTCTTCACCGCGCGTGCCATACGCTACCCCAACGTTTACCCCAACGCAGAACGTGGATCGTAGCGGATGCTGGTGGACTATGGTAGACGCATCGAGGCCTAAGAGTCTGAAATTGTTGGGATGCGTGGACTTTCGGAAACATGCCCGGACTAGGGTATGGCGGACCCCCTCTCCGCCAAAATGCCTGATCCAATTCACCAGATCCATCGCACGTCACGATCCCTTCGGTTGGCGTGTCCCGCACGAGCCCTCGTATCGGTCGCCGGCTTGTCCCGGTTCAGCCTGCGCGGAGGCGGGTGCGAACGAGGCTGGCCGCGGGGTTGATCGGGACGCGGGTTCACCATGGCTTCCGTTCGGGCGCCTCCGTTCGGGGACGGGCGGGGCTGGGAACGAGACGGGACAGGGGTCGTTCCCTTGGTCGAGGACCTGCCCGCCGGACGGGCGGTCCGTTTCACGAACCCAAGGACATTCCATGATCGTCGGACCGAAGTCGCACGCCCTGGCCGCCTTGCTCGCGGGCACCGCCCTCCTGTCGGGCGCGTCCGCCCGGGCCCAGGGTGCGCCGACCCTGAAGGATCGTCTGGACGGGGCGGTGTCGGCGGTGACCGGCTCGCCGATGGCGAACCTCGACGTCGATATGAAGCACGTCCTCGACGCCATGAAGAAGCTCGACCCGAAGCCGCTCCCGAAGCTGTCGCCCGCCGAAGCCCGCACGCAGCCGAGCGCCGCCGACGGCGTGAAGGCGCTCCTGACGGAGCAGGGCCGGAACACCGCGCCCGAGCCCGGCGTCAGCACCAGGGATCTGGCCTACGACACGGCGGGCGGCTCCCAGAAGGTCCGGATCTACGCGCCGGACGGCGCCACCGGTCCGCTGCCGGTCGTGGTCTACTACCACGGCGGCGGCTTCGTGATCGCGGACCTCGACACCTACGATGCCACCCCGCGCGCCATCGCCAAGGGCGCCAAGGCCATCGTGGTCTCCGTCGAGTACCGCCACGCGCCGGAGGCCAAGTTCCCGGCCCAGCAGGAGGACGCCTTCGCCGCCTACACGTGGGCGCTGGCCAACGCGAAAAGCTTCGGCGGGGACCCGTCTAGGGTCGCCCTGCTGGGGGAATCGGCCGGCGGCAATCTCGCGACCAACGTGGCCGTCACGGCCCGCGACGGCAACGTCGAGAAGCCGGTCCGGGTCGTAGCGGTCTACCCGATGGCCGGCACCAACCTCGACACGCAGTCCTACAAGGACAACGCCGCGGCCAAGCCCCTCGACAAGCCGATGATGGCCTGGTTCTACGACCAGACCGTGCGCACCGACGCCGACCGGTCCGACCCGCGCCTCGACATCGTCGGCAAGGCCGACCTGAAGGGCCTGCCGCCGTTCACGGTGGTGACCGCGCAGATCGATCCGCTGCACGACGACGGCAAGATGCTGGCCGACAAGATCAAGGCCGCCGGCGGTCAGGTGACGTACCGCGACTATCCCGGCGTGACCCACGAGTTCTTTGGAATGGCCAGCGTGGTCGCCAAGGCCAAGGAGGCCGAGACCGCCGTGATCGAAGACCTCAAGGGGGCCTTTGCCGCGGCCGTCACCGGCACGGCGGGCAGCAAGTAGCAGGGTCGCGCGTCGCGGGACTGCGACCTGCCCGGAAGAGCGGGGCGGCCTCCCGTGAGGGCGCCCCGCTCTCTTCGGTCCTCGATCGAATGTCCCTGAGGGACCCGGGAGCGAACCGGCCCCTCCTGGCAACCGCCCTTCCGCCGATGTCGGCCCAGCGTCCGTCCCCTCCGGTGCCCGTGCGTGATGGGGCGGCTGGCGGCGGGGCTTTGCGTTTCCAGTTCGGGATCGCGGTCATGCCGGATCGCGGTCACGCGGGATCGCGGTCACGCGGAATCGCCGTCACGCGGAATCGCCGTCACGGGTCGTGATGCAGCCATGGCCGGCCCCCGGCGTTGCCCCGGCGAACACGACGACGGAGCGTCACCCCATGCCCACGAGACCCAAGGTCGTCGCCTTCGACATCATCGGCACCGTCTTCACCCTGGAGCCCATGCGGCCGGCCCTGGTGGCCCTGGGCTTGCCGCCCATGGCCCTGGATTTCCTCTACACGGCCGGCCTGCGGGACACCTTCGCCCTGGCGGCGACGGGCACCTTCGCGCCCTTCCAGTCCGTCCTGTCGGGATGCCTCGACGAACTGCTCGCCATGCACGCCCTGGACGTCGCCCCGCAGGACAGGGCGGCCGTGCTCGGCATGATGAAGGCCTTGCCCCCGCACGGCGATGCGAAGGCCGCCTTCGCGGTTCTCGCCGAGGCCGGCATCAGGGTCTTCGCCCTGAGCAACGGGGCGACCCAGACCACGGAGGGATTGCTGGCGGCCGCAGGCCTGGACGGTCTCGTCGAGCAGGTTCTATCCGTCGAGGATGTCGGGCTGTCGAAGCCACGCTCCGAGGTGTACGGCCATGCCGTGCAGGCCGCCGGGGTCGCTCCGCACGAGATGGCCCTGGTCGCGACCCATCCGTGGGACCTGCACGGCGCCAAGGTCGCCGGCCTGCTGACGGGCTACGTCGCCCGTGGTCTTCCGTACTCCGCCGTCCTGCGCGCGCCGGACGTGTCCGGCGAGACCCTGCGCGATGTCGCCCGGGCCCTGGCGCGGATCTAGGGCGCTCTTCGACGCTGCGGGTGCCGGTTCGTCAAGAACTCGGGTCGCCGTCGGGATGGCCGCCGTCGGTTCGGCCCGACGACAAGCTTGTCCATCGCTCGAATGGGGCTGCGAAGATCTTGCGCCCCCCATCGCAAACCACCGCGCGGCCTGACGAAGTGTCACGATGTCTTATTTGTAATTCAGATATCAATAGCCAAAGGTTGCTCGATCGACTGTGGAAATCTCTCGAATGGCTCTACAAATATAAATACTCACCCGACGGCGAAACGCTCTCTTCACGGTTGCGTGCCACATTCAGCCTATGGCGTGGCTCAGTTCCCTCATGATCCTGATCGGCATTGCGTTGCTGGCTGCATCGCTGAAGCCGATCTCAGAGATCCTTGCGATGGTGCGCGAAGGGCGGCTGCATCGACTGTGGCGTGTCCTCAGCTCGCTCATCATGCTCTTCATGGTGGGCTATGCCGCTTTCGGTATCCTCAGTTCCGCCAGTCATACCGTTCGAATCGCCGATATCATCGTCTCGGCCATCCTGCTCGCGGGTGGGGCCTTCGTCCTCATCGTCGCCCAACTGTCCGCGTCCACGACCCGCGACATCGTCCGCATCGCGAAACTCGAGAGCGATGTCATCCGCGATCCCCTGACCGGCGCTTTCAATCGCCGGTATCTCGACCAGATGATCGACGCGGAGGTGGCGATCGCAAGGCGGACGGAGCGGTCCCTGTCCGCCCTGCTCATCGACCTCGATCACTTCAAGCACGTCAACGACACCTATGGTCATCCCGTCGGCGACCTCGTCCTCAAGCACGTCGCCGGACTGATCCTCCACTCCTGTCGAACCTCCGACCGGGTCGTGCGGTACGGGGGCGAGGAATTTCTGGTGGTCGCCCTCGACAGTGATCTCGACGACGTGTCGACGCTCGGCGAGCGCCTGCTCCACCAGATCGCCGGCGGCTCGATCCTCCTGCCGGACAACACGCAGTTGAAGGTCACCGCCAGCATCGGCGCCGCCTGCTTGAGAAAAGACACCGATGGGGACGATTTTATCACCCGCGCCGACGAAGCCCTCTACGTTGCCAAGCAAACCGGGCGAAATCGTCTCTGCACTTCGCCTGCGGTCGCCAGTCAGGTCAGTGCCAAGCCGGAACACGTGGGGATTCTGCGCGATCCCTGGCTTGCCCAGGCGATCTGATCCGCGACCGGCTCAGCGTCCCCTCCGGGGAGCCCGTCGGCAGTTCATCGGGGCACATGCCGGCGCATCCCGACCCAGCTGAAAAAACCCGCCTGGCGCGGCGCAGGCGGGTTCCGACGTTCCTCAGGCGGGTTTGCGTCCGTCCGCGGCGTAGCGGTCGATGGCCGAGGGCAGTTCGCGGGACAGGCGCGACAGAAGGGCAGGGCGGCTCAGGCCGGTCTGCCGGGTGAGATGATCCAGGGTGTCGGACCCGATGGCCCGCTCCAGATCGATCTCGGGGATCTCGCGGTTCGGCCCGTGATTGACCCAGGAGCTCGCCGTCTCGCCGTGACCGCCCTTGGTGAAGTGCTCCACCAGCTCGCTGAGACCGCTGGCGATGACGCCGCCGATGCCGGCCGTGCCGACGCCGCCGATGAGGCCGGCGAGATTCCCGAGGCCGCCCCCGGTGGACGCCGACGGGGCGCCGGACCCGTGCGGGACGGCGCCCTGCGCCGGGGTCGTGTCGTGACCCGTATCAGGACCCTTGAGAAGCTCGGCGAGCTTGTCGCGGTTCTGGTAGCCGGCCACGGCCAGCAGGCCCAGCAGCGCGGTCATCGAGGGGTAGCCCTTGCTCATGGGTGAACCTTTCGTGGGGTTCCGGGCTCGGCCGGGGCGGCGGTCCCGGTCTGCGTCCGGTCTAGGGGACAGGGGGCAGGCACCGGCGACGATCGCGCCCGCCCAGCCGCCGGGGCCGCGCACGGACGCGCCCCGGGGCCGGTTCCCGGGAGATCGGCCCGCCGATGGCGGTCAGTGGCCGCGGCGGTTCGGCGGGGTCGCGGCCCGGCCGCCGAAGCGGCGGCTGACATAGGCGATGACCTTCGGGAGGAGGAAGGCGGTCAGGAGCTTGCGGATCATGGGATCTCTCCGGATGCGTGCGGGTCAGCGCCTGGAACGGGACAGCCAGCCGACGGCGAAGGCCACGGCGGCGAGGCCGAGCAGGGCGGAGGTGCGGTTGTCGTCGGCGTAGCGGACGGCCTGTCGGCCATAGGTGGTGCCGCGCTTGGCCGCGTGACGGGCGAAGTCGCGGCCGTCCTCGATGAGGTTTCCCGCGCGGTCGCGCGCCTCGCCGACGAGGTGACGGCCGTCATCGATCAGGTTGCCGGCACGGTCCCGTACTTCGTGGGCGAGATGCCGGCCGTCCTCGGCGAAATCCTCGGCGCGGTCGCGGGCGCGACCGTAGGCGTACTGCGCCCCGCCGGCCACCTGGTTGACGGCGCCGCGGACCTGGCGGGCCGGATCGCCGGTAACGCCGCCCAGGGCGGTCTGGGCGCGACCCTTGAGGTGACGGGACGCGCCACTGAACTGATCGCGATTCATGGCATTCTCCTGGGTTCGAAAGGCACGGGGTGGCGGGTCCGGAATCCGGTCGCCCGCCACGGGAAGGGCGTCCGGCTCAGCGCTTGCCGGTGACCTTGTCGACGACGGAGGCGACGCCGTCCTTGGCTTCGCCCACCGTCTTCTGGGCCTCGCCCTTGAGTTCCTGGGCCTTGCCCTCGGCGACGAGCTTGTCGTTGCCGGTGACGTTGCCGACGCCCTGCTTGACGTTGCCGACGGCTTCGTTGGCCAGACCCTTGATCTTGTCGGTGGTGCTGCTCATCGGGGTGCCCCTGTGCTGTGGGTGAATGACAACCGGCCGAGTTCGACCGGTGACCGGCCCCGGCGAACCGGGACCGGCAGGATCGGCGAACCGTTCAGACGCGGCGGGCGTCGTAGCCGGCGACCAGGGTGGCGGGCTGCGGGGCGCCCAGGCGACCGCCGAGGAAGCCCGCGAGGGCGCCGAGGATCAGGGCCAGCGCGCCGTAGAAGGCGCCCTGGGTGGCGGCGGACTTGGCGGCGACGGCGGCCTGCTCGGCCTTCACCTTGGCGGTGGCGACGGTCTCGTCGTACTGCTTCTTGTAGTCCTGGATCTGCGCCTTGGCCTGATCGGCCGGGATGCCCTGGGCCTTGGCCAGGGCGTCGGCGGCGCGGGTCTCGGCCTGGGCCTTCTGGGCCGGGTCACCGGTGAAAAGGGCGCGGATCGCCGCGACGGCGGCGTCCTTGGCGGCCTGCGGGTCCTGGCCGGCGGCCTGGTTGCGGACCGACTGCTCGATGCCGTCGAGGGGATTCGAGATCTTCGACAGGGACGGAGCCGCCGCCTGGGCCGCCGTCTGCACGGTGCCGCCCACGAGGGAGCCGGCGCCGCCCAGTGTGCTGGTCACGCCCGAGAAGGCGCCGCCGATGAGGCCGCCGGCCGCCGAGGTCAGCAGGTACAGGACCACGAGGGTGGTCACCGCCCAGGAGACGAGGCCGTGCAGGCCGGCGGTGCCGGCAACGGGCTTGCCCGAGAGGCGGCCGGCGAGGACGCCGCCGGCCAGCGCCGCGACGATGCCGGAGCCGATGAACCAGATCCCGGCGCCCATGGACAGGGTCGAGGCGGCCGGGTTGTCGGCGGCGGTGGTGCCGACGCTCGACAGGCCGACGCCGACGCCGATCATGTTGAGGATGACCTGGGTCACCAGGGCGGTGACGGCGCCGGCGAAGATCGCGCCCCACGACACCGAGTTGAGCATGACGGTGCGGGTGTCGGCCGAGGCCGCGGGGGTCGCGAGGATGGGGGAAGTGGACACGTGACAGGTACTCCGGGTGGTCGGTCGTCGAAGAAATTCGCTCGTCCGAGAAGTTCGGTCGTTCGAGGGAAAGTGGGGGGTGGAACGCGAGGGTCCGACCGCGCGGTCCCGGCGCGGTCGGACCCATCGATGGTGGGCCTGCGGGTTCAGTCGCGGCCGTGGATGAGGAGGCCGAGGCCGTAGCCGAGGAGGCCGGCCACCAGCAGGGCGGCGACGGGGTGCTCCGCGATCTGATGGGTCAGCTCGCGGCCGCCCTGGCGCACGGAACGGCCCGAATTTTCGTAGGCGTCCTCGGCATAGTCGTAGGCTTCGCGGCCGGCGCTGCGAACCGAGCGCTCGGCGCGCTCGTAGGTGTCCGCCGCGGCGCCCTGGGCGCGGCGCGCGCGGTCCTCGACGTCGCCCGAACCGACGAGGTTGCCGACCGTGTCGCGGACCTTGCTACCGAGGTCGCGGGCGGTGTCGGCGACGTGGTCGGCCGCATCGCGCACGGTGTCCTTGGCCTGGCCGTACAGGTTCTCGGCGGTCCCCTGCGCCTCGCGGGCCCGGCCCTCGACGGAGTCGCGCTTCGAGCCGGTGAGGTCGCCCACGGCGCCCTGAACCTTGCCGCCGAGTTCCTTGGCGGCGCCGGTGATGCGGTCCGTATCGACCATGATGTCTCTCCTTCTTTTTCGTGACGTTCGTGTTCGTCGGGGGTGACGTTCGACCAAAGCTACGTTTTGGAAGTAGCCTTTGGTCGAACGTCTGACTTCGGTAGTTTCTGCTGAGTTTTTCCCTCAGCAGTGAGTTTTTCGTCGCCAATCAACTTGCCGATGGCTTCCTTGACCGATCCCTTGAGCTTGTCGGCCGCCGAAGACGTCTGCTGCGGGCTCACGAAGATCTCCAGGATGCCGGGGCAAGAGGTGGGCAAAAGGTGGGAAAGAGTGCCGGCTCTCAAGTGGCCCGTGATCGGCGCCCGGCAATGGTGCAGATGTACCGGTAGGGGGATTTCTTTTACCCGGGGGAGGCGAGGGGGAAGCCGTTGTCGCGTCCCCAGACGATGGCCTCGGAGCGCTTGTGGACGCCGAGCTTCCGGTAGAGCGAAGCGGAGTGGTTGCGGACCGTGTTGCGGGACAGGTTCAGGCGCCGCGCGATGGCGTCGTCGTCCAGGCCCTGGCAGATGTGGTCCAGGATCTGGCGTTCCCGCACGGTGACGTTCGGGACGAGGCCGTCCTTGTGCTCGCTGCCCGGCCGGCGCAGGTTGGCGAGCTTCTCGATGAGCCCGCGGCTGAACCAGGACGTGTCGGCCATCACCGCCTCGATGGCGTCGAACAGGTCCCGCTCGGTCCGTTTGCGTTCGGTGATGTCCTGCAGGACCAGCAGGGCGAAGGCTTCGTCGCCGATCTCGACCCGTTCGGCCGAGATCAGGCAATCGAGGTTCGTCCCGTCCTCGTGGCGCAGGCAGACCTCGAGGCCGAGGACGTAGCCGGTGCGCGCCACGGCGGTCTCGAACTTGTCCCGGGCGCCCTCGTGCACCCAGAGGCGAAGGTCGGACGGCGAGCGCCCCGCGACCTTGTCGGCGCCGTAGCCGAAGACCCGCGAGAACGCCTCGTTCACCGCCGTGATGGAGAAGCCGTCGGCCCGCGCGAGAACCGTCGGCACGGGGGTGAGCCGGAACGCCTTGGCGAACCGCTCCTCGCTCTGCTTGAGGGCGGTCTCGGCCTTCCGCCGCAGCTCGAGGTCGGCGAAGGTGAAGAGCATGCAGGGCTCGTCGCCGAGGTCCATCGGCTGGCCGGCGACGATGACGAAGCGGGTGCTTCCGTCCGGCAAGTCGAGGCAGGCCTCCATCTGAGGGATGGTCCCGCCCGCATGGAGCCGCGCGATGGCGAGGTCGCGGCTGCGGGCACCGGCGAGCACGTCGACCTCGTAGACGCTGCGGCCGATGACGGCGTCGCGGGTGTAGCCGGTCATCTCCAGGAAGCCGAGGTTGACCTTGACGTGGCGCAGGTCCGACAGCCGGCAGATCACGGCCGGTGCCGGATTGGCGTTGAACGTCGTCTCGAAACGTTCCTCGGCCTCGAACTGCCCGGAGACATCCTTCAGGATGAGGGCGAGGCAGCTCGGATTGCCGTCGCGGTCGGTGGCGACGAGGCTCCGGAGCGAGTGGACGAAGTCGACCTCCGGCTTGTCCGAGCGCCGGACCTCGACGATGACGTCGTGGAACTTCTCGCCGGAGACGACTCGCTCCATGGGGTAGCGGTTCGGCGCCTGATTGTTGCGGTAGCGCAGGGCGTAGCGCTCCCGGTAGGCGTCGACGGTGCCGCCCAGCTCGTCGAGGGTCTCGGCCCCATGCATCGCCAGGGCCGCCGTGTTGGCATAGGCGATGGACTGATCGGGCTCGATCAGGATCACCCCCTCGGTGAGACCGGCGATGATCTGCCGGAGCTCGTGCCTGTCGACGCCCTCCACCACCTTCGATCACCCCGCCCGCCGCTCGTATCGAGCCAAGCCGTAACGGGGACGTGCGACGGCGGTTCCGGGGAGAACCGGATCGCGGCTGGTATAACCATACCACTGACGTGAACGTGAACGATCAGGCCCGTCCGCGGCGACGATGGCGGTGCGGATGGCGACGGTGGCACGGCGGCGGTCTTCACGGCGCGGGGGCGTGCGATCACCGGCGATTCCGGTCTCACGCCTTCCTGCCACTTCCTTCGGATCGATGGTATGCGGTTCCGCTCGAGCGCCGCGACGGCCCGGTATCCGCCGCGGCGGCGATGGAACGGAGGCGGGGCCTAGGCGGCGTCCGGCATGGCGTCGAGGAGCTTGTCGAGGGTGATGGGATAATTCCGCACCCGGATGCCGGTGGCGTTGTAGATCGCGTTCGCCACCGCGGCGCCGACGCCGCAGATGCCGAGCTCGCCGACCCCCTTGGCCTTCATCGGCGAGGACATCGGGTCGACCTCGTCGAGGAAGATCACCTCCTGGTGCGGGATGTCGGCGTGGACGGGGACCTCGTAGCCGGCCAGATCGTGGTTGGCGAAGAAGCCGCGCTTCGTGTCGACGGCGAGTTCCTCCATCAGGGCGGCGCCGGTGCCCATGGTCATCCCGCCGATGACCTGGCTGCGGGCGGATTTCGGGTTGAGGATGCGCCCGGCCGCGCACACCGCCAGCATCCGCCGGACCCGGATTTCGGCCGTGTCGGCATCGACGCCGACCTCGACGAAGTGGGCGCCGAAGGTCGATTGCTGCTGCTTCTTCGAGATGTCGCCGAACTCGATGCTGTCCTCGGCGGTGAGCGCCCCCGCCGCCGCGGCCTCGCCGAGGGGCACGGCGCGGTTGCCGGCCCGCACCTGCCCGTCCGCGAACACGGCGTCCGCCGAGTTGATGCCGAGGCGCTGGGCCACCGCCTCGCGCAGCTTCACGCAGGCCGCGTAGACGCCCGCCGTCGACGAGTTGCCGCCGAACTGCCCGCCCGAGCCCGAGGAGACCGGGAAGGCCGAGTCGCCGAGGCGCACCACCACCCTGTCGAGGGGCACGCCCATCATCTCGGCGGCCGTCTGGGCGATGATGGTGTAGCTGCCGGTGCCGATGTCGGTCATGTCGGTCTCAACCGTGACCGTGCCGGCGCCGTCCAGGCGAACCCGCGCGCCGGACTTCATCACCATGTTGTTGCGGAAGGCCGCGGCCATGCCCATTCCGACGAGCCATTGCCCGTCGCGGACCCGGCCGGGCTTCGCGCTGCGCTTGGACCAGCCGAATGTCTCCGCACCGAGGGTGAGGCAGCCGACGAGGTCGCGGTGGGAGAACGGACGCTCCGGCGCGTGCGGATCGACCTGGGTGTCGTTCCGGATGCGGAACGCGACGGGATCGATTCCGAGCTTCTCCGCCATCTCGTCCATGGCCACCTCCAGCACCATCAGGCCGGGCGCCTCGCCGGGGGCCCGCATGGCGTTGCCCTCGGGCAGGTCGAGGTGGGCGAGCTTCATGGCGGTGAGGCGGTTGGCGCCGGCATAGAGCAGCTTGGTCTGGCTCACCGCCGTCTCGGGATCGCCGTCGGGCAGGTTGCCCGACGTGCTCTCGTGGGCGATGGCCGTGATGGTGCCGTCCTGCGTCGCGCCGATGCGCACGCGCTGGATGGTGGCGGGCCGGTGGGTGGTGTTGTTGGCGATGAGCGGGCGGGTCAGCGCCACCTTGACCGGGCGTCCCGCCGCCTTCGCGGCCAGTGCCGCCAGCACCGCATCGGCCCGCACGAACAGCTTGCCGCCGAATCCGCCGCCGACGTAGGGCGAATCGAGCCGGACGTTCTCCTTGGGGATACCGAGGATCTTGGCGAGGCTGCCGTGGCCCCAGGCGATCATCTGGTTCGAGGTCCAGAGCGTGACCTTGTCGCCGTCCCAGGCCGCGATGGTCGCGTGCGGCTCCATCATCGCGTGGCTCTCGTCGGCGGTGGTGTAGGTCTCGTCGAACGTCAGCGGCGCCTGCGCGAAGGCGCCCTCGAAATCGCCGACCCGCTCCTCGCCGTTGCCGCCGCTGCCCTCGCCGCTGTCGCCGGGGACCGGCTTGGCGCCCTTCGCCTCGGCGGCGAGGTCGAACTTGCCCGGCGCCGCGGCATAGTCGACCTTCACCAGGAAGGCGGCGGCCCGGGCCTGCTCGAAGGTCTCCGCCACCACCACGGCGATGGCCTGATGGTAGTGCTGGATCTCGTCGCCGCCGAAGAGGTAGGCGGCATTCATCATGCCGCGCTCCATCCGGGGCGTCTCGAGGGTCGTGACGATCGTCAGGACCCCGGGGGCTTTCCTGGCCGCGGTGGTGTCGATGCGGCGCACGCGGCCCTTGGCGATGCCGGACCCGAGCACGTAGCCGTAGGCCTGGTTCGCCACGACGTCGTGGCGCTCGTAGGCGTAGGGCGCGGTCCCGGTGGTCTTGTACTTGCCGTCGATCCGGTCGGTGGCCTTGCCGACGACCTTGAGCTGGTCGATGGGGTTCTGGCCGGCGGGGGTGTCGAACTTCATGGCTCAGGCCCTCGCTTGGTTGAGCGCCGCCGTGAGCGTGCGCTCGGCGAGCTTCAGCTTGTAGGCGTTCTCGTGGGTGGGCTTGGCCCCGGCGAAGACCTGGTCGGTCACCGCCTTGGCGCCCTTGGGCAGGGCGGCTTCGGCCGCCTCGACGCGCCAGGGACGCGGCGCCACGCCGCCGAAAGCGACGTGCCCGGTGCCGTCCCTGCCGAGGATGGCGGCGACCGAGACCAGCGCGTAGGCGTAGGAGGCGCGGTCGCGGACCTTGCGGTAGATGTGCGTGCCCGCCACGGGCTTCGGCAGCGTCACCGCGGTGATGAGTTCGCCGGCCCGGAGGGTGGTGTCCACCTCCGGCCTGTCGCCCGGCAGGCGATGGAACTCGGCCACCGGGATGTTTCGCGTGGCGCCCTTGCCGTCGACGGTTTCGACGGTGGCGTCGAGGACCCGCATGGCCACGGCCATGTCGCCTGGATGGGTGGCGATGCAGGCGTCGCTGCCGCCGATGACGGCAAGCTGCCGGGAAACACCGTCGAGGGCCGAGCAGCCGGAGCCGGGCTGGCGTTTGTTGCAGGCCTGGGCGGTGTCGTAGAAATACGGGCACCGGGTCCGCTGCAGCAGGTTGCCGGCGGTGGTCGCCTTGTTGCGGAGCTGGCCCGAGGCGCCCGCGAGCAGGGCGCGCGAGAGCACGGCGTAGTCCTTGCGGACCCGCGCATCGGCGGCCAGATCGGTGTTGCGCACGAGGGCGCCGACGCGCAGGCCGCCCTCGTCCGTCGGCTCGATCCGGTCGAGGCCGAGGCCGTTCACGTCGACGAGGTGGGCCGGCGTCTCGATCTGCAGCTTCATCAGGTCGAGGAGGTTGGTACCCCCGGCGATGAACTTGGCGTTCGGCGTGGCGGCGACGGCGGCGGCCGCCTCGGCGGGCGAGCTCGGGCGCTCGTAGGTGAAGGACTTCATGCCGGCTTCCCCGCGACTTCGGTCATCGCCTCGACGATGTTGGAGTAGGCGCCGCAGCGGCAGATGTTGCCGCTCATGCGCTCGCGGATCTCGGCCTCGGTCACCGCAAGGGTGGCGTTGAGATCGGCGGTGACGTGGCTCGGGATGCCGGCCTTGATCTCGGCCAGCACCGCCACGCCCGAGCAGATCTGGCCCGGGGTGCAGTAGCCGCACTGGTAGCCGTCGTGCTTGATGAAGGCCGCCTGCATCGGGTGCAGGTTTTCGGGCTGGCCCAGCCCCTCGATGGTGATGATCTCCGAGCCCTGGTGCATGACCGCAAGGGTCAGGCACGCGTTGATGCGCCGCCCGTCGACGATCATGGTGCAGGCGCCGCACTGGCCGTGGTCGCAGCCCTTCTTCGAACCGGTCAGGTGAAGGTGCTCGCGCGCCGCGTCGAGCAGGCTGGTGCGGGTGTCGAGGTCGAGGTCGCGGCGCTGACCGTTCACGGTCAGCGACACCTTCGCCATCACCGGTCTGCCGGTGCCGGCGGGGCTGGCATCGGCGCGGGCGCCGTTCGGCGCGGCGGCGAGGGCCGCGGCGGCGGATGCTCCGACCATCAGGTCTCTCCGATTCAGTTCGAGGTCTTCGGGACGTCCCATCTGGGTCTCCGAGGGGGGCCGACCGGCGATGATCGGCCACGGGCCGGCCATCGACGGCGCGTACCCTGGGCAACACCGCCAGCCTGGATTGGCTCCAAGGTAGCGCGCAAATGCAGGAGGATCAGGACGTCGCACGCCGGTAACCCGGCATCCGCCCGGCCCGTTCGGCCAGGGCATGCGCGAGGTCGTCGAAGGCCGCGTCCGGCACGGAGACGGCGGTGGCGAGGTAGTAGCGCTCCCAGCCGATGGACAGGAAATCGAGGCCGAAGCGGGCGGCCGCCGCGCGGGCGCCCAGTCCGGCATCGGCCGCGCCGTAGGCGATGACGGCGGCGACGGCCTGGTGGGTGAACTCTTCCGTGGCGTAGCCCCGGATGCTCGCCGCCGGGATGCCGTGCTGCTCCAGAAGGCGGTCGAACCAGACCCGGGTTCCCGATCCCCCCTGGCGGTTGACGTAGCGGATTCCGCGCCCGGCGAGGTCCGCCACCGCGCGGATGCCGAGGGGGTTGCCGGGGCCGAGCATCAAGCCCTGTTCGCGCTCGAACAGGGGGCGGACCCGGAAGCCCGGATCGCCGGCGATTTCCGCGAAGGCGGGTCCCCCGGCGACGAGATCGAGGGGGCCGCAATGGAACCCCGCCGCGTCGGCGCGCCCGTCCGAGAGGCGCGCGAGGGCGTCCTCGCTGCCGGCGACGGTGAGGGCGAGACCGGGCCGGTTCGCCCCGACCTCCATGAGCAGCAGGTCGTGGCTCGCCACCATCGCGAGGGGGGGCGCGTCGCCGCCCAGGACGGGACCGAGGCGCGCCCGGAGGGTCCGTCCCTCGCGGGCCAGCGGTGCGGCGAGGCTGGACGCCGCGGCGGCCAGGGACTCGCGCAGGAGCAGGCCGGTCGGCGTCAGGGTGCTGCCATGCCCCCGCGTCTTCTGCACGAGCCGATGCCCGAACGCGGCCTCGAGCACCCGCAGCCGCTCCCAGGCCGCCCGGTAGGACAGGCCGAGCCCCGTTGCGATGCCCTGGACCGAACTCGTTTCCGCGATCGCCCCGAGGACGGCGGCCGCTTCCGACACCGAGATCCGGTGAGGGCCGACCACGATCGTGCCGCCGAGGCCGAGCTCGATGGTGAGGGGCGTTTCGTCGGACGGTTGCGTCATGTCGTTCGCGCCGCCTAGCGTCCGCCGAGGGAGGCCGGCTGGCCGGGCAGGTCGAGCCGGTAGCCCGTGTCGGCGAGGGCATCCCCGGTGACCCGATAGACCCCGAGGATGCGATCGACGTAGTTGCCGATATAGACGTAGGCGCCCGACGGGCTGAACACGATGCCCTGGGTCACCGCCCCGGCCTCCGCCTCCGCCACGCGCCGGACCGTGCCGTCGGATTCGAGGGAGAGCAGCGCCACGGCGCCCGTCGGCGTGTAGCCCGGGGCGCCGTGCGGCGCGCTCGCCCCGCGCACCACCGACACGGCGGCGTGGCGGCCGTCGGGGGCGATGGCCAGGGCCTCCGGGGTGTCGCCGATGCCGAGATGGTCGATGACCACCGGTCGCGCCGCGTCGGCGCGGATGACGCTCACGCTGTCGGCATGGCCGTCGCTCGGCTCGGCGCCGGTGTTGCCCGTGAGCGCGAGGGACCCGTCGGGCGTGACGGCGAGGCCGTAGACGCCCGGGCCGACGGGGAGGTCGAGGCCGGGATCGTAGCGCATCTCCGTGCCGTCGAGGGACAGAACCCCGATCCGGCCGGCCTTGTTCTTGGCGACGAAGGCCCGCCGCCCGTCGGGGGCGAACGCCACCGCCGCCGCCTCGTCGCCGACATCGACGGTGGCGACGGGGCGCACGACGGTTCCCGCGATGGTCAGCAGGGTGACGCTGCGGCCCTCGCGGTTGGCGATGAGGGCGCGGCCGCCGCTCCCGTCGATGGCGAGGCCGGAGGGCTGGCGTCCGACCCGGACCGTCTCGACGAGGCGGGGCGGGACGGCGGCGAGGTCGATGACGTGGAGCCGGTCGTCGGCCTGCGCGTACCAGGCCGTGCCCTCCCGGCGCATGACGACCGAACTCGCCACGAGCCCGAGGCGGCCGTCCGGCGTGACCTTCAGGTTGGTCGGCGGTCCGTAGACGGAGTTGTCGAGGGGCAGGGTGTGGGCGAGCCGGGGCCGCGCCTCGTCGCTCACGTCGAGGACGCCGATGGCATCGTGGCCGTTCGGACCGTTCCGGCCGCCCTCGGGGGCGAAGAAGGTCTTGCCGTCGAGCCCGACGAGGATGAAGGCCGGCGCCTCGGCCGCCGGCGCGGCGGAGGCGACCGAGGGGGCCACCAAGGGGGCGACCAGGAGGGCGATGGCCCGAAGGGTGCCGATCAGGAGTCGTTTCATGATCCCGACATAGGGGGCATTCGCCGAAAGTCCCCCCGCCGGGCCACCGCGACGGGCCGATCGCCCCGGTGGCAGGGGTCGTTCAGCGCCGGTTGCGCGGCGCGGGTTCGATGGCCTGGATCGGCAGGTCCGGCGAGACGCCCTCGGGGCTCGACGGCCGGCCGGCGGGACTGGGCGAGGGGGTGCTGACCGCCCGGTCCGGGGTCTCGGGGGGGCGGATGACGTCGGTGATGTAGCGTGCGCCCGCGGGCGGAGCCACGGCCGGACGCGCCACCGGCGGAGCGGGGGAGGGCGGCGCGACGGTGTTGGAAGTCGGCGGCGCGAGGAAGCGCCGGCCCGCCGATTCGGGCGGGGCGGCGCTGTCGGGCTGTGCCGCGACCCGCTCCGTTGCCGTCGCCGGAGCCTTTCGCCGGGGTGCGGCCACGGCCGCGGGGCGCGGGGCCGGCCGGCGGGTTCGGACGATCGGCGCCGGGACGTCCAGCCGGGGCCGCGCGGCGAGATCGAGGCTCAGGCCCTCCACGGCCGCGATGAGATCGGGCAGGCTCGCCCGCTCGGTACGGCACAGGCGGATGCGCAGGGAGACCGCCCCCACGGGATCGGGCCGGCTCAGGCTCCCGAACAGCCGCGGCCGGCCGCCGGACCCCCCCATCATGGCGGGCGTCAGGTCGATCCATTGCCAGGCGTAGAGGCAGTCGGCCCCCACCGCCATGCCGACGGGGCCGTAGGCGTTGCGGCGCGGGACGGCCAGCACCCGCAGGACCTGGCCGGGGAACAGGGCGGCGATCTCGGCGTCGATGCCGGCGCGGTTCGGCCGCGCCAGGTTCGCCGGGAAGGCCAGGACGAGGTCGGCGGTCTGGGTGCGCAGGCCGAGGTTGGCCGCATTGGTTCCGGCGCCGCCGCCGAACTGGATGCGCTGGTCGAAGCCGTCGCGCACGGGGGTGTCGCTGGTGGCGACCACCCGTCCGGCCCCGGGCAGGCGCAGCACCGGCGCCGCCTGGGCCACGGCCCCGGCAAGAAGGGCCGCGAGGACGCCGAGGCAAGCCGCGACGGCCGGGGGAACTGGCGAACGGCGGATCACGGCAGGCCCCGCTGGGCGTTCGCTCCGGCGGCCTCCAGGGCCGAGGCGCGGCCCGGCGCCGCGAAGCGATCGTCCTCGGACACCGACCGGCCCGGCACCGACGACCGCTCCGCCTCCTGCTGGCGCCACAGGGTCCCGGCGGGCGGAAGCGGCAGGGTGCTGGGCTTGTCGCTGCCGCCGTAGCTCGGCAGCAGGGTGAAGCCGTAGCGCTCGTAGGGCATCGGCCCGGCGCCGGGCACGCGCCGGGCGACGAGGGGCGCCGGGGGGAGCGACGGGTCCGGCACGTAGGTGCCGGGCTGGGCCTCGGCCACGAGGCGCTGCGCCGAAGGGGCGGGAAAGCGCAGGGGATTGTCGAGGGCGACGGGAATCGGAAACTCCTTGCGCTGGATCGCGGCCGGCAGGGCGGTGCCGGCGGCGGCCGGGCCGCCGGGCTTCGGCACGCGGCCATAACTGGATTCGGGCGCCGGCGTCGCGGCGGGGGCCGCCTGTCGCGGGGCGGCCTGGGGGGAGGCCGCGGCTTGGCACGGCAGGGGCGGGCCGCCGGCATCCTCGCGGAAGAGCAGGTCCACCACCTTCGGGAACAGGCCGTCGTAGCGGTTGATGGTCTCGACGTACTCGCGCTGGCGCTTGAGCCGCTGCAGGGTCAGGGCGTAGCCGAGGACCGTGGTCTCGCCCGGAAGCCAGGCGACGCCGCGCTGGAACCACTCGAGGGCGGCCTCGAACTGGCAGGAATTGTAGGCGTACCAGCCGAGGGCCTGGGCGCCCTCGCCCGAGCCTGAGGCGGCGACGACCTTGGCGTAGCGCTCGATCCGGCCCGGCTCGATGAAGGGCGGGTTGGCCTGGGTCAGCCGGCGCTCCAGCAGGTCGACGTAGAGGATCTCGTTGCCGATGAAGCGGTCGCGCCACGCATAGGCGACCTCCTCGGCATCGCGCATCCGGTTGAGCGCCCGCAGGGTGTGGGCGAGGCCGTGCGCCACCATGGCGTCGCCGCCCTGGCTGATGGCGAGCTTGAACCAGTCGAGGGCGTCGCGGTACTGGCGCCGCTTGTAGCCGTACCAGCCGAGCAGGCCGGTCTGGCCGGCCTCGTTCGACGCCTTGGCGTAGGCCTGGAACGCCACGAGATCCGCGGTCTTCGGCTCCTCGGCCGGATCGTCGTGCAGGAACGCCGCGATCCGCGCGCGGGTGATGTCGAGGCGGATGGGGTCGAACTCCGCCTTCCCGTCCGGCTTCCCGTCCGACTTGCGCTCGGCCTCGCCGCGGCCGAGGGCGATGAGGTCCTCGGCCAGCGCCATCTTGAGGTGGGCCATGGCCTTCAGGATCGTGGCGCGCCGGGCGCCCGCGTCGGCGTTGCCCTCCAGCACCGAGCGGTAGAGCCCTTGCGCTTCCTCGCCGCTGCCCATCACCGCGAGGCCGTCGGCGATGGTCCAGATGCTCTCGACATCGGACGGGTCGAGGGCGCCGGGATCGTCCCGGTAGAGGCCGACCACGTCCTCCGCGCCCTTCCGTCCCAGCGCCGTGACGCGGTTGCGGAACTCGGCCCGACGCAGCTTGCGGTTGAGTTCCTCGGAGGGCTGCCAGGCCGGGTTCGAGGCGCGCCGGTTGGCGATGGCGTCGCGCAGGTCGTCGAACCGGCCCGCGGTGAACAGGTCCCAGAGGGGCGCTTCCTCCGGGGGGCTCGGCTTCAGGGTGTCGAGGTCCTGCGGCTCGGTCCAGCCGGGATAGAGGCGCTTGAGGCGCCCGATCTCGGCCTTCATCCGGGCCGTCTGCTTCTGGGACGCGTAGTAGCGCAGGGCGCTCTCGTCGACCATGCCGGGGGTCGCGGCGGTGGTCGGCGCCGCCAGGATCGCGGGCGCGCGCGCGCCGTCGCCGTAGACCACCTGCCCCCGCGACGCGGGGGTCTGGGCGGCGGCGGCCCCGGCGAAGCCGACGGCCAGGAGCAGGCCCGAGCAGGCCTTCGCGACCCTGGCGGCATCACGCACTAGCGCTTCAGGCATGATGCGTACCTCATCCGGACCGCGACCATGCTGAGGAGCTGCAGGGTCGTCGGATAGTAATTCTCGCTGTCGCGCACGGTCTCGAAATCCGCCGGCACGGCCTTGCCGGCGGCGGCGCAGTCCACGAGGCTGGACAGGGAAGCGTAGCCCTTTTCGCTCAGCCATTCCACGGCCCGGCCGTCGCGCGTGTCGACGATGGGCAGGCGATCCTGGGCGGCGCCGCTCCACAGGGTGACGAAGGGGGCGTAGTCGGCCTCGCGCCCGATCCCCGCCCAGGCGAGGTAGAGCGGCACCCGGATGGCGTTGTAGGAGAACAGCGCCGGAAAGCCGTCGGCGGGGCGGGGCTCCGCCTTGAGGGAGATCCATTCCGTGGGCAGGCGCGACGGCCCGAACCGGGCCTGGCGCAGGAGGTCGAGGCCGCTGCGGATCAGGCCCTGCCAGTCGTATTCCGGCGCGACGAGACCGAGGCGCTGGAAGGCCGGGAACACCCAGTAGGACAGGTTCACCAGGGGGCCGTCCGGGCGGTCGGCCGCCGAGAACCCCGCCACCGCCGGCAGCAGCAGGGCCCCGTGCGGGTCCTTGAACAGCATCGCCTTGCGGCCGACCTCGACGGCGATGCGGCGCGCCGCCGTCCGGTAGGCGCCTTCGCCCCAGGCTTCGGCCGCCTCGGTCAGGGCCCAGGCGACGAGGAGATCGCCGTCCGTGGCGTCGTTGAGGTCGCCCACGGCGGGGCGCTGGTCGGGCGCCCAGCGCCAGGCCAGCAGGGCGTCGGAGCGCACCATCAGGTTGGCGCGGGTCCAGCCCCAGATCCGCTCGAATGTGGCCCGGTCGTCGGCGGCCACCGCCAGCAGCATGCCGTAGCCCTGACCCTCGCTGTGGCTGATGGACCCGTTCGCCGTATCGACGACGCGCCCCTGCGCCGTGACGAAGCGGGCGCGGTAGGTCGGCCAGCCGGGCGATTCCGCCAGGATGCCCGCCAGGGACGGCGCCGCCTCTGCGCGCCCGCTTCCCGGGCCGGAGGGCAACGCGACGGCGGGCGGTACCGCCGGGTTGGCGGACGGACCGGGACGGGTCGTCTCGCGCCGGGTCTCCGTCTCACGCATGGGTTCCTCCACCGGGTCCTGCCTCTGGCCCTGCGCCGGCTTCGGCGTGGTCTGCCCGAGCGCCATCGCGGGCAACAGGCCGAGGGCCGCCGCGAGGACGAGGAGTGCGAGGCGGTGCGGAACGGTCGAATTCATCGGTTGCTCCGGCCGACGTCGCGCACCAGGGCCGCCGTCGCCAGGCCGAGGCACAGGGCCGCCAGGAGCATGAGGGCCACGTAGACGGCGGGGTTGAGGGACAGCCATGCGGCGGCCAGCAGCCACAGGTTCGACAGGCTGCGGGACTGGGTCTCGATGACGCTGACGGTGTCGGGCTGATCGATGGTGAAGGTGCCGTCCGCCGCGTCGAGGAAGGCGGCGCGGCCGAGGAGGTTCGTCCACACCCGGGGGTCGACGAGGCAGGACGCCGACGCCTTCAGGATCCAGGCGTTCGGGGCCGTCACCAGGACGACGCTCGAATCGAGGGCCGCCCCGGCGCCCTGGGCCACGATGAGCGAGGCGCGGGAATCGAAGGTCTCGACGGGCTTGTCCCGGGCCATGCCGATTCCGTCCAGGGCCGCGTGCCAGATCTGGCGGGCGCGGTCCGACACGGCGCCGCCCGCGTTGGCGAGGCTGTCGAGGGAGGACGGACCGCCGCGCAGGCGCTGGTCCCACTTGGCCACGAGGTCCCCGGAGGTGGCCCCGGTGGTGTCCTCGTCGGCGGCCGGCGGCATGCCGGCGGCGGACGCCGTTTGGGGGATCGGCATCGATGCCGGCACGGGGCGGCGTTCGCGGGCCCGCGCCTCCGCGCCCTCGGCCAGGCGCAGGGGCATCACGGCGGAGGGCAGGGCGCAGCGGATCGGAACGTTGCGGCGAAGCCGGTCGAGGGTCAGGATGCCCTCGGCCCCCGCCGGCCCCGGGGCGGCGACGGACTCCGCCCGGCCTTCCCAGCCCTGCCGGATGCGGTCGGCATCGAGACCGACGGTGGCGATGGTGGCCGGATCGAGGGCGCGGGCGGGCGCGACCACCAGGGTCGGGCCGTGCCCGGTCTGCTGGTCGCTGGTCACCTCGAAATCGATGACCCGCTTGGCCGCGATGGCGAGGCGGGCGGCGATCACCGCCGCGGCGGCGGCCGAATCCCGGTCCGGGGTCGGCAGGACGAGCCGGGGCCGGCCGGTGGCGGAGACGAACGGGATCGCCCCGCCCTTCACGGCGGCGAGATCCGGATTGCGCACGCCGCGGGCGAGGCGCGGGACGACGATGCGGGTCTTCTGGAGCATGAGGAAGCGGGCCTGGGTCGAGCCCGGGCTCAGGGTGTCGCAGGTGCGGTCGGCCTCCGTCGGCACCTGGGCCGAGATGTCGATCTGGTTGAGGCCGGGCCGCCACAGGTTGAGGGGCAGGGGGATCGCGCTGTCCTCGAACAGCTCACCCTTGCCGTAGGCGAGGGGCACGCTGGCGGCGTTGCGGCCGTTCACGTCGACGATGACCCGCGCCTCCGGCGACAGGCCGGCGGCGGAGGCCCCCGCGAGGTGGAGCATCACCTTGCCGTAATCGGCCGGGATGAAATCCGCCGGCATGCGGAGCTCGAAGCGCGTGCGCAGGAGGCGTCCGTTGAATTCCTGCGACGCGACGCCGACGGCGTCGAGGCTCAGGGTCTCGCCGCCCTGGACCTCGTACCCCCGGTTGAGCTTCGCCAGATCCTCCGTACCCGGGTCCTCGGCGGGCCGCACGCGCGACAGGGTCTGGATCGCCTCGGCCACGTCGCCGTCGCTGGCGCCGGTGACCACGAGGGTGGGCGCGCGCTCGCCCCGGTCCGGCAGCAGGGCGAGCTTGGGGCCCGTGACCGCGCCGAGCTCGGCGATGCCCTCGACGCCGCGAAGTTCCTCGACGGTGCCGACCACGAGGGTCACGCCGGCGCGTCCCGCCAGGGGCGCGCCGAACTCGACGGACGGCCGCGCGAGGCGTCCGACCAGGGCGATGGCCTGCACCGCCCCGATCATGCGCTGCAGGCGCCTCAGGCCCGGCTTCTCCGTGAGGAGGACGCGCACGGGCAGGGCCCCGCTCTCGTCCGGTTCGAGGGCCGCGAGATTGCGCAGGTCGAGGTCCTGACCGGCGGGCGGGACGACGAGCCCCGTGCGCGACGGATCGATCTGGGTCCACAATTCGTAGGTCGCGCCCACCGAGCAGTCGACGCGGTGGCGCTGGCTCACGCTCAGCCGGACGGCGTTGTAGCCCGGCGTCAGGCGGCCATCGGGAATGGCGAACTCCACCACCTTCACGGCACCCGGCGCCTGGATACGGGTCCAGCCGACCTTCTCGCCGTTGATCGTGACGGACAGGTCGGAGGATTCCGGCGCCACCGAGATCGCCGACAGGTAGGAGACCCGCATCCGGGCCGGGCCGCGGGCCTGCCCGGCGGTGAGGAACACCGGGTATTGCAGGCTGTCGAACTCGCCGGAGAGGCGCATGCCGCGCGTGCCCGAGGGCAGCCGCCGCGCCGATGCGAGGCTCGACCCGCCCTCGTTGACCCGGCCCTGGGTCGGCTCGCCCGGCGCCACGGGCGATGGGGCGGTGACCGGGCGCTGCGTCTCGACGCTCGGCGGACCCCCGAACCGGTCGGACGGCCGCCCGCCGAGGAACGTCTGCGCCTGCGCCGCGCCGGCGAGCCCGACGGCGCAGAGGCCGGCGGCCGCGAGCCTCCGGACGCCGGGGCGGCCGGTCGCGCCCGTTACGGCGGGGGTCGGCGAGTTCGGGCTCGGCGAGGTCGTGCGCATCAGGAGACCGCCGGCCGGCGACGATCGGCACGCCCGCCCGAGAGCCGACGCTCGTTCTCGAATTCGAGCATGAGACGCACCCACTCGCCGGCTCCCTCATCCTGCGCGGCGGCGGGCGCGGGCCGGATCGGTGCCGGTCCCGCCGGATTCGGGGCCGGGCCGAACGGGTCCGGGTCTGGCCGCGTCGGGTCGGGCCTCGTGGGATCGGGCCGGGACGGCGCGAAGGCGAGCCGCGGGGTCTCGCCGGGTCGAGACGGAGCGGCCGGCCGTTCCGCCGTCGCCGGCGCGGGGACGGGTTTCGGCAGGAAGGCGTAGCGCAGGGCCCGCACCGGCTCGACCAGGCCCCACCAGACGAATTGCAGCGTGCCGGTGAACAGGTCCTTGTGCCGGCGCCGGCGCAGCTGGAACCGGCGCATGGCCTCGGCCTCGCCGTACATCAGGCTCGACAGGGCGACGTAGTCCTGGGTGGTCAGGTTGGGAAAGCCGAGGTGGCAGACCGCCTCGTCGCGGGTGCGCTCGACGCCCAGGAGGGTGACGGGGAGGGGACCCGCCGCCCGTGCCCCCGCCACCGGCACCACGGACAGGTTGCCGGGCAGGGGCGTCAGCCCCATGCCGGGGGCGAGGAAGGCCGCGTTCAGCCGCACGGTGCAGGCCTCGGCCGAGACGCGCTCCACCGTCACGTCGGTGACGCGGCCGCCGAGGGTCAGGGCGCCCTGGCGGTCGATGGGCAGGGACGGCGTCCGCTCCGTCACCTTGCGCTCGGCGCAGACGCCCAAGGCCGCGCCCGCCGTGATCAGGTTGAAGAAGGTCCACAGGCCCACCACCAGCATCAGGTTGGTGACGCCGGGCTCGAACAGGTAGCGATAGGCGGCGACCCCGCAGCCGGCGAGGAGCAGCAGGTAGACCGCGACGAACGGGCCGGCCAGGGCCGAGAGGTGGTCGTGGTCGAGGGTCGCGCCCTTGTTGGTGACGTTGAAGGTCGGTTTGCGGGGCGAGATCGCGACGGAGACAATGGCTTTGGCCAGGAACAGCCCCTGGATGTACTCATACAGTTCCGAGACGAAGGGCCAGCGGAATTTTCCGTAGACGTAGTTCTGCAGCATCAGGTTGATGACGATGTAGGTCGCCGTGTAGGCGATGGACTCGTCGACGCTGGCGACGAAGATCTTCAGGTCGAAGAAGATGTGCAGCAGGGGCGCGAACATGAAGATCAGCCGCGGCACCGGGAAGAACCAGAACGTCATGCTCGACAGGTAGGCGACCTTCTGGATCGGCTTGAGACCCTTCTGGAACAGCGGGTTCTTCAGGATCATGATCTGGAACATGCCCTGGCACCACCGCGAGCGCTGACCGATGAAGTCGGTGAGCGTGTCGGGCTGGAGGCCGGCGATGAGGGGCGTGTCGACGTAGACGCTGGTCCAGCCGCGCGAATGCAGCTCGAACGCCGTCTCGCAATCCTCCGTGATGGTGATGCCGGAGAAGCCGCCAGCCTCGTCGAGGGCCGTGCGCCGCAGGAGGGCCGCCGACCCGCAGAAGAACGAGCCGTTCCACTTGTCGAGGCCGCGCTGGGTCACCGAGTAGAACATCTCGTTCTCCGACGGCATCCGGTCGAAGGTGCGCAGGTTCCGCTCGATGGGGTCGGGATTCAGGAAGGCGTGCGGCGTCTGGACCAGGAACAGCCTCGGGTCCTGCGCGAAGTGCCCGATCGTCTCCGTGAGGAACGAGCGGAACGGGACGTGGTCGGCGTCGAACACGACGACGACGTCGCCGCGCGCATGGGCGAGGCCGTTGTTGAGGTTGCCCGCCTTGGCGTGCTCGTTGCGCTCGCGGGTGAGGTAGTGGCAGCCGAGGTCGCCGCAGAGCCGCTGCAGGTCGATGCGGCGCTGGCGCGCCGCCGCGGCCTTGGCGGGGTCGGCATCGGCGCATTTCTGGTCGGTGCCGCCGTCGTCGAGGAGCCAGACGATGAGCTTGTCCGCCGGATAGTCCATCTGCCGCGCGGCCGCGAGGGTCATGGCGAGGATGCCCTCGTCCTCGTTGTAGGTCGGCACGAACACGTCGACCTCGGGCAGCTCCGCCGCCGGCGGCAGGGCGGGCGCGGGCCGCTTGAGGGGGTCGGCGTTGATGATGAGGCTGACGAAGAGGATGAAGACGCAGTAGAGTTCGCCGAGCAGCAGCACGAGGCCGAAGCCGAAGCCGACGGGATCACCCGGGGATGGCAGCGTGTTCGTCACCCGCCACAGGACGTAGCGCAGGACCACCAGGGAGCCGAGCGCCAGGAAGACGAAGCGCGCCCGCGGGCCGTCGAAGAACACCCACAGCACGATCATCGCCAGCATCGCGGCGAGACTCATGGCGAGCTGGTTCTGGGCGGCCACGGGTTGGCCGAGCAGGACGAGACCGGACACGGTCGCGACGATCCATGTCAGCCACCGGACCCCGATCCTCAATGCCGTGCTCCTTCGTTGCCCACCGCACACGGGGTCGGCTCCGGGTTCCGTTATGGCCCCGGGTTCTTTCCAAAGAAGCAAGAGAAGCCGTTAATCGAGGCTTGTTTACGTCCCCGGAGGCGGGGGGAAGCTATGCGCGGCGCAAGCGTCAGACTCGGGCGACGACGCGCCGAGATGTGATCGCAGCGCACAAAAGAAGATCTGTAGGCGGTGCGGTTCGCCGGAGACGCCCGGCAGGGGCGAAATCGCCACGATGGTAGGGACGTGATTTGCGTGATCTGTTTGCGCGAGCCAGATGTATTGCTGTCGACGATTGCGCTTCGGGGCTTCCCAAGGAATGAGAACCGAAGTGCAACTGCACATGACTTCATAAGAAGGATTATCGTCCTCGCGGGACCGGCGGTGCCGTGGGGGATGACGCACTCGGCTGGCGGGCTTCGTCCTCCCGATGCGGCGGCGGTCGAGCCTGTGGTCGAATGTCGCGCCCAGTCGAGAGCGCCGGCATCCTCCGCGCGCCGCTCCCGGAGCCGCGCCCGATCCGGTTGGATCGGATCACGCCGCCAATCCTTTTAGTGGTGCTCTGTCGCGACGAACCGGTATCCGCTTCGTCGGAGACCACCCTAGAACTGCATGCGGGCCTCGAGGCTCGAATAGTACCCGCTGCCCTGGATGCGGTCCTGGACGAAGCCCGCCGCCACCGACATGGCCACGGGACCGAAGCGGAGGCCGGTGAGGTGCGCGCCGATGCGGTACTGGCGGAAGAAGTCGTCGCCGAGGAACAGCGCCTCGGGGCCGAGATAGACGCCGTCGGCGACCATGTATCCGGCCCGCACGCGCGAGTAGTAGGCGTTGAACTTGGTCGAGTACGAGCCGTAGGCCGAGACCATGGTCCGGTCCGTGGGCGTCGCGTAGAAGTTGGCCGCGACCTTGAGGCCGACGCCGGTGCCGACGACGGGGTTGCCCGGATCGGCGATGGAGAGCTGGTTGCTGCGGACGTTGAAGCCGAGATAGCCGGCCAGGGCCGCATCGGCCCAGATCCACTCGTAGCCGATGAGGCCCGCGCCCTCCTGCTGGTAGCCGGTGACCCGCTGGGCGACGCCCTGGCCGGGATAGGAGTAGGTGCCCGCCGTGCCGTCGATGCGCACGCGCGGACCGCTCTGGGTCAGGGTGCCGGCGGCCGCGATGGTCCCGGTCACCGAGCCGAAGGCAGAGCTGTTGGAGGTGACGCTGGTGGAGCCGTCCACGGCGACGCGCCAGCTGTCGTCGATGCCCTGCGCCTCGGCCCCCGTGTACCATTCGGTGCTGGTGGTGCGGGGATTGGGCAGATCGGCGGAGGCGGCGCTCGTCGGAAACGCGACGAGGATGCCGAGGACGGTCGTGGCCTTCAGGCGATGCATGGATCGAGGCTCGCTCTGTGCTTGCAAAAACTTGGGCTCAGATCCTTGAGAGCCGCACGCACAGATTCATGATCGATGAAGGTTAATATTCGTCCGTAACGAACAGTATTCCGGGGCGTTGTCTGTGCCGCCGTGAGACACCGGTCCGGTTCCCGCCGCCCCGATTCTTGCCGCCTGATCCTTGCCGCCTGATCCTTGGCCGTCCGCATGCGATCCGGCGTGACCCGACCCCGCCCCGGTTCAGGCGGCGCGGGCCATGGGGGCGGCGGCGATGGTCGCCAGCATCGCGGCGAGGTCTTCGGGATGGAACGGCTTGTCCAGCTGCGTGAACCGGCCGGCGGTCCGGGGCAGGTGGCCGTGCGGACCGGCGATGATCACCCGCACCGCCGGATGGTGCTCCACCACCGCGGCGGCGAGCTGAAGGCCGGACATCACCGGCATGGCGTAGTCGGTGATCATCGCGTCGAAGGCGCCCTCGCCCGCGAGTGCCTCGAGGGCGTGGCTCCCTGAGGCGGCCTGGACCACGGTGTGGCCGAGATCGGCCAGGATCTCGGACAGGCAGGCGCGCACGAGGCTGTCGCTCTCGACGAGGAGGATGCGCAGGGGACGCACCGTAATGGGCACGCAAGCGGGCCTTCCCTGCGCCGGCGTCGCTTCGGCGGACGCGGCGCGGGGCGGTTCGGCCGGAAGCCAGATCTCGGCGAGGAAGGGCTGCGTACCGGTTCCGTCCGACTCGATCGCGAGGCGGCCGCCGACGGCTTCCACGAGTTCGGCGACGGCGTCGAGGGGGGGGACCCCGGCGGGCGTCGTGCCGGGGAAAGCATGCGGCATAGCCCGTGCCCGTGCCGGCCGGCCGCTCGCCAGGACGAGCCGCACATGGGGGCCGGCGGCGAGGCCCGGAGGGATCTCCGGGCCGGCCTCGTGGGCGCTGCCCGCCACGGCGAAGCCGTCGAAGCCGCCATCGCGGAAGTGGAAGCCGAGGTTGAGGAGGAGGACCTCGATCGTCGCCTCGCCGCAGCGCACGGCGGGCAGATCGGCCGGCAGCCGGTTCATCACCGGCATGTCCCCCAGCACCTGCGACTGCAGGAACGGGAGGAACGCGGCCACGGTGGCTGCGAGGTCGGCTTCCGCGAGGCTGTGGGTGTCGGTGCGGACGAGGCCGGCCATGCGGCGGGTCAGGCCGGCGCCGCGTGCGGCCCCGGCCAGGGCGGCATCCACCAGCCGCGCCTCGGCCGGGCCGAGGGCATGGCGCCGCTTCAGGATGCCGAGGTTGGCGGTCACCACGGTGAGGGCGTTGTTGACGTCGTGCACGATGCCGTCGGTGACCCGCCGCAGGGTGCCGTCGCGGCGGCGCTCGTTGACGGCGACGGTGGGCTCGTCGCCCTCGCCCATCTCGCGGCTGAGGGCGAGCAGGCGCACGCCGCCTTCGTCGCGGGCCTCGCCGCGCCGGAACCGCACGAGCAGGCGGCGCTCGCCGCCCTCGGGCGCAGCGCGGACGGTGCGCAGGATCACGTCGTGCGGGCCGTCCTCGGCCATGGCGGCCTCCATGGTCAGCCGCATCAGGGATCGGTCGGCCGGCAGGATGCCGTCGATGAGCTCGTTCAATTCGATGGAGCGGTCGCCGCTGAAGGCGGCTTCGCGGCCGGGGTCGGTCCAGATGACCTGCCGGGTCGCGGGGTCGACCTCCCACAGGGTCCAGCCCGACATGGCCTCGAAGGTGCGCAGGCGTGCCCGGACCCGGCCGAGCCCCGTGCGGGCCTCCCGGAGGCCGCGATCCTCGCCCGGTCCGGCGGAGCCCCGGGCCCGTTCGAGGGCGTCGATCTCGGCGATGGGCGCGGCGCCCGTCGCCCCGTGGTCGGTCTCGAGGGGCCGCGCGAGGCGGCGCAGGCGGCGGGCCGGCCGGGCGGCGGCGGCGTATCCCAGTCCGGCGCCGCCGACCATCATGGCGAGGACGAGGAGGGCGAAATTGCGGTCGGGCCGGCGGAACCCCCCTGCGGGAACCGCCATCACCGAGGTCACCGCCCAGCCCGCGCTCGCCAGATCGCGCGAGCCGCCGGTCTGCACCGTGGCCTCGACGGCGGTCTCCGGCAGCGGACGCGGCGGCGTGACACCGGCGAGCAGGACGCCGTCGGCGCCGGTGACGCCGAGGGCGAGGGCAGGTGCCGGGGCCGCCAGGCCGCCGCGCACGCGGGCTTCGAGCTCTTCGAACCAGGCAGGGCCGACCCGCAGGACGAGGTGCTCGCCGCCCAGGGCGACGCTGAGATGGACGGTGCCGCCCTCCGTCGCGATGGCGGTCTCGGCCCCGCGCGCCCGGCGGAACCAGGCTTGTCCGAGCGGGGTGCCGCCGCCGGCCACCCGCACGGTCCCGTCGGACCCCACCAGCATGGCGTCGGCGTAGGCCGGATGCAGGCCGAGCCAGCGGCGCAGGAGATCGGTACGGCGCGCCTCGTCCGGCGCCGCCTCGTGGGCCTGCAGCAGAAGGGCCGCCGAACGGGCGTCGGTCTCGATGGCCTTGAGGCCCTGGTCGATGGCTCCGGCGAGGTTGCGGGCCGCGGTTCGCGCCGTCTCGGCCGCCTCCAGGGCCGGCCGGCCCTCGGGCAGGGCCAGCCATGCGCCGGCGCAGGCCAGACCGGCCACGAGACCGAGCTGCACGCCGTTCACGACCGTCAGCGGAATCCGCAATCTCTCGAACATGCGTGTCCGGTTCCACCTTGTCCGGGCTCGAAGCGTATCCGAGTCGCCCGGTTCCATGGGAGGCCCGAGGATTGAAAGGCGCGTTAACAATCCGACCGGTCGGGGACCGGATCGTGCAATCTTCGGACGGCTCGGCGCCGGAACCTGATACGGGTTTCCGGTCGAGGCGCCGATCGGGTCGGAATCGCCCCGGTTCACGTCTGGGGGATAAGCCGTTGCGATCCAGTTCGAGACTGTCCGAGCGGTGGTTCAATTTCGTCCTCTGGCTCGTGGCCCTCGCCTTCGCGGTGTTCCTCATCGGCCTCGGCGCCCTCGTCGTCGGGGACCTGCCGCAGGTCGAGCATCGCTTCACCCTCGCGCAGTTCCTCGACAAGGACGCGGCGCAGGCATCCACCGACGCCCTGAAGCGGATCCGCCGGGAGCAGGACGACGTCCGGCGCCAGGCCGAGCAGGCGCAGCTCGCCCTCGACGCGGCGCGCTCCGCCTCCGAAGCGGCGCGGGAGACCTTCGCGAACTGGCTCAAGACTCGGGACGCCACCCAGCGCGTCGATCAGGACCCGGCCCTCGTCGCCCGCACGGAGGGGCTCGACGCCCTGAAGGCGGCGGAGCGCGCGGTGGAGGAGCGCCTCGAAGGGCTGAGCCGGTCCGGCCTGGACCTCTCCGAACGCGAGAGCGCGCAGGACGGCATCGAGGCGGAGCTGCGGGCGGCGGGCCAGCAGAAGCTCGACGCGGCCGAGGCCGGCCAGGAATTGCGGGTCTTCGGCTACCGCCTCGCCCTCACCCTGCCGCTCCTGGCGCTCGCCGGATGGCTGCTGGCGAAGCGCCGGCACACCCGCAACTGGCCCTTCGTCTGGGGCTTCGCCTTCGCCGCGGCCTTCGCGTTCTTCGTCGAGCTGGTGCCCTACCTGCCGAGCTACGGCGGCTACGTGCATTACGGCGTCGGCGTCCTCGCGACGTTCTTCGTCGGGCGCGGGGCGATCAATGCGCTCCACGCCTACAACGAACGGCAGAAGGCGGCCGAGGCGCGGCCCGACGCGGAACGCCGGACGGAGATCGCCACGGACCAGGCCCTGCAGCGCCTGGCGAAGAAGGTCTGTCCCGGCTGCGAGCGGCCCATCGACCTCGCCAACCCGGCGGCGAATTACTGCCCCCATTGCGGCATCGGCGTCTTCGAGCGCTGCCCTTCCTGCGAGCATCGCAAGAGCACCTTCGAGCGGTTCTGCTACGCCTGCGGCACGCCGGGGCCCAATCCCGCCTGACCGGGGGCCGGATCAGCCGGCCAGCCCCAGTACGGCGCGGGCCTCGGCGGGCGTGGCGACCCGCCGGCCGTGCCCCGCGACCGCCGCCACGGCGAGGCCCACCAGTTCGGCGTTGCTCGCGGCGAGCCGGGTTCTCGTGATGCGGATGTTGTCCTCGAGCCCGGTGCGGACGGCGTCGGCGCCGCGGGCCAGGGCCCAGTCCATCACCGGCGCCTGATGGCGGCCGATGCCGGCCGCCGTCCACGTCGCCCTCGGCAGCACGCGCCGCAATTCGGCGAGCAGGAGGTCGAGGAGGTGTTCCTCGGCCGGCATGGCGTTGTGCACGCCGAGGACGAACTGGACGTGGGGCCGGTCGTCCATCAGCCCGGCCTCTACGAGGCGCCGGGCGCCGTGCAGGTGCGAGAGGTCGAAGATCTCGATCTCGGGCCGCGTGCCGACGCGCTGCATCTGTGCGGCGAGATCCTGCACCAGGGTGGCGTGGTTCTCGTACACGATGGTGGGGAAGTTGACCGACCCCGTCGACAGGGAAGCCATGTCCGGCGCGTGCCGGAGCGACAGGCCGCGGCTCGCCGGATCGCGCCCGCGCCCGCCGGTGGAGAACTGCACGATCATGCCCGGGCAGTGCGTGCGCAGGCCCGCCTGCACGGCGGCGAACCGGTCGGGATCGGAGGACGGACTCTCGTCGTCGTTGCGGACGTGGATATGGGCCAACGTCGCGCCGGCCTCGTAGGCGGCGTGGGTCGATTCGATCTGCTCGGCCACCGTGACGGGCAAAGCCGGGTTGTCGGCCTTGCGCGGCACGGAGCCGGTGATCGCGACGGCGACGACGACGGGTGGGCTCATGGCGTTTGTCTCCCGCGCTTGGTGTCAGATCGGGTTTTCCCCGGTCCGATCGTTGCGTGTCACCCCTCCAACGTCCAGGGGCGCACGGCCGTTCTGCGCCCATCCTCCCGACCGGTCGAGCCGCATCGCCGGCCCGGTCGACGAAAACGCCTTTGTCTCGTCTGGCATCCAATTGGGAAGGTCTTTATGGTGATGGGACCGCATCGGTACTTTGGATCGATCGTAGAGATGCCGATGACGACTTGGAATTATTACAATATGTCCGACGTGAGCGAGCGTGGCCGGGGCGATCCCATGCGGGAACCGGCGTCGGGCCCCCTGAGCGTGACACGCGATGCTTCCGCGGCGCCGGAGGGCGGCATCCCCTCGGCGGTCCTCCTGCAGGGCCGCCGCGAGATCGTCATCCTGCATGCGGGCGCGCTCTACCGCCTCCGGGTGACCGCCAACGACAAGCTGATCCTCACCAAATGACCGCGCTCCGCCATCTGTCCCCCTCACGGCGCGCCGTGCTGGCGGGCGCCCTGGGCTGCGCCCTGGCCCCGCCCGCCCGCGCGGCCGCCGCCACCCGCATCGCCTCCCTCGGCGGGGCCGTCACGGAGATCCTGTGGCGCCTCGGCGCCGGCCCCCGCATCGCCATCGTCGACACCACCAGCGTCTATCCGGCCGAGGTGCTGCGCGAGCGGCCCAATGCCGGCTATCTCCGGGCCCTCTCGGCCGAGGGTCTGCTCTCCGTCGGGCCAGATCTCGTCATCGCCGCCGAGGGCGCCGGTCCGCCCGCCGTGCTGGCCCTGCTGCGGGAGGCCGGCGTCCCCGTGGAGCTGGTCCGCGAGCCGCCCACCGCCGAGGGGGTGCTGGACAAGATCGCCACCGTGGGCCGCCTCGCGGGACTGGAGGCGCCGGCCGCCGACCTCGGCCGCACGGTCGCCGACCGGTTCGCCGCCCTCGGCCGGCAGCGCGCCCGCGTGGTGCGGCCGGTCCGCGCCCTCGTGGTGCTGTCGCAGACCGGCGGCCGCGTCATGGTCGGCGGCCGGGGCAGCACGGCGGACGGCATCCTGGCCCTGGCCGGTCTCGTCAACGCGGCGGACGGGATCGAGGGCTTCAAGCCCATCACCGACGAGGCCATCGTCGGCGCCGCCCCGGACGCCGTGATCATGATGACCACGGATGGAAAGAGTCCCACCCCCGAGGCGGTGTTCGCGAGCGGGACGGCGCTCGGCCAGACGCCGGCCGCCGCCCGGCGTGCCCTCGTCGCCATGGACGGCCTCACCCTCCTGGGCTTCGGGCCCCGGACCCCGGAGGCGGCGGGCGAGCTCATGCGGGCGGTCTACCCGGACCTGCCGCGTGACTGACGGTCCCGCGCCGGGCCGGCCCGGCGCTACCATCACCCCTTCGCCGGGCCGGCCCGGCGCCATCGTCTTCGCGGGACTCGGCGGCCTGCTCGTCCTCGCCGTCCTGCTCTCCCTCGGTCTCGGGGCGGTGCGGATCGCACCGGGCCGCATCCTCGACATCCTCACCCCTGGTACGGTTGAGCCGGGCTTGGCCCGCGATGCCCTCGTGGTGCTCAACATCCGCCTGCCACGCACCCTGCTCGGACTCATGGTCGGCGCCGGCCTCGCCGTGTCGGGCGCCCTCATGCAGGGCCTTTTCCGCAATCCCCTCGCCGACCCGGCCCTCGTCGGCGTCTCGGCGGGGTCGGGCCTCGCCGCCACGACGGTGATCGTCCTCGGCGACCGGCTTCTGGCCGGGGCGGGCCTGCCGGGACCGGTGCCCTACGCCGCACTCCCCGTCGCGGCCTTCCTCGGCGGGCTCACGGTGACCCTCGGGCTCTACCGGATCGCCACGCGGGCCGGCCGCACCTCCGTCGCCACCCTGCTGCTGGCGGGAATCGCGCTCGGGGCCCTCAGCGGAGCGCTGACGGGCCTCCTCGTCTATGCCAGCGACGACCGGCAGCTGCGCGACCTCACCTTCTGGTCCCTCGGGAGCCTCGGCGGCGCCACCTGGACCAAGGTGGGGGCGACGGCGCCGGCCCTGCTGCCCGTCCTCGTCCTCGTGCCCTTCCTCGGCCGGGGCCTCAACGCCCTGGTGCTCGGCGAGGCCGAGGCGTTTCACCTCGGGGTGGCGGTGGAGCGATTGAAGCGCCTCGCCATCCTCCTCGTCGCCGTGGCGGTGGGGGCCGGCGTCGCGGCGAGCGGGGTGATCGGCTTCGTCGGCCTCGTCGTGCCGCACGCCCTGCGCCTCGTCATCGGCCCGGACCACCGCCGGCTGCTCCCGGCGAGCGCGCTCCTCGGGGCCGCCTTCCTGGTGCTGGCGGACGTCGCCGCGCGCCTCGTCGTCGCGCCGGCCGAACTGCCCATCGGCATCGTCACCGCCTTCGTCGGCGCGCCGGTCTTCCTGTGGCTGCTGCTGGGTCGCGGGCGAGGCGATGTCTGAGCCCGCGCTCCTCGTCGCCCGCGACCTCACCTACGCCACGGGCGGCAGGCGGCTCGTGGACGGGGTCTCGTTCGAGGCCCGGCCCGGCACGCTGCAGATCATCGTCGGTCCGAACGGAGCCGGCAAGTCCACGCTCCTGAAGCTGCTCAGCGGAGAGCTCAACCCCACCCACGGCACCGTCGCGTATGCGGGCGAGCCGGTGGCGGCGATTCCACCCTGGCGGCTCGCGGCCCTGCGCGCCGTGCTGCCCCAGGCCGCCCACCTCGCGTTTCCGTTCTCCGCCGCGGAAGTCGCCCGGATCGGCCTCGACGGCATCGGCCGCGGCCTCGGCCGGCGCGACCGTGAAACCATCCTGGCCGAGGCCCTCGCCCGCGCCGACGCGACCCACCTCGCCGCCCGCGCCTACCCGACCCTCTCGGGCGGCGAGCAGGCGCGGGTGCAGTTCGCCCGGGTGCTGTGCCAGCTCGCCGCCGGCCGGACCCTCGCCGAAGGGCAGGTGCTGCTCCTCGACGAGCCGACCGCCAGCCTCGATCTCCGCCACCAGGGCGCGCTCCTCGACGCCGCCGGGGACCTCGCCCGCCGGGGTGCGGCCGTGATCGCGATCCTGCACGACCTGAACCTCGCCGCCGCCTACGCCGACGCCATGCTGGTGCTGGCGGACGGCCGCCTCGTCGCCCATGGTCCCCCGGCCGAGGTCATGCGCGATGGCCTCATCGCACGGGTCTTCGGCGTGTCGTGGCCCGTCGGCCGGGTTCCGGAGGGGGAACAGCCCTTCCTCCTGCCTCGTCGGACTGTTGCGGGCCGGCAACGTTCCTGATCGATGACTTGGGAAATCTGGAACGTCTTCAGGAACGTGCGACGTTAGATTGGAGTCGCGATAATCTAGGCTGTTCCCCCTGCCGTTGACCCTCCGCCATCCGGCGCGACAGGTGGGAATCAGCCAGCCAGCCCTTCGCCAGCCAGCCAATCCTGTTCGACTGTGCTTCTGGCGGATGCGTCCATGTCCCGATCGTCCCACCGCGCCTGGCTGGCGCTCGGCGCCTCGTTCCTCGCCGTGTCCGTGGCCCAGGCCCAAACGCGGGCCCCAACCGCGCCGCCGGTCCGTCCGGTCCCGGCCGCGGCCGATGTCAGCCTCGACACCATCTCGGTCACCTCGACCAAGACCCCGGGCAGCGCCGTCGATGCCCTCTCGGGCACGAGCGTGGTGACGCGCGAGCAGATCGAGCGCATCCAGCCGAGCCGCCTGTCGGACGTCCTGCGCGACGTGCCGGGCGTGACCACGCAGGAGAACCAGAACGATCCGGCCCAGGCGATCAACATCCGCGGCCTGCAGGATTTCGGCCGCGTCAACGTCCTCGTCGACGGCGCGCGCCAGGACTTCCAGACCTCGGGCCACAGCGCCAACGGGGTGTTCTACCTCGATCCGGAACTCGTCGGCGGCGTCGACATCACCCGGGGGCCGACCGCCACCATCTACGGCTCGGGCGCCATCGGCGGCGTCGCCGCCTTCCGCACCCGCTCCATCGACGACATCCTCGCCCCCGACGAGAAAGCCGGCGCCGTACAGAAGCAGGGTTTTGGGACCAACGGCCAGAAGTTCATCAACTCGACGGCGCTCGGCGCCCGCATCGGCACGGCGGCGGATGTGTTCGGACAGTTCGTGTTCCGCAACAACGGGCCGTACCGCGACGGCCTCGGCATCCCGGTGCGCGACACCGGCAACGAACTCAGCTCGGGGCTGGCCAAGTTCAACCTCCGGCCCGCCGACGGCCACGAACTCGGCGGCACGGCGCTGCTGCAGCGCTTCGATTTCGCCAATGCGGGCACCAGCAATGCCGGCGCCCGCTTCGCCAACGCGGTGCAGGCCGACACGTATACGCTGGGCTACCGCTTCGCCCGGCCGGATGTCCCGCTGATCGATTTCAGCATCAAGGGCTACACCACCACCACGCACAACGACCTGACCTTCCTGCAGGACACGGCGAGCGGCCTCTACGGCCGCCTCGGCACGCGGGCGGGCGACCGGATCACCTACGACATCGGCACCACGGGCTTCGACGTCCACAACACCGCGCGCTTCGACACCTGGGCGCTCAGCCACGCCGTCACGGCCGGCGGCGATTTCGTCCGCAACGACGTCCGCACCACCGACAACGCCGGCGGGTTCGGCGGCGCGTTCACGCCGTCCGGCCGGCGCAGCCTCGCCGGCGCCTTCGTGCAGGACGAGATCCGCTACGCCGGATGGCTCCGGGTGATCGGGGCCCTGCGCTACGACACCTACGACCTGTCGGGCGGCGCCTTCCGCTCCAGCGGCGACCGGGTCTCGCCGAAGATCACCGTCGGCGTCTCGCCGTTGCCCGGCATCGAGGTCTACGGCACCTACGCCGAGGGCTACCGCGCGCCCTCGACCACCGAGACCCTGGTCCAGGGCATCCACCCGTTCCCGGCCTTCAGCATCCTGCCGAACCCGACCCTGCGCCCCGAGGTCGCCCGCACGGTGGAGGGCGGCGTCAACCTGAAATACGACGAGGTGTTCGCGCCGGGCGACGTGGTCCGGGCGAAGGTCAACGTCTTTCAGAACGCGATCGACGACTTCATCAACATCCAGGCGGTGGGGCCGACCTACTTCGTGCCGGCCATCGCCGGCATTCCGGCCTCGGCCTGCGCCCGGATTCCGGGGCGCTTCCCCTGCGTCATCCCGGTCCAGTCGTTCCAGTACCTCAACATCGCCCGGGCCGAGTTGTCGGGCGTGGAACTCGAAGGCGCTTACGATTGGGGCCGCGGCTTCGTCTCCCTGGCCGCCACCCACACGGAGGGTCGCGACCGGGCCACGCGCCAGAGCCTGATCACCGTGCCGCCGGACCGGATCAGCACCACCCTGGGCCTGCGCTTCCTCGACGGGCGCCTGACGGTGGGCACCCGCCTGAACCTCGTCGATGCCCGCACCGACGTGCCCGCCGGCGCCACCATCCTGGCGACCAAGGCCTACGCCCTGGTGGATGTCTTCGCCTCCTACCGCGTCAACGACCGGATCAAGGCGGACTTCATCCTGCAGAACGCCTTCGACAAGCGCTACACCCAGTACCTCAACGCCCTGCCCAATCCCGGCCTCGTCGCCAAGGCGGCGATCAGCATCGCGTTCGCCACGCGGTGAGGCGGGCGGATCAGGGGGCGTCGGAGCGCTGCAGGAACTCGATGCGGACGGCGTCCGGCCCCTCGATGAAGAGGACCCGCAGTCCGGCGCGCACGTCGGTGATGCCGGAGACGATGGTGGCGTTGCGGCGGCGCAGATCCGCGTGGGTCGCCTCGATGTCTTCGACGGCAAGACCGATGTGCTCGATGCCGAGGTGCGGCGCCTGCGCCGACGGCGCGAGGCCGTCCGGCGCCTGCTCGATGAACAGGGTCAGGCCGCCGATGTCGAGGATCACCCGGCTCACCGGCACACCCTCGCGGCCGATCTCCCGTGCGCCGAGGATCTCCACGTAGAAGGCCCCGGCGGCGACGGCATCGCGGCTGCGCAGGTGGACATGGTCGCAGCGGTAGCGTGTCCGAGGGATCGTCATGGTCCGGCTTCTCCGTGGAGCGGCGAGGGTAGACCGGAACCGCTCGGCCCGGCCACGCCCTTCGCGTGACGGGGTCGATCGACGGCAGGCCCGCGCCCGGCCGGGGACGAGCCCCCGACGGGCCCTGGCACGCTGACTCTTACCGGTTGCCCAGGGACGGGCCGCCGGAGGTGCCGCCGGTTCCGGGCGGACCGCTGGTGGGCGTGCCGCCGACGTTCACCCCGGGGGTGCTGCCGGGGACCGAGGACGGGCTCGGATTGCCGACCACGTTCGGCGCGGGGCGCAGGCTCGGCTCCTTGGACTGGAGCTCCTCGTCGGGGGCCATGGACGGGGTCGTCACGCCGGTGTTGCCGGCGCCCCCCGTCGGCGCCAGCGTCTGGGCGAAGGCCGGACCGGCCAGGGACAGGCCGAGGGCGGTGGCGAGGATCAGGGCTTTACGCGTCATGGGGCGGTCCGTTGGGTGAGGGGTCGTCAGGCAACAGCCGAGCGACCCGGGAGTTCATTGCGCGCGGCGCGCCCGATCCCAGCTTCCGGTTGTCGGTCCCGCCCCGGCCTGCCATGGTCGCGCCATGGCCCATTCCACACCCCAACGCTACACCGCCGCCGAACTCGTCGAGGAACTGCGCGAGGCGGCCGAAGAGATCGTCCCCGAACTCAACGGCATCCGCGCCGAGGAAACCCTGGAGGGCGAGGCGGCCCAGATGATCGAGGAGATGGTGGACGCCCTGAAGCGCATCGCCGCCGGCGCGCCGCGGCCCCAGGATCTGGCCCGCATCGCCCTCGAAGCCAACACGCCGCTCAAGCCGTTCGGCCGCCCCAAGAACACCGTCGTGAAGATGCAGAAGCCCCGTCGCTAGGGTCCGGCACGGCGTTCGTTCGGTTTCACCACAATCGTCACCAAGGCAGGGAGTCGCGAAATGATCGAATTTTTTGATCGAGAGGGTCGTGAGACCGCGTTCTGTCGCGACGGACACTCGGTTTATCTCTGGAACGGCACGCCGGCGGCGTTCATCGACGACGATCAGGTGTTCGCCTATTCCGGCCGCTTCATCGGCGTGGCCAAGGACGGCTGGATCTGGGACGAGAACGGCGGGCGGCTCCTGTTCGAGTTCGACGCCGTCGGCGGACCGGCCAAGCCCAAGCGCCAGACGAAGACGGCCGCCGGACCACGGCTCGCGAACCCGGCGCGGGGCGTGCCCGATCGGATGCCCACGCGGCCAGCACCGTCGCCCGCCTGGTCTGGCCGCTCCTTCGCCGACCTGATCTGAACCCGGCCGCGTCCGTCCGTCAGTCCGTCGACGCGGCCAGGAAATCGGCCTCCTCGAACAGGGGGCGGATCTCGATCTCGCTCGGTCCGGGCATGGGATTGGGGCAGCGCTTGACCCAGGCCACCGCCTCGTCGAGGTCGGCCACGTTCCAGATCCAGAACCCCGCGAGGAGACCGTCCGTGTCCCCGAACGGGCCTTCGGTCACCGACCGCTCCGGCCCGTCGAAGGCCACCCGCCGCCCACGCGCGGACGGGTGCAGCCCATCGCCCGAGAGCAGGATGCCGGCCTGGATCAGGTCCGTGTTGAACTGACCCATGGCCTGAAGCAGCTCCAGGGACGGCATGAGGCCCGCCTCGCTGTCGGCGGTGGCCTTGACCAGGATCATCACACGCATCGATCGCTCCTCGCCGGGACGTTTCGGACGGTTCCGCATGCAGGCTAGAGTATTCGTCAGAAAAGCGAAATCCGGTTTTTGGAGCGGACGGGTGCGAGAGTACGTGGATGCAAGACCGTGGGCCGGTCGTTCCGGGATGATCTGACGTATCGGGCCGGAACGACCACGCCTGATCTGGTCCCGCTGGCGGATCGGCGGATCTCTACGCCAGGGCGATCGGCAATGCTTCGACGGGCCGCCGGGCCGGCCGGATGCGAGGTCCGAAGCGATCATGGAGGAGGGGACGCGCTTCCGGACGGCGCGCGCCGTACCAGGGTCGAACAGGAGGCGGTCCGTTTCACGTCGCCCCGCGAGACGCGCCCGCCCCATCGGGCGGGCGCCGGGCAGTCCCAAGGGTCAGGAGCGCTTGCGGTCGGATTGCCCGTCCGACGAGCCGCCGACGGGGGCGGGGTTGCGGCCGGGGGGTGCCCCGTCCTTGTCCCAGTCCGCCTTGCGGTCGTGATCGGTCTGGCCGCCGGCACCCATGTCGGTGATGGCGGATTGGTCGGCGGTGTGGCCGCCGCCGGCGACGGCGGGCTCGCCCGGCGTGCCGACATCGTCGTCGGGCTTGCGGGTGGCGGCGTCGGTGGGATTGGTCTTGTCGGCCATGGCGTCAGGCGTCCCCATCGGTCCCGACGGGGGCGGTCGCCCGGTCGATGGCCTCGGCGGCGGCGCCCTTCGGACCCCCGGTCTTCTGCGCGGCGTCGCCGATGCGGCGCAGGTTCTCCGGGGGCGTCTCGGCCTCGGTGGCGTCGGTGGCGTCGGAGCCCGGGGTGCCGGAGGCGATGCGGGCGGTCTCGGCTTCGCCGGAGGGGTCGCTCTTGAGGTCGCCCTGCGTGCGGGCGGGCAGGCCGATGTCGCGGGCGTTGTCCTGGCCGAGATCCTGGCCGTTGCGGTCGGCGTAGGCGTCGAAATCCTTGAGCGAGGGGCGTTCGCGGGGCGCGTCGGTCATGGGTGTCCTCCGTGGTTGTGAGGACAACGGCGCCTGAGCCCGCCCGGTTGCTTCAGTCCGGACGGCCGAGATCGTCGCGGGCCGCCCGCAGGACCGCGAGATCGGCCGGGATGGACAGCACCGCTTCCGCCCGCACGAGGGCGAGGTCGGCGTGATGCCGCGCCGCGCGGGCGAACTCCGCGTCACCGATCGCGTGCAGGGCCGAAAGGGCCTTCTGCAGGCGCAGGCCGACCACCACCGTGCCGGCCCCGTCGCGGGCGATGGGGGCGAACGCGTCCTCGAACAGCTCGTCCGTCGTGATGCCGGGCACGCGCAGGCGCGGGTGGAGGGGCGCCGCCGGGGCCATGGCCCGTCGCTCGCTCCACAGGGCGAGGACGCGCACCAGGGCTCCGAGCACGTCCACGACGGTGCCGGGATCGTTGATGGCGCTCGACAGCCCCCGGGAGGCCACCTCCGTGAGGACGATGACACCGAAGCGTGGATCGTCGTCGAAGGTGCGGCGGCCCCCGATGACGAAGGCGGCGGCGAGGCGCGTCCGCGTCTCCGCGTCGGTGGGGCCGTCGACCTCCGCCAGCAGGCGGCCGGCGTGGACGAAGCGGCCCGGCAGCGCGGCGACGTGTACGGTGAGCCCGTCCGCCTCGGCGACGGCTTGCAGGCCGGCGGCGTCGACATGCTGGACGTAGCCCGTGTCTGCCGCCACGATCCGGGTGGCCCCGGCGGGGGCTGGGCACCAGGGCAGGCCGCCGAGATGGGGCGCGTCCGCCCGCCGCCGGATGGCGTCGCACGCGGCGGCCTCGATGGCGTCGATGGTCTCCCCGACGCGACCGAGATGTGACAGGGTGTCGATCCAGCGCACCAGCGTCACCACCACCAGGGCAATGACGAGGAGGGTGAGGCCGAACAGGATCACGCGGCCCTGCTCGCCGTAGATATGCGTCTTGAGGGCGATGAGGCCGACGACGCCGTAGACGAAGGCGCCGATGAAGCTGCCCACCGCCGTCTGGGCGCGGGTGTCCTCCATCAGCAGGGTCACGGCCCGCGGGGTCGCGGTGTTGGTGGCGCCGCCATAGGCCTGGACCAGGGTGGCGAGGGAGAACGTCGCCACTGGCAGCATGCTGGTGGCGAGCAGCGAGAGGATCTGATCGACGGCGTCGGCGCCGATGGACTTGCCGAGGTCGGGCGGGATCAGGGGAGCGAGCAGGGCCGAAGCCAGGGCCGCGCCGACACCCGCCACGCTGAACAGGGCGACGCGCACCCATGGGCGGCGGGCGCCGCGCCGCAGACGATAGAACACCGTGGAAGCCAAGAAATCACGCTGCTTTCGGTCGCGGGGCCGGTGGGCCCGGACGGGTCGCTCGACCGGAACCGGCGGGCGGGACGCGGGGCCGGTGCGAGCCGGCCGCGCCCCGCCCGCGGGCGATCAGATCCCCTCGAACAGGGCCGACGAGATGTAGCGCTCGGCGAACGAGCAGGCGACGGTGACGATGCGCTTGCCCTTGAACTCCGGGCGGGCGGCGAGTTCGAGGGCGGCGGCGACGTTGCCGCCCGTGGAGATGCCGCCGGGAATGCCCTCGAGCTTGGCGAGCAGGCGGGCGGTGTCGAAGGCGGTCTGGTTCGAGACGGTGATCACCTCGTCGATGACGGAGCGGTCGAGGTTGTCCGGGATGAAGCCGGCGCCGATGCCCTGGATCTTGTGGGGGCCGGGCTGGCCGCCGGAGATGACGGGCGAATCCGTCGGCTCCACGGCCACGACCTTGAGGCCGGGCAGGCGCGGCTTGAGGACCGAGCCGACGCCCGTGATGGTGCCGCCGGTGCCGACCCCCGCCACGAAGGCGTCGAGCTGGCCCTGCGTGTCGTTCCAGATCTCCTCGGCCGTGGTCTTGCGGTGGATCTCGGGGTTGGCCGGGTTCGAGAATTGCTGGGGCATGATCGCGCCCGGGATCTCGGCGATGAGCTCCTCGGCCTTGGCGATGGCGCCCTTCATGCCCTGGGGGCCGGGGGTGAGGGCGAGCTCGGCACCGAGGAAGGCCAGCATCTTGCGGCGCTCCAGGGACATGGTCTCGGGCATGACCAGGATGAGGCGGTAGCCCCGCGCCGCCGCCACGAAGGCGAGCGCGATGCCGGTGTTGCCGGAGGTCGGCTCCACCAGGGTGCCGCCGGGCTTCAGCTTGCCCGAGGCCTCGAGGGCGTCGATCATGTTGACGCCGATGCGGTCCTTGACGCTGGCGATGGGGTTGAAGAACTCGAGCTTCAGCAGGATCTCGGCGTCGATCCCGCGCTCCTTGGTGATGCGGTTCAGGCGCACCAGGGGCGTGTTGCCGATGGTTTCGGTGATGGAGCCGAAGATATGGCCGTGGCCGGGCGTGCGGACGGGGCTCTGGGTGGACTCGGCCATGGGAATCTCCTGTCGCGGGCGTTTCGGTGTCGGGCCGGGAGATATCGCGTCGACGGGAGCGAGGCAATCGGCAACAGCCTGCGCGCAAAGGGAAATCTTCTCCCTCGCCAGGGTTTCATTCCGGGCCTGGAAACTTCATGTCGCCCGGCGGGCCGAAGGGGGAATTTCATTCTCCAGGCCCGCGCCCGCCCCGCGCCAGGCGGCCAGGAACCGCTCGGCCATGGCCCCGACGCCGTAGGTCGACTCGATTCGCGCCCGGGCCGCGAGGCCCGCCGCCCGGCGGACCGGCGGCGGCAGGGCCGCGACGCCGGCGAGGGCGTCGGCGAGGGCGGCCGGATCGCGGGGCGGCACGAGGCGGCCGAGACCGCCGAGGATCGCGCCGGCATCGCCCACGGATGTCGCCACCGGCATCAGCCCGGCGGCCATGCCTTCGGCCACGGCATTGGAAAACCCCTCGCCGAAGGCCGAGGACGACACGGCGATGTCCCCGGCGGCCTGGATGCGGGCGAAGTCGTCGCGCCGGCCGAGCGCCAGGGCGTTCCCCGGCAGGGCGAGGCCCCGCGTCCCCTCGCCGGCGAGGAGGAACCGCAGGTCCGGCAGGCGCGCCGCGGCGGCCAGGAGGGTGGCGTGGTCCTTCATCGGATCGAGGCGGGCGGCGTGGACCGCCACCACGGCGTCGTCGGGCAGGCCGAGTTCCCGGCGCAGGGCCGCGCGGGCGGCGGGATCGGGCCGGAATCGGGCCGTGTCGATGCCGTTGGGGATGACGGCGAGGCGGCGCGGGCGGTAGCCCTCGGCCCGGTGGAAATCCGCCCCCGCCTGGCTGTTCGACACGACGAGGCCGGGCCAGCCGGACAGGCGCCGGCCGATGGCGAGGAGCCGGCCGTAGCGGGCGTGATCGATGTCGGAGTTGCGCAGGCCCCAGGCCAGGAGGGTTCCGCGCGGTGCGCCGGCGAGGCGGTGCGCGCCGGCGGCGAACAGGTCGCCGTGGTAGAGCCAGCCCTGGATCACCGCCGGACGGAGGGACCGGATCAGGCGGGCGAGGCGGATGAGCGCGAGGGCGGACCCGGCGGCCCCGCGCGGGGCGAGGCGGTGGACGGTGACGCCGAGGCGCTCCAGGGCGGCGGCGTTGGGCCCGTCGCCGGTCAGGCTCACCACGTGCTGGGGCATGCTCGCCGCCGTCAGGGCGCCGCACAGGGCGACCAGCATGGTCTCGGCCCCGCCCGTGCGCAGGCCGGAGATGACGTGGAGGGCGGGCCGCACGGCGTCAGGCGGGGCGGATCACGCCCGCACGGGCCTCAGGCCCGCACGGGCCTCAGGCCCGCAGGAGGGCGGCGCACAGGACGGCGAGGGTGGCGAAGGCTCCGCTCGCCGAAGCGATGACGAGGGCACTCGGATGCGGGCCGGACAGGAAGGTGTAGCGGGTGTCCTCACGTGCGCCGTGCCGCAAGCCCTGGCTGCCGGTCGTCCATTCCAGTCGCGTTCCCATGGGGTTCCCCGTGCCTGCCATGGGGGGCAGCAGGCGCCGGGGGCGTTGAACGAGGGGTAAACCCGGGCCGGGGAGTCCGGATCGTCCTCAATACCGGCTTAACGCGAAGGCGGCGAAAACCCGCGCGGAGAACGGGCGACGATCAGAGAGCCCGGTCGAAGCGCAACTCGCCCTTCTGGCTCTTGATGACGAGCTGCGAACCGACGAGGTCCCACTGGCCGGCCGTGCGGAGCGCGATGAAGAAATCCTGCTCGCTGGCGCCGAGGCCCTTGTCGCAGGGCTTCTTGGTCAGGGCGAGGGGGCCGACGGCGAGGTGCTGGTCCTTCAGCGGGAAGGCCGTCGCCGCGAAGGTGTTGCAGCCGCCGTAGCCGCGGGCGCGGTACTGCTTGTCGACGATGAAGCTCGGCCGGTCGTTGCCGCTGAACACCTTGCCGTTGAGGCTGATGGCGGTCCAGGTCGCGTCGAGGGGGAAGATCTTCTCCTGCGCCTTGGCGCCGGGGACGTACTGCTTCTTCTCCGGCTTCTCGCGGGCGTCCTTGCCGAAGCCGGTGACGTTGCCGCCCATCTGGGCCTGCACCCGCGTCGCGGTGGTGACCGCAAGGGCCGCGATGGCACCGGCCATTGCGGCGATCAGGATCGCTCTCATCCTCGGGGCCCTTCTCAAGTTCAAGCGCGCACGCGCCGCGTCGGTGGACGTAGTTCGCCCGCTTCCCGTGGGGACTGCGCGGCGCGAAAGCGCGCGAGACCTGTCGCGGAGCGAGCCTGCGCCAGGGCCAATCGGATAAGATTCCAGCACAAATATGGTCAAGGCCCCGTGAAGGGCGTTTTCCGGCCGTCCACCGGCCATCGCACCGGTTCGGGTTGAACGGAAGCCGCATATCCTCCGTTGTCGGGTCAGGCATCAGGGCCGGAACAGCGGATGGAGGCACCACGGTGACGGGATCGGACGAGGGCGGGGCGAGCGGCATGAATTCGAGCGGCATGAATTCGAGTGGCATGAATCCGAACACCATGAGTCCGGCGCAGTCGCGCGCGGCCCGCGCGCTCCTCGACTGGTCGTCGGGCGACCTCGCCGCCAAGGTCGGCCTCGGCGAGGATGTGGTGACGGGCTTCGAAGCGGGGACGGGCGACCTCGCCTCCGGCCAGATCGAGGCCCTGCGCAGCGCCCTGATGAATGCGGGCGTGGTGTTCGCCGAGGACGGCTCGGCCGGTGTCCGCCTGAGCGGCCGGGGCGGCGACGAGGGCACCCGCCTCGGCGCCCTGACCACGGAGAACGATCGCTGACGGTCAGGACGCGGCTCGGCCTCCGAGCCTGAAGGCCGGGGGCTCGGGCGCGTCGATCCAGTGATCCGCGAAGAGATTGGGGAAGAGTCGATCCCGGTAGTCCAGGGGAAAGGCGACGCGCACCGGTGATTTCGGGGTGCCCGATTTCAGAAATCCCCCGGCCACCAACCGGGACACCACGGTGCGTGCGGTGCGCTCCGAAGTACCCAGGAGGAAAGATGCTTTGCCGCGCTCCATCTCGCCGTAGCGGATGACGGTCGAAACGAGGTCGCCGGACCGTGCGTCGTATCCGAGGTCGGCAAGGAGTTTCCGATAGCGGGACTCCAGCGTGTCGAGCCTGAAGGCCGCTGCGGTGAACTGGATCTGATCGAGGACGACGGATAGGAACCATTCGCAGAACTCGCGCAACGCGGCCTCCGAGAGGTTTCCGCGACCATCGCGTGAGCCTTGGCGCGGCGTATCGGCATGGTCCATCATCCGCTTGTATTCGTTCCTCTCCTTGAGCCCGCGCGCCAAGCCACGGGAGATCGACCAGAGACCGCCCGCGCCGATGCCGGACTTCAAAGCCATGGCGTGCGAGACGAGGCGGCTCACGCGACCGTTCCCGTCGATGAAGGGATGGATGTAATTCAGCCGATGGTGGGCCGCCGCCATCGCGATGAGCCGGACACTCGGCCACGCCTCAGCCATGCCGAAGCGTCCGGCGAAGTAATCCATGAAGGGGGCGACGACCTCGGACGAGGGCGGATGGTGTCGTCCGACAACCACGTCCTCATCGGGTCGGCTGCGGAAGGCGCCCGGCACGACCGCGCCGGTCCGTCCGCCGGGAAGGCCGACGGTTCTGAACGTGTCGGGCATCGCCTCGTAGAAGCGACGGTGCGCCCATTGAATGAACGCGGTGGAGGTGGGCGAAGCAAGCTTGCCGGCAAGGTACAGGGCATCGATCTCACGGTGGACCTCGACATGTGCGCGGGCCTCCAGGGCCAGGGGGCGCCGGGTCTCGTCCAGTTCCGCCCCGGCCAAGGCCCGCTCGATGTCCTTGGGTCGGGTGTCGTGTCCCTCGATCAGATTCGAGTAGTAGCAGTTCATCACGCGCACGAACTCGGCGAGTTCGGAGGCCGCATGGGGATGCAGACCCCGCCCAAGATCGGCGGCGGCGGCGTGGATGCTCGTGGTGAGATCGGCCAAGCCCCGCGGGATGTCGTTCTCGTAGAAGCACGGCTCGATCCGGAACGGTGTCTCTAGAACCCCCGTCATCCTGCCGATCTCCACGAGACAGAAAATCCTTGTCTCACCGTGCGTTGTTCGTCGCATCGGCACAAGGTTGCCGATCATGCCTGCCGATTGTCTTCGCCCGGACGAGCGTCAGCGTCCCGTCGCCAGGGCCTTGAGATCGTGGCCCGGGTCCGCCGCGTCCTCCGGGCTCAGGGCGCGGCCCTGCGCGAGGATGCGCCGGGCGGCCATGTGGTCGCCGGGGCGGTCCACCGTCTCGACGGCGGACAGGCGGCCGTCGCGGAACCGGAACACGCAGAGCCCCGCCGGAAGCGGTCGGACGACGGCCAGGTCCGACGGGGTGGCGAGACCGGCGATCTGAAGCTTGTGCGGGCCCTGGTCGCTCCAGAACCACGGCACCGCGTCGTAGGCGGCGGGCCGACCGGCGAGGCGGGCGGCGAGGCAGCGGCCCTGGTCGAGGGCGTTCTGCACGGATTCGATCCGGACGGGCGCACCGTCGGCGAAGCGGCTCGGGGCCCGGGCGCAATCGCCGATGGCGGAGACGGCGGGGTCGTCGGTGGCGAGGAACGCATCGACCAGGATGCCGTCTCCGACCGCGAGGCCGGCCGCCTCGGCCAGCTCCTGGTTCGGCACCACGCCGATGCCGACGAGGACGAGGTCGGCCGCGATGGCGGTGCCGTCGCTCAGATGGACGGCCTCGGCCCGCTCCGCCCCCGCGACGGCGACGACGCCCGACCCGAAGACGAAACGGATGCCGGCGGCCCCGTGCGCGTGGACGAAGAACGCGCCCGTGTCGGTCGAGACCGCCCGCGCCATCGGCCGGTCGGCCGCCTCGATCACCGTGACGGCGAGGCCGCGCGCGGCACAGATGCCGGCGAATTCGAGTCCGATGAAGCCGGCCCCGACGATGGCGACGGCGCGCGCTTCGCCGAGGGCCGCCTTCAGCGCGTCGGCGTCCGCGCGGCCGCGCAGCTGGAACACGCCGGGCCGGTCCGCCCCCGGCACCGGCAGCACCCGGTTGCGCGCGCCCGTGGCGAGGACGAGGTGCTCGTAGGCCACGGCCTCCCCGCCCGCGCAGAGCAGGCGCCGTCCGGGCCGGTCGATGGACGCGACCCGCAGGGAGGGGCGGTGGCGGATGTGGTGGTCGGAGAAGTACGCGGCCGGACGCAGTTCGAGGCCGGCCGCGTCGGTCCTGCCCGCGAGGTAGGCCTTCGACAGGGGCGGGCGCTGATAGGGAAGGTCCGCCTCGTCGCCGATCAGCGTGACGGGATCGGCGTAGCCGGCCTCGCGCAGGGAGGCGGCGAGCTGGAAGCCGGCTTGGCCGGCGCCCACCACCACCACGCCGGCGCTCACGCCTCGAACTCCGCGGTCACCGCCGAGACCCGGTGGGCCAGGGCGAGCTGGGGCAGCCAGCGCCCGCCATCCTTGACCACGTAGTCCCAGCACGCGGCGGCGGCGGGGCCCAGCACCTTGTCGGCCCGGCGCACGGCGTACCAGTCGCGCCGGATCGGCAGGCCGTCGACCTCGAGGAGGATGAGGCGGCCGCTCCCGAGCTCCGCCGCCACCGTGTGGGCCGAGATGAGGGCGATGCCGAGCCCCGCCATCACCGCCTGCTTGATGGTCTCGTTGGAGCCCGCATCGATGCCGAGGCGCGCCCGCTTGATCATGATGCCGTTCATGAATTCCTCGAACACCGTGCGGGTGCCCGAGCCCTCCTCGCGCACGAGGAAGGATTCCTGGGCCAGATCCTCGCGGGTCAACCGGGTCCGGCCGGCGAAGGGGTGGCTCGGGGCGGCGACGATGACGATGGGATGCACGCCGAAGGTCTCGGCCTCGATGGCGAAATCCCGCGGCGGCCGGCCCATGATGGCGAAATCGATCTCGTAGTTGCGCAGGGCCTCGACCATGGTGCCGCGATTGCCCACCGCGAGGTTGATCTCCACGGCCGGATGCGTGCCGACGAACCCGGAAATGATGCCGGGCGCGAAATATTTCGCGGTGGAGACCACACCCATGGCGACCCGCCCGCCGGCGCCGCCCTTCAGGGTTTCCAGGCGGTCGGCACAGGTTTCCAGCACGGTGTTGATGCTGTCGATGGCCCACAGCATCTCCCGGCCCGCATCCGTGGGCCGGAGGCCCGTGGGCGTCCGGTCGAACAAGAGCAGGCCCGCCTCCTCCTCCAGCTGGCGGATGCGGGCATAGAGGGCGGCGGAGGTGACGTTGAGTTCCTGAGCCGCTCGGGTCATCGTGCCCAGGCGGGCGACGGCCGCGACGGCCTGGAGCTGTTTCAGGGACAGGTTGCGCATGGGCTGGTTTTAGTTTTTTTGGAACCGCCCGCAAGTTTTTTCAAATTCCTTGTTTCATGGGGACGCGCCGTCTGGCGCTCCGGTTGCGCCAGGCCCTATCGTGGTCAGGTCCTGTCGTGGCAAGGAGACGGGCGCGCGAAGCGGGCGGTGGCCCGCGTGCGGATGATGAGTTTTGAGGGAAGGTGAGCCGATGTCGATGGGGTCTCTGGAGATCGGGTCTCGCCTCGATGCGTGTCTCGCCGCCGCCGTCGCCGCCGATCAGGGTCTGGCCGATGTCGCCAAGGTGATCGAAGCCTGTGCGCGCGCGGCCATCGAGGTAAGCACGGTGATCGGGCGCGGGGCCCTCGCCGGCGACCTCGCCGCGCAGGGCGAGCAGAACAGCGACGGCGACGTCCAGAAATTCCTCGACGTCTTCGCCCACGAGCGCTTCACCGAGGCCCTGCGCGGGGCGCCGGTGTCGGAGGTCGCCTCGGAGGAGGCGGAGGGGGTGATGCTCCTCAACTCCGGCGCGCCCCTCGCCGTCGCCATCGACCCCCTCGACGGCTCGTCGAACATCGGCGTCAACATGGCGGTGGGCTCGATCTTCGGCATCCGCCCCACGGCCTCGACGCCGGAGAATCCCCTCGGCTCGTTCACGGGTCCGGGCACGCTGCAGCTCGCTGCCGGCTTCGTCACCTACGGCCCGGCCACCTCCCTGGTGCTGACCCTGGGCCAGGGCACGCAGACCTACACCCTCGACCGGGCGGAGGGCGTCTTCCGCCTCACCCACCCGCGCATGGAGGTGGTGGCCGCGGCCAAGGAATACGCCATCAACGCGTCCAACGCCCGCCACTGGGACACCCCCGTGAAGGCCTACATCGAGGATTGCCTGCGCGGCGCGGAAGGCCCCCTGGACAAGGACTTCAACATGCGCTGGCTCGGCTCCCTCGTGTCCGACGCCCAGCGCGTGCTCCTGCGCGGCGGCGTGTTCCTGTACCCGGGCGACAACCGCAAGGGCTACGCGCAGGGGCGCCTGCGCCTCCTCTACGAGGCCGCCCCCATCGCCTTCCTCATGGAGCAGGCGGGGGCCGGCGCCATCGACGGCGAGCGCCGCATCCTCGACATCTGCGCCACCGGCATCCACGAGCGCGTGCCGCTGATCTTCGGCTCGGCCGACGAGGTCGCGTGCGTGGCGAAGTACTATGGCGGCCGCAATCCGGCCGCCGGCCGCTCGCCCCTGTTCGGGCAGCGCGGCCTGATGCGCGGCTAGAGGGGGTCGTCGGGCCAGAACGCATGTCGTCGCGTCATCCCATCATCTCGGTCACGGGCTCGTCGGGGTCGGGCACCACCTCGGTGCGCAACACCTTCGAGCAGATCTTTCGCCGCGAGGACGTGAGCGCCGTCTACATCGAGGGCGACGCGTTCCACGCCCTCGACCGCATCGCCATGCGCAAGGCCATGGCGGCGGAGCCGACGCTGAGTCACTTCGCGCCCCGCGCCAACCTCCTGCCCGAACTCGAAGAGGTTTTTCGCACCTACGCCGAATCGGGCACGGGCCGTACCCGGCACTACGTCCACGACGCCGCCGCGGCGGAACTCTACGGCACGCGGCCCGGCACCTTCACCCCGTGGGAGAGCTTCGCGTCGGGCTCCGACCTGTTGTTCTACGAGGGCCTGCACGGCTGCGTCGTCGACGACAACGTCGATCTCGCCCGCTACGCCGACCTCAAGATCGGCGTCGTGCCGGTGATCAACCTCGAATGGATCCAGAAGCTGCACCGGGACCGCTCGACCCGGGGCTACTCGACGGAGGCCGTCACCGACGTGATCCTGCGGCGGATGCCCGACTACGTGCAGACCATCTGCCCGCAATTCACCTGGACGGACATCAACTTCCAGCGGGTGCCGACCGTGGACACCTCGAACCCGTTCATCGCCCGGTGGATTCCCACCGCCGACGAATCCCTCGTGGTGATCCGGTTCAAGGACCCCAAGGGCATCGACTTCTCCTACCTGATCTCGATGATCCAGGGCTCGTTCATGAGCCGGGCGAACTCCATCGTGATCCCGGGCGGCAAGCTCGATCTCGCCATGCAGCTCATCCTGACCCCGATCATCATGCAACTCGTCGAGCGCAAGCGCCGTATGGCGTAGGAACCGCACCGCCTGGCGTGAGGCGCACGCCGCACGCGTTGAAGGGCGCCGCGCGCCCGAGAGGACAGAACCGTGACCAGCCCGATCATCTCGCCCTCGATCCTCTCGGCGGATTTCGCCCAGCTCGGCGCGGAGGTGCGCGCCGTCTCGGAGGCCGGCGCCGACTGGATCCACCTCGACGTCATGGACGGGCATTTCGTGCCCAACCTCACCTTCGGCCCCGCCGTGGTGAAGGCCCTCAGGCCCCACAGCACCAAGCCGTTCGACGTCCACCTCATGATCGCCCCGGCCGATCCCTACCTCGCCGCCTTCGCCGAGGCCGGGGCCGACACCATCTCGGTCCATGTCGAGGCGGGGCCCCACATCCACCGCTCGCTCCAGACCATCCGGGATCTCGGCAAGCGCGCCGGCATCGCGCTGAATCCCGGCACCCCGGCCGGCGCGGTGGAGCCCCTCCTCGACATGGTCGACCTCGTCCTGGTGATGACGGTCAATCCGGGCTTCGGCGGCCAGAGCTTCATTCCCTCGACCCTGGAGACCATCGCCCGCATCCGCGCCATGGCGGCCGGACGGGCGCTGGATATCGAGGTCGACGGCGGCATCACCCCCGAGACCGTCGGCCTCGCCGCGCGGGTCGGCGCCAACGCGTTCGTGGCCGGCAACGCCGTGTTCAAGGGTGGCCCGGCCGGCTACGCCGACCGCATCGCGGCGATCCGCGCGGGTGCCGGCGGCGAAGCGGTGTCATGCTGAGGGCGCTGATCTTCGACGTCGACGGGACGCTCGCCGAGACCGAGGACCTCCACCGGCAGGCGTTCAACGATGCCTTCGCCGAGATGGACCTGCCCTGGATCTGGAGCTCGGCCTTCTACGCCGACCTCCTGGCCGTGATGGGCGGCAAGGAACGCCTCGCCCACTACGTCGAGACCCACCATGCCGGGGACCTGCCGACCCTGCGTCCGCGCTTGGCCGAGATCCACGACCGCAAGACCCGGATCTACGGCGAGCTGGTGGCAGCCGGGCGCCTCGGCCTGCGTCCGGGCGTCGCCCGCCTCGTCGCCGAGGCCCGCGCCGGAGGGGTGCGCCTGGCCGTGGCCTCCACCACGAGCCGGCCCAACGTCGAAGCCCTGCTGCGCATGAACTTCCCGCGCGGCGACGTGCCGTTCGACGTGATCGCCTGCGGCGACGAGGCCGCCCGCAAGAAGCCGGCGCCCGACGTGTTCGAACTCGCCCTGGCGCGCCTCGGCGTCGCCGCCGCCGAGGCCATCGCGTTCGAGGATTCCGTGGCCGGCATCCGCTCGGCCCTCGATGCCGGGCTGCCGGTCATCGCCACCCGCAGCCGCTACACCGAGACCCACCGCCTCGACGGGGCGTTCTCGGCCCTGTCGGATCTCGGCGAGCCTAGCGCGCCGCACACCCTGCTGTCCGGCATCCCCTGGCCCGGCGGCGCGGTCACCCTCGCGGGCTTGAAGGCGTGGCAGACCCGACGCGAGGCGGGGTCCTAGCGCACCGTCCCTTTTCCGAAAGCCGGCGACCACCGTTCGGGCCGATGCCCTATTCCCGCTCGGGCCGGGCCTGCAGGATGGCGGCGCGCACGAACGGTCGCTTGAGCTGGGGGCCGGCGTCGGAGCGGTGGACGAAGTCGTTGGCCCCCGGGTGCCGGCGGATGGCCTTGCCGAGATTGAGCCGATAGCCCGCTTCGAACACGAAGGGCAGGGCCATCGCATCGGCCATGAACGCCGCGATGGCGGCCTCCACCTCCGCGTCGGTGATGAGTCCGAGGTCGCACAGGGCGAGGATCGTCAACTTTTCGGTCATGGCGCTGGATAGGCCGGAACGGCCGGCCACGGCAACGCGCGCACCGTCTCCGGGTCGAAACTCTTTTGGCGGGTTTCAACGCGCGTCGGAAAAAGTGGTGCCTGTTGCGGGACTTGAACTCGCGACTGACCGCTTACGGGAGATTACCCGCCGCTGGGCTGGCGTGCCCGGCGCCTGTCGCCCTTCGGCTTGCCGTACTTCTCGTCAAAGGCCCGAACGGTGCCAAAGAGATAGGCGGAAACGCCCACCAGAACGGTAGCAATCAGTTTTAGGAGCGCGAACGATTCCATAGTTGCTACCCTTCGCTTCTCATGAACCGCAGAGAGCCATGCCCCACAATATGTAGCGCTGCGCCGAACAAACCCCAAACGAAGGCTGGCGCGTCCAAACTCGTGTTGTGCTGCGTGAGGTACGGAACGATCAGGGCGGCGCCGATGATCGCCGCGCCCACCGTGTTGCAGAAGCTCGCGAACAGCTTGAGATGCTCATTCGTCCGTTTGGCGGCCAGCTTCTTCGCTTCCGCCTCATCGAGGGCCGGCCCTTTGATCCACTCGCTGATTCGGGTGCTGTACCGTCCGGAAAAGTAACCGGCCGCTCCGACGACCAGCGGGATCAGGTAGAACGCGAGGCCTTTGACATCGAAGGCCTGAAGCAAAATTGCTTCAAGTCCCATGCCTGTAGACGGCAACGGCGCCCCCTTCGTTCGGCCATGTCAGGCGTTTCGCTCACGACAGATGGCCCTTCGCCATCGGTTGCGGTCAAATCTAATACAACCTTTGATACCCATCAGGGAAGCGGCGCGCTGGAGGCAATTCCCTGCGGACACTCCCTCTTCGCCTCGGGGCGAGTCGGTCATCCGCTCATGCCCCTGGAGGATCGGCGGGCAGAAGACAGAATCTTGCCCCTCACGGCTCCTAGAGCATCGTCCTGGATATCAGATTCAGGACGATGCTCTCGTCCATTGTCGTGGCATCGATTTTTTGCCGAAACCCGGCGAGCACCTTTCGGGCCGATGCTCTAGCCCGGGCTGAATGGTGTGAGAGGAAACCGGATTCCGATGCCGAGTTGAAACGTCTGGCGCCCGTTTCAACGCGCGTCGGAAAAAGTGGTGCCGGTTGCGGGACTTGAACTCGCGACCTACCGCTTACAAGGCGGTTGCTCTACCAGCTGAGCTAAACCGGCGCTGAGCCTTGCGCTACCAGCACGCCCCGGTCCGCGCAAGCCCCGCTCGGCCGTCCGCGCAAGCCCCGCTCGGGCGTCCACGCAAGCCGCGCTCGGCCGTCCGCGCAAGCCGCGCGCGTTCAGCGATTGGACATCTCGATACGCTTAAGCCTGCCGTATGGCCGAGCTTGATCGCCTTATGATTTCGCTCAGCAACAGTTCGGAAACAAGGGCCCGAATTCAGGGGCTTAAGATCCGATGAATGCATTTTTCAGTACTCGTTAAATCGCTCCTCGGTAGCACCGCCGTCGAATAGGACTGCGGATACGGCCCCGATATGCGGGGCCGGCGGCGCGTGCCTCGCGAAAGCACGGCGCCACGCATCCGCCCTCGGACAATGGGCTGCGATGACCAAACACGCGAGCGATTCAGGCCTCGATACCGTCCTCGAAACCGTTCTTGCGACGGTCGCTCCGCGTGACGGGGCGGGGGTCCGCACGGCCCCGCCGCTCGCAGTGCGAGAACCGGCACCGCCGCGCCCCGGCAAGGCCCCGGCGCCGCCCCTCGGCCGCGAGGCGCGGCGGCGGATCGGTCGCGACCTGCGCCTGCTCTACGCCGATGTCCTGAACCAGCCGCTGCCGGACCGCTTCGCGGCGCTCCTCGACGGCCTGTCGTCGCAATCCGATTCGCGGGGGTCCCAATGACGTACCCATCGATCCGGCCGGCCGTCACGCCCGGCGGCGCCGACACCGAGATGCGCGACCTCCTCCTCGGGGCGATTCCGGCCCTGCGGGCCTTCGCGTTCTCCCTCACCTACAACCTCGACCGCAGCGACGACCTCGTCCAGGACACCCTCGTGCGGGCCTGGACCAAGGCCGACAGCTTCCAGCGCGGCACCAACCTGACCGCGTGGCTGTTCACCATCCTGCGCAACCTGTTCTATTCCGAGCAGCGCAAGCGCAAGCGCGAGGTCGAGGATGCCGACGGCGTCCATGCGGCCCGCCTCACCAGCCTGCCCGAGCAGGAGATCCGGGTGGAGATGCGCGAGTTCCAGGAAGCCCTCGACGGCCTGCCCCTGAGCCAGCGCGAGGCCCTGGTCCTCGTCGGCGCCCAGAGCTTCACCTACGAGGAGGCCGCCGCCATCTGCGGCGTGGCGGTCGGCACCATGAAGAGTCGGGTCAGCCGCGCGCGGGGCCGTCTCATCGAGACCCTGGGCATGACCGGCACCGGCGATATCGGCGCCGATGCCCTCACCCGGGCGGCGGCCGGCTCGGGCCCCTGACCGGGCGGGCCGGGCCGGACCGACGATTCATCGGCCCGGCCGGCTCCCACGGGCCGCGAAATCCTCTATGGGGCAGGGCACAGGGGCTCCGCGCCCGCTCGTGACGGCCGCAGGGTCCGGGGGCCTCCGGGTCCGAAGGCCCCACGGTCCGGGCGGGCCGGAGTCCTCCCCCGAGGACCTCCGCCATGCGCGCCCTGATCGACCTCGTGCGCGTCCTGCGACCGCGCGACCGGCGCCGCCTCGCCCTCATCGCCCTGGGGCTCGCCTGCGCCGCCCTGTTCGAGGTGGTGGGCGTCGCCTCCGTGGTGCCGTTCCTCACCCTGGTCGGCGACCCCTCCGCCGCCGGCCGCATCCCCTACCTCGCGGCCCTGCGCGACGGCCTCGGGCTGACCGACGACCGCGCCTTCCTCATGGCCACGGGCGTGGCGGCGCTCGCCGCCATCCTCACCACCAGCGTGGTGAATGCCGGCCTCACCTTCGCGCAGCTCCTGTTCACCAACCTCACGGGCTACGGCCTCGCCCGGCGCCTGCTCGCCCGCTACATCGACCGCGAGCGCCTGTTCTTCGCCCACGCCAACAGCGCCGAGCTCGCCAAGAACGTCCTCAGCGAGACCGACCGCCTCGTCGTCGGCGTCCTCACCCCGACCACGGTCATCGCCTCACGCAGCGTCTCGGCGCTGGCCGTCGTCACCTTCCTGATCTTCTACGCGCCCCGCCTCGCCCTGATCCTCGGCGGCGGCTTCGGCGGCCTCTACGTCGGGCTCTACCTCGTCATGCGGGTGCGCCTCGCCCGCCTCGGCGCCCGGGCGGTGGCCGACAACGAGCGGCGCTACCGGGTGGTGCAGGAGACCTTCGGGGCGCTCACCGAACTCAAGCTCTACGGCCGGGCCGAGGCCTTCGCCGCCGGCTTCGATGCGCCCGCCCGGGCCTACGCGAAGGCCACGGCCGCGAGCCTGCTCACGGGCCAGCTGCCGCGCTTCGTCATCGAATCCCTCGCCTTCGGCGGCGTCGTCGTCGTCGTGCTGTTCGCCCTGTCGCAGGGCCTCGACACCGCCGGGCTGCTGCCCCTCCTCGGGCTGTTCGCCTTTGCCGGCTACCGGATGCTGCCGGCCTTCCAGAACATCTTCACCTCGCTCGCCCTCCTGCGCTTCTACCTGCCGGCCGTGCGCGTGGTGGTGGACGAACTCGCGGGCGAGCGGGTGCCCCGGCCACGGAATGCCGCGTGCCTGCCGTTCCGGCACGAGATCCGCCTCACGGGGGTGGGCTTCGACTACGAACCGGGGCGCCCGACCCTGCGGGGCATCGATCTGACGATCCCCGCCCACACCACCGTCGGCCTCGTCGGCCGCACGGGATCGGGCAAGTCGACCCTCGTCGGCCTGATCCTCGGCCTGCTCACGCCAACGGCGGGTACCGTCACGGTGGACGGCGTCGCCCTCGACGCCGAGACCCTGCCCGCCTGGCAGAACCGCATCGGCTACGTGCCGCAGGACGTGTTCCTCATCGACGCCTCCGTGCGCGAGAACATCGCCCTCGGCGTGCCCCCCGAGGCCGTCGACGGGGCGGCGGTGGAGCGGGCGGCGCGGCTCGCCGGCTTCCACGCCGTCGCCCTCGGCCTCGACGGCGGCTACGATGCCGGGGTCGGCGAGCGCGGCGTGCGCCTGAGCGGGGGTCAGCGCCAGCGCCTCGGCATCGCCCGCGCCCTCTACCACGACCCCGACGTGATCGTGTTCGACGAGGCCACCAGCGCCCTCGACGGCGAGACCGAGGCGGCGGTGATGGCCGCCCTCGCCACCTTGGGCGGGACCCGCACCCTCATCCTCATCGCCCACCGCCTCACCAGCCTCGCGGCGGCGGATACGGTCCATGTCCTCGATGCGGGGCGCCTCGTCGCCTCCGGTCCCCTCGCGGCGGTGATGCCGGATGCCGCCGCGCACGTATCCGTACCGACCGACGCCTGACGGGGCCCGATCAGCGAAAAAACCGTGTTTGGTCCGAGATATGCGTGCATTCGGCCGGGATCGGGACGGATGGCCCATATACCGGAACGTCCCGCGTCGGCTATCCTGTTCAGCCGGACAGGCCCGGTCAGCCGGTTTTCCCCCCACGCGGGTTTTCCCGGCGTCGTTCGTCCTGGCGCAGGTTCCCGGTACAGGCTTCCGGGACAGATGGCATGGTTTGCATGATCGACGCACGCGCTCAGACGACTCCCCCGCTGACCGATCCCCTGCTTCTCGACAATCAGCTCTGCTACGCCCTCTACGCGGCGGCCCATCGCATGACGAAATCGTATCGTCCGATGCTGGAGCGCATGGGCCTGACCTATCCGCAATATCTCGTCCTCCTCGTGCTGTGGGAGACGGACGGCGTCACCGTGTCGGAGATCGGCCGGCGCCTGCGCCTCGATTCCGGAACCCTGACACCGGTCCTGAAGCGCCTCGAGGCGGCGGGCTTCCTCCTGCGCAGCCGGCGGCGGACGGACGAGCGCGAGGTGGAGATCGCCCTCACGCCGCAGGGGCGGGCCCTGCGGGAAGAGGCGACCGCCGTTCGGGAAGCGGTGATGTGCCAGCTCCACATGTCCGAGCCCGAAGTCCAGGCCATGCGCGCCGACCTGAACGCCCTCATCGAGAACCTCAGCGCCGCCGGCTGAACCCCCGCTTGCATCGCCGCCGTCCGGCCCTGGCGCTGGGCCCGGCGCGTCCGGCTCGGCCGGGCGCGTTTGGTCGCACGGGTGCCGGCACCCCGCCGAACGCCCTATTTTAGCCGGATAAGTTTCGCCCTGGAGCCTGCAGCGGGCAACGGCTCATCACCCCCGCCCGTCCATCGATCGCCAGGGAAGAACGGTGCGGAAGCAGGACACGAACCATGCCGGCCCCCGGGTCGCTCCGGACTTCATGGTGGGGCGTGCCTTCGCCCGGCGGCGACGTCCGGGAATGCACCCGTCCGGCGAACCGGCACGGCTTCCGGGCGTTTCTTCCCGATGAATACGACCTTGGCCGAGACGGACCGCGAGCCCCGGCGACAGGTCGGCGCGCTGCCGTATCGACGGATGCGCGACGGAAGCTACACCATCCTGCTCATCACCTCCCGCGAGAGCCGGCGCTGGGTGATCCCGAAGGGCTGGCCCATGAAGGGACGCAAGCCCTTCGACGCCGCCGCCCGCGAGGCCTACGAGGAAGCCGGTCTCCTCGGCTCCATCGGCAAGCGCCCCCTCGGGTTCTACCTCTACGAGAAGCGTCTCAAGAGCCGCGACTCCGTCCTGTGTCAGGTCAAGGTCTTCCCCCTCGAGGTCCGCAAGCAGCTCAAGACCTGGCCGGAGAAGAAGGAGCGGGAGGACCGCTGGTTCTCGCCGGCCGAGGCCGCCGATGCCGTGGCCGAGCCGGGCCTGGCCGCCATCATCCGCGCCGCGTGCAAGCGCGACGCGGACGTGTTGCGCTGAAAGGGGAGCCGACACGAAACTTCGCCGCCCGGTGCGATTGAGGCGGCGCAGGTGATTGCCAAGCCGGAAACGATGGGCTAATCCCCCGCTCGTCCAGACGGAGACGCCGCGGCGAACCCCGGACGACCCGCTGCTGTAGCTCAGTGGTAGAGCACCTCATTGGTAATGAGGAGGTCGACAGTTCAATCCTGTCCAGCAGCACCACGCTCTTCCCGATAGACTTGATGATTTCGATGACGCGACGGCCTTCGGCCCGTCGTCTTCATCGGGCGGCAGGCGGACTGCACGCGCCTTCGCCCCTCATTCGACCGAACCCCCTCGACCGACCCGAGCCTGCCCGAACCGGCTCTCCGCACGGACCTGGCGAGCGCTGAACGCGCCTTCAGTGCCGGGCAGCGGCGTGGCGGTCCCCTTGGGCCATCGGCCCGGTCCCGGTCGGCTCCGCGGTCGCCGGTGAGGTGGCGACGGCGTCCAGGGCGGGCGTGGGCGGCCGAGGAACCCCTGCCGCTCGAACCCGACCTGCCGCCGCTTGAGGGTGCCATATCACGCGCCCCCGCGTCCGGCGCGCGGACCGCAGGAAGGTCCGGGAGGCGGTGTGATAGACGATCGGACTGTGGTCCGAAAACGCAAAAAGGCCCGACCCCCGTGTGGTCGAACCTTCGCTCGGCGATCTGCTCTCTGAGCCGGGAAGACCGCTCCCTTGAGGGAAGCTGGTCGGAGTGGCAGGATTTGAACCTGCGACCCCCACGTCCCGAACGTGGTGCGCTACCAGACTGCGCTACACTCCGAAGGCCGGTGCGCTGCACCGACGAGCGGACCTATAGCGGGGCGGGCGGCGGCCCGCAAGCGGATCGTTGGCGTGGGGACGCGCTTTCTTCGAAGGTCCGGATCGTCACGGGCCGGGCAGGCGGTCGGCCCAATCGGGGCGAAGGCGTCTCAGGGCACAGGCGGCACAGGGGGCCTCGATGGCCACGGCGCCGGGTAAGCCCGGTGCGGGCGCGAGGGTGGCCAGGGTCCAGCCCGCCGCCGGGGCGCGAAGGCCGCCGATCTCGAGGATCGCCGGGGGGGCCGGCGGGATCGCGACGGCGAAGCCGTCGAGGGGCATCGACAGACCGGCGCCCACGGCCTTCACGAAGGCTTCCTTGCCGGTCCAGCACGCGAAGAAGGCCGCCTCGACCGCCCGTCCGCAGGCGGCGAGGGCCGCGACCTCGCGGGGGTGGAAATGCGCCCGTGCGATCCGCAGGGCGTCCGGCATCGGGCGGGGTACCTCGACATCGACGCCGATCCGCGCCGTCGTCGACACCGCCACGAGGGCATGCCCGCCCGAATGCGACAGGTTGAAGCGCAGGCGGCCGACCTCGGGGCCGGCGAGCTCCGGCTTCCCGGTCATGGAGGTCGAGAAAGCGAGGGCGCGTGCGTCCGCATCGAGGAACCCGGCCAGGACGAGTCGCAGGGCCGCATGGCTCGCGACGAAGCGATCCCGGTCCTCGGCCCGCAGGAACCGATCGGACCGCGCCCGTTCCTCGCCGTCGAGCACGGACAGGCATGCTGCGCACCGGGCGGCGGAGAGGCGAAGCCCGACGCTCCACACCGTGTGACCGTCGCGCCAAGCCGGCTCGCCGACGGACCATTCGTCCGCGCCCGTGGCTGCAACGGTTTCCGGAAAAAGGGATCGACCTGTCACCGCTCCCGCGAAGCGCGAACCCATGGGTCACGCAAAGCTTCGACCCGTCTGCTCATCGCGATCAGGACCAGGAGATACCCGATCTCCATCACGGTCAGCACGCCGATGAGAAGGCCGAGCCCCCCATGCAGCGACAGCCGCTGGTTCCAGGCGACGGCGAGCACGGCCAAGGCCGAGGTGGCGATCAGGGCGGGCAGCACCATGATCGACTTCCAGGTGAGGGGAGTCGTCTCGTTCATTGGTCCGTCACGCCGCCATGGACGAATCCTAACGCGGCGGACCGGACGGTCAATGGCGGCAGGGGCGGCCGGAGCAGCCTCGATCCGGCCCTGTTGCCCCGGCGCCACGAACGCGACCGGAATCGCCTACGCGTAGACGTTGCCGGCGGTCTGCGGGAAGCGCTCCGCCAGGGCCCGGCGCAGCTTTTCCAGCGCCCGGTTCTCGATCTGCCGCACCCGCTCCTTCGAGATGCCGAGGCGCAGTCCCAGGGCTTCCAGGGTGGCCTGATCCTCGGCCAGACGACGCTCCTTGAGGATGCGAAGCTCGCGTTCGGACAGGACCGCCAGGGCCTCGTTGAGCCAGGTCAAGCGCCGCTCGCCGTCAACCTGGGCCGACACGGTCTCGTCGGGGAGGGCGGCGCCGTCCACGAGGAAATCCATGCGCTCGGACGAGGCCTCGCTCTCCTCGCCGACGGGGGCGTTGAGGGACATGTCCGGCCCCGACAGGCGCGCATCCATGAGGGCGACGTCCTCGCGGGAGACGCCGATGGCGGTGGCGATGCGGCGGTGGATCTCGTCGCCGACATGCTCTTCGGTGGATTGCATGAGGCGCGCGCGCAGGCGCCGCAGGTTGAAGAACAGGGCCTTCTGGGCCGAACTCGTGCCGCCGCGGACGATGGACCAGTTGCGCAGGATGTAATCCTGGATCGAGGCCCGGATCCACCACGTCGCGTAGGTGGAGAACCGGACTTCCCGCTCCGGCTCGAACCGGGCGGCGGCCTCCATCAGGCCGACATGCCCTTCCTGGATGAGGTCGGCCATAGGCAGGCCGTAGTGCCGGAAGCGGCCGGCGATGGCGATGACGAGGCGCATATGGGCCTCGATCAGGCCGTGCAGGGCGCGCTCGTCGCGCTTGTCCTTCCAGCGGACGGCAAGACCACGTTCCTCGTCGCGCGCGAGAAAGGGCGCCTCCATCGCCGTGCGTATGAACTGACGCCGTATTCCAGCGATGTCCGCCATCCCCGCCTCCGCCACAATGAAACGTTTGCTTCTGCTGCAAGGCCCGGCCCGTCCCATCATGGAAGACGGCCGCGATACCTTTGCATGGCGACTGACAACGGGACCGCGACTGCGATGGTTCCCCGAGCGCGGCGGGCCGATCCTGCCCGCCCTGTTACCCGCCCTCTTGCCCAATCTCTTGCCCACCCTCGGCGACGGGCCGGTGACGGAAACGAAAAAGCCCGGCGCTGCTGCGCCGGGCTCGAAGAAGGGAGCGTTTTGAGGACGATGCGGCTCAGGCCGCCTCTTCCTGGATGGTCTCTTCGCCCTCGGCCTCGCCCTCGGCCTCCGCTTCGCCCTTGGCGCGGCGCGGCGACTTGGCGAGGCTCTGCTCGATGAGCTTCAGGGCCTCGGTCTCGGTGATGCGGTTGACCGCGGAGATCTCGCGCACGATCCGGTCGAGGGCGGCCTCGTAGAGCTGGCGCTCGCTGTAGGACTGCTCCGGCTGGGCCTCGGAGCGGAACAGGTCGCGCACCACCTCGGTGACCGAGAGCAGGTCGCCCGAATTGATCTTGGCCTCGTATTCCTGGGCCCGGCGCGACCACATGGTGCGCTTGATCCGGGCGCGGCCGGTGAGCACGTCGAGGGCCTTCTTGACCAGTTCGGGTTCGGCGAGCTTGCGCATGCCGACGCTGTTGGCCTTCGCGGTGGGCACGCGCAGGACCATCTTGTCCTTCTCGAACGAGACGACGAACAGCTCGAGCTTGTAGCCGGCGATCTCCTGCTCCTCGATGGCGGTGATGCGACCGACCCCATGCGCCGGATACACGACCGCTTCGCCGGTCTTGAAGCCTTGGCGGCCCGATGCCGTCGTCTTCTTGGCTGTGGTCATGCGAGAAGCGCCTCCAGAACATCGCGCGGATTTGATCGCCGCGCCGAACGGTAATCCCGGGATGGGTCACCCGGTCTCGGCCCCTTGGCCGTTGGCTCGGACATCCGAACGATGCCGAACCCACGGTTTCCCGGGCCAGCCGACACAGCGCAACGAAGGATCGCCCGCCGAGGGTGTCGGACACCCCAGGCGGTCGATCGCATGCGACCTCGTTTTCTCAAGCTAGCGAGAGAGCCATCTGTCGAGGGCCGGAGGCAGCACGTCGGGCACGAACGACGGCAGACGTCATGCATAGCACAATCATGCCGCCGAATCAAAGGATTGCCGGCGCAGGCTCGCCCTGCATGCGGGATGAATCCCTGTTGATCGTGCGCGCCGTGCCCGGTCTTCTTCCGCGTCGACGCCCCGAGTTCTTCCCGGTCCCGTCCCGAAACGGAGGGAAGGCGGGAGTTGCCGGGGGCGTCGGCACGGGCCGGGTGTCTATCCCGGAACGCCCTTCGCGCCATCGCGCCCGTGGCGCGGATTAGCCGTGACCGGGAGCCGCGTGGGCCAAGCCTAGTCGCCGGTGCCGGGATTGGCCGAGAAGTGGGCCTCGAGCTTGCCGGACACCCCGTCCCACTCCTTGGCGTCGCCGGGGGCGTCCTTCTTCTGGGTGATGTTGGGCCAGGTCTTGGCGTAGTCGGCGTTGAGCTTCAGCCAGGTCTCGAGGTTCGGCTCGGTGTCGGGCTTGATCGCCTCGGCCGGGCATTCCGGCTCGCAGACACCGCAATCGATACACTCGTCGGGATGGATGACGAGCATGTTGTCGCCCTCGTAGAAGCAGTCCACCGGACACACCTCGACGCAGTCCATGTACTTGCACTTGATGCAGTTGTCGGTGACGACGTAGGTCATGGGGCCTTCAAGTCCTCGATCCGCGCCGGCCCGGGCAATGCGGGGAAACCCCGCCAGCCCGATGGCCTTGCAAATCCGTTGACGCTTTGGCTGGTGCTGTGTCCGCTCCGCCTGATGGGGCAGGCTCTAGACCCTGTCCGATGGGCTGACAAGCGTGGTGGCCGGGGCCCGCGCAGTCGACGGCACCGGTGTCGTCCGCGGGACACGGGGGGGTTCAGCCCGGTGGGGCGTCGAGGGCGGCATAGAGCGTCTGGGCTTCCGGGGCTCCGCCGCGCCGTTCGCCGAGGTCGAGGACCCGGACGAGGGCGGTGGTGTGGGCCGCCGCCACGGTGACGACGTCGCCGACCGCGATGGCCGTCGCCGCCGCCTCGGCCCGGCGTCCGTTGACCCGGACGTACCCCTCCTCGACGAGGCGCGCCGCGAGGGTCCGGGTCCGCGCGAAGCGCGCGAACCACAGCCATTTGTCGAGACGCTGACGCCCCGGCTTCATGGCCCTGGCGCCGCGGCGCTTGGCATGACGGGCGCCGCGGCGCTTGGCATCAGGGGCGCTGCGGCGCTTGGCGTCATATGCGCATCAGCGCTTGTTGCCGTCGCCCGCCTCGAGCTGCGCCTTGAGGGCGGCGAGCTTGGCGAAGGGCGAATCCGGGTCCGGGGCCCGTTCGCGGCGCTGCGGGCGCGGCTCGTCGCGCGGGGCCGCACGGGGCTCGTCGCGCCGCTCGGGGCGGGTGCGGCCGGGCTCGAAGCGCTCGCGGCGCTGGGGGCGGCCGTTCTCGGGACGTCCGCCCTCGCGGCGTCCCCCGTCCGGCCGCTCGCCGCCGGGCGCGCCGCCGCGCGGACGGGCCGGTCCGTCGGGGGCCCCGGCCTGCCGGCGCTGGTCCGGCCGGCCTTCGCCGGGGGCGCGGCTCGCTGGCGCACCGTCCCGGTCGCGGCCACCGCCGCGCGGGCGGTTCTGACGCGGGGCGCTGCGCTGCTGGCGCTGGAGCCGCCAGACCTCGACGGTGGCGATCTCGGCGGGGATTTCTTCGCCTTCGACCGTGCCGCCTTCGGCCGTTTGGTCCTCGGGGATTGGGTCCTCGGAGACTTGGTCCTCGGAGACTTGGCCCTCGGAGACCTGCTCCGAAGCGCCGTCGGCCGGGGCCGTCTCAGGGGCCTCCTCGGTCAAGCCGGCGAGGCTCGCGGCCTCCGCCACGGGCTCGGGCGATGCCTCCGTCGCGGCGGCCTCCTCGACCGGAGCCGCCGGCTCGGCGGTCCCGTCCGGCGTTTGCGCCGCAGTCGCCTCGGACGAATCCGGCGTGGACTCGGGCGGCGTCTCCTCGATGGGGTTCTCGACGTCCGGCGTAGCGACGGCGTCGGCCGTGGAGCCGGGCGCGACGGCCGGCTCCTCGATCTCGGCGGGCGTTTCAGCCGTCACCGACTCCCCGCCCTCCGTGCCGCCTTCGGCCTCCCGGGACGTCTCCGTGGTACCTGCGGCGTCGTCGGCCGGAGCCTCATCGGCCGCGGTCCCGTCGCCGGCCGCATCCTGCGCCGGGGTAGGGGCCTGGACCGGCTGGGTCGCGGCCGCCGGCAGCAGCGGCACGGTGATGGCCGGGCCGGGCCGGGTCTCGGCGGCGTAGCCGAGGGACTTCAGGATCGAGGCGAAATCCTCACCCGAGCAGCCAACCAGGGAGGTCATGCCGACGGTGGCGACGAAGGCGTCGCCATCGGCGCTGCCCACGGGCGCCTCGCCCGGCGTGGTGCCGGGGCGATAGGCGATGGCCGGGCGGATGAGGTCGGCCAGGCGCTCCAGGATGTCGACGCGCACGGCGCGCTCGCCGCACACCCGGAAACCGGCGGCGCGGTAGAGGCCCTTGGCGATCTCGGGATCGACCTTGATGGAGGTGCGGCCGGAACTCGCCAGATGCGCGATCTCGTCGAGGCCGCGCTGGTCGAGGCCGCCGTTCTTCAGGGCCCAGAGCTGGGCCGCGAGGGTGCGGGGGGCCGGCTTCAGCAGGGCCGGCAGGAAGATGTGGTAGGCGCCGAAGCGCACGCCGTGGCGGCGGAGCGCCCCGCGTCCCTCCTGATCGAGGGTGCGCATCTCGTGCATCACCTTGGACCGCTCGAGGACGCCGAGGGATTCGACCACCTGGTAGCCGATGCCCTTGGCGAGGCCGATGAGGTCGGCCGCCGTCTCGATCTCCATGAGGGGACCGAGGAGGCGGACCACGTGGGCCTTCACCCAGGCGACGAGGCGGGCCTCGACCTTGTCGCGGGCCGGACCCGTGAGCTGCTCGTCGGCGAGCAGGCGCACGTGCGGCTCGAACAGCTTGTCGCCGGGGACGAGCTTGGCCACCGGATCGCCGGTCCAGCGCACGACGCCGTCGTGGCTGAGGACCAGGGACGCGTCGGCGGCCGCCGAGAACCGCTCGGCGCGGGCCTCGATCTCGCCGGCGAGCGCCTTCTCGGCCGCGCTGCGGAGGGTCTTGGCCTCATGCCCCTCCGCGCCGGGGTCCGGGACGAACTGGAAGCCATGCAGATGGCCGACATGCTGTCCCTCGACGGTAACGTCCCCGCCGGCGGTGATCTCAGCTTCCAACATCGTATTCTCTCTCAAGCGCCGCATCAGGACGCTGGTACGCCGATCGACGAAACGGCTGGCAAGGCGCTCGTGCAGGGCGTCGGACAGCCTGTCCTCTACCCGACGCGTCTCGCCCTGCCAATGCACCGGATCGATGAGCCAATCCGGCCGGTTCGCCACGAAGGTCCAGGTCCGCCCCTGCGCGATGCGCTGGGAGAGCGCGTCGATGTCGCCGTCGGTGCGGTCGATCATGGCGACGTGCTTGGCGAACCAGTCGTTGGGGATGCGTCCGGCCATGCCCCGCATGAGGAAGCGGAACAGCTGGGCGACGAGGTCGGCATGGGTCTGGGGATGGACCTTGCGGTAGTCCGGCACGCCGCAGACGTCCCACAGGCGCTTCACGTTGGCGGGCGTGGAGGCCATGTCGCGGATGTCGTCCTCGCGCATGAGGATTTCCAGGGCCGACTGGTCCTCGCCCATGGGCGCCCGGGTGAGGCCGCGTTCGCGCGGGTGCTCGTCCAGGCTCTCCTGCAGGGCCTTCAGGGACGAGAAGTTGAGGTCCGGATTGCGCCACTGCAGGACGCGCAGGGGTTCGAAATCGTGGGTCTCCAGGGCCTCGATCATCTCGGGCTCGAACGGCGCGCAGCGCCCGGTGGAGCCGAAGGTGCCGTCGGAGAGGTGGCGCCCGGCGCGTCCCGCGATCTGGCCCATCTCCGGGGGCGTGAGCTTGCGGAAGCGGGTGCCGTCGTACTTCCAGTTCGCCGCGAAGGCGACGTGGTCGACGTCGAGGTTCAACCCCATGCCCACCGCGTCCGTGGCGATGAGGTAGTCGACCTCGCCCGACTGGTAGAGCTCGACCTGGGCGTTGCGGGTGCGCGGCGACAGGGCGCCGAGCACCACCGCCGCCCCGCCGCGCTGGCGCCGGATCAGCTCGGCGATGGCGTAAACTTCTTCCGCCGAGAAGGCCACGATGGCCGTGCGCCGGGGCAGGCGCCCGAGCTTCTTTTCACCCGCGAAGGTGAGTTTCGACAGGCGCGGGCGGGTCGTCGTGTGCACGCCGGGGATGAGGGACTGGACGAGCGGCAGCATGGTCGAGGAGCCGATGAGCAGGGTCTCCTCGCGGCCGCGCTGGTGCAGCAGGCGGTCGGTGAAGACGTGGCCCCGGTCCATGTCGGCGGCCAATTGGATCTCGTCGATGGCCACGTAGGCGACGTCGAGGTCCCGCGGCATCGCCTCGATGGTGGAGATCCAGTAGCGCGGCCGGTCGGGTTTTATCTTTTCCTCACCCGTGACCAGGGCGACCTTGTCGGCCCCGACCTTGGCGACGACGCGCAGGTAGACCTCGCGCGCCAGCAGCCGCAGGGGCAGGCCGATCATGCCCGTGGGGTGGGCGAGCATCCGCTCGATGGCGAGGTGGGTCTTGCCGGTGTTGGTCGGCCCGAGCACCGCCGTGACGCCGCGTGCGCGGGCCTGCGGGGGGAGGGAGGGGCGGAGCATGGGCGCGGGGCGGTCCCTTCGGCGAGACAGGCCGGCGACGATAAGCGTGTCGCGCGGGAGAGGCCCGGTCAGTCGTCCCGGCGCGGGCGACGTGGCAGGCGACGCTCATATGGGGCGCCATCCCCGTCGCCGCCAAGCCCATCACGGCCGAGTCGGCCCGCGTCGTAACCGCCGCCCGGGACACCCGGCACGCCGTAGATCTCGATGCGGGTCCGGCCCGGGGGCGCCGCGAGATCGGCGCAGAGGGTGTCGGGCACGGCCGTGAGCGGTCCGCGCCGGGAGCGGCCCTTCACCACTTCGGCGGACGAGTAGGCGTCGCCGCCGCAGCCGGCGTCGTCCGTGCTCAGGGGCGCACCGAGGACGGGGCCGGCGGCCAGAACGGCCACGAGGGCGAGGACGCCGCGCATGCCCGTGTCAGCGCTGGTCGCCGAGGCTCGCGAAGGTTCCGGCCGGGGCGGCCTCGGCCGTGGTGGTACCGCCGCTGCGGGCCCAGCGCGTCGCCTCGATGATGTTGGTGCCGATGGTGGTACGCACGGAGATGCGGATGGGCAGGAGCACGCGGGTGCCCTCCACGGGGGCGAGCCACACGGACATCTCGCGGTTGTCCTCCATGAACTTCACCCCCGGCCGGTCGGGCCGGTGGCCGGCGATGGCCTGATAGCGGGCGTTGCAGACGAGGACCGGCCCGGCATAGCCCGGCTTCTCGACGGCGCGGGTCTCGCCGTAGCTCAGCACCACGTCGAATCGGGTCGCGCCGTCGAAGACCGGCAGGGTGCGGTTGCAGTTGGCCGGGTCGATGAGCTCGCCCCGCGCCACCGCCGGCATCATCAGGGCGCTGGCCGGATCGATGACGCCGCGCTTGTTCTCCGCCGTGATCGGCACCCGGTCGCCCATGTCGACCAGGGGCGGGGTGATCTCGGCCTGGGTGACGGTGCCGCGCGCCAGGGCCATGCGCACGGCGATGCCGGAATTCGAGGTCTTCGTGGAAATGGCGAAGGCGCTGGGTTGCGGGCCGGTGGCGATGAGGCCGCTGGCGCGGGCCGAGCCCATGCCGCCCGTCACCGCGCCGACGAGGCCCGTGAGCCGGGCCGAGACGTCCATGCGGTAGCGCGTGCTCTCGAAGGCCCCCGTCACCTGGGCGGTGCCGATGGGGATGCCCGCGAGGGCGATGCCGTAATCCACGGTGACGTTGGCCGGGGCGGCCGCCTTGGGGCGGGCCTGGGCCGCCGGCATCGCCAGGGCGAGGGCCGCTGCGGGGAGGAGGCTGGCGCTGAGGAGGCGCATGGCGCACATGTGAGGAACTCGGGTGCTGGCGAGGATGCCCGGTCGAGACGCGTCCGGGTCCGTATTCCGGCATCGTCCGCCCCCATGGTTAACACATCGTTGGAGGGCGGTCAGCTTGACCGTGCCGCGTGCGAAAAAACGCACGCTGCCTTGACGGCGGGGGCACCCTTCCCCTATAGGCTCGCGCCTTCAATGAGAACGCCGCTCCACCGGGCTTGGCGTGCGTGAGACCCTTTTCCGGGTGTCCCGCCATCGCCCTGTCGGACACGCGGAACGAACCGGGAAGTCAAATTATGTCGCGCCGTTGCGAACTCACGGGCAAAGCCGTGCAGACCGGCCACCTCGTGAGCCACTCGAACCGCAAGACCAAGTGCCGGTTCCTGCCGAACCTGTGCCAGGTCACCCTGCAGTCGGACGCCCTCAAGCGCCGGGTACGCCTGCGCGTCACCGCCCACGCCCTGCGCTCCGTGGAGCACCGCGGCGGCCTCGATGCCTTCCTGATCAAGGCCCGCGAGATCGAGCTGTCGCAGACGGCCCGCCTGATCAAGCGCGAGCTGCACAAGAAGCTCGCCGAGGTCGAGACCCCCGTCGCCGCCTGAGGCCGGCGGGCCGGCCCTCGGGCCGGGCCATGTGATTCCATCTCCAAGCCGCCGTCCGCTTGAATGCGGGCGGCGGCTTCGTCGTGTTCGCAGACCTTCGGATTGACCTTGCTCCGCGATGTCTGTACCGATCGGTACAGCGCCGGCGCATCGGCGCCCGAGGAGCCCGCATGCCCGACGCCCGTCCGCCCCTGCCGCCGTTCACCAAGCTGACCGCGATCGAGAAGGTCCGCGCCGCCGAGAACGGCTGGAACGGCCGCAACCCCGAACGCGTCGCCCTGGCCTACACGGCCGACAGCCGCTGGCGGAACCGCTCGGAGTTCTTCGAAGGCCGCCCGGCCATCGTGGCGTTCCTGACGGCGAAGTGGGCGCGCGAGCACGAATACCGGCTGATCAAGGAGATCTGGGCCCATGGCGACGACTGCATCGCCGTGCGCTTCGCTTACGAGTTCCACGACGCCGGGGGGGCGTGGTTTCGCGCCTACGGCAACGAGAACTGGGAATTCGACGCCCACGGCCTGATGCGGGTGCGCCATGCCAGCATCAATGACCGGCCCATCGCCGAATCGGAGCGCCTGTTCCGCTGGGACGCTTCAGGCCCGCGCCCGGACGATCATCCCGGGCTCACCGAACTCGGGCTGTGACGAAGCCCGTCGGCGCGCGGGAGGCCGCGATCCCCGCCCTCGCGGAAGTGTTCCGCGAGCACGGCTACGCGGGCGCCAGCCTCGCCCTTCTCGGCGAACGCGCCGGGCTCGGCAAGGGCAGCCTCTACCACGCGTTCCCGGGCGGCAAGGCCGAGATGGCGGACGCCGTCCTCGACAGCATCGGCGCGTGGTTCGAGACGGAGATCTACTCAGCCCTCAGGGACGATCCCGACCCGCACGCCGCCATCCGCCGCATGCTGGCGGAGACCGACGCGTATTTCCGCTCGGGCCGAAGGGTCTGCCTCGTCGGCGCCTTCGCCCTGTCGGACGGCCGCGACCGGTTCGCGGAACGGATCGCCGGGTACTTTTTCGCGTGGCGGGACGCCCTGGCGGGAGCACTGAAGCGCGCCGGCCGGGCGGAGGCGGAGACCCTGGCCGAGGACGCCGTCCTGGCGATCCAGGGCGGCCTCGTCCTCGCCCGTGCCCTCGACGATCCGGGCGTGTTCGCGCGCCTGCTCGGCCGCCTGGAGCGGCGGCTGTGCGGGGCGCCGTGATCCAGGCGCGCGGGACTCCGTGCGGGCGCGTCTCGCGCCCGTCCGCTCAGGCCGCCAGGGTACGGCCACGGGCCGCCGCGAGGACCGCGTCGGCCGGGACGTTCACCCAGGTGTCGCCGTCGGCATCCGGATTGGCCCGCACCCAGTCGCCCGCGATCCGGTAGCCGAGGGTGTAGCCGAGCCAGCGCGGATACCGGCCGCCGATGCCGTAGAACCACGCCGCGTGATCGTGGCTACGCGCCGCCAGGGTTGCCGCATCGGGACGATGGGCCGCGAGGGCGGCGTCGTCGACGGCGCATTCCCACGGTTCGGGGTCCGAGCCGAACAGGCGCTGCACGAACCGGCCCGCCAACCCTTCGCTGACCAGGGCCTCGCCGAGGGTCCAGCCGTAGCCGGGTCCGGCCATGCGCAGGCAGTGATGTGCCTCGTGCGCCACGGTCCGGTGGATGTCCCCGTCCGTCAGCGCGCGTTCGAAGTTGGGATTGGCGGGGTCGATGGTCAGGGCGAACAGGCCCGCATGGTAGGCCCGGCCGCCCGTGCCGGTCTCGGGAATCACTCCGCCGGCGTGGCGCTGCACGAGGATGTCGAGGGGCCGCAGGGGCATCAGGCCGGCGATGGCGCGGCGGGCGACCGCTACCTCCGCGGTGATGGCGTCGCGCCAGGGTCCGAGGTCGCCCGAGGCTTCGAGCCAGTGCAGGTGCCACGTCATCGCCAAGTTCGACATCGCCAAGTTCGACATCGCCAAGTCCGGATCGGTTTCGATGCCCAGGTGAGAGAGCACCGAGTTTGACCGACCGGAACCGATCCCGCAACGTCCGCGTGTGGCCGGACGCGGCTGAAACCGCGTGCAGGAGCGGTCTAGCGCCGTCCGCCCGCCCGTGCGGCCTTGCGGGACGTGCCGCCGCCGGCATCCTCCTCGAACAGCTCCGCCAGCTTCTCCGTCATGGCGCCGCCGAGTTCCTCGGCGTCGATGATGGTCACGGCCCGGCGGTAGTAGCGCGTCACGTCGTGGCCGATGCCGATGGCCAGGAGCTCCACGGGGGAGCGGGTCTCGATGTCCTCGATCATCCAGCGCAGGTGGCGCTCGAGGTAGTTGCCCGGATTGACCGAGAGGGTCGAATCGTCGACCGGCGCCCCGTCGGAGATCACCATGAGGATTTTGCGCTGCTCAGGGCGGGCGATGAGGCGCTTGTGGGCCCAGTCGAGGGCCTCGCCGTCGATGTTCTCCTTCAGGAGCCCCTCGCGCATCATCAGTCCGAGGTTCTTTCGCGCCCGGCGCCAGGGGGCGTCGGCGGACTTGTAGACGATGTGGCGCAGGTCGTTGAGGCGGCCCGGGGCGTTGGGCTTGCCCGAGGCCAGCCACGCCTCGCGGGACTGCCCGCCCTTCCAGGCGCGGGTGGTGAAGCCCAGAATCTCCACCTTCACGCCGCAGCGCTCCAGGGTCCGCGCCAGGATGTCGGCGCAGGTGGCCGCCACGGTGATCGGCCGGCCGCGCATGGAGCCCGAATTGTCGAGCAGGAGCGTCACCACCGTATCGCGAAAGTTGGTGTCCTTCTCCTGCTTGAAGGAGAGGGGCTGGAACGGGTCGGTGACGACGCGGACGAGGCGGGCCGGATCGAGCTGGCCCTCTTCGAGGTCGAAGTCCCACGCCCGGTTCTGCTGGGCCAGCAGCCGGCGCTGCAGCCGGTTGGCGAGGCGTCCGACCACGCCCTGGAGGTGGGCGAGCTGCTTGTCGAGGTAGGTCCGCAGGCGCGCGAGTTCCTCGGCGTCGCAGAGCTCCTCGGCGTGGATCACCTCGTCGAAGCGGGGATTGAACACCTTGTATTCGGGGCCGCGCGCCTCGTTGCCCCGTGACGACGGCGGACGCCAGGCTTCCGAAGCCTCCTCCGATTCGGCGTTCTCGGCTTCCTCCGGCAACTCGCCGGACGGCGCGTCGGCGGATTCGGTGGCGCCCTCCTGGAGGTCGTCGGAGGCCTCTTCCGAGACCTCCATCTCGGCGCGGTCGCCCTGGGACTGTTCCTCGGCCTCGCCCTCGCTCGGGGTCTGCTCGTCGTCCTGGGACTCGCCCTCGTCGTCGTCGTTGTCGTCGTCCTCGGGGTCGAACGGCGTCTCGTCGGCCATGTCGAGGGAGGTGAGGAGATCGCGCACGGAGCGGGCGAAGGCGCGCTGGTTCTCCAGCGTCCCGATGAGCCCGTCGAGGTTCGGCCCGGCCTTGTCCTCGATATGGGCCCGCCACAGGTCGACGATCTTCTGGGCCGCCGGCGGCGGCGCCTGTCCGGTGAGGCGCTCGCGCACCATCAGGGCGACGGCGTCCTCCATGGGGGCGTCGGCCCGGTCGGTGATCTCTTCGTACTTGCCGCCGCGGTGGTAGCGGTCCTCCAGCATGGCCGAGAGGTTGGAGGCCACCCCCGACATCCGGCGTGCGCCGATGGCCTCGACGCGGGCCTGCTCGACGGCGTCGAACACCGCCCGCGCCCCGGAATTCTCTGGGGCCAGGCGGCGGTGGACGGCGACGTCGTGACAGCCGAGCCGCAGGGCCATGGAATCGGCGTTGCCGCGCAGGATCGCCACGTCCGCCGCGGTGAGCTTGCGCGGCGGTTCGGGCAGGCGCGCCTTGTCGCCCGTGAGCGCCGGGCGGTCGCTGGCATAGACCACCTCGATCTCGGAGCGCTTGGCGATGGCGCGCAGGCACCCTGCCACCGAGCGCTTCAGTGGCTCGGCGACGGGCTCGCGGCGGTCGCCGGCTTTGCGGTTGGAGATGCTCACGGGCGCTGCTTTTTCACTGAGTCGAAATCGAAGGGCCGGTTCAGGATGTCGTCCCATTCGTAAGGGCATTCGGGTGGAAACTCATCCGGCGGGAGATGGGTCTCGTCGGACGCCCAATCGCGCGCATTCGGATAGGCTGCATCCCGTGCCTCATCGAGGCTGGATTTCAGCCCCGGGTTCTTCTTCAGGAGCCGCGCATAGCGCCGACGCTGTTCACGGATCGAGAAAATCCAGCTCGGCGTGCGCTTCTCGGGCTGCTGGTCCCACTTGAGCATATGCATCATCAGCACGCGCAACGCACTTTCCAGCTGGTTGTACTGCGCGTTCCCCACGTCGCTCAGCTCCTCGGCGATCTGTTCGAGATCGAGAGCGTCAATCTTACCGGCCCGGAGGAAGGCGACCTGCTCCTGCACCCAGGTGTAGAGATCGTCCTCGTAGCGCGTCCGATTGGGAAGGGATGACCCTCCCCCCGTCGTCCCGCCCTTCCAAGCCGGCTCGCCCATCGCGTCCTCCGCCAAAGATTCCCTAGCTCAGGGCCACGTTCGACGCGCTCTCGGGCAGGTCCTTGCCGAAGGCGCGCTGGTAGAATTCCGCCACCAGGGTGCGCTCGAGCTCGTCGCACTTGTTGAGGAACGTCACCCGGAAGGCGAAGCCGATATCCTGGAAGATGTCGGCGTTCTCGGCCCAGGTGATCACCGTGCGGGGGCTCATGACCGTCGAGAGGTCGCCGTTCATGAACGCGTTGCGGGTGAGATCGGCGACGCGGACCATCTTGCTGACGATCTCGCGGCCGCCGTCGCGCTGGTAGTGCAGGGCCTTCGACAGGACGATGTCGACCTCGCGGTCGTGGGGCAGGTAGTTCAGGGTCGTGACGATGGACCAGCGGTCCATCTGGCCCTGATTGATCTGCTGGGTGCCGTGATAGAGGCCGGACGTGTCGCCGAGGCCGACGGTGTTGGCGGTGGCGAAGAGGCGGAAGGCCGGGTGCGGGCGGATGACCCGCTTCTGGTCCAGCAGGGTCAGGCGGCCGGAGAGTTCGAGGACGCGCTGGATCACGAACATCACGTCGGGCCGGCCGGCATCGTACTCGTCGAACACCAGGGCGACGTTGTTCTGCAGGGCCCAGGGCAGGATGCCGTCCTGGAAGGCGGTCACTTGTTTCCCGTCCTGCAGCACGATGGCATCCTTGCCGACGAGGTCGATGCGCGAGACGTGGCTGTCGAGGTTGATCCGGATGCAGGGCCAGTTCAGGCGGGCGGCGACCTGCTCGATATGGGTCGACTTGCCGGTGCCGTGATAGCCGGTGACCATGACGCGGCGGTTGCGGGCGAAGCCTGCCAGGATGGCGAGGGTGGTCTCGCGGTCGAAGATGTAGTCCGGGTCGAGGTCGGGCACATGCTCGTCGGTCTTCGTGAAGGCCGGCACCATGAGGTCCAGATCGATGCCGAAGGCCTCGCGCACGGAGACGGTCCGGTCGGGCAGCGAGGCGGGCGAGACGTCAGAGAGCATACGGGACCTCGTGGAGCGGGCGCCGGCGGGGCCGGAACACGCGGGGCTGTGTCGGGCGAGAGGGGGCGCGGCCCGTGCGGAGCCGCGTTCGCCCCGTCATCTAGGGGACGGCGCCGGGGGACGCCAAGGGTGGATGCCACACGAAAGAGACGTGATCCGGCACGATATAGGGCGGCTTGCGCCGATTACCGCCCCGGATCGGACCCGACGGACCGGCAAAACCACGCAGGGTTCGTGCCGCGCTCAGCACAGACCGGCGGCGCGGAGCGCATCGTGGGCGCGGATGATGTCGCGCAGGCGCTCCTCGAACGAGCGGTCGCCGCCGTTGGCATCGGGGTGGAAGCGCTTCACCAGCACCTTGTACTGCGCCTTGATCGCCGCCGAATCGGCGTTCTCGTCAAGGCCCAGCACGTCCAGGGCCTTGAGGGTGGCCGCCGAATGGCGCGGCCGGCGCGGCTCGGGCTCGCGCTTGCGCCGGGCGGTCTCGCCCACGCCCTCGGCGCGCAGGATGTCGAGGGGATCGACGTAGGCCCAGTCGCGGGTGGCCTCGGGCTTCGGCTTCGCCGCGGCGGTCGCCGGGTTCACCCCCATGGCCCAGGTCGGGCGGTGGCCGATGATGGCGTCCTTCTGGAAGGCCTGCACGGCGGCGTCGTTCATGCCGTCGAAGTAGTTGTACGTGGCGTTGTAGGCCTTCACGTGGTCCATGCAGAAGCGCCAGTACTGCCCCTCCGCCTTGCGGCCCTTGGGGGCGCGGTAGAGGCCGGGGTTCTTGCAGCCGGGCGTGTCGCAGCCCTGCGCCGACGCCTTCTTCGGCTCGTCGCAGGACGGCTTGATGCGGATGCTGTCGAACAGGGGCGAGTTGAGATCCATGATGGGGCGATTATGAGAGGGCGGGTCGCAGACACAAGGGCGCCGGGCCTGATGCCGCATGCGGACATCGGGGGTTGACGGGAGCGGCGCGCGAAGCCCGAACAGGCGGGCGCCGCACGGGGCCGCCCATCCGGCCGGAGGAGACCGCACGATGACGACCATGAGGGACTGGATCGACGAGACCCTGCGGAGCGCGCTCGCGCCGACGCATCTCGACGTGATCGACGAATCGCACCTGCACGCGGGCCATTCCGGGGCGCGGCCCGAGGGCGAGACGCATTTCCGACTCGACGTCGTCTCGGCGGCCTTCGACGGCAAGAGCCGGGTCGAGCGCCACCGCATCGTCAACGGCGCCCTCGATCCGGCGTTCAAGCGCGGCCTGCACGCCCTCGCCGTGCGGGCGCGGACGCCGTCCGAAGCCGCCTGATCCCTCGGGTCGGAGACCGCTGCCGTGGCGCTTCAGTGCACGCCCCAGATCGCCATCGACGAGGCGGAGCTCGACGAGACCTTCGTGCGCGCCTCGGGGCCGGGCGGGCAGAACGTCAACAAGCTCTCCACCGCCGTGCAGCTGCGCTTCGACGCGCGGCGCTCGCCGTCCCTGCCCAACGCCGTGGCGGTGCGGCTCATGCGCCTCGCCGGCCGGCGCCTGACCCTGGACGGCATCATCGTCATCTCGGCCCAGCAGCACCGGACCCAGGACCGCAACCGGGCCGATGCCCGCGAGCGCCTCGCCGCCCTGGTGGCGGAGGCCGCCGTGCCGCCGACCCCGCGCCGGGCGACGCGCCCGACGCTCGCCTCGAAGAAGCGGCGCCTCGAGGACAAGTCGAAGCGCGGCGACACCAAGCGCCTGCGCGGGGACCGCGGCGACGGGTGACCGCGGCTCCGTCCGCCTCAGGGCTTCGGGGCGGCGGCGCCGTCCGGCGGATGGTGCTCGACCTCGCCGCTGACATAGGCGCTGCCGGGCCTGGCGATGGTGAGCACCAGGGCGATCATCGCCAGCAGGGCCGCCAGGGCCGCCGGGAACAGGAACGCGTCCTCGCCGTACTGGGTCTGCAGGAAGCCGCCGATGACGGCGCCGGTGCTGAGTGCCGCCCACAGGGGGGCCTGGATCCAGAACGAGGGCGCCACGGTGCCGAGGATGAGGTTCGCGAGCCCCGTCCCGAACCGCACCACGGCGCCGGTGACGTAGGTGAGCGCGAGGCTGCGCCCGCCCTCGTCCTGCAGGGTCGCGTTCTGGAGACCCAGCGCGATGACGATGGGATAGGCGTGGAGCGGGAACGCGAAGGTGCCGTGCGGCACGATGAGCCCGACGGTGAGCAGCACCGCCTGGAGCAGCAGCAGGACCGACAGGCGCCAGCGTCCGACCCAGGCGGCGATGAGCGTGCCCGCGAAGGCTCCGAAGCAGAACAGGATGATGACGGAGGCGACGCGGGACGCGCCCTCCCAGTCGAACCGGCTCACCGACACGCCGAACCGGGTCGTGTTTCCGCTCATGAACGACATGAACAGCTGCGAGAATTCCAGGAACCCGATGGAATCGGCGCAGCCCGCCACGGCTGACAGGGCGAGGGCGAACGGGATGCGCGTTCGCGCGCTGGCGGGAAACGACTTGTTCTGCGGGTCTGCCATGGGGTCTCCGAGAGACGGCTGATGCGGGGGAAGGCCGGACTCCATACGCGCCCGGACGCGCGAAAGGTTCGTGGGCGTCGCGGATTGCGCCCATGGCGTGCCACGCGGCACCTGTCCACCATTCCGGCTCACCGGAGCGGGATGAGGCGCTGACGTTCTCGTGAGCGGGGCCGATCCCGCGAACGCCGCTCGACCGCGCCGATGGACGGATCAGGCGGGCCGGCGCGCGACGACGATGCGCCCCGGAACCGGCAGGCCGCGTTCGCGCCGGAGGGTCGCCGCCTCGAAGTGGTCGAGGGTGAGGCCGGCCCGGGCCACGGCGTCCCGCACCAGGGCATCGCCGTGGGCGTAGCGGGCATCCGCCCCGAGGACGAGGCCGTCGCCCGCATGCGACTGCACGCTGAAGGCGAGGCGCCCGTTCGGCCGCAGCACCCGGACGGCCCCCGCCAGGAGCCCGGTGAGCGCCCCGACATAGATCATCACGTCGGCGGCGGTGACGAGGTCGGTCGCCGCCTCGGCTTCGGCCATGATCCCGGCGACGAGGTCGCCCTCGACGAGGCGGGCATAGCGCTTCCCCCGGGCGGCCTCGGCCAGCATGAGGGGCGAGAGGTCGATGCCGGTGAGGTGACGCGCCCGGTCCCCCAGGGCCGCGCCCATCAGGCCGGTGCCGCAGCCGAGGTCGAGCACGGACTCGTAGGCCGCCGGCGCCTCCGGGAGGGCGTCGAGGGCCGCCACCATGAGTTCCGGCGCGCGATAGGCGAGATCGTCGACGAGATGGCGCTCGAACCGGGCGGCATAGGCGTCGAACAGGGTGCGGATGTAGGCCGGCGAGATCGCCGCGAGAACGCCGCCGTCGCCGATCTGCGCCAGCGCCAGCCGGGCGCCCTGGTTGTCGTCGGGGTCGAGGTCGAGGGCCGCCGCGTAGGCGCGCAGGGCCGCGTGGTGGTCGCGCAAGTCGCCATGGCTGACGTAGCGGGCCTCCCGTGCCCGGCCGAGGAGGAACCAGGCCGGGGCGTAGCGGGGCGCGATCTCCAGGGTCTGCTCCGCCATCTCGGCCGACCCCAGGGCGTCGCCCTCGGCGAGGCACGCTTCGGCGTAGGCGTAGCGTCTGTCGGCGAGGAACTCGCCGGAACCGGAAGGGCGCGACATGCTGGGTGGGGGAGTCCGCTTCGCTCGGGGATCGGGCGCCCTATATGCCGCGCCGATGACCTTCAGCGCCAGCGATCTCCTCACCCTGACCCGCGAGGGGCTGTACTGCCCCCTCGGCGACTTCCACGTCGATCCGACCTGGCCCGTGCCCCGGGCCCTGATCACCCACGGCCATGCCGACCATGCCCGCGCCGGCCACGGACAGGTGCTCGCCACCGGCCAGACCCTGCGGATCATGGCCGTGCGCTACGGCGAGGACTTTTGCACGACGCGCCAGGAGGCGCACCTGGGGGAGGACATCCGCATCGGCGACGTCACCGTGCGCTTCGCGCCGGCCGGCCACGTCCTCGGCTCGGCCCAGATCGCGATCCAGGCGCGGGGCGTGCGCGTCGTGGTCTCGGGCGACTACAAGCGCGCGCCCGACCCGACCTGCCTGCCGTTCGAGGTCATGCCCTGCGACGTGTTCATCACCGAGGCGACCTTCGGCCTGCCGGTGTTCCGGATGCCCGACACCCGCGACGAGGTCCAGAAACTCCTCGATTCCGTGGCGCTGTTTCCCGAGCGCGCCCACATCGTCGGCGCCTACGCCCTCGGCAAGGCCCAGCGGGTGATGGCCCTGCTGCGGCAGGCCGGCTACGACCGTCCCATCTACCTCCATGGCGCCATGGAGAAACTGACGGAGCTCTACAAGCAGGAGGGCATCCCCCTGGGTGAGACCCCGAAGGTGGTGGCGGCCGAGCGCGGAAAACTCCACGGCGCCATCGTGCTGTGCCCGCCCTCCGCCATCCAGGACGTGTGGTCGCGAAAATTCCCCGACCCCGTCGCCTCGTTCGCGTCGGGCTGGATGCGGGTGCGGGCCCGCGCCCGCCAGAAGGGCGCCGAACTGCCCCTGTGCATCTCCGACCATTCCGACTGGCCCGACCTCTGCCGCACGATCCGGGAGACCGGGGCCGGCGAGGTCTGGGTCACCCACGGGCAGGAGGACGCCCTGGTGCACTGGTGCGGGACGCAAGGGATCAAGGCCAAGCCCCTGCACCTGCTGGGCTACGGCGACGACGGCGAGGCCGAGCCGGGCGTCGCGGAGGTCGCCGCGTGAACGAGTTCGCCCACCTCCTCGACCGCCTCGCCTACGAGCCGCGCCGCAACGCCAAGCTGCGCCTGCTGCAGGATTACTTTTCGCGGGCGCCCGACCCGGAGCGCGGATTCGCCCTCGCGGCCATGACCGGCAACCTGACGTTTCGCGAGGCCAAGCCCGCGATGATCCGGGGGCTGGTGGAGGCGCGGGTCGATCCGGTGCTGTTCGCCCTGTCGCACAACTACGTCGGCGATCTCGCCGAGACCACGGCGCTGATCTGGCCGGCGCCGGAACATCCCCTGGCCTCGACGGCTCCCAGTCCTCCGGCATCGGGCGGGCAGCGCGGGTCCCCTCTCCTGGAAGGAGAGGGACAGGGTGAGGTGTGCGAACTCTCCGGAGATGTCCCACACCTCACCCCAACCCTCTCCTTCCAGGAGAGGGAGCCTGCGCCTCACGCCGACACGTCGGGCACCCCTCCGGCATGGGGAGGGTCAGCGCCGCCGCCCCCCGGCCACAACAACCCGCCGCCCCACATCCCCACCCTCTCGGAGGTGGTCGAGACCCTCGCCACCATCAAGAAGGCCGACCTGCCGGGGCACATCGCCACCTGGCTCGATGCCCTCGACGAGACCGGGCGCTGGGCGCTCCTGAAGCTCATCACCGGGGCCCTGCGCGTCGGCGTCTCGGCCCGCCTCGCCAAGACCGCCGTGGGCGCGCTCGGCGGCCACGAGGCCGACGCCGTGGAGGAGGTCTGGCACGGGATGGTGCCGCCCTATCTCAGCCTGTTCGCCTGGGTCGAGGGCCGGGCCGAGCGTCCGACGACGCTGAACCCGGCGCCGTTCCGGCCACCGATGCTGTCCCACCCCATCGACGAAAACGGAGATTTCGAAAAACTCGATCCGGCGGCGTTCTCCGGCGAGTGGAAGTGGGACGGCATCCGCGTCCAGCTCTCGGGCGGGCGCGACGAGGCCGGGGCCCAGGTCGCGAAGGTCTATTCGCGCACGGGCGAGGACATCACCGACGCGTTCCCGGACCTGGCGCAGGCCATCACCTTCACGGGGACCCTGGACGGCGAGCTGCTGATCCTGAAGGAATCCCGCGTGCAGAGCTTCAACGTCCTGCAGCAGCGCCTCAACCGCAAGGCCGTGACCCCGAAGCTCCTGGAGGAATTCCCGGCCCATGTCCGGGCCTACGACCTCCTCACGGCGGAGGGCGAGGACCTGCGCCCGCTCCCCTTCGCCGAGCGCCGCGCCCGCCTCGAGACCTTCGTCGCCGCCCTCGACCATGCCCGCATCGACCTGTCGCCCCTGGTGCCGTTCGCGACCTGGGAGGATCTGGCCGAGGCCCGCGCCGACCCGGCCGCCGTGGGGGCGGGAGAGGATGCCGACGCCATCGAGGGCGTGATGCTGAAACTGCGCGACAGCCCGTACCTGCCCGGTCGCCCGAAGGGGCCGTGGTGGAAGTGGAAGCGCGAGCCCCACCTCGTCGACGCCGTGATGATGTACGCCCAGCGCGGCCACGGGAAGCGCTCGTCGTTCTACTCGGACTACACCTTCGGGGTCTGGCGCCCCCGCGAGGACGGCAGCCCGGAACTCGTGCCCGTGGGCAAGGCCTATCACGGCTTCACCGACGCGGAGCTGGCCAAGCTCGACCGCTACGTCCGCAACCACACCACCAAGCGCTTCGGCCCCGTGCGCGAGGTCGCGTATGGCCTTGAGGAAGGCCTGGTGCTGGAGATCGCCTTCGAGGGGGTGCAGCGCTCGACCCGGCACAAGTCCGGCGTGGCGCTCCGCTTCCCCCGGGTCCACCGTATCCGCTGGGACAAGCCGGCGGCCGAGGCCGACGGGATCGCTGTCCTGGAGACCATCCTGGCCCGGGGGACGAGCAAGATCGCCCCGGGCGCCACCCCGGAGAATTCCCCATGACGCGCGGAGCCAGGATCGGCGGACTCGACGGGTTTCGGGCGGGCGCCGTGAGTGCCCAGGCGAGCGCCCGCCTCGTGGTCTCGACGCCCGGACCGGGATTCACCGACATCACCGCCCGCGTGGCCGAGTTCGTGCAGCAGAGCGGGATCAGCCAGGGCGTGCTGAGCGTGTTCTGCCGGCACACCTCGGCCTCCCTGACCATCCAGGAGAACGCCGACCCCGACGTCCAGACCGACCTGATGACGGCGCTGGACGGGCTCGCCCCGCGCCACGGCGCCTACATCCACGGCAGCGAGGGGCCGGACGACATGCCGGCCCATATCCGCACGATGGTGACGGAATCCGGGCTCACCGTGCCGGTGTTGGACGGCCGGCTGGCCCTGGGCACGTGGCAGGGGATCTACCTCATCGAGCACCACGACCGGCCGTACCGGCGGGAGCTTGTTTTGGCGGTGGTGGGGGCGTGAGGCGGCTCCAGGGCCCTGGCCGCGGAAGCGCATCACCGCCGGGGCTCAAGACCTCGGCCTTCACCCCGGCTCCGCGCGAACCTGCTGCCGACAGGCCGCGGCGGCTCAGCCGGTCGTGGTTCCACCCCTGGCAAGGGCATCCACGACGGCCTCCGGGTGGCGATGGATCGTCCAGATCAGGGTCATGGCCGTGGCGTTCGGCTTCGACTTGCCCTGCTCCCAGTTCTTGACCGTCGCTTCCTCTAGCCCGAACCGCAGGGCGAACTGACTTTGCGAGAGATGCAGGGCCTCCCGCACGATCCGGACGGAGATCTGGTCCGGCCAATGCCTTCGGGCTTCGATGCCCAGAGCTGTCAGCTCCGATATCAGATGGTTCAGGCTCTCGACCTTCGGCACCTCGACATAGGCCTCGTCCGTATCGAACAGTTCCGTCATGACCGCGTGGGCGGCCTTCACCGGGAGATGCCGACGCACCAGGGCACGGGCCGCCGCCACCGTGTTCAGGTCAGCGTCCGGCCGTCGCTTGAGGCTGAGGCGTTCTGCGGAGCCTTCGCGGACGGGCTGCTCGTCCCGGATTTGCACCCGTGGTCCGAACGCCGCCAACAATGTGGATCTCGTCGACATCCAGCTCCTCCATGACGCCCTGCGCGATGTCCCGGAGCCCGGCCGCGCCCCATTGCTTCATGGAATCGCCACCGATGTGCAGGCCGGTCAACGTCAGGATTCGGCCCGAGACCGACACCTCGGCCATCACGTCGAGCGACCCACAAGGGGTCTGCACCTCGACGGTGAAGATCGGGTCATCGCTGTTGGCGTGATCGACGACGATCCTGACTTCGCGAGCCACTGAGCAGCCTATGCCATACGCAACTTGCGTACAAGATGCGACAGGTCCTCTCCACGGAAAGTCTGGCGGCGAGCCTCAGACCGCCTCCGCCACGAACGCCCGATACCCCTTCGCCCGCAACGCGCAGGCCGGGCACGTCCCGCAGCCGTACCCCCAGTCATGCCGCGCCCCGCGCTCCCCGAGGTAGCAGGTGTGGCTTGCCTCGACGACGAGGTCGACCAGGGGCCGGCCGCCAAGGTCTTCGGCGAGGCGCCAGGTCGCGGCCTTGTCGATCCACATGAGCGGGGTGTGGAGGACGAAGCGGCGGGCCATGCCGAGGTTGAGGGCCACCTGCAGGGCCTTGATGGTGTCGTCGCGGCAATCCGGGTAGCCGGAGTAATCCGTCTCGCACATGCCGCCGACGATGTGGCGCAGGCCCCGGCGATAGGCCAGGGCCGCCGCGAAGGTGAGGAACACGAGGTTGCGGCCCGGCACGAAGGTGTTGGGCAGGCCGTCCGCCGTCATGGCGATTTCCGTGTCGCGGGTGAGCGCGGTGTCGGAGACGGCGCCGAGCGCCGCGAGGTCGAGGGTGTGGTCGGGGCCGAGGCGGCGCGCCCAGGCCGGGTTCAGGGCGCTCATGCCCGCGCGCAGGGCGGCGCGGCCGTCGAGCTCGATGCGGTGGCGCTGGCCATAATCGAAGCCGAGGGTCTCGACGCGGGGGAAGCGGTCCAGGGCCCAGGCGAGGCAGGTGGCCGAATCCTGGCCGCCGGAGAACAGGACCAGGGCGCCGTCGTCGCTCATGGTTGCCCGTCGCCCTCGTACTCGGCCCACGACATCGGGGTCTCGTACACCTTCACGGCGGACAGGGCCGGCAGGGCCGCCTTGGTCCGCGCCCAGATCCAGGCGGCGATGTGCTCGGCCGTGGGGTTCTCCAACCCTTCGATGTCGTTGAGGCAGTAATGGTCGAGCTGCAGCAGCACCGGCGCGAAGGCGTGCTCGACGTCGAAGAAGTCCACCACCCAGCCGGTCTGCGGATCGACGGCGCCGGTGAGGGTCAACTCGACCCGGTAGGAATGCCCGTGCATGCGGTGGCAGCGATGGGTCTCGGGCACGTTGGGCAGGCGGTGGGCCGCCTCGAAGGTGAAGGCTTGGGTGATCTTCATGGGTCGCACTCTCGTCCGGTTCGCACGCTATCCGATTCGCACGCGCTGGCCCCCTACGGGATGCCGATGATCTTGTGGGTCTGCAGGGACAGGCGCCAGCGCGCGTCGGCCCGGCAATAGGCCACCGCCGCCTCGGTGTTGGCGAGGCGCGCCGGCCCGTCCATGGGCTGGAGCCAGTGGTGGCGGAAGGCGAGGTCGGCGAAACGGGCCGGATCGGCCTCGGCCTCGGCCTGGGGGAAGACCAGCTTCAGCTCGTGGCCCGTGGTCTGCACGAGGGGATTGCCGGCCTTGGGGCTGACGCAGATCCAGTCGATGCCCTCGGGGGCCGCCAGGGTGCCGTTGGTCTCCACCGCGATCTCGAAGCCGCGCGCATGCACCGCCGCGATGAGGGCGGGATCGAGCTGGAGCAGGGGCTCGCCGCCGGTGAAGACCACGTAAAGGTGATGCGGCCCGCCGGCCCAGGTCCCGGCGATGGCGTCGGCGAGGAGTTCGGGCGTGGCGAACCGGCCGCCGCCCTCGCCGTCCATGCCGATGAAGTCCGTGTCGCAGAAGCGGCAGGCGGCCGTGGCGCGGTCCTGCTCGCGGCCGGACCACAGGTTGCAGCCGGCGAACCGGCAGAACACCGCGGCGCGGCCCGCCTGCGCGCCTTCGCCCTGGAGGGTGTGGAAGAGTTCCTTGACCGCGTAAGCCATGCTGTCCCTGGGCACCCGCCGGGTGCGACTGTCTCGTTCGCACATAGGCCGGGTCTGGCCGCGAGGCCACCGCTTCGCGCGGGGAGGGGGCATGCCACGCCCGGCTGGCCCGTGCACCGCGAAAGGCTTCGCCATGCTCTCGCCACGGAGGCCGGGTTGTTGGCGGGGGAACCGGGGCACGCGACGCCTCGCACAAGCTTTGCCGTTACCCTACTGTGTCCCGCGCGGTCCGAGTCCCCTCGGGCCGGACCGGACCCTTCCGAGACAGGCCTGATGTCGAACCCCCTGATGAGGCGCCTCGCCCTTGGTTTCGCGGCGTGCGCCGGCCTGCTCGGCGCGAGTTCCGCCGGTGCGGTCACGGCGCCGATCCTCGTGGTCGAGGTCGATTCCGGCAAGGTGATCTACGCCCAGGGCGCCACCGACCCGTGGTTTCCCGCCTCCATCACCAAGCTGATGACCGCCTACGTCGCCCTCGATCTCGTGCGCCAGGGCAAGGTCTCGCTGGATTCGCTGATCACCATCTCGGCCGCCGCCGCCGCCGAGCCGCCCTCGAAGATGGGTTTTCGCCCCGGCACCCAGCTTACCCTCGACAACGCCCTGAAGATCATCATGGTGAAGTCGGCCAACGACGTCGCCTGGGCCATCGGCGAGAACCTCGGCGGCTCCATCGACGGCTTCTCCGCCCTGATGAACGAGACCGCCGCCCGCATCGGCATGCGCGAGAGCCGCTGGACCAACCCCAACGGCCTGCCCGATGCCCGGCAATGGACCTCGGCCCGCGACATGGCGGTCCTCGGCCGCGCCCTGATCCGCGACTTTCCCGACAGCCGAGGCTTGTTCTCCATCTCGGCGATCCAGTTCGGCAAGTCGATCATGGCCAACCACAACGGCCTGCTCGGGCGCTACGCCGGCGCCGACGGCATGAAGACCGGCTTCATCTGCTCGGGCGGCTTCAACGTGGTGTCGAGCGCCACCCGCAACGGGCGCCGCCTCATCACCGTGGTCATGGGCCAGCCGAGCGCCCGCGAGCGCGACCTCAAGGCCTCCGACCTGTTCGATTACGGCTTCGGCCAATCGACGGGCTGGACCGCCCAGACCCTCGAATCCCTGCCGGCCTCCGCCATCTCCGAGCCGCCGGACCTGCGCCCCTACATCTGCGACCGGAAGAAGCCCATGCCGGTGGACGAGGGTCCGGGCGCCATCGCGGGCAACACTGACAGCTCCAACGCCCAGATCCTCGCCGCCGCCGCCCTGCCGGGCTCGGCCCTGGCCCTCGCCACCCTCAACAACGGCGCCATGCGGGGCCGCGCCCTGCCGGCCCGCGCCCCGCTCCAGCCGATCCCCGTCTGGATCGGCCGCGATCCGGCCGAGGGTGCCATCGCGCTGAACGCCCAGGCGGAGGCCGACAAGGCCGAGCGCGCCCAGACCCTGGCCGCCGCCCGCAAGGCCCGCCTCGACACCGTCGCGGCCCGCCGCGAGGCGGCCAAGGAGGCCCGCCAGGCGCAGATGAAGGGTGGGGCCAAGACACCGGAAGTGAAGAAGGCCCTGGCGCGCGGCAAAGCCGCCGTGCCGTCCACCGCCAGCGCCTACGCCCCCGTCGAGGCGACGCCGGTGATGGAGGGCGCCCCGAAGCTCAAGGTGAACACCCTGCGCAAGCCCGCCGCCAAGGTGCAGCCCAAGGCCGCGAAGCCCGAGGCGAAGGCGGAGACCAAGCCGGTCAAGGCTGCCGCCAAGCCCGCCATCAAGTCCGCAGCCAAGCCGGCCGGCCGCTCGGCGAAGGCGGCGGAGGACGAGTAGCGCGGGCCCGATCCGACCGCGCGGCGATTGAGCCCGGCGCCGTGCCGGGGTAGGTCATCGCCATGACCGATTCCTCCGCGTCCGTCCTCTCGGCCCCCGATCCCCGCGCGCCCGAGCCGATCCCGCTCACCGTCCTCACGGGCTTCCTCGGGGCCGGCAAGACCACCCTGCTCAACCGGATGCTCAAGGAGCCGGCGCTCGCCGACACCGTGGTCATCGTCAACGAGTTCGGCGAGATCGGCCTCGACCACCTCCTCATCGAGACGGTGGACGAGGGCATGATCCTGCTGGGTGCCGGCTGCCTGTGCTGCACCGTGCGCGGCGACCTCATCGCCACCCTGGAAGACCTCCTGCGCAAGCGCGACAACGGCCGCATCCCGCCGTTCCGCCGCGTGGTCATCGAGACCACGGGGCTCGCCGACCCGGCCCCGATCCTCCACGCCCTGATCTACCACCCCTACCTCGTCATGCGGTACCGGCTGCAGGGCGTCGTCACGGTGGTGGACGCGGTCAACGGCGACGCGACCCTCGACGCCCACCCGGAGGCCGTCCGCCAGGCGGCGGTGGCCGACCGGCTGGTGCTGACGAAGGCGGATCTCGCCGAGGGCGGGACCGAACCCCTCGAGGCGCGCCTGCGCGCCCTCAACCCCGCCGCCGCGATCCACGGGCCCGACGTGGCGCCGGCCGACCTCCTCGGCGGGTTCTTCGGCCTCGACGGCAAGGGCGCCGACGTCGCCGCCTGGCTCGGGGCCGAGGCGGTGGACGCGCACCACCACCATCATCACGGCCACCACCATCACGACGTGAACCGCCACGACGCCGCGATCCGCGCCTTCACCCTGACCCATGACGCCCCGGTGCCGCGCGCCCGGTTCGAGATGTTCCTCGACCTCGTGCGCTCGGCCCACGGACCGAAGCTCCTGCGCCTCAAGGGCCTCGTGGCGCTGGCCGACGCGCCGGACAACCCCGTCGTCGTCCACGGGGTTCAGCACATCGTCCACGCGCCCGTGCACCTCGACGCCTGGCCCGACGACGACCGGCGCTCGCGCCTCGTCCTCATCGTGCGCGACCTCGATCCGGCCTTCGTCACCGGCCTGTGGGACGCCTTCCTCGGCCGTCCGCGCATCGACGCCCCCGACATGGCGGCGCTGACCGACAACCCCCTGGCGATCCCGGGCGGTTGAGGGCCGCCCGATTCCCGGTCCGGGGCGGACCGGCGCGGCCCCGATCTTGAACCCGAGACCGCAATGGGGCGCCCCCGGGCGCCGGACCGTCCCGAACCGGGACGCGGGTGGGACTTGTTTCTTGATGGCGGCACGGCGGTTCACGGTGATCACGGGTGGCGTTTTCGGGGATGCGCCGGGGTTCGACGGGGCGGGGCTTGCCGACACCGACGCCCGGCCCATGGAATCCTGGTCCATCGACCTGTGCCGTCCGGGGCAGGTCGTGCCCGAGGCGGAAGCGGCGTGGCGCGCCGTCCTGACCCGGACGGGCGTGTCGGACCCGTTCGCCGACCCCGACTATCTCCAGGCTGCCGCCCGGCACGGGGCGGGCGGGCGCGAGGTGGTGTTCGCCCTCGCCTGGGGCCGGACGGGGGCGCGGCGCACCCTGTGCGGCGCGATCCCCCTGACGATACCGAACCCGATGTGGGGCCACGGGCGCATCGGCCCGTGGCAGCCCTACGGCTGCGCGGTGACGCCGGCCGTCGAGGCTCCGCACGGGGACGCGGTGCAGGCGGCCTTGCTCGCGCATCTCCGGACCCTGCGCCGGGGCGCGAGCCTCGACCTCGCCCTCGCGGCGCCGGCGACCCGTCCGGTCCTCAGGCCGGTGCCCGATGCGGTCCGCATCCCGGCCCACAACCTGCTCGACGTCGGCGGCGCCGGTGCGTCGTCCCGCGAGCGCATCGTCGCGCCGGATCGCATCCGCGACGCCGTGGAGGAATTCCTGATCCTCGACGCCGCCCATGCGGCGGCCCCGATCATCGGCGACCCCTCGGAGGCGGCCCTGGTCCGGGTGGTCACCCGCCTGTTCGCCCGCCGCCGCCAGGCCGCCGTCGACCTGACCCGCCGGGACGGCCGCGTCGTCGCCGCCGCCCTGCACCTCGGCACGGGCCCGCACGCCGTCGTCTGGCGCCGGGCCTCCGAGGGGATGGCGGGGACGGCCCGCCTCGACCGCTCGGCGTAGGAGCTTCGCCGGCCGGCGTTCCGGTGGGAAGGGCGCTCGCACGTCCGCGAGAGTGCCCGCCGTCCCTACTCGTCCTCGCCGAACCTGTTGGCGAGGAGATCGGTGATCGCCTGCAGGCTGGCTTCGGCCTCCGGGCCCGAGGTCACCACCGCGATGGTGGTGCCCTGCGCGGCGCCGAGGGTCAGCAGGCCCATGATCGAGCGTCCCCCCACCGTCTCGCCCGCGCGGGTGACCGTGACGGCGGCGTCGTAGCGTTCGACGGTCTGGACGAACTTCGCCGAAGCCCTGGCGTGCAGGCCGCGCCGGTTGACGATGGGAAGCACCCGCAACAGCCCGCCCTCGGGGACGGGGGGCAGGGCCTCTTCGGAATCCTCGTCGTCGATCATGCGCTTGTCGCCAATCCTCGCCCGCCGGCGCGCCGTTGTGTCGGCGCCGGAACCATCACACTGGCCTGTAGGCGGTTGCCACGGCGTAAGGAAGGCAGGCGCGCGGCCGCGACGTTTCGGGACACCGCGCGCCGGACGCGCGTTGCCGGATGCCGCTTGGCCCGACGCTACTTGCCGGCCAGGACCCGCGAGGCGACGTTGATGTACTTCCGGCCCGCCTCCTGGGCGTGCAGCACCGCGTCGCCCAGGGGCTCGGCGTCGCGCACGCTGGCGAGCTTGATCAGCATGGGCAGGTTGATCCCGGCCACGACCTCGACCTGGCCGCCGTTCATGCACGACAGGGCGAGGTTGGAGGGCGTGCCCCCGAACATGTCGGTGAGCACGACGACGCCCTTGCCCGAATTCACGCGGCCGACGGCCGTCATGATGTCGAGCCGCCGCAATTCCATGTCGTCCTCGGGCCCGATCGTGATGGTCTCGATCTGCTTCTGCGGCCCGACGACGTGTTCAAGGGCAGCCTTGAACTCCGTCGCGAGCAGCCCGTGGGTGACGAGCACCATTCCAATCATCGACGCGGATTCCAACGCCCTGTGAGCGGAGTCGCCATCTTGTGCAGCGCAAGGTCGAGCGCAAGGTGATCGTGACGTTTTGTGCGCCTCAACGTCATGATCATGCCACGATGGTGGCCCCCGCGCTACGGTCCGTCCACCCCGGGCAGCCGAAGGACCGCCGCGTGCCGCCCGCCCGTCAGCGCCGCCAGGGCATCGAGGACGAGGCGCGGCGCCAGGCCCGAGCGCAGCAGCCGGCGGTCCAGGACGAGGCGCGGCAGGGAGAGGCCGAGGAGGCCGGCCGGTGCCGGGACCTCCGGCAGGCGGGGCTCGCGGGCCACGAGATCGACCACGAGGCGGATCGGGGCCGCGTCCGCCCCCGCGACGGCGCGGCAGGGGCCGAGGCCGCGCACTTCGATCCGGTCGCCCAGCGCCGGATGCGGCCGGGCCACGAGGGTGTCGCCGTCGCGGTCGAGGCGGATGCGGTCGTCGCCGACGAGGGCGGCCGGCAGGGCCAGGGCGGCCGCCCGGTCGAGGAGCAGGAGGGCGAGGGTCGATTTGCCCGCCCCCGATTCGCCCCGGATCAGCACCCCGGCGCCGTCGAGGACGACGGCGGTGGCGTGGATCGTGTCCCGGTTCACCGGTGCCTCAGCGCACCGCCGGCAGGCGCACGGTGAAGCGCGCGCCCCGCACCGTCGGCTCGCCGTCCTCGTCCGCCGGGCCGGGGCGGTTCTCGGCCCGGATGGTGCCGCGATGGGCCTGGACGATCTGGCGCGAGATCGACAGGCCGAGGCCCGAATTCTGGCCGAACCCCTGCTCGGGCCGGTCGGTGTAGAAGCGCTCGAAGATCCGCTCGAGGGCGTGCTCGGGGATGCCCGGACCCTCGTCCTCCACGACGAGCTCCACGTCGCCGCGCACCCGGCGCAGGGCCACCCGCACCTTGGCGTCGGGGGGCGAGAACGAGCGGGCGTTGTCGAGGAGGTTGTTGACCACCTGGCCCAGGCGCGAATCGTGGCCGAAGATCGCGAACGGCGCCTCGCCCTCGCCCGCCGCCGCGGCGACGTCGAACTGGATCACGGCGTCCTTCGGGCGCCGCCGCTCGTTGGCCACCGACACCACGGTGGTCATCAGCTTGTGCATGTCGACCTTGCGCGCCTCGGCGCGGGCGAGCTCGGCGTCGAGGCGCGAGGCGTCGGAGATGTCCGAGATCAGGCGGTCGAGGCGCTTCACGTCGTGCTGGATGATCTGCAGCAGGCGCGACTTCGAGTCGTCGGATTTCGCCAGCGGCAGGGTCTCGACGGCGCTGCGGAGCGAGGTGAGGGGGTTCTTCAGCTCGTGGGAGACGTCGGCGGCGAAGCTCTCGATGGCGTCGATGCGCCGGTACAGCGCCTGGGTCATGTCGCGCAGGGCCCCCGAGAGGTGGCCGATCTCGTCCGTGCGCCCGGTGAAGTCGGGGATTTCCTCGCGGGACTTGATGCCGAGGCGCACCTTCTCGGCCGCGTCGGCGAGGCGCCGCACCGGCCCCGCGATGGCGCCGGCGAGGAGGATCGACAGGACCAGCATCACGGCCGCCGCCACCAGGAACACCTGCAGCAGGCCGAACCGCTCGGAGGCGATGACCCGGTCGATGTCGCCGCCCTGCGTCGACAGCAGCAGGGCGCCGCGCACGGCGCTGCCGCGCTGGATCGGCACCGCTACGGACACGATGGTCTCGCCGACCTCGTTGCGCCGGACGATGGTGCCGCGGGCGCCGCCCAGGGCCACCTGAACCTCCTTGAGGCCGTGTCCGCTCGCGGGGCCGACCTCGTCGGTCCGCACCGGGCGCTGGCCGCCGAGGATGCGGGTCTGCACGAAGTCGAAGGCCTGCTCCAGGACCGTGCGCTTGCGCTCGCGGGCGTTGCCGTCGCCGCGCCCGATCTCGCCCCGCGCCGGCAGGGTGCGGGAATCGAACAGGAGCCCGCCGTCGCCGTCATAGACCCGGGCGCGGTTGCCCGTGGGCGTGATGAGGCGGCTCAGGAGGGGCGCCACCCGCTCGGGGTTGAGGGAGAAGGCGAGCGGCGAGGGCTCTTCCTCGGCCTCGCCGGCCTGGAGCTGGAGCAGTTTGTCGGGGTCGATGCGGATGGCGCCGGTGTCGCCCGAGGCCGAGGCCGACGACGCGATGGCGCCGGCGATGATCTCGCCCTGGATCAGCAGGCTCTGCACCCGCGCCTGGATCAGCCCCTGGCGGAACTGGTTGAGGTAGAGGAAGCCGAACAGCAGGGCGAACAGCCCGACGAGGTTGAGCACGACGATGCGGCGCGTCAGGCTCGACGAGGCCCTCTGGCCGATGGCGTTCCACAGGGCGCGGGGCCACTCCACCATGCGGAGGGGGCGGTCTTCGGCTTGATCTGTGGTCGCCACGTCGGTCCGGTTCGATGGGGTCGCGGAAATTTTTTCGGAACGGCCCGCCCGGCGGGCTTCGCTCGGGCGGAACGCGCGGGACTCAGCTTTCCTTGAAGCGGTAGCCAACGCCGTAGAGCGTCTCGATCATGTCGAAGTTCGTGTCCGTCACCTTGAACTTCTTGCGCAGGCGCTTGATGTGGCTGTCGATGGTGCGGTCGTCGACGTAGACCTGATCGTCGTAGGCCGCATCCATGAGGGCGTTGCGGCTCTTCACGACGCCGGGGCGGTGGGCCAGGGCCTGCAGGATAAGGAACTCGGTGACCGTCAGGGTCACGGCCTCGCCCTTCCAGGTGCAGGTGTGGCGCTCGGGGTCCATCATCAGGAGGCCGCGCTCCAGGGAGCGGGCGGCGGCATCGGCCTCGCGGACGGCGGCACCGGGCCCGTCCTTCGGGGCGAAGCGGCGCAGGACCGCCTTGACCCGCTCGACCAGCAGGCGCTGCGAGAACGGTTTGTGGATGAAGTCGTCGGCGCCCATCTTGAGGCCGAACAGCTCGTCGATTTCCTCGTCCTTCGAGGTGAGGAAGATCACCGGCAGGTCGGATTTCTGCCGCAGACGCCTGAGAAGCTCCATCCCGTCCATGCGCGGCATCTTGATGTCGAAGATCGCGAGATCGGGCGGGGAATGCTTCAGGCCGTCGAGCGCCGAGGCGCCGTCGGTGTAGGTCTGGATCCGGTACCCCTCCGTCTCCAGGGCGATGGAGACCGAGGTGAGGATGTTTCGATCGTCGTCCACGAGGGCGATGGTTGGCATGCGCGTTCCCTACTGCTCGGATGCGGTCCTTGCGGGTGCCTGTGCGCCCGCATCTCCGCATCCCACCCCGGGGTGAACCGGAGCCGGCGAAAAACGCGCTGGCGGCTTGGCGTCGATGGCGACTTGACCTCGACGGCGACGGCCGCTTTCGCGCGGAGAGTCAGGCTGTGTAAAGGGTCCCCGGGCAAAAAGCGAGCCGGGTCGCATTGGCGCTTGACTGCGGCCAACGGGCCGCACTCCCGGCGCCTCGCAAACCGGACCGTGCCACCGCTATCATCGCAGATCTGAACGAGAGCCGAGACGGGGACGAAACCATGGCCGAAGACGTGGAAATCAGGGACGTCGGAAACACGGGCGAGGGAAACACGGGCGAGCGGCGCGGGCCGGCGGTGCCGCTGCCGGCGGCGGACGCGCCCTTCGACGCCATCGGCCTCGCCCGCCACCTCCTGCGCAGCATCCGGTCGGGGGCGCTCGCCACCCTCGACCCCGAGGACGGCACCCCCTTCGTCTCCCTCGTCACCGTCGCGACGGATGTGGACGGCACGCCCCTGATGCTGCTGTCGCGGCTCTCGGCCCACACCCGCAACCTGCTGGCCGACCCCCGCGCCTCCCTGCTGTTCAGCGCCGGCGGCAAGGGCGATCCCCTGGCCCATCCGCGCCTCACCGTGACGGGCCGCGTGGCGCAGACGCCCGACCCGCGCGCCCGCGCCCGCTTCATCGCCCGCCACCCCAAGGCGAAGCTCTACGCGGACTTTCCCGATTTCGGTTTCTTCGCCCTCGAGCCGAAGGCCGGCCACCTCAACGGCGGCTTTGCCAAGGCCGCCTTCCTGACGGCGGACGAGCTGCGCCTCGACCTCGCCGGCGCCGAGACCCTGGTGGCGGGGGAGGGCAGCGCCGTCGAGCACATGAACGCCGACCACGGCGACGCCCTCGCGCTCTACGCCGTTGCTTCCGGAGCCGAACCCGGCCCGTGGCGCCTCACCGGCCTCGACCCCGAGGGGATGGACCTGCTCGCCGGCGACCGCACGGCGCGGGTGCCGTTTCCCGAGCCCGTGCGCGAGATGGGAGCCTTGCGAAAGGTGCTGGTGGCGATGGCGGCCGAGGCCCGTGCAGGTGCCCCCCCAACCTCCTAGATACTGAGATCGAGGTCTAGGTCGACGGTCCCCTTCACCGCACGAAAAACCTGCGCGAAATCGTCTTCGAGGGCGACGTTCGCCAAGGCGAAGACGACGAGTTCGGTGTCGGATTGAAGCCCGGTCCGGGCCTTCGCGGCGGCGATCAGGGCCGCGCTGACGCGCCCGGCGATGCGGCCATCCTTGGCCTGCGTCAGGCCCCCGTCGGCGGCCTCCCGCATCACGGCCGCGACCCGCTCGGCCGCCGCCCCGGACCGCACCGCCGGTTTGGTTTCCCGCTGATCCTTCGGCATGTCTCGCCTCGTCCGTTCAACGAATACCCGCTCTGGGGTAACGGTCCACGGTCGGTCCCGCCATTCGCCCGACCGGGACGCCCCGTCCCACCCCCGACGCTTGGCGTGGACAACCTGCGCTGCTATCTGCGGCGTTCCAGTTCTCACTCTCAAAAGACCGTGCGCCGGGTCCGTCTCCATGACGGCGGGCCGCGCGCGCCGGAGATCGCATCCTCGATGACCACGTCGCCCATCGACAACATCCGCAACTTCTCCATCGTGGCGCATATCGACCACGGCAAGTCGACTCTGGCCGACCGGCTGATCCAGACCACCGGCACCGTGGCCCTGCGCGACATGAGCGAGCAGATGCTCGACTCCATGGACATCGAGAAGGAGCGCGGCATCACCATCAAGGCGCAGACCGTGCGCCTGGAATACAAGGCGCAGGACGGCAAGGACTACATCCTCAACCTGATGGACACGCCCGGCCACGTCGACTTCGCCTACGAGGTGTCTCGGAGTCTCGCCGCCTGTGAGGGCTCCCTGCTGGTGGTCGACGCGTCCCAGGGTGTCGAGGCCCAGACGCTCGCCAACGTCTACCAGGCGCTGGACGCCAACCACGAGATCGTGCCCGTCCTCAACAAGATCGACCTGCCGGCGGCCGAGCCCGAGCGCATCCGCGCCCAGATCGAGGAGGTGATTGGCATCGACGCCTCCGAGGCCGTGGCGATCTCGGCCAAAAGCGGGCTGAACATCGAGGCGGTGCTGGAGGCCATCGTCACCCGCCTGCCGCCGCCGAAGGGTGATCGCGATGCGCCCCTCAAGGCCCTGCTGGTGGACAGCTGGTACGACGTCTATCTCGGCGTCGTGGTGCTGGTGCGCATCGTCGACGGCGTGCTCAAGAAGGGCATGAACATCCGCATGATGCGGGCCGACGCCGTCCACGGCGTCGACAAGATCGGCGTGTTCCGGCCCAAGATGGCCGATATCGGCGAGCTCGGCCCCGGCGAGGTCGGCTTTTTCACTGGCTCCATCAAGGAGGTCGCCGACACCCGCGTCGGCGATACGCTCACCGAGGACAAGCGCCCGTGCAAGGAGATGCTGGCGGGCTTCAAGGACGTGCAGTCCGTGGTGTTCTGCGGCCTGTTCCCCGTGGATGCCGCCGAGTTCGAGACCCTGCGCAGCGCCATGAGCAAGCTGCGCCTCAACGATGCGTCGTTCTCCTATGAAATGGAGACGAGCGCGGCCCTGGGCTTCGGCTTCCGCTGCGGCTTCCTCGGCCTCCTGCACCTCGAGATCATTCAGGAGCGCCTCGAGCGCGAGTTCAACCTCGACCTCATCTCGACGGCGCCCAGCGTGGTCTATCGCCTGCAGATGACCGACGGGACGACGAAGGAGCTCCATAACCCGGCCGACATGCCGGACGTGATGAAGATCACCACCATCGAGGAGCCGTGGATCCGCGCCACCATCCTCACCCCCGACGAGCATCTCGGCGGCGTGCTGAAGCTGTGCCAGGACCGGCGCGGCGCTCAGGTCGACCTCAACTACGTCGGCAAACGCGCCATGGTCGTGTACGACCTGCCCTTGAACGAAGTGGTGTTCGATTTCTACGACCGCCTGAAATCGATCTCCAAGGGCTACGCCTCGTTCGACTACCACATCTCGGATTACCGCGAGGGCGACCTCGTGAAGATGTCGATCCTCGTCAACGCCGAGCCCGTGGACGCCCTGTCCATGCTCGTCCACCGCACCCGCGCCGAGCATCGCGGCCGCGCCATGTGCGAGAAGCTGAAGGACCTGATCCCCCGCCACCTGTTCCAGATCCCGGTGCAGGCGGCGCTGGGCGGCAAGATCATCGCCCGCGAGACCATCAAGGCCCTGTCCAAGGACGTCACCGCCAAGTGCTACGGCGGCGACATCTCGCGCAAGCGCAAGCTCCTGGACAAGCAGAAGGAGGGCAAGAAGAAGATGCGCCAGTTCGGCAAGGTCGAGATCCCGCAGGAGGCGTTTATTGCGGCGCTGAAGATGGACGATTGAGCCGTCGTCCCGATTCCGGATTCGTCGACGCCAATCCACAGGATCGACCTAGTCTTCTCGAAACTCAGCTCGGGTCCCCGCTTCTTCGACGATCGGGGGCCCTCGCGCTGCCCGATCCGATCCGGTCGAATTCGGGATAGGCCCAGCCCTACCCCGCCGTCCCGGCAAGCGCCCGCGTCGCCTCCCCCAACTCCCGGCCCTGATCCCGCAACTGCCCCGAAGTACCCCCAAGCGTCTGCGACTGGGCCAAAGCCTCGTCCGTGGTGGTCCGCAGGGCATCGAGGTGCTGCGTCGCCGCGCCCAGGGTGGTGCGGACCTGGGCGACCCCGTCGGCGATCCGGCCGGCGGCGTCCCGGTGCGCGCCGCTCACCCGAAGAATGTCGCCGGCGGTGCCCTGCACCGTCTCGATCTCGTCCCGCACCCGCGACAGGGACTCCGTCGAGCGGGCCGCGCCCTGGCGCAGGTGCGCGATCTGCGTGCCGATCTCGGCGGTGGCCTGGCTCACCCGGTTCGATAGGGCCTTCACCTCGGCGGCGACCACGGAGAAGCCGCGTCCGGCCTCCCCCGCCCGCGCCGCTTCGATGGTGGCGTTGAGGGCGAGCAGGTTGGTCTGGCGCGCGATGGTGCCGATGAGGTCGCTGATCCGGCCGACGCCGGCGATGCGGGCCTCCAAATCCGAAAACACCCCCACGGCCTCCCCGAGGCGGGCGGCCGAGCCGCCCGCCAGGGTTCCGACCCGCGCGGCGTGGTCCCCGGCCTCCCGCGACAGGGCCACGAGGTCCTGGGCCGACCGGGCCACGGCGTCGATGTCGCGGGCCGCCTCCGTGGCGGCGCGGTCGACCTCGCCGCGGCGGGCGTCCACGGTCTCGGCGACCCGGAGCACGGCCTGCGCGCCCGCCTCCACCCCCACCGTCGTGCCGGCGAGGCGCTGGCCGATGCCGTCCAGGGCCCGCATGAGCGCGGCGACGCGGCTGCGCTGGGCGTGCTCCGTCAGCGCCAGGGCGAGGCGGTCGGCGACGTAGGCCATCAGTTCGAGGAGGTCGGGCTTGAGTTCGGCAGTCTCCCGCGAAAAGAACTCCAGGACGATCTCGACCCCGTCGCCGACGCGCACGGGGAACATGAAGCAGCCGCGCACGCCGTTCCGGCGGGCGGTGCCGGCTCGGACGAAGCCCGGCAGCACGGTGCAGTCCGGGCAGCTCACCGGGGCCCCGCTCGCCGCCACGCGGCCGACGAGGCCCTGGCCCGGCGCGAACACCGCCTGCTCCGAGGCGGCCACGAAGGCGTCGGCGTGGCGGGGATCGCCCGTCGGCGCGAGGTGCCACACCCGCATGGACGTCATCCCGCCCGGCGTCCCGGCGTCGCCGTCGGGCAGGCGCCGATAGGCGTGGGCGATGGGCCAGCCGGTGAAGCCCGCGACGATGGACAGGCACGATTCCGTCGCGGCCTCGGGCGTCGCCGCCGCCGCGCAGGCGCGCGAGACGGTGTTGAGGAAGGCGAGGACGGAGCCGAGGTCCTGCGGCAGGGCCGCCGCAGGCGCGGCCGGCGCCGGCCGGCCGAACCGCCGCAGGCGCGCGAGCGGGCCGGTCTTCGCCGAAGGGATCGGGCCGGCATCCAGGGAAGAGCTTCTGACGGACACGTCTTCGGTGCTTTCGATGGGCCGCGCGATGCTTCCGCCGATCTCGGCGCCGTTCGAGATTAGCCTCGTCCCACTTGACGAAATCTTTTCAGGTCTCGTCGCTCCTGCCCAAATGAACGGCAGCCCTGGGCGAATTTTAGCCCGGGACCGCGATCAGGTGCCTCGCCGAAATTTCCCGGTGCATCCTGCGCGAATGGCGGCTTCGATCGCTCAATCGTCAATTGAAAGACAACCTGAGGTAATAATAGTGGGCGGGGCCTCATACGGGACCGCCCATGCCGATCGATCCAGATATCCTCGCCGCCATCGTCGCCGAGCTGGCCGGTCGCCCGGGACACGAGAAGGTTCGGGCCCTGCTGTACCGGCTCCTCGTCGACGCCCTCGGGGCCCGCAGCGAGCAGATTGCGTTCGAGCGAAAGATACCTGAGGTTAACGGTCGCGTCGATGCTTTGCTCGGGCGCACGATCATCGAGATCAAGACCGATCTCCGCCGCGAGCGGCCGGCGGCGGAAGCCCAGCTCGCCCGCTACCTGCCCGAGCGCGAGGGGGCGACGGGCCAGCGCTACGTCGGCCTCGCCACGGACGGGGCGACCTTCGCCGCCTATGAGATGCGCGACGGCGCCCTGGTGGCGCTCACGGGCCACGACGTCCGGGTGACCGAGGCGGCCCGCCTCGTCGCGTGGCTCGAGGGCGTCATCGCCGTGCGCGACTGGCTGCCCGCCGACGCCATCGGCATCACCGGCGAGCTCGGGCGCGAGAGCGCCGCCTTCGCCCGGACGCTGGGCCTCCTCGCCGCCGCCTGGGCCGGCCTGGCGCGCCACCCGGAGGCCGTGCTGAAGCGCCAGCTCTGGTCGCGGCACCTCGGCTTCGTCTACGGCCGGGCCATCGACGACAGCACCCTCTGGCTCCAGCACACCTACCTGGTGATCCTGGCCAAGGCGATCGCCGCCGGCACCATGGGCCAGTCGTCCAACCTGGCCCGGTCGACGCCGGCCGATCTCCTGTCCGGCCGGCACTTCCGGGAGGCCGGGGTGCACGGCGCCGTCGAGACCGACTTCTTCGGCTGGGTCCTCGACGCGCCCGGCGGCGACGCCATCGTGGCCGGCCTCGCGGCCCACGCCGCCCGGTTCGACCTCGGCAGCGTCGACGTCGATCTCCTGAAGGTGCTCTACGAATCCCTCATCGATCCCGAGCAGCGCCACGACCTCGGCGAGTACTACACGCCCGACTGGCTCGCCCGGAAGGTTGTGCGCCGGGCCCTCGACGCGCCGGCGGACCAGAGCTGCCTCGATCCGGCCTGCGGCTCCGGCAGCTTCCTGTTCCACGCCGTGCGCCTCAAGCGCGAGGCCCTGCTGGCGGCGGGCGTGCCCCCGGGCCTCGTCGCCGCCCGCTGCTGCGCCGGGGTGACGGGGTTCGACGTCCACCCCGTCGCCGTCATCTTCGCGCGGGTGACCTACCTCCTGGCGCTCGGCGAGGCCCTGCCGCAGCGGGACGGCGACCTGTCGCTGCCGGTCTATCTCGGCGACGCCCTGCAGTGGAACGTCACCCGCGACGGCCTCGAGCGCGACCTCGTCGTCGAGGTGCCGCGCGATCCCCGCGAGGGCCGCAAGGGCGCGCCGCTCCTGCGCTTCCCCCTCGAACTTTGCGCCGACCCCGCCGGGTTCGACCGGGTGATCACCGCGCTCCACGCGGCGAGCGAGGCGGGCTGGAGCGGCGACGCCTTCGCGGCGAGCCTGCCGGGCCTCGGCGTCCCGCCCGATCAGGTCGCGACCCTGCGGGCGACCTACCTCACCTACGACCGCCTGCGCCGGGCCGGGCGCGACCATGTCTGGGGCTTCGTCGCGCGCAACCTCAGCCGGCCCGTGGCCCTGTCCGACGGGGCGCGGGTCGACGTGGTCATCGGCAACCCGCCGTGGCTGTCCTACCGCTTCATGGCGGCGGCGATGCAGCGGCGGTTCCGCGACACCGCCCGGCGCCTCGGCCTCTGGGTCGGCCCCGAGGAGGCCCACCTCGTCACCCAGACCGACCTCTCGGCCCTGTTCTTCGCCCGCGCCGCCGAACTCTACGCCCGCCGCCCGCAGGGGCGCCGGCCGGGCGGGCGCGTCGCCATGGTTCTGCCCCTGGCGGCCCTGAGCCGAGGCCAGTTCCGGGCCTTCCGCACGGGCGACTGGACCGGCCTCTCCGTCGCCTTCACGGAGGGCTGGATGCTCGACAACCAGGCGGTGGCCCCGGTCTTCCGGGTGCCGACCTGCGTCCTGTTCGCCGAGGTGACGGGCGGCCCGGCGCGGCCGACGCCGGACCGGGTGACGGCCTTCGCCGGCCGGCTGCCGTCGAAGGACGCGCCCGAGGCCCTGGCCGACCGGCACCTCGTCCTGCGCGACGCCCCGGCGCCGCTGGCGGCCAACTTCGCCGCCGGCTCGCCCTACCGCGACCGCTTCCGCCAGGGCGCCGCCCTGGTCCCCCGGGTGCTCTGCCTCGTCGAACGCGTCCCCGTGGGCCGCCTCGGCGCCAACCCCGGCGCGCCCCTGGTCCGCAGCCGCCGCTCGTCCCTGGAGAAGCTGCCGTGGCGCGAGCATCCGGGCCAGCAGGGGGCCATCGAGGCCCGCTACCTCCGCGGCGTCCACCTCGGCGCCTCCATCGCCCCGTTCCGCGCCCTGGAGCCGGCCGAGGGGGTGATTCCGGTGGAGCAGGGCGTCCTGCTCGATGCGCGGCAGGCCGCCGGACACGGGGCGCCCCGCCTCGCCGCGTGGCTGCGCGAGGCCGAGGCGGCGTGGACCCAGAAGAGCGCCGGCACCATGACCCTGAAGCAGGGCTGGGACTACAACCGCAAGCTCACGGTCCAGTTTCCCCCGGCGCCCCTGCGGGTGGTGTTCGCCAAGGCCGGCACCCGCCCGGCGGCCTGCCTCCTCGACGGCGACGGCGTCATCGACGACACCCTGTACTGGGCCGCCGTGGCGAGCCGCGCGGAAGGCCGCTACCTCCTCGCCATCCTCAACAGCGAGGCCGCCCGCCGGCGGATCGCCGCCCTGCAGGCCAGGGGCGAGCAGGGGGCCCGGCATTTCGACAAGCTGATGTTCACCCTGCCGATCCCCCTCTTCGACGCCCGCCTGCCCCTGCACGCCGCCCTGGCGGCGGAGGCCGAGGCCGCCGAGGCCGTCGCCGCCGGGGTGGCGATCCCGCCGGGCACGTCGTTCCAGCGGGCGCGCGCCGGGGTCCGGGCGGCCCTGGCGGCGGACGGGATCGCTGCCCGCCTCGACGCCGGGGTCGAGGCGCTGCTCGGGCCGCCCGTCCGAGGCCCCGCCGTGCCGATCCCCGCCGGCAGGCCGGTGCCCGAACCGGCCGAGGTGTGAGACGAGATCCGCCCGATCGCTTCGGACTCAACAGTCCCGACCGGCAGCCTCTCCTTGCAGGCAGGGCGACTGCAGATGGTGGTCGCGGTCTGAAGCCGCCGCAGGAGAGGGTTGTCGACGAAGCGCCGTCCCCCGTGCGCATCCCCTCGCCCCGCCTGCCTACGGCATTCACACATCTCGCGGGCAGCGCAGGTCCCCTCTCCTGGAAGGAGAGGGACAGGGTGAGGTGTGTGACCTTTCCGGAGATGTCCCACACCTCACCCCAACCCTCTCCTTTCAGGAGAGGGAGCCCCGGTGCGCCTCCCGCCCGCATCCGGATGCCTGCCGCTGCATGGAATCGGCCCATTCGCAGTTGTGTGAATCCGGTAGCCCCGCAGGCGGGGAGAGGGGATGCGCGCAGACGCTCTGCACGAAGGGGCAAGGGCCGGCCCGAACGCATGCACCCCTCTGCGATCGCCCTGCCCGAAACGAGTCGCGACCCACGCCTCGTCGTTTCGCGCCAGCGAGACGCGCGATCGACCGAACCGATCGGGGGGAGACGTTGGAAGAGGGTGGTCCCGTCCATGAGCGCCGCACGGGACGCCCGGTCACGGCGAGGTCCCGCGTCGGGTACGGACGCGCGTCCGGGCTACGAACGGTTCGAGACCAGGCGCAATCCCGGTGACATCGGCTCGGCGAGGGCGAGGGCGACCTTGCGTTCGAGCTCGCCGACGCGGAACGGCTTCAGCACGATCCCGTCGGCCCGGTTGACGCCCGCCTTCGTCAGGGCGTCGGTGTCGGCAAAACCGGTGACGAACAGGACGGGCATGTCCGGCCAGCGCCGGCGGATCTCGATGGCCGCCTCGGCGCCGTTCATGCCCGGCATGGCGAAGTCGAGGACGACGAGGTCGATGCACGGGTCCGCTTCGAGGGAGGCCAGGGCCTGCAGGCCGGACGGGGCCTCGCGCACGTCGTAGCCCGCCTCGGCGAGGCGGGTCGTCGTGACCTCGCGGACCTCGGAATCGTCGTCGACCACCAGCAGGACCGGCCGGCCGCCGGGCGGATGCGTCCGCGCGCAGTCGACGGGGCCGGGGCGCGGGGGGGCCGCCGCCGCGTCGCCGGCGACCCGCGGCAGGTAGACCTTGATGGAGGTTCCCTCGCCCGAGACCGTGTCGATGCGGATGCCGCCGCCGGACTGCTTCACGAAGCCGTAGACCTGGGCGAGGCCGAGGCCCGAGCCCTTGCCGACCTCCTTGGTCGTGAAGAACGGCTCGAACACCCGGGCGAGCACCTCCGGCGTCATCCCGGTCCCGGTGTCGCTCACGGAGACCATGACGTACTCCCCGGGCTGGGGCTGCTCCGGCCGCGACGGGGCGCCCGTGATGGTGACGTTGGCGGTCTCGACGGTGAGCCGGCCGCCCACCGCCATGGCGTCGCGGGCGTTGATGGCGAGGTTCAGGATCACCAGCTCGATCTGGGTGGCGTCGACCAGGGCCGGCCACAGGTCCGCCTGGAGCAGGGTCTCGATCTGGACCGCCCCGCCGATGGAGCTCTGCAGCAGGTCGCCCATGGAGGCGACGGTCTGGTTCAGGCCGACGGGGGTCGGCTCCAGGCGCTGGCGCCGCGAGAAGGCGAGGAGCTGCGCCGTGAGGCGGGCGCCGCGGTCGGCGGCCCCCTTCATCATCGCGAGGCGGCGCTTCGAGCGCTCGTCGGACACGGCGCGCTCCAAAAACTCGATGTTGCCGGCGATGACGGTCAGGAGGTTGTTGAAGTCGTGGGCGACGCCGCTGGTCAATTGCCCCACCGCCTCGAGCCGCTGGTTCAGCCGGAGGGCGTCCTCGGCCCGCTCGCGCTCGGCGATCTCGCGCTTGAGCTCGGCATTGGCCTCGGCGAGCTCGCGGGTCCGTTCGACGATGCGGACCTCCAGGGTCTCGTTGACGGCCTGCAGCGCCGCCTCCGCCGCCTGCCGGTCGGCCCGCGCCTTGGCTTCGGCCAGGGCCCGCAGGATGGTGCGGGGCATCCGGTCGAGGCGCTGCTTGGTGATGTAGTCCGTGGCGCCGTTCTTCAGGGCCTCGACGGCGACGTCCTCGCCGAGGGTCCCGGAGCAGAACACGAACGGGGTCTCGGGGCATTGCGCGCGGGCGATGCCCAGGGCGCTGATGCCGTCGAAGGTCGGCAGGACGTAGTCCGCCAGGATGAGGTCGTGCCGGGCGGGCAGGGCCGCGGCGGCGAACGCGTCGCGGGTCATCACCCGCTCGATCACCACCGGGCGGCCGATGGTCTCCAGCTCCGCCTCGATGAGCTCGGCGTCGAGGTCGCTGTCCTCGAGGTGGAGGATGCGCAGGGCACCGCTTCCGGTCAGACGTTGGATGGCCAGCCTCCCCTGTGCGGCGGCGCTTCGTTCAGGACGGCCCAGAACACCCCGAGGTCCTTGATGGCGGCGAAGAACTCGTCGAACCCGACGGGCTTCACCACGAACGCGTTCACCCCGAGGTCGTAAGAGCGCACCACGTCGGTTTCCTCGCGCGACGAGGTCAGCATCACCACCGGGATGCCCCGGGTCGCCGGATCGCCCTTCACCTTGGCCAGGACTTCGAGGCCGTCGACCTTCGGCAGCTTCAGGTCGAGGAGGATCACGGCCGGGTCCTGCGGTTGGCGCTTGTCGTGCGGCCCCCGCCGGTAGATCCAGTCAAGCGCCTCCGCGCCGTCGCGGCAAATGACGATCTCGTTGGCGAGCTGGCTGGATTCAAGGGCCGCCAGGGTGAGTTCGATGTCGTTCGGGTTGTCCTCGACGAGGAGAATCGGCTTCAATCCGGCCATCTCAGTGTCCCTCCGCCCGCAGGGGCAGCGTGAAAGTGAAGGTCGCGCCCTGGTTCAGGACACCCTCGGCCCAGGTCCGTCCGCCGTGGCGCTCGACGATGCGGCGCACGTTGGCGAGGCCGATGCCGGTGCCCTCGAAATCCTCGACCCGGTGCAGGCGCTGGAACACGCCGAACAGCTTGTCGACATAGGCCATGTCGAAGCCGGCGCCGTTGTCGCGCACGTAGAACACCGCCTCGCCGTCCCGGGGCGGCAGGCGCCCGACCTCGATGACCGCCTCGGCCCGGCCGCGGGTGTACTTCACCGCGTTCGAGAACAGGTTTTCGAGGACGAGGCGCAGCATGAAGGGATCGGCATAGGCCCGGCCCAGGGCCCCGATCTCCCACCGGACGACGCGGCCGGGCTCGACGTCGCGCAGGGCCTTGCGCCGGACCTCGTCCACGAGGGTGTTCATGTCGCCCGAGATCCGATTCAGGGCGTGCCGGCCCATCTGCGAGAACGACAGCAGGTTGTCGACGAGGGTGCCGGCCGAGAACGCGGCCTCGATGATGGTGTCGACGTAGTGCCGGCCCTTTTCGGAGAGGTTGGCGGATTCGCGGTTCTTCAGGAGGTTGGCGTAGCCGACGATGTGCCGGAACGGCGCGCGCAGGTCGTGGCTGACCGAGTAGGAGAACGCCTCGAGTTCCCGGTTCGAGCGCTGGAGCTCCTCGCTCATGGCGGCGAGCTCCTCGGCCCGGCGCAGCACGATGCCGAGTACCGAGGCGCGCAGGTCCGTGGCCGCCTCGATCTCGGAGGCGGACCACGGCAGGGACCGGCCCTTGAGGGTCTCCGCCCAGATGGCGAAGGATTTTCGCGGGTGCAGGCGGTCGGGTCCGCCGGCCGGATCGGCCTGGACCGCCTTGACCGGGTTGCCGCCCCATTTCACCGTCCGCACCACCTCGGGCCGGAACCAGAGGATGTAGCTGGCGTAGCGCTTCGACACGGAGATCGCCAGGAGGCCGCTGGCGAGGGTCGCGAACGCCTCCGCCTGGGGGAAGGCGTCGGTTCCGGAGAAGGCCTCGGACAGGCTTTCGGTGACGAAGACCTCGGACTCGTCGGTGTTGGCCGACAGCCACTCGTACAGGGTCCGCACGTCCCGCTGGGACGGCGTCGCGCCGAGGAGCCGGCAATGCTCGGCGGTGACCACGGCGGCGCCCTCGGCATTCACCAGGGCCAGGACGTCCTCGGGGTGCTTGAGCAACCCGTCGACGAAGCTGTCCTCCTCCGCCATGAAGCCGAGGAGGCGCGACTGCACGGCGCCGAGCGCGAGGCGCTGCTCGGCCCGGTGGCCGCGTTCGCGGGCCGACAGCTGCAGGGCGAAGATCTGGGTGAGGACGTCGCAGGCGTTGCGGGCCTGGAGCGGCACCCGCCGGGGCTCCCGGTTGTGGCAGGAGATGAGACCCCACAGGGCGCCGTCGACGAGGATCGACACCGACATCGAGGCCATGGTGCCCATGTTGCGCATGTACTCGACATGGACCGGCGAGACCGAGCGCAGGACGGACTGGCTGAGGTCGAGGGGCTGTCCCGACGGCGTCAGCATCGGCCGGATCGGAACCGGCGCGTAGCCCGCATCCGGGATGATGCGCAGGCGGTTGCGCCGGTAGAGCTCCCGCGCCTGGGCCGGGATGTCGGAGGCCGGGAAGCGCAGGTCGAGGTAGGACGGCAGCACGCCGTTGCCGTCCTCGGCCAGCACCGTGCCGTGCCAGTCGCGGTCGAACCGATAGACCAGGGCCCGGTCGAAGCCGGTGATGCGCCGGATGTCCTGGGCGACGAGGGCGCAGAGATCCTCCACCGTGCGCGCCGCGTGGAGGTGCTGGACGAAGGCGCGCAGCCGCGGCGTCAGGGCGTCGAGCTCGGACTCGCCCGAGGCGTCGTCGGTTTCCTCGAGCTCGACCACCACGAGGCCGTCGACGCGGTGCGCGGCGACCTCGTAGGCCTGCCGGGCGGCGCCGGCCCCCAGGCTCACCGTGCGGAGGTAGAGGGCGCCGTCCTGATCCGGCGGCTCCGCCAGATGGCGCCGGACCACCGAGGCGAGCTCCGGCAGGGCCCCGTCGAGACCCGTCCCCGGCGCGGCCGCCACCGGCGCGTTCGCGCTCGCCTGGACGATGGTCAGGCTCGCCGCATCGAGGACGAGCAGGAATCCGTGCGGCTGGACGCTGCCGACGATGTGGATGGGCTCGCGGTCGCAGACCGTCAGGTCGGCGCCCGTCGCGCGGTCGATCGGTCGGTTCAAGGATGGGGTCCCCAGGATGCACGCCCGCCCGGCACGGTCTTTTCCCCGGTATCAGCTCGGGTCCGGTCCGTGAAAGGGGCACAACCGCGCGGACTCGGAACCCGTTCCGAACGCCGTCGCCCATGGGTCCGTGCCGGTCCCGCCCCCGGCAGCGCCGGAGGGATTCTTGAGAACGCCGGGCGACCCGCCGAACCCTTCGGCGCGCACGGACACGATTGCGTGTGCGGGCGTCATGACAGCCGATGGTTGTCGCCGTGTGTGCCGGATCAGGCGTCGAGCACGGCCGGGATGGCGGAGCGCAGGCGGCCGTAGCCGCGGGTGGAGCGCGGCCACGCCGCCGCGTCCCAGGCCCGGCGCACGCGCAGGCACCCGTCCGGCAACGCCGCGGCCGAGGGGCCGACCGGCGCCCATCCGGTGACCACCGGCAGGCCGGCGGCCCAGCCCTCCGCCGCCGGGCCGGCCGCACAGCCGAACCTGTCCTCGGCCCGCGCCAGGGCGTCCGCCATGGCGGCGGCGTCCGCCGCCCTGACGCGGTCCGACGCCCCCGCCGCATGGGCGATCAGGCCGCCGACCCGGACCACGCGGGCCCCGCCGAGGGGCAGGCTCTCCGGATGCAGGTCGTCGAGGTGCAGCAGCAGGGCGACGTCGCCCGCCGGCGCCGCGTCGGCCTCCGGCAGGGCGACCTCACGGGGGGGCATCGCCTCGTCGAGGGCGTCCGGATACTCGTCGAGGCCGACGGGGTCGAAGCGCCCGTCGGTGTAGCGCCGGATGTTCTCAGCACGGGCGACGTAGTGCTTGCCGCGGGTGTGCAGGCCCGCCACCCAGCGCCACGACAGGGTGTTGCTCGCCGGGTCGCCGTCGACGAGATGGCGCAGGAAGAAGTCGGCGCCCAGCGCCCAGGGCAGGCGCAGGGTGAAGATCCAGATCGAGGCGAACCACATCCGGGCGTGGTTGTGGAGCCAGCCGGTCTCGACGAGTTCGCGGGCCCAGTCGTCGAAGCCGTCGAAGCCGGTGCGGCCCTCAATGGCCGCCGCATGGGTCCGGCGCAGGCCGGGCTCGGCGGCGATGCGGTCGTGGCCGGCGGCGGCCTGCGCGAGACAGTCCGTCCAGGCGGCGGGATGGGTTTCGAGGTGGCCCTTGAAGTAGGTCCGCCAGAACACCTCGGACACGAACTTGTCGGCACCGCCGTCGCCGAAGGCCCGCCCGGCGGCCTCCACCACCTCGGCCTCGGTGACGAGGCGCCGGCGCAGGTACGGCGAGAGCGCCGAGGTGGTCGGGCGCTGCCCCGGGCCCCGGTCGGTGTTGCGGTCGCCCGCATAGGCGGCGCCGGCGCCGGCGAGGAACTCCGTCAGGCGGTCGAGCCCGGCGGCGCGGGTGAGGGGGAAGCTGCGATCCATCCGCCCCAGGTAGGGCGGCTACCGGATTCACACATCCGCCCGGCGGCTGATATCGAGAGCCACAATGAGCCGGCATCAGGCGCGACAGGCCCCCTCTCCTGGAAGGCTACCGGATTCACACAAATGCAAGCGGGCCAATCGCGTGCAGAGACAGGGCCCCTGACGGCATCCGGATGCGGGCGTGAGGCCCACGGGTGCTCCCTCTCCTGGAAGGCAGGGCGATCGCATAGGGCGTTTAGGACCTTGAGAACGCCCGCGGCGCTTTGTCATCCCGGGGCCGCGCAGCGGAACCCGGGAACCAGAAACACCGGTTTGGCAAGGTTTTGCGCTGTCGGCGGCTCTGGATTGCACGCCTCCGGCGCGGCCCTCCGGGTCCGGGTTCGCCTGCGGCGCCCCGGAATGACACCGGAGGTCATCTGCGATCGCCCTGCCTGGAAGGAGAGGGTTGGGGTGAGGTGTGGGACATCTCCGAACAAGTCCCACACCTCACCCTGTCCCTCTCCTTCCAGGAGAGGGGACCCGAGCATCCCGCGAGATGTGTGAGTGCCGTAGCCAGGTAGGGCGGTGGGGGCGGGCGGCCGGTGCGGCGCTTTCCCCGGATTCAGCGTGTACCGTAAGTGCGGGCGCCCGGCCGATCTCCCCGGCCGGGCACCGGATCGGCTCAGAACCGATAGGTGAAGTTGCCCTTCACCGCGTGGTCCTCGGCGCGGCGGCCGGCCTGGCCGGTATAGGCCACGCCGAGGGTCGTGTTGGCCGAGACCCGGAGGTCGAGGCCGGCTTCGGCCACGAGGGCGTCGCGGTCGATGGGGATGCCGGCCGTCAGGAAGGTCGGCCCGGTGGCACCGAAGGCGAGCAGGGCCGTCGGAACCACGTCGCCGAAGGCGCGGCGATAGCCGAGCAGGCCGTGGACGGAGACCGGAACCCCGAGGCCGAGGTCGAGGCTGGCCTGCGCCCGCAGGCCGGCCGTGGCCGTGCCGAGGTCGTAATCGCGGGCGAACCCGGTCAGGGCCGCCACACCCCCGGTCTCGGCGAACCGGTCGCGGCGGATGGAGACGTAGGCGCCGCCGACGAAGGGCTCGATGTAGGACGGCGTCGTCACGGGTGCCGGCCCGGTTTCCCCGCCGGACGGCGCGCCGCCGCCGAGGAAGACCTTGTAGCCGAGTTCGCCGAACCCCTGGATCGTCGCGCCGCCGGTCCGCGCGGCCGCGGTGTCGGTGACCCCGGCGAACAGCACCGTGCGGCGCAGGCGCGCCGCGTTGTCGGCATAGACCGCGCCGAGGCGCAGGGAGACCGGCCCGTGCTCGTAGCCGCCGTAGACGCCGCCGAACCCGCTCTCGATCACGCCCGACTGCAGCCGGCCGGCGGTGTCGAGGTTCGTCACGGTGTAGCCGCCGGCGAGACCGAAGCGGACGCCGCCCGCGACCCGCGCGTCGGCGCCGAGGATGAAGCCCGAGGTCTGGCGCGACAGGCTCGCCGCGTTGCCGTCGCTCCGGGCCTGGCCGAAGCTGCCGAAGCCCTGGCCCCAGACGCCGAACACCCGCGGGTCGAGGACGCGGATCGGCACCGGGACCGGCGCCGCCCGGCGGCCCGGAAGATCCGCCGTGTAGGCGGCCGGCAGGCGGCCGTAATCGGTGGCCTCGCCGTCACCGGGGCGCGCGCCCCGGCGCATCCGGCCGAGGATCGCCTCGCGCACGAAGAACGCGGTCTCGAATTCGGCCGTGATCGCGCTGGCGTGGATGTCGCCGGTGAGCGCCTGGAACGCGCCGACGGCCTCCGGCGTGGTGAGCCCCACGGTGCGGTCGTAGGAGCCGGTGCCGGCCCCGCCGGCCTGGATCGCCGTCGCCACCGCGGCCTGGTTGCGGGTCTGCGCGACGGTGGCGAACGCCAGGTCGTTGCGGGTCAGGGTCAGGTCGACGGCGTTCGGCCGGTAGCGCAGGCTCGGGCTGAGGAAGGCGAGGTTGGCGGTCACGCCGGCGAACTGGCCGGACACGCCCGACGCCGCGTCGAGGATCGTGTATTGGGTGCGGGGATCGTAGGTCCCGCCGGCGGCCAGCACCTGCACGGTGCCGCCGCTGAGGGCCGCGGCGCCGGAGGCCGCGATCCGGTCGGACCGGCCGGCCGCGTTCGCCTCGACCTGGTAGGTCGACCCGGCCGCGAAGGCGACGTTGCCGGCGACCGACAGGGTGCCGATGGAGTTGCCCGGGGCGACGGTGCCGCCGGACAGGGCAGTGACGCCGCCGACCGTGCCGGTGCCGCCGAGGAGGCCGCCGGAGCCCACGGTGGCGAGGCCCGTGATGGTGCCGTTGGCGTAGAGGGCGCCGCCGCTGCCGATGGTGGCGTTTGTCGTCAGCCGATCCGTGCCGTCCATGCGGAGCGTCCCGGTGACGTTCCCGAAATAGCCGGCGGCCGAATAGAGGTCGAGGCGGCTCCAGTAGCTCCAGGGCGTGCCGTAGAGGGCCGCGAGGGCGTTGGTCTGGGTGTTGACCACGATCTGCTGGATCGTGTCCGTCGCCAGCTGGCCGTGGAGGCCGCCGTTCGGGGCGATCGTCCGGGCGGCGGCGGTGCTGCCGCCGTAGAGGGTCGCGAGCAGGATCGACGGATCGGGCCCGCCGGCCGGCGCCGCCTCGCGCGGGGCTTGCGCGAAGGTCAGCGTCGGCAGGCCGAAGGTGAGACCCTGCCGGTAGGCCGCCTGGTTCGCCGCCGAAGCCGCATACGGGTTGTTGGCCGTGTTGGCGGCGCTCGCGGCGCAGGCCGCGACGGTGTCGCCGCATTGGGCCGCGAGGCTGCCCCGGTACGGAGCCTGCACCGCCGTGAACAGGCTCGGCAGGTTGAGCGCCGTGCCGGTCGTCGCCGCGTTGTTGATGTAGAGCGGGTTGGTGAGGGCCTGGGACAGGCTGTAGAGCGACAGGGACCGGCCGGCGGCGAGGTCGAGCGGGTAGTGCACGCCCAGGACGACGCGGCTCTTGGAGAACTCGGCGGCGCGCGACAGGACGCCCTGGAACTGCTCCGGCACCAGCATCGCGAACAGGGTGCCGTAGGTGTAGGCGTAGGTGGTGTGGCCGCTCGGGAAGGCCGAGCTGGTGGCGACGGAGTTGATCGCCGTCGGGTCGAACCGATTGATCTGGCTCGAGACCTGCAGCGGCCGCGAGTTGCCGTAGACGTTCTGGCCCGGCTGCCCGTTCGAGACGCCGTAGGCGAGATTGTAGACGCTGTCTTTGGCGTTCGGCAGATCGCCGAAGGTCGGCAGGCTGTAGCCGGGGGGCGCGACGGCCCGGACGGGCACGTAACCGGCGGTCACGGTGCCGGGATTGATGGCCGCGCCGTTGGCGAAGTAGTTCTTCGTCGTGGTGACGGCGGACGCCGACAGTGTCAGCGCCTTCGACATCATCTCGTCGACCTGGCGGATCGGACTGTTCGGCGCTTTCGCGTCCCTCGCGAGGGACGCGGTGTGGAGTCCCCCCAGGACGGGACCGAGCCCTTCGGCGACGATTCCGGACTTGTCGCTGATCGCCAGCTTCTGCTGCTGCGGGGGCGCCGCGTTGTTGGTCGCGATCGACTGCTGGAGATTGTCGCGCAGGGTCTGCCGGCCGATCTCGGTCGCGTTCAGACCGAGGAACGGTGACAGCAGGTTCAGAATGTTGGTGTCGGCGGGCGTGACGGTGGCGGTCTGCGCCCGTGCGCCCGTCGATCCATACGCCGCGACCATGACGGCGATGATCGAGACACCTTGCTTCAAGTCCATGATTCGCCCCTCTCGTGCCGTTCCAGACGGCGGACGGGGCAGTCCTACTCAAGTCTCGGGGCGAGTCTTGGTCATAATCCGTACATAAATCACGGCTTTGTCAGTTGTGATCTTATAACAACACACTATAGATGTGGTCGGCAAACAAACAAGACTGACATTTATCGTTTGTATTTATACATATCGACCGCGTACTGCCCATGTTGTTGATCGATAGGGCCATGATCTGGAAGAGCGACGAGCTCAAATTCCAAAAATCATCGGAGTGTTCATGGTGAGGCCCTGAAATTCGCCGTGAAAGTCCGCATGCCGGATCTCCCATTCGTCTTCGGCGGCGGCGCTCGGCGCGCGGCGGCCGAGATCCCCGCAGGCCATCGACTGCCGACGACGTGGCCGCGCTCACCGCAGGGCGGAGGATAAGCGATCGATCGCGTCCGAGTTTCGCGGAGAGGCGGCGTCGGGCCCCTCGGCGTTCAGGCCGCTTCGCCGTCCGCCACCGCGCGGAGCGCCGCCAGGGCGCGACCACGGCCCTCCGTGGTCTTGAGCAGGCACCAGAGCCGGAGACACTCGTTCGCGTCGTCGAGTTCGCACGTCGCGGCGTTCTCGACGAGCTGGTCGAGGGGAATCTGCAACGCCGCCGCGATGGCCTTCAGATGGGCCGTGGTCGCGTTGTCGGGAGAAGACATGCCGTGCTCTGACGTTCCGAGACGAACGGCCGGATGGGTTGGTGTGCCGTATGCCAGCCAGGATCGGACCGGCGTGCGGGGATTTTGTGGCGCGCACCCGCGAGACTGCAATCAAGATAACGTGATGGTCCGGCGGAGCGTGCCGTGCCCCGGTCCGACCATCCGAGCCGGTCCCGTCGTCCGCGTCGAGATGCAGGCCGGCGGCTTCGCGCCGCGTGCCCTGCTCGATGTGCGTCCGGCGGATTCAGACCGGCACGGGGGCCCTGCCCAGTCGACCCAAAACCTCGCCGGCCAGTCGACGGGAGACCTCGGCGTAGCGGGCGAGGCCGCGGGCGAGGGGCGAGCGCCACAGGCCGTAGCCATCGTCGCACAGGGGGTCGTTCACCACGGGACTGCCGTCGATCCCCACCAGGACATTGCCGATGTTCGGATCGAGCCCCTGCGGCGACACGGTCCGCAGGGCCGCGACATAGGCCTCGTATCCGGGCCACGCGGCCCTGAACGCCTCGCGGATGCCGTCGAAGCTCGCATGATCGATCCGCGGCTCATGCGCCGGCCACGCCACCCTGAACCGGTCGCGGACACCCTCGTCCATGGCGACGCCCGGATGGTCGGCGATGACGGCGTGGGCGTAGGCCAGCCACCAGGCATCCCGCGGCGGATCGCTCAGCCGTGCGCCCACGGTCATCAGGGCGCCACAGCGGCTGACGTGCAGGTCGTGGATGCGCGGCGCGTGCGGGCCGTCGGAGCCCGCGAACCCGGTGCGGAGCAGGGCCGCATAGTCGCCGAACCCGTCGGCCTTGCGGGCGAAGCGCACGACGACGCCGGGGTGGTCGGGATGGGCGTGGACGGTGCCGTGGTACCCGAACCCGATCTCGGACCAGCCGGTGGCGATGAGGGCGGCATAGGCCCGCGCCTCCGACCGTTCCACGATGCCCAGGGCGGCCAGCGAGGGACTGGACGTCTTGTCCTGAATCCGGAACCCGAACATCGCAGCCACTCCTTCCTGCCGATGGACGATCCGACGCGACGCGCCCCCGGCGGCCGCACGGGTGCGGCGTCGAGGAGGGACCGGACGGGCAGGTCCGGCGAAGGTCGAGACGACCCTGTCGATGTCGGGGGCAGTGTGACGCGGGTGTCACTCCACCGTCATGGAATGGCCCGTGTTCTGGGAAAGTTCAATCCCTACGAGACCGTAAATCGACGGATGACGGGACCGTGCCGGCCCGACCCATCCGCGGTGGAGCGTCCGCCATCCCCGCCAGCAGCCTCCGGGCCAGGATTCCATCCGCCTCGCTGAGGCCGCACTCCGCCATCGGCCGCACGTGTCGTCCCGCATGGGCCGGGCCGACCTCGACGTCGTCGAGGATGAGGTAGCGGGTGATGCGGTTCCGGGTCGCGTGCTCGCTGATCTCGTCGCCGCGCCCGGCCTGCTCGGCGGGCCGCATGGCGCCCGTCTCGGCATCCCGGCTCGTCGGCAGGATGGCGGTTCGCCAGTCGGGGTGGAAGCAGGTCTCGGGCAGGCCGGCCTCGATCAGGGTCGGACGGCAATCGTCGACGCGCCACGTCGAGGAAACGACCACCCGCGCGTCGAACTCCCGCACCAGGGCGGCGACGCGGGCGACCTGGACCGGATTGAGCCGGTCCCGGCCGGCCTGCCGCTGATAGGCGACCGTGGTGACGACGCCGTCCACGTCGAGGTAGATGATCCGCGCGTCCGCCCCCGCCTGCATGTTCAAAGGGCCGATCCCATCCCGCGCGAAAACCCCGCCGCCGCCGCGGACGCCTACCGCGCGCCGCCGCGATCGTCCAGCATCCGCCGGACGGGCGAACGTCGCCCACGCGGAGGGTGATTTGAGAAATTCGCGCCCGATCCAAACGTTCGGGCGGGGGGACGGCCGGCCGCCGAGCACGGCGTCGGCGCGGCAAGTGGTGGCGAAGGCAAGTGGTGGCGGAGCGTCGTCGCCTCCGGAACAGCTTTTCGGTCTTCGGTCTCAACCCTCGAAAGCGGACCGGCGGCTTTCGACCCGACCCGGGCGAAGTAGCCCATCTCCGTCCTCCCCGACATCGGACGTTCGAAGATCCTAGAACCGACCCGCCAGGGTCAGCCTTACCGCTGTCGGCTCGACCGGATGGAAGTGCCGGTCGGCGACGCCGTCCGCTCCCTCTCCGGGTAGGCGCGAGGTGTAGAAGTAGGTGATCTGGTCGGCCTTGGCGTTGGTGAGGTTGAGGACGTCGAGGGAGAGGCTGACCCCGTTCTCGAAATTGTAGCCGACGCGGCCGTTGAGCAGCGCGGTCGGCTTGGAGCGGACCGAGTTGTCCTCGATCAGGGGGCGCGGCCCAAAGTACCGAAACCGCATCGAGCCGAACCAGCCCAAGCCCTCGCCAAAATTGAATCCGGCCGACGCGATGGTGGTCGGGGCCTCGGGCACCCGGTTGCCGGCAGGGTCCCGGTCCGCAAAGCGGGCGTTGGTGACCGTCAGGTCCCCCTCCAGCGAAAGCCAAGGCGTGACCGCGTAGCGGTTGGTCCACTCGACGCCGAAGCGCCGCGTGGGGCGGCTCGGCTCGGTGGTGCCGGTGTCGCCCTGGAACAGGTTCTCGGAGGCGAAGTCGAGTTGGAACAGTGTCACCGCCGTCTCCAGGCCGGCGATGCTGCGGTTGCGCAGGCCGATCTCGGACCCCGTCGAGGGCACCAGGAAGGGCGAGCGGCTGATGTTGAACAGCGGGCTTGCCGGATCGACGGTGGCGGTCACGCCGCGAGCGTCGTTCGAGTGGAAGCCGCCGCCGTAATTCACGAACAACTCGGTATCGAACCAGGGACCGAGCACCAGGCCGAGCTTCGGGTTGACGATGCTATCGCGCGCCTTGCCGGAGTTTGCCGCCGTGTCGGATACGACGTCGGCGTAGTAGGTATCCGCCCGGAAGCCGACGCTGGTGCGGAGCCAGTCGGTCCAGCGTAGCCGGTTCTCGTAGTAGAACGCCCCGCTCGCCTCCAGCACGCGGTCGTCGAGGACGGTCGAGCGATACTGCCGGTTCGTGGTGTTGAACAGACCCACCCGGATCGAGTCCGTTCGGGTCTGGACGCCGATCTCGTTCTCCATCGGCATCCCGAACAGGTCGCCCTGGAAGGTATGGCCGACCTCGCCGCCGCCGAGTACCCGGCTGTCGCGCTGGCGGAACTGGTCGCCGTTCACCGGGTCGTTGAGGAAGTAGGTGAAGTCGTTGAACAGGTTCATCTGGTAGCGGATGAGGTAGGCGTTGGCCCGCGTGATCCCGATGTCGCTGGTCTGGCTCCAGCGCCCGGAGAGTGAGAAGCGGCCGGTATCGCCGCCATCGGTCGGGTTCAGGGTGCCGAAGCGCCCGATGATGCCCTCCGAGACCGCCCGCTCCGGGATCTGGTTGGTGGCGTTCCACTTGGCCCAGTAGGCCATTCCGGTGAGCGAGAACCCGTCCAGCGCCGTGCCCTGGCTGTAGCGGACGACGCCGTTGAGTTTGCGTAGGCGGTCCGGCACGTCCCACGGACCGTCATAGGTCTGGGCCTCGCCGGCCACGAGGAGGGTGCCCTGGCCGAGCGGCGTGGAGGCGATGGTCAACGCTCGCTTGAAACCGAAGGAGCCGAACGAGGTCAGGGCGAGGTTACGGTCCACCTTGTCGAGGTAATCGATCCGCACCGACCCGGCCGAGGCGAAGTCGCCGTCGCGGACGAAGTACGGCCCCTTGTGGAACTCGACGGCGCCGACAAGTTCGGGGATGAGGAAGTTGAGGTCGGCGTAGCCCTGCCCATGGGCATGGGTCCGCATGTTCACCGGCATGCCGTCGACCGAGATGGCGATGTCGGTGCCGTGGTCGAGGTTGAACCCGCGCAGGAAGAACTGGTTGGCCTTCCCCTCCCCAGAATGCTGGGTAACGATCAGGCCCGGCACGCTCTCCAGAACCTCGCCGGGTCGGGTGATCGGGCGGCTGTTGATCTGCGCGCCTGAAATCACTCCAGCGCTCGCCGCATCGACAGTTCTGAGGCTACCGCCGATGCCAGTGACACCGCCGACGTACCCTGCGCTCGCGGCAGGCCCGGTCGTATTGGTGGCTGGCGCCTCCGCCGTCACTGAGAGTTCCGCCAGATTGGCTTCTGCTGCCTGGGAAGAGGCTCGTTGAGCCTGAGCGCCGTAGGGTACGAGGCTGGCGCAGGAAGCGAGCAGAAGGGCTTGGTAGGCGGGCCGTGAACGAACGGGCGACATAGGACCTCGGGCGACGTCTGTGGCACGTCACCGCGAAGACGCCGGTCCGCCCGCGACATGCGAACGCCTCGACACCCACCAGGACACCCCGCCCGATGCGTTTCGCGTGTGACCACGACTGACGGCAGGTCTCCTGGCTCGCGGGTCACCGCCCTCTCATCGTCTTCCCAGATCCTCGCAGATCCAGTGACGTGTTGATGATGGGCTCGCCGCTTACAGTTGCGGGGGCAGCCGCGGCATCGGGCCAAGCCCTCACCGCGTTCCCTTTTGATCCTCCGAGGAGGAACCGTCAGGCACAAGGAGCCTCATCAGGCGACACAGCGTCAATGCCGGTTCGAGACTTTCCAGGTCCGTGTGCTCGGTAGGTGACAAGCGAACCCTTGGGAGCGCTCGCTTGGAGTGACCGCGTAACGCCTGCTTCGAACGTTTGCTGCTTGAGAGCGGACCGGCGGAAATCCACCCAACCCGGTCGTTCGGTTCCGATATCGAGCGTCGGCCGTCTCCCGCGGGGATCGGGCCCGCGAGTGCGGTCGAGTGTCTTCGGCCAGGCTCCGGCGGACCGTCATCGGACGCCCGGTGCCGGTCGCCGGGCGGGGGCTCGGCCCTCGCGGGTCCGCTCCACCCCGGCCCGCGTACCGCCTCAGGGCAGGGCGGCTCGCCGGTTCCGGGCCGAGGCGGTCCCGGCGAGGGCCGGGCCGAAGCTCCGGACGGTGTTCCGGCCCGCGGCCTTGGCGGCGTAGAGGGCCCGGTCGGCGCGGGCGAACAATTCGGTGGCGTCGCAGTCGCCGATGCGCGCGATGCCGACGGAGGCGCCGAGCCGGACGCTCAGGCCGTTGCCGCGGATGCGGGTGTGGAGGGCGGCGACGATCCGTTCGGCGCAGGCCTCGGGCTCCGATCCGGCCAGGGGGCCGCCGAGGAGGACGCCGAACTCGTCGCCGCCGATCCGGGCCACGAAGTCGCCGGGCCGGCAGGCATCGCGCAGGCGCCGGGCGGCCTGCCCGAGGCAGGTGTCGCCCATGGCGTGCCCGAAGGTGTCGTTGACCGCCTTGAACCCGTCGAGGTCGATGAGCAGGAGGGCACCGGGGGACGGCGCATCCGGCGGGCCCGCGTCGGACGCATCCAGGGCGGCGAGCCGCGCCTCGAACACGCCGCGGTTGGGCAGGCCGGTCATCCCGTCGGTCTCGGCGCGGTGCCGGGTCCGGTCGGCCAGCAGCCGCTCCTCGGTGATGTCCTGCTTCATGCCGAAGAGGCGCACGGGCACGCCGTCCGTGGACGCCACGGTGGCGGTCAGGCGCATCCAGCGCGGCTGGCCGCCCGCGGTGACGATCTGGGTGTCGAGGTGGAAGCCGCCGCCCTCGGCGATGGCCCGGGCCCGCAGGGTTTCCATGGTTTCGCGGGCGCCGGGCGGATAGCAGCGCAGGGTCGCGTTGCGGTCGAGGGGGCTGCCGCGCGGAAACCCGAAGAGGTCGTAGACCGCGTCGGTCCAGGTCAGGCGCTGGCTGCGCAGGTCGCATTCCCACACGCCGATCCGGGCGACCCGGCCCGCCGCCTCGAAGGTCGCGCGCAGGTGGGCGAGGGCGGCGGACTGGTCGCGGACGATGGCGGACAGAACCGTCCGCTCGGTGTCGCGGCGCATCCGGGTGGCGGCGTCGCGCTGCCGCTCGAGGACGAGGCGCGCCGCCAGGACGAAGCCCGACAGGCCTGCCGCCTGGGCCGCCGACGGGTGCCGCGCCCACGGCGCCCACAGGCGCAGGATGCCGAGGTGGCCCCCGGCCGCCGGGGGGACGTCCTCGAACGGCCCGTCCCCCGAAGGTCCGTCCTCCAAGGGGATGTCGACGGACGGATGCGGCTCCGCGCGGTCGCGGCCGTCCCCCCTGCACACCACCGATCCGTCGGGCAGGCGGATCTCCGCGGCCGCGGCCGCCAGGGCCCGGCACAACCCGTCGAGGAGCGCTGCGAGGCCGGCCGGCGGCGCGGCGGCGTGGGGGACAGGCGCCCCTTCACCGGCAGGACACGCTTCTTCAGCGGGAAGACGCGCCTCTTCACCCGGAAGACGCGCTTCGGGCCGCCGCACATCCAGCATGAAGGCGCTCTCCACCCGCGCGGCATCGCACGAAGGGATCACGCTACAGCACGCATCTGAAGGATCGGTGTCGTCAGGCCGCCGGCGGGCGATGACGTCTTCTGCAGAACGTTCGGTTCGTCCGAACCTTCGCGAGTCTACTCGGCGGGCTTGTCCGCCTCGGCCTTGTCCGCGACGGGCTCGGCGCTGGCGACGTCCTGGCGCGCCAGCATCGGCTGGAGCTGCCCGGCGAGTTCCTCGCCGAGGTGCCGGGTGTAGGCCGTGCGGAAGAAGCGCGCTCCGGTGCCGCGGCCGTGCAGGCCGTCATGCGCCCGCACCATGGCGTCCACCTCGGGACGGCACAGGAACCCGATGACGCCGGCGGCCTCGTACCAGCGCCCCGCCCGGGCATGCCGCAGGGCGGCGGGATTCGACAGGATGGTCTCGGCAAAGCACGCCGTGGCCGCCGTCTCGAGGGGCGACATCACCGGGTGCGGCCGCCCCGGGACCCGCGAGGCGGCCTGGGCCTCGGCACCCAGGCCCGTGACGAGAACGAGCGCACCCAGCCACCATGTCTTCATCGCGTGAAGCCCCGATCGAAACCGCCTTCGAACCCGGACCGAGTCTTCCCCGTCAATTCCGGCGGGAACAGGGCCTTCGCGGTCCGTCGCGCGGTTTTGGACGGTCCTGTGACCGGCGCATCACACGGGCGGACCGGCGATTCCCCGGCGCGGGGGTGGGGTGGACCGGCGCGCCCGACCTCAGCCGCGCCGCTCGGCGTTCCAGCGCCCGCTGCAGCCGATGAGCCCCGTGGTGTTCCAGGTGCCGCCGCCCGTGCCCTGCCGGCCGAGGCGCCCGACCACGTCGGCGCTGTCCGAACCCCGCCGGATCACGGCGCGCACGGCCCCGTTGCCGGAGACCCGGCCGCTGATGGAGAAGTCGCCGCCGGCATAGGTCGCCTCGCCGCGGTTGATCCGGACGCCGTAGCGGTAGGCCCGATCGCAGGGACCGTCGAGGGTGACCACCTCGATGCTCCAGGCCCCGTCATAGCGGTTCGGCACCTGGACCTTCTTGGTGGCGGCGGATGCCGGGGCGGTGAGGCCCGCGAGAGCCACGAGGGTAACGATCTGGAAGCGCATGGTTTTCCGGTCCGGGGGTGATACGGCAACGCTCGGAAAACGCGCCCCGCGCCGGTTCGGTTGCCGCCTCAGCGCGCCGCGTCCCGCGCCTCGCCCAGGAGGGCGAGGAGATCGGCGCCGGCGTACAGGAAGCTGTCGACGCCCGCCGCCTTCAAGGCCTCGTCGGGCTTGCCCGCGAGGTAGATCCGCGCCGCGCCCGCCGCCTTGAGGGCCCGCGCCGCCGCCGCCGCATGGGTCGCGTAGACCGCGTCCGACGAGCACAGGCAGGCGATGCGGGCGCCCGACTTCGCGAACGCCTGCGCCGCGGCGTCGGCCGCGTCGAACCCGTCCTCGTTCACCGCCTCAATGCCGCCGGCGGCGAACGCATTGGCGGCGAAGGTGGACCGGGCGTTGAACACCGCCACCGCCCCGAGATTGGCCAGGAACACCCGAGGGCGCTTGCCCGATTCGGCAAGGTGCGCATCGGATGCCTCGCGCAGCGCCTCGTAGGGCTCGGCCAGGCGGCGCGAGGGCAGGGGCGCGCAGGTGAGGCCCTCGCCGGAGCCGAACGGAACGGCCTCGCCCGGCAGCGGCGCGACGTCGAGGGTGGTCACCGGCTTCTCGGCCAGGAACGGGAATTCGCTTGCCCCCGTCAGGGCTTCGCGGCGGGTGGCGACGTTCTTTTTGCGCGTTTTCGCGGTCTCGGCGATCCGGGCCTGGAGGGCGCCGGACCGGAGGCTCGCGACGATGCCGCCCTCGGCCTCGATGGCCTGGAACGCCTCCCACGCGGTCCGGGTCAGGGCGTCCGTCAGGGTCTCGAAGCTGCCGGCACCCGCCGCCGGATCGGCGACCCGGGCGAGGTTGGATTCCTCGATGAGGACGATCTGGCTGTTGCGCACCACCCGGCGGGCGAAGGCGTCGGCGAGGCCCAGGGCCGCGGTGTAGGGCAGGGCGGTGACGCTGTCGGCGCCGCCGAGGCCCGCCGAACCCGCCGCCATGGAGGTGCGCAGGATGTTCACGAACGGGTCGTTGCGGTTCATCATCCGCCAGGCGGTTTCCGCGTGCAGGCGCAAGGGCTTGGGCTCGAGGCCGCAGGCCGCCTCGACCCGTGCCCACAGCCGGCGCATGGCCCGGAACTTGGCGATGGTGAGGAACTCGTCGGCATCGGCCACCAGCAGCACCGCGACGGCGTCGCGGGCGCGGGCGACGTCGTGGCCGCCGGCTTCCAGGGCCCGCAGGTAGGCGACCGCCGTCGCGAGGACGGCTGCGAGTTCCGCCGCTTCGCTGGCGCCGGCCTCGTGATAGGGGCGTCCGTCGGCGAGGCAGGCCCGCCCGGCGAAGCCCGCGCCGTCGAAGGTCGCGAGCGCGTCGGAGAGGTCCTTGCCGAAATCGGCGCCGAGGCGGCCCGTCGCCGCGAAGGTGCCGACGGGGTCGAGGCCGAGATCGATGTCGAGACCGCCGAGGGCGTCGCCGCGCCGCTCGGCCACGCCCTTGAGCAGGGCGGCCGCCTCCAGCCCACGGCCGCCGGCATCGAGGCGGATGGCGATGAGCGGCAGCATCACGCTGGCCAGGGCCGCGTCGAGCGCCTCGGCCGTGGCGGCGGTGAGGCCGAAGCCCCGGGCGGCCGGGGCGCCGGAGAACACGAGGGTGAGGGCGTCCGCCCCGCCTTCGAGGTCGGCGAGGGCCAGATCGCGCGCCGTCTCGCCCGCCGGATGATCGACCCGCTGGGCGATCCGCCAGGAGCCGGGTTGCCGCATGGGCTGAGCCACGGGCTCGGCCGGGTCGTAGAGGGGTTCGATGCGGATGCCGTCGGCGGTCTTCGAGACGAGCCTCTTCTCGAAGTCGCCGCCCTTCAGCACACCCTCGACGAGGCCGAGCCAGCGCTCACGGGTCGCGGGCGGAAACAGGTCGGCGAGGGGACGGTCTTCCATCGTTCGGGCCTTCGCGATCGGGACGCCGGCCACGTGGGGCCGGGCTCAGCACAATGTCCCGAAAGCCCTTGCACCGTGGCGCCCGTCGACGCAATCGCCCCCGAACCTGGATATGGAATACGCCGGCCCGGTCCGGAAATCGTCCTCCGGTCCCCGCCGGGACGCCGCGCCCTAACCGAACACGATCAGCCCGAAGAAGCCGAGGGACCCGACGATGATGCGCCACCAGGCGAACAGGCGAAAGCCGTGGGCGGAGACGTAGTCGAGCACCGTGCGGACCACGAACAGGGCGGAGAAGAACGCCACGATGAAGCCGATGACGATGAGGCCGGTGTCGTCCCGGGAGAGGTTCTTGTAGTTGTCGAGGAGATCCTTGGCGAAGGCGCCCGCCATGGTGGGGATCGCGAGGTAGAACGAGAATTCCGTAGCCGAGCGCTTGTCCGCGCCCATGAGCATGGCGCCCACGATGGTGGCGCCCGAGCGCGACACGCCGGGGATCATGGCGATGCACTGGAACAGGCCGATCTTGAAATCCATCGGCAGGGAGAAGTCGAACACGTCGCGCTTCTTCACCTCGAGGTCGGTCTCGTCGAGGACGAGGAGGACGAGGCCGCCCGCCACCAGGGTCGCGCACACGATCCACGGATTGAAGAGATAGTACTTGATGTATTTCGAGAACAGGCCGCCGATGATGGCCGCCGGCAGGAAGGCGAGGAGGATGCCGAGGACGAAGCGCCGGGCGTTGGGATCGCTCGGCAGGGCCCTGGCGATACCGAGCAGCCGCCCGAAATAGACCGCCAGGATCGCCAGGATGGCGCCGAGCTGGATCAGCACCTCGAAGGTGTTGTTGGGCGACTGGAAGCCGATGAAATGGCCGACCAGGAGCTGGTGCCCCGTGGACGAGACCGGGATGAATTCCGTCGCGCCCTCCACGACGGCGAGGACGACCGCTTTCGCGATGCTCGTCGCATCCATCATCGTATCGCCTCGCTGAACGTTGTCGGGGGGATCGTGTCGTGGCGCGGCCACGCGTTCCGCAGGCCGGGGACGGCCTTGGATTTCATCCGAGCCTTCGACCATGTCGGTTGACGGATGGTTACCGCCTTTGGTCGAGCGTGTTAATGAGGCGGCAACGATCGAGCAATATGTCTCGACAGGCGACCCTCTGCGAGGGGCCCGATACGGCTCGTCCCCGGCAGCTTCCCCCGTCCGAACGGCCTCGATGGCGACGCTTCACCACTCCCCCTTCTGCCCCCATTCGCGCTTCATCCGCCTCGTGCTTGCCGAGATGGGGATGGAGCCCTCCCTGCTGGAGGAACGCCCGTGGGAGCGGCGCGACGCCTTCCTCATCATCAACCCGGCCGGCACCACGCCGGTCCTGGTGGAGCAGTCGGGACTGGCGATCCCCGGTGCCGGCATCATCGCGGAGTACCTCGACGAGACGCGGGGGCTCGGCCTCAGCGGCCGTCGCCTCCTGCCCGAGACCACGGCGGCCCGGGTCGAGGTCCGTCGTCTCCTCGACTGGTTCCTCGTCAAGTTCGATTCGGAGGTGACGGGCTACCTCGTCACCGAAAAGATCTTCAAGCGCTTCATGAACAGCGCCGCCGGTGGCGGCCCGCCGGACATGAACGCCATCCGGGCGGCGCGCACCAACGTGCGCTATCACCTGAAATACATCGGCTACCTCATGTCCCGCCGCAAATGGATCGCGGGCGACCATCTGACCTATGCGGATCTGGCGGCGGCGGCCCACCTCTCCTGCGTGGATTATCTCGGCGACGTGCCATGGGACGAGGACGAGACGGCGCGGGACTGGTACGCGCGGGTGAAGTCGCGCCCGTGCTTCCGCACGCTCCTGGCCGACCGGGTGCCGGGCATGGCTCCGGCGGATCACTACGCGGACCTGGACTTCTGACCGACGCCCCGACGAAGCTTCGTCCGCCGCGAAAGATCCTGGCGGGGGACGACCTGCGCCGGGCCGTGGAGACCCGTGCCCGGCACCTCGGCTTCGACGACATTCGCGTGACCCGGCCCGATGCGGTGCCGGCCCTGGTCGAACGCCTGCCGGTCTGGCTCGCGGCCGGACATCACGGCGACATGACGTGGATGGTGGATCGGGCCGACCAGCGCGCCGATCCGGCGACCCTGTGGCCGGGCGTCCGCAGCGTGATCATGCTCGGCATGACCTATGGGCCGGACCAAAATCCCCTCGACGTGCTGAACCGGCGCGACCGGGGCGCCATCGCGGCCTATGCGCAGCGCCGCGATTATCACGAGGTGCTGAAGGGCAAGCTCAAGGAGCTCGGCGGCTATCTCTCGGCCAAGGGCGACGTGCGGGTGAAGGTGTTCGTCGACACCGCCCCCGTGATGGAGAAACCGCTGGCCGAAGCCGCCGGCCTCGGCTGGCAGGGCAAGCACACGGTGCTGATCTCGCGGGCCCACGGCAACTGGCTCCTGCTCGGGGCGATCTACACTTCGGCCGATCTGGTGGCGGACGCGCCCGAGACCGACCATTGCGGCTCGTGCCGGCGCTGCCTCGACATCTGCCCGACGGGTGCCTTTCCGGCGCCCTACCAGCTCGATGCCAGGCGCTGCATCTCCTACCTCACCATTGAGCACGAGGGTCCGATCCCGCGCGAATTCCGCGCCGCCATCGGCAACCGCATCTTCGGGTGCGACGACTGCCTCGCCGTCTGCCCCTGGAACAAGTTCGCGGCGGTCGCGGGTGAAGGGCGGCTGGCGGCGCGGGCGGATCTCGCCGCCCCGCCCCTCGCCAAACTCGCGCGTCTGGACGATGCTGCTTTCCGGACGCGGTTCGCCGGCACGCCGATCAAGCGCACGGGCCGCGACCGCTTCCTGCGCAACGTCCTCGTCGCCATCGGCAATTCAGGGTCGCTCGCCCTGGCCCCGGAGGCCGCGCGGTGTCTGGGGGATTCCTCGCCCCTGGTGCGCGGCGCCGCCGTCTGGGCGGTCGGCCGCCTCCTCGACGCGTCGTCCCTGCGCGCCGCGTTCGCCCGCTGCGGTGCGGACGAAAGGGATGACGAGGTCCGTGCGGAGTGGCAGAACGCCCTCGCGCAGCACCCGGCGGCACCGGGCTAGGGCAGGACTTGGCAGACCCATGAACCTCTTCGTCTTCGGCCTCGGCTTCACCGCGCGCCGGTTCGTCGAACGGGCCTCCGGGCGGTTCGCGCAGGTCCGCGCCACGGTCACCGATCCGTCGCGGGCCGGCGCCGGCCTCGACGGTGTCGCCCTTCGAACCTTCGGCCCGGAGGGCGACGACGACCGCATCGCCGCTGACCTCGCCGACGCCGACGTGCTCCTCGTCTCGGCTCCCCCCGGCCGCGACGGCGACACGGTGCTGGGCCGCTACGCGGACGCGATCGGCAACAGCCGCATCGGCTGGATCGGCTACCTCTCGACCATCGGCGTCTACGGCGACCAGCAGGGCGCCTGGATCGACGAGGCCACGGCGCCGCGCCCGACCAGTGCCCGCTCGCATGGGCGCCTCGCCGTCGAGGCGGCCTGGTTCGATCTCGGACGCACGTCCGGCAAGCCCGTGCAGGTGTTCCGCCTCGCCGGAATCTACGGACCGGGGCGCAACCCCATCGTCAAGCTGCGCGAGGGCAAGTCGCAGCGGATCATCAAGGCGGGGCAGGTGTTCAACCGCATCCACGTGGACGACATCGCCACGACCCTGCTCGCCTCCCTCGACCGGCCCCGCGCCGGGGCGGTCTACAACGTCACCGACGATGCGCCGACGCCGCCGCAGGTGGTGACGGAATACGCCGCCGCCCTGGCGGGCCTGCCCCTGCCGCCGGAGATCGACTTCGAGACGGCCGATCTGAGCCCGATGGCGCGCAGCTTCTACGGCGAGAACAAGCGCGTGAAGAACCGGCTCATCCGCGAGGAACTCGGCGTCGATCTGGCCTATCCCACCTACCGCGAGGGCTTGGCGGCCCTGGTGGCGGATGCGCGCGCCGACGGGAGCTAGGCCGACCTCGACAGCGTGCCCGTCCAGCCGATTCGGCCGAGCAGACGGAACAGGGCGGCACGTGCCGCCTTCGGGCGTTCGAGGGAACGGGCGGCCGTGATGGCCACGACCTGGGCCCCGAGCCACGCCACCGCCAGGGTCGCGGCGCTGCCGGTCCAGCCCGGCGCCCAGCCGAGATGGGCCCGCAGGGAGAACACCAGCACCAGGATCGGCATGTGCACCACGTAGAGGGTGTAGGAGAACGCCGCCGCGCCCGCGCAGGCCGCGAAGCCCCGCGCGATCGAGCTCTCGTCGATCGCGAGACCGAGGAGGCAGAGGCCGAGGGGCAAGCCCAAAGCCGCCTGATAGGCGAGGAACGGCCCCCACGCGCTCATGCCGTCGACGAATCCGGGCTGGCCGACGAAGGCGAGGGGCGCGGCCAGGGCCAGCCCGGCGACGGGCAGGAGGGCCGGTGAGGCCGCGATCCGGCGCAGGCCCGGATGCCCGCCGAACCCGGCGGCGGCCGCGCCGGCCCCGAACAGGGCCAGGGACTGGAGGTAGAAGAACCGGTTCGCCGTGACGACGATCAGCCCCACGGCGAGGGCGGCGCCCAGGACCCGCCGGACCCCGTGCCCGACGAGGGCGAGGCTGGCGAAGGCCGCCACGGCGTAGAGGTAGACCTCCTGGCGCAGGGACCAGAGCGGGTTGTCGATGACGAAGGTCGCGTCGCTCGGCGCGAAGGTCAGGGTGATCCCGCGCAGGAACGCCAGGACGCCCATGTCGTAGGGTTCGCCCGACCGGGTCAGGAGCGGCAGGCCCGCCCGCCCGAGGGCACCGACCGCGAAGGTGACGATGATGGCGAAGACGAGGGGCGGGACGATTCGGGCCACCCGGTGGACCGCGTAGGGCACGAGGTGGCGCCCGTCCCGGTCCGCCAGGCGGCCGAGGCTCGTGGCGATGACGAAGCCGCTGAGGGCGAAGAACAGCATCACCGAGGCCCGGCCGATCCAGCCGGTGACGCCGGCCCCGGTCCCGTGGGCGGGCAGGAAGGCCATCTCGACGGCATGGGTGAACACCACCGCCTGGGCGGCGAGGCCGCGCACGCCGTCGAGCGCCTCGTATCGATACCCTCGCATCCGTCCCCACCCTCCGGCCCGAGGCATCGGGTTGCCGGAGGGATACGGCGCCCGCGTGGCCGAAGCTGGCCCTACGCCGCCCTACGGTTCGCCGCAGGCCCGAAATGGTCGATGTAGCGTGCCGCGATGGCCGAGACCGGCAGGACCACGAACACGTCGGTGGTGCCGAACTGGCGATCGACCACGGCGCCGTCGCCGAAGGTGGCGCCGACGCGCAGGTAGCCCTTGATCAGGGGCGGCAAGGCCTGGAGGGCCGCCTTCGGGTCCACGGCCTCGCGGGCGAGGCGGTCCATGGCGACGTAGCGCCCGGGCAGCGCTCGGGCGCCCCAGCCCTCGGGGGCACGGGCATGGTGATGCAGGAAGCTCAGCGGCAGGGCGAGGCGCTCCGGGTCCGTCCCCTCCAGGCTGGCGCAGCCGAGCATGGCGTCGATGCGGTGGTGCTGCACGTAGGCCCAGATGCCGGCCCAGAGCAGTTCCACCGTGCGCTTGGTCCGGTACGGCTTCAGCACGCAGGAGCGGCCGAGTTCGAGGAAGCGCTTGCCCGGATGCGCGGCGAGGAGCGGCGCGATGTCGTACTCGCCCGCCGTGTAGAAGCCGAAATGCCGGTCGGCCGTGTCCTGACGCAGGAGACGGTAGGTGCCAACCACCTTGGGGCGCGGGCGCCGGAACGGGGTCTCGTCCGTGGCGGCATGGTCGATGACGAGGAGATGGTCGCACACCGTGTCGTAGGCGTCGATATCGCGGCGGGACAGCAGGGACAGGCCGGTGGCCACCGCCTGCATCTCCTCGAAGAATACCCGGTAGCGCAGGCGCTGGGCCCGGCGGATCTCCGAGACGGAGGTGGCCAGCCGCACTTCGAGGTTGCCGATGCGTCCCAGGCTCGGATCGAGGCCCGGTGCGGGGAGGGGCTTCTTCAGACGCGGCTTGAACCGGATCGGCACGGCGCCGGGCGGGATCAGGGCACGCCCGTTGAAGCCGGGCAGTCCCGACAGGCCGGTCTCGCCGCGCTTCTGCTTCATCCGGACGAAGGGCGCATGGACATGCGTCTCCCAGCCGGTGAGCCACGCCGCGGACGCCTCTCGCGCGAAGTTCGGGACCATGGTCGAATCCGCCTGTCGGGACCGCGAGGCGGGCTCACCCCGGAGCCCCCGGCCTCGCGCCGTCGGGAGGCCACATCACCATGCGGTGCGCACGCTTTTATGACACGGATTCATGTTGTGAGAGAGAGACTTGAGGAACTTAGCCGGGACTTTTTCGGCGGCTGCCGCATGGGTAGCCGCCGAAGAAAAGCCGGAAGGGCTTAGACGAACTGGTTCAGGCCGGGGATCGAGCCGACGATGGGTCCCATCACGTCCTCGCCCGCCGTCTCGCGGCCGTAGGCGAACAGCTCCCGGCCGAGCGGCTGCATCTGACCCATGGGCACGCCCGCCGCCATGAGTTTCTGGCCGAGCGCCATCACGCCGCCGCCCATCATGCCGCCGAGCATGCCCATCAGGCCGCCACCGCCTTCGCCCGCATTGGACTCCGCGATGGCGGTCTCCGAGCCCGGAAGGGCGGCGAGGAGCTGGCTCACCTCGGTGGCGGGCCCTTCCTTCTGGAGGAAGGCCAGGATGTGGCCGATGGCCGTCTGGGCCGTCGCAGCGTCCAGGCCGGTCACGGTGGTGACGCGGGCAATCAACTCTTCCATCTCGGGTCGCTCCAGGGCGTTCGGGATTTTGTCTGTCCCGCCTCGCCGCGCGTAAATCAAGGGCCGGACCCGCGTCGGGTCCCGGTCACGGGAATCCTGGTCGCTGGAAAATGCCGCGCCCGGGCGGCATAACCGAGGTGAGCGGGGCGGCACGCCGCTTTTCAGTTTCGGGAGCGGCGATCATGCGGGACGACGGCACAATCCTGGTGGGGAAAAGCCTCCTGAAGGGGGGCGGCACCAAGCCGGAGGCGCTGACCCTGCGGCTCGCCAACCGCCACGGCCTCGTGGCGGGCGCCACCGGCACCGGCAAGACCGTGACCCTGCAGGTGATGGCCGAGGGCTTCTCCAATGCCGGCGTCCCGGTCTTCGCCGCCGACATCAAGGGTGATCTCTCGGGACTGGCGGCGGCGGGTGAATCGAAGCCCCACTTCGTCAAGCGCGCCGAGGAACTGGGGATGTCCTACGAGCCCGACCGCTTCCCGGTGGTGTTCTGGGACCTGTTCGGCGACCAGGGGCATCCGATCCGCGCCACGGTGATCGAGATGGGGCCCCTGGTCCTGGCCCGGCTGCTCGAACTCAACGACACCCAGGAGGGCGTGCTCAACATCGCCTTCCGGGTCGCCGACGACAACCAATGGCCGGTCCTCGACCTCAAGGACCTGCGGGCGCTGCTCCTCTACGTCTCCGAGAACCTGAAGGCGATCTCGGGCCAGTACGGCAACGTGTCGGCCGCCAGCGTCGGCGCGATCCAGCGCCAGCTCCTGATGCTGGAGAACCAGGGTGCCGACCAGTTCTTCGGCGAGCCGGCCCTCGACCTCAACGACTTCATGAAGACCGACCGCGACGGGCGCGGCATCGTCAACATCCTGGCCGCCGACAAGCTCATGCAGCGGCCCCGGCTCTACGCCGCCTTCCTGCTGTGGATGTTGTCGGAGCTGTTCGAGCAATTGCCCGAGGTCGGAGACCTCGACAGGCCCAAGCTGGTGTTCTTCTTCGATGAGGCGCACCTGCTGTTCGACGATGCGCCGAAGGCCCTGCTCGACGCCGTCGAGCAGGTGGTGCGCCTGATCCGCTCCAAGGGCGTCGGCGTCTACTTCGTGACCCAGAACCCGCTGGACGTCCCCGAATCGGTCCTCGGCCAACTCGGCAATCGGGTGCAGCATGCGCTTCGCGCCTTCACACCCCGCGACCAGCGTGCGGTGAAGGCGGCGGCCGAGACGTTCCGCCAGAACCCGGCCTTCGATGTCTCGCAAGCGATCACCGAACTCGCCGTCGGCGAGGCCCTGGTGAGTTTTCTGGAGGCAAAGGGGACGCCTTCCTTCGTGGAGCGGGCCCTGATCGCCCCACCCCAGGGCCGCGTCGGCCCCATCACCCCGGCCGAGCGCGCAGCCCTCATGGCGAACAGTCCGGTGCGGGGGAAGTACGACGCGGCCGTGGACAACGAGAGCGCCTACGAGATCCTGGCCAAGCGCAAGGGACTGGACGCCGCTCCGGCCGAAGCGGCTCAGCAATCCGAGGGCGGGCTGACCGGCATGCTCGGTGGGCTGCTGGGCGGTGTTTTCGGGTCCAAACCCGCCGGCAAGGGGCGCCGCCCCCCGCAGAGCCTCGCCGAACAGGTCATCGGCAATGCCGCCCGCTCCATGGCGCGCAAGGTCGGCACGGAAGTGGGGAACGCGATTCTGCGCAATGTGCTGGGAGGACTGACGAAGCGGTAGATCGGCCCCGAGTTCTGCGCTCCGAGGCGTCATCGCATTGACAAATCACCCCTTCGGCGCCTATGCACCGGCGCAATGCGCGGCTTCCTCGACGAAGTCCGCGCGTTTCGCGTTCGCGCCCGGCTCGACCCGGTGTCGCGGATGACCTGAACAAGAAGACGGTCCAGGTTCACCTGACGGTGAACTGGAGGCCGGCAGAGAACACGAAAGAGAACGATGTTCGCAGTCATCAAGACGGGCGGCAAGCAGTATCGCGTTGCCGCCAACGACACCATCACGATCGCCACCCTCGAGGGCGAAGCCGGCTCCACCGTGACCTTCGGGGACGTGCTGCTCTTCGCCGACGGCGCCGGAGCCACCCAGATCGGCGCGCCGCTGCTCTCGGGCATCAGCGTCACCGGCGAGATCGTCAGCCATGGCCGCGACGCGAAGGTCATCGCCTTCAAGAAGCGCCGCCGTCAGAACTCGCGCCGCAAGCGGGGCCACCGCCAGCACCACACGGTGGTGCGCATCACCGGCATCAGCGCCTGACGGTCGGATCGTTTTTCGAGATTTCGGAGTAAGCCACAATGGCCCATAAAAAAGCAGGCGGCTCGTCCCGCAACGGCCGCGATTCCGCCGGCCAGCGCCTCGGCGTGAAGAAGTTCGGTTCGGAAGCCGTCATCGCCGGCAACATCATCGTGCGCCAGCGCGGCACCAAGTGGCACCCCGGCGCCAACGTCGGCATCGGCACGGACCACACCCTGTTCGCCAAGGCCGATGGCCGCGTGCTGTTCATGACGAAGCGCGGTCGCGCCTTCGTCACCGTCGTGCCGCTGCAGGAAGCCGCCGAGTAGCGTTTTTTGATCGGCCGGTTTCCGACCGACCGGGATATGCGTGGGGGAGGATGGGCATCCATCCTCCCTTTCGTCGTCTGAGGCGGACGAGGCGTCTCCCACGAAATCCCCGCTGCGCCGTCGCGCTCAAGGCGAGAACCGGCCGTGATCGGGAGTTTCGTGAGCGACTCTGAGGCTCCGCCCGCAGCGATGGGGTCGAGGCGATGAAGCGTACCCTCGCGGTCTCCTTTGCGGCGGCCCTGGCGGCAGCCGCGCTTGCCGCCTTCGTGCTGCTGCCTGGCTCGAACCCTCTCCCCGAGCCCGCACCCGTCGAAGTCGCGGCCAGACCCGCGATGCCGACGCTGTATTGCGAGTTCTACAACTTCGTCGGCCGCGCCCCGAAAGTCGGGTTCACGTTTGCCGTCGCTGGCGCGGGAGACGCTGCCGCGTTCACTCAGATGAACCAGATCGAGGCGGACGGGACGCGCATCGCCTTCGGTGGTGACGACGCGCCGCCGCCGCGTTGGACCTTGGAGGCGGGAGCCCCGCCCAATCTGATCTCGCCGGACGACGCCATCCGCATCGTCCTATACGGATACGAAGGCGCCAAATCCGCCGAAACATGGTTCGAGGCGGGGCTTCGGAGTATCCAGTACCTGAACCTCGACGGACAATGCCGTCGCCATGGCACCTGACACCGGCATCCCGCCGGAACCGACCCGCGAGGCCGCTTCGCGTGTCCGAGACGATCAAGTGAGACGAGCAGTACCGTGAAATTCCTCGACGAAGCCAAGGTCTATGTCCGCTCCGGCGACGGTGGCGCCGGATGCGTGGCCTTCCGGCGCGAAAAGTTCATCGAGTTCGGTGGGCCCAACGGCGGCGACGGCGGCCGGGGCGGCGACGTCTGGGTCGAGTGCGTCGATGGGCTCAACACCCTCATCGACTATCGCTATCAGCAGCACTTCAAGGCCAAGAAGGGCGAGCACGGCATGGGCTCGAACCGCCACGGCGCCAACGGCGCCGACGTGGTGCTCAAGGTCCCGGCGGGCACCGAGATCATCGCCGAGGACGGCGAGACCCTCATCGCCGACATGACCCATGTCGGCCAGCGCGTGCGCCTGGCCAAGGGCGGCAATGGCGGCTTCGGCAACGCCTACTTCACCACGTCGACCAACCGCGCCCCGAAGCATGCCAATCCGGGCCTGGAGGGGCACGAGCAGTGGGTGTGGCTGCGCCTGAAGCTCATCGCCGATGCGGGCCTCGTCGGCCTGCCCAACGCGGGCAAGTCCACCTTCCTCGCGACCGTGACGGCGGCCAAGCCGAAGATCGCCGACTATCCCTTCACCACCCTGCATCCCGGCCTCGGTGTCGTCCGCTCCGACGAGCGGGAATTCGTGCTCGCCGACATTCCCGGCCTCATCGAGGGTGCCCATGACGGCGTCGGCCTCGGCGACCGGTTCCTGGCCCATGTCGAGCGCTGCCGCGTTCTGCTCCACCTCGTCGAGGCGACGAACGAGCATGCGGGCAAGACCTACAAGCTCGTGCGGAAAGAGCTCGAAGCCTACGGCGGCGGGCTCATCGACAAGCCCGAGATCGTCGCCCTGTCGAAGGCGGACGTGGTCGATGCCGATACGCTCAAGGAGCAGGTCGCCCGTCTGAAGCGCGCTTCGAAGAAGACGCCGCTGATCCTGTCCTCGGCCACGGGTCTCGGCGTGCAGGACGCCCTGCGAGCGATCACCCGCTCCATCGACGACGATAAGCGCGCCGAAGCCGAGGCGCAGCCGGCCGAGGCGTGGCAGCCCTGAACGACGGACCTTCCATGTTATGCTAGCATTGCGGTCGTTTTAGCTAGCAGGCGGAGGCTTGCCGTGACCAAGCAATTGAACATCCGTAGCGACGAGGCCCATGCTCTGGCCTCGGATTTTGCCGAGCGCCTCGACACCAGCGTCACGGACGTCGTGCTACGGGCCCTGCGGGAATTCGGTGCCAAGCTCGATCCCCGCGATGAACTCACGCCGAGCCAACAGGCGGAGTTCGACGCGCTTCGCGCCTTGGCGAGAAAAGCGTCCGCCAACAAACGTCCGGGTGCCACATCCGATCATCGGGATATGTACGACGAGTTCGGCCTGCCCCTATGATCGCCCTCGACACCTCGGCGATCGTCGCCATCGCCTTGAGCGAGCCCGAGGAGTGGGACTTCAACCGTCTCATCGCGCATCGCAGAGCGGTCGTCGGAACGCCGACCCTGGTCGAGGCGCGCATGGTTCTCGAATCGCGGATTCCCGATGCGGTGACGGATTTTCTACGTGGGTTCGCGAGCCGCCCGGCGATCACGGTACTAGGTTTCGCTATCGAAATGTATGAACGCGCCTGCGAAGCCTTCGTCCGTTTCCGCAAGGGGCGTGGGCATTCGGCACGGCTCAACTTCGGCGATTGCATGTCGTATGCAGTGGCAAAACACACTGCCCTCCCGCTCTTGTTCAAGGGCGATGATTTCGGACAAACCGACATCACGTCCGCATGGCCCCGGACGTGATGACACCCAACCTCCAGGATTTCCGCCGCATCGTCCTCAAGGTCGGCTCCGCGCTCCTGGTGGACCGCGCGCGCGGCCGCCTGCGCCATGCCTGGCTCGCGGCCCTGGCCGAGGACATCGCCGACCTGCAGGCGCGCGGGGCCGACGTGCTCGTGGTCTCGTCGGGTGCCATCGCCCTCGGGCGCACGGTTCTGGGCTATCCGCCCGGCACCCTGCGCCTGGAGGAGAGCCAGGCGGCGGCGGCCGTGGGCCAGATCGCCCTTGCCCGGCACTGGTCGGAGGCCCTCGGTCACCACGGCATCGCGGCGGGCCAGATCCTGGTGACGCCGCAGGATACGGAGGAGCGCCGGCGCTACCTCAACGCCCGCGCCACGGTGCTCAAGCTCCTCGAAGTCCGCGCCGTACCCGTGGTCAACGAGAACGACACGGTGGCGACCAGCGAGATCCGCTACGGCGACAACGACCGCCTCGCCGCCCGTGTCGCCACCATGATCGGCGCCGACGTGCTGGTGCTGTTCTCCGACATCGACGGCCTCTACACGGCGCCGCCCCATACCGATCCGCAGGCCCGGCACCTGCCGGTGATCGAGCGCATCACCCCGGAGATCGAGGCCATGGCCGGCGGGCCGGCGTCGGACCTCTCGCGCGGGGGCATGCGGACCAAGGTCGAGGCGGCCAAGATCGCCGCCAGCGGCGGCACCCACATGATCATCGCCGATGGCCGCGAGAAGAATCCCCTGCGCACCATCCTGAAGGGCGGCCGCTGCAGCTGGTTCCTGTCGGGCTCCAACCCGATCGCCGCGCGCAAGGCCTGGATCGCCGGGTCCCTCGAGCCGCGCGGCATCCTCATCGTCGATGACGGGGCCGCCCGCGCGCTCCAGGGCGGCGCCAGCCTGCTGCCGGTGGGCGTCACCGGAATCCAGGGCGGGTTCGGGCGCGGCGATGCCGTGGTGATCCGCGATGCCGCCGGGCGGACCCTCGGGCGTGGCCTGGTGGCCTACGACAGCGATCAGGCGGTCCGGATCATCGGCCGGCCGAGCCGCGAGATCGCCGATCTCCTGACCCATCCCGGGCGCGCCGAGATGGTGCACCGCGACGACCTCGCCATGGTGGGTGAATAGCCGGGTTGTCATGCGTCCCGCTTGTTTCACCCGTATCCCGCGTGCGATGACGGGCGGGACAACAGGCGGGCGCGCCGGATCGCGCGACGGCCCGCGAGGATGAAGGCCGTGCCCGTTCTGAACCTGCGTACCGATTTCCAGGCTCCCGATCTGACGGGCGAGATGCAGGCCATCGGCCAGCGCGCCCGCGCCGCCGCGCGCGGCATCGCCCTGGCCCCGGCCCAGACCAAGGATATCGCGCTCCGCGCCATTGCCGAGCGCCTGCGCGGGGCGCAGGTCGAGATCCTGGCCGAGAATGCCCGGGACGTGGAGGCGGCCCGCGCCGCCGGCCAGACCCAGGCCCTGATCGACCGGCTCACCCTCGATTCCGCCCGCCTCGGCGCCATCGCCGACGCCGTCGAGAAGATCGGCGCGTTGCCCGATCCCGTCGGACGCCAGGTGGCCGCCTTCGAGCGCCCCAACGGCCTCCTCATCGAGCGCATCGCCGTGCCGCTCGGCGTCATCGGCGTGATCTTCGAGAGCCGGCCCAACGTCACCGCCGATGCCGGTGCCCTGTGTCTCAAGGCCGGAAACGCCGCGATCCTGCGGGCGGGGTCCGACAGCCATCGCACCGCCATGGCCATCGCGCGGGCCATGCGGGCTGGCCTGGAGGAGTCCGGTCTGCCGGCGGATGCGATCCAGATCGTGCCGACCCGCGACCGGGCCGCCGTCGGCGCCATGCTGTCCGGCCTGCAGGGCTGCATCGACGTGATCGTGCCGCGCGGCGGACGCGGCCTCGTGGAGCGCGTCCATGCCGAGGCCCGGGTGCCGGTCTTCGCCCACCTGGACGGGATCTGCCACGTCTACGTCGCGGCCGGCGCCGAGCTCGATATGGCCTGCACCATCGTCCTCAACAGCAAGATGCGCCGCACGGGCATCTGCGGCGCCGCCGAGACTCTGCTGGTCGACCGCGCCTGCGCCGGGACCCATCTTCCGGCCCTCGTCGCCATGCTGATCAAGGCCGGCTGCGCCGTGCGCGGTGACGCCGACGTGCAGGCCGTCGATGCCCGGGTGACGCCCGCCACCGAGGCCGACTGGCGCACCGAATACCTCGACGCCATCATCGCCGTGCGGGTGGTCGACGATCTCGAGGTTGCCATCGCCCATATCGAGACCTACGGCTCCCACCACACCGACTCCATCGTCACCGCCGACCGCGCCGAGGCGACGCGGTTCCTGGCCGAGGTCGATTCGGCCATCGTCGTGCACAACGCCTCGACGCAGTTCGCCGATGGCGGCGAGTTCGGGTTCGGGGCCGAGATCGGCATCGCCACCGGTCGCATGCACGCGCGCGGCCCCGTCGGCGTCGAGCAGCTCACCACCTTCAAGTATCGGGTCCACGGAAGCGGGCAGACGCGTCCTTGATCCGTCCCGGCGGTCGCCTACCCTCGACCGGCCTCGATGCGCCTTGACGTATCGGGGCCGGTCCGGTTGCCCCCGGCCTGTCCCGGTTTGCGGATCGGCCTGTACGGCGGATCCTTCAACCCGGCCCATCTCGGGCACCGGCATGTCAGCCGCGTCGCCCTGCGCCGCCTCGGGTTGGATCGGGTCTGGTGGATGGTGACCCCCGGCAATCCCCTGAAGGACCGGGCCGACCTCGCGTCCCTCGCCGCCCGCGTCGCCGCCGCCCAGGCGATCGCCGCCCATCCGCGCATCGCGGTCACGGCCTTCGAGAGCCGGATCGGCGCCCGCTACACCCGGCAGAGCCTGCGGTATCTTAAAGAACGACACCCGGCCGCGCGCTTCGTCTGGATCATGGGGGCCGACAGCCTCGCGACATTTCATCGCTGGGCCGGGTTCCACGAAATCGCCGAGACCATGCCCATCGCCATCATCGACCGGCCCGGCTTCACCCTGAAGAGTCTGACCGCCCGCGCCGCGCAGACGCTCGGTCGCTGGCGCATCGACGAATCGGATGCCGGGCTCATCGCCGACCTACCCCCCCCGGCCTGGGTCTTCCTGCACGGTCCACGCTCCCATCTGTCCTCCACCGCCCTGCGTGCCAAAGGTTGAGGGGGCAACAAATGCCGGCGTAAGGGTGTGCGAGGGGGCGATTTACCGAACACGCAACTGGAACGTTCCCTGCGGCACACTTTCGGGGTACGATCACCCCATGATGATGGCCATTGCAGGAACCGAGACGCTGAACGACGCGGCCCACCACGGAACTTCGGGTTCCGACAGCGACGCCGACCGTAAGATCGGCAGCCTGAAAACACTCGCCCTCGATTGCCTCGAGGACATGAAGGCGGAAGAGACCATCGAGATCGATCTCATGGGCCGAACCTCGCTCGCCGATACGATGATCATCACGTCGGGGCGCTCGCAGCGTCATGTCGGCGCCATCGCCGACCGCATCCTGCAGGACATGAAGGCCAAGGGCCTCGGTTCCGCCCGGGTCGAGGGCATGCCGGCCTGTGACTGGGTGCTGATCGATGCCGGCGACATCATCGTCCACATCTTCCGCCCGGAAGTGCGCGGCTTCTACAACCTCGAGAAGATGTGGGGCGCCGACCGCCCGGCCGCCGATCTTCCCAGCGTCGCCCTCGCCGAGTGAGTTCGGGTCGGGCCGCGGTTCGTGCGCCTGCTCGTCGCCGCCGTCGGCCGCCTGAAGGCCGGACCCGAGCGTGATCTCGCCGCACGCTACCGCGAACGGGCGGCTCAGCTCGGGCGTGGCCTCGGGTTTCCCGCCTGCGAGATTTTCGAAATCCCCGAGAGCCGGGCCCGACGCCCCCAGGACCGTTGCGCGGAAGAGGGCGCTGCCCTCCTGGCGCAGGCGAACGGCGCGGCCCTCGTCGTCTACGACGAACGTGGACGTGCCGACCTCGGCAGCGAGAGCTATGCGGAAAGGGTCGCTGCCTGGCGCGACGCCGCGCGGCCGAGCCTCGTCGTCGTCATCGGCGGCGCCGACGGCCTCGACTCGACCGTTCGAGCGCGGGCCGACCTCACCCTCTCCTTCGGGGCGGCGACGTTGCCGCATGGCCTTGTGCGCGTCCTGGCCCTGGAGCAGGTGTATCGGGCACTGACCATCCTGGCCGGCCATCCCTATCACCGTGGAAACCTCGACGAACGATGACGGCGCGCGGGGCAGGCACGGCGGCGAAGAGGGGAGGGCACGGTCCGCGTGCCCTGGTCCTGACCGGCGTCTGCATGGCCACCCTGTCCATGGCCGCGCCCACGATCGCACAGGAGTCCGGGGCGAAGGCTGCCGTCGCCGAGCCGGACGCGATTCAGAAGGCCCTCGACGAGAAGAACCGCCGCGCCGAGAACCTGAGGCGCATCGAGGAGGCGCTGGCCGCGTCCACGGGCGCGAAGGCTCAGCTGGAGGCCGAGATCGCTTCCATCGGCGGTGATCGGGCCAAGTTCAACATCGCCCTCCTCGATGCCGCCCGGCAGGCCCAGGCGACGGAGGACCGGATGACCCGCCTCGAAGAGCGCCTGAAGACCCTCGGTACCTCCGAGGCGGCCATCCGGCGCTCTCTCGATGGGCGGCGCGGCGTCATCGCCGAGATCCTGGCGGCCCTGCAGCGCATGGGGCGCCGGCCGCCGCCGGCCGTGCTGGTGCGGCCCGAGGATGTGCTCGCCGTCATCCGCACTTCGATGCTGCTGGGCGCCGTCGTGCCCGAACTGCGCGGCGAGGCCGAGACTCTGGCCGCCGATCTCACCGAACTCGTGCGCCTGAAAGGGCTCATCGCCGCCGATCGCGAGGGCCTGAAGACCGATCTGGCCGGCTGGGCCCGCGAACAGCAGCGCCTGAACGGTCTCATCGCCGCCCGGCGCACGCGCCTGGCGGAGGTCGAAGGCGGCCTAGCCACCGAGCGCATGCGCACCGCCGAGCTCGGCGTCCAGGCCCGGAGCCTCAAGGAACTGCTGGACCGGATGGAAGGCGAGGTCGCCTCCGCGCGGCGGGCGGCGGACGAGGCCCGGGCGGCCGAGACCCGCGACGCGCGCGCCACCCAGGAGCGTTTCGCCGCCGCCGGCGCCCGCGATCCGGCGCGTCTCGCCCCCAAGATCCGGTTCGTCGATACGCGCGGCGATCTGCCCCGGCCCGTGAGCGGCGCCCTCACGCGCGGCTTCAATCAACCGGACGGGAACGGCGGGACCACCCGCGGCATTTCGCTCACGACGCGGCCCAAGGCCGTGGTTTCCTCTCCGGCCGATGGGTGGGTGTCGTTCGCCGGGCAGTTTCGCTCGTACGGACGACTCTTGATCATCAATGCCGGCGATGGCTACTATCTGCTGCTGGCCGGGATGGATCAGATCGACGTCGAGGTCGGCCAGTTCGTCCTGGCGGGCGAGCCCGTGGCGGCCATGGGCGAGGGCGGCGCGGGTGCGGCCCCGGCCGGCACCGATCCGATGCTATACGTCGAGTTCAGAAAAGACGGCGGCTCCATCGATCCGGAGCCTTGGTGGGCCAAAAGCCCCAGTGAGAAGGTTCGCGGATAATGCGCAAGGTTTCACTCGTTCTCCTCGGCGCGTTCCTCGGCGTCGGGTCCTCCATGGTCGCGACCCAGACCCGCCTGCTGTCCGGGACCAGCGCCGTGGCGGCGTCCGCCGAAACCTATCGTCAGCTCAGCCTGTTCGGCGACGTGTTCGAGAAGGTTCGCACCGACTACGTCGAGAAGCCCGAGGAGGCCAAGCTCATCGAGGCGGCCGTGAACGGCATGCTCACGTCGCTGGATCCGCATTCGAGCTACATGGACTCGAAGAGCTTCCGCGACATGCAGGTGCAGACGCGCGGCGAGTTCGGCGGCCTCGGCATCGAGGTCACCATGGAGGACGGCCTGATCAAGGTCGTGACCCCCATCGACGATACGCCCGCCTCCAAGGCCGGCATCCTCTCCAACGACGTGATCACGCAGATCGACGAGGATCAGGTCCAGGGGCTCACCCTGAATCAGGCCGTCGACAAGATGCGCGGTCCGGTGAATTCGCCGGTCAAGCTCAAGATCAGCCGCAAGGAGTCGAAGGACCCCATCGAGGTCGTGCTCAACCGCGACGTCATTAAGATCAAGCCCGTGCGCTCGCGCGCCGAGGGCGATGTCGGTTACGTCCGCCTGACCCAGTTCAACGAGCAGACCTTCGACGGCCTGCGCGCGGCCATCGACAAGCTGAACACCGAGATCGGCGCCGACAAGCTCAAGGGCTACGTCCTCGACCTGCGCAACAACCCCGGTGGCCTCCTCGACCAGGCCGTGATGGTCTCCGACGCGTTCCTCGATCGCGGCGAAATCGTCTCGACGCGCGGCCGAAACCCCGACGAGACCCAGCGGTTCTCGGCGAAATCCGGCGACCTCACCAAGGGCAAGCCCATCGTGGTGTTGGTGAATGGCGGATCGGCCTCGGCGTCCGAGATCGTGGCCGGCGCCCTGCAGGACCACAAGCGCGCCACGGTGCTCGGGACCCGCTCGTTCGGAAAGGGCTCCGTGCAGTCGATCATTCCGCTGGGCGGCAGCGGGGCGCTGCGCCTGACCACGGCGCGCTACTACACGCCGTCGGGTCGCTCGATCCAGGCCAAGGGCATCGAGCCGGACCAGGAGGTCCTGCAGGAGGTGCCCGACGAGTTGAAGGGCAAGGACGAGACGAAGGGCGAGGCCGGCCTCAAGGGCCACCTCAAGCAGAAGGATACGGAGGAGCGCGGCGGATCCTCCGCCTACGTCCCGCCGGACCCGGCCAAGGACAAGCAGCTCACCGCCGCCTTCGACTTCCTGCGCGGCATCCAGAAGGGTGCGGCCAACACGCCGAAGGCGGCCGTACCGAACTGAGCCGGAGGACATGCGTCCCTTAGGGGAACGTTAACCATGACGGCCCCCAATGTCGGTTCAGAACCGACGTGGGGGGCCGTTCTCGTTCGGGACGCGGCCCCCGATCTCGCCCCCACCCTTGAGGGAAGCGGCTGAGCTTGGCCTCCGACGACATCCTGACCCGGCCGCTCGGTGCGAAGCCCACTTCCGGTGAGCGGGTTCGAGCGCTGGCCGCCCTGCGTCCGACACCCAGGATGACGGTGGGTCTGCTGGTCCTCGGCGTCGTCGCAGGCGTCAGCATCCTCGTCGCCACCGGCGATCCGCAGGGGGGCGAGCCCGTGGCCATCGCCACCATCGCCTTGCGGGAACCGTCGCCCGCGCCGGTGGCCGCGATCCCGGCACCCGAAAAACCCGTCGCGGCCCAGCGTTCGGCCGATGCGGTCGAGACCGCGTCCGGCGTCACCGTCGTGCGGGCTGGCGGCGGCAACGCACCGAGCGAGGCGGTGGTGATCCGTGTCCCCGATGCCGCGCCCGTGAAGCTGGCCTCCGCCCCCGATCCCCGCCTGGTCGAGCGCGGGCGCCATGGCGCCATCCCCCGCCTCGGCGAGGGCCGGGTCCGCGCCCTCGACATCTATGCCCGGCCCGATCCCGGTCTCACCGGCCCACGCATCGCCATCCTGGTCTCGGGCCTCGGCATCGGCCAATCCGCCACCGCCAGCGCCATCACCCGGCTGCCGCCCGAGGTCAGCCTCGCCTTCGCCCCCTATGGCGGCGACCTCGAGCGCACCGTCGCCCGCGCCCGCGAGGCCGGGCACGAGGCCCTGCTCCAGGCGCCCATGGAGCCGTTCGACTATCCCGACAGCGATCCGGGACCGCAAACCCTGCTCACCACCGCCCGGACCCCGGAGAACATCGACCGCCTCGCCTGGGCCATGAGCCGGTTTTCGGGGTTCATCGGCATCGTCAACTACATGGGTGCCAAGCTGACCAGCGATGCCGCCGCCTTCGAGCCGGTCCTGCGCGAGGTCGCCGCGCGGGGTCTCGGCTACGTCGACGACGGCACCTCGCCGCGCTCCCTCGCCGCCCCCCTCGGCGCCAAGGCTCGGGTACCCACGGCCCGGGCCGAGATCGTCCTCGACGCACTGCCCCGGCCCGAGGCCATCGACCGCGAACTCGCCCGGGCCGAGGCGCAGGCGCGCGCCAAGGGGTTCGTCCTCGTCTCGGCCACCGCCCTGCCGATGACCATCGACCGGATCGCGCGCTGGTCGCGGGATCTCGAAGCAAGGGGAATCCGCCTCGTGCCCGTGAGCGTCGCCCTGCGCGGACCGGCCGGCACCCGCCTCACCAGCGCCACGCCCTGAAGAGCACCGGACGAATCGTCACGCGGTACCGCCATCGTGCGTTGCGGCACGGGGACGGCCTGCCCTATGGTCGCGCCGATGACAGCCTCTTCGAACGACACCGGCCTCGACCTGCCGTACCGCGCCTGCGTCGGCATCACGTTGATCGCCCGCACCGGCCTCGTGTTCATCGGGCGGCGCCGCGCCGATGCCGGCCCGGAGCATGTCGCCGATGGGCGGGCCTGGCAGATGCCGCAGGGTGGAATCGATCCCGGCGAGGCGCCGCAGGACGCGGCCCTGCGCGAACTCTACGAGGAAACCAACGTCACGCCCGGCTCCGTCCGGCTGCTCGCCGAAGCTCCCGACTGGCTCACCTACGATCTTCCGCCCGACGTGATGAAGCAGGCCTGGAAGGGCCGCTACCGCGGGCAGACCCAGAAGTGGTTCGCGTTCGGCTTCCTCGGCGACGACAGCGAGATCGATGTGGCCGCGCCCGGCGGGGGTGCCCACCCCTCCGAGTTCGACGCCTGGCGCTGGGAGCCCATGGGCGGACTGCCGGACCTCATCGTGCCGTTCAAGCGGCCGGTCTACGAAGGCGTCGTCGCGGCGTTCGGCGGCCTGACCGACTGGTGTGTCCCGGCGTGAGCCCCGCCACTCCTCCGGCTCGCGCCTAAGGTCGCCCGCCCATGCGCTGGTGGTCGATTCCCGTCGTGCTGGCGCTCGCCTGGTTCGTGTTCACCCTGACGCCGTTCTGGGCGCTCTACGACCTCGCCCGCGCGGTGCAGGCGCACGATGCGGCCTATGTCGAACGCCACGTCAATTTCCGCACCCTGCGGCTCTCGGTGATCCGGCAGGTGGCCGCCGCCGCCCAGGCACGCGGCGACACGGACGGCACAGAACCGCGCGAGCGCCAGCGTGTCACCGACGCCCTCGTGGCCCTGGCGATCCCCATTGCCGAATCTCTGGTGACGCCCCGGACGGTGGTCGACCTGCTCGACGACGGCTGGCCGCAATCCATCGACCTCGGACCGCCCGAGGCCGGCTCGGGCGAAGCGTCCCCCGTCACCCCGTCCGATGTCGCACCCTCGGGACGCCGCGAGTCCGGGAAGCCCGGACTGCACGTCGAGAATCTGCATCGGCTCGTGCCGTTCTATCTCTCCTCCCAGATGCGCGGCTTTCGCACGGTGGTGATTCCGGTGCCGCCCGAAGCGACGCGGGCTCGACAGTTCCGCCTGCGCCTGCGCCTGCGCGGATGGACGTGGCGGCTCGTCGACATCGAACTGCCCGAGGACCTGCGGGGGCGGATCGCTCAGAAGCTCGCCCGGGCGGGCCGCGGCCGCTAGGCGCCGACTTCGTCCGCGCTCCGGTTGGTGAAGCGGGCGTTGCCGAGCCCGGTACCGATGGTCAGGATGCCCCAGCGGGCCAGGTCGGTCCGGTGAGGTACCTCGCTCAGGCCCTGCACGACGGCGTCGTTGTGCATCACCACCATGGTGGCGTGTCCGCCGACCCGGGGGATCGCCGCGACGAGGCGCTCGGCGAGGTTGAAATGGTCGGCTTCCCAGTTGCCGGGGAGGTTCTGGCCGCCGCGGTCGATGGTCCCGTCGGCCGCGATCACGCCCGGGCAGCCGATGCCGATGAAGGGCGCCAGGGCGAGATTGGCCCGCTCGGCCCGGCGGATCAGGTCCGTCAGCATGGCGATGAGCCGGTCCACGGCCGCGTCGCGGCTGGGGGCCGGGTCCTCGTCGCAATGACGCCAGATCTCCGAGCGCCAGACGGCGCTGCGCGACAGGTCGGGCGCCTTGCGCAGGTTCGTCACCACCACGCCCGCACGGATATTGCTGCCGCCGATATCGACGGCGAGGAGGCTGTCGTAGCCCGAAAAGATCCAGGCCGGCGCGAGGTGAACCGAGCCGATGAGGCCGGCTTCGTCGGGATGGTGACGGATCGGCTCCAGGGTCAGGTCGAGACCGCCCGCCCGCAGGATCACGCCCGCCCGGGCGATGGCGAGGTGGCCGACGCGGCTGTCGCTGAAGCCGCCGCCCACTACGAGGCCTTCCGTGTCGCGCCATCCCTTCTGGCGCAGGAAGCGACGGACCACGCCGGCGAGTTCCTGGGCGAAATCTTCGATGGCGCTGAAGACCAGGCCGGAGGTCAGGGGATCGGTCCCCTCGAGGGCCCGGTCGAGGGCCTTCTTGCTGAGCTCGGCGCTCGGCTTGTCGCCGAACGGATCGGGCCCGACCTTGCGCAGGGTCTCCCGCCATCTCTCCAGGATCTCGCGAAACGCCTTCTTCGAGACCTTGTCACCGACGAACCCGTCGTCGGCTTTCAATTCGCTGTTGTAGTCGTCGACGATCACGGAGGGGAGCCGGTTGGCGGCATGCGCGATGCCCGCCTCGCGGGTGAGGATGTCCGTGGCCATACGATGCGCTGTCCTTGGGATTGTGCGGTCGCCCGTCAACGCGCCATCCGACGGATCGGACCACGGTGCGAGGAACGTGCGTGGCGCGGTCGTCGCGCCCCGGCCGCCGCACGGGACGCGACGGCCGGTGGGCGTCGGTGATCAGTTCGCCTTCGGCGCGGCGGCCTCGGCCGGGGGCGCCTTCGGCTCGCGGGTCTCGAGGACCTCCTCGGCCTTGTCCTCGTCGGTGTCGCCGCCGCGCTCGATGGTCTTTGCCGGATTGGCGGCCAGCGTCTTGACGATCTCGACGAGGCGCTCGCACTCGGAGCCGAACTGGTAGGTCTCCAGGACGATGGCCGCGTCGCGCAGGGTGCGCAGGTCGCGCACGGTCTGCTTGTTGGCGGCCTCGCGCAGCTGACTCTTGGCGGCGATGGCCTCCTCGAGCTTGGCCGCCTTCACGTCGCACGCGGAAGCGGCGCCCGTGCAGACGGTCAGGAGGGCGAGGGCGGCGAGGAGGTTGCGCATGGGGCGGGGTCCGGGGGCTGGCGCTCAGGCGTGGTGGTCGGGCGAGCGCAGGATGTCGTTGGCCAGGGCCACGAGGGCGCTGAGGCGATAGGGCTTGGGCACGAACACCGAGTCCGTCACGGCATCGCCATGGGCGAGGTGGCCGCGTCCGCCCGAGGTATAGACCACGGGCAGGTCGGGGCGAACCCGCCGCGCGCGGTGGGCCAGGGCGATGCCGTTCGTGTTGCGGGCCAGATCGATATCGGTGAAGAGCAGATCGACATGCTCACGGGCCAGGATGCCCTCCGCTTCGTCCGCGTCGGAGGCGGTGAGAACGCGATAGCCTTCCTCCAGGAGCGCCTCGGCGGCAAGTTCGCAGACCATGATCTCGTCCTCGACGACGAGCACGGTCTCGGCGATGCCGCAGGAGCCGAAGGTGGGCAGGGTGAAGGCGGGCAAGGCAAGGGCGGCGCAGGCGAACGGGATCATGACGCAACTCCTACTCACCCGGCGGGGGACGCGCGGTCCCGTGCCGGATCACCCAACCAACGGACCGCGGCGGCGCGATGTTCGAGTGCGTTCACTCCAATTGCGCGGACTTGGTATTCAAAGCTTTAACCTTGCCGGCCCGGTGGTGAACGCGAAGGGACGGTACCCGTGACGCGGCCCTGGCACCTCGGCTTCGGCCTGATCCTCACGGCGCTCGCCGGATACGTCGATGCCCTCGGCTTCATCCGGCTCGGCGGCCTCTACACTTCGTTCATGAGCGGCAATACCACCCAGTTCGCCGTGGCCCTCGGGCACGGCCAGCCCCACCTCGCCCTGTTGCCGGCCCTGCTCATCCTCGCCTTCCTCCTCGGGGGAATCTGCGGCGGCGCCCTATCGGCCCTGACCCCTGCGCGCTGGAGCACGCCGGTGATACTCGGCTTCGAGGCGGCCATCATCGCCGCCGCCTTCGAGGCCGGTGTGGCCGCGCCGGATTCGGGGCTCGCGTCCCTCATGCTGGCGCTCGCCATGGGCGCGCAGAATGCCGTCCTGTCCCACGTCCAGGGCTTTCGCGCCGGGACCACCTTCGTCACCGGCGCACTGTTCAGCTTCGGCCAGAAGCTCGCTTTGGCCCTCGCCCGGCGCGGGGCCCGCTACGCCTGGGTCGGAGACGGGGTTGTGTGGTTCGCCCTCCTCGTCGGGTCCCTCGCCGGAACGGTCGCCTACGGGCGCCTGGCGTTGTATGCCCTGGCCATTCCCGCCGGCATCGCCGGTATCCTGGCGCTCGTCGCCACGATCCTGACGGCGCGGCGCGCGTTCTTCGGCGCGCCCGCCCTGTGAGGCCCGTGGCCCCCGCGCCCATCGAAACCGTGTGACGAGAGATTCCCGCCGGATGGCCGAGACCGCCCCCTCCCTCCTCGATCACGTCACCCCCATCGCGGCCGGGGCCCACGTCACCGCCGCCGTGTGGCTGAAGGACACCCTGGCCCTGGCGCTCGGCGACGGCGCCGTTCTCCTCGCCGGCCGGGGCGAGGTCCGCCGGATCGAATCACACCCGGACGGCGCCATCCTGGTCGCCGCCGGCGATGGACGCCGGATCGTCACCGGGGGAGACGACGGCCGCGTGGTGGCGACTTCGCCCGACGGGGATGCCGTCGAGGTGGCCGTCGCCAAAGGCGGGGCCTGGATCGATGCGCTCGCCCTCCATCCCGACGGCGCCATCGCGTACGGCGCCGGCCGCAACGTCGTGGCCCGCGACGCCAAGGGCCGCGAGAAGGTGTTCGCCGCGCCGTCCACGGCCCGCGGCCTCGCCTTCGCCCCGAAGGGGTATCGCCTCGCCGTCTCGCACTACAACGGCGCCACCCTGTGGTACCCGAACCTCGAAACCGCGCCCGACTTCGTCGAGTGGAAGGGCTCGCATATCGACGTGACCTGGTCGCCGGACGGCCGCTTCGTCGTCACGACGATGCAGGAGAACGCCCTGCACGGCTGGCGCCTCCAGCCCGACCGGGGCCACATGCGGATGTCGGGCTATCCCGGCAAGGTCCGCTCCGTGGCGTGGTCCGGCGACGGCGACTGGCTCGCCACGGGGGGGGCGGAAGCCGCCATCATCTGGCCGTTCGATTCCAAGGAAGGCCCCACCGGCAAGGCCCCGCGCGAATGCGGCGTGCGCCCGGCCCGGGTCTCGCGGGTGGCGTTCCACCCCAAGGCCCTCGTGCTCGCCATCGGCTACGAGGACGGCTGCATCCTGCTCGTGCGCTTCGCCGACGGATCCGAACTCCTGGTGCGCCCGGCGGTGAAGGGCAGCGGCGTCACGGCGCTCGCCTGGGACGCGCGCGGCGCCCGCCTCGGCTTCGGCTGCGCCGATGGCGCCGCCGGCCTCCTCACCCTTCCGGGCTGACGGGGTGGCCCTGTTGGGATTCTGGCGCCGGCCGCTGCCGGCCGACGGGGCGGTGCGGGAGGCCATCCTCGCCTGGGCGCGCGCGGCCGCCGGCCTCGGCGCGGACGGCGTGGTCAAGGTCAACGAGATCGTCTGCGCCGATCCGGCCTGTCCCGGCATGGAGACGATTCTTTTGCTCATGCCCCCCGGGCGGCCGACCCGGGCCGTGAAGATCACCAGACCCATGGCGGAGGTGACGGAAGGCGACGTGGTCCGGGCCCTCGCGCGGGATTGACGATCCCGTGCAGGATTGAAACCGCGTCGCTTTTCTGTCATACGCCGCCTCGCGTTGAACCGCCCGGCCGATCGGGCTGCCGTGGCGGTTCGTGCTGCTCCATCAGAAGCATCAACCGAGCGCATCACCTTCGATCCCACCCGGATCGGGGTGCGTGCGCGTTCAGGAGAGCCAAATGCCCAAGCTGAAAACCAAGTCGGGCGCGAAGAAGCGCTTCAAGATCACCGGCACCGGTAAGGTCATGTACGCCCAGGCCGGCAAGCGCCACGGGATGATCAAGCGGACGACGAAGCAGATCCGCAACCTGCGCGGCACCACCACCCTGTTCGAGGGCGATGCCGCCAACGTGAAGAAGTATTTTTTGCCGAACAGCCGGTAAGCCTTCTTTCACCCGCCGAACTGCTTTTTCTGATCCAGGAGACTCCATATGGCCCGCGTCAAGCGCGGCGTGACCAGTCACGCGAAGCACAAGAAAGTCCTCAAGGCCGCCCGTGGTTATTACGGTCGCCGCAAGAATACGATCCGGATCGCCAAGCAGGCGGTCGAGAAGGGCATGCAGTATGCCTACCGCGATCGTAAGAATAAGAAGCGCACGTTCCGTGCCCTCTGGATCCAGCGCCTCAACGCCGCCGTCCGCGAGCATGGCCTGACCTATTCGCGCTTCATCAACGCGCTCTCCAAGTCCGGCATCGAGGTCGACCGCAAGGCCCTGTCCGAACTCGCCATCCACGAGCCGGCGACCTTCGCCGCCGTGGTCGAGAAGGCCAAGGCCTCCCTGCAGGACGTCGCCAAGGCAGCCTAAGCCAGCCGTTCGGCCCCCGGGTCGGAATCTTACGGACAAGGCGCGGCCCCGCATGGGCGCCGCGCCTTTCTGTTTTTCCAGTCGTTTTCCTGACATGGGCCCGGTCTTTTCCGAGGGGCGACGGCTTGCCAAGGCGGCCTCGACCCGCAAAACCCCCGCCCATGACCGCCTGACCCCCACGGGGCCGCGCCGCAGCCGGTGAGTTGAACCGATGACCGATCTCGACACCCTCGAAGGCGATCTTCTCGCAGAAGTCGCGGCCGCGTCCGACGAAGCTTCCCTCGACGCCGTGCGCGTGGCGGCGCTCGGCAAGAAGGGTTCGGTCTCCGAACTGCTCAAGACCCTGGGCGCCATGACGCCCGACGAGCGCAAGGCGCGCGGTCCCCTCATCAACGGCCTCCGCGATCGGGTGCAGGGCGCGCTGTCCACCCGCCGCGAAGCCCTCGCCGAGGCGGCCCTCACCGCACGCCTGTCCGCCGAGCGCATCGACGTGACCCTGCCCGTGCGCGAGGCGCCGGAGGCGCGCGGGCGCATCCACCCCATCAGCCAAGTCATGGACGAGATCGCGGCGATCTTCGCCGATATGGGCTTTTCCGTCGCCGAAGGTCCGGACATCGAGACCGACGACTACAACTTCACGGCCCTCAACTTTCCGCCCGGCCACCCGGCGCGCGAAATGCACGACACCTTCTTCCTGGCCCCCGACCGCAACGGCCAGCGCAAGGTGCTCCGGACCCACACCTCACCGGTGCAGATCCGCACCATGCGCGCCCAGCAGCCGCCGATCCGGGTGATCTGCCCGGGCCGGACCTACCGCCACGATTCCGACCAGACCCACACGCCGATGTTCCATCAGGTCGAAGGCCTCGTCATCGACAAGACGGCCAACATCGCCAACCTGAAGTGGGTGCTGGAGGAGTTCTGCCGGACCTTCTTCGAGGTCGAGGCCGTGAAGATGCGCTTCCGCCCGTCGTTCTTCCCCTTCACCGAACCCTCGGCGGAGGTGGACATCCAGTGCTCGCGAAAAGGCGGCGATATCCGCTTCGGCGAGGGCACCGACTGGCTCGAAATTCTCGGCTGCGGCATGGTCCACCCGAACGTCCTGCGGAATTGCGGCCTCGATCCCGACAGCGTCCAGGGCTTCGCCTTCGGCATGGGCATCGACCGCATCGCCATGCTCAAATACGGCATGCCTGACCTGCGCCCGTTCTTCGAGGCCGACGTGCGCTGGCTCGACCATTACGGCTTCCGGCCGCTGGATATCCCGAGTCTCGTCGCGGGACTGACGGGGTAACTCAATGGGGCGTGGAGCAGGGAGATCGCGATGCTGACCGACGCCGAAGTTCTGAAGCTTGCTGAGCCGATCTTCTCGAAGGTTCTCGGACCACTGGGCTTTTCACGCGCGTCCGTCCTGTCCGGCTTTGATCAGGATGGCGACAAAGCGTTCTTCATCGACGCATATTTCGAGCCGGGCTCGAACATCGTCAACGGCAAGGCCCTCGTCGAAGCGCGTGGTCAGTTGCACGATGCTTTGACAGCACTCGGCGAAGAGCGCTTCCCGTACGTCTCCTACCGGCTTCCAGGCGAACCGGAGCCGTTGTCCGACGATGTCGACGAATTGGCGCCGCCACACTGATGAGGCAGATCAAACATCGGATCGTTCGAGAGCTGATCCAATCCGCTCACGCCCGTTTGGAAAGCGGCCCCACCCGGCCGAACCAGACCGCCCTCCGGCGCTCTGTGAGCGATTCGTATTACGCTGTGTTCCACGCTGTCTGCTACCTCACGGCCGACGGCCTCGTGGGGTGGAACACGCCGTGGGAGAGCTTCGAGCCGATCTATCGCTCTCTCGAGCATCAGGACGCCAAGAAGCGTTTCGCCACGCCCGAGGTCGCAAGCCTCGGCCCGGAAGTCCGACGCATCGGTGAGATCCTGCGCGACTTGATCAAGGAGCGCCATACCGCCGACTACGACCCGCGACCTTTCGCAACCAACAAGGCGGAGACCCTGGCGCGCATCGCGCAGGCAGAGGAAGCCATCGATCTCATCGAGACACTGCCCAAGGCGACCTATCGGAAGCTGGCCGTTCTGCTCATCGCAAAACCGCGCCGTTCCTGACCCCATCGACGGATACCCAGGCCCATGAAATTCACCCTCTCCTGGCTCAAGGATCACCTCGACGCCGAGGCCTCCCTCGACACCATCTCCGAGACGCTGACGCGCATCGGCCTCGAGGTCGAGGGCATCGAGGACAAGGCGGCGAGCCTGAAGCCCTACGTGGTCGCCCACGTGCTCACGGCCGAGCAGCACCCGAACGCCGATCGCCTGCGCGTCTGCTCCGTCGATGCCGGCGACGGACAGCCCGTACAGGTGGTCTGCGGGGCGCCGAACGCCCGAGCCGGCATGAAGACGGTGTTCGCCCCGCCCGGCACCTACGTGCCCGGCAAGGCCATCACCCTGTCGGTCGGTACCATTCGCGGCGTCGAGAGCCGGGGCATGCTGTGCTCGGGGGGCGAACTCGGCCTCGGCGACGATCACGACGGCATCCTCGATCTGCCGGAGGACGCGCCGACGGGCCAGCCTTACGCCGTCTATGCCGGCCTCGACGATCCGATCGTCGAGATCAACCTGACGCCCAACCGGGCCGACTGCACCTCGATCCACGGCATCGCCCGCGATCTGGCCGCCACCGGCCTCGGTGGCCTCAAGCACAAGGCCCAGCCGCCCGTGCGCGGGGAGGGGGCCTGTCCGGTGACCGTCACCCTCGACTTCGAGCCGGCCGATCGCGGCCTGTGCCCATACTTCACCCTGCGCCGCGTCACCGGCGTCCGGAACGGTCCGTCGCCGGACTGGATGCAGGCGCGCCTGCGCGCCATCGGCCTGCGCCCGATCAACGCCCTCGTCGACATCACCAACTACCTGACCTTCGACCGGGGCCGGCCCCTGCACGTCTTCGACGCCGCCAAGGTGGTGGGCGGCCTCATCGTGCGCCGTGCCCGCGACGGCGAGGAACTCAAGGCGCTCGACGGCAAGACCTACGCCCTCACCGACGACACCGTCGTCATCGCCGACGGCAACGGCGTGGAATCCATCGGCGGCATCATCGGCGGCGAAGCCTCCGGCTGCGATGCCGGCACCGTAGACGTTCTCATCGAATCCGCCCTGTGGGACCCGGTGAACATCGCCCAGAGCGGGCGGCGCCTCGGGATCATCACCGATGCGCGCTACCGCTTCGAGCGCGGCGTCGATCCGGCCTTCACCCTGCCGGGCCTCGATCTCGCCACCCGCCTCGTCCTCGAGATCTGCGGCGGCACCCCGAGCCAGCCCGTCATCGTCGGTGAGCCGCCCGAGACCGAGCGGGTCATCGATTTCCCCTGGACAGAGACCCGGCGTCTGGCCGGTCTCGAACTGTCGCGGGCCGAGATGAAGGTGACCCTGGAGGCGTTGGGCTTTCACGTCGCCGGCAGCGGCGACCGGGTGAAGGTGCTCACCCCGTCCTGGCGCGCCGATGTCGAGGGCAAGGCCGACCTCGTCGAGGAGATCATCCGCATCGCCGGCCTCGATCGCATCGAGCCGAAGCCCCTCCCGCGCATCGAGGCCCAGGTCGGCAAGCCCGTGCTGACGGTGATCCAGAAGCGCACGCGCCTCGCCAAGCGGGCGCTGGCAGCGCGCGGCCTCGTCGAGGCGGTGACGTGGTCGTTCATTCCCCACGACGACGCGGTGCTGTTCGGCGGCGGCCGGGCGGATCTCGTTCTCGCCAATCCCATCGCGGCGGATCTGTCCGACATGCGCCCGAGCCTCGTGCCCGGCCTCCTGCGCGCCGCCCAGCGCAACGCCGACCGCGGTCTCGCCGATGTGGCCCTGTTCGAGGTCGGGCAGTGCTTCGAGAGCGACCAGCCCGAGGGCCAGGCCATCCGTGCCACGGCGATCCGGCGGGCCACCGCCGGCCATCTCGGCGGCGGACGTCATTGGGATGGTGCCGCCGCTCCGGTGGATGCGTTTGACGCCAAGGCCGACGCCCTGGCACTGCTCGCCGCCTTCGGCATCCCCACGGGCGGCCTGCAGGTGGTGGCCGGCGGTCCGGACTGGCTGCATCCCGGCCGCTCCGGCACCCTGCAGTTCGGGCCGAAGAATCCCGTCGGGTATTTCGGCGAGATCCACCCGCGCGTGATGAAGGCCCTGGACCTCAAGGGGCAGATCGTCGCCTTCGAGATCACCCTCGACGGCGTACCCCTGCCGAAGTACCGGCCGACGAAAGTGAAGCCGGCCCTGGCGCTCTCCGACTTCCAGCCCGTCTCGCGGGACTTCGCTTTCGTGGTGCCCCGCGACGTGGCGGCGGGCGAGGTGGTGAAGGCGGCGCAGGCGGCCGAGCGCAAGCTCATTGCCGGCATTGACGTGTTCGACATCTACGAGGGCGTCGGCATTCCGGAGGGCTCGAAGTCCGTGGCCATCGCCGTGCGCCTCCAGCCCGTCGAGCGTACCCTGACGGATGCGGAGATCGAGGCGGTGACGGCCAAGATCGTCGCCGAGGTCGGCCGCAAGACCGGCGCGACCCTGCGCGCCTGATCCTGGAACAACGGAGCCCCGCCATGATCGACCCCACCCTCGTCGAGGCCCTTTCGGCGGCCGAGTATCTCCCGGCCGCCGAACTTCGCAAGGCCGTCGCGGCGCCGGACTCCATCGCCGACGAGGTCCTGCGCGCGCTGGCCGGGCCCGTGGACGGCGCCGAAGTGTCGGAGGCCGACGCCAACCTGTTGTTCTACGGCCTGCACGTTCTCGCCGCCGCCCGCGACACCCGCGCGTTCGCCCCCCTGGTGCGCCTGCTGCATCAGGACGGCGATACCCTCGACGCCCTCCTGGGCGACGCGGTGACGATCACGCTCGCCCGCATCCTCGTCAGCGTCTTCGACGGGGACGCGGCCCCGCTCCACACGCTCCTCCTCGACAGCACCCTCGACGATTTCGTGCGGAACGAAGCCTTCGCGGCCCTGACCTTCCTGACCCAGACCGGTCGCGTCGACCGGCAGGCGACCCACGACCTCCTCGTGCGCTTCGACGACAAGCGGGTGGCCGTCGAGGGCGATATCGGCTGGGTCGGGTGGGAGGAGACCATCGCGCTGCTGGGGTTTCGCGATCTGGCGCCCCGCTCCGCGGCCGCGCGCAAGGACGGGCGCCTCACCGACGAGTTCAGCGACGCGCCGTGGTTCCGCACCACCCTGCGCCAAGCCGAGGCCAAACCCGACGACCTCGCCCGCTTCGATCCGCGCCGCTACGGCACCATCGACGATCCCGTCGCGGATCTCGCCTGGACGGCGGAGGATGCGGGCCAGCCCGTGCGCAATCCATTCAAGGATGTCGGGCGCAACGATCCGTGCCCGTGCGGCAGCGGCAAGAAGTTCAAGAAGTGCTGCCTCGATAAAGTGGCGTGACGACTCACGTTGTTCCGCTCAACGGGTTCGCATCGTCCCAGGCGTAGCCGAGGGTTTCGAACCGCATGGAGCGGGCGTCGACCATGAGCAGGCGCCCGACCAGGGGCTCGCCGAAATCCGTCACCGCGCGGATCACCTCCAGGGCCATGAGCGAGCCCATGATGCCGGCAAGTGCGCCCAGGACCCCGGCCTCGGCGCAGGCCGGCACGGAACCGGGCGGCGGCGGACTCGGGAACAGGCAGCGATAGGTCGGGTTCGGACGCCCGTCCGGCCCGGTCTCGTGCGCCCGGATGGTAGTGAGCGAGCCGTCGAACTGGCCCAGCGCCGCCGTCACCAGGGGGCGCCGGGCGTGGAAGCACGCGTCCGAAACGGCGTAGCGTGTGGCGAAATTGTCCGAGCCGTCGGCGACGAGGTCGTAGCGGGCGATGAGATCGCCGGCATTCTCCGCCGTCAACCGAAAGGGATGCGCCGCGAACGCGACGTGCGGGTTGAGCCGGGCGACGGCGTCGGCCGCGCTCTCGACCTTCGGCCGGCCGAGATCCGGCGTGCCGTGGATCACCTGCCGCTGGAGGTTCGACAGGGACACGGTGTCGTCGTCGACGACCCCGATCGTGCCGATGCCGGCGGCCGCCAGATACTGGATTAGGGGCGCGCCGAGCCCGCCGGCCCCGACTACGAGGATGCGCGCCGCTTTGAGGCGGGCCTGGCCCGGTCCGCCGACCTCGCGCAGGACGAGGTGGCGGGCGTAGCGTTCGACTTCATCGGATGACAGGGCCATGACCGGGAGATAAACCCCGCGACCCGCCACCGGAAGCCCCGTGATTTGCGCGCTCTGCGGACCGCGCCTATGGCCGTGGAGACCTGATCCCGCCGCGAGCTTGGCCCGTGCCCGATTCCCTCGACCGTTCACCGCTCGGCCTGGCCCAGGCCCTGATCCGCTGCCCGTCCGTGACGCCGGAGGAGGGCGGCGCCCTCGATTGGCTCGGCGGCGTGCTGGAGGCGGCCGGCTTCACGGTCCACCGGCCGCGCTTTTCCGAATCCGGGACGCCCGACATCGACAACCTCTACGCCCGCATCGGCACCGGGACCCCCTACCTGCTGTTTGCCGGCCACACCGACGTGGTGCCGACGGGGGAGGTCGCGGCCTGGCGCCACGGGCCATTCGCCGGGACGGTGGCCGACGGCATCCTCTACGGGCGCGGTGCCGTCGACATGAAGGGCGGCATCGCCTGCATGCTCGCCGCCGCCCTCGACTACCTCGACGCCGTCGGCCCCGCCTTTTCCGGCTCCCTCGGCTTCCTCATCACCGGCGACGAGGAGGGGCCGGCCATCAACGGCACGGTGAAGCTGTTGGACTGGGCGCGGGCACGCGGCGAGCGCTTCGACCATTGCCTGCTCGGCGAGCCGACCAACCCGGAACGCCTCGGCGACATGATCAAGATCGGCCGACGCGGGTCGCTCACGGGCAAGCTCACGGTCCATGGCCGACAGGGGCATGTCGCCTACCCCCACCGGGCCGAGAACCCGATTCCCGGGATGATGCGCCTCGCGGGCGCGCTGCTGGCCGCGCCGCTCGATGGCGGCACCCGGCACTTCGACGCCTCGAACCTCGAATTCACCACCCTCGACGTCGGCAACCCGGCCACCAACGTCATCCCGGCGGAGGCGCGGGCGACCTTCAACGTCCGCTTCAACGAGGGCTGGACGGCCGAGACGCTTGGCGCCGAAATCCGCGACCGTCTGGAGCGGGCCGCCGGCAACGCCGTGCGCTACAGCCTCGACCTGCAGCCCTCGAACTCCCCCGCCTTCCTCACGGAACCCGACGCCTTCACCGACCTCGTCTCCGCCGCCATCGAAACGGAGACCGGCCGGGTGCCGAAACTCTCGACCACGGGCGGCACCTCGGACGCCCGCTTCATCAAGGACGCCTGCCCGGTCATCGAATTCGGCCTCGTCGGCGAAACCATGCACCAGACCGACGAGTGTGTGGCCGTGGCCGACCTGAACCGGCTGACCGCGATCTACACGCGGGTGATCGCGGCTTACTTCGACTCGGCAACCCGAGGGCTGTCTCCGTAAGACTCTACTGCCCCCGGGTAATCCACTCCCACCAGCGTCAATCCACACGACGGCGCCAGTGGCCCGCAGCGGCTGCGGTCGCGGCTCGCCAGGATGTCGGCGACGTCGTCGGCCGTGATCTTGCCGGAGCCCGCCAGCACGAGGGTGCCGACCAATCCCCGGACTTGGTGGTGCAGGAACGAGCGTGCGGAGGCCGCCACCACGATTTCCTCGAAATGGCCCATGGGCTGCAGCGCGACGTCGAGCTGCTCCAGGGTGCGGATCGGGCTCTTCGCCTGGCACTCGGCGGCGCGGAAGGCGGTGAAGTCGTGGCAGCCCAGCAACGGGCGGGCGGCCGCCTGCATCAGGCCGACATCGAGGGGCCACGGCACCTGCCAGACCTGTCCGCGGGTCAGGGCCGCCGGGCTGCGCCGGTTGAGGATGCGGTAGCGGTAGTGCCGCCGGAAAGCGGAATGGCGGGCGTTGAACGCCGGCGCGACGATCTCGGCACTCAGGATCGAGACCGGGTGCGGGCGCAGGTGCGCGTTGACGGCGTCGCGCACCACGTCCGTGCGCCATGCCTTGGCGAGGTCGAGATGCGCGACCTGATGCGTGGCGTGGACCCCCGTATCGGTCCGGCCCGCGCAGGTGAGTCCGGCGGTCTCGCCGGAAAAGCGCGTCACCGCCGTCTCGATGGCACCTTGCACGGAGGGTTGGGCGGTCTGGCGCTGCCAGCCGCAGAAGGGGCTGCCGTCGTACTCGATGACGAGCTTGTAGCGCGGCATCAGGCGCTGAGGGATGCGCCGGGCGCCAAGCGCGCGCCCCGCAGGAACTCCGGCCCGTCGGCCGCACCGCCCTTGCCGGCGCGGCGCAGGGCCGTGAGGCGGACGGCGCCTGTCCCGCAGGCGAGGGTGCAGGCCCCGTCGAGGATGGTGCCGGGGGCGCCTGCGCCGTCCGTCGCGATGGCGCCCAGGACCTTCACGCGCTCGATGCCCTTGCCGAGATCGACTTCGAAGAAGGCGCCGGGGAAGGGCGCCAGCCCGTTGATGTGGTTGGCGACTTCGTCGGCCGGACGGGTCCAGTCGATCCGCGCCTCGGCGTTGGTGATCTTGTGCGCGTAGGCGACGCCCTCGCCGGCTTGCGGCGTGAACGTCAGGCCGCTGCGCTCCAGGTCGGCGAGGGCTCGCGCCATCAGGTCGGCGCCGAGGGGCATCAGGGCGTCGTGCAGGGCGCCGGCGCTCATGCCGGGCGCGATCGGCAGGCGCGCCTCCAGGGCCACCGGGCCGGTGTCGAGGCCGGCTTCCATCCGCATCACGCCGACACCGCTTTCCGCGTCGCCCGCCATCACGGCGCGCTGGATCGGAGCGGCGCCGCGCCAGCGCGGCAGCAGGGAGCCGTGCAGGTTGAGGCAGCCGTGGCGCGGCAGGTCGAGGATCGCCTGCGGCAGGAGCATCCCATAGGCCACCACCACCGCGACATCGGCCGCGTGCGACCGGAAGGCCGCGACGGCCTCCGGCGTCTTCAGGGTGGCGGGCGTCAGCACCGGCGCGCGGAGGCTCTCGGCCATCACCTGGACGGGTGAGGCCTTCAGGGCCATGCCGCGCCCGGCCTTCGCCGGCGCGCGGGTGTAGACGGCGACGATGGCATGGCCGTCGGCGTGGAGGCGCGCCAGCGTCGGCACGGCAAAATCCGGCGTGCCCATGAACACGACGCGCATCGAAGACTTCCTTGGGATGAGACTACGCGGCGTCGCGCTTGGCCGCCTTGGCGAACTTCTTCACCACCCTGTCGCGCTTCAGCTTCGACAGGTGGTCGATGAACAGCACGCCGTCGAGATGATCGATCTCGTGCTGGATGCAGGTGGCGAGCAGCCCGTCGGCCTCGATCTCCTGGGTCTTACCCTCGAGATCGCGAAACCGCACGCGAACCCGGTCGGGCCGCTCGACCTCGCCGTAATATTCCGGGATCGACAGGCAGCCCTCGTCGTAGACGCGCTTTTCGTCCGAGCCCCAGACGATCTCGGGGTCGAGGAAGATCTGCGGCCGGCGGTCGTCCTCGTCCTTCGAGGTGTCGATGGTGACGACGCGCTTCGCCACCCCGATCTGGATCGCCGCGAGGCCGACGCCGGGGGCGTCGTACATGGTCTCCAGCATGTCGGCCACGAGGCTGCGGACCGCGTCCGTCACGGGGCCGACGGGCTCGGAGACCTTGCGCAGGATCGGGTCGGGCAGGATGACGAGGGGACGAATGGTCATGGGATACGGACTTGGGCTGTCGGGCGCGGCGGCGCCCCGATCCATCGCAGATAAGGTTGCGCCGATGAGCGGTCAAATGACCGGTGCGGCCGACCGGTATCAGAACGGCGTGCGGCTGCGGATGGCGGCCGTGAGCGTGCCTTCGTCGAGATAGTCGAGTTCGCCGCCCACCGGCACGCCATGGGCGAGGCGGGTGATCTTCAACCCGAGGCTTTTCAGCGATTCGGTGACGTAATGCGCCGTGGTCTGGCCATCGACGGTGGCGTTGAGCGCCAGGATGATCTCGCGCATGGCCGGGTCGGCGGCCCGGGCCACGAGGCTGTCGAGGTTGAGGTGCTCGGGGCGCACGCCATCGAGCGCCGAGAGCACGCCGCCCAGCACGTGGTAGCGGGCGCTCACCGCGCCCGAGCGCTCCAGGGCCCAGAGGTCGGACACGTCCTCCACGACCACGAGGGTCGACGGATCGCGGCCCTCGTCGCGGCAGATGGTGCAGGGCTCGGCGGTATCGACGTTGCCGCAGGCGCTGCAAACGACGATGCGCTCGGAGGCCACCCGCATGGCGTCGGCCAGGGGGGCGAGCAGGGTCTCGCGCTTCTTGATCAGCTGCAGCGCCGCCCGGCGGGCCGAACGGGGGCCGAGGCCCGGCATGCGGGCGAGGAGCTGGATCAGGCGCTCGATCTCAGGACCGGCGACGGCTTGGGGCATGGACGGTCCGTCTGGGCTCGTGCGGCCGGCTCGAGGCCGCCGCGGGGTTCGTGCCGGATAGCGGGTGAAGCGTCCCCGGCGAAAGCGGGGATCACCGTTACATAGGGTCGCCGACCTCCGGTTTCGCCCCCGCCCGCGCGCCGGAGCGGGAGACCGGGGCGTCAAATTTCTTTTGCCATTGTCGCAAACGTGATTTGTCGGCAAGATTTGAGCAATCGAGCACAAACGGTGCTCGTGGGCGGTGCCTCATGGGACGGCGAACCTGCGCGCGGCGGACCTGAACGACCGCGCGGACGTCCCAGACAACGAGTTCGGCCCGGAGGAGCGATCAGGTGCCCGAGGAGGAACGCGCATGACCAATATCGGACTTTTCAACTCGGGCCACGGCGCCGAAGCCATCGGCTTTCGCCAGTTGAAGGCGGTGCACTGGAATCTCGAGGCCCCGCGGCTCTACGAGGAAGCCCTGCGCCGGAGTGAGGCCGAACTCGCGCGGGGCGGCGCCCTGGTGGCGACCACCGGCAGCCATACCGGGCGTTCGCCCAAGGACAAGTTCGTAGTGCGGGACGCCGACACCGAAGACCAAGTCTGGTGGGAGAACAACGGGGCGATCACGGCCGAGCAGTTCGAGACCCTGTTCCAGGATTTTCTCGGCCATGCCGAGGGCCGCGAGCTGTTCGCCCAGGACCTCCACGGCGGCGCCGATCCGTGCCACCGGGTGAAGGCCCGGGTGTTCACGGAGCTCGCCTGGCATTCGCTGTTCATCCGCAACCTGCTGATCCGGCCCGAGCGCGAGACCCTGTCCGATTTCGTGCCGGAGCTGACGATCATCGACCTGCCGAGCTTCGAGGCCGAGCCGCACCGCCACGGCTGCCGCTCGAAGACGGTCATCGCCATCGATTTTTCCCGCCGCATCGTCCTCATCGGCGGGTCGGCCTATGCCGGTGAGATGAAGAAGTCGGTCTTCACCTACCTCAACTACCGCCTGCCCAAGGTCGGTGTGATGCCGATGCACTGCTCGGCCAACGCCGCCCTCGACGAGGCCGGCCAGTCGGCCCTGTTCTTCGGCCTTTCGGGCACGGGCAAGACCACCCTCTCAAACGATTCCTCGCGCATGCTGCTCGGTGACGACGAGCACGGCTGGAGCCCGGACGGGATCTTCAACTTCGAGGGTGGCTGCTACGCCAAGACCATCCGCCTCTCGCGCAACGCCGAACCGGAGATCTACGCCACCACCGAGCGCTTCGGCACAGTGATGGAGAACGTGGTCATCGACCCCGAGACCCGGGTGCCGGATTTCGACGACGCCTCGCGCACGGAGAACACCCGCTGCGCCTATCCCCTCGACTTTATCGCCAACGCGAGCAGCACAGGGCGGGCGGCGCACCCGAAGACCATCGTCATGCTCACCTGCGACGCCTTCGGGGTGATGCCGCCCATCGCCCGGCTCACGGGGGCGGAAGCGATGTACCATTTCCTGTCGGGCTACACCGCCAAGGTGGCCGGCACGGAGCGCGGCCTGACGGCGCCCGAGGCGACGTTCTCCACCTGTTTCGGGGCACCGTTCATGCCCCGGCACCCGAGCGTCTACGGCAACCTCCTGCGCGACCTCATCGCGAAGCACGAGGTCGATTGCTGGCTTGTCAACACCGGCTGGACCGGGGGCGGCGTCGGCACCGGACGGCGCATGCCGATCCGCGTCACCCGCCGCCTGCTCACGGCGGCTTTGGACGGCTCCTTGTCCCAGGTCGAGTTCCGGCGCGATCCGTATTTCGGCTTCCAGGTGCCGGTCTCGGTACCGGGCGTGGAGCCGCACGTCCTCTCGCCGGTTCAGACCTGGGCCAACAAGGCGGCCTTCGCCGAGACGGCGACGCGCCTCGTCGCCATGTTCCAGGAGAACTTCAAGCGCTTCGCCGCGCACGTCGACGCCGACGTGCGTGCGGCCGAGCCGTCCGCGCAGGCCATCGCGGCCTGATCTTTTGTCAGGGGAGGCGGCCTCCTGGCCGCCTCTTACACGCGAATCCTAAAAAAGCTTCAGGCCGGGCGGCAGGGGCAGGCCCTTGGTCAGTTCGCCCATCCGCTCGGCGGCGACCTGCTCGGCCTTGCCGCGGGCATCGTTCATGGCGGCGACGATGAGGTCTTCCAGAATCTCGCGCTCGTCCGGGTTCATCATGGCGGGATCGAGCTGCACGCCCTTCACCTGCCCCTTGGCCGTCATCGTCACCCGCACGGCCCCGCCGCCGGAGGCGCCCGAGACCTCGACGGTGTCGAGTTCGCCCTGCAGGGCGGCCATCTTCTCCTGCATGGCCTGGGCCTGCTTCATCATGCCCATGAGGTCGCGCATCGTTGGGATTCCTTGGCTGGAGGGCTGTCTCGGCCTGATCTGGGGACGGGTCGGTGCAGGCGCTATGCCTCGCCGTCGGTCTCGTCGGTCTCGGCCTCGCCCGTGGGCGGCGCGTCCGCCGTGACCTCGGGCGCACGGTCGCGTACATCGACGATCTGGGCGCCGGGGAAGCCGGCCATCACCGCGCGCACGAGAGGGTGGGCGGCGGCGTTCTGGTGGCGGGACTCCGTGGCGGCGCGCGCCGTGGCGTCGAGGGTCGGTTCGCCGGCCTCCTTCGAGAGGGCGACGATCCAGCGCCGGCCCGTCCAGGCATCGAGGGCCCGGGCCAGATCGTTGGCGATGGTCTGGCGGCCTCCCTCGGCCAGGCGGAACTCGATGCGGCCCTCCTCGAAGCGCACGAGATGGACCTCGCGCTCCAGGGCCATCTTCAGGCCGATGTCGCGTTTGGTGTCGGCGAGGGCGACGACATCGGAGAAGCGCGTCAGGCGCGGACCCTCGGGCTCGGGCGCCACCGGCGGGGCGATGGACGGTGCCGGGGACGGCGCGACCATGGTCAGGGCGGGGCGGGTGCCGCCGCCGCCCGCGGCCAGGGCGACGACCGGGCGCGGTGGCGCCTCGGACGAGAAGGTCGGGATCGGCGGCAGGGGCGGGCGCCCCTGCGCCGTCACCGGTGCGGCACCGGGTGGCACGTCCGTCGGGGCGCGGGCGGGCGCCGCCAGGGCTTCGCCGCGCATCTGGCGCAGGGCCTCGTCGGGGGTCGGCAGGTCCGCCGCATAGGCGAGGCGGACCAGGGCCATCTCGGCGGCGGCCAGGGGCCGCGTTGCCGTCTGGACCTCGGGAATGGCCTTCAGCAGGATCTGCCACGCCCGCGACAGCACCCGCACGGAAAGTTTTCGCGAGAAATCGCCCCCGCGTTGCCGCTCGGCTTCGCTCAGGGTCGGGTCGGCGGCGGCCTCCTCCGGCACCAGCTTCAGGCGGGTGACGAGGTGGGTGAAACTCGCGAGATCGGACAGGATCACGGCCGGGTCGGCGCCGGCTTCGTACTGGCCGCGCACCTCGGCAAAGCTCGCCGGGACGTCGCCGCGCATCACCGCCTCGAACAGGTCGACGATCCGGCCCCGGTCGGCGAGGCCGAGCATGTCGCGCACGCCCTGGGCGCTCACGTGGCCGGCCCCGTGCGCGATGGCCTGATCGAGCAGGGAGAGGGCGTCGCGCACGGACCCTTCCGCCGCCCGCGTGATGGCGGAGAGCGCCTCGGAATCGGCCTCGACGGATTCGGCCGCACAGATCCTGGCGAGGTGCGAGACCAGGGTGTCGGCCTCGACGCGGCGCAGGTCGAAGCGCTGGCAGCGCGACAGGATCGTCACCGGGACTTTTCGGATTTCCGTCGTCGCGAACACGAACTTGGCGTGGGGCGGAGGCTCTTCGAGGGTCTTCAGGAAGGCGTTGAACGCCTTCTCGGAGAGCATGTGGACCTCGTCGACGATGTAGACCTTGTAGCGCGCCGAGACCGGCGAATAGCGGATGCCGTCGATGATCCCGCGCACGTCGTCGATGCCCGTATGCGAGGCGGCATCCATCTCCAGAACGTCCATGTGCCGGGATTCCATGATCGCCTGGCAGTGGCGCCCGAGCTCCGGCATGGCGATGGTGGGACCGGTATCGGGGTGCCCGTCGCGGACGTAGTTGAGGCCGCGCGCCAGGATGCGGGCCGTGGTGGTCTTGCCGACGCCGCGCACGCCCGTCAGCATCCAGGCCTGCGGGATGCGGTTGGCCGCGAAGGCGTTGGCCAGGGTGCGCACCATGGCGCCCTGGCCGATGAGGTCGTCAAAATTCTGGGGGCGGTACTTGCGGGCGAGCACCCGGTAGGGCGTCGCGGCCGCCTGCGGCTCGGGAGAACCCGGGAGGCCGGGGGCGTCGCTCGGAGTGCCGGAGGTCGCGTCCATGCCGCCTTGCGTGGGTTGGCACCGCCCTGGTCGGAGGGATGCCGCCACGCGGGCTACAGATCGAAGGTGGGAGGCTGGACGAAGACCCGCTCGGTCTCGTTAGGGCTGCTTCCTTCCGGACCTGACCCGGTTGGCGAGTGAAACGTCCCTCGCCAACCTCCCGTGCGCTATATGGCCGGGGCCGGCGGCGGATGCAAGCGGCCGGATCGAAGCAACCGCGAGGGAGAGCGAAGGATGGTTTCGTCCCACACACGATGGGCTCGTGCGGGCCGGGTTCGCGCGGCCATGGCCGTCCCGGCCTGCCTTTTCGCGATGTCGGCGGCCTTCGCCACCCCGGCATCGGCGCCGTCCTGGGCCGGCACCTACACCTTCGCGCACGACGCGGGCCGGACCACGGGAGGCTCGGCCATCGTCGTCGTCTACCGCCTCGATATCGTGCCGGGTCGGGGAAACCGCGACTGCCTGCTGCGGATCGAGGGGTTCCAAACGAATGAAACCATCGTGTGCAAGCTTCGGGGTGACGCGCGGTCGGTCTCGGTGGATTTTCACACCTACGGCGACGGGCGGATCGTCAACGCCTACGGAACGAAGCTGTATGAGATCGGGGCGCCGCTCTTCAGCCTGGAGCGGAGCGGCGCCCTCGTGACCCGGTGGCAGGCGCTGACCCCGGAGGGCGTCGGCGCGGGCACATCGGCGGTCGCGTTCCAGCGGCAGCGGTGATCCCGATGCGGAAAACCGCTGCCGATCGTCCTACTCGGCCTTGCGCTTGACGATGGCGAAGGTCTTGGGATCGAGCTTCAGGTCGAACTGCTTGCCGTTGGCGTCGATGGCGTCGTCCACCTCGATCTCGTCGTCCTCGACCTCGACCTTCTTCCACTTGGTGAAGCCGGCTTCCTTCAGCACGGCGTCGATCCGCGTCAGCTCCGCGGCAGTGGGCTCGCGGTCGGCGAAGGCGGAGCCGGTGAAGGCAAGGCCGAGGGCGAGGGCGGCGAGGCCGGTGGTCCTGAACGACATGGGGAACTCCTTCGAAATCGTTGGGGTGCGGTGCGAACGACGCACCGTACGATTCTGTTCCCAATTCATCGGGCGTCCTTCACCCGCCGAGGTTGTCTCCCATCCGGCTGCCGCCTAGGCTTGCACGCGGCAAGACATCCCGAGGGCGAAGAATCATGGTCACCCGCGTCGCCACCGTCGCCTTCGAGGGAATCGAGGCACGGGCCGTCGATGTGCAGGTGCAGATCGCGCCCGGCCTCGTGGCCTTCACGGTGGTGGGTCTCGCCGACAAGGCCGTGGGGGAATCGCGCGAACGGGTGCGCTCGGCCCTCATCGCCTCGGGGCTGGCCCTGCCGGCCAAGCGCATCACCGTGAACCTCGCCCCGGCCGACCTGCCCAAGGAAGGCTCGCATTACGACCTGCCCATCGCCCTCGCCGTCATGGCGGCCATCGGCGCCCTGCCGGCCGATGCCCTGGCCGGCTACTGCGTACTGGGGGAACTCGCCCTCGACGGCACCATCACGGCGGTGTCCGGCGTGCTGCCCGCCGCCATGGCGGCCAATGCGCGCGGCCTCGGCCTGATCTGCCCGGCCGCCACTGGCCCCGAAGCGGCGTGGGCGGCGGGCGACATGGACGTGCTGGCGCCGCGCTCGCTGATCCAGCTCGCCAATCACTTCAAGGGCACCCAGGTCATGGCCCGGCCCGAACCCGCCATCGCGGTCCCCGGCGGCCCCCTGCCGGACCTGCGCGACATCAAGGGCCAGGAAGGCGCCAAGCGCGCCCTGGAGATCGCCGCCAGCGGGGGACACAATCTGATCTTCAACGGCCCGCCCGGGGCGGGCAAGTCGATGCTGGCCGCGCGCCTGCCGTCGATCCTGCCGCCGCTGTCCCCGCGCGAACTCCTCGAAGTCTCGATGATCCAGTCCGTGGCCGGGGCCCTGAAGGACGGGGCCCTGTCGAACCGCCGGCCGTTCCGGCAGCCGCATCATTCCGCCTCCATGGCCGCCCTGGTGGGTGGCGGCCTCAACGCCCGGCCGGGCGAGGCGTCCCTCGCCCATGGGGGGGTGCTGTTCCTCGACGAGCTGCCGGAATTCACGCCGCAGGTGCTCGACTCCCTGCGCCAGCCCATGGAGACCGGGGAGATCATGATCGCCCGTGCCAATCACCGGGTGACGTACCCGGCCCGGTTCCAGCTCGTAGCGGCCATGAACCCGTGCCGGTGCGGCCAGGCCCTCGAGCCCGGCTATGCCTGCCGCAAGGGTCCAAACGAGCGCTGCGTCGCCCAGTACGGCGCGCGCATCTCCGGCCCGCTCCTCGACCGCATCGACCTGCGCATCGAGGTCGGGGCCGTCACCGCCGCCGACCTCATCCTGCCGCCCCCGGCGGAGGGCTCGGCCGAGACGGCGGCCCGGGTCGCCGCCGCCCGCGCCCTGCAGACGGCGCGCTACACGGCCGGCGATCTCGCCGCCGGCATCACCAACGCCACCTGTCCGGCGACGGTGATCGAGACGGTGGCCGCGCCCGACGCGGAGGGCGCGGCCCTGATCCGGAGTGCCGCCGAATCCATGCGCCTCTCGGCACGGGGCTTCCACAGCACCCTGCGGGTGGCGCGGACCCTCGCCGACCTCGACGGCGAGGCGACGGTGCGGCGGGTTCATCTCGCCGAGGCCCTGTCCTATCGCGGACGGGCCGAGCGGCCGGTGGCGGCCTGACTCAGCGCCCGTAGATGTCCTCGACGCGGATGATGTCGTCCTCGCCGGTGTAGGAGCCGACCTGCACCTCGATGAGTTCGAGGGCGATCTTGCCCGGGTTGGTGAGGCGGTGCATCGAGCCGATGGGCAGGTAGACCGCCTCGTTCTCGTGGACGAGCACCACCCGTTCGTCGACGGTGACCTCGGCGGTGCCGCGCACCACCACCCAGTGCTCCGCCCGGTGGTAGTGCTTCTGGAGCGAGAGCCGGCCACCCGGCGTGACCATGATGCGCTTCACCTGAAAGCGCTCGCCGATGTCGATGCGCTGGTACCAGCCCCACGGGCGGTACATCCGGCGATGGGCGTCGGCCTCCGGGTAGGCCTTGTCACGAAGCTGCGTGACAAGGTCTTTGACCTGGCCCGAGCGGGCCTTCGAGGTCACCAGCACGGCGTCCGGGGTTGCCACCACCACCACGTCGTCGAGGCCGACCACCGTGGTGAGGAGCTCACCCTCGCTGTGGATCAGGCTGCCGCGGGTGTCGATGGTCTCGACCCGGCCGCGCACGGCGTTGCCCGACGCATCGCGGGGCAGGACCTCCCACACGGCGTCCCAGGTGCCGACGTCGGACCAGGGAAACGAGACCGGGAGGACCCCGGCGCGCTCCGTGCACTCCATCACGGCGTAGTCGATGGAGGTCTTGGGCGCCCGCGAGAAGGAAGCGGCGTCGAGGCGCAGGAAGTCGAGGTCGACCTGGGCGGCATCGAGGGCGGCGCGGGTGGCGTGCAGGATCTCGGGGGCCCGGGCTTCGAGTTCGGCCAGCATCACGTCGGCGCGGAACAGGAAGTAGCCGGAGTTCCACAGGGCGCCATCCGTGATGAGGCGTTCGGCCCCGTCGCGGTCCGGCTTCTCGACGAAGCGCTCCACGGCGTAGGCACCCGGCACCCCGTCGAGGCGCGCGCCGCGGCGGATGTAGCCGTAGGCGGTGGCCGGTCCCGTCGGCTCGATTCCGAGGGTCATGATGCGGCCCGCCCGCGCCCCGATGGCGGCGGCTGCGGCCGCGGCCACGAAGGCCGGCGTGTCGCCGATGACGTGGTCGGCCGCTAGGATCAGCACCACGGCCTGCGGATCGCGCCCGGCTGCGTGCAGGGCGGCGACCGCCACGGCGGCGGCCGAATCCCGCCGCTCGGGTTCGAGCACGATGTCGGCGCTGACCCCGGCCTGGAGCAGCTGCTCGGCGACGATGAAGCGGGCCTCGCTGTTGCTGATGACCGTCGGGCGGCCGAACACCGCCGGATCGAGCACCCGGCGCGCCGTATCCTGAAAGGTGGAGGATTCGGCGTTCACCAGGGGGGTGAACTGCTTCGGCATGCTCTCGCGTGAGGCCGGCCAGAGGCGGGTTCCCGATCCGCCGCACAGGATCACGGGGTGGATCAGTTCGGGATGGGCCTGTGCCATGGTCGATCACTCACGCGAGGGGAGGGCCGTGGTCCAGCAGGGACCGGGCCGCGTGGGTTACTCCGCCGCCTGGCGCGCGGCGTAGCCGAGGCGGTCGTTCAGCTCCTCGATGAGCTTGACCGCCGCCTCCGCGATCACCGTGCCGGGCGGGAAGATCGCCGAGGCGCCCGCCGCGTACAGGGCCGGGTAGTCGCCGGGCGGGATCACGCCGCCGATGACGATCATCACGTCCCCTCGCCCCTGCGCGGTGAGGGCGGCCTTGAGCTCCGGCACCAGGGTGAGGTGGCCGGCGGCCAGCGACGACACGCCGACGATGTGGACGTCGTTCTCCACCGCCTGGCGGGCGGCCTCGTCGGGCGTGGCGAAGAGCGGTCCGATATCCACGTCGAAGCCGAGGTCGGCGAAGGCGGAGGCGATAACCTTCTGCCCGCGGTCGTGCCCGTCCTGTCCCATCTTGGCGACCAGGATGCGCGGGCGGCGCCCGTCGTTTTCCTCGAAGGCTTCCACGAGCTGACGGACCGTCTCGACTGCCGGCGACATGCCACCCACCTCCCGCTTGTAGACGCCCGAGATCGAGCGGATTTCGGCCCGATGCCGGCCCCAGGCCTTCTCCAGGGCGTCGGAGATCTCGCCGACCGTGGCCTTGGCCCGCGCCGCCTCGATGCCCAGGGCCAGGAGGTTGCCCTCGCCCTGCGCCGCCTTGGTGAGCGCGTCGAGGGCCGCATCGACGTCGGCCTGGTTGCGCTCGGCCCGCAGGCGCTTGAGCTTGTCGATCTGGAGCATGCGCACGTTGCCGTTGTCGACGCGCATGAGTTCGATGGCGCGGTCGTCGTCCGGCTTGAACTTGTTGACGCCGACGATGGTCTGGCGGCCGGAATCGATCCGGGCCTGGGCGCGCGCCGCCGCTTCCTCGATGCGCAGCTTCGGGATGCCGGCCTCGATGGCCTTCGCCATGCCGCCGAGCTCGTCGACTTCGCGCAGGTGTTCCCAAGCGCGGGCGACGATGTCCTGCGTCAGCTTCTCGACGTAGTACGAGCCGCCCCACGGATCGACCACGCGGGTGGTGCCGCTCTCCTGCTGGAGGAAGAGCTGGGTGTTGCGGGCGATGCGGGCCGAGAAGTCGGTGGGAAGCGCCAGGGCCTCGTCGAGGGCATTGGTGTGCAGCGACTGGGTGCCGCCCTGCGTCGCCGCCATCGCCTCGATGCAGGTGCGGGTGACGTTGTTGAACACGTCCTGGGCGGTCAGCGACCACCCCGAGGTCTGGCTGTGGGTGCGCAGGGGCAGGGACTTGTCGCTCTTCGGCTCGAACTCCTTGACGAGCTTGGCCCAGATCAGGCGCGCGGCCCGCATCTTGGCGATCTCCATGAAGAAGTTCGTCGAGATCGCCCAGAAGAACGACAGGCGCGGGGCGAACTGGTCGATGGTCAGGCCGGCGGCGAGGCCCGCCTTGATGTACTCGACGCCGTCGGCGAGCGTGTAGGCGAGTTCCAGGTCGTTCGTCGCCCCGGCCTCCTGCATGTGGTAGCCGGAGATCGAGATCGAGTTGAACTTCGGCATGTTCTTCGAGGTGTAGGCGAAGATGTCGCCGATGATCCGCATCGAACCCGCCGGGGGATAGATGTAGGTGTTGCGGACCATGAACTCCTTGAGGATGTCGTTCTGGATCGTGCCGGCCAGCTTCTCCGGCGGCACGCCCTGCTCCTCGGCGGCCACGATGTAGAGCGCCAGGATCGGCAGCACCGCGCCGTTCATGGTCATCGACACCGTCATCTCGTCGAGCGGGATGCCGGAGAACAGGGTCCGCATGTCGTAGATGGAATCGATGGCGACACCCGCCATGCCGACATCCCCCGACACGCGCGGGTGGTCGGAATCATAGCCGCGGTGGGTGGCGAGGTCGAAGGCCACCGACAGGCCCTTCTGTCCGGCGGCGAGGTTGCGCCGGTAGAACGCGTTCGAATCCTCGGCCGTGGAGAACCCGGCATATTGGCGGATGGTCCAGGGCTGGGTGACGTACATGGTCGGGTACGGCCCGCGCAGGAACGGCGCCACGCCCGGGTAGGTGTTCAAGAACTCAATGCCCTCGCGGTCCTCGGGTCCGTATACGCCCTTCACCGGAATGCCCTCGGGGGTCATCCAGGGCTCGCCCGCCGGCGGCACCGGGGCGGTGATGGCGTCGGCCGCGTAGGCGACGGTGGTGAAGTCGGGGATGCGGGAGGGCATGGATGCGTGCTCGTGCGACGGCCTGTTGGCCGGCATTATAGGTAAGCGCGTGGGCCGGGCTACTCCTAACCGCCGCCGGCGCCCGCCGGCATCACGAAAATTTCGTGCCGACCGGTCCAGCCTCAAAAATAGTTGACGGCGACCTCAGGCCATTTTGCCGCTCGCCTCACCGGCCGGCCTCATTCCGCCGCCATCCGGCACGGCGTCCAGTCGTCGATCTCGGCGGCCACCGCTGCCACCACGCCGCGCAGGTGCCAGACCAGCTCGGAAAAGCCGGGCCCGAGGGCGAGGCTCGACTCGTTCATGTAGAGGGCGCGGTTGATCTCGACCTGAAGGGCGTGGCGGCCGAGATTGGGCTCGCCGTAATGCTCGGTGATGAAGCCGCCCGCATAGGGTTTGTTGCGTAGGGTACGAAAGCCGCGTGCCCGCAGATGGTGTTCGAACGCTGCGATGAGCTCGGGCGCGCAGGCGGTGCCGAAGCGGTCGCCGAGGATGAAATCGGCCCGCGCGGCCTCGTCGCGTCCGAGGCTGGAGGACGGCATCGAGTGGCAATCGATGAGGATGGCGTGACCGAAATCGCGGGCCGTGCGCTGGATCAGGCCGCGCAGGGTGCGGTGATACGGCTTGTACAGGGTCTCGATGCGGGTGACCGCCTCCTCCACGGGCAGGCGCCCGCGATAGATCTCCTGCCCGTCCGCGACCACGCGCGGCACGGTACCGAGGCCGCCGGCCACCCGCATGGAGCGGGTGTTGGCGAAAGCCGGCAGGCGCCCGTCGAACATGCGCGGGTCGAGTTCGTAGGGCTCCCGGTTCACGTCGAGATAGGCGCGCGGGAAATGCGCGCACATCAGGGGGGCGCCGAGATCCACCACCGGCGCGAACAGCCGGTCGACATGGGCGTCCTCCGAGCGGCGCAGGGCCAGGGCGTCGAGGCGTGACGCCTCCACGAAGGCGCGCGGATAGACGGCGCCCGAATGGGGCGCATTGAAAACAAAGGGGAGGGTGTGCGCGTCCGGCTCGTCCACGCGGAAGGGCGGGTCGAACCAGGGCTGTCCCGGCGCATCCGGAGGGGCGGTCGACTCTGTCATCGCGGCGCGGGCGCCTCGGTCCGGGCGGGAAAACGCATGGGCCCACTGTGCGGTCCGGCGCGGGCCCTGTCTACCATGACGGTCGCCGTCACGGACCCGTCACGGTGCCGTCGCGCACGGCACAGCCGCCTCGGCCCGACCCCACCCTCCGCCGTTGGCAACGTTCTGTTTACCAAGCTGGTGCTTTGTGGAAAGAACACAGCGACTCAAGGGCACAAGGCAACGTTCGATGAAGATCCTCCTCGCGGAAGACGACAACGACATGCGCCGGTTCCTGGCCAAGGCGTTGCAGAACGCCGGCTACGACGTGCTCTCGTTCGACAACGGTCTCTCGGCCTACAACCGTCTGCGCGAGGAGCCGTTCGAACTCCTCCTGACCGATATCGTGATGCCCGAGATGGACGGCATCGAACTGGCGCGGCGTGCCACCGAACTCGATCCCGACATCAAGGTGATGTTCATCACGGGCTTCGCCGCCGTGGCCCTCAATCCGGATTCGAAGGCCCCGAAGGACGCCAAGGTCCTGTCGAAGCCGTTCCACCTGCGCGACCTCGTCAACGAGGTGGAGAAGCTGCTCGCGGCCTGAAAATCGCACCGTCCCCCGTGCCGAACGCCGCAGTAGGAAGAGTCTCCGGGCTCGCCTATAAGCGGCGTGGATTGCCTTGGGGCCTTTTCGACATGAAGCCGGTCACGATCTACACAACCGCCTGGTGCCCGTACTGCTCGGCGGCGAAAAGCCTCCTGCACGAGAAGGGCATCGCGTTCACGGAGATCGACGTCGAGAAGACGGCCGGCTCGCGGGCCGCCATGGTCCAACGGGCCGGCGGCCGCACCAGCGTGCCGCAGATCTTCGTCGGCGAAACCCATGTCGGCGGCTGTGACGACCTCTACGCCCTCAACGGCGCCGGCAAGCTCGAGCCGATGGTGGCCGCGTCGTGACGGAGGCCCCGCGCTTCGTCGCCGCCTGCGTGCAGATGCGCTCGGGCCGCGATCCCCTCGCCAACCGTGACGCCGCCGTTGCCCTCGTGCGCGAGGCGGCGGATGCCGGTGCGGATTACGTGCAGACCCCGGAGATGACCTCCCTGGTCGAGCGCGAGAAGGCGCGGCTCTTCGCCAACGTCACCGTACCGGACGAAGACCCGACCCTCGCGGCCCTGCGCGAGGTGGCGCGCGAGCGCGGTATCGTCGTCCAGATCGGGTCGCTCGCCGTGCGCAACGGCGACAAGATCGCCAACCGCGCCTTCCTCATCGATGCCGCGGGCGCCATCACGGCGTCCTACGACAAGGTCCATCTCTACGACGTCGACCTACCCAACGGCGAGCGCTGGCGTGAATCCGCCACCTATACGGGCGGCGCCTGCGCCGTGGTGGCGGACACGCCGTGGGCCCCCATCGGCGTGACCATCTGCTACGACATCCGCTTCCCGGCCCTGTTCCGGGCCCTGGCGGAGGCCGGTGCCACGGTCATCACCGCGCCAGCCTGCTTCACCCGGCAGACCGGCGAGGCGCATTGGCACGTGCTGCACCGGGCCCGCGCCATCGAGACCGGCTCGTTCATGATCTCGGCGGCGCAAGGGGGGCAGCACGAGGACGGGCGCGAGACCTACGGACACTCCCTGATCGTCGATCCGTGGGGCAAGGTTCTGGCCGATGCCGGCGGGAACCAGCCCGGAATCATCCTGGCCGAGATCGATCTCGCCCGCGTCACCGAGGCCCGCGCGCGGATTCCCGCGCTCCTGCACACCCGGCCGTTCACCGTGGAGCGGATCGGGCGCCCGGCCTGATCACGCCCCGAGTGTCCGCATGATCCGCTACACCCTGGTCTGCGACGGCGGCCACGATTTCGAGAGCTGGTTTCCGTCGAGCGGATCCTACGACGACCAGGTGGCGCGCGGGCTCGTCGCCTGCCCGCTATGCGGATCCGCGCGGGTCGCCAAGGGCATGATGTCCCCCGCGGTGGCGCGCACCGACCGGGCGGCCCGCCTGCCCGTGACCGACGCGCCCGAGGCCGTGGCGCCGGCGCCCGCACCGGTGCCCCTGCTCTCGGAGCCCGAGCAGCGCGTGCGCGCCCTCATGCGCGCGGTCCGCGAACACGTGACGCGCACGGCCGACGATGTCGGGACCGCCTTTCCGGAGGAAGCGCGCCGCATGCATTACGGCGAGAGCCCGACACGCCCGATCTACGGGGAGGCCAGCCTCGCCGAGGCCCGCGCCCTCGTGGACGAGGGCATCGAGGTGGCGCCCCTGCCGCCGGCTCCCGACGACCGCCACTGACGGTCTCAGCGTTTTGCGGCGGCCGTGCCTGAAACCGACGCCAGAACGAAGGCCACGGCGGCGTTCCAGCCCGCGAGGGAGACGCCGAAGAGCCGCCATGCGGCGGTGGAGCAGTCGGCCACCCGCGTGGTTTCGAGGGTGGCGCGGAAGTCCGTGACCGTGGCGGGCGCGGCCCCGGTTCCCCCGCCGCAATCCGACGGGCCGGGCCAGAACGCCCACTCGGCGCCGGCGTGATAGACGCTCAGTCCGGTGCCATACAGGAGGCCGAGGGCCGCGAGTCCGAGGGCGAGGCGACTGAGGCGCTCGGGCAGGACCAGGGCGAGGAGCCCGAGGGGAATCGCGGCGTAGTACGGGATGCGTTCCGTGAGGCAGAGCTTGCACGGCACGTAGCCGAGCCCCCACTGGAAATAGAACGCCACCGCGAGAGTCGCCGCCGACCCGAGGACGAGGAACAGGGCGCTCCGGCGCAGCCGCAGCAGGGTCGCGTAATCCATCTACAGGAGCACCTTGAACAGGACGAAGCCGAGGATGATGACCGCGACCGCGATGGCCGCGACGACGTTGAGGTGGCGGTCGAGGACGCCTCGGATCTGAACGCCGTAGCGTCCGAGAAGTCCCGCCAGGAGGAAGAACCGCGCGCCCCGGGTGATCAGCGACAGGATGACGAACCAGAACAGGTCGTAATGGGCGAAGCCCGAGGTGATGGTCACGAGCTTGAACGGGATCGGGGTGAGGCCCTTCAGCAGGATCACCCAGTGGCCGTACTCGGCATAGGACGCCTGGAACGTCGCGGCCTTTTCCGACAGGCCGTAGACCCGGAACACCCATTGCCCCACGGAGTCGAACAGCAGCGCGCCGATGGCGTAGCCGAGCAGGCCGCCGGCCACCGAGGCCAGGGTGGTGATGAGCGCGTAGAACCACACCCGGTCGGGCCGGCTCACCGCCATGGGCACCATCATCACGTCGGGCGGCACCGGGAAGAACGAGCTTTCGGCGAACGACACGGCCCCCAGCGCCCAGGGCGCCGACGGCTTGCCGGCGAGCGCGAGGATCCATTCGTAGAGGCGGCGGATCATGGGATCATCTGCGTCCGGAGGGCGGAAAGCGGTGCCCTTTGAGCACAGCCGCGCGGGTGTGGCGAGCGGGGGCCGGAGGTGGCCGGGGAAAAATCACCCCTGGTCCGAATCACGAAGGTGTGCCATGAGGCGGGCGCTGCGGGCGTGGTGGAATTGGTAGACGCGCCGGACTCAAAATCCGGTTCCGCAAGGAGTGTCGGTTCGATTCCGACCGCCCGCACCACGCTCAATCGCCGTTCTCCAGAAACCGCCTGATCCAGCCGCCGAGGCGCGGCCCGTCGTTGGCGCGCCCGAGCGACGCGAGGGCGGCGGCGTGCGCTCCCGGTTCGTGCGGCACCGCCGGGCAATGGCCGGCGATGAGGGCCGTGGCGTAGTCCGCCTCGAATTCCGGATGGACCTGGAACGACAGCGCCCGCCGGTCGGAATAGCCGAGGATGCCGTGCGGCGTGAAGGCGTTGCCGGCCAGCGTCCGGGCGCCGGGCGGCGGATCGAGCACCTGATCCTGATGGATCGCCGGCACGGCGATCTCGGTGACGTCGTCCATCCACGGCGCGCGGGTCCGCACCGTGTAGGTCTGCAGGCCGAGGCCCCAACCCTTTTCGGATTTCGCCACCCGACCGCCGAAGGCCGCGGCCATGACCTGATGGCCGAAGCAGAGGCCGACCAGCGGCGTCTCCGGCGGTACCGCCCTGAGGAAATCCAGAAGGGCGGCGATCCAGGCCAGGGGCTCGTAGACGCCCGCGGGTGAGCCGGTGACGAGGTAGGCGTCCTCCGCCGTAGGGTCGACGGGCAGGATTCCGTCCGCCACCGCGTAGGTGGTGTAGGCGTGGCCGGGGCCGACGAGGTTCACCACCATGCGCCCGTAGGTGGGATAGCGGCCGCCGAGGCGCTCGGGCGGGTTGCCGGTCTCGAGGATGCCGATCTTCATAGGGCGCGGCTTACCAGGGCGCCGGCCGCCCCGGAAGCTCAGGCCGCCGTCGCGCGGGTGCGCAGGCGCGCCGGTGCCTTCGGGCGGATGTCCATGGCGTTGCCGCGCCAAAGGACGGCGCCCCGCATCCAGGCGCCGGCCCAGATCGCCGGGAACAGCGTGTCCCGCACGAGGAACGCCAGGAACAGCCGGGGGCCGCGATGCCACCCGGCCCGGATCGCGAGGGCGTATTCGGCCCCGTACCACAGGGCGGCCAGGGCACAGAGCCAGCCGGCCAGGGCCGGGGAGGGTGCCAGCACGAGGGCGAGGCCGAAGGGCAGAACCGGCCCGGTGCCGATCTCCGGCGCGAAGAAGGCCGGGAAGGTGACGCGGCGCAGGCGCGCCCAGCGCAGCTGCCTCGCCCAGACCTCGGCGAGGCTGCGCCGGCCGAGGGGCTGCTCGAACGGGCTCGCCACGAGGTGGACCCGGGCGCCGGCCGCCCGCACGAGCTTCGTCGCCGCCGCGTCCTCGGCGATCTCGGCGGCGAGCGCCCGGATGCCGCCGCGCGCCTCCAGGAACGGCTTGTGCCACAGCATGCTCTTACCCTGGGCGAAGCCGAGGCCGACGGCCTCCCCGGCATATTGCCAGCGGGCCTGGAGGGTGTTGAGGAACGCGCACTCGATCTCGGCGAAGAAGCCGGCCGGCCGCGCCCCGATAGGCGTCGAGCAGACGAGGCCGGTGTCGTGACGCCACGCCGCCTGCAGGCGCTGGAGGTAGTCCGGCGGCATCAGCACGTTGGAATCGGCCAGCACCACCCAGTCGTGCCGCGCCGCCTCCCAGCCGCGCACGCAGTTGTTGAGCTTCGGGTTGTCGCTGATCCGCTCGTCGCCGACGATGAGGCGCGACGGCACGCCGGGATGCGCCGCCATCAGGCGATGGAGCAGGGGGACGATGGGGTCGGCCCGGTCGGCGACGCAGAAGATGAGTTCGTAATCGGGGTGGTCGAGGCGAAAGCCGCGGGTGAGCATCTCTTCGCTGAAGGTCTCGAGGCCGCAGACCGGGCGCACCAGGGAGACCGGCGCCTTGTTCGGGAAGATGGAGGTGCCGCGCCGGCCGCCGAGGCGCAGGGCCGCCAGCCCGAGGCTTGCAAGATTGATCAGCGTCAGGGCGAGGCACAGGGTCAGGGCGAGGTCCATCCCGGTCCAGCCGTCGTCCATCATACCGAGGTCTCCCGCGCCGAGGCTGCCATCGTGCCGCGCCCAAGTCCTTGTGACGGGCCCAAGTCGTTGTGCCGCGCCCAAGTCGTTCGGACGGCCCTAACAGCCGCTTGGCTTCAATCGTATGACGGAGATCGTGCTGGTCGCACGGCGCGGAGGCATGGATGCGGGGGGCAGTCCCGGGAGCCGGGGAGACGGGGACGTGACGGTCCCGCCCATCGTCTACCATCCGGACTATCAGGCGACCCTGCCCGACGGGCATCGCTTCCCCATGGGCAAGTACCGGCGTCTCTCCGAGGTCCTCCTGGCGCGTGGACTGGCGCCGCAGGGCTTCGTGCGGCCGGAGCCGGCGGGCGTGGACCTCATCGCGGGGGTTCACGACCGGACTTACGTCGAATCCGTCCTCGCCCTGACCGTGCCGCGTGAGGTCGAGCGTGAGATCGGACTGCCCGTCGGAGCCAGCGTCGTCGCCCGTTCGCGGGCCTCCGTTGCCGGGACCCTGCTGGCGGCCCGCCTCGCCCTGGCGCACGGGCTCGCGGGGAGCTCCGCCGGGGGCAGCCACCACGCACGGCGCGGCGGCGGGGCCGGGTTCTGCATCTTCAACGATGTCGCCATCGCGGCCCGCACCCTGCACCGGGAGGGCAGCATCGCCCGCGCCGTCGTCATCGATTGCGACGTGCACCAGGGCGACGGCACCGCCGACTGCCTGTCGGACTCGCCGGACCTGTTCACCTTCTCGCTCCACGCCGAGAAGAATTACCCGACCCGGAAGATCGCCGGCGACCGCGATGTCGGCCTGCCCGACGGCCTGGAGGATGCGGGCTACCTCGCCGCCCTGGAGGCCCATGTCGGGCCGCTCCTCGACGCCGTCGCGCCCGACCTCGTATTCTACAACGCCGGCGTCGACCCCCACCGCGACGACCGCCTCGGCCGCCTCGCCCTCACGGATGCGGGGCTGGCCGCCCGCGACCGCCATGTCGTGGCGGCGGCGCGATCGCGAAACATCCCCCTCGTGGCGGTGATCGGCGGCGGCTACGCCACGGATATCGATGCGCTGGCCGCCCGCCATGCTGGGGTGTTCGAGGCCATGGCGGCGGAGGCCGCCTGAGCCTCAGGCCTCGCCCTCCTTCGGAAGGTCCCGCGCGAACCGCTCCATGGCGTCGAATAAACGAGCCAGGTCCGCACCCTCGAGGGTGTGGAACCCGAGCGTCCGCGTCAGCAGCAGGCCCAGGGTCGCGAAGGTGAGCACCGCGCCCGCACCCGGGCAGCTCGCCACATCCTCCATCTGCGCCAGGCGCTGCTTGAGGAAGGCGTTGAAGCCCACGAAAGCCTCCGGATTCTCCGCCGAGGCCAGCAGCAGGGCACGGGGAAACCCCTCCTCGTCGGCATAGACCTGGCGGACATGGGCGATGAGCGCGAGCGGCAGGGCGGCCGGACCGGGCCCCTGGGCCGCCTCGTGGGCCGCGATGCTGTCGCGGATGGTTGCGAGCTTGCGTTCCGCCAGGGCCTGGATCAGCGCGTCCTTCGAACCGTAATGGTGCAGCACCCCGCCCTTGCTCAACCCCGCCTCCGCCGCCACCGCATCGATGGTCATCGTGCGGGTGCCGACCCGCCGGATCAGGCGCTCGGCCGCGTCGAGGATGATCGTCGGGCGGTCTTCGCGCCGCGTGCGCGCCTTGGTCATCGCTTGCCTGCTAAAAACCGTCTGGACGGTCGGTAAGATAGCCGATAAGGATCGCTGCCGATAGGGTCGCAAGCGAGGCTGGCGATACGCGATGACGGGTTTTCACCACATTCGCCGCGCGGGCGGTGCGCTGGCTCTTGCGGCGTCGCTCTCCCTGGCCCCTGTCGGGGGATGGGCGGCGGAGAACGTCCGGCCCGGTGCAGAAAAGCCGCCCGAGCTCGCCCTGGTCCGCACGGTGGTGGCGCGCCGCACCACCATCAGCTCCGATCTCATCTTCACCGGGGACATCGAGGCACAGTCCCAGGTCAACGTGTCCTTCCGCACGGCCGGCAAGATCGCCGCGCGCCTCGTCGAGGTCGGTGATCACATCCGGGCCGATCAGGTTCTGGCGCGCCTCGACCCGCAGGAGCAGCGCGCCAACCTCGACAACGCCAAGGCGGCCCTGACCTCGGCCGAAGCCCTGCTGACCCAGGCCAAGGTCAGCTTCAAGCGCCAGGAAAGCCTGATGGCCGGCGGCTACACCACCCGGCCGAGCTACGACGATGCCGAGCAGCAGCTGCGCACCACGCAGGCGGCGGTGGAATCCGCCAAGGCGGCTCTCGGCACCGCGAAGGAGCAGTTCTCCTACACGGACCTCAAGGCGGGCGTGGACGGCATCGTCCTGAGCCGGACCTTCGAGGTCGGCCAGGTGGTCCAGGCCGGGCAGACCGTAATGGTCATGGCGCAGGACGGCCCGCGCGACGCGGTGTTCAACATCTTCGAGGCGGTGCTGGCGGCCCCCCCGGAAAGCGAGACCGTCGCGGTGGCCCTTCAGGCCGATCCCAAGGTGACGGCGGTCGGCCGCGTGCGCGAGATCTCGCCGAGTGTCGATTCCGCTTCCGGCACCGTGCGGGTGAAGGTCGGGCTCCAGGCGACGCCGCCGGGCATGTCCCTCGGCGCCGTGGTGATCGGCACCGGCAAGTTCCATGCGCGCGAGGCGATCGTCCTGCCCTGGTCGGCCCTCTATCGCTGGCAGGACGGTCCGGCGGTGTGGGTCCGCGATCCGCGGAGCGGCACCGTGGCGCCGCGCAAGGTCACCCTGGAGCGCTACGCTCCCGACACCATCGCCCTCGCGGGCGGCATCGAGCCCGGCGAGGAGGTGGTGATCGCCGGCATCCAGCTGCTCCGGCCCGGCCAGACCGTGGCCGTGGCCGAGACCCTCGGGATCGCACGATGAGCCGCCGGTCGATCTGCCTCATCGCTTCGGCGCTCGTCCTCACGGCCTGCAAGCCGGAGCAGGAGGCCGGCCCGGCTCCCGTCCGTCCCGTCCTGACCACGACGGCCAAGCCCGTCGCGACGGAGGTGTTCGGCCCCTTCGCCGGCTTCGTCGCGCCGCGCTACCAGTCGGAGATCGGCTTCCAGATCGCCGGGCGCATGGTCGCCCGCGACGTGACCGTGGGCGATGTGGTGAAGAAGGGGCAGCGCCTCGCCGCCCTCGACCCGGTGGTGCCGCGCTTCGCCCTGACCCGGGCGGAGGCGGATCTCGCCGACGCCGAGGCCCAGGCCGAGAATGCCGGCGCGACGGAGACCCGCCGCCGCAAGCTGCTCGCCGGCGGCAACGTCACCCAGGCCCAGCTCGACAGTGCCGTCGCCAGCCGCGACACCGCTCAGGCCCGCCTCGCCCAGGCCCAGTCCAGCCTCCAGAAGGCCCGCGACCAGATCGGCTACACCGAACTCCACGCCGATTTCGACGGCGTCGTCACCGTGCGCTCGGCCGAGGTCGGCCAGGTGCTCAGCGCCGGCCAGGCGGTGCTGACCCTGGCCCGTCCCGAGGAGCGGGAGGCGGTGGTCGATATCCCCGAGGACCTCGTCGGGGCCATGCCGAAGGACGCGGTGTTCACCGTCGCCCTGCAGAGCGCGCCGGATGTCACCGCCACCGCCAAGGTCCGCGAGACCGCGCCGTTCGCCGACCGGGTCACCCGGACCCGGCGCATCCGCATGACCCTGCTCGCCCCGTCCCCGGCCTTCCGCCTCGGCTCGACCCTCACGGTCTCCCTCTCGCGAACCGTCTCGCCCCGCTTCGTCCTGCCGGCGACCGCTGTCCTCAGCGCCGACGGCGGGGATTCGGTCTGGATCGTGGACGGGGACGGCAAGACGGTCGCCCGGCGCGCGGTCACCGTGACGGGGCGGGATGCCAACCGTGCCACCGTGACTCAAGGCCTGGCCGCCGGCGACCGCGTGGTCGTGGCCGGCATCCATTCGCTCAGCGAAGGCCAGGCCGTGCGCCTGCCCGACGCAACGCCGTAACCCGGTCGGAAGCGAGACTGACCCCGTGAAGAACTTCAATCTGTCGGAATGGGCCCTGGAGCACCGCTCCTTCGTCTGGTTCCTCATGCTGATCTCGGTGATCGCCGGCGTGCTGGCCTACGAGAAGCTTGGCCGCGAGGAGGACCCGCCCTTCGCCATCAAGACCATGATCGTCCAGGCGCGCTGGCCCGGCGCCACCATCGGCGACACCCTCGATCAGGTCACCGAACGGATCGAGAAGGAGTTGCAGCAGATCGACGCCGTCGATTTCAGCCGCTCCTACACCACGCCCGGGCAGGCCACGGTGTTCGTGCAGTTGCGCGAGACCACGCCGCCCAAGACCATTCCGGCGATCTTCTATCAGGTCCGCAAGCGCATCGGCGACATCCAGGGCACCTTCCCGCAGGGGATGCAGGGGCCGTTCTTCAACGACGAGTTCGGCGACGTGTTCGGCAACGTCTACGCCTTCACCGCCGATGGCGTCAGCATGCGCCAGCTGCGCGACTACGTGGAGCGTGTGCGCGCCGCCGTGAAGTCGGTCCCCAACGCCGGCAAGATGATCCTGCTCGGTGCCCAGGACGAGGTGATCTACCTCGACTTCTCCGTGCGCAAGCTCGCCGGGCTCGGCCTCGACATGAACTCGGTGATCAAGACCCTGCAGACGCAAAACGCCATCGCGCCGTCGGGCGTGATCCAGGCCGGGCCGGAGCGGGTCTCCGTGCGGGTCGGCGGCCAGTTCGTGTCCGAGGACAGCCTCCGGGCCATCAACCTGCGGGTCAACGACCGCTTCTTCCGCCTGTCCGATGTCGCCGAGATCTCGCGCGGCTTCACCGATCCGCCGACCGCCCTGTTCCGCTTCAACGGCGAGCCGGCCATCGGCCTCGCCATCGCCATGCAGCCGTCCGGCAACCTCCTCACCTTCGGTCACGACCTCAAGGCGCGGATGCGCACGCTCGAGGGTGAGTTGCCCGTGGGCGTCGGCATCCATCTCGTGTCGGATCAGCCCAGGATCGTCGAGGAAGCGGTGGGCGGCTTCACCAAGGCCCTGGTGGAGGCGGTGGTCATCGTGCTCGCCGTCAGCTTCGTCAGCCTCGGCTGGCGGGCCGGCCTCGTGGTCTCCCTGTCGATCCCCCTCGTGCTCGCCATCGTGTTCGTGGTGATGCAGGTGATGGGCGTCACCCTCCAGCGCATCTCGCTGGGCGCCCTCATCATCGCCCTCGGGCTGCTGGTGGACGACGCGATGATCACCGTCGAGATGATGGTCGCGCGTCTCGAGGTCGGCGACAGCCTCAAGAAGGCCGCGACCTTCGCCTACACCTCCACGGCCTTTCCGATGCTGACCGGCACCCTCGTGACCGTGGCGGGCTTCCTGCCCATCGGTTTCAACGGCTCCTCGGCGGGCGAGTACACCTACAGCCTGTTCGTGGTCATCGCCGCCTCGCTCCTTGTTTCGTGGGTGGTGGCGGTGCTGTTCGCGCCCCTCATCGGCGTGAAGCTCCTGCCCGCGAAGATGAAGCACAAGGACCACGACAAGCCCGGCCGCCTCATGCGGATGTTCACCGCGGGGCTGCTCGCCGCCATGCGCTGGCGCTGGACCACGGTGGCGTCCTGCATCGGTCTCCTGGCCGCCGCCATCGTCGGCATGGGCCACGTCCAGCAGCAGTTCTTCCCCGCCTCCGACCGGCCCGAACTCCTGGTCGACATGACCCTGCCGCAGAACGCCAGCATCGCCGAGACGAAGGCGCAGATGGACCGCTTCGAGGCGACCCTGAAGGGCGACCCCGAGATCGCGCGCTGGAGCTCCTATGTCGGCCAGGGTGCCGTGCGCTTCTACCTGCCCCTCGATCAGCAGCTCGGCAACGCCTTCTTCGGCCAGATCGTCATCGAGACCAAATCCATCGAGGCGCGCGAGCGCATGAAGGTGAAGCTCGAGGCGCTGGCCCGCGAACAGTTCGTCGGCACCGATTTCCTCATCCACTCCCTCGACCTCGGCCCGCCCGTGGGACGCCCGGTGCAGTACCGTCTCAGCGGTCCCGATCTCCAGGCCCTGCGCGGGCATGCCCTGGCGCTCGCCAACATCGTCGGCTCCAACGGCCACCTCAACGTGCCGACCTTCGACTGGAACGAGCCCGGCAAGGTGCTGAAAGTGGACATCATCCAGGACAAGGCCCGCCAGCTCGGGGTCACGTCCGAGGACATCGCCGGGCTTCTCAACGGCATCGTCGGCGGCCGGGCGATCACGCAGGTGCGGGATTCGATCTACCTCGTCGATGTGGTCGGGCGCGCCCAGGCGGTGGAGCGCAACTCCCTCGACACCCTCCAGACCCTGCAGATCCCGCTGGCCAACGGCAGCGTGGTGCCCCTGCTCGCCTTCGCCACCATCGGGTACGAACTGGAACAGCCCATCGTCTGGCGCCGCGACCGCCTGCCGACCATCACGGTCCGCGCCTCGATCGCGGACGGGACCCAGCCGCAGACCGTGGTGACCGAGCTCGACAAGGACATCACCGCTTTCTCGAAGTCGCTCCCCGACGGCTACACCCTCGCGGTGGGCGGCGCCGTGGAGGAGAGCGCCAAGGGCCAGGGCCCCATCGCCGCCGTGGCACCCGTGATGCTGCTCACCATGGCGGTGTTCCTGATGATCCAGCTCCAGAGCTTCCAGAAGCTTTTCCTGGTCGCGAGCGTGGCGCCCCTCGGGATCATCGGCGTCGCGGCGGCCCTGCTCCTGTTCGACAAGCCCATGGGGTTCGTGGCGATCCTCGGCGTGCTTGCCCTCATCGGCATCATCGTGCGCAACTCCGTGATCCTCGTGACGCAGATCGACGAGTACGAGCGCGACGGGCTGGCCCCCTGGGACGCCGTGGTGGACGCCACCTGCCACCGCATGCGGCCGATCCTGCTCACGGCGGCGGCGGCGAGCTTCGGCCTCGTCCCCATCGCCCGCGAGGTGTTCTGGGGTCCGATGGCCTACGCGATGATCGGCGGCATCCTGGCCGCCACCTTCCTGACCCTGTTCTTCCTGCCGGCCCTCTATGTCGGCTGGTACCGGATCAAGGCGCCGCCGAAGGGCACGCCGCGCCGGACCCATGGCGCCGACGGGCAGGTTCACGCCGCCTGATCACTTGGCCCGATCACGCCGCCCCGGCGCGGTCCACCGCCGCGTCGGGCCGCGAATCCGTCGAGGCGTAGTACGGCTTGATGTCAAGGAGCGGCGTGCCGTCGCGGCAATCGAGGCCGCGCACCCGGACGCCGGTGCCGTCGATCCCGAGGTTCTCCACCACCGACAGGGCGATGGGGTTGGGCCGCGCCGGCGAGCGCAGGGAGAAGGTGCCCCGGCTGCCGCCCGCGTGGCGCGGGCGCTGGCGGATGATGTCGCGCGCGGCTTCGTCCATCCAGTAAAGCACGATGAGGTGGCTCGCGCCCGAGAGGTTCTGCAGGCCGGGCGCATAGACCGGATCGAGCACCAGGGTGCAGACCGCGTCGGTCTGGAGACCGTTTTTCGGGCAGTCCCAGCGCCCGGGCCACGGCGTGCGGATGCGGCCGATGAAGTACACGCCCGCGTCATGGGCCTCGGGCAGCGCGATGGTCTCTTCGCCGGGGCGGCGTTCGACGGTCTGGTTCATCATGTGGAACTCCGGCTGAGAGCGGCATGTCGGATGCTTCGTTAGCCCGCCGCAAGCCCTGCCGGTCGCGTCGCACAGGGCGGCGGTGTACAGCCCGATGCGAAGGGTTCAGCGAGGAGACACCGTGATCCGCGACGAATTGCGACCGATGGAATCCGTTTCCGATCCCGAGACCGCCGTGGACCGGCTCGCCGCCCTGCACGCGGGGGCCACGGATGCGCTCCAGACGGCCCTCGCCCGCTACCTCGCCGGCGGCCCGGCCCCCGACGCGACGGAGCGGCTTCAGTTCCGCTACCCCGAGCTGCGCATCACCTATCAGCCCTCGGGGCCGATGCCGCGGGTGGCGCGCGCCACGGCGAAGTTCCAGGCGCCGGGCGCCTACGCCACCACGGTGACGCAGCCCGGCCATTTTCGCGGGTATCTCCTCGAACAGCTGACGCCCCTCGTGCGCGATTACGGGGCGAGCCTCGAAGTCGGCCTGAGCGCCCAGGAAATCCCGTATCCCTACGTCATCGAGCCGGGCCTCGACCTCGGGCGCGGCGGCGTGACCCCGCGCGATCTCGCCACCTACTTTCCCGTGCCCCTGCTCTCGGTGGTGGGCGACGAGATCGCCGACGGCCTGTGGCAGGATGCACCCGACGCGCCCCGGCCGCTGGCCCTGTTCGACGCGATCCGGGTCGACTACTCCCTGCGCCGCCTCGTCCACTACACCGGCTGCGACTGGCGCGACGTGCAGCCGTGGATACTGCTGACCAACTACCACCGCTACGTCGACGGCTTCATCCGGCACGGGCTGGAGCGGCTGGCGCGGGGCGAGGACGGGTTCGAGCGGATGATCCTGCCGGGCGGCATCTCGGTGTCGCGGGCGGAAGCGGCCTCCGTCGATCCCGCCGCCCTCATCGCCGCCTCGCCCTGGCACAAGTACCAGATGCCGGCCTACCACCTCGTGGCGCGCGGCCCCAACGGGACCATGCAGGGCACGACCCTGGTCAATATCGGCGTCGGCCCCTCGAACGCGAAGACCATCACCGATCACCTCGCGGTCCTGCGTCCGCATTGCTGGCTCATGGTCGGCCATTGCGGCGGCTTGCGCCAGTCGCAGACCATCGGCGACTACGTCCTCGCCCACGGCTATCTGCGCCGGGACCGCATCCTCGACGAACTCGTGCCGCCGGACGTGCCGGTGCCGGCGCTCGCGGAGGTCCAGCTCGCCCTCCAGGCGGCGGCCGCCGGCGTCACCGGAGAGGCGAGCGACGCCCTCAAACGCCGCCTGCGCACCGGCACCGTAGTGACCTACGACGATCGGAACTGGGAGCTGCGCTTTTCCCAGGAGCGGCGGCGGATCAACCTCTCCCGCGCCATCGGCGTCGACATGGAGAGCGGCACCATCGCGGCCCAGGGCTACCGCCTGCGGGTGCCCTACGGCACCCTGCTGTGCGTCTCCGACAAGCCGCTCCACGGCGAGATCAAGCTGCCGGGCGCGGCCAACGCCTTCTACGAGCGGGCCGTCGCCGAGCACCTCCTCATCGGCCTGTCGGCCCTCGATATCCTGCGGGCCGACCGTCACGGATTGCATTCGCGCAAGTTGCGGAGCTTCGACGAGCCGCCGTTCCGATAGGAGGCCCGTCCCACGAGCCTCCGCCGCCTCAGCGCTCCCGCCGCCACAACCCGGCGCGTTCGGAGCGGGCCTGCTCCTCGGCGGCCAGCAGATCGGCCGGGGCATCCTCCGACGCCCGGGCGCCGCCCGCCGCGAGGATGAGGGAGGCCAGATCGTCGCCGTCGATCTGGCAGCGCAGGGGGCCGGCCTCGGCGCCCGCCGCGGCGGTACAGGCGACCTCGCGGCGGCGCAGGTACCGGGCGAGCTGCCGGGCCAGCGCCCCGCCCTCGCCGTCGACGCCGAGGAGCCGCACCGTGCGACCGCGGAAGGCGAGGGTTCCGGTATCGACCACCTCGGGCACGCCGCGGATGGCCGCGCCCGCGGCGGCGGGCGCCACGTCCCGGGCCGGTGCCGGCTCGGCCCGGGCGGCGGAGGGGCGTTTGCGGCCGCGCGCCATCTGCGCGGCGGCGCGCTGCACGAAGTCCCGGAACAGGGCGGCCGGGATGTCGCCGCCCCCGACCCGGTTCATGGACGAATTGTCGTCGTTGCCGACCCAGACGCCCACGACGAGGTCCGGCGTCATCCCGACGAACCAGGCATCGCGATAATCCTGCGTCGTGCCGGTCTTGCCGCCCACCGGCATGCCCGACACCCGCGCCCCCTTGCCGGTGCCGCCATCGACCACGGCCTGGAGGGAATCCAGCATCATCGCCCGCGCCTCCGTCGGCAGGGCCGTGCCGGAGCGGGTTTCGGGGCGCAGATAGAGCGGCTGCGGCGCGCCGCCCCGGATGGCGTGGACGCTGTGGGCGTCGACGGGGACGGCCCCGGCCGAGACGCCCGCATAGGCGCGGGTCATCTCGAGCAGGGTCACCTCGGCCGAACCGAGGGCGAGACTCGGCACGTTGGGCAGCTCGGAGGCGACGCCGAGGCGACGGGCCGTGGCGATGACGGCCTGGATGCCGATCTCGTCGGCGAGCTGCGCCGCCACGGTGTTCACCGACTGGGCGAAGGCCGAGCGCAGGGGCATGGCGCCCTTGAACCGCCCGGTGGAGTTCTGCGGCTCCCAGTCCCCGATCTGAACGGGGCGATCCACCAGTACGGTCTCGGTCGAGAACCCGTTCTCGTAGGCCGTGAGATACACGAAAAGCTTGAACAGGGAGCCGGCCTGGCGCTTGGCCTGGGTGGCGCGGTTGAACTGGCTGTCCTCGTAGTCGCGCCCACCCACCATGGCGAGGACGGCGCCCTCCTTGTTCATCACCACCATGGCCGCCTGGGAGGCCTTCTTCTTGGCCCCTTCCGCGTCCATCCGCCGGGCGACGACGCCCTCGGCCAGACTTTGGAGGTCGAGGTTCAGGGTGGTGCGAACCGTGACGTCCCCGGTGGTGTCGGCCAGGCGCTTGGCCTCGCCCGAGACCATGTCGAGGAAGTAGTTCGTGCCCGGCGGGGTCTCGGGCGGCGTGCGCAGGGTGATGGTCTGGGCGCGGGCCTTGTCGGCCTCGGCCGCCGTGATGGCTGCCGTCTCCACCATGGTCTGGAGCACCACGTCGGCCCGCTCCTTGGCGCCGCCGAAATTGCGGGTGGGGGCGAGCTGGGAGGGCGCGCGCACGAGGCCGGCCAGCATCGCGGCTTCCGGCAATGTCAGGGCCTTGGCGCCCTTGCCGAAGTAGCGCCGGGCGGCGGCGTCGAGGCCGTAGGCGCCGGCTCCGAAATAGGCGGTGTTGAGGTAGCCGAGCAGGATGTCGTCCTTCGACATGGTCGCCTCGACGCGCAGCGCCAGGAACGCTTCCTGAATCTTGCGCCGCAGGGTCTTCTCCTGCGTCAGGGAGGTGAGGCGGACATATTGCTGCGTGATGGTCGAGCCGCCCTCGCGCACGCCGCCCCCCGACGTATTGCGCCACATCGCCCGCAGGAGCCCGCGCGGATCGACGCCCCAATGGGACCGGAAGCGCCGGTCCTCGATGGAGATGATGGCCTGCGCCATGTGCGGCGGGAGGTCGGCCGCGACGAGCTTCTGGCCCTGGAACGCGCCGCGGGTGGCGAAGACCCGGCCGTCATCGGCCTCCACGGTGAGGGCCCGCTGGCCCGCCTCCGGCACCACCCCGCCCAGCGGCGGAAGGGTGACGAAGCTGTAGAGGACGAGGCCCGCGAGCAGGGTTACGGGCAGGGCGACGAGCGCGAGGACGGCCAGGAGGATCGGCCGCCGACTCAGGCGTCCGGCCCGACCCGCGCGCGGGACGGCGGCGGCCGTCGAGGGAGCTGGGGCCGTGGCGGCGGATACCGCCTCAATGTCCGCACCGGGGCGCCGGGCGGACTTCAGGCGGCCGGCCAGGCGGGTGAAGGCTTGGCCCGAGGCGCGCGCGGCACCGGCGGCGCCACGTCCGCCCGTGCGGGCCGCACTCCCCAAGAGGACACCGAGCTGTCGCCCGAGGGTGCGGGCCGCCGCCGCCGCTTCGCGGGCCGCGGCACGGGCCTGGGCGGCCTCGTTCTCGGCGGACGCACCCTTGCCAGACGTAAACTTGCCGGGGGCGTCCTGCGGCGAGGTCCCATCGGGATGCGGACGTTCGGGATCGACGGAGCTCATGGGGTCACTCGACGGTCGTCGGCACCCACGGGGGCGGGGCCGTCGCGTGTCCCGGTTCTAGACTGAATTTTTCCCGGGCGGCTACGCTCCCACGATTCAGTCGGCCGCCGTCGCCTCGGTCACCCGGACGCGATGGATGGGCGCCGCTTCTCCGGCCTCGGCCTCCAGGGTCGGGAGCTCGACCTTGACCTCGGGGGCGGCCAGCGCCGCCACGCCCTCGTACCGGTCGAGGCGGCGGTCGATCATGCCACCGATCTTTTCGCGGACCTCGGCCACCGTGAGACTGCGCCAGCCCTTGCCGGCTTTCTCCGTGAACAGACTGCGATTGGCCCGCGCGGCCGCCTTGAACACCTGCTTGGCCACCTGGCCGGGCTTCTCCGCGTTGAGGGCGAGGAAGCGTCCGGCGCTCGCCGTGCCGAGGAAATGCGCGAAGTAGAGCTCGGCCGTGGTGAGATCGCGGCCGATGCGCTGCTCGATCCGGCCGCGGTCGCGCTTGATGAGTTCACCCGCCATCAGGGCGGCGGTGTAGGGGTCCTGGCGCAGGCGCAGGACACGGGTGCGCAGGGTGTCGTCCGCGATGGTGATGGCGCCGCCGCGTCCGGTGACGGCGGCGGCCTCGCCCTCGAGACCATGGCGGGCGCCGTAGGTCCGGATCAGTTCGAGCCAGGTGCTCGATAGGAACTGGAACAGGCCCTCGGCGGAGGATGTGGCGGCCTTCACCGTGGTGGAGAAGCTCGATTCCTTGTCGGCGAGCGCCATCATGTAGACCGGATCGACGCCGGTCTCGCTGGAGGCGCGCAGGATGGTGTCCACGATCTCGCGGGGGACTTCCATGGCGCCGAAACGCAGGCGTTCGGTTCCGGCGGCATCCCGGATCGGGGCGAGCCCCGCGAGATCCTCGGCGATCAGGACCGCAGTCGCAGGTTCCTGCTCAACGATGGGAACCCCGGTCCATTCGCCGGCGTTCTGAGATTGCACGGTGTGCGCCAGGGCTTGCGCCTGCGCGCTGAGGGCCCGCTCGTCGATCCGGGCATGCGCGGCTGCGGCGGGTGCCAGGGCGTTCTGCGGCAGGGCCGCTCCGAGGGCGAGCCCGGTCACGAGGGTGACGAGGGCTCTGCGTCCAGCTTTGGCGAGGGTCCGGCGCGCGCGGCGCTCGGTCCGTGGCAGCCAGGCCACGGAGGAATCTGCGTTGAAGGTCTCGTTGGGCACGAGACGGCTCACGTCGTCGGCGCGGGGCGCCGGCTCCGGGAAAACCCCCATCCTTGATCCTTGTTCGTGCCGCTGCCTTCGTGGGCGCGGCTTCGATGTGTTCAGCGCGGCGATGTCTCGCCGCCGGCTGTGACCAGAATGGGACAGCGCCGTGATTCAACCGTGGCACGCTTAACGGACGGTTAAGGCTCTGTTTTCACGAAGTTTTAACGAAACGTTCGGCGTCCGTTCAGATGAACCGCGTCAAAAAAGCGTCTCCCGCTGGACTTGGAATGACGCGCGAGCGGTCCAGTTAGCTAAGGCCCGAGGGAATGCTCCGATGTGTGGAGCGACGATCCCCGTGGACCCAATGAAGGAAGCCTTTTTCCAATGAGCATGCAGACCGGTCGCCGAGTCGGCGTTGCGTTCGTTGGCATGGGTGGCGCCGTCGCCACCACCGCCATCGCAGGCATCGAGATGATCAAATCCGGATCGAACCGCCTCGACGGGTTGCCCCTCGCCGGTCTTTCCGTCGCCGGCCTGGCCGATTACAAGGATCTTGTCTTCGCCGGTTGGGATCTGAACGACGACGACCTCGCCTCCGCGGCGACGGGGCACGGCGTGCTCACGGCGCAGGACATCGAGAACGGCGCCCAGGTGCTCAAGGGCATCAAGCCGTGGCCGGCGGTGGGCAGCGCCAAGTTCTGCAAGAACATCGAAGGCGTGAACCGCATCGTGGCGGCCGATCACCGCGAGGCGGTCTCGGTCATCGCCAACGATCTGCGGCGGTTCAAGGCCGAGAGCAATCTCGACGATGTGGTGGTGATCAACCTCGCCTCGACGGAGCGCTGGCCCGATCTCACGGCCGCGACCCTGAACTCGCCGGAAGCCTTCGAGAAGGGCCTCGATTCCAGCGACGAGTCCATCAGCCCGGCGATGCTCTACGCCTACGCGGCCATCAAGAGCGGCGTGCCCTACGCCAACTTCACCCCGAGCGTCGCCGCCGACGTGCCGGCGCTGCTGGAGATGGCCAAGGACCTCAACGTCCCGGTCGCCGGGAAGGACGGCAAGACCGGCCAGACCATGATGAAGACGGTGCTGGCCCCCGCCCTCAAGGCCCGCGCCCTCCACGTCGACGGCTGGTTCTCGACGAACATCCTCGGCAACCGCGACGGCCTCGCCCTCAACGACAAGGACTCGCTCCAGTCCAAGCTCAACACCAAGGGCACGGTGCTGGATTCGATCCTCGGCTATCCCGTCGAGGACCACCTGGTCCACATCCACTATTACCGCCCGCGCGGCGACGACAAGGAAGCCTGGGACAACATCGACGTCACCGGCTTCCTCGGTCAGCGCATGCAGATCAAGGTCAACTTCCTCTGCAAGGACTCGATCCTGGCGGCCCCCCTCGTCATCGAGATCGCCCGCGTCCTCGATCTCGCCAAGACGCGCGGCGACGGTGGCGTGCAGGAGCAGCTCTCGTCGTTCTTCAAGGCACCCATGGTCAAGAACGGTCGCGGCCCCGAGCACGATTTCGGCAAGCAGCAGACCATGCTCCTCGACTGGCTCGGCGTGAACTGATGTCGGCTTCCTCGGAGGGCGGCGCGGCCGCCCCCCTCGCCCTGCGCCCGCTCCTGGTCGAACTCAACGACCTGAAGCGGGTCCATTCGGCCGGGCGTCTCGGCTCCATCGCCGAGCGCCTGTTCGCGCAGGGCTGGGGTGCCCTCACGGGCGGCGCGGCGGCGGAGGATGTCGCCCTCGACATCACCGCCAAGGCGCTCGCCGCCGCGCGGCTCTGCGACCTCGACGCGGCGTTCCTCGCCGCCGCCGGACTCGAACACCAGGCGGCGTCCGACGTACTTGTCGCCGGATTCGATGCCGTCACCGATGCCGTCGATCCGGCCCTGCGCGACCGGTTGCGGGCGCGCCTGCGCGGGACCAGCAGCGCTCTGCCGGGATCGCTTCCGGCCTTCGTCTCCGCCCTGGCGCATCAGCCCCGCGCCGGGGTCACCTGTCCGGGCAAGCCCCGCATCCTGCTGGAGCCGCCAGAGAATCACGCCGAGCATTGCCTGATGGTGGCGGTGTACGGCGTCGTCCTGAGCCCATTCTACCGGGCCGACCCGACCCTGGTGTTCCTGGCCGCCATGAGCCACCATTTCCACAACGCCGCGATGCCCGATGCCGGCTTCACCGGCGAAATGCTGCTTGGCGACCATCTCGGGCCGATCATGGCCCGCACCAATCAGTGGGCGCTCGATGAACTCGATCCGCCCCTGCGCGAGACCGTCCAGCGCGCCCGCGCCGTCCTGCCCGACGATGCGACGGCGGAGGGCCGAGCCTTCCATGCCGCCGATTGCATCGACCGTGTCCTCCAGATCGCCCAGCACCTGCGTGCGGCCGGCCTGACCATGGCGATCGTCCTCGACGACATGGAACTCGTCCATGCCGGCCCGGTGAAGGGGTTTCATGATCGTGTCCTGACGGACATGCATATCCCGTGATCCACAGGTTCGATCACGCGGACACGGTGCCATGATTCCCTTCGCACTCTACTCGCCCGAGACCGGCGAGCCCTTGAAGGCCGACACGCCCCATTCCCTGCGCGAAGCGGGGACGGGGGCCCGCTGGCCCGTCATCGACGGCATTCCCTATCTTCGGACGAACCGCGCCGAGCTCGTCACGCGGACCCTCAAGCTCCTTGATGCGGGCGAGGCGGGCCTCGCCCTGGAAGGCTTGCTCGCCGATCAGGACGATTGGTGGACCGGTCCGCCGGCCGATACCCTCGACCTGCACGAACTCGTGCGTGAGCGGGCCAAGTTCAGCCTGCGCGATGCCGTGCGCCTCCTCGGCTGGGGGCGCGTCGGCGATTATTTCGTCCATCGTTGGAGCGATCCGACCTACCTCGCCGGTCTCGCCCTCCTGGAGGCGCACTGGAACGACCCCGTCTGCGTGTTCGAGTTCGCCTGCGGCATCGGCCACTACCTGCGCGATTTCTCCATGCGGGGCCTCAAGGTCTCCGGCGCCGATGTGGTCTTCGCCAAGCTCTGGGTCGCCCGGCACTGGGTGGTGGGGGCGGACGTCCAGCTCATCTGCTTCGACGCCGGTTCGCCCCACTGGCCGATTCCCGGTGCACCCGTCGATCTCGTGGTCTGCAACGACGCCTTCTATTTTCTCGACGGCAAGGCCGAGGTGCTCGACAACCTGCGCCAGAATGCCGGCGACGACGGCTGGCTCGTGCTGAGCCACATCCACAACAGCGGGAGGCCGGGCTTCTCCGCCGGCCGGGCCGTCTCGGCGGGCGAGATTGAGGAGCTGTTCCCCGACGGCCTCGTCTACGACGACGCCGACCTCACCCGCGCCCTCGTCGAGGCACGGGCGCCGTCACCGCGCGCACCCAGCGAACTCACCGAGGTCGAAGCCTTCTCCGTCGTCGCCGGTCCCGGCATGCGCCCGGCGCCGCGGGCCATCGTCGATGGCATCACCCTGCCGCGCGTGGGCGCATCGTTGCGCCTCAACCCCCTCTACGTGCCCGATCCCGCCGGCGGCTACGTCATCGCGTGGCCGTCCGAGCGCTACGAAGCCGAGTATTCCGGTCGCGCGACCTATCCGATCCACTCCGACGGACCCGAAACCCTCGACTGGCGCGGCGGCCTCGACACGCCCGAGGCGGACCGCATTCGGACCCGCGAATACGTCGATCTGCCGGAGCGCTGGTGATGGATTCCGTCGCCTGGGGCATCGTCGGCTTCGGCTGGGTGGCACGCGACTACATGGCGCCGGGCATCCGCGCGGCCGGCCACCGCCTCGTCGCCGTGGTCGATCCGGGCGCGGAGTCGCGGGCGGCCGCCGAAGCGCTGGGAGCCCGCGCCTACGCCGATCTCGCCGATCTGGTGGCCGATCGCGAGGTCGAGGCGGTCTACGTCGCCACCCCGAACCATCTCCACCGCGGGGCCATCGAGGCCCTGGCGGGGTCCGGCAAGGCAATCCTGTGCGAGAAGCCGATGGCGGCGAGCCTCAGTGACGCCGAAGCCATGGCGGCGGCGGTCGGCGCACAGGGCACGTTCTACGGCACCGCCTTCGATCAGCGCCATCACCCCGCCCATCGGGCGATGCGCGATTGGATCGCGCAAGGCCGGCTCGGTACCGTCACCACCGTGCGGATCGTCTATGCCTGCTGGCTGCCGCGGGCCTGGACCTCGGTGGCGGGCCAGGACAACTGGCGCATCGATCCGAAGAAGGCCGGCGGCGGCGCCCTGATGGATCTCGCGCCCCACGGCCTCGACCTCGTGGACTTTCTCGTCGGTGAGTCCATCGTCGATCTCGCGGCCCTCACCCAGACCCGGGCCCAGGACTACGCCGTCGATGACGGCGCGCTCCTCATCGGCCGCACGGAGTCCGGCGTGCTCGCCAACCTGCACGTGGCCTACAATTGCCCCGATGCCCTGCCGCGCCGGCGCTTGGAAGTGACGGGGACCGGGGGGCAACTCACGGCCATCGACACCATGGGGCAGGTGGCGGGCGGCAGCCTTACGTTCATCGACGGGTCAACCGGCCTGTCCGAGGGTGTCGCCTTCGACGGCGCGGCCTCGCCCTTCCTCGAACAGGTGCGGGCCTTCGGCTCCGCCCTGCGGCGTCCCGCGGAGCGGGAGGCCTACAGCGCAGCCCGAGACCTGCACACCATGCGGCTCCTGGCGCGCGCCTACGACGCCCTGGCCTGAGAACGGATTATTACGTGAGCGAACACGATCAGGACGCCAGAGCCCGCAATCCGCGCGTGAAGGCTCCGCGCGCCTACACCCACGGCGCCAAGCGCCGGATCGAGGGCCTGCCCGCGTCGCTCCCGGAGCCCGTGCGCGCCTATCTCGACATCCTGCCGGAGGGCCGCATCGTCGGCTTTCCCCTGGCACCGCTGGATCGCACCGGCATCCCGGTCTGGTTCGTGTCCCTGTTCCTCGACGACCCGTTCTTCATCGGTGCCATGCCGAGCGGCATCGGCTACGGCGCCACGGACGACGAAGCCCTGATCGGCGCCGTGGCGGAGATCGCCGAAAATCTCATGCCGTCGCTGGCCGTCATGCCCCGCAAGAAGGAGCGCGGCAGCTACGACGACCTGGTGAAGGTGTTCGGCGCCGGCTCCGTCGCCGATCCGCTCACCCTGTGCCTGCCGGCCGGCAGCCCCATCGGCTGGGGCTCGGTGCTCGAATGGACCCCCGCCATCCGCGCCCGCACGGGCGAGACCGTGCTGATGCCCCTCGACATCGCCGCGACGGACTATTTCGAGCTGTCGGAGGGCTACAAGCCCTTCACCAACCTCATCACCAACGGCCTCGGTGCCGGACCCGACACCGCGTTCGCCCTCGGTCACGGCCTCCTCGAACTCCTGCAGCGCGATGGCAACGGCCTGCTGTTCCGGGCCCTCGACCAGGGTGTGATGCTCGACCTGTCGGAGGGGCTCGGTCCCGAGACCCGGGGCATGCTCGACCGTCTGGAGGCGCTCGGCATCAAGGCCCTGCCGAAATTCGCCACCGACCAGTTCGGCCTCACCAACATCTACGTGGTCGGCCACGACACCAACCTCGCCGACGCACCCGTGCCCATCGCCCTGTCGGCCTGCGGCGAGGCCTGCGACCCGGACCGCGAGCGCGCCCTGCGCAAGGCGCTGCTCGAGTTCCAGGCGGCGCGCGTGCGCAAGGCCTTCGGCCATGGCCCCCTGTCCTTCGCCGAGCGCGTCACCCCGCCGGGCTACGTCCAGGCCTTCATCGACAAGGCCCTGCCGAGCCTCGACCTCGAAGAGAGCCGGGCCCTGAAGGCCATGCTCGAATGGATCGTCCTGCCGCCCGAGGATCTGGCCGCGACCCTGCGCGACACGGTCTATTCCGAGCGCGGCACCAAGAAGTTTTCGGATCTGCCGACGACGGCCGCCCCCGACGGGCATGCCCGCGGCCGCATCGCCCGCGACCGCCTGGAAGACGCAGGCTTCGATGTCCTCTACGTCGATTGCGCCCCGCCCGGCGGCTCGGTCGGCGTGGTCAAGGCCATCGTGCCGGGCCTCGAGGTCGAGACCATGAGCTACCACCGCATCGGCGAGCGCAACACGCAAAAGCTCATCGAACGCGACCATCCGCTGATCCGGTTCGGAGACGCGAGCGAGACCCTGCGGCCCGTGCGCCTGACCCTCGAGGCCCTGGAGCGCTTCGGCGGGCAGCCCCTGTTCGACACGGCGCTGGCCGACCGGATCGTCGGGTCGCACTACCCCCTCTATCGCGAACCGGAATCGCACCACGCGCCGTTCCGCTTGGCCCAGCAGGGGACGGGCGAATGAGCCTGCGCTTTGCCTACAACACCAACGGCACCGCCAACCATCGCCTTGCCGACGCCGTCGATCTCATCGCCGAGGCCGGCTACCAGGGCGTTGCCCTCACCCTCGACATCCACCACCTCGACCCCTTCGCCGAGCATTGGGTGCAGGACGCGCAGGCCCTGTCGAGCCGGCTCCAGCGCCTCGGCCTCGGCGTGGTGATCGAGACCGGCGCCCGCTTCCTCCTCGACCCGAAGGCCAAGCACGAGCCGACCCTGGTGAGCGGCGATGCCGCCGGACGCACCCGCCGCGTCGGTTTCCTCAAGCGCGCCATCGAGATCGGGGACATCCTCCACGCCGAGGCGGTCTCGTTCTGGGCCGGCGTGCCGAAGCCCGGCATCGACCATGCGGAAGCCCGGCACTGGCTGAACGAGGGCCTCGTCGCGGTGACCGAGTACGCCCGCGCCAAGGGCGTGGTGCCGTGCCTGGAGCCCGAACCCGGCATGCTGATCGAGACCCTCGACGACTTCGCCGCCCTGTCCGTCGACGGATTGCACCTCGCCCTCGACACCGGCCACTGCCTCGTCACCGGCGAGCGCGATCCGGCCGCCGCGGTGGCCGAGTTCAACGACCGCATCGGCACGGTGGCCATCGAGGACATGAAGCGCGGCGAGCACATCCACCTGCCCTTCGGCGAGGGTGACATGGACGTGCCGGGCGTCCTCGATGCCTTGGACGCCGTCGGCTTCCAAAAACTCGTCTGCGTCGAGCTCTCCCGCGAGAGCCACAGGGCCGACGTCATGGTCCCGGCCTCCCTCCAATTCCTGCGCGTTTGCCGCAAGCACAAGGCGGAGCCGGTGCATTGAGAATCTGCTTCGTCAGCCGTCGCTACTTCCCGGCCATTTCCGGCATGAGCGTCTACGCCCAGAACCTCCTGCGCGAACTCGTCGGCGCCGGCCACGACGTCACGATGATCAGCCAGTATCGCGGCGACGCCTTCGGCACCCGCGTCTACGGCGGCGGGCCGCCCCCGGCCGTGCCCGGCGTCCGTGTCATCGGCCTCGAACAGACCGGCGAGCAGACGGACGGTGATTTCGAGCGCGACATCGACACCATGGTGGCGACCATCCGGGCCGAGCACGCGCGGCGACCCTTCGACATCCTGCACGCCCAGTACGGTTACCCCACCGGCTGGGCGACGCTGCTGGCGGCCAAGGAGATCGGCGTGCCGACGGTGGTGTCGATCCAGGGCGGGGACGGCCACTGGGTCGGCTCGTGCTGCGAGACCCACCGCGTCGCCATGTGCGAGGTTCTGGCCCATGCCAACGCCCTCCTCATCGGCGGCGCGTCTTTTGTAGGCGAGGTCTGCGATCGCCTCGGCTCCGACCCGGCCCGCTTCACCATCGTGCCGGGCGCCGTCGACACCGGCCGCTTCACGCCGGGACCCGGCGACCATGCCGGCCCCGTGCGCCTGTTCTACCACGGCCGCGTCGACCGCCGGAAAGGTGTGCTCGATTTCATCGACGCCCTCGGGCTCATGCGCGCGGGGGGCGTGCCGTTCGAAGCAGTCATTTCGGGCATCGGTCCGGACGTCGACTCGTCCAAGGCCCGCGCCGCCGAACTGAACTTTTCGGAGGCCGAGATCCGCTTCACCGGCTACGCCGATTACGACACCGTGCCGGACCTGTACCGCCAGGCCGACGTGTTCGTGTCGCCGACCTACGCCGAGGGGTTCTCCAACACCATCCTGGAGGCCATGGCGGCGGGTCTCGCCGTGGTCTCGACCCATTCGGTCGGCGTCTCCGATTGCCTGCGCGACGGCGAGAACGGCCTCATGGTTCAGCCCGGCGACGTGCCGGCCCTGGCGCAGGCCCTGACCCGCGTGATCGAGGACGACGGCTTGCGCGCCCGCCTCGCCCGCGACGGCCTCGAGGAATGCCGTCGGGTCTATTCCTGGGGGGCCGTGGGACGCCAGATCATGGAGGTCTATGCGGCCGTGGCGGATTCAAAGCCGGCGACGGAATTTTCTGGCGATCTGCCGCACGATCCGACCTGCCGCTTCCGCGCCGAGCCGCACCTGCTCTGATGCCGGCCGCCCTCGCCCTCTCGCCGCACCTCGACGATGCCGCCTTTTCCTGCGGCGGCACCCTCGCCCTCCTGGCGCGGGCGGGCTGGCGCGTCACCATGGCGACGCTGTTCACCGGCTCGGTGGCCGATCCGACCGGCTTCGCCCTGGCCTGCCAGACCGACAAGGGCCTCGGACCGGAGGTCGATTACATGGCCCTGCGCCGGGACGAGGACAGGGACGCCGCCCAGGCCCTCGGCATCGCTCCACCGCGGCACCTGCCGTTCCGCGAAGCGCCCCACCGGGGCTATGCCAGCGCGCCCGAACTCTTCGCTGAGGTCAGGTCCGACGACGGCATCGTTCCCGATCTGACGCGGGCCCTGGCCGACCTCATCGCCGAGACGGCACCCGACCTGATCCTCGCGCCTCAGGCCGTCGGCGGCCATGTCGATCACATCCAGGCCGTGCGCGCCCTCATGGAGCTGGCACCCGCCATTCCCATCCTGTGGTGGCGCGATTTTCCCTACACCGTCCGCGATGCCGCGCCGCGCGAACCCCTGCGCGATCGCTTCGCCGACCTTCCCGTTCAGACCATCGCCTTCGACGCCGACGCACAGGAGGCGAAGCGTGCCGCCTGCGCCGCCTACGCCAGCCAGCTCGGCTTCCAGTTCGGCGGCGCCGACAACCTCACCGCGCAGCTGGCGCGGGAGGGCGGCGTCGAGCGCTTCCACCGCGGGGGCGCGTTGCCGACCGGCCTTGCACGCCTTTTCGGCGATGCCGGATAAGCCGAAAAGCCTCGGCGAGCCCGCCCGCCTCGCCGCGCGCCGCGCGCTCCTGGCGGGCGCGCATCTGGCGCCGATCCGCGCCCTGGCCCGCCGCATCGCGGCCGAGCGCGACGCGGCCGTGCCCGAGCCCGATCCCCTGGATGGCGGCGCCGACGCACGCCTCCTGCTGTTGCTGGAGACCCCCGGGCCCCGGGGCAGCGGTTTCGTCTCGCGCGACAATCCCACGGGCACGGCCGCCAACCTGTTCCGGTTCCTGTCCGAGGCCGGGATCGCGCGGGCCGACACCCTGATCTGGAACGCCGTCCCGTGGGTGATCCACGCGCCCGATGCCCTCAACCGCGCCCCCCGCCGTTCCGAGGTTGCCGCCGCGGCCCCTTATCTCGAACCTTTGATCGCCTGCCTGCCGCGCCTCGCCGTCGTGGTTCTCGCCGGCCGCGTCGCCGGCCTGAGCCGCCCCGCCCTCGCGACCCTGCGCCCCGGCCGGCCGGTGATCGCGGTGCCGCATCCGAGCCCGACCTACGTCTGCACATCGCCGAACGTCGCGATGCGCATACGCGACGGCTTCACTCAGGCGGCCACATTCCTCGCCTGACGATACCTCGACACCCCGCCCGGCCCACGGGCAAGATCGGCCCGTCGCTGGCAATTGGCGGCCGATGCCCCTAAATGCGGGCGACGGGCCGCGGTCCGGCACAAGCCCGGGACACCCATGCCGCCGTCGAGGTCGAGCGGGGCCGCCCGGCGGAGGCGGACGCCGACACGATGAACTTTGCGGGACAGCACAAGGACCTCGGCCGGGCCGAGGCGATCGACGCCGATGCGCCGACCGTCGCGCCGGGCGAGCCCGTGGCCGATCCCAAGCCGAAGCGCTCGATGAAGGGTCGCTACGCCTGGATCGGCACCATCGCCAGCATCGTGATCTTCGCCGTCTCCGTCTTCGTCCTGTGGCGGCTCGTCGAGACCGTCACCTGGGCCGAACTCCACGCCGCCTTCACGGCGGCGACGCCAGGACAGCTCGGCCTCGCCTTCCTGTTCGTGGCCGTCAGCTACCTGTTCCTCACCTGCTATGACGCCCTCGCGCTGCGCCAGCTCCAGATCACGGTGCCGTACCGGACCACGGCACTTGCCTCGTTCACGAGCTACGCCGTGAGCTTCACCCTCGGCTTCCCCCTGCTGACGGCGGGCACCATCCGCTACTGGATCTATTCTGGCCGGGGCCTGAGTGCGGCCAAGATCGCGGCCCTCACGGTGATCGCCGGCTTCACCTTCTGGCTCGGCATGGGGGTGGTGCTGGGGTTGAGCCTCATCGCCGAGGCCGGGCAGCTCGCCGGGCTCACCTTCACCAGCATCCGCCTCAACCAGGGCGTCGGCCTCGCCGCACTTCTCTCCGTGGTCGCCTACCTCGCCTGGGTCTCGCTCAAGCGCCGCAGCGTGCGCGTGAAGGGCTGGCGCCTCGAACTGCCGGGCGCTTCCGTGTCCCTCAGCCAGATGGTGGTGGGCATCGGCGACGTGTGCGCCGCCGCCGCCACCCTCTACGTCCTGCTTCCGGCCGGGACCTCCATCGGCTTCACCACCTTCGTGGCGATCTACGTCCTGGCGGCCATGCTCGGCATCGCCTCGAACGCGCCGGGCGGCCTCGGGGTGTTCGAGGCGACGATCCTGCTGGCCCTCTCCAGCCTGCCCCGCGATCAGGTGCTCGGGTCCCTCCTGCTGTTCCGGGTCTGCTACTATCTCGTTCCGTTCGTCATCGCCCTGTTGATGTTGGGCGGTTACGAGGTCCTCAGGCGCACCCGGCGCCGGGCCGAAGGGACGTAACGCCGCCGGAAGGATGGCGCTGGGGAGCAGTATGGCACGAGGCGCGCGACGATCCGCCTGGACCGCCGCCGCGTGCGCGAGCGTCACCTTCGGCCTGGTCGCCTGGGTACGCGGCGCCCTCGACGCGCCGTGGATCGCGGCGTCGGTCGCCGCCCTCGTCGTCGGCGGCCTCGTCGGCAGCCTGTTCCGGACGCGCATCCAGGTGACGCCGGAGGCGGCGGCCCGGACCCGGCACTCCGTCGCCGAGGCGCTGCTGGCCAACATTCCCGATCCCGTGATCCTCGTGGACCGGCGCGCCGTGGTCATCGAGGTCAACCCGGCCGCGCGCGCCCTCCTGCCGGCCCTGAAGCTGCGCCACCCGCTCTCGTTCGCCCTGCGCGCGCCGGACGTCCTCGACGGAATCGAGGAGGTGCTGCGCACGGGCGCCCCCCTGAAGACCCTCTACACCACCCGCGTGCCGACGGAGCGCGCCTTCGAGGTGCAGATCGGCGCCCTGCCCATGCCGGACGGTCCGGCGGGCGGACAGCCCAACGTCGTCCTGTTCCTGCGCGACCTCACCTCCGCCCGGCGCCTCGAGGCCATGCGGGTCGATTTCGTCGCCAATGCCAGCCACGAGCTGCGCACGCCGCTCGCGTCCCTCCTCGGGTTCATCGAGACCCTGCAGGGGCCGGCCCGCAACGACGCGCCGGCGCGCGAGCGCTTCCTGGCCATCATGAAGACCCAGGCGCATCGCATGACGCGCCTCATCGACGATCTCCTGTCCCTGTCCCGCATCGAGCTGCGCGAGCACGTGGCCCCGACGAAGCCCGTGGATCTCGCCGGCATCGCCCGCCAGATGGTGAACACCCAGGAACCCCTGGCCCGCGAGCGCGGCGTCGAACTGACCCTGGAGGCGGAGGGCGTCCACCGCCTGCCGGGCGAGCGCGACGAACTCCTGCGCGTGGTCGAGAACCTCGTCGAGAACGCGGTGAAGTACGGCGCCAGCGGCGGTCGGGTCGTGGTCTCCGTCGAGCGGGACGAGATGCCGCCGCGGCGCGCCCGCATCGTGCTGTCCGTGCGCGACGAGGGCCCCGGCATCGCGCCCGAGCACATTCCCCGCCTGACGGAGCGGTTCTACCGCGTCGACGTCGCCTCGAGCCGCGATCAGGGCGGCACGGGCCTCGGCCTCGCCATCGTCAAGCACATCGTCAACCGCCATCGCGGCCGCCTCGTCATCGAGAGCGCGCCGGGCGCCGGCACCACCGTGCGGGCGTTCTTTCCCGAATTCGTCGCCGAGGCCGGAACGGCGTCCGGTTCCGAGGCGGGTTAGCAACCCAACGACGCATCGCGGAGAACCGCGCACGGCGCGGGGCTGGCCTGTCGAACCCGTGGCGGCCCTTGACCTTCCCACCGTGGGAAGCCCCACATCGGGGGAATGACACCGTCTCCCGCTTCCCCCTCCCGCCGCCTCGACCTGCCCGTCACCGGCCTGTCCTGCGCGTCCTGCGTCGGCCGGGTCGAGCGTGCCCTGGCGGCCCTGCCGGGCGCCTCGGAGGTCGCCGTCAACCTCGCCACCGGCCGGGCGAGCCTGCACCTCGCCGGAGCCGACGCCGATGCGGCCGTGGCCGCCATCGTCCGGGCCGGCTACGCCGTCCCCGAGGCGACGACGGTGGTCGAGGTCGGCGGCCTGTCCTGCGCGTCCTGCGTCGGCCGGGCGGAGCGGGCCCTGGCCGGTGTCCCGGGCGTGACCGCGGCCTCCGTCAACCTCGCCACCGGCCGGGCCACCGTGCGTCACGCCGAGGGAGCGGTCGCCTTCGAGAACTTGGCGGAGGCCGTCCGCCGGGCCGGCTACGAGCCCGCGGCGGCGTCCGGCGGTGCCGCACCCGAACGCGGAGAGCGCTGGGCTGAGGAGAGCGTCACCGTGCGGCGCGATCTCGTCGCCGCGTCCGTCCTGTCGGCCCCCATCGTGGTGATCGACATGGGCGGCCACCTCGTTCCCGGCCTCGCTGGCGTCGTCGGCGGAGCCGGGTTCGCCTGGGTCCAGGCCGCGTTGGCGACCCTGGTCCTGGCCGGTCCCGGTCGCCGGTTCTTCGGCCACGGCATCCCGGCCCTCGCGCGCGGCCGCCCCGACATGAACGCCCTCGTCGCCCTCGGGGCGGGGGCCGCCTACCTGTATTCCCTGGTCTCGGTCTTCGCGCCGGACCGGCTGCCGCCCGGTACCGCGCATCTCTATTTCGAGGCGGCGGTCCTCATCGTCACCCTCATCCTGCTCGGCCGCACCCTGGAGGCGCGGGCCAAGGGCCGCACGGGCGCCGCCATCGCGCGCCTCGTCGGATTGGCGCCGGCCACCGCCCGCGTGATCCGGAACGGCGCGGAAGTGTCCGTGGCTCAGGCGGAGCTGCGGCTCGGCGACGTGGTCCGGGTGCGGCCCGGCGAGCGCGTCGCGGCGGACGGCACCGTCGTCGCGGGGACGACCTACGTCGACGAGAGCATGGTGACGGGCGAGGCCGTACCGGTGTCCAAGGGCACCGCCGCCACGGTCATCGGCGGAACCCTCAACACCACCGGCAGCATCGACCTCGTTGTCGGCGCCGTCGGCGCCGAGACGGCCCTGGCGCGGATCGTCGCCATGGTCGAGGCGGCGCAGGGCGCCAAGCTGCCGATCCAGGCCCTAGTGGATCGAATCACCGCCTGGTTCGTCCCCGCCGTGATGGCGGCGTCCGCGCTCACCTTCCTCGCATGGCTCGTCCTCGGCCCGAGCCCGGCCCTGGGATTCGCCCTCGTCAACGCCATCGCGGTGCTGATCATCGCCTGCCCGTGCGCCATGGGACTGGCGACCCCGACCTCGATCATGGTCGGAACCGGTCGCGCGGCGGAACGCGGCGTGCTGTTCCGCAACGGCGCCGCCCTGCAGGCCCTGCGCGACGTCCGCACGGTCGCCCTCGACAAGACCGGTACCCTGACGGAGGGCCGGCCGCGCCTGACCGACCTCCATCCGGCGCCGGGGTTCTCGGCCGACGAGGTCCTGGCCCTGGCGGCCGCCCTCGAATCGCGCTCCGAGCACCCCATCGCGCGGGCCATCGTGGCGGCGGCCGAGGCGCGGGGGCTCGGCCTCGGAGCGGTGACGGGGTTCGAGGCCGTTCCGGGGTTCGGGATCGCCGGCCGCGTCGGCGGACGTGCGGTGGCCGTGGGCGCCGCCCGCCACATGGCGCGTCTCGGCATCGCCACCGGGGACTTGGCCACCGGGGACTTGGCCACCGGGGACTTGGCCACCGGGGACTCGGCGGCCGGGGACTTGGCGGCCGGGGACTTGGCCACCGGGGACTTGGCCACCGGAGACTTGGCCACCGGAGACTTGGCCACACGGGCGGCGTCCCTCGACGCGGAGGGGCGCAGCCCCCTCTACGTTGCCGTCGACGGGTGCCTCGCCGCCCTCCTCGCCGTGGCCGACCCGATCAAGCCCGGTGCCGTCGAAGCCGTGGCCGCGCTGAAGGCGCGCGGATTGACCGTCGCCATGGTGACGGGGGACGCGCGCGGCACCGCCGAGAGCGTGGCCCGGGCGCTGGGGATCGGGACGGTGTTCGCGGAGGTGCTGCCCGGCGGCAAGGTCGAGGCCGTGCGCGACTTGCGGGCGCGCCACGGCGCCGTCGCCTTCGTCGGCGACGGCATCAACGACGCGCCGGCCCTGGCCGAAGCCGAGGTCGGCATCGCCATCGGCACGGGCACGGACATCGCCGTCGAGAGCGCCGACGTGGTGCTGATGTCGGGCGCCCTGGAGGGCCTCGTCACGGCCCTCGGCCTGTCGCGGGCGGTGATGCGCAACATCCGCCAGAATCTGTTCTGGGCGTTCGCCTACAACGTCGCCCTGATCCCCGTGGCGGCGGGGGCCCTTCACGCGTTCGGCGGGCCGCTGCTGTCGCCGGTCCTGGCGGCCGGCGCCATGGCCCTGTCGAGCGTCTTCGTCCTCGCCAACGCCCTGCGCCTGCGTCGGGCAGGGGGGGAGTCGTGACCACGGCGCCCGTGACCATCGGCGAGGCGGCGCGCGTCACGGGCGTCTCGGCCAAGATGATCCGCTACTACGAGGAGACCGGCCTCGTCGCGCCCGCCGCCCGCACGCCGGGCGGCTACCGCCTCTACGGGCCCTCCGATCTCCATGCCCTGCGTTTCATCCGCCGGTCCCGCGACCTCGGCTTCTCCGTCGAGGACATCCGGACGCTCCTCGCCCTGTGGCGCGACCGCGGGCGAGCGAGCGCCGAGGTGAAGGCCGTGGCCCTGGAGCACGTCGCGGACCTGCGCCGGCGCATCGCCGCCCTGGAGGGGATGACCCGCACGTTGAGCCGGCTCGCCGAGACTTGCGGTGGGAACGCGCACCCCGATTGTCCGATCCTGGACGATCTCGCGGGCGATGATCAGCCGACCGCCGCGAGTCCGAACCGCGGATTCAGGCCGGCGCGGCATTGACCCCGCGTGTGGCCCCTTGTTTGCTGGATCGACGCCCAACGACGCCCGTCCTGAGAGTTCTTACCTCTCGAAAGTCAGTCCCATGCCCGTCCTCGACCGGATCGCAGCCCTGGCGCCGGAGATCACCGCCTGGCGCCACGATCTCCACGCCCATCCGGAACTGCAATACGACGTCCATCGCACCGCCGGCTTCGTCGCCGACAAGCTCAGGGCCTTCGGTTGCGACGAGGTCGTCACCGGCATCGGCCGCACCGGCGTTGTCGGGGTGATCCGGGGGCGGGCGCACGGCTCGAATCGGGCCATCGGTCTGCGTGCCGACATGGACGCCCTGCCGATCCAGGAGGTGCGCGACCTGCCCTACCGCTCGACGAACCCCGGGAAGATGCATGCCTGCGGCCACGATGGCCATACGGCGATGCTGCTCGGCGCGGCGCGCTATCTCACCGAGACCCGGGAGTTCGACGGCACGGCGGTGATGATCTTTCAGCCGGCGGAGGAGGGCGGCGGCGGCGGCGAGGCCATGGTCCGCGACGGGCTCATGGAGCGTTTCGGCATCGACACCGTCTACGGCCTGCACAACATTCCGGGCCTGGCCCTCGGACACTTCGCCATCCGGCCCGGCCCGATCATGGCCTCCACCGACCGCTTCACCATCACGGTGGAGGGCAAGGGCGGCCATGCCGCCCAGCCGCACGCCGCCATCGACAGCGTCCTCGTGGCGAGCCACATCGTGGTGGCCCTGCAATCCATCGTGGCGCGCTCCGTCGACCCCCTCGACAGCGCCGTGGTCTCGGTCTGCGCCCTGGAGGCCGGAGAGGCGTTCAACGTCCTGCCGCAATGCGTGACCCTGCGCGGCACCATGCGAGCCCTGTCGAAGCCGGTGCGGACGCTGGTCCAGGGCCGGATCGAGGCGGTGGTGAGCAACGTCGCCGCGGCCTTCGGCGCACGCGGGGCCATCGTCTTCGGCAGCGGCTATCCGGTGACCGAGAACCACCCGGTGGAGACGGACTTCATCGCCGACGTGGCCGCCGGGCTCGTCGGCGAGGCGCAGGTCGACCGCGCCGTGGCGCCGATGATGGCAGCGGAGGATTTCTCCTACATGCTCGCCCACCGCCCCGGCGCCTACATCTTCCTCGGCAACGGCGACAGCGCCGGCCTGCACCACCCGGACTACGACTTCTGCGATGCGGCGGCGCCCTATGGGGCGTCTCTGTGGGCCCGCGTCATCGAGACCGGGCTGCCCCTGCGCTAGGGCGCCCGGTTCGGGTTCGATCAGCCGCGCTGGGGGGCGGTGCCGCCGAGGTGGAACACCCGGTGCGGCACGAGTTCGCCGCGCTCGACATCGCCCACCGCCACGAGGATGCCGCCGCAGGTGGCGAAGGCCTTTCCTTCGACGGGGGCGTCGCGTCCGCGCAGGATCACCGGCTGGCCGCGCATGAGCCGCAGCGCCATGTCGCGCGAGACCGGCACGGACGGAACGGCATCGAGCGCCGTCTCGACGGGATGCAGGTGCGGGCCGTTCCCGTCGGGGCCGGCCTCTTCCAGGGTGGCGACGACGCAGGATTCGGCCTCGGCGAAGGGACCGACGCGGGTGCGGCGCAGGGCCGAGACGTGGCCGTAGCAGCCGAGCATCCGCCCGAGGTCGCGGGCGAGCGCCCGGACATAGGTGCCCTTGCCGCACTGGGCCTCGATCACCGTACGCTGGCCGTCATGCTCCACCACGGCGAGGTGGTCGATCTGGACGGGACGCGCCACGAGCACCACCTCCTCGCCGTCGCGGGCGAGGTCGTAGGCGCGCTCCCCGGCGATCTTGATGGCCGAGTAGCGCGGCGGCACCTGCTCGATGGCGCCGACGAAGTTCGGCAACGCGGCCTCCACGGCCCCGCGTTCGGGGCGCGCATCGCTGGTGGCGACGGGCCGCCCCTCGGCGTCGTCCGTGTCCGTCTCGATGCCCCAGGTCACCGTGAAGACGTAGGCCTTGCGGCCGTCCATGACGAACGGCACCGTCTTGGTCGCCTCGCCGAGGGCGATGGGAAGAATCCCCGACGCCAGGGGGTCGAGGGTCCCGGCATGGCCCGCCTTCTTGGCGTTGAAGGCCCGCTTCACCACGGCCACCGCATGGGTCGAGGTCATGCCGACGCCCTTGTCGAGGATCACCCAGCCATTGACGTCGCGGCGCTTGGGCCGGTCGGGGCGCGGACCGCCGCGCGGCGGGCGACGACCTTCGGCGGGACGGGTGTCCGCGGCCGTGTCGTCCGCACCCTGGGACGCCGGGGCGACCTCATCGGGGGATTCGATGATCGTGTCGTTGGTCATGCTGTCCTCGGTCGAGGGACGGGGCGCGCGCGGGCCAGGGCCGTCCGGTCTTGGTATCTGGAAAAGATGGCACGGGAAGGCCCGGCGTTCCTCGGGGACGCCCGGCATTCCGCCTGGCGGGGACGGCGAAGGGGCCTCAGGCCGCCTCGGGGTCCGAATCGTCCCCGTCGGACTTCTGCGATTCGAGGTCGCGCCGGACCTTGTCGGTGCGCAGGATGGCGTCGATCCGGTCGGCCTCGTCGAAGGTCTCGTCGCGCAGGAAGCGCAGGTCGGGCGCGAACTTGAGGTTCACCCGGCGGGCCACTTCCTGGCGCAACGCCTTCTTGTTGCGCTCCAGTGCGGCGATCACCGGCGCCTCGTTCTGGCCGCCGAGCGGCATGATGTAGGCCGTGGCGAGCTTGAGGTCCGTCGACATGCGGACCTCCGGCACGGTGATGACGTGCGCGCTCAGCACCGGGTCCTGGATATCGCCGCGCTGCAGCACCTCCGCGATGGCGTGGCGGATGAGCTCGGCCACCCGCTGCTGGCGCTGCGTCGGTCCGGTCGGGGTCTGTCTCTGGGCCATGAACGGTTCTGATCGTCTTGTCGAAACGGCCGGATGGCGGCCGGACCCGGGTCGGCCGACCGCTTGACGGCGGGGCATCGCGGGGTGGCCGCCAGCGGAGCGTCGCTGATACGGAGCATCGGTGCGCCGCCGTACGGATACGGAAGCCGGGCAGACCGAAGCGGGTGTCGAAGGCGCTGTCTTAACGCAAATACTCGTTCTGGATATAGGCCTGTTGCGCACGTTTCGCCGTGGCCGGAGTGCGGGCCGGGTGATCGTGGATGTGCGCGGCGAACATCCGGTCGATCCACTGGGCGTTCTTGAAGATGCGCTTCGAGCGCAGGAGGTTGAACGGTGCGATCTTGCGCAGCGGGTGTGCGGCGTTGAACTCGGCCACCGCCAGGAGTTCGCCGTTCCACGGGTTGCAGCCGTCCATGGCGACGTCGTCGAGGTAGACGGGGACGATGGGCAGGTACTGGTCGGGCGCGCCGTCGAGGATCGGCAGGGTCCGGACGGTGGACGAGTAATAGTCCACGTCCACGGCCACGAAGCCGATGGGGGCGTCCGGTCCCACGCTCGCGAGATAGCCCGGGATCGTTTCGGAAACGTCGCCGATGAGAAGGCGGCAGCGCGCCGGCAGGGAGCGGCGCAGGGCCTCGAAATCCATCGGATAATCGCCCTCCTGGAAATACTCGGGCAGGTCGCGGTGGTCCACGGCCGGGGGCATGCCGGTACCGGTGTCGAAGCCGACGACGTCGATGGCGACGCCGGTGGCGGCTTCCGTGTGCGCGGCGAGCTCGCACATGTTGAGGAGGCCGGCCCCCGTGGCGACGCCGAACTCGAGGACGGCGATCCGCTTGAGGCCGAGCTTCCGCGCGGATTCCGCGGCGAACAGGATCGGGTAGGCGTATTGCTGGCGCACCACGAGGTCGAAGGCGACCTTCGCCGGGTAGCTGCCGAACAGGGCGACGCCCGCCGAGATGACGTTGAGGTGCAGGGGCTCGGTCAGCCGCTCGACGAAGATCTTCCGGTACTTTCCGTCTTTCAGCGCCCGCCGCAGGGCGTAGGATTGCAGCATCGATGGCTCCGCCGAACCCGGGGGTGGTTCGCTCTTTCGCACATTAGCCCAGCACGGGATGTCCGTCCGTCCGGCAAGCTTCCGAAACCGGGGAAACTCTCCCTTAATCTTAATCGCCTCGTCCAACAAAAAAGGGCCGCAACGCGAGGCTGCGGCCCTTAATCAAACTGTGTCCGTCGCCGCCCCTCAGAGCGTGCGGCGGATTTCCTCGACCCGGTAACACTCGATGGTGTCGCCGGCCCGCATGTCCTGGAAGTTCTCGAACGACATGCCGCACTCGTAGCCGGAGATGACCTCCTTGGCGTCGTCCTTGAGGCGCTTGAGCTGCGAGAGCTTGCCCTCGTGGATGACCACGCTGTCGCGGATGAGGCGAACGTGGGCGCCCCGCTGGACGACACCGTCGGTGACGCGGCAACCGGCGATCTTGCCGACCTTCGACACGTCGAAGATCTGCAGGATCTGGGCTTCGCCGAGACGCTCCTCGCGGAGCGTCGGCGGCAGCATGCCCGACAGGGTCGCTTTGATGTCGTCCACGAGGTCGTAGATGATGTTGTAGTAGCGGATCTCGACGCCCTTGTTCTCGGCCGACTCGCGCGCTTCCTTGTGGGCCCGCACGTTGAAGCCGATGACGACGGCCTTGGAGGCCTCCGCCAGGGTGATGTCCGACTCGGTGATGCCGCCCACACCTGCGAGCAGGATGCGCGCCGACACCTCGTCGTTGCCGAGCTTCTCCAGGGCGCCGTTGATGGCCTCCACCGAACCCTGCACGTCGCCCTTGACGACGAGTGCCAGTTCCTTGCGGCCGGCGCCTTCCTTGAGGTCGCGCATCATATCGACGAGCGAACGGTTGGCTCCACCCGTGCGGGCGGCGATGCGCTCGCGCTTCTGACGGGCACGATACTCCGTGACCTCGCGGGCACGGGCCTCGTTCGGCACCACCGCGACGCGGTCGCCCGCATCCGGCGTGCCGTTGAAGCCGAGCACCTCCACCGGGACCGAAGGCCCGGCGTAGGGAACGTTCTCGCCCTTGTCGTCGATGAGGGCGCGGACGCGGCCCCACTCGGCGCCGGCCACCACGATGTCGCCGGTGAACAGGGTGCCGCGCTGGACGAGCACGGTGGCGACGGGGCCACGACCGCGATCGAGCTTGGCTTCGATGACCGTGCCCTCGCCGTCGCGCGCCTCATTGGCACGCAGGTTCAGGATTTCGGCCTGGAGCTGCAGGCCCTCGAGAAGGTCCGGTAGACCGTCGCCGGTCTTGGCCGAAACCTCGAACTCGAGGGTCTCGCCGCCCATCGACTCCACCTGGATGTCATGCTGCAGCAGTTCGGTACGGACCCGCTGCGGGTTCGCGTCGGGCTTGTCGATCTTGTTGATCGCCACGATGAGCGGCACGCCGGCCGCCTTGGCGTGGGAGATCGCCTCCACCGTCTGGGGCATGACGCCGTCATCGGCCGCCACCACGAGCACGACGACGTCCGTCACCTTGGCGCCACGGGCACGCATCGAGGTGAAGGCCGCGTGGCCGGGGGTGTCGATGAAGGTGACCATGTCGCCCGAAGGCGTGGCCACCTGATAGGCGCCGATGTGCTGGGTGATGCCGCCGGCCTCGCCCGAGACCACCGTGGTCTTGCGGATGGCGTCGAGCAGCGAGGTCTTGCCGTGATCGACGTGACCCATGATGGTGACGACGGGGGGACGGGGATCGAGATCCTCCTCCAGGTCCGGCTCGTCGCTGAACAGGCCTTCCTCGACGTCCGACTCCGCGACGCGGCGCACGGTGTGGCCGAGTTCCTCGGCGATGAGCTGCGCGGAATCCGAATCGATCACATCGGTGATCTTGTGGATCTCGCCCTGCTTCATCAGCAGGCGGATCACGTCCACGGCCCGCTCCGACATGCGGTTGGCGAGTTCCTGGATCGTGATCGTCTCCGGGATCGTCACCTCACGCGAGAGCTTCTCTTTCTGCTCGACGTGACGGTTGCCGCTCATGCGCTGCTGGCGACGGCGGAACGAGGCGACGGAGCGCGTGCGCTCGTCCTCGCCCGAGGTCGCCGTGGCGATGGTGAGGCGTCCACGGTTGCGGTCGCCGCCCGGCTGCTTCGGGGTCTTGGGCGGCGTGATGATCTTGAGCGGCATGCCGGGGCGACGGATCACGCGCTTCTGCTCGTTCTCCTCCTCGGCGGCCTGGGGACGGCCCGGTGTGCGGGCCGTGGTGGCGGCACCAGCCGGACGTGCGGCGGTGGCCGTCGTCGGCGTGGTCGGCTCCGGCTCGGGGGCCGGGGCGGGGCGCGCCATGAAGTTGAGATCGCGCGGCTTGCGAACGTCGGCCGTGATCGTCTTGCGCGGCTCCGAAGAGGCCGGGCGGGCGGTCAGGGGCGGACGCGCCGCCGGAGCGGCGGGCGCTGCGGGACGCGCCGGAGCCGGAGCCGCAGCGGTGGGAGCCGTCGTGGCACGCGGGGCGGCCGGGGGGGCGCGCACGATGGTGGGCGCCGCCGGCATCGGCGCCGTCTTGGAGACGGGCGGCGCCGCAGCAGCGGGCGCATCCTCGGCGGCGGCGGACTTCGACGCTTCCTTGGCCGCTTCCTCGGCGGCACGACGTGCCTCCTCAGCCGCGGCGGTGCGGGCCTCTTCCTCCTGGCGGCGGCGGGCTTCCTCGTCGCGCTTGCGCGCTTCGGCGGCGTCACGCTCGCGCTGCTCGGCGGCCAGACGCTCGCGCTCGGCGGCGGCCTCGGCCTCCAGGCGCTGCGTGGCTTCCGCCTCGCGACGCTTGGCGTCGGCGAGGGCTGCCGCGCGGGCGTTGCTCTCCTGCTCGCTCAGCGTCCGCAGGACGACGCCCGACGCGGAGCGCTGGGCCTGCCGCGGGGCCGCCGGCGGCGGCGGGGGAGCCACGCGCGTCGCCGGAGCGACGGGTGTCGTTTCCCGCACGGGAGCGGCCGGGGCCGCGCCGATGACACGGCGCTTCACCGTCTCGACCACGACCTGCTTGGTGCGGCCATGGGAGAAGCTTTGACGCACCGTTCCCTGCTCGATCGGACGCTTCAAGGACAGCGGCTTCGAAGGGGGTCTTGCCTGCGTCTTGTCGCCCGGATTGTTCGTATCGCTCATTCAGTCCAAACCCTGAGGGTTTCCATCGTCCCGTGAACCGGCAAACTGCTGTGCGCCGGGCGAATCCGTCACTTCGTCGTCGTGCAGATCGGAAGCGGTTCGCCCATAACGGACGGAACCGGCCTCCTCGGCCGTCGTCGCCAAACCTTCGAAGGAACGGAGCCGACGCCAACGCGCAAGGCAGCCGGAACTCCCGACTCCTGCGACAAGAGCCGCGTGTATCACATGATCCCGGCCCAAGGCCACGCCCAATTCTTCGTTGGACAGGCTGTCGATGACCGGAATGCGGGATATGGCACCCGCATGGCGCCGGTGCAATGCCGCCGCGATCTTCCGGCGGCCGTCGGCACTGCCGTCATGGGCCTGGATCACCGCCGCGACGCCGGCCTTCTCACCGATGGCGGCCTCGACCTTGGCGAAGCCCGCCACCACGCAGCCGGCCTTGTTGGCGAGCGACAGGGACTGCCGCAGGTCGGCCCGCAGGCCTTCGGCGATCCGGTCGGCGAGGTCGGCCGGTGCGACGGCGTCCTTGGTCTTGAACGCCCGCTGGAACACCCGCTTCTTCAGGGCCTCGGCCACCACCGCCCGCGTCGGCGTGAGCCAGGCACCGCGCCCGGGGAGTTTTGCGCGCAGGTCCGCCACCACCTCGCCGTCGGGCGACAGGACGAAGCGGATGAGGTCGCCCGGCGGATGCTTGGTGCGGGTGACGAGGCAGGTCCGTTCCGCACCCTGGCGGCCACGGCCGAGCCCGGCATCGAGCGCGTCGCTCAAGTCCGCCTCGGGCACCTCGGCCGTCGGATCTTCGGGGTGGGGGACCATGGCGGCGGAACGGTTCCGGGAGAACGTTGAAACGCAAACGACGACGGAGGGGACGGGGTTCACCCGTTCCCTCCGTCGAGGGGTCGAAACCCGTGCGGTCAGGCTGAAGCGGGCGCCTCGGCCTCCTCGGAATCACCCTCGGCGGGCTCCGCCGGGGCCTCGATCCAGCCGGCATGGACGCGGGCGGCCATGACCATGGCCTCGGCCTCCGTGCGGGACACCTCGAACCCGTCGAGGTAGCCGGCGTGGCGCGTCGCCTCGGGGCCGCGCCCCTCGGTGTAGCCGACGAGGTCGTCGGTGGCGCAGCCGGCCAGATCCTCGATGGTCTTCACGTCGTTCTCGCCGAGCGCCACCAGCATCGGGGTGGTGATGCCGTCAATCTCGCGCAGCTCGTCCTGCACGCCGAGCTCCTGGCGCTTGGCGTCGAACTCCGATTCGACGCGGGCGAGGTGGTCCTGGGCGCGGGCCTGGATCTCGGTGCCGCTCTCCTCGTCGAGACCCTGGATGTTGGCGAGCTCGCCGGCCTCGACGTAGGCGATTTCCTCGACGTTCCGGAACCCCTCGGCCGCGAGCAGCTGGCCGACGGTCTCGTCGACGTCGAGGGCTTCCATGAACACGGCGGTGCGCTCGGCGAATTCCTTCTGCCGGCGCTCGGATTCCTCGGCCTCGGTCAGGATGTCGATATCCCAGCCGGTGAGCTGGGAAGCGAGGCGCACGTTCTGGCCGCGGCGGCCGATGGCGAGGGACAGCTGGTCGTCAGGCACCACCACCTCGATGCGGTCGGCCTCCTCGTCGAGCACGACCTTCACCACTTCCGCCGGCTGGAGGGCGTTGACGATGAAGGTCGCCTGATCCTCCGACCACGGGATGATGTCGATCTTCTCGCCCTGGAGTTCGCCGACCACCGCCTGGACGCGGGACCCGCGCATGCCGACGCAGGCGCCGACGGGATCGATGGAGCCATCGCGCGAGATCACCGCGATCTTGGCGCGGGACCCCGGATCGCGGGCGACGGCCTTCACCTCGACGATGCCGTCGTAGATCTCCGGCACTTCCTGGCCGAAGAGTTTTGCCATGAATTGCGGGTGCGAGCGTGAGAGGAAGATTTGCGGCCCGCGCACCTCGCGGCGCACGTCGAACAGGTAGGTGCGGATGCGGTCGCCCGGACGGAAGGTCTCGCGGGGAATCATCTCGTCGCGGCGCACGATGCCCTCGCCGCGGCCGAGATCGACGATGACGTTGCCGTACTCGACGCGCTTGACCAGGCCGTTGACGATTTCGCCGATGCGGTCCTTGTACTCGTCGAACTGGCGGTCGCGCTCGGCGTCGCGCACCTTCTGGACGATGACCTGCTTGGCCGATTGCGCCGCGACGCGGCCGAAATCGAACGGCGGCAGGGTGTCGGAGATGACGTCGCCGACGAGCGCCCCCGGATTGTAGCGCCGGGCCTGATCGAGGGTGACCTCGCGGGCGTCGTTCTCGACCTGATCCACCACCACGAGGTGGCGCGACAGGCGCAGCGCCCCGGTCTTCGGGTCGATCTCGGCATGCACGTCCGTCTCGGCGCCGTAGCGCGAGCGGGCGGCCTTGGCGATGGCCTCCTCCATGGCGTCGATGACGATGGAGCGGTCGATCACCTTCTCGCGCGCGACTGCTTCGGCGATCTGCAGGAGTTCGAGCCTGTTGGCGCTGACGACGGCCATCGGTTTTCGTCCTTCTCTTCGGCGTGAGATGTTTTCGTGATCGCGCCCGTTTTTCCGGGCGCGATCAGGGCGTTTCTAGTGAAGCTTGCCGTCGTCCTTCACCCGCACCGCCTTGGTGCGGATGGGCTTGGCTTTGTTCTGGGCCTTGATGGCGAGGCTCGCCTCGGTCTCGATCTTCTCGGGCTTGGGCCGGGCCGAAGCCTTCGGCTTGAGGGGCCGTGAGATCTTCTTCTTGAGGGGCGGCGCCGGCTCGGCCTCGGGGCCGTCTTCCTCCGCGTCCGCGTCCTCGTCGTCCAGCATCGGCGGCGGGCCGCCGCCCCGGCGCAGGGACTCGCGCACCAGATCGTCGGTCAGGACGAGGTAGGCGTCGCCGAGATCGCGCAAGGGCAGATCGATCCGGCTCGGCAGGCCTTCCTTCACGTCGGGCAGGTCGATGGGCACCGTGAGCCCGTCGGGATTGGGGACGCGGATGATCCCACGGAACCGCTTGCGACCCTCGAGGGGCACGGCCAGTTCGATCTTGGCCTCGTAGCCGGCCCAGCGCTCGAAATCGATGGCCCGCACCAGGGGACGGTCGATGCCCGGCGACGAGATCTCGAGGTAGTACGGCTTGCCGATGGGGTCATCGAGGTCGAGGAGCGGCGAGATCGCCCGGCTCACCGCCTCGCAATCGTCCACCGACATGGTGCCGTCCGGCCGCTCGGCCATGATCTGCACCGTGCAGCCATTGGCGCTCGAGACCCGCACCCGGACCACGCGAAAGCCGAGGCCCTCGATGGAAGCCTCGATGACCTGGACGACGCGCGCGGCGACGCCGGTCTCGGTGATCAGACGTTTTTCGGGAGTGTCCGCCATGCTGGGTGCTACGTCCGGCCTTGCGTGAGGTGATCCGGCGGCGCGAGGCATTGCGGCAATAAAAAAGAGCGGACCCGGTGGGGCCCACTCCCGAACCGCAGCCTCAAGACTGCAACCAGAACTGATGACCTTCAAGTAGTCCCGTCGCGATCCCGTTTCAAGCGTTTTCGCGCGGCTGGCCCGTGAACCCCCGCCCCTCGGGTCGCCGGCTCAGCGGCCCGAGCCCAGCATCATCATCCGGAGCTGGCTTTCCAGGCGATCGAGGCGCTCGGCCGTCGCCTTCCGGGCGCAGCCCTGGAAACCATCGCCGGCGGAGAACCCGATCTCAGGATGGTGCCGACATTCGAGGAGGGGCGGCCCGAGGACGACGCAGAACGCCACGCCGAGCACGATGGCGATGTTGGCGGCGGCGGCGACGAGCCAGGTCCGGCCGCTGCCGAAGGCCTTCCCGTCGGAGGACGCGGATCGCGTGGCATCCGTAGCCGCCGTGAGGTCGCGCACGGTCTGGGTGTGGGCGCGCCGGCCCGCCATCAGCCGATCGAACGCGATATCCCCGGACGCCTTCGACATCACATCCCCCCGTCCGGTTCGATCGCCCCGGGCTTCCACCGACCTCGGCCACTCTGCCGGACCATTCCATAAGGAACCGCAAAGATGCCCCGGTCGAAGGATGCCCAAGTCGACTGACATCCCGCGTCGTTCGTGTTCATGGCCGCCCCAGCGCGCTTGAGCGTGGCCGGTGTTTGCGCAAGATGGCGCACCCGCCTCCGGACGACCGTGGAATCGCGCCCATGTCCAACACCCCACGCCCGCCTTCCGGTCCGACAGGGGACACGGCCACCGAGGGGACCCTGTCGCGCCTCGGCATCCGCTTCACCGCCTGGGCGGAGAAGTGGTTTCCCGACGCGTTCGTGTTCGTCGCCATCGCGGTGGTGATCGTGGCCCTCGGTGCGCTCGCCAACGGCGCCCCGCCGGCAGCCATCGCCAAGAGCTTCGGCGACGGCTTCTGGAGCCTGATCCCGTTCACCATGCAGATGGCCTTCGTCACCATCGGCGGTTACGTCGTCGCCACCGCCCCCCCGGTGCAGGCCCTCATCGACCGTCTCGCGGCGATCCCGAAGAGCGGGCGCGGCGCCGTTGGCCTGGTGGCGGCGGCCACCATGCTGTCGTCGTTCCTGAGCTGGGGGCTGAGCCTGATCTTCGGCGGTCTGCTGGCTCGGGCGCTCGCGCGCCGCACGGACCTCAAGATGGATTACCGCGCCGCCGGCGCCGCCGCCTATCTCGGCCTTGGCGCCACCTGGGCCATGGGCCTCAGCTCCTCGGCGGCCCAGCTCCAGGCCAATCCGGCGAGCCTGCCCAAGAACCTGCTGGCCATCACCGGCGTGATCCCGTTCAGCGAGACGATCTTCCTGTGGCAGTCGATGCTGATCGCCGTGATCCTGTTCGTGATCTCGATCATCATCGCCTACGTCTCGGCGCCCGGTCCGGCCAACGCCGTCACGGCCGAATCCATGGGCGTCGACGTCTCGCGCGAAAAGCCCGACACCGCGCGCCCGAGCCAGCCGAGCGAGTGGCTCGAGCATTCGCCGATCCTGACCCTGCTCCTCGCCGTGCTGGCGGTGGGCTGGCTCGTGCAGGAATTCGCCCGGCAATCCTGGATCACCGCGATCTCGAGCCTCAACACCTACAACTTCCTGTTCCTCACCCTCGGCCTGCTCCTGCACTGGCGCCCGAAGAACTTCCTCAGGTCCGTGGGCAAGGCCGTGCCGGCCACCGCCGCCGTGCTGATCCAGTTCCCGTTCTACGCCGCCATCTCCGCCATGCTGACGGGACCGAAGAACGGCGCCGGCACCTCCGTCTCCGACGTGATCACCCACGCCTTCGTCAGCCTCAACACCACGGGCAGCTTCCCCATCTCCATGGGCGTCTATTCGGCGGTGCTCGGTTTCTTCGTGCCGTCCGGCGGCGGCAAGTGGCTGCTGGAAGCGCCCTACGTGATGCAGGCGGCCAACGAGCTGCAGGTCCATCTCGGCTGGGCGGTGATGGTCTACAACGCGGCGGAGGCCCTGCCGAACCTCATCAACCCGTTCTGGATGCTGCCGCTGCTGGGCATCCTCGGCCTCAAGGCCCGCGACATCGTCGGCTTCAGCTTCCTGCAGCTCATCATCCACCTGCCGGTGGTGCTGTTCCTGCTCTGGGCGCTCGCCTTCACCCTGACCTATCATCCCCCCGTGATGCCGTAGGGCGCACCGTGTCCGCGCCCGACCGCATGCCGGAAATCCCGGCCGACCGGCTGACCGACGCCCAGAAGGCGGCGTCGGCCGCCTTCCGCGCCGCGCGCAAGGGGCCGGTCTTCGGGCCGTTCGTGCCGTTGCTCCGCAGCCCGGACCTGATGACCAACGCCAGCACCATGGGGCTGCACCTGCGCTACCGCAGCGTGCTGCCCCTGCACCTGTCCGAGCTCATCATCCTGATCACGGCGCGGGAATGGACGCAGCAGCTGGAGTGGCACATCCATGCGCCCATCGCCGTGGAGGCCGGTCTGGCGGCGGACATCGTCGCGGCGATCCGCGACGGACGGCGGCCCGACGCCATGGGGGCGGATGAAGCCCTGGTCTACGCCTTCGCGACGGAGCTTCACCGCAACAGGTCCGTGAGCGACGTGACCTACGCGCGGGTCGTGGAGACGTTCGGAGAGCAGGGTGCCATCGAGATGGCCGGGATCAACGGCTACTACACGCTGCTCGCCATGAGCATGAACGTGGCTCGGACGGCCCTGCCGGAGGGGGCCGAGCCGCAATTGCCGCCGTTGGTCGGATAGGTCTCGATGTCCTATCGTCCCTGCTGGCCGGCGGCACGGTTCGACGTCGGAACCGGATTGCGCGCCTGACGACGGCCCGCGGCCTCGTGCAGGCGGACGGCGACATATCCCATCACGACGACGATGGCGGGCGTGACGACGAATGCGAGAATGGCCAGCTCGTTCATGGCGTGAGCTCCTTCAGCGTGCGCCTCGCCAGAAGATGTAGGATGGTCGCAGCGGTAAGCCAACCGCCAATCCCCAGCATCAGGGAAAGCGGTTTCAGCGTCACCTGCAGATTGCTGACATTGTAGATGTAGCCGGCCACGGGCGTCGCGATCCCGACGGTGAAGCAGGATGTCGCCGCCGTGTTGAGCGCGGTCGCGAGGAGTTTGGTCTGTTCGTTGAAGACGATGCTCATCGGGTCGGTCGTAGCTGGGGCACGCGCCGGTTCTCCTACCGGACCCGGACCGGAACGAACGCCGCCACGGCCGCCAGCAACCATCCGCCCATCAGCGCGAAACCACCGGTCGGGGCCGCCATGGGGAACAGCGGCGTGCCGTGGAGCGCCCGCAGGGCGAGGTCGCCGGAGAACAGGACGAGGCCCAGCACGAGGGCGGCGGCGGCCAGCCGCGTGACGAGGCGGTGCGTCGTGCCCGTGGCGGCCAGGGCCACCAGTCCGAGGATGGCGGGGGCGTGGAACAGCAGGAACTGCGCGGCCGTCTTCAGGCTGTCGGCCCCGGCGATGTGGGCCGCCGCCGCGCTCGCCGCGACGCCCAGCAGCCCGGCAAGGGCCCCCAGTGCCAGGAGGATGCGGTCGGGCAGGGTCATGCGCCGCGCTCGGCGAGCAGCCGGGCGACGCTGGCGCGCAGTTCCGGCACGCCGCGGTCGTCGCGGCTCGAGGTGATCAGGATCTCCGGATAGGCGGCCGGGCGCTTCGACAGGGCCTCGCGGGTCTTCTCGATGCGGGCCTCGACCTCGGATTTCTTCAGGGCGTCGCCCTTGGTCAGCACCACCTGATAGCTCACGGCGGCCTTGTCGAGGCCGTCGAGGACATCGGTGTCGATGCTCTTCAGGCCGTGGCGCGAATCGATGAGCATGAACACCCGGGCGAGGTTGGCGCGACCCTTGAGGTAGTCGTGGATGAGGTCGGTCCAGGCCTCGACCTTGGTCTTCTCCACCGCCGCGTAGCCGTAGCCCGGCATGTCGACGAGGGTCAGGCGCCCGCCGATGTCGAAGAAGTTGAGCTGCTGGGTGCGGCCGGGCGTGTGCGAGGTCCGCGCCAGGGTGTTGCGGCCGGTGAGCGCGTTGACGAGGCTCGACTTGCCGACGTTGGAGCGGCCCGCGAAGGCGATCTCGACACCCTTCATGGGCGGCAGGGCGACGACCGTGGGGGCCGAGGACAGGAAGTCGGCGGCCCCCGCGAACAGCAGGCGGCCGGACTCCAGGAGTGCGGCGTCTTCGGCTTGGGTGTCGGCTTGGGACATGGCGTGGGACCGTTCGGAAGCGGGCGTATCCGCCATCAACCAGCCGACACGCGAGAAACAGGACGGTCCTCCCCGTCGCTGAGACGGGAAGGACCGGTGTGGTGCGGGTGCAGCGCCGTGCCGCCGATCGCGGGACGGCGGCACGCCCAGAAGATCAGTTCTTGTCAAAAAGATCAGTTCTTGGCGACCGCGTTCTTGTCGGTGGGCTTCTTCTTGAACATCCCCGAGATGTTGTCCCACAACTCCACCTTCACGCCATTGCGGCGCATGATGACGTATTGCTGGATCACCGAGAGAGTGTTGTTCCAGGCCCAGTAGATCACCAGGCCGGCCGGGAACGAGCCGAGCATGAAGGTGAACACGATCGGCATGAAGGTGAAGATCTGCGCCTGGACCGGGTCCGGCGGCGCGGGGTTCATCTTCATCTGGATGAACATCGTGATGCCCATGATGATGGGCCAGATGCCGAGGTGGACGATGTCCGGGGCTGCGAAGGGCAGCAGGCCGAACAGGTTGAGGAAGCTCGTCGGATCGGGCGCGGCCAGATCCTGGATCCAGCCGAAGAACGGCGCGTGCCGCATCTCGATGGTGATGAACAGCACCTTGTAGAGGGCGAAGAACACCGGGATCTGGATCAGCACCGGCCAGCAGCCGGCGACCGGATTGATCTTCTCCTTCTTGTAGAGCTCCATCATCGCCTGCTGCTGCTTCAGCTTGTCGTCGCCGTAGCGCTCGCGGATGGAAGCCATTTCCGGCTGCACGGCCTTCATCTTGGCCATGGACTGGTAGGACTTGTTGGCGATGGGCAGGAACAGGAGCTTGAGGCACAGGGTCACGACCAGGATCGCGACGCCGAAATTGCCGAACAGGTGGAAGAAGAAGTCGAGCGCCCGGAACATCGGCTTGGTGATGAAGTGGAACCAGCCCCAGTCGATCATGAGATCGAACTTCTCGATGCCGAGGTCCTTCTGGTAGCCGTTGATGGTGTTGACTTCCTTGGCACCGGCGAAGAGCTGCTGCGTCGCGGTGGCCGTGGCGCCGGGATCGACGACGCGCACGCCGCCGAGCACGCTCGCCTGATAGACCTTCGTCGCCCCATCCGTGCGCTCGGTGAAGCTGCCGGTGTAGGGGGCGGCCTGGTCGGGGATCGCGGCGGCGGCCCAGTACTTGTCGGTGATGCCGACGAAGCCGCCGGTGACGCCGGCCCAGGACTTGCCCTTGGTGGCGACGTTGCCGAGCACGGGCTCCTTGGCGAGGTGGTCGTAGGTGTATTCCTGCAGGCCCTCGGCGCCGAGCACGCCGATCATGCCCTCGTGGAGCACGTAGTAGCCCTGCGTCGTCGGCTTGCCCCAGCGCGAGACCAGGCCATACGGGTACAGGCTCACGGCGGCCGCACCCTTGTTCTCGACCTCGTCGCGGACCGTGAACATGAACTTGTCGTCCACCGCGATGATGCGGCGGAACAGGAGGCCGGCCCCGTTGTCGAAGCTCAGGGTGACGGGCTTGCCCACCGACAGGGTGGTGGCGTCGGCGGTCCAGGCCGTGTCGCTGCCCGGCAGGGGACCGGCATTCTGGCCGACCCAGCCGAATTCGCCGTAATACGGATTGGCCGTCCCGGTCGGCGACAGCAGCACGATGCGCGGGCTCTTGTCGTCCACGGTCTCGTGGTAGTTCTTCAGCAGCACGTCGTCGATGCGCGCGCCCTTGAGGGCGATGGAGCCGGAGAGCGCCGGCGTGTCGATAGTCACGCGGGGCGAGCGGGCGATGACCGCCTCGCGGGGCTCGACGCCGCCCTGGGTGCCGCCGGCGGCGCCCGGCAGGGTGCCGGGCACGGGAGCGGCCGGGCCGCCCTCCTTCGGGCTGGCACTCGGGACGCCGTCGGGCGAGGTCGCGGCCTTGCCCTGGAGCGCCTGGGCCTGGAGCGTGGCCTGCCGCTGCTGCTCCACGCGAGGCGCGGCGATGAAGTAGTTCCAGCCGAGCAGGACCGCCAGCGACAGGGCGATCGCGACGATCATGTTCGTCTTGTCATTACCCATCGGTCGGTCCGTCGCATGCGTTGGGAATGGGGGAGGGCGCCGTGGCGCGGGCCGTCTGGGCCGCCTCGGGGCCAGAGGCCAATAGCGGCATCGCGCCCGATGCGCCAGACGTCCCCTTGCCACGACCGCGCCGCGAAGCCGGGCGGTCGGGGTCCGAAGATTCCTTGCGCGCCTGCGGCTTCGTCACGATGGGCACGGCACGGCGCAGGTCTTCGATCAGCGTCGCGAAGGGCGCCGACAGGGCCGGGCGTCGAGCGACAAGCACGATGTCGGCCGTCGGGTTCGGCAGGGCATCGGCCGCCGCAAGCACGACGGCGCGCAGGCGCCGCCGGATGCGGTTGCGCTCTGTGGCATGCCCGACGCGCTTGGTGATGGTGAAGCCGATTCGCAGGCTTTCTTGCGCGACGACCTGCGGCGAAGCCTTGGGCTCCGCGACGTCGCGCAACCGCCCTTGGGCGGAGAAGCGCTCCGTATGGAAACGCCGGCCTCCCGCCGCGGCCAGGAAGTCCTTGCGCTGGGTCAACCGTCCGATCGTCGACACGGCCGATCCGATCTCGCGGCCCGGGGCCGGGTCCATGCGGGACGCGCCGCGCGAAGGCGGCGCGATACCTTGATCTTAGGCCGACAGTTTCTTGCGGCCATGGGAGCGGCGGGCCGCGATCACCTTGCGGCCACCGGCGGTGGCCATACGGGCACGGAAGCCGTGACGACGCTTACGCACGAGCTTGCTGGGCTGATAGGTTCTCTTCACGGCGCGATCTCCGATGGCCGAGGATGGGTGCCGCAGGCTTCACCGCCAGTGCAGGCCCCGTCACGCGTCCAGAATGTGTCTGCAAGCGCGAACAGCGCCCAGAAGAGCGCCGCGTCGCGATGGCGCGGCTTATGGCGGATGGCCGGCGCGGAGTCAACGCGCGCGCTCCGTCCGAGGGGCATGAAACCGCCGGATCGGAGGCGCCCCGATTAAGGTTAACCACGGCTTAAGGGCGCGTCGGCCGGCCTGCGGCGTTAGCATTGCGCAACACACGGGGACGGCGCCGCCGATGTCCCAGTCCGGGACGACAGGCCGGCCGGTCGCCGCATGGGAGGCACGATGAACGGATTCGACGTCACATTCCGGGACGAGCGGGACTGGGTCAACTTCGGTGACACCTATGTCGGCTCGGACGCCTTCAAGACGCTGTTTCGCGAAGGCATGACCATGGTGGAGGAGGCGGCCGCCTATCTCGACGGCGAGGGCCGCGAGGAATCGCGCCTGATGTCGCGGGACGGCACCCTGAGCTACGCCAGCGAGACCATGCGGCTCACCACCCGCCTCATGCAGATCGCCTCCTGGCTCCTGGTACAGCGCGCCGTGGCCGAGGGGGAGCTGACCCCCAACGAGGCCCTGGAGGAGAAGACCCGTGTGCGCCTCGCCACGCCCGATCCGTTCAAGGCCGACGTGTTCGGCATCCTGCCGGCGCGCCTCCAGGACCTCATCGTGCGCTCGCGCCGGATGCATGCCCGCATCCTGCACCTCGACACCGTGATCACCGACGAGCGTCCGACGCCGGTGGCCGTCGCGAGCCCCGTGGCCGCCCAGCACAGCCGCCTGCTCGCCGCCTTCGGCACGGCGCATTGAACCCCTGATGCAAGCAGCCCCAGCCGATGCGGATCGGCCGGGGCGCTCGGTGGGTGGCGTCAGGCGACGCGGACCCGCCAGATCTCCTCGGCGTATTCCCGCATGGAGCGGTCGGAGGAGAACCACGCCATCCGGGCGGTGTTGAGGATCGCCGAGCGCCACCACGCCGCCGGATCGTTCCAGGCCGCGTCGACGGCGCGCTGGGCGCGCCAGTAATCGTCGAAGTCGACTGTGAGCAGGTAGCGGTCGTCGTGGACGAGGCTGTCGACGATGGGCCGGAACCGGGCGGGATCGTCGGGCGAGAACCCGCCCGTGCCGATGAGATCGAGGGCGGCGGCGAGGCGCGGCGAGGCGGCGATGGCGGCCTTGGCGTAACCCGGCTCGTTCATGCGAGCCTGCACCCCGGCGGCGTCGAGGCCGAAGATGAAGATGTTGTCCGCGCCGACATGGTCGCGGATCTCGATGTTGGCGCCATCGAGGGTGCCGATGGTCAGCGCCCCGTTGAGCGCCAGCTTCATGTTGCCCGTGCCCGAGGCCTCCATGCCGGCCGTGGAGATCTGCTCGGAGAGGTCGGCAGCCGGGATGATCGATTCGGCGAGACTCACCGAGTAGTTCGGCAGGAACACGACCTTGAGGCGTCCGGCCACATCGGGATCGTCGTTGACCACCCGGGCGACGTCGCTGGCGAGCTTGATGATGAGCTTGGCCTGGACGTAGCTCGGCGCGGCCTTGCCGCCGAAGATCTTGACCCGGGGCGTCCAGTCCCGGTGCGGCTCGGCCTTGATCGCCTGATAGAGCGCCACCGTCTCGATGACGTTCAGAAGCTGGCGCTTGTACTCGTGGATGCGCTTGATCTGCACGTCGAACAGGCTCGACGGATCGATGGCGATCCCCGTGCGCTCGGCCACCACCTTGGCCAGCGCCTCCTTGCGGGCGCGGCGCATGGCCCGGTAGCGGTCCTGGAAGGCGGGATCGGACGCGTGGTCGGCGAGGCCCGTCAGGAGTTCGGGATTGTCGAGGACGCCGTCCCCGACGGCCTCGACGGCGAGGCGGGTCAGCTCCGGATTGCAGTTGTGCAGCCAGCGGCGGAAGGTGATGCCGTTGGTCTTGTTGACGATCTTGTCCGTGTCGAGGGCGTGCAGATCCTTGAACACCGTCGAGCGCATGAGGTCCGTGTGCAGGGCCGAGACGCCGTTGACCCGGCGCACGCCGAGGAAGGCGAGGTGGCCCATGCGCACCCGTTTGCCGTTGGCTTCCTCGATGAGGGACACGGAGGCGAGCTGCGCCGCATCCGCCCGGCCGTGCCGGCCCTGCTCCTCGAGGTGCATCCAGTTGATGAGGTAGATGATCTGCATGTGGCGCGGCAGCACCCGCTCCATCAGCTCCACCGGCCACGTCTCCAGGGCCTCGGGCAGCAGGGTGTGGTTGGTGTAGCCGAGGGTGTTGGTGGTGACGTGCCAGGCATCCTCCCAGTTGAAGCCGTGATCCTCCAGCAGGAGGCGCATCAGCTCCGGCACGGCGATGGCCGGATGTGTGTCGTTGAGCTGGATCGCGGCGTGGTCGGGCAGGGTGCGGAGATCCCCGCGCTCGGCCACGTGCCGGCGCACGAGGTCCTGCAGGGAGGCGGAGGTGAAGAAGTATTCCTGGCGCAGGCGCAGTTCCTGGCCGGCATCGGAGGAATCGCTGGGGTAGAGCACCCGCGAGATCGCCTCGACCCGGGCGCGGTCCGCCACGGCCCCGACATGGTCGCCGCCGTTGAAGCGGGCGAGCTCGACGGGCGCCTCGGCCTCGGCCTTCCACAGGCGCAGGGTGTTCACGTGACGCCCGCGCCAGCCCACCACGGGCACGTCGTGGGCCACGGCCCGCACGGTCTCGGCCGGGTGCCAGTGGCGGCGGATGACGCCCTCGGACACCGACGACATGGTGACGTGGCCGCCGAACCCGACGGTGTAGGTCGCCTCCGGGCGCACGAACTCCCACGGGTTGCCCTCGGCGAGCCAGGTCTCGGGCGCCTCCTTCTGCCAGCCATCCTCCAGGAATTGCCGGAACAGGCCGTGATCGTAGCGGATGCCGTAGCCGATGGCCGGGATCGACAGGCTCGCCATGCTCTCCATGAAGCAGGCGGCCAGACGCCCGAGGCCGCCATTGCCCAGGGCCGCGTCGGGCTCGGCGCCCTCGACGGTGTCGAGGTCGATGCCGAGATCGCGCAGCGCCGCGCGGGTGGTCTCGACGAGGCCGAGATTGTTCATGGCGTCCGAGAGCAGGCGGCCGATGAGAAATTCGAGGGAGAGGTAGTAGACGCGCTTGTTCGGCACCGCCTCGCCGCTCGCCATGCAGGCATCGACGATGCGGTCGCGCAGGGCCAGGGCGGTGGCGGCGAACCAGTCGCGCTCGCGGGCGTTCTGCGGGCTCTTGCCGACGGCGTAGGCGAGCTTGGCCAGGATCGCTTCGCGCAGGTCGGCGACGGCATCGCCCGATCGGGACGCGACCGGCAGCGCGCGCGTCGCAGCGGCGGGCGTGCCGTGGACGGCGGCCGTCGCGGTCCGCTCCTCGGTGGCCTCGGATGCGATCAGCTTCTCATTCAACACGTGCAGGTCCCCCTCATGCCCATCGGCGCGCGGCCGGTCGCTTGAGCGCCTCGTCGCGGACAGCCCCGTGGGCGATGGTCCGAGACGTCGTGCCTGCCACCTTTTGCTTCGTGCGTGACGGATCTGCCGGACCTCTCGGTCCCGCGAGCCCCGTCCCGATCCGCGCGTCGGGCCGGACTTTCACGTCCGGCGGTCCGACATGCGTCGCATCCAATCCGCACGGGAATGAGACAGGGATAGGTTGAAGGTTCGGTGAATGCGGCGGAAACGCGCAGTCCGGCGCCACATTATCGGCAGCTTTCAGGGTCTTGTATGCAAGCGCTTGCCAGATGCATGCGAGATGCAGCATCATTGCATATAGAGCCATCCAGGGCACGGAGGCGGACCATGAGGGATTGGGCGACGCAGGGGGCCGCCCGCGCGGCACGGATCGCTGCCGGCGCGTCCTTCGCCCGCGGCAAGGTCGTGGCCCTGTCCGATCTCGCGCCCTTCCTCGAAGCGATCCTGCGCCCGGGCGACCGGGTCTGCCTCGAAGGCGACAACCAGAAGCAGGCCGATGTCCTCGCCGACGCCCTGGCGGAGGTCGACCCGGCGGTGATCCACGGCCTGCACATGGTGCAGTCGGGCATCGTCCTGCCGTCCCATCTCGACGTGTTCGAGAAGGGCATCGCGCGCCGGCTCGACTATTCGTATTCCGGTCCGCAGGCGGCGCGCATCGCCCGGATGCTCTATGGCGGGCAGATCGAGCTCGGCGCGGTCCACACCTACCTCGAACTGTTCGCCCGCTACTTCATCGACCTGACGCCGCAGGTGGCCCTCATCGCGGCGGTGAGCGCCGACCGCGACGGCAACCTCTACACCGGCCCCAACACCGAGGACACGCCCACCGTCGTCGAGGCCACGAGCTTCAAGGACGGTCTTGTGGTGGCGCAGGTGGACCGGATCGTCGACCGGGTGCCCCGCGTCGACATCCCCGGCGACCGGGTCCACTTCGTGGTGGAGGCGGGCAAGCCGTTCTACGTCGAGCCCCTGTTCACCCGCGATCCGGGCGCCATCACCGAGACCCAGATCCTCACGGCGATGCTGGCGATCAAGGGGCTCTACGCGCCCTACGGCATCCGCCGCCTCAACCACGGCATCGGCTTCAACACCGCCGCCATCGAATTGATGCTGCCGACCTACGGCGAAAAGCTCGGCCTGCGTGGGAAAGTCTGCACCCATTGGGCGCTCAACCCGCACCCGACCCTGATTCCCGCCATCGAGGCGGGCTGGGTCGAGCAGATCCACTGCTTCGGCTCCGAGGTCGGGATGGACGACTACATCGCCGCCCGGCCGGACATCTACTTCACGGGGGCGGACGGGTCGCTCCGCTCCAACCGCGCCTTCTGCCAGACGGCGGGGCTCTATGCCTGCGACCTGTTCATCGGCTCGACCCTGCAGATCGATCTCTCCGGCCACAGCTCGACGGTGACCACCAACCGCATCGCCGGGTTCGGCGGCGCGCCCAACATGGGGTCCGACCCGCGCGGCCGCCGCCATCCGAGCGAGCCCTGGCTCAAGGCGGGGGCCGAGGCCGATCCCGACACGCCGGCGCCCCTGCGCCGGGGCCGCAAGCTCGTGGTGCAGATCGGCGAGACCTTCGGCGACGGCAACGTGCCCCTGTTCGTGGAGCGCCTCGACGCCCTGGCGCTGGCCGAGAAGCTCGATCTGCCGCTGGCGCCCGTCATGGTCTACGGCGATGACGTCACCCACATCGTCACGGAAGAGGGCATCGCCAACCTGCTCCTGTGCCGGAACGCCGACGAGCGCGAGCAGGCGATCCGGGGGGTCGCCGGCTACACCGAGATCGGGCGGCGGCGCGATGCCGGCCTGGTCGCCCGCCTGCGCGAGCGCGGGGTGATCCGCCGGCCGGAAGACCTCGGCATCGATCCCCTCGACGCCGACCGCAGCCTGCTGGCCGCCCGCTCCATCAAGGATCTCGCGCTGGCGTCCGGCGGCCTCTACCGGCCGCCGAGCCAATTCCGCAACTGGTGACGGGAGAGCGTCTGATGGAACGTCTCAGTTACACCCTCGATGCGCCGATCCCGGCCGGTGGGACGAAGCCCCGGGCCATCGTGGGCGTCGTCGCGTCCGGCAACCTCGAAGTCCTGTTGGAGCGTGTGCTGGCCCCCGACCGCTGCACCGTCGAGATCGCCACGGCCGCCCACGGCTTCGGTGAGGTCTGGGCCGCCGTGGTGGCGGATTTCGTGGCGCGGCGCGGGGCGGGCGGCCTGCGCATCGCCATCAACGACGGCGGCGCCCGGCCCGACACCGTCGCCCTGCGCCTCGCACAGGGCGCGCGGCTCATCGCCGGAGACGCGCCATGAATCCCGCCATCGATCTCGTCTTCGAGCCCGAAGCCCTGAGCTGGTACGAGGCCAGCGCCCGCCAGCGCGTCGCCGCCCTGGTCGATCCCGGCAGCTTTCACGAGGCCGTGGGGGCCGAGGAACGGGCGACGAGCCCGCACCTCGCCCTGTTCGACCTGCCCGAGCAGTTCGACGACGGCATGATCGTCGGACGCGCGACCCTCGACGGCGCCCCGATCCTCGTCGCGGCCCAGGAGGGGCGCTTCATGGGCGGCGCCGTGGGGGAGGTCCACGGGGCCAAGCTCGTCGGCCTGCTCCGCGCCGCTCAGTCCCTCAGCCTGGACGTTCTGATCCTGTTCGACACCGGCGGCGTCCGCCTGCAGGAGGCCAATGCCGGCGAGACCGCCATCGCCGAGATCATGCGCGCCCTGGTCGACGCGCGCCGCGCCGGATCGCGCGTCGTCGGCCTCATCGGCGGGCGTTCGGGCTGCTACGGCGGCGGCGGACTCATCGCCGCCTGCTGCTCGGCCCTCGTCGTCACCGAGCAGGGGCGCATCAGCGTCACCGGCCCGGAGGTGATCGAGACCAACCGGGGCGTCGAGGAATTCGATGCCCGCGACCGCGCCCTGGTCTGGCGCACCATGGGTGGCAAGCACCGCTACCTCATGGGCGGCGCCGATGTTTTCGTGGATGACGGCCCCGGCGCGTTTCGCGACGCCGTGCGGGAGGTCCTCAAGGCACCCGGGCGCCTCGACCTCGACACCCTCGATGCCGAGCAGGCCCGACTGGAACGGCGCCTCGCCCGTTTCGGCGCGGCCACGGACGCCGTCGCGGTCTGGTCGGCCCTCGGGATCGCCGATGCGGCCGCCGTGCCGGGCCTGTCCACGCGCGCGTTCCGCGCCGTCGCCACCTGCCGGGAGAGTGCCGATGACGCTCGCTGAGATCCTGGCCGGGCTGTTCCGCGGCAGCCACGACGTCGCCGTCACCGACGGCCTCATCCTCGGCACTGGCCGCCGAACCGGTGGCGGCCTCGTCCATGTGCTCGGCATCGCCGAGGGCGCGCCGCTGGGCATCGACGGTGCCCTGATCCTGGCGGGACGGGTCCTCGCCATCGCCCGCTCGGGCGACGATGCGCCGATCCTGATGCCCATCGATTCGGCGAGCCAGCGCATGAGCCGGCGCGACGAGCTTTTGGGCCTCAACGAGTGCCTCGCCCATCTCGCCAAGGCGCTGATGCTCGCCGAGGCGGAGGGCCATCGGACCCTCGGTCTGCTCTACGGCCGCAGTGCCGCCGGCGCCTTCATCGCGACGGCCCTGGCCACCGGTCACCTCGTCGCCCTGCCGGGCGCCCATCCGGAGGTGATGGACCTGCCGTCCATGGCACGCGTCACCAAGCTGTCCCTCGACGTGCTCACCGAGAAGGCGCGGGCGACGGCGGTCTTCGCCCCGGGCCTCGACAATCTCGTCCGGACGGGGGCGATCCACGAGACCTGGGACCCGGAAAAATCCCTGGCCGAGCAGTGGGAGACCTGCCTCGCCGCGCCGCCGGCCTCGAGCGACCGGCGCGACCGCCTCGGGGCCGAGCGGGGCGGCCGGCCGTGCGCCGCCGCCATCGCCGAGCGGGTCGCGGCGCGCATCGCCGACCATGCCTGAGGCGCTTGCGCGCCACGCCATGGTCCGCATCACGCCGGCATCCTGGCGCACCTGCCTCGCCGGGAGGGCGGACCTCGACGGCCTGCCCTACGTCGCCAGTTGGGCGGAGCGTGGCTGGCCCCTGGTGGCGCGTCGCTCAGCCGTTGGAGAGACCGGCCATGCCCTCGGCCTGCCCCTGCCGCCGGCCCTCGGCAAGCGCCGGCTGTCGTTCGTCCTCGACCCGGCCGCGATCCTGTCCGTCGCGCCCCCGCCGCGCCTCGCCGAGGTCGCGTCCCTGGTGCCGGCCGATTGGCAACCGACACTTGCCCGCCTCCTCGCCCTCGATCCCGAGACGCGGACCTTCGGCGGCCTCGCCTGGCAATACCTCACGGGCCTGACCTACCTGTCGCCGACCTCGGACATCGATCTCCTGTGGCGCCTCGACGGATCGGCCGAAACGCTCCTCGCCGGTCTCGCGGACATCGCCCGCGACGCCCCCATGCGGATCGACGGCGAGTGCCTCGGGGCCGGGGGGCGGGCCGTCCAGTGGCGCGAACTGGCCGAGGGCACGTCCGAGATCCTGGCGAAGGATGCGCACGGCGTGACCCTCGTCGCCCGCTCCGATTTCCTCAGCGGTGCGGGATGCTGAGGGCCGCCCGCGTCCATCTTGCCGCCCTCGCGCCCGGAAGCCTCCCGGCGGAGGCCATCGCCGCACGGGCCGTGGCCTGCCTCCGCCGCGAGGTCGCCACCCATCCCAAGCCCGGCCTCGTCAGCCACGTCGATTCGGGCGCTCATGCCGACATGGACGCGGCCCTGCTGAACCGCAGCGCCGACACCCTGGAACCGTACTTCGCCGACCTCGCCGAGGCCGGTGGGCGCGGCGCCGGAATGGACACCCTACGGGCCATCGGCATCGCGGCCGAGGCGGCCATGCTGGCGTCCACCGGCGGCGTGAACACCCATCGCGGCGCGATCTTCGGCCTCGGCCTCCTGGCCGCCGCCGCCGGGTTCCGCACCGCCGGATTCCGTGACACCCACGGCGGATCCCGGTCCCTCGGGCGCCTCGTCGCCGACCTGTGGGGACCCGCCATCGCGGCCGGTCCGATTCCTCTGCACAGCCACGGCGCCGCCGCCGCGCGGCGCTACGGAGCCGGCGGTGCGCGGCTGGAGGCGATGCGGGGGTTTCCGACCCTCTACGGCCTCGCGCTCCCGGCCCTGTCTGCCGCCGAGGCCCTGCGGCCAGACCATCCGGAAGCCGTGCGAGTGCAGCTCTGCCTCGCCCTCATCGCCGGCGTGGAGGACACCAACCTGCTGCATCGCGGCGGTCCGGCCGGCCTCGCCTTCGCGCAGGGCGCCGCGCGCGCGTTTCTCGACGACGGCGGCATCGGCCACCCCGATTGGCGAGCCCGCGCGCAGGCGCTTCACGCCGCCTTCGTGGCGCGCAACCTCAGCCCCGGCGGCTGCGCCGACCTGCTCGCCATGACCCTGTTCCTCGCCGAGGTTGGCCCGTGACCCTGGCCCTGCTGTGTTCCGGCCAGGGGCTGCAAGCGCCCGATCTGTTCGCCCTGACGGCGGACGCCCCCGCCGCCGCGCCGATCTTCGCCGCCGCCGCCGAACACCTCGGCCGCGACCTGCGCCGCCTCGTGGCCGAGGTCGACCCGGACGTCCTCTACGCCAACCGGACCGGGCAGATCCTGTGCGTCACCGCCGCCCTCGCTCTCGCGGCTTGCCTCGCCGACATCCTCCCCCGGCGCCGCGTCGTCGCGGGCTACAGCGTCGGCGAGATGGCGGCCTGGGGCATTGCCGGCATCTGGACACCGGTACAGGCCCTCGGCCTCACGGCGGCCCGGGCCGAGGCCATGGACGCCGCGAGCCGCCCCGGGCAGGGACTCGCCGCCATTCGGGGTTTATCGCGGGCAGCCCTCGATCCCCTCGTCGCCCGCCACGCCTGCGCCGTCGCCATCCGCAACCCGGCCAACCTGTTCGTGGTCGGGGGCAGGGGGGACGCCCTCGACGCCCTCTGCGCCGAGGCCTCCGAACGCGGCGCGCTCCGGGCGAGCCGCCTGGCCGTCGCGGTCGCCTCCCACACGCCCCTGCTCGAACCGGCCGTGCTGCCGTTCCGGGCGCGCCTCGACGCCGTGCCCGTGCGCCGGCCCACCGCCGGCCTGACGCTCCTGAATGGCACGGACGGCGCCCCGATCTTCGATGGGGCCGGCTTCCGCGGTGTCCTCGCCCGACAGGTCGCAACCTTCGTCGACTGGGCCGCCTGCCTCGACGCCGTGGTGGAGCGCGGCGCGGAGCGGGTGCTGGAGCTCGGCCCCGGCCATGCCCTGGCGGACATGATGCGGGCGCGGGCCCCCCATCTCACCGTTCGCTCGGCGGATGCCTTCCACACCCTGGCCGGCCTGCGTGCCTGGATCGCCGAAGCGTGATGATCGTTTCCCGGGCGCCCGTGCAGCGAGATCGGGCATCCCGCCTGGGTTGTGTCCTGAACCGGTCCTGAATTTCACATCCTGCGACCGTTTGCGCCGCACCAAAAGCAAGGAATCCGTAACCGAAATCGTGGCTTGGATTGTGCAACGCAGCGGAACCATTTACCAATCGGGACGTTCACGATGCCGACGTCAGCCAGGGGCGGTTACGCTCTGAACGTCCAAGGTGCCCGGAGCGGCAAGGATCCCATGACGTCTGCGGCGACTGCTCACTCCGCCCGCGGCCTTGCCGGTCAGACGATCCCTTCGCTGCATCAGCCCCGCATCCTGTTCGCCACGCCGGAGATGGCGGATTTCGTGAAGACCGGCGGTCTCGGCGAGGTCGCCGCCTCCCTGCCGCGCGCCCTGCGCCGGCACTACGACATCCGCGTCCTCATCCCCGGCTACCGCCAGGTGGTGGACCGGTTCGACCACATTCCCGTCGTCGCGCAGCTGCCCGGCCATGCCGGCGTGCCGCCCTGCGAGCTCGGCCTGGTCGAGAGCGGCGACGGCCTCCAGATCTACGTCCTGCTCAGCCCCGAACTCTACCAGCGCGACGGCACGCCCTACGGCGACGGGCAGGGGGATTTTTCCGACAACGACGTGCGCTTCGCCCGCCTCAGCCTCGCCGCCGCCGAGATCGCCCGCGGCGTCGATCCGGCCTGGGCCGCCGACCTTCTCCACCTCAACGACTGGCAGGCGGCCCTGGCCCCGGCCTACCTCGCCTGGACCGGCCTGCGGGTGCCGAGCATCCTCACCGTCCACAACCTCGCCTACCAGGGCCTGTTCTCGCCCGACTCCCTCGGGCGCCTCGGCGTGCCCGACCACGCGTTCCAGATGGACGGCGTCGAGTTCTACGGACAGCTCTCCTTCCTCAAGGCCGGCATCTACTACGCCTCCCACGTCACCACGGTCAGCGATACCTACGCCCGCGAGATCACCACGCCGGAGGCCGGCTGCGGCCTCGACGGGTTGCTCCGCACCCGCGCCGCTCAGGGGCGCCTTGCCGGCATCCTCAACGGCATCGACGAGAGCTGGGACCCGCGCACGGACCCGCACCTCGCCACCCGGTTCGAGGCCGACGACTGGAAGGGCAAGCGCGCCAACGCCGAGACCGTGCGCCGCCAGTTCGGTCTGGCCGTCTCGCGCGGGCCGCTCTTCGCCATCGTCTCGCGCCTCGTCCACCAGAAGGGCATCGACCTCAGCCTCGCCGCCGCCGAGACCATCGTGGCCGAGGGCGGTCAGCTCGTGGTCATCGGCCAGGGCGAAGGCCGCTTCGAGGGGGCCCTGCGCGACCTGTCCCGCCGCCATCCCGATGCCGTCGGCGTCCATGTCGGCTTCAACGAGCAGGACGCCCGCCGGATGTTCGCCGGCAGCGACTTCCTGCTGATGCCGTCGCGGTTCGAGCCCTGCGGCCTCGCCCAGATGTATGCCCAGCGCTTCGGTTCGCTCCCCATCGTCCACCGCACCGGCGGCCTCGCCGACACCGTCGAGGACGGTGTCACCGGCTTCACCTTCGGCGAGGCCTCGGCCCGCGGCTTCTCCGGCGCCATCCGGCGGGCCCTCGACACCTTCGGCCAGAAGAAGCGCCTCAACGCCATGCGCCGCACCGCCATGTCGCGGACCTTCGGCTGGGACGAGGCCGCCACCACCTACGCCTCCCTCTACGCCCGCGCCTTCGGCAACGGCGCCGGCCTGCGGGCGCGCGCGGCCTGACGCGACGACCCCTGCGGGTCCGGAGCACCGGACCCGCGAGAAAGACCCTTGCGTCGCATCGCGGTCCGCCGGCAAAAGCCGGGCGAACAGCGAGAGATGCGATGCCCGCCTACCGTTCCCGCACCACCACCCATGGCCGCAACATGGCCGGCGCCCGCGGCCTGTGGCGCGCCACCGGCATGAAGGACGGCGATTTCGGCAAGCCGATCATTGCCGTGGTCAACTCCTTCACCCAGTTCGTGCCGGGCCACGTCCACCTCAAGGATCTCGGCCAGCTCGTGGCCCGCGAGATCGAGGCGGCCGGCGGCGTCGCCAAGGAATTCAACACCATCGCGGTCGATGACGGCATCGCCATGGGCCATGACGGGATGCTGTACTCGCTGCCGTCCCGCGAGCTCATCGCCGATTCCGTCGAGTACATGGTCAACGCCCACTGCGCTGACGCGATGGTGTGCATCTCCAATTGCGACAAGATCACCCCCGGCATGCTGATGGCGGCCCTGCGCCTCAACATCCCGGCGGTGTTCGTCTCCGGCGGCCCCATGGAGGCCGGCAAGGTCCAGCTCAAGGGCGTGATCAAGAAGCTCGACCTCGTCGACGCCATGGTGGCGGCGGCCGACGACCGGGTCTCGGACGAGGACGTGGCCGCCATCGAGCGCGCGGCCTGCCCGACCTGCGGCTCGTGCTCGGGCATGTTCACGGCCAATTCCATGAACTGCCTCACGGAGGCCCTCGGCCTGTCGCTGCCCGGCAACGGCTCGGTGCTGGCGACCCATGCCGACCGCCGCCGCCTGTTCGTCGAGGCCGGCCATCTCATCGTCGATCTGGCCAAGCGCTACTACGAGGGCGACGACGCCAGCGTGCTGCCCCGGTCCGTCGCCGGCTTCTCGGCCTTCGAGAACGCCATGACCCTCGACATCGCCATGGGCGGCTCCACCAACACGGTGCTGCATCTCCTCGCCGCCGCCCACGAGGCGGAGGTGCCCTTCACCATGGCGGATATCGACCGCCTGTCGCGGCGCGTGCCCGTCCTGTGCAAGGTCGCCCCGGCGGTGGCCGAAGTCCACATGGAGGATGTGCACCGGGCCGGCGGCATCATGGCGATCCTCGGTGAACTCGACCGCGCCGGACTCATCGATGCGCAAGCCGGCAGCGTCCATGCCGGCACCCTGGGCCAGGCCCTCGACCGCTGGGACGTGCGCCGCACGGGCAGCGCCACGGTGTCGGAGTTCTACCGCGCCGCGCCGGGCGGCGTGCCGACCCAGGTCGCCTTCAGCCAGGCGGCGCGCTGGGAAGAGCTCGACCTCGACCGCACGGGCGGCGTGATCCGCGAGGCGGGGCATGCCTACTCGCAGGATGGCGGCCTCGCCGTCCTGTACGGAAACCTCGCCGTCGACGGCTGCATCGTGAAGACGGCCGGCGTGGATGCGTCGATCCTCAGCTTCACCGGCACCGCCCGGGTGTTCGAGAGCCAGGACGATTCCGTCGACGCCATCCTCAAGGGCCGGGTCAAGGCCGGCGAGGTGGTGCTGATCCGCTACGAGGGTCCGCGCGGCGGCCCCGGAATGCAGGAGATGCTGTATCCGACGAGCTACCTGAAATCGAAGGGCCTCGGCAAAGCCTGCGCCCTCGTCACCGACGGGCGGTTCTCGGGCGGCTCTTCCGGCCTGTCCATCGGCCACGTCTCGCCGGAGGCGGCGGAGGGCGGGCTCATCGGCCTCGTGCGCGACGGCGACCGCATCGAGATCGACATCCCGGGGCGCCGCATCCACCTCGCCGTGGACGAGGCGGAGTTGGCCCAGCGCCGCACCGCCCAGGACGCCGCCGGATGGAAGCCGGCCGAGCCGCGCAAGCGCCGGATCACCACGGCGCTCCGGGCCTACGCCATGTTCGCCACCAGCGCCGCGCGCGGCGCCGTGCGTCAGGTCGGGTCCGAGTAGGAGACCACCCGGACATCCGAGGCGACGACCACGCCCGGCTCCCTCGACGAGGGGGCCGGGTCCTTCGTTCTCAGGGTTGGACGTCCAGGAGCGTCGGATAGCACCGGGCCCCGGCCGCCGCGGCCAGGACTTCGACGGCGCCCACCGTCGAGGCGTCGCCGGCGACGTGGACCACGTCGGTGGTGCGCAGCGACGGCAGATGCGCCGTCAGGGGGCCGGGCCGGACGTCGGGCGGCCGCTGGCGGCTGCGGTCGGCGACCAGCACGAGGCGGCCGACGCCCGTGGCGCGCAGCCAGTCCAGGGACGGACGCATGTAGAGGTCGAGGGGATCGCGGGCACCGACATGGATCGCGACCTCGCGGGCCGGCTCGATGTAGCGGGCGGCCCGCGCGATGGACCAGATCGGGGCGAACCCGGTCTCGGCCGCCACGAGGACGAGGCGGCCGCCGCCCGGCCGGTAGTAGCCCCGGCCCACCGGGCCCTTGATCTTCACCGGATGGTCGAGGACGATCTCCTCGCCGAAGGCGTCGGGCAGGGCGGTGCGGTCGCCGGTCAGGCGCAGGTGGAAGACGAGTTCGTTGAGTTCGGCCGAGCCGTCGACGCGCAGGGTCGGGTTCAGGGTGACGGGCTCGAAGCCTTCGAAGGCCGCCACGACCCCGTGTCCCGGCTCCAGGGCGAGGCGCTTGGTCAGGGTCACCACCACTTCGAGGGTGTGGGGGCCGAGCGGCGTGATCTGCGTCACCGTGCCGGCGCGCTTCTGGGCCGGCGCCGGCCTGACCGGTGCGCCGAACGTCTCGGGCCGCTCGATGAGGCCGGCGCGCGGTGGCGTGAGCTTGACGGCGTCGGCGCGGTGGCTGCGGGCCTGGGCACGCCGGGGCAGGGGACCGGAGCCCTGTCCCATGAGGCCGGGCGGTGCGGCGATCATCCCGTCGGCCAGGGCGGCCTCCAGGGGGGTGTCGCCCGTGGAGATCCGCACGGACTTGCCGTTGACCACGAGGGAGCAGCGGGCGCTCATCATCATCCCTCGAACGGGGCCAGGCGTCGCGTCGCGCGTCGCGGAACGGGTGGCTATCGGGCCGCGTGCAGAAGCTGGTCGACGAGGGCGGCCCAGCGGTCGCGCACGGCCTGGGCCTCGGGCGTCAGGGGCGCGTCGGACTCGGCGATGGTCGCGATGCAGGCCCGCAGATGGGCGGTCTCGTCCCGCTCGGAGCGCAAGACCGCCTTCATCACCTGGAGCTGCGCCTTGAGGCGGACGACGTCGGCGGAGGCCTCCGCCGATTCGACGGATTCCGCGGCCGGCGCGGCCGGACGCAACGGCACGATCTCGGCGATGGGCGTCTCGACGAGGCGCAGGGGCCGGGCCATCAGGCGCCGGACGATGCTGGTGTCGAAGCTCGCATCGTTCCGTAAGGCCGCTTCGCCCATCAGGTGATCCCCCATCCCACGGCCGCTCGGGCCCGAAAGTGCCTCACAGAACGCCCGGTCACCGCCGGTACTCACTCCGAGCACGGCGGCGCAGGGGGAATTCCGTGGGAGACACTCAGCATTCCGTTAGGGGGAACGATGGCGGATCATGGTTAAGGGAAGTTTAAACCGATCCCTCGTCTTCGCGGGGATCGGCGTTTCCGGCCGCCGTCAGGCGGCTTCCGGGGCCGCCCCGAGGAGTTGCCGGGCCTGGAGCATCGACATCGGTTCGCCGAAGGCGAAGCCCTGCGCATACTCGCAGCCGAGTTCGGCCAGGGCCTGGGCATCGGCTTCCGACTCCGCGCCCTCGGCCACGATGGCGAGGCCGAGTTCCTGGGCCATCCTGACGATGGACCGCAGGATCGCCGTGCGCCCCGTGGCGATCTGGCGGACGAAGGACTGGTCGATCTTGATGGTGTCGAACGGGAAGCGCTGGAGGTAGGACAGGGCCGAGTAGCCGGTGCCGAAATCGTCCAGGGACAGGCCGGCGCCGAGGTCGTGGATTCGCGCCAGCATCTGCGCCGCGTATTCCGGATTCTCCATCACCAGACTCTCGGTGAGTTCGAGCTTGAGGGAGCCGGTCAGGACGCCGGACCGCGCCAGGATCGTCTTCACGTCGTGCAGGAGGTCGTGGCGCAGGAGCTGGCGCGAAGACATGTTGACGGAGGCGAAGATCGGCGGCTCGACGTCGAGGGAGCGCTGCCAGGCGGCGAGTTCGAGGGCGGTGCGCTCCAGGGCGAAGATGCCGAGGTTGACCACGAAGCCGCATTCCTCGGCCACCGGCATGAAGGTCGAGGCCGGGATGCGCCCGAGGCGGGGATGATCCCAGCGCAGCAGCGTCTCGAAGCCCGCCACCGTGCGGTCCTCGAGGCGGACAATGGGCTGGAACAGCACCTTCATCTCGTTGCGCTCGAGGGACTTGCGCAGGTCGCCCTCGAGCATCAGGCGGTCGCCGTGCTCGTTGCGCATGTCGGCCCGGAATACTTCGATGCGGTCGCCGCCGCCGCGCTTGGCCTGGATCATGGCGATCTCGGCGTTCTTGAACACCTCTTCCCGCTTCAGGTTGGCGCCGACCTCGTGCAGGACGATGCCGACGGAGACCGTGAGGAAGATCTCGCGGTCGGCGTAGGTGATCGGCGTGGCGATGGCCTTGCGGATCATCTCGGCGAACGAGAGGATGCGGTCGGGGTCGCGCTCCGACAGGAGGATGAGGGCGAACTCGTCGCCCGCGACCCGCGCCAGGGTATCCTGCGGACGCAGCAGCCGGCCGAGGCGGCGCGACAGGGTCAGCAGGATCGAGTCGCCGGCCGAGAGGCCGATGGCGTCGTTGATGGCCTTGAACCGATCGACGTCGAGGACGATGGTCGTCGGCTTCAGCCGCGCATCCTGGCTCGCGAAGGCGAGGGCGGCGTCGAGGCGGTCGTGGAACAGCTCGCGGTTGGGCAGGCCGGTGAGGCTGTCATGCACGGCGTCGTGGAGCAGGCGCTCTTCGGCGGTCTTCACCTCGGTGACGTCCGAGATGGTGCCGACGATGCGCACCACCTCGCCGTCGGTGCCGATCACCGGCCGCGCCTTGAGGCGGTACCAGTAGTACGGGCCGGCGGTGGAGCGCAGGCGGAAATCGTGGACGATGCGCCCGCGCCGTTCCTCGATGACCGTGTCGAGGGCCGCCGAGTAGCGCTCGACGTCGAACGGGTGGACGAGGGCGAGCCAGTTCACCGCCGGGCCTTCGAGGGCGCCGCGCTTGAGACCGAGCTGCCCTTCGATCTCCTGGCCGGCGAAGACCCGGTCGCCGGGCACGTCCCAGTCGAACACCACGTCGCCGGCGCCCGTGAGCGCCAGCGCCCGGCGCTCGGTGTCGGAGACCAGGGCATGGGTGAGGCCGCCGCCCGCGAAGGCGTGCTGCATCACCGTGAAGCCGATAAGCATGACGATGAGGACGAGACCGCCGATGAGGGCGGGCTGCACGAGGTCGCTGCCGATCTGTCCCGTGATGGCGAAGCCCGCCGCCACCACCCAGACGAGGAGGAGGAACCAGGTCGGGATCAGCAGGATCGCCCGGTCGTAGCCGTTATGGGCGGCGAGATAGACGATGAGCAGCAGGCCGACCCCCGCCACCGCCGCGATGGAGATGCGGGCGACGCCCGCCGCCACGGGCGGATCGAACACGGCGAGGGCCACGAGGCCGGCGAGGAAGGCGAGCCAGAAGAACGCCACGTGGCTGTAGCGCACGTGCCAGCGGCTGAGGTTGAGATAGGCGAACAGGAACACCAGAAGGGTGGCGCCCAGCACCGCCTCGGCGGAGGCCCGGTAGACCCGCTCGGCCACCTCGGTGACGGGAAAAACCCGCTGGAGGAACCCGAAATCGATGCACGCATAGGCCAGCACCGACCACGCCAGGGCTGCGGCGGCGGGGAAGATGATCGCGCCCTTGACCACGAAGATGATCGTCAGGAACAGCGCCAGCAGGCCGGCGATGCCGATGATGATGCCCTTGTAGAGGGTCAGGCCGGTGGATTTCTTGCGATAGGCTTCCTGGTCCCAGAGGTAGACCTGGGGGATGTTCGGGCCGCGCAGCTCGGCCACGTAGGTGACGGTGGCGCCGGGATCGAGGGTGATGACGAACTGGTCGGCTTCCGGATTCTCGTCGCGCTCGGGGCGGATGCCCTGGCTCGCCGTGATGGCGGCGATGCGCGAGCCGCCGAGATCCGGCCAGATCACCCCCGAGCCGACGAGGCGGAAATGCGGGGCGACGAGGACGCGGTCGATCTGCTCGTCGGTGTCGTTGGTGAGCGCGAACACCATCCAGTCGGGGCGCCCGCCGGTGTCGCGCGCCTTGACGACGATGCGGCGGACGATGCCGTCCTTGCCCGGTGCCGTGGAGATCTGGATGAGGTCCCCGTCCGAGCGATAGCGCTCGATCATCGTCGTCAGGTCGATGGCCGGTGCATCGAGGGTGACGCGCACGGCCTCGACGGCGCGCGCCGGCGCGCTGAGGAGCAGGGCGCCGAAGAGAGCCGTGAGGAGAGCGGCGAGGACGAGGGAGATCTGACGCAACGGGCGAGTGTTCCGGCCGGGCGAGGCTGGGTGACGAGTACGGCTCAGCTTAAGGCTCAGTCGTATCGGCGGCGACCTTCACCGGCAAGGCAGCGGGCGCGCCGGGGCGGAGGCGCCCACCGTTTCTTAAGGGTGACGCCGAACCCGCTGGATCACGTTCCTTTGAGGCCAAAACAAGCCGGGGGCGGAAATTCTCAGGCGGCCTTCAGGGCAGCGGCGATCCGCTCCAGGGGCGGCAGCTTCTTGATCGGACCGATGGCGGCGAGGGTCGGGGCGCCCGCGAGGAGTCTGACGCCGGCGGCGCGGACGTCCTCGACGGTGACGGCATCCACCTTGGCGATGACCTCCTGCGCCGGGATCACCCGGCCCCAGGCGAGGATCTGCCGGGCGTTGCGCTCGATGCGTCCGCCCGGCGTCTCGAGGGCCGACAGCAGCGCGACCTTGAGCTGCGCCTTGGCGCGGGCGACCTCGACGGTGTCGGCGTCGCGGGCCGCCCGGGTGGTGGCCTCCAGGGTCACGTCCACGAGCTGGCCGAGATCGCCGCCCGAGGTGCCGGCGCCGATGCCGAACAGCCCGCAATCGTAGAACGACCAGTGGAACGCCTGGATCTCGTAGGCGAGGCCCCGGGTCTCGCGGACCTCGTGCCACAGGCGCGAGGTCAGCCCACCGCCGAGCACCTGGGTGAACATGTGGAGGGCGTAGTAGCCGGGGTCGCGGAACGACAGGCCGGGTAAGCCGATGACGACGTTGGCCTGTTCGAGCTTCTTCTGGATGCGCTTCTCGCCACCCCCGTAGACCCCCGGGACGGTCTCGGGCGGCGTCGCGGCTTTGAGCGCACCGAAATGGGTCTGTGCCGATTCGACGATGGCGTCGTGCGCGATGGCGCCGGCCGCCGCGAGCACGATGCGGTCGGGGGTGTATTCGCGGGCGATGTAGGCCTCGATGCCGGCGCGGTCGAAGCTGTTGATGGTCTCCGGCGTCCCGATGATCGGACGGCCCATGGGCTGGTCGGGGAACGCCGCCTCGGTGAAGGCCTCGTAGACCACGTCGTCGGGGGTGTCCTCAATGGCGGCGTGTTCCTGGAGGATCACGCCCTTCTCGCGTGCCAGTTCGCCGGCGTCGAACACCGAATCCGTGAGGATGTCGCCGATGACGTCGAGGGCCACGCCGGCATCCTCGCCGAGCACCCGGGCGGTGTAGCTCGTGCCCTCGGCGCTCGTCGCGGCGTTGATGTCGCCGCCGACGTTCTCGATGTCCTCGGCGATGCGCCGGGCCGAGCGGGTCTTCGTCCCCTTGAACGCCATGTGCTCGATGAGGTGGCTCAGCCCGCCCTCGTCGGGCCGCTCGTGGCGCGAACCGGCGCCGACCCAGACCCCGAGGGTCGCCGTGGCGACGCCGGGCATCGCCTCCGTGACGACGGTGACGCCGTTGTCGAGGCGCGTGATCCGCAGGTCCGGGGAAGCACCGTGGGTGGCGAAGTGCTGGTTCATGGGGTCAGCCGGCCTTGGTGATGCGGGCATGGGCGCGGATGAAGCTCTCCACCGCCGCCTGGTCGTTGGCGACGCGCGAGAACTTTTCCTCGCGGTCGAGGAGGTCGGCGAGATGCGGCGGCAGGGCCGGGCGCGCGCCGCCGACCGCCTCGGAGACGGCATCGGGGAACTTCGCCGCATGGGCGGTCGCCAGGGCGACGACGGGCGTGCGCGGGTCCTTCTCCAGGAGCCGCCGCGCGGCATGGACCCCGATGGCGCTGTGCGGATCGATGACGTGGCCGGTCTCGGCGAAGGTCCGGGCGATCTCGACCTTCACGGCGTCCTCGGGCACGGACGCGGCGTCGAACTCGGCCCGCACGGTGTCGAGCACCGCCGGATCGAGGGTGAACCCGCCCGACTGCTTCAGGCCGGCCATCAGGCGGCCGAGGCTCGACGAATCGCGGCCGAGGGCCTCGAACAGCAGGCGCTCGAAGTTCGAGGAGATCTGGATGTCCATGGACGGCGAGGTGGTGGGCTGCACGCCCCGCACCTCGTAGGACCCGTGCTCCAGGGTGCGGGCCAGGATGTCGTTGGCGTTGGTGCCGATCATCAGGCGCTCGATGGGCAGGCCCATGCGCTTGGCGACCCAGCCGGCGAGGATGTCGCCGAAATTGCCCGTGGGGACGGCGAACGAGACCGGGCGATGGGGGGCGCCGAGGGCGACGGCCGCGGTGAAGTAGTACACCGCCTGGGCGGCGACCCGGGCCCAGTTGATGGAGTTCACGCCCGACAGCTTCACCGCGTCGGCGAATTCGGCGTGCTGGAACAGGGCTTTGACGATGTTCTGGCAATCGTCGAAATTGCCGTCGATGGCGATGGCGTGGACGTTGTCCGCCCCCACCGAGGTCATCTGCCGGCGCTGGACCTCGGAGACGCGGCCCTCCGGGAACAGGATGAAGATGTCGACCTGATCGAGGCCCCGGAACGCCTCGACGGCGGCGGAGCCGGTGTCGCCCGAGGTGGCGCCGACGATGGTCGCCCGCGATCCGCGCGCCCGCAGGACGTGGTCCATGAGCCGCCCGAGGAGCTGCATCGCCACGTCCTTGAACGCGAGCGTCGGCCCGTGAAAAAGTTCGAGGAGGAACAGGTTGTCGTCGAGCTGGGTCAGCGGGCAGACGGCCGGGTGCCGGAACGTCGCGTAGGATTCCTCGATCATCCGGTCGAAATCGGCATCCGCGATCTCGCCGTCGATGAGGGGGCGCAGGACGATCTTGGCGGCGTCGGCGTAGCGCAGGCCGGCCAGCCCCGCGATGGTCTCGTGCGACAGCCGTGGCCAAGTCTCTGGCACGTAGAGACCGCCGTCACGGGCGAGCCCGGCGAGCAGGGCATCGGAAAAGGAGAGGGGCGCCGCGGCGCCGCGGGTCGAAACGTGAAGCAAAGGGGCCTCCGGGAAGGCGCCCCGTCTACACCAAGCCGTCGGGCCTGTCGAAACCTGATGACGGCTCAGGCATCGGTACCCGGCGCCTTCGTCAACTGGCACCCGGTGATGCGCCAGGCGCCGTCGGGTTGCTTCTCCAGGGTGTAGAGGGCCAGCCAGTCGGCGCCGGCCTCGTCCTGCAGCTTCACCCCCAGGGCGACGCCTTCGGGGCCGACATCCTCGACCCGGTCCACGCTGTAGGTGCGGGCGCGGTAGACGGCGGCGTAGCCCTTGCGGACCATGGCCAGGAAGGTGTCGGCGGAGGGGAACATCCCCTGGATCACGGGCGCGGCCTGGGCGTAGGCCGTCGCCGCGTCGTCCTTGCGAAAGGCCTCGATCTGTCGGGTGACGGTGGCGCGGGCCGCGTCACGCCCGGCCTCGTCGGCCGCCTGGGCCGCGCCCACGGTCAAGGCGAAGGCCATCATTAGGGTCGCGGCACGCATGGGACACCCTCCGTGGCGTGAACCGCCGGACCGGAGAGTAGCGCGCGCCGGTCCGCGGACAAGCTGGTCGCCGGCTCAGGCCGCGTCCGGTGCGTCGAAGAGGCGCTTCCACGCGAACACGCCGAAGACGCCGACGAGGCAGCCGGCGATGCCGAACCAGGTGAAGGCGTATTGCAGGTGGTTGTTCGGCAGATCGACCCGCAGCTGCCCGCCCTTGGGCCAGCCGCCGGGATTGGGGGTCGCGTCCGCCTCGACGAGGTAGGGCAGGGGGTCGGTCAGGCCGGCCGCCGCGCTGATGCCGGCGATGTCGCGGTTGAACCACTCGTTGCGTGCGGCGTCGGCGGCCGGGACGAACATGGTGCGCGGCTCGGAGCCCCGCAGGATGCCGGTGACCACGGTCTCCCCGGCGATCTGCCCGCCGCTGCGGTTGGCCGGCGCCTTGAGCTCGGTGGGCACGAAGCCGCGATTGATCAGCACCGTCCCGCCCTCGGACAGGCGCAGGGGCGTCAGAACGTAGTAGCCCTGGAGCGCGCGCCCCGGCGTGGCGCCGGCCGCCAGGCCGTGGACCAGGGTCTCGCGGTCGTTGAGGAGGGTTCCGGTCACGCGCACCCGCCGGAACTCGTCGGCGTCCGGGTTCCACGTGCCGGGCGCCGGCAGGGCCGCCGGAGGCTCGACCCGCGAGCGATCGAGGATGCGCCCGATCAGCGCCTCCTTCTGGCCCTTGCGGTCGAGCTGCCAAACGCCGAGGCCGAGGAGGATCGCGAGGCAGACGAGGGAGACGAGGCCGGGCGCGATCAGGGCACGCACGGCGCCGGGCCGGACCGACGGCACTAGCGGAAGCGTCCCTGCTCGGCCTTGTTGGCGAATTGCAGGGCGGCCAGCACGCCCTTGAGCGGCCGGATGATGGCGAGGCTCAGGCCGATGGACAGGGTGCCGGCGACGACGGCGTGAATCCAGATCGCCGGCTCGTAGGTGATCTCCATCCACAGGGCGAGGCCGACCACCACGATCCCGACGATGGACATGACGAAGAAGGCCGGGCCGTCACCGGAGTTGAAGCCGGAGAAGTCCTGGCCGCACACTTCGCAGGACGGGCGAAAGGTGAGAAACCCGTCGAACATGTGGCCCTCGCCGCAATGCGGGCAGCGGCCGCGCAGGCCGGTGGGGATGGGTGGGGGAAGCGGCCGCGTGGCGTCCAAGATGCGTACTCCTCGAGCCCGGACGAACGCCGGCTCGATGCGGATATGGGGATAAGGGACGGTCCCCACACGCGAAAGGGCGGCTCGCGCCGCCCTTTCATGTCTCCCGTGCAGCCGCGATGGCCGAACTCAGTGGGCGGCGTGTCCGATGCCCGAGCCCCAGACGTAGATCGAGGCGAACAGGAACAGCCACACCACGTCGACGAAGTGCCAGTACCAGGCGGCGAATTCGAAGCCGAGGTGCTGCTTCACCGTGAACTGTCCGAGATAGGCGCGGTACAGGCAGATGGCGAGGAAGATGGTGCCGATGATGACGTGGAAGCCGTGGAAGCCCGTCGCCATGAAGAAGGTCGCCGAGTAGATGCTGCCCGAGAAGCCGAAATGGGCGTGGGCGTACTCGTAGGCTTGGCAGGCGCTGAACAGCACGCCGAGGATGATCGTCAGCCACAAGCCGTATTTCAGGCCCTTGCGATCGTCGTGCAGCAGGGCGTGGTGGGCCCAGGTGATCGTCGTGCCCGAGGTCAGCAGGATCAGGGTGTTGAGGAGCGGCAGGTGCCAGGGATCGAACGCCTCGATGCCCTTGGGCGGCCAGGTGCCGCCGGTGAAATCGACGCGGGTCGACTGGATCGGGTCGGCGGTGTAGAGGGCCGCCTCGAAATAGGCCCAGAACCACGCGGCGAAGAACATCACCTCGGAGGCGATGAACATGATCATGCCGTAGCGGTGGTGGAGCTGCACCACGCGGGTGTGGTCGCCGGTGTTGGCCTCGTGAACCACGTCCTTCCACCAGGCGTACATGGTGTAGAGCACGCCGAGGGTGCCGGCACCGAAGATGTAGGGACCCGGGCTGAGGGTGCCGATGGTGAGGCTCTTCATCCAGAAGACGGCGCCGAACGCCATCAGGAAGCCGGAAAAAGCGCCGATGAGCGGCCACGGACTCGGGGCGAGAATGTGGAAATCGTGGTTCTTGGCGTGCGCCTCGGCCATCTAACGTCTCTCCTGACCCCTGGCCCCCGACCGTGACGGCCCCGGGCTCTCTCATTGTTTCGGCTCGACCGGATAACCGGCTTCCACGCTCAGACCCTTAATCAGCCCGGCGCGCTCTTGTCACGCTTGGTGCGTCAGAAATTCGACTTCTTTCCCGTGCTGCCCGTCGTCGCAAGCTCGGCGGTGGGCTGGCCGTTCTTCGACGCGAAGTAGGTGTAGGACAGCGTCATCTCGGCGAGGTGCGCGGTGTTCGAGTCCTGTCGCACAGCCGGATCGATGTAGAACACCACCGGGAAATCCATGGTCTCGCCCGGCTGCAGGGTCTGCTCGTTGAAGCAGAAGCATTCGATCTTGACGAAGAAGGCGCCCATCAAGGCCGGCTGGACGTTGAACGTCGCGATGCCGGTGGACGGTGCGGTGCCGGTGTTCCTCACCTTGAAGAAGACCGTTTTGGTCTCTCCGAGGCGTGCAGTGACTTGCGGGGCCTCGGCCTGGAACCGCCAGGGCAGGCCGGAGGACACGTTGGTGTCGAACCGGACCAGCATGCTGTCGTCCGTGGCCGCCGCCGCGAGCGCCGCACCCTTGCGCGGCGTCCCGTCGAAGCCCGTCGCCTTGCAGAACATGTCGTAGAGCGGCACCGACGCGAAGGCGAGGCCGATCATCCCGAAGGCGAGCGCGGCGCAGGCGACGGCCGTGACGGTGGCCTTCCGGGCCGGGTTTCTGCGGTCGGTCATGGTGTCTCTTTCGCCACGCCTTCAGAGCGCGCGGTTGAGGACCTGAGGTCCGAGCTTCGCGATGGTCAGCACGTAGAAGATCGCCACGAGGGTGAACAGCACCGCCGCGATGGCGAGCGAGCGCTTGCGCCGGCGCTGGGCCTCCTCGGGGGTGAGGGGACGCGGCTGCGGCGTGTTCTGCAGGCCGCTCACGCGATCACCGCCCGGAACAGGCCGAGGCTGTGCTCGGCGAGAAGGGCGGAGAACAGAAGAAACAGGTACAGGATCGAGAAGCCGAACATGCCGAGCGCCGCCTTGCGCTCCGCCTCGCCCTCGCGGTTGCGGAAGACGTGGACGCTGAAGGCGAGCATGCCGAGGCCGCCGAGGAGGGCGGTCAGGCCATAGAGCAGGCCGCCGAAGCCGAGGAAGACCGGCGCGAGGCCGATGGGGAACAGCACGATCGAGTAGTAGATGATCTGCCGGCGGGTGGATTGGGGCCCGGCCACGTTGGGCATCATCGGGATGCCGGCCTTGGCGTATTCGCCGGACTTGATCAGGGCCAGGGCCCAGAAGTGCGGCGGCGTCCAGATGAAGATGATCAGGAACAGGACGAGGGATTCGATACCGACCGAGCCGGTGACCACGGCCTGGCCGATAACCGGCGGCAGGGCGCCGGCGGCCCCGCCGATGACGATGTTCTGCGGCGTCGCCCGCTTCAGCCACATGGAATAGAACACCGCGTAGAACACGATGGTGAAGGCCAGCAGCCCGGCCGCGAGCCAGTTCGAGGCGAGGCCGAGCACCAGCACCGAGCCGACGGACAGGACGATGCCGAAGGCGAGGGCTTCGCCGGGCTGGATGCGCCCGTCCGGGATCGGGCGCTTGGCCGTGCGGGTCATCACCGCGTCGATGTCGGCGTCCCACCACATGTTGAGGCAGCCCGAGGCGCCGGCGCCCACGGCGATCATCAGCAGGGAGATCGTGCCGACCACGGGCTGGATGTGGACGTTCGACACCGCCATGCCGACGAGGGCGGTGAAGATCACCAGCACCATCACGCGCGGCTTCAGCAGGGCGAAGAAATCCGAGACCTCGCCGCCGACGGCCATGGTGACCGGTTGCGGCTCGGCGGCAGCGGAGAGGCTGTTCGACAGGCTCGTCATGGGGACCTGATGCGGTTGACGTGGGGGCTTCGGATCACGCCGTCATCGAAGGATGAGTGCTGGCGCCGCCCTTTTCGGGATGCCCGCCCGCGAGCGGGGCGGATGGGCATCCGGGAAAGAGCGAGGACCGCTCGCGCGGCCCTCGCAATCCGTGGATCAGAGGTTCGTTCTTTAGTGCGCCGGCTCGTCGACGATGCGGGGCAGCGTCTCGAACTGGTGGAAGGGGGGCGGCGACGACAGGGTCCACTCGAGGGTGGTCGCACCCTCACCCCACGGATTGTCGGCGGCGCGCCGGCTGGAGCGGAAGGCGAGAACCACGCCGATGAAGAACACCACCATGCCGAGGGCGAAGATGTGCCCGCCCCAGGTCGAGACCTTGTGCCAGCCGGCGAAGGCCTCCGGATAGTCGGCGTAGCGACGCGGCATGCCGGCGAGGCCGAGGAAGTGCATCGGGAAGAACAGCACGTTCGCGCCGATGAAGGCGAGCCAGAAGTGCAGCTTGCCGGCCCATTCGGGGATGATGTGGCCGGTCATCTTCGGGAACCAGTAGTAGACACCGGCGAAGATGATGAACACGGCGCCGAGCGAAAGCACGTAGTGGAAGTGCGCCACGACGTAGTAGGTGTCGTGCAGGTACTTATCGACGGCCGAGTTCGCGAGCACCACACCGGTCACGCCGCCGACGGTGAACAGGAAGATGAAGCCGACGGCCCAGTGCATGGCGGCGGTGAAGCGGATGGAGCCGCCCCACATGGTGGCGATCCACGAGAAGATCTTCACGCCCGTGGGCACCGCGATCACCATCGTGGCGAACACGAAGTAGGACTGGGTCTGGAGCGACAGGCCGACGGTGTACATGTGGTGCGCCCACACGACGAAGCCGACGACGCCGATGGCGACCATTGCGTAGGCCATGGCGAGGTAGCCGAACACGGGCTTGCGCGAGAAGGTCGAGATGATGTGGGAGACGATGCCGAAGGCCGGCAGGATCATGATGTACACTTCGGGGTGGCCGAAGAACCAGAACAGGTGCTGGTAGAGCACCGGATCGCCGCCGCCGGCCGGGTCGAAGAAGGTCGTGCCGAAGTTGCGGTCGGTGAGCAGCATGGTGATCGCGCCGGCGAGCACCGGGAGCGACAGCAGCAGCAGGAACGCCGTCACCAGCATCGACCAGGCGAACAGCGGCATCTTGTGAAGGGTCATGCCCGGCGCGCGCATGTTCAGGATGGTGGTGATGAAGTTGATGGCGCCGAGGATCGAGCCGGCGCCCGAGAGGTGCAGGGCGAAGATCGCGAAGTCGACGGCCGGGCCGGGGTGACCGGCGGTGGAGAGCGGCGGGTAGACGGTCCAGCCGGTGCCGGCGCCGCTGGCGCCCGGAGCGCCCTCGACGAACAGCGAGCAGACGAGGCTGAGGAAGCCCGCCACCGTCAGCCAGAACGAGATGTTGTTCATGCGCGGGAACGCCATGTCGGGCGCGCCGATCATGAGGGGCACGAACCAGTTGCCGAAGCCGCCGATGAGGGCGGGCATCACCATGAAGAACACCATGATGAGGCCGTGGCCGGTGACGAACACGTTGTAGGTGCCGGGATTGGCGAAATACTGGAGACCGGGCTCCTCCATCTCCATGCGGATGCCGAAGGAGAGGAACGCGCCGATGATGCCCGCGCAGAAGGCGAACAGCAGGTAGAGGGTGCCGATGTCCTTGTGGTTCGTGGAGAGGAACCAGCGGGAGAAGAACGGCGGCTTGTGGTCGTGGGCGTGGGCGTCGTGATGCCCCGGATGTGCTGCGGCGTTAGCCATGGATAGACCTCAGTCCAGGTTTCTCTTGAATCTCATGAAACGAGGCCGGACCGGGCGCCCTTCGCGCCCGGTCCGGCCGGACCCGTCAGCGGGCCGCAGCGAACTTCGAGGTGTCGTTGTCGATCCGCGCGAACTTCGTCTTCCCCTCGGCGAGCCACGTGGCGTAGGCCTCGTCGCTCACGACCTGGACCGTGATCGGCATGTAGGCGTGGCGGGCGCCGCAGAGTTCTGAGCACTGGCCGTGATAGGTGCCCTCGCGCTCGGCCTTGAACCAGAACTGGTTGAGGCGGCCCGGAATGGCGTCGATCTTGAAGCCGAAGGACGGCATCGCCCAGGAATGCAGCACGTCGGCGGCGGTGACCTGGATCTTCACGATCTTGTTCACCGGCACGACCATGTCGTTGTCGGTGCCGAGCAGCTTCGGCTGCTTGTCCTCGTCGAGGTTGGCGTCGAACGTGAAGCCGCCGCCCTGCTCGACGGCCGGGTACTCGTAGGACCAGTACCAGGCGTGGCCGATCACCTTGACCAGCACGTCGGCCTTCGGGTCCGAGAGCTGCGTGCGCAGGAGGCGGAACGACGGGATCGCCACGGCGACGAGGATGAGCACCGGGACGATGGTCCAGGCCACCTCGATGAGGGTGTTGTGCGTGGTCTTCGAGGGCGTCGGGTTCGCCTTCTCGCTGAAGCGGAACACGCAGTACAGGATCAGCCCCAGCACGAAGGCCGAGATGCCGAACGACAGCCAGTGCATGCCCTGTTCGAAGGTGTGAATGTCCCGGGCATTCTCGGTGACCGCGATCTGGCGGTCCATCTGCCAGGGCTCGGGCTGGCCGATGCCCGCCGCCAGGGCGGATGACGATGAGACGAGGACGGCGCCAAGCGCGGCAAGCCCCCATGATGACCGGTGTTGCGCCTGCGTCGTCCGCATCTGCCTCTCTCGGCTCCCCATGACGTGATCGGTTGTCCCCGCGCCTCTTGCTATATTTAGACGAAAGCGCAAGTGCGTTCTGCGGGTGTTGCGGCATCCCGCGGATTTTGCCCACCCTGAATGCCGATCGGGGTGTCAGACCACATGGGCCGTGGCGGTGCAACCGCAACAGCGTCGCATCGCCGGCATTCCCGGGCGTTATGCCGGGTCCGATTCGAGGGCGGGCGCCTGTTCCGAATGGTCGTCCAAGCATCAGGGAGGTTCGTGCCGGCCCGTGATCGAGCGTCTCGAATTCATCCTCGCCCTGGCGCGGGAGCGCCATTTCGGCCGGGCGGCGCAGGTCTGCAACGTCTCTCAGCAGACCCTGTCGGCCGGCGTGAAGCAGCTCGAAGAACGCCTCGGGGTGATGCTGGTCCAGCGCGGCTCCCGGTTCCAGGGCTTCACCCCGGAGGGCGAGCGCGTGCTCGAATGGGCGCGCCGCATCGTCGGCGACGCCCGCGCCATGCGGGAGGAGGTGGCGAGCCTGAGGCGCGGCCTGTCCGGGACCCTGCGCCTCGCCGCGATTCCCACGGCGACGCCCATCGTGGCGGCCCTGACCACGCCGTTCCGGATGCGCCACCCGGAGGTGCGCTTCTCCGTGCAGTCCACCACGTCGGGCGAGATCGGCCGCCTCATCGCCGACCTCGAGATCGATGCCGGCATCACCTACCTGGAGAACGAGCCCCTGGGCCGGCTCACCGCCGTGCCGCTCTACCGCGAGCGCTACCGGCTGCTCACGGCGGTGGACGGCGTCTTCGGTGCCCGTGACTCCGTGACCTGGGAAGAGGTGGCCCGCATCCCCCTCTGCCTGCTGACACCCGACATGCAGAACCGCCGGATCATCGACCGGCATCTGACCAATGTCGGCCGCGTCTCGGCGCCGCTCCTCGAATCGAACTCGATGATCGTCCTGCTGACCCATGTCCGGACGGCGAAGTGGGCGAGCATCATGCCGGCGGTGCTCGCCGACAGCTTCCGCCTCAGCGAGCGGGTGCGGGCCGTGCCCATCGTCGAACCCGACGTCAGCCACCTCATCGGCCTCGTCGTGCCGGAGCGCGAGCCGATGACGCCGCTCTGCGCCGCCCTCATCGTCGAGGCCCGGGCCGCCGCGCCCACCATCGCGCAGGATATTGCCTCCCTGTGAGGTTTGCCGGCTCGGCGAACTGCGCGATCGCTATGAGTTTTTGCGTTGCACAATCCAGATGTGACAAAAATCTGTTGTCGACCAACGGAAAGGCGCGATTGATTCACGGTCGGTGATATACCACCTTGGAACCAGAACAAGATAAGCCGGGTGGAACAATGCTGCCGAACGAGCCCTGGAGCGAGCCCCGCGCCGCCGGGATCATCGCCGATCATCTCCATCTGGAAGGGGCGACCCTTCCGATCCTGCACGCGCTTCAGGAGACGTTCGGCTACGTCGACGAGGGGGCCGTGCCGCTCATGGCCGACGCGCTGAACCTGTCGCGCGCCGAGATCCACGGCTGCATCACCTTCTACCACGATTTCCGCCGGGCTCCGTCGGGCAAGCATCAGGTGAAGCTGTGCCGGGCCGAGGCCTGCCAGGCCATGGGTTCGGACAAGCTCCACGCCGACATCCTCGCCCGCCTCGGCATCGACTGGCACGGCACGACGCCGGACGGCCAGGTGACCGTCGAGCCGGTCTACTGCCTCGGCCTCTGCGCCAACGGCCCGGGCGCCCTCGTCGACGACGAGCCCCTGGCCCGGCTCACCGCCGACTCCCTGGAATCGGCCCTGGCCGAGGTGAAGTCATGAGCGTCACCCTCTACGTCCCCCGCGACGCCGTCGCCCTCGGGCTCGGCGCCAACCGCGTCGCCCGTGCCCTGTTCGCCGGCGCCGAGCGCCGGGGCCTCGACGTCATCATCGTCCGCACCGGCTCGCGCGGGATGCTGTGGCTGGAGCCCATGGTCGAGGTCGGCACGGCCGAAGGCCGCATCGCCTACGGCCCCGTCACCCTCTCCGACGTCGATGCCCTGCTGGATGCCGGTCTCGTCGCGGGCGGCGAGCACCCGCTCCGCCTCGGCGACCCCGAAAAGATTCCCTACCTCGCCCGCCAGCATCGCCTGACCTTCCAGCGCTGCGGCGTCGTCGATCCGGTCTCCGTCGCGGATTATAGGGCGCATGGCGGCTACAAGGGTCTGGACGCCGCCCTGAAGCTCGATGCCGCCGGCATCGTCGCCGAGGTCCGCGAGTCCGGCCTGCGCGGGCGCGGCGGCGCCGGCTTCCCGGCCGGCATCAAGTGGAACACGGTGATGCTCGCCGCGTCGGACCAGAAATACGTGGTCTGCAACGCCGACGAGGGCGATTCCGGCACCTTCGCCGATCGCATGATGATGGAGGGCGACCCCTTCAACCTCATCGAGGGCATGACCATCGCGGGCATCGCGACGGGCGCGACGCGCGGCTACATCTACCTGCGCTCCGAGTATCCGCAGGCGTTTGCGACGCTCAAGGAAGCGATCGCGAACGGGGTGAAGGCCGGGTACCTCGGCGACAACGTCATGAACTCCGGAAAAGCCTTCCACCTGGAAGTCCGCCTCGGCGCCGGCGCCTATATCTGCGGCGAGGAGACCTCCCTCCTGGAGAGCCTGGAAGGCCGCCGCGGCATCGTCCGGGCCAAGCCGCCGATCCCGGCCCTCAAGGGCTTCCTCGGCAAGCCGACCCTGGTCAACAACGTGATGACCTTCACGGCCGTGCCCTACATCCTGGAGCACGGCGCCAAGGCCTATGCCGAGTACGGCATGGGCCGGTCCCTCGGCACCCTCGCGATCCAGCTCGCCGGCAACATCAAGCACGGCGGCCTCATCGAGTACGCCTTCGGCATTACGCTCCGCGAGATCATCGAGGATTTCGGCGGCGGCACCCAGAGCGGCCGTCCGGTCCGGGCGGTGCAGGTCGGCGGCCCCCTCGGGGCCTACTTTCCCGACCACCTCCTCGATACGCCCCTCGATTACGAGGCGATGGCGGCCAAGAAAGGCCTCGTCGGCCACGGCGGCATCGTGGTGTTCGACGACACCGTCGACATGGCGAAACAGGCCCGCTTCGCCTTCGAGTTCTGCGCCGTCGAATCCTGCGGCAAGTGCACCCCCTGCCGCATCGGCGCGACGCGCGGCGTCGAGACCATGGACAAGGTCATCGCCGGCACCGACACCCAGCGCAATCTCGCTGTCATCTCAGACCTTTGCGACGTCATGACCGACGGGTCGCTCTGCGCCATGGGCGGGCTCACGCCGATGCCCGTCATGAGCGCGATCACCCATTTCCCCGAGGATTTCGAGCGTGGCGGACAGATGTCCGTCGCCGCCGAGTAAGGAGGCGCGACCCATGGCCCTCATCAAAGAGATCGATTACGGCACCCCGATCCGGGTGTCCGAGCAGACCGTGACGCTCACCATCGACGGCATGCACGTCACCGTGCCGGCCGGCACCTCCGTCATGGCCGCCGCCATGCACGCCGGCACGCAGATCCCCAAGCTCTGCGCCACGGATTCCCTGGAAGCCTTCGGCTCCTGCCGCCTCTGCCTCGTCGAGATCGAGGGCCGTCGCGGCACCCCCGCCTCCTGCACCACACCGGCCGAGAACGGCATGGTGGTCTCGACCCAGACGGACAAGCTCGCCAAGCTCCGCAAGGGCGTGATGGAGCTCTACATCTCCGATCACCCCCTCGACTGCCTGACCTGCGCCGCCAACGGCGATTGCGAGTTGCAGGACATGGCCGGCGCGGTGGGCCTGCGCGACGTGCGCTACGGCTACGACGGCGCCAATCACGTCAAGCCGTCCTCGGACCAGTACCTGCCGAAGGACACCTCGAACCCGTACTTCACCTACGATCCGTCGAAGTGCATCGTCTGCAACCGCTGCGTCCGCGCCTGCGAAGAGGTACAGGGCACCTTCGCGCTGACCATCGAGGGCCGCGGCTTCGACAGCCGCGTCGCCGCCGGCCCGACGAACTTCATGGAATCCGAGTGCGTGTCCTGCGGCGCCTGCGTCCAGGCCTGCCCGACGGCGACGCTCCAGGAGAAGTCGATCATCGAGCACGGCCAGCCCGATCATTCCGAGATCACCACCTGCGCCTATTGCGGCGTCGGCTGCTCGTTCAAGGCCGAGATGCAGGGCACCCGCGTGGTGCGGATGGTCCCCTACAAGGGCGGCAAGGCCAATGAGGGCCACAGCTGCGTCAAGGGCCGCTTTGCCTACGGCTACGCCACCCACAAGGACCGCATCACCAAGCCGATGATCCGCGACAAGATCACGGACCCCTGGCAGGAAGTGTCGTGGGAGGTCGCCATCGACCGCGCGGCCTCCGAGTTCAAGCGCATCCAGAAGACCTACGGCAAGGATTCCGTCGGCGGCATCACCTCGTCGCGCTGCACCAACGAGGAAGCCTACCTCGTCCAGAAGCTCGTCCGCGCCGCCTTCGGCAACAACAACGTCGACACCTGCGCCCGGGTCTGCCACTCGCCGACCGGCTACGGTCTGATGTCGACGCTCGGCACCTCGGCCGGCACGCAGGACTTCGCCTCGGTGGCGCATTCCGACGTGATCCTCGTCATCGGCGCCAACCCCACCGACGGCCACCCCGTGTTCGGCTCGCGGATGAAGAAGCGCCTGCGCGAGGGCGCCAAGCTCATCGTCGCCGACCCGCGCAAGATCGATCTGGTGAAGTCGCCCCACGTCCAGGCCGACTTCCACCTGCCCCTGAAGCCCGGCTCCAACGTCGCCTTCATCAATTCGATGGCGCACGTGATCGTCACCGAGGGGCTCATCGACGAGGCCTATGTCCGCGAGCGCTGCGACCTCGGCGACTTCGAGGCCTGGGCCCGGTTCGTCGCCGACGAGCGCCATTCCCCAGAGGCGCAGGCGATCTACACCGGCATCGACCCGGCCGAACTCCGGGGCGCCGCCCGCCTCTACGCCACGGGCGGCGCGGCCGGCATCTACTACGGCCTCGGCGTCACCGAGCACAGCCAGGGTTCGACCATGGTCATGGGCATGGCCAACATCGCCATGGCCACCGGCAACATCGGCATGCTCGGCGCAGGCGTGAATCCGCTCCGCGGCCAGAACAACGTCCAGGGCTCGTGCGACATGGGCTCGTTCCCGCACGAGCTGCCGGGCTACCGCCACGTCTCGGACGACGCCACCCGCGAGACCTTCGAGTCGCTCTGGGGCGTCTCCCTCGACAGCCATCCGGGCCTGCGCATCACCAACATGCTGGATGAAGCCGTCGATGGCGCCTTCAAGGGCATGTACATCCAGGGCGAGGACATCGCCCAGTCCGATCCCGACACCCACCACGTCACCGCCGGTCTCATGGCGATGGAGTGCATCGTCATTCAGGACATCTTCCTGAACGAGACGGCGAAATACGCCCACGTCTTCCTGCCGGGCGCCTCGTTCCTCGAGAAGGACGGCACCTTCACCAATGCCGAGCGCCGCATCTCCCGCGTCCGTAAGGTGATGCCGCCCCTGTCGGGCGTCGGCGACTGGGAGGGCACGATGCTGCTCTCCAACGCGCTCGGCTACCCGATGAACTACAGCCACCCGTCCGAGATCATGGACGAGATCGCCTCACTGACTCCGAGCTTCAAGGGCGTGAGCTTCGCCAAGATCGACGAGCTCGGCTCGATCCAGTGGCCGTGCAACGACGCGGCGCCGCGTGGCACCCCGATGATGCACGTCGACCGCTTCGTCCGCGGCCTCGGCAAGTTCATGATCACCGAGTACGTGGCCACCGAGGAGCGCACGGGTCCGCGCTTCCCGCTCATCCTCACCACCGGCCGCATCCTGTCGCAGTACAATGTCGGCGCGCAGACCCGCCGCACGGAGAACTCGCGCTGGCACGAGGAGGACGTGCTGGAGATCCACCCGTTCGACGCGGAGGTGCGCGGCGTCGTCGACGGCGATCTCGTGGCCCTGGAAAGCCGCTCCGGCGACATCGCCCTCAAGGCCGTGGTCTCCGAGCGCATGCAGCCCGGCGTGGTCTACACCACCTTCCACCACGCCAAGACCGGCGCCAACGTCATCACCACGGATTACTCGGACTGGGCGACCAACTGCCCCGAGTACAAGGTGACGGCGGTGCAGGTCCGGCGCACCAACCGGCCTTCCGATTGGCAGGCGAAGTTCTATGAGGAGGACTTCTCCCTGACCCGTATCGCGACCCAGTTGAATGCTGCCGAGTAGCCAGGCCCTGAACCAGGACGACGCGCCGGCCGAGGCGGCCCGGCGCGTCCCGACCCTCGTCGTCGCCTACGACGACCCCGTTGCCCGGCCGGACGAGCGCGACCTCGCCGTCGAGATGCCGGTCAACCTCGTCTACGGCAGCGTGCCCTACGCGGTGATGATGTGCACGCCGGCCGACCTCGTGGACTTCGCCTACGGGTTCAGCCTCACGGAAGGGATCGTCGCCTCGGCCGACGAGATCCGGGGCGTGACGGTGGAGGATGGCGAGGGCGGCCTGCGCCTCCTCGTCGACCTCGCGCCGGGGCGCCTGCGCGAGCACCTCGCCCGCAAGCGCGCCATCTCGGGCCGCACCGGCTGCGGCGTCTGCGGGATCGACGATCTCGCCGCCCTGCCCATGGCCGAGACGCGGCCCGACGGCGCGGTCACCGTCGCCATCGCCGCCGTCGAGCGCGCGTTGGCGGCGCTGGGCGACGCCCAGGTGCTCAACCGCCGGACCCGCGCGGTCCATGCCGCCGCCTGGGCCAACCTCGACGGGTCCCTGGTCGCCGTGCGCGAGGATGTCGGGCGCCACAACGGCCTCGACAAGCTCATCGGTGCCCTGATCCGTCAGGGCGTCGATCCGGCCACGGGGTTCGTGGTCATCACCAGCCGGTGCTCGTTCGAGATGGTCGAGAAGGCAGCAAACCTCGGCGCTTCCATGGTCGTGGCGATCTCGGCCCCGACCTCGCTCGCCATCGACCGGGCGCGGCTGCACGGCCTCACCCTCTGCGCCATCGCCCGGTCCGACACCCTGACGGTCTTCACCGGTCGCGAGCGCTTGATCCTCGCCCCGGCTCCCTGACCGCGCCTCCCTCACTCACGCGAGCGTCCCCATGAGCGCCCTGACATCCGACCAGAAACTCGTTCGCATGGCGAACCAGATCACCACGTTCTTCCGGTCGTATCCGGACGAGGAAGCGGTGGCCGGCATCCACAAGCACATCGTGGCGTTCTGGACGCCGAAGATGCGTCGTTCCCTCGAAGCATTCGGCCCTACGGAGGGCAGCGGCCTCGATCCCCTCGCCCTTAAGGCGATCTCCGAGACGCCCGAGGGCGAGAGCCCCGTGCGGGCCGGCACCCGCGATCCCGCCCTGCAGGGGGCCGGCGCGAGCGACGCGGGCTGAGGTTTTTTAAGCGGGCCGGGTCGGGCGGAGGCTGATTCTCATCCCCTGAGAATCAATCCTTGGCGGGCTCCGCCTGGGGCGTCGCACCGGGCACGACGGTGGCGCCGCCGATCACCCGGACCGGCCGCTTCTGGTCGGCGGGCGGGTCTTTCCAGTCCTTCGACGCCTTCGCCTCGCGGGGCGGCGGGGCCGGAGGGGACGCGTTCGTCGCCGGTGTCACGGGCTTCGGCGCGTCGAGGGCGGCGGCCGGCTTCGCCTCGGGCACGGCCGGCGGGGTCTCCGACAGGCGCGGCGCCTGCGGGCTCACCCGGGGCGCCGCCGGCTTCGTCGCCGGGGCGAGGCGAACCACCTTGGCCGGCGCGTCGGATGCGGGGCGGGCGTCGGGATTGAGGCCCATGGGATTGCGGTCGGGCACCTCGGCCCGTACCGGCGGCGGCGCGGCCGGGGCCATACGCCGCCCGACACCCGGGCCATCGCCCGGCGGCGCGATCCGCGCGGCCTCGCGAATCGGGCGGCGCGGGACCGGCTCCTCTTCCGTCCAGCCGTATCCGGGCGCCGGCCGGGCGACCCGCACGGGCGGCGGCCCGGCATCGAGGCGCTGGCGGCGCAGGATGGCCCCGTCGCGGGCATCGACGAACACCCGGACCCGCTCGCCGTAGGGGTCGTCGGCCTCGACCACGTAGGCGCGGCCGTCGAACTCGGGCCGCGTGACGGCCCGGAAGCCCCGGTCGTTCAGGCGCCAGACCACGGCGCGGGGCGGCATCAGCATCTCGCGGTCGTCGAAGAATTGCGCCGAGGCGAGTCCCGATCCGAGGACGGACAGGGCGAGGCCGCCCACCAGGGCGGCGAGGCTCGGCGACGCGGCGCGCGGACGTGACCTGCACCGCCGATTCTCGCCACGTGCGTTCATGGGGCCTCGTGCGTTCATGGGGCCTCGTGTCAGATCGCTGAAGGCCGGAGGCCCGCTGTTGGCGCGGGTCCTCCGGCGGGTCTCCGCAAGGGCCTCGCCCCGCATGCCGCTTGTGCCCGGCAACCCTGTGTTAACCGGGGGATTGGGGCGGGATTGCGAGGTCTTCGGGGCGGGACTCTGTCGAACCGTTTCGGCACTTCGATGGCCCTGCGGCAACGATGCGCGCCCGCAGGCGTTCCTGCGCGCGCAAAAGGCGGCCGTTGACGCGGAACGGCTCTTGCTGGAGCGTTTAAAATCTGTCACTTTCCATCGTTAGGACAGTAAGACTGTCCCATTTCCGGCAGGGTGCCTGTCCGGTTGGCCGAGGATCTCCGCGGGTGACGTTTCCGGCGAACAAACGAGATTCCAAGACGATCGCCACCGTGGCGATTCGGGCCCGCACGGCTTGAGACCAGGCCGGCGTCGCGCCCGCGGGTCGCGGGCGCTTCCTCACCGAAGTCCCGCTGACGACAAAACCCGCCGAGAGCCGACGCTGTCGAGAGATGCACCCGAGGGCCGCTGGGCGCTCGGGCACGAAACATGCTCGCGAGCGAGCACGTCGGAGGCGAGGGATGGTGAGCGTGGTCGCATCTGCTGAGTTCGGGGCGCTTCAGGCGTCGATTCCCGCCACCCGTGACGGCGATGCGCCGCTGATCGTGCGCGATCACGCCCTGCCGAAGGCGCAGGGGCTGTACGACCCGGCCCGCGAGGGCGACGCCTGCGGCGTCGGCTTCGTCGCCGACATGCACGATCGCCGGACCCACGCCATCGTCGCGCAGGGCCTGCAGATCCTGAAGAACCTCGACCATCGCGGCGCCGTCGGGGCCGATCCGAAGATGGGCGACGGCTGCGGCATCCTCACCCAGATCCCGCACGCCTTCTTCCAGGCGGAGTGCGAGGGACTCGGCATCACCCTGCCGGAGCCGGGCCATTACGGCATCGGCCAGTTCTTCATGCCGAAGGACGTGGAGGCCCGCCGGCTCATCGAGGAGATCGTCGAGAAGGCCCTGGTGGACGAGGGCCTGCCGCTGCTCGGCTGGCGCGACGTGCCCGTGGACCCGAGCGATCTGGGCGTGATGGTCAAGGAGACCGAGCCCCACCACCGCCAGCTGTTCATCGGCCGCCCGGCCTCCATCGCCGACGAGGACGCCTTCGAGCGCCGCCTCTTCACCGTGCGCAAGGTGATCTCCAACAAGGTCTACGGCCTCAAGGACCCGCGCGCGGACATCTACTATCCCGTCTCGCTCTCCACCCGGACCATCGTCTACAAGGGCATGGTGCTGGTGACCCAGCTCGGCGACTACTATCGCGACCTGCTGGACGAGCGTTACGTCTCGGGCCTCGCCCTCGTGCACCAGCGCTTCGCCACCAACACCTTCCCGACTTGGCGCCTGTCGCACCCCTACCGGATGGTCGCGCATAACGGCGAGATCAACACCCTGCGGGGCAACGTCAACTGGATGGCCGCGCGCCAGGCCAGCGTCGATTCCGAACTGTTCGGCAACGACATCTCGAAGCTGTGGCCGATCTCCTACGAGGGTCAGTCCGACACGGCCTGCTTCGACAACGCCCTCGAATTCCTCGTGCAGGGCGGCTACTCGCTCGCCCACGCCATGATGATGCTCATCCCCGAGGCCTGGGCGGGCAATCCGCTCATGAACGAGGAGCGCAAGGCGTTCTACGAGTACCACGCCGCCCTGATGGAGCCGTGGGACGGCCCGGCGGCCGTGTGCTTCACCGACGGCCGCCAGATCGGCGCGACCCTCGACCGCAACGGCCTGCGTCCCGCGCGCTACCTCGTCACCGACGACGGCCTCGTGGTGCTCGCCTCCGAGATGGGCGTGCTGCCGATCCCCGACGAGAAGATCGTCGAGTCCTGGCGCCTGCAGCCGGGCCGGATGCTGCTCATCGACCTGGAGAAGGGCCGCATCGTCTCCGACGAGGAGATCAAGAGCGAGCTCGCGGCCGCGCACCCCTACGCCGAATGGGTCAAGAACACCCAGATCGTGCTGGAGGACCTGAAGCCCGTCATCCCGCGCGCCTCGCGCTCGGACGTGTCGCTCCTCGATCGCCAGCAGGCCTTCGGCTACAGCCAGGAAGACCTCAAGCTGCTCATGGCGCCCATGGCCGTGACCGGCCAGGAGGCGGTGGGCTCCATGGGCACCGACACGCCGCTCTCGGCCCTCTCGGACAAGCCGAAGTCGCTCTACTCCTACTTCAAGCAGAACTTCGCGCAGGTCACCAACCCGCCCATCGATCCGATCCGCGAGGAGGCCGTCATGAGCCTCGTCTCGTTCATCGGCCCGCGCCCGAACCTGCTCGACATGGAGGGGGCTTCCCGCAAGAAGCGCCTCGAGGTTCGCCAGCCGATCCTCACCAACGGCGACCTCGAGAAGATCCGCTCGATCTCGCACTTCGAGGACCGCTTCGACACCAAGACCCTCGACATGACCTTCCCGGCCGAGACCGGCGCGGCCGCCATGGAGGGCGCCGTCGACCGCCTGTGCGACCGGGCCGAGGTCGCCGTGCGCGGCGGCTACAACATCATCATCCTGTCGGATCGCGGCGTCGGTCCGGATCGCATCGCGATCCCGGCCCTGCTGGCGACGGCCGCCGTCCACAACTACCTCATCCGCAAGGGGCTTCGCACCTCCGTGGGTCTCGTGGTCGAATCGGGCGAGCCGCGCGAGGTCCATCACTTCGCGTGTCTGGCCGGCTACGGCGCCGAGGCCATCAACCCCTACCTCGCCTTCGAGACGCTGATCGCGATGAAGGACGAGTTCCCGCCGGACCTGACCCCCGACGAGATCGTCTACCGCTACATCAAGTCCATCGATAAGGGCCTGCTCAAGGTCATGTCCAAGATGGGCATCTCGACCTACCAGTCCTATTGCGGCGCACAGATCTTCGACGCCATCGGGCTGAACTCGGCCTTCGTCGCGCGGGACTTCTTCGGCACCGCCACCACCATCGAGGGCATCGGCATGGCCGAGGTCGCCGAGGAGACGGCGCGCCGGCACACGGATGCGTTCGGCGATGCACCGGTCTACCGCACGGCCCTCGACGTCGGCGGCGAGTACGCCTACCGCCTGCGCGGCGAGAGCCACACCTGGACGCCGGATTCCGTGGCGACGCTCCAGCACGCCGTCCGCCTCGGCCTGCCCGAGCGCTACCGTGAATACGCCCGCCTCGTGAACGAGCAGGAGAGCCACCTCAAGACCATCCGCGGCCTGTTCCGAATCAAGCAGGCGGCCGAACTCGGCCGCGCGCCCGTCGCCATCGACGCCGTCGAGCCGGCCGTCGACATCGTCAAGCGCTTCGCCACGGGCGCCATGTCCTACGGCTCCATCTCGAAGGAGGCGCACGAGACCCTGGCCATCGCCGTCAACTCCTTCGGCGGCCGCTCGAACTCCGGCGAGGGCGGCGAGGAGGTCGAGCGCTTCAAGCCCATGGCCGACGGGCGCTCGCGCCGCTCGGCCATCAAGCAGGTGGCGTCGGGCCGCTTCGGCGTGACGACGGAATACCTCGTCAACGCCGACATGATGCAGATCAAGGTCTCGCAGGGCGCCAAGCCCGGCGAGGGCGGCCAGCTGCCCGGCCACAAGGTCGACGCCAAGATCGCCAAGGTCCGCTACGCCACCCCCGGCGTCGGCCTGATCTCGCCGCCGCCGCACCACGACATCTACTCCATCGAGGATCTCGCCCAGCTCATCTTCGACCTGAAGAACGTCAATCCCGATGCCGACGTGTCGGTCAAGCTGGTTTCGGAAGTCGGCGTCGGCACCGTGGCGACGGGCGTGGCCAAGGCGCGGGCCGACCACATCACCATCTCGGGCTTCGATGGCGGCACGGGCGCGGCGCCGCTCACCTCCATCAAGCACGCGGGCGGTCCGTGGGAGACCGGGCTCGCCGAGACCCAGCAGACCCTGGTGCTCAGCCACCTGCGCGGCCGCGTGGTGCTCCAGGCCGATGGCGGCATCCGCACGGGCCGCGACGTCCTCGTGGCGGCTCTGCTCGGGGCCGACCAGTTCGGCTTCTCCACGGCGCCGCTCATCGCCGCCGGCTGCATCATGATGCGCAAGTGCCACCTCAACACCTGTCCGGTGGGCGTGGCGACGCAGGACCCCGTGCTGCGCAAGCGCTTCAAGGGCACGCCCGAGCACGTCGTCAACTACTTCTTCTTCGTGGCCGAGGAGCTGCGCGAACTGATGGCGGCCATGGGCTACACCAAGCTCGAGGATCTCATCGGCCGGGCCGACTTCCTCGACACCCTGGAGGTGATCGCGCACTGGAAGGCCAAGGGCCTCGACTTCTCCAAGCTGTTCCACCGCCCCGACGTGCCGGCGCACGTGGCCATCCGGCACACGGAGAAGCAGAAGCACCCCATCGACGACGTGCTCGACCGGCGCCTCATCGCCGGCGCCCGGGCGGCGCTGGAGGGCGGCGAGGCCGTGGTGGTCGACGAGGTCATCAAGAACTCCGACCGCACCGCCGGCGCCATGCTGTCGGGCGCCGTGGCCAAGCTCTACGGCCACGAGGGGCTGCCCGACGACACCATCCGGGTGAACCTGTCGGGCACCGCCGGCCAGAGTTTCGGCGCTTGGCTCGCGGCGGGCGTCACCGTGACCCTGACGGGCCACGCCAACGACTATGTCGGCAAGGGCCTGTCGGGCGGCAAGCTCATCATCCGCCCGTCCGACGCCCTCCGGGCGCCGCCGTCGCACACCATCATGGCCGGCAACACCGTCCTGTACGGCGCCATCGCGGGCGAGTGCTACATCCGCGGCTCGGCCGGCGAGCGCTTCGCCGTCCGCAACTCCGGCGCCATCGCGGTGGTCGAGGGCATGGGCGACCATGGCTGCGAGTACATGACCGGCGGCGTCGTCGTCTCCATCGGCGAGACCGGGCGCAACTTCGCGGCCGGCATGTCCGGCGGCATCGCCTACGTCCTCGACGCCGACGGCTCGTTCGCCGCCCGCTGCAACCTCTCCATGGTCGATCTCGAGCCCGTCGAGGAGGAGGACGACCTCATGCGTCGCTTCCACCAGGACGGCGACCTCGAGACCAAGGGCCGCGTCGACATCCTCGCCGACATGTCGGGCCACGACGAGGAGCGCCTGTCCCAGCTCATCACCAATCACCTGAAGTACACGGGCTCCCCGCGTGCCAAGGCGATCCTGGAGGACTGGGCCGGCTACCGCACCAAGTTCGTCAAGGTCATGCCGGTGGAGTACCGTCGTGCCCTGCGCGAGATGGAGATGGCGCGGATGCCGGTGGCGGCGGAGTAGGCGTTTCCGCCTTTGCCAGCGCGCGCTTTCCCGGATGCGGATCACGTTTGATCCGGGAAAGCGCGACCGGACGCTGGCAGAACGCGGTCTCGATTTTGCCCGGTGCGGCGAGGTTTTCCTCGGACCGCATGCCACCAAAGTTGACGATAGGACGCCGTATGGGGAACGGCGCTACATCACGGTAGGATGCCTCGATGATCGAATGGTCGTCGTGGTCTGGACGGAACGGCACGGGACACGGCGTATCATCAGCTTGAGGAAAGCCAATGAGCGAGAGCAAGCGCGCTACGGTGGCTCACTCCCATGAGCCGCTGGCACCCGACGACATCGGGTGGGACCCGGACGATGCGCCGGAACTCGACGGTGAGTGGTTCGAACAGGCAGACCATCATATCGGAGAACGCCTCGTTCGACGGGGCAAACGGCTTGGGGTGACCGAGGAAGTTATTCTTCCTCGGGAGATCACCGAACCGTTCCGGGCAGGCGGTGCCGACTGGCAGATCAGGATCGAATCCGCATTGAAGGAATGGATGGCCGAACATCCTGAGCGGATTTGACGAAGGTGGCGACGCAAGGACACGCGAACGGATGGAATGTGGCGATCCGGTGTTACGCGAAGGCATGACGATCGTGATCGAGCGTCCTTGTCGGCCTGCGGCACCCGCGACGCTCCTCGCCGTCCTGTCGAGCCTTGGAGCGCTTGATGAGACGTGGCCCGTGATCGAGGACTCGTTGCCGGAGCCCTACGTCTGGCAGGAGCCAGACCGGGCGAGACCATAGCGAGCGCGCTCGCGGGAAAAGAATCGGTCTCCGCTTCGTGCGGAGCGCTTGGGGTGAGTGGGGCATAAGGTCATGGGCAAGGTCACGGGTTTTCTCGAATTCGACCGGCAGGAGCAGAAGTATCAGCTCGCGGCCGACCGCGTGCGGCATTTCCGCGAGTTCACGCTGCCGCTGGACGAGCATGACCTGAAGAAGCAGGCGGCGCGCTGCATGGATTGCGGCATCCCGTTCTGCCACGGCGACACCGGCTGCCCGGTCCACAACCAGATCCCCGACTGGAACGAGCTCGTCTTCCAGTCGGACTGGGAGGAGGCGGCGCGCAACCTGCACTCCACCAACAATTTTCCCGAGTTCACCGGCCGGATCTGCCCTGCGCCGTGCGAGGAGGCGTGCACGCTGAACCTCGAGAACCAGCCGGTGGCCATCAAGACCATCGAGCAGGCCATCGCGGATCGGGCCTGGAACAACGGCTGGGTGAAGCCCGAGCCGGCGTCGCACCGCACCGGCAAGAAGGTGGCGGTCATCGGCTCCGGTCCGGCCGGCATGGCGGCGGCGCAGCAGCTCGCCCGCGTAGGCCACGAGGTCCACGTCTTCGAGCGCGAGCCCAAGGCCGGCGGCCTGCTGCGCTACGGCATCCCCGACTTCAAGATGGAGAAGCGCCACATCGACCGGCGCGTGAAGCAGATGGAGGCCGAGGGCGTCCGCTTCCACTACGGCGTCAATGTCGGGGTGACGAAGTCCCTGGACGAACTCACCGCCGAGCACGACGCCGTGCTGTTTTCCGGCGGCGCCGAGGACCCGCGCAACCCGCAACTGCCGGGGCAGGACCTCGTCGGCGTGCACTACGCCATGCCGTTCCTGGTCCAGTCGAACCGCCGGGTCGGCGCCGAGCCGATGCCGGGCAACGGCGAGCTGCCGATCCTCGCCACGGCCAAGAACGTCGTCGTCATCGGCGGCGGCGACACGGCGTCCGACTGCGTCGGCACCTCGTTCCGCCAGGGCGCCCTGTCGGTGACCCAGCTCGACATCCGCCCGCGTCCGCCGGAGCGCGAGGACAAGCTCTCGGTCTGGCCGTACTGGCCGACGAAGATGCGGACCTCGTCGAGCCAGGCCGAGGGCGCCGAGCGCGAGTTCCAGGCGGCGACCCTGCGTCTCGAGGGCAAGAAGGGCAAGCTCACGGGCGTGGTCTGCACCCGCGTCGACGAGAAGCGCCAGCCCGTCCCCGGCGGCGAGTTCGTGCTGCCGGCCGACCTCGTCTTCCTCGCCATCGGCTTCGCCGGCTCCGTCCGCAAGGGCCTGCTGGAGGAATCCGGCGTGACCATGGACAAGCGCGGCAACGTCACCGCCAACACCGTCGATTACCGGACCTCGAACGAGAAGATCTACGTCGCCGGCGACATGCGCCGGGGCCAGTCCCTCGTGGTCTGGGCGATCCGCGAGGGCCGGCAGGCGGCCCGTTCCATCGACGAGGCGCTCATGGGCGCGAGCGTCCTACCGCGGTAGCGATCACGGGCGTCCGCCGGACCCCCGTGATCGATGCCGCCGGGGTCAGCCCGGCGGCCAGCGGAAATCGTCGGCCCGGCCGGGCTGGGTGACGGGCGCGGCGCCCCTCAGGAGCGCCCGCTCGACGTTGCCCGAGGGATCGGCGTCGCGGGGGCGCCCGCTCATGAGCGCGCCGCCGGGGGCGATCTCGGCCCGCCCCAGCGGCACCACCGGTCCGGCCGCCGGCTTGACCGGCAGGGCCGGGATGCCGGGCGGTTCGGGCAGGCTCGGCAGCATGGCGGTGATCTGGCGGTCGATGGCGGCGGCGTCGTCGAGGCGCGGCGCCTCGCCGTCCACGGGGGCGGTGGCCACGGCCGCCGCCGGGGGCACCGCCGTCGAACCCGTCCCCATCATCCGCTTCAGTTCGACATCGGCGAAATGCGCGAGCTTGCGCGCGCCGGCCTTGGTGAAGTGCACGCCGTCGCCGGCCCTGAGCTTCGCCTCCTGGCCGTCGAGGTCCGGCCCCGTCGCGGCGTAGCGGTTGCGGTCGTCGACGAAGCCCGGCCAGATATCGACGTAGGTCTGGCCCGCCTTGGCGACGCGCTCGCGGGCGATGTCGTTGATCTCGGCGAGATCCTTGGTGAGGGACTCGCTGCGCATGGGCGGCACGCCGACCCAGACCAGGGGGATCTTCTGATCCACGAAGACCTTCACCAGGGCCTCGACGCGCTCGCCGTAGAGCTGGCGCCAGCGCTCGCTCAGGGGCTCGACGGTCTGATCGCCGTCCCGGATCGGCTGGCGGTCGTTGGCACCGACCATGACCAGGGCGTAGGCGACCTTCGGGGTGGTCTTGAGGTAGTCCTCGGCGGCCTTGGGCCAATCGACCAGGTCCCTGCGCACGAGGCCGCTGTCGGCGCGCGAGCGGTCGATCACCCCGACGGTGGTGTTCTCCTCGAACACGTCGCCGAGGCCGGCACCGAGCGAGGCGGCCAGGGAATCGCCGAAGACCGCGATCCGGGTGGTGGGCTCGGCCTTCGGAACCACGGGTCTCGGCTGGGCGACGACGGGGGCCGGGCGCGGCTTGCGCCGGACCGCGCGGGGATCGTCGGCATAGGCCGGCGTGCGCGGCCGGGGCGTCGGCCGCAACGTCGGCGTCGGCGCCGGCTGGGCCTGCTGCGGCCGGTCCTCCCACGGCCAGTAGAACTGACGGGGCGCCTCCTGCGGCGCGGGCGCGTAGCGCCGGGCGGCCTGGCGGGCGCCGGCATTGCCGTCGTCGCGATAGTACTCCCGGGTCCGGCGCCGGGGGGCGTCGTATCCCCCCCGCGGGGCGTCGTAGGAATCACCCCACTGCGCCGCGGCGGGGGGCGCCGCGCCGAGGACGAGGACGAGGCCGGCGAGGACGGACCAGGCCGCGCGCGGTGTCGGCACCATCATGGGGAGCCTCGCATGGAGAGCCTTGTTCGAGGGCCGGACGGGCCGGACTGTCCGCATCCTAGTCCATGCCGGGGCGCGGGTCTAAGGGCCGCCGCTCGTCGCCTCACGACCGTCCCTTGAGATGCGCCAGGAGGGCCGGGGTCGCGTAGCCGTCCGCCGGCAGGCCCTGCTCGATCTGGTAGCGGCGCACGGCCTCCCGCAGCTTCGGTCCGGCCCGGCCATCGGCCTCGCCGGCATAGAGCCTGCGGCCGGCGAGACCCGTCTGCAGGGCCTGGAGGCCGGTTTTGTCGAGGCGTTCGGCGGCGCTCGGCCAGGGGGCGGCCAGGGGCGGTCCACCGGCGAGGCGGTCGGCGAGGTGACCGACGGCGAGGGCGTAGGAATCGGACGTGTTGTAGGCGCGGACCACCTCGAAATTGTCGGTGATGAGGAAGGCGGGCCCGCCGAGCCCCCCGGGCAGGAACAGGCTCGCGTTGCCCGAGGCGGGCAGGGACGCCCCGTCCGTCCGCCGCACGCCCCGGCGGGCGAAGTCCGACAGGTCGGCCCGGTACGCGGTCAGGTCGAAGTCCGGGGGCAGGGTCACGGCATAGCCCCAGGACAGAGCGGGGTTCCAGCCGAGCGCCTTGAGATAGCTCGCGATGGAGGCCAGGGCATCTGCCTGCGAGCCCCAGATGTCGCGGTGGCCGTCCCCGTCGAAATCGACGGCATGGGCGAGGAAGCTCGAGGGCAGGAACTGCACCTGTCCCATCGCCCCGGCCCATGAGCCCTTCATGCCGGATGGTGCGATGTCGCCGCGTTCCAGGATCGTCAGGGCCGCCAGGAGTTCGTCCCGGAACAGGGTGCCGCGAAAACCGGCCTGCGCCAGGGTCGCGAGGGCCCGGACCGTCGGCACCGTGCCGGCGCTGACGCCGAAATCGGATTCGACCCCCCAGAACGCCAGGACGATCCAGCGCGGCACGCCGAAGCGCACCTCGATGGCCGCGAGGGTCGTGGCGAGGCGTGCCGCCTGCGCCTGTCCCCGGGCGATGCGGCCGGGGGAGACCGCACCGACGAGATACTCCCAGACCGGCCGGGCGAACTCGCCCTGGCGCTTCGTGCGCGCCAGGACATCGGGATCGGCCGTGGTCACGCCGGCGAAGGCCGCCGCGAAGGTCGCGTCGGAGACGCCCCGGGACTGCGCATCGGGGCGCAGCGCGTCGATGAAGGGACGCAGGCCCGCGGCGGCCGGGGCCTTCGGTCCGGGTGCGGGTTGAGCCCGTCCGGCGCCGGGGACGCCGGCGAGGACGAGGGCGGAGACGAGGGTCCGGACGAGGCGCGCGGTCCGAACCCTCACGTGCGGTTGCGCTTCGTCAGGGCATCTTCCCAGGCCAGCGCCTGGGCGACGATGCCGTCGAGGTCGGCGTGGCGCGGGGTCCAGCCGAGACCCCGGATGCGGTCGGCCCGGGCGACGATCTGCGCCGGGTCGCCGGCCCGGCGCGGACACAGCCGGACCTCGAAGTCCCGGCCCGAGACGCGCTTGACCACCTCGATCACCTCGAGGACGGAGTAGCCCTGGCCGTAGCCGCAATTCATCGTCAGGCTCTCGCCGCCCGAGCGCAGGTGGTCCAGGGCCACGCGGTGCGCCTCGGCCAGGTCGGAGACCTGGATGTAGTCGCGCAGGCACGAGCCGTCCGGGGTCGGGTAGTCGGTCCCGTAGACGTCGAGATGGCTGCGGTGGCCCAGGGCCGCCTGGGTCGCGACCTTGATGAGGTGGGTGGCGTTGGGGGTCGATTGCCCGGTGCGGCCGCGCGGGTCGGCGCCGGCCACGTTGAAGTAGCGCAGGATCACGTAGGTGAAGCCGTGTGCCCGGGCGGCGTCGGCGATCATCCACTCGCTCATGAGCTTCGAGCGGCCGTAGGGGTTGATGGGGGAGGGCAGCAGGTCTTCGGGTACGGGGACGACGTCCGGCTCGCCGTAGACCGCCGCCGTTGACGAGAAGATCACGTGCTTCACGCCCTCGCGCACCGCCGTCTCGAGGAGGACGCGGGTCTTCACCGTGTTGGCGAGGTAGTAGCCCAGGGGGTCGGCCACGGAATCCGGCACCACGATGCGCGCGGCGAAGTGGGCCAGGGCGTCGACACCGTGCTCACGGATGACGCGGGCGACCAGGGCCTGGTCGGCGACATCGCCGATGACCAGGGTCACCTCGGGCGGCAGGGCCCAGTCGAAGCCAGTCGAGAGATCGTCGAGGACCACGATGCTGTCATGCCCCGCATCGAGCAGGGCGAGCACCATGTGGCTGCCGATATAGCCCGCTCCACCCGTCACCAGAACAGCCATGACCATCACCTCCCGGAGCTTACGGTATCGATATATCGCAAAACCCGCTCATGGGTTATGCCGTTCGACGGCCACGCTGTTCGACCGGTCTTCGAACGTTCTTCGACCGTTCTTGGGATGTGGGCGCATCGGACCCGATCCGATACGCCCGATCCTCGGTTCGGCATCGGCGTGTCCGCAGGCCGGTTCCCACCGTTCCGGCCGATGCTCTATCGTATGGCGCCTTCGAGGCTCGTCCCACCACACTCGATACCGGGTCCCGCTAGATGAAACCGATTCGCAAGGCCGTCCTTCCCGTCGCGGGCCTCGGGACCCGCTTCCTGCCGGCGACCAAGGCGGTGCCGAAGGAAATGCTCACCGTCGTGGATCGGCCCGTGGTGCAGCACGTCGTCGATGAGGCGCGGGAGGCCGGCATCGAGCATTTCATCTTCGTCACGGGCCGCGGCAAGGCGGTGATCGAGGACCATTTCGACATCGCGTTCGAACTCGACCGGATGCTGCAGGAGCGCGGCAAGCAGGCGGCCTACGAGGAGCTCAAGCGCGACCTTCCGGCCGCCGGACAGACCAGCTTCACCCGCCAGCAGGAGCCGCTGGGCCTCGGCCACGCCGTCTGGTGCGCCCGCGAGATCGTCGGCGACGAGCCGTTCGCCGTGCTGCTGCCCGATATGCTGAGCCGCGGCTGCATGCAGCAGATGCTGTCGGCCTACGAGCGCCACGGCGGCAACGTCATCGCCGTCGAGGAGGTGAAGCCCGAGGAGACCCACCAGTACGGAATCGTCGGCGTCGGCGAGACGTTCGGCCAGACCTTCGAGATCAACGGCATGGTGGAGAAGCCGAAAGCCGGCACCGCCCCGTCGAACTTCATCATCTCGGGCCGCTACATCCTGCAGCCGGAAATCTTCGAGGTGCTCTCGCATGGCGAGAAGGGCGCCGGCGGCGAGATCCAGCTCACCGACGCGATGATCAAGCTCGCTCGGACCCAGGACTTCTTCGGCATGCGCTACGAGGGACGGACCTACGACACGGGTTCGAAGCTCGGCTTCCTCACGGCGAACATCGCCTACGCCCTGGAGCGCGAGGACCTCGGCGGCCCCCTGCGGGCCGAGATCGCCCGGCTCCTCGCCGAAGGCTGAGCCCGCCCAGGGGACAATTCGGCAACGCCCCGCGCGGATCACGGGAAAAGCGCGGGGCCGCCCTCGGACCCTCTTGCGTTTTGTGCGCTGCACTCTACTTTGTGCATTGCGGGATCGCGATGGCGTCGCGGTTCGGCAGCCCTTTTTGGGCGTTTCCTCCCTAGACTTCGGGCCGCTCTTCGGAGCGGCCTTTTTTTCTGGGAACGGGTCGGCGATCCCGCACCATCGTATCGCTCGTCCGAGCCGTCCCGCGGAGCTTGACGCGCGACCGCCACGGGACGAATCGTCCACGCTGCGATCCCGTGCGGCGTTGCGTGGAAGATCCGGTTTCGAGGGGGCGATGGAAGACAGTGCCGCGCGCCTCTGGCCGCCCCTCGCCCGGTTCATCGCGGTCGATGCACGGCTCGGCGCCTGGGCCCTCGCGCGCGGTCCCTTCGTCGCCGGCCTCTACGAATTCCTGCGATTCGGCGTGAAGCAGGCCTGGGCCTGCCTGTTCGGCGGCCTGATCTGCGCCCTCCTGATCGCGAGCTATCTCTTTTACCCCAAGGATGCCCCCTTGAGCCGCTACGACGCCCTCACCCTGGCGGCGGTCGCGATCCAGGTCGTCCTGCTCCTGGCGCGGATGGAAACCTGGGAGGAAGCGAAGGTCATCGCCCTCTACCACGCGGTCGGGACGGTCATGGAGGTGTTCAAGACCGGTGTCGGATCGTGGGTCTATCCGGAGGCGAGCGTCCTGCGCCTCGCCGGTGTCCCGCTCTTCACCGGGTTCATGTATGCGAGCATCGGCTCCTACATCGCCCGGGTGTGGCGGCTGTTCGATTTCCGGTTCATCCGCCATCCGCCCCTGTGGCTGACCCTGCCGCTGGCCGGGGCGATCTATCTCAACTTCTTCACCCACCACTTCGCATGGGACCTGCGCTGGGTCCTGATGGCCCTGTCCTGCGTGCTGTTCGGGCGGACCTTCGTCCACTTCAAGGTCTGGCGGGTCCATCGCCGGATGCCGCTCGTCGTCGGCTTCGTGCTCGTGGCCCTGTTCATCTGGATCGCCGAGAACATCGGGACCGCGAGCCGCATCTGGCTCTACCCCCATCAGCAGGCCGGCTGGTCGGCGGTGTCGTGGGGGAAATTCGGATCGTGGTACTTGCTGATGATCGTGTCCTACGTCCTCGTCACCCTCGTGAGCCGGCCGCGGGAGTTCCGGCGGTCGGCTCGCGGGGAGGACCGGCCCGCGGAGGGGGCCGGGAGGACGTCTGAGATCAAGTCGTTCAGTTAGGGCAGGTTACCTCAGTCGAGGCAGGTCACCTCACTCGAGGCGGGTCGTCTCAGTTCAGGTAGGTGCGGATCCAGTTCGGGGACAGGATTTCGCCTTCCTCGGTGATGATCCACGGCTGCTTGGCCGGGTCCGTGAGAGCACCGGCGGCGGCCTTGATGGCCTCGCGCAGGGTGTCGTAACGCTCGGGTTGGGCGAGGGGGGCCGGGACGGGGGCGGTCCGCCAGATGGTCAGGTCGGCGGGACGTTCGAGGGCTTCGGTTTCCATGGTTCCTGTTCCTTGATCGGGAGGGTCGATCCCCACGATGCCGGCTGTCCGGTCCATCCGTTTTAAACGGATGAACCTGAACGGCCGCTGCGGACGATGGTGGGGAATGGCAGCATCTCTGGGGCGGCTTTGCGGTCGTTTCGGACGCAATTGTGCAGATGGCGTCCGTTCCGGCGCAGGGTCAGGGCGATGACGGATCATCGTTCTGGCCGGTGCTACTTGGGCGATACGGCTCTGTCGGGTTACGGGTCTTCCTGTGGTTCGCCCTATAGGCAGGATGTAGCTGCGGCGTTGAGATTGAACGGTGTGCTGTCACACCCGGGCCGTTCCGGCCCTTGACGTGAGTTGACGGCAGAAGCGTCACCGAGCGGTTAATGCGGCAGTGCAACAAATGGGTTTTCCCAGTACCGCGAAGAGGATGGCGATGGCGGATCGGTTCGTGCGGATCGCGGTGGGCGCGGCCCTGATCCTGCTCGCCCTGTTCGTGGCGCAGCCCTACGTGACGGCCGTCCTGTTCGCGGCCCGGACGCCGCGCGCGATCACGGCCCGGGGCGATCTCGCGCCGGCGGAAGCCTCCACCGTCGCCCTGTTCGCCCGGGCGAGCCCCTCCGTCGTCCACGTCTTCGCGCAGGCGGCGGCGCAGGGCCGCGCCCTCCTGGGCGTCGAATCCGACGAGGGGGGCGAGCAGGAAGGCCGCGGTTCGCAGACGGGCACCGGCTTCGTCTGGGATGCGGCCGGCCACATCGTGACGAACAACCACGTGGTGGCCGCCGCGGCGCAGGGGGGCGGCTCCATCTCGGTGCGGCTCTCGTCCGGTTCCGTGGTGACGGCCCGCATCGTCGGGACGGCGCCGAGCTACGACCTCGCCGTCCTCCAGCTCGGACGCACGACCGCGCCGCCGCCCCTGGCCATCGGCACCTCGGCCGATCTCAAGGTCGGCCAGACCACCTACGCCATCGGTAATCCGTTCGGCCTCGACCATAGCCTGACCACGGGCGTGGTCAGCGCCCTCCAGCGCCGCCTGCCGACGGCCGAGGGCCGCGAACTCTCGGGCGTCATCCAGACCGATGCGGCGATCAACCCCGGCAATTCCGGTGGTCCGCTCCTCGATTCCGCCGGGCGCCTCATCGGGGTCAACACGGCGATTTTCTCGCCCTCGGGGGCGAGCGCCGGCATCGGGTTCGCGATCCCCGTCGACGTGGTCAACCGCGTGGTGCCCGAACTCATCCGCAACGGCCGCACCCGCAATCCCGGCATCGGCATCATCGCCGGCCAGGAATCCATCGCCGCCCGCCTCGGCATCGACGGGGTCGTGGTGGTGCGCGTGATCCGCGGCTCGCCGGCCGCGGCGGCGGGACTGCGCGGCGTCGATCCGCAGACGGGTGCCCTCGGCGACGTCATCGTGGCGGTCGGGGACCAGCCCGTCCGCCGCCTCGCCGACCTCACGGCGGCCATGGCGGCGGCCGGCATCGATGCTACCGTAAACCTGACGGTGGTGCGGGACGGACGCACCCGTCGGGTCCGCGTGACCACGGCCGACGTCGCCGAGGTTCGGCGGTGAGCGGCCCGGACGGTCCCGGTTTCACCGATACGAAAGATCCACCGATGCGATCTGACCCGCGATCCCCGGCGATGCCCGTCGCCCCGCCGGACCGGCGCGGACGCGGCGCCCGCTCCGTTCCATGGGGGCGTGGACCGGCGCGTTTTCGCGGCGCATCCGGCCCGCGCCGGCGCATCGCGGACCGGGTGCGCGCCGGGTTTGGCGGCGCGCGATGACCCTGTTGCTGGCCGGTTTCGGGCTGCTGCTGCTGTGGTGGCTCGGCCGCAACGCCCTGCGCCGGTCGCCGGCCGGAGCGGCCCGGCTGCTGCGGCGGACCGGCGGTACCCTCGTCCTCGCGGCGGCCGGGCTGGTGCTGGTGCGGGGCCGCCCCGAGCTCGGGGTGATCCTGGTCCTCGCCGGCCTGTGGCTCCTCGAAGGCGAGGGCGGCCTGCGCCGCCGCTGGCGGGTCCTGTCGGACCGGGTCCGGGGGTGGACCCGCCTACAGGCGGATCTCCACCGCCGGAACCCCGGCGGGCGTGAACACGCTCAGGCTGATGCCGACCCGGGGACGCGCCGCCCGGCGGACCCAGGGGCGATGACGCAGGAGCAGGCTTATGAGATCCTGGGGCTTGAGCGCGGGGCGTCCCTGGTGGACGTCCGCCTCGCGCACCGAACGCTGATGAAGCGGCTCCACCCCGACCAGGGGGGGACGGCCGAGCAGGCGGCGCGCGTCAACGCGGCCCGGGACAGGCTGACGAACCGACATCGCTGAGACTCCACGCGCGTGCCAGGGGGATTTTTCGAGGGTTGTCCACCGGCAAGGGGCCGGTTTTGCGCACGCCGCTGTGATGCGCCGCACGGGGCGAGAACCGGTCCACGCGGGACCGGCCGTCCGAAGAAATCAGCTGCGGGTGGCGAAGCAGCTGAAGCCGCTGCGCTTCAGGGCGTTGCAGGCGTCCTGCGCCGTATCCTGCTCGGAGAAGCCGGAGAAGCGGGCGCGGTAGAGGGTGGCGCCGCCGTGCTCGACCTTCACCGTGTAGGGCGCGGCCCGCGACAGGGAGCCGCCGGCGCGGGTGCGGGCTTCGGCCAGCATGGACTTCGCCTTGTCCTCGTCGTCCATGGCGCCGAGCTGGATCACCCAGGCGGTGGGCGTCACCTTGGCGCCCGAGACCGTCTTGGGCGCGGATTCCGTGCGCGGCCCGTCGACGGAGGCGAGGCGGGCCGGGCTCTTGACGGCTGTGGGGAACGGGGAGGCGGGGGCGACCGGGGCATAGGCCTGCGCGGCGGCGGGCAGGCGCCCCCGGGCACCGGCGGAGCCGGGGGTCGTGGTCGCCCGGTTCGGAGAGATGTCGAGGGGCTCCCGGGCCGTGGACGCCGTGGTCTCGACGTCCTCGTCGTCGGCCGAGGCGACCTGGGTGCGGGTGCGGGACGCGCCGTCGGCGACCACGGCCGGCCGGGCGCGCTCGGCGACCTCGACGGTCGCGGGCGTCTGGCGGTTGCCGGCATAGGCCCGCGGCAGGTTGGCCCGCACGAGGTCGGCCATGATCTTGTCGCGGCTCGCCCCGGACTTGCCGCCGAGCACGATGGCGACGATCTGGCGGTCGTCGAGCTTGGCCGCGGTCATCAGGTTGAAGCCGGAATCGCGGGTGTAGCCGGTCTTGATCCCGTCGACGCCCTGGACGTTGCCGAGCAGGCGGTTGTGGTTGCCGATGACCCGGCCGCGGAACGCGAAGGAGCGGGTCTGGAAGTAGCGGTAGTAGCGCGGGAACCGGTCCTGGATGGCGCGGGCCAGCACCGTGAGGTCGCGGGCCGTGGTGATCTGATCGGAATCCGGCAGGCCCGACGCGTTGGCGTAGTTCGTCCGGCTCATGCCGAGGGCCTTCGCCTTCGCGGTCATCGCCTCGGCGAAGCGCGGCTCAGAGCCGGAGATGTTCTCGCCGATGGCGCAGGCGACGTCGTTGGCCGACTTCGTCACGATGGCCTTGATCGCATCCTCGACGGAGATGGTCGAACCCGGGCGCAGACCGAGCTTCGACGGCGATTGCGACGCGGCGAAGGAGGAGATGGTGAGGGGCGATTCGAGGGTGTAGCGGCCACGCTCGAGCTGCTCGAACAGCATGTAGAGCGTCATCACCTTGGTGATGGAGGCCGGGTGGCGCAGGGAGTCCTCGTTGACCGCGTGCAGAGTCTTGCCCGTCTTCACGTCGATGACCATCGCCGCGTAGGGCGGGCTGTAACCGCCGCCGCCGCGGCGGTGATGGCGCTTGGCCTCGGCGGGGGACGCCATGGCGGTGAGAACCACCGCCGCCGCGATCAGGGCCGGCAGGGAGCGCGTGGTCCCCGGGCGGGACAGTCGCGCGGGGCAGGCCATCGCAGGGTTGGGAACGCTACGCATCACGACTCACCGCCTCGGCAAGCACGGCGAAGGGCCGGCTTGCAACGCAACATCAGGACGGGGAGGCGTCAGCGCCGCCGTGACCCCGCAACATCTGTCAATCAGGCTAGGGGGGTGCAGTTACGGCGGGGTTAATGGGGTGCAGCGGATTTTGCCGATGATGTTGCGACGCATCATCGGACTTGACGTTCTATGTTGCATCGCACAAACGAGGGGGCCGGCGATCCGCGCACGGCGGGCCGCCCTCCGCGGCAGATCGATCTCGACGCCAGGGATGCCCGCAGGGGCAGAGCCGACGATGAACATGATGACGCAAGCCTTCGAGAAGACCTCCGCCCTCTACGAGGCGGGCACCCAGGGCCAGACCGGCCTCGGTACCGTGATGAAGGGCGTCACGGCCGTGGCGAAGACGAACCAGACCGCCGGGATCGAGTGGACGGATTTCGCCCGCCAGTCCTTCGCCGAGGGTACGGCTACCATGAAGAAGCTCGCCGCCGCGCGCACCCCGCAGGCGGCCTTCGAAATCCAGGCCGCCTATCTGAAGGGCTCCTACGAGCGCCTGGTCGCACAGACCCAGACCATGCGCGATCTCTACAGCGGCCTCGCCACCACGATGAAGCCCCAGGGCACCGGCGCGAAGCTGCCCGCCACCGTCTGATTCACCCGTCCCGACCCATCGGTTCGCAGCCCCGCGCGTCATCGACGTGCGGGGCTTCTTCGTTCGTGCGCGGCGGTCCGGCGGACAAGTGCGCGCAGCCGACTGGCGAAGTCGCCCCTCGCCCTATAGATTGCTCTCACGGCCCGCATGGTTCGCGACACAGGCCGTTTCGCGAGCACAGTGCCGCCTCATGGGGTCGATACGATTCAGATGTCCGACGTCCTGCTGAAGGGCACAGCCACGACACCCGCGCGGGACGCTTTCCGTGCCGCGAGCGGCGAACCGCATCGGGGGCCGCCCCGGGCGGCAGCGAACCCGGAGGATCCGGGTAACGGCGACGATGGCCGGTCCGGCACGGCGATCATCACCCGGACCAAGCCGAAGACCAAGCGCCCGAGCCTGTATCGCGTGCTGCTTCTCAATGACGACTACACGCCGATGGAATTCGTCGTTCACGTCGTGGAGAAGTTCTTCAACAAGTCCCAAGAAGACGCTTACCAGATCATGATGCACGTGCACCAGAACGGTGTCGGCGAATGCGGCATATTTACCTATGAAGTCGCCGAGACCAAGGTGACGCAGGTGATGGACTTCGCCCGCAAACACCAACATCCTCTCCAGTGCGTTATGGAAAAGAAATAGGCACCCCCACACAGAGGCCACGCTTTGCCCAGCTTCTCTCGCAGCCTAGAACAAGCTCTCCACCGCGCCCTGGCGCTCGCCGGTGAGCGGCGGCACGAATACGCGACGCTGGAGCATCTTCTCCTCGCCCTGGTGGACGATCAGGACGCCGCCGCGGTGATGCGGGCCTGCAACGTCGAGGTCGATACCCTCAAGCGCAGCCTCGTCGAGTACGTCGACACCGAACTCGCCAACCTCATCGGGGATGGCCGGCAGGATGCCAAGCCCACGGCCGGCTTCCAGCGGGTGATCCAGCGTGCGGTGATCCACGTGCAGTCCTCGGGCCGCGAGGAGGTGACGGGGGCGAACGTGCTCGTGGCGATCTTCGCCGAGCGCGAGAGCCACGCCGCCTACTTTCTGCAGGAGCAGGACATGACCCGCTACGACGCGGTCAATTACATCAGCCACGGCATCGCCAAACGGCCGGGTGCTTCGGAGCCGAAGCCCGTGCGCGGCGCCGAAGAGGAGTCCGCGGCCGAGCGGCCGAGCGGCGAGGACAACGACGCGCGGCCGAAGAAGAAGGGCGATGCCCTCGAGGCCTACTGCATCAACCTCAACAAGAAGGCCCGCGACGGCCGGATCGATCCGCTCATCGGCCGCGAGACCGAAGTGCAGCGCACGATCCAGATCCTGTGCCGGCGCCAGAAGAACAATCCCCTGCTGGTGGGCGATCCCGGCGTCGGCAAGACCGCCATCGCCGAGGGCCTGGCACGCAAGATCATCCACAAGGAGGTGCCGGAAGTCCTCATCGACGCCACGGTGTTCTCCCTCGACATGGGCACGCTGCTGGCCGGCACCCGCTATCGCGGCGACTTCGAGGAGCGCCTGAAGCAGGTGATGAAGGAGATCGAGGCGCACCCCAACGCGGTGCTGTTCATCGACGAGATCCACACGGTGATCGGCGCCGGCGCCACCTCGGGGGGAGCCATGGACGCCTCGAATCTGCTGAAGCCCGCGCTGGCCAACGGGTCGCTCCGCTGCATCGGCTCGACCACCTACAAGGAGTACCGGCAGTACTTCGAGAAGGACCGCGCCCTGGTGCGCCGGTTCCAGAAGATCGACGTCAACGAGCCGTCGATCCCCGATGCCATCGAGATCGTGAAGGGGCTCAAGCCCTACTTCGAGGAATTCCACAAGCTCAAGTACACCGTCGAGGCGGTGAAGGCGGCCGTCGAACTCTCGGCGCGCTACATCAACGACCGCAAGCTGCCCGACAAGGCCATCGACGTCATCGACGAGACCGGCGCTTCGCAGATGCTGGTGCCCGAGGCGCGCCGCAAGCGCACCATCGGCGTCAAGGAGATCGAGGCCACCATCGCGACCATGGCGCGCATTCCGCCGAAAACCGTCTCGAAGGACGACGCGGTGGTGTTGAGGAACCTCACCGACAGCCTCAAACGCGTCGTCTACGGCCAGCCCAACGCCATCGAGGCCCTGACGTCGGCGATCAAGCTCGCCCGCGCCGGTCTGCGCGATCCCGACAAGCCCATCGGCTCGTACCTGTTCGCCGGTCCGACCGGCGTCGGCAAGACCGAGGCGGCCAAGCAGCTCGCGGTTTCCCTCTGCGTCGAGATGCTGCGCTTCGACATGTCGGAATACATGGAGCGCCACACGGTGAGCCGCCTCATCGGCGCGCCTCCCGGCTATGTCGGCTTCGATCAGGGCGGCCTGCTGACCGACGGCATCGACCAGCATCCGCACTGCGTGCTGCTGCTGGACGAGATCGAGAAGGCCCACCCGGACCTGTTCAACATCCTGTTGCAGGTGATGGATCACGGCAAACTCACCGACCACAACGGCAAGCAGGTCGATTTCCGCAACGTGATCATCATCATGACGACGAATGCGGGCGCCTCCGATCTGGCGAAGTCGGCCTACGGTTTCACCCAGACCAAGCGCACGGGCGACGACGTCGAGGCGATCAACAAGCTGTTCGCGCCGGAATTCCGCAACCGGCTCGACGCGATCATCTCGTTCGGCCACCTGCCGAAAGAGGTCGTCGCCAAGGTGGTGGACAAGTTCGTCCTCCAGCTCGAGGCCCAGCTCGCCGATCGCAACGTCACCATCGAGCTCTCCGACGAGGCACGTGAATGGCTCGTGGAGCACGGCTACGACGATGCCATGGGCGCACGCCCGATGGCACGCCTGATCCAGTCCACCATCAAGACGCCGCTCGCCGACGAGGTGCTGTTCGGGCGCCTCAAGGACGGCGGCGCCGTGCGGGTGGTGGTGAAGGCTCCGGAGGAGGGCGAGAAGCAGGCCCTGGGGTTCGAGTTTCCGGCCGGGCCGGTGACGCCGAAGCCGGAGAAGGACGTGACCAACGCGGCGAAGAAGCACAAGCGCACCCGGGCCAAGGTGTCGCCGCGCAAGAAGGACGGCAAGGACGGTGGTTCGGGGAGCGGCGGATCGGGTGTCCGCACCGTGCCCAAGGTGCCCCTGGTGAAAGCCTGAGCCGAGGGTCGCCCGGTGGCGGGGTCGGCGCGCGAGGCGCCGATCCCGCCATTCGAAGGAAAGACATGAGGCCGAACCATCCGCCGACGCTCGACAGGCGGCCTCGCGATGGTTAGCAAGCGCCCCTTGGGGTTTCGGCCTCGCCGAAACGACGCACAGGTTGCGTCGGGCCAGTGACACGGGGGCATCCTGAATGAACGATCTGCATGAGGGCCCCCTCACGCCCGTCTCCCACCCGGTTCAACCAACCCCGACCCGTCGGGAGGAGCGACGGCTCCGCCGCCGTCGTCGCCACCGGGGAGAGGAACTCCTGGGCTGGGTCCTCGTGCCCATCATGGTGGTGGGTCTCTATTGGGGCATCAACGCCGGCTTCGAAGCCCTCGGCACCTCACCGGGCCTCGTCTGGGACCAGCTCATGCAGGTCAAGGCGATGATGGAGAAGCGCAGCTAGGACCCTCGGTTCGAAGCGATCTCGCCGGCGATCAGAAAGGCGGGCGGCCGGGCGTGCCTCAGGCGCGCGTCAGGGCGTGGATCGAGAACAGGCCGTCGGGATCGGTCCAGGCGGCCTTGGGCGTCCAGCCGGCTTCGCTCGACAGGGCCCGAAAACCGTCGAGGGTGTACTTGTAGCTGTTCTCGGTGTGGATGGTTTCGCCCTCGTTGAACGCGAAGGCGTGGCCCGCGAGGCGTATCGTCTGCGCGCGCAGGCTCACCAGGTGCATTTCGATGCGGGAGGCGTCCGCGTTGAAGAAAGCGCGATGTGCGAAACCGTCGACATCGAGGGCCGCGCCGAGTTCGCCCCTGATGCGGACCAGGAGATTAAGGTTGAACGCGGCTGTGACACCCGCCGCATCGTCGTAGGCGGCTTCCAGCACCGACCGGTCCTTCACGAGATCCACGCCGACGATGAGGCTGGCTCCGCGTCCGAGCACCCTGCCGAAATGCGCCAGCAGGTGCGTCGCCTGGGGCGGCTCGAAATTGCCGATGGTCGAGCCGGGAAAGAAGCCCGCGACGGCATCATGCGACAGGCCATCCGGCAGGGTGAAGGCGCGGGTGAAATCCGCCGCCACGGGGGCGATGGCGAGGTTGGGAAAGTCGGCGGCCAGGGCTTCGGCTTCGCTGTGCAGGAAGCTTTCCGAGACATCCACCGGGACATAGGCGGCGAGATCCGGCCGGTGCACGAGCAGACGACGCACTTTTACCGTCGAGCCGCTGCCGAGTTCGACTAGGTTGGCCCGTGCCGGCAGGTGGGCGGCGATCTCCGCACCCTTGGTATCGAGGATGCCGAGCTCCGTCCGGGTCGGGTAATATTCCGGCTGGCGGGTGATTCCCTCGAACAGGTCGGAGCCGGCCGCATCGTAGAAGTACTTCGCCGACAGGAATTTCTGCGGCGCCGACAGGCCCGCGACGACATCGTCCTCGAACTGCTGACGGGCATCCCGCGCGGCGAGGGGCTTCGCGTTGGTGAAGACGGGATTGATGGTCAACGCTGGAATCTCCGGGACGTCGGGTCTGGCTTAGGCGCGGGTGTCGGACAGGCGCAGGCCCGTGAACTGCCAACGCTGATGCGGATAGAAGAAGTTCCGGTAGCCGACGCGGGCATGGCCCTCGGGCGTCGCCACGGAGGAGCCGCGCAGGACGAACTGGTTCGACATGAACTTGCCGTTGTACTCGCCCAGCGCCCCGTCCACGGGCCGGTAGCCCGGATAGGCCGTGTAGGCGCTGCGGGTCCATTGCCAGACGGAGCCGAAGGCATCCGCCAGATGCCCGTCGCGGGCTGCGACCTCCCATTCGAATTCCGTCGGCAGATCGCGTCCCGCCCAACGCGCGTAGGCATCGGCCTCGTAGTAGCTCACGTGGGTAACGGGCAGGGACGGGTCGACGGTGCGGATGCCGGCGAGCGTCATCGTCGCCCAGTCACCGTCCTTCCGACACCAGTAGCCCGGTGCCTCCCAAGCCTCGGCTTGGGCGGCGAGCCAGCCGTCGGAGAGCCAGAGCTCGGGCCGGGTGTAGCCGCCGTCTGTCATGAAGGTCAGCCACTGGGCGTTGGTCACGAGGTCGCGGTCGAGGGTGCCGGCCTGGATCAGAACATCGTGGCGGGGTGATTCGTTGTCGAAGGAGAAGCCCTCGCCGCCATGCCCGATCTGGGTGATGGTCCGGGCGAGCTGCACCGTTCCGCTCGCGACCTGCGGTGACGGGAAGCGCCACCCTTCGTCGTAGGCCGGCCCGAGGGGGTTTTGCGCGAAGGCGTGCAGGATGTCGGTGATGAGCAATTCCTGATGCTGCTGCTCGTGGTAGAGCCCGATCTCGAGGATCGGCAGCAGCGTATCGAGGGACGTCGGCGAGGCCTGCGTTAAAAGCGCGTCGACGGCGCGATCGACATGCGCGCGGTAGCCGGCCACTTCCTCGGTCGTCGGTCGGGTGATGAGGCCGCGCAGGATGCGTGGTTGGCGCGGGCCGGCGGCGACGTAGTACGAATTGAACAGGTAGTGCAGGCGCTCGTCGTAGAGGGCGTAGCCCGGCAGATGCGCCCGCAGGAGAAACTGCTCGAAAAACCATGTCGTGTGGGCGCGGTGCCACTTCGTCGGGCTCGCATCCGCCATGGACTGAACCTGCTGATCCTCCGGCGACAGGGGGGCGGCCCGGCGCTCGGTCTCGTCGCGGACATGATGAAATGCCGCGATCCAGGCCGCGCGGTCGACCGGCCGGGCACCGAGGCTCGGCGGCGGGAAAGCCGGGCGCCTGGACAGCTCAGGGGCGGTGTCGCGAAACGCTGCGGTCGCTGCCATGCCGGCTTCTCCATGTGTTTGTGACGCTGGAAGATATGGCCGATGGGCCGTTCGGCAACGGGCACGCATCCGAACGGTTCGTCGCGCCCGCGGCGCCGATCCCCTCGGCGACGTTGCCCGGACCTCTCCCGATCCGGCCGCCTTTTTCGTGCCGCGGTCACACCCTCTTAACCGGCGCGACCCGACACTTGCTCCTCTCGCAGGGCGTCGGACCGGGTTGGGATGCGGAACAATCTCATGGCAGGCGCGGCCACGGTCGCTGCGGCGGCGGGTGTGAATCCGGCTCCGACGATCCTCGTCTTCGATTCCGGACTCGGCGGCCTCACGGTGCTGGAGCAGGTGCGCCGGGCCCGGCCGGACGCGGCCTACGTCTACGCAGCCGACGATGCCGCTTTCCCGTATGGCCGCCTTGCGGAAGCGACGCTCATCGACCGCGTGCTCGCCGTGATGGACCGCCTCGTCGCGGTCCACCGGCCGGACCTCGTGGTCATCGCCTGCAACACCGCCTCGACCCTGGTGCTGCCGGCCCTGCGCCAGCGCTTCGCGATTCCGTTCGTGGGTGTCGTGCCACCGATCAAGCCGGCGGCGGAGGCGACGCGCACGCGCCGGATCAGCCTGCTCGCCACGCCCGGCACCGTTGCGCGGGCCTACACGCACGAACTCATCGAGACCTATGCGGGTGCATGTGACGTGACCCTGGTGGGAGCGCCCAACCTCGCCGGCTTCGCCGAAGCGGAACTCGCCGGGGCGCCCGTGGACGATGCGCGCCTCGCCGCCGAGATCGCGCCGTGCTTCATCATTGGCGCGGAGGGGCGGCGGACGGATGTCGTCTGCCTCGCCTGCACGCATTATCCGCTGCTGCTGCCGCGCTTTCAGGCCCTCGCGCCGTGGCCGGTTCTCTGGATCGACCCCGCGCCCGCCATCGCCCGCCGGGTGACGCAGTTGCTCGGCACCGTCCAGCGCTCCGCCCAGGACGCGTCAGGCTCCGTGCTCGGCGCCTTCACCGGAGGCGCCGGCCTGACAAACGCCCTGCGGACCTCCCTTGCCGTGCGCGGCCTCACCGCAGTCGACGTCGAGGCGATGCCCCTCAGTGTCCAGTGAGGCCGCCTGCGGAGAGGTGAGCCGCCTCGGCATTGACGGGCGCGCCGCCCTGCTCTAGGGAAGCGCACGTGACGGGGCCCCGACGAGGGGCCCCGAAACGTTTTCAAGCGCACCCGTGAGTCGGCTTCGGCCGCTCTGTCGTTCCGGGTCAGGCCCTTGGGGCCGGTCCGGAAAGAGGAGGGCGCGTTCCTCGATAGATCTCCTTTGCGAGAGGAACCGCGATGTCAAAACGCATTCAGGCGAAGCACAAGCTCGATCGCCGCATGGGCCAGAACATCTGGGGCCGCCCGAAGAGCCCCGTCAATCGCCGCGAATACGGCCCCGGCCAGCACGGTCAGCGCCGCAAGGGCAAGATGTCCGACTTCGGCACGCAGCTGCGCGCCAAGCAGAAGCTCAAGGGCTACTACGCGAACATCACCGAGAAGCAGTTCCGCCGCTACTACGCCGAGGCGATCCGCCTCCGTGGCGATTCGGGCGAGAACCTGATCGGCCTGCTCGAGCGCCGCCTCGATGCCGTCGTCTACCGCGCCAAGTTCGTGCCGACCCCGTTCGCCGCGCGCCAGTTCGTCAACCACGGCCACGTCAAGGTCAACGGTCAGCGGGTCAACATCGCCAGCTACCTCGTGAAGACCGGCGACGTCATCGAGGTCAAGGATTCCTCCAAGCAGCTCGAGATCGTCGTCGTGGCGTCCCAGCTCGCCGAGCGTGACGTGCCGGACTACATTGAGGTGGATCACGCCAAGATGACGGCCCGCGTCACCCGCATTCCGAACCTCGGCGAGGTGCCCTACCCCGTCCAGATGGAACCGAACCTCGTGATCGAGTTCTACTCGCGCTGATCCCGATCGGATCGCTGTCGTGTCGAAAAGGGCCGCCCCATGGGGCGGCCCTTTTTGCTGATCGGGACGGGCCACCGCGGGTCACGCATCCCGCGGATCCGCCCCCGGTGTGTAACCGTTCTCTCTCATCGAAGAGGGGAGGGGCGGTCCCGCAGGTTCCGTGCCCGCAAAACCTCCGACGCCTGCCGCGCACTCGGGGGCATGTCGGACGTGCGGGGATCGTCCGGGGCGGGAAGGCCGAAGCCCGCTTTCGATTGGTCCTTGCCGGAAAAGCCATAGCCCGCATTCACGCCCGCATAGACACCGGTGAAGTCTTCGGGAAAGGCCGGACCGACGAAGGTCGCAAGCCAGATCAGGCTGAGCGATGCGAGCCGCATGGTTTCTCCGCACGGGATTCGAGGTCGAAACGCAAAACGGCGACCCCGGGAGGGCCGCCGTTCGCTCACCTTGAGTTCGAAACCGTGGCCGAAGGACGGCCAGAATTTCGAATCAATCGTCGACGTTGATGCTCTGGGCCTCGCGGCCCTTCTGGCCCTCGACGACGCCGAGAACGACCTGCTGACCCTCGGCGAGGGACTCGAGGCCGGCGCGCGACAGGGCGGAGCGATGCACGAACACGTCCTTGCCGCCGTCGTTGACGGAGACGAAGCCGAAGCCCTTGGCGGGATCGTACCACTTCACGGTGCCGCTCATCTCGGTCGAGGGGCCACTGGCGAAGCGTCCGCCGCCACGGTCGCCGCCGCCGGCGCTGCCGTAGCGATCGCCACCGCCGGCACCGGCGCCGTAGCCACCACGGTCGCCGCCGAAGCGGTCACCGCCAGCGAAACCGCCGGTGCGGGGCGGACGCGCATCGCGCATGGGGGCCGCCTCGGCCGTGGAAGTATCCACGCTGGTGACGTCCGTCACCTGCGGACCCTTCTGGCCCTGGGCCGTGTGAACCGTCAGGCGCGTGCCGGGCATGAGGTCGGCATGGCCAGCGGCTTCGACGGCGCGGATGTGGAGGAAGGCATCGCCCGAACCGTCAGCCAGCTCGACGAAACCGAAGCCCTTCTCCTTGTTGAACCACTTGACCGTCGCATCGCGCTCCGGTCCCGAGGGGGCTGCCGCCGCACGGGCCGGGGCACGGTCGAAGCCGCCGCCACCGCCGAAACCGCCGCCATAGCCACCGCCGCTCGGCGGAGCCTGATCGGGCCAACGCGGCTCGGCTCCACCCTCATCGAAGCCGCGCTTCTGCGGCCCCCTGAAATCACGACCACGTCCCATAGAAAGCTCGCAAAAACCGTCCGCCGACCATCATTTAAGAATACCGCGTGCGCGCCATCCCAGACAGCCCACGCTCCGCACTATCATTACCCCCGGCAGCGGTGACCAAGAATAACGCCTTAGTCCTGACTGAAACACAGCGCCATCGCAAGGTCCATTTCCGACCTTCGGCTCAGGTTCCATCATTTTTCTGCGACAAAATGCGTAGCCGGCATGGCGCCCTGCGGAAAGCTTCTCGCAAGGTTCGCTCCGGCGCGGGGCGGCGCCGGTCCGGAAACGCGGGATCGGCCCGCCCGTTAGGGAAACGAAAAGGCCGCCCCGTCTAGGGTTCGGGCTGGGCCGGTCCGAGCGAGCGGACCGGAGCCGAACGCCACCGCCATGATCGCCACCCCGACCTTTCCGGACCTGTCCGCCCTGGTGGTGGACGAAAGCCTGTATATCCGCCGCATCGTGCGTGACATGCTCATGCGCGTGGGCATTAAGCGCGTCCTCGAAGCGCCCGACGGCGCCGAGGCCCTCGGCGTCCTCGCCGAGAGCAAGCCGGACCTCACCATCATCGATTGGGACCTAGCGATCCTGTCCGGCGAAGAGTTCATCCGCCTCGCCCGCACGCCGACGACGTCCCCCTCACCGACGGTGCCGATCATCCTGATGCTGGCCCAGCCGCGCCGCAACGTCGTGGACCGGGCGATCTCCCTCGGCGTCAACGAGATCATCGCCAAGCCGTTCTCGCCAAAGACCCTGTGGTCGCGCCTCGACGAGGTCATCAACCGGCCCCGTCCGTTCTCCCAGGTGAAGAGTCTGCTTCGCCCGGTGCCGCGCCTCCTGGCCGCCGGCAAGGCGAACTGACCCGGTCAGCTGAACCGATCCGCCGAGCACCGTCCCGAACCCGTCCCCTCTCATGGCGCGGGACGATCCGCGTCAACGAATTCAGGGCTTTGCAGTTTGCCTGCGACACCTGTAGCTTGATGAGCGAATGATGGTCCGGCTCTCCGCCTGGGATCACGACGAGGGAATCCGGCGCAGCCGATGCGGGAAGAGAGTGCCGCGACCATGCCGGCCCGCCCCACGGCCGGCCCCGTTACGCCCACGGTGACGAACCCGGGGACGATGCCGGCACGATCCGAGACGCTGGCCGCCGCCCATCGGCCGGCGCGCCGGAACGCCTACGCCGCCCTCGATCTCGGCACCAACAATTGCCGCCTCCTCATCGCCGAGCCGGCCTCCCACGGTTTTCGCGTCATCGACGCGTTCTCGCGCATCGTCCGCCTCGGCGAGGGCCTCGGAAACGCCGATCGCCTGAGCGAACCCGCCATCGAACGCACCATCGATGCCCTGCGGGTGTGCCGGGCCAAGATGCAGACGCGCGGCGTGGTGCGCGCCAAGATCATCGCCACGGAAGCCTGCCGGCTGGCCGTCAACGGCGCGGCCTTCGTCGAGCGTGTCCGCGATGAGGTCGGCCTCGACCTCGAGATCGTCGATCGCCAGACCGAAGCCTACCTGGCGGTGACCGGGTGCGCCGCGCTCGCCGACCCCTATGCCGAATCGGTGGTCATCTTCGACATCGGCGGCGGCTCCACGGAGATCGCCTGGCTCGACGGCGCGGCCACCAATCCGTCGACGGACCCGACCCTGCGCATCCGCGCCTGGGATTCCCTGCCCGTGGGGGTCGTCACCCTGGCCGAGCGCCACGGCGGCGCCGATGTGACCCGCTTGACCTTCGAGGGCATGGTGGAGGAGGTGGCCGACATGCTGTCGCGCTTCGCCATCCGCGCCGCGCCGGCCGCCAACGCCCGTCATTTCCACTTGCTCGGCACATCGGGTACGGTGACGACGCTTGCCGCCATGCACCTGCGTCTCGCCCGCTACGAACGCCGCCGGGTCGACGGCCTATGGATGAGCGACGGCGAAGTCGGCGGGGCCATCGACGATCTTCTCGACACGCGCCTCGACCAGCGTGCGGACAATCCGTGCATCGGCCGGGACCGCGCCGACCTCGTGCTGGCGGGTTGCGCCATCCTGGAGGCGATCCGCCGGGCCTTCCCGTCCGATCGCTTGCGCATCGCCGATCGCGGCCTGCGCGAGGGCCTGCTGATGAACATGATGCGTGAGGACGGCGTCTGGCGCCGTGGGGGTTACCGGTGAGTGACAGGCGTGGTGCCGGCGCAGGGTTGCGCGGCGAACTCAAGCAACGGGTGAAGACGGGGCGCGGTCGCACGGCTTCGCAGAAGCGCTGGCTGGAGCGCCAGCTCAATGACCCCTACGTGGCCCGGGCCAAGCGCGAGGGCTATCGCTCCCGCGCGGCGTTCAAGCTCATCGAGATCGACGAGCGCTTCAAGCTCCTGAAGCCCGGTCAGCGCATCGTCGATCTCGGCGCCGCGCCCGGCGGCTGGTCGCAGGTCGCCGCCAAGATCGTCGGTGGCTCGGGACGGATCGTCGGCATCGACCTCCTGGAGATCGAGCCCATGGTCGGCGTCGAGTTCATCACCCTGGACTTCCTCGACCCGGAGGCGCCGGGGCTCCTCACCGGGCTGCTCGGCGGTCCGGCCGACCTCGTCCTGTCGGACATGGCGGCCAACACCACCGGCCACAAGCAGACCGACCACCTGCGGATTATTGGCCTCGCCGAGACCGCCGCCGAGTTCGCCCGCGAGATCCTGGCACCCGGCGGGTCCTACCTCGCCAAGGTGTTCCAGGGCGGCACCGAGGGCACCTTGCTCGCCGACCTGAAGCGCGACTTCGCCGCCGTGCGCCACGTCAAGCCGAACGCGAGCCGGGCGGATTCGAGCGAGCTCTACGTGCTGGCGACGGGATATCGCGGCGAACGTCCCTCCGAAGCGGCGGACGTCGACGCGGACTGACGGGTCGCCGGCGCCCGCCTATTCCCACTCGATGGTGCCGGGCGGCTTCGAGGTGATGTCGTAGGTCACCCGGTTGATGCCCTTGACCTCGTTGATGATGCGGGTCGCGACCCGGCCGAGGAAGGCCATGTCGAAGGGATAGAAATCCGCCGTCATGCCGTCGACGGAGGTGACGGCGCGCAGGGCACAGACGTGATCGTAGGTGCGCCCGTCGCCCATCACGCCCACGGTCTTCACCGGCAGGATCACCGCGAAGGCCTGCCAGATGGTGTCGTAGAGGCCCGCCTTGCGGATCTCGTCGAGGTAGATCGCGTCGGCTTTCCGCAGGGCGTCCAGCTTCTCGCCCGTGATGGTGCCGGGGCACCGGATGGCGAGGCCGGGGCCGGGGAAGGGGTGGCGCCCAACGAAGGCCTCGGGCAGGCCGAGCTCCTTGCCGAGAACCCGGACCTCGTCCTTGAACAATTCGCGTAAGGGCTCGACGAGCTGCATGTTCATGCGCTCGGGGAGACCGCCGACGTTGTGGTGGCTCTTGATGGTCACCGAGGGACCGCCGGTGAACGAGACGCTCTCGATCACGTCGGGGTAGAGGGTGCCCTGGGCCAGGAACTTGGCCCCGCCGATCTTCTTCGCCTCCGCATCGAACACGTCGATGAACAGGCGGCCGATGGTCTTGCGCTTGATCTCGGGGTCGCTGACGCCCTCGAGTTCGCCGAGGAAGAGTTCCTGCGCCTCAACGTGGACCAGCGGGATGTTGTAGTGGTCGCGGAACAGCCGCACGACCTCGTCGGCCTCGCCCATGCGCAGCAGGCCGTGGTCCACGAACACGCAGGTGAGCTGCTCGCCGATGGCCTCGTGGATGAGGACCGCCGCGACGGAGGAATCGACGCCGCCCGACAGGCCGCAGATCACCTTCTCGGGGCCGACCTGCTCGCGGATCTTGGCGATGGCCTCCTCGCGGTAGGCACCCATGGTCCAGTCGCCGGAGCAGCCGGCGATGTCGCGCACGAAGTTGCGGATCAGCAGCGCGCCGTGGGGCGTATGGGCCACCTCCGGATGGAACTGCACCGCGTAGTAGTTGCGCGATTCGTCGGCGACCGCCGCGAACGGGGCGTTCTTCGACATGGCGACGGTGGTGAAGCCGTCGGGGAGTTTCGTCACCCGGTCGCCGTGGCTCATCCAGACGGGATAGTGCTCGCCCACGTGCCAGACGCCCTTGAACAGGGGACAATCCGACAGGATCTCGATCTCGGCGCGGCCGAACTCGGCGTGGTGGCCGGCCTCGACCTCGCCGCCGAGCTGGGCCGCCATGGTCTGCTGGCCGTAGCAGATGCCGAAGACCGGCACGCCGGAGTCGAACACGACCTGCGGGGTCCGCGGCGAGGCATCCGTGGTCACCGATTCGGGGCCGCCCGACAGGATGACGCCCTTGGGCTTCGACTCGGCGAAGGCCTCGGCCGCCTTGGTGAAGGGCACGATCTCGCAATAGACGCCCTCCTCACGCACGCGCCGCGCGATGAGCTGCGTCACCTGGGAGCCGAAATCGACGATGAGGATCTTGTCGTGGTCGGTGTTCATGGAACCGGAGTTAGACGAGGCGTCGGCACGGTGCAACGGATGGGTCAGGGCGCGACCCGCATGGACCGCAACCGTCTGGGGATGCCGTCAGCCGGCAGGGCGACGTTCCAGGGTGGCGACGTAGAAGCCATCCGTCCCCGTGAGGGCCGGACTCATCTGCAGACCGTGCCCGGTGAAGCGCAGGAACGGCGCCAGATCGGGCTTCTGCACCGCCACCACGTCCTTCGCCGGCACGACGGCGAACGTCCCGCCCGTGCGGGCGAGGAAGCCGGCCACGGCGGCATCGTTTTCCTCCGGGAGTAGGGAGCAGGTGACGTAGGTGATACGCCCCCCGGACCGCACCAACCCGGCGGCCCGGTCTAGGACCGCCGCCTGCTCGTTGACGCGGGCGGCGAGCGCGCCGGGCCGCATCCGCCACTTCGCGTCGGGGTTGCGCCGCCAGGTGCCGGAGCCCGTGCAGGGCGCGTCGACGAGGACGCGGTCGGCGGTGCCGTCGAGGTCGCCGAGGACGTCGGTCCGAGCCCGGCCGCCGCGCGGGGTGCGGATCTCGGCCTTCGCCCCGGCCCGGCGCAGGCGCTCGTGGATGGGAGCGAGGCGGCGCGGATCGTCGTCGCTGGCCACCAGCCGGCCGTCGTTGTTCATCATCGCGGCGAGGCTCAGGGTCTTGCCGCCGCCGCCCGCGCAGAGGTCGACCACGGTCTCGCCCGGCCGCGCGCCGGAGAGCAGGCTCGCGAGCTGCGAGCCCTCGTCCTGGATCTCGTACCAGCCGTCGAGAAACTCCGGCTCGACATGGAGGGCGGGGCCGCGCCCGTCCTCGCCGATGGGGATGCGCAGGCCGTTGGGGGCGTGGGGTGTCGTCGCCGGGGCCAGATGCGTCAGGCCCGCCATCGCCGATTCACGATCGTGCTTCAGCGTGTTGATTCGGATGTCGAGGGGTGCACGCCGCCCCAGCGCCCGCAACTCTTCGAGCAGGGCACCACCGAAGGTCGCCGCCAGAGCGGGAAGCACCCATTCGGGCACGTCGCCGGCGACGTGGTCGGGGGCCTGCGCCAGGGTCGCGTCGGTGAGGCGGGCGCGCTCGTGGTCGGACAGGGGCTCCGGCGCGAAGCGCTCGCCCGAGAACAGGCCCGCGATGGTGGGGGCCGCAAGGCCGTGCTGAAGGCGCAGCATGCCGATGACGAGGGCGCGCGGGCTGTCGTCGTCCATGATCCAGGCGGCCGAGGCGCGCCGGCGCAGGGCGTCGTAGACGAGGCTGGCGATGGCCGCGCGGTCGCCCGAGCCGGCGAAGCGGTGGGCGAGGCCCCAGTCCTTCAGGGCGTCGGCGGCGGGGCGGCGGCGTCCGGCGATGTCGGCGAGGACTTCGATGGCGGCGGAAAGGCGTGCGGGGGGCGTCAGGGCAAAGGTCCTTCGAGTTGCGGCACGTGCCGCGATACGGCCACGCTTGAGGCGGGCCCGGTCACAATACGGTCGAGCTTCCGGCGCGATCGACGGGCATGTCGAGGGCGGGGCCGCAGCGATTGGTGCCCGGAGCTTTAGAGAACGCCATGCCCCCCGTCATCCATCTCGGCCTCGCCGGCCTCGTGATGCTTCTCGTCGCCGCTTGCGCGACCGCCCCGGCCGCCATCGATCCGACACCGCCGCCGCGCCGCCTCGACGCGAAGACGCAGCTCGAATACGGCAACCCGCCCCCGCCCCCGCCCCCGCCGCCCGGCCCGCGCTACTGAGCCTTCGCCGCCTCGCGGGCGCGCCGCGCTTCGTAGGCCTTCACGTGCGTCAGGACGCGGTCGAGCAGGGGATGCCCGGCCGCGTCGGGCGCCCGCGCGACGAGATCGCCGATGATCTGGTCGGCCTCGATCCGCGCGCCGTTCTCGATGTCGCGCAGCATCGAGGCGGTGAAGCCCGAGCCTTCCGCCGTCAGGGTCGCGCGGGTGCGCTCCACGAACTTTTCTCGGGGGGCGTGGCCGGCCTGCTCAGCGATGCTCCGGCATTCCTCCAGCAGAGCTTCGATGAAGGCCCGCCCGCCGGGGGCGGCGACGATGTCGCCGATGGTGGCCCGCATGAGGCAGGTCGAGCCGGCCAGCGTCGCGAGGAACGTCCACTTCTCCCACATTTCCAGGACCATCGACCGGCTGAGGCGCGGTTCGAAGGTGGCCCCCTGCATCAGGCCGTCGATGGCCTCGATGCGGGGCGACAGGCTGCCGTCGCGCTCGCCGTAGGTCAGGGTGTGCAGGTCGTTCATCTGATGGACGGTGCCGTCGGACCCCAGCGTCGCCGCGATGGCGCAGGTGCCGCCGAGGATGCGTTCCGAACCGAACCGGGCATCGAGGGCATCGAGGTGGCGCATGCCGTTGAGGACGGGCAGGATCGCCGTCTCCGGCCCGATGGCGGGGGCGACATCGGCCAGCGCTCCGTCGAGGTCGTAGGCCTTGCAGCTCAGGAACACGAGGTCGAAACCGCCCGCCGCGTCCAAACCGGCCGCCGTGACGGTCTTGGGCGCCGGGATCGTCAGGTCGCCGTGCGGGCTCTTCACGTTGAGCCCGTCGGCTGCGAGTTTGTCCGCGCGTGCCGGGCGCACGAGGAAAGTCACGTCCCGACCGATCTCGGCCAGCCGGGCACCGAAATAACCACCGGTGGCACCGGCGCCGACGACGAGTACGCGCATGGGACGATCCTTTTTCAGTTCGATTCTATCCGGGACGATCCCAACGCCGTCAGCTTGCCAGAAGGCGTACCGCGAACACCACCCACATCACGAGCAGCACCACGACGCCGGCGACGAAGGCGCGAAACCGATACGGGACATGGTTCGTGGTGATGAAGACCCCCGCATGGACGATCCGGGTCGCGACGAACATCCAGGCCAGCACTACGAAGAATAGGTCCGCCTTCCGGGTGGCGAACGCCAGGGGCACGAGGGCGTAGAACAGCACCGGCAGTTCGAATTGGTTCGCGTAGGCGTTGGCCGCCTGCTGGGCGCGGGCCGGCCACGCCTTCTGTCCGAGGGCGATGTCACCGACCTTGACGCCGCCGGCGCTCACGGCGGCGAACCGGACGCGCCCCATCCACACCCCGAGCGCGAAGGTGAGCAGAACCTGTACGAAGACCGGAGCGAGGATGGCTTGGACGGTCATGGTCGGGCGGTTCACGCGGAAGAAGAGTCCCGCGCCCCTTGGGGCGCGGGATGATGGCGGATCGGACCCGGTCTCAGGCCACGTTCAACCCCGGCCGGGGTAGTTCGGGCTCTCGCGGGTGATGGTCACGTCGTGGACGTGGCTCTCGCGCAGGCCCGCGTTGGTGATGCGGACGAACTGCGCCTTGTCCTGGAACTCGGGGATGGTCGGGGCGCCGACATAGCCCATGGCGGCGCGCAGGCCGCCGGCGAGCTGGTGCAGCACCGCCGCCACCGGTCCCTTGTACGGCACCTGCCCCTCGATGCCCTCGGGCACCAGCTTGTGGGTGTCGTTGACCTCGGCCTGGAAGTAGCGGTCGGCCGAACCGCGGGCCATGGCGCCCACCGAACCCATGCCCCGGTAGCTCTTATAAGAGCGGCCCTGGTGCAGGAACACCTCGCCGGGGGCCTCGTCGGTGCCGGCGAGGAGCGAGCCGAGCATGACCACCGACGCGCCGGCCGCGATGGCCTTGGCGAGGTCACCCGAATACTTGATGCCGCCATCGGCGATCACCGGCACGCCGGCGCGATCGGCGGCCTCCACGGCCTCCATCAGGGCGGTGAGCTGGGGCACGCCGACGCCGGCGACGATGCGGGTGGTGCAGATGGAGCCCGGGCCGATGCCGACCTTGATGGCATCCGCGCCCGCATCGATGAGGGCCTGGGCGCCGTCGCGGGTGGCGACGTTGCCGGCAACGATCTGCACGGTGTTGGAGAGCTGCTTCACCCGGCGCACGGCGTCGAGCACCTTGATCGAGTGGCCATGCGCCGTATCGACCACGACCACGTCGCAGCCGGCATCGATGAGGCGCTCGGCCCGCTCGAATCCGCTGTCGCCGGTGGTTGTGGCCGCCGCCACGCGCAGGCGGCCCTGCTCGTCCTTCACGGCGCCCGGATAGGCGACCTGCTTCTCGATGTCCTTGACGGTGATGAGGCCGATACAGCGGTAATGGTCGTCCACCACCAGCAGCTTCTCGATCCGGAACTGGTGCAGGAGACGCTTGGCCTCGTCCTGGTTTACGCCCTCGCGCACGGTGATGAGCCGATCGCGGGTCATGAGTTCGGCGACGGTCTCGGAAGAATTCGTCGCGAAGCGCACGTCGCGGTTGGTGAGGATGCCCACGAGCTTGCCGCGCGAGCCGTTCGGGCCGCGTTCCACCACCGGGATGCCGGAGATGCGGTTCTGCTTCATCAGCGCGAACGCGTCGGCGAGGGTCTCGTCGGGATGGATGGTGATGGGGTTGAGCACCATGCCCGACTCGTACTTCTTCACGAGGCGGACCTGCTCGGCCTGCTCGTCGGGCTCGAGGTTGCGATGGATCACGCCCATGCCGCCGTTCTGCGCCATGGCGATGGCCATGGGCGCTTCCGTGACGGTGTCCATGGCCGATGCCAGGATCGGCAAGTTGAGGTGGATGGTGCGGGTGAGCCGGGTCGCGACGCTGACCTGCGTGGGCATCACCGAGGACGCGGCGGGTCGCAGGAGGACGTCGTCGAAGGTCAGCCCCTCGATGATGGAATCTGCGGTGATGCGCGCCATGAGCCAACTCCCAAACGGGTCGAAACGCCGGGTCCAAGGACCGCTTCGGCGTCATCGAGTTGGCACGGGCCAGTATCATGCGGGCCCGACCCGCGCAAAGGCGGAATCCGCGTGCGGTGGGGGGATATCCCCCGGCCGCATGGCTTCCCGGCCGCGCGGGCCGGGCGTTTCGGTCAGTTGACGGGGGCGGCGGGACCCTTGTCGGTGTATTCCGGCGGCAGGCCGATATAGTCCGCCAGGATGCCGTCGATGCCCGGCGCGCGGCCGAAAGCCTCGCAATCCGGGTCGAGGGGTGCCTCGCCCAGGGTGGTGATGCGGATGCGGTCGTAGTTCGGGATGGCGAGGGGCGCCTTGAACGGATCGACGCCGGTGGCGAGGTAGCCGCCCCAGTCCTGGCCGAATTCGCCGGCGAGATCGTAGGCATCGCTGATGGGCGAGAACCGGGGCTGGCTCGTGAACGAGTTGGAGGCCCCGCCCCACACCATGGCGGCGCGCTGCTCGTGACGCCCGTCGAGGGCTTCGGCCTCGATGGTGATGCTGCCGAGACCGATGGGAATGCGCGGGATCGGCACGCGACCGACGGACGTCGCGAAGCCCACGCCGACCTGCGAGGCGATGCTGACACCGGCCGAGGTGGCGATGGTGGCGCCCGCCGCGGGCAAGCCGGTGAGTTCGACGCGGGTCACCGCGGCGCGCACGGTCAGATCCGCCTTGCGGCCCGAGACTACGTCGTAGCGCAGGGACAGTTCGTAGCAGAGCGCACGGTCGGCCGCGTTGGCCACGAGACGGCGCTCGACGGGCGTCAGGCCGGGGCCGGAAACGGCCTCGGAGAACGTCGTCGGGATGATCCGCACCGTGCGGGCTCCGGCCGTGGCCGTGCGGTCGATGTAGAGCTTTGCCCGGGTAGCAACCTCGTCGCTGCTCACGAGGCGGTCGTAGCGGGTGAGCGACCCGGAATCATTGAGAAGGACCGTGCCGCAGCCGGCCATGGCGAGCAGCAGGGCGAGGCCGGCAGTCATGCCCGGCACCCTGAGACGACGTTCGAAGCGCGAGGGCATCCAGGAACCTTGACGGAAGAACGGGAACGACGGGTCTGGCGTATCCGGGGCAGGCATGCCCACGAACGGCACCAGCCGGTCCGTGTTGGGAACAGCTTAGCGGCGGCGGCGACCCTGTGGAAAGGCACTCGCGCCGGCGCGGCCCGTCGTAACCGCCGCGTGTGGCGCAAGCGCCACGCTCTCGGGGCCGTGCCTTGGGCTCCGTCAACGCGAACTCCAGGGCGGAACCGCACATCGTCTGTTCAACCGCGGCTTTTTCTTTGAAGTGACGCAACCGAACCACGCTCAACGGACTTGTTGCCCTCCGATGCGTCCGTCCCAGATCGTCCCCCTCGTCGTCGCGACGGCCCTGTTCATGGAGAACACCGACGCGACGGTGATCGCCACGGCTCTGCCGGCGATCGCCAGAAGCCTCGGCGAGGACCCGATCGCCCTCAAGCTCGCGCTCACGGCCTATCTCGTCAGCCTCGCGATCTTCATTCCCATCAGCGGCTGGATGGCCGATCGTTACGGTGCCCGCACGGTGTTCCGAGTGGCGCTCGGCGTGTTCATGGCCGGCTCGCTCGCCTGCGCGGCTTCCGATTCGCTCATGGGCTTCGTCGCCGCCCGGTTCTTCCAGGGGCTGGGCGGCGCGATGATGGTGCCGGTGGGTCGTCTCGTCATCCTGCGCAGCGTGCCGAAGAGCGAACTCGTCAGTGCCCTCGCCTACCTCACGATCCCCGCCCTGATCGGTCCGATCATGGGACCGCCCCTGGGCGGCCTGATCACGACCTACCTCGACTGGCGCTGGATCTTCCTCATCAACATTCCCATCGGGCTCGCCGGCATCGCGCTCGCGAGCGTGTACTTCGAGAACGTGCGCGAGGCCGAGCGGCCGCCCCTCGACCTCGTCGGGTTCCTGCTCTCGGGCCTGGGGCTCGCGACCCTGATGCTCGGGCTCGCTTCGACGGGCCGCCACCTGCTGCCCGACGGCGTCTCGTGGGGGTGCCTCGCCGCCGGCCTCGTCCTGCTGACCCTCTATGTCGGGCATTCGCGCCGGGTGCCGCATCCGGTGATCCGCCTCGATCTCCTGCGCTATCCCACGTTTCGTGCTGCGGTCACGGGGGGAAGCCTGTTCCGCATCGGCACGGGGGCGATCCCGTTCCTGCTGCCGCTGATGCTGCAGATCGGGTTCGGCCTCGATCCGCTACAATCGGGCCTGCTCACCTTCGCCGCCGCCGCCGGTGCGCTCCTCATCAAGCTCATCGGACCGCGCATCCTGCGCGCCTACGGCTTTCGCCGGGTGATGCTCGTCAATGCGGTGGTCGCCTCGGGCTTCCTCGCGGTGAACGGCCTGTTCACGGCCGAGACCCCGCACGCGATCATCGTCTGCACCCTGCTGCTCGGGGGCTGCGTGCGCTCGCTCCAGTTCACCTGCGTCAACGCCATCGCGTATGCCGACCTCGAGCCACGGGACATGAGCGCCGGTACGAGCCTCGCCAGCGTCGCCCAGCAATTGTCGCTCAGCCTCGGCGTCTCCCTCGGGGCCCTCGCCCTGGAGGGGGCCGCGGGCTGGCACGGGCGCACGGCGATCCAGGCGGAGGATTTCGGCCCGGCCTTCTTCGCGGTGGCGGCGATCTCGGTCCTGTCGGTCTTCGCCTTCCGGCGCCTCGCCCCGGATGCCGGAGCGGAGGTGTCAGGTCAGCGCCGGGTCGCACCGGCGCCCTGATCTAGGCCGCCGCGCGGGTGGAAGCCCGGCCGGCCGGGCGCTTCGGCCGCGCGGCCGATTTCGGCGTGGTCGTCCGGGCGGAGGCCGGCTTTGCCTGGGCACGGGCGCCCTGCCGCCAGCCCTGCCACGACCAGGCGCCGGGGCCCGTCATCGCGACCATCAGAAAGCCCCCGGCGAGGCCGAGATCCGCGAGCATCAGGGTCCGTTCGGCCACCGCCGTCGGACCGGAAAACTGCCAGAACGGGTGCAGCAGCACGGCCATGACCACGGCGAACACCGCCAGCATGAGCCCGGTGATCCGCGGCAGGACTCCGAGGATGAGGGCCAGGGGTCCGAACACCTGCACCATTACGGCGGCCGTCGCCAAGAGGTTCGGCGCGGGCAGGCCGGTTCCGGCGAGGGTCAGGGCGAAGCCCGAGACGTTCAGGGCCCGGGCGATGCCCGTCGGCAGCAGGGCGGCGGCGAGGAGGAGGCGCGCAAGGAGAAGCGCTCCGTCTTGGGTACGGCCGGTCACGTCGGAGGCTCCATCTGGTCGCTGGGAGAACAAACCATGTCCCGAGGGCCTGAAGACCGGGTTAAGCCCGTCAGCCCGACACGCCGCCGCGGTACAGGCGCCCGTGCTCCGTCCAGGCGACGACGAGGAGGGCGAGGCCCCCGAGCCCGGCATAGCCGAGGCCGATGGGCAGCACCGTCCCGTCGAAGGCCTGGCCGATGAGGAAGCCGCACAGGGCGCCCAGAATCGTCGTGTAGAAGCCGAGGAAGGACGAGGCCGTCCCGGCGATCTCGCCGAGGGGCTGGAGCGCCAGGGCGTTGAAGTTCGGCATGGCGAAGCTGAGGAGGAACTGGTTGGCGGCGAGAACCCCGAGGAACAGCCCGAGGGGTGGGCGGCCGCCATAGGCGAGCGCCGCCATCACCTGGACCACTGCGACGACGACGAAGGCGGTCAGCCCGGCATGCGACAGCGGCCGCATGCCGAGGCGGCGCACGAGGCGGGCGTTGACCAGGGTCGCGGCTCCCATGGCGCCGGCCACGAGTCCGAAGGCGAGGGGGAACAGGGCGCCGAGGTGGTAGAGGCCCGTATCGAACACCTGCTGGGCCGAGCCGACATAGCCCATGATGCAGCCCGTCAGCAGACCGAGCGCCGTGGCGTAGCCGACCGCCACGCGGTTGCGGAAGGTCAAGGACACCGCCTGCCCCACGGCCGCGAGGGAGAACGGGCGCCGGTCCTGCGGATGCAGGGTCTCGGGCATCCGGGCGGAGAACCACGCCACGAGGAGGCCGGCGAGGACCAGCATCGACACGAAGACGTAGTGCCACGAGCCGAGCAGCAGCATCGCCCCGCCGATGGCCGGTGCGATCATCGGCACGATGAGGAACACCATCATCACGAGCGACATCACGCTCGCCATCTCGCGCCCGGCGAAGCGGTCGCGCACGATGGCCGTGGACAGCACCCGGCCGCCGGCGGCGCCGATGCCCTGGATGACGCGCGCCGCGAGCAGCCAGGCGAAGGAGGGGGCCACCATGGCGAGCACCGTGCCAGCGACGTAGATGGCGAGGCTCGCCAGCAGCACCGGACGCCGTCCGTAGCTGTCCGACAGGGGCCCATAGACGATCTGCGCCGCGCCGAAGCCCAGCATGTAGACGTAGATCAGCCATTGCAGCCGGTTGGGATCGGCCACCCCGAATTGTGCCTGGATCTCGGGAAAGGCCGGCAGCAGGTTGTCGATGGAGATGGCGGTCACCGCCATCATCAGGGCGACGATGCCGACGAACTCGCCGAAGCGCGGGCCGCTCCAGGCGGAGGGATCTGGGCGCGACGAAGGGGCCGGAGCAGACGGAGGCGTCACCGACAAAGCGATCCTTGCGACGATTGGCTTGAGCCCGGGTGGACGTGCGAGGTCCGGCTATGACCCGACCCGCTGGCGCCCCGAAGTTTCGAGCGGTGCAGATGGGGACGAAGTCGGAAGGCGCTGCCAGTCGCTTGGTTCCACGCCGGATGTCGGTGCGAAAACACGCACGACGATTCATGGGCTCGTCCGTCGATCACGGGATCGCCCGACCCTCCTGGAACCGGGTCGCCACACGCGTTGATCGGGTCTAGGTTCCGGAGCCCGCCCGGACGCCATCCGGTGCGCGGACGGACCGGTCACGAAGGGCGGCCTTGGCCGAAGGTACACCTTGCCTTGGGGCACCGTCTGGCCTTGTCTGCCGCACGCATAAAAACAAAATCGGAGGAATCGCCATGAACAAGCCAGAGTTCCTGAACGCCGGCACCAAGTCCCCGTTCTCGGCCCGGTACGACAATTTCATCGGGGGCCAATGGGTCGCCCCGAGCGCCGGCCGCTACTTCGAGAACACTTCGCCGATCACTGGCCGGGTGATCTGCGAAGTCGCCCGCTCCGATGCCGCCGATGTCGACAAGGCCCTCGATGCAGCGCACGCCGCCAAGGACGCCTGGGGCCGGACCTCGCCGGGCGAGCGCGCCCGCATCCTGAACAAGATCGCCGACCGGATGGAGGACAACCTCGATCTCATCGCCCTGGCCGAGACCTGGGACAACGGCAAGCCGATCCGCGAGACGACGCATGCCGACATCCCGCTGGCCATCGACCATTTCCGCTACTTCGCCGGCTGCGTCCGCGCCCAGGAGGGGTCGATCTCCGAGATCGACCACGACACCGTCGCCTACCATTTCCACGAGCCGCTGGGCGTCGTCGGCCAGATCATCCCGTGGAACTTCCCCATCCTGATGGCCGTGTGGAAGCTCGCGCCCGCGCTGGCGGCGGGCAACTGCGTCGTGCTGAAGCCCGCGGAGCAGACGCCCGCCTCGATCCTCGTCGTGGCCGAACTCATCGCCGACCTGCTGCCGCCCGGCACCCTCAACATCGTCAACGGCTTCGGCTTGGAATGCGGCAAGCCGCTGGCCTCCTCGCCCCGCATCGCCAAGATCGCCTTCACCGGCGAGACGACGACGGGCCGCCTGATCATGCAATACGCCTCGCAGAACCTGATCCCTGTGACGCTGGAGCTCGGCGGCAAGTCGCCGAACATCTTCTTTGCCGATGTCGCCAACGAGGATGACGACTTCTTCGACAAGGCGCTCGAGGGCTTCACCATGTTCGCCCTGAACCAGGGCGAGGTCTGCACCTGCCCGAGCCGCGCCCTCGTGCACGAGTCGATCTACGATCGCTTCATGGAGCGGGCGATCAAGCGCGTCGAGGCGATCACGCAGGGCTCGCCCCTCGACCCCGCCACGATGATCGGCGCCCAGGCTTCCTCCGAGCAGCTCGAGAAGATCCTGAGCTACGTCGATATCGGCAAGCAGGAAGGCGCCGAGTGCCTCACGGGCGGCGAGCGCAACGTCAAGGACGGCGAGTTCGCCGAAGGCTTCTACATGAAGCCGACGGTGTTCAAGGGCCACAACAAGATGCGCATCTTCCAGGAGGAAATCTTCGGGCCGGTGCTCTCGGTGACGACCTTCAAGGACGATGCCGACGCGCTCAGCATCGCCAACGACACCCTCTACGGCCTCGGCGCCGGCGTCTGGACCCGTGACGGCACCCGCGCCTATCGCTTCGGCCGCGCCATCCAGGCCGGCCGCGTCTGGACCAACTGCTACCACGCCTACCCGGCCCACGCGGCCTTCGGCGGCTACAAGCAGTCCGGCATCGGCCGCGAGAACCACAAGATGATGCTCGACCACTATCAGCAGACGAAGAACATGCTGGTGAGCTACTCGGCCAAGAAGCTCGGCTTCTTCTAACGTTCGGCCCCGAGACCACCTTGCCCCGGCCGGAAGGCCGGGGCTTTTTCGTTCCTCGCCCTATGTTTTCGGCAAGACTGCCCAGTGAAGATCGCCCCAGGGAGGACAAGCCGATGAGCGACATCGCCACGCCTGACCAGACGACGCCCGATCAGACCACCGCAGACCTGGCGGGCGTCGACGGCACGCCCCTGCGCGTCACCGCGACCCCGGCGGCCCTCGCCCTCATCGACGAGCTGCGCGCCGACCACGGGCCGGTGATGTTCCACCAGTCCGGCGGCTGCTGCGACGGTTCTTCGCCCATGTGCTACCCGCAGGGCGAGTTCCTGACGGGCGACAGCGACGTCCATCTCGGGACCGTGGCGGGCGCCGATTTCTGGATCAGCCGGCCGCAATTCGAGGTTTGGAAACACACCCACCTCATCCTCGACGTGGTGCCGGGGCGGGGCGGCATGTTCTCCCTCGAGAACGGGCGCGACAAGCGCTTCCTCATCCGTTCGCGGCTGTTCACGCAGGCCGAGAACATGGCGCTGTCCGGCGCCTGCAAGCTCTGATCGTAAACCTCAGGGCCAGACCTTGATGGCGAGGGGCCGGCGCAGGAGATCGCGGTCGGAGGTGATGGCGCAGCCCTCCGTGCGCAGGGTGACGTAGGTGAGGAGCGCCGTGTCGCCGGTGTCGTCGAAGTTGCGGCCCGTGGCGGCGGGGTCGAGGAGGGACGGGTAGGCGATGAGCCCGTCCCGCGCCCCGCACGGATCGTCGTACAGGGTGGTGCCGGCCAGCAGCAGCCGCGGCCGGTCCCAGGTGAGAAGATCGCGCGAGCTCGTCCAGTAGAAGCCGGATTCGGGGAAATCACCGGCCTTCTTCGCCATGAACACCGCGATCCAGGCGCCGCTGGCACGATGGCGCACGACGGCGCCGACGGGAGTCGGGAAGGGCGCCACCGGTTTGCAGGTCGCCGGATGCGCCACCTTTCCGGTGTAGGGATCGGGAAACGCGGCGGTGAAGCCGATGCCGGTCCAGGCGCGCCAGCGCGCCGGGTCGGCCGGATCGTCGGTGCGGAACAGGCAGACGCCGGCCGCCTGATCGCTGCCCTCGAGATCCCACCCCGTGGTCGAGGCGAACATGTAGCGCCAGCGCCCGTCGCCGAAGATGTTCGACGGGTTGAAGAACCCGCGATGGCGACCCTGGTCGACCTCCTGGCGGAACGGCGCCCCGGCCACCACCACGGGCGGCGTTGCGCGCACGAACCGGCGCCCGCCATCCGTCGAGGCGGCGGCCACCACCGTGTTGTACCAGCATTCCAGGTAGACCTTGGAGCGGCAGCGTCCGGGGTGCTCGTTGGCCTGATACTCGTGGTGGAGGAGGGCGGCGATGGTCTTGCCGTCCTGTGTCCAGGTGGCGGTGATCCACGAGCGGTCGTCGTAGAGGGCCGGGTCGGACTTCTCACCCGAATCGAGGACGACGGCGCAGTCGAGCTTGAGCGCGTCCAAGGACGGACCGCGCAGGGCACGACTCCGATAATGCATCCCGAACAGCGCGACGGCGCCCGACGCGTCCCGGTACGCCCGCGCCGACGCATCCGGCACGTCGGCCCCATCGCAGGCGTCGCGACCGGCCTTGAAGACGACGATGGGCGGTCCGACCAGGGTCAGGGCCGAGAGCGGTGGTTCGGACGCCGCGGTGGCGGCGCCCGTGAGGCTCGCGAGCGCGAGAAGAGTGCGGAGGAAGGGGCGCGTCATCGCGTATGCCTGGACATCACGGCGAGTTTGGGTTTTGAACCGTTACAGACTGATTGCCACGGCGCCGCCTCCGGCGGCCGCCCACATCCCGATCCGCGAAAGCCCACCATGCTGATCCTGATCCTCGGCCTCGTGCTGTTCCTCGGCATGCACGCCTTCTCCATGGCGCGGGCCAAGCGCGCGAGCGTCATCGGCGACGTCGGTGAGGGCCGGTACAAGCTCATCTACACCGGGGTCTCGTTGCTCGGCCTCGTGCTCATCGCCTACGGCTTCCACCTCTACCGCCAGTCCGGCTACATCGAAGTCTGGAACCCGCCGGTCTGGACGCGTCACCTCTCCCTCGTCCTGACCCTGCTGGCGTTCATCGTCCTCGCCTCGGCCTACCTGCCGGGCCATATCCGCGCCAAGGCCAAGCACCCGATGCTCCTGGCCGTGAAGATCTGGGCCACCGCCCACCTGCTCGCCAACGGCGATCTCGGCTCGATCCTGCTGTTCGGCAGCTTTCTCGCCTGGGCGGTAATCGCCCGCATCAGCGCCAAACGCCGGGCGTTGAGCCCCACCGCCGTGGCTGCCCAGCACGGCGTCGTCGCGGCCCCGGCCGGGTGGCGCAACGATGCCCTCGCGGTGGTCGTCGGCCTCGCCGTGTGGTTCGTGTTCGGCAAATACCTGCACCCGATCCTCATCGGCGTCGCTGCATGGCCGGGTCAGGCCTGAGGGAGACCGGATGCGGGCGGGACGGCCCTGCGGCCAAGACCGGTCGCCAACGGCCCGGGCCTGTGCTAGGCGCAGGCCTCGATCTCCCTAGACGTGGCCGGGCGTGTCTTCGGCCGGCATGAGACAGCATGGCCGAGAACAACGAGTTCATCCGCGAGGTCAACGAGGACTATCGCCGGGATCAGGTCGCCGAGATCTGGCGTCGCTACAGCGGCGCCATCATCGCCGTGGCGATCCTCGTGGTGGCCGCCGTCGGCGGCTTGCGCTACTGGCAGCACGACCAGCGCGTGCGCGCCGATGCGGCCTCCGAACAGTTCGACACCGCGAACCGCCTCGCCCGGGACGGCAAGAATGCGGAGGCCGACAAGGCGTTCGAGGCGATCCGCACCGACGCACCGGGCGGCTATCGCCTCCTCGCCCGCTTCCGCTCGGCCGCCGAGACGTCGAAGCGCGACGGGGCAGCCGCGGCCACCGAGTACGACGCCCTCGCGGCGGATACCGGCGTCAGCGACGCCCTGCGCGATCTCGCCCGTCTCCGCGCCGCCCTCCTGCGCCTCGACGGGCCGCAGCCGGACGCGGCTTTGGCCAGTCTCCAGGGCCTCGCCGCGCCTACGGGCGCCTTCCGCCACACCGCCCGCGAAATGCTCGGCCTCGTCGCCCTCAAGCGCGGCGAGTACGACGCCGCCGGGCGCTGGTTCGATCAGATCAACGCCGACCCGCAGGCGCCGCAGAACCTGCGCCAGCGCATCGAGGTCTACGCCGCCCTCGTGGCCGGTGGTCCGGTCACGGTGACAGCGGCCGCGCCCGAGCCGGCGGCCCCGCCGCCCGTGACGCGCTGACACTCTGTTTTCCCCCACCCCGTACGACTGAATCGAGCACACCATGGACATGCCGACCGTCGCGATCGTCGGACGGCCGAATGTCGGCAAGTCGACCCTCTTCAACCGCCTCGTGGGCAAGAAGCTCGCCCTGGTGGACGACCGCCCCGGCGTGACCCGCGACCGGCGCGAGGGCGACGTCAACTTCGGTGGCCTCGTCTTCCGCATCATCGACACCGCCGGCCTCGAACAGGCCGATGCAGATTCACTCCTCGGCCGCATGCGCGCCCAGACCGAGGCTGCGATCCTCGAAGCCGACATCGTGCTGTTCGTCATCGACGCCCGCGCCGGCATCCTGCCCGCCGATCAGCCCTTCGCCGAACTCGTGCGCCGGGCCGGCTGCCCCGTCATCCTCATCGCCAACAAGGCCGAGGGCGGCGCTGGCCTCGGCGGCGCCTACGAGGCGTTCTCCCTGGGCCTCGGCGACCCGATCCCGTTCTCGGCCGAGCACGGCGAGGGCATCGGCGAACTCCACGACGCCCTCATGGAGGCCCTGCCGGCGCAGGACGAGGACGACGCGGACGAGGACCCGTCCGACCGCTCCCTCAAGGTCGCCATCGTCGGCCGCCCCAACGCCGGCAAGTCGACCCTCATCAACCGTATGCTCGGCGAGGAGCGCCTCCTCGTCGGCCCCGAGGCCGGCATCACCCGCGATTCCATCTCCCTGGATTGGGAATGGCGCGGGCGCAGGATCAAGCTGCACGACACCGCCGGCATGCGCCGCAAGGCCCGCATCGACGACAAGCTGGAGAAACTCGCGGTGTCGGACGGCCTGCGCGCCGTGCGCTTCGCCGAGGTGGTGGTGGTGCTCCTCGATGCCACGATCCCGTTCGAGAAGCAGGATCTCACCATCGTCGATCTCATCGAGAGCGAAGGCCGTGCCCTCGTCATCGGCCTCAACAAGTGGGACCTCGTCGCCGACCAGAACGGCCTCCTGAAGAAGCTGCGCGAGGATTGCACCCGCCTGTTGCCGCAGGTGCGCGGCGTTCCGGTGGTGCCGCTCTCGGGGCTCGCCGGCGAGGGTATCGACAAGCTCATGCAGGCGGTCACCGGCGCGGAAGTGGTGTGGAACACCCGCGTCTCGACCTCGCGCATCAACGACTGGCTGAGTGCGGCGACCCAGCGCAACCCGCCCCCGGCCGTCTCGGGCCGGCGCATCAAGATCCGTTACGCGACCCAGGTGAAGAGCCGCCCGCCGCACTTCGCCCTGTTCGGCAACCAGCTCGATGGCCTGCCGAAATCCTACACCCGCTACCTCGTCAACGGCCTGCGCGAATCGTTCGAACTGCCGGGCGTGCCGATCCGGCTTTCGCTCCGGACGTCGAAGAACCCGTTCGACAAGGACAACAAGGGCTGAGCCGGGTTCTCCTCGTCGGCGACGTTCAATCGTCGCCGCGCGTGGTGGCGGCCAGCCAGTCCACCACTGCGACGAGGGGATTCCGACCTTCGGTTCGCGCCCCATCGTAGGCGGCGATCTGGCGTTTGGCGCTCGTGCCGTCGTGGACGATCCGCCGGGCGCCTTCGACATCGTCGACGCAGCCGAGGGCTTCGGCATCTTCTCGGATCAGCGCCAGGAGGTTGTCGAGTGCCACTGCGAACGGTACGGCCTCTTCGCTCGCCTCATCGATCATCTCCGCCTTCGTTCCCCCATGCTGCGCCCGCCACAGGTTCTCCTGCGCCAGCGCCCGCGAGACGCCGTCGAGGCCGGCATTCAGGTCCGGGCGGCGCACGGCGCAGTGGACGAGGCAGCGGTAGAGGGCCGCGATGGTGATCGCGTCGTCGACCCGCGTGCAGGAATCGGCGATGCGCAGTTCGAGGGTCGGAAACTTGATGGACGGGCGCAGCGACCACCACAGGAAGCTCGCATCCGCGATAGAGCCGGCCCTCGTCATGATCCGGACGTAGCGCTCGTAGGCGGCACGATCCGCGAACAGCTCGGGCAGGCCGGTGCGCGGGAGTTCGCCGAAGGCGCTGAGGCGATAGGCGGCGAGCCCCGTCGGCTGGCCCTGCCAGAATGGCGACGAGGCCGAGAGGGCGAGCAGGATCGGCTGGAACGGCAGCAGGCGGTTCATGAGGTCGACCCGCGTGTCCGGGTCCGGCACCTCGACATGAACGTGCATGCCGCAGATCAGGCTGCGCCGACCGGCCAGACCGACATCTTCGAGGATGCCGGTGTAGCGCTCACCCTGCGTGGCCACCTGCCTTGCCCAGGCCGCCACCGGATGGGTGCCGGCGGCGAAGGCGAGGACGCCGTGCTCGCGGCCGATCCGCGCCAGGGTGGCCCGGTGATGCGCAAGCGTCTCGCGGGCTTCCCCGAAGCTGCCCGAGGGCGGCGTGCAGGCCTCGATCTGGGATTCGAGGAGTTCGCGGCCGATCTCCGGCAGGGCCGCCCCGGCCGCGTCGTGGAAGGCTTTGAGCGACCGGTCCGGCGTGCCCCGGCTCTCCGCATCGGCCAGAAAGTACTCTTCCTCGATGCCGAAGCGATACGAATGCGGGCTCATCGTGGACCTTGGAGCTGGAGGGCTCTTCTCAACCCGCCAGCCCGGCCCTTTGTGCCGTCAGGTGCGTAAGGGGCCACCGACGAGCCAAGCTGGATCGAACCAGCGGTCGGCCTCGCCATCGTAGGGCAGGCGGGTGACGTCCCAGTGCTGGATGTACTTCGCGTAGACGTTCCACACCGCGATGCCGCCGCCGACGAAGATGCGCCGGCCGGGATAGCGCGCGAGCACCGCCTCCGGGTCCTCGTGGCTGCGGATCACGTCGATGGTGCGGTCCTTGAACGCGAACTCCGGCACCGAGGCCACGGTCTTCGGACCGGCGATGAGGACGTGGCCCATGGTGATGGCGAAGAACCGCGTTACGTCCTCGACGAAGAGCGGATCGGTGTTGCCTTCCCACGGGAGGTGCCCGTCGAGCCCGAGTTGTCCCCGCTGGCCGATGGCGCAGATGCAGCGAACGTCGATCATCGTTTCATGGCCCTGGGAGCGGAAGAGCGTCTGCGGATGCCCGCTCTGGATGGAAGCGTAAGCGGCAGCGGTGACCGCCGGGAAATTATCAGTCGGCCATCCGCGGGGTCAGCACGCGGTCGTTGGGAAAGTCGTAAATCTTGCCCGTTTGGTTCCAATCGGGACACGCCATCCGGACGATGTGCGGCGCCAGATCCTCCGGCGTCTTCAGGGTCTCGGGGTCCTCGCCCGGCATGGCGGCGCGGCGCATGTCCGTGCGCAGGGGGCCGGGGTTGAGGAGCATGGCGCGGACGGACGTGGTCTCGGTCTCGGCGGCGTAGGTCCGCACCAGGGCATCGAGGGCGGCCTTGGAAACCGAGTAGGGCCCCCAGTAGGCCTTGCATTTCTGGGCGGCACCCGAGGTCACGAAAATCGCCCGGCCGGCATCGGACATCCGCAGAAGCGGATCGAGCGAGCGGATCAGACGCCAGTTCGCCGTGACGTTGATGTCCATCACCTGCGTCCAGGTTTTGGGCGTGACGTGGCCGAGCGGGGTTAGATTACCGAGGATGCCGGCATTGCCCACGACGATGTCGAGGCGCTTCCAGCGCTCGTGCAGCCCGGCACCGAGGCGATCGATGGCGTCGTAATCGGTGAGATCAAGGGGGACCAGGGTAGCGCTCGATCCCGCCGCCCGAATGGCGTCGTCGAGTTCTTCCAGTGCGCCCTGCGTCCGGGCGACGGCGACGATGTGGGCGCCGGCCGCCGCCAGGGCCAGCGCGGCGGCCCGGCCGATACCCCGCGAGGCGCCGGTCACGACGGCGACGCGCCCGGCCAGGGGGTTTCGCGGGTTGGTCAAGTGCGTGTCGTCGGTCATGGCCCGGCGCTCAGTCGGCTTCCGCCAGCATCGCCAGCCGGCGCGGACCTGCGATGGCCATGTCGGTCAGGTTCGTTGGGTAGTCGCCAGTGAAGCAATGATCGGTGTATTGCGGGCAGGCCTCGTCGCGGCGGTCCTCGCCCATGGCCTTGTACAGGCCGTCGATGGATAGGAAGGCCAGGGAATCGGCGCCGATGTAGCGGCGCATGCCCTCGAGATCGTGGGTGGCGGCCAGGAGCTTCTCGCGCTCCGGCGTGTCGATGCCGTAGAAGTCCGGATAGGTGATGGGCGGCGAGGCGATGCGGAAATGCACCTCCTTGGCGCCGGCTTCCCGCATCATCCGGACGATCTTCACGGAGGTGGTGCCGCGTACCAGGCTGTCGTCGACCAGGACGATGCGCTTGCCCTCGACCACGGCGCGGTTGGCCGAATGCTTCATGCGTACGCCGAGCTCGCGCACGGACTGGGTCGGCTGGATGAAGGTGCGCCCGACATAGTGGTTGCGGATGATGCCCATCTCGAAGGGCAGGCCGGTCTCCTGGGCGAAGCCGAGGGCCGCGGGCACGCCGGAATCCGGCACCGGGATCACCACGTCGGCGGAGGCCGCCGATTCACGGGCGAGCTCGTGACCGATGTTCTTGCGGACCGCGTAGACGCTCTTGCCGTTCACCACGGAATCGGGGCGGGCGAAGTAGATGTACTCGAAGATGCACGGGCGCATGGGCCGGGCCGGCGCGAAGCGGATCGATTCGATGCCCTCTTCGGAGATCACCACGATCTCGCCGTTCTCGACATCGCGGATGAACTTTGCGCCGATGATGTCCAGCGCACAGGTCTCCGAGGCAAGGATGTAGCGGCCGTCGAGTTCGCCGAGCACCAGGGGGCGGATGCCCATGGGATCGCGGGCGCCGATGAGCTTCTTGTTGGTGAGCGCCACGATGGCGTAGGCGCCCTCGATCTGCTTGAGGGCCTCGGTGAAGCGCTCGACGATGCGCGGGGCGCGGCTCCGGGCGGCCAGATGCAGGATCACCTCCGTGTCGGAGGTCGACTGAGTGATGGCGCCGTCGCGCACGAGGTCGCGGCGGATCGACAGCGCGTTGGTGAGGTTGCCGTTATGCGCGACCGCCAAACCGCCGCTGGCGAGTTCGGCGAACAGCGGTTGGACGTTGCGCAGGATGGTGCCGCCGGTGGTCGAGTAACGCACGTGGCCGATGGCGGCCCGGCCCCGCAGGCGGGCGATGGTCTCGCCGTCCGAGAACGAATCGCCGACGAGGCCGGGGCGGCGCTCCGAATGGAACACTTCGCCGTCGAAGGAGACGATCCCAGCCGCTTCCTGGCCACGATGCTGGAGGGCGTGGAGGCCCAGCGCCACGATGGCGGAGGCGTCGGGGTGGCCGAAGATGCCGAAGACGCCGCATTCCTCACGCAGGGTATCGCCGTCGCGATCGAGGCCGTCGACGATCCCGGCAGCCGGACGGGCACTCGGTTTCACTGCCAACATGGTGCGGTCGATCCCTGGTTGCCCGGCACTGGGCACAGCCGGCGTCGTCACGAGGCCGTCATGCGAGAAGCCAGCATGTAAGCAAGGTTCGCCCGGGCACCAAGCGCGGGCACGCAGATCAGCGTCGCGAGGCGGGCGTGGCTGGGGACGGCCCCTCGCTGCGGCGCTGGGCGGGGACATCGCCTTCCGGCGGCTCCACGGGATCGGCCGGGGTCTCGACCTTGGGCTTCTTGAACTGCTTCAGGAGGCCTTCCGGATTCTCGGGCAACTGCGCCACCAAGGCCTCGCCGGATTTCTCCAGCATCGGCCGGCTGCGGGCCTGCGCCGCCCAATCGGGCATCTTGCCCTGGACGAGCCAAGCCAGGAACACCCATCCGATGACGCAGATGAGAAAGCCCCGCCCGGCGCCGAACAGGAAGCCGAGGGACCGATCGATGGCGCCGATGCGCGAATCGAGGATCATGTCGGACACCTTCACGGTGATGATCGAGACCACGATGAGCGTACCGAGAAAGATCGCCGCGATGGAGGCCACCAGGGCCACGGTGGCATTGGTGACGTGTTGGCTCACGGTGGGCAGAAGTAGGGGATAGAGTTTCCAGGCAACGGCGGCGGCGGCAACCCACGCGATGATCGCCAGCACTTCACGGGTGGCACCGCGAACGGCCGCAAGCAACGCGGACACCACGACGATGCCGAGCACGACGAGATCGAGAACGGAGAACGGCATCGTGGGAGATTGTCACTTCAAGGGAGTTGCGGCAGCGCAGCGTATCCTGCGGCTTCCCTCGGCCGCGCCCCTGTATATCGTGCCGAATCCTGGCCGTCACCCTCAAGCCGGCGGCCGTCCCGGCCCGGAAGGGGCTTCAGTCGTCGTCGTACTCCACCGCGCCGCGTCCCCGGTTCGAGCCGACCCGGCGCGGACCGTTGCTGGCGATGCCGGCGACGAGGTCGGCGATGTGGCGCAGGGCTTCGGTGGGAAACCCGTCGTTGCCGCCCTCGCCGCGCCCCTGGGGTGTCACCGCCTTGGCGAAACCGAGCTTGAGCGCCTCCTTCAAGCGGGCCGGCGCCTGGGCCACGGGCCGGATGGCACCGGATAGGCCGATCTCGCCGAAATACACCGTCTCGGGTGGCAGCGCAGAGCCCGACAGGGACGAGACCAGGGCGGCGGCCACGGCCAGATCCGCCGCCGGCTCGGTGATGCGCAGGCCGCCGGCAACGTTGAGGTAGACGTCGTGGGTGCCGAGGCGGATGCCGCCATGGGCCTCCAGGACGGCGAGCACCATGGACAGGCGGTTGGGGTCCCAGCCGACCACCGCGCGACGCGGCATCCCGAGCGACGAGGGCGCGACGAGGGCCTGGATCTCGACGAGGAGCGGCCGCGTGCCTTCCATGCCGGCGAACACCGCCGTGCCCGGTGCCGCGTGGTCGCGCCCGGCGAGGAACAGGGCGGAGGGATTCGGTACCTCGGCGAGCCCCATATCGGTCATCTCGAACACCCCGATCTCGTCGGTCGGCCCGAAGCGGTTCTTCACCGCGCGCAAGATACGAAAATGGTGGCCCTGATCGCCCTCGAACGAGGCCACGGCATCGACCATGTGCTCGACGACGCGCGGTCCCGCGATCTGACCGTCCTTGGTGACATGGCCGACCAGAATCACCGCGGTGCCGGTGGTCTTGGCGAAGCGGATCAGCGTCTGGGCCGAGCCGCGCACCTGGGTGACGGTGCCGGGTGCCGATTCGACGGTTTCGGTCCACATGGTCTGGATCGAATCGATGATGCAGAGGGCCGGTGGCGTGCCCTGCGACAGGGTCTCGACGATATCCTCGACGTTGGTCTCGGCCGCCAACTCCACCGGCATGTCGGCGAGGCCGAGGCGCTCGGCGCGCAGGCGCACCTGCGCCACCGCCTCCTCGCCGGAGATGTAGACGACCCGCTCCCCCGTGCGCGCCATGGCGGCCGTGGCCTGCATCAGCAGGGTGGACTTGCCGATGCCGGGGTCGCCGCCGAGCAGGATCACCGAGCCGCGGACGAAGCCGCCGCCCGTCACCCGGTCGAGCTCGTTGATCCCGGACGGGATGCGCGGGGCCTGCTTGACCTCGCCGGTGAGGCCCTCCAGCGGAAACACTCGGCCCTTGGCCCGGCTCGGCCGCGTCTTGACCGGGCCGGACTGGGGACCGCCGGCACCCGTCTCCTCGGCGATGCAGTTCCAGCCGTTGCAGGCTTCGCAGCGCCCGCGCCAGCGGTTGTAGACCGCCCCGCAGGACTGGCACACGAAGGTTTGGTTGATCTTGGCCATGCTGCGTCCGGAAGAGGCCCCTCAGGCCTCGGTTCCTGTCACATAATGGCGAACATAGCGAGAACCCAGCCCCGTCAGGATCTCGTAGCCGATGGTACCTGCGGCCTGTCCCACGGTGTCGATGTCGAGCGCGTCGCCGATGAGCGTCGCGGTTCCGCCGCGCGCCGCGCCGGGGGCGTCGGTGACGTCGAGGATGACGAGGTCCATGGAGATGTGGCCGACGATGGGACAGCGCACGCCGTCGACCAGGGCGGCGCCCCGCCCGCTCGCCGCGCGGGGATAGCCGTCGGCGTAGCCGATGGAGAGGGTCGCGAGGCGGCGCGGGCTATCGGCCGTCCAGCGGGCGTTGTAGCCGGCGGTCTCGCCGGCCGCGACGGTGCGAACCTGGGCAATGGTCGCCTCGAGTCGCACAACCGGGCGCATGGGGTTCGGCTTGCCGGGTGTGGGATTGCCACCGAACAGGGCGTAGCCGGGCCGCAGGAGGTCGTGGTGAGCTTCCCCGCCGAGGAAGACGCCCGACGAGTTGGCGAAGGAGGCGGGGATGCCCGGCAGGGCGGCGCGCAGGCGCGCGAAGTCTGCGGCCTGCCGGGTGTTGACGGCCTCCTCGGGCAACTCGGCGCTGACGAGATGGGTCATCAGGAGGCCGATGCCAGCGCGTGCCACGATGGGATCGCCAGCGAGCGCCAAGGCCTCGGACACCGAGAAGCCGAGGCGGTTCATCCCGGTATCGATGTGGAGCGCGGCGGGTTGCGGGGCGCCGGATCTCACGCACAAAGCTGCCCATTCCGTCAGCTCCTCGGGCGATCCGAGGACGGGACGCAGGGCGTGGGCCATGAGGGCGGAGCCAATGTCCGGCAGGAGCCCGTTGAGGACGTAGATGGTCGCCTCCGGCAGGAGCGCGCGCGCCGCGACGGCTTCGCTCAGGTGGGCGACGAAGTAGGTGCGGCACCCGGCCGCCCATAGGGCCGGCGCGACATGGGTCAGGCCGCAGCCATAGGCATCGGCCTTGACCACCGCCGCGCAGGCGAGGCCGGGCGCCTCGTCCGCGAGGCGGCGCCAGTTCGCCACGATGGCCCCGAGGTCGATGGTGAGGATGGCGCCGTGGCCTGGTTCGATCACGCTGTCCAGCTTCGCTCGGTTCTCGGATCGGCACGGGCCGCTCCCCTGCAAACTTTAGGCAACGGCGGATTTCCCACCCGCCGGATCGTTCGTCGTGTGAGATATCGGGTCGCGGACTATCCGATCACATATGCTGATCGGGAATCCGGTCCGACTGGGCGAGGTTCGAGAACCGGGTGATGTTGGCGTCGAACTGGAGTTCCACGGTGCCGGTGGGGCCGTGGCGCTGTTTCCCTAAGATCACCTCGGCCTTGCCGTGGACCCGGTTCATTTCCGCTTCCCAGGCGAAGAACTCCTCCGTGCCCTCGCGGGGCTTCTTGTTGTTCACATAGTATTCCTCGCGGAACACGAACATCACCACGTCGGCATCCTGCTCGATGGAGCCCGATTCGCGCAGGTCCGAAAGCTGCGGGCGCTTGTCCTCGCGGTTCTCGACCTGACGCGAGAGCTGCGACAGGCCGATGATCGGCACCGCGAGCTCCTTCGCCAGCGCCTTCATGCCCGTGGTGATCTCGGTCATCTCCTGCACGCGATTGTCCGAGCGCTTGCCCGAGCCCGACAGGAGCTGGAGGTAATCGACGATGAGCAGGTCGAGGCCCTTCTGGCGCTTGAGGCGCCGGGCACGCGCCGCGAGCTGGGCGATGGAGATGCCGCCGGTCTGGTCGATGTAGAACGGGATCGTCTGCATGTCCCGGGCGGCATCGGTGATCTTGTAGAAGTCCTCCGGGCGGATGTCGCCGCGGCGGATCTTGTAGGACGGCACGCCCGACTGCTCGGCGATGATACGGGTGGCGAGCTGCTCGGCCGACATCTCGAGGGAGAAGAACCCGACGATGCCGCCGTTCACCGTCTTCATGACGCCGTCGGCGCCCTTCTCGCCCTTGTAGGCCTTGGCGATGTTGAAGGCGATGTTGGTCACCAGCGAGGTCTTGCCCATGGCCGGGCGGCCCGCGAGGATGATGAGATCCGACGATTGCAGGCCGCCCATCTTGGCGTCGAGGTCGGACAGGCCCGTGGCGATGCCCGAGAGCTTGCCCTCGCGCTGGTAGGCCTTGGCCGCCATGTCGACGGCGGTGGTGAGCGCCTCGGAGAACTTCTGGAAGCCGCCGTCGTACTTACCCGACTCGGCGAGCTCGTAGAGGCGGCGCTCGGTGCCCTCGATCTGGTCGCGGGGCGAGGATTCCACCGGCGCCTCGTAGGCGCCGTTAACGAGGTCCTCGCCGATGGTGATGAGCCGGCGCCGGATGGCGAGGTCGTAGATGGTGCGGCCGTAATCGCCCGCGTTGATCACCGTGGTCGCCTCGGCCGCCAGGCGGGCGAGGTACTGCATCACGGTCTGGCCGCCGAGATCGGCGTCGCCCAGATAGGTCTTCAAGGTGATGGGGGTGGCGAGCTTGCCGCCCTTGATGAGCTGCGACGCCACCTCGAAGATCTTGCGGTGGACATCCTCCATGAAATGCTCGGCGAGGAGGAAGTCCGAGATGCGGTAATAGGCGTCGTTGTTGACCAGGATCGCGCCGAGCAGCGCCTGCTCCGCGTCGATGTTGTGCGGCGCGACGCGGAATTCCTGCGTCACCTGTTGAAGGTTGGCCACAAGGGCGTTGGGCAGGGCCATGGGCTGACTCGAGGCTCCGACTTTTTCCGAGCGCGTGGGGACGTGAACGCCCGACCCGCCTTCATTCAGAGGCCAACCATGATGCACCATGGTTAAGGGGCTCTGATCACGACCGACCGATCGGCCCGCGGATCCGACTGGCGCCGGACACGCGAACGCCCGCGACTCGGGCGAGGCGCGGGCGTCCATGCTGGAACAAATAAGGAACAAGTCAACCCGCGAGGGCCGTCGTTCCCCGTTCTCCACCGGCCCGAAGGGCCGTGAATCGGCTTACTCGCGGTCGTCACCGGCCTCGGCCAGTGCCGCGCCGACTTCCAGGCCGAGGTCGTCGAGGTTGAACGCCTCGCGCTCGGTGGTGGATTCGCCACGCGCCTGACGCTCGGCTTCCTCGGGGGAGCGAGCGACGTTGACGGTCACGGAGACCTCGACCTCGGGATGGAGCACGACGGGGACGACGTGCAGGCCCAGGGTCTTGATCGGCTGGTTGAGGGCGAACTGATCGCGGCCGACCGAGAAGCCCTCGGCGGTGACGACCTCGGCGAGATCGCGGGTGGAGACCGAGCCGTACAGCACGCCGGTCTCGCCCGACTGGCGGATCAGCACGAAGCTCTTGCCCTCGAGGGTCTCGGCGACGGTCTGGGCCTCGGACTTCTTCTCAAGGTTGCGGGCCTCGAGCTGGGCGCGCTGGGTCTCGAAGTGCTTCTTGTTGCCGGCGGTGGCGCGCAGGGCCTTGCCGCGGGCCAGCAGGAAGTTGCGGGCGTAACCCGGCTTGACGTTCACGGTCTCGCCCATCTGGCCGAGCTTGGCGACGCGCTCGAGGAGGATGACTTCCATGGGGTTGGTCCTTCGGTTGAGGTTGGGATGGAGGCCGCCGACGGTCGTCGGCTGCGGGGCTCAAGATCGCCCGGACGCGTCCTTGGGACGACGCCGGTCGAGGGCGGTGTCGGCGATGCCGAACAGGGTCAGGGCCACGAAGGCGATGCCCTGGGTGACGAACAGGATGAGGTAGAGGCCGAGCAGCAGGGCGAGGCGCCCGGGGCGGCCACGGCTGCGGTCGTGGAAGGCGGCGAGGCCCTGGATGGCGAAGGCCGCGCTGAGGGCGCCGGCCAGGGCCACGCCGAGGACGCCGGGATAGCCCGGCACGAAGGTCAGCACGAGGGCACCGGCGAGGATGCCGAGGACCCGGCGCGGCATCCGCGTGGACGGCAGATCCGGCCAAGGCCGCGGCAGACGGCCCGACACCTTCACGATTCTGGCGGCGGCCCAGAGGTAGAACACGAGGAGGACGGCCAACCCCTGTGCGGCGAGGCCCGGAGCGACGCGCGCTAGCGCGTCTGAGACATCATCCTTGAGGGTGTCGTCGGGCTTGCTCGGATCAGGCTTGCCCGTGTCGGATTGCGCCCCGTCCGCACCGGTCGCGTCGGGGGCGGCCTGGGGCGGGGCTGGCGCAGCCGTGCGTCCCTGCGTCTGGATCTTGACGATGGAGCGCGTCATGTCGCGCAGCTGCGTGTGGAAGGTCTCGTAGTTCGGCGCCGCGATGACCGCGATGGCGACGAAGGCGAGGCCGGCCGTGCCGGCGGTCCAAGCCAGAAGCCGGCCGGTCGGGTACCATTCCATGGTGCCGTCCGCGCCGGGTCGGCCCAGAAGCGCGAGGTAGGCGAGCCACCAGGCGGGGAGGGCGAGATAGGCGAGGAAGCCGAGACCCAGGAAGGGCTGCACCACGAGGGCCAGCGCCAGACTGCCGGTGATGGCCGCGACGAGGGCGGCCTTGTGGCTCCAGCCGAGCCCCACGATGAGAATCGGGAGGGGGGCGAGCAGGTAGAGGATGATGGCGAGCGCCGTCGCCTTCAGCAGCACGCCGAAGAGGAGGGCGGAGACGAGGCCCGCGCCGATACCGATTCCGAGAAACTGACCCATCGATCCCGCTGTCCCACTGTCCCGATACGGGCAGGGTTAGAGGCGAACCACATCGCCCCAACGACTCCCGGCCTTCCTCATCGAAGACCGGTACGAAAATGCCCCGTCGCGCTCGCGAGGGACGCCCCGGCCCGGCGGAGCCGGACCGGGGCAGCGTGAACTACTTGATCACGTAGGGGAGGAAGCCGAGGAAGCGCGCGCGCTTGATCGCCTGGGCGAGCTCGCGCTGCTTCTTGGCGGACACCGCCGTGATCCGCGACGGCACGATCTTACCGCGCTCGGAGACGTAGCGCGACAGGAGCTTGACGTCCTTGTAGTCGATCTTGGGCGCGTTCGCGCCCGAGAACGGGCAGGTCTTGCGACGACGGAAGAAGGGGCGACGTCCGCCGCCCGCACCGCCACCAGCGCCAGCGGCGGGAGCCGCTCCGGGTCCAGCACCAAATGCCATGGCTTAAGCCTCCCCGCCGAAGTTGCGCTCGGGACGGTCACCCCGATCCCCACGGTCGCCGCGATCACCCCGATCGCGGTCGCCACCGAATCCACCGCCGCCACCGAAGCCCTCGTCGTCACGACGACGGCCGCGTTCGCGATCCTTGCGGTCGTCGCGGTCGCGCTTCTGCATCATCGCCGACGGCTCGGACTCGAGCTCTTCGACGCGCACGGTCATGAAGCGCAGGACATCCTCGGAGATCTGCATCTGACGCTCCATCTCGGCCAGTGCGGCCGGGGGGGCATCGACATTGAGGAGCGTGAAATGCGCTTTGCGGTTCTTCTTGATGCGGTAGGCGAGGGACTTCACGCCCCACATCTCGATCTTCTCGACCTTGCCGCCATTGGCTTCAATGACGCCCTTGTAGGTCTCGACCATGGTCTCGACCTGCTGGGTCGTCACGTCCTGGCGCGCCAGGAAGACGTGTTCGTAGAGAGGCATTAACGGGCCCTTCATATCCAAAGGGACCCGACGGCACATCGGAGTGCGGGACAATAGCGTCGGGCCGGTTCGTACGCGGATCGCCCGGCGCCAAGCCCTTCGAGCCGTTTGAAGGCCCGAGCGGTTGATCGAAGGCGGAGACACGGGACGACGGGAAAAACCTTTTCAGGATTCAACCCTGTACCGGCGAAGCCGGTACCGTCCGTTCAGCCCCCAGCCGGAGCGAACGCGAGGGGTGGCGGATAAACCAGTTGTTCGGGATTGGCAAGTTGTTCTGGGGCCGCGAGCCGGACGTGCCGGCCGAGACAGAGCCTCAGACCGCAGCCTGCTTCTCCACCACGACCGTTTCGAGGATGTCCGCGGGCTCGTAGAACCAGCGGCCCAGCGCTCCGGCCGCCATCGCGCCGACGATCGGAGCGAGCCAGAACAGCCAGAGCTGCGCGAGGTACTCGCCGCCCGCGAACAGGGCGGGGCCGGTGCTCCGAGCCGGATTGACCGACGTATTGGTCACCGGGATCGAGATAAGGTGGATCAGCACCAGCGCGAAGCCGATCGGAATGCCGGCGAAACCCGTCGCGGCCCCTTTCGAGGTGGTGCCGACGATGATGAAGATGAAAAAGAAGGTCGTTAGAAACTCGACGATCAGACAGGCTCCGAGGCTGTACTTGCCGGGGCTCAGGTCGCCGTACCCGTTCGACGCGAATCCTCCCGGCACCCAGCCCGACTTGCCCGATGCGATGGCATAGAGCAGTCCGGCCGCCAGGACCGCGCCGACGAGCTGGGCGACGATGTAGGGCAGGACGTGGTGGTTCGCGCACCGTCGCGCCGACCAGAGGCCGAGCGTGACGGCCGGGTTGAAGTGGCCGCCGGAGATGTGGCCGACCGCATAGGCCATAGTGAGAACGGTCAGGCCGAAGGCGAAGGCGACACCGAGGAAGCCGATGCCGAGTTCCGGAAAAGCCGCGGACAGGACAGCCGCTCCACAACCGCCGAAGGTCAGCCAGAAGGTGCCGAAGAATTCGGCGGTGACCCTGCGCATCGTATCGTGGTCCATGCGGAGTCCTCCTGCTTTGCCGATGCGTTCGCGAAGCGAAGGCCGATCACGTTCGACTTGGCGCGACCCTGCGTCGTTGCCGGACGGAAACAATTTCGCCAGTACGCACGATGCGATCATTGCATGGCCGGAGGGGGTCAGCAATCATCGCAAGGGGTACATTTGAAACATTCGTTGCCCATTATTGCGGTGAGCGTCCGATCGGGTCTCTCAGTGAGAAAATGTTTGACGAAAACCGGGTTTGACCGGGATCAGGTCGGTTCACAGGCGCCGGACCGGGCTCCACCGGGAGCGATCATACGTCGGAATCGTGGTCGATCGTTTCGACGCTCAGCACCGATCCATGCTGGCGAAATCGTTCCATTAGGGAATCGAGGGCGCCGCGATCCACGTGCACGAGGCGGAGGGTGATCGCATCGCGATCGTCGGTCGCGTTCTGACGGATCACGATCTGGCGCAGCTTCGATGCGCAGGGACCGGCGAGGGTCCGGATCGTCGCCGTGGTGACGACACCATGGCGCGCAACGACGCGCAAGTCGTGACGCTGGCGCCGCTCGCGGTAGCGGTCTTCGATCGGCTTCATCCCGGCCAGGATGCCGAGCACGATGGCGGTGGTGGCGATGGCCGGAACGTAGAGACCTCCACCGGAGGCGAGGCCGATGGCGGCCACCGCCCACAGACTGGCGGCGGTGGTGAGGCCTTTCACGACTTCGCCGCGCAGGAGGATCGTGCCGGCGCCGAGGAAACCGATCCCGGACACCACTTGGGCGGCGACGCGGGAAGGATCGAGGGTCACGTTCGGCCGGCCGAGGACATCGGCGAATCCGAAAGCCGAGACGATCATCAGCAGGCAGGAGCCGACGCAGACCAGCATGTGCGTCCGCATGCCGGCCGCCCAGACCAGTCGCTCCCGCTCGAAACCGATGATGCTGCCGAGGAAGGCCGCCACGAGCAGGCGGCCGACCATGTCGAAATTGCTCAGCATTCCGGAGCGGTCGCCGTATCTTCCCCGTCGGTCGGACTACTTGTCCGGCTTCTCCGACAGCAGCGCTCCGGTCTTCGGATCGGCATGGAACTGCATCTTGACGCCGTTCTTCATGCCCTCACCCTCCCAATGCCCGTCGTCGGCCTCGAACTCGGTGATGCTGGTGTAGCCCGTCGCCATCAGCTTCTGCTTCACTTGATCGGCTGGCATCCAATCGGCTCCGGGTTGATCGGCAAGCGCGAGGATCGACGCGGTGCAGGAGAGGGCAAGCGCGAGCGCGAGGGGGAGAAAACGAGACATCGGGGACTCCATGAGCCGGCAAATAACTTCTCCGAAGTCAACCGCGACGCCGAAAGCCGGTTCCCCTGCGCCCTAACGGATCGAACTCGCGATCGCCTGCTGAATGCCCAGGATGTCGGCGCCGCGCTTGAGCGTCTTCGTGATCGGATCGGGCCGTCCAGAGACCCAGATCTTCAGTTCCGAATCGAGGTCGAAGCTGCTCGCTGTCTCGACGGAGAAGCAGGTGATCGCTCGGTAGGGCACCGTCATGTACTGGACCTTGCGGCCGGTGATTCCCTGCTTGTCCACGAGGATCAGGCGCCGGTCGGTGAAGACGATGAGGTCGCGGATGAGCCGGAAGGCGACCTGCACGACCTCGCCCTCCGTGAGGACGCCCGCGAGCTGTTCATGGACCTCCGCCGGCGAGAGGTCGCTGCCGTGGCCGAGCAGGCCGTCGAGAAATCCCATGATGTGCCGTATCCCCGTTCGCGCTCGCGACGCCTATGTAGGGGGCAGGCCCCCGAGGTGAAACGGCCGGGTCGCGACGATCCCGCATGGGATCGTGTTTGGAGCGCGGATCGACCATGTCCCTACGTCCCCTGCGTCTCGGCGTGAACATCGATCACGTCGCCACCGTGCGCAACGCGCGGGGCGGCGCCCATCCCGATCCGATCCGGGCGGCGCGGATGGCCGTCGAGGCGGGGGCCGACGGCATCACCGCGCACCTGCGCGAGGACCGCCGGCACATCCGCGACGCGGACATGGAGACCCTCGCCCGGGTGCTCACCGTGCCGCTGAACTTCGAGATGGCGGCCACCGACGCCATGATCGCCCTGGCGATCCGCCTCCGGCCCCACGCTGCCTGCCTCGTTCCGGAGAAGCGCGAAGAACGCACCACCGAGGGCGGCCTCGACATCGTCGGCGGGCACGATCACCTCGCTCCGCGTATCGCGGCCCTGCGGGAGGCGGGTCTGCGCGTCTCCCTGTTCGTCGAGCCCGATGCGGCGGTCATGGACGCGGCCCACCGCCTTGGAGCGCCCGTGGTCGAACTCCACACCGGAACCTATTGCGAGGCGGTGGCGGCCGGGGACACGGTCCGTGTCGCGGCGGAACTGGCCCGGATCGCCCATGCAGCGACCCATGGTGACAGCCTCGGCCTCGAGATCCATGCTGGCCATGGCCTGGCCCTCGACAGCGTCGGGCCGGTGGCGGCGTTGGCCGAGATCGCCGAACTCAACATCGGCCACGCCCTCATCGGCGAGGCGATTTTTTCGGGCTTGGACCGGGCCGTGCGCGACATGCGGTCCGCCATGGACGCCGCCCGCCGGGCAGGCGACGCATGATCGTCGGCATCGGCTCCGATCTGTGCGACATCCGCCGCATCGCGCGCTCCCTCGAACGCTACGGCGAGCGCTTCACCCACCGGGTCTTCACCGACGGGGAACGGGCGAAGTGCGACGCCCGTGCCGCCCGCGCGCCCTCCTACGCCCGGCGCTTCGCCGCCAAGGAGGCCTGCGCCAAGGCGCTGGGCACCGGCCTGAGCCAGGGCGTGTTCTGGCGCGACATGGAGGTGATCAACCTCCCCGGCGGCCGTCCGACCCTCCACCTCACCGGCGGGGCCGCGACTCACCTGGCTGGGCTGATCCCGGCGGGCCACGCCGCCAAGGTCCACATTACCCTCACGGACGATCCGCCCATGGCGCAGGCCTTCGTGATCATCGAGGCGGTGCCGCTTGGCACCCCCTGAGATTCGTCGGAAGCGGCCTCGCGTTGCGGGTCCTCCGCGCATGGTCTATGCCGCCGCTCGACCGTCGATGACGGACGGGGCCTGGATTCCGGCCTTCCGTGTCGGACCGGAGAGGCCAGCCAGATGGAACGTGCCCGCGTGGACCACCAGACGAAGCATGACCTGAAGGCCGCCGAGACCGGTACCTGGGCCAGCATCAAGGAAACCCTGAAGGTTGGCGGTCAGGCGCTGCTCATCGCCCTCGTGGTGCGCACGCTGCTGTTCCAGCCGTTCAACATCCCCTCGGGTTCGCTCGTCCCGACGCTCCTAATCGGCGATTACCTGTTCGTCTCGAAATATTCCTACGGCTACTCGAAATACTCGCTGCCGCTGAGCGAGTACCTGCCGTTCACGGCGGACGGCCGGGTCTGGGCGGCGACGCCGAAGCGCGGCGACATCGCGGTGTTCAAGTTGCCCAAGGACAACGCCACGGACTACATCAAGCGCGTGATCGGACTGCCCGGCGACAAGGTCCAGATGAAGGCCGGCCTGCTCTACATCAACGACGTGCCGGTCAAGCGCGAGAAGATCGCCCCGTTCGAGACCACCGGGCCCTACGGCGAGCAGGCGAAAGCCGAGCAGTACCTCGAGACCCTGCCGGGCGGGGTCACCCACAAGGTGATCGAGCGCGACGGCGACAACGGCTACTGGGACAACACCGAGCCCTACACCGTTCCCGAAGGGCGGTTCTTCATGATGGGCGACAACCGCGACAACTCCACGGATTCGCGCGATCTCGCCAATGTCGGATTCGTGCCGTTCGAGAACTTCGTCGGCCGGGCGGAGATGATTTTCTTCTCCATCGACGAAGGAACGCCGGCGTGGCAGATCTGGAACTGGCCGGCGAAGGTCCGCTGGGGCCGCCTGTTCACCACCATTCATTAGGGCGATTGCGAACCGTGGACGAAGAGGCGCGTCCCTCCAGCCGGGCGCGGCGCGCGCCCCGTCCGAAGCCCGGCCTCGCCGTGCTCGAAGCCGCAATCGGCCACGCCTTCGCCGACCCGAATCTGCTGGTTCTGGCGCTGACCCACGTGAGCAAGGCCGGCGGCAACGGCCGGCTCGGCAGCTACCAGCGCCTGGAATTCCTCGGGGACCGCGTCCTCGGTCTGGCCGTCGGCGATCTCCTGTACGCGGCCTTTCCGGGGGCCGACGAGGGCGACCTGTCCCGGCGCCTCGCCGGCCTCGTCCGGCGCGAGACCTGCGCGGCCGTGGCCACGGCCTGGGATGTCGGACCGCATCTCCTGCTCGGCCCCGGCGAGGTCCAGAGCGGCGGGCGCCGCAACCAGACCATCCTGGCCGATGCCTGCGAATCGATCCTCGGCGCCGTCTTCCTCGATGCCGGCTACGCAAAGGCCAAGGCCATCGTCGAAGCCGCCTTCACGCCGGGGGTCGATACGGCGGCTCCGCGCGGGCGAGATGCCAAGTCCTCCCTGCAGGAATGGGCCATGGGCCGCGGCCTGCCGATCCCCGCCTACGAGGTGGTGGAGCGCTCCGGTCCCGATCACGCCCCTGTCTTCCGCATTGCCGCCCGGGTCGAGGGCTTCACGCCCGGCATCGGCACTGGCCCATCGAAGCGTCTCGCCGAGCAGGAGGCCGCCCGCCTCGTGCTGGAGCGCGAGGTCCTCGGTCAGATCCCCAGCCCAATCATGGAGACGTCGGCGGACGTCCGCGAAGGAAATTCTCCCGATGTCTGACGACGATTTCGACACCGATCATGACGACGATCTGCCGCCCCTGGTACCGCTTCCGTCCGCTCCCATGCCGGAGAACACCACTGCCGGCTTCGTCGCGCTCATCGGCATCCCGAACGCCGGCAAGTCGACCCTGCTCAACAGCCTCGTCGGCACCAAGGTCTCCATCGTCTCCCGCAAGGTGCAGACGACGCGGGCCCTGGTGCGCGGCATCGTCATGGAGGGGACGGCGCAGATCATCCTGGTCGATACCCCCGGCATCTTCGCGCCGAAGCGTCGGCTCGACCGCGCCATGGTCCATTCCGCCTGGAGCGGCGCGTCGGATGCCGACGCCGTCTGTCTGCTCATCGATGCGCGCAAGGGCGTCTCGGACGAAGTCGAGGCGATCCTCGCCAAGCTCCCCGACGTGAAGCGCCCCAAGGTGCTGATCCTCAACAAGATCGATCTCATCCCCCGCGACCGCTTGCTGGCCCTTTCCGCATCGCTCAACGAGCGCATCGCCTTCACCCACACCTTCATGATCTCGGCGCTGAACGGCGACGGCATCGATGTGCTGAAGGCAACCCTGGCCGGGATGATGCCCAAGAGCCCGTGGCTCTACCCCGAAGATCAGGTCTCCGACGCCCCCATCCGCATGCTGGCCGCCGAGATCACCCGCGAAAAGCTCTACGACCGCCTGCACGAGGAACTGCCCTACCGCTCCACCGTGGAGACCGATCAGTGGCAGATGCGGACGGATGGCTCCGTGCGCATCGAGCAGACCATCTTCGTCGAGCGCGAGAGCCAGCGCTCCATCGTGCTCGGCAAGGGCGGCCAGACCATCAAGGCCATCGGCCAGGCGGCGCGGCGCGAGATCGCCGAGGCCGCCGAGCAGACGGTCCACCTGTTCCTGCACGTGAAGGTCCGCGAGAACTGGGCAGATGATCCGGCGCGCTACCGCGAGATGGGCCTGGAGTTCCCGCGCGGTTAGGCATCGGCTATCACCGGCCGCTCAGGTCATCCGTCACGCTCTCAGCCGTCGAGGCGCGCGCGCCGTCGCGCCGGATCGTATCATCATGTCCATCACATCGTTCTCGGAAGCCCTGTACGGCTTCCCGCCCGCCGAACTCATCGAGGGTCCGGAAGGAGCTGTCCAGGTCTCGCCGCTGATCCCGGGCTCGCCCCGGATCGAGGATGTCGCGTCGGGCAGCCTTGAGCGGATCGACGTGCTGGCACCGGCTGGCACAATCGAGCGCCGCTACGTCCTTGCTCAGGCCCTGCGTGCCCTGCGTCCGGGCGGACGCCTGACCGCCCTGGCCCTGAAGGACCGGGGCGGCTCGCGCCTGGCCAAGGAACTCGCCGGATTCGGGGCTCCGGCGACGGAGAGCGCCCGGCGCCACCACCGCATCTGCGTCGTCGACCGGCCCGAGACCCTTGGCGACCTGAGGGTGGCCCTGGAGGAAGGCGGTCCGCGCCACATTGACAACCTCGCCCTGTGCTCGCAGGCCGGCATCTTCTCCTACGATCGCCTCGATCCGGGCTCGGCCCTTCTCCTGTCGCTCCTGCCGCCGCTGGCGGGCAGCGGTGCCGATTTCGGCTGCGGCCTCGGTGTCCTCGCCCGCTCCGTCTTGCATTCGCCGAAGGTGACGACGCTCACGCTCATCGACATCGACCGGCGCGCCGTCGAGATGGCGACCCGCAATGTCGCCGACCCGCGCGTCACCATCCGCTGGGCCGACATCCGCGCGGGCGGCCTCGGCCTCAGCCGCCTGGACTTCGTCGTGATGAACCCGCCCTTCCACGATGGCGGCTCGGAGGATCAGGCCCTCGGCCAGGGCTTCATCGCCCGCGCGGCCGAGGCCCTGCGTCCGGGCGGTACCCTGTGGGTCACGGCCAACATGCACCTTCCCTACGAGAAGCCCCTGAACGCCGCTTTCAAGACCGTGGAGCTCAAGGCCTCGTCCGGTGGCTACAAGATCTTCGAGGCCCGGAAATGAGCAAGGCGGGGAAAGCCAAGACCCCGACCCTGCGCCTCGACCGCCTGCTCGCCAACATGGGCTACGGCTCGCGCCGGGAGATCGGGCTCCTCACCGGCGCCGGCCTCGTCGTCCTCGATGGCGCGCCGCTGCGCGATTCGGACCAGCGTATCCCGGTCACCCCCGACCTGGCGCAGCGCATGGTGGTGGACGGCGTTCCCCTCGATCCGCCGCCGGGCGTGACCCTCATGCTGCACAAGCCGCTCGGCGTCACCTGCTCGCACAAGGAGGCGGGACCCCTCGTCTACGGGCTCCTGCCCGAGCGCTGGCGCCGACGCGACCCGGCCCTGTCCACGGTGGGCCGCCTCGACAAGGAGACCTCCGGTCTCCTGCTGCTGACCGACGACGGTGCCCTGCTGCACCGGATCATCGCGCCGAAATCCAACGTCGCCAAACGCTACCAGGTGACCCTCGACCGTCCGCTCAACGGCAACGAGGTGGCCATCTTCGCCTCCGGCACCCTGATGCTGGAGGGAGAGGAGAAGCCGCTCCTGCCCGTCGAGACCGAGATTCACGACACGACCCACGCGGCCGTGACCCTGCACGAGGGCCGTTACCATCAGGTCCGGCGGATGTTCGCGGCCATCGGCAACCACGTCGTCGCCCTCCACCGTGACCGAATCGGAGGGCTCGACCTGCCGGCCGGTCTGGAGGCGGGGTGCTATCGGGTCATGCACGAGGCCGACATCGCCGCCGTTTTCAGTGGCCCCCAGGTCTGACGGGATCGCGCCGACTCCAAAACCTTGCCATCGCAAAAACCGTCTGGTAAGGCCCCGCCCATTCCACACGCGGAGTTGGCCTCATGCCTGAATGAGGCGTTTCCGGTGATCGGGGTTCTTTTGGACCCGATCGCTTCCTCCGCGGCGGCATAACCGGAGAGACCAAAGATCATGGCCGTTGATTTCAGCATGCGTCAGCTTCTCGAGGCCGGCGCCCACTTCGGACACCAGGCCCACCGCTGGAACCCGAAGATGCAGTCCTACATCTTCGGGACGCGCAACAACATCCACATCATCGACCTGGCCCAGACCGTGCCGGCCCTCCACCAGGCCCTGCAGGCCGTGAGCGACACCGTCGCCAAGGGTGGCCGGGTGCTGTTCGTCGGCACCAAGCGCCAGGCCGCCGACACCATTGCCGAGGCTGCCAAGCGTTCGGCCCAGTACTACGTCAACTCCCGCTGGCTCGGCGGTATGCTGACCAACTGGAAGACCATTTCGGGCTCGATCTCGCGGCTGCGCAAGGTCGACGAGATCCTCGACGGCGGGGCCCAGGGCCTCACCAAGAAGGAGCGTCTCATGCTCGGCCGCGAGAAGGACAAGCTCGAGAAGGCGCTCGGCGGCATCAAGGACATGGGCGGCGTGCCCGACCTGCTGTTCGTGATCGACACCAACAAGGAGCAGCTCGCGATCAAGGAGGCCCAGCGCCTCGGCATCCCGGTCGCCGCCATCGTCGACACCAACTGCAACCCGGACGGCATCACCTACGTGGTCCCGGCCAACGACGACGCCGGCCGCGCCATCGCCCTGTACTGCGACCTCATCGCCCGTGCGGCCATCGATGGCATCTCGCGCGGCCAGGGTTCGAGCGGCATCGATCTCGGCGCTTCCGAGGAGCCCACCGCCGAGGAGCTGCCCGCCAACGACGAGGGCGCGGCTTCCATCGAGTCCGGCTCGGTCACCCAGGCCGATGTGGCCGCCCTCGTGGAGTCCACCGAGCACTTCGAACTGCTCTCGGCTCCGCGTGGCGCCCCCGACGACCTGTCGAAGCTCCACGGCGCCGGTCCCCAGATCGTGCAGAAGCTCAACGAAGCCGGCATCTACCATTACTGGCAGCTCGTCGCCATGAGCGAGGCCGATGTCGCCAAGGTCGATGCCGATCTCAAGCTCAACGGCCGCATCGGCCGCGACGGCTGGATCGAGCAGGCCCGCGGCTTCGCCGAGGCCGCTGCCGCCGCCTGAGCCCGCAGGGCGGCCCGGATCCGGGCCGCCACCGACGGATCGACATCATCATCCTGAAGCCCGGTGCTTTTCATAGAGCGCCGGGCTCCTTCACTTCAGAAGTCCCCACTTCAAGAGTCCCGGAAAGGACAGGCCATGGCCAACATCACCGCCGCACTGGTGAAAGAGCTCCGCGAAAAGACCGGCGCGGGCATGATGGACTGCAAGGGCGCGCTCAACGAGACGGACGGCGACATCGAAGCCGCCGTGGACTGGCTCCGCAAGAAGGGCCTCGCCAAGGCGGCCAAGAAGGCCGGCCGCGTCGCCGCCGAGGGCCTCGTCGCCGTGGAATCCTCGGGTCATCACGCGGCCCTCGTCGAGGTGAACTCCGAGACCGACTTCGTCGCCCGCAACGACAGCTTCCAGGGCTTCGCCCGCGAGGCCGCCAAGCTCGCCCTCGACACCGACGGCACCCTGGAAGGCCTCGAAGCCGCACACTTCCCCGGCTCCGAGACCACCGTCAAGGAAACGCTGTCCAACCTCATCGCCACCATCGGCGAGAACATGACCCTGCGTCGCGTGGCCAAGCTCGACGTGACCAAGGGCGTCATCGCCTCCTACGTTCACGGTCAGATCGTCGACGGTCTCGGCAAGATCGGCGTGCTCGTCGCACTCGAGTCGGAGGGCGATGTCGAGGTGCTCTCCACCCTCGGCCGCCAGATCGCCATGCATGTCGCCGCCACCAACCCGGTGGCGCTGGATGCCGCCGGCGTCGATCAGGCGACCCTCGATCGCGAGATCAACATCCTGCGTGAGAAGAACGCCGGCAAGCCCGAGAACGTGCTCGCCAAGATCGTCGAGAGCGGCCTGAAGAGCTATTACAAGGAGGTCACCCTCCTGGAGCAGCCCTTCGTACACGATGGCTCGAAGACGATCTCCCAGGTTCTCAAGGAGGCCGAGGGCAAGGCTGGCTCGCCCGTCAAGCTCACCGCGTTCGTGCGCTACGCGCTCGGCGAGGGCATCGAGAAGGAAGAGGCGCCTGACTTCGCCACCGAGGTGGCCGCCGCAGCTCGGGGCTGAACTCGAGGCCGATGCCATGACGGAAACGTGAAAGGGGCGGTGGCTGCGAGGCCGCCGCCCCTCGACGTTCCGGCCTGCCGTGCGCTAGACACCCCTCCGCTTCCGATTGGCTCTCCGGCCCACTCCCGGGTTGGATTCGAGGGGACTGGCTCATGCCGGAGACCACATTGTTTCGCCGCGTCCTCGTGAAGCTCTCCGGCGAGGCGCTGGCTGCGCCCGATGGATACTGGCTTCATCCGCCGACCCTCGCCGGCATTGCCGAGGACATCGCCCGGACCCGGGAATGCGGTATCCAACTCGCGCTCGTCGTCGGTGGCGGTAACATGATCCGGGGCGCGCGTATTTCGTCCGCCGGCTGGATCGACCGGGCCACCGGCGATTCGCTCGGCATGATGGCGACCGTGATGAATTCGCTGGCCCTCGAGACGGCCCTGAACGCCGCCGGCGTGCCGGCCCGCACCATGTCGGCGGTGTCGATGCCGACCATCTGCGAGACCTTCGCGCGCCAGCCCGCCCTGCATCACATCGACAAGGGTCAGGTCATCGTGCTGGCCGGCGGTACCGGCAACCCGTTCTTCACCACCGACACGGCGGCCGTCCTGCGGGCGGCGGAACTCCGGTGTGACGCCGTGCTCAAGGCGACGCAGGTGGACGGCGTCTACTCGGCCGATCCGAAGACCGACCCGTCCGCCACCCGCTACGATCGGCTCACCCATGACGAGGCGATCGGTCGTGACCTCAAGGTGATGGACACCGCGGCCTTCGCCCTGGCACGCGAAAGCCGCCTCTCCATCGTCGTCGGCTCCGTCCATGCGCCGAGCTCGATCCGGGCCATTCTCACCGGCGAGGCACCCGCCACCCACGTGGTCCCCTGATCCGCCCGTCGCGAAAGCGCGAAGCCCCGTGAACGCCATTTGCGGGCCACAGGGTTTTGGTTCATTGAAGCCGCAGAACGGGCCCCGGCGGCCCGGCCTCCCTCCCTCCTCTGTTCGCGTCGGGACACTGAACGCATGGCTGCCATCCCCGAATTCGACCTGAACGACATCAAGCGCCGCATGCAGGGCGCCGTCACCTCCCTGAAGGGTGACCTCGGTTCCCTGCGGACGGGCCGCGCGACGCCGAGCATCCTCGATCCAATCCAGGTCGACGCTTACGGGGCGATGATGCCCATGGCGCAGGTTGCCACCGTGAGCGTGCCGGAGCCGCGCCTCCTGAGCATCTCCGTGTGGGATCGCGGCATGGTCACCGCCGTCGAGAAGGCGATCCGCGAATCCGATCTCGGCATGAACCCCCAGACCGAGGGCCAGACCATCCGCCTGCGCGTGCCCGAGATGAACGAGCAGCGCCGCAAGGAGATGGTCAAGGTTGCTCACAAGTACACGGAGGAGGCCCGCGTCGCCGTCCGCCACGTGCGCCGCGACGGCCTCGACCACCTGAAAAAGCTGGAGAAGGATGGCGCCATCAGCGAGGACGACGAGAAGCGTCAGGCCGGCGAAGTCCAGAAGGTGACCGACCAGCACATCGCCGAGATTGATGGCGTCCTGGCGTCCAAGGAGAAGGAAATCATGCAGGTCTAGCGTGCCCGCCATCGAAATGGAGGCCGGTTCGTCTCAAGACAGCAGCAAGACAAGATTTGGAGCCGTGTCCGATCCGACTGGATCGGACACGGCTCCGACGTTCGGCGGATTTCCGATCGGACTGGACGAGGCATGGGGGAGGGGCGCGTTGGGTCGAACTGAGGGCGCGCGTCACATCGAGACCGGGATGGCGGGGGGGCAGGGCGCATCGGCGTTCGATGTCCGCTCTCCGGCCGCGTCCGGCGCGGCGCCGGTGCCGCCCACCGGCCTCGCGCTGCCGGCGCCCGCCCATGTCGCGATCATCATGGATGGCAACGGTCGTTGGGCGGCGCGGCGTGGACTGCCCCGCGTCGAGGGCCATCGCCGTGGCGTCGAGGCCGTGCGCCGGGCCGTGCGTTCTTCCATCGATCTCGGTGTGCGCTACCTGACCATCTACACCTTCTCGTCGGAAAACTGGCGCCGCCCGCCCGCCGAGGTCGCGGACCTCATGGGCCTGCTCAAGCTGTTCGTGCGCCGCGATCTGGCCGACCTCCACCGCAATGGCGTGCGGGTTCGGATCATCGGCGACCGCGAGGGCCTGAGCGCGGACATCATTGGGCTCCTGGACGAAGCCGAGGCGATGACGCGGGGCAATCCCGGCCTGACCCTGGTGGTCGCGTTCAACTACGGCGGCCGGCAGGAGATCGTCCGGGCCGTCCGTGCTCTGGCGCGCGCTTGTACCGAGGGGCGGGCGACGCCGGACGACATCGACATCGACGCCATCACGGCGGCCCTCGACACCACCGGCATTCCCGACCCCGATCTGGTGATCCGCACCTCGGGCGAACTGCGCCTGTCGAACTTTCTCACCTGGCAGACGGCCTACGCCGAATACGTGACCACCCCCGCCCTCTGGCCGGATTTCGACCACGACGCCTTCGTGGCGGCCATCGGCGAGTATCACCGCCGCGACCGTCGTTTCGGCGGCCTGAGCGGCAAGACCGGGTGATGGGAAGCCCGAGCGAGGCGACCCCCGGCGCGCGCCGCAATCCCCTCGGGGGGCGTGAGTTTCAACTTCGTCTCGTGTCCGGCCTGGTGCTGGCGGCCATCGTCGTCTCGGCCCTCATTCTGGGGGGTGGCCCGTTCGCCTTCATCTGGCTCGCCGCCGCCCTCGTCGGCACCGCCGAGTGGATCGGCATGAGCCGCACGGGTCCTCGACGGCTCCTCTTGATCGTCATCGGCGCGACCCTCACCGGGCTCGTCCTGTGCCTGAGGGAGGGCGCCGCGCCACACGTGTTTCTCATCGTTGCCGCCCTGGGCGTCACCGGGATCCTGGTCCTGGCCCAGGACGGGCCGGCGCGGGGCCGGGCCGTGGCGGGCCTGTTCGGCGGGACCGTCGTCGCCCTGGTGCCCCCCGGCCTGCGCGACGATCCCGCCATCGGCATCCTCGGTCCGGCCTGGATGTTCGCCGTCGTCTGGTCCACGGACGTGGTCGCCTACATCACCGGGCGCACCTTCGGCGGACCGAAGCTCATGCCGGCCGTGAGTCCGAAGAAGACGTGGTCGGGCGCCCTCGGTGGCCTTGCCGCCGGGACGGCCGCGGGCATCGGCCTGATCGCCCTGGCCCGGGGCTACGGTTGGAGCCCGCTTGCCGCGACCTCCCTCGTTTTCGTCGGTCTCGTGAGTGCCGCGGCATCGGTCTTCAGTCAGGCCGGTGATCTCGCTGAATCGGCCCTGAAGCGGCATTGGGGCGTCAAGGATTCCGGCCGCTCGATTCCCGGTCATGGCGGCGTCATGGATCGTCTCGACGGCTTCGCCGCCGTGGCGCTGCTGGCCGGACTGTATCTCCTCGCGCACCGCATGGGCGTGGTCTGAAGGATCTCCTCCGTTGACTCTCACCGTCTCCATCCTTGGTGCCACCGGTTCCATCGGGCGCTCCACCACGGACCTTCTAGCCCAGCATCCCGAGCGCTTCCGCATCGGTGCTCTCGTTGGCGGCCGTGATGCCGTGGCCCTCGCCAAGCTCGCCCGTGAGATCGGCGCGGATTTCGTCGCCCTGGCCGACGAATCGCAGGGAGCGGCCCTGCGCGAGCTACTGTCCGGCACCGGCATTCCCAACGGCGCGGGCGACGGCGCCGTGCTGGAGGCCGTCGCGCGCGACGCCGATATCGTGATGGCCGCCGTCAGCGGGGCCGCCGGCCTGCGCCCGACCCACGCGGCGCTCCGCCTCGGGCGCACCGTCGCGCTCGCCAACAAGGAAAGCCTCGTCTGCGCCGGGGACGCCTTCATGCGCGACGCCAGGCGCTATGGTGCCACCCTGCTGCCGGTGGATTCCGAGCACAACGCCCTCGCGCAGGCGCTCGGCGACGGCAAGGTCGCCGATGTCGCAACCATGACCATCACGGCTTCGGGCGGACCGTTCCGCACCTGGACGGCCGAGCGCATCGCCGCCGCCTCGCCCGAGGACGCGGCGGCCCATCCGACCTGGTCCATGGGCATGAAGATCAACATCGATTCGGCGTCGCTGATGAACAAGGGCCTCGAACTCATTGAGGCGCATCACCTGTTCGGGATCGAGGCCGCACGTCTCGATGCCATCGTGCATCCGCAATCCATCGTCCACGGCCTCATCGCTTGGCGCGACGGCGCGGTGACGGCGGGCCTCGCCATGCCCGACATGCGGGTGCCGATCGCGCATTGCCTCGGGCTCGGCGAGCGCCTCACCATCGCGCGTGGCCGGTCCGTCGATCTCGCTGCGGTCGGAAGCCTGACCTTCGAGGCCACCGACGAAATCCGTTTCCCTTGCCTTCGCATCGCCCGCGCGGCGCTCCGCGATGGCGGGGCGGCTCCCACGGTGATGAACGCCGCCAACGAGATCGCAGTCTCCGCCTTCATTCGCGGCGTCATCGGTTTCTACGGGATCAGCGACCTCGTGGAGCGTGCCTGTACCCATTTCGCGGGCCTCTACCGGGCGGCCCCGGCCGATGTTGACGAGGCGCTGGACATCGATGCCGAGGTCCGCGCGTGGAGCAGCGAAGCGCTTCCCGCCTGAACCGTCAACTCCCCGGTCCGTAGCCGGCGAGGAACACGCGCACGGCCTCCTCCACCCGGTAGGCGATCTCGCCCTCCGTCACCGCCCCGCCGGCGGCGAACAGAAGGCGGGTGAGGAGGCCGGCCTGGCATAGGTGCAGGAAGTGCTTGGCAGCGAGTTCCGGGTCCGCCGCCGTCAGGCGTCCGGCGGCCACCTGAGCACCGAAATAGGCGGCGAGACGCGCAACCCCCTGAACGGGGCCGGCCTCATAGAAGGCCTGCCCGAAGCGTGGGAATCTCTCCGTGGCCCCGATCACCATGCGGATCACCGCTACGTGGTCGGCGCGCGCCAGTTCGGCGAGATAGCTATGTCCGAGGCGGGTGAGCACGCCGGCGACATCCGGATCGTCCGCATCGAGGCGGAACAGCGCCTCGGCAAGCCCCTGGCGCTCGGCGACGGTGAGCGCCTCGAATAACGCCTCCTTGCTGTCGAAGTAGACGTACAACGTACCCTTTGACACGCCCGCCGTCCGGGCGATCTCGCCCATACTGGCGCCATCGAAGCCGGCGGCCAGGAATACGGAGCGTGCGCCCTCCAGGATTTGCCGGCGCTTGTCCGATTCCGGACCCGTCCGTAGGGGAACCGCGCTCGCATCGCTCGTCATCGTCACCCAACGCCGTCTTGACCGAACCGTTCGGTCACTCTACCTAGCGAAAATGCAGATGCGGTTCAATCCGCTTCAGCTATTGACCGAACGGTTCGGTCAAATTCCGATGCCGGAAACACGACGATGACGCTACGCGACGTGGGCGGACGGGACGAAGGTCGCGATGAAACGGATTCTGGTCCGTTCCCGGACGTTGCGTCGATGTCGGGACCCGTAGGGCCGCCGATGGCCGATTCCACGGCGCGCCCCGAGATCGCCCAGTCCCCGGACGGCGTGCAATCCACGGAAGGCGCGAAGCCAAAGCGGCGGATCGCACGCAAGCTCATCGTTGCACTCGTCGTCTCCGCACTCCTCGGCGGAGGCGGATACAAGGCCTACGCGTGGTGGACGGTCGGGCGGTTCTTCCTGTCCACCGACGATGCCTACATCCAGGCCGATATCTCGGTGCTCGCCGCCAAGGTGCCTGGCTACCTCGCCGTCGTCCCGGTGGTGAACGGGCAGGCGGTAAAGGCCGGAGATATCGTCGCACGCATTGACGATGGAGATTATCGTCTCGCCGAGGAAGCCGCCCACGACAAGCTCGTGACGCAGGAGGCGACCATCACCCGCATCTGGCGGCAGGTCGAGGCCGCTCAGGCCCAGCTCATCCAGAGTGCGACCCAGATCGACGCGGCTCGGGCCGATGCCGTTCGAGCGGCGGCAGATTACGCCCGCCAGCAGCAGCTCGAGAAGGTCGATTTCGTCGCGAAAGCCCGCATCGAGCAGGCCCGTGCCGACCGCGACCGCACCCAGGCCGCCGAGAAGGGCGCAGAGGCATCCCTCGTGGCGATGAAAGCTCAAGTCGAGGTCCTGCGTGCGCAGCGGACCGAGGCCGAGGGGTTGGCCGCCGAGTTGCGCACGGCCGAGCGCCGCGCTGCGCGCGACCTCGCTTTCACCATCCTGCACGCGCCCTTCGACGGGGTCATCGGCAACAAGGCGGTGGAGGCTGGTGCCTACGTGTCTCCGGGCTCGCGCATTGCGGCCCTGGTGCCGCTTCAGAGCGTGCGCATCGATGCCAACTTCAAGGAGACACAGGTCGAGCGGATGCACGCCGGCCAGCCCGTCCACGTCGCGGTGGATGCCTATCCGGACCGCGATATCGTCGGCTGGGTCGAATCCCTGTCGCCGGCCTCGGGCTCGGTGTTCAGCCTGCTGCCGCCGGACAACGCCACCGGCAACTTCACCAAGATCGTCCAGCGCCTGCCCGTTCGGGTGCGGGTGCCAGCGGACGTCGCCCAGGAGGGATTGCTGCGCCCGGGCCTCTCCGTCACCGTCCGGGTCGACACCCGCGCGGTGGCTACGACCGCTGCCCTGCGGCCGTAGGCGCCATGGCCGCCGCCGCCCAGGATTTCGCCCGACCCATCGCCGCCGGACCGCCCCTCGACCGCCGCCGCATGGTGGCGTTCGTTTGCATGGTGTTCGGGATGTTCATGGCGATCCTGGACATCCAGATCGTCTCGGCCTCGCTCGCCGAGATCCAGGCCGGCCTCTCCGCCTCGGGCGATGAAATTCCCTGGGTCCAGACGAGCTATCTCATCGCCGAGGTGATCGCGATTCCCTTGTCGGGCTTCCTGTCGCGGGTGCTCTCGACCCGGTGGATGTTCGTGATTTCGGCGGGCGGCTTCACGCTCATGAGCGTGATGTGCGCCACCTCCACCACCATCAATCAGATGATCGTCTGGCGCGCCCTGCAGGGCTTCATCGGCGGCGGCATGATCCCGACGGTGTTCGCCTCGGCCTTCACGATCTTCCCGCCCTCGAAGCGCTCCATCGTCTCGCCGATGATCGGCCTCGTCGCCACACTCGCCCCCACCATCGGCCCGACGGTGGGGGGCTACCTCACCGATCTGTTCGACTGGCACTGGCTGTTCCTCATCAATGTGGTGCCGGGCATCGTCGTCACGGTCTCGACCTATTGCCTGGTGGATTTCGACGAGCCCAACCTCGCCCTGTTCAAGCGTTTCGATTGGTTCGGCCTCGTGTTCATGGCGCTCATGCTCGGCTGCCTCGAATACGTCCTGGAGGAGGGGCCGAATCACGATTGGCTCGCCGACGAGGCTGTGCTCGCCTGCGCCGTGGTCTGCGCGATGGCCGGGCCTGCCTTTTTCTGGCGTGCCTTCACGGCGGCCGAGCCCATCGTCGATCTGCGCGCCTTCGCGGATCGCAACTTCACGGCGGGCTGCCTCTTCAGCTTCGTCCTCGGCATCGGCCTCTACGGCCTGACCTATTCTCTATCCGGTCTATCTCGGCCGGGTACGCGGCTACTCCGCCCTGCAGATCGGCGAGACCATGTTCATCTCCGGCCTCTGCATGTTCGCCACCGCCCCGATCGCCGGGCGGTTCCTCGGCAAGGTTGATCCACGCATCCCCATGGGCCTCGGCTTCGTCGGCTTCGCCGCCGGCACCTGGATCGTGACGGGGCTCACAAAAGACTGGGATTTCGGCGAACTGCTCGTACCCCAGATCCTGCGCGGCTGCTCCCTGATGCTGTGCATGATTCCCATCAACAACATTGCGCTGGGCACCCTGCCGCCGGCCCGGATGAAGAACGCTTCCGGCCTCTACAACCTCACGCGCAACCTCGGCGGGGCGGTGGGCCTCGCCCTCATCAACACCGTGCTGAACGACCGGTGGGACCTCCACCTCGCCCGCCTGCACGAGCGCTTCACCTGGACCAACACCGCCGTGCTGGAGCGCCTGGAAATGACGCGTCGACAGTTCGAAGGAATGGGCGGCAATGCCGATGCCATGGCCCTCAAGGCGATGATGAACACCGTTCGCATCCAGGGACTGGTGATGAGCTTTTCGGATGTGTTCCTCGTGCTGACCGGCCTGTTCCTCCTGATGGCCTGCGCCGTGCCCTTCATCCGCCGGCCGCGCGCCGCCATGGGCGGGGGCGGGGGGGCACTGACCCTGCGCCTCTCTTTACCGAGATCGCAGGAAAGCCGACTTTCCGTCTGGTCTTTGCCCCGGTGCGACGCCAGAACCAACGTGGTGCATTTGCGTTCGCCCGCTGCAGGTCCGATCTGCTATGGGCGGATCGGCGTGCCGCTGAGACGCCTCGGGGATCGACGATGGACTTTCTGAACGCGATGGGCGGGACGGCCGCCGGCTTCTTCGGCAACGTGATTCCGTTCCTCATCGTCCTCAGCGTCGTCGTCTTCGTCCACGAGATGGGACACTTCCTCGTCGGCCGCTGGTGCGGTGTCGGGGTCCACGCGTTCTCCCTCGGTTTCGGCCCGGAGCTGTTCGGCTTCAACGACCGCCACGGCACCCGCTGGAAGCTCTCGGCGGTGCCGCTCGGCGGCTACGTCAAATTCCATGGCGACGCCAACGGTGCCAGCGTACCGGACCCCGAGGCCGTCGCCCGGATGAGTCCGCAGGAACGCGCGACGAGCTTTCCGACCCAACCCCTGGCTAAGCGCGCCGCCATCGTCGCCGCCGGTCCCATCGCCAACTTCCTGCTGGCGATCGTGTTGTTCTCCGGGGCGATCTATTTCGGCGGCCGCTACGAGACACCGGCCCGCGTCGAGGCGGTGGTGGCCGGAAGTGCGGCCGAGCGCGCCGGCTTCCAGCCCGGAGACGTGATCCGGGCCATCGGCGGCTCGGCGGTGAACAGCTTCACCGACATGCAGCGCACGGTGTCCACGAGCGCCGGCTCCAGCCTCGCCATCACCGTCGAGCGCAACGGCGAGCGTCAGGTTCTGACCGCCGTACCGGACGGCATGGAGGAGCGTACCCCGTTCGGTCGCCACCGCTTCGGTCGCCTCGGCATCCAGGGCCCGAAGGGCAGCGAGGCCAAGCTCGTTCAGTACGGGCCGCTCCAGTCCGTGGGACTCGGCATCCACGAGACCTACTTCGTGGTGGATCGCACCATCGACTACATCGGAAAGCTCGTGACCGGCCGCGAATCGGCCGACCAGCTGTCCGGCCCCATCGGCATCGCCCGGGTCTCGGGCGAAGTCGCCAAGGTTGGGGGCGCCGGCGGCCTCATCGGCCTCATCGCCCTGCTCTCCGTCTCCATCGGTCTTCTCAACCTGTTTCCGGTACCGCTGCTCGATGGTGGCCATCTGCTGTTCTACGCGTTCGAGGCCGCGCGCGGCCGGCCCTTGAGCGAGCGGACCCAGGAGATCGGCTTTCGCATCGGCCTCGCCCTCGTGCTGTTTCTCATGCTCTTCGCCGCCTGGAACGACGTGCTCAACCTTGGTGCGTCCTGGGCTGCGCGGGGCACCTGATCGACCGCTCCGCATCGCCCTCCGGCATGGTCGGTATGGGGCCAAGTCGCTGGCCGCGCAGGCATCTCCGCCGCGCTGCCGAACCTCGTTGACGCTTCGTTCACCGTGTTCGGCAATCCGGTTTCGTCGTTAAGTGACCGGAAGGCCACGTGTCCCCAAAATCCCCTGTGAGCGGGTGCCCCCGGCGTTTGCTTCGACCGGGAAACTCGGTAGAAGCTGAGCTTGGGACCAGACGACGGGACGACCGGGCAAACCGGCGCCTGTCCGCGGGTGCGAACCCGTACTGATAATAAAAGAGACGGGCGATTACATGATGTCGATGACGGGGAAGCGCCGACGCAAGTCGGCGGAGCAGACCATCGTCCTAGTCGCCGCCACGGCCGCAGGGCTGGTGCTCGGCAGCGCGGCGCAGGCCGAGCAGATCGTCGTCCAGGGTAACAAGCGCGTCGATTCCGATACGATCCGGTCCTACGTGACCGGTACCGCCTCCGGTTCGCCCGAGGAGGCCCGCCGCAACCTGTTGGCGAGCGGCATGTTCTCCGACGTCAAGGTGTCGCGCAGCGGCGGCAGCACCGTCGTGAGCGTGCGCGAGAACAACATCATCAACCGCGTTGTGTTCGAGGGAAACAAGAAGATTGAGAAGGCCACCCTTGAGGGTGAGATCGAGGCCAAGGCGCGCGGTCCCTATAACCAGGGCATCGTCACCGCGGACATGCAGCGCATCCGCGAGATCTATCGCCGCTCCGGTCGCGGCAGCGCGAAGGTCAGCTTCCGCACCGTCGACCTGCCCAACGGCCGCTTGGACGTGATCTACGTCATCGAGGAAGGTGACAAGACCGGCATCAAGGCGATCAACATCAGCGGCAACAAAGAGTACTCCGAGTCGAAGATCAAGGAATTGATGTCTTCGTCGGAAATGAACTTTCTGTCGTTCATCAAGACCTCGGACGTCTACGATCCGGACCGGATCACCAATGATCTCGATCTCGTGCGGCGCTTCTACCTGAAGAACGGTTACGCCGACTTCCGCGTCGTGAAGGCCGATGCCCGCTACGTCGAGGCGGAGACCGATGCCGGCTGGGTCATCGACGTGATCGTCGAGGAAGGCCAGCAGTACAAGGTCGGTGCCGTCGCCATCGATTCGCGCCTTCCCGGTCTCGACACGCAGGGGCTCGACGGCGAAGTCCGGACCGCCGTCGGCGATGTCTACAATGCTGAGGATGTCGAGAAGACCCTCAACGGCGTCACGAATCAGGTCGCCCGCCAGGGCTACCCGTTCGCCCAGGTTCGTCCGACCGGCCAGCGTGATCCCGCCACCGGCACCGTGGCCCTCGGCTTCGTGGTCGAGGACGGCCCGCGCGTCTACGTCGAGCGCATCAACATCCGGGGCAACACCCGCACCCGCGACTACGTCATCCGCCGCGAGCTCGATATCACCGAGGGCGACGCCTACAACCGCGTCCTCACGGACCGCGCCGAGCGTCGCCTCAACGGCCTCGGCTTCTTCAAGAAGGTCCGCTTCTCCAATGAGCCCGGCTCGGCCGCCGACCGCGTGGTCATCAACATCGATGTCGAAGATCAGCCCACGGGCTCGTTCTCGGTCGCCGGTGGCTACTCGACCCAGGACGGCATCATCGGCGAAGTGTCGGTCTCCGAGTCCAACTTCCTCGGTCGCGGTCAGTACGTGCGCGTCGCCGGTACCGCTGGCCAGTACGCCCGCGGCGTCGACTTCTCGTTCACCGAGCCGTACTTCCTCGGCTACCGCCTGGCCGCCGGCTTCGACGCCTTCTACAAGTACAGCGACCAGACCCGCTACTCGCGCTACGAGACCACCGTGTACGGCGGTCAGCTTCGCGTCGGCCTGCCGATCACGGAAGAGTTCGGCATTACCCTGCGCTACTCGCTCTACAACACCGAGCTGCGCGTCCCGAACACCATCCGCCGGCCGTACAACGACTGCTCGAACCCGATCCCTGGCTACACGGCGGTCTATCCGAACAACACGTTCACGGCCAACGGGCAGAACGTGGCGGGTCTCGCGGCCTACCCGAACTGCGCCTTCGACGGTGAGGCCTCCATCGCCCTCAAGGGCTCGCAGGGCAACACGCTCACGTCGCTTGCCGGCCTGACGCTCGCCTACTCGACCCTCGACAACATCGGTCTGCCCCGCAACGGCCTCTATGCCGAGCTGAAGCCCGACATCGCTGGTCTCGGCGGCGACTCGAAGTTCTTCCGCGTGACCGGAGACGCCCGGTACTACAAGGAACTCTACGAGGACGTGGTCGGCTTCGTCCGGCTCCAGGGCGGTCACATCTCGGCGCTCAACGACGAGCCCCTGCGCATCACCGACCAGTTCTTCCTCGGCCCGTCGCTGGTCCGTGGTTTCGCTCCCAACGGCATCGGTCCGCGCGACGTCGGCATCGCCGATAGCCGCTCCAACGCCATCGGCGGCAGCACCTATGTCGGCGGCACGGTGGAGGTCCAGTTCCCGATCTGGGGTATCCCGCGGGATCTCGGCCTGAAGGGCGCGGTGTTCGCCGATGCCGGTACGCTGTTCGGCTACAACGGCCGCACGCAGTTCAACGTCAATGGCGACGCCTTCATCAACGGCATCGCCCCCGGCGGCGTCTGCAACTTCAACTCGGCCACCATCGGCGTCGAACCCGAGTGCGTGAACGTCCACGACAAGGCGGTCATCCGGTCGTCCATCGGTGCCTCCATTCTGTGGAACTCGCCCCTCGGTCCGATCCGCTTCGACTACGCCTACGCCCTCACCAAGGACGAAGGCGTGAAGGTGCCGGGCACCAACTTCCGGATCGGCAAGGATCAGCTCCAGGCCTTCCGGTTCTCCGGCGGCTCGCGCTTCTGATCTGAGAAAGGCGCCGCCCTTTTCGAGGGGCGGCGCGTTGCCGGTCATGGATCCGATTTTCTTCTCTGCCAACACCACCCTCAGCCTCGGCGACATCGCCGAGGCTGCCGGCGTTTCACTGCCGTCCGGCATCGACTCGACGACGATACTCACCGGGGCGGCCTCTCTCGAGACCGCCGCCGCTAGCGACGTCGCCTACATGGACAACGCCCGTTACGGCGATGCCCTGGCCCGGACACGGGCCGGCGCTTGCCTCGTCGCGCCGCGCTTCGCCGCCCGCGTGCCGGCCGGCACCGTGGCCTTGGTCCTCCGCGACCCCTATCGCGTTTACGCCGGCCTCCTCGCCCGCTTGCATCCGGATGCCATGCGGCCGGGCTCGCTCTTTGCCTCCACGGGCATCGCGCCCGGCTCCCACGTCCATCCCGAAGCCCGCCTCGAGTCCGGTGTGCGCATCGATCCCGGTGCGGTGATCGGCCCCGGTGCCGAAATCGGCTCCGGCACCGTGATCGGTCCCGGCGCCGTCCTCGGCCCGAATGTCCGGGTCGGTCGCGACTGCTCCATCGGCGCTGGTGCCACCTTGACCCATGCGCTGCTCGGCAACCGCGTCATCGTCCATCCCGGTGCGCGCCTCGGCCAGGACGGTTTCGGCTTCGCCATGGGGCCCGGCGGGCACCTGAAGGTGCCGCAGATCGGCCGGGTCATCGTGCAGGACGATGTCGAGATCGGCGCCAACACCACCATCGATCGCGGGGCCAGCCGGGACACGGTGATCGGGGAGGGGACGAAGATCGACAACCTCGTTCAGATCGCCCACAACGTCGTCATCGGACGTCACTGCGTCATCGTCTCGGGCGTCGGCATATCCGGATCGACCACCCTGGAGGATTACGTTGTCCTCGGTGGGCAGGTCGGCGTCGTCGGGCACCTGCGCATCGGCATGGGGGCGCAGATCGCGGGCTCGTCCAACGTCAACCGTGACGTGCCGCCCGGCTCCCGCTGGGGCGGTACCCCGGCCAAGCCCGTCCGCGCTTGGTTCCGCGAATTGACGACCCTGGCTCGCCTTGCCGAACGCTCGGCCCGCGATGGTGACGAACCGAAGGCCTGACACCGTCTGTTGTGCATGGACGGAATGCCCGTCTCAGGCAACCCGCACCGCACTTGAGCAAAATCGAGATCCGTACGGACCTGTCGAGCGCGCGATCAGCCGGTTTTGCGCAAGCGCAGATAGTCAGGCTGGAAATCCGCCATGGCCTGGAACGCGGGCCGATTCAGGATCGTCAACGATCGACCCGACAGGGTGATCAGCCCCTGACGACGAAGCTCCTGCAGGGTTCGGTTGACGTGCACGCTCGACAATCCGACGGTGTCGGCGAGATCGTATTGCGTGATCGGCATGTCGAATCGGTCCGCGTCCGCCAGGCCGACGGCGCGCAGGCGCAGTTCGAGTTCACAAAACAGGTGCGCGATCCGCTCCAGGGCCGGACGCCCGCCGATGTTGACGAGCCATTCGCGCACGGTGGCCTCGTCCACCTGGGCCGCCACGCGCAGTCCCTCGGCAATGGCCGGAAAATCTCGGGTCACGGATGCGACCGAGGCTCGTGCCAGGCGCGCGACGCATACGGGCGTCAGCGCCATCATCTCGTGGCCCAGCCGAGTGTGCTGGGGCGAATCGAGATCGTAGCTGTCGCCCGGCACGAGATAGGCGATGATCTGCCGGCGACCGCCCGTCAGAGTGCGGTAATGGCAGGCGAAGCCTTCCATCAGGATGAGCCGACCACCCTGTGTGTCGTGCCGCGGAATTAGATCCGCCCGAGTGGGATGATTGTCGTGCCGTACGGTGACCCGCTCGAGCTGATCTCCCGCCGAGGCCGAGAGCGAAACGAGGCTTTCGAGTTTGCGCCGAAATCGGTTCGGCGCCCGGATCGTCACGGCCCGTGCCGGAGCACCGCCATCGGCAGGCCCGGACTCTATCGGATCGATGAGCTGCCCTGTCGGGCCGACCTTGTCTCCGGCGATTCGTGGGCCCCTGCCATCCGCAGGCATCGGGCCGAGATGCCGACGGGATCGCAATTGGGAAACTCCGTACCGGGGAATCAAGGCGACGATGGCCGAACGGGGAACCGAGATCCCGGTCGCAACCGATCAAGAGGTACCGCCCAACGACCGACTGTACGATTGCGCACCGAAGTCGGGCTCGGTCAACTCGGCCAACCCACGGCCTGGCTCAAATTCTCGCTACCGGCTCCAGATTCAACGCGCATGACTTTCGGCGGCTGGGCTTGCATCCGGCGGTGTTTCTGCGGAAAGACTTCGTTTCCACCAGGATGGCGGGCAAGAGAACGAGCGGGGCGGAGCACCGAGTGCGCCGCCGCGCGCCAGGGAGATGATCCGATCGATGAACGAGATGCCGCGTGAGCTCGGCTCGGCCGATATCCAGAAGGTCCTGGAACTCCTGCCGCACCGCTATCCCTTCCTGATGATCGACCGGATCGTCGATATCGACGGTGACCGGTCCTGCGTCGGCATCAAGAACGTCACGATCAACGAGCCGCAATTCACCGGGCACTTCCCCGGTTTGCCGGTGTTCCCCGGCGTGCTCCTCATCGAAGGCATGGCCCAGACCGCCGGCGCCATCTGCTGCCAGCACATCATGACCGAGAACCTGCGCGCCAAGCAGGTGTTCTTCATGACCATCGACAAGTGCAAGTTCCGCAAGCCCGTCGTGCCCGGCGACACCGTGCGCTACCACATGACCAAGATGAACCAGCGCCGCACCATGTGGTGGTTCCAGGGCCAGGCTCGGGTCGGCGACACCCTCGTGGCGGAAGCCGAGATCGGCGCCATGCTGGTGACGGAATGACCGGGGCGGCAGGCATCCATCCGAGCGCGGTTGTCGAGGACGGCGCGACCCTCGGCGCCGACGTGCGGATCGGCCCGTTCTGCCATGTCGGCCCGGACGTCGCCCTCGGCGACGGCTGTGAGCTCGTGAGCCATGTGGTCGTGGCCGGGCATACCACCATCGGTCCCCGCACGCGCCTCTATCCCTTTGCCTCCATCGGTCACCCGCCGCAGGATCTGAAATTCCGCGGCGAGACGTCGACGCTCACCATTGGGGCCGATTGCCTCATCCGCGAGGGCGTCACCATGAATCCCGGCACCGCCGGCGGCGGTCTCGAGACCACGGTCGGCGACACCTGCACCTTCCTCGCCAATTCCCATGTTGGGCACGATTGCCGGGTGGGGAACGGCGTCGTGTTCTCCAACAACGTGATGCTCGCCGGCCACTGCAATGTCGGTGACTTCGCCATCCTCGGCGGCGGTGCCGCGGTGATCCAGTTTGCCCGTGTCGGGGCGCACGCCTTCGTCGGCGGCATGTCGGCCCTGGAGAACGACTGCATTCCCTTCGGCATGGCGCTGGGCAACCGGGCTTACCTGTCGGGTCTCAACATCATCGGCCTGCAGCGCCGGGGTTTCGCCCGCGAGGACATCCATGCCCTGCGCCGGGCGTACCGCCTGCTGTTCGCTCCCGAGGGCACCCTGATGGAACGGGTCGAGGACGTGGCGGCGGAGTTCGACGCCCATCGCGGCGTCGCCGAGATCGTCGCGTTCATCCGGGCCGGCGGCAAGCGCTCGATCTGCACCCCGCGCGAGACTCCGGGTACGCCTTGAGAGCGCAGCCGGCGCCCCTCGTCCTCGTCGCCGGGGCGGGACGTCTGCCCGAACTGGTGGCCGAGTCCCTCGATCGGGCCGGACGCCCGTTCCGCATCCTCGCTATCAGGGGCTTCGCCGAGCGGACCATGCGGGCTCGGGCCGAGGCGTGCGTGGACCTCCTCGACATCGCCGGCGTGCTCGCCATCCTCAAGGCGTGGGGACCCGTCAGCGTGGTGCCGGCCGGCGGTGTCGCGCGACCGAACCCCGCCGCCATCCTCAACGCCGCCGCTGCCTTGCGCAACCGCGATGCGCTCAAGGCCATCGCCGGGGGCGGTGACGACCGCCTGCTGCGCGGGGCCCTGGCCCTTCTGGAGGAGAACGGCCACGCCGTCGTCGGCGTCCACGAGGTTGCGCCCGATCTGCTCAGCCCCGAAGGTGTGATGGGTCGTCATGCACCGGATGCCGCCGCCCTGGCCTCCATCGGCACGGGCCGCGCGCTTCTTGGCGCCCTGGCGCCCTACGATGTCGGGCAGGCGGCCGTGGTGGCGGCTCAGCGGGCCCTGACCGTCGAGGGCCCCGAGGGGACGGATCGGATGCTCGCCCGGGCGCGGGCCCTGGGGCGCAAGCCCTTCGGTTTCGGGGCGAGCCAGCCCGGCACCGTCCTCGTCAAGGTCGCCAAGACGGGGCAGGATCTGCGCGTCGATCTGCCGGCCGTCGGTCCGCGCACGGTCGCGGCCGCTGCAGCCGCCGGCTGCGCTGGCCTTGCCATCCAGGCCGGGTTCACCCTGATCATCGACCGGCCGGCTACGGTCGCCGCGGCCGACAGGGCCGGTCTCTTCCTGATCGGATTGAGGATCGACGCATGAGCGGCGGATCTGTCCCGAAGACGATTTGGTTGGTGGCGGGCGAGGATTCCGGCGATCAGCTCGGGGCCAAGCTCATGCCCGCCCTCGTCGCCCTGTCCGAGCGGCCGATCCGGTTCGGTGGTGTCGGCGGCGAGGCGATGATTGCCCAAGGCTTCCAATCACTGTTTCCCATCGACGATGTCGCCGTCATGGGTTACCTGCCCGTGGCCGCCCGCCTGCGTACCCTGCTGCGCCGAATCCGTCAGACCGTGCGCGACGTGGTCGAGGCCCGGCCCGACGTTCTCGTCATCATCGACAGCCCTGGCTTCACCCATGCGGTAGCCTCGCGCGTGCGCAAGCGGATGCCGGATCTGCCCATCGTCGATTACGTGTCGCCGAGCGTCTGGGCCTGGCGCCCCTGGCGCGCGGCGAAGATGCGGCCGTTCATCGACCACGTCCTCGCCCTGCTGCCGTTCGAGCCGGAGGCGCATCGTCGCCTCGGCGGGCCGGCCTGCACCTATGTCGGTCATCCGCTCATCGAGCGCCTGTCGGATCTGCGCCCCGATGCCCGGGAGGCGCAGGCGCGCGCGGGGTCGCCGCCGACCCTGGTGATCCTGCCGGGCTCGCGCCGCTCGGAGATCGAGCGACTCATGCCGGTCTTCGGCGCCACCCTGGCACGACTGAGCGCGCGGCTCGGGCCGATCGAGGCGGTGCTGCCCGCCGTGACCCGCCACCGCGCCCTCATCGAGCGCCTCGCGCTGGCCTGGGACGTCCCGGTGCGCCTCGTCCACGGCGAGGCGGCAAAGCATGCAGCCTTCCGGCGCGCCCGCGCGGCGCTCGCCGCCTCCGGCACCGTCACCCTGGAACTGGCGCTGGCCGGTGTGCCCATGGTGGTCGCCTACAAAGTCTCGCGGATCGAGGAAGCCGTGGCCCGACGCCTGATCCAGGTGCCCACCATCGTGCTGCCGAACCTGATCCTCGACCGCAACGCCATGCCGGAATTCATCCAGGCGGAGTGCACCGCCGCGCGCCTCACCGACGCCCTGGCGCCCCTGCTGACGGGCGGACCGGTACGCGACGCTCAGGTGGATGCCCTGTCACGGATCGATGGGTTGATGCGACTTCCCGGCGACGACGAGCCGAGCCGGAGCGCCGCGCGGATCGTACTCGCGGCCCAGCGGGCGGCCTGATCGACGGAACGCAAGGCGTGCGTTAGCTTTCCGGCAGGCCAACCCGGATGCGGTCCAGACACCGTGAGACGCACCCTCAAATTCCTCCACACGATGGGAGCCATTGGGCTCATGGGGGCGATGGCGTGCCTTGTCGTCATGCTGAGCTTCACGCCTCCGCCGGCCGTCCTGGCGGGATATGCCTTGATGCGCGGTGCCATGGGGGCCGTGGCGTCGTGGATCTTTCTGCCCTCCCTCGCCCTGACGCTGCTGGCGGGCCTCCTGGCCCTCGCCCAGCGCGCGTTTCATAACGCGGGTTGGGCCTGGGTGAAGCTTGCCACCGGCGTTCTGATGTTCGAGGGCGGATTGGTCTACGTCCAGGGGCCGATGCGGCAGGAGGCCGACCTCAGTGCCGCCGCGCTGGCCGGGCACGGCGATCCGGCGTTGCTCGGCCAGGCCCTTGAGGGCGAGGGCGGGACCCTCTGGCTGCTTCTCGCGGTCGCGACAGTCAACGTCGTCCTCGGCATCTGGCGCCCGCGCCTCATCCGGCCGCCGGCACGTGCGGCGGGGCCCTAGGCGTCAGCGGAGATCCAGATCTCGAAGCGTCCGAACGACCGTATCCCGTGCGGGTCCTGTCAGGGGTAGGACCGGACGCGGCGGCTGGGTGCTGCAAAGGCCGAGTTCATGAGCGCAGGCATACACCACGCGCAGACTGGAGAATTCCTTGAACAGGCCCCAGAGCGGCTGCAGCCGGGCGTCCAACGCCCGCGCCGCATCGGTATCTCCGTCGCGAACGGCCCGGACGATGGCCATGGCGGTCCGGGGAAACAATCCGCCCATGACGCTGTACCAAACGTCACCGCCGGCGAGCAGCGCCTCGACGGCATTCCAGTCTCCGCTGGATCCGATCGAAAAGCCGTCGGGCCCCGCCTCGCGCAGTCCGGTCAGTTGAGCGATGACCTCCCGGCGCCCGGGGGCTGGGCATTTGACCGCAACGATTCCGGGTTCACGGCTGAGGCGACCGACGAGCGCGGGCGTGAAGGTGAAATGGGTGGTGCCCGGATTGTTGTAGATGCAGAGCGGCAGTCCGCTTTCCCGCGCGACGGTCACGAAGTGCTCGAACACCTCGTCCTCCGTCAGCGGCGTATAGGAGACCGGGGCCAGCAAGCCCGCCGCCGCGCCCAGGGCCCGGGCGTCCCGCGCCAGCGCCACGGCCTCGTCGGAGCGCAGGGCTCCGACGCCAACGAGGATCGGCATCCGTCCGGCCACCGCGTCGACGGCCGTTTCCAGGGCGCGCCGCCGCTCGGAACGGGACAGGTACGGATAGGAACCGGTGCTGCCGAGAAGACCGATCGAATCGACCCCCGCCTCACACAGGGGGGCGAGGAGTCGGCGCAGGCCGCCGACATCGACGCGCCCATCGGTATCGGACGGTGTGATCGGAAAGGCCGCGAGCCCGTTAGGAAGGATCATTGGGCACTCCATGTGGGGTGGTAGAAGCGCCGACGATCGTGGCGGGACGTCGTGTCGTCCCGCTCCTGTCTCAAAAACCCCGCCCGATTATTCGGACGGGGTTTCCCATCGTCAGCCGCGCTGGTCGATGGGGACGTATTCGCGCTTCTCCGGGCCGATATAGAGCTGGCGCGGCCGGCCGATCTTCTGCGACGGGTCCTCGATCATCTCGGCCCACTGGGCGATCCAGCCCGTGGTGCGGGCGAGCGCGAACAACACCGTGAACATCGAGGTCGGGAAGCCCATGGCCTTGAGGGTGATTCCTGAGTAGAAATCGATGTTCGGATAGAGCTTCTTCTCGATGAAGTACTCGTCCTCCAGGGCGATCTTCTCGAGCTGAACCGCGACTTCCAGCAGCGGATCATCCTTGATCCCGAGTTGGCCGAGTACCTCGTGGGTGGTCTTCTGCATGATGCGCGCGCGCGGATCGTAGTTCTTGTACACGCGGTGACCGAAACCCATGAGGCGGAACGGGTCGTTCTTGTCCTTGGCCTTGGCGACGTACTTGGCGACGTTCTCCGGGTGGCCGATCTCTTCGAGCATCTTCAGGGCCGCCTCGTTGGCGCCGCCATGGGCCGGTCCCCACAGGCAGGCGATGCCGGCGGCGACGCAGGCGAACGGATTGGCACCCGACGAGCCGGCGAGACGCACGGTGGAGGTCGAGGCGTTCTGCTCGTGATCGGCGTGAAGGATGAAGATCCGGTCCAGTGCCCGGGCAAAGATTGGATTGACCTTAAAGTCTTCGCACGGAACCGCGAAACACATCCGTAGGAAATTTGACGTATAGTCGAGATCATTCTTCGGGTACACGAATGGTTGGCCGATAGAATACTTATAGGCCATCGCTGCCAGCGTCGGCATTTTGGCGATCATCCGCAAGCTTGCGATCATCCGCTGCTTGTCGTCCGAGATGTCCGTCGAGTCGTGATAGAATGCCGACAGGGCGCCGACGCAGGCGACCATGATCGCCATGGGATGGGCATCGCGGCGGAACCCCTGGAAGAAGCGGTTCATCTGGTCGTGCACCATGGTGTGGCGCGTGACCCGATAATCGAAATCGGCCTTCTGAGCCGGCGTCGGCAACTCGCCGAACAGCATGAGGTAGCAGGTCTCGAGGAAGTCGCCGCTCTCGGCGATCTGCTCGATGGGGTAGCCGCGATAAAGCAGCACGCCGGCATCGCCGTCGATATAGGTGATCTTCGATTCGCACGAGGCCGTGGAGGTGAAGCCCGGGTCGAAGGTGAACTTGCCGGTCTTGGCGTAGAGCTTGCCGATATCGATGACGTCGGGGCCGATGGTGCCGGTCTTGATCGGCAGTTCGACCTGCGCGTCGCCCACGGTGATGGTGCTGGTGGCGCTCATGGAGACGTGGACCCTTTCGTGGCAGCGGGGCGGCGCCGGCCCGCGTGGCGATGGTTCGCCCACCCGGCTCCGGGGCGCAAGGGCAACGCATGTTGCACTTGCTCACACGAGCATCGGGTTAGCGGATCAGTCGACCGCCTTCAACTGAGCGCCCGCCTCACGAACGCCGGGATGCGAGAACCGGGCCGGATTGTCATTCGGCCCGTCGGTTCCTCGTCGGCGAAAGCGGCCCCGTTCGCGTCAGGCGGCGGATGCCTGATCGCGCAGGCGGCCGAGGCATTCCGCTCGGCCGAGCACGGCCATTACATCGAAGACCGGCGGGGAGGTCGCCCGCCCCGTGAGCGCCGCCCGAAGGGGCTGGGCGATCTGGCCGAGCTTGATCGCTGCCGATTCGGCGAAAGCGCGTACCGCCCCTTCCGTCGCCGCCACAGTCCACTCGGGAAGTGCCTCGAGGGCTGGCAGGATCGCGGCGAGGCGTTCCCGCGCTTCGGAGCCGAGCAGCCCCGTGGCCTTCTCGTCGAGGGTCAGCGGCCGGGCGGCCGTGAGATAGTAGGCACTGTCTAGGAGATCGACGAGGGTCTTGGCGCGCTCCTTCAGGCCCGGCATCGCCGTCGTCAGTTTTTCGCGCAGCTCCGGCGCCATGGGTGTCGCGATGCCGCGTGACGGCCCGAGGGCCGGTAGAACGCCATCGATGGCGGTGACGAGATCGGCATCGTCCGCCCCCCGGATATAGAGGCCGTTGAGGTTCTCGAGCTTGGCGAAGTCGAAACGAGCCGGCGAACGCCCGATGGACGCGAGGTCGAAGGCCGCCACCATCTCGTCGGTGGAGAACACCTCCTGGTCACCGTGACTCCAGCCGAGGCGCACGAGGTAGTTGCGGAGCGCCGCCGGCAGGTAGCCGAGGTCGCGATAGGCATCGACGCCGAGCGCCCCGTGGCGCTTCGATAGCTTGGCCCCGTCCGCTCCATGGATGAGCGGGATGTGTGCCATGGCCGGCGCTTCCCATCCGAGGGCATCGGAGATCTGGCGCTGGCGCGCCGCGTTGGTGAGATGGTCGTCGCCCCGAATCACCTGGGTCACGCCCATGTCGTGGTCGTCCACCACCACGGCGAGCATGTAGGTCGGATTGCCGTCCGAGCGCAGGAGTACGAGGTCGTCGAGATCCTTGTTCTGCCAGACGACCCGGCCCTGAACACCGTCCTCCACCACGGTCTCGCCCTCGACGGGCGCGCGCAAGCGGATCACCGGCTTCACCCCAGCGGGTGCCTCGGAGGGATCACGGTCGCGCCAGCGGCCATCGTAGCGCAGCGGCCGGCCTTCAGCGCGGGCCGCCTCGCGCATGGCGGTGAGTTCCTCCGGCGTCGCGTAGCAGCGATAGGCATGGCCGGAGGCGAGCAAGCTTTCGGCCGCCTCCCGATGCCGGTCGGCCCGGGCATACTGATAGATGACGTCGCCGTCCCAATCGAGGCCGAGCCAGCGCATCCCGTCCAGGATCGCGTCGATGGCCCCCTGCGTCGAACGTTCGCGATCCGTGTCCTCTATGCGCAGGAGCATCCGGCCGCCGAAGCGGCGGGCATAGAGCCAGTTGAACAGGGCGGTGCGAGCGCCGCCGATGTGGAGATAGCCCGTGGGGGAGGGCGCGAAGCGCGTGACGACGGCTGACGACATCAATCTTGGCTTGAAGTTCCGAAGTGGAGCGGGCTGGTGGCGGATCGACCGGCCCAGGGATGCGCGTGTAGCATGCACGAAGGCAGGCGTTAAGAAATCGTCATCCCGACCGCCGAGGGTGGTGAAGGGTCGCACGAGGGCCACGCCCGGAGATGTCGCGCGATGGTGCGGGGGGGCGCAGGGGCCGCTGGGAGGGTGTGGGCGCGCGCCGCCGGCCGCTTTCCCGCACCGTCCCTGTGGCTCGGCACGCTCCGCGAGGGTCTGGCATCCGAATTCGAACGCGAGGTCGAGCAGCGCCGATTGTTTCCGTGGCTCGCCGTGGCGTTCGGACTCGGCATCCTCCTGTGCCTGACGATCACATCCGGCCCACCGATCCTGGCCGCCCCCCTTGTGGTCGCGGTGCTCCTCACGGCGGTGATGCCCTTCCTGGCCGCCCGCCCCGTGGCTTTGGCCCTCGTTCTCGGTCTCGCCGCCGCTTTTCTGGGCTTTGCCGCCGCCGCGTTCCGGGTGGCGCAGGTGGCGGGTCCGGTTCTGGCGCAGACCACCATCGCGCCCCTCGTCGGCCTGATCGAGGCCCTCGACGAGCGCGAGGAGGGGGCCCGCCTCATCGTCCGGGTTGAGAGCTTCGGCACCCTGGCGACGGAGCAGCGTCCGCGCCGGGTGCGGGTCTCGTTCAAGAAAGCACCGCCGCTGAAGCCCGGCGACCGCATCGCCGCGACGGCCCGCCTGCTTCCGCCACCGGAGGCGGCGAGGCCGGGCGGCTACGATTTCGCCCGCGATGCCTACTTTCGCGGGATCGGAGCGGTGGGCTCCCTCGTCGGCACGATCCAGGTCCGGCCCCCGCCCGAGAATATGCCCCAGTCCCTTCGCATCGCCGCAGCCGTTGACGACGCCCGCAACGCCCTCACGCGCCGCATCACCGACGCCAATGGCGGGCAGGCCGGGGCGGTGGCCGCCGCCCTGGTGACGGGCAAGCGCGGCCTCATCAACGGCGAGACCAACGACGTCCTGCGGGCGGCCGGGATCTATCACGTCGTATCGATTTCCGGCCTTCACATGGTGCTGGCCGCCGGTGTGGTGTTCTGGCTCGTGCGGGCACTCCTCGCCCTGGTGCCCGTGCTCGCCCTGCGCTGGCCGATCAAGAAGATCGCCGCCGCCTTCGCCATGGCGGGGGTGACGGCCTATTGCGTGTTCTCCGGCTGGGACATCGCCGCGGAGCGCGCCCTGATCATGACGCTCGTCATGCTGGGCGCGATCCTCGTGGACCGGCCGGCCCTCAGCATGCGCAACCTCGCCCTCGCGGCCCTCATTGCCCTGGCCCGCGAACCGGACGGACTCCTCGGCCCGAGCTTCCAGATGTCGTTCGGGGCGGTGGCCGGCCTCATCGCCTGCGCCCCCCTCATCGGCGCCCTGGGCCTGCGCGGACAGAGCGCCGGCCCCATCGGCCGCGCCGCCATCTGGGTCGCCACGGCCATCATCGGCACCCTGGCGACGACCCTCGTCGCGCAATTCGCCACGGCCCCGTTCGCCACCTATTACTTCCAGACGATCCAGCCCTTCGGCCTCGTTGGCAACGCTCTGACTCTGCCGCTGGTATCGCTCGCCGTCATGCCGGCGGCGGTCCTCGGCATCCTGGCCTACCCCTTCGCCCTCGATCAGCCGGTGTGGTGGCTCATGGGTCTCGCCGTGCGCGGTATGCTGACCATCTCGACTTGGATCGCCGGCTTTGAGCGCGCGACCTACGTGGTGCCAGCCTTCGGGCCCGCAGCCCTGGCGGCGATGGCCCTGGGCCTCGTCGCCCTCACGCTGCCGGTGTCGCGACTGCGCTGGCTCGGCCTACTGCCGATGGCGTTCGGCGTCGCCCTCGCTGCGAGCCCGATGCGGCCGGACATCTACATCGACCGTGAGGGAGCGGGCGTCGCGATCCGCGCTGCCGATGGCCGCTTGGCCACCCTGGGAAAACCGCCCAACTTCGTGCTGGAGCAATGGCTCAAGGCCGATGGCGATGGACGCAAAATCGGAACCGTCCTCGCCCTTCCAACGGCCCGTTGCGATCGTCTCGGTTGCACGGCGCGGATGCCGGACGGACGGGTGCTCGCCCTCGTCACTGACAAGCGAGCCTTGGGGGAGGATTGCGCCCGAGCCGACTTCCTGATCAGCCGCCGGGAAGTGCCCCCCGGCTGCACGGCCAAGCATATCCTCGACCGGCCCTTCCTCGCCGCGCATGGCGCGACGGCAATCCGCCTCCCGGCGGCGGGAGATCCCATCGTGACGACGGCGCGACGTCCAACCGATGTGGTGCCATGGCGCCCGTTGCGGCCACCAAAATCGACGGCCGCTCCCGCGAACACGGTTCCCGCCACGCCAAAAGTGCCCGAAACTGATGAACCCGACTTGTCGCCGGAAGGTTCGGGCGAACCCCCTCAGTAGCGTCGGACCAGACTGACGAGGCGTCCCTGGATCTGGACGCGATCGGGACCGAGAACGCGGGTCTCGTAGGCCGGGTTGGCCGCTTCCAGGGCAATCGACGAACCACGACGGCGCAGGCGCTTCAGGGTCGCCTCCTCATCGTCGATGAGGGCGACGATGATGTCACCGGTGTTGGCTGTATCCTGCTTGCGGATCACGACAAGATCGCCGTCGAGAATGCCGGCATCCACCATCGAATCGCCGCGTACCTCCAAGGCGTAGTGCTCGCCACCGGACAGAAAATCCGGTGACAGGGTCACGGAATGACTCTGCTCTTGGATCGCCGAGATGGGCGTGCCGGCCGCGATGCGACCCATGACCGGGATGGTGATGGCCCGGCCATCGCCGTCCGTCGCCCGCGTCGTCGGCAACCGCGCCGCCGGCATCCTTTCGACGGGCGCCTTGCCCTTGCCGCCCTCGACGATGCTCGGGGTGAAACGCCGCGCCTCCGAAGGGGGCGACGCCTTCACGGCGCCGGCCTGACCGCCAAGGCTTTCGGGCATGCGGATCACCTCGATGGCCCGCGCGCGATTCGGCAGGCGGCGCAGAAACCCGCGTTCCTCCAGGGCCGTGATCAGGCGATGGATGCCCGACTTCGACTTCAGATCGAGGGCGTCCTTCATTTCGTCGAATGAAGGCGGGACACCGCCCTCGCTCATTCTCTGCTGGATGAACTGGAGCAGATCCAGCTGCTTACGCGTCAACATGCCGACACTCTTCCTGCGATAGATGAAGGCAGCACAGGCTGCAGAAACAAATCACGAACACGCTAGACGTTCCGGAAGTGTTCCGCAAGGGTTCTGTCGAAAGTTGCAACTTCGTACGTAAACGTTCGCACCGGTATGCATCCTGGCTCCCCGGCTTCGAACCAGAAACGGTCTCGTATGAGGCGCGTCTCGCGGACGCTCGCGGATCGCCCGAGCGCTTCGCCCTTCGATCCCACGGATCTACAGGATGCGCCGGTCGAGGCGTAGGATGCGGCAGAGATCACCGGCCTTGGCGGCCTCGCCGTGGGGCGGCCGGATCAGCAGGGCCTCGGCGTGGCCGAGGACGGAAAGCATGGACGAATCCTGCCGGTTCTCTGGGAAGACGATCGGCAGCCGGTCGGGCGCGGTGTCGAGGCGTGCGCGCAGGTAATCCTGGCGGCCGTCATTGGCCGGCATGTCGTGGCCGAGACAAGCGGGTTCGCTGCGATCCTTCCCGGCGTGAGGATCACCCAGCAGCGCCCGGATCGCCGGCACGACGAAGAGCAGGCCGCAGACGATGGACGAGACCGGGTTGCCGGGCAATCCGATCACCGTGGTGGCACCGAGGCGCCCGTGCATCAGCGGCTTGCCGGGGCGGAGCGCCACACGCCAGAATCCGAGTTCGAGACCTTGGCGGGTCAGGGCCGATTGCACGAGGTCGTGGTCCCCCACCGAGGCCCCCCCGAGGGTCACGAGGATGTCGGCCCGCGCTTCGGCGGCGTGCAGGAGTGCCGCCTCAAGGGCCTCCAGGCTATCACCGGCGATGCCGAGATCGATGGTCTCCGCGCCGGCCTCGCGGGCGAGGGCCGCCACCGCGAGGGCATTGGAGGCGACGATCTGGTCCCAGCGCGCCGGCTCGCCGGGCCGTACGAGCTCGTCGCCCGTGGCGAGGATCGCCACGCGCGGGCGTCGGCGCACGCTGAGCCGGCCGTGGCCGGCGGCGGCGGCGAGCGCCGTGCGGCGGGCGTCCAGGGTGTCACCGGCGTGCAGAAGCGCATCGCCCTCGCGGAAATCGAGGCCACTCGGGCGCACGAAACGACCGGCCGCCACGGGTTCGCGGGCGGTCACCATGCCGTCCGCCGCCTCGGCGTTCTCCTGGATCAGGATGGCATCGGCGCCCTCGGGCACCGGGGCGCCGGTGAAGATCCGCACGGCCTCACCCACGCCGAGCGGACCGGTGAAACCGTGGCCGGCGGCACTTGTGCCGATGACCCGCAACGTCGCCGGACAGAGGGCGATGTCCTCGGCGCGCACGGCGTAGCCGTCCATGGCCGAGGCCGGGAAGGGGGGCTGGGTGCGGGTGGCGCACACCGCCTCGGCGAGGGTCCGGCCGGCGGCCTCCGCGATGGCGACGGCCTCGGCCGTCACGGGCCCCGGGAGCCCGGCGAGAATCCGGCGCAGGGCTTCTGCGACGGAGATCGGCCCGCTCAAACGGCATCCTCCGCCAGGTAGGCGCCTGAGCGACCGCCATCCTTGGACAGGAGCCGGATGCCCTCGATGCGCATACCCCGGTCGGCGGCTTTCACCATGTCGTAGATGGTCAGGCACGCCACCGAGACGGCGGTGAGGGCCTCCATCTCGACGCCGGTCGGCCCGAGGACCTTGACCTCGGCGCTGACCCGCAGGCCCGGCAGGGCCTCGTCGACTTCGCAATCGACCCGGACCTTGGAGATCAGGAGCGGGTGGCAGAGGGGGATGAGTTCATGGGTGCGCTTGGCCGCCATGATGCCGGCGAGCCGCGCCGTGCCGATGACGTCACCCTTCTTGGCATCGCCCTCGCGGATGAGCGCCAGGGTCTCGGCAAGCATCACCACCGTGCCGACGGCACGGGCCGTACGGGTGGTGGCGGCCTTGTCCGAGACATCGACCATGTTGGCCGCGCCCGCCGCGTCGAGATGGGTTAGTTCGGCCATGGCCCGGTCCTTACGCGTCCCCGAAGAGCAGGTGCCGGGTCGCTTCTGCGACATCGTCCTGGCGCATCAGGCTTTCGCCGACGAGGATCGTGCGAAGGCCGTTCTGTCCGAGCCGCACCACGTCGGCATGCCCGGAGATGCCGCTTTCCGCGACGGCGATTCGGTCCTTCGGCACAGAGTGACCGAGGCGGATCGCCGTCTCGAACGAGACTTCGAAGGTCTTGAGGTCGCGGTTGTTGATGCCGATGAGCTTCGTGCCGAGGGGAATCGCCCGGGCGAGCTCGGCATCGTCGTGGACTTCCACCAGCACGTCCATGCCGAGGTCGTGCGCAGTCTCGACCACGGCTTCCGCCTCGTCGTCGTCGAGGCAGGCCATGATGGCGAGGATGCAGTCGGCGCCCCAGGCCCGGGCCTCGAACACCTGATAGGGCTCGAACAGGAAATCCTTGCGCAGGACCGGCAACGAACAGGCATCGCGGGCCTGGGTGAGATATTCCGGCTTGCCCTGGAACGAGGGCGTGTCGGTGAGCACCGAAAGACAGGTGGTGCCGCCCTTCTCATAGGCCTTGGCGATGGCGGCGGGGTCGAAATCGGCGCGGATCAGCCCCTTCGACGGCGAGGCCTTCTTCACCTCGGCGATGAGGGCAGGGCGGCCTTGCGCGATATGGGCCGCAATGGCGTCGGCGAAGCCTCGGGGTGGGTTCATGCCGGACACCCGCTTCTCGAGCTTGGTCTGCGGCACCCGCAGCTTCGCTTCGGCGATCTCGCGCCGTTTGTAGGCCTCAATGCGGGCGAGCACGTCGTTCCGCCCGGGGGAGGCCGTGTCGTCGGTCTCGGAATCGGACATGAGACGGCCTTCAGGAGTTCGAGACGTGGACGAGGGCGGCCAGCGTCGCGCGGGCCGCTCCGGTATCGAGGGCGTCTTGCGCCCGCACGACGCCCTCACGGAGGGTCGCGGCGGCGCCCGCCACCACGAGGGCGGCGCCGGCATTGATGACGCCGATGTCGCGGTAGGCGTTGCGCGCACCCTCCAGCACTCCGTGCAGGGCGGCGGCGTTGTGTTCCGGGTCGCCGCCCCGGAGGGCGTCGAGGGTGTGGAGGCCGAGACCGACCTCGCGCGGGTCCAGGGTGGCGTGCGTCAGATGTCCTGCGTCCAACGCCACCACGGCGGTGGGGCCGGTCACCGTGATCTCGTCGAGGCCGTCGGAGCCGTGCACGGTCCAGACGCGCTCGCTGCCGAGTTCGGCCAGCACCCGGGTCAGGGGCTCGGCCCAGGCCGGCGCCGAGACGCCGAAGAGCTGGAACTTGACCCCGGCCGGGTTGGCGAGGGGACCGAGGAGGTTGAAGATCGTGCGCGTCGGCAACTCAGCCCGTACGGGTGCTACGTGGCGCATGGCGCCGTGGTGGGTCTGGGCGAACATGAAGCACAGGCCGGTTTCGGCGAGGCAGCGGGCAAGGCAGTCCGGGTCGAGACCGATGCGGACACCCAAAGCCGACAGAATGTCGGCGGCGCCCGAACGCGAGGTGGCAGCGCGGTTGCCGTGCTTGGCCACGGGCACGCCGCAGGCAGCCGTGACGATCGCGGCCAGCGTTGAGACGTTGTAGCTGCCGGAATGATCGCCGCCGGTGCCGACGACATCGATGGCGCCCGGCATGGCGGCCACGGGCAGCATCCGCGCCCGCATGGCCTCGACGGCACCGACGATCTCGTCGGGCGTCTCGCCGCGCACCTTGAGGGCGATGAGGAAGGCGCTGGCCTGGACCGGCGTCACCTCACCGGACAGCAGATCGTCGAAGGCACGGCGGGCCTCGGCGCGATCGAGACTCGTGCCGGCGGCGACTTTCGCGAGGAGCGGCTTGAACGAATCCACCTGAACGAATCCACGGGCCGTTTGGAATGAGATCAATCAGCTTTGATTGATGGCTCAATGCACGCCGGGCCGGTCCTTGTCACGCGCCGCGTTCCAGGCTGCCGCGATGTCGAGGAAATTCCGCAGGATCTGGGAACCGTGATGCGACAGGATGCTCTCGGGATGGAACTGCACGCCGTGCACCGGAAGGCGCGTGTGCTGCAGTCCCATGATGAGGCCGTCGGCCTCCGCCGTCACGGCCAGCGCCTCCGGGAAGTTCATGCGCTCGACCACGAGGGAATGGTAGCGCGTCGCATCGAACGGGCCATTGAGCCCGCGAAAGATGCCCGAGGCCCGGTGCTCGATGGACGAGACCTTGCCGTGCATGGGGGCGGGCGCCCGCACCACGTCCCCACCGAAGGCCTGCCCGATGGCCTGGAGCCCGAGGCAGACACCGAAGATCGGGATCTCGGCCGCCAGATCGCGCACCACGTCGAGGCAGATGCCGGCCTCGTTGGGCGAGCACGGCCCCGGCGACAGCACCACGGCATCGGGCGCCCGTTCGCGGATCTCCGGGATCGTGATCCGATCGTTGCGGACCACGTCGATGGAGCCGCACAGGGGACCGATCAGGTGGACGAGGTTCCACGTGAACGAGTCGTAGTTGTCGATGACGAGGACGTTGGACATCGGTCGCTCACTGGCCAGTGACGGCGGTTTGACCGCACGGGGCGGCCCGGTCAATCCTGGCGCCTACTGCCCCCGCCGCGCCCGGCTCGCATACATCACCGCATCCTCGGCGGCGCGGAACAGGGCCTTGGCTTTGTTGACGCATTCCTGCTGCTCGGAGGCCGGGTCGGAATCGTAGACGATGCCGGCCCCCGCCTGAACGTGCATGCGCCCGTCCTTCACGATGGCCGTGCGCAGGACGATGCAGGTGTCCATCTCGCCCCGCGCGCCGAAGTAGCCGATGCAGCCGCCATAGGGACCGCGCTTCTCGCGCTCCAGCTCGTCGATGATCTCCATGGCCCGCACCTTCGGCGCGCCCGAGACCGTGCCGGCGGGAAATCCCGCCGCGAGGGCGTCGAGGGTGTCGTGGCGCGGGTCGAGGTCACCCTCGACATTGGAGACGATGTGCATCACTTGACTGTAGTATTCGAGGAAGAACGAGCCCGTGACGGTGACGGACCCGATCTTTGCGACGCGGCCGACATCGTTGCGGCCGAGGTCGAGCAGCATGAGGTGTTCCGAGCGCTCTTTCGGATCGGCGAGTAGCTCCTGGGCGAGGGCCTTGTCCTCGGCCGGTGTCGCGCCGCGCCGGCGCGTTCCGGCAATGGGCCGGATGGTGACGCGTTCGTCGCGCACCCGCACGAGAATCTCGGGTGACGAGCACACCACCTGAAACGCCTCGAAGTCGAGGTAGCACAGGAACGGGGCCGGATTCGTGCGCCGCAGGGAGCGGTAGAGGGCGATGGCCGGCAGGGTGAACGGCGCTTCGAAGCGCTGCGACAGCACCACCTGGAACACGTCGCCGGCGACGATGTACTCTTTCGCCCGCGCCACCATGCCGAGATACTGTTCCGGCGTGGTGTTCGAAACGGGCTCGGGGGCCGCCATGGTGCACGGGTCGATGCGCGCCTCGATGGGCAGGGGGCCTTCCAGGGCCTCGGCCACCCGTTCCAGGCGGGCGAGGGCGGCCTCGTAGGCGGCGCGCGCGGTGACGCCGTGCTCGGGCCGCACGGGGCCAACCACGGTGATCACGTCGCGCACGGAATCGAACACCACCATCACCCGCGGTCGGACGAGGATCGCGTCGGGCACGCCGAGTGGGTCCGCGTTCGGGCTCCCAAGATTCTCCATGGCCCGGACCATATCGTAGCCGAGGTAGCCGAACAGGCCCGCCGCCATGGGCGGTAGAGCCTCGGCCTCGGTCTCGACGCCGATGGCGCTCTCGGCGATGAGGGCGCGCAGGCTCGCGAGCGGGAGCGCGTCCTCGGCGACGAACGCGGTGAGGCCGGGATCGCGGGCGATCTCGGGCCGGCCGTCGCGGCAGCGCCAGGCCAGATCCGGATCGAGGCCGATCATCGAGTAGCGGCCGCGCACCACGCCGCCCTCGACGGATTCGAGCAGGAAGGCCGCCCCGGGATAGCGCGCGCGCAGCTTGAGAAAGGCGGCGACGGGCGTCTCGAGGTCGGCCAGGAGGGTGAGGTTGAGGAGGGTCGGGCGCCCCGCCTCGTAGGCCTCCGTGAAGGCCGCGTCTTCGGGGGCTTGCGTCATCGATCGATCAATACTCGCCGCCGCCGACGGCCCGACGGAAGGCCGCCTGGTTGACGGTGATGCCGACGGATTTCTGCACCTCGGCGATGTACTCGCCGAGGACATCGTCGGCGAGCGTCGACTGGAAGCGCTTGGCGATCGCCGTGTCGGCCGGGGCACCGGGGACGTAGGCCGGCATGGTGGCGGCCGTGACCTTGAACAGGGCGCGGCGCTCGCCGGCTTCCGCCGAGGCCGACTTGTCCATCGCCGTGGCGAAGATGCGGTTCACCACGTCGGCGGTGAGGTCGCCCTGCGGCTGATTCCGGGCGATGTCGGACACGGACTCGACGTTGAGGCCGGCGGCCTGGGCCACGGCCTCGACGCTCTCGCCCTTGTCGAGGCGGTCGGACAGCTCCTTGGCCTTAGCGGCGAGGAGGCGCGCGCTCTCGGCGGCGCGCCAGCGCGCCACGACTTCGTCGCGGACGTTCTCCAGAGGCTTGTCGTGGGCGCGGTCGATGTTGGTGACGTCGTACCAGACATAGCCGCCCGACTTCGTGCGCAGGGGCTCGTTGTCGCCACCGATCTCGGAGCGGAACAGGGCCGTAACGGTGGTCTCGCGGTCGGGGATGCCCGCAACGGGATTGCCGTCCGCGTCGAGGCCCTGCGCATTCAGGACCGGAGCCGCCACGAGGGGGAGGCCGCGATCCTTGGCGATTTCGGGGAGCGGCTTCGTGTTGGCGCGGGCGTCCTCGATGGCGTCGTGGGCCGCCTCAATGCCGTCCGTGGCGCGCTCCAGCGCGATGGCCTTGGCGATGTCGGCCTGTACGTCGGCCAGGGGTTTCAGGGTCCCGGGTTCGATGGCGGTGACGCGCAGGAGCACGGTACCGAACCGTCCCTTCACGGGTGCGCTCACGGCGTCCTTGGCGAGTGTAAAGGCGGCGTCGGCCACGGGCTTGTCGAACAGCTCGGCATTGGTGAGGGTGCCAAGGGTCAGGTTCTTGGCGTCAGCCCCGCTCTCGGCGGCGACGGCCTCGAACGGCGCTTCGTTGGCCTCGATCTTCTTCCGCGCGGCCTCCGCCGATGCTTCGTCAGAGAACACGATCTGCTGGATCGTGCGGCGCTCCGGCGTGCCGTACTTCGCCTTGTCGGCCTCGTAGCGCTTGGCAATGTCCTCCGGGCTCACAGAGTCGGGCTTGGCCATGGCCTGGGGGTCGAGGACGAGGAGGTTCACGGCGCGGGTCTCGGGTGCGCGGAAGGCGAACTTGTTCTCGTCGTAGTAGGCTTTGAGCACCTCGTCCGTGGGAGGTGCGACCTCGCCCGCGAAGGAGGGCGGCAGCATCATGAGCGCCACGGCGCGCCGCTCGGTGGTGTAGCGGTGCACCGCCTCGCGGAGCGCGGCGGGCACGTGAAGGTCGGCGGCCACCGCCTCGGCGAGCTGGAGGCGGGCGGCGACGGAGCGCTGCTCGCGCACGAAGGTCGCCTCGTTGAGGCCGGCACGCTGAAGGGTCTGGAAGAACAGCGACGGATCGAACTTGCCGTCGGCGCCCTGGAAGCTCTTTTCCTCGCGGATGGCGCGCAGGACGGCGGCGTCCGGGATGCTCAGGCCGAGGGACGCGGTCTGGTGGTCAAGGGACGCTTCGCTCACGAGCTGGGCCAGGACCTGACGGTCGAGGCCGAGCGCCCGGGCCTGGTCCGGCGTCAGGGTGCGGCGGGTCTGGCTCTGGTAGCGCTGGAGCTGGTTCTGGTACGCGCTGCGCACGGCCTCGGCCGAGATCGGCGTCTTGCCGACGGTCGCCACCGTCGATGTGGAGCCGGCGCGAAAGAATTCCTCGACGCCGAAGATCGCGACGCCGGCGATGAGGAAGACGAACACCACGGAGAGGATGATCTTGCCGAGCCAGTGCTGGCTCGCCTTGCGCATGTTCGTCAGCATCGAAAGGTCCGGGTTCTTGTCTTTGAAAATGGCGCGCGGACGGGCCGGCGCCACTCTGAAGGTCGCCCGCGATAGACCATCCGCACGCCATCGCAAAGACCGCCGGCCCGACGCCCCGCCGGTTTGCGCCCCGCCCGACTGATCTGGTAGGGCCGGCACGAAGCTGGACTGGTCGACAGGTGGAGCGGAGATCCATGACGAAGACGGGGCGCAGGCCACTGGTCGCGGGCAACTGGAAGATGAACGGCCTGCGCGCCTCCGTCTCCGTCGTAGAGGCGGTGCGCAACGGTCTGAGCCCGGATCTGCTCGGCGACGTCGATGTCCTGATCTGCCCGCCTTCGACCCTGATTTCGTCCTGCGTCGCGGCGGTCTACGGCTCGCCCATCGCCATCGGCGGCCAGAATCTCCACGCCAAGCGCAGCGGTGCCTTCACCGGCAGCATCTCGGCGGAGATGCTGGCCGATCTCGGCGCCTCCTACGTGATCGTCGGCCATTCCGAGCGCCGGGCCTACCACCACGAGACCGACGACGGCGTCCACGCCAAGGCGCTCGGTGCGCGCCGCGCCGGCCTGTGCGGCATCATCTGCGTCGGCGAGACCCAGGACGAACGCGAGGAGGGCCGGACCCTCGACATCGTGCGGGCGCAGCTCGCCATCGGCGTGCCCAAGGGCGCCACGGGCGCCGACACGGTCATCGCCTACGAGCCGGTCTGGGCCATCGGCACCGGCCTGACCCCGACGCCAGCCGATATCGCCGAGGTCCATGCGTCCTTGCGCGAAATGCTCGGCCAGCTCATCGGCCCGGAGGCCGGAAAGGTGCGCATCCTCTATGGCGGCTCGGTCAAGCCCGGCAACGCCCGAGAATTGATGGCCGTCGAGAACGTCGATGGCGCCCTCGTCGGGGGCGCCAGCCTCGTGGCCGACGACTTCCTGGGGATCGTCGACGCCTACGCCCGGTAGCCGTTGGGAGAAGTGGCGTTCGCGTGCGTTCTCGTGTAACAGCCGGCCAAATAAGCGGCCGGCGCGGGTGCGTGCGTCGCGTCCGATCCCTCCCGCGTGTGCCGTGCCCGGTGCCGCCCCTGGATAAAAGATGCAGACCGTCCTGATCTCGATCCATCTCATCGTCGTCCTCGGCCTCATCGCCGTGGTGCTGCTCCAGCGCTCCGAGGGTGGCCTCGGTCTCGGCGGTGGCGGCAGCGGCGGCGTGTCCGGCTTCATGACCGGGCGCGGTCAGGCGAACGCCCTGACCCGGGCCACCGCGATCCTGGCCGCCCTGTTCTTTGCCACCAGCATGACGCTCGGGGTCCTGTCGCATCGCAGCGCCGCGCCGCGGTCGATCCTGGATGGTGCCGGCACATCTCAGCCCGCCAACCAGCCGAATGCCGGCAACCTGCTCGACACCCTTCGGCAGAATCAGGGCGGCGCTCAGCCGGCGGCCCCTGCCGCTCCGACCGCTCCCGTCGCCCCGGCGGCTCCCGAGGCGCCGCAGTCGCGCTGATCTCGGCCGGCGGTAGGCCGCACGAACTTCGTAGGTCCGATTTCGGTCGGGCCTGATCTCCGATTGTCGTTCCGGACGCGATACCCTGCGCCTGCCCTCGCGGCGCGGGGGATAAGCGTTTTTGTGGTTTGGCGAATCGTCCACCCTTGTTTATGGACCGAGGCCCATGACGCGGTACGTTTTCATCACCGGCGGCGTGGTCTCCTCGCTCGGCAAGGGTCTCGCATCGGCTGCCCTCGCGGCCCTGCTCCAGGCGCGCGGCCACACGGTCCGCCTGCGCAAGCTCGACCCCTACCTCAACGTCGATCCGGGCACGATGAGCCCGACGCAGCACGGCGAGGTGTTCGTCACCGACGACGGAGCCGAGACCGACCTCGATCTCGGCCATTACGAGCGCTTCACCGGTCTGCCGGCGACGCGGGCCGACAACATCACCACGGGCCGAATCTACCTCGACATCATCACCAAGGAGCGGCGCGGCGACTATCTTGGCGCCACCATTCAGGTCATCCCGCACGTGACCAACGCCATCAAGGCGTTCGTGCTCGAGGGCAACGAGGCGTTCGACTTCGTGCTCGTCGAGATCGGCGGTACGGTGGGCGACATCGAGGGCCTGCCGTTCTTCGAGGCGATCCGTCAGCTCGGTCAGGAACTGCCGCGCGGCGCCACTGCCTTCGTGCACCTGACTCTGCTGCCCTACATCCCATCGGCCGGCGAGCTGAAGACCAAGCCGACGCAGCATTCCGTCAAGGAGCTTCGCTCCATCGGTATTCAGCCCGACATGCTGCTGTGCCGCTGCGATCGTCCGATCCCCGTGGACGAGCGCCGCAAGCTCGCCCTGTTCTGCAACGTCCGCGAGACCGCCGTCATCGAGGCGCGCGACGTCGATTCCATCTACGACGTGCCGCTCTCGTACCGCGAGGCCGGCCTCGACCGCGAGGTGCTGGCGCATTTCGGCATCGAACCGAAGGGGGAGCCGGACCTGACCCGGTGGAAGACCATTTCGGAGCGCGTACGCAACCCCGAGGGCGAGGTCGCCATCGCCATCGTCGGCAAGTACACGGGGCTGAAGGACGCCTACAAGTCGCTCACCGAGGCCCTGACCCATGGCGGCATCGCCCACCGGGTCAGGGTGAACCTCGAATGGATCGAGGCCGAGGTGTTCGAGCGCGAGGACCCTGCGCCCTTCCTCGAAGGCATCAACGGCATTCTTGTCCCCGGCGGCTTCGGCCAGCGCGGCGCCGAGGGCAAGATCCGGGCAGCCCGCTATGCTCGCGAGCGCAAGATCCCGTATTTCGGCATCTGCTTCGGCATGCAGATGGCCGTGATCGAGGCGGCCCGGTCACTGGCCGGCGTGCCGGAGGCGAACTCGACGGAGTTCGGCGAGACCACGCAGCCCGTGGTCGGCCTGCTGACCGAATGGTTGCGCGGCAACGAGCTGGAGCAGCGCGCGGCCGCCGGCGACCTCGGCGGCACCATGCGGCTCGGCGCGTATGATGCGACCCTGCACGCCGACACCAAGATCGCCGAGATCTACGGCACAACGGCCATTTCCGAGCGCCACCGCCATCGCTACGAGGTCAACATGGCCTATCGCGAGCGCCTGGAGGCCAAGGGCCTGCGGTTTTCCGGACTGTCGCCGGACGGGCTCCTGCCGGAGACCGTCGAGCATGTCGGCCACCCGTGGTTCATCGGTGTGCAGTTCCACCCGGAACTGAAGTCCCGTCCGTTCGAGCCGCATCCGCTGTTCCAGAGCTTCGTCGGGGCGGCCATCGTCCAGAGCCGGCTTGTCTGAGGAGAGGGCGATGGTCTCGATCTCGGGGCTTCCCGCCTTCCTCGCCTACATGGCGGCGGCCGCTGGGCTCGTCGCACTTTATCTCGTGGTCTACCTGTCGGCGACGGCGCATCGCGAAATCGCCCTCATCCGAGCCAACAACAGCGCGGCGGCCCTGGCGCTCGGCGGAAGCCTCATCGGCTACACCCTGCCGCTGGCGGCCGCGATCACCAACGCACAGACGATTCTCGACTGCGTAATCTGGGGCCTCGTCGCCCTCGTGGTGCAGATCCTGATCTACCTCGTCGTGCGATTGATCCTGCCCGACCTGTCGCGGCGGATCGAGGCCGGCGAGGTTTCGGCCGCCATCCTCATCGCCGCGTTCTCCCTGGCCGGCGGCCTCGTCGACGCGGCGGCGATGACCTACTGACGCCTTCCCGCCGGGCGTCCCGCCGGACTTTTTCCTACGATCGCGCGCTTCCAAGGCGCCCGGCCGATGCTAAGCTTCGGCATGGCGCGACAACCCGGTCGCGCGGGAGAGGACCGTGCGTCGCGCCGCATCTGAGATGGCATCGCAGACCGAATCGTCGGCGTCGCGCTCGAAGCGCTCGCAGACCGTCACCCTCGTTCTGCTGGCGGGCGCCGGTGCCACAGCCCTGGCCCTGACGCAGGTCGATCCATCCCAGCGCGAGGAAGATGTCCTCGTCTATCCGACCCCCGAGGCCTGTACGGCCGGCCGAGTTCGCACGGAGGCGGATTGCCGGCGCGACTATGCCACGGCGCTGGCCGCCTACCCGGACTCCGCGCCGCGCTACGGAACGCTCACGGGGTGCGAAGCCCATCACGGCGCGAACCGTTGCCTGAATGGCGCCGTCGTCGCTGCGAGCGACACGGGCCAGTTCGTGCCGATCATGGCGGCCTTCCTCCTCGGCCGGCGGCCCGAGCAGGAACTCACCCCACAGCCGGTCTATGATCACCGCCCCGAAGAGGCGGCCCGGGGATTCGTCGGCAGTGGCGGTGGTGGCGGGTACTGCACGGGCTGGGGCGGCCGTGTCGTCACGAGCAGCGGCGGTACGGCATCGAGTGCCCGCGTCGCCTCGTCCGCCGTCCGGCGCGCCAGCTTCGGCGGGTTCGGCGGCACTGGGCGCGGTTTCTCGGCCCATGGTAGCGGTTCGAGCCATGGAAGCGGCGGCTGATGCGCCGCGTTCCCCTCGGGGCCCGGCCCGACTGGCGCGCGACGGCCCGCGCCAACGGCTTCACCTTCCACGGCTCCGACGGCTTGGATTACTGGGACGAGAGCCATGCCTACGGCTTCACCCTCGCGGAGATCGAGGCGGACATCGAGGGGCCGAGCACCGAGCTCCATGCCCTCTGCCTCGCCTTCGTCGCCGACGCGGTGGAAGATGAGCGCATCCTCGCCTCCCTGGCGATCCCCGAGCACGCCTGGGACGCGGTGCGAGTGAGCTGGCGGCGGGGCGACCCGTCCCTCTATGGCCGCCTCGACTTCGCCTATGGCGGCATCGACCCAGCCAAGCTCCTCGAATACAACGCCGATACCCCGACCGCCCTCTACGAGACCGGCGTGTTCCAGTGGCTCTGGCGTGAGGACGCGATGGCCTCCGGCCGCCTTCCCCCAGGGGCCGACCAGTTCAACACCGTCCACGAGCGGTTGATCGCGCGGTTTCGCGAGATCGGCGCCGGGGGCGACGTGGCCTTCACGGCCTATGCCGACGCGCCCGAGGATCGCGGCACCGTGGCGTATCTGGAGGATTGCGCGCGTCAGGCCGGGCTCGGAACGCGCTTTCTCGATCTGGCCGACATCGGTCTCAGACCGGACGGCACCTTCGTCGATCGGGTGCTCTGCCCGATCCCGCTGCTGTTCAAGCTCTACCCGTGGGAATGGGCTTTCGCCGACCCCTTCGGCACGGCGCTCCACGCCACGCCGACGCGGTTCCTGGAACCGTCCTGGAAGGCGGTTCTCTCCAACAAGGGCCTGCTCGCCCATCTTTATGCCCGCGAACCCGGCCATCCCAACCTGCTGCCGGCCTTCTTCGAGACCGATCCGGCGAAGGCGAGCCTCGGGCAGTCCTTCGCGCGAAAGCCCCTGTACTCGCGCGAGGGCGCCAACGTGCTGATCCTGCGGGACGGCCAGGTCCTGTCGAATGCCGGCGGACCCTACGGCACCGAGGGGTTCATCCGTCAGGGCTTGGCGGAGCTGCCCGATTTCAACGGCAGGCGACCACTCGTCGGGTCCTGGATCGTCGGGGACGTCGCGGTCGGCATCTGCGTGCGCGAGGGGGCCGGTCCGGTCACCACCGACACGGCCTTGTTCGTCCCGCATTTCATCGAGGCCGAGTGACGTTGAGATGCGGCTGTCAAACTGCCGGTGCGGACCTATCTGACGGCGACGTGGTATCGGGTCCCGACGCCCCGCGTTCCGCCGCGACCCAGACGGATGCCCGTGTGACCGAAATCCTGTTCTATCATCTGCAGCACCAGCCCCTGGAACGTGTCCTGCCGAGCCTCGTCGAGCGCTCCCTGGCCCGGGACTGGCGGGCGGCGATCCAGGCGGCGAGCGAGGAGCGTCTCCAGGCCCTGGACGATGGGCTATGGACCTATACCGACGACAGCTTTCTGCCCCACGGCACCGACCGTGACCCGGACCATGCCGGCCAGCCCGTCGTCCTGACCCTCAGGGACACGAACCCCAACGAAGCCGCCATCCGCTTCCTCGTGGAGGGCGCGCCCCTGCCGGCGGACGCCGCCGACTATGCGCGCATCTGCGTGCTGTTCGACGGCACCGATCAGGACGCCCTCCTGCGCGCCCGAGAGCAGTGGAAGGAGGCCAAGGCCGCCGGACACACCATCGCCTACTGGCAGCAGGACGAGGATGGTCGCTGGCAGAAGAAGGCCTGATGCACGCCCCCGAAGGATACGCCATGCAACGCCTCGCCCTCGGCCTCGCGGCCGTGCTGATCGCCGCCACGCCGCTCATCGCTCAGCCCTCGCCGCATGGAGAGCGTCCGGCGCAGGAAGTGCGAAAGCCCCCCGAAGCGCGGGGGCCCGAAGGGCGCAAGCTGCCCGCCGACGCGGTGACCGAGCACAAGGTCACGTTGCCGGATGGGCGAATCCTGGCTTTCACGGCGCGCGCCGGCAGCCTGCCCCTCGTGGACGAGGCCGGCAAGCTCCAGGCGGAGATTGCCTACGTCGCCTACACGATGCCGGGCAAGGAGGGTGCGCCGCGCCCCGTCACCTTTGCCCTCAACGGCGGTCCGGGGGCTGCCTCGGCCTACCTCAACATCGGCGCCCTCGGGCCGTGGCGCCTCCCGGTCGAGGGAGCGAGCATCAGCCCGTCCGCGCCGGTCGATCTGGTGCCGAACGACGGCACCTGGCTCGATTTCACCGACCTCGTCTTCATCGATCCCGTCGGGACCGGCTACAGCCGCGCGGCAGACGGAGACGGTAAGAAGTACTGGACTGTGGAGTCCGACGCGTCGGTCCTGTCCTCGGCCATCGCCCGCTGGCTGCGCGTCAACGAACGCATGGCGGCACCGAAATTCTTTGTCGGCGAGAGCTACGGCGGGTTCCGGGGGCCGCTCATCGCCGCGAAGCTTCAGGAAGAGATCGGCATCGGCCTGTCGGGCCTCGTCCTGCTCTCGCCGGTCCTCGATTTCGCCTGGCTTCAGACCCCGCGCACGACGCCGTGGGGGCACGTCCTCAAGTTGCCGTCCTTCGCCGCCGCCGCCATCGAACGGGCGGGGGGCACGCCGACACGGGCGACATTGGCCGAAGCGGAGGCCTACGCCACCGGCCCCTACCTCGCCGACCTCCTGAAGGGTCCGTCGGACACCGCCGCCGTGGCGCGCCTCGCCGACCGCGTCGGGGGCCTCGCCGGGCTCGATCCGGCCTTCGTCCGCCGGCAGGCCGGGCGGCTGTCGTCGAACGGCGTCCAGCGCGAGATCGGCCGCGACACCGGCCGCGTCGCCAGCGCCTACGACACCGGCGTCACCGGCTGGGACCCCGACCCGGCGGCCTTGTCGTCGGGCTTCGAGGATCCGCTGCTCACGGCCATCCAGGCGCCGCTGACGAGCGCGATGATCGCCCTCTACACGGAGCGCCTGAACTGGAAGGTGCCGGATCTCCGCTACGAACTCCTCAACAACGCGGTCAATCGGGGCTGGACCTGGGGCAGCGGGCGCATGGCGCCGGAGGCCATCGGTACCCTGCGCGGCGTCCTGGCGCTCGACGGCAATCTGCGGGTGCTGGTGGCCCATGGCTTCACCGACCTAGTGACGCCGTACTTCGCCTCGAAACTCCTCATCGACCAGATGCCGGCGTTTGGCGGCGGCCGCCTCGATCTCGCCGTGTACCCGGGCGGACACATGTTCTATTCCCGCCCGGATTCGCGCGCCGCCTTCCATAAGGATGCCGCCGACCTGTTCGCGAAGGCGCTGGACGCGCGGCGGATACCGGGAGGCGACGCCGGCAAGTCTCGATCCAAGGATACGCCGTGATCTCAGACTCCGCGCACCCGCTGCCGCATCTCGGCGCGCTCGTCCTCATCGGATGGGGTCTGTCCGCTTGTACCAGCGTGGAGACACGGGTTCACGAGCCGGTACCGGTGGCGGCACCCGCACCGAGGCCCGCACCGGCGCCCACGTTTTCCGGTCTGGTGCTGACCGGCGACGGCACCTGTACCGGCCCGGTACCTACGACGGCAGCCGCCATCGAGCCCGGCATCGGCGAATGCGATCTGGTGCGCCTCAAGGGTAAGCCGCCGACGGATGTTCTCGTCGGTGAGGGGCGTTCGGGCCGCGAGGTCCAGGTGCTCTACACGGAGCCCGGCGCGAAAGAGCTGTACTTCTTCGTCAACAACCGCCTCGACCGCATCGTGAAGTAGGCGCACCGAGCGTCAATAGCTCGGCACCAGCCGTTCCTCCGGCATCGGCGCCTCCAGATGGAAGCGCAGACCGGCGGGGTCGTATTCGATGGCGACGAGTGCGTTGCATTGCTGAGCCAGCACCCGCTGCAGCAGGGTCGAACCGAAGCCCTTGCGTTCCGGGACGGACACGGTCGGTCCGCCGGATTCCGTCCAATCGAGGTTGAGCGTACGGCCGGTTTCCCCCTGCGTCACCGACCACGTCACGGCGATCCTGCCTCCCGGCTGCGACAGGGCGCCGTGCTTGGCCGCATTGGTGGTCAATTCGTGGAATGCCATTCCGGCCGGTACCGCGAGGTCGGCGGCGAGCTCGATGGCCGGACCATTGAGGACGATGCGCTTGCCATCAGCCGCGTTGTAATGGCCAAGCTCGTTCTGCAGGAGCTCGTGCAGGGGCGCCGTCTGCCAGTAATCTTCCGTCAAAAGCGTATGGGTCTTGCCCAGCGATACGATGCGGTCGGAAAAGGAATGGTAGAACGTGTCGATGTTCTTCGTACTGCGCGCCGTGGCCCCGAGGAGACCTTGGACGGTCGCGAGGGTGTTCTTCACCCGGTGATGAAGCTCGCGGATAAGGAGCGCCTGGCGCTCGTGGGTCTTCTCACGTTCCGCAAGATGCGCTTCGACCTCCCATTGCCGGCGCCGCGCCCGCAGGGCCGAGCGTACCGCGCTAGCAAGGACGGCGGGGTGGAACGGGCGTTCGAGAACGGTGACGTTGCCCAGAAGTCCGGTCAGGCGCTCGTCGGGCGTTGCCCCGCGATGGTTGAGAAGCACGAAGGGGAAGTCCGACCAGGTCGGCTGACGCTTCACCCAACCGGCGATGGCGCGACGGTCCGACTTCAGGAGCGCTTCCTCGGTGATGACCGCGCATGCGGCGCCATCGAGCCCGGCGACGAGGTCGGCGAGGTTCGCCGCGATGTGTGAGGCGATGCTGACCTCCTGCAGGATCGCCTGCGCCACCTTCCCGTCCCGGCCGATGGGTGCAAGGATCAGGACGACGGATTCACGAGTCGGCATGAAGACCGCCGAGTTCGGACTTTCCCGTATCCCGGTCGTCGAGGAGGTCGCGGCGGTCGCCGTCGTAGGTGGGCACGCCGGTGAGCACCCCGTGGAACCCCGTCAACGCTTCGCCGACCCGCAGGCCCTTTCGGTCGATCCGGAACTCGCGGATCGTGTCTTCGTGCAATCCGGTGCGCTTCTTCAGCACCGAGAGGGCGCGGCGCACCCGGCCCGAGGCTTCGAAGAACCGCAGCATCACCACGGTGTCGCTGACGTAGGTCAGGTCAACGGGGGATTCCATCCGACCGACCATGCCGTGCTGGGCCAGGATCAGGAGGGTGACCACGCCCTGCTGGTTCAGGTAGGTCACCAGCTCGTGCATCTGCAGCACGAGGGCCGGCTCCCCCGTCATCGCGCTCATGTAGCCCGTGAGACTGTCGATGACGACGATCCGGGCGCCGTCCTCCTCCACGGCGTCGCGGATGCGCGCCGCGAAATCGCCTGGCGAGACATCGGCCGGATCGATCTGCTCGATCCGCAGGCGACCGGCCTCGACGTGGCCGGTGAGATTCATGCCGACGCCGGCCGCACGCCGGAGAAGGATACCGATGGTCTCGTCGAAGGAGAGCACGAGGGCGTGTTCATTCCGTTCGAGGGCCGCAACGAGGAAGCTCAGCGCCAAGGTCGATTTGCCGGCGCCCGAGGGGCCCATCACCAGGGTCGTGGTGCCCCGGTCGAGACCGCCGCCGAGGACGCTGTCGAGTTCGGGGACGTTGCTTGCGACGGACTCGTCCGAAAAAGGAGCATGGCGCCCGGCGGCAACGAGGCGCGGGTGGACGCGCAGGCCGCCCTTCAGGATGGTGAAATCGTGGAAGCCGCCATGGTACTTCGTACCCCGCATTTTAATGACGTGCAGCCGGCGACGGGCGGCGCCGTAGCCCGGGATCACCTGCTCCAGGCGGATCACCGCATGGCTGAGGGAATGCAGGTTGACGTCGTCCGCGCTGAGGTCGTCGAGCATCAGCACGGTCGCGTTGTTGATGAGGAAGTAGCTCTTGAGGGCCAGCACCTGACGCCGGTAGCGCAGGGCCCCCTGGGACAGCAGGCGGATATCCGAAAGGCTGTCGAACACCACCCGTGACGGCCGCACCCGCTCGATCTCGGCCAGCGCCATCTGCAGGGTCTCGCCGAGTTCGAGGTCGGAGGAGTGGACCAGGCTCTGCTGAAGCTCCGCATCAAGGCTGAGTTCGGGCGGCACCAGTTCATAGATGTCGATGCCGTCGAGGTTCCAGCCATGGCGCTCGGCCACCGAAAGAAGTTCGCGCCGGCTTTCCGACAGGGTGATGTAGAGTACCCGCTCGCCCAGCTTCACGCCGTCCATGAGAAATTGGAGGCTCAGGGTGGTCTTACCCGCTCCGGGCCGACCCTCGATGAGGTGCGCCCGCTGGGCCGCGTAACCGCCGTTGAGGATCTGGTCGAGGCCCGGCACGCCCGTAGGGATCGGCGCAGCATCGGTGGCGAAGGACATAAACGGACTCGGTCGATCGAGGTGAGAGGTCGTGTGAGGCGAATGAAATGCATCGTCTCCAGCCTAACGCAACAGGCGGCCCGCAGAGGCGTTCCCCACGTGACGTGAGGGGCCGAGGGCGTAGGCCAGCTCTGAGCCGTGCGGCCGCACACGGCGAACGGACGTGTCGGCGGCTGATCGACCCTTTGCAGACGGCTAAGCGCGCCGTATCACGGCCGGCCTCGGCCGTGCGGGGCGTACCGTCCGGGTCGGCCCACCCGCGAAGCCCTTTCGAGCCGACGGAGCCGGATCTTCCGATGCGCGAACCGAACGCGATCGACTTCTGGCGCGGGCTCGCCCTCGTCACGATCTTCGTCAATCACATCCCAGGCAACACCTTCGAGCGCTACACCTACTCGCAGTACGGCATCTCGGATGCCGCCGAGCTGTTCGTGTTCCTCGCCGGCTGGTCCATCGGCATCGCCACACGGGGGCGGGACGGCTATCCCGAGCCGCGCCTCAAGACCGTCCTGCGGCTGCTGTCGCGCACCATCGAGGTCTATCGGGCGCAGATCACCACCATGGCGCTCGCGCTCGGGATGATCGCCGGCACGGCCCTCGCCCTCGACAACCCGCTGCTCCTCGAATGGCACAATGCCGGTGGATTCTTCGCCGACCCGATCCAGACCATGGTCGGCTTCGTGCTGCTGACGCACCAGCTCGGGTTCTTCAACATCCTGCCGCTCTATGTGGTGCTGCTCGGGATCGCACCGGTCTTCGTCCTCCTCGCCCGGGCGAACAGCATCGCGGCCCTGGCCCTGTCCTTCGGACTTTACGGGGCGAGCCTCGTATTCGCGTGGAACCTGCCGTCCTGGCCCGGGGAGGGCGACTGGTTCTTCGATCCCCTGTGCTGGCAGCTCCTTCTCGTCCTCGGCTTCGTCGCGGAGGACTGGAACCGACGCTCGCCCTGGCTGCGGACTTGGTCGGTGCGCCTCGTGCCCCTCGGTATCGCCATCGTCGCCACGGGCATCGTCCTGGCAGTTCTCGAGATCCGGCCCGACCCGCTCCTCGTGCCAGAGCCGCGCCTGCTCTTCACCTTCGACAAGACGTACCTGACTCCCGCGCGGCTCATTCACTTCGTCGGGATGCTGCTCGCCTTCCAGACCCTCTACGCCGTGCTGGCGCCACGCCTCGGCCCGGTGACCGGGTACTTCGCCAGCCTCGGGCGCAATTCCCTCGCAGTCTTCTCCATCGGATCGCTCCTCAGCCTCGCCGCGCAACTGGTCCGCTTCTGGACGGGGGGCGGTGTCTTCGTTGACGTTTCCGTCGTAGGATCGGGCGTGATCGCACTGGGTTTCACCGCATGGTTCGTCGAATGGCGCTCCCGCAAGCCGCGGCCCTCCTCGCCGCCAGCCTGACGCTCGCCGTGTCGGGCCTGGCGGCGTGGGCCAATCCGGCTTCCCCTGCGGGCCCGGTCACCGTGGTCTCGCCCCCGAAGCCCGCAGCCGGCAGCGACGGGGCCGAAGCCCTCGACGTGAGTTTGTCGCCCGAATGCCGGGTGCCGGGCTCGAAGCTCTACACCCTGGCACGCCTCGGGGCGGTCAAGCTCGCCCTGCAGGAGAAGCGCCCGGTGCGGGTGCTCACCATCGGTTCATCCTCGGCCGGGCTCGGGGCGTCGGCGACCTACCCGGTCAAGCTCGAGACCGCCCTGGAGCGCTCCCTGCCCGACGTCGACGTGGTGGTGGAGAGCCGCGGCATGCAGGGCGAGATCGCATCCGGTGCCGCCGAGCGCCTGCGCAACATGGTCGCCGAGGTCGAGCCCGACCTCGTGATCTGGCAGGTCGGCACCCACGACGCCCTTGCGCGGGTGGACGCCGAGGCCTTCGCCAGTGCCCTGGACGAGACCGTGCAATGGATCAAGGGCCACGAGATCGACGTGGTGCTGGTCACGCCGGTCTACACCGCCAGCCTCGCATCCGACGAGTACTACAACAGCCTCGTGCGCAAGGTTCAGGAAGTCGCCCTGCGCGAGGGCGTGCCCCTGGTGCAGCGCTACGAGGCGATGCGCTATCTCTCCGGCCAGGGCCAGAAGGGGGAGGGGCACCTCCTGGGCTCGCAGTTCCGCCTCAATGATCTCGGCCTGCGCTGCATGGCCGAGCACGTCACCCGCGCCATCACCCTGTCGCTGCTGCAGGCCGATCCCGCCGTCACCGGAACGGCGAAGCCGCCCGCGGCTGTGATCGTTCCGCCCCGCGACGCTGCAGCAAAGGCGACGTCGCCGCCGCCGCCCGTCCTCATCGCGCCCGGCGATTGACCTTCGCGCTTAACCGCGCCGCAAGGCCCATGCTCTAAACCCGGTTCCGTCGAGCCGGGGAAGCACAGATGGGCATGGCGACGGATCGCATCGCTGCGTCGAACCTCGGTCCCCTCTTGGGGCGCCTGCGCGGCATTTTGGGGCGCCTGCGCGGCATTCGCACCGGACCGGCGCGGGCCGCCCTCGACGTGTTCGCCATCCGCATCGCCTCGGCGGGTTTCGCCTACATTGCCCAGGTGCTGATGGCCCGCCTCATGGGCGGCGCCGAGTACGGAATCTTCGCTGCCGTCTGGGTCTGGATCGGGATCCTCGGCCATTCCGCCACCCTCGGCCTGTCGCAGGGGGCCTGCCGCTTCTTACCGACCGAGCAGGCCCAGGGCCGGAGCGACGCGGCGCGCGGCTTCCTCGTCGGCGGTGCCATCGTCACGATCCTGGGCGCCCTGCTGCTGGCGGTCGGCGGCCTTCTCGTCCTGCGGGCGGAGGGTACCCTACTGGCCGGTCCCTACGGCGCGCCGATCCTCCTCGCCGCCGCGATCCTGCCCCTGTTCGCCCTGCAGGACTTCTGCGAGGGCCTCGCCCGAAGCCAGAACTGGGCGATCCTCGCCATCGCGCCGCCCTACCTCCTGCGCCAGGGCCTGATCATGGTGGCGATGGTGGGGGCGGTCTGGTCCGGCGCTCCGGCCGAGGCCTGGGTCGCCGTGGCCTGCACCCTCATGGCAACCGCCATCGCGGTGGCGCTCCAGGCGGGCTGGCTGATCTTCCGCCTGCGAACCGTCTGCCCGCCCGGTCCACGCGTGTATCGATGGCGCCGATGGCTCCGAGCCTGCCTGCCGATCGCGCTGACGGATCTCGCGAGTGCGGGCTTCAATGTCGTCGATGTCGTGATCCTCAGTGCCTTGATGCCGCCGGCCACCGTGGGATTGTATTTCGCCGCGACCCGCATTCAGCAATTCGTCGTCTTCGTGCACTTCGCCGCCTCCGCCGCCACGGCGCAGCGCTTCGCCGCCATCCACGCGGCGGGCGATCGGCCCGGCCTTACCAGCCTCGTCCGCATTCAGGCCAACCTGACCCTGGCGGCGACCATCGTCATCGGGGCCGGTGTCCTCGTGGCCGCCCCCCTGCTCCTCGGCCTGTTCGGTCCGGAATTCCGCGGCAGCCTGCCGATCCTCGCCATCCTCGTCGCCGGCAGCATCGTCGCGAGCGTGTTCGGGCCGGGCGAGGATCTCCTGACCATGCTGGGCGGTGAAGGCGTCTGCGCGGCCATCACCCTCGCGACCCTGGGCCTCGCCGCCGGGCTCTGCTGGGCCCTCATCCCGGCCTACGGCGTGATCGGAGCCGCCCTCGCCATGGCGGTCGCCGGCACCGTGCGGGGACTCGCCATGGCGTTGGCCGCCCGTTCGATCCATGGCCTCGTGACGCCGGTTCGACTCGGCCCCTTCCGGAAGATCGTGCGATGACCGCTCCAAGTCGCCTGCCCGCTCCGTCATCCACCCCGACCTTCGCGATTCTCGATCTGGCCGCCTTGGAGCGGGAGGGGGCGGCCTGGGACGATCTCGTCAGCCGGGCTATGGATCCACATCCGCATTACAGCCGCCACGTCCTGGCTACCCACCGCGCCGCAGGCCTCGCACCCGACGATCTCCGGATCGTGGTGGTCCGCTCCGGCGTACGCCTCGACGCAGTGCTACCGTTCCGGTCCACCTACGACCTGTGCGGCCTCGGCCGTCCCGTCGCGCAGCCGTTCCTGTCGCCCTTCGTCACCGCCACCCTTCCCCTCGTCGGGGACGGTCCGGATTGGCCCGCGACCCTCGCCGCCCTCGTGGCCGGCCTGCGCGCCGCCTCAGGCGGGCGGCCCTGGCGCTGGCCGCTGCTGGCCACCGGGACTCGCCTCGGACAGGCCCTCTGCGCCGCCATGAAAGCCGATGGCTGGGCGCTCGGCGAGGTCGAAGCTTTCGCGCGCCCGATGCTCGATCGACGCCCATCCCACGACGCCTTCGTCACCGACCATCCCCACCGTGCCCGCCTGAAGGACCTCCGCCGACGCCAGCGCCGCCTCTCCGAAGGCGGACACCTCACCCTGGAGACCGCGACGGTCGGCGACGCCCTGGCCGCCGCCGTCGAGACCTTCCTCGCCCTCGAGAAGATCGGCTGGAAAGGCGCGGCCGGCAGCGCCATGGCCTGCCGGGCGCCGCATACCGCCTTCGCCCGGGCATTGTTCTCCGGAGGCGGGGGACCCGTGAGCGCGCGCGCCGATACGCTTGCCCGCGACGGACGGCCGCTCGCCGTCAGCCTCGCCCTCCTGGCCGGGGGAACCGCCTGCCTCCTGAAGACCACCTACGACGAGGCCGAGCGGGCCGGGGCGCCGGGCCTTGTCCTCGAAGCCGAGATCGTGCGCGTGCTGCACGAGACCGCCTTCGCCGAGCGCCTCGACTCGGCGACCCTCGCTGGATCGGCCCTGGAGAGTCTCTACCCCGAGCGCGAGACCATCGCGGAGATCGTCGCCGTTCCGGATGGCGGGCGCGGGCTCGTGTCCTTGGAGCGGCGGGTGCGCCTCGCCCGGTTCGAGCACGCGGCGAAAGCCGGTGCGAAGCGGCATCTGGCGGAGAGTGCGATGGCCCAGAGGTTGATGGGCCGCCGCTGACGCCCCACATCGTGCCTCGCGACTGGCCCACATCGGTTCGCCAGACAGGAGCGCCGTATGTTTCGCCCGACCCTCGCCCTCACCGGAGCCTTGTTCCTCGCCATGACCACAGCGTCTTCCGCCGCCGAGACCGTGACCCTGCCCTCCGGGCTCCAGTACCGCGACGAGGTCGTGGGTACCGGCCCCGAGCCGAAGGCCGGCCAGAAGGTCAACGTCCACTACACCGGCTGGCTCGACGACAACGGCAAGCCCGGGAAGAAATTCGACTCGTCGCGGGACCGCGGCACGCCTTTCAGCTTCACCCTCGGCGCCGGCCAGGTCATCGCGGGTTGGGATGCCGGCGTCGCCACCATGAAGACCGGTGGCAAGCGCACTCTCATCATTCCGCCCGATCAGGGTTACGGCGCACGCGGCGCAGGCGGTCTGATCCCGCCCAACGCCACCTTGATCTTCGACGTAGAGCTCCTCGGCGCCAAGTAGGTTCGACTGCCCCCAGGGGCTTTTGAATGCGGGAAAGGCCGGATCGGGATGTCCCGGTCCGGCCTTTCTGTTTGGTCGCATGCGCAACCTGTTCGATCGCTTCGCGGGGCGGTTCTAACGCTTGCCCTTGCACCGCGCAGACTGGCTGATCCTGTCTCCGCAACCACGTCGGAGGGAGACAGGATCAGCGAAGTCGTCGGCGTCATTCGCCCGAGAGGGCGGCTTTGGTGCGGGACCACCAACCGGCGCGCTTGGGCCGATCGGGATCGAACGGCGTCAACACGACGGCGACCGGCTCCGGGGCCGGAGCCTGTGCCGCGGCGGGCTGTGCCTCGGCGACGGACTCGGATTCCCGCACCGGGGAGGCTTCGACGGCCGGACCGGTATCGGCGGGGACCTCCGCAGCAGCCTCGGACATCGGTTCGGATGGCGGTGATGCCACCGGCAGATCCACGGCCACCGGCTCGGCGCTGGGCTGCATCGCCTCGGCCACGGCTTCCGCGTTCACCGGCTCTTCGCCAGCGAAGGCCGTCGGGGCATCGGCCACCGTCTCGGGCTCGTAGTCCTCGGCATCTTCGCCCGACGTCCTGTTCGGAATCTCGCCGTTTGAGGCCTCGCGCGAACGACCGTCACGGTCGCGGCCGCGACCGCCGCGGCGGCCCCGGCGGCGGCGGCGGCCGGAGCCGTCATCGTCGCCATTGCTGGCAGCCTCGGGCTGGCTTTCGCCGTCCGCAGTGCCCTCGTCACCCTCCGTCTGCGCGGTCGCGCCGGGTTCGTCGGACTCGTCTTCGTCGGTTTCGGAGCGACCTTCGTCTTCGCCGCCGGCCTGGGCGCCATTCTCCTGGCGTCCACCACGACGGCGCCGGCGCCGGCGGCGTCCGCCACGACCTTCCCCGCCTTCGCTCGTTCCCTCGCGGACCTCTTCGGTCTCGGTTCCCTGCGCCTCGGTCTCCGCCTCGATCTCGGCGGTCTCGACCGCCTCGTCCTCGAACTCCTCGTCGTCCTCGGTCTCCATCGCCGGGTTGATGGCGATGGCGCGAACGCCCGTGATGGCGCCCTCGGCGCGCACGGCCGGCTCGCCGCGATCGAGCTGGAACGCCGCCGTGGTGGCGAGACGCTCGTCGGCCGCGATGGTCACGGTGACGCCGAAGCGTACTTCCAGTTCGTGCAGGTGGCCCCGCTTCTGATTGAGGATGTAGAGGGCCGCTTCCGTGCGGGTGCGCAGGACGAGGTTGTGCGAGGCGCTCTTGAGCAGCGATTCCTCGATGGCGCGCAGGATCTGAAGGGCCACCGATGCCGTCGCCCGCACGAAGCCCGAGCCGCCGCAATGGACGCAGGGCAGCGACGAGCTCTCGAGCATACCGGTGCGGATACGCTGCCGGCTCATTTCGAGGAGGCCGAACGGCGAGATGCGGCCGACCTGGATGCGGGCGCGGTCGTTCTTCAGGCACTCGTTGAGTTTCTTCTCGACGGCGCGGTTGTTGCGCTTCTCCTCCATGTCGATGAAGTCGATGACGACAAGGCCGGCGAGATCGCGCAGGCGCAGCTGGCGGGCGACTTCTTCCGCCGCCTCCAGGTTGGTGCGGAGCGCCGTGTCCTCGATGTCGTGCTCGCGGGTCGAGCGGCCCGAGTTCACGTCGATGGAGACCAGCGCCTCCGTCGGGTTGATGACGAGGTAGCCGCCGGACTTGAGCGTGACGTGCGTCGAGAACATCGCGTCGAGCTGCTGCTCGACCCCGTGGCGCGCGAAGATCGGGGTCGGGTCGCGATACGGCTGCACCACCTTGGACTGGCCGGGCATGAGCATGCGCATGAAGTCGCGTGCCTCGCGGTAGGCCGCGTCGCCCGCCACCAGGATGTCGTCAATGTCTTTGTTGTAGAGGTCGCGGATGGCGCGCTTGATGAGCGAGCCTTCCTCGTAGACCAGAGCCGGAGCGGAGGACGACAGCGTCAGCTCGCGCACGCTCTCCCACAGGCGCATGAGGTATTCGAAGTCGCGCTTGATCTCCGGCTTGGTGCGGGACGCGCCGGCCGTGCGCAGGATGACCCCCATGCCCTCCGGCACCTCCAGATCCTGGGCGACCTCCTTGAGGCGCTTGCGGTCGGCGGCGCTGGTGATCTTGCGCGAGATGCCGCCACCGCGGCCGGTGTTGGGCATCAGCACCGAATAGCGGCCGGCGAGCGACAGGTAGGTGGTGAGCGCGGCGCCCTTGGTGCCGCGCTCTTCCTTGACGACCTGCACCAGGATGATCTGGCGGCGCTTGATCACCTCCTGGATCTTGTAGTGCCGCCGATAAGTGCGCGGACGCTCTGGGATCTCGGCCAGGGCGTCGCCGTTGCCGCCGACCTGGGCGATTTTGGGCTCGCGTTCGCCGTCCTCGCCTTCGTGATCCTCGTCGTCGTCCTCGTCCGAATCCTCGTCCTCGTCGGAATCCTCATCCGAATCGTCGTCGTCTTCGTCCTCCTCATCGGACTCATCCTCGTCGGATTCGTCCTCTGCGGTCTCGGCGGGTGTCGAGCCGCTAGGCGCCGTGACGGGCTCGGCGGACCCGCCCATGGGCGCGGCCTCGAGGTCGATCTCGGCGGCCGGCTCGACGTGGGGCTCCACGTGGGGCTCGGTGGCGACATGCGCTTCGGCAGTGACGTGCGGCTCCGGGGCCGAGTCGGTTTCGGCCGCGGAACCGTCCGCCGCGGGGGCCTCGTCGGCATTCGCCTGGGCTGCGGCTTCCTCGGTGGATTCCACGGCGTGCTCGGCCTGCGCCAGTTCGGCGGACGCGTCGCCGCCCGTCTCGGCCGAATGCGCCCCGTGGGCCTCGTTCACGTCGGACCCGGACACCGTCTGCTCGCCGGCGCTCACGGCCGAACCGTCGGTCTCCGACGACGGATCCGCGACGCTCACGGTCTCGGAGGTCTTGGCGGAAGCGGCCTCGGCACGGCGGCCGCGCGAGCGGCGGCGGGGCTTGCGCTCCTCGCGCTCGCGGTGCTCCTCGGCGTCGCGCGCCTCGTCCTCCAGCAGGGCCTGCCGGTCGGCGAGGGGGATCTGGTAATAATCGGGGTGGATCTCGCTGAAGGCGAGGAAGCCGTGGCGATTGCCGCCGTACTCGATGAAGGCCGCCTGGAGCGAAGGCTCCACCCGCGTCACCTTGGCGAGGTAGATGTTGCCGCGAAGCTGGCGCCGGTTGGCGGCCTCGAAGTCGAATTCCTCGACCCTAGAGCCGTGGACCGTGACGACCCGGGTCTCCTCCGGGTGCATCGCGTCGATGAGCATCTTGTTGTTGTTGGCCATGACGAACTTTCGACAGGGCGGTCGACGTCGTTCTCCTCGAACCGAGCGGCTCCCGTGGCGTGCCGCCCCGTCCCGGCCCATCGGGCCGGACGGTCAACGCGCGCGACGACCCGAAAACGTGGATCGCGGGAACTGTGGGGAAGGGATTGCCGTCAACCGCCTTTGGGCGCCGGTGATCGGCGCGCGTGGGGTTGATCCTGGCCAGGGCCGACGGGACTGCGGCGCCACGCGAAACGCGCATGCGTCGAACACGAGCAACGGCAACCGATGCTGTGTGTCCTCCCATCCTCTCCCTGACCTCGCGAAGACTCTTTGGGCCGGATACCGCCGGCCACGGATTTCGAAGAAGGCCGCGAGCCGAGCGGCCGCAGCTTGAACCGTCACCTGCCCGGCTCATGGAGCACCGGCGAGCATGGCGCGGGAACCGACGGCGAAGACGCCCGAGTAAGATCTCGAAACGCCCGCGGGCCGCGGAGCATACCGCACGGCACCGGGAAGGGTACAGGTTCATTACAGATCGTCGCAGGGATTTGGCAAGATGGAAACGCGGTGCGTCCCGCGATAAGTCCCGTTCCTATTGTGACGAAGGCGCCCCTGACGCACATCCCGTCCCGTAGCCGCGTGCCCCCGGCGGACGAGGGATTCCATCTGTGGTCTTCACCGGCCGGGCGCCCGGCCCGCTGGAGTTTCCGGGAGGGGAATGCAGCGATGGATGGCGACGCGACATTCAGCCTTGCGAACGATCAGGGTCGCGCCCGCCGCGCCGCCGAAGCGCTGTTCGCGTCGGTAAGGCGTGACCTCGTGCCGATCCTGCCCGCCTCCGCCGAAGTGCTGCACGTCGGTGCCACGGCGATTCCAGGGTGCCTGACCAAGGGCGACCTCGATGTGGCCGTGCGGGTCGATGCGGACGACTTCCCCTCCGTGGAGGCGACCCTGGCCGCGCGTTTCCCCCGCAACGCGGGATCGATCCGTACAACCGACTTCGCCGCCTTCGCGGATGCCGGTGCGTCGCCTGCCCTCGGCATCCAGGTGACGACCCGGGGCGGGGATTTCGATGTGCTCCATTGCTTCGCCGCGGCCCTGCGCGCCGATTCGACCCTGGTCGCGGGTTACAACGCGCTGAAAATCCGATGCGAAGGCGCGCCGATGGACGCGTACCGGGCGGCGAAGGACGTTTTCATTGCCGACGTCCTGCGTTCGCGATTCCTGTGACCTACGCGGGTGTCGCGCCCCGGCCACAACCCGGCGCAAACCGTCGCCGTGGCACAAGGAACAGTTAACCATCCCGGTCGTATCGCTTAACCGGACGCCATCAGGAACCGGAACGCCGGACCCATGCTCGCATCGCATCGCTGGATTCGCCGCCGCCTGCTTCGGTCGATGATCCTAGCGGTGAGCTTCGCCCTCATCGCTAGCCCGTCCGTGCGCGCTCAGGACGGCGACAGGACGGGCCGGGCCCCGGCGGCGGTGGCCATTGCGGCGGAGCTGTCGAACGGCGGCCCCGGCATCACGAAGCTCACCCTGACCCTGTCGAAACCCATCGAGGCCCGCGCCTTCGTCATGGAACGACCCGACCGTGCCGTCATCGATCTGGCCGAGGTCAACTTCCAGCTCGGCGCGGAGACCGGGCGCAAGCGCGAAGGCGTTGTGTCCTCGTTCCGCTACGGTTTGTTCGCACCCGGCCGCTCCCGCATCGTCGTTGATCTGGCGCAGCCCGCCACCGTCGGGAGGATCGAGACGGTGACCCGGCCCCGCGATGGCGCCGTGCTCCTCACCGTCGAGTTCCAGCGCAGCGACCGCGAGGGCTTCAAGCGCGCCGCCGTGGCCAGCGATCCCGCGCCCCAACCCCGCAAGGCCATGGCCCCGGTCGAGCCGATGGATGCTCGCCCGCTCATCATGGTCGATGCGGGCCATGGTGGCACCGACCCGGGCGCCATCGCGGCGACCGGCGTGTTCGAGAAGGACATCGTGTTCGGGTTCGCCCAGGCCCTGGTCACCCGCCTCGAATCGGGTGGCCGCTACCGGGTGCGGATGACCCGCGACCGTGACGTGTTCGTGCCCCTGTCCGAGCGGGTCCGCATCGCCCGCGAGGCCAAGGCCGACCTGTTCGTCTCGATCCACGCCGACTCAATCCAATCCGCCCCGCAGGTGCGGGGTGCGACCATCTACACCGGTTCGGAAAAGGCCACGGACGCCGAATCGGCGCGTCTGGCCGAACGCGAGAACCGGGCGGACGCCGCCGCCGGTACGGAATCGAACGAGGGCCCGGGGCACGTCGCCGACATCCTCCAGGAACTGACCCTGCGCGAGACCCGCACCTTTTCCTCGGGCTTCGCCAAAGGTCTCATGACGCAGCTCGGGCCGGTGATGGAGATGAGTCCCAAACCCCACCGCGAAGCCGGATTCATGGTCCTGCGCTCGCCGGACGTGCCCTCCGTGCTCGTCGAACTCGGCTACCTGTCGAGCAAGCGCGACCTCGACCTCCTGCAGTCGGACGCTTGGCGTGCCGACGTCACCGGCGGCATGGCCAAGGCCATCGACGCGTTCTTCGGCAGCCGCACCTCCCTGACCCGGCCGAACCCGCCCCGGCGCTCGGCGGCAATCGCCCCAGTTTCACCATAGAATGAGAGTGAAACCGGGGCTCACGGCGCCCCGGTCCAACCGACGTCGCGAGTTCGACGGGAACGGCCGCGCGGGAAGCCCCAAGCGAACGCCGCCCTTCCTCATGCCCGCTGCCCGAACGGTGGCGAGCCGAGTCCAGGCCGGACCGGCGGCAGATCCAGCGACGAACGGGACCCGGATGCGCATCATCCTTCGTTTCTTCGGCTTCCTGTTCAGCATCGGCGCGATGCTGTTCGTGGTCGCCTCGGCCGCCGGGGCGTTCTTCTACTGGAAGTACAGCCAGGACCTGCCGGACCACGCGGCCCTCGCCAATTACGAGCCGCCGGTGATGAGCCGGGTGCATGCCGCCGACGGCTCGCTGCTGGCCGAGTACGCCACCGAGCGCCGGCTCTACCTGCCGATCCAGGCCATGCCGAAGATCGTGGTCGCGGCCTTCCTCTCGGCCGAGGACAAGAACTTCTACAAGCACGGCGGCGTCGACCCCGAGGGGCTCGTGCGCGCGGCCCTGACCAACTTCAAGAGCGGCAAGAAGCAGGGCGCCTCGACCATCACCCAGCAGGTCGCCAAGAACTTCCTTTTGTCGCCGGAGCAGACCTTCGAGCGCAAGGCCAAGGAGGCGCTCATCGCCTTCCGGATCGAGGCGGCGTACTCGAAGGACAAGATCCTCGAACTCTACCTCAATGAGATCTTCCTCGGTACCATCGTGCCGGGACGCAACCTGCACGGCGTCGCCGCCGCGGCGCTGGATTATTTCGGCAAGTCCGTTCACGAACTGACCATTAACGAGGCGGCCTATCTCGCCGCCTTGCCGAAGGGGCCGAACAACTACCATCCTTATCGCCAGACCCAGAAGGCCCTGGACCGCCGCAACGAGATCATCGGCCTGATGGCCCAGAACGGGTACATCACCAAGGAGGAGGGCGAGGCCGCCCGCAAGATGCCGCTCGGCGTCAATCCGCGCGTCGCCTTCGCCAACGCTGCCAACGCCAACTACTTCACCGAAGAGGTCCGCCGCGAGATCGCGGAGCGCTACGGCGAGAAGAAGCTTTACGAAGGCGGCTTGTCCGTGCGCGCCACCCTAGACCCGAAGATGCAGGCCTGGGCTCGCAAGTCCCTCGTCGACGGCCTGATCCGGTATGATCAGTCTCACGGCTGGCGCGGGGCGCAGGCCAAGGTCGATCTTGTCGGCCGCGATTGGGGTCTGGCCGTGGCCGAAGTGCCGGGTCTCGGCGACGTGCAGCCCTGGCGCCTCGCCGTGGTGCTGAGCACGAGTGGTGGCGCCGCGCAGATCGGTCTCCAGCCCCGGCGCGAGGCGTCCGGTCAGGTCTCGAAGGACCGCGAGACCGGCACCATCGCGGCCGAGGGCACTCGCTGGACCGGCCGTTCGCCGGCCGCCGCCCTCAGCGCCGGCGACGTGGTCTACGTCGAGGCCATGGACGGCGGGCGCGGCACCTATCGCCTGCGTCAGCGTCCGGAGGTCTCGGGCGCCATCGTGGCCATGGACCCCTACACGGGTCGGGTCCATGCCATGGTCGGGGGCTTCTCGTACGACGAGAGCCAGTTCAACCGGGCGACGCAGGCGATGCGCCAGCCGGGCTCGTCGTTCAAGCCCATCGTCTACTCGGCGGCCTTGGACAACGGCTACACCCCGTCCTCCATCGTGCAGGATTCGCCCATCACCATCGAGGCCGGCCCCGGCCAGGAGGCGTGGACGCCCTCGAACTACGACGGCAAGTCCGGTGGCCCGCACACGCTCCGCTACGGCATCGAGCACTCGAAGAACCTGATGACCGTGCGACTCGCCAAGGATGTCGGCATGCCGCTCATCGCCGAGTACGCCCGTCGCTTCGGCGTCTACGACGACATGCTGCCCGTGCTGCCCATGTCGCTCGGCGCCGGCGAGACCACGGTCATGCGCATGGTCACCGCCTACTCGATGCTCGCCAATGGCGGCCGGCGCATCCGCCCGACCCTCATCGACCGCATCCAGGACCGGGTCGGCGAGACCATCTACAAGCACGATGCCCGCAAGTGCCTTGGCTGCGACGCGGAGAAATGGTCCGGCCAGGACGAGCCGAAGCTCGTGGACGATTCGGAGCAGGTCCTCGACCCGCTCACCGCGTACCAGATGGTCTCGATCATGGAGGGCGTGGTCCAGCGCGGTACCGCCACCATCCTGAAGCAGGTCGGCAAGCCGCTGGCCGGCAAGACCGGCACCACCAACGACGCCAAGGACGCGTGGTTCGTGGGCTTCTCGCCGGACCTCGCGGTGGGCGTCTATCTTGGCTTCGACAAGCCGCGCTCGCTGGGTGACCGCGCCACCGGCGGCGGCCTCTCGGCCCCCATTGCCCTCGACTTCCTGAAGCAGGCCCTGAAGGACAAGCCGCCGACGCCGTTCCGCGTGCCGCCCGGCATCAAGCTCATCCGCGTCTCGGCCTCGTCGGGCATGCGCGCCGGCTCCGGAGAGGGCGCCGGCACCCTGCTCGAGGCGTTCAAGCCCGGCACCGCGCCACCCGACGCCTACGTGGCGGCGCCCGCCAACAACAACGCTCCCCCGTCGGGCGGAGCGGTGCCGCCCGACGCCGACCGCGCCGCCCAGGCCGGCGGACTCTACTGACGAGCGACGCTGCGAGACCGACCGGACCCCTGTCCCGGCCGGTCTCGCGTCTCAAAACCCCTTGCGCGCGAGGGCCATGGCCGCGAGCTTGTCGATATCGAACCCCGCCTGCGGCACCTCCACCATGAAGCGCTCGGCGATCTGCGAGACGACGAAGTCCGGCCGCACCCGACTGATGGTGTTCCAGTCGATGCTGGTGGACCACATGACGTGCACCTCGCGAAACGTATCGGCCAGCATCGGCGTCAGGGTGCCGGTGGCGTTGTTGGCCGTGTGATGGGCGTAGGAATCGCCGAACAGCACGAGGCGGCGTGGATCGGCCTCCGGTGAGTCGTTGCGAAAGATCGCGTGGGCGCCGATATGCGCATCCCGACCGCGGCCTTCCGCTTCGAACGCCGTGATCAGGTCATTGGCGTAGACCCGCCGCGCCGCGCTTTCGAACAGGCACGGTTCGGCGATTTCGCAGCGGACCGGCTCGAACTTCGCGCCGAGGTCGCCGCCGTAGACGTGGGGTGAGCCCATGCGACGCGCGGCGATGTCGTAGCGCGGGCGCACACCGAGATGCCGACAGATCTCCGCATAGGCGAGCCAGCCGCCGGCGAAGGTCCAATGCGTGTCGGTGTGCCGGTAGAGCGCTGTGTCCCGCGCCCGCGCCCGGAACGGCCGTACGAGATCGACGAGGGATCGGCGGGCGGGCGACAGGCGCAGCCACCGCTCCAGGCGCACGGCCGGAGACCGGGCGGGATCGACGACGAGACCATCGAAGCCGTGGTCGTGAATCGCGAGCTTTTCCGGGGCGACGACGTGGGCGTAGCGGATGCCGCGTCGTGCGAGGCGCCGGGTCCGTTCCTCCAAAAGGCGGCGCCAGCGCCAGAGCTTGGCCCTCGGGAAGCCGGGCATGCCGTACTGCGCCTGGACGTCGTTGCTGCCGCCCGTCAGGAACAGCCAGTTGTCGCGCCCGATATGCACATCGGGGTGGCTCGATACGGACGGCGCGACGGCGGCTGTGAGGCTCATGCCCGCTGTCTAGACGCAGGCGCCTGCAGGTGCACCCTCTTCCGCCATGACCTCAATGGTGATGGTGTGGGGCCGGAGCGGCAGGCCCGGCCGCGTTCGGGCTCGTCGCGCCGATGGGCGCCACTGCGAAGGTGACCGGCACGGTGCCGGCGCGCTCGAAGCTCAAGGTCCCGGAAACGGGCTCGCCCACCTTCGGCGCGGTCTTGAGATCCTCGAACATGAGGTGGAGACCGCCCGGTTTCAGCTCGATGGTCTGGCCCGGCCCGATGGGCAACCCCTCCGGCACCGGCGCCATCTTCATGACGCTGCCCGCCATGGTCATGGAATGGATCGCGCCGCGGCCAGCAGTGGCGATGGCCGCCCCCGTGAGGCGGTCGGCCTGCGTGCCCGTGTTGGTGACGCGGACGTAGCCACCCGCGACCTTGGCGCCCCCCGGCGTCGCCCGCATCCATGGCGTCTCGATGCGCAGGGCCCCGGCCATGACGGGCTCGGCGGCGCGGGCCGGGGCCGCGAGACCGAGGGTGGTGACCGACAGGGCGAAGCAGAGGGCGGAGCAGATACGGCGGGTCATCGAATTGGTCCGTAGGTAAGGCGGAGGGACGAGGCGAGCGGGCTCCAGCCCGGGGCGGTCGACGCGCGACGACCATGCGCGCAAATCGATCGTGCGCAAGAGCACTTCGTCGGCGCACCGTACGAGACCGCGATGACCCACGGGCATTCGTGTCCGGCAGTCTGCTCCGTGCAGGGCCGAGCCGACGATGGGCCGCAGGGAATCATGCAGCGTTGACAATGCTTTATGAGACTTCGTTGTCCCGTGCCCTGTTTGGTTCCCGTAGGGCCCGATGTGTGGGATCGATAGGGCCCGAGCGGGCCGCAGCCCGGGTCACGCCCGCATTGGCCCTGTGGCGGAGGCGATACGCTCGCGCGGAAGTCATCGCGAAGTCCGCTGGTGCCATATTCTAGCCCGGCCGCCATGAGTTCTTAACCCCACCCCGACACGTTCGTGGCAAGGGGTGGTCCGAACCCGGCGCATGGCGTCGGCGGCCGGGCCCCCGACGCCGCACCCTACGTCAGATCAGAGTTCGCCCGATGCTGAAACAGGCTCTCCATCCCCGGTCCCTCGGCCTCGCCCTCGCCGCGTCCGTCGCCCTCGTGGGCCACGCGGCGTCCGCCCGCGAGCAGGGCGGGTTCGCCCAGGCCGAGTGGGCGCAGGACTACGCCGCGCCGACCACCATGCAGGTCCGGCGTTCCTCGACGCCGATCCTGTCTCCCCAGACCATCGCGGCTTCCGAGCAGACCATCGAGCGTTATCGGGACATCGTGAACCGCGGCGGATGGAAGCCGGTCTCGGGGGCCGACCGCCTGCGCATCGGCGCCAAGGGGCCGGCGGTCGGCGCCGTCCGCCAGCGCCTCATCGTTTCCGGCGACCTTGATTCGGCGTCCGGCGGCTCGGGCGTCTACGATTCCTACGTCTCGGCCGGCGTGAAGCGCTTTCAGGCCCGGCATGGCTTGAGTCAGACCGGCGCCATGAGCATGGCGACGCAGCAGGCCATGAACGTGCCGGCCGACATCCGCCTGCACCAGCTCGAAATCAATGTGCAGCGTCTGCGCTCCTACGCGGGTAACCTCGGCAACCGCTTCGTCATCACCAACATCCCCGCCGCCTTGGTGCAGACGGTGGAGAACGGTCAGGTCGTGACCCTGCACGCCGCCGGCGTCGGTAAGATCGATCGCCAGTCGCCGATCATGAACACCAAGGCGACGCAGATCAATTTCAACCCGTTCTGGACGGTCCCGGCTTCCATCGTGAAGAAGGACCTCATCCCCAAGATGCAGAAGGACCCGAACTACCTCACCGAAAACAAGATCCGCATCTTCACCGGCGAGACCGAAATCTCCCCGGCTTCGGTGAACTGGAACTCGGACGAGGGCACGCGCTACCGCTACCGCCAGGATTCGGGTGCGGACTTCAATTCCATGGGCATCGTGCGGATCAATATCCCGAATCCGCACGGCGTGTTCATGCACGACACCAACTCCAAGGGCGTCTACGGCGACGATTTCCGCTTCATCTCTTCGGGCTGCGTGCGCGTGCAGAACGTGCGCGAGTACATCACCTGGCTTCTCAAGGACACGCCCGGCTGGGGGCGCGATCAGGTGGAGCAGGCCATTGAGAGCGGCAAGCGCGTCGACGCCACCCTCAGCACCCCCGTGCCGGTCTACTGGACCTACATCACCGCCTGGGCGACCCCCGACGGTTCGGTGCAGTTCCGCGACGACATCTACAAGCGCGACGGCGTGAACGTGCCGTCCACCCTCTCGGCCCCGACTCCCGTGGCCAGCGCCGAGCAGGTGCCAAGCTTCGAGCCGGGCGACGAAGAGAACTAAAGGTTGAGACGCAGCGCGCACAGCTCGCTGAGTGGCATCCGCAAGCACTGACTCAGGCGGCGGGCGAGGTATCGTCCGCCGTCTTCGCATGTCAGGCTTCGGCATGTTGCGCTTCGGATTGCGCGATGTACCGGCGCGTTTCGATTTCCGTCGTTCGAGCGAACGCGATCGCCGCTTGCGCGTCGTAAAGGTCGCCGCCCTCGCTCTCGTAGAAGATACCGCCGGTCACGTGGGCATAGGCTGCCCCCGCGATATTGACGCCGCACGCATTCGCAAAGCCGACAAACCTGAAATCGAGGGCGCAAGTCCAGGGACCGCCGAAATCCGTATCCAGGTCCATCTCGACAGTTTCCGCAGCGTCGTCGGTGCCGACAGGACAGCACTCGAAGCCGGCCTCCTGCCCTTCCCGGTGCGCGGGTAGATGGCCGCCCAGATCGTCGACGCGCCTGTCCGCTTCACTATCGAGGACGAGATCGAAGCCGATTGCACGGATGGCTGCCTGCCACTCGCCGACGGTCGTGAGGCGGCGGTTGCTGAGAACGGTTGCAGATAATGACATCGGAACATCCTTCCGTGTCGGATCGCCCGATGACGCGGCTTCCCACGAGTTATGGCTGAGGCGGAACGACGCGATTGCGTCGAATCGATTTCACAACCAGAAGCAAGTTCTGTGTTTGTTCGTGTGATGTCGAGCGTACTCCGCCCTGCGGATCGTGGCTCGCAACGGTGCATCGGCCCAGCTTCGCGAACCCGCCGTGGGAAGGAATTTCAAATTTTTTCCAAGGACGCTGCAAATTAGCTGCGCTTGGCCTCATCCCGCCGCACGTGTAGTAAATTGCCCATCGAGCGTCCGCCCGCCTTACGCCAGCGGATAACGGACGCCTTCGCCCGTTCAACAAATCGAGGCCTTCCATGAGCGCCGGTACCGTTGCCGACAAGCACTTCTCGAATTCCTTCTTCAATGCGTCGCTCGCCGACGCCGATCCGGAAGTGGCCGCCGCCGTCGGTCAGGAACTCGGGCGCCAGCAGCACGAGATCGAACTCATCGCCTCCGAGAACATCGTCTCCAAGGCGGTGCTGGAAGCGCAGGGCTCGGTTCTCACCAACAAGTACGCCGAGGGCTATCCGGGTCGCCGCTATTACGGCGGCTGTCAGTTCGTCGATATCGCCGAAAACCTCGCCATCGAGCGCGCCAAGCGCCTGTTCGATTGCGGCTTCGCCAACGTGCAGCCGAACTCGGGTTCGCAGGCGAACCAGGGCGTGTTCATGGCGCTCATGCAGCCGGGCGACACTTTCCTCGGCCTCGATCTCGCCGCCGGCGGCCATCTCACTCATGGCGCGCCCCCGAACGTCTCGGGCAAGTGGTTCAAGCCCGTTTCCTACACCGTGCGTCGCGACGACCAGCGCATCGACATGGAGCAGGTCGAGGCGCTGGCCCACGAGCACAAGCCCAAGGTGATCATCGCGGGCGGCTCCGGCTATCCGCGCCACTGGGACTTCGCCAAGTTCCGTGAGATTGCCGATGCCGTCGGTGCCTACTTCTTCGTCGATATGGCCCACTTCGCCGGCCTCGTCGCCGCCGGCGTGCACCCGTCGCCGTTCCCGCACGCCCACGTGGCCACCACCACGACCCACAAGACCCTGCGCGGTCCGCGCGGCGGCATGATCCTGACGAACGACGAGGCGCTCGCCAAGAAGTTCAACTCGGCGATCTTCCCCGGCCTGCAGGGCGGTCCGCTCATGCACGTCATCGCCGGCAAGGCGGTGGCCTTCGGCGAGGCCCTGAAGCCCGAGTTCAAGATCTACGCGCGTCAGGTCATCGAGAATGCCAAGGCGCTCGCGGACACCCTGATGTCGGGTGGCTACGACATCACCTCGGGCGGCACCGACAACCATCTGATGCTGGTCGATCTGCAGAAGAAGGGCCTCACCGGCAAGGCAGCTGAAGCCGCGCTCAGCCGCGCCGACATCACCTGCAACAAGAACGGCGTGCCGTTCGATCCGGCGAAGCCCACCATCACGTCCGGCATCCGCCTCGGCACCCCGGCCGGCACCTCGCGCGGCTTCGGCGTCGCCGAGTTCAAGCAGATCGGTGGCTTCATCGTCGAAGTGCTCGACGGCCTCGTGGCCAAGGGCGAGGCGGGTGACGCCGAGATTGAAGCGGCCGTGAAGCAGAAGGTTCACGCGCTGACCGATCGGTTCCCGATCTACGCATGAGCCGCACGGCGGTGTTCGCGCTTAACGCGTGCACTGCAACAGGCTAAGGAGGGCGGCCGGGGGTCACGTGATCCGCGGCCGTTTCTCGTTTCTCCGCGCCCACACAGGTGTCCGCCCGATGCGCTGTCCCTATTGCAGCGGCCCCGACACCCAGGTGAAGGACTCGCGCCCCACCGACGATGCGATCCGCCGGCGGCGGGTCTGCCCGGATTGCGGTGGCCGCTTCACCACCTTCGAGCGGGTGCAACTGCGCGAGCTCACCGTGCTCAAGCGCTCGGGCAAGCGCGTGCCGTTCGACCGGGACAAGCTTCAGCGCTCCATCGGCGTGGCGCTCCGCAAGCGGGCGGTCGACCCCGAGCGGATCGAGCGCCTCGTGAGCGGCATCACCCGCCAGCTCGAGAGCGGCGGCGAAGCGGAGATCACCACCGAATCCATCGGCGAATTGGTGATGGAGGGGTTGAAGGGTCTCGACGACGTCGCCTACGTGCGCTTCGCTTCGGTCTATAAGAATTTCCGCGAAGCCAGCGACTTCAAGGCGCTGCTGGGCACCTTGGGCGAATCGTCGGCCGGATCCGCGCCCACCGACGAGTCCAGCGTAACGCCCCTGCGCCCCAAGGGCCTGCCCCGGCCACGATCATGAGCGGCACCGATATCCGCTTCATGGGGCTCGCCCTGGCCTTGGGCCACCGCAACCTCGGGCGGACTTGGCCCAACCCCTCCGTCGGGGCCGTCGTAGTGGCGGACGGACGCATCGTCGGACAGGGCGTGACCGAGGTTGGCGGCCGGCCCCATGCCGAGCCGCAGGCGCTCGCCATGGCGGGCGATGCCGTACGCGGCGCCACCCTCTACGTGACCTTGGAGCCGTGCTCGCATCACGGCCGCACCCCGCCCTGCACGGACAGCATCATCGCGTCCGGGATCGCCCGCGTCGTCACCGCCGTGGAGGATCCCGACCCGCGCGTTGCCGGACGCGGCCACAGACTCCTCGAGGACGCCGGAATCGTCGTCGAGACGGGACTTCTGCGCAAGCGCGCCGCCCGTGATCACATCGGCCACGTCACCCGCGTCACCAAGGGGCGCCCGAGCCTGCACCTCAAGCTCGCCCGGACCCTGGACGGCTTCGCCGCCGGGGCGCCGGACCAGCGCTTGCGCATCACCGGCCCCATCGCCGACGGTGCCGTCCACTTATGGCGAGCCCATGCGGACGCGATCCTCGTCGGCATCGGCACGGCCCGGGCCGACGACCCGTCCCTCACCGTGCGCCTTCCCGGTCTGTCGGGACGTTCGCCCCTGCGCGTCGTCCTCGATTCGAGCCTGCGGCTGCAGCCTTCGACCCACCTCGTGCGGGGCGCACGCGACATCCCCACCCTCGTGATCACCACCCGCAACGCACCGGCTCATCCGAAGCGCATGCTCGCCTCCTTCGGTGTTGAGGTGATCAGCGTCGCCGCCGAGCCGGGCGGTCGGATCGATCTTCCCGCTGCCCTGGAAGCCTTGGCCGAGCGCGGCGTCACTCGCATCTGCTGCGAAGGCGGTCCCCACCTCGCCGATGCCCTGGCGCGCGCCGATCTCGTCGATGTCTGTACCCTGATCACCGGCCCTCATGCCCTCGGAACGGGCGGCCTTCCGGCGATCGGGCCGCACCTCGACGCCAGCCTGTCGCGGGGCCATCTGACACCTGTCGAGACGCGCGACTTCGGTCCCGACCGCGCGGTCACGTATGAGCGGAGCCCCTAGATGTTCACCGGTCTCGTCACCGATGTCGGAGAGGTCGTGAGCGTGTCGGGCGACGACCGCCTACGCCGCATTCGCATTCGCTCTGCCTACGATCCGGCCACCATCGCCCTCGGCGCCTCCATCGCCTGCTCCGGCCCCTGCCTGACGGCCGTGGCCGTAGAGGGCGTGGCGGGGGGCTGCGAGTTCAGTGTCGACGCCGCCGCCGAGACCCTGGCGCTGACAACCGTCGGCACCTGGGTCGCGGGCACGCGGGTGAACCTCGAACGCTCCCTGAAGATCGGTGACGAACTCGGCGGCCACCTCGTCACCGGCCATGTCGATGGCCGCGCCGAGATCGTCGCCCGGGAATCGGTGACCGGGGGCATCGGCGATCCGCAATGGGCGCCGAGCGACCGCTTCACCCTGCGGGCGCCGGGGGGGCTTGCCCGCTTCATTGCCCAGAAGGGTTCGGTCTGCCTCGACGGCACCTCGCTCACCGTCAACACCGTCGCGGGCAACCTGTTCTCGGTCCTCCTGATCCCCCACACCCTGGCGGTGACCACCTGGGGCCGGCGCCGCCAGGGCGATTCCCTCAACCTCGAGGTCGATCTCATTGCCCGCTACGCCGCGCGCCTTACGGAAGCACAGCCGGCGCTCGCCGACTGAAACGTCCGCGACGGTTGTCCGCCGCCTTGTCCGCCGGGCGCCTAAGGTCTATCGCTCGGGCCTTCCGATCGGGTCGGCTACGGCACAGACTCGGCGCGCGAGCCGGGGCAACCCGGTCGATCCGGGGTGGCGACGTCCAAAAAGCACGAAAAGCCCGCCCAAGCGCCGCGCATTCGATAAGGCCCCTCGATGGTTTCGACCCCACCCGCCTCCCGTCCGTCGCCCGCCATCGTGAGGGGTGCGCGCGTCCTCGTGGTCGAGGCGCGCTACTACGACGAACTCGCCGACGAACTGCTTGCCGGCGCGCAGGCGGCGCTGGACGCCTCCGAGGCCGAGGGCACCGTGGTCACCGTACCGGGCGCCCTCGAGATTCCCGCCGCCATCGCCATCCTGATCGAAGCCGCCGCACGCGCCGGCCGGCCCTACGACGCCGCCGTAGCGCTCGGCTGTGTCATCCGGGGCGAAACCGGGCACTACGACATCGTCGCCGGCGAGAGTGCGCGTGCATTGATGGACCTGTCCGTGCAGCGGCTGCTGCCGCTCGGCAACGGTATCCTGACGGTGGAGACGGAAGCGCAGGCCTTCGCCCGCGCCCGCGTGTCCGAGATGAACAAGGGCGGTGGGGCCGCCGAGGCGGCGCTCGCGGTGCTGGCCCTCAAGCGGGCCGCCGCGGCCGCGCCCGTCGGAGAGGATTGAGCACCATGGCCAAAGTCATCGAGCGCAGCGGCGCGCGCCTTTCTGTGGTGCAGGCACTCTACGAGATGGAGATCTCCGGCAAGGGCGTCATCGAAGCGGTGGCCGAGTTCGAAACCTTCTGGATCGGCCAGACCGTCGACGGCGTCGAGCATCCCCCGGCGGAGATCGCCTTCTTCCGCGATCTCCTCCGCGGCGTCGTCGAGGAGCAGCGCGCCATCGATCCGATGCTCGACGGCGCCCTGTCGCAGGGTTGGCCGTTGAAGCGCATCGAGGCGGTGCTGCGTGCCATTCTCCGCGCCGGCGCCTACGAACTCATGCATCGCCGCGACGTGCCAGCCCGCGCTGCCATCTCCGAGTACGTGGATGTGGCCCACAGCTTCTATGGTGGTGACGAGCCCGGCATGGTCAATGCCGTCCTCGACAAGGTGGCGCGCGAGGTTCGGGGCCAGGAATTCGCCGGCCTGCCCGGTTCCGGCCGGGCGTGAGCGGGAACCGTCCCACCGAGGACGGCCTCATCGCGCGCTTCTTCGCGCCGCTCGCCGGCCCCGGGGCCGACGGGATGCGTGACGACGCCGCCACCCTGACGCCGAGCCCCGGCTGCGACCTCGTGTTGACGGCCGACGCCATCGTGGCGGGCATCCACTTCTTCGCCGACGATCCGCCGGCCTCCATCGCCCGCAAGGCCGTCGGGGTGAACTTTTCGGATCTGGCCGCCAAGGGCGCGGCTCCGCGCGGTATCCTCCTGACCCTGGCGTTGCCCGACGACTGGACCGAAGCCTGGCTCGGGGCTTTCGCCGCCGGGCTCGGCGACGCCCTGGCGGATTTAGGCGGTACGCTGCTGGGTGGCGATACCGTGCGTGCCGCCGGGCCGCTGATGATCGGCGTCACCGCCATCGGTGAGGTCTCCAACGGGACCATGGTACGGCGGATGACGGCGGAGATCGGCGACGTTCTCTGCGTCAGTGGCACCATCGGCGATGCCGCCCTCGGGTTGCCCCTCCGTCGCTCACCCCTGCCGGATTGGGGTCATGTCATCGGTGGGGATGCTCGCGCCGCCCTGGTCGACCGCTACTGGCACCCGCGTCCGCGCCTCGGCCTCGCGCCGGTTCTGCGGCGCCATGCCCGGGCCGCCATGGACATTTCGGACGGTCTCGCCGGTGATCTCGCCAAGATGCTGACGGGGGAAGGGCGCTCCGCCCTGATCCGGCTCGCCGATGTTCCGCTTTCCCCGGCCGCCGCCCGCGCCGTGGCGCAGGCGCCGATCCTCATGGACACCGTCCTGACCGGCGGCGACGACTATGAGATCCTCTGCGCCATTCCGCCTGAGCGCCTCGATGCCTGTCTCCTCGCCGCGGGGGCCATCGGCATTCCGCTACACCCCATCGGGACGGTAACCGCCGGTGATGTTCCCCCGGCCTTCGAAGCGTCGGACGGATCACGCAAAACCTTCGCGGCGGCGTCCTTCAGCCACTTCTGACGCTGTTCGTCAGGCGGCCTCGTCCTCAGGCGGCTCCGGATCGACGGTCCAGTGGGTGGCGAAGGCGGCGAGCTGGCGCGCATCGGCAAAGGCCATCACGGCAACCACGCGGTCGGCCGGCATCGCACCCGGATAGGGCGCCAGAAGCACGGTCTCCTGTGAGAACTTAGCGCCCGGCGCCCGCTCGGCGAGCCACGCGTCGGCCTCCGGGGTGAGCCGGTTGGGATCGCCCGCATCGCGGGCGCGGGCATCGGCGCGCAACACCAGCACGTAGGGGCCGAGGGTCGGATTACGCTGCTGCAGGGCCTGGATGATGTCGATCATGGGGTGTCTCGAAATCAGCGGAGTAGGGCACGGCCTCAGGATGGAAACCTCTCCTCCCACGAGGGAGAGGAAAGGGCGTCGGCGAACGCTTCCGATCAGTGTAGCTTCACCCGCGATTCCGTGCGGCGGGTCAGAGCCCGGGCGACGGCGTCGAGGGTAGTCTTCACGGTGCCGTGCAGGGCCTGCTCATGCATCTTGTAGAGTGAGCGATACATCATCCGAGCGAACAAACCGGCGATGAACATGTTCTTGCCGCGCACGAACCCCATCAGGCTGCCCACGGTCGAATACTCGCCCAGCGACACCAACGAGCCGAAATCGCGGTACTTGAACGGCTTCAAAGGCTTCCCCGCGATCTTGGCCGGGATGGCCTTGATGAGGTGGCTCGCCTGCTGGTGGGCGGCCTGGGCTCGGGGCGGGATCGGCGTATCCGAGCCTTTCTCTACGAGGTAGGCGCAGTCGCCGATGGCGAAGATGTCGGGATCTCGCGTCGTCTGAAGGGTCGGCGTCACCACGAGCTGACTGTTGCGCGTGGTTTCGAGACCACCGATCTCGTGCAGGAACGGTGGCGCCTTCACGCCGGCCGCCCACACCACGAGCTCGGATGGAATGAAACCGCCATCGGCGAGCTGAACGCCGTCGGCGCGCACCTCGGTGACGCGGGCGTTGGTTCGGACCTCGACGCCGATCTTGTCGAGCAAACGGATGACGTCCTGCGACAGGCGCTCGGGCACCGCCGGCAGGATCCGGGATGCCGCTTCCACCAGGGTGATCTTGAGGTCCTTGTCCGGGTCGATTTTGTCGAGGCCCGTGGAAGCCACGTCGCGGGTGGTGCGGTGGAGTTCGGCGGCGAGCTCGGTGCCCGTCGCGCCGGCGCCGATCACCGTCACGTGGAGCTGGCCCGGACGTACGGGACCGACCTGGGTGTGGGCGCGCAGCATGCCGTTGACGAGGCGCTGATGGAAGCGAACCGCCTGGTCCTGCGTATCGAGGGCGATGGCGTTCTCCTTCACCCCCGGCGTACCGAAATCGTTGGTGGTGGAGCCCACCGCCAGCACCAGGGTGTCGTAGCCGATGGCCCGAACCGGCGTGACCTCGCGCCCTTCCGCGTCGTGGCTCGCCGCGAGCTGGATCGTGTGCGCGGCCCGGTCGAGGCCGGTCATCTGGCCGATGCGGTAGCGGAAATGGTGGCGGTGGGCGTGGTGCAGGTAATCCACCGCGTGATGGCCGACATCGAGGCTGCCGGCGGCGACCTCGTGGAGCAGCGGCTTCCAGATATGCGTGCGCGCCCGGTCCACGAGGGTCACGTGGGCCTTGCCCGACTTGCCCAGGGACTCGCCCAGTTTCGTCGCCAGTTGCAAGCCGGCCGCGCCTCCGCCGACGACGACGATGCGGTGCAGGTTGTCCACGGATTCGCCCGGTACCATGCGATTGTCGTCCTACGTCTCGTCATTGATGGAGGAGCAGGGCCGGCAAGGCCAAGCCGCCCTGCGGAAGCCCGTTTCACCCTAGAACGTTTTTATTTTGCGGTGGACCCGGTCAGGGCAAAGAAAATTATCCGCACCGCGTCAGGCGGGTGCGCCGGGCTGGCGCAGGGGATGCGCCCGCGCGAACGCGTCCTGCGACAGGCAATCCTCCGCGATCCGCCGGACCGTCGGGTAGGGCGCCGTTTCGACCCCGAAGATACCGGTGCCGACCCACAGGCTGACGAGGCAGAGGTCGGCGTGGCTCACCGCGTCCCCTTGCGCGTAGCGCCCGGTGCCGAGCTCGTTGGCGAGCCGGGTCTCCAGGGTCTTCAACCCGGTCTCGAACCAATGGCGCACGAAGCCCATCATCCGGTCCTTCGGGATGTCGTAGGCCTGCATGAGGTAGTTGCGCACACGGGGCACGTAGAGCGGATGGGTGTCGCAGGCGACCACCTGAGCGAGCGAGCGTGCCCGGGCGCGCTCGCGCGGATCGGCGGGCAGCAGCGGTACAGCCGGATGCACGTCCTCGAGATAGTCGAGGATGGCGAGCGATTGAGTCAGCGGCGGCCCGTCGCCGTCGAAGAAGGCCGGCACCGCGCCCTGCGGGTTGATGGCGAGAAAGTCGGGCTTGAACTGGTCGCCCGCATCGAGGTCGATGAAGGTCTCCTCGCAGGGGATGCCCTTGAGGTTGAGGGCGATCCGCACCCGGAAGGCGGCGGCCGAGCGCCAGTTGCCGTACATCTTCACGTGCGTCGTCTCTCCGTTCCGGAGGCGACCACACCCGACATCGGCCCGGACCGCAAGCCCCTCCGGCAGACCCCGTCATGAAACCGATGCCCTGGCCGTGATCCTGCTTTGTCGCAGGCGAATTTGGCAGCGTCGGATTCCTCGCGCATAGCGAGAGACATCGTGAAGAATTTCGGGACGTAGCCCCGGGGATGGACGGACATGCAGATCGAGACGCCCTACCTGATGTTCCTCGGCGACGTGCCCGACACCCTCGCGGCCAAGACCGCGTACGGCATCAAGGATTGGCGACCCGAATGGTGTGTCGGCCAGATGCGCCTGCCCGGCTGCGCCGCCGACCTCGGCATCCCCGATCTGACCCTCGCCGAGGCGGTGGAGGAGGGCTGCCGCACCCTGGTGATCGGTGTCGCCAACGCGGGCGGCGTGTTGCCGGCGCACTGGGTGGCCGAGATCGTTGCGGCACTCAACGCCGGTCTCGATATCGCCAGCGGGCTCCATGCCCGCCTCGGTGCCGTGGCGGAGATCGCGCAGGCGGCCGAAGCCAATGGACGCCAGCTCCATGATGTCCGCCATACCTCGGAGACCTTCGCCACCGGCAAGGGCACGAAGCGCCCCGGCAAGCGGCTGCTGAGCGTCGGCACCGACTGTTCCGTGGGCAAGAAGTACACGGTGCTCGCCCTCGAGCGCGGCATGCGGGATCGTGGCCTCGACGCGGATTTCCGGGCCACGGGACAGACCGGCGTGTTCATCTCCGGGCGGGGCGTCGCCATCGACGCCGTGGTGGCCGATTTCATCTCCGGCGCCGTCGAGTGGATCGCCCCGGCGGCCGAGCCCGACCACTGGGACCTTCTGGAGGGACAGGGCTCCCTGTTTCACCCGTCGTTTGCCGGCGTCAGCCTCGGGCTCCTGCACGGGGCGCAGGCCGACGCGTTCATCGTCTGCCATGAGCCGAGCCGTACCGCCATGCGCGGCGTCCAGCACCCCCTGCCAACGATCCGGGAGGTGATCGATCTCACGGTGCAGCTCGGGCGCCTCACCAACCCGGATATCCGCCCCGTGGGCATCGCCGTGAACACCCAGAGCCTGGAGGAGGGCGCCGCACGGACCCTGCTCGCCGAGCTTGCCCGCGAGCATGGCCTGCCGGCCACCGACCCCGTGCGCTTCGGCGTCGAGGAAATCGTCGACCGCCTCGTCGCCGAGTTCCCGGCCGGAGCCGCCGCATGAACCGGGTTCTCGACGCGGTCATCGAGCGCTTCCCCATCGCGGGGGCATTCACCATCGCGCGCGGCAGCCGCACGGAGGCCGTGGTGGTGCTCGCTACCGTGACGGATGCGGACGGCCGCGTCGGGCGCGGCGAGTGCGTGCCTTACGCCCGCTACGGCGAGACCGTGGACAGCGTCCGCGACCTCATCCTGGCGCAGGCCGATGCCGTCGCCGCCGGGGCCTCGCGGACGGACTTCCTGACCACCCTGAAGCCGGGGGCCGCCCGAAACGCCCTCGATTGTGCCCTGTTCGATCTCGAGGCGAAGCAGCTCGGCCGGCCGGCATGGGAGATCGCCGGCCTCAGTGAGCCGCAGACCGCCACCACGGCCTATACCCTCAGCCTCGGCGACCCTAAAAGCATGGAGGCCGCCGCCCGCGCGGCGTCCGCGCGTCCCCTGCTGAAGGTGAAGCTCGGGGGGGAAGGCGATCCGGAGCGCATCGCCGCCGTGCGCCGGGGCGCGCCTCGGTCGCGTCTCATCGTCGATGCCAACGAGGCGTGGCGACCCGGGACCCTGGAGGCCAACCTGGCGGCCTGCGTCGCGGCCGGCGTCGAGCTCATCGAGCAGCCCCTGCCGGCCGGCGACGACGACATCCTCGCTACCATCGCCCGCCCGATCCCGATCTGCGCCGACGAGAGTTTGCACGACCGCGCCGGCCTCGACGCCCTGGCGATGCGTTACGACGCCATCAACATCAAGCTCGACAAGGCCGGTGGTCTCACCGAGGCGGTGATGCTGGCCCACGAGGCGCGGGCGCGCGGCTTCTCGCTGATGATCGGCTGCATGGTCGGCACCTCCCTCGCCATGGCGCCCGCCATGCTGCTGGCGCACCACGCCGACTATGTCGATCTCGATGGCCCCCTGCTGCTGGCGCGGGACCGTGATCCCGCGCTGACGTTCGAGGGAAGCCTGATCCACCCGCCGACGCCGGACCTGTGGGGGTAGGGGCTCGTCGGCCGTTCGACCGGCTCTCGTGTTCACCGTCCCCCAGGGGAAGGCCCAGCGCGGCGACGGCATCGTGCTTAGGACCGTCAGGAAACGCCGACCAGCCGGTATGCCGCTTGCGGGTGCGGGCCGGGGGCATCCTCGGGGACGCAGCAGGTCTGGTTTCGCCCCCGTGCCTTGGCCTCGTACAGTGCCGCATCGGCGCGCCTGTAGAGATCGGTCGAGGCTTGGGCCGCGTCGGGCATGGCGGTCGCGCCGCCGATGCTAACGGTGACCGAGCCTGCTCCGATGTCCGCGGGCCCGATCGCGAGCTTGGCCACCTCGAGATGGACCCGCCCGGCGACCCGGAGGGCGCTCGCGGCGTTCGTATTGGGTAAAAGCAGGACGAACTCTTCACCGCCGACACGGAAGACGAAATCCTTGGACCGGGGCATGCTCGCGGCGAGATGTTCCGCAAGTCCCGCCAGGACCTCGTCGCCGACCGCATGTCCGTAGCGGTCGTTGTAGCGCTTGAAGTGATCGGCATCGACCACGAGGAGAGAGAGAGTGGTTTGCCGGTGCGCGCGGCGTCCTCCCAGGCTCGGACGAACACCTCTTCGAACCGGCGTCGGTTCGACAATCCGGTGAGGGCATCCGTCTGAGACAACAGCGCCAGCTCCGCCTGTGCCGCGGTGCGGCGGCGCAACTCCCGTCCGAACAGCAGCGACAATCCGATGGTCAGGCCGCACAGAACCAGCACGATGAGACTGATGACGAGGGCTTTCTCGCGCCACTCCGCTTCGACCTCATCGATGGACAGGGCCACGGTGAGGAGTAGCGGAAACTCACCGACGCCCATGAACGTGTAGTGTCGCTCGATCCCGTCGCTCGCCGTGCGGCCCACGAAGCTGCCGCGTCCCTCGGCGAGGAATCGCTTGAAGTTCGGAGCGTGGGCGAAACTCGCACCGATGTTTCCGCCACTTGCGGGGTAGCGCATGATACGCCTGCCGTCGCGCAGGTAGAGGTTGATCGCGCCTTGGCGTCCGATGCCGATATCCTCGAACAACCGGCTGAAATACGTGAGTTTCAGCGTACCGAACACGACGCCGCCGAAGGACCCGTCCGGTTTGTCGATGCGCCGACTCAGCACGAGCACAAGGGTGCCCATGAGGTGCGAGACCAGGGGCTCGCTGATGTGAAGACCGAGGCCGGGCTGCTGGCGATGCGCCTTGAAGTACGCGCGCTCGGAATTGTTCACCTTGCGGGCCGGGAGGGCGCCGGCATCGATGATGCTGTGCCCGTTCTCGTCGAGCACGAGCATCACACCCATGTCCCGGGCCGTGGCGGTGCGGTCGAACAGGATGCGCTGCCGGAGCTCGGGCGTGGCCGCCATCACATCCGGCGCCTTCAGGTTGTCGATGACGCCCTGGAGCGAGAGGTCGATGATTTCGATGTTGCGGGCGATGTCGCGATCGAGAACCTGGAGGAGGTTTCTCGATGTCTGTTCGGCCTTGCTCCAGGCGTCCCGGCGCAGGTCGAGCAGCATGATCGCGGACACGAGCAGCATACCGAGGGGCGCCAGGATACCCAGGGCGATCCAAGTCTGGGCCGAACGCATGGTAATCGAAAAGCAGTGCCGCGACCACACAGATCAACTCCCGCATGGGTTCTTCTTGATCCGACGATACCGGGAGAAGATGAATCGATGATTTCGTATTCGCAGCACTATCTTCCGATCGCCGCAGATGGGCCAGCGAAGTGCGATCCATATGAATCGACGCAGCTCAAGACAGCATTTTCCAAGACGCCATGCTCTGAGAACGAACGAGGCGTTCGTATCTCGCGTATGCGATCCTCGCGGTAAGCCCGATCATCGACGGGCCGCGTCAGATTTGGATCGCGGAACGGTTCCGGTCGCCGGAACTACCCCCGCACGATGAACCGCAGGACGTAGACCAGTGTCGTGAAGACCAAGAGACTCACGGCATAGAAGGCCAGGAACCACAGCAGGCGCCGGCTTTTCCCGGTGATGTCGCTCAATGGCCGTAGCCCCCGGACTGCATGTCCTCGGCGACTTTCCCCCGGAACACCCAGTAGGCGTAGGCGGTGTAGGCCAGCGTCAGCGGCATGACGACGGCGTATCCCACGAGGGCGAATTTCAGGGCGCTCACCGCGTTGGCGGCCTGCCAGATCGTCAGGCGCGGTGGCACGATGTAGGGGAACAGGCTGATGGCGAGGCCGAGAAACCCAAGCAGGAACAACGCGATGGTGAGCAGGAACGGCGCGACGTGGCGACCGTTGGCGAGGGTGCGGTGGATGTTCCAGGCCACGAGGGCGGTCACGGCGGGCACGGGCGCGACGTAGAGAATGTTGGGCCACGCGATCCAGCGCCACTGGATGTCGAGGCCGAGGAACGGCACCCAGGCGCTGACGATGGCCATGCAGGCCACGGTGGCGATCAGGAACTGTCCGCTCTTGCGGCGCGCCCAGATCTCGAGCTCGCCCGAGGTTTTCATCACGCACCAGGTCGCGCCGAGCAGGCCGTAGCCGCAGACGAGGCCGATGCCCGTCATCACGCTGAACGGGGTCAGCCAGTCGAGGGTGCCGCCGGCAAATCCCCGACCCGCGATGTGGAAGCCCTGCACGAAAGCGCCGAGCACCAGCCCCTGCGCGAAGGTCGCCACCAGGGAGCCGTAATGGAAGGCGTAGTCCCAGAGAGGTTGCGATCGCTCGGCCTTGAACCGGAATTCGAACGCGACGCCCCGGAAGATCAGGGCGATGAGCATAAGGATCAACGGCAGGTACAGCGCCGGCAACAGGATCGCGTAGGCAACGCTGAACACCGCGAACAGGCCGCCGCCGCCGAGCACGAGCCACGTCTCGTTTCCGTCCCAGATCGGCGCCACGGACAGCATCATCCGATCGCGCCAGTTGCCCTTTCGCGCGGCGGTGAACAGGATTCCGACGCCGAGGTCGAACCCGTCGATGACCACGTACATCGCGACGGCGAGCGCGAGGAGCGCCGACCAGATCAGGGGCAACCAGAAGGCCGCTCCCTCGTATTCCATGCCGAACCCGAACATCCGATCATGCCCTCGCCGCCGCCCCCGTAGGTGTAGCGGCACGCTCGGGGCAAATCCACCGCGCTGCCCGTATGGGTGGCGGTCGTCCTATCGCGACGCGACGCCCCGCCAGGGTGGGCGCCGGTCTGCGTCGGCCAGGGTATCCGCTGAGGCCGAGCGTGACGTGCCGAGTCGCCGAACGAGGGCGTCCGTTCCGTCGCGGACCATCCGGTCCCGTGCGTCCGCCGGCATCGCGTCCCAGGCGGCGGCAAGCGCCTGACCGGGCTGAACCTGTGCGGCCAGGGAATGGGCGGTAAGCGCTTGGGCAGGAAGAACTTGAGCAGGAAGAACTTTGGCGGACATTCCCGGCAGCGACACAGCGGCATCCGGGTTGTCCCGAAGCATCGCAAGATAGGACAGGCCGCCGATCACCACGGCCGCACGGATGAGAAACAGCATGGGTCGGTCCAGGGTCCGTACCGGGGGCTGCCGAACGGCGCGAGCCTCAGGAAGCCATGCGATTGGTAAAGCAGACATGACGCCGGAACCGCGACCCGGCGTGATGGTGAACGGTGCTTTAGCCCACCGGTTTCGCGGCGGTGGTCGGCTCCGGGGCCGGAGTCCCGACGTAACTCGAATTCAGCGCGACCGGCGGCCAAGGTCGGAAGGAAGCCCTGCGCTCGGTGATCCGGTTACCTTCCGGAAAGCATGCGGGGACATGCGGGGGTTCACCCGCAAGACTCGCTTAAGTCACCTCTGCGACGGTTCGATCAGTCGAGTTCAAGTCGAGCCAAGGGGCGTCGGACGGGTCGTATGGCCTCCATCCGCGCTGTGCGTGTCGGTATTGCGTATCTACGGTGCCCTGGCGTCCCTCATCGATACCCGCTTGGCGGGTCTCGTGCACGAGTCGGTGATCGACGATGCCGCCGTGCGGTTTCGTCACGAGCGCTTTCTCGTGTCGCGCCTCGCCACGGGGCTCGTGATGATGCTGGGCCTGCCGCCGTTCCTGCTTCTTCGCGGGGTGCCGAGCGGCATCGAGGCGCTGGCCATCGCCAGTCTGATGCTCCCGGTCTTCGCCGCCGTCCTCCTGTCGCGCACGGGCATCCTCTGGGTCGCTCACGCCATCTCGTCGGCCGGCCTCACCGGCCTCGTGGTCTGCCTCGCCATGATGACGGGCGGAGTGAACTCCGCCGCCGCCATCTGGCTCGTGGCGATCCCCCTGGAGGCCGTGGTCTCGGGCTCGCGCCGGGCGACCCTGGCCGCAGCCATCGTCGCCGCCCTCGGGGCCCTCGCTGTCGCGCTCCTGCCATCGGTCGGCGTGAGTGGGGTGCTGATGGAATGGTCGCGGACCCTGGCCATGCCGGTCTTCGCCATCACGGCCATCGGCCACATCGCCGCCCAGGCCATCGAGCACTTCCGCCACGAAGGCCGTTGGCTCGCCAAGCTTCGGGACAACGAGCTGCGGGACCGCACGCTCCTGTCGGCAATCGACGATCTGGTGACCTGGCACGATTGCAACGGCCGCGTCATCGAGGCCAGCGCGTCGTCCGCCCGCTTCGTCGGGGCCGAGGCGAGCCGTCTGCGCGGCCACGGCCTGCTCGAGCGCGTCCATGTCGGCGACCGTCCGGCCCTGCTCCAGACCTTGAGCGACGTCGCCGCCTACGGGACACCCGCCACGGTGCAGTTTCGCCTGCACCTCGATGCCGCTGCCATACGGGCCGAGGGCGCCCCGCGCACCATCTTCGCAGAAATGCGGGCGCACCGCATCGACGGAACCCGCGCGGGCCTGTCGGGCGCCGAGCTCGACAAAGTCGAGGCGACCGGATCGAGCGTCGTGGCCGTGACGCGCGACGTCACCGAGCACCGCCGCCACGCGGAAGAATTGGAGCGCGCCCGCGCCGAGGCCGAGCGTGCCGACGAGGTCAAGAGCCGCTTCCTCGCCACGGTCAGCCATGAACTGCGCACGCCGCTCAATGCCATCATCGGCTTCTCCGAGGTCCTGGCGGGCGAGGGTGCCATGACCATCGGTCCGGAGCGCAGCCGGGAATATGCCGTGATCATCGGCGATTCGGGCAAACACCTCCTCGACGTGGTCAACACCCTCCTCGACATGTCCCGCATCCAGAGCGGCCATTTCGACTACGCCCCGGAAACCTTCGACCTCAACGCCCTCGTGCGGACCTGCTGCGACCTGATGCAGCTCCGGGCCGTGAAGGCCGGTGTCGTCCTCGTTCGCACCGAGGAGGCTGCCTCGATCCCCGTCACGGCCGATCTGCGTGCCTGCCGGCAGATGATGATCAACCTCCTGTCGAACGCCGTGAAGTTCACGCCCGCCGGCGGACAGGTCGAGGTCTCCATCCGCCAGACCGGCAACCACCTCGATCTCGTTGTCACGGATACCGGTATCGGTATCGGTGCCGACGACCTGCCGCGCGTGGGTGATCCGTTCTTCCAGGCCCAGAGCGATACGCGGCGCTCGCACGAGGGCACGGGCCTCGGTCTCTCCGTGGTCCAGGGACTCGTCGGCCTCCACGGCGGCGCCATCGCCATCGAGAGTGTCCAGGGCGAGGGCACGCGCGTCACCGTCACCCTGCCGGTCATCTGTCGGGCGGAACCCAACCTCGCCGGTCCGGCCCCGATTCGCACCGCTTCGCGGGCACCCGGAGCCGGTCCCGATGCGGTCCGCCTGCCCGTGGCACCGGTCCGTCGGCCCATCGGTCTGTTCGAGGCGACCGCCGAGCCCGTGCGCGAGAGCTACGTGCCCGACGGCGGTTCGCCCCTGCGACGCGCCGGATGAGACCGGCCCGACACCACTCCGAGCGGCCCAAGTCCGCTTCTCCTGACCGTCTCATCCGCGCCGCACGCGCGGGCGGGGCCGTCGCGTTTTAAGGAGCTGCCATGCGCGATCAGCGCGAGATCATCGTCCCGCCCCAGCCGCGCGGACCGCGGGCGGATGCCGCCACCCGGCGCGAGCGCGCCGGCGCGAGCGTTCGGCCGGGGGGATGGCGGACCGATCTCGCCGCCGTCGGTCGCTGGGCCGGCCGCCTATGCGTGAACCGGCCCGGCGACGTGCTCGGGTTCGTGGCGGTCGTAGGGGCCGCGGCCTTCATTTCCTTGAACGCGCTGGGCTACCAGATGGGCCGCCATCCGGCGCCGATCTTCCCGAAGGTCCCGCCGCGCCAGACCACCGACAAACCCGCTCGCCGGATCGAGGCTGCGAAGATCGAGGCCGGCGTCGGGGAATCCAGCAAGGCCGTGCCGCCGAAAATCGAGGCGCCCCGATCCGACGCCCTCAAGCCGGAAGCGCCCCGGGGCGAGGCACCCCGCGTCGCCCTCATCCGCTCCGAGCCGGCCCCCCGCCCGGTCTCCCGCGACACCATCGGCGAGATCATCCGCGAGGGCGAGACGACGGCGTCCGTAACGCCCAAGGCCGATCCCGCCGTGGCGAAGGCGCAACGCGCCCTGGTCAAGCTCGGCTATGGCCCCCTCAAGGCGGACGGGCTTATGGGAACCGGCACCCGCGCGGCTATCGAGCGGTTCGAGCGCGATCGCAAACTGCCGGTGAAGGGCCAGCCCGCCGGCCGCACCTTGCGCGAACTCGCCGCCCGCGCCGCGGCCGCGCCGGGCTGATCCTCCTGACGGAGGAATGCGGGTATAGGCGGTGCATGGCACGCCTGCGTTCGGATTTCTGGGTCTCGGCCCATCTACGTCGTCTCGGCACCGAGGGGATCGCCGCCGTCCAGCGGCGTCGCGGCGCCGCGGAGGCGGGGGCGATCTTCGTCAAGGTCGATCGCCTTGATGGCCGGGCCGACCTCTACGGACCGGCACCGCAATCCCTGGTCGATGCGGATGGCGATACGGACCGGCGCTTCGTTCCGCTGATGCGCGAGGCGGAGTCCGCCGACGTCGAGAGCCGCATCGGCAAGGAGATCCGCTTCGACGGCGACCTCTGGATCGTCGAGATCGACGATCGGGCCGGCCGTCACCTCCTGGATCTGGCCGAGTGAACGACGTCAGGAGGTCTGGCGGAGACGGCCGGGAAGGGCGGTGCGCGAGGAACTCCGGTCGACGGTCGCCGGGGAGACGCGCGGACGCGCGGCGTCGGGCGCGTTGTAGGGTTGATGCGCTTTGGCATCGCCCGCACGCTCGGGCAGGGCGGTATTGAGAACGGCCGAGAGAAGGCTGCGGGCTGCGGGGCGCTGAACCTTGCGGAACAGCTTGACCAGATCGAACACCCGATCGACGGAGCGAGCGACGGTCTCGTTCAGGGTCAGGTAGACGTAGACCGCCTCTTCCTCGTGCAGGCCGGCGGCACGTAGGGCCAGGGTGAGCAGATCGTAGCGCAGGTGCGGGTCCGGCGTCGCCGCCAAAAAATCTCGGCGCAGGCCCAGCATCTCGGCCAGGGCTCCGATGAAACCGGCGATGTCGCCGCGCCCCGAGAACCCGGTGAGGACCGCACCGGCCTCGCGTGGCGGCGGCGGGCATGGCCGGAGGGCGACCGTCGCCGCAATGGCCTCGCCGATAGCATCGCGACGGGCTTCGTCGGCGAACAGGAAGAGCGGAGAAAGGTCTGCCGAAGCCACATCCGTGCGGGCGAGGAGTGCCTCGGCGAGGTCGGCCGAGCGGCGTCCGCGCCCGACGAGACGTGCGAGGGTCTCGGCCCCGAGGGAGATCTGGCCGTTGCGGGCGAGTGCCGTATCGACCTCCGCCACGGCGCGGGCGGACAGGGCGTTGACGGTCGCCCGGTCGAGGTCCGGCCGCGCGGCGATGGCCGCGCCAAGATCGGCGCCATCCGTGAGGGCGGCTTCGATCACCGACGGCGTCAGGGACGGGGCTTCGGCGACGACGGCATCGCGGACGGCGCCCCCCCGCGCAGCAAGGATCGCCAGGATGCCGGGTGGCGTTTCCGGGAAGGCGGCGAGCTTGCGCGCCACGATCTCGGCGGTCTCGTCGTCGACGATGGGGATCAGCCCGCCGGCCAGAGCCTCGAAGGCCTCGAGGGTCTTCCGGTCGCGGAACGGAGCGGACAGGAACAGGTCCGTCTGCACCCGCAGGATCACGGGTTTCAGATCGAGCGTGTCGAGGCGCGACAGTTCGATCAGGCCGGAGAGGTCCGGCGAATCGTCGAGAGATGGGTGCATGGCACTTCGATTACGCAGAACTCGCTGTCCCAAGACTTAGCGGGTTTACGTGAATCAGCCTTTAAGCCCTCCGGCACCTCAGCGTGTCGTCCTGCGCCATCCCCGCAGATCACAGGCCCTGCATCGACCCGTGATCCACCGTCTTCAAGGATCTGTCCTCAGACCGCGCGGCGCGCCTTGCCGTCCGCGTTGTCTGTGGCTTTGTCCACGGTCTTGGGCATCGGCAGAACCACGGGCGTCGTGGCCCCGGCCGGCATCGGGTTGGATGTTGCGGCTGCGCCCGCAGCGGTCGCGACCGGCGTCGCGCCGTTCAGCGCGATCGTGGATGGAGGTCCGGCAGGAATGGCGGCCTCCGTCGGCTTGGCCGCCTCGATGGGCAGAACCGTCTCTTCCTGCGCCTCTGGCTCGTCGGGCCTGGTCTCGGAGGGGCCTGCCAGAACCTCCGTCGGCGTCTTCCACACGAACGCGTCGAGGCGGCCCGTGATCGGGGAGATGGGCGCCCAGCGCTCGGAGGCGATGCCGTCGGCGATCCACAGGGCATCGCGGGGGGCATGCGCCGCGCGGCCGAGCCACTCGCGCGACCGGGCGGCGCCGGCACCGTGCTCGGCCTCTTCCAGGCGCGCCATGGCGAGGCAGGTCCGCACGGACGGACGATCCGCCAACAGCGGCGCCAGGGCTTCTCGGGCCTGGGCGAATTCCCGGGCCTCGTAGGCCGCCTGCGCCATGGCGAGGCGGGCCTCCGGGTGCCAGGACGAGAGTCGCGCCAGGGTCTCCGCACGGGACAGGCGGTCGCGCACGGAATCGCCGGTCCGCAGGGTCATGTAGGTCTTGGCCAGATCCGGATGCGGCCCGGCGCGCCATGCGGCCTCGACGATCTTGGCGGCCTTCCGCAGGTCACCGCGCCGCGCGAGCAGACGTCCGGCCAGCGCTGCCGCCGGCACGAGGTCCGGTGCGAGCTTGACCGCCCTGAGCACCCGCTCCGTGGCGGCTTCCGGCTCACCGGCCTCGCGCTCCTGCGCGGCGGCGGTGAGGAGCACGGCACGCTGGCGGCGGGCGACGCCCTTCTCGATGAGTCCGAGGGATGCGCGGCGCTCGACGGTCTCCGTCGCGCCGCTCCAGTCGCCATCGGCGCATTGCGCTTCGAGGACGGCCTCGTTGGCCCAGGTGACGCTCGGCGCCAGGCGGGCGGCCTCGGCCGCATAGGCACGGGCCGACGCGTCGTCCTCGCGGCGGCGCGCCTCGACGAACAGGCCACGCAGGCCGAGAACCCGCGTTTCGGGATCGTCGACCATGCGCTGGAATGCGGATTCCGCGGCTTCCCGGTCTCCCGAAATCTGGGCCGCCTGCGCCTTCAAGAGCAAGGCAAGGGGCTCCGCCCCGAGCAGGCGCTCCGCATCGTTGGCGTGGCGCCGGGCGGCCATGGGATCGCCCGAGCCCACCGCGACCATGCCGCGCGACAGGGCGGAATAGCCCTTGGCCCGGCGCCGGTCACGCGAGCCGCGCACTAAGGCCTCGGGCAAGGTGATGAGACCCCGGACGATGGCCCAGATGAAGCCCACCACGATGGCTGCGATGAGGACGCCGATCAGCGCAATGGCGAGGCTGGTCGCCACCTCGTAGCCATTCCACACGATGGTGACGGAGCCGGGATGATCGGCGACCCAGGTCGCGCCGTAGGCAGCGACGGCGAGGAGGGCCAGGAAGGCGAGAGCGCGCCACATGGGATCAGAAACTCCTGGGCGTAGCGCCGGTCGAGCCGACGGTGCCGTAATCCGGGAACGGGAGCGACGGCGGCTCCCGGGAAATCGACGACGACGAAAAGATCGTCGACGATGAGCAGGTCGAACGGCGTGCCCCGCACAGGACGCGCCCGCTGGGCTGCCGGCGTCTCAACGCGACGCACCAGCGGATGGCAACCCCTTGAACGCTTCCGAAAGCAGGGCCTGGGCCGCTTCCCCGGCCGCCGCGCGGGACTTGAGCTTGGTACCGAACTCGCCGGCTTGGGAGCGGATGTCCTCCGGGAGTGCCGCGAAAGCCTGGGCAGCCTCCGCGATGGCACCGCGGTCGAGGGCATCCTGCACCTTCGGCACCGGATCGGCGGCGGGTGCCGCCCCCTGGGCCGATGGGGCGGGAGTCTCCACCTTGCGAACCTGGACGATGGACTCGGCCATGCTCATCAGTTTCTGACTGAAGTCTCCGGTCTCGGCCACGCTTCGGACTTGCGACGCCCGGCGGGCGGCTGCGATCTTGTCCGCCACCGGGCGGAACTCGGCCGCGAGCGCCCGGGACGTCGGTGCGCCTCGCTCGGCGAACACCGCCACGGCGGTGAGACGGGCGGGGTCGCCGGGCTCATAGTTGCGCAGGGCCGAAAGCGCATCGGCGTAGGGCGATCCAGTGTTCAGGGCGGTGACGATCCGGTCGGCCGCGACCACCCTCAGGGCCGCCTGCACCGTGGTGACCTCGGCGCGTTCGGACAGCGCCTTGTCGAGGCCGGCGATCCTGTCGGACTGCGCCTGGATTTGGGTCTGGACCTGACGCTCGATGCCCTTGGCCGCCTCGGCGGCCTGCGTCTTGCCGGCCTCCGCCGCCTGCTGGCTCGCCTGGGTGGCGGCCTGGACCTTCGCCTCGACGGCCTGCTGAACCTCCGTCAGCTTCTGGCCGAGGTTCTGCGTCGCCTCGGCATTGGCTTTCGCCCGGTTCTCGGCAGCGGTCTCGATCGCGGCCAGTTTGAGAGCGAGGTCGGGTTGCTCCCTGGGTTTCGGTGCGGCCGCGATCTGGCTTTCCACCGTCTTGAGGCGCTCGGCGAGGGCCGTCACTTGCGCGGCGTCACCGTTGCCCGGGTTCACCGCCATGCGAGCTTCACCACCCTGGTCGCGGCCGGGCTCCTCCTGAAGCGCCGAAAGGCGCTGGTCGAGGCTGTCGAGGCGGGTAACGATGTCCGGTGGCAGGACGGCTGCCTGCGACACGGAGCCGTCGCTGTTCGGGGCCGGCGCGGCGCTTGCCTTCTGAAGGGCTTCGCGCGCGGTCGACACGGCGTCCGGTACCGCCTTCAATGCGCTCTCGTTGGACGCGACACGCTGGGACAGGCGGGCAACCTCGTCCTTGGGAGCCAAAGCGGCGATTCGTTCATCGAGGGCGGCGAGACGACCGTCGTCGGGATGGCCGAGCACACCGGCGCGCTCGACGGCGAACAACAGGCCGGCACCGATGACGCCGCCGAGGAGACCAGCCGTCGCCACCGAGCCGAAGCCGGGACCACGCGCCGCCAACGCCGGGGGCGTCGGGGCGATCTTGGGTGTCGTGCCACCCGACCCCGCGGCCGATTTGGCCGCATCCCCCGTCAGACCGCCCACCGCCGACTTCGAATCGACGGATGCGAGCCCGGCGGACTTGGTCTCCTCGGACTTACTATCCGCGGACTTGCCATCCCCAGGCTTTGTCGCGACGCCCGGCATGATGCCGGCGCCCGTGGCCGACGTCTTCTGCGCCGGCGCGGGATCGGGCAGGCGCTTGGCCTTGAGGTCGATGATCGGGCCGTCCGTCGTGGCCGCCGCCGGCCGCGGCGTACCCTGAGGTCCACTGGTGAAGGTCGCGGTCCTCGGGGCGTCCTTCGTGTCCGCCTTCGGCACTTCGCCGTTGCCGAGGTTGCCCTTGCCGGGGTCATTCTTGCTGGCGTCGCTCTTGCCTGGCTCGGTCTTCGGCGGATCGACTTTGCTCGCTTCGACCTTCGGCGGCTCCTTCGACACGTCGGATGGCTTCACCGGCTCGGACGCCTTCGTGTCGGCGGGCTTCGGAGCGACGGGCTTCCCCGTCTCGATGGCTCCCAGGCCATCGGCCGATCGGGGCGCGTCGGCGGATTTCGCCACGGGTGATCCGGCGGGCTTCGCCGCTTCTCCGGGGAGGGGAGCCGACGGCGCGGAATCCGGCTTCGTGCCAGACGCAGCCGGCACGGCTCCCGGGGATGATGGTGTCGGCTTGGATGCCTCGGGCGGGCGCGCACCGGGGGCGCTGCTCGGTCGGTCGGCGTCGCTGTTGGGTGGTTTCACGGTTGTTGCTCCCTTCCCGACGCTGCCCCGTCCCCCGCACCGGTTCTCGGTGCTCTGAGGGTTCGGCGATCGCGACCCAGTTTCTTGGAAATCGTCCTAGCACCACGGCCCGCGCCGGTGCGAGGCCCTTCCGTCAGGTTCCCGTCGCCAAACCTGCCAGAAGCGTTTCCTCGTCCGGCCGTTCCGCTACGAAATGCACGTCGAGGCCCGCCGCGACCAGGGGCGCGGCCACGTCACCCGACAGGCAGTAATGCTTGAGCGCGCCGAAGGCTCCGCCGAGCTCCGCCCGGCATGCCAGACCGTAGGCTGTCTCGGCGCTGCGCCGCGAGTAATGGAGAACGGCCTCCAGTGAGCCTGGATACGCTCCGAGCGCCGTCGCGATGGCTGTCGGCAGTACTGACTCAGCCACTGCCGCGTAGGCGACCACGCTCGAGATCGGATAGCCCGCCGTCCGCAGGGATGCCGTCGGCTCCGCCTTGCCGTCGACGCCGGCCACATGAAGAAGGGAACTTCCCGCCGGCAGGGTGGCGCGGACCAGGACGACGAGATGAGCGGCATCGCCCCCCGCCTCCGCGACCGCGCGGAGCCCGGCCCGGCGGGCGAGAGCCGCCGTCCGCGCGCCCACGGCGAAAGCCGGGACGTGTTCGAATCTCACCCGATCGGCGGCCGTCAGGGCCGCCACGGCGTTGGCGCTCGTGAGTAGCAACCCGGCGAAGGCGGCTGCGGGAAGGGCCGCGCCCGTCGGGCGAATGGTCAGGACCGGCGCCACGACGGGGGTATGGCCGAGGGCCGAGAGGCGCCGTCCCGTTCGCGCCGCGCCCGGCTCCGGCCGTGCCACCCAGATCCGCATCCCGCTCACCCCGTCCGGTCGTTGCCCTGATACCGCCGGGCCGTCTAGGATGCACCGGTCAAAACCACGTGCCGGTGGGGCCGGCCGTGATGGGCATTTTCCTCACGTGGCGCGCGCACCCTCCCGGTCGTCTCACCCTCGGATCACACGCCCCGCATGAACGTCCTCCCCAAATGAACGTCCTCGGCATCGAAACGACCTGTGACGAGACCGCCGCCGCCCTGGTCTGCCCCGGCGAGGGTGGACGCGGGCGCATCCTCTCCAACGAGATCCTGAGTCAGATCGCCGAGCATGCGGCCTACGGCGGCGTGGTGCCGGAGATCGCCGCACGGGCGCATGTCGAGGTCCTGGACCGGCTGATCCTCCGCGCCCTCGATGGCGCCGGCCTGCGCCTCGCGGACGTCGACGGCATCGCGGTGGCGGCGGGCCCTGGCCTCATCGGTGGCGTCCTCATCGGCCTCGTGACGGCCAAGACCCTGTCGTTGGTCGCGCGAAAGCCCCTCATCGCCGTCAACCACCTCGAGGCCCATGCCCTTACGGCGCGTCTCACGGATGGAATCGGGTTTCCCTACCTCCTGCTCCTCGCCTCCGGCGGCCATACCCAGCTGGTGGCGGTCAGGGGGGTGGGCGACTACGTGCGCCTCGGCACCACCATCGACGACGCCATCGGAGAAGCCTTCGACAAGGTCGCGAAGCTTTTGGGCCTCGGTTACCCGGGCGGCCCCGAGGTCGAACGCATGGCCGAGACCGGCGACCCCGAGCGCTTCGCCCTGCCGCGCCCCATGCTCGGCCGGCGCGACGCCAACTTCTCCCTGTCCGGCCTCAAGACCGCCCTGAGGATCGAGGCGGAGAAGCTGGCGCCCCTCTCCAGCGTCGATGTGGCCGACCTCTGCGCCGGCTTCCAGGCGGCCGTGGTCGACGTCATCGTCGATCGGCTGCGGGTGGCGATGCGCGACTTCGCGACGGTCGCCGGCCATCCGACGGCGCTGGTCGCCGCCGGCGGCGTCGCGGCCAACGGCGCCATCCGCCGGGCCCTCACGACACAGGCCGGGGAAGCCGGACTCCCCTTCGTGGCGCCGCCCCTGGCGCTCTGCGGCGACAACGGCGCGATGATCGCCTGGGCCGGCATCGAGCGCCTGCGGCTCGGCCTCGTCGACGATCTCACCGCCCCGGCCCGCGCCCGCTGGCCGTTCGCTGAGCCCATCGCCGCCGCCTAGGAGAAGCCCCCATGAGCAGACCAATCGCCGTGGTCGGCGGCGGTGCCTGGGGGACGGCGCTCGCCAACGCGGCCGCCGTCGCCGGTCATCCCGTGATCCTGTGGCTGCGCGACGCCGCCGCCGCCGCCCGCCTGGAAGCGACCCGCGAGAACGCGCGCTACCTGCCCGGCGTGTCCCTCCATGCCGCCATCCGCGCCACGTCCGATGCGCGAGACCTGCGCGACGCCGGAACGGTGCTGATGGTCACCCCGGCCCAGACGCTGCGGGCGGTCCTGTCGGACCTCGCCCCGTCCTTCGATCCGGGAACGGCCATCGTGCTCTGCGCCAAGGGGATCGAGCGCGGCAGCGACGCGTTCATGAGCGCGATCGCCGCCGACATCGTCGGATCCGACGCCCCCGTGGCCGTGCTGTCGGGGCCGAGCTTCGCGGCGGACGTCGCCCGCGGCCTGCCCACTGCCGTCACCCTGGCGGCCGCCGATGCGGGTCTCGCCGCCCGCCTCGCCACCGCCCTGTCGGGGCCGAACCTGCGCGTCTATCACACGGACGACGTGCGCGGCGTCGAGGTCGGCGGCGCTGGCAAGAACGTGCTCGCCATCGCCTCCGGCATCGTCGCAGGACGGGGACTCGGTGAATCGGCGCGGGCCGCCCTCATCGCCCGGGCGTTCGCCGAACTCATGCGCTTCGCCCGAGCCTATGGCGGTCGACCGGAGACCCTCATGGGCCTGTCGGGCCTCGGCGACCTCGTCCTTACGGCGTCGTCGCCGCAATCGCGCAACTTCGCCTTCGGCTTGGCGCTCGGCGCCGGAGCGTCGCCCGACGAGGCCGCCGGCGGCAAGCTCGCCGAGGGCGCCTACACCGCCGCCGCCCTCGTGGCCCTGGCCCGTGCCCGGGCCGTCGAAATGCCCGTTGCCGAGGCGGTCGCCGCCGTCGTGGCGGGGACGGCCAGCGTCGAGACCGTCATCGCCGCCCTCCTGGCGCGTCCGCTCAAGGGCGAGGCGGAATGAAGCCCGGACCGATCCACGCCTTCCTCGCCGGCTATGGCCAGGACGGTGCCGGGCGCCTGCTGGCGGAGGTGGTCGCGTTCGGCGATGCCCGGATCGAGGGCGTGCACGACTTCATCCAGTGGTGCTTCCCGCTTCACGAAGCGAGCCTCGCCGTGCCCGGTGCACCCGTCCTGACCCGCGCCGAGGCCGCCGCGATCCGGGCCGACGCGGCCGCCCTCGCAGGCCTGCGTGCGGGGCGCGACCGGATGATGCGCTTCTACGCGCAGACCGACGGCTGGCTGCGTACCCACGACCACAATCACCTGCGCATCACCCGTATCCTGCGGGCCCTGCGCGATCTCCTGGGATTGGCCGAGGCCCGCGCCTTCCACGATCTGGTGCTCGCGCGCAACGCCGGCGCCGGCGCCCCGGTCAATCCGGACAGTCTTCGTTACTGGTCCGCCGCCCTCGCGGGGGACTGACGGCCACGCTTCTCCGATGGTAAGGCATCCGCCGTTTCCCGGAGATCCGCATGGCCCACTGGCTCTACAAGTCCGAACCCGCCACGTGGTCGTGGGATCAGCAGGTCGCCGCCGGGGCCGCCGGCACCCAGTGGAACGGCGTGCGCAACCACGTCGCCAAGAAGAACCTCCAGGCCATGGAGGTCGGTGAGCTCGGTTTCTTCTACCATTCCAACGAGGGCAAGGCGGTGGTCGGCCTCGTCGAGGTGATCCGTCCGTACTATCCGGACGATTCCGACCCCACGGGCCGCTTCGGTATGGTGGACCTGTGCGCCGTGGCAGCGCTCCCCCGGCCCGTCACCCTGGAGGCGATCAAGGCCGAGCCTCGCCTCGCCGCCATGGTGCTCGCCAACAATTCCCGCCTGTCGGTGCAACCGGTGACGGAGGACGAATGGGCGATCGTGCGGGCGATGGGCGGGCTCGCCTGAGCCCGGCCGCTCACCCCTGCCGCTGCGCCTGCGTCACTGCCACGTGAATGAGTTCGGCGAGCGTGCGCACGCCGAGCTTCTGCCGCATCTGCGAGCAGGCGTTGGTGACGGTCTTGTAGCTCACCGACAGGTCGCTCGCGATGGCACCGTAGGACTTGCCCTGGGCCAGACGCGCCAGGATCTGCTGCTCGCGCGGCGTCAGCTGCGCCTCGGGCGTGCGGCGCGGGTCCGTCCGCAGCATGGCGACCTCCGTGGCGAGGCGGCGGTCGAGGTAGACATGGCCGGCGCGGACGCGGTCGAACGCCTCGAACAACTCGCCGGAGGCGTGGTCCTTGAGGACGTAGCCGAGGGCCCCCGCCTCAAGGGCGCGGGCCACGATGACCGGATCGTTGTGCATGCTGAACACGAGGATGCGCACCTGTGGATCGACGCCGCGCATCCGTCGGATCAGGGCGAGCCCCGCGAGCCCGCTCCCCTGAAAGGTCAGGTCGCAGATCACCATGGACGGCTTGAGGCGGTGGAAGGCGCGATAGGCCGATACGACCGTGGTCGCCTCGACGATGCGCTCGACACCGGCATCCTCCAGCACCCGGCGGCAGCCCTGGAGCACGATCGGGTGATCGTCGATGACGAGGACGGGCGCTCGCGTGAGGGTGGTGGGGATCGCATTCATGCGTCGGAGATCACGCTCGTGTCCTCGGACCGTTCGGAACCGAACGGTATCATGATCCGGACAACCGTCCCGGGCGACCCGTTGTCAAGCACCAAAGTGCCGCCGAGGGCTCCGACGCGCTCGCGCATCCCCGACAAACCAAGTCCGACCCGGTGATCGGGGGCGATTCCGCCGCCGTTGTCGCGCACGGTGATCATGAGGCGGCCCCCCGCTTCCTCATAGGCCTCCACGTTCACTTGGACCGCCCGCCCGTGCCGCACGGCGTTTGTCATGCTCTCCTGGATGCAGCGGAACACCGTCAGGTCGGTGACGTCGCCGTAGCCTGGCCCAAGTCCGTCGAATGTGCCGGTAAACCCGGTGCCCGAGTGGCGTCGGGTGAAATCCCGCAACAGCAGAACGAGGCAGTCGGGCAGGGGAACTTGACCCAGGGCGTGCGGACGCAGGCGGTTGAGGAGGTCGCGATTGAGGGTCTGGACCTGACCGACGATGGTGCTGATCTCCTCAGCGCGCTGGGCGAGCTTCGTCCGGTCGGGCGCGATCTCGGCCCGTGCCATGCGGATCACCGAGGCGGCGTTGGCCTCGAGGGCGAAGAGGCAAGGGCCGAATTCATCGTGGAGTTCCAGGGCCGTCGCCCGGCGCTCGTCGTCCTGGGCGGAGAGGAGTTGGCGATTGAGCCGGCCGTTGGCCGCGCGGGTCTCCGACAGGGCCTGGGCCACGCTGTTGAAGCGTGCGGCGATGATGGCGAGCTCGCGGGATGCCGGGGGGGCGAGGCGCGCGGTGTAATCCTGCCGTTCGAGCTGGGTCAGGCCTTCGGCGACCTGGGTCAGGGGTGCCAGCACCCGGCCGAACGCCACGTACAGGGCGATGAGCAGTCCGAGGCTGACGAGCAGGCTCGCCACCGACAGGGACACGGCGTAGCCCCAGACCTCGTCGATCTCGTCGCGGGGCTGGGTGGTGATCCGCGCCATCCCGATGTGCCTGCCCTGGACGACGATGGGCAGCTCGTGGCGGCGCGCCTCCGGCGCGATGAGGGCGACGAACCAGTGCGGGGCGTCGTGCTGGTCCCGGCGCAGGCGCGGGGAGGGCGCCGGCACGACGGCGCCCGACGCGTCGAGAACGGTGACGCGCACGTGACGCAGGCCCTGGACACGCAGGCGCAGGGTCTGGAGCAAGGTCTCGGGCGAGGCCGATTGCGCGAGATCGATGGTATCGGAGACAAGGAGCTCGACATTGGACAGGGCGGCCTTCATCTCGACCTCGACGGCCGAGCGCGCATTCAGCACGATGACACCGCACGACAGCAGGGCCGCCAGGAGATCGATGGCCAAAACCAGGACGATCATCCGCGTCCGCGTCGGCAGGCGTGCCCAGAAGGTGGGGGGGGCGGTCCAGACGGATGGGTTCGAGGCGGGAGCCGTCGTCATGTTCGGAGTGCCGGGGAACGGGGCGGGACGTAAGCCGCTTGTAGCCCACTCGCCATGGGATGGAACGCGCGGAGCACGGTTCTCCCGCGTCTACGCTGGACCCGCGGACCATGGTTGATCCGCGCGACGCGATTCGCGATCACCTCGCGCGGGCCCTCGACGATCCGGCATCGCGCTGGAGCCTCGGCGGGTTCGGCGCCGTGGCAGAGTTCGACTGCGCCGCTGGCGAGCCCGTCACGTGCCTCGGACGGTTCGGTCGGTTGACCCCGCGTGGCGCCCTGATCCTCGACCCCACCGACGACCTCGTGATGGTGGCCTACGAGACCGGCTTCACGGGCGGCTGGAGCCATTGCGTCGCCCTGTGCCTTCCCGCAGCCGGGGCCCTGGTGTCGGGTGTTGAAGTGGTCAACCTGCGGGGAGCGGATACGGGCGCCGCCCGCCCCCAGGATCGCGATGCCCTGATCTTCGACCTTGGACTTGGGATGCCGCAGGGCTGGGCCGGGCTTCGGACCCGAGATCCAGACCTCGTCGCCCGCCTGTCGGCGGCGTGCGGCGTGTCGGCCTTCGCGTCCGGCAGCCCTGTAGCCCGGCTTCTCGCCGAACGGCGCGTCGATGTGGTGATGGGAACGCCGCTCGGGCGGATCGAGGTGTTCGGTGGCCCTGCTGCGCCCGCCATGGGAGGGCCGCGTGCCTTCGTCGCTCCGCGGATGTTGCGGGCGGGCCGAACCCATGCGGCCACGGCGCCAATTCCACCGGGCCTCGTCCCCTGCGCCCATCTCCATCCGCCCCATCCGTGCCGTGATGCGGAGGGGCGGCCAATCCCATTCGATGCAGGCAATCACGCCGCGTTCCAGGCGGTGCTGTCCCGTTGGGGAGACCCTCGCCTCGTCGCCCTCAAGGAGCGGCTCGCAGCGGGCGAAGCCATGCCCCGCGGCGCCGGCCGAGCGGCGCGCGCGGTCGGCCGGGTCGTCGCGGCGCAGGTCGCATGTCAGGCTGAAAGCATCCTCGAACCCGATACCGGCAAGATGGTGCCTGGGTCGTCCCGGGACGTGGAGAAGTCGATCCGCGACACCACTCGTTAAAGCGTACGGCTTAATCCAGATACCAACCGGGTAATCTCGGGCTTCGACTGTCGATACGTTGCCGGACATCTTCATGCCCCATTGTCGGGATCAGTTCACGAACACGGCACCGCGTCAGCAGCTGAAAACGGCTGCAGGGTGCGTTCGGGATGAGTTCACGCTGATGTCGATTGCCCTCGATCCGTCCGAGATGCGCGCCCCCGGGGAAGGCCACGCCCCGGTCAAGCGGCGTATTCCCTCGGGCGTCGGCCGCCTCGCCCTGCTCACGCTCCTTGGAAGCGTCGGCCTCGTCGGCCTGTCGGCCGGAGCCTATTCGATGCTTTCGGGCCTGGCCGGTCCGCCGCCCTCCAAGGTACGCATGGGTCGGGTCTCGACCGATTGGCCCGACCTGCGCGACGGCGTGCCCGCGCTTGTCTCCAGTGTCGGTACGCCTGCGCCGATCGCGGCCCCGGCGGCCCCACCGGTGCGCGAGGCCGCCTTGGCCGATCCCGGTTCTGCCAAATCCCTCGCCGCGCCCATCGAGGTGATGACGGCCCAGCCCAGGGCGGTCGGGGCCAAGCCGGCCGAGATCAAGCCCCCGCAGGTTGTCAGCGTGGCGCCGGCCACCAAGCCCACCCGCCTGCCCGTCATCGAGAACGCCGCGACGCTGCCCAACGCACCCGCCGTCGCCCTCGTGGAGAAGGCTCGTACGGTGCCCCTCGTCGCCCCGACGCCCACCGAGACAACCCGCGCCCGTGCCACGACGGGCACTGCTTTCGCCGCCTTGCCGCCCGCCCCAGCAGAAGGCGCGTCCAAGCCGAAATCAGCCCCATCCGTGGCGCGAGCCAAGCCCGCTGCCAAGCCGGTTCCGGTCGCTGTCGAAAAGGTCGCCGCGGCTCAGCCGCCGCGGGCTGCCGAGCCGGAGGCCGAAGAGACCGAGATGTTCGGCATGAAGGTGCCGTCCCTGGCGCCCATGGGCCGCAAATTCGCCGAAGGCGTCGAAGCCCTGGGCAACGCCGTCAAGCGACTGCCCGAGCAGTTCTGAGGGCAGTTCGACCCAGGCCGAATCTGCCCGTCAGACTAGGCAAAGTGATCTGACCGAACGCTTCGGCGAACTTCATCCGGCTACCCAGCCCAGAGGTGGCGGGGCTGCGACCTCCAGGGATGCCCTCCGGGATCGCATGATTCCGAAACGCCCTCCTTCGGGGCCTCCGATCCACTCGATCCCATGAGATGACGATACATACGAGGAAGGCGCGATCCCTCGCGGGATCGCGCGTTCCTGGTGTCGTCACCTTACCCCTGCGCGGCGAGGCGCCGCTACGACTTCGCCTTGCTGCGCGGCTTCTTGCCGATTTCCCGCTCGTGGCGGGCACCGCGGGGGCTCTTGAAGCCCTTGGGGCCGCTGGCCTCCTGGTCGCTGCCGGCCCCGTCGAGGAGCGCCTCGACCTGAATTTCCGGCGATCCGTTCTTGGCGAAGGTCTGAGCGAAGCGCGAGGCCGCGCCGCCGCGCACCTCGAACTTGGTTTCCCGGTCGAAGATGCGGATGGCGCCGATCTCCTGACGGCCGATATTGCCGCGCCGGGTCAGCATCGGCAGCAGGCGGCGCGGATCGGCATTGTCGCGCCGGCCGAGGTTGAGCCGGAACCACACCGAGGGGCCTTCGGCGTCGATGCGTGCGGTATCGGCGGGATCGTAGATCGGCCGGGCCTTGCGCTCGGGGCCGGCGCCCGGATCGGTCACGTCCTCGGGCTCGGGCAGACGGGCACGGTAGATCCGGGCCAGGGCCGCGGCGAGTTCCTGCGGCGTGCGCCGGGCGAGCAGGGCCTCGCCCATGGCGACGTCTTCCTCGGCCGGGGCCTCGGTGAACAGCGGGTCCTGCCACATGCGCTCGCCGTCGAGGGCGCGGATCTCGTCCGCCGTGGGCGGGCCGGCCCATTCGGCGTTGACCTTGGCGATGGCCAGCATCTGCTCGGCGCGCCGGCGCTTGGAGGCCGGGATCAGCAGGACGGAGGTTCCCTTCCGCCCGGCGCGGCCCGTGCGGCCGGACCGGTGCTGCAGCACTTCGGCGTCGTGGGGCAGGTCGGCGTGGATCACCAGACTCACGGTGGGCAGGTCGATGCCGCGCGCAGCGACGTCGGTGGCGACACAGACCTTCGCGCGGCCATCGCGAAGGGCCTGGAGGGCGGCATTGCGCTCACCCTGGCCGAGTTCGCCCGAGAGTGCCACGGCCAGGAAGCCGCGCTCCGTCAACACGGCCTGGAGGTGGCGCACGGCGTTGCGGGTGTTGCAGAACACGATGGCGGTGGGCGCATCGGTGAACCGCAGGGTATTGACCACCACGTGCTCCAGCTCGCGCGGCACCACGCGCACGGCCCGGTAGGTGATGTCCTCGTGGCCGCGCTCCTGGCCCTTCACGGCGATGCGCAGGGCGTCGTTCTGGTAGCGCTCTGCCAGGGTCGCGATGGCCTTCGGCAGGGTCGCCGAGAACAGCAGCGTGCGTCGCTCCTTCGGGGTCACCGACAGGATGAATTCCAGATCATCCCGGAAACCGAGGTCCAGCATCTCGTCGGCCTCGTCGAGGACGACGGCGCGCAGATCCTGGGTTGCGAGGTTGCGGCGCTCGAGGTGGTCGCGCAGGCGGCCCGGCGTGCCGACGACGATGTGGGCGCCGTCGTTGAGCTGGCTGCGCTCGCGGCGCGGGTCCATGCCGCCCACACAGGAGATCACCCGCGCGCCGGTCTCGGCGTAGAGCCAGGACAGTTCGCGCTCGACCTGAAGGGCGAGCTCGCGGGTGGGCGCGATGACCAGGGCCAATGGCGCGCCGGCCGGGCCGAACCGCTCCGCGCCGTCGAGCAGGGTGTCGGCGAAGGCCAGGCCGTAGGCCACAGTCTTGCCCGAGCCCGTCTGGGCCGAGACGAGGAGGTCGCGCCCCTGCGCGGCCGCTTCGATCACCGCATTCTGGACGGGTGTGGGGTCTTCGTAGTCGCGCGCGGCCAGAGCTCGGGAGAGCGGGGCCGGCAGGGTCGGAAAGGGCACTGAGGAGCCTTGCGGGCAAACAGGCGAGAATCCGCCGGGAGTTGGCCGCGCAAAGCGCGAATCGATCCCCTCGGTGCGTGATTCCGGCCTCGATCGGTTACGGATACGGCGTCTTGTAGCGGGAACCGCGTCCGCGCGCCATCTCCGCGCACGCATGGGTGGCTTCCCGCACAGTTAAGTCTTGTCTTTCGGTCGTGCCCGTGACCCCCGTGGGCCATTCGCGGACGGCTCGACGAGATCTCGTACCTCGCGGTGCGAAGCCCGACGGTGACAGGGGGAATGATGGCGGCAGTATTGCGGCTGGTCGTGGCGTGGACGAGCGTCGCCGCCTTCTTCGTGTTCGGGCCGGCCTGGCTCGCCGACCTCGGGGCCCCGCTGTGGGCTTCGGGTCTGTTTCTGTGGCTGTTCCTCGTGATCCTGTGGGCGGCGTTCGGCGTGGTCCACGAGGCCGAGGAACTCGCCCACCGCCTCGGCGAGCCCTACGGCACCCTGGTCCTGACGCTTTCCATCGTCGTCATCGAGGTGGTGCTGGTCTCGGCGGTGATGCTGTCCTCCAAGGCGGTGCCGACGCTCGGACGCGACACGATGTTCGCTGTGTTGATGATCGTCCTCAACGGCATCGTCGGCCTCGGGTTGCTCATCGGCGGCCTGCGCCACCACCAGCAATCCTACAACCTTCAGGGTACCTCGGCCTTCCTGTCGGTGATCATCCCGCTCACGACCATTGCGCTCATCATCCCGAACTTCACCACCTCCACCATCGGCGGCACGCTCACCCCCGTGCAGGCGATCTCGTTCTCGGTCTTCACGGTGGCCCTCTACGGCATCTTCCTGCTGATCCAGACCGGCCGGCACAGCAGCTTCTTCATCCACGACGGCGGTCGCGTGGCGAAGTCGAACCCTGGGACCGTGAGCCCGGAAGCGGCCTCCGATGGGGAGGGTCGCGACACCGGTGCGATCCTCCGGCACGTGGCGCTTCTCATCGCCAATATTCTGCCCATCGTGCTCCTGTCGAAGAGTCTGGCCGCCATTCTGGACCACGGGATCGAGGCCCTTGGGGCTCCTTCGGCACTGGGGGGCGTGCTCATCGCCGCCATCGTATTCACGCCGGAGGGCATCAGCGCCCTCAAGGCCGTGGCGCGCAACGAACTGCAGCGGGCGATCAACCTCTGCCTCGGAGCGGCGACCTCCACCGTCGGTCTCACGGTACCGGCGGTTCTGGCGGTCGGCCTGCTCACGGGCCAGACCGTGGTGCTCGGCCTCGCGCCGACGGAGATGACGCTCCTCGTCGTCACCCTCATCCTCAGCACCCTGACGTTCTCAGGACTGCGCACCACGGTGCTCGAAGGCGCCGTCCACCTCGTGGTGTTCTTCGTCTACCTCGTGTTGATCTTCAGCCCGTGATTCACTGACACCCGGGAGCGACGATATGAGCGAGGTTCTGGTCATCGGAGCCGGGGTCGTCGGCCTCGCCGTTGCCCGTGCGGTCGCCCGGCGGGGCCACACCGTCGTGGTGGCGGAGGCGGCGGGCGTCATCGGCACCGGCGTCTCCGCGCGCAGTTCCGAGGTGATCCACGGCGGAATGTACTATCCGGAGGGATCGCTGCGCGCACGGCACTGTATCGCCGGCGCGGCGATGCTCTACGCGTTCTGCGCGAGCCACGGGGTGCCGCACCGGGCCTGCGGCAAGCTCATCGTCGCCACCGACGAGACGGAACGCGCGGCCATCGCCAAGATCCATGCGCGTGGTGTCGCCAACGGCGTCGAGGGCCTCACGCTCATCGATGGGGCGGAGGCCCGCACCCTCGAACCCAACCTCGCCTGTGTCGCCGCCCTGCACGCGCCCGGCACGGGCATCATCGACAGCCACGCCCTGATGCTCGCCCTCCAGGGCGACATCGAGGATCGCGGTGGCGCCATCGCGTTCCACAGCCCCGTGGCGGGCCTCGCCAGAACCGGCGGCGCCTGGGTCGCGACCGTGAACGGGGACGAACTCGCCTTCGACGCCGTCGTGAACGCCGGCGGTCTCGGCGCGCACGGCGTTGCCGCGCGCGCCGCAGGTTATCCCTCGGAGCGCATCCCACCCAGGATCCTGGCCAAGGGCAGCTATTTCGGCTGCCTCGGCCGTCCGGCGTTTTCGCGGTTGATCTATCCCGCGCCCGTCGAGGGCGGTTTGGGAATTCATCTCACCCTCGACCTTGCCGGGCGCATGCGCTTTGGCCCCGACGTCGAATGGATCGAGGCGGAGAATTACGACGTCGATCCCGGCCGCGCAGACGCGTTCGTGCGGGCGATCCGGCGCTACTGGCCCGGTCTGCCCGAGGGTGCCTTGACGCCGGACTATGCCGGCATCCGCCCGAAGCTCACGGGGGCCGGCGCGCCGGCGGCGGACTTCCTCATCGACGGACCGGCGGAGCACGGCTTGGCCGGCCTCGTCCACCTCTTCGGTATCGAGAGCCCCGGCCTGACGTCGAGCCTGTCCCTGGCCGAAGAGGTCGCCGACCGCCTGTGTCCGTGAGATCCCGTCAGCCGCCGAAGCGCTCGGTCCGAATCGCGCCGGGTGGGAGGCCTGCCTCGACGAGAAGGTCGGCCGCCGCGGATACGAACGGGTTGGCACCGCAGAGATAGGCGTGCCGCGGCTGCCCGAGGCGCGTCAGGGCCTCGCCCACGAGCGTCGCATCGATGCGACGACCGCCCTCCCGGGTGAGGCTCAGCACGAGGTCGAAGCCCGGCTCGTCGCGGGCACGCCGGCTCAGCTCGTCGCGGGCGATGGCCTCCGCCCCGTGACGCACGGAATAGAGCAGCAGGGCCGGTACCGCGGGAGCCGCCTCGGCCCGGTGACGCAGCATCGCCAGCAGCGGCACCACACCGGAGCCGCCCCCGATGAGAAGGAGGGGCCCCCCATCCTGCGCACGCCAGACGAACGCGCCGCCGATGGGGCCACGCAGTTCGATCGTGTCACCAACCTCCGCCACGCCATCGAAGAAGCTCGACACCTCGCCCTGCGCCGACCCCTCGACCATAAGCTCGATCGTGCCGTCGTTACCCGGTGCCGAGGCGATGGAGTAGCTCCGCTGCGCCTGATAGCCGTCCGGGGCCGTCAGACGCACATCGACGTGCTGGCCGGCCAAGGCGATCCGATCGAACGCAACGGCGAGCCTGAAGCTTTTCACTTGGGCCGTCACGGGCGTGATGCCGATGATGGTCGCACTCAGCCAGGGGAGGGGGGACGGTTCAATCACCTGTGAAGCGCTGCTCGCGCCATGGGTCGCCGTACATATGGTATCCGCTCATCTCCCAGAATCCGCCCTCGTCCTTCTCGGTGAAACGCAGACCCTTCAACCACTTGGCGCTTTTCCAGAAGTAGAGGTGCGGTACGAGCAGACGGGCCGGGCCGCCATGGTCGGGGGCGATCGGTAGCCCGTCGTAATGGGTCGCCACCATGGCGCGGCCGCCCGTGAGATCGGCGAACGGCACGTTGGTGGTGTAATCGTCATGTCCTTCGGCGAGGGCGAAGGCCGTTGGTGCCGAGATGCCGGCGTCGGCCAGAAGATCGTCGATGCCGACCCCCTCCCACGCCGTGTCGAACTTCGACCACTTCGTGACGCAGTGGATGTCTCCGCCCCAGCGGGTCCGAGGCAGGGCGCTGAAGTTCTGCCAGGTCCAGCTCTTTAGGGGACGCGAACCGACGCGCAGGGTGAAGCGCCACGTCTCGCGATCGACCCGCGGGGTCGGACCGATCTGCAGCACGGGGAAATCTTGCGTCAGGTACTGACCCGGTGGCAGGCGTTCCCGCGTCGCCTCCGATGGCGGTCGTCCGGTGAAGCCGCGTGTGCTCATGCTCACCTCGTTCGCATTACGGTTATCGACGCACTGCCTCGTTCGATCGGCGACGTCAGCGATCGCGCATGACGATCCAGAGGGCGTGGATCATGCCCGGGACGATGCCGAGGACGGTCAACAGGATGTTGAGCAGGAACTGCAATCCGATGCCCGCCGTCATCAGGACGGCGAGGGGGGGCAGGAAGATGGCAAGCAGGATGCGAACGAGATTCGACACGATGGCTCCGTGACGTGATGCGCTCATGGAAGGGCGGAGAGGCAACTGTACCGCTTGTCTCCGGGTTCCAGGTGGAGGTTTTTAAACCTCTGTCTGTAGGGATGTCGCTGACGCGGCATATTCCCGGACCATGATCCAGACGCTCATCCTCGATGTCGAGCACGCCGTGTCCATCGGAACACCCGATCAGCGGGCGGCGATGCTGCGCCGGATCACGGCCCTGTTCCTGGATCATGCCGTGCGTTTGGGCGAGACCGAGGTCGAGCCCTTCGATGCGATCCTCCTCCATCTGGCTCAGAACGTCGAGGTCGCGGCCCGAGCCGTCCTCGCCGAAGAAATCTCCGAGATTGCCAATGCCCCGCGACGGGTTGTCCGCGATCTCGCCTTCGATCCGGAGATTGCCGTCGCCGGTCCTGTGCTCACACGGTCCGAACGTCTGGCCGAGGACGATCTGGTGCGGATCGCCGGCGAGGCCGGCCCCCTGCATCTTGATGCGGTCGCACGCCGGCGGACCCTGAGCCAGCGGATCACCGAAATTTTGGTGACACGTGCCACCGCCGCCGCCCTACGCCGCATTGCCGGAAACGAAAGCGCGCTTCTGTCGGAGACCGGGTTCGCCGCGATGCTGGCGATCGCCCGGAAGGACGCAGTGCTCCGTGCGATCCTCGACCTGCGCCGTGCCGTGCCGGAATCCCATCGGGTAAGGAATGCCACGGCGAAGCCGGGGGCGACGGTCGACGTCGATCTCGACGAGAAAGCCGTCGTCGCCTTCATCGCGCAGGGGCGGGTGGACGACGCGCTCCTCGTCATTGCCCGCATCGCCCAGGTGCCGCCCGCCGTGGTACTGCAGGCCTACCGGCGCAGCGACACCGACCCCCTGCTCTTTCTCGTGCGCAGCGTCGATTTCGGCTGGGGCACCCTCAAGCACCTGATCCAGTCGCGGCCCGGCCGGCGCTTGCCGCCCGAGGAGATGCGCGGCGCCTTCGAGGCCTTCCAAGCTCTTTCGGTCGCCACGGCGCGCCGCTCCGTCCGCTTCAACGCGGCTCAGGGCGACACCAGGGTCGCTTGACCCTCCGACGTACCGGCCTCACCCCTCCCGACTCCGGAGGGTGACGTGCTGCTCGATCTGTTCCACCTCCTGACCACACCGGTGCCGTGGTCACATCGGCGGCGCGGCTACCTGCGCGAGAGCGTGCTGCTCCTCTCCCGCTCGCGTCGGTGCCGGGCGGCCTGGACTCCACACCTCGCACAGGCCCGCGCCGTGATCACGCAGGCTTGCGAGGGGCTGGCGCGGCGGCGCACCGTCGTCGTCCTCGGCTCGGGCCTCCTCGACGACGTGCCCCTCGATTGCCTGGCCGCACGCTTCGCAGACGTGCGTCTCGTCGACGCCGTCCATCCCTGGCCGACCCGGTGGATGGTCCGGACCAAATCCAATGTCACCCTGGTGACGGCCGACCTCACGGGGCCGGGCGCCGTCCTCGTCCACGCCGCCGGGCCTGAGGTCGATCTCGTGATCTCGGCCAACCTGCTGTCACAACTGCCGATCCTGCCCGTCGACGAAGCCGGGGCGACGGAGCCGAGCCTTGGACGGGACATCGTCCGGAGGCATCTCGACGAACTGACCCGTCTCTCCGCCCGGGTCTGCCTCGTCACGGATGTCGAACAGATCGAGGAGGACCGCGACGGTCGCGTCACCGATCGCCTCGACCTTCTCCATGGTGTGCTCCTGCCGGTCCCGGACCGGATCTGGACCTGGGACCTCGCGCCGTTCGGTGAGAGCGCGCGCCATCGCCGCCTCATCCACCGTGTTCACGGCTATGCCGATTGGCATGCCGCCGTGCCCCGCGCCGGCGGCGGTCCCTGAACGCGAAAAGCCGCCCCGGAGGGGGCGGCTTTCCAGAGGGACGAAACCTATTCGGTTCCGGACGACGAGTCGTCGGCGCCCGTGACACCGGGTTCCGCGCCGTCCGTTCCCTCGAAGCGGGCGCGGCGGCGGCGGCGCGGCTTCGGCGCGGCCGAGGCTTCGTCCGTCCCGGCCTGGACCGGGACCTGTGGCGCTGTTGCGTCGGTCGCCGGAGCCTGGACCGGCCGCTCGACCGGAGCGGGCCGGGGCGGCGTCATCAGGAAAGCCGGCAGGCCGGCGACATCCTCGACCGGCGCGCGCTCGCTTTCCTCGCGACGCCGGCTCCGCCGGGGCGGGGCGTCCACCGGGCGACGGGCTTCCGAAGGCTGGAAGTCCTGCCGCGGTGCTTCCTGCCGAACCGGCTCCTGGCGAACGGGCTCTTGCCGAACGGGATCTTGGCGTTGAACGTCCTGCCGATGGGTATCCTGCCGGACGGGCTCGTGTCGCGGAGACTCATCGCGACCGATGTCCTGAGGCACGTCCCCCCCGCGATTGTTCTCGAAGCGCTGTCCGTTGTTGCGCCGTCCGTACTCCTGCCGCGGCTGATCCTGACGAGCCTGATCCTGCCGGGGCTGTTCCGGGCGATCCCGATCCTGTCGCGGCTGGTCCTGACGGCTGTAGTCCGGCCGCTGATTGTCCTGTCGCGAAGGATCTTGCCGAACAGGATCTTGCCGAGCAGAATCTTGCCGCGACGAATCCTGACGATTGTAATCCTGGCGCTGGCCATCCTGGCGCTGATTGTCGAAGCGCTGCGGCCGCTCGCTGCGGTTATTGAAGCGGTCGCGCCGGTCATTGCGGTCGTTGCGATTCTGCCGGTTGTCCGGCCCGCCATCCTGCCGGGCGTTCTCGTGGCGCTGACCATCCTGCCGCCCCTCGTAGGCCGGAGGCTGATAGGCGGGCTGGGGCTGCTGGCCCGGATCGCCGTAATCGTCGTTGTAGGATTGGGCGGCATAGCCGAGGGGTGCGCCCTGATCGTCGCCGCCATCCTCGTCGCCGTCGTCATCGAAACCGTTACGGGCGTAGCCGCCGGCCTGAAGCCGGTTCTGCTCCTGCGCACCGGAGATGATGCGGAAGTAATGCTCGCCGTGCTGAAAATAATTCTCCGCCGCCACGGGATCGCCGCTTGCCTGGGCGTCACGCGCCAGCTGAGCGTACTTATCGGCGATATGCTGTGCCGTGCCGCGAATCTTGACGTCGGGACCGTTCGATTCGTAGGAGCGGGTCAGCGGATTGGGACCCTTGGGGCGGTTGCGACCGCGCACCCGTCTGTTCTGGTTTGGTCTCATCGGTCTCGATTGACCCTCGTTGATACGGGAGCGTCTGGTGAGGCGGTCCGGGACCCGGCGGTTTTGAGCCAAGGTCGGGCCGAGCCATGGTGACCCGGTGATGGCTGCCGCGGGATCCGGTTTGTCAGGTCAGCGATCAGGACTCGCCGTGCTTGCCGTCTGTCCCGGTCCACCGAGGCTCGCGCTCGCGTTCAGGCGCTCTTCGGTTTTCAGGCTCGAAGTGACCAAGCTCCTGCGCGTCGTCTCGTTGCGCGCTAGCCTGATCGTGGGGAGATCGCCGAGAAACGTCGCGGACAAGAAGCCGGCACCATCTCTGCCACGACCCGTCTCAACAGGTCGTTTTCGATCTGCCAAGGAGCGTATCCGGTTGCCGATGCGGCAACAAGTGTTTTTTCGCGCTACCGCCGGTTGTTCGCTGCGCTTTCTTCAGGGAACCGATTCAGGATTCGTTAAAGGCGACCACGCGGGCATGGCCGGAGAGGTCGTGCGTGACGCGTCCCTCTGCGAAGCCGAGATTTCGGCCGATGGCGAGGACCGCGTCCGCCTGATCGTGTCCGACCTCGAACAGGAGGCTTCCACCCGTCGCGAGGCCCACGGGCCCCGCCGCGATCTCGGCCAGGATGCGCCGGTAGGCATCGAGACCGTCCAGGCCGCCGTCCAGGGCCGCACTCGGGTCGTGCAGGCGCACCTCGTCGGCGAGCGTCGCGATGGCGGCGGCGGGGATGTAGGGCGGGTTGGAGACGATGAGGTCGAACCCGCCGGCGAGTCCAGCGCACCAATCGGCGTTGAGGAAGGCTGCCCGGTCGCCGACCCCGTTCGCGCTGGCATTCGCGCGCGCCTGGATCAGGGCTTCGACTGAACGGTCGAGGCCGATACCGAAGGCGCGGGGCCGTTCGGTGAGCAGTGCCACGAGGATGCAGCCCGAGCCGGTACCGAGGTCGAGGATGCGCAGGGGCCGCGCCCGGTCGGAATGGCGCTTCAAGGCCGCTTCCACCACGGTCTCGGTATCGGCGCGCGGCACCAGGGTGTCCGGGGCGAGACCGAAGGTCAAACCCCAGAACTCCCAGCTGCCGACGATCCGCGCCACGGGCTCCCCTGCGAGGCGACGCGCCAAGGCCCGGGACAGGGACGCGGCACCGACTGCGCCGATGGGCTCGGTTCCGCGGAGGATCAGTTCCGTCCCGGTGAGGCCGAGGACGTCGAGGACGAGGAAGCGTGCGTCGTTGTCGCCGATGCCCGCATCGGCGAGACACCGGGTGACGTTTCGGAGGGCATCCGCGCGGGTCGTCCCTGCGACGAAGGTCATCGGGGCGGAGCGCCGTGTCAGGCCATCCCCTCGGCCGCCAGGAATTCGGCCTGATGTTCGGTCACGAGGGCATCGATCAGCTCGTCGAGGGCTACGCCCGCCAGCACCTCTTCGAGCTTGTACAGGGTCAGGTTGATGCGGTGGTCGGTCACTCGCGCCTGCGGGAAATTATAGGTGCGGATGCGCTCCGAGCGGTCGCCGGAGCCGACCTGCGACTTGCGGTCGGCGGCACGCACGGCGTCCTTGGCCGTGCGCTCGGCATCGTAGAGCTTCGAGCGCAGCAGCTGCATCGCCCGCGCCCGGTTCTTGTGCTGCGACCGCTCCTCCTGGACGAAGATCACGATGCCGGAGGGCATGTGGGTGATGCGGATGGCCGATTCCGTCTTGTTGACGTGCTGACCGCCCGCCCCCTGCGACCGCATAGTGTCGATCTTCAGGTCGGCATCGTTGATGACGATATCGACCTCCTCCGCCTCCGGCAGCACCGCCACGGTGGCGGCGGAGGTGTGGATGCGCCCCTGCGTCTCCGTGTCCGGCACGCGCTGGACCCTGTGGGCACCGCTCTCGAACTTCAGGCGGGCGAACACGCCCTTGCCCTTCACCTCGGCGATGACCTCGCGGTAGCCACCCGCGGTGCCCTCGCTCTCGGAGATCACCTCGACCTTCCAGCCCTTGGCGTCGGCGTAGCGGCCGTACATGCGGAACAGGTCGCCGGCGAACAGGGCCGCTTCGTCGCCGCCGGTGCCGGCGCGGATTTCCAGAATGGCGGATTTCTCGTCGGCCGAATCCTTCGGCAGCAGGATGAGCTGCAGGGCGCGGTGCGCCGCCTCAAGCCCGGCCTCGGCCTCCGGCTTCTCGTCGGCGGCGAGCCCCCGCATCTCGGAATCGCTGCCCGGCTCGTCCATGAGCGCCTGGATGTCGGCGAGATTGGACGCCGCCGCCCGGTAGGCATGGATCGCCGCGACCACGCCCTCGAGCTCGGACAATTCGCGGGACAGCTGGACGAAGGTCTCGGAATCGGCCGAGCCCGCGCTCAGGGTCGCGGTGACGATGTCGTGGCGCGTCAGGATGGCGTCGAGACGGTCGGAGGGAATAGGGGTCATCGCCCGTGGGGTACTCTCACCAGTGATTCGGGTTTGGCGGCGTCGCCGCTGCTGCAAACGGGCGAGCCCGCCAGGCAGGCTAGTGTTTCGGCCCGCTAGATAGGTACGCCGTGCGCCTTGGCGAAGGCGGTGAGCGCGGGCCGCAGGGTTTCACCGTCGCCCGCGCGCGCCATCTCGGCGTCGATGAGAGCCGCGATCGCCGAGGCGTCGAGGCCCAGCACCATCGCCTTCACCGGACCGATGGCGGCCGGCGACATCGACAGGTGCCGGAAGCCCAGACCGATGAGGGCCATGGCTTCCAGCGGCTTGCCGCCGATCTCTCCGCAGACCGTGGCCGGGCATCCGGCGGCGGCGGCGCGCTCGGCGATGAGCCGGAAGGCGCGAAGCGCCGGGACGCTCAGGGTGTCGAAGCGGTTGGCGACCCGGCGATTCTCGCGGTCGACGGCGAACAGGAATTGCATGAGGTCGTTCGAACCCACCGACAGGAAGTCGGCGGCGCGCGCGATCTCATCGATCTGGAACAGTAGCGAGGGCACCTCGACCATCACGCCGAGACGGCAATCGCTCGGCAGCGGGTGGCCATGGCGGCGCAGATGCGCCTTCTCGCGCTCGACGATGGCCTTGGCGCGGGTGAACTCGTCCACCGTCGCCACCATGGGGAACATGATCTTGAGGGGGCGTCCGGCCGCCGCGCGGAGCAGCGCACGCAACTGCACCCGCAGGAGGGCCGGCCGATCGAGGCCGATGCGGATCGCACGCCAGCCGAGCGCCGGGTTCTCCTCCTCGAGGGCCGGCATGTAGGGCAGAATCTTGTCGCCGCCGATATCGAGGGTGCGCACCGTCACCGGCAGGTCGCCCGTGGCCGCGAAGACCGCTTCGTAGAGCGTCTGCTGCTCGGCCGCCGAGGGCATGCGCTGGGCGACCATGAACTGGAGCTCGGTGCGGAACAGGCCGATGCCGTCGGCGCCCGTCTCCGCCAGGTGGGTGAGGTCGATCAGGAGACCGGCGTTGAGCTGGAGGCCGATGGCGACCCCGTCGCGTGTCACCGCGGGCAGGTCGCGCAGGGCGCGGTACTGCTCCTGCCGCTTGGCGCGCACGCGCACCATCTCGCCGTAGGCCGCCTCGATCTCGGGTCCGGGACGGACCTGGATCTCGCCCGTGGCGCCGTCGACGATGATCGCGTCGCCAGCGTCGCACAAAGCCGTGGCGTTGGTGATTTCACCGACCGCCGGGATGCCGAGGGCGCGGGCCACGATGGCGATGTGGCTCGTCGGGCCGCCTTCCTCCAGCACGACGCCGCGCAAAGCCGTGCGGTCGTAGTCGAGGAGGGCCGCCGGCCCCATGGAGCGCGCGACGAGGATGGCGTTCTCGGGCAGCACCCGGTCGCCGTTGCCCTCGTGGCCGATGAGGGTGCGCAACAGGCGGTTCGCGAGGTCGTCGAGGTCGTGCAGGCGGTCGCGCAGGTAGGGGTCGCTCTGGCGCATCATCCGCGCGCGGTTGTCCGACTGGACGCGCTCGACGGCGGCCTCGGCCGTCAGGCCGGACTGCACGGCCTCGCGCATCCGCCGCAGCCAGCCCTTGTCGTGGGCGAACATCCGCACGGTCTCGAGGACCTCGCGCGATTCGCCGGTGCCGATGCTGTCGCCGCGCTCCACGAGGTCGTCGATGGCCGAGCGGACTTCGCCGATGGCGAGTTCGAGGCGCTCGACCTCGCGATCGACATTCTCGGCGATGAGTTGCTTCACCACGATCCGCGGCTCGTGCAGCACCACGTGCCCCAGGCCGATGCCGTCGGCCAGCGCCACGCCGCGCTGGCTCACGGCGCGGCGTGCCACGGGTCCGGTACCGGGCGCGAGCGCCTGGAGTTCGCCCGAGGCGATCATCTCGGCGAGCACCATGGCGGTGGTCTGGAGCGCCTCGATCTCTTCCTCGGAATAGACCCGGTAGGTCTTGTTCTGCACGACGAGCACGCCGAGGGTGTTGCCAGCGCGCAGCAGCGGCACGCCGAGGAAGGCGTGGTAGGCTTCCTCTCCCGTCTCCGGGCGATAGGAGAACGACGGGTGCGACTGGGCGTCGGAGAGCGACAGGGGCTCCGCAGTCTTGGCGATGAGGCCGACGAGGCCTTCGTCCGAGCGCATGCGCGTCAGATGGACCGCCTCGCGGTTGAGGCCCTCGGTCGCGAACAGCTCGAGGGTGCTGTCGTCGCTCAGGACATAGACCGAGCAGACCTCCGCAATGACGTTGGCGGCGATCAGTGTGACGATCCGGTCGAGGCGTGCCTGTGGGCTGACCGGCTCCGCCATCGCTTCGCGGAGGCGGCGCAGCAGCAGGCGCGGGCCTCCGGGCGCAGCGGGCATGGTCTCCTCGATCCGGCTTCGGCTACAGCGGAGTCACGCGCAAGATTCGTGCGTGTGACGATCGCACCTGTTCAGGCTTGGTCGAGGCCGTATAGCGAGTGGAGCGTGCGCACGGCAAGCTCCGTATAGGCGGAGTCGATCAACACGGAGAACTTGATCTCCGACGTGGTGATCGCACGAATGTTGATGCCCTTCTCGGCCAGCGCCCGGAACGCCTTCGCGGCGACGCCCGCATGGCTCCGCATGCCGACGCCGATGGCCGAGACTTTCACCACGTCCGTGGCTCCCTCGATCTGGGCGAACTCGATGACACCGCTCTGCGCATCGAGGATTTTTCGCGCGCGGTCGTAATCGGCGGAGGGGACCGTGAAAGTCATGTCCGTGGTCGACTGGTCGCCCGACACGGTCTGGATGATCATGTCGACGTTGATGTTGGCGTCCGCCAGCGGGCCGAAGATCGCGGCCGCGATGCCGGGGCTGTCCTTGACCTGACGCAGGGTGATCTGCGCCTCGTCCTTCGAGAAGGCGATCCCGGTGATGATCTGCTGTTCCATGGTCTCGTCCTCGTCGCAGATGAGGGTTCCGGGGCGGGCGTTGTCCGGCGGGTCGAAGCTCGAACGCACGGTCGTCGGCACCCGGTGCACCATGGCGAGTTCGACGGAGCGGACCTGGAGCACCTTGGCGCCCAGGGACGCCATCTCCAGCATCTCCTCGAAAGTCACCCGCTCCATCCGCCTGGCCTTCTGAACCACGCGCGGGTCGGTGGTGTAGACGCCGTCGACGTCCGTGTAGATGTCGCAGCGCTCCGCGCCGATGGCGGCCGCGACCGCCACCGCGCTGGTGTCGGAGCCGCCCCGGCCGAGGGTGGTCACCCGGCCCGTGGCCTCGTGCATGCCCTGGAAGCCGGCGATGACCGCGACCTCGCCGCGCTTGAACCCGGCATCGAGGCGCGCGCCGTCGATCCCCTCGATGCGGGCCGAGCCGTGGGCGTCGGAGGTGAGGATCGGGATCTGCCAGCCCTGCCAGGACCGGGCGTTGAGACCGGCCTTGCGTAGGGCGATGGCCAGCAGGCCGGCGGTGACGAGTTCGCCCGAGGCCACGACGGCATCGTACTCGGCCTCGTCGTAGATCGGATTCGCATCCTTGACCCAGGCGACGAGCTCGTTGGTCTTGCCCGACATGGCCGAGACCACCACGGCGACGTCGTAGCCGGCGGCAACCTCACGGGCGACGTGGGCCGCCACGTTGCGGATGCGCTCGACATTTGCGACGGACGTGCCGCCGAACTTCATCACCAAACGGGGCATGCAGCGTCCGCGCTGATTCTCGGGGAAAGGGACCGTGGTTCGGGCGGGCCGATGATCGCCCGCGTCGCTCCGCGGCTGTACCCGACAGGGCTTCGGCGGGTACAAGGGCAACCCGAGCGTGTCAACAATCGGGGCCATGGGGCCGCGACCCATCCCGGTACTGTTCTTCCCACGCCGTTCCCGCCCATTCAGACGGACCCGATGACCGGACCCACCTCTTCCTCCATCGACCGTGACGAGGTCGCCCGCTTCGAGGCCATCGCGGCGACGTGGTGGGACCCCGCCGGCCCCATGCGGGTGCTGCACCGCTTCAACCCCGTGCGGCTGGCCTATATCCGCGATGCCGCCTGCCGGCATTTCGACCGGGACCCGAAGGCGCCACTCCCGTTGGAGGGCCTCACGATCGTCGATGTCGGCTGCGGCGGCGGCGTCCTGTCCGAGCCCCTGGCGCGCCTCGGTGCTCGCGTGACGGGCCTCGATCCGGCCCCCACCAACGTCGAGGTCGCGCAGGCGCACGCGGACGCCGCAGGCGTGAGCGTCGACTACCGGGCACGCACCATCGAGGGCGTGGTGGCGGCGGGCGAGCGCTTCGACATCGTGCTCGCCATGGAGGTGGTGGAGCACGTGGTCGACATGCCGGCCTTCGTCGCCACCGCCTGCGCGGCGGTGAAGCCCGATGGGCTCCTGTTCTCGGCCACGATCAACCGGACCCTGCGATCCTACGCGCTGGCCATTGTCGGCGCCGAATACGTCCTCGGCTGGCTCCCCAGGGGCACCCATGACTGGGACAAGTTCGTGAAGCCCCAGGAACTCATCGGCGCCGTCGAGGCCGGCGGCCTCTCGGTCACCGATACCACCGGCGTGGTGTTCAATCCGCTGGACGGCTCGTGGCGGCCGAGCCGCGACACGGCGGTGAATTACATGATCGCGGCACGCCGCGCCTGAACTCCCGGCGGTGTCCCGCCGTTGACCGGGCGCAACCGGAGGCCGCCATGCTCGAGAAGATCCCCCACGCCGTCGGCGAGGCCCTGTCCGGCCTCAAGGCCGGCCTTCAGGCCACCACCTATCACGCCGAATTCGCCGAGACGCCCGCCACCGTGCGGCTGACGAGCCCGGCCTTCGCCGACGGCGCGGCGATTCCGGCCCGCTTCACGCAGGACGGTGAGAGGACCTCGCCGCCGCTTACCTGGGACAGCCTGCCCCTCGGCACGGCGCGGGTCGTGCTCCTCGTCGAGGATGCGGGCAGCCCGACGCCGCGTCCCCTGGTCCACCTCATCGCATGGAACCTGATGCCGGAGGCCGGCTCCCTGGCCGAAGGGGCCTTGCCGAGCCCCGGGGGCGCGCACCAATCCCAGGATCTCGGCAAGAACAGCTTCCTGCAGGATCAGTGGTTGCCGCCCGACCCGCCCACGGGCCATGGGCCGCACGACTACCTGTTCCAGATCTACGCCCTCGATACCGCGCTCGCCCTCGACGCCTCGCCGGGCCGGAGTGCCGTGATCGAGGCCATGCACGGCCACGTGCTGGCCAAGGGCAGCCTGACGGGGACCTACGCCCGGACCTGAATCGACTTTAGGTGTTGCGCCGGTCAGCGCGCCCGGTGCATGGCCGCTTCAAAACCGGGATGGAGCTATTGGATGAAGGCCCTGCTGTGCACCCGCCTCGGCGAGCCCGATGACCTGTCCCTGGCGGAGATCGCCGACCCGGTGCCGGGACCCGGTGAGGCCGTGGTGCGCATCACCCTGGCGGCCCTCAACTTCTTCGATACCCTCATCATCGCCGGCCGCTATCAGGTGAAGCCGGATCTGCCGTTCTCACCCGGCGGTGAGGCCAGTGGCGTGGTCGAGGCACTCGGGCCGGACACGGCGGGCTTTTCCGTGGGCGAACGGGTCATCGTTCATCAGAAGTTCGGCACGGTCCGGGAGCGGATCGCCGTCGCGACCCATCATCTCACACCCATCCCCGATGGCGTCTCCGACGAGCAGGCCGCCGGCCTCACCATCACCTACGGCACGTCGCTCCACGCCCTGCGCGACCGGGCCAAGCTCCAGCCCGGCGAGACCCTGGCGGTGCTGGGCGCCTCGGGCGGCGTAGGCCTCGCGGCGGTGGAGCTCGGCGCCATCATGGGTGCGCACGTCATCGCCTGCGCGTCCTCGCCCGACAAGCTCGCCGTCGCCCGCGCGCACGGGGCGACGCAGGGCGTCGATTATGGGGCCGACAACCTGCGCGAGGCCCTGCGGACCCTGACCGAGGGACGGGGCGTCGACGTGATCTACGATCCCATCGGCGGCGACTACGCCGAGCCGGCCCTGCGCTCGCTCGGCTGGAAGGGCCGCTACCTCGTCATCGGATTTGCCGCCGGAGACATCCCCCGCATCCCGCTGAACCTCGCCCTCCTGAAGGGCATCGACATCCAGGGGGTGCATTGGGGCGTCTTCGTCGAGCGTGAGCCCGAGGCGCACGCGGGGAACCAGCGACAGCTCCTGGCCTGGGTCGCGGAAGGACGTCTTACCGCCAAGGTTCACGGGGTCTATCCCCTCGCCGAATACGCCGAGGCGCTGGGCATCCTCAAGCGGCGCGAGGCTGTGGGGAAAGTGCTCCTACGGCTGTGAGCGCCTTCCCCGCGAGGTTCGTGTTCAGAGCAGGCCCTGAGCCTTCGCCAGGGCCACGAGGTCGTGCTGGGGCCGGGCGCCGATGTGCTGGATCACCTCCGCTGCCGCCAGGGCGCCGAGGCGGGCGCTCGCCGCGTTGTCGAGGCCGCGCGCGTGGCCGGCGAGGAAGCCCGCCGCGAACAGGTCGCCGGCACCCGTGGTGTCCACGAGCTCGTGCACCGGGGACGCCTCGACGCTGCGGATCTCGCCGCCCTTGACCACCATGGCTCCGTCGGCCGAGCGGGTGACGAGGCCGAGGAGGTGCTTGCCGCGCGCGTCGCGCTCGTCCCGCAGGGCCTTGAGGGCGACCTCGGCATCGTCGGTCTCGTAGAGACTCTGCAGCTCGCCGATGTTGGCGAACAGGATGTCGATGCTGCCGTCGCGGATGAGCCCCAGGAATTCGTCGCGATAACGGCCGACGCAGAACGCGTCCGACAGGGTGAGCGCCACGGCGTTGCCGGCGGCGTGGGCGATCTGCACGGCCTTGCGGAAGGCGTCTTTGGCGGCCGGCGGGTCCCACAGGTAACCTTCGAGGTAGGTCACGCGGGCGCTTCGCACGGTGGCCTCGTCGACATCGGCCGGGGACAGGCTCTGGCAGGCGCCCAGATACGTGTTCATGGTGCGCTCGCCGTCGGGCGTCACCAGGATGAAGCAGCGCGCCGTCGCCGGGCCATCGGTGGCGGCCGGGACGGTGAAGCGTACGCCCGTGGCCTTGAGATCGTGGGCGTAGAGACCGCCGAGTTCGTCGTCGCGGACCTTGCCGATGAAGCCGGTTTTCGCCCCGAGCAACGCGGCCCCGACGGCGGTGTTGGCCCCCGAGCCACCCGACACGATGGTGGCCGGTCCCATGGCATCGTACAGGGTCTCGGCCCGCGCCTCGTCGATGAGCTGCATCGCCCCCTTCGGCACGCCTTGCGCCGCGAGGAAGTCCTCGTCGGCACGGGCGATGAGGTCGACGATGGCGTTGCCGAGGACGAGGAGGTCGAGGGATTCGGGCATCTAACCGTCCAGTCTGGCTGGGGATGAGGATGCGCCGGGCTGTGGCATCGCCCCCGCCGGGGGTCAAGCGACGGGCGGTCTCCTACTGGAGTGCCTTCACCTCGCACTGCGCATAGTCCGAGGCCGCCTTCACGTAGGCGTTCAAACCCTTCACGTAGGCCTCCGCAAGGGGGCGGTAGACCGCGATCTGAGCGTTGTAGGCCTTGATGGCGTCGTTGTAGCTGTAGGCCTCCCAGCCGGGGCAGCCGCCCTTGGCCTCGAGGCAGGGCGGTTTCTCGGGGAAGGCGGGCTTGGCCGGCCGGGCGCTCGCCGGCGGCGGTTCGGCGCGGGGGCATTCGGCGACGACCGCGCCCCCCGCGAGGAGGCAGGCAAGGCCCGCCGCCAGAATCGTCTTCGACATCGCATCCTCCCGAGCCACTCCCGAAAATCTCATGCGGGAGGCCGGGCGCCGCCGCAAGCCGGGTTCAGCGCGCCGCCATGGCCTGCCTCGACCTGGGCTGAGCCGGCCGGGTCTTCGGATCGGTTCGGGTGTTCGAGCGATCCCACGCGAGGCGCGCGGCGTTCACCGCCGGCAGGATCAGCCCGAGGGCGAGGACCCACCAGGCCGGGCGGATCATGCTGGGAAAGGCAAGGTTGGCCTGCAGCACCCGCTCCGCCGGGATGCCGCTTGCGAAGCCGTACCACGCCGCCTCGAGACCGGCGGTGACGAGGGCGACGGCGACGGCAAGCCCGAGCAGGGTCAGGGGATTGATCGGCCAGCGCAGGCGCTGCAGGGCCCGCCAGCCCATGAGGAGCAGGAACCCGCCGGTCCAGAACACCGGGTCGGACACGTCGATCTTGGCCTGGAGGAAGTAGTGGACGAGGCCGAGCACCGCGATGGTGTAGACCGCCTTGTGTAGGCGCGGCCAGGCCTTGCCGAGGCGCCGGATCATCCCGTCCGTCGAGGTCACGCCGAGCACCACGAGGCCGAAGAGCGCGACGAACCCGATGGTGAGGTAGAACCGGGTGACGATCTCGGACACCACCTTCGTCAGCACGAAGTTCTGATCGACGACGTAGAGCGCGAGGTGGATCAGCGCGTAGGCCAGCACCGTCAGTCCCAGCATCCGCCGGACCAGGATGAGCTTCGGGAAGTTCGCGATCCGCCTCAGGGGCGTCACGGCGAGCGACAGCAGGAGAAAGCGCACGGCCCATTCGCCGGTGCCGTGCAGGAGCGCGGTGATCGGCTTGGCACCCAGCGCGTCCCCCGCGTAGGCGCCGGCGAGCCAGAGGCCGGGCGCCAGGGCGAACAGGAAGACGCTGAGCTTGAGGCCGGAAAGGCGGCCGGCGCGGTCGCGCCAGGGCGCGGAGAAGGCGGGCAGGGCTGGCATGATACTTCCGGATACGGCGGTCGGGCGACGCCGCCTCTGCCGTATCTACGTGGCGAGGCGGGCCGAAGTTACGGCAGGCGACGTGCGGTCGCACACGAGCCGGTTCGCCGACCGGGGCACCCGGGGACGATGCGGCGCCCGGCGCCGTGCTGTATGCCGGACGGAAAGACCGGTCCCCGTCGCAAAGCAGCCCGCATGCCCGCATCGAAGCCGTCCACCGACTCCCTCGACAGTCTCACGGCCGAGCGTGCCCGGGCCGAACACGCGGCGCTCTCCAAAAGGATCGCCGAGGCCGACCGGCTCTATCATCAGGAGGACGCGCCCGAGATCTCGGACGGCGAGTACGACGCCCTGCGCCGCCGCCTGGAGGATATCGAGGCCCAATTCCCCGACCTCGCCGGTACGGGTGCGGCGAGCGCATCGGTCGGCGCCAAACCCTCCGAGAAGTTCGCCAAGGTCCGGCACGCGGTACCGATGCTGTCCCTGGGCAATGCCTTCGCGGACGAGGAGGTAGAGGAGTTCGTCGCCCGCGTGCGCCGGTTCCTGAACTGGCCGGAGGCGGAGCCGCTGGCCTTCACCGCCGAGCCGAAGATCGACGGACTGTCCCTGTCCCTGCGTTACGAGGGGGGGCGCCTCGTCACGGCCGCGACCCGGGGCGACGGCGAGACCGGCGAAGACGTCACCCGCAACGCTCGCACGGTGGACGACATCCCCGAAACCCTAACCGGCGACGACGTGCCCGAGGTGTGCGAGGTGCGCGGCGAGGTCTACCTGTCGCACGCGGATTTCGCAGCCATCAATGCGCGCCAGGAGACCGCCGGCAAGGCCCTCTTCGCCAACCCGCGCAACGCGGCGGCCGGATCGCTGCGCCAGCTCGATCCCGAGATCACCCGTTCGCGGCCACTCAAGTTCTTCGCCTACGCCTGGGGCGAGTTTTCGCATGTTCCCGAGGCGACCCAGCACGGGATGATGGAGGCGTTCCGGCGCTGGGGTTTTCCAGTCAACGCACTCACCATCCGCTGCACCGAGGCAGCCGAGATGATCGCGCATTACCGGCGCATCGAGGCCGAGCGGGCGAATCTCGGCTACGACATCGACGGCGTCGTCTACAAGGTCGACGACCTCGCCCTCCAGCGGCGCCTCGGTTTCGTCTCGCGCTCGCCGCGCTGGGCGCTGGCCCACAAGTTCGCCGCCCAGAAGGCCCTGACGGTGGTGGAGGGGATCGAGATCAATGTCGGCCGCACGGGCTCGCTCAATCCCCTGGCGAAGCTCCGTCCCGTGACGGTGGGCGGCGTCGTGGTCTCGAACGCCACGCTCCACAACGAGGGCTACGTGCAGGGCGTCGGCGGTGACGGAGAGCCGATCCGCGACGGCCGCGACATCCGCGTCGGCGACACGGTGGTGGTGCAGCGGGCCGGCGACGTGATCCCGAAGGTCATGGACGTGGTGCTCGACAAGCGCCCGACGGACGCGAAGCCGTTCGTCTTCCCCGATCATTGCCCCGCCTGCGGCAGCCGGGCGCTGCGCGAGATCAACCCGCGCACGGGCAAGCCCGACGCCGTTCGGCGCTGCACCGGCGGGCTGATCTGTCCGGCGCAGGGGGTCGAGCGCCTGAAGCACTTCGTCTCGCGCAACGGCTTCGATCTCGAAGGCTTCGGGCAGACCTACATCGAGGTCCTGTTCGAGGCCGGGGTGATCAAGCAGCCGGCCGACCTGTTCCGCCTCGATTTCGACGAGCTGAAATCCGCTATCGTCGCCCGCCGCGAGGCCCTGTCCGCCGAGCGCCGGGCCGAGGGCGTGCCGGCACCGAAGAAGCCGACGAAGAAGAAGGGCGAGGAAGAGGACAAGGCGATCCACAACCTGATCTCCGCCGTCGAGGACCGCCGCCGTCTGCCCCTCAACCGTTTCCTGTTCGCCCTGGGGATTCCCGACATCGGCGAATCGACGGCAAAAGCCCTGGCCAAGCGCTTTCCGGACATGGCTGCCCTCATGGCCGGGGTCGCCGCCGCCGCCGGGGCCAAGGCCGGGCCGGACTGGATCGAACTTTCGTCCCTCCCGCGCATCGGCCCGACGACCCGCGATCGCCTGCTGGAGGTCGGCTACCCGCGCGAAGTCTCCGAAGCGGAGGAGGGCGAGGCAGAAGCCGAGCCCACCGAGCCGCCCGGCCGCATCCGCCTGTCGGCGCCGCAGCGCGCGAGCCTGCTCGCCCATTACGGTGATGCCGATGCGGCCGCCGCCGGGATCGCGCGGGCCGCGTCCCAGCGCCCCGGCGATGCCTACCGTCACTTCGCCGACGACGGCGAGATCGGGCCGGTCGCCACGGATTCGCTGATCGCGTTCTTCAACGAGCCCCACAACGACGCGGCCGTGCGGGCACTTCTCGATGCGGTCACCACGGAGCCCATGGCCGCGCCCATGGCGGCGACGGCGTTCGCCGGCAAGACCGTGGTGTTCACCGGCTCCCTGGAGCGCATGACCCGCTCCGAGGCCAAGGCCACGGCCGAGCGGCTCGGGGCCAAGGTCTCGGGTTCGGTCTCGGCCAAGACCGATCTCGTCGTGGCTGGCCCGGGCGCCGGATCGAAGCTCAAGGACGCCGAGAAGCACGGCGTCGAAGTCGTGAGCGAGGACACCTGGCTTGCCCTCGTGGCCAGCGCTTGAGCTGTCTTTTCGTCGGGGGTAGTTGAAGCGGGCCGCGCGCGGAGACCCATGCAGCAGATCATCGCCCTCGACTTCGAGACCGCCAACGAGCGGCGCGACAGTGCCTGCGCCGTCGGTTTGGCCTGGATCGCGGACGGCGCCGTGGTGCGTCGGGAATCGCGGCTGATCCGGCCGCCGGAGCTGCGGTTCTCGCCCGGCAACATCCGGGTCCACGGCATCGTGCCGGCGGATGTGCGGACGCAGCCGACGTTTCCGGAGGTGATAGCCGAGTTCCTGCCCGACCTCGCGAGCGGCCTGGTGCTGGCCCACAATGCCGGCTTCGACATGGGGGTCCTGCGCGCGTCGCTCTCCGCCTACGGCCTGCGCCCGCCGGCCTTCTCCTATCTCTGCACCCTCCAGATCGCGCGACGGGTGTTTCCGGCGGAAGAAGGCTGCGGACTCGGCAAGGTCGCGGCGCGCCTCGGCATCCGCTTCGAGCACCATGACGCCGGCGAGGATGCCTATGCGTGCGCCGAGATCGCCCTGGCGGCCGTGCGCCGGACGGGGGCGCCCGATGTCTTCGGTCTGTCCCGCGCCATCCGTCTGCCGGTCACGACAGTGCCGGAGGGACCGGACCGTGCCATGCCGCCGCGCGCCGTTCCAGGGGGGGTGCCGGACCGTACCGGCTCGGCGGCGCGACGGGTGCAGGCGCTCAGTTTTGCCGTGAAGGGCCGGCGCGGCGACCGCTACGCCGTCACCCTGGAGGACCGGGCGACGGGTCTGCGCCTGCGCTGCACCTGCATGGCGGGGCGCTACGGCACCAACTGCCGTCACGTCGCGGCCCTGCTCGACGGCGACATCACCGATCTGTTGTCCGGCAACCACGATGACGTCGAGCGCCTGCGCCTGCGGATGCAAGCGGCCGCCGAGTCCTGACGCTCAGGACCGCTCGAGGCGGGCCGTCAGCCGGCGCACCGCCACCCGCCGGACGAAGCGCGGGCCGGCGAGCAGGCGTTCGCGGCGGACGAGGTCGCCCGGACGGGGCGCGCCGACGCCGATGACGCCCTCGCCCCGGGCGGCGAGGCGGGCCGGCAAACCCGTATGCGGGCGGCGCAGGCGGGCCAGGGTCACGTCGGGCCGGGCGGTCCCGATGAAGCGGTCCAGGATGCGGATCCAGCCCTCGGCCGGCACGTCGCCGGCCTCCAGGCACAGGACCCATTCGCGCCGTGCCGCCTTGGCGCCGGCCGACCACGCCGAGCCGCCGCGCGGGTGCAGGACCAGCTTGGCACCCGTGGCCTCCGCGACGGTGTCGATGGCCGCGCTGTGGCTCGATGCGACGATGACCGCGTCGCCGACGAGCCCGGCGGCGACGCCGGCCACGAGGGCGCCGAGGGTGTCGGCGAGCCGGTCGACCACATCGGGATCGGCCGGCCGCGCCACATGGATCAGAGCGGAGATCATGCCCGCGCATACCGTATTTTCGCGCCGACTGAAGCTGTCGGCGGGGCCGGTTTGCTGGCGGAAGCGCGCAGGCCGGGACTCAAACCGGTCTTTGCCTGGATTATGTGCAGCCCCTCCGAGCTGTGTTCATGATATGTTCCTTGCGTGACGTGACGGAGGACTGGCAGGGTGCGGGGATCGGCGGGTCAAGGGGCATCGGACGCCGCGCGCCGCCTCGCCGGCACGACGCGTCCGGGCGAGGCGCGGCGCGGGCGCGGTGCCACGGCCAATCCGGATGGGCGGTTCGAGGCGACGCGGCGCGAAAGCTTCGACGACGGCTGGGAGACCGAGGCCCCGGTCCCGTTGCGGACGGTGGTGACGGCCGAGCACGCCCGCACGATCATCAGCCGCAACACCTCCCCCGACATTTCCTTCGACCGCTCGATCAACCCCTATCGCGGCTGCGAGCACGGCTGCGTCTATTGTTTCGCCCGGCCCAATCACGCCTATGTCGGCCTTTCGCCCGGCCTCGATTTCGAGACGCGGCTGTTTCACAAGCCGGAGGCGGCCAAACTCCTGACGGCCGAATTGTCTGCGCCGGGCTACCGGCCTGCCACCATCGCGCTGGGAACGGCGACGGACCCGTACCAGCCCATCGAGCGCGAGCATCGCCTCACCCGGAGCGTCCTCGAAGTGCTCGCGCGGTTCCGGCACCCCGTGGGAATCGTCACCAAGTCGAACCTCGTGGTGCGCGACCTCGATCTTCTCACCGACCTCGCCCGGGACGATCTCGTGAAGGTCGCCGTTTCGGTCACCACCCTCGATCCCGACCTCGCCCGCCGCCTGGAGCCGCGCGCGCCGCATCCGAAGAAGCGCCTCGAGGCCATCGAGCGCCTGAGTGCGGCGGGAATTCCCGTCATGGTCATCGCCGCCCCGGTGATCCCGTCGCTGAACGACCATGAGATCGAGGCGATCCTGACCGCCGCCCGCGAGCGCGGCGCGCGGGAAGCGAACCACGTGCTGCTGCGCCTGCCCCTGGAACTCGACGCCCTCGTGGACGACTGGTTCGCCGAGCATTATCCGGGGCGCCGCGCGCACGTGATGTCCCTGGTGCGCCAAGCCCGCGGCGGGCGTGCCTACGATGCGGAGTACGGCCGCCGCATGGTCGGGGCCGGGCCCTACGCCGACCTCATCGTCCGCCGCATGCGCCTCGCCCGGCGTCGCCTCGGCTACCCCGAGGAGCGCTTGAAGCTCAGGACCGACCTGTTCGCCCGGCCGACGGCGCAGCTGTCGCTGTTCTGAGGGCGGACTCGGGCCCGTGGATGCGGGCCTCCGGCGCGTGGGCGCGGGTTTCGGGTGCGTAGGCGCGGGTGAAGCTGCAGCGGTGATGCGCCGAGCGTCCGAGGGTCGCCAAGCCGGCGAGGTGGGTCTTGGTGCCGTAGCCGACGTTGCTGTCCCAGCCATAGGCCGGGTGGCGCCGGGCGAGCGATCGCATCACCGCGTCCCGCACGGTCTTGGCGACGATGGAGGCGGCGGCGATCTGCGGCACGATGCGGTCGCCGCCGATGACGGGACGGCAGAGGGCGAGGCCGGGGATCGCGTCGCGGCCATCGACCAGCACCGGGGCATCGAGGCCGAGGCGGCGGACGGCGCGCGCCATGGCGTCGAGGGTGGCGCCGCGCACGTTGATCCGATCGACGAGGGCCCGCGACCCGGCCGCCAGGGCTACCCGGGCATGGGCGCGGATGAGGGGGGTCAGACGCTCGCGCTCCGCCCGCTTCAGGCGCTTCGAATCGTCGAGCGCCGCCAGGATCTCCCCCGGAATCGCCCGGGGGTCGAACCACACCGCCGCGACGACCACGGGTCCGCACAGCGCCCCGCGCCCGACCTCGTCGCACCCGATCACGGCCGGATAATTGTTCGCCTGAGCGGCATCGAACGGAAGCATACGGGGGACACGCGGCGTCGGGGCTGGGGGCGGACCCTGCCAGTCCGGCCCGGCCGAGTCACCACGCCGGGGCGCTGCGTCCCGTGTTCACACCGAGACGATCGCCGCGGGGGCCGGGGCGCGTGCGGGGGCCGGGCGTGCCATGGGCCTCGGCGATGTTGCCGTAGAATTGCCGCGCGCTCTCGGCCCAGGTGTAGCGCAGGGCCTGCGCCCGGCACCGGTCGCGCGGGACGTTCAGGGCCGCGAGGGCCGCCCTGCGGAGATCGTGGTCGAGCACCCCCGCATCCGTGCCGCCGATGACGTCGAGGGGACCGGTGACCGGATAGGCCGCCACGGGCACGCCGCAGGCGAGCGCCTCCAGGAGGACGATGCCGAACGTGTCGGTGAGACTCGGGAACACGAAGACATCGGCGGCGGCATAGACCGCCGCCAGGGCCGCCCCCGTGCGGGTGCCGAGGAAATGTGCGTCGGGGGCGAGGGAAGCGAGGCGCGCCCGGTCCGGCCCGTCGCCCACCACCACCTTTGAGCCGGGCAGGTCGAGGCTGAGGAAGGCGGCGATGTTCTTCTCGACGGCCAGGCGCCCGACGAACAGGAAGACCGGCCTGGGCAGGCCGGCGAGGGGATCGACGTCGCCGGATTTGGGTTGGAAAACGTCGGTATCGACGCCGCGCGTCCACCGCATGAGGTTGGTGAAGCCGCGCGCCGAAAGGTCCCGCTCCAAGGACGGCGTGCTGACCATGGTCCCGTTGGCCGCCCCGTGGAACCGGCGCAGCCAGGCGTAGCTCCAGGATTCCGGCACCGGCGCGCGGGCGGCGAGGTATTCGGGGAAGCGGGTGTGGTAGCTCGTGGTGAACGGCCGGCGATGGCTCAGGCAGTAGCGGCGGGTGGCGTAGCCGACGGTGCCCTCCGTGGCGATGTGGACGTGCGTGGGGCGTAGACCTTCCCAGCGCCGGGCCACCGCCCCGCGCGTCGCGCAGGACAGGCGGATCTCGGGGTAGCCCGGCAGGGGCACCGAGGCGAAGTCCTTGTGGGTAAGGAACACCGTGTCGATCCCGAGGCCCACGCCGGCGGCCGCCATGTGCTCCAGGGAGCGCACGACGCCGTTGACCTGCGGGTGCCAGGCATCCGTGGCGATGAGGAGCCTCACGCGACCGCCCGCGCGCCGTCGGGCCGCCGTCCGGCGAGGGCGTCGTCCCGGGCATCCCGGGCGCGCACGATGCTCGGATAATGCAGCACCTCCATGGTGCCGTCGTAGTGTTCGACGATGGCGGTACAGGATTCCACCCAGTCGCCGGTGTTGAGGTAGGTGAGACCGCCGATGGTCCGGTTGGCGGCGTGATGGATATGGCCGCAGATCACCCCGTCGGCCCCGACGCGCTTGGCTTCCGCCGCGAGCAATTCCTCGAACTTGCCGATGAAGTTGACGGCGTTCTTCACCCGCAGCTTGGCCCAGGCCGAGAGCGACCAGTAGGCGAGCCCGAGGCGCCGGCGCAGGGTGTTGAGGTGGGTGTTGACGAAGAGGGCCGCCGTGTAGGCGCCGTCGCCGAGATAGGCGAGCCAGCGGGCGTGGCGCACCACCATGTCGAACTGATCGCCGTGGATCACGAGGTAGCGCTTGCCGTCCGCCGCCACGTGGAGGCGCTGGTCGGCGACCTCGATGCCCCCGAAGGTCATGCCGATGTAGTCGCGCAGGAACTCGTCGTGATTGCCCGGCACGTAGATCAGGGTCGACCCCTTGCGCACCTTGCGCAGGAGTTTCTGGACCACGTCGTTGTGGCTCTGCGGCCAGTACCAGCCGGACTTGAGCTGCCAGCCATCGACGATGTCGCCGACGAGGTAGATTTCGTCGGCATCGTAATCGCGCAGAAATTCGAGCAGCAACGCCGCCTGGCAACCCTTGGTCCCGAGGTGCATGTCCGACAGGAACAGGGTTCGGACGCGGATGGTCTTCTCCGAATCTTCGCCCATGGTGGTCTCCGAACGCATCTGCATCGGACCGAGCCAAACCGGATTCCCGTATCACTTTGATGACGCCGGCCGGCCGCCGGGAAGCGTCGTCGCGCCGTGCGGCACCGCATCGCGAGCCTTGCGCGGCTATAAAATTATTTGACGTTTCGCGAAGTTTTTCGGGTTTTCCTTCCTGCGCGAAGGAAGGCATAGTCGCCTCCAAGGTGCCCCACCGGACCGCGCGGGAAATCGCGCGTCCGGAGCCCTGCGAGGTGAAGAAGGGCAGCGACATACGGGGCAGCATGGCGCCTGCACGGCCTGGGGCGGCGCGGTTCTTCGAGCGCGCCCCGGCCTGGAGAACGGCTTGAGATCGTCGGACCCGTCCACGGACGTCCGCGCGCTTCGATGCGTCCGCGCATCGCGGCGTGGGTCTCGAACGCCCTGCAGCCCATCGACAGCACGGCGCCTCGCTCCCGATGGGATCGGGGTTTCCGCCGTAGGGCGAGGCCGTCGAATTCCCTCGGGCAATATTGCCTGAGGGCAAGTGGAGCGGGCCGGGTATCCGGCCGATCCGCAAGCGCGTAGGAGCCTGCCCACCCGAGAGGGCGGCCCGACCGGGCCGACGTCTCGTCATCGATCCCACCCGGAAGGGCGGCCCCATGGGGCAGACCTTCCGCCACTGAACCATCGCGTCGCACGTGTCGCGCGCACTTACTTTGAGAACCGGAGACATCATCATGGCGGCAACGAAACGGCCGGGTCGCAACCACCTCTTCGTTCCTGGCCCGACGAACATCCCCGATCGCGTCCTGCGATCGATGGTGGTGCAGTCCGAGGACCATCGCTCGGTGGACTTCCCCGCCCTGACCAAGCCCCTGTTCGAGGACACCAAGGCGGTGTTCGGCTCGACCAAGGGCACGATCTTCCTGTTCCCGGCCTCCGGCACGGGCATCTGGGAATCGGCGCTCACCAACACCCTGGCCCGCGGCGACAAGGTGCTGACCTCGCGCTTCGGCCAGTTCAGCCTGCTCTGGGTCGACATGGCCGAGCGCCTCGGCCTCGACGTCATCGTGCAGGACGAGGAGTGGGGCACGGGCGCAGACCCGGAGAAGATCGGCGAGGCCCTGCGCGCCGACAAGAACCACGAGATCAAGGCCGTCATGGTCGTCCATAACGAGACCGCCACCGGCGTCACCTCGGATATCGGCGCCGTGCGCAAGGCCATCGACGCCGCCGGCCACCCGGCCCTGCTGTTCGTCGACGGCGTGTCGTCGGTGGGCTCGCTCCCCTACAAGATGGACGAGTGGGGCGTCGATTGCGCCATCGCCGGCTCCCAGAAGGGCCTGATGCTGCCCGCCGGCCTCGGCGTGATCTGCGTCAGCGAGAAGGCCCTCAAGGCCGCCGAGGCGTCCGCCGGCAAGAACGACCGTCTCGCCCACGTCTACTTCGACTGGGCCGACCACCAGAAGCAGAACCCGGCCGGCTACTTCCCCTACACCCCGTCGCTGCCGCTGCTCTACGGCCTGCGCGAGGCGCTCGCCTGCCTCAACGAGGAAGGCCTCGAGAACGTCTACCACCGCCACCACGTCCTCGGCGAGGCGACCCGCCAGGCCGTGGCGGCCTGGGGTCTCAAGACCTGCGCCAAGGAGCCCAAGTGGAACTCCGACACGGTCACCACCATCGTGGTGCCCGAGGGGATCGACGGCGCGGCGATCATCAAGCACGCCTACGTCCGCTACAACCTCGCCCTCGGCGCCGGCCTGAACAAGCTCGCCGGCAAGGTGTTCCGCATCGGCCACGTCGGCGACCTCAACGAGCTGTCGCTGCTGGGCGCCATCGCGGGTGCCGAGATGGCCATGCTCGACCACGGCGTGAAGGTCACGCCCGGCTCGGGTGTCGCCGCCGCGTCGAGCTACCTGCGCGAGAATCCCCTGGCCAAGGCCTGACCTGACGACCGCCGGGGCGATCCTTCGCCCCGGCGACCCCATCGACCACCGTGCTGCCGGCGGTTCGGCCGGATCGACCTGAGGGATTCCATGACGAAGACAATCGTGTTCCTCGACCGCGAGTCCCTCGACGCCGAGGTCCGGGAGTTCAATTTTCCGCACGACTACGTCGAGTACGATTCGACCTGGACGCCCGAGGAGATCGTCGAGCGCCTGAAGGGCGCCGAGATCGCCCTCATCAATAAGGTGCCCATGCGCGCCGACGTGTTGAAGCAGCTCCCCGACCTCAAGCTCATCGCCGTGGCCGCCACCGGCACGGACGTGGTCGACAAGGCAGCCGCCAAGGAACTCGGCATCACCGTCGTCAACATCCGCAACTACGCCTTCAACACCGTGCCCGAGCACGTGATCGGCCTGATCTTCGCTCTGCGCCGGGCCATCGTGCCCTACGCCAATTCCGTGCGCCGGGGCGATTGGGCGAAATCCACCCAGTTCTGCTACTTCGACTACCCGATCCACGACATCGCCGGCTCGACGCTGGGCATCGTCGGCTACGGGGCGCTAGGCAAGTCCATCGCCAAGCGGGCGGAAGCGCTCGGCATGAAGGTCATCGCCTACGACGTGTTCCCCCAGGAGGGACTGGTCGACTTCGAGACCATCCTGACCCAGTCCGACGTCATCACCCTGCACGCGCCGCTGACGCCCGAGACCCGCAACATGATCGGCCGCGCCGAGCTGGCGAAGATGAAGAAGCACGCGCTTCTCATCAACACCGCGCGCGGCGGCCTCGTCGACGAGGAGGCCCTGGCCGAGGCGCTCCAGAACGGCACCATCGGGGGTGCGGGCTTCGACGTGGTCGTGACCGAGCCGCCGAAGAACGGCAACATCCTGTGCGAGCTCGACCTGCCCAACCTCATCGTCACGCCGCACGTGGCCTGGGCAAGCAAGGAGGCCATGCAGATCCTGGCCGACCAGCTCGTGGACAACGTCGAGGCCTTCGTCGCGGGCAAGCCGCAGAACGTGGTGTGACGGGCTTTCCCTCGCCGCACAGGGGAGGGATCGCGTCACGCCCCGCAGCGAGGCTGCGACCGGGAACTCAAAAATAAACGCCAGCCGCGCCAAGCGTGGAAACGACAGGGATCAAGAACAATGAAAAAACTGCTGTTCCAATTCGACACCGACGCCGTGCCGAGCGTGTTCGACGTGGTGGTGGGCTACGACGGCGGCGCCGACCACATCACCGGCTACGGCAACGTGACGCCCGAGAACGTCGGCGCCCTGGTGGATGGCACGATCTACACCCGCGGCGGCTCCGAGAAGAAGTCCACGGCGATCTTCGTCGGCGGCGGCAGCATGGCGGCCGGCGAGGCGGTGCTGAGCGCGGTGAAGAAGCGCTTCTTCGGCCCGTTCCGCGTCTCGGTGATGCTCGATTCCAACGGCTCCAACACCACCGCCGCCGCCGGCGTCGCCCTGGTGCAGAAGGCCGCCGGCTCGCTCCAGGGCAAGAAGGCCGTGGTGCTGGCCGGCACCGGCCCCGTCGGCATGCGCTCGGCCGCCCTCCTCGCCCAGGAAGGCGCCACCGTGATCCTGTGCGGCCGCTCCCTCGACAAGGCCCAGGCCGCCGCCGACCAGATCAACAAGCGCTTCAAGGTCGAGATCTCGGCCGCCGCGACGCCGGACGCCGCCTCCCGCGCCGCCATCGTCAAGGGCCAGAACCTCGTGTTCTCTGCCGGCGCCATCGGCATCGAGCTCCTGTCGGAAGCCGACTGGAAGGACGAGGCCAGCATCGAGTTCGTCGCCGATTACAACGCCCAGCCCCCCCTCGGCTTCGGCGGCATCGACGCCATGGACAAGGGCAAGGACCGCCACGGCAAGAAGGTGTTCGGCGCGCTCGGCATCGGCGGCCTGAAGCTGAAGCTCCACCGCGCCTGCGTCGGCCAGCTCTTCGACAGCACCGAGCAGGTGCTCGACGCCGAGGAGATCTACGCCCTCGCCAAGAAGATGGCCTGAGTTATGGCCGCCGACGCGACCATCCAGACCTTCCTCGACGGGCTCGCCAGCTCGGCCCCGACCCCCGGTGGCGGCGGCGCCGCCGCCATCCACGGCGCCATGGGGGCGGCGCTGCTCAGCATGGTGTGCAACCTCACCATCGGGAAGAAGAAGTACGTCGAGGTCGAGGGCGAGCTGAAGGAGATCCTTTCGCAATCCGAGGCGCTCCGGGCCGAGCTCACCGGCATGATCGCCGACGACGTCGCGGCCTTCGACGCGGTGATGGGCGCCTACGGGCTTCCCAAGACCACGGACGAGGAAAAGGCTGCCCGGGCGGAGAAGATCCAGGCGGCCCTCAAGGTCGCCACGGACGTGCCCCTCGAATGCTGCCGGGCCTGCCGCAAGGTCATCGACCTCGCCCAGCCCGTCGCCGACAAGGGCAACCTCAACGTCATCTCCGATGCCGGTGTCGCGGTGCTCTCCGCCCATGCGGGTCTGCGCAGCGCCGCGCTGAATGTCTACGTCAACGCCAAGGGCCTGGACGACCGCGCCTTCGCCGACGCGCGTCTCGCCGAGCTCGAGACCCTGCTCGGCTCGGCCGGTCCGCTCAACGAGTCGATCTACGAGATCGTCAAGGCCAAGGTGAACTGATGTTTTGCGATGCGGGACGGCTCTCGTTCCGCATCGCAAACAAGACCGGCGGGAAAGTCCTCGTTCGCAGCCTAACGCCAAGGTCAGCTGCCGAATCGGGTTGAATACGAAAAGCATTCCGACTGCCTTCAAGGCAGACTCAACGAGAATGTAAAAAAATATAAACGGCAGAGCCCTTTTCGCGAAGTGAAATTTACGAGAAGGTTCGCCCAAGGAAACGTCGAGGAGATCGCACATGGACGTTCACGAGTACCAAGCCAAGGAGTTGCTTGCGGGCTTCGGCGTGGCGGTTCCCAAGGGCGCGGTGGCCTTCAGCCCCGATCAGGCGGTCTACGCCGCCACCGAGCTCGGCGGCTCGTTCTGGGCCGTGAAGGCGCAGATCCACGCCGGCGCCCGCGGCAAGGCCGGCGGGATCAAGCTGTGCCGGACCTACAACGAGGTCCGCGACGCCGCCAAGGACCTGCTCGGCAAGCGCCTCGTCACCCTGCAGACCGGCCCCGAGGGCAAGCCGGTACAGCGGGTCTACGTCGAGACCGCCGATCCGTTCGAGCGTGAACTCTACCTCGGCTACGTGCTGGACCGGAAGGCCGAGCGCGTGCGCGTCATCGCCTCCCAGCGCGGCGGCATGGACATCGAGGAGATCGCCGCCAACGAGCCCGAGGCCCTGATCCAGGTGGTGGTCGAGCCGGCGGTGGGCCTGCAGCAGTTCCAGGCCCGCGAGATCGCGTTCCAGCTCGGACTGAACATCCGCCAGGTCTCGGCCGCCGTGAAAACCATCATGAACGCCTACCGGGCGTTCCGCGATTGCGATGGCACCATGCTGGAGATCAACCCGCTGGTGGTCACCAAGGACGACCGCGTCCTGGCCCTCGATGCCAAGATGTCGTTCGACGACAACGCCATGTTCCGCCGCCGCAACATCGCCGACATGCACGATCCCTCGCAGGGTGATCCGCGCGAGGCCCAGGCCGCCGAGCACAACCTGTCCTACATCGGTCTCGAGGGCGAGATCGGCTGCATCGTCAACGGCGCCGGTCTGGCCATGGCCACCATGGACATGATCAAGCACGCGGGCGGCGAGCCGGCCAACTTCCTCGATGTCGGCGGCGGCGCCTCGCCCGACCGTGTCGCGACGGCGTTCCGGCTGGTGCTGTCCGACCGCAACGTCAAGGCGATCCTCGTCAACATCTTCGCCGGCATCAACCGCTGCGACTGGGTCGCCCAGGGCGTGATTCAGGCGGCCAAGGAAGTGAAGATCGACGTGCCGCTCATCGTCCGGCTCGCCGGCACGAACGTCGAGGCGGGCCAGAAGATTCTGGCCGAGAGCGGCCTCGACCTTATCACCGCCAACAGCCTGTCCGACGCCGCCGCCAAGGCCGTCGAGGCCTGTGCCGCCGCCAAGTCCGCCACGGCCACGCGCGCCAACTGAGAACGGGGAGGATACGTCATGAGCATTCTGATCGACGAGAAGACCCCGATCATCATTCAGGGCATCACGGGCGACAAGGGCACGTTCCACGCCCGTGAGATGATGGAGTACGGCTCCAACGTCGTCGGCGGCGTCACCCCCGGTAAGGGCGGCAAGACCCATCTCGGCGTGCCGGTGTTCAACACCGTCAAGGAAGCGGTGGAGGCCACGGGTGCCACCACCTCCATCACCTTCGTCGCCCCGCCCTTCGCGGCCGACGCCATCATGGAAGGCGCCGATGCGGGCCTCGCCCTGATCTGCTCGATCACCGACGGCATCCCGGCCCAGGACATGATGCGGGTGAAGCGGTATCTCCGCCGCTACCCCAAGGACAAGCGCACCATGGTGGTGGGCCCGAACTGCGCCGGCATCATTTCGCCCGGCAAGTCGATGCTCGGCATCATGCCCGGCCACATCTACCTCAAGGGCAATGTCGGCGTGATCTCGCGCTCTGGCACCCTCGGGTACGAGGCCGCCGCGCAGATGAAGGAAGAGGGCATCGGCATCACCACCTCGGTGGGCATCGGCGGCGACCCCATCAACGGTTCGTCCTTCCTCGATCACCTCGCCCTGTTCGAGCAGGACCCCGAGACCAAGGCCGTGCTCATGATCGGCGAGATCGGCGGCCCGCAAGAAGCGGAAGCTTCCGCCTGGATCAAGGAGAACATGACCAAGCCCGTTATCGGCTTCGTCGCCGGTCTCACCGCTCCGAAGGGCCGCCGCATGGGGCATGCCGGCGCCATCATCTCGGCTACGGGCGACAGCGCCGCCGAGAAGGCCGAGATCATGCGTTCGTATGGTCTGACCGTGGCCCCGAGCCCCGGCGAGTTCGGCTCGACGGTGGCGCAGGTGATGCGCAAGCTGGCGGCGTGAGTGCATGAACCCTCCCCACTCTGCGGGGGAGGGTGCCCACGCAGTGGGTGGGGGGTGGACCTCTCCGGACCGGGCGCAGCCCCTCATCCGACCCGCTTCGCGGGCCACCTTCTCCCGCAGAGGGGAGAAGGAACCCGCGCCGGCGGTCATGCCCGAGAAAATCCGACCCTTGATCGTTCCGGCGGCGGTCCCATGCTACCGGGGCGGCCGCCCTCCCGTTGACCGCCTCCGTCGCGGTCGATCGGCACAAATTCCTTTCGAGGTGGCCTTGTCCATGACGGATACCCTTCACGCTCCGGTCGCAGCCATCGACCATACCTTCGCGCCGCCGGTCATCACCGGCACGTCGTCGAAGGAAGCCCTCGACATCCTGTTCCGCGCCCTCGTCGAGGTGGCGCGCCGGCACGAGCCCGAGTTGGAAGAGGTGCTGCATGGCCGCGCCAACATCTCGGCATTCTCGCCCGAGCTCCTTGCCCGTGCCCTTCAGGTGCAGGGCATCTGGTTCCAGCTGCTCTCCATCGCCGAGCAGAACGCCGCCATGCGCCGGCGCCGGCAGGTGGAGCGCACCAAGGGCCGCGAGGCCCTGAGCGGCAGCTTCAGCGCCGTCCTGGCCGAGGCCGCCCAGAGCGGCATCAAGGCGCCGGAGATCCACGCGCTGCTGAAGGATCTGCGCATCCGGCCGACCATCACGGCGCACCCCACCGAGGGCAAGCGCGTCACCGTGCTGGAAAAATTCCGCCGCATCTACCTCGTGCTGCGCGAGCTGGAGCTGCCGCGCTGGACCGAGCGCGAGCGCAACGGCCTGATGAACGAGCTGCGCGACCAGATCGAACTCGTGTGGATGACGGGCGAGCTCCATCTGGAGAAGGCCACCGTCGAGCGCGAGGTCGCCTGGGGCCTGCACTTCTTCGACGAGACCCTGTTCGAAATGCTGCCCGAGGTGCTGTATTCCCTCGAGGAAAGCCTCGCCCAGTACTACCCCGACGAGAAGTTCGAGGTGCCGCCGTTCTTCCAGTTCGGCTCGTGGATCGGCGGAGACCGGGACGGCAACCCCTACGTGACCTCGTCGGTCACCCGCGCCACCCTGCAGCGCAACGCGCTGGCGTCCCTCCGGCGCTATCGCGAAGGCGTCACCGCCCTCGGCCGCACCCTGTCGCTCACCGAGCGCTCCCTGCCGGTGCCGGCGACGTTCAAGGCCGAACTCGCGCAGCTCCTGGCCGAGAGCGGCGACGGCCGCGCCATCGCCAGCCGCAATCCCGGCGAGGCCTACCGCCAGTTCCTCACCTGCATCCTGCGCAAGCTCGAGGCCACCATCCGGCGCAACGAGGGCCAGCGCTCCACCGGCCCGGATTATCCGAGCGCCGACAATCTGATCAACGATCTGCGCACCCTGGAGCAGGGGCTGGCCGACGCGAAATGTCCGTCGCTCGCCACCGACCTCGTGCGCCCCGTCCGCCGCATGGTCGAGATCTTCCGCTTCTCCACCGTCCGCCTCGATCTGCGTGAGAACACCACGCGCACGACCAAGACGCTGCACGCCCTCTGGGCCGAGGCCAACGGCCAGAACAAGACGCCGCCCGACCTTGATTCGCCCGAGTGGAAGAAGTGGCTGCTGGACGAACTCGCGAAACCCCGCAAGGGCGAGCGCTCGTTCGAGAACCTGCCCGACGATGCCCGGGAGACCCTGGAGACCTTCGCCCTGGTGGGCGAGATGCGCGAGCAGCTCGACCGCGAGGCCTTCGGCTCGTTCGTCCTGTCGATGACCCGCTCGGTGCAGGACATCCTCGGCGCCTACCTGCTGGCCAAGGAGGCCGGCAACTTCCTCGACGCCACCGGCACCGAGATCTGCTGCCTACCCATCGTGCCCCTGTTCGAGACCATCGACGACCTGCGCGCGGCGCCGGCCATCATGAAGGAGCTGTTCTCCATCCCCGTGGTGCGCCGGTCCACCCGGTGGCAGGGCGGCGTGCAGGAGGTGATGATCGGCTACTCGGATTCGAACAAGGACGGCGGCTTCGTCGCCTCGAACTGGGAGCTCTACAAGGCGCAGGGCAAGCTGACCGACCTCGGCAACGCCTCGGGCGTGCCCATCGCGTTCTTCCACGGGCGCGGCGGCTCCGTCAGCCGGGGCGGGGCGCCCACGGCGCGGGCCATCGCGGCGCAGCCGCCGGGCTCGATCAACGGGCGTTACCGCACCACGGAGCAGGGCGAGGTCGTCTCGTTTAAGTACGCCAACCGGGGCACCGCCGCCTATCAGATGGAATTGCTCGCCTCCTCGGTGTTCGAGCATGCCCTGAAGTCGGAGCGGGAAGCCGCCAAGATTCCCCGCAACGAGTTCGACGATTGCCTGGAGGCCCTGTCCGGGGCCTCGCGCGCGGCCTACGTCAACCTGATCCAGCATCAAGACTTGGTCACCTATTTCGGCGCGGCCAGCCCCCTGGACGAGATCGCGCTCCTCAACATCGGTTCGCGCCCGGCCCGGCGCTTCGGCGCACGCTCGCTGTCCGACCTGCGGGCGATCCCGTGGGTGTTCGCCTGGTCGCAGAACCGCCACGTCATCACCGGCTGGTACGGCGTCGGCTCGGGGCTGAAAAGCTTCCTCGACGTCCGCGGGGCGCAGGGCGAGGCGCAGCTGAAGCGGCTCTTCGCCGAATCGAAGGCCTTCCGCCTGATTCTCGACGAGGTCGAGAAGACCCTGCTCATGGTCGATCTCGAGATCGCCCGCGACTACGCCGGCCTCGTCCACGACGAGGGCGCGCGCAACAGCATCTTCCCGCTGATCGAGGCCGAGTACGCCCTGACCCGGGAGATGTGTCTGCGGGTCAGCGGCGATTCCGAACTCGCCGCGCGCTTCCCCCTGTTCCGCGACCGCCTCAACGGGCGCCTGCCGACCATCAATCAGGTCAGCCGCGAGCAGGTGGAACTGCTGCGCCGCTTCCGCGCGGAGGAGGACGAGGACAAGCGCGAGGCGGTCAAATCCGCCCTGCTGCTGTCCATCAACTGCATCGCCGTCGGCTTCGGCGCAACGGGCTGAGAGATTTCATCAGGATCCCGGAGGCCGGCCACGGCCCTCGGACCGCGCGCGAGCGCACACCCCTCCGTCTGGTGCCCCGCGTCCGAGCGTTGCATCATCGGCCAGAACACCAACCCCACAGGAAGGAAACACCCATGAGCTTCACCCTGATCCAGCAGGCGACGCCGCGCCTCCACCGCTCGGAACTCGCCGTTCCCGGCTCCAACCCGACCTTCATGGAGAAGTCGGCATCCTCGAAGGCCGACGTGATCTTCCTCGACCTCGAGGACGCCGTGGCGCCCGACGACAAGGAGCAGGCCCGCAAGAACATCATCCAGGCGCTCAATGAGATCGACTGGGGCACCAAGACCATGATGATCCGCATCAACGGTCTCGACACCCACTACATGTACCGCGACGTGGTCGACATCGTGGAGGCCTGTCCGCGCCTCGACATGATCCTCATCCCCAAGGTCGGCGTCGCCGCCGACGTCTACGCCATCGACGTGCTCACCACGCAGATCGAGCAGGCCAAGAAGCGCGAGAAAAAGATCGGCTTCGAGGTGCTCATCGAGACGGCCCTCGGCATGGCCAACGTCGAGGCCATCGCCCAGTCCTCGCCGCGCCTGGAGGCCATGTCGTTCGGTGTCGCCGACTACGCCGCCTCGACCCGCGCCCGCGCCCAGGTGATCGGCGGCGTGAACCCCGACTTCTCCGTGCTCACCGACAAGGACGAGGCCGGAAACCGCCAGACCCATTGGCAGGACCCGTGGCTGTTCGCCCAGAACCGCATGCTCGTCGCCTGCCGCGCCTACGGCCTGCGCCCCATCGACGGCCCGTTCGGCGACTTCTCCGATCCCGATGGCTACGTCTCGGCGGCCAAGCGCTGCGCGGCCCTCGGCTTCGAGGGCAAGTGGGCGATCCACCCGAGCCAGATCGACCTCGCCAACGACGTCTTCACCCCGTCCGAGGCCGAAGTCACCAAGGCGCGCCGCATCCTCGTCGCCATGGAAGAGGCCGCCAAGGCCGGCCGCGGCGCCGTCTCCCTCGACGGTCGCCTCATCGACATCGCCTCGATCCGCATGGCCGAGGCGCTGATCGAGAAGGCCAACGCGATGGCGTCGAACTGATCCCATTCGGCTCGCGAAAGTCGAGAGACAGGACGGCCGCCCGGAGGGGCGGCCGTTTTGCCATCCGGCACGGAATGCCGCAGCATTCGCCGGCGGCGCCCGCGGACGCATCGCCGACGCGGCTCCGCGTCACGAACGACGAGAACGGAGAGAAACCACCATGCACGTGACCATCGAAGACGCCCACAAGGCCATCGAGGCGGCCCGCGCCAAGGCCGTCGAACTCGACACCCAGATGTGCATCGCCGTCGTCGATTCCGGCGGAAACCTCAAGGCGTTCTACCGGATGGACGGGGCCTGGGTCGGCTCCATCGACATCGCGCAGAAGAAGGCCAAGACCTCGGTATTCTTCGGCATGACGACCGGGCAGATCGGTGCGCTGTCGCAGCCGGGCGGCCCGCTCTACGGCATCGAGCATTCCAACGACGGGTTGATCACCTTCCCGGGTGGCATCCCCATCGTCGACAAGGACGGCGAGATGTCCGGCGCCATCGGCGTCAGCGGCTCGACGGTCGAGAACGATCACGCCGTGGCGCTCGCGGGTGCCAGCACCATCGGGGCGACGGAGCTGCCGGCCCACCCCTGGCGGACCTGACCGTCCCGTCCCATTCGGTCCCTGAAAGCAAGAAAGCCCCGCTCGTGAGAGCGGGGCTTTCTTTTGCGTCGAGTTCGGCGGTCCGGAAGGACCGCCGAACAATGGGGCTCAGAGGCCGCCGAACTTGTAGTTGAAGCCGGCCTTGACGATGCTGCCTTCGGTGTTGAAGCGCGAGGTGTACGAGCCGGTGGCGGCGGTGAGGCCGGTGGTGTTCACCGTGATGTTGCGGCTGCCGAGGTCGTAGCGCAGGTACTCGGCCTTCAGGGTCACGGCGCTGGCGCCGAGGAGACCGCCGAGGAAGTTGAAGCGGTTGAGGAAGCTGTCCGTGGGGATCGCGTACTCGATGCCGCCGCCGTAGACGTAGCCCGTCTCCATGCCGTTGAACTTGCCGGCATAGGCCAGGGTGCCGGCCGGGTTCAGGAAGCCGGCGCTGTAGTTGACGTTGCCGTAGGCGAAGCCGCCGGTCCCGTAGACGAGGAACCGGTCGAAGGCGTAGCCGAGGCGGCCCGTGACGGTGCCGAGGTAGTCGAGGCGTTGGCGCAGGTTGCTCGGATCGGCGGCGACGTTCACGCCGGGGATGACCGGGCCGAAGTAGGAATAGCTCTTGCTGATGTCGGTCCAGGTCACCTCAGTGGCGGCGCCGACGACCAAGCCCGAGCCCGGGGTGAACTGGTAGTTGTAACCGATGCCGCCACCGACGTTGCCGATGCCGTCCTGCTCGGAGCGGAAGTTGCCGGCGCGACGGCCCTGGGCAACGTTGAGCTGGGTGTTGGTGATGCCACCGAGGCCATTGTTGTTGCCGGTGGTGCGGATCGTCTGACGGTCGCTGAAGGCGTAGGAGCTGTGCGTGCCGAGGTAGAAGCCCGTCCAGGTGAACACCGGCACGGCGGTGAAGACGGGCGGCGGCGCAGCGCGACGCGGCAGGTCGGCGGCGGAAGCGCTCGACACGGCGAGGATTGCAGCGGTGCCGGCCAGGAGGAGCTTGGCGAACATGGGATTGGGTTCTCGACGAAGGGCTGAAGGCTGCGCCGAGCTTAATGTGGGGGTAGACGGTCACGCTATGCCCGCAGCGCAACACCTACGGTTGGAATGCGGTCGGACCCTCGGAATCGCTGCTCAAGCCTGTTTCCCCGATCACGAAACCGCTATCGACGGGACCGGCCTATCGCACCGCGACAACGCCCGGTTAAGCACGCCGCGCTATCAGGAGGCGGACACCCGGAGCGTGACAGGAGCGACGATGACACGGGACAAACTCGCCGCCGAACTGAAGCGTATCGTGACCGAGCAAGTCAGCGACATCGAGCGCGCGGTCAAGGACGGCCACAAGACCATCGCCCTCAACGAGATCGCCGCCCTCAATCGCCATCTCAAGGCCCTGGCGACGGCCGTGAAGGCCAAGCCGGCCCTGCGCGCCTAAGCGGTCGCGCCGTCGCGGAGGCGTCTCACCAGGGCTTCGACGTCGACCCGCGCCGCGTCGAGGGCCTGCGCATCCTTGCCCCGCACGACGATTCGGTTGGCGAAACCCGTCTGGGTCATCGACGGATAGGAGCCGATGGACACGCCCGGATGGGTCTTGGCCAGCTCCGAGAGATCGCCCGCATAGGTCCCCTCGGGGAGGTTCCCGGCCTCGATGGTGTGGGAGACAACGCGAACGCCCGTCTCGAGGGTCGGACCGATGGCGTCGAGCATCGCCTGCATGATCGTCGGGACGCCGGCCATGACGAAGACGTTGCCGAGGCGGAAGCCCGGCGCCTTCGAGACCGGGTTGGCGATGAGATCCGCGCCGGCGGGAATGCGGGCCATGCGCAGGCGCGCTTCGTTGAGATCCTCCGGCTTGTGCCGCTCCAGCAGCATCGCCTTGGCGCGCGGATCGACGTCAATGGACACCCCGAAGGCGGCGGCCACACTGTCGGCGGTGATGTCGTCGTGGGTCGGACCGATGCCGCCGGTGGTGAAGAGGTAGGTGTGGCCGGTACGAAGGGCGTTGACGGCCGCGACGATCCGATCCTGCTCGTCGGGGACGATTCGAACCTCGCGCAGGTCGATCCCGACGGCCGTGCAGTAATCGGCGATGGTGCCGATGTTCCTGTCCTTGGTCCGGCCGGACAGAATCTCGTCGCCGATGACGAGGATGGCGGCGGTGATGGGAGCGGTCATGGCGGTCCGGATGCGCGGATGGGCGGTACCGGATCGACCTAGGGCAGGGGAGGGCGAAGCACCACTCACGACAAAGGGGACGCCGTCGCCGGCGTCCCCTCGATCCCGTGCGCGACGGCCTACTTGTGGAAGTAGCTCGTGAGGGTCGAGATGCGCGAACCGACGATGTGCACCGCCTTGCGCAGACGGTCCTCGGACACGCCGAGACGGGCGGCCATGCTCGAGCGGGCGTGGGTGTCGTAGACGTCGAGGTGGGTCTTCTGGGCGGACTTGGCGGAGATCTGGTCGGCGATCATGGTCAAACCCTCGGGAAGGAAAAGCCGGCTCCGGTCTCTCGGAGATTGCAGTCTGAACGTGGGCCGAAGGGTTTTGTTTCCAGGACGTGACGGCGCGGCGCGGGTTTTTCCACAGGGGGGCCGGAGTTCAGACGAGGACGCCGGATTGGGCCGGCCCTGCGGCCAGGGACGCGTCCGTCGTCGTCCGCGTCGCCTCCGGTTCCGGTGCCGGGAGGGCGGCGGCACGGGCCTCCAAGGTCGAGACCGTGCGCAGGGCGAGGACGATGCCGGCGAGGCCGAAGAGGATCGCGCCGAGGCCGACCCCGGCGATGACCCCCTTGGGACCGTAGAGATGCGCGCCGAGCAGGGCCGGCGGCACGGTGCCGACGGTGGCCCGGCCCCAGTTCAAGACCGTCGAGTAGAACGGGAAGCCGAGATTGTTGAACGAGGCGTTCGAGAGGAACAGCAGCCCGGTGAAGAACCACACCCCGCCGCTGACGAGGCAGAAGAACCCGAACAGGTCGGCGGCCACCCCCTGGAGCTCGAACAGCCGCGTCAGCGGCTCGCGGGCGAGGACGAGGGCGATCCAGACCACGACGACGTAGGCGCCCGTGACCAGGGCGCCGTCACGCAGGACCCCGCGCATGCGGTCGAACCGGCCCGCGCCCCAGTTCTGGCCGAGGATCGGCCCGATGGAACCGGACAGGGCGAACAGGCCGCCGAAGGCCACGGGGGTGAGGCGGTCGATGACCACGTTGCCGGCGATGGCGACGGCGCCGAACTTCGCCAGGGCGTAGGCGATGAAGGCGCTGGCGACGGAGGGGGCGAGGTTGGTGAGCACCGCCGGCAGGGCGATGCGGAACACGATGGGCGCATCCGCGACGATGTCGGCCACGCGCGGCCGGGCGAGCATGCGGTGGCGCCGCACGCCCCACAGGCCGACGAGGGCGAAGGTGCCTCGCGCCACGCAGGTGGTGATGGCGGCCCCATCGACCCCGAGGCCGGCGCCAAAGATGAGGAGGGGATCGAGGCCGGCGGTGACGAGGGCGCCGGCGAGCGTCACCAGCATGGCCTGGCGCGCCGCGCCGACGGCGCGCAACAGTCCGGAGAACATCATGCCGGGCCCCATGAGGAGGTTCGACGGCAGGGTGATCCAGAGGAAGCGCGTCGCCACCGGAAGGGTGTCGGTATCGGCGCCGATGGCCGTGAGGAAGACCGGCAGGAACGGCAGCATCGCCACGACGAGGACGGCCGACACGATGATGCCGTGGATGGTGCCCGAGGTGGCGAGACGCCGGGCGCCCGCCTCGTCGCCCGCCCCGATGGCGCGCGAGACCAGGGCGCCGGCCGCGATCATCAGGCCGATATTGATGGCGATGGCGAAGAACTGGACGATGGTGGCGAAGCCCACGGCCGCCGTGAGCATGGGGTCGCCGAGCTTCGACACGTAGAGGAGCGACAGGAGATCGACGACGAACAGCGCCATCAGGCCGACGGAGCCCGTGGCGCTCATCACCACGACGTGGCGCAGGATCGACCCGTTGACGAAGCGCGCCGCCGCCGGATTCGAATCGGAGCCCCTCACGAAACTCCCATTCACCGGACCTTCCTGTTCGGGCTCGACAAGGCCTTTGGCGTTTCGTGAGGAAAGCTCAGGCATCGGAGGGAAGATCCCGGGCTTCGAGGGTGTGGGTGGCGGCTTCGCGCGCCCTGGTGCCGATGATGTCGCGGGTCTCGGCGTTGAGGGCACGCGAGGGGCGCTGGGGCTCGGTGAGGGGTTCGGGCTTGATCTGCGCGGCGCCGCGCATCCAGGCGGCGGCATCGGGGAGCGCCCCGGCCTGCTGCAGGACGAGGCGGGCGACATCGCGCTTGCGCACGTCCTCGGCGACGGCGGCGGCCACCTCCGGGGCGACGCCCAGACCCTCCAAGGTGGCGCGGCCGAAGCCGAGGGCGGAATCCACCGTCTCGCGCAGCTGGAAATCCACGTCGCGGTTCATGAGTTCGACGGCGTGCATGCGGTCGTAGGCCCGCACGTAGGTCCGCACGCTCGCGAACTCCTCGTGGACGATGTCGACGATCTTGAGGGCGGATTCGGGCTCGTCGACGCAGATGCAGAGCAGTTCGGCCCGGCCGATGCCGGCGGCGCGCAGGACGTCGAGGCGGGTGCCGTCGCCGTAGAAGATGCGGAAGCCGAAGCGCGAGGCGGAGCGGATCTGCTCCACGTCCTTGTCGATGACGGTCACGCTGATGCCCTCGGCGAGCAGCACCTGGGTCAGGATCTGACCGAAGCGGCCGAAGCCGACGACGAGGACGCGGGCTTCCGTGTTCTCCACCGTGTCGGGGGCGAGGTCGGGTTCGCCGCGGCGGCGCGCGAGGGCGCTGTCGAGGGCTTTCGCCGCCACCGGGCCGACCAGCATGGTCAGGGCCGCGAGGGCGATGGCGAAGCGACCGCTCGGCCCGTCGATGAGGCCGAGCTCCCCGCCGACGGGCAGGAGCACGAAGGCGAATTCGCCCGCCGGCGCCAGGATGGCGCCGCCGCGCACGGCGTCGAGCCAGGTCGAGCCGAACAGGCGGAACAGGCCGGCGACGAGGCCGACCTTGATGAGGATGGCGCCGGCGGTGGCGCCGAGGAGCCACGGCCACTCGGCCTTCAGCAGGCCGCCGTCGATGGACATCCCGACGCTCATGAAGAACAGGCCGAGGAGCATGCCGCGGAACGGCTCGATATCGGCCTCGAGCTGGTGGCGGAAGTTCGACTCGGCGAGCAGCACGCCGGCCAGGAACGCCCCCATGGCCATGGACAGGCCGACATGCTCCATGAGCATGGCCGTGCCGAGCACCACGAGAAGGGCGGCCGCCGTCATTACCTCGCGGGCGCCGCTGGCCGCGAGCAGGCCGAAGAACGGGTTGAGGCCGTAGCGCCCCACCAGCACCACGGCGAGGATGGCCGCGCCCACGGTGCCCGTCGATTGCAGGGCGGACACGAGCCAGCCATCCCCGCCGACGCCGCCCGTCGAGGCGAAGAGCGGCATCAGGGCGAGGATCGCCACCACGGAGATGTCCTGAAACAGCAGCACCGCGAAGGCGCGCCCGCCATAGGGCGTGCCGAGGTCGCCGCGCTCCTCCAGGAGCTGCAGGGCGACGGCGGTCGCCGACAGGGCGAGGGCGATGCCGATGACGAAGGCGGCCGATGGCTTCAGGCCGAACAGGAAGCCGATGCCGGCGAGGACCGCGGTGCAGACGAGGAGCTGCGCCGTGCCGAGGCCGAAGATATCGCGCCGCATGGAGACGAGGCGGGAGATCTGGAGTTCGAGGCCGACGATGAAGAGCAGCAGCACCACGCCGAGCTCGGCCACACTCGCCGCCGTCTCGGGCTCGGCGATGAGGGAGAAGCCGAATGGGCCGATGATCACGCCGGCGACGAGGTAGCCGAGGACGGCGCTCTGGCCGATGAGCCGGAAGATCGGCACGCCGATCACCGCCGCCGACAGGAACGTCAGCACGGGCGGCAGGAAGCTGACGTGGGTCGCGGCGCTCGCCATGAGAATCCTGGCTGGAGTGGAATCCTGGCGGGAGATGGCCGGTCGCGATCGCGGTGCTCACAGCGACCAGGGATGTCGGGACCGCGCCGTCTTAGACCACCTCCGCCTGGATCGCCATTCGGACCCCGGCCTCGAATGCAGGCCCCGGGCCGTCTCCGTGCGAATCAGCACCCGCGCGCCGGGCTCACCGATGCCGCGCGGGCTCACCGATGCCGCGCGGCCTTGCGCTCGTCGCGGCGGGACAGAAGCAGGCTCGTCGCATCACCGTCGAGCCGCAGGGCGGCCGCATCGAACAGATCCTGGCGGATGAGGCCGATATCCTTCAGTTCGCGTTCCGACATGCCCCCGAGTTGGCGCAGGACGCGGGCATTGATGGCGGCGCGAGACAGGCCGGCGGCCACGGGGGCGAGAAGTCCCGCCAGGATGCCGCGCGCCCTGCGCAGGCGGTTGCGCAGACGGCTGAAGGGGAGGGGAAGCGCTGCGCCCCCGGTGTCGCGGATCGTCGTGCCGGTCATGACCGTGCTCCTTGTCGATGACGCGACCATCGCCGCGATGGACTGGCCTCGACAGGGACAGTGCCGTACGGTTTCATTGAATTGTCCGGACGGCCGGACCGTACAGAGACAGGGACTGAAGCGATGAAGGCCCGCGCGCCGGCGATGCCGACCCTGGTCGAGACGGTGACGCAGGCCATCGCCGAGCGGATCGCCAGCCGGACCCTCGCCCCCGGCGCCCGGCTGCCCTCGGTGCGAAGCTTCGCCGAATCCATGGGCGTGTCGAAATCCACCGTGGTGGAGGCCTACGACCGGCTCGGCGCGGAGGGCGCCATCGTGGCGCGGCGGGGCTCGGGCTTCTACGTCGCCGGCAAGACCCGGCCACTCTGCCTCAAGACCGTGGGGCCGGAACTCGACCGGGCCGTCGATCCCCTCTGGATCACCCGCCAGTCGATGCAGTCCGGCCCGAGTCTGCTGAAACCCGGTTCCGGCTGGCTGCCCACGGACTGGATGCCCGGCGACGCCATCCGCCGGGGCCTGCGCCACCTGTCGCGGGAGGGGACCCGTGATCTCGTCTGCTACGACCAGCCCCTGGGGCTGGCCGCGCTCCGCGCCCAGATCGCGCGCCGCATGGAGGAGAAGGGCGTGGCGGCCGATGCCGACCAGATCCTGCTCGTCGATTCGGCGACGCAGGCCGTCGACCTCCTGTGCCGCTTCCTCCTGGCGCCCGGCGACACCGTGGTGGTGGATGACCCCTGCTACTTCAACTATCACGCGCTCCTGCGCGCCCACCGGGTGCAGGTGATCGGTGTGCCGTTCACCCCATCGGGGCCGGATCTGGCGGCCCTGGAGACGCTTCTGGCCGCGCACCATCCCCGATTCTACCTGACCAATTCGGCCCTCCATAACCCCACGGGCGCGACGCTCGCCCCGGCGACGGTCCACCGGGTGCTGAAGCTCGCGGAGGCGCACGACACCCTGATCATCGAGGACGACATCTTCGGCGACCTCGAACCGGAGCCGGCCCCGCGTCTCGCCGGATTCGACGGACTCCAGCGGGTGATCCAGGTCGGCAGCTTCTCGAAGACCCTGTCGGCCTCCGTGCGCTGCGGCTTCCTCGCCGTGCGGGCCGACTGGATCGAACCGCTCATCGACCTCAAGCTCGCCATGAGCCTCGGCAACGGGCACCTCGCCGCCGTGCTGATGCACCGCCTCATCACGGACGGGACCTACCGCCGGCACCTGTCCGAGATCCGCGAAAAACTCGCGCGCGACCGTGGCCTCGCGGCCCGGCGCCTGGAGGCGTGCGGGCTGAAACTGTGGACGGAGCCGCGCGGCGGCCTGTTCCTCTGGATGAGCCTGCCGGACGGCCTCGATTCGGGCGATGTCGCCCGCCGGGCGCTGGCCGAAGGGGTGGTGCTGGCGCCGGGCGCGGCGTTCAGCACCTCGGGCGCCGGCACGCGATTCCTGCGCTTCAACGTCGCCCATTGCGCCGATCCGCGCATCTTCTCGGTGCTGGAGGGGGCGATGGCGGGTGGGCCGACATGACGCGCCGACGGAGTTTGATACGCCGGCCCGTGCCTTTCCGACGGTTTTGGGCTATGACCGGTTGACAGGGGCGGCCCAGCCTCGCCACATCCCGGCTATCATGAGCGATGCACTCCCGACGACCCAGACCGCCCCCGTGGACGCTGAGAAGCCTCCCCTGGAGATTCTGCTGTGTGCCCCGCGCGGCTTCTGCGCCGGCGTGGTGCGGGCCATCGACGTGGTCGAACGGGCGCTGGCCATCTACGGACCCCCGGTCTACGTGCGCCACGAGATCGTCCACAACAAATACGTGGTCGAGAGCCTGAAGCGGAAAGGCGCCGTGTTCGTGCGCGAACTCGACGAGGTGCCGGACGGCTCGGCCCCGGTGATCTTCTCCGCCCACGGCGTGGCGAAGACGGTTCCCAACAACGCCGATTCGCGCGGGCTCACCACCATCGACGCCACCTGCCCCCTGGTGACCAAGGTTCACCGTGAAGCCGAGATCCACCACAAGCGCGGCCGCCACGTCCTCCTCGTCGGCCATTCCGGCCACCCGGAAGTGGTCGGCACCATGGGCCAGCTCCCCGCCGGCTCCATCACCCTGGTGGAGGATCTCGAGCAGATCGCCGCCCTCGAGCCCGAGAGCCGCGACAACCTCGCCTGGGTGACGCAGACGACCCTGTCGGTGGACGACACTCGGCACATCGTCGCGGCGCTGAAGGCGAAGTTCCCGACCATCACCGGTCCGCACAAGGACGACATCTGCTACGCCACCACGAACCGTCAGGAAGCGGTGAAGCAGGTGGCACCGCTCGTCGATGCCGTGATCGTCGTGGGGTCCTCGAACTCCTCGAACTCGCAGCGCCTGCGCGAGGTCGCCGAGCGCGTCGGCTGCCCGATCACCCGCCTCGTGCTCCGCGCCGAGGAGATCGACTGGGAGGCGTTCAAGGATGTACGCCGCCTCGGCCTCACCGCCGGCGCCTCGGCTCCGGAAGTGCTGGTGGAAGAGATCATCGATGCATTCGCGGCCCGCTACACCGTCACGGTGGACACGGTCTCGACGGTGGTGGAGGACATGTCCTTCCCGCTGCCGCGCGAACTGCGCAGCGAAGCCGCCGAATAGGCATCGGCTCCAAGCCCGGTTCGATCAGCAGGGGCGCCCATCGGCGCCCTTGCGCATTTTGACCCTCTCAACTGTTCGAGCGAAACGCCCGTGGCCGTCTACACCGAGGTTTCCGACGAGGCGCTGACCGACTTCCTCGGCGCCTACGACATCGGCACCCTGCTCTCCTACAAGGGCATCGCCGAGGGCGTCGAGAACACCAACTTCTTCGTCCACACCACGGCGGGCTCCTATATCCTCACCCTCTACGAGAAGCGGGTGCGGGCGGACGATCTGCCGTTCTTCCTCAACCTCATGGAGCATCTCGCCGCGCGGGGACTCGCCTGTCCGCAGCCGATCCGGAACCGGGCCGGCGTGAGCCTGGGCGAACTGTGCGGCCGGCCGGCTGTGATCGTCAGCTTTCTGGAGGGTGTCTCGGTCAAGCGGCCGACCCCCGACCATTGCCGGGCCCTCGGTCGGGCCCTCGCCGGTCTCCACGCCGCCGGCGGCGATTTCGGCATGCGCCGCGACAACAACCTCTCGGTTGAGGCGTGGGGCCCGCTGTTTCGAAGTGCGGACGCCCAGGCCGACACCGTCGCGCCGGGGCTGGCCGCGCGCGTGCGCGAAGACCTCACCGTCCTCGAAGCGGGCTGGCCGCGCGGCCTGCCCTCGGGCGTGATCCACGCCGATCTCTTCACCGACAACGTCTTCTTCATCGGCGACGACCTGTCCGGCCTCATCGACTTCTATTTCGCCTGCACCGACGCCTTCGCCTACGATCTCGCCATCTGCCTCAACGCCTGGTGCTTCGAGGCCGACGGCACCTTCCACCGCGACCGGGGCACGGCTCTTTTCGCGGGCTACGAGTCCGTCCGAGCCCTGACCGCCGAGGAAGTCGCGGCCCTGCCGATCCTGTGCCGCGGCGCGGCCCTGCGCTTCCTGCTCACCCGCCTCGTCGATTGGCTGAACGTGCCGCCGGGCGCCCTGGTCCAGCCCAAGGACCCCCTGGAATACGATCGCAGGCTGGCCTTCCACCGCACGGTGACACGGGCCGAGGATTACGGACGCGGTGCCTGATCGGGGCTGCCCGTCAGTTCCAGGTGTGCAGCACCGTCCGCCAGCCGTCGCCCTGGCGCTCCAGGACGTTGACCCAGTTTCCGCTGAACACCTTCCGGGCGCCACCGTCCCCCGGTCCACTGGCCTCCCAGCGTCCACTGGCGATGAGGAGGTCGCCCTTCGCCTTCGCCGACTGGACCGTGACCTTGTGGTCGGCGAACCCTTTCGACTTCAGGTTAGCAAAGTAGGTCTGGATGCCGGGGCCGTCCGCAAGCGGCGCGCCCTTGGTGACGACCTCCGCGTCGGGGCCGTACAGCCTGCTCAAGGCGTCCATGTCGCCGGCATTGAAGCTCTGATCCCAACGGTCGGCGGCCGCCTGCGCTGTAACCTTCGCGTCCTCCGCGATGGCGGGTGTCGTCACCGCCAGGGCAGCCACGAAGATGAGGACACGGGTGTGGGAACGAAAGGACATGACGTTCTCCCGGGCGAAATCTCGGATGATTCCCGAGGCGGCAATATCCACCAGAATTCGGTCCGATGAAAGCTTGATGAAGCGTTCGCCCGAATGTTTCGAAACTTCCGAATTCGGAGGGACTCACGAAAAAGCCCGGGGTTTTGCCCCGGGCTCGCAACGTCTCGACCGAAATGGGCGGTTCAGATGACCTTCAGCAGCGCGTCGACACCGGAAATCTCGGTCTTGGCCGGCGAATCCTCGATGTTGAGCACCCGCACCACGCCATCTTCCACCAGCATGGCGTAACGCTTCGAGCGCGGGCCGAGGCCGAAGCCCGTGCCGTCCATGTCGAGGCCCAGGGCCTTGGCGAACTCGGCGTTGCCGTCGGCGAGGAATTCGAGCCCCTCGGCGGCGCTGGCCTTCTGCCAGGCGTCGAGGACGAACACGTCGTTGACGGAGGTGATCGCCACGGCGTCGATACCGCGCGCCTTGATCTCGGCCAGCTTCTCGACGAAGCCCGGCAGGTGGTTGCGGTGGCAACTGGGGGTGAAGGCGCCCGGGACGCCGACGAGGACGACGCGGCGGCCCTTGAACACGTCGTCCGTGGTCCGGGCCTCGGGACCGTCCTTGCCGCTGACGCGGAACGTGACCTGGGGAAGATGGTCGCCAACCTGGATCGTCATGGGTGATCTCCTGTGGGCGTCGCGCCCGCGCGTGGAAGCCGTCTATCGCGCGGGGTCGAGCCTGTCGAGGCGAGGACGCGGGCCGTACACGCTCCCGTGAAAGCGATGCCGCGCCCCGCCCGACGTTTGGTTCTTGGACTAGGCCAGTGACGGGCGTAGCATGCCGCCATGCAGACCTCCCGATCCCGGACGGCCGATCCCGCCTACCTCGATGGCCAGTTCCTCATCGCCATGCCGGGGCTGACCGATGCACGATTCGCGCGCTCGGTGATCTACCTCTGCGCCCATTCCGCCGATGGGGCCATGGGCATCATCCTCAACAAGGCGATCCAGAATCTCGACATGCCGGATCTCCTGATCCAGCTCGAGATCGCCCAGGAGGCCGACGCCATCCGGCTGCGCGAGCGGGTCGGCCACATGCCCGTGCTCATGGGCGGTCCCGTGGACGCCAAGCGCGGCTTCGTCCTGCACACGGACGATTTTCACATCGATCAATCGACCCTGATCATCGACGACGGGATCTGCCTCACCGCCACCGTCGATATCCTCCGCGCCATCGCCGACGGCCAGGGTCCCGCCAGTGCCGTCCTGGCGTTGGGGTATGCCGGCTGGCAGGCCGGACAGCTCGAGAACGAGATCCTGGCCAACGGCTGGCTGACCTGCCCGGCCGATCCGGAGCTGATCTTCAACACGGCCCTGGAGTCCAAGTACGAACGGACCCTGCGCGGCATCGGCATCGATCCGGCCATGCTGTCGGTCAGCGCGGGTCACGCCTGACCCATCGAAAATTCTAATCCGGGAAGCCCGTCGCGCCGCCGGCATCCGGGTTCATGCCATCGACGGACGGCTGCGGCTTGCGGCGCGGGCGCGGGGTTGCCGACGCCGTCGGGGCGGCGGCGGTGTTGACGCCGAGGCGCGTGGCGAGCGCCAGGGCGCGGCCTTCGGTGAAACGCAGGTTGCAGAAGCCGTGGGCCCCCTCCCGCGCGTAGGTCCGGCAGAGTTGCTCACGATCGGAGGAGAACGCCGCCTGTTCGGTGACGATGGGGCGAACATCCTGGCCCCGCGCCCGCTGGGTCATCAGTTTGTAGTTCTCGCGCACCGCCCGGTCGGCCGTGCCGCGCGCACCGTCGAACTCGACGGAACGGGGGATCAGAGTCGCGGCGGCTGGGCCCCACAGGCCCGTCGGAGTGGTGGCGCAGTCGGCCGTCGTCACGGTGCAGATCCGGCTGGAGCCCAACGACGTCACGAGGACGCCCCCCTCGACCACCTCGAACCGGAGGGGGCACTCGCCGCCCGTCGCCTCGAAGCGGGGCAGACCGTCGGGACGGCCCTCCGAGGTAAGGGCCACGGGCGTGCCGCCGTTCCACGGGACCGTGCAGCTCTCGCTCGGCGCTGAAATCTTGGTGCCCGGCAGGGTGATGCGCGCCGTGGTCCCGGCGGCCGCCTTCTCCAGTTTCAGGGTGCCGCTGAGGCCGTTGTACATCAGCTCCTGGCCAATGACGTTGTCCTCCGCCGGGGCCTTCAGGACGACGGGCTGCTTCGGCGCGGCCGGCGCACGGGGCGCCTCGGCGGCCGGCGCATCGCCCGGCGCGCCGGGAGGCGGCGCCAGCGGCGTACCGGGCTGCATACCGCCCGGGACGCCGCGCGGCGGCACCGGTGGCTTGGCCGCGCGCCCGATCCCGAACAGCTCCTCGAAGAAGTTCTGCGCGCCGGCCGGATTCGGCATCGCGACGGCGAGCGGCAGCAGGAGGAGGACGCGGATCAACGGGGGCATCGAGACTTTCCGGCCGGTGAGCATGATGGAGGCGCGGCCAGTCGCCAGCCTACCATGCGGGCCATGGCTTGAACGTGGCGTCGATACAACAAGAACCTGGTCGCACGCGGCCGAAACCCATTCGCATGACGGGGATCGGCCAATCGGGAGAAGGGGATAACGCGGGCCCGTCCGATACGCTCCCGTGCTTTGCCGGATCGCCTTGCGGCTCCGCATCCCCCTTCTTATATCCGGCGGGACGCGGGATTAAGACCCGAGCTGGAGTGTTCTCGACGCTCGGTCCGGTCCCGGTTCCGCTCGACAATCTCAGTTTTTCCACCGCCATGGGCCGAGCTGCTTCGGGGCTCGGCGGTCTGCTTGACCAAGCGACAACAGAGGGATCCCACCATGGGTAAAGTTATCGGTATCGACCTCGGCACCACCAATTCCTGCGTCGCCGTGATGGAGGGCTCGCAGCCCAAGGTCATCGAGAACGCGGAAGGTGCCCGCACCACGCCGTCCATCGTCGCCTTCCTCGACGATGGCGAGCGCCTCGTCGGCCAGCCGGCCAAGCGTCAGGCCGTCACCAATCCGGAACACACGTTCTTCGCCATCAAGCGCCTCGTCGGCCGCACCTACGACGATCCGATGACGCAGAAGGACAAGGGCCTCGTGCCCTACAAGATCGTCCGCGGCGAAAACGGCGATGCCTGGGTCGAGGCCGACGGCAAGAAGTATTCGCCTTCGCAGATCTCCGCCTTCACCCTGCAGAAGATGAAGGAGACTGCGGAAGCCCATCTCGGCCAGCCGGTGACGCAGGCCGTGATCACGGTGCCCGCCTACTTCAACGACGCCCAGCGTCAGGCCACCAAGGATGCCGGCAAGATCGCCGGCCTCGAGGTGCTGCGCATCATCAACGAGCCCACCGCCGCGGCGCTGGCCTACGGCCTCGACAAGAAGAAGGCCGGCACCATCGCGGTGTATGATCTCGGCGGCGGCACCTTCGACGTGTCGATCCTCGAGATCGGCGACGGCGTGTTCGAGGTGAAGTCCACCAACGGCGACACCTTCCTCGGCGGCGAGGACTTCGACAACCGCGTGGTCGAGTACCTCGCGGCGGAGTTCAAGCGCGAGCAGGGCATCGACCTGACGAAGGACAAGCTCGCGCTCCAGCGCCTGAAGGAAGCGGCCGAGAAGGCGAAGATCGAGCTGTCGTCGGCGACGCAGACCGAGATCAACCTGCCCTACATCACGGCCGACGCGTCGGGTCCGAAGCACCTCGCCCTCAAGCTGTCGCGGGCCAAGTTCGAGAGCCTCGTCGACGATCTCGTCCAGCGCACCATCGAGCCGTGCCGCAAGGCCCTCAAGGATGCCGGCGTCTCGGCGTCCGAGATCGACGAGGTCGTGCTCGTCGGCGGCATGATCCGCATGCCGAAGATCCAGGAAGTGGTGAAGTCCTTCTTCGGCAAGGAGCCCCACAAGGGCGTCAACCCGGATGAGGTCGTGGCCATCGGCGCGGCGGTGCAGGCCGGCGTGCTGCAGGGCGACGTCAAGGACGTGCTCCTCCTAGACGTGACCCCCCTGTCCCTCGGCATCGAGACCCTGGGCGGTGTGTTCACCCGCCTCATCGACCGCAACACCACGATCCCGACGAAGAAGTCGCAGACCTTCTCGACGGCCGAGGACAACCAGAACGCGGTCACCATCCGGGTCTTCCAGGGTGAGCGCGAGATGGCGGCCGACAACAAGATGCTCGGCCAGTTCGACCTCATGGGCATCCCGCCGGCGCCCCGCGGCATGCCGCAGATCGAGGTGACCTTCGACATCGACGCCAACGGCATCGTCAACGTGACGGCCAAGGACAAGGCAACGAACAAGGAGCACCAGATCCGGATTCAGGCCTCCGGCGGCCTGTCGGACGCCGACATCGACCGGATGGTGAAGGACGCCGAGGCCAACGCCGAGGCGGACAAGAAGCGCCGCGAGCTCGTCGAGGTGAAGAACCAGGGCGAGAGCCTCGTGCACGCCACCGAGAAGTCGGTGAAGGAGTACGGCGACAAGGTCTCGGCCGACGACAAGGCCGCCATCGAGACGGCGATCACGGCGCTCCGCACGGCCCTCGACGGCGAGGATGTCGAGACCATCAAGGCCCGCACCACCGACGTGATGCAGGTCTCGATGAAGCTCGGCGAGGCCATGTACGCGGCCAACCAGGCCGGTGAGGCCGGGACCGAAGCGCCGGCCGGCGAAGCCAAGAAGGACGACGTCATCGACGCCGATTTCCAGGAAGTCGATGACAAGGACCAGAAGAAGCGGGCATAACGCCCCTTCGGGTACAAGGGGCCGGAGCGATCCGGCCCCTTGCCATGTCTGATGAGATGACGGTGCGGTCCTCGCTGGAGGTCGTTGCACCGAGGGACGTTGAGGGCGGGTATGTCGAAGCGGGACTATTACGAGATTCTCGGCGTCGCCAAGACCGCGACCGACGGTGAGATGAAGGTCGCCTTCCGCAAGCTCGCCATGACCTACCATCCCGATCGCAATCCCGGGAATGCCGAGGCCGAGGTCAAGTTCAAGGAAGTCAACGAGGCCTACCAGACCCTGACCGATGGTCAGAAGCGCGCCGCCTACGATCGCTTCGGCCATGCCGCCTTCCAGCAGGGCGGTGGCGGTCCCGGATTCGGCAACGAGTTCGGCGACTTCATGTCGGACATCTTCGACAATTTCTTCGGCGACGGTCGCGCGGCGCCGGGGGGCGCCCGGGCCGGGGCCGGGGCGCGCGGTGGCTCGACCCGCGAGCGCGGCGCGGACCTGCGCTACAACCTCGAGATCTCCCTGGAGGAGGCCTTTGCCGGCAAGGCCGAGACCATCAAGATGGCCACCGCCGTCACCTGCGAAACCTGCTCCGGCTCGGGCGCCAAGGCCGGATCGAAACCGCGCCCGTGCCAGACCTGCGGCGGCTACGGCCGGGTTCGGGCGGCGCAGGGGTTCTTCGCCATCGAACGGACCTGCCCGAATTGTCACGGCCGCGGCGAGGTCATCGACGACCCGTGCGGCACCTGCTCGGGCGCGGGACGGGTCACCCGCGAGCGGACCCTCTCCATCAACGTGCCGGCGGGTGTCGATGACGGTCTGCGCATCCGCCTCGCCGGCGAAGGCGAGACCGGCCTGCGCGGCGGCCCGGCCGGTGACCTCTACGTGTTCCTGTCGATTAAGCCGCACGAGTTCTTCCAGCGCGACGGCGCCGACCTGTTCTGCCGGGTGCCGATCAACATGGTGACGGCGGCGCTCTCGGGTGACATCACCGTGCCGGTCATCGACGGTTCGCAGACCCAGGTGAAGATTCCGGCCGGCACCCAGACGGCCAAGCAATTCCGCATCAAGGGCAAGGGCATGCCGGTCCTGCGGGCCCGCGACGTCGGCGACCTCTACATCCAGGTCTTCGTCGAGACGCCGCAGAACCTGACCAAGCGCCAGCGCGAACTGCTGCAGGAATTCGGCCAGTCGGCCTCCGACGAGAACCACCCCGAGAGCGCGGGCTTCTTCTCGAAGGTCCGCGAGTTCTTCGACGGCCTCGGCGGCACCGCCCGGCAATGACGCCGTGTGGGATCGAACCGCGCCGGTCCCGGTTATGATTGTGGCCGGGCGGCATCGCCCGATCGAACGCGCAGCCGGGCCACATGCGAAGTGCCGATGTCAGCTTGACTGTCCCCGGCCTTCGGCGTCTAGCCTTTCCTTCCCAAACCGTGATCTGAGGGCATAGGGTCTTGCCGCCGCTTCGCCGTCCCAGCACCAAGCTCCAAGCCGCGCCCGGCGCCTTGAATCCGCGGCGCGATCCCTTGGAGGACGAGGCGCGCTTCCTGCGTTCCTGGTTCGAGCGGCCCCTCGTCACGGGGTCGGTGACGCCCTCGGGCAAGATGCTCGCCCGCACCATGGCGTCCTACGTCGATCCGCGGATGGCCGGGCCGGTCATCGAACTCGGCCCCGGCACCGGCCCGGTGACCGAGGCCCTGATCCGGCGCGGGATCGAGCAGGAGCGCCTGATCCTCGTCGAGTACAATCCGGATTTCTGCCGGCTGCTGCGAACGCGCTTTCCCCGGGCCAACGTGGTGCAGGGCGATGCCTACGACATCGCCGCCACCCTCGGCGCCCTGGTGCAGGAGAAGGCCGCCGCGACGGTCTCGAGCCTGCCGCTGTTCACCAAGCCCCTGGAACAGCGCCTCGGCCTGCTCAACGCCGCGCATGCGATGATGCATCCCGGCGCACCCTTCATCCAGTTTACCTACGCGGTGGTGCCGCCGATCCCCGAGCGCTGCGATGCCGGCACCTATACGGCGAGCCGCTCCAACCGTGTCTGGCTCAACCTGCCTCCGGCCCGCGTCTGGGCGTATCGCCGTCCCTGACGCCGGGCTGAACGCGCCCGCCGGCTGGCATTCACGGCCGGGTCCTTAGAGTCTTCCTGGTTGGGCCGAGGTGTCCTCGGCCCGCTGCAATCGGAAGACCGTCATGGCTTTTCGCACCCCTTCGCTGCTCCCTCGCCTTCTTGCCACCGGTCTCGCCGTCGCAACCGGTCTCGGAATGACGGCGGCTCTCGCGATGCCGTTTTCGCAATCGCCCCATCCATCCGTGGTCGTCCCCGTTCACGACCACGATGGGTATGGCGACCGTGGCTATGGCCGCGGCCATCATCACCATCATCATCGCGGACACGACCGCGGCTGGGGCGGCGGTCATCGCGGGTGGGACCACGATCGCGGCCATGGCCGGCGCGGCTGGGGGCATCATCACCACCACGATCATCGCGGTGGCGGATATCGCGGCAACTATCCGTACTGACCGTCAGGCGATGCGGTCCCGCAACGGCGCGTCGGCTGCGCCCGGTGCGGGGCCGATGCCATAGGCGGCACGCAGGGCCGCCTCGGCGCGGTCGGCGGCCGCAGCATCGCGGGCGTGGATGACGGCGAGGGGCCGGTCGGGACCGACCGCATCGCCGGCCCGGGCGAGACCGGTGAATCCGACGGCCGGATCGATGCCGTCCTGCGGTCGCGTCCGTCCACCGCCGAGGCCGATGACCGCGAGCCCGATGTCGCGGGTCGCCACCCGCGCGACGTAGCCGGACTCCACCGGCACCGGTCGCACGACGTCGGCCTTGGCGAGATACCGCTCCGGGTGGTCGGCGAGATCGGCCGGGCCACCGAGGGCCGCGACCATCTGCGAGAAGATCTCCAGGGCGCGCCCCGAATCGAGGGCCCTCTCGAGGCGGGTGCGGGCCGTGGGCAAATCGTCGGCCAAGCCGCCGAGCGCCAGCATCTCGGCACCGAGTTCCAGGGTGACGGTGTGGAAGGCGGTCTCCCGCGCGCGTCCCGTCAGGTAGTCGAGGACATAGGCGACCTCCAGGGCGTTGCCGGCGGCCGAGGCGAGGGGGGAATCCATATCGGTGACCAGGGCGACGGTCCTGAGACCGGCGCCCGCCGCCACGCCGACGATGGCCTCGCCGAGGCCGAACGCCTCGTCCGGATCCGTCATGAACGCGCCCGAGCCGACCTTCACGTCCATGACGAGGCCGTCGAGGCCGGCGGCGAGCTTCTTCGACAGGATCGACGCGGTGATGAGATCGAGGGATTCCACCGTGCCGGTGACGTCGCGGATGGCGTAGAGGCGGGCATCGGCCGGGGCGAGCTCCGGCGTCTGCCCGATGATGGCGCAGCCGACCTCCCGGGTGACGCGCCGGAAGCGGTCGAGGTCCGGACGGGCGTCGTAGCCGGGGATGCTGGCCAGCTTGTCGAGGGTGCCGCCGGTGTGCCCGAGGCCACGCCCCGAGATCATCGGAACGTAGCCGCCGCAGGCCGCCACCATGGGCGCCAGGGCGAGGCTGACGGCATCGCCGACGCCACCCGTGGAATGCTTGTCGAGAACCGGCCCGGGCAGGTCCCAGGTCAGAACCGTGCCGGATCGGGTCATCGCCCGGGTGAGGGCGACGCGCTCGCCGACGGAGAGGCGCCGGAAGAACACCGCCATGGCGAAGGCCGCGGCCTGTCCCTCGGTGACGCGGCCATCCGTGAGACCGGCGATGAAATCGGCGATCTCTGCAGGCTCGAGTTCCCGTCCGTCGCGCTTGGCCCGGATCGTCTCCTGCGGCAGCCTCATGCGGCGGTCTCCAGGGCTGCGACGAGGGCGGCGTGCAGGCTGCTCGCGCCGATGCGGAAGGTTTTCGGGGTTGCCCAGTCCGGCCCCACGATCCGATCGGCGAGGGCGAGATACAGGGCGGCGTCGGCCACCGTCCTGATTCCACCCGAGACCTTGAGGCCGTGCGTCCCGCCCGCGTCGCGGATGGCGTGGAGCATGATCTCCGCCGCCTCCGGGGTCGCCGAGACGGCCGTCTTGCCCGTCGAGGTCTTGATCATATCGGCGCCGGCGGCGAGGGCGAGGCGGCTCGCCTGCGCGATCAGGTCCGGGGACCGGAGCATGCCCGTTTCCAGGATCACCTTGAGGCAAGCCGGGCCACAGGCCGCGCGCACGGCCGCGACCATGCCGTGCGCCGGCTCCGCCCGCCCGTCGCGGAGGGCCCCATAGGGCAGGACCAGATCGATCTCGTCAGCGCCGTCGCACAGGGCCGCGCACGTTTCACGGACGGCCCGTTCGACGTCCTCTCCCCCCGCCGGGAAGTTGACCACCGTGGCGACGGCCACCGTCGATCCGGCGAGCAGCCGGGCCGACTGGGCGACGAACCGGGGCCAGACGCACACGGCGGCGACGCCGCTGGCCCGGGCGGTTCGGCACAGGGTCTCGATGGCGGCCTCCGTGCCCGTATCACCGAGATCGGTGAGGTCGAGGAGGGGGAGGGCGCGCCGGGCGGTGAGGGATTCGGTCATGCACGGGGCTCCGGCAGGAGGCTGACGAACGCCTCGGCGAGGCGGGCGAGGTCGGTGGCGGCGCGCGCCGCCACGGCCTTGGTCTCGTCGTGGTGAGGGTCGCCGTCGCCGATCCCGGCGGCGAGGTTGGTGACGACGGAGACGGCCGCAACGGGCAGGCCGAAGAAGCGGGCCAGGATGGTCTCCGGCACCGTGGACATGCCGACGAGGTCGGCGCCGAGGATGCCGGCCATGCGGACCTCCGCCGGCGTCTCGAAGCTCGGGCCGGAGAACCAGGCATAGATGCCCTCGTGCAGGGCCACGCCGCAGGCCTGCGCCGCCGCATGGAGGGTTCTTCGCAGATCGGCGTCGTAGGCGCCCACCATGGGAACGAAGCGTCCGTCGCCGGCCTCGCCCACGAGGGGGTTGAAGCCCGACAGGTTGATGTGATCGCTGAGGGCCACGAGGCTGCCCGGACCGGCCTCGGGGCGGAGCGACCCGGCGGCGTTGGTGAGCAGGAGCGCGCGGGCGCCCAGCGCCCGGGCGATGCCGAGCGGCACCCGCATCACGCCGGAATCCCCCGTCTCGTAGGCATGGGCGCGGCCCTCGAACACCAGCACGCGGCGTCCCCCGAGCGAGCCGGCATGCAGTCGCCCGCCATGGCCGCTGACGCGCGGCGCCGGGAGGCCGGGGATTTCTCCGTAGGGCACCGAACGCGTCTCCGTCAGGCGCTCCACCATGGCACCGAGGCCGGTGCCGGTGACGATGGCGCAGGCGAACGGACCGCCGAGGCCCCTGGCCCGCAGGAGATCGGCGGTCGCCGCCATGAGCGGCGTGGGCTCAGGCATGACGCACCAGATTCTCGGGCCCGAACGATTCGGGCAGCAGGGCGCCCAGGGTGAAGCGTGCCAGGACCCCGTCGCCATCGGCCACATGGATCACGGTCTCGGGCGCGGCGAATTCACGGATGCGCTGGCGACACGCGCCGCAGGGCGTGACGAGGCCGGGGCCGGCCCCCATCACCAGCATTTCCCGGATGGTCCGGCCGCCGCCCGCCACCATGGCGGCAATGGCCCCGGCCTCGGCGCAGGTGCCGACGGGATAGGCGGCGTTCTCGACGTTGCACCCGGCATGGACCGTGCCCTCGGCGTCGCGAAGGGCCGCCCCGACGGTGAAGTGCGAATAGGGTGCGTAAGCCAGGGCGCGCACGGCCCGCGCGGCGTCGAACAGGCTTTGAAGATCGAGGTTCATGCACGATCATTGGCACCGATGCCGGAGCCCTGTCGAGGGATCATCGACATGGCCGTCCACGCCTCCTAGAAGGCGTCGGAAATCAAGTGGGCCGAAGGGGCTTTGACGGATGCTGGGTCGGTTTGAACGGGGCGCTTCGGGCGAGGCGACGGTCGAGTATGGCGACGGCACCATGCGGGTGGTCAAGCCCGGCCGTTTCGTGCGCTGCGCCGTGACGGGTGCATCCATCGAACTCGATGCCCTGCGTTACTGGAGCGCCGTGCATCAGGAGGCCTATGCCACGCCAGAAGCCGTGATGCAGCGTCTGCGCGAACGCGCCGTCGAGGCCTGACCGGCAAGGCCGTCGTAAGACGAGGACGCCCGGACATCGCACGGCCCGCGGCACGAGGGGCCGTCACGGACCCGCACGCGGACCGCTCATTCCCCGTCCAGGGCGGCCGGCGCGACGTTCCGCCAGGCCGCGAGCAGGACGGCGCGCAACGCCGCTTCGTCCACGTCCCACAGGTCGAGGCTGGTCCAGCCGCGTCGACCCCACGCGCCCGGAACCGGGGCGAACAGGTCCGGTGCATCCGCGAGGACCCGCGCCTGATCGTCGGGGGTGAGCCTGAGCACGACCCGTTCTTCCTCCACCCACAGGGTGGCGAAGATACGGCCGCCGAGGCGAAAGTCGGGATGTCCCTGATGCGCCGCCTCGACGACTTCGGGAAGTAACAGGGCAAGGGCTCGAACATCTTCGGGGCGCATGGCCCCTCGTCTATACGAGTGCCGTCGACGATGCACCGGCGCGGGACCGGCCACCGCGTGCTTCGGGACATGGCCTCGGCGTCGACCCGTCCCGTAACGACCTCGCAAGGATAACTTTTAACGTTAAGGGCGATTTAACCCCCTCGGGCGATGGTGTGATCGTCATCCGAGCCGGCGCCTCTCGCTCCCGGCAGACGGTCGAGTGAAGGACTGAATCCCATGCGCCGCTCCAAGCTGAATGCCTTGGCGCGCTCGTTCACGCTCCTTGCGAGCGTGGGAGCGCCCTGCCTCGGATACGCTGCCGACCTGCTTCCCCCGCTGCCGCCCGAGCCGCTGCCCCCGCCCGTCGAGATCGGCGGCGGCTGGTACCTGCGCGGCGATGTCGGTGTGGGCGCCGCGAGCTACGAGAAGGTCGTCACCACCGTCCCGGGCAAGTCCCTGCCGCCGGACTACGAGATCCACCAGAAGAGCATGGGTGACCAGTTCTTCGCCGGTGGCGGCGTCGGCTACCAGTTCAACGGCTTCCTTCGCGGTGACATCACCGGCGAGTACCGGGGCGGCGGCCGCTTCTCCTTCGTCGAGAAGTTCGACCTGCCTTACGGCAACGGCGTTCCGGCCAAGGGCCTGGACTTCGACCAGGGTCACCTGTCGACGGTTGTCGCGATGGCCAACGGCTACGTCGATCTCGGCACGTGGTACGGCGTGACCCCGTTCCTCGGCGCGGGCGTCGGTTCGGCTTTCCACACGGTGAGCGGATTCAACGACACCGGCGCCGGCTCGGCCGCCGGTGGCTTCGGCATCGCCGCCACCAAGCGCACCACGAACCTCGCCTGGGCCGCCATGGCTGGCCTCGGCTACAGCGTCACGCCCAACCTCAAGCTCGAAGTCGGCTACCGCTACATGAACCTCGGCCACGTCGGCACCGGCGCGGTGACCTGCTTCAACGACCCGGGCTGCGGCGGTGCGTCGTACAAGCTCAAGGAAGTCACCTCCCACGACGTGCGCATCGGCATGCGCTGGATGCTCGGCGGTGTCGTCGCCGCACCGGTCATTGCCGATTACCAGCCCGAGCCGATCATCCGTAAGTATTGATCGCTGTCTCATCGATGGAAGCGGCGCGAACCTTCGGGTTCGCGCCGTTTTTATTTTCAGCAATGCGATTGGGGTCTTAATCTTGGATTGTCTTAAGCTTAACGCGATCATAAGCTTCCGCGTGGATACTCCCTGACTATGGGATGAACGCTACGGGCCTCAGGCGAAGCGGCGTTCCCACCGAGTATCGGGGTTTCCGAGGACGATATGACGAGACATCGGTGCCCATCGCGTCGGGCTTCAACCCTGGCCATCGCGGCTCTGAGCCTGGCCGTCAGTCCCGCACTCGCACCCGCATGGGGGGCCGATCTGCTGCCTCCGCCGCCGGCGCCGGTACCCGTGGAAATCGGCAGCGGGTGGTACCTGCGCGCCGATTTCACCGAAAGCTTCTTCCTGCGTCCCACGGATGCGACGCTGCCCGATCCCAACGATCCGGGCATGCCGCCCCTGGTCCGGCGTACCCTCAGCCACGAACCCGGCTATGGCGGCGGCGTCGGCTATCGCGTCAACAACTGGCTGCGCGTGGACGCCACCATCGATCAGCGCGGCGCCTCGGATTACAGCGCGTACTCGTCGCGGACCAACTTCGCCACCGGCTACAACGTCGAGGCCGGCCGCGTCGGCGTCCTCACGGGCCTCGTCAACGTCTATGCCGATCTCGGTACCTGGTGGGGTCTGACCCCCTATATCGGCGGCGGCGTCGGCTTCGCCCAGAAGGAGTTCCGACGGGGCTATACCCAGACCACCTGCCTCATCGACGCCTGCGACGGGAGTGCGGGCACGGGGGCCCGCCCCGGCGTGGCACGCCCCAACCGCTCCGTCACCAGCCTCGCCTGGTCCCTCACGGGGGGTGTTTCCTACGCCCTCGGGGCCGGCTTCAGCTTGGATGCGAGCTATCGCTACATCGATCTCGGCCGCGCCAAATCGGGGCTCGACACCTACGGCTTCGGCAGTCGCCTGAAGGATCTGGCCGCCAACGAGGTTCGCGTCGGCCTGCGCTACGCCTTCGCGGATGGGTTCGCGGGAGGGCACAGCCTCCCCACCGTCTGGAGCAGCGGGAATCCCTACGAATGACGCCCGCGTCCACGGTGGAGCAACGGTCCATTAAGGTTACTCAAGTACACCTTCGTCAACGGGCTCAGTAAAGACCAGTCGGGCTGGCGCCTGGAGGACGACATCGATGCGGACCCTGACTTTCGCTCTCCTGACGACCCTCGCCCTGAATGCCGTCGCCGGCGCCCAGGCGGCGGACCTCGATTACGGCGTCCTGCGCGGCCCCGACTACGAGCAGGAGGCGCCGCTCATCGACTGGAACGGCGTCTACTTTGGTGGGCACGGCGGGTACACATCGGCCGCAATGGGTTTTGCCAACACGTTCCAGCCGCTCGTCGCCAACGCCCTCCGCGCCACGTCCGCCGAGACGATCATGGGGGCCTCGACGTTGCTTTCGCCACAGGCAGTGCGTGTCGGGGGCGGGAGCTATGGTGCCTTCGCGGGCTTCAACTATCAGTTCGACGAGGCCGTTGTCGGCCTTGAGGTGGACTATACGCGCTTTGAACGGGGTGGCACGACGACGGATGCCATTTCCCGCTTCCGGACGACGGGTGATGGCTTCCTCGAAACGGTGAGCTTGAGCGGACTGGCGTCGACGACGATCCAGGATTACGGCACCATCCGCGCACGTGGCGGCTGGGCTCTGGGTAATCTACTGCCATTCGTGACCGGCGGTCTCGCAATCGGGCGAGCTCAAGTTGTGGATCACGTCTCCATCAGCAACTACGGCTACGACCAAACGACGTACAAGGCAAACGCGGCCCTCACTACGGGTCAGCCGGCCTACGTGAACAACTTCGGCTATGCCTCCTTCAGCCAGACGAATCCGGCGGCCAGCCGCCCTGCGGCACCGATGATTGTCGGCAGAAGCACGACGAAGGTGGTTGGTGGCATCGCCCTCGGCGGTGGCATCGAGTATGCCTTGACGTCAAATATTCTCCTTCGCGGTGAATATCAGTACGTCCTCTTCAATGATTTCAATGGGCACAAGGTCAACCTGAACACCGTGCGCGGCGGCGCGGCGGTCAAATTCTGACGCACGATGAAACTGCATCAAAGCGGAATTGTTGAGCCGTCTCTCGCTTTCGTAGCGATAGGTTGGGCGAGTCAGTGCCTCGAGGCCTTCACCGCAGGACGGAACGCCCGAACGATGATCCGGCTCATCCTTACCGCTGTCCTTGTCGCGGCCAGCTTTCCTACCGCGAGCCTTTCGGTCCAGGCCAGAGGCGACCTGCGCCACCGGCCGCTCCCGCCGCCGGAGGTCGCCTACCGCGATCCCACCTACCTGCCGCCGCCCCCTCCCGTACCCGTCGCGCGGGTGCCGCGCTCCCTCAACCTGCCGCTCTACAACGAGCCGCCGCGCCGGTTCTGAAGGGGGTCAGTTCTCCAGTTCGGAATCCCAGTAGAGGTAGTCCACCCAGGTGTGGTGGTACTGCCGGTGGTCGAATTCCGGCTGGCGGCGATGCAACTCGTGCCGGGTCGGGCGGTGCGGCTCGTGCAGGAGCGGCATTTCGGCCTCGGCGGGCGTACGGTTGGCCTTGCGCAGGTTGCACGGCGAGCAGGCCGCGACGACGTTCTCCCAACTCGACAGGCCCCCGCGCGAGCGCGGCACGACGTGGTCGAAGGTGAGGCCGCCCGACGGTAGGCGCAGGCCGCAATACTGGCACGAGAACGTGTCGCGCAGATAGATGTTGTAGCGGGTGAAGGCCGGGCTGCGCGCCAGGGTCACGTAGCTCTTGAGGGCGACGACGCTCGGTACTTTCAGGGACCGGCTCGGGCTACGCGCCTCGACATCGTAGTTCGCCACCAGGGTGACCCGGTCGAGGAACAGGGCGGTGAAGGCGTCCTTCCAGGACCACAGCGAGAGCGGATTGTACGACAGCGGCCGGTAATCGGCGTTCAGCACGAGCGTTTGGAGATCCAGCATGGCGCACCCCTCTCGGCGGGTCGACACGGGGACAACGCGCGGGAATCGCCCGGCGCGCTGCCCCTGTCGGATGAAAGATCAGGATTTTTCTTGAATTTCGCCGGCGCGCCTGACCGGCGGGCTCGCACGGGGGAAGCCGTCGAAGCGGCGCGTGCGTGGCGCGATGGGGGGAGGGCTTTTGCCAAAAGCGGTCGCATCGGGCGAAAACGCCCGGCTGGTGGCAACGTCCCTCGACGCGGACGACCGTCACCACCTCCCCGCACCGATACGAAAAGGCATAGTCCATCGCGGCTTAGTCTAATATCAGCGTGACACGCTTGTGAAGGTCATGGCGCACCCGCGCGACGCCATGCCCACAGGGCGTCATGCCCACCGGCGTCATGCCCCAGGACGTCCTGCCCACGACCGGCACGCGGGCCATGCCGTGAGCGCGGAGGCGGCGTCAGCCTTTCGCCCCATTGATCGGTGATTGCGGCGGCTTCCGATCCCGTTGACCCGGCCCGACTGGTGCGATCCCGTTCCTTCCGGCGGGCGGAAGCGCGGTGCGGGATCGGCGAGGGGCTCTGAAACTTCCGAGGACGGCATCTTGCAGGACATCAACGCCCGAACCGCCCATCGCGCCTCCGCGGAGGGGATGCGTCGCAGGCCCGTCAGGAACGGATATGGGACGCGTCGGGCCGGGATTCTGACGGCGGCGTGGTTCGGCTTCGCCGCCCTCGTCCCCGGTACGGTTCTGGGACAGGCAGCAGCTCCTCCGACCCCGGCCGCCCAGACGGCGCCGGCCAATCCGGCACCCGCCGCACCGCCCGCTCAGCCCGCGGCCCCCGCGAAACCCCCGGCGCCGAAGCCCGTGGTGTCGGAAGAGATCAAGACCGTCCGCGACACCCTCGACAAGGCCAAGGACGACCTCGAACACCGCGAAAAGATCCTGACCGGCCAGAACGTCGGCAGCGGCGACCTCACCCGCGCCCGCGACGGCGTCGATGGCATCGCCGACCGCATTCGCCATGTCATCGAGATCACCACCCCGCGCCTGGAGGCGGCCCGCGAGCGCCTGACCCAGCTCGGACCCAAGCCCAAGGAAGGGGCGGAAGGCGAGGACGTCGCCCGCGAGCGGACCGAGCGCGAGCAGGCGGTCGCCGAGATCGACGAGACCCAGCGGCTGGCGAAATCCCTCCTGGTGCAGAGCGACCAGATCGTCGATCAGGTCACCAACAAGCGCCGCGCCGATTTCACCCGCGGTCTGTTCGAGCGCTCCACCGCCCTCGTCACGCCTGACCTGTGGATGCGGATCGCCGCCGACATTCCACGCGACCTCCGCGCGCTTCAGAACGTCGTCGCGGATACCGCCGACCTGTTCGCCCGCAACGGCACCCTCGGCAACCTCCTCTTCCTCGGGATCGCCTTCGGCATCTCCATCGCCCTGTATTTCGGCCGCCGCAACATCGCCCCGCGCCTCGGGCGGCGCGACGCCAAGGCCGTCGATCCGTCCCAGCGCAAGAAGTTGCTCGCCGCCTGGCGCGTCTTCCTTCTCGGCACCGTGCCGGCGGTGGTGGGAAGCTATGCGGTCTACTACGCCCTCGACGTCACGAATCTCCTGCCCATGCGCCTGCTGCCGGTGGCCGGGGCGATCCTCCTCGGTCTCGCCTTCATCGCCTTCGTCGAAGCCCTGGCCGACGCCCTGCTGTCGCCCGACAAGCCGTCGTGGCGCACCACGACGATGACCGATGCCGCCGCCTCGCGGATCACCACCCTGGCGGTGAGCATCGCCGTGGTGATCACGGTGGTGAAATCCGTCGAGGCCCTGAATTCGGCGATCTCGGCGGCGCTGCCGATCTCCATCGCCACCCGCGGCATCGGGGCCATCGCCACGGCCCTCATCCTTGCGATCGGTCTGCACCGGTTCGCCGATACGGCGGAGAAGGAAGAAGCGTGCTTCGGTCCCTACGTGGCCCCGGAGGCCGTCACGGGTATTGGCGGGCCGGCCCGGCTCCTCGGCTGGGCGGCAGTGGCGGTGATCGGCGCGGCCGCGCTCTTCGGCTACGTCGCGTTCGCCACCTTCCTCATCGACCAGCTCGTGTGGACCGCGAGCCTGTTCGTGCTGCTGTTCCTGTTCATCGGCAGCGCCGACACCTTCATCGGCGGCACCCTCCGCGACGACACCAAGATCGCCACCGCACTTCAGGCCAATACCGGCCTGCGCAAGCGCTCCCTGAACCAGATCGCGGTGCTGGCCACGGGCTTTGCCCGCGTCGTCCTCATCCTCGTCGCGGCCCTCCTGGCCCTCGCTCCCTGGGGCCTCGATTCCACGGATGTGTTCACCTCCGTGCGCAGCGCCTTCTTCGGGTTCAAGGTCGGCGACGTCACCATCTCGCTCTCCACCATCGCCCTCGCCATCGGCCTGCTCGTGCTCGGCATGGCGGTCACCCGGGCGATCCAGCGCTGGCTCGAGAGCACCTATCTGCCGGCCACCGACCTCGACGCCGGCCTGCGCAACTCGATCTCGACCATCGCGGGCTATTGCGGGTTCCTGCTCACCCTGGCGCTCGCCTTCTCGTATCTCGGCCTGAGCCTGGAAAAGCTCACCATCGTGGCCGGCGCCCTCTCCGTCGGTATCGGTTTCGGACTGCAATCCATCGTCAACAATTTCGTCTCGGGCCTGCTGCTCCTGTGGGAGCGCCCGATTCGCGTCGGCGATCAGGTGCTCATCGGCGACAGCGAGGGCATCGTGAAGCGCATCTCCGTGCGCTCCACGGAAATCCAGACCTTCGACCGCTCGGCCGTCATCGTGCCGAACTCGAACCTGATTTCCGGCATCGTCAAGAACCGGGTCCGGGGCGACCGCACCGGTCGGGTCTCCATCACCGTCAATGTCCTGCGCAATCAGGATCCGGTTCACGCCGCCGAGTTGCTGGTGTCCTGCGCCAGTGCGCATCCCGACGTCCTGAAGGAACCCGCCCCCCGGGTGGTCTTCCGCAAGATCGGCGACCCGTTCCTGGAGTTCGAGCTCATCGCCATGATCGTCGACGTGAGTCTCGGCCTGAAGGTGCAGAACGATTTGAACTTTGCGGTGTTCAAGACCTTATCCGGGGTCGGGATGATCCCGGCCATGGGGCCGGCCTCCAGCAATGTCGTGGTGCAGGGGCTGGAACCGTTTCAGGAGGCCATGGGCCGGATCGCCAGCACGCTGTCGGAGCCGAGGGGCGACGCCAGCGGCGGGGCGGGGCGGCAGGCCACCGAGATGCCGAAGGGATGAGCGGGTGAGGCGAGGATTCTTGAGCCGGCGCGGAATCGGTGCAGGGTTGGGCCTGATGGGAAGCCTGACGCTCGCGGGCTGCGCCACGCAGCAGCCCGTGGAGACCGCCACGGGCCTGCCCAGCCTGTACTGGCCGATGACCACCGCCTCGGCGCAGGTCGACGCCGGGACCGCCCGCGACATGATCTCGGCCTACCGTGCCCGCTCGGGCGGCGCGGCACTCCAGCTCGACCCGGAACTGCAGAAGCTCGCCGAGGCGGAGGCCGCCGCCATGGCGGCCGCCGATCGGCCGAGCCGCGCCCAGACCGTGCGCGTCGCCATGGAGCGCCTCGGCCACCCTTCGGCCGGGGCCAACCTCTCGGCCGGCTATCACACCCTGGCGGAAGCGTTCTCGGGCTGGCGCGACAGCCCGGCCCACAACGCCGTGATGCTGGCGCCCGAGGCCACGCGCATGGGCATCGCCACGGCCTACGCGCCGAACTCGAAGTACCGGGTCTACTGGGCGCTGCTGGTCTCGAAGTAAGGGCTCCCGTCAGGGAAACTTCATCTTTCGCGCGATGGTCGGCGCCTCCGCAAGAAGCGTCACCGTCACCCTTCGGTTGGCGGCCAGATAGGGGTTGTCGGGAAACAGCGGCTCGGTGTCGGCCTTGCCCGTCACCGAGGCGAAACGGTCGTCGGGGACGCCGCTTCCGGCGAGGATCTCACGCACGGAGATGGCGCGGTTGGCGGAGAGCTCCCAAGGCGGGGCAGCGGCGCGCGCACCGGGCCGCTCCGAGGCGGTGAAGCCCGCGATGGCGATGCGGTTGGGCATCTTGCGCAAAGTCGGCGCGAGGCGTTCCAGCAGGCGCCGGGTGCGGTCGTTGGGCCGGCTCGATCCGTCGGGGAACATCGAGGCGCCGTCCTGATCGACGATGGCGATGTCGAGACCCTTGGCGGTCGGGGTCACCATGATGTTCTTCGACGCCTCGGCGATCTCCGGCATGTCCTGCAGGGCCTGACGCAGGCTGGCGGCGGCCAGACCGAACGCCTCCGGCAGGCCGGTATCGGGCGCGCCGTCCTCGGCCGTTCCCTCGATATCGGGCGGATTGGTGTGGTCGGTGGATTGCTCCGGCGGGATGTCGCGCTTGTGCTTGACGAAGTTCGCCGTGGGCAGGCCGTCCTTCTCGATGATGCCGGCGAAGCGCGACTCCTTGTTGACGCCGAAGGCGTCGCGCATGGAGCCGGCCACCGCCTGCATCTTCTTCTGATCCTGCGTCGAGTAGGCGGCGATCATCACGAAGAAACTCATGAGCAGCGCCATCAGATCGGCGAAGGTCACGAACCAGCCGTGGCCGCCATGCGCGCCGCGCTTCTTCTTGGCCACGACTCGTCCCCCTCCCGCCCCTTGGGCCCCTTCCGCCCGTCAGGCCGGCTCGGCCCCGACCTCGTCGCGGTGATTGTGCGGCAGGTAGGCGATGAGCATCTCGCGCACGAGGGACGAGCTCTTCGAGTCGCGGATGAGCAGGATGCCGTCGATGATGAGCGAGCGCGACACGTCCTCCTCCTCCAGCTTGACGTGGAGTTTGTCGGCGAGCGGCAGGGCGACCATGTTGGCGATGAGCGCGCCGTAGAGGGTGGCGAGCAGCGCGGTTGCCATGGCGGGCCCGAGCTTCGACGGGTCGGACATGTTGGCGAACATGGTTACCATGCCGAGAATCGTGCCGATCATGCCCCAGGCCGGCGCGCAATCCCCGAAGGCACGGTAGATCTTCGAGCCCTCGTCGAGGTGCATGAGGAAATTGTCGCGGTCGCGTTCCATGGTGTCGCGGATGAAGTCACGGTCGTAGCCGTCGGCGATGTAGCGTGCGCCCTGCGCCAGGAACGGATCGGAGATCTCCATGCTCTCGAGGGCCATCGGGCCGGATTTCCGCACCACGTCGGCGATCCGGGTGATCTCCTCGATGAGTTCGCGCGGCTTGATCGCCCGCATGGAGAATGCGTAGCGCAGACCCATGGGCAGGCCGTGCAGCATGGTCGAGAATGGGAAGCGCATCGTCGTCGCCGCGGTGGCGCCGCCGAAGATCACGATGACCGCATGCTTGTCGAAATAGGCGGCGAAATTGCCACCGTCGATCATGATCAGGGTGAAGACGACACCCATGCCGCCGACGAGCCCGATACCGGTTGCGAGGTCCATGATCACCGAGCCTGGGCGGCCGCCGGAGGCCGCGAGAGCGCCACAGGACGAGGCGCCGTCCCCACGTTGGCGGATTCAGCGTGAATGAACCGTAAAAGCCCTCGCACAGCGTGGCCGATCGTGTCATTCGCCGTTCAGGGAGCGAACGCCATAAGCGCGTCACGTCAAGGATTTGGCCGACCCCGCACGATGCGGGAAGGAGGCCGAACCGGCGACGCGTCACGGCGCATCCGCCCCATGCGGGGCCGCGCCAGGATCGGCACTCGGAGCGAACGGTATCATGTCGTTGATTCGTCTCTATGCCCGGGTCATGGGTCTGCTCGGGGCGGACAAGCGCCTCGCGATGGTCCTGGCCACGGCGAATGTCGCGCTCGCCGTCGCGGCCTTCGCCGAGCCCCTGTTGATGGGCCGGATCATCGACCAGCTCACGCACCTGAACGCGAAATCCAACGCCTTCACGACTCTGGCGCCCCTCATCGGCGCATGGGTGGCCTTCGGTCTGTTCACCATTGCGGCGGGCGTCACCATCGCGCTTCACGCCGAGCGCCTGTCCCATCGCAGCCGCCTCACCTCCATGGCGAAGTACTTCGAGCACGTCCTCGAACTGCCGCTCGCCTTCCATTCCACGAACCATTCCGGCCGCGTCCTCAAGGCGATGCTGGAGGGTTCGAACGGCATGTTCTGGCTGTGGCTCGGCTTCTTCCGCGACCATTTCGTCGCCTTCGTTTCGCTTGCCGTCCTCCTGCCCATGACCCTGTTCGTGAATTGGCAGCTCGGCTCGATCCTGGTCGTCCTGGTGCTCGCCTTCACGGTGCTCACCACCCTGGTCATGCGCCGCACGGAAACCCTGCAGGGCCGCGTCGAGGAATATCAGTCGGGCTTGGCCGAGCACGCCTCGGACGCGCTGGGCAACGTCGCCGTCATCCAGTCCTTCACCCGCGCCAAGGCGGAGAAGGACGCCATGCACGGCATCATCCGCAACCTGCTCGCCGCGCAGATCCCGGTCCTGTCGTGGTGGGCGCTCGCCAACGTCGCCACCCGCGCCTCGGCGACGCTCACCATGACCGCCATCTTCATCACCGGCATCTTCCTGCATCAGCACGGCCAGGCCACCGTCGGCGAGGTCGTGGCGTTCATGAGTCTCGCCACCATGCTGGTCTCGCGCCTCGAGCAGGTGTCGAGCTGCATCAACGGCCTGTTTCAGCAGATGCCCAAGATCGCCGAGTACTTCGAGATTCTCGACACCACGCCAGCGGTGCACGACCGTCCCGGCGCGGCCCAGGTCGCCCGCTTCGAGGGTGCGGTCTCGTTCGATGGCGTCGGCTTCTCGTACAATTCCCGCCGCAAGGCCCTGGAGGACGTGTCCTTCACGGCCGAGGCCGGCGAGACCATCGCGCTGGTCGGCACCACCGGTTCCGGCAAGTCGACGACGCTGGGCCTGCTGCACCGCGCCTTCGATCCCGACCACGGCGCCATCCGCATCGACGGCACCGACATCCGCGACATCGGCCTGTCCAGCTTGCGTCACAACATCGGCGTGGTGTTCCAGGAGCCGATGCTGTTCGCCCGCTCCATCCGCGAGAACCTCCTCGTCGGCCGTCCGGACGCGACGGATGCCGAGATGATCGATGCCCTGGATCGGGCCCAGGCCACGGAGTTCATGGCACGCCAAGCCGACGGCCTCGATACGGTCATCGGCGAGCGCGGACGCTCCCTGTCGGGTGGCGAGCGCCAGCGCCTGTCCATCGCCCGGGCGCTCCTCAAGAATCCGCCCGTCCTCATCCTCGACGAGGCGACCTCGGCCCTCGATGCCACCACCGAGCGCAAGCTCCAGGGTGCCCTGGAAGCCGTGATGGAAGGCCGCACCACCTTCGTCATCGCCCATCGTCTCGCGACGATCCGCAACGCCGACCGCATCCTCGTCTTCCACGAGGGCCGGATCGTCGAATCGGGCAGCTTCGACAGCCTCGTGGCCCAGAACGGCCGCTTCGCTGATCTGGCCCGGGCGCAGTTCATGGCGGCGGAAGAGCCGGTGGAGATGCAGCTCGCGGCGTGAGGTTTCGTATCCTCCCCCCTCTGCGGGGAAGGGCGATCGCGAATGGCGTTCGGGGACCGTTGGACGTCCCACAACCCCGTGTCATCCCGGGGCCACGCAGCGAAACCCGGGACCCAGAAACACCGGTTTCGCAGAGTTTTGCACTGTCAGCGGCTCTAGATTGCACGCCTCCGGCGCGGCCCTCCGGGTCCGGGTTCGCCTGCGGCGCCCCGGAATGACATCGGTGGTCTTATGCGATCGCCCTGCCTGAAAGGAGAGTGGCCCTAGCAGGGCGCACGATGTGCGAATATGGCAGCCAGAACGGGCGGGAAGGGATCGTAAAATCGATCCGATCAATCCCGATGCGGCAGCGCCGCGTCCTCCGCCCAGACCCGGAACTTCGTCAGCCGGTTTCCCCCGAACGTATGTGTCAGCGGCACGTCCGCCGCGTCCCGCCCCCGGGCGACGAGAATGCGGCCCCGGCGCGGGGCGTTGTTGCGCGGATCGAAGACGTGCCAGCTGCCACCGAGGTAGCATTCCGTCCAGGCGGCGAAATCCCCCGGCCCGTGCGGTTCGGGTTCGCCGATGAAGCTGAGATAGCCGGTGCAGTAGCGCGTCGGGATGTTGAGTGCCCGGCACAACGCCACGAACAGGTGGGCGTAGTCCCGACACACGCCGCGCCCACCCGCCAGGGCATCGGCCGCCGTGCGGTCGACATGGGAGTAGGCGTAGCCGAAGGTGATGTGGTGGTGGACGAAGTCGCACACAGCTTGCGCCCGCGACCAGCCCGATCCCAGATGCCCGAACCGGTCCCAGGCTTCGTCCGAAAGGAGGTCGGATTCGCAGTAGCGGCTCGCCACGAGGAAGGGCAGGGCCTCTTCCGGAAGATCCTCGACGGGGTGTTCGATGGCGTCCGCCACGATCGGATCGAGGCCCCCGTCATCGGGTATTTCGGCATGAACGCTCAAGGTCACGGCACCGGCGGGCGCGAGGAAGCGCACGGTCCGGTTGCCGAAGACATCGCGAAAGGTCTTAACCGGCACCGGCGGGTCGACCTGCAGCACATCGGGCGGAACGGCGGCGAGGCCCTTGACCGGATAGGTGTTGAGGCGGGCGATCAGCGGGGTCGGATGGGGAAAGTCGTAGCCCATCTCGCAACCGAACCTGATCCGCATCGAAGTCCCCCCGGGCCGGCCGGCGCGCCGACCCTGGCCCTATGCCCGGCCCCGGTTGGGACGAATAGGCCGCCGAGGTCACACGCCCACGTCAATGCACACTCTGTGCGCAGATGAATCGGACGGGTCAGGCACCAGGGTCCTACACACCATGGGCCCTGGCCTGTTTCTCCCGCATCCGCGCCTGGAGGCGCACCCGTCGCGCTGCAATGACGGTGCCATTGATCTCGCCGCCGAACAGGAACATCGCCGCGAGCCAGTACAGGAACACCAGGGCCACCATGGCGGTGGCGAGACTGCCGTAGGTCGAGACGTAGGCGTTGGAGAACCGGTCGAGATAGTAGCCGAAGCCGAGGCCGGCGAGGAACCACAGCAGCAGGGTCACGGCGACGCCCGGGATCACCGCGAGGAACGAGCGCCGCCCGGTGGCGACGAATTTGTGGGCGATGACGAGGACGCCCACCAGCAGGAAGGCCGTGATGCCGATGCGCCCGATGGCCACCGTCAGGCTCAAGGGCTCCAGACCGGGGGCGACGTTGAGGACGTTGCGCCAGATCAGCGGCCCGAGCACCACCAGGAGGGCGAAGGCCAGCATCGCGAGGGCGCCGCAGATCACGTAGGCGATGGATTCCAGCCGCGTGAGCCACCACGGCCGCTGCTCGCGCAGGCCATAGGCGCGGTTGAGCCCGACCCGCAGGCTCTCGACGCCGGCCGAGGAGAAGTACAGGGCCAGCACAGCGCCGACGGTGAGCACGCCACCGCGTTGCTCGGTCAGCACCCTGTGCATCTCGTTCACCACGGGCTTCGCGATCTCGCGCGGCCACGCATCGAAAATCAGCACGCCGGCCTCATCGGCGAGCGACTTGGTACCGAAAAGGCCGGCGAGCGCGGCCAGGAGGATGAGAAACGGGAACAGCGCGATGAGGATCGAGAGCGCGATGTGGCTGGCGATGGCCCAGCCGTCATGGGCGATGAAGCGCCGGGCTGCGACGTTCGCAATCTCGATGGGCTTGCTGAGGCGGCTCACGGGGGCAGGCTTTTCCTCGCGCGATGGATCGGCTGCCTTCTAAACGCGAGGGCGGGTTCCGGCGCAACGCGGAAGGGTGCCCGCGCGGAGGCCTCCCCCGATGCGGGTTGTGTTCCGTGCCGCACTGTGGTGCCTGCGCCACCAGCATGACCACCCCATCCCCTACCGCGCCGACCGCCGCCGTGCCGGCCATCTTCGTGCTCATCTGGGCGACGGGCTTCGTCGCGGCGCGCTTCGTGGCGCCGCACGCCGACGCGGTGACCTTCGTGGCCCTGCGCGTCGTCTGCGTCGCCGGGGTGCTGGCGGCGCTGGCCTGGGCGCTTGGTGCGCGCTGGCCGCGCGGCGGCCGGGAATGGACCGATGCCCTCGTCGCCGGCATCCTGATGCAGGGCATCTACGTCATCGGCGTGTTCTGGTCGGTCCAGCACGGCTTGCCCGCCGGCATCGCCGCCCTCGTCGGCAGCCTGCAGCCCCTGCTCACGGCTCTCCTTGCCGGCCCGGTGCTGGGCGAGCGGGTCAGCCCGCGCCGCTGGGCCGGGATCGGCCTCGGATTCGCCGGCGCCGGCCTCGTGCTCGCCCCCAAGGTCGGGGCCACCGGCGCTTCGGGCATCCCTCTGGCGGCGCTGGCCGCGTGCCTCGCCGCCATGGTCGCCATGACCATCGGGACCCTGTGGCAGAAGAGCCGGGGCGGTGCGGCCGACCTCCTGTCTAACGCCACGATCCAGTTCGTCGGAGCCGCCGCCCTGGCGATCCCGGTGGCCCTGCTCATCGGCACCGGCCGGTTCGATGCCAGCCTCCCGGCCTGGTTCGGCCTCGCCTGGTCGGTCCTCGTCAATTCCGTGGCGGGAATCCTGCTGCTGCTGGTCCTCATCAGGCGCGGAGCGGTGGCAGGGGTCGCGTCACTGCTGTTCCTCGTACCGCCGGTTTCGGCCCTGATGGCCTACGGCCTGTTCGGCGAGGCCCTGGCGCCGGTACAGCTCGCCGGCATGGCGCTCGCGGCCGCCGGGGTCGCGTTGGCGAGCCGGGGCTGATGTTTTTCTTTTCAGGGCTCTGCAATTAAATTAGTGACCGCGTCCTTCATCAGGGACAACGGGGGATTTTCTCTCGAAGAATAATGAATTCAGGCGGGAAAGTGCCACTCTGCGGCGAGACGCCTCTACAGGCCAGACGAACCTGTCTATAATGAGCGGCAACCCATTCTCTTTTTTGGAAAGAGTTGCCGCATGTCCGCTTCTCCCGTCGCGACCATCGAACCGCAGGATCTCCTGACCCTCGCCCGTGACGCCGGCGAAGCCGCCAAGAGCCTGGTTGCCGAAGCCACACGCCGGGTCCGCACCCGCGTGCTCTCGCCCGAGGGCAAGATTTCGGCGGAGAAGATGGAGCTCGAGCAGCACGCCACCCACGGGCTCGCCTGGATCGCCACCTACGCGGAGGGCGTGCGCGAGCTCGGCGCTTACGCCGCCCGGCTCACGGAAACGGGTGAGTTCGGCGAGACCGAAGCGCTCCTGGTGAAGATCGGTCTCGGCGAATACCTCGACCAGATGTTCTCGGGAATCCCCATGAGCCAGGGCGAGATGGTCCGCCCGACGGGCTCGCTCGGCCTCGGCGCCCGCGAGGTCGCGCAGTTCCGCAACGATGCCGTCGAGACGCTGATCGCCGAGGGCAACACGGCGGAGAACCGCGCGGCTTTGGTCGCCCGCATCCGCGACAACGGCGGCTCGGCCACCATCGGCAAGTCCGGCCTCGACGAGGACATGGAGGCGATCCGCTCCGAGATGCGCCGCTTCGGCCTCGCCGAGGTGGTTCCGCACGCCCACGAGTGGCACAGCCAGAACGCCTACATCCCCATGGAGATCGTGACGAAGATGGCCGAGCTCGGCGTCTTCGGCCTGACCATCCCGGAGGAGTACGGCGGCATGGGCCTGCCGAAGATCTCCATGTGCGTGGTCTCCGAGGAGCTGTCGCGCGCCTATATCGGCGTCGGTTCGCTCGGCACCCGCTCGGAGATCGCCGCCGAACTCATCCTGTGCGGCGGCACCGAGGAGCAGAAGCACCGCTTCCTGCCGGGCATCGCGTCGGGCGACACGCTCCCCACCGCCGTCTTCACCGAGCCGAACACCGGCTCGGATCTGGCCTCGCTCCGCACCAAGGCGGTCAAGGACGGCGACACCTGGAAGATCTCGGGCAACAAGACCTGGATCACCCACCCCGTGCGCGCCGACATCATGACCTGCCTCGTGCGCACCAAGCCCGAGGAGAAGGGTCACAAGGGCCTGTCGCTGCTCATCGCCGAGAAGCCGCGCGGCACCGACGCCGACCCGTTCCCCGTCGCCGGCCTGTCCGGCGGCGAGATCCACGTGCTCGGCTATCGCGGAATGAAGGAATACGAGCTCGCCTTCGACGGGTTCGAGGTTCCGGCCGCGAATCTCCTCGGTGAGGTCGAGGGCAAGGGCTTCACCCAGCTCATGCAGACCTTCGAATCCGCGCGCATCCAGACCGCCGCCCGCGCCATCGGCGTGGCGCAGAACGCCCTCGACCTCGGCCTGCGCTACGCCGAGGATCGGGTGCAGTTCGGCAAGGCGCTGATCAACTTCCCCCGCGTGGCCGACAAAATCGCCATGATGGCGGTGGAGATCAACATTGCCCGCCAGCTCACCTACTTCTCGGCCCGCGAGAAGGACGAGGGCAAGCGCTGCGACCTCGAAGCCGGCATGGCCAAGCTGCTCGGCGCCCGCGTCGCCTGGGCGGCGGCCGACAACGCCCTGCAGATCCACGGCGGCAACGGCTTCGCCCTGGAATACGCCGTGAGCCGCGTCCTGTGCGACGCGCGCATCCTCTCGATCTTCGAGGGCGCGGCCGAGATCCAGGCCCAGGTCATCGCCCGCCGCCTGCTCGAAGCCGCCTGAACACCGTGCGTGTCGCTCCCCCACGGGAGCGGCATCGCCTGAAACGAACAACGCCGGGGCCATGGGCTCCGGCGTTGTTCGTTTCAGGCCGGCAAAAGCGCTACTTGGTGATCTTCACCGACACCGGATCGCTCGACGGAAAGGTCTCTTCCAAGGCCTCGTCGAGGCGCTCGCTGAGTTCGCCTTGGCTGTTCTCGGGTCGGCTCTTGTCGGACCCCTTCGGTGCGGGTTGGCCCGTGGTAGAGATCGTGTCGGCGTCCGACGTCTTGGTATCCTCGGCCATGGCGGCGTTGCTCCGATTTCCGTCGCCCGCCGCGTCGGGCGAGCCTCGCGAGATCAACGCGGGTGACCCGCCCCCGTATCCACCGTCGCGCGGCCACGGGGCAGGGCAGCGACGGTTGGCCGTCCGGCCGCGCGGCCGGGAACCGGCACCTTGGACGCGGCCTCGCGCAGAACCGTTTCATAGACCTGCGTCACCCGGTCGAGATGCGCGTCGAGAGTGAGGGGGGCGGCCCAGTAGCGTGCGTGCGCCGCCTGGCTCATCCTGGCTGCGAGACCGTCATCCTTGAGCCGGACGAGGTGCGCGGCCAGGGCCTCGGGATCGCCCGAGCGGAACCAGAACCCGGTCTCGCCGTCCTCCACCGCCTCGCGACCCGCACAGGCGTCGCTGACGATGACGGGCGCGCCGCAGGCAAGGGCCTCGTAGACCGTCAGGGGCTGACCCTCGTACCAGACGCTCGGGAACACAAGGGCGCGCGCGTCGCGCATGAGGGCGTGGACGGCGGCCTCGTCCTTCCAGCCGAGCATCAGCGCCTCGGGGTAGCGCGCGGCGAGATCCGCGGCGGCGGGACCGTCGCCGACGAAGACCGGCCGCACCCCGGCCCGGCGCGCGGCCTCGGCGAAGACCGGCGCACCCTTCTCGGTGGAGATGCGCCCGACGAACAGGAACTCCCCCGGCGGGCCGGAGCGCGGCGGCGCTTTCGTCACGGCGATGGGGTTGTCGACCCGGTGGAACACGGTCGAGGCCGGCAGGTGTGGTCTGATCACCGTCTCCTGCAGGGCGCTGATGGTGACGATGTGGGGAAACAACCGACGCATCCCGGCGACATGGTCGAGGGCGGCATGGCGCACCACCCGCAGGAGCTTGCGAGGATAGCTCCGCGCGTCGCAATTCGTCGTCAGGCAATCCCGCGACATGGGCGTGCGATGGCAGATGCTCTGCGTTGGGTACTCGTAGAAGCCGCCGTTGGGACAGACGAGGAAGAACTCATGCATGGTGTAGAGCAGGGGCAGACCCGAGGCCCGCAGGCTCACGCCGATGGACGGCGACAGGGCCTTGGCGAAGGCGTGGACGTGGACCACCGTGTGGTGCGGGTCGAGCCCAGACAATTCCTCGGCGAGGCGCCGGGCGGCCTTCGCGTTCCAGATCGCCTGGACGGCGAAGGCGAGCTTGTTCGTGGTCGAGGCGATGTCGTCCTGACCGAGGCAGACCACGCGGATACCGGCGGCTTCCAGGCGCGGATCGGCCGGACCGACGGCGGCGAACACGGTGACGTCGTGGCCCCGCGCCCGCAGACCCAAGGCGGAATCCAGCGCCACCTTGGCCTGTCCGCCGTTGATGAAGGCGTGATCGACGACGAGAACGACGTGCATGGCGGGCGCTTTCGTCGAGGGCGATGAGCAGTCCACGTTTACCGCTCGTGCGTTGATCGCCGGTAAACTGATCCCGCTTCGGATCTCCGCTCGGGAGGTGGCGCGGGGGACCGGCATGAACATCGTCATCCTCGCCGAATTCGCCGTGGCGAGCGGAGGGGCCGAGAAGGTGGCGGTGGAATCCGCCCGTGGCCTCGCCGAGGCCGGACATGCCGTCACCTACATCCAGGCCATCGACGGGCCAACCGACCCCCTACTCGATCATCCGGGCATCGCCCGGATCGGCCTTCACAACGCCGATATCTGGAACCGGCCGGCGCACCGTGCCGCGATCTCGGGCGTCTGGGACGGGCCGTCCGCCGCCCGCCTCGGCGCAGCCCTCGACGGCCTGCCGGCACGGCCGGACCTCGTCCACATCCACCAATGGACGCGCAGCCTGTCGCCGAGCGTGTTCCCCGCCCTGTTTTCCCGTGACCTGCCCGTGGTCGTGACCCTGCACGACTACTTCATGGCCTGCCCGAACGGGGTCTACTACCGCTTCGACACAGAGGCGCCCTGCACCCTCACGCCCCTGTCGCCGAGTTGTCTCGCCGCGCCCTGCGATGGGAAGAGCCGCCTGCACAAGCTCGTCCGGGTCGGGCGCAACGCGGTCCTGCGCACGACCCTGCGTCGCCACCCCCTCGACGTGATCCACGTCTGCGACGCCAGCGTCGCGCGGATGGGAGACCTGCTGGGCCACCTCGACCTCACCCATCACCGGGTCGACAACCCCGTGCGTGCGGCGCGCGCCGAGCCCGGCGATCCGGCGCGCGCCGATTCCGTGGCGTTTGTCGGCCGGCTCACCCGGGAGAAGGGCGCCGACCTCGTCGCGGCCGCCGCCGCCCGCGCCGGCCTGCCGGCCCTGTTCATCGGCGCCGGTCCCTTGGAGGCGGAACTGCGCGCCTATCCCAACGTCGAGATCCTGGGCTGGCAAAGTCCCGAAATGGTCTGGGAGTCGATCCGCACCCGGGCCCGCGCCCTCATCGCCCCGTCGCGCTGGTACGAGACCGGTCCGCTCACGGTCTACGAGGCCCTGGCGCATGGCGTGCCGGTCATCACCTCGACCCGGGCGGGTGCCGGCGAAAAGCTCGTCGATGGCGTGAACGGGTTCGTCGTGGAGCCGAACGTCGAGGCCTTGGCGGGGGCCATGCGCCGTCTCTTCGACGATTCGAGCCTGCGCGCCCTCGGCCAGGCCGCGAGCGCCCGATACTGGGCGGCGCCGATGACCCTCGCCGCCCACGCCACCGCCCTCGGGGCGGTCTACGCACGCATCCTCGCGGGTCGGACCGGCCGGAACCGGGCGGCTTGAGGGCGACGGAGGATCGATGCGGAATGCCCCGCCGGACCGGAATTTTCTTTCTTCCCCAGGCTTGACGTTCATGTTGCACCGCAACATAAAGCTCTCGCGGCGCGACGATTCGTAGCGCTCCCTCAGATAGAGAGATACATCATGAGCGGCCAGACCTTCGAGATCCCGACCGAAATGCGCGCCTTCGCCGAGAAGAGCGTCGATCAGGCCCGCAGCGCCGTCGGCAACCTGATCGGGACCGCGATGAAGACCGCCGAGCAGATGCAGACCTCGTCGAAGACCGTGCAGGATTCGATGCAGACGGCCATCGCCAAGAGCTTCGACCACGCCCAGGAGAACGCCAGCGCCACCTTCGATTTCGCTCAGAAGCTCGTCCGCACCCGCGACCTGCGCGAGGCCTTCGAGCTCCAGTCCGAGTTCGTGCGCAGCCAGATCGCCAGCCTGCAGACCCAGGCCAAGGATCTCGGCGCCCTCGCCCAGAACACCCTGCGCCCGTCGGCCTGAGTCCGACCCGGCGATTCGCCCGCCAGGACGGATCGCTTCGCCCTTCGGCGCACCCCCGCGACACCGGCCGGAGGCCGGATTTCGGCAGGGGGCGCCGGTTCGGGTAGGATGCATCCGAACGGATCGAGGAGAAGATGGCCATGGTGAAACGGCGTAAGGGGCCGCCCGCGCGATCGAGCGCGGTGCGGCGCAATCCGGAGAGGGCTGAGATGGCCACCGAGTCCCGCCCTCCTGAGAACGTCTCCGAGCCGGAGAATGACGTGCCGGCCCTGGAGACGGAGGTCCACACGGCGTCGGTTCACGATGCCCTTCTGGAGACGGTGTCCGCCGACGCCCTCGAGGCCGGCACAGGGCAGCACGCCACCGAGGACTTGCCTCCGCAGGATTTGTCTCCGCAGGACTTGCCTCCGCAGGACTTCACGGCCCAGGACGCCCCCGTGCAGGACTCTGCCGTGTATGAGCCGGTCGAAGCGGCCGAGACCGTGGAAGCCATCACCGATGAGGCCGAGCCGGCAGCCGTGATGCAGCCGCCCGAAGCCCTGGAAGCCACGCCGGACGCGATCGCGATCCCGGACGTCACGCCCGAGCCCGAAGCCGTTCCGGCGGCCGGGACGATTCCCGAGGCGGTCGCCGTCGCGGCGGTCGAGACCATTCCGGCCCCCGTCGCCCTGCCCGTCGCCGTGACCCCGGACGCGATCCTGCGTCCGACCACGGCGTCCTTCGATGTGATCGGCGAGATCACCGAGGTGAACGCCACGATCCTCGCGTTCCTGCGCAACGAAGGCAGCGCCGCCATGGCGCATTGGCAGAGCCTGTCGGGCGCCAGGACGCCGGCCGACGCCATCCGCATCCAGGTCGACGAGATGCAGCGGGCGGCCGACGCGTCGCTGACCTGCTTCAACGTGCTGGCCCGCCGCGCCGGGCGCCTGGCTGCGGGGATGGGCCGGGCCTGACACGGCCCTCGCGCGGAACCCCATGGGCGTCTAGATAACCCGATATCCCCGCATTGCCCCCACCACCCTCTGCCGGTGGGGGCAATGCGGTTCGCACTTTCGGGAGTCCTCGATGCCGCGCTCGCCCCTGATGATCGTTCCCCTCGCGGTGGCCTGGCTCGCCGCCGGGCCGGCCGTCGCGCAGATGGCGCAGACGCCGGACAAAGCCGCCTCGGACAAGGCCACCCCCGACAAGGCGCCGGACATCGCCGAAAAGACGGTGCCGCAGGCCAAGGGTCAGGTGCAGCTTTCCTTCGCCCCCGTGGTGAAGCGGGCGGCCCCCTCCGTGGTCAACGTCTACGCCTCCCACGTCGAGACGCGGGGAGCGAGCCGCAGCGCCATGGACGAGTTCATGCGCCGTTTCTTCGGTGAGAACGGCAGCGGTCGCGGCCGAGGCGGCGCACCGGGCGAACGGGCGCAGAAATCCCTCGGTTCGGGCGTGATCCTCGACGAATCCGGCCTCGTCATCACCAACAACCACGTCATCGAGAACATGAACGAGGTCCGCATCGCGCTGGCCGACCGGCGTGAGTTCGAGGCGACCATCGTGTTGCGCGATCCCCGAACCGACTTGGCCGTGGTCAAGATCAAGAGCCCGACGGGGGGCCTCGTGGCGATGCCGTTCGGCGATTCCGAAGCCCTGGAAGTCGGCGACTTCGTCATGGCCATCGGCAATCCGTTCGGCGTCGGCCAGACGGTGACGCAGGGCATCGTCTCGGCCCTGGCCCGCACCCAGGTCGGCTCCTCGGACTACCAGTTCTTCATCCAGACCGACGCGGCGATCAATCCGGGCAATTCGGGCGGGGCGCTCGTCGACCTCAAGGGGCACCTCGTCGGGATCAACACCGCCATCTACTCGCAGTCGGGCGGCAGCCACGGCATCGGCTTCGCGATTCCGGCCAGCATGGTCCGCGCCGTGGTGGAGACCGCCAAGGGCGGTGCGACCTCCGTGCGCCGGCCCTGGCTCGGCGCCCGGGTCCAGAGCGTGACGCCGGACATCGCCGAGAGCATGGGCCTCGACCACCCCACCGGCGTCCTCGTGGCGAGCCTGCAGCCCAAGAGCCCCGCCGAGGAGGCCGGGCTGAAGCGCGGCGACCTCATCCTCACCGTCGACGGCAAGACCGTCGACGATCCGGAGGCCTTCGGCTACCGCTTCGCCCTGAAGGGGCTCACCGGCACCACCAAGTTCGGCATCCTGCGCGGCACCAGCCGCACCACCGTGGCGGTGAAGCTCAACCCCGCGCCGGAGACGCGCCCGCGCGACACCCTCAAAGTCCGCACCCGCTCGCCGTTCATGGGCGCCACCCTGGTCAACACTTCGCCGGCCGTGGCCGAGGAGATCCAGCTCGATCTCCCCGCCGAGGGCGTGGCGGTGGCGGGCGTCGACGAGAATTCCATCGCGGCCCGGGCCGGCCTGCAGAAGGGCGACATCATCGTCGCCATCAACGGCGCACCGATCTCCAGCACAAAGGATCTGGAGCGGATCACCCGCAACAGCCTCAACATGTGGGAGGTCTCCATCAACCGCGGCGGCGAGGTGCTGACCTCGGTGTTCGGGGGATAAGGGTCGGCGCGAATCCCCGGTTCGGGGTTCGCGCGCGGTTCCGGGTTGCGAAGCCGCGTGCCCCGCGTCTTGATGCGTCCATGTCCGACCTCTTCGCCTCCGCCGGCCTCCAGAACGCCGCGCCGCGCCCCCTCGCAGACCGGCTCCGGCCCCAGACCCTGGCCGAGGTGGTGGGGCAGGAGCACCTCACCGGGCCGGACGGAGCGCTGACCCGGTTGCTCGCCGGAAAATCCTTCGGCTCCCTCGTCTTCTGGGGGCCGCCCGGGACCGGCAAGACCACCGTCGCGCGGCTTCTGGCCCACGAGACCGATCTGCATTTCGAGCAGATCTCGGCGATCTTCTCCGGCATCGCCGACCTGAAGAAGGTGTTCGAGGCCGCCCGCCAGCGCCGGACCCTGGGGCAGGGGACCCTGCTGTTCGTGGACGAGATCCACCGCTTCAACCGCTCGCAGCTCGACGCTTTCCTCCCGGTGATGGAGGACGGTACCGTGACGCTGGTCGGCGCCACCACGGAAAACCCGTCCTTCGAGCTCAATGCCGCGCTCCTGTCGCGCGCCCGCGTCCTGCTGTTCCGGGCCCTCGACGACGCGGCCATCGCCAAGCTGATGGTTCGCGCGGAGGCCCTGACCGGGCGGCCCCTGCCCCTCGACGAGGAGGCGCGCGGCGTCCTCGTCCGCATGGCGGATGGCGACGGACGCGCTTCCCTGACCCTGGCGGAGGAGGTCTGGCGCTCGGCGAAAGCCGGCGAAGTCTTCGATGCCGAGGACCTGCAAAGGATCATCCAGCGCCGGGCGCCGATCTACGACAAGTCCCAGGAGGGCCACTACAATCTCATCAGCGCGCTGCACAAGACCGTGCGCGGCTCCGACCCGGACGCGGCCCTGTACTACCTCTGCCGGATGCTCGACGGGGGCGAGGACCGGCTGTTCATCGCCCGCCGCCTCGTGCGCATGGCGGTGGAGGATATCGGCCTCGCCGACCCGCAGGCCCTGGTGGTCGCCACCGCCGCCAAGGACGCCTTCGATTTCCTCGGTTCGCCGGAGGGCGAACTCGCGCTCGCCCAGGTCACGGTCTATCTCGCCTGCGCACCGAAATCGAACGCCGTCTACAGCGCCTACAAGGCCGCGACCCGCATCGCCAAGGAGCACGGCTCCCTGCCGCCGCCGCGCACGATCCTCAACGGCTCCACCAAGCTCATGCGCAAGATCGGCTACGGCGAGGGCTACCGCTACGACCACGACGAGCCGGATGCGTTCTCGGGCCAGGACTATTGGCCGGAAAAGCTCGGCCGGCAGCATTTCTACTCTCCGACCGACCGGGGCATGGAGCAGCGCTACGCCGACCGCCTTGCCCACTGGGAGGCGTTGCGCCGGCGGCGGCAGGATGAAGGGTAGAACGACCGCTCCACCTGCCGTCCCGTTGTGAGGCGCCGGCGGTCGATCAGGCGGCCATCACCCTGCGGGATGCGGCGGCACGATTGAGTTCGTCGATGATCGGAACGTCGCGGGCCGACGGGACCGGGCGGCCGAGGAGGTAACCCTGGACCTCCGTGCACCCTTCGGCCTTGACCAGATCGAGATGCGCCTGCGTTTCGACGCCCTCCGCCACCGTCGTCACCCCGAGGCGCCTGCCGAGATCGGCCACGACGCCGACGATGGCCGCGCAATCCGCGCGCCGCACGGCGTCCTGCACGAACGATCCGTCGATCTTGATCTTGTCGAAGGGAAACGAGCGCACGTGCGCCAGCGACGAGAATCCGGTCCCGAAATCGTCCAGCGCCACGCGCACCCCGAGGTCGCGGACGCGCCGCAAATCGGCGAGGCAATCGAGTTCGTCGGCCAACAGGGCGCTCTCGGTGATCTCGATCTCCAGACGGCTCGGCTCGAGCCCGGCGCTGACCAGCGCATGAAGGACGTTCGTCGCAAGCGTCCCCTTTCCGAGTTGCTTGGCGGAGACGTTGACGGCGACACGGGCATCGTCGTCCCAGGACGCGGCATCCTGACAGGCGCGGTTCAGGACCCAGATGCCGAGTTCGTCGATCAGCCCGCTATCCTCGGCGACGCCGATGAACTCGCCGGGCGGGATCCACCCCCGGATATGGTGGTGCCAGCGGATCAGCCCTTCGCGGGCCGTGACGCGGCCGGTCGCGAGGTCGATGATCGGCTGGTAGAACAGGAACAGGCTGTCCTTGTTGCCGAGCGCTTGGCGCAGCTTGAGCTCGAGGCGCACGCGCTCGTGCAGCCGCGTCTCCAGTTCGGGCGTGAAGACCCGGAACGTCTTCTTGCCGGCGGCCTTGGCGGCATAGAGCGCCATGTCGGCACGCGACAGCAGCAGTTCCGAGTCGCTCCCATGCTCCGGCGCCGCCACGACTCCGATGGAAGCACCGATCTCGAGGCGACGCTCGGCCTCGATCTGGTAGGGGGCGACGATTTCGAGGACCAGCGCTTCGGCAAGCTCGGTCGCCTCGGTGATGCCCGCGTTCGTGATCAGGATGGCGAACTCATCCCCCCCGAGGCGGGCGACCATGATGTCGGGATGGGCGCAGCGTGTCCGCAACCGATCCGCCACCCGGGTGAGAAGCAAGTCACCGACGAGGTGGCCATTCGAGTCATTGATGAACTTGAAACCGTCGAGATCGATGAACAGCAATCCCAGTCGGGGATCCGGACGCGACAGGCTGGCCTTGAGGTGCTCGCGGAAGGTATTGCGGTTGGCGAGGGTTGTCAGCGTGTCGTAATGTGCGAGCTGCTGGATCCGTGCTTCGGCCGCGACCTGCTTGGTGATCACCGACCAGGTCAGCATTGGACCGAGATAAGTTCCGTCGGTGCCCGTCACCGCCGAGACCTGAAGGTCCAGGACCTCGGCACCGAGCTTGATCCGTGCGTGGTGAGGAAGATTGGCCGGATCGGACAGCAGTCGGCGCTGGTGTTCCGGGTGGCGATGGAACACGTCGATGGAGGCGCCGAGTAGTTCGGATGGCTTGATGGGCAGGAGATCCTTGATCTCGCCGAGGGTCTGCTTCGAAGTCTCGTTGAGATAGGTGATGTTGAAGGTTACGGGGTCGACCGTCATCACCGCGACCGGCATGTCGTCGATCATGCGCAGCAGGCGATACTCTTCCTGTTCCTTGGCCACCTCCGCGGTGGCGATGGCCCAGACCAGGAGGGCGCGGCTGATCCGCCCCGTGGAATCCGGCAGGGGGTGAATGTGCAGATCGAGCCATTCCTTCCCGAAGCAGATGCGGGCCTTGTGCGGCAGCCGGGCACGGTCCGACAGCAGGGTGCGCTGATGGAGCGGGTCCTTATGAAAGACGTCGATGGACGTGCCGACGATCTCGTTCGGGTCGAAGCCGAGGGTTTGACGGATCGACTGCAACAGCTCGATCGAGCACGGATTGGCATAGTCGATCACGAACGTATCGAGACTGCAGGTCATCGCCCCGACCGGAAGCGCATCGAACATGCGTTCGAAGGACAGTGGCTCGATCGGGCCGAAAGAGCCGGGCGGTGCCTTCCTGAGCGACGGACAACCCGACATCGACTTCCATCCTGTCCAGAGCGATATGCCCGATCACCGACCAATCGGGCTGCCGGCAGCTGTTGCTCCACAAGGCGAGCGACCTCGTCCGGGCGAACGTCGCGTGAACCCGCGACACCGACCTACATATGGGCCGAGAAAACTAAATTTAAGTGAAAATCAGAATCGAGGACCAGAAGCAAAGGGGTCGGTGCTTTCTTAGACTGACTTATAACAAGATATTCTATTATGAAATTTGCTATTGATTGAATAGTATTACCCTTTGTCTATCGGAAAATTTCTGGCTTTTGACGAGAAACGTCCTGGATGCGATTTCAACAAACCGCAGTAATGTCGATCCTCGACCACAAGATTCATGCGTCGGCGTTTTGGCGAAGATCTGATGTGGCGTTTCGCTTTCTCATCGACCGGATGCTTCGATCCATTGGGTGGGCGCCATCGAGACGCGATTCACCTGGGACGCGTATGGCAATCATGGCGCAACTGAAGTTTGCAGGTGCGAGCCGTTCCGTTTCGGGGGGGCACGACCGCACCGCACAAAAGCCGGTGGACCTCGCGGAAGCGAGCCTGTAGGTGAGCCGGCCCAATCATCCAGCGCTGATGCCGGAGACCCATCATGGCGGCCTGCGGCCTCGACTTCGGCACGTCGAACACCACCCTCGGCCTCGTCACGGAGCATGCACCGGCCCTGGTCCCCTTGGAGGGCCGCCACGTCACGATTCCGAGCGCGATCTTCTTCCCGCCGGGGCAGGCCGCCTATGTCGGCCGGGCCGCCATGATGGAATACGTCGAAGGCACGCCGGGGCGGCTGATGCGCAGCCTCAAGTCGGTGCTCGGCTCCTCGCTGCTCGAGGAAACCACCCCCGTCGGCCGCGAGCGCATCAAGTTCCGCGATGTCATCGGACGCTACCTCTCCGCCGTGAAGGCCCGCGCCGAGGCGGAGACGGGTGCGAGCCTCGACACGGTGGTGCATGGCCGCCCGGTGCACTTCGTCGACGGCGACCCCGAGGGTGATGCCCGGGCCGAGGACGCCCTGCGGGAAATCGCAAACAGCATCGGCTTCCGGCACGTCTCCTTCCAGTTCGAGCCCATCGCGGCCGCCCTCGACTACGAGCAACAGGTGCGCTCGGAGGAAATCGCCCTCATCGCCGATATCGGCGGCGGCACCTCGGACTTTTCCATCGTGCGCCTGTCGCCCGAGCGCCATGCCAAGGCGGATCGGGCCGAGGACATCCTGGCCAATGACGGCGTGCGCATCGGCGGTACCGATTTCGACCGGCGCCTCAGCCTCGGCACGGTGATGCCGCTGCTCGGCCTCGGCAGCCCGATGAACCGCGGCGACATCGACGTGCCCAACGCCTACTTCCACGACCTCGCCACGTGGTCGAGCATCAACCGCCTCTACAATGCCCGGACCCTCCGGGAGATCGAGGAGGTCCGCCGCGACGCCCGCCGCCCCGAACTGATCGACCGGCTCTACAGGGTGGTGGAGGCCGAGCGCGGACATTCCCTCGCCATGGAGGTCGAAGGCGCCAAGATCGCCACCTCGGATGCGGGCCGCGGCAGCGTCGGTCTCGACTGGGTCGAGCGCGGGCTCTCAGCCGAGATCGACCGGACCGGCCTCGTCACCCACACGGACGAGCTCGCCCGGCGCATCGCCGAGCGGATCGGACGCTGCCTCGCCCAGGCCGGTCTGACCGCCGACCGCATCGACGCCCTGTTCCTCACGGGCGGATCCACCGGCCTGCCGCATGTCCGCGCGGCGCTGACGGCGGCCGTGCCCGGGGCGCGGACCGTCGATGGCGACACCTTCGGCTCCGTCGGCACCGGCTTGACCATCGAGGCGGCCCGGCGGGCGGCCTGATTGCCTGTTGGCAGGCAAGGCCCTGCGCCCGGCACGCTATGCCGCGACGGGTGCGGGTGGTACGAGCGGAGCATGACCACACGACCACCTTCACGCGGCGGCGGCGGACGCAAGGGCTCCGGCGTCGGGGCGAGCAAGCGACCCGGGCGCGGCCCCGGCCCCGCCGGCAGGAGCCCGTTCGGTGCCAAGAGCCCGTTCGGTGCCAAGCGGCCGTTCCGCAACGCCAAGGACCCCGAGCGCGAGCGCACGGGTCCGCGGACCAGCGCCCTCGACGCGGCCCAGCGGGCGGCGTCCATGCGCGGCGAAGCCGACAAGCGGGCACCCTGGCGCCCCGGCGACGCGCCGGATGCAGAGGCCGAACATCGCGATCAGCAGGACCTGCCGACGCGCGTCCGCAGCCCGCGGCCGCAGGCGTCCGAGGAGAGGCCCGAGGAATCCCCGCGCCGCGCCCGCGCTCCCCGTCCCGAGGCGGCCGCGGCGCTCGTGGAGGGCCCGACCCGGCGCGAGCAGCGCGCTGCCGCCTCCGCCACCCTGGCGTCCGGCGTGCAGACCCTTGTCGTCGAGGAGGACGAGGCCGAGATGCGCATCGACCGCTTTCTGACGACGCGGTTTCCGCAGCTGCCGTTCACCCGCGTCCAGAGCATCGTCCGCAAGGGCGAATTGCGCGTCGATGGCAAGCGCGCTAAGCCCAACGACCGGCTTCTGCCCGGCATGAGCGTGCGCGTGCCGCCGCTCAAGCTCGACGCCGTGGGCGAGCGTCCGCGCAGCGCCCAGCGCGACGCCACCGATGCCGACTTCATCCGCTCGCTGATCCTCTACGAGGATGCCGAGATGATGGTTCTGAACAAGCCCTTCGGCCTCGCGGTCCAGGGCGGTTCGGGCACCGTGCGGCACGTCGATGGATTGCTGGAAGCGCTGGCCGGTCCGGACGGGCAGAAGCCGCGCCTCGTCCACCGCCTCGACAAGGACACCGCCGGCTGCCTCATCGTGGCGAAGACCCGGCTCGCCGCCGCGACGCTGGCCAAAAGCTTCCGCTCGCGCTCGGCCCGCAAGGTCTATTGGGCGCTCACCGCCGGGGTGCCCCGCGTGCATCAGGGCCGAATCTCGACCTATCTGGCCAAGGAGGAGCCCACGGATGCCGACGCGCGCATGCGGGTGGCTCAGCACGGTGACGACGGCGCGGCGCACGCGCTGACCTACTACGCCATGGTGGACAACGCGGCCCAGAAGCTGTCCTGGCTCTCCCTGAAGCCGGTGACGGGCCGTACGCACCAGCTGCGCGCGCACGCCGCCCATATCGGCCATCCCATCGTCGGCGATCCGAAGTATTTCAGCATCGAGAACTGGGAATTGCCCGGCGGCATCCAGAACCGCCTGCACCTGCTCGCCCGCCGCATCGTGATTCCGCATCCGCGCACGGGCAAGCCCGTGGATGTCACGGCTCCGCTTCCGCCGCACATGGCACAGAGCTGGAACCTCCTCGGGTTCGACGCCGCGCGCTACGATCCCATCGTCGAGGCCCCTGAAGCCTAAAGCCCTCGGGGAGCCGAGACCTCCCGCGGGACGGGCGAGCGGAGAATGCGACGGTGTCGCACGCCGTGACCTTGGCAATCCCTCGACATGCCTTATCCTCGTGAACAACCTTGGGTGCGCGCCGCGTCTCGGCGAGACCGCATCGCGCCAAGCCGTCTCGAAGGTCACGCCCATGAACCCCGCGACTGTCGCCTGTAGCGCACTCCTGGCCCTGTCCGTCCTGGCCTTCGCGCCCGGGTCGATGGCGCAGACTGCGCCTTCGTCCGCTCCGCAGACCCGCCCGACGCCGGCCGCGACGCCCCCGGCCGCTCCGGGGGCCCGTCAGGCGAATTCCCCCCAACCGGGCCAGACGCAGGCGACGCCGCCTTCCGCGCAACGCCCGGCCAGTCCGGCGCAACCCACCCCGGCACAGGCGGCGCCGACGCCCGGCGGACGCGGCGCCGGGGCTGCGCGGCGGCCCCGATCATCGTATGCGAGCTGTAATCGGCTCGCCCATGCGCGCGGCCTGCGCGGGGGGGCGCGGCGCCGTTTTCTCATCCGGTGCAAGCTCGGCTACGAGCGTCCGCGCCCGCCGCAGGCCGCTCCGGCCCGCCAGCCGTGACGGGCGCGCGCCCGTGACGCTCATCGTCTTCGACGTCGATGGCACCCTCATCGACAGCCAGCACCTCATCGTGGCGGCGCAGGGACTCGCCTTCGCCGAGCACGGCCTCGCAGCGCCGAGCCGGGTCGAGTCCCTGTCCGTCGTCGGCCTGTCCCTGCCGCAGGCGTTCCGGCGCCTCGTCGGCGATCACGGTCCGGTGGAGGGCCTGTCGGAGAGCTACCGACGGGCGTTCAATCTCCTGCGCCTCGATCCGAACTACGAGGAGCCGCTGTTTCCCGGCATGGAAGCACTCCTCCAGCGCCTGCACGCCCGTGACGACATCCAGCTCGGCATCGCCACCGGCAAAGCCCGGCGCGGGGTCGACCGCCTCATCGAGACCCATGGCTGGCAGGATTGGTTCGCCACCACCCAATCGGCCGACGATGCACCGTCGAAACCCGACCCGACCATGCTGCGCCAGGCCATGGCGGAGGCCGGTGCCACGCCCGAGACCACGGTGATGATCGGCGACACCACCTACGACATGGAGATGGCGGTCAGCGCCGGCGCCGTCGCCATCGGGGTCGGCTGGGGCTACCACCCGGCCGGTGCCCTGTTCGGGTCCGGCGCGGCCACGGTGGTGGAGAGCGCGAGCGCCCTTGGCGAGCTTTTCCCGGGTGCTGGTCCCGTGTTTCCCTGATCCTATGATCCAGGACGGCGGCGGGTCTCGCGAGCGCTGCGCCGATAGGCTATTGCGGCACCCATGAGCGACGATCCCAAATCCGACTGGCTCGGCGGCGCCGATGCCGCGAAACCGAAGCCGGTGGTCGATCCGACCGCCTCCGCCCGCGGCCCTGGCAAGCCGGCCCTGCCGAAGCGGTTCTACGCCGCGGCGGGCCTCGCCGAAGCGGAAGGTGGCCTGCGCCTGACCCTCGACGGTCGCCCCGCCCACACGCCCGCGCGCAACCCGCTCGTCCTGCCGACCCGGGGCCTCGCCGAGGCCGTGGCGGCGGAATGGGAGGCGCAGGTGACGGTCATCGATCCGGCGACCATGCCGCTGACACGCCTGGCCAACACCGCCATCGACGGCGTCGCCCCCCGGCGTGACGCGGTGATCGACGATCTCTCGGCCTATGCGGGCACCGATCTCCTGGCCTATCGGGCCGGCGAGCCCGAGCGCCTCGTGGCCGCGCAATCCGCCGCCTGGGACCCCGTCCTCGACTGGGCCCGCGGGGCTCACGGCGCCCGCTTCATCCTCGGCGAGGGGGTGATGCACGTTGCCCAGCCGGACGACACCGTCGCGGCCCTGCGCCGGGCGATCGCGGCGACGGACGGTCCGTTCCGGCTGGCGGCCTTGCACACCCTGACGACCCTCACGGGCTCCCTCGTCCTGGCACTCGCCGTGCTGGACGGCCACCTTACGCCGGCCCAAGCGTGGGCCGCCGCCCACGTCGACGAGACCTATCAGGCGAGCGTGTGGGGCACGGATGCCGAGGCGGCGGCGCGCCATGCCCTGCGCACGGCCGAATTCGAGGCCGCCGCCCGCCTCGCCGCCCTTGCGCGCTGAAAGATCCGGGCGCGTTCCGAGGATGACTTGAAATCCATTTTCGCTGAAAGCGCCGCATGCTAAGGGCGCTTCAAACCGTGGCCGTCACGATTTCGTCGGCGCGGGTCCCGTCATCTCTCCAAGGCAAGGCGTTCCCCGCATGAAGGACATTCTCGAACGGCTCGAGGAGCGGCGCGCCCAGGCCCGCCTCGGCGGCGGTGAGAACCGCGTCGTGGCCCAGCACAAGCGCGGCAAGCTGACCGCGCGCGAGCGCATCGAGCTCCTCCTCGACCATGGGTCGTTCGAGGAATTCGACATGTTCGTGCAGCACCGCTCGACCGATTTCGGGATGGAGAAGCAGAAGATCCCCGGCGACGGCGTCGTCACCGGCTGGGGCACCATCAACGGCCGGACGGTGTTCCTGTTCTCGAAGGATTTCACCGTGTTCGGCGGCTCGCTCTCGGAGACGCACGCGGCCAAGATCGTCAAGGTCCAGGACATGGCGCTGAAGATGCGCGCCCCGATCATCGGCATCTTCGATGCCGGCGGCGCCCGCATCCAGGAAGGTGTCGCGGCGCTCGGCGGCTACGGCGAAGTCTTTCGCCGCAACGTCGCAGCCTCCGGCGTCATCCCGCAGATCTCGGTGATCATGGGACCGTGCGCGGGCGGCGACGTCTACTCGCCGGCCATGACCGATTTCATCTTCATGGTCCGCGATACGAGCTACATGTTCGTCACCGGCCCCGACGTGGTGAAGACCGTCACCAACGAGGTCGTGACCGCCGAGGAACTGGGTGGGGCCAAGGTCCACACCACGAAGTCCTCCATCGCCGACGGCTCGTTCGAGAACGACGTCGAGGCGCTCCTGCAGATCCGCCGCCTCGTCGACTTCCTGCCCGCCAACAACATCGACGGCGTGCCCGAACTCGAGAGCTTCGACGATCCCCTGCGCCTCGACATGAGCCTCGACACGCTCATCCCCGACAATCCGAACAAGCCCTACGACATGGGCGAGCTGATCCGGCGGGTGGCCGACGAGGGCGATTTCTTCGAGATCCAGGCGACCTACGCCCGCAACATCATGACGGGGTTCGGCCGCATCGAGGGCCGCACCGTCGGCTTCGTCGCCAACCAGCCCATGGTGCTGGCCGGCGTGCTCGATTCGGATGCCTCCCGCAAGGCGGCCCGCTTCGTGCGCTTCTGCGACGCGTTCTCGATCCCGATCGTGACCTTCGTCGACGTTCCGGGCTTCCTGCCGGGCACCGCGCAGGAATACGGCGGCCTGATCAAGCACGGCGCCAAGCTGCTGTTCGCCTACAGCCAGGCGACGGTCCCACTCGTGACCATCATCACGCGGAAAGCCTTCGGCGGCGCCTACGACGTGATGGCCTCGAAGCATGTCGGTGCCGACCTCAACTACGCCTGGCCCACGGCCCAGATCGCCGTGATGGGCGCGAAGGGCGCGGTGGAGATCATTTTTCGGAGTGAGATCGGCGACAGCGACAAGATCGCGGCGCGGACGGCTGAGTACGAGGATCGCTTCCTGTCGCCGTTCGTGGCCGCCGAGCGCGGCTACATCGACGAGGTGATCATGCCCCACTCCACCCGCAAGCGCATCGCCCGGGCGCTCGGCATGCTGCGCACCAAGGAGATGGAGCAGCCCTGGAAGAAGCACGATAACATCCCGCTTTGAACCGGAGATGCAACCGGTAGCATGCCGACCCGGAATCTTCGGGCCGGCATGGCTGCGATCCACGCTGAGCTATCCGTGATCGCCGGTTTGGCTCGCCGCGAGAACCGGCTTGTCGGCGACGAGGCGTCGTTTGAGACGCACCAGCGCCTCGCGCTGCAACTCGCTCGGCGCCGAGTGAGCCGAGGCGACCGACCGCACCATCTCGACGAACTGAAGGCGCTCGGCCTCCGTCAGGCGTGCCTTCAGCAGCGGCACGAGCGGATCGGCGATTTGCGAGAAAGGGTAGCGCGGCCGGGTGTAGGCCCAGGCCCGCTCGAACGTCTGGGAGATCCTCTCGATCTCCAGGGGTGTCTCCATCAGTTCGAGGATGCGGGTCTTCTCGGCGGCGGTGATCGGACTGCCGGTGCGCACGATCTGGATCAGCAGGATCACGGCGGCCAACCGCACGTCGCTGACCCGTTGGAGGGCTGATCCGAAAAAATCGTCGAAGGCCGCGCGGGCGCGCCGTTGCAGACCTTTGGTATCCCGGTCGACTTCACGAAGCCGTGTGACCGTGCCATGCGCTCGCAGGACCCAGAACACGACGCCGGTCAGCACGGTCGCGGCGAGGATGAGGATCGGCACTCGACAGGCTTCGCGAACGACGAATCAAATCGAGCAGGAATGCAACATAGACCGAGATCGGGGTCAAATTGGCCGCGGGCGCGAATGACCTAGCCGCGACTTCCCCTCGATTCGACGACATTCGTATTCGCGCGCCGCAGGGGACCCGTCACTTTCCATGCCGCCATTCCGGAAAGTCGTGCGATGATCGGTCCTCGACGGAACGAGGAGACACCCATGGCGACCGAAAACAAACGCGGCAGTCGCGAAGCCAAGAAGCCGAAGAAGCCTGTGGTCAAGACCATCGCGGCGGCGGCCTCAACGAAGGACATGGTCAGCGCAGCGGTGAAGAACGCCAAGAAATAAGGTTCGGGACCCTCGCGCCTCAACCGGGCCGGCGTCCGTCATCCGGGACGGTGCGGCCGGGCACGAGATCGACCGATGCGGCCGGATGCCCGAGTTCGAGCAGCACGATCTCCGGGGGTACGCCGAGGCGCACCGGTACCCGGCTGACGCCGAATCCGCCCGACACGATCATGTGGCGGTTCTTCAGGACCACGTGGCCGTAGGCGAAGTCGTTGCCCCGTTGCGACGGGATCACCGGCGAGTAGCCGAACAGGCGGATCTGCCCGCCATGGGTATGGCCGGCGAGCGTCAGGGACACCCGGTCTGGCACGTCGAGGAAGATATCGGGCTCGTGCACCATGAGGAGCACGGGCGCGGAATCTGTGATCCGCGCCAGGGTGCCGGACAGGTCGTCGCGGCCCTCGTAGTTGCCGACCTTCACGAACGGTTCCTGGTCCCCGAGGCCGGCGATCCAGAACGGGTGACCGTCCTTCTCGAGGCGGAGCACCGTATTCTCCATCACCGGAATGCCGCGGGCCTCAAGTACGCGTTGCGCCTCGGTGACGTCACTGAGCCCCGCCTGTGCCTCCGCGTCGTCCCACCAATCGTGGTTGCCCAAGATGGCATGGACGCCGAGGGGCGCACGCAGGCCCTCGACAACCCGCGCGAATTCCAGGAGCGGCACCTTGCGGAAGGTGACGCTCGGCCCGGCCGGATAATCGCCGAGCATCAGGGTGAGATCGGGCGCCAGGGCATTGGTGGCATCGACGATCTCGGCAATGCGGTCGAGGGGCATGAATGGCTCCCCGACGTGGAAATCCGCTAGGACGGCGACACGCAGGCGCAGGCCCGGCGTCCAGCGTGGCAGCACCGGCGCATAGCGCGTCACGACCAAGCGGTAGCGCGGCTCGAACAGCGCGTAGGCACCCGTGGACAGACCGAGCGCGGCGCCTGCACCGATGCCGCCCAGAACTTGCCGCCGGCTTGGCAGGATCAACATCGGTGCCAGCCCTCGGGTCGCAGGTCGATCCCGTCTCCCTCGCCGCCAATGGTGACGAATTGACGACGCGGTTCGGCCGATGCCCGGCACCACCCGCCGAGGGACGTCCCGCGAGGACTCGGTGGGGATCAGACCAGCGGTGCGTCCTCGTGCTCGAAGCGCGCCGCGATCCGCGCGGCCTTCGCCCGGGCGGCCACCGCCTTGCCCGCCACCGCCGAAACGAGAACCGCGGCGGCGAGCGCCGGCAGGGCCACGGGCCGGAAGCCCTCGGTCAAACGGCCGGACGCGGTGGAGCGACGGTCCAGGGCAGGGGCGGCGCTCTGGTTCTGATCGGGGGCGTACATGAAACGGGTGTCCTGCTTAAGGCTCTCTCGAAGGCCGGCGGGTTGTCCTGACCCGATCGGCCGACCCACGCGGCACGGGCACCTTTCGGTTCGACCCGGACGCGCATCGAGCATCACAGCAACCATAAAGGTGGTCGCAATATGAATGGAGGATTAAGACTACGCGGGTGCCTCAAATGGCGGCAGCCTTGTTTCTCATCACGGACGCGCGAGCCAACATCTCGATGATCGACGTTGCGGCATTGCAATAACTGCTATCGCAATGCGGCCTTTGCTTGAATGCGGGTGGCGTGTGGCCGGTCAGCCACGAGCCGCGGGAAGGGCTTCGAGGCCTTCCGAGGCGATCCAGGCCTGGGTTCGGTCGAGCGCCCGGATGAGGCGGTCGAACAGGGTATCGATCTCGTCGGGTGCGATGACGAGGGGCGGGCACACGGCCACGCGGTCTCCAGCGAGGAACCGGACGATCAATCCCTCGGCCTGCGCGAAGGCGACGCAGCGGGCCGCAACACCGGCCCTGGGGTCGTACTGGCGCTTGCTCGCCTTGTCGGCGACGATCTCAAGGCCGCCGATGAGGCCCAAGCCCCGCGCCTCGCCGACGATGGGGTGGTCGGCGAGCGCGGACAGGCGAGCCTGGAAGTGAGGGGCCTTGCGGGCGACGCCTTCGATGATGCCGTCGCGGCGGTAGATGGCGATGGTCTTGAGGGCCACCGCGCAGGCGACGGGATGCCCGGAATAGGTGGTGCCGTGGCCGAAGGTGCCGAGCTTGGCGCTCTGCGAGACCATGTGGCGATACAGCGGCTCGTCGATGGAGATGCCGCCGAGCGGCATGTAGCCCGATGTCACCGCCTTGGCGAAGGATACACTGTCGGGCCGCATTCCCATGGCCTCGGAGCCGAACCAGGTGCCCAGGCGCCCGAAACCGCAGATCACCTCGTCGGCGATGAAGCGCACGTCGTGGCGGTCGAGCACCGCCTGGATCTTGGCGTAGTAGCCGACCGGCGGCACGATGGCCCCACCGGCGCCCAGCACCGGCTCGGCGACGAAGGCCGCGACGGTGTCCGGGCCCTCGCGCTGGATCAGGGCTTCGAGTTCATGGGCCAGACGCGTGGAGAACGCCTCCTCGGTCTCGCCCGTCTCGCCATACCGGTAATGGTGCGGGCAGCCCGTATGGAGGAAGCCCGGCAGGGGCAGATCCCAGTCGGCGTGGTTGGCCGGCAGCCCGGTCATGGAGGCGGTGGCCACCGTGACGCCGTGGTAGCCCTTCACATGGGAGATGATCTTCTTTTTCTTCGGCCGGCCGAGGGCGTTGTTCAGGTACCAGGTCAGCTTGACCTGGGTGTCGTTCGCTTCCGAGCCCGACGAGGTGAAGAAGATCTTCGAGGTCGGGACAGGCATCAGCTCCTTGAGGGTTTCGGCGAGCTCGATGGCCGGGTCGTGGCTGCGGCCCGAGAACAAGTGGGTGAACGGCAGGCGCGACATCTGCTCCTTGGCCGCGTCCACCAGCTCCTCGTTGGAATAGCCGAGCGCCGTGCACCACAGGCCGGCCATGCCCTCCAGGTAGGGCCGACCGTCGCTGTCGTAGACCCAGACACCGTGGCCGCGCTCGAGTACGAGCCCCCCGGTCTCGCGGAACGTCGCAAGGTTGGTGTAGGGGTGGATCAGGGTCTCGACGTCGCGGGCCGCCAGGTTCGAGAGCATCGGGTATCCGTTCGTTGAGATGGGCCGGGCAGGCCCTCGCAGGGCAGCCACACTAACGGCCCGATGCCCGGGCACAAACCCGTTCACCGTCGCACCGGACGCTCCCCCTCATGCTCGTCCCCGCCACCCTTGATCCCGCGAGCGTCATCGCGACGCCGGCTCCCGGCCGTGCCTGCGGTCCCTGCACCCTGTGCTGCAAGGTCTATGACGTGCCCGCCGTCGAGAGCGTCGCCGGGCAATGGTGCCGGCACACCAAGCAGGGCCGGGGCTGCGCCATCCACGCCACCCGGCCCGACCATTGCCGGGCCTTCCACTGCCTGTGGATGACGGAGGCGTGGCTCGGCCCGGAATGGAAACCGGACCGCGCCAAGATGGTGCTCAGTCTCGACCCCGTGTCACGGCACATGAACGTGCAGGTCGATCCCGGCCAGCCCAACGCCTGGCGGCGCGAGCCGTACTACGGCCAGCTCAAGCGCTGGGCCGCGTCCTCCCTGCCCCAGAAGCGCCACGTCCTCGTCCACCTCAACAAGGTGACCACCGTGGTGCTCCCCGACCGCGACGTGAACCTCGGTGTCTTCGAGCCCGGCGACCGGATGGTGGCGCGCGAGCGCATGACACCCGCCGGCCCCGTCATCGAGGTCGAGAAGATCTCCCATGCGGCGTGAGGGGACTCGGCTGCGCGGCATCCTGTTCGACAAGGACGGGACGCTCATCGACTTCGACCGGACCTGGGGGCCCGCCGCCCATGCCGTCATGGCGACGCTCGCGGGTGGCGACCGCGCACGCTTCGAGGCCCTGATGCGGGTGAGCCACTACGTCGAGGACGAGCGGCGCTTCCTCGCGACTTCGCCGCTCCTGGCCGGCGCCTCGTCCATCTACGGACCACTTTGGGCCCAGGTACTCGACCGGCCTGCGGGGCCGGACCTCTACGCCGAGATGGACGGGCTGTTTCGCGAGGCGGCCCTGCGCTCGCTCCTTCCCATCGGCGCACCGGCGGACCTCGCCGCGCAACTGGTCGGAGCGGGCTATGCTCTCGGCATCGCCACCAACGATGCGGAAGCCTCGGCGCGGGCCCAGGCGGAGGTGCTGGGCTTGACCCAACATCTCGGGTTCATCGCCGGCTACGATTCCGGCCACGGCGCCAAGCCCGAGATGGTGCTGGCCTTCGCCGCGCATCTCGGCGTCGCACCGTCCCGCGTCGCCCTGGTGGGTGACACCCTCGCCGATACCAGCGCGGCGCGGGCGGCGGGGGCCGTCGCCATCGCGGTCCTCAGCGGCCCCGCGGGGGAGGTCGCCCGCGAGGCCATGGCGGCACACGCCGATCACGTCATCGGCTCGATCCACGACCTGCCTGCGCTCCTGGCCGAGATCGACGCTTAGGGATCGATCAGGCGCGCAGCTGAATCCTCCCGCGCGACATCGCGCCAGCGCAGGACAAGACGCTCGAACCCTGCGATGTCCTCGGGCGGCAGGCGACCGAGGGTGCGGGCGACGTAGGCCTTCTGAGCCGCGATGCCGCGGGCGGCGAGATCCGCGCCGATCCGCGTCAAATGGAGGGCATGCGAGCGCCGGTCCCCGGGGATCGCGCGGCGCTCGACCCAGCCGGCCTCGACGAGGCGATCGACGAGTCCCGAAACGTTGCCCTTCGTGACATAGAGCCGCGCCGCCAAATCCTGCTGGGTCAGGCCCTCGCGCTCGGTCAAGGTCGAGAGCGCATCGAATTGCGGGATCGAGAGCCCGAGCGCGCGCAGTTCGGCACCCATGGCGGCGGTGACGCGACGGTTGAGGCGGATGAATCGGAACCAGACCCGGAGCGGGTCCGGGCCGTCGGCGTCCGGCAAGGCCTCGGCTCGGTCTTGGGCGGTGACACTCATGGTGAGGCCGCTATAGCAGAACCGTCCGGCGGCGGAAGCGCGGGGGTACCGGGTGGCGTGCCGTCCCCGTGCCCGGTAAAGCTCGACCGCGCGCTCGCCGGCCTGAGCGACCTCGCGTGCCGGACAGGGATCGTTTGTAGGCTCATGCGTCGTCTGCCCTTCGAGGAGCCCGTCACCCGCGCCGGCCCGCTCGCCCGCTCGGTGGCGGTCCTCGCCCTCCTCGTTACCCTGTTCGCCCTGGTCCTGGTGCGCGATCCGCGCGCGGAGGCCGGCCCGGCCCTCGTGACCCTCGGTGCCGGGCTCGTCCTGGCGGCGGCGGCCGTGGCGCTCGCAGCGTTCGCTTTCGTGCGGGTGTGGCGGGAGGGCGCGCGCGGCCTCGGCGCGGCCGTGGCCGGCCTGTTCACGGCCCTCCTGATTCTGGCCTATCCGGCCTTCGCGGGCCTGCGGGCCGTGCGTCTTCCGGCTTTGACGGATGTCACAACCGACATCGACAACCCCCCCGCCTTTTCGCGCTCGCGGGCGGCCTTCGCGGCCCGGGATGGACGCTATCCGCCCGAACCCGGCCCGGCGGCACGGGCGAGCCAACGCGCGGCTTACCCGCAGATCGCTCCCCTGACCGTCGACCTCGACGCCGACGTCGCATTCGAACTCGCGCGCAAGGCGGCGCTGAACCGGCGCTGGCAGATCGTCGAGGCGATCCGCCCGGGCGGTCGAGTCGGCAACGGCCGGATCGAGGCGGTCTCACGCGGCCTCGTCCTCAACCTCGCGGACGATGTCACCGTGCGGGTGCATCCGCGGGCGGATGGAGCGCGCATCGACGTGCGGTCGGCCTCACGCCTCGGTGGCCACGATCTCGGTGGCAATGCCGACCGCATCCGTGCCTATCTCGACGAAGTCGCCAACCTCGCCATCGCGGTGAAGTAGGGAATCAGGCGGGTCCGTAGCGTCCCTCGAGGCGCGGCGGTCCGTCGGTCACGACGACGCCGCGCTCCACCAGATCCTCCAGATGGGCGAAGACCGACAGGGCGGCGGCCCCGTGTAGCACCGGATTCAAACCCTGGTAGATCGCCGCCACGATGGCGCGGATATCGCGATCGCCGGCGTCGATGCGGGCGCGGATCGTGGTCTCGCGCTGGCGGCGGTGGGCGGCGAGTCCCCGCACGAACCGGCGCGGGTCGCGCACCGGCCCGCCATGGCCTGGCCAATACACCGTCTCGCTGCGCGCCCGCAGCTTGTCGAGGGAGGCCATGTAGGCGCGCATGGAGCCGTCGGGCGGTGCCACGATGCTCGTCGACCACGCCATGACGTGGTCGCCGGAAAACAGGGCCGCCTCCTGCGGCAGGGCGAAGGCGAGGTGATTCATGGTGTGGCCCGGCGTCTCCACCGCCTCGAGGGTCCAGCCGTCGCCCGTCACCGTATCGCCCTCGCGCAGGACGCGATCCGGTTCGTGGACGCGGTCGGCACTGGCGTCGAGGTGAGGGAATTCGCCTTCGGCGAGGTCACGGGCGGCCCGGTGCGGGCCGCAGCCGACGATGGGGGCTCCCGTGCGGGCCTGGAGCAGGCGCGCGCCCGGCGAGTGGTCGCGATGGGTGTGGGTCACCACGATGGCGGACACCCGCTCGCCCGGGATCGAGGCGAGCAGCGCAGAGACATGATCGGCATCCTCCGGACCTGGGTCGATGACCGCTACGTCACCCATCCCGACGATGTAGGTGCAGGTCCCGCTGGCCGTGAATGGGCTGGCGTTGGGGCAGATGCGGCGCCGGATCAAGGATGAGAGCCGTTGCGTCACGCCGCTGATCGGGGCGCCCGTGTCGAAGACCGGATCGTCTTGCGTTTCGCTCATGCCGGCTCCGCCGAGTCGTGGGTTGCTTCGGCCCCTACGCCATCGCCAAGCCCCCGACAACGCCAACCGAATTAAGCCTTTTATTTTCAATATAGCAGATGCTATATCGCACGGGACGAGGCGGAAGCGCTGCCCTGCCGGCCGGCGCACGAGGATATCTGGTACGATGGGGCATCACGAACCCGCTTGGCGGTTCCATCGCGACACGCAGGAGCAGCCGAGCCTCGGCGCCTTGAACGGCAGCGTGCCGGTGTTGCAGACCGGCTCATGGCTGCGCCGGCTGCTCGGCTTCATCGGGCCGGGCTACATGATCTCGGTCGGCTACATGGACCCGGGCAACTGGGCCACCGACATCGCCGGGGGCGCCCAGTTCGGCTATACTCTGCTGTCGGTCATCCTGCTCTCGAACCTCATGGCGATCGTCCTGCAGGCGCTTTCCGCGCGGCTCGGCATCTCCACGGGCCGCGACCTCGCCCAAGCCTGCCGCGATCACTATTCGCGCCCGGTGGGCTTTGTCCTGTGGGTCGCCTGCGAGGCGGCGATCATCGCCTGCGATCTCGCCGAGGTGATCGGCACCGCCATCGCCCTCAAGCTCCTGTTCGGCATCCCTCTCATCGTCGGGGCGACGATCACGGCCCTCGACGTCTTCCTGATCCTGCTGCTGATGCGCCGGGGTTTCCGTGCCCTCGAAGCCTTCGTCATCGCCCTGCTCGGGGTGATCTTCGTCTGTTTCGGGGTGCAGATCGCACTCGCACACCCGCCGCTCCAGGCGGTGCTCGGCGGCTTCCTGCCGACGGCGGAGATCGTGACCAATCCGGCCGCCCTCTACATCGCCATCGGCATCATCGGCGCCACGGTGATGCCGCACAACCTCTACCTCCACTCCTCCATCGTCCAGACCCGGGCCTACCCGCGCACCGACGCGGGCAAGCGCGCGGCGGTGCGCTTCGCCGTCACGGATTCGACGATCGCGCTGATGCTGGCGCTGTTCGTCAACGCCGCGATCCTGATCCTGGCCGCCTCGGTCTTCCACGCCAACGGACGCACGGACGTGCAGGAGATCGAGCAAGCCTACGAGCTGCTGTCGCCGCTGCTGGGAGCCGGCATCGCCTCGACCCTGTTCGCCGTCGCCCTCCTCGCCTCCGGCCTGAATTCCACCGTGACGGCGACGCTCGCGGGCCAGATCGTGATGGAGGGCTTCCTGCGGCTGCGCATCCCCGACTGGGCACGTCGCCTCATCACCCGGGGCATCGCCATCGTGCCCGTCGTGGTGGTGACCGCGCTCTACGGCGAACAGGGCACCGCCCGGCTCCTCGTCCTGAGCCAGGTGGTGCTGTCCATGCAATTGCCCTTCGCGGTGATCCCCCTGGTCCGGTTCGTCTCCGACCGGGGAAAAATGGGTGCCCTCGTCATTCCCGGATGGCTCAAGCTCCTGTCCTGGACGATCGCGGGGCTCATCGTCGCCCTCAACGTAAAACTCCTCGTCGACACGGTGACCGGCGCCTGACCTGGCGGCGCTCTGCCTGACCGGGCCGCGCGCCGCCGCCACCGATCTTCGACCCGAGGCAACCGAACGGACCTGGCCAACAGCCGGGCGCCGGTGGGCCGACACGTGCCTTGATTATAGCCATGGCTTACTTTTTCAGCGGGTGCTCCATGTCGTCTGCGAAACCAAAAGTCCGATGCGTCTTGAGCGGTCTTCTTGCGATGATCGGGGGCCTGTCGAGTGCGGGTGCGCAGACTCCAGGGGATGTTCCCGAACGCCCGTCGCAGTCGGCCGCCGCTGAACCCCAGGGCGATTTCCCGGTATCGATCCGGTCATCACTGGGAGAGTTCGGCGATCCCGGCGGCGTACGGGCTGCCCTGGGCGCGCGCGGGATCAACCTCACGTTCCTCTCCACCAACGAGGTGCTGGGCAATCCCTCCGGCGGCGTCCGCAGCGGCCCGATCTATGCCGGCAAGCTCGAGGGAATCCTGACCGTCGATCTCGGCAGGCTCGCCGGCCTCGACGGCGTCACCGCCTTCGCCAACGCCTTCCAGATCCACGACACCGGCGGTCTGCGCGACCGGAGCTTCGAGCGACTCATCACCGTCAGCAACATCGAGGCCTATCCCACCACGCGGCTGTCGGAGCTGTGGTTGGAACGGCGTTGGGCCTCGGGCTTCGCCGTCAGGATCGGGCAAATCGCCGCCGACGGCGAATTCTTCGCCTCGGAGACGGGCAAGCCGTTCCTCAGCAACGATTGGCCGACCATCACCGGGGCCAACCTGCCGAGCGGCGGCCCGGCCTATCCCCTCGCCACCCCGGGGGTGCGCCTGCGCTATGATCCGAACGCCGATCTGTCCGCCCTGGTCGCCGTCTTCAACGGCGATCCCGGCGACCAGCGCGTGGTCAACCGTCACGGCATCAATTTTCGCACCGGCGATCCACCCCTGGTGATGGCCGAGATCCAGCGGCGGTGGAATCAGGAGCCGGACTCACGCGACCTTGCAGCGAGCTTGAAGTTCGGGGGGTACCGCCATTTCAGCCGCTTCGATCACTTGCGCTTCAGCGCGGACGGGCGACGCCTCGCCGATCCGTCCAGCGACGGCACCGCACGACGCCTGCGCGGCACCGGCGGTCTCTACGTGGTCGCCGATCGGCAACTCTATCGCCCCGAGGGGGGCGGGCCCTCGAGCGGAATTTCGGCCTACGCCAGACTGTCGGGGAGCCCATCCGACCGCAATCTCATCGACCTGTGGGCGGATGGCGGCGTCGTCGTCGCCGGGCTGGTGCCGGGACGCCCGGACGATCTCTTCGGTGCGAGTTTCACCTACGCGCGGATCAGCGACACCGCCCGGGCATTCGACCGTGACCGCTCGCTCCTCGATCGATCCCATCCGATTCGGACCGCCGAAGCGACGATCGAACTGTCGTATCAGATGCAAATCGTTCCGGGCTGGACCGTGCAGCCGGACATTCAATATGTCTTCAACCCGGCCGGTGGAGCCGAACACCCATCGCGACCGGAAACGCTCATCAATGGGGGGTTTGTCTTTGGACTCCGTTCGACCGCGGTCTACTAAATCCACCGATCAGGATCTGCGGCGGTTGGCACGCACCCGCACGGGAACGAGTTGAGGCGCAGGCGCCGAACCTTCGACCAGGGCGTCGAGACCACGGGATGCAGCATCTCCTGCCGACGCCACGATCTTCACGAGGCGCCGCACGATCGAGCCGACGAACGATTCCCGCATGACGGACTCCTTGACCAGCGATGGACGACGAACGCTGCCGGCCTCACGCCGGTTCCAGCAACGGTTAAAGCGAAGATAACGACGCGATTCCCCTCTGCGAAGGACCGGATGTCATTCAGCCGCACCGGGACGCCGTCCCACCTTCACAGTCGCTGCCAACCACCAAATGAGTGGGAACTCTGCCACGCTGATCGCACCGCTTTCAAGAGGCTCCATCGAGAACGGAAACCTGCCTGCGAACATCGGTGCGGAACCCGTCAGCCGCCTCCCTGACGGCGCAGCGAATCGAGCGCAAAAGTGCCGGAACCGCGGCGAAACCTTGACGTTATTGATGCAATGAGGTCGCAGCCGACGCTGCACCAGATCTTTCGGAAGGGTAGAGTCAGATGCTCGGTTGGGCCGTAACATTTCTCGTCGTCGCCCTCGTGGCGGCCCTCCTCGGGTTCGGTGGAATCGCCGGGACCGCGATGGAAGCCGCGAAGCTCGTGTTCTTCGTCGCGATCGTCCTGTTCGCCATCTCCGCCGTCATTGGCCTGATGCGCGGGCGTTCGCCGACCCTCTAGATGAAACCTTGAACGGAGAGGCGAGCCGACGACGCTCCCTTGAACGAAGAAGAGGGTCGCCGGCATCAGCCGGCGGCCCTCTCCGATTTGGACAGCCATCGAACGAAAAAACGAAACTCACAGTGTGGTTTCGTCGGGCGGCAAGGCTTCGAGGCGGGCGATCAGATCACGAAACCTGTCGGGAACAGGCTGCTGTACAACGGCATCGTACATCGTTCGAAGATGAACACCGATCCGTTTTTGGGTGTGATCGCTCAGACCCTGCCCCCGGATGTTCTGCTCGGCACGCACGGCACGATCCCCGGATATGGGACCGCCCTGGTCGTGTTCGGTCATGCGTCGATTCCCCTTGATGCCGCGTACCGGCACCACCGCGATTGTTTTGCGGCTTGACATAGGTCATGGCTGCGACTGCAACGCTGAAACACACCGGCGGTTCCCGCCCGGCGGAACGGAGCCCGTCAAACCGCGTTGTGGCGGGAGCGGCCAAGCACGGCAAAGCCAAGGGGATAGTATGTCGACAGCCCAACTCGTGGTGCAGCACCTGCCGTATCTGCGCCGCTACGCACGGGCGCTGACGGGCAGTCAGGTCGCCGGTGACGCTTACGTCGCGGCCACACTCGAGACCCTCGTGAACGAGCCGGAAACGCTCGGCCGCAGCGCCAATGTCAAAGCCGATCTCTTCCGCGTCTTCACGCGCATCTGGAACTCCCTTTCGGTGAACGGCCAGAGCGATCAGGTACAGCACGATCTGCCGGCCGAGGTCAGGCTCGGCCAGATCACGCCGCTGCCGCGCCAAGCCTTCCTCCTCTCGTGCCTCGAAGGTTTCTCCGAGGAAGACGCGGCCATCATCCTCGACGTCGATGTCAGCCAGGTCCGCGACCTCGTCGACGAGGCAGGCCGTGAACTGGCTGCCGACATGGCCACCGAAATCCTCATCATCGAGGACGAGCCGCTGATCGCCATGGATCTCGAGGCGTTGGTCGAAGGGCTCGGCCACAACGTCATCGGCGTGGCGAGGACCCGCACGGAAGCGATCAAGATCGCATCCGAAGGCACCCGTCCGGGCCTCATCCTCGCCGATATTCAGCTCGCCGACGGCAGCTCGGGCTTGGATGCGGTGAACGACCTGCTGAAGACGTTCGAGGTTCCGGTGATCTTCATCACCGCCTATCCGGAGCGCTTCCTCACGGGCGAGCGTCCGGAACCGGCCTTCCTCATCGCGAAGCCGTTCCAGCCCGCCAATGTCTCGGCGGTGATCAGTCAGGCGCTGTTCTTCCAGCAGAGTGCCCGTCGGCGTGAGATCAAATCGGCCTGAGGCCGCGGACCGGATCGGCCTGCACCCCGAACGGAACGAGAAGCCCCGGCAGCACCGGGGCTTTTTTGTGCGCTATCGGCCGAGACCCACCCACGAAAAAACGGGCCGGAGATCACTCTCCAGCCCGTCGAAAAGGTTCCGGCCTATGCACAAGGGGATGCGGGGGGAGGACCAGGCGGCCGGGGTATCCAAGAAACGATCGGGCGCCTATCCCGTTCCAAACGCGCAACCTTGGCCGTGAATTTTTCTGGGCGAGATGGCTTTTTCGTCACAGTCCCCCACGGGCAACCCTTCTAATTTTCGTCAAATGCGAATGATCCCTAACAGTCAAACTACTCGCTCCGGATCAATTCGGAACAGTGGAGGAACCGACAACTCAGATCCGCGTTTGACCAATATCCTGTCAAGCTCCTTTCGGAGATTACGACGATGTTTCGGTCAGGCTTCCTTCTCAGTGTCAGCGGACCTGCGGCGCTCTTGACCGTCCTGATCCAGCCGACCGTGCAGCAGGCGGCCGACTCTTGGTCGCCCTCCCTCCCTCACGCGGTCTCATCGGCCAAAGTGCAGGACCTGCCCGGGCAACGCGCTGCCTCCCTCGCCATAAGCCCGGTCCATGTCGCGTCGGTAACGCGTCCCGACGTGCGGTCGAATCCCTCCATGGCGCAGCAGGGCGGTCGGACGGCGAGTGAGAAGGATCAGCCCAAAGTACGACGCTTGATGCGGGAAGGTTGCGAAGGGGCAATCAGCTCCCTGGCCGGGCCCGAGGCTCGGCGCATGCTTCCTGGCCGCTGCATCTCTTGATGCATCACAGGTATCTGCTCGTTTTATCTCTACAATACACTTCGTATGAAAAAGGGCTCCTTCAGAACAGGAAGGAGCCCTTTTATTCGTTTTGATTGTCGTGAAAAAATGGGGCTCCATGCGGAGCCCCAAGGGTATGGGCCTTAGTCGTCGCCTGGACGGCCGGTACCGGTGGATTGTCCGCCTTTACGACCGGCCGACGAAGCGAGTTCTCGGTCCTGGGAGAACGAACGCTTCTCCGCCGGCACGCTCCGCCCGCCCTTGCTCGCGATCTCGCGCTGCCGTTCCAAATCCATTGAGGCAAAGCCCCGCTTCGAGGTGGAATTTCCTGATGGCATCAGCGCCTCCTCAACATTGCTCTCGCTACCGGGACAACCTTTGCCAATATCGATTGTTCCTCCGCCAAGATCGGCAGCCAAGTTCAGCGGGTTTCACCATCGCCCCGAACTAAGCGTGGCCGTACAAGCGTGGCTGTAGAGGTGGGCGTCGGAAATGATCGGGTGCCGGTTCCCTAGTCACGCAGGGGCGTCATCCCGCCCCGAACCGGCGCCGGGGCTGGACAATCCCCACGCAAATCGCGTGGATAGGAAGCGCCCATCGATCGCCCGCGCGAGGGGGAGAGCGCTGAAAGATCTTCCGATGCCGATCAGCACGTTGCGCCGCCGATGACTCTCGACACCGAGGTCTCCTCCTTACGTCAGGTCCCGCTGTTTCGTGGCGTCGAGCCGTCGCGTCTGAAGCTCCTCGCCTTCACCAGTGAGCGGGTTCATTTCGAGGCCGGACAGGGGCTGTTCGCGCGCGGGGATGCGGCCGATGCCGCCTACCTGATCCTGGAGGGCGAGGCCGAGGTCTCCATCGACGGGCCGCAGGGACCGTTTCGTCTGGCACTGCTCGGCGCCAATGCCTTGCTGGGCGAGATGGGAATTCTTGCCGATCAGCCGCGCTCGGCCACGGTGGCAGCGCTCAGCCCGATTACCGCCCTGCGAATCGACCGCACCGTCTTCCTCGAGCTGCTGGCGCAGTTCCCCCAGATCGGGATCGCCGTCATGCGAGAACTCGCCCTTCGCCTGGAGCAGACCAACCAGCAGCTCGCCCAGAGTCGGGGCTGATCACGCTTCCGGGTAGGTGATGAACTCCATCAGCGAGCCGTCGGGATCCCGGAAATACACGCTGATGCCCGCGCCCGCCGCGCCGCTGCGCTCCACCGGCCCGAGTTCCACCGGCACGCCATGGGCGGCCAGGTGCGCGATCGCCCCCTCGATGGGGCCGGACCAGCGAAAGCACAGGTCGCTGTTGCCCGGCATCACCGGCCTGTCCGCCAGCGGCATCGCTTCGACGCCGGGGCCGTGGACATTGAGCTGCACCCCGCCGAAGCGATAGGCGGCTCCGACGGGACGGGCCAGGATCTCGGCCCCGAGCACGTCACGGTAGAAGGCCGTCGAACGCGCCCAGTCCGAGACGTGGATCACGCAATGGTCGAGATGGATCGCAGGGCCGAGTTCCTGAATCACCTCCTCGATATCCGAAACCGGGAGAGTTTGGGTGGCGGCCATTGGGCTATCCTCGTTGTCCAAGCCGGACGGTATGGCCGGGATCGGCGCCGGATCAACGCGCTTAACGGTCGGTGGTCGCCCTCGGGCAAGGTGCGAAACCACCGCGACAGGGCAGATCCACCCGCGCGATTGTCCTGAAGCTCGCGACGGCGTCCCTGCTGCTTCCCGGTACCTGCGGCTGGAAAGATACACCCTCCATGGCCCGGGGCGGTTAGTCAGGACATCAGAATTCGACGCCGCCCATCATGGAGCCCGCCATGTCCACCCGCCGCCTCATCCTCGGCCTGCTCCTCATCGCCCCCCTGGCCGCCTGCAACGCGCGCGGGCCGGTCAACGTCGCCGCCGATGACGATGCGGCCTGGTACACCGGGACAATGCCGGACAAGCCGTTCGACGTGCCCATCGTCGACAAGTCGCGCCTCGATCCGAAGTACCGCCGCCAGATCGTGCGCTACACCGGTCCCGAGAAGCCCGGGACCATCGTGGTCGATATCGACAACCGGCAGATCGCCCTGGTGCAGGAGGATGGCACGGCGGTGCAGTACGGCGTCGGCGTCGGCAAGGCGGGGTTCTCGTGGAAGGGCGAAGCTCGCATCGCCCGCAAGGGCGTGTGGCCGGATTGGAGCCCCACCACCACCATGGTCTCCCTCAACCCGGACCTGCCGCGCACCCGCAAGGGCGGTCTCGACAATCCCCTCGGTGCCCGAGCGCTCTACCTCTACCAGGGCAACCGCGACACGCTCTTCCGCATCCACGGCACCAACGAGCCCTGGAGCATCGGCGAGCAGCTCTCGTCCGGTTGCGTGCGGATGCTGAACGAGGACATCGTTGACCTCTACGAGCGTGTTCCGGTCGGGACCCAGGTGCTGGTGAAGCGCAACGGCAAGTATCGGGTCTGAGCCAAGGACGGATTCTGAGCCAAGGACGGATTCTGAGCCAAGGACGGATTCTGAGACATGACCATCACCATCGCGCATCTGCAGCCCCTCGTCGCCCTCGCGGCGGGGGTGCTCATCCTGCTGATCCCCCGGCTGCTGAATTTCATCGTCGCGGCCTACCTCATCCTCGTCGGGCTGATTGGCCTCGGGGTGTTTCGGGCGCTCTCCTGAGCCGGCGCGACGACCGCCGGTGACAGACCGGGGAAACCGTCATGCGGGCCTGCGCTCCATGCCGCGTTCATCTTGCGTTGCAGCAGGAGATGGTCCAACCCGCCCGGTACGGTAGGCGCGTGGTTCGCGTTTCAATCTGCAACCGGATGGGTGACGATGGGCAAGTGGGTCTATTCCTTCGGGGACGGCAAGGCCGAGGGCCAGTCGTCCATGCGCAACCTCCTCGGAGGCAAGGGCGCGAACCTCGCCGAGATGTCGAATCTCGGCCTGCCGGTGCCGCCGGGCTTCACCATCACGACCGAGGTCTGCACGGCCTACTACGACAACGCACAGACCTATCCGGCCGAGCTGAAGGCCGAAGTCGCAGCGGCCCTCGACGCCGTCGGTAAACTCACTGGCCGCGGTTTCGGCGATCCGAAGAACCCGCTCCTCGTCTCCGTGCGCTCGGGCGCCCGCGCTTCGATGCCCGGCATGATGGACACGGTGCTCAATCTCGGCCTCAACGACGTCACCGTCGAGGCGTTGGCCGAGGGTGCCGGCGACCCGCGCTTCGCCTACGATTCCTATCGTCGCTTCATCACCATGTATTCCAACGTGGTGCTGGGCGTGGAACACCATGCCTTCGAGGAAGCCCTGGAGCATTACAAGGACGAGAAGGGCGTCAGCCTCGACACCGAACTCGGTGCCGAGGACTGGAAGCAGCTCGTGACCAAGTACAAGGCCATCGTGAAGGCCGAGCACGGTTCGGACTTCCCACAAGGGGCCGAAGATCAGCTCTGGGGCGCCATCGGCGCCGTGTTCGATTCGTGGATGATCCCCCGCGCCAAAAAGTATCGTGAGCTGAACAACATCCCGGAGAGCTGGGGCACGGCCGTCAACGTCCAGGCCATGGTGTTCGGCAACATGGGCGACACCTCGGCCACTGGAGTCGCCTTCACCCGCAACCCGTCCACCGGCGAACGCGCTCTCTACGGTGAGTTCCTGATCAACGCCCAGGGCGAGGACGTGGTGGCGGGCATCCGCACGCCGCAGGACATCACCGAGAAGGCTCGGCTCGAGGCCAAGTCGGAAAAGCCGTCCATGGAGCGGGCGATGCCCGAATCCTACGCCGAGCTCGTGCGGATCTACGGTCTCCTCGAGACCCACTACCGCGACATGCAGGACATGGAATTCACCATCGAGAGCGGAAAGCTCTGGATGCTCCAGACCCGCAACGGCAAGCGCACGGCCAAAGCCGCGCTCCGCATCGCCGTCGATCTCGCGGCGGAAGGCCTGATCACCCAGGAGGAGGCCATCGGCCGGATCGAGCCGGCGGCCCTCGACCAGCTTCTCCACCCGACCATCGATCCGAAGGCCGAGCGCAAGGTCATCGCCTCGGGCCTTCCCGCCTCGCCGGGTGCCGCCACGGGCGAGATCGTGTTCAACTCGGAGGATGCCGAGGCTGCCCGCAAGGCCGAACGCAAGTGCATTCTCGTGCGGATCGAGACGAGCCCTGAGGACATCCACGGCATGCACGCGTCGGAGGGCATCCTGACGACGCGCGGCGGCATGACCTCCCACGCCGCGGTGGTGGCGAGAGGCATGGGCAAGCCCTGCGTCTCGGGCTGCGGCACCGTCCGGGTCGATTACAAGGCCGGCACCCTGTCGGTGGCCGGCACGGTGCTGAAGGCCGGCGACAGGATCACCATCGACGGCTCCACCGGTCAGGTGCTGCTCGGCGAGGTGGCGATGCTTGAGCCGTCCCTCTCGGGCGAGTTCGCCACCCTGATGGGGTGGGCCGACGCGGTCCGCACCATGAAGGTCCGTACCAACGCAGACACCCCCACCGACGCCCGCGCCGCGCGCAATTTCGGCGCCGAGGGCATCGGCCTGTGCCGCACCGAGCACATGTTCTTCGAAGGCGACCGCATCGTCGCCGTGCGCGAGATGATCCTGGCCGACGACGCCGAAGGGCGCCGCTCGGCGCTCGCCAAGATCCTGCCCTACCAGCGCCAGGACTTCGCGGAGCTGTTCACGATCATGTCGGGTCTGCCCGTCACGATCCGCCTGCTCGATCCGCCGCTGCACGAATTTCTCCCGCACACGGACGAGGAGGTGCGGGATGTGGCGACCAGCATGGGCGTGTCGGAGGACAAGCTGCGCCGCCGGATGACGGAGCTGCACGAGTTCAACCCGATGCTGGGCTTCCGTGGCTGCCGCCTCGCCATCGCCTTCCCGGAGATCGCCGAGATGCAGGCCCGCGCCATCTTCGAGGCCGCCGTCCAGGCCGCCAAGGAGACCGGCGCCCCGGTGACGTCGGAGGTCATGGTGCCGCTGGTCTTCACCAAGATGGAGTTCGACATCGTCAAGGCACGTATCGACGCCATGGCGAAGGCCGTTTCCGAGGAAACCGGCAGCGCCGTCGTCTATCAGGTCGGTACGATGATCGAGTTGCCCCGCGCGGCCCTGCGGGCGGGCGACATCGCCGAAACGGCGGAGTTCTTCTCCTTCGGCACCAATGACCTGACCCAGACGGCCCTCGGCATTTCCCGCGACGATGCGGCGACCTTCCTCGGAGCCTACACCCAGAAGGGAATCCTGGCGGCCGACCCGTTCATCTCCATCGATCAGGAGGGGGTGGGTGAACTCGTGCGTATCGGCGTCGAGCGCGGTCGAGCCGTCCGCCCGGACATCAAGCTCGGCATCTGCGGCGAGCATGGCGGCGACCCCGCCTCCATCGCCTTCTGCCAGGAGGTCGGCCTCGACTACGTGTCGTGCTCGCCCTACCGCGTTCCGATCGCCCGTCTGGCCGCCGCGCAGGCGGCCCTGGCCGCCCGCGATAAGGCCAAGAAGGCCTGACGCAAAGGCTTGATCTCGCCCCTCCCGGGTGGTTCCACGCCGCTCAGGAGGGGCAGGGCAAATTCCGTTCAACAAATTGTCGAAAACGCGGCGAACCGATTTCGTGCCGGCACGTTCAGTGCTAGTGCCGAACCGTTGCGCGGGGATTCCAGCTCATTGTGGCGGCTGCCATCGCGTGGGAACGCCGGCCATGATCGATACGACGCCCACACCCTTGTTTCTCAACGAAAATCCCGCCGCCGTCCCGATTCCCAGGGTGGTCCAACAGGTCTATCTCTGGGGATTTGGCGGCCTTGCGACGCTCGCGCTTCTGGTGTTCGCCGTGGCTACCCAGAGCGGTGCCGATGCCGAGCGGATTGCCGGTATGCGGAACGGTGGCGACACTGCTCCAGCCGCCCTGGTGAAGGCTTTCGCCGTGATACATGGGCGACCCGGAACATTTTGAACCAAGCGTTGCGAAGCGAGCTTAACCGCTCCGCAACCATGCCACGCGATCATGCCGGAACCGGATGCCGCACACGGAAGCCTTTCGCAGGTGACGTGAACGCCAGGCCGGACCAGTGTTGCGGTGCGTGGAACGGTTGGCGTGGGCACGAAACGGGTTAGACGGGATTCGAGCCTGCGCTGGCTCAGCGCTGCCATGGCGCCCTGGGCCGCCGGCATCGGCTTCCTGGTGTCATTCACGGCAACCGCCGGTACGGAGGGCACGATACGGCTGATCGTGCGGGACGCACGCATCGCGCCGGTTCTGCCGCCGGGCACACCGTTGTTCGGCCGCGGCGGGAAGCTGCATGCCGATGTGGTGAGGGCAGCTCTCTACGCCGATCCGGAGATACAGGGCGCGGGTTCGGTCCTGACCGCGACTCTCCCCGGTTCGGTCAGCGGCGTGCTCTCGCCCGGCCCGGCCATCTGGAACCCCGATCTTGAACCGGATCTCGGCTTCGTCCCGCCGCGGGCGGACGGGGAGGGGGCCATCGAGACCGGTGACGGATCGACGCCGGCGATTCCGCGCGCCGTCGCCCTGTCTTCGACCACCCCGGCCCCGGCCGACGCGACGCCCATCGAAGTCGCGGCCGCGAACCTCGCCATTCCGGGCTTCTCGCCGCGCCGCGATGCCACCGAACTCGCCATGCCCGACAGCGCCCGCCATCGCTACGCCGACCTCATCGGCCCCGACGCCCTCGACCGCGAGCAGCGCTGCCTCGCCGAGGCGGTATATTTCGAGGCCCGCAGCGAGCCCGAGGACGGCCAGGCGGCCGTCGCGCAGGTGGTCCTCAACCGGGTGAAAAGCGGGCTCTATCCGAGCAATGTCTGCGGCGTCGTCTATCAGAATCGCCACCGCTACATGGGATGCCAGTTCTCCTTCGCCTGCGAGGGAAAATCGCTCCGCATCACCGACGGTCCGTCATGGCAGTCGGCCACCCGCATCGCCAGCGCGGTGATCGAGGGGCGGACCTACCTCAGTGAGGTGGGAGGCGCGACGCATTACCATGCGGATTACGTGAAACCCGGCTGGTCCCGACGCCTGCGCAAGATGGATGTCATCGGGCGGCACATCTTCTACCAGCTCAAGCGTGGGCAGACTTGAACCCGCTCTGGTTCCATCGATTTTTACCTAAGTAGCGCAAACCCTAAGTAGTCCTAAGCTTAGGTTAACTTTACCCTGAATCTCAATTCGGCTTGCTCCGAGGGCAACTTGGCTGCCTCTGATACGTCGAGATGCGCGCACCCGAATGGCGCCATTTCGCCCGTATCCGCCTTTCAGCCCGAGGAAACCCGCATGACCGCGCCGGTCACCCGACTCATTCCGCTCGCCACCGCCATCGCCGGCGCCGTCCTGCTCGCTTCCTCCGCCCAGGCGGGGGGCTGCGGCGGGGCCGAGTGCTACCGCCACGTCTCGACGCCCCCGGTCTACGGCGCCGTATCCGAGCGCGTTCTCGTTCGCCCGGCCGAGACGGTCTACCGGACGGTGCCCCCCATCTACGAAACCGTGTCGGAACGCATCGTCGTCAGCCCCGGCGGCCGGGTCTGGCAGACCAGCCGTGACGCCTACGGCGAGCTCGTCGGCTGCTGGGTGAACGTGCCGCCGCAATATTCCGTGCGTCACCGCCGGGTGCTGGTTCAGCCCGCCCAGTCGATCCCGGAGACGATTCCGGCCGAGTACGCGAGCGTGCGCCGCCGCATCCTCGTCCAGCCCGCCCGCGCGGGCTGGGTGCCGGCGAATGACGGCACCGGCGGCGGTTATCCCGGCGTCTATGGCCCCCGGATCGGATCGATTCCGGATGCCGTCGGCATCGCCGGCGCCAGCTCGGCCGACATCGGCGTCGGCCTCGGCTTCTCATCGGGCAGCATCTACGACGGCTATTGAGATGGACGGCGCCCCGGCGGGCCTTTCCGGCCGGGGCGCTTGATTCGAGGCGGGTTCGCCACACCTCCCTGATGTAACGGGAGGCGCGCATGGACCGATTCAAGGCGTGGGTGGTCGAGAAGACCGAGGCGGGACAAGCCCTGACGTTCCGCGATTTCGACGCGGCCGACCTCATGGACGGCGACGTCACCGTCCGGGTCACCCATTCGACGGTGAACTACAAGGACGGACTCGCCATGACCGGGCGCTCGCCCGTGGTGCGCCGCTTCCCCATGATCCCGGGCATCGATTTCTCAGGGATCGTCGAGACCTCGTCTCACCCCGACTACACCTCCGGCGACGCCGTGATCTTGACGGGTTGGGGCGTGGGCGAGAGCCACCTCGGGGCCTATGCCGAGCGGGCGCGGGTGAAGGGCGACTGGCTCGTACCCCTGCCGGGTGGTTTGGGCGCCAACGAGGCCATGGCCATCGGCACGGCCGGCTACACGGCCATGCTCTCCCTCATGGCTCTGGAGCACCACGGCGCGAGACCCGGCGATGGACCCGCTCTGGTCACCGGTGCGTCGGGTGGCGTCGGCTCCGTCGCGGTGGCGCTGCTCGCCCGAGCGGGATGGCACGTCATCGCGTCCACGGGCCGGACCGACGAAGCGGACTACCTGTGCGGGCTTGGCGCCGCCGAGATCCTCGACCGCACCGAACTCTCCGCTCCGGGCAAGCCGCTCGCCAAGGAGCGCTGGGCCGTCGCCATAGACGCCGTCGGCTCGGTCACCCTCGCCAACGTGCTCGCCGGCACGAAATCCGATGGCGCCGTGGCCGCCTGCGGCTTGGCCCAGGGCATCGATCTGCCGACTTCCGTGGCGCCGTTCATCCTGCGCGGCGTGTCACTCCTCGGCATCAACAGCGTGACGACGCCCCTGCCGAAGCGCCGCGAGGCCTGGACGCGCCTCGCCCGAGATCTCGACCGTGCGGCCCTCGCCGCCATGACCACGACGGTGCCCTTGGCCGAGGTCGATCGCCTTGCCGAGCGGATTCTGGCCGGCGCGGTGCGCGGCCGGACCGTGGTAACGGTCCCTTGAGCGGAACTTAGCCGTGCCGGGATGCATTGCTGGTTTCATGAGCAGTGCATTTGTCAAAGAGACCGAGGGCGGCGAAGCCTTCGAGGATCTTCCCGATCGCCCCATCTCCGAGCATCCGAATTTCGTCACCCCCGAGGGATTGGCGCAGATCGAAGGCGAGGTCGCACGCCTGCGCGACGCGTTTTCGGCCCTGACGCCCGATGCCAAGGCGGACGAGTCCCGCGTGACCCGCGACCTGCATTACTGGACGGCGCGGCTGGGTTCGGCCCAGCTCGTCGAAGTCGAGCCCGGCGACGTGGTGCGGTTCGGCTCCACGGTGACCATCGCCCGTGAGGACGACAGCCGCCAGACTTTTCGTATCGTCGGCGAAGACGAGGCCGATCCGACCAAGGGCAGCCTGTCCTACGTTTCCCCCATGGCGCGCGCTTTGACGGGCAAGGGCGTGAGCGACACCGTCACGGTAAATGGTCAGGACATCGAGATCATTGAGACGAAGTAGATCTCCCCTCGATCCGGGGGCGTAGGGCGACGATTTCCTCCGTCATGAAATCCATGAAGGCCCGGACCCGCGCGGCGTGGCGCAGGTCCGGATGGGTCAGGAGCCATAGGCCGGCGGACAGCTCCGGCATGTGGTCCGACAGCTGAACGAGGTCCGGACGCCCGTGGGCCGACCAACAGGGCAGGGGGCCGATGCCGATGCCCGCTTCCACTGCCTCGCGCAAACCCAAGACCGTATTCAGGGTGAGGACCACCCGCTCGGCGGGCGCACGCCCTTCGAGAAAATGTGCGAAACGTCCGCCCGCCACACCGTCGCCCGGCACGACCCACGGGCACCCATCCATCGGTTTGCCGGTGAAGTCCGACCGTCCATAGACCGCCCAGGCGATGGTCGCGAGGCGACGCCCCACCAGGGATGCGGACGGCGCGTCGCTGGCGCGCAGGGCCACGTCGGCGTCGTGGCGGGATAGGTTGAGGGTTTCCTCCGCCACAAGGAGGTGGAGGCGAATGCGCGGATGGCGTGCGGAGAAGCGCGCCAGGATCGGCATCAGCATGTCGGCGACGAGGCCCGCCGGGGTCGTGATCCGAAGGTCACCGGCGGGGCTGCGATCCTGCCCAGCGAGTTCGCGCGTAAAGCGCGCGACTTCGGCCTCCATGCGGACGGCGGCCTCCACCATGACGACCCCCGGCGCCGTCGGCACGTAGCCGGCGCGGTGGCGGTCGAACAGGATGATACCGAGGACTGCCTCGATCCCGGCGAGGCGGCGGAACGCCGTCGAGGGGTTGATACCGAGATGCTCGGCCGCCCGCGTCAGGCCGCCATGTTCGGCGACGCTGCGTACGAGGCGGAAGTCGTCCCAGTCCATTAGGCGTGCTCAACTCGTGCATTTTTGCAAAGATCGTTTTGCAGAACGGGGCGTTTTCGCAAGGGTGCTTCTAGGCGATAAGGCCTGGTGAAACGTAAGCCGGCCCCGATGGGGTCGGACCATGCCAACCGTCGGGAGACGACGCGATGACCAAGGTTCTGGTGCTGTACTATTCGTCGTGGGGCCACGTGGAAAAGATGGCAGAGGCCGTTGCCGAGGGTGTCCGCGAGGCCGGCGCCGAGGTGACGATCAAGCGCGTGCCGGAACTGGTGCCCGAAGAGGTCGCCCGCCAATCGCACTACAAGCTGGATCAGGCCGCCCCCATCGCCACCGTGGACGAGTTGCCGGACTACGATGCCATCATCTTCGGCACTCCGACCCGCTACGGTAACATGGCCGCACAGATGAAACAGTTCATCGACCAGACCGGCGGCCTGTGGGCCAAGGGCGCCCTTGTCGGGAAAGTCGGCTCGGCCTTCACCTCGACGGCGAGCCAGCACGGCGGTCAGGAAACGACACTGACGAGCTTCCACACGGTACTCTTGCACCACGGCATGGTGGTGGTCGGCTTGCCCTACGCCTTCCAGGGCCAAATGGGGGTCGACGAGGTGAAGGGCGGCTCGCCCTACGGCGCCACCACCCTTGCGGACGGGGACGGCTCGCGTCAGCCGAGCGCCGCGGACTTGGCCGGTGCCCGCTATCAGGGCCGTCATGTCGCCGGCATCGCCGGCAAGCTCGCCGGCTGAGCGTCCAAGAAAAAAGGCTCGGATCACTCCAAGCCTTGTAAGGGAAAAGGCCATTTGGGGGCTGAACTGGCCTTCGTAATCAGCGAACGGGCCATCACTGCGATAAGTTCCGGTCCGGTGAAAAAATTTATCGCGGCGCAGCGGCCCTGCGCAGACGGTCGTTGATCGCCTCGCCGAGGCCCGTCTCCGGGATCGACGCCACGGCGATGGAGGCGGCTCCCGACGCATCGAGGGAGCGCAGGGCCGAAAATAGGTTCGCAGCGGCCTCGGCGAGATCGCCCGCCGGGCTGAGATCGAGCCGAGCCAGAACCTCTACGGTCTCGGGGATTCCACCGAACGCCAGTACCGCTTCGTCCGGCGCGGCACTCACGGCGTGAAGTCGGACGCGGGCACGGGGCGCGTAGTGAGAGGCGAGGAGCCCCGGTCCGATGGGAACCGGGGCGGTGCCCGGGTCCGCGCCGGCAAGATGGTATCCCAGCACCCGTTCCAGCGCGGCCCGCGTCACGCCACCCGGCCTCAGCAGGCGTGGGGGGCCTCCAAGACACGCAACCACCGTCGATTCCACCCCCACCGGCGCCGTCCCGCCATCGAGGACGGCGGAAATCCGCCCGTCGAGGTCGGCCAGCACGTGCGCCGCGCAGGTAGGACTCACCCGGCCGGACCGGTTGGCGGACGGCGCCGCCACCGGGCGGCCAACTCGAGCGAGGAGATCGCGGGCGACGGCATTATCGGGCACCCGGAGCGCAACGCTTGCAAGGCCGGCACGGGCGAGGTCGCAAACGGTGCAATTGGGCCCCGCCGGGACCACGAGGGTGAGGGGACCGGGCCAGAACGCTTTGGCCAGGGCCAGGGCAGCATCATCGAACACGCCCTGCGCCTGCGCGGAAGCGAACTCCGCCACGTGCGCGATGAGAGGATTGAAGCGCGGTCGCTCCTTAGCGGCGTAGATGCGGGCCACGGCCACCGGATCGGAGGCGTCGGCGCCGAGCCCGTAGACGGTCTCCGTCGGGAAAGCGACGGTGCACCCGGAGCCGAGGAACCGCGCGGCCTCCGCGATCCCAGCCGCGTCAGCCAGGAGGCGAAGGCTTGACCCGAGATCGTTCATATCTAAACTATCCCTGGAAACCGACCGGGCGCTCCGCGTCCCACGTCTACGGAGCGAACGTAAGTCGTTGCGTGTTCGAGGCTTACCCGCGCGTGGGGCTGCGTCGACGCCAGGGGGTGCTCTAGCGCCGGGCCGGCCGTTGCGTCAAACCGGGTCCCGAACGAGACGCCAAGCGCGCAAAGCGCAACACAAGAAGACGGTTCGAGGGAGCCCCATGACCTACCGCGCCCCGGTTTCCGAGATGCTGTTCGCCCTGCGCCACGTCGCCGGGCTCGATACGGTACTGGGGGACGACCTCACCCCCGACGACGCCCGGACGATTCTCGACGAGGCGGCCCGCATCGCCGACGAAGTCATTGCACCGTTGAACCGGTCCGGCGACCGCCACGGCACGCCGTTCGTGGACGGGGCGATCACGACGGCGCCGGGCTGGCGCGACGCCTACCGGACCTGGACGCAGGGCGGCTGGAACGGTCTCTCGGCCGATCCGGACCACGGCGGCCAGGGCCTGCCGCTGCTGCTCAACGCCGCCTGCACCGAAATGTGGAATGCGGCCAGCATCGCGTTCGGCCTGTGCCCGCTGCTCACCGCCGGCGGTATCGAGGCCCTGGCGCAGCACGGCTCCGAGGATCTGAAGGCGCGCTACCTCGGCAGGCTCGTCTCGGGCGAATGGACCGCGACCATGAACCTGACGGAGCCGCAGGCGGGCTCGGATCTGGCCCTTCTGCGCAGCCACGCGGAGCCCGTCGGCGACGGCCGCTACCGCATCGTCGGCTCGAAGATCTACATCACCTACGGCGAGCACGATCTCACCGACAACATCGTCCACCTCGTGCTCGCCCGGCTCAAGGACGCGCCGGCCGGCACGCGCGGGATCTCGCTGTTCCTCGTGCCGAAGATCCTGCCCGACGGCAGTGGCAACGACCTGCGCTGCTCCGGCATCGAGCACAAGCTCGGCATCCACGGCTCGCCGACCTGCTCCATGGCCTTCGGCGACCAGGGGGGCGCCATCGGCTGGCTCATCGGCGAGGAGAACCGCGGGCTCGCCTGCATGTTCACGATGATGAACTCGGCCCGTCTCAACGTCGGCCTTCAGGGCGTCGGTATCGCCGAGCGGGCAACGCAGGGCGCCTTGGCCTATGCCCGCGAGCGCCGTCAAGGAAGAGCGCCGGGCGCGCAAGGCCCGAGCGCCATCGTCGAGCATGCCGACGTCCAGCGCATGCTGCTCACCATGAGGGCCTACACGGCGGCGGCGCGCGGCATCTGCTATCTCACGGCCGCGGCCCTCGACGGGGCGAAAGGGCCGGAGGGGCAGGCCGCCCACGACCGCGCCTCCCTCCTGACCCCCGTCGCCAAGGCGTTCTCCACGGACATCGCCAACGAGGTCACGTCGCTCGGGGTGCAGGTCCATGGCGGCATGGGCTTCGTCGAGGAGACGGGCGCGGCCCAGCACATGCGCGACGCGCGCATCCTCGGGATCTACGAGGGCACGAACGGCATCCAGGCCATCGACCTCGTCACCCGCAAACTGCCGCTCAAGGGCGGCGCCACGGTCCGCGCCCAGATCGCGTCCCTGCGCCGGGTGGCGGAGGGGCTCATGAAGGATGCCGACCCGGCCTACGGCCATCTGGGTGCGCGCCTGCGCGCCGGCATCGAAAGCCTCGACCGGGCGACAAGCTTCCAGCTGGCGGCGCTGGCCTCAAACCGGCCGGAAACAGCGCTCGCCGGGGCGACGCCGTACCTGCGCCTGTTCGGCCTCGTCCAGGGTGGAGCCTGCTTGGCGCTGGAAGCCCGCGCCGCGCGGGCCGCCCTCCAGGCCGGCGAGACCGACCCGGCCCATGCCGGGCGCATCGCCCTGGCGCGGTTCTTCGCCGAGAACGAGCTGACGGCGGCGGCCGGCCTCGCCGACAGCGTCATCGACGGCGGTGCCTTCACCGAGGCGGCGGCCCTGGCCCTGGCGGGTTAGCGCGAAACCCCTTTCCCTCTGCGGGAGGGGCACGCAGCGGACGGCGAGACCAGCAAGGAACCATCATGACCGAGCACGTTGTCATCGAGGATACCGGCAGTGTCCGCCTCATCCGCCTCGACCGGCCCGACAAGCTGAACGCGCTGACCAGCGCCATGTATGACGCCCTGCGCGAGGCCTTGGCGGAGGCCGACGGGTCGGAGGCCATCGGCGCCGTCGTGTTTTCGGGGGCGCCCGGGGCATTCAGCTCCGGCAACGACCTGTCGGACTTCGTGGAGGCGTCGCGGCATCCGTTCGAGAACTCGCCCGCCCTGCACTTCATCCGCCAGCTCGCCCGGACCCGGACGCCCATGGTGGCGGCCGTGGACGGGGTCGCGGTGGGCATCGGCGCGACGCTGACCCTGCATTGCGACCTCGTTTACGCCAGCCCGGCGGCGCGCTTCCGCATGCCGTTCGTGGAACTCGGCCTCGTGCCGGAGGCCGGTTCGAGCTACCTGCTGCCGCGCCGCATTGGCTTGCAGCGGGCGACGGAGATCCTGCTGTTCTCCGAACCCTACGATGCCGACGAGGCCGTGCGCCTCGGCCTCGTCAACGCCGTCATCCCGGCCGATCTACTCCTCGACCACGCCCTCACCAAGGCCGGCCGCCTCGCCGCCCTGCCGAAGGGGCCGATGCAAGCCACCCGCGCGCTCATCCGCGGCGATCAGGCCGCCCTGGAGGCGGCGGTCGAAACCGAGGCGGTGGCATTCGAGACGCGCCTGCGCTCGCCCGAAGCTCAAACCGCTTTCGCGGCCTTCCTCAACCGGTCCCGCAAGACGTGACCCTGGCCCCCGACCTCCGAACGAAGATCTGCCTCGTCGCCGGGGCCTCGCGGGGCGTCGGGCGCGGGATCGCGCAGGCGCTCGGCGAGGCCGGCGCCACGGTGATCGTCACCGGCCGCTCCAGCGAGACCGGGCCGCGCACGGACGGACGGCCCGAGACCATCGAGGACACCGCCCGGATCGTCGACGCCGCCGGTGGCACCGGCCACCATTACCTCTGCGATCACACCAGCGAACGCGCCGTCGACACCCTGGTCCACTGGGCCCTGCGCCGCTTCGGCCGGATCGATGTGGCGGTCTCCAGCGTCTGGGGCGGCGCCGAAGGTTACGACGGCGAGCGCTACCCCGATGGCGCCGCCTGGGGCACGCCGTTCTGGCGCCGCTCGGCCGAACCGCTTTCGGAGTTCTTCGGCAGTGGGCCTTACCCTGGCCTCCTGCTCGCCCGCGCCGTGGCGCCCGCCATGGTGGCGGCGAAGGCCGGCCTCGTCGCCTTCGTGTCGTTCGACACCGGCCCCGGCTACCTCGGCGACGTGTTCTACGATCTCGCCAAGGCGACCACCAACCGTCTCGCCTTCGCCTGCGCCCAGGAACTGGCGCCCCACGGCGTCACGGCACTGGCCCTGTCGCCGGGCTTCGTCCGCACGGAGCGGGTGGTCGATCTCGGGCACGCCGATCGGGCCACGGAGACCCCGCTCTATGCGGGTCGGGCGCTTGCGGCACTCGCCGCCGACCCGGACATCGCGGCCCAGGCCGGGCGCATCCTGCACGCGGGCGATCTCGCTGCCCATTACGGCTTCACAGACGCTGACGGCACCCGGCCGGCGCGCTTCCAGATCGGCCCTTGAGAGGACGTCCGCCATGACAGGATCATTGAAGGGCAAGACACTGTTCATCACCGGCGCCTCGCGCGGCATCGGCCTCGCCATCGGCCTGCGAGCGGCCCGGGACGGTGCCAACGTCGCCATCGCGGCCAAGACCGATACGCCGCATCCCAAGCTCGAAGGCACCATCCACACGGCCGCCGCCGCCATCGAGGCGGCCGGGGGGAGGGCGCTGCCCCTGCTGGTGGATGTCCGCGACGAGGTCAGCGTCGCCGCCGCCATCGAGAGAACCGCGAAAACCTTCGGCGGGATCGACATCGTCGTGAACAACGCCAGCGCCATTTCGCTGACCCGCACACCCGAGACCGAGATGAAGCGCTTCGACCTGATGCATCAGATCAACACGCGCGGAACCTACATGGTCTCGAAATACGCGATCCCGCATCTGGAAAAATCCGAGAACCCTCACATCCTGATGCTGTCGCCGCCCCTCGACATGGCGGAGAAGTGGTTCGCGCCGCATCTCGCCTACAGCATGGCGAAGTTCGGCATGTCACTCTGCGTCCTGGGGCTCGCCGGCGAACTCCGGTGCCAGGGCATCGCGGTGAACGCCCTGTGGCCGCGCACCACCATCGCGACGGCGGCCGTGCAAAATCTTCTCGGCGGCGAGGCCCTGATGCAGGCGAGCCGCACGCCGGAGATCATCGCCGATGCGGCCCACGCCCTTTTCAGTCTCCCCGCCCGCACAAACTCCGGCCGTTTCCTCATCGACGACAGTTTCCTGGCGGAGCAGGGTGTCACGGACTTTACAAAATACCGCGTCACACCCGACATCCCCCTTGCTCCGGACTTCTTCGTGCCGGATGCGAGTCCACCGCCTCCCGGGGCCTTCGCCTGAGACGTAACGCGTGATCTTCATTCACCAGCCGGTCGCCGGCGCCGGGCAGACTCTGCTCGAGCGCCGTTCCCTCGAACTGCAGGACCCGATCCCCGACGACACCGTGTGGCTCGACATGATCCGCCCGACCCGGGAGGAGGATCTCAAGGTCGAAGCGTTCATGGGCATCTCCGTGCCGACCCGCGAGGAAATGAAGGACATCGAGCCCTCCGAGCTCCTCTACGTCGAGGACGGCGCGCGCTACATGACCGGCCGGGTGCTGAGCAAGGTCAGCGACGGCGACGAGCCGGGGCTTGCCGGCATCACCTTCATCCTGCGCGGCAACCGCCTCGTCACCGTGCGCTACGAGGAGCCGCAGGCGTTCCGGATGTACACCCAGCGCGCCGGGCGCTCCACGGGCAACGGCCCCTCCGCCGTGCCGTCGGGCGAGACCATCCTGGCCGGTCTCATCGAGACGGTCATCGACCGGGCCGCAGACGTGCTCCAGCTCCAGGGCGAGCGCATCGATCGCCTCTCGGGCAAGATCTTCGAGGAGAAAGCCGACCCGTCGGCCCGCAACACCGCCCTGCAGGACACCTTGCGCGCGCTCGGGCGCCACGGCGACCTCATCTCGAAGCAGCGCGAGAGCCTCGTCTCCATGGAGCGCATCCTGCTCTCGCTCTCGGCCACCTACCGCACCGCCAAGGCACCGCGCGAGCTGCGCGAGGACGTGCGCTCGACCCTGCGCGACCTTCAGTCGCTCGAGGAGCACGCCACCTTCCTGTCCTCGAAGATCCAGTTCCTCCTCGACGCGACCTTGGGCCTCGTGAATCTCGAGCAGAACAACATCATCAAGCTGTTCTCCGTCATGGCGGTGGTGTTCATGCCACCCACCCTCATCGCCTCGATCTACGGCATGAACTTCAAGGCGATGCCGGAACTCGATTGGAGCTTCGGCTATCCGATGGCCGTGGTGATGATGGTCGTCGCCGCCGTTCTGCCGTACGTGTTCTTCCGCTGGAAGAAATGGCTTTAGGCAATCTGGCGTCGTATCTGTCCGTTAACCGCGATCGGGCTACGCCGGACACGCCGTCAGCTTGACCACACCGGTGGATTCACGGCTGCCTTCGGAGAGCCGAGCATGCCGTTCAGGTCCACGACCATCCGCACGAAGCTGGTTGCGACGTTTGCCGTCGTCACGCTCTTCATCCTGGCCATCGGCATGCTCGGCCTTTCCGGCGTCGACCGGATCAACGGCCTGCTCACCGCCGTGCAGACCAATTGGCTGCCGAGCGTCCGGACGAGCGGGGAGATCGACGTCTCCATGGCCCGCTACACCACGAGCCTGCTGCGGGCGACGCAGACGACGGATGCCGGCGACCTTGCGAAGATCGAGGCGGATCTCGCCAAGCGACGTCAGCAGGTCTCCGAACGGTCCGACGCCTACGAGCCGCTGATCAGTTCGCCCGAGGAACGGGCGTTCTACGATACGTTCCGACGTGAGGCTAAAAGCTTCTTCGAGGCGGCCGACCGCATCGTGGGCGCGGCACGCGGTGCCGAACAGGGCAAGGCTTACGGGCTGTACACCTCCACCGCCGTCGAACCCCGTCGCCGGGCTTCCCTTGCCCTCGAGCAGATCATCGCCCTGAACAACATCGGTGCCGCCCAGGCGGAGTCCGAGGGCGCGGCCATCGCCGCCCGGACCCGGACCATTGCCATCGCGGCGGTGGCGGCGGCCGTCGTCATGGCCATCGGATTGGCGGCCCTCATCATCCGGGGCATCGCGAGCGGTATCGAGTCCGTGGTCCGCCCGATGACGGCCCTCGCACACGGCGACCTCGGGGTCACCATCCCGCATCAGGGCACCGGCACCGAGATCGGTCGCATCGCCGACGCCGTACAGCTGTTCAAGGACGGGCTCGTCCGGATGAAGGCGCTTGAGGGTGAAACGGCACTGGCCCGTGCCGGAGCGGAAGCCCAGCGCCGGCAGGGCATGCGCGACATGGCGGACGCCTTCGAGCGCTCGGTGGGCGGAATCGTCGGCTCGGTCGGTGCCGCTGCGACGGAATTGCAGGCCACCGCTCAGGCGATGACCGCGACGGCGACGCAGACCGGCGGTCAATCCGTTTCGGTCGCGGCCGCCGCCGAGGAAGCCGCCATCAACGTCCAGACCGTGGCGGCGGCGGCCGAGGAACTCGGTTCGTCCGTCCATGAGATCGGCCGGCAGGTTCAGGGCTCGGCAAGTCTCGCGGAAGCTGCCGTCCGCGAAGCCGGTGCCACCGCCGCCCTGGTTCAGGACCTCAGCAGTGCCACGGCGCGCATCGGCGACGTGGTCAAGCTCATCGCCGACATCGCCTCGCAGACCAACCTCCTGGCCCTCAACGCCACCATCGAGGCGGCGCGGGCCGGCGAGGCCGGACGGGGCTTCGCCGTGGTCGCGGCCGAGGTCAAGGAACTCGCGAGTCAGACTGCGCGCGCAACCGAAGAAATCGGCAGCCAGATCGCACGCATCCAGGGCGCGACGGGTGAGAGTGTCACCGCCATCGCAGCCATCCGCGACCGCATCGGTGAGATCAGCACCGTCGCCACCTCACTCGCGGCCGCCGTGGAGCAGCAGGGGGCGGCAACCCAGGAGATCGTCCGCAACGTGTCCCAGGCCGCGGCGGGAACGAGCGAAGTGACGATCAACATCAACGGCGTCGCGGCGGCAGCCGAGGAGACGGGAGCGGCGGCGTCCCAGGTGCTCGCCTCGGCTTCCGAACTGTCGCGCCAGTCGGAATTTCTTGGCGCCGAGATGAGCCGCTTCCTCGCCACCGTCCGCGCTGCCTGACCGACGTTCACGGGAAAGCTCGCAGAACGGGGAGTCCTGCTGAGAGACCGGAGTTGCTCCCGAACAGGATCAGCTCCCGAGCAGGACTTGCCCCATCGGCGCGGATTGCCGATGGTTCGCGCCATGTGCGGTCGCTACTTCGCCCTCCAGGCGCCGGAAATCCATCGACTGTTCTACGGGTATGCCGAGGTGCCGAACTTCCCGGCCCGGTACAACATCGCGCCGACGCAGCCGGTGCCGATCGTGATCTCCGAGCGCGGGCGCCGGCATTTCCGCCTCGTGCGCTGGGGCCTGTGGCCGAGCTGGCTCAAGGACCCGAAGGGCTTTCCCCTCGTCATCAATGCCCGTGTCGAGACGATCCAGGAGAAACCGACCTTCCGCGGGGCGCTCCGTCACCGCCGCTGCGTTTTCCTTGCCGACGGCTTCTACGAATGGCGCCGCGAGGGTACCGGCAAGACCGCGACGAAGACGCCGTTCATGATCCGCCGCGCCGACGGCGCCCCCATGGCGCTTGCCGGCCTGTGGGAGAACTGGCTCGGGGCCGACGGGTCCGAGATCGACACGGCGGCCATCGTCACCACGGGAGCCAACGGGATGATGGCGGCGGTTCACGATCGGATGCCGGCGATCCTGTCGCCCAATGAGATCGAGCCCTGGCTCGACACGCGGGGCGTCGAACCGGGCCCGGCCGCCGCCCTGTGCCGGCCCTGCCCCGACGACTGGCTGACGCTCGACCCCGTGAGTTCGCGGGTGAACGATGCCCGCAACGACGGGCCTGACCTTGTCGTACCGGTTGCCAAGCCGAAGGGGACGCGGGAGCTTCCCGGAACCCCGGCCGCGGATCGACCGCGATCCAGCGACGAGGACGCGCAGGGCGCTCTGTTCTGACGGGACCCGCGAGATAGCCGTCGGGCGAAAGCCGGCCCGTCATTCGGACGTTGCGTCGATGGCTCAAAGGCGGCATCGCTCATGCGCTGCGTGAGGCGCCGAGCGGTCCACCGGCCGGTCCGGCCCCGTGCGAGCCTTTGAGGGAAGACGAGACCATGACGCCCGAGGAAATCACCGACCTGAACCGGGCGCGTGCCAGTCTGGCCCGGCAGCGCAGCGCCCTGTCGAAGCGCATCGGCGCCAGCGAACTCGCGGCTGCTTCGGCGGCGGAGGATCTGATGCGTATCCTGCTGGCCATCGAGGCCGTGGACCGGGCGCTGACCGATGCCGGCCAGCCCTACACACCATCTATGGCCTGAGACGAAACGAAAATGGACGACACGAAGGATTCCAACGGCACCAAGCTGGCCGATGGCGATTCGGTGACCCTGATCAAGGATCTCAAGGTGAAGGGTACCTCGACGACCCTGAAGCGCGGGACGCTGATCAAGAACATCCGCCTGACCGGCGATCCCGGCGAGATCGAATGCAACGCCGAGAAGGTCAAAGGACTGGTGCTGAAGACGCAGTTCCTGAAGAAAGCCTGACGCATCTTCCATGAATCCGCCGGACGATTCGCCCGGCGGGTGACGGATATCAGTCGCCCGTCACCGCGCTCGGCACGCGGATCGGCGAACGGGTCAGGCTGCGGATGGGCTTCAGGGGCCGGCCGGACTTCTCTGCGATGGCCCGGTCCTGCTCCTCGATGATCTCCCGAGCCGGCGCATCGCCGTCGAGGCCACCGAGGATCTCCATGGGGACGCGCCGGTTCGAGGCGCGGGACTCGTCCTCGTAGAGGACGTCGAACAGGACGGAGCCACGCTCCTGCGGTTTCGACTTCGTGCGCTTGGCCATGACGGAACGATGCTCGGACGATGGGAAGGGGACGGGCAAAAGCCAACGGCCACGGAGGGGCCGGAGGTGCGCGTACATCCGGCGTCACCCCAAACCGTCATCGTGGCCGTCTCCGGTCAAGCGACAGGAGTCGCGACCGGCATGACCCTCAAATGGGATCGCGGGAGGCGATTGGCAACCCGTCCGATCTCTGGCGGCACTTGGCACGCCGCATGCCGAGCGTCAGGATCACGCGCCGTGACAAGGGCGCGACTTCCGGGAGCCGGCATGACCGACAGACGACCATTGACCCGTTTCTCCGTCGCGCCCCTGAGTACCATGACCCGGCACCTCGCGGCGGTGGCCTCCGGGCGAGCCGAGCCCGACCGTGTCCTCACCGGTGCGCGCCTGCTCTCGACCTATTCCGAGCGCGTCCTGCTCGAGCGCGAGGTGTGGATCGCTGGCGGGCGGATCGCGGCCGTGATGCCGGCGGGCACCTACCGGGGCGCGGCCGAGCGCGTCGATCTCGGCGGCGGCCTCCTGGCGCCGGGCCTCGTCGATCCGCACCTGCACATCGAGAGCAGCATGGTGACGGCCTGCGCCTACGCTGAAGCGGCGCTCCTCAACGGGACCACCACCATCGTGTGCGACAGCCACGAGATCGGCAACGTGCTCGACGTGGACGGCATCACGTGGATGCTGGAGGACGCCCGCCAGGCTCCGCTCAACATCTACCTCACGGTGCCCAGCACCGTGCCGGCGACCTCACCCGCGCTCGAGACGGCCGGTGGTGACCTTACGGCGCAGAAGATTTCAGGCCTTTTCGACACTTGGCCGGAAGCGATCGGCTTGGGCGAAAAGATGGATTTCGTCGCCGTGTGCGAGGGCGATCCGCGCGCCCATGCCATCATCGCGGCATCCCTTGAGCGTGGACGCCCGGTCTCCGGCCACATCTACGGACGCGGCTTCGTCGCCGCTTACGCCGCCAGCGGCGTGACCGATACCCACGAGGCCATCGACCGGGACATCGCCGACGATCTTCTCGAGGCCGGCGTATGGATCTACCTGCGGGGCGGTCCGCCGACGACGCCGTGGCACAGCCTGCCAAAAGCCATCGGCACAGTGCTCGACTACGGCGCATCGGCCAAGCGCGTCTGCGTCTGTACCGACGACCGCGATGCACAGGACCTCCTGGCGTTCGGCCTCGATTGGGTCGTCCGCGAGGCCGTGCGCCTCGGCATCCCCAAAGCCCAAGCCTGGGCGATGGGGTCGCTTCATCCGGCGACCCGTTATGGCCTCGACGGCGAGATCGGCGGGCTCGGAGGCGGGCGGCGCGCCGACCTCGTGCTCCTCGATGACGATCTCGTACCGCAAGCGACCTGGTACGGCGGGGAATGCGTGGTGAAGGACCGGGCGATCACCCCGCTCCTCGACGCGGCCCTTTCGGCCCCCTACCGCTATCCGGCCCCCGCCTACGCCACGGTGCACCTGCCCGATCCGCTGCCGGCCCTGACCCCCGCGCTCCCAACGGGCCCCGTCCGGGTCAACGCCATCCGTACCACGCTGCCGGGCATCGAACTCACCCACGAAGTGTTCGACCTCGCACCCGGCGCAGACTGGCCCGCGACGCTCGCCGACAACGATCTCACCTTCGTCACCGTGATCGAGCGTCACGGCCGGGCGGGCAACGTCGCGCACGGGCTCCTACGGGCGTTCGGGCTGAGGCGCGGCGCCGTGGCGAGCAGCGTCGGACACGATTCCCACAACATCATCGTCGCCGGCCTCGATCCGGTCGACATGCACGTGGCGCTCGATGCGATCCGCGGCATTCAGGGTGGGGTCTGCGTCGTTGAGGACGGCAGGGTCGTCGCCCTGGTACCCCTTCCGGTGGCCGGCCTCCTCTCCGACAAGCGCGTCACGGCGGTGGCCGAGGAGGTGCGTATCCTCAAGGAAGCCTGGATACGGGCAGGCTGCACCATCCCGTACATGGGCTTCAACCTGATCCCACTTTCCGTAATTCCGGAAATCCGCATCACCGACAAGGGCCTCGTCCTCGTGCCCGGCATGCGGATCGTACCCCTGTTCGAGCCTGCCTGACCCGCGGGCCGCTTTTTTGCCGGCTCGGAAGGAACCGGGCTCGCGTATCAAAAGTTGTGAAAGCGGGTCTCAACAGCCTCGCTTCCTCCCAAGCCTCTCAACAGCCTGTTCGCCCCTCGCGGTGACGGGCTGCTTCTTTTTGGGCACTCATGCGTTGGGAGGCGGGGCCCGGTGATCGCCAGCCTCACGTCGATCGACGGCCCGTCCTCGGAGCGAACTCATGCGTAGCCTTCTCACCCTCGTCATCGTCGGCGCCATCGCGTTCATCCTCGTCGGCATGTACGTGGCGCCGTCGCAGCCCGAACTGCGAACCTGGTACCTGCGCAACGCCTGCGAGCATCTCGACAAGATGAGCCCGAAGATCTGCGCACCCATCCGTGACGGCGCCGGAACCGAACGCACCTGAGCGCTTTCATTCGCGCCCGCGACTGGCTGCTGCGCAACCGACGCACCGGCGCCCTTACCATCGGGCAATGGCCGAACGCCCCGCTCTCGATCTTCGCGATTTGTGCAAGCGCCGACTGGGCCCTGGCCCCGGAGGGACCGGCCGGGACGATCCTTCGCGGCGTCGGCACGGTGGCACTGGTCGTCTGGGCAGCGGATGAGCTGGCGCGCGGCGTCAATCCCTTCCGCCGCATCCTGGGAGCCGGAGTGCTCACCGTCCTCGCGGCGCGCTGGATCGTTGGCGCGGTAGGATAGGACGCGTTCCGTGCGCAGGCTGCGTTTGCCCGCTTGCGGTGCGACGCAGGGCGCCTATCATCGGACTCCTGGATGCGAAACGAGGCGATACGGATGGCCTTCTTCATCGGAATAGCCTGCCCCTGGCTGGTGGTCGCCTTCCTCGATCTCATGGCGCTCAATCGAAGCCGGGACTTGGCTGCCGCCGCAGAGTAGGCGGCTTTCGCGAAAGGCCGCTGCGTCGCCGGGGGGCGTTGCCCTTCCGCTGAGCCCCGTCTACCTCCCCGGTCACAGGTGACAGCCGCCGGGTGGCGGGGCGGGATCGCGCGATGACGAGCAAGACTACAACTGGCCGCGAGAACGGACAACGCGCCGTGCGCGCCTGGCTCTACGTGCTGGCCGCCCTGGTGGTCTGTATGGTGGCCGTCGGAGGCACGACGCGTCTGACCGGCTCCGGACTGTCCATCACCGAGTGGCGCCCCGTCACCGGCGCCGTTCCCCCACTCTCGGCCGAGGCCTGGACGGCGGAGTTCGAGAAGTACAAGGACACCCCGCAATACCGCATCCTCAACCAGGGGATGGGCCTGTCCGACTTCAAGACGATCTACGCCTGGGAATGGGGTCACCGGCTCCTCGGACGCTTCGTGGGTCTTGCGTTCTTCCTACCGCTGCTGTGGTTCTGGTGGCGCGGCGCCCTGAGCCGTCGCCTCGGTCTCGGGCTCCTCGGGCTTGGCATCCTCGGCGGCCTGCAGGGCGCCATCGGCTGGATCATGGTCGCCTCCGGCCTGCAGCCCGGCATGACGGCGGTGGCACCGCTCAAGCTCGCCCTGCACCTCACCACCGCGAGCCTGATCCTCGCAGGCCTCGTCTGGCTCGCCGCGGGCCTGCGCACCGTGCCCGCTTCCCCGGTTCCGGTCCGGCTCGCCCGCACGGCTGTCGCCATCATGGTCCTGGTCCTGGCGCAGATCTTCCTCGGCGGTCTCGTGGCCGGCTCGAAAGCCGGGCTCGTCTACAACACCTGGCCGGGCATGGACGGCGCCTTCGCACCACCCCTGGCCGACCTGTTCGCCGTCCGGCCGTGGATCGAGAACTTCGTCGACAACCATGCCCTGGTGCAGCTCAATCACCGCCTCGTCGCCTACCTGCTCTTCGCGGTTGCGGTGATTCATGCGTTCGACGCCCGTCGGACGCTGCCGGGCAGCGGCACGGCACGGCGCGCCACGGGTGTGGCCGGCCTCGTCCTGGCGCAGGCCGTCCTTGGGGTGACGACCCTGCTCCTGGCCGTACCGCTCTGGGCGGGCCTCGCCCATCAGGTCTTCGCCATGGCGGTGCTGATGATGGCCACGGTGCATGCGCGCCTCAGCCCCGGCGCGACGGTGCAGCCAACCCGTTCGGATGCGACACCGGCCTTCGGTTTCGAAACCTTGTCCGGCCGCGCGGCCTGAATCGGCGCACCGGATTTCAATCCTGGCCGGCGCGCGCTTCGTGACACCGCACACGCACGCCGACGGATGTCCCTTTTCATCGGGATCCGCAGGCCGCATCTCTGGGACGAGCGAGTTTATTGCATCGCAGCGAACTCAGTCGGCACCTGGACGTTGTTCACGGTGCAGCGCCTGAGATCACGCGTTTCGCCCCCACACGACCATAGAGGATCAAGACGGCATGACGCTTGGTACACCCGTGTCGAACCGGACCGACGCGAGCAGGACTTCAGAGACCGGATCGCCTCGGCCCCAGGAAACCGTCACTCGGCGCCGACCGCGCGATCGACATACCCGCCGCATCGTCTTCGGTCTTGCCAGCATGCTTGGAATCGCCTGGGCCCTCGTGATCGCGAGCCGCTATCCCGACATCCTGCCAGGTCTCCTTCCCGGCTGATCCGGCGTCCGGATCTGCCGCAATCGTGCGCAATCCTGTGGAGGACACACGCTGGGTAGTTTTCCGCGGGAACGCTTTGAGCGGTCCAAGCGTAGCTTTCCCATGAACAGACGGAGCGGAACACTTCGGAGTCGGCAATGTTCCTGGCAGAGGACGGGCGCCCCGCGGGGCTGATCTGGAACTACACCCGTCGGGAGATTCTAGCGGACGGGATCGTCCACCTCCTCGGCGTCGCCCTCGGTCTCGCCGGGGCCATCGCGATCGTGATTCTCGCCGCACTGGCACCGTTAGCGGCGGTCGATCAGGCAGCCGTGGTCGTCTACGCCGCCGCTCTCGTCTCGATGCTCGGTGTCTCGGCCACCTACAACATGTGGCCCGTTGGTCGCCGAAAATGGCTCCTGCGCCGCGCCGACCACGCGCTGATCTATCTCATGATCGCCGGAACCTACACGCCCCTCGTGGCCTTGGTCGGCGCTGGCGGGACCGCGTGGAGCCTTCTTGCGGGCGTGTGGCTGGTGGCCGGCCTCGGCATCGCCCTCAAACTGACGATGCCCGGCCGGTTCGACCGCGCCGCCATCGGGCTCTACCTGCTTCTTGGTTGGAGCGGGCTCGCGGCGTATGACTCGGTGATTGCGCAGCTCCAGCCGGATGCCCTGTGGCTCCTGGCCGCCGGGGGGCTGCTCTATTCCTTCGGCGTCGTATTCCACGTCTGGCGTAGCCTGCCTTACCAGAACGCCATCTGGCACGCCTTCGTTCTGGCGGCCACGGCCTGCCACTACGGCACGGTCCTGACCACCGTGCTCAACGCAGGCGCCTGATCGAACGCTAAGTGAGCACGGTCTACTTGCCGGCGCAGAGGCCACGATCGGCAAGGGACGAGTGGTCCCGCGGATCGCAGTCCGTGGCAAGGAACGACGCCCATTCGGCCGTGGTGCCGTAGAAGGCGTTGCGATCGACGTCCCCGCGCACCCCCGGCACCCGGCCGGTGGAGGTGAACTGCCACAGCATCCACTTGCGCTTGGCGAAGCGGTGCTCGGGCTCGGCCGCCGTGGAGCGGACCCAGTGCGGGTAATCCGGCAGTTCGTCCTCGAGGACATCCTTGTGGAAGGTGATGTCCGTGTAGATGATCGGTCGCTTGCCCGTGTAACGCTCCATCTCGTCGAGCATGTAGCGGATCATCGCCAGGGCCTGCGCCTTGGGCAGCTTCTTCGGGCAGAGCTGAGAATGGCCGTTCCACTCGACGTCGAGGACCGGGGGGAGGGCGGTGGGATCGGACGGGACGTTTTTCTTGAACCACGCCATCTGATCCTGGGCTGAGCGGCACCAGAACACGAAGTGGTAGGCGCCGCGCGGCACGCCGGCGCGGGCCGCCCCGTCCCAGTTGGCGCGGAACCGCTCATCGACATGATCGCCGCCCTCGGTCGCCTTGATGAAGGCGAACTGGGTGCCGGCGGCGCGCACGGAGGTCCAGTCGATGGGCCCCTGCCACTTCGAGATGTCGATGCCCTGGATAGGATGCTGCTTGGCTCGGGCGACACCCGGATGGGGCTTCACATCGCCCTTGGTCGGGTAGAAATCCGTCGACGTCCCGGAGCAGGCGGCGAGGGCCGCGACGAGCGCGGCGCCGGCTACGCGGGCCGTCCAGCCGCCGAGGCCCACTTTGCCGTTGCGGTTGCGAAAGAGGGTCGGGGCAGTCCCGTTCGTCAGCGACATCGATGCCCGGCCCATCACTTTCCACGCACGCAACATTGGCTAGGAATGCCGGTGCGCGGTTAACAGAGCTTTGACGGCAATGCGGCGGTTTTCGGGAAGCCGTGGCGGCGTAGACACATACGCCGCAGGCGAGGTGATTGGCAGCACTGGCGCCCACAGCATAAGTCTTGGTTGCAGTTCGCCTTTTATCCAGGAGTCCGGATGCGCAAGACTGTGTTCACCATCGGCTACGAAGGCCTCGATCCGGAGCGCTTCACCATGGCGCTGACGGATGCGGGCGTCGGTACACTGGCCGACGTGCGCGCCGTCGCAAATTCCCGCAAGCGCGGTTTCTCCAAGAACGCGCTCAAAGCGGGTTTGCACGCGGCGGGCTTGGCCTACGATCACGCCCGAACCCTCGGCACCCCGAAAGCCGGGCGGCAGGCGGCACGGGCGGACGATGCCGCGCTCATGCGGAAGATCTACTGCGAAGAGGTCCTCGACACCGCCGATGGCAGCCTCGCCCTCGACGCCTTGTGCGACCTCGCCGTCCGCAGCCCGACCTGCCTCATGTGCTTCGAGCGCGACCCGGCGCGCTGCCACCGTCGGGTCCTCGCCGAGCGCATGGAGGCGCGCGGTTTCATCACCGTCGACCTGTTCGGTGCCGAGATCTGAAAGGAGATCAGACGATGCCGCCATCCGGCGACGGCCAGGATTTGCCGAGATGCGCCGCGACGGCGCCGGGGTCCTGACCGACGGTCGCGACGGCAGTCTCGATCTCTTCGACCGGTACCTCGAAGTACCGGGCCCAATAGGCTCGCGTCCATGGCTCGGTGACGTTCACCGTCCTGGGGGCGTGCGGATCAAGCGTCTGGTTGCTGGTCATCGGTGGTCCCTGGTCATGAACGTCGAGCGGTCCGGGACCAACGCTTGGCGCGACGTCACGGTTCGCAGAGGACACGACTCACGCGCTCGAACGCTGTGAGCTCTGACATCCAGCGCGGGGGAGGCCGGATATCGACCCATTTCTCCGGCGCAGTTCCTCACCTGCGCCACCAAGGACCCACTCGAACGGCGATTCTCAAAGAGGACAACAAGCGGGGGCATGTATTTCTGCCGTCCGCGAACCAATACGAGCTCCGGTGCGTTTACCGCCCAACGCAAACATAGGGACGAAACGCATCATGCGCACGAAGACATTCGCTATCGCCACGTCGATGATCCTGTCGCTGACGGGAGCCGCCTTCGCCCAGACTGCGGCAGGAGGCGGAAGCGCCACCGGCAACATGAACAACCCTGGTAGCGTGAAGAGCAATGGGGAGAAGGCGGACGAGCGCATGACCGGCTCCGCCACCGGCGGCACCACGGGCACCGTCGGCAGCCCCCCCGGCCGCGAAGGCGGTGCGGGCAACATGGGTGGCGGCACTGGCACCAGCTCCAACACCGGCGTCGGTATGGGTGCGGCTGGCAATTCGCAGGGTCCGCGCCAGTAGGAAGGCTTTCGCGGAACTCCCGGTCACAGCCGGTCCTTCCGTGAGTTCGATGGGTGCGCCTGCAGTTTTGCACGACTCATCACGGAAGCCCGATCCCCGGGTCGGACATCCAAGGTCGGAGCTCTGCTCCGGCCTTTTTCGTTTTGGACCGTATCGCCAGGACATTCGTCCAAGCGGGAATCGGCACAGGCATCCACGACCTGGACGTCATCGCTATCACGACGCTGTCCGAAGCCGGCGCTGCTCGGACGCACGAGCTACTGGGGTGATCACCTGGGCTCGGCCAATGAGATCGGGGCGCGAGATTGACTCAGACGTCCGGCAGGCCCCGCGCGAAGCACGGTCATCGAGCACAATGTCTGCCGATCAGAAACAGAACTTCGTTCTGTAAGCCGAGGTTGGCGGATGAACCGTCGCCAAACCTCCGAAGTCTCATGCACCAACACAAATGTGTTGGTGCGGCCAAGAGGACTCGAACCTCCACCCCTTGCAGGACTAGCACCTCAAGCTAGCGCGTCTACCAATTCCGCCATGGCCGCATCGTCGTCACCATCGTCTCGGAGCCGGCCGGTTAAGGCGTGGCGTCCGTTTCGTCTGGCGCGGCGCAGCAACTAGCAGATGGATCTGGAGCCGACAAGCGGGTTCGGAGGAAATTGCGGGTTCGGAGGAAAATGCGGGTTCAGAGGAAATCGACGCCGTCGAGCACCGGAACTGCGCCTTCGCCGATGGTGACGCCGGGCAGGCGCACGACTTCGGCCTTCCGGATCAGCTCGGTGACCTCGACGGAGATGCGGTTTCCCGTCACCACGATCTGTCCGCGCGCGATCGGGTGGTCGTTGGCCAGAATCTCGACCATATCGGTTTCGGTGGATTCGAGTTCGATCACCGCGCCGCGTCCCATGCGCAGCAGGAGGTGCAAGGGCATGTGCCGCCGCCCGAGCACCACCGTGAGATCGACCTTGAGGTCTTCGAGAACCGCCACGCGACCCGTTCCTTGCCCGTGGGACCGGCCGCGACACCCGCACCCATCCCCGGAGCCGACTGTCCATGCGTGATGGTGAAGTCTTGGTAAACGAAACCCGACCCATCCCGCGCCTCGCCGTCCCATCGGGGGACTTTTTCGCGGCGCCGGGCTCGCCGCCCGTCGAATGGCGAGTCAGCGACGGGCTCGTCCCCTATACGCAGGCGGTGGCCATCATGGAGACGCGGGCCGCCGATATCGCCGCCGGGCGAGCGCCGGAGTGCGTGTGGCTCCTCGAGCATCCACCGCTCTACACGGCCGGCACGTCGGCGCGGGCGGCCGACCTCGTCGATCCGGGAGGGTTCCCCGTCCATCGCAGCGGTCGGGGCGGGCAATACACCTATCATGGCCCCGGCCAGCGGGTGGCGTATGTGATGCTCGACCTCAACCGGCGACGCGCGGACCTGCGCGCCTACGTGGCCGCCCTGGAGGCCTGGATCATCGCCACGCTGGAGGCCTTCAACGTGCGCGGCGAGCGTCGCGAAGACCGCGTCGGCGTCTGGGTGCGCCGACCCGAGAAGGGGCAAGGGAACGGCGAAGGGGTCGAGGAAAAGATCGCCGCCATCGGCATTCGCGTCCGACGCTGGGTCAGCTTCCACGGCGTCAGCCTCAACGTGGAACCGGACCTCAGCCATTTTTCCGGCATCGTGCCGTGCGGCATCACCGGCCACGGCGTCACCAGCCTCGTCGATCTCGGCCGCCTCGTGACCCTGCCGGAGGTGGACATGCAGCTGCGCGCGCAGTTCGAGGCAATCTTCGGGACCACGGAAATGAAGGATTAGACCACCGGCACGCCGCGCCCCTTGGCCTGCTCACCGGGCTCCACGTGGATGACCACGACGGCCCCCTCGATGGCGCCCTCGATCGCCGCTTCCAGGCGGTCGCAGATCTCGTGGGAGTCCCGCACGGTCATCTCGCCCGGCACCACGAGGTGAAAGTCGATGAAGGTGGCCTGGCCCGCGTGGCGGGTGCGCACGTCATGGGCCTCCAGGGCGCCCTCGCCGTGGATCGAGATCAGCTCACGAATCTGGGTGACCATCTCCGCCGGGGCCGCACGATCGAGGAGGCCGCTCACGGAGTCGCGCACCATGGTCCAGCCCGACCACAGGATGTTGAGGGCGACGAGCCCGGCGATGACGGGATCGAGTACCACCGCACCGGTCAGGAGGACGAGGCCGAGGCCGATGAGGACGCCGAGCGAGGTGACCACGTCGGCCATGACATGCCGCGCATCGGCTACGAGGGCGGGAGAGCGCCAGGCCTTGCCGCGCCCGAGCAGGTAGACGGCCCACACGCCGTTGATCGCCGTCGCCACCCCGTTCACGGCCAAACCCAGGAATGGGGCGTCGAGGGGCTTCGGGTCGAGGATGCCGTGGAAGGACTCACGCAGGATCAGCATCGCCGCCGCAATGATGAGCGCCCCCTCGATGACGGCGGAAAAGTACTCGGCCTTGTGGTGGCCGTACGGGTGGTCGTCATCGGCGGGGCGCGCGGCCACCCGCAGGGCCACGAAGGCGAAGGCCGCAGCCACCACGTTGATGATGCTCTCGAGGGCATCCGAGTAGAGCGCGAGGCTGCCCGTCAGGGCGAAGGCCGCAAACTTGAGGCCCGTGACGAGGGTGCCGATGCCGGCACTCGCCAATGCGGCTTTCTGGGTGCGGTCCATAAAGCGAGTCCCGAGGTCCGATGACCTCGCCTTTAGCGGCCCTGGGCTGCGCAAGGCCACGGCAAAGGTTGAACCCGCCGCTGAACGATTGAGGCCCGGCTATGCCGCTCCGCCCTCACGCGCTCGGCGCGCGATCCTCGTTCGCGGCCTCGGGCGGAGCGGTCACGATAGGCTGGTCGCGTGCGGCTTCACGTCCGGCGCTGCGGGCGGCCTGTGCACGGGCACGCTCGGCCTTGCGTGCGTAGCCCCGGGCGATCCAGCCCCAGCGCGCCGCAGCTGCCAGGGCATCCAGGCGCCGCGCCTCACGCTCCCAGTAGGTCAGCAACTGGTGGTCCAAGGTGACGCGCCGGCGTGGTGCGCCGGACTTTGCGGAGGGCGTTGGCATCACGTTGACTCCCAGGGCGGCCGAAGGGCCGGATCGATCGCCAGAATCAGGCGGGCGGTGGGCTCGGGGGCTCCGAGGCAGCCTCGACGAGAAGCGCGTCGGGTTCGTCACGGAATCCGGAGCCGCCGGCATCGGCCACGGGAGAACCCGGTGTCCCGAACGGGCGACTCGGATAGGCCGCGCTGAATTTATCTCGGGCGGCTTGCGGATCGTCGGCCTTCAGGGTGATGCTGGGGCTGTCGGGAAGGGGCCAGCGCGGATCGGCGGGATCGCGGGGGCGCAATGCGTACCAGGCCATTCGGGGATCAGCTCCTGTCGGCACCCGCCCCGTTCACGCGCGGGTTGCAGGAATGAACCGGTGCGCTGCCTAGCGGTTCCCGCTCCGCGAAGCCGGAGGCCATTGATCCGGCGGGGTAAACCGTGCTGTTGGCGCGCCATGCGCGTCGATCTGTTTGATTTCGAGTTGCCGGAGGCGAACATCGCCCTGCGGCCCCCGACTCCACGCGACGCGGGCCGCCTTCTCCTGGTGCGACCGGGCGAAGCGTTGGCCGATCGGGCGGTGCGCGACCTTCCCGGCCTCCTGCGGGCCGGCGACGCCCTGGTGTTCAACGACACCCGCGTGATTCCGGCCCGGCTCCACGGCATCCGCCACCGCCCGGGGGCCCCGGGCCTGCGGATGGAGGCGATGCTCCATCTGCGTGAAGCGGCCGATACCTGGCGCGCCTTCGCCCGGCCCGCCAAGCGCCTCACCCCCGGCGACCGGGTGGTGTTCGGCAGGCATGGGATGAGCGACCCATGCAACCTCGGCGGCCTCGACGCGACCATCGCGCGGAAAGGCGACGCCGGTGAGATCACCCTGCGCTTCGACCTCTCCGGTCCGGCCCTGGACGCGGCCATCGCCGCAACGGGTGATCTGCCGCTGCCGCCCTACATCGCCGGCAAGCGCCCCACCGATGCGCAGGACGCCACCGACTATCAGACCGTCTACGCCGATCAGCCCGGCGCGGTGGCCGCCCCGACGGCCGGGCTGCATTTCTCGGAGGCGCTTCTTGGCGCCCTCGACGCCGCCGGTATCCGCCGCCACACGGTGACCCTGCATGTGGGGGCGGGCACCTTTCTGCCCGTGAAGGCCGACGACACCGACGACCACCGCATGCATGCGGAGATCGGCATTCTCTCGGCGGACACGGCGGAGGCCCTCAACCGGACCCGCGCGTCCGGCGGGCGCATCGTGGCGGTGGGCACCACGGCCCTGCGCCTCCTCGAGAGCGCCGCCGACGCCGAGGGACGCCTCCAACCGTTCTCAGGCCCCACGGAAATCTTTATCACTCCGGGCAAACCCATCCGATCCGTCGACGCCCTCATGACGAACTTTCACCTGCCGCGCTCGACTCTGTTCATGCTGGTCTCGGCGTTCTCGGGGCTCGAGACCATGCGGGCGGCCTACGCGCACGCGATCGCCCGCGGGTACCGGTTCTACTCGTACGGGGATTCGAGCCTGCTGTTTCCGGCCGGGCGTTAGGGCGTCACCCGCGGCGGCGGCGCGCCGCCTGCCCATCCGGCCGATCCGGTGCTAAAGGGCGCCGATGTCCGATCCGTCACCGTCCACCCTCCCGCAAGACTTCACCTTCCGGGTGGATGCCACCGACGGGTCCGCGCGCACCGGCGCCATCAGCATGCCGCGCGGAACCATCCGGACACCGGCCTTCATGCCCGTCGGTACGGCCGCCACCGTGAAGGCGATGTATCCCGGCCAGGTCCGCGACCTTGGGGCCGATGTGGTACTCGGCAACACCTATCACCTCATGCTGCGCCCCGGCCCCGAGCGCATGGCGCGGCTGGGCGGCCTTCATCACTTTATGAACTGGCCCCACCCCATCCTCACGGATTCCGGCGGGTTCCAGGTGATGTCGCTCTCGGCCCTGCGGAAGCTCGACGAGGAGGGCGTCACCTTCCGCTCGCACGTCGATGGATCGACCCACCACATGAGCCCCGAGCGGTCCATCGAGATCCAGGGTCTGCTCGGCTCCGACATCCAGATGCAGCTCGACGAGTGCGTGCGCCTGCCCGCCGACCACACGACCATCGAGAAGGCCATGCATCTGTCCCTGCGCTGGGCCGAGCGCTGCCGAATCCAGTTCGGCGAGCAGCCCGGTAAGGCGATGTTCGGGATCGTCCAGGGCGGCGATGTTCCGGCGCTACGCACGGAGAGCGCCCGTGCCTTGGTGGAACTCGACCTCAAGGGCTACGCCATCGGCGGCCTCGCGGTCGGGGAGCCGCAAGAGGTCATGCTGGCGATGATCGAGACGGTGGCGCCACACCTGCCGGACGCCAAGCCCCGATACCTCATGGGTGTCGGCACTCCCGACGACCTCATGCGATCGGTCTCGCGCGGCATCGACATGTTCGACTGCGTAATGCCGACGCGGGCCGGACGCCACGGCCTCGCCTATACCCGCCACGGCCGGATCAACCTGCGCAACGCCCGCCACGGCGAGGACAACCGTCCGCTGGACGAGACCTCGTCCTGCCCTGCGGCACGGGACTACAGCCGCGCCTACCTTCACCATCTCGTCCGCACGGACGAGATTCTGGGGATGATGCTGCTGACCTGGAACAATCTGTCCTACTATCAGGACCTCATGGCCGGGATGCGCGCCGCCATCGCGCACGGGCGCCTGGCGGAGTTCTGCGACGAGACCCGGCAGGCCTGGGCGAGGGCCGAGGCCGAGCGCGCGGCATGAACCGCCCTCAGGGGCGAGACAGCACACGGTAGAACCCGTCCGGATCGTCCGCACCCGTCGCGACGGCAGTCCCCAGGGCGGTGACGATGCGTGCCGCGATGGGCAGCCGGTAGTGCAAGGCATCCCAGTAATCCGTGTCCCGCGTCGTCACCGGCGAGGAAATGCGAAAGTCCACGACGCTGGTTCCGCGCCGGGCGCCGATCTCGGCCACACGCGCCTTGCAGGCGGCCTCGCGCGCGCCCTTGGACGTGCCGGGCAATCCCTGCGCTGCGACGTGAACCGGCATGAAGGCGACGACCTTGCGTGTCTCCGGCGGCATCCCGCCCAAAAGATCGTCGAGCCAAGCGAGGGCCGGCATGGGCGCCTCGACGGGATCGAGGGGCGGATCCGCCGGGGCCGCCTCGGGCATTGCCGCGCCGCCGCCGTGAATGTGGGCAGCGGCGCGCTTGGCGTCGTAGGTCGCTTCGGGCGGGGTGAAGACGGCGTAGCCGTCCGCCCGAAGGCGCGCCGGCAGGCCCGCCCAGCGGTGCAACGCCACCCGGGCGGCGGTGGCGAGACTCTGCCCATTGACCTGCCGCAGGAATCCCCACGGGGTCCCCTCGGCATAGAGCCAGGCCGGGAACGGCCGGAAGGTGAGGCGCTTCGTGTCCGCGTCGGCCGCGCACCAGTTGGCGTCGAGGCCGAACACCACAGATTTCGGACTCACGCGGCGCAGGAACACCCGGGCGATGGCCGCCTGCTCGAACGGGGTCGCGGCGTTCATGGCGAAATTGGCGAAACGCCCGCCGAGCACCGGCTCGAGTTGCTCGGGATCGAGGAGCCGTGACGTTGAGGAGCCGAACACCGCCGCGTCATAGAGGCCACTGCGGGCGATCTGCGGATACATGAAACGCTGGTTGCCATCCATCAATGGCCCCGGTGCCCGACCCGGCGCGACGCGCAGGCCGTAGGGATCGAACACCGCGACGAGCCCGATCACCCCGAGCCCGAACGCTGCCACGGACAGCCCGAACCCACGCACGAACCCGCGCCATTGCCCCGCCGTCCAATCCCTCGCCACCTCGCCCATCACATCCCGGCCGCTTGTCCCACGCGAAGCCGGTTTGACGCGGTTGACCCCCACCCGTCGAGCCCCTATTGCGGGCGTCGCTTCCCGACGGTTTCAGGCCCGAGAGCCACCGCCATGGACGCGAGCGCGTAGCTCAGCTGGTAGAGCAACGGACTTTTAATCTGTAGGTCTTGGGTTCGAACCCCAACGCGCTCACCACACATTCCCTGTGAGATTCATCTTTTGAGCCGCCTGCCATCGGCGTGGAACGGGCGTCGCCGCTCGTCGAACCCTCAATGGCATGAACGCTCGGACGTTCACGCCACCCGGCTTGGCAGGCAACCGTCGGTGTCGCCGCTGCCGTTCGGCGGCCGACCGTGATGCGGATGAGGGGGCTGGAAGCGACCCCGCGTAGCCTGGCTTTCAGCGTGCCACGGCGCCGACCATCGGCCCCAATGGCCGACTGAGATCGGAGCGGTTCATGGACGGCGCGTAGAGGCTCGACACGCTGCCGTCGAGGAACAGGGCGTTGCGGCAGCTCAAGGTATCCTTGAACAGGCGCGCGAACGCACCGAAGCTCACGGGGCGTTCCGAAATGGCGAAGACCGCCGTGCGGCCCTCGTCGCGCACACCGACGCCGTTGCGGATCTTCTGGCTCGGCCCGTCGCTGGAGATCTTGGGGTGGATATGCCCGTCCACCACCAGCATCGGCCCCGACTGCGTCGCGAAATCCGGCTTCGGGTTCACCCGGAGGTAACGGGTGGTGTCGAGGACACCGGCCCGGTCGCCCTTCACGTAGAAGACCCCGTTGGGTTTGAGGTGGAAGTTGCCCGGGCCGCTAGCGGTTGAAACGCCCTTCAGTTCGCGCCCCTCCTCGACATAGAGCCCCACGGGCGCCTGGTCCTTGTCGTACATGCCGGCATTCATGGCGAAGCGTAAGGACGGTCCCTGTCTGTCGCCGAGGGTTGAGAGCGACGAGTAGGGCTGTCCGTCCGCCCCGCGCCAAAACAATCGCACCTTGTCCCGGCGCAGATCGACGGTGCAGACCGTGTAGGTCTCGCCTTCCGCCTGGACCGGACGGCACGGCGCCGGCGCCGGAGCGGCGAGGACCGGCCCGACGAAGGTCAGGCATGCGGCGAGGGCGGGTGCGATCCACCACGGCATCCTGACGGCGGCATCCTGAGTTTCGAGACCGTACATCGCGATGGCCTTGCGGAGGGATGGGGGCAGGACGCGCTTCCTCGCCCGAAAGCGGATCGGTTTTCAAGCGTGCCGTCGTCGACGGGCATCGTCCTGCCGGTCCTTCACGTTTGCGGCAAGACCGGTCGATCCCTGAACCGTTGCGTGCATCGCTGCGTTTATGTGCCGTTGGGGGACGTTCGAATATCTCTCGGAGAGTGTGAGATGAAACGAGTGGTTCTGGCCTCGGCGGCCATGATCGGCGCGCTCGCCATGATTCCCGCCACGGCGGAGGCCCGTGGCGGCTTCGGAGGTGGTGGGTTCCGCGGCGGTGGTTTCCATGGTGGTGGTTTCCATGGCGGCGGCTTCGGCGGTGGCGGATTCCGGGGCGGCTTCGGTGGAGGCGGTTTCCGGGGTGGATTCGGCGGCTATCGCGGCGTGGGCTTCGGCGGCTACCGGGGCGGTTTCGGGGGCTATCGCGGTGGCTTCTACGGCCACCGGGGCGGTTTCTACGGCGGTCGCGGCTTCGGACGCGGCTACGGCTACGGGCTCGGAGGCCTTGGACTTGGGGTGGGTCTCGGCCTCGCGGCGGGCGGACTCTACGGCGGGTACGGCCCGGGCTATGGTTATGGCTATGGCGGCGGCTACGCACCCGTGGGGTACGGCGGGTACGATTACGGCTACGGCGGCGGATGCTACACTGTCCCGCGCGTGCGCTGGACGCCTTACGGTTACCGCCGGGTGTTGGTAGAGCGTTGCTTCTGAACGACCGTCATCATGGATGAACACCGGGGGCCGCCTTGCGCGGCCCCTTTTTCGTCTCAGCGCCCGATCTCACCCCGGCGCTTCGCCTCGTCTCGACGCATGGGCATGGCGTCGATGGTGGAGAACAACGCCTCGACCGGCAGCGGCTCAGCCGCAATACGCTTGGCTTCGCCGTCCTTGCCGACGAGGACCACCCGGAACGTGTCCGGCGGAAGCTTCAGGGATTCGCGCAGGCGCCGGGCCGGGGCTTCCGCACCCACGGCTTCCAGCACCACGAGGTCCCGTGCCCGCAGCGCGTCGGGCAGGGCCGCCAGGGCGGCTCGCTGGGCCAGCAGGCGGGAATCATCAGTGGCGGGCGCCGAAATCACAACGACCCGATGCGCCCAACGATGGGCCCCCAGGGGATCGTCCGCGGCGCGCGCGCCGGTGCCCGCCAGGAATACCGCCATCGTCAGCAAGAATCCGCGTATCATCGTGCCCTCCCAGGATACGGGTCAACGCACGGGAACGGCCCACGAACTCCATCCGAAATTGCTTTTCGGACGCGCGCACCAATCTGCGACCCAAACCCGATCCGCAGGAGCCCGACCATGACCACCGCGAGTCCCATGAACCGCCGTATCGTCCTGGCCGCCCGCCCTCACGGCGAGCCCAACGAGAACCATTTCCGCCTGGAGGAAGGCCGGGTGCCGACGCCGCGTGATGGCGAAGTGCTGCTCGCCAACCGCTTCCTCTCCCTCGACCCTTACATGCGCGGGCGGATGAGCGCGGCGAAGTCCTACGCCGAGCCCGTGGCCATCGGCGACACCATGGTGGGTGCGACGGTGGCCGACGTCATCGCTTCGAACCATCCCGGGTTCGAGGTCGGCGAGACCGTGGTGGGCTTCGGCGGTTGGCAGGAGTTCTACACTTCCGACGGCGAGGGCCTGCGCAAGCTCGACCCCGCCGTGGCGCCCGTCAGCACGGCACTCGGCGTCCTCGGCATGCCGGGCATGACCGCCTATACGGGGCTTCTGAACATCGGTGCCCCGAAGCCCGGCGAGACCGTGGTGGTGGCCGCGGCCACCGGCCCGGTCGGCTCCCTCGTCGGGCAGATCGCCAAGCGGAAGGGCGCTCGTGCCGTCGGTGTCGCCGGGGGACCCGAGAAGTGTACCTACCTCATCGACACCCTCGGGTTCGACGCGGCCATCGACCACCGCGCCGACGACTTTACCGACGCCCTCGCGGCCGCCTGTCCGGATGGCATCGACGTGTATTTCGAGAATGTCGGCGGTGCGGTCTTCGACGCCGTGCTGCCGCTCCTGAACACGTTCGCGCGCATCCCGGTCTGTGGCCTCGTATCGGGCTACAGCGCCACCGACCTGCCGCCCGGCCCCGACCGCATCCCGCTCCTCATGCGCGCGGTGCTGTCGAAGCGTCTCCGCCTGCAGGGCTTCATCGTCTGGGATTTCGCCGCCCAGGAGGCCGAGTTCCTGCGCGAAGTCGGCGGCTGGCTGAACCAGGGCGCCATCGTTCACCGCGAAGACATCGTGGAAGGCCTGGAAAACGCGCCGACCGCCTTTGCCGGGCTGCTCAAGGGCCGCAACTTCGGCAAGCTGCTCGTCAAGATCGCTTGATCAAACCAGGCGGCGCCTTGTCGACCAATTCGGACAAAGATAGAACATTTGCGGCGCGCGAGACGACCCGTGAGTCTCGGGGACAACCCGTCTGCCGACGATTGCCGGCGCTCCCAACTGGGCCCATGACAGGCGACGCCGACGCGTGCGGCCCGTCACCGGGCCGGGCTTCGCTCGGCGCGCGGTGAGATCGATCGAGAGGAGAGAGCGGCATGGCCGGCAGCGTGAACAAGGTGATTCTGGTGGGCAACCTCGGGCGCGATCCCGAGACGCGGCGCCTCGCCTCCGGCGATCCCGTCGTCAACTTGCGTATCGCCACATCGGAGTCCTGGAAGGACAAGATGTCGGGCGAGCGCAAGGAGAAGACCGAGTGGCACGCGGTGGTGATCTACAACGAGAACCTTGCCCGGGTCGCCGAGCAGTACCTGCGCAAGGGCTCGAAGGTCTACATCGAGGGCCAACTCCAGACTCGCAAATGGGCCGACCAGTCCGGCGTCGAGAAGTACACCACCGAGGTGGTGCTTCAGCGCTTCCGTGGTGAACTCACGTTGCTGGACGGCCGCTCAGGCGGCGGCGGCGGCGGCGAGATGGGCGCCGACGAGGAGGGCGGCGGCCAGATCAGCCGTGGCGGCGATTTCGGTGGCGGTGGCGGCGAGTACGGCGGAGGTGGCGGCGGTCGGTCCTCCGGCGGCGGGCGTCCTTCGGGCGGCGGCGACCGGCGGCCGGCCCCCTCGAGCGGCGGCGGTGGCGGTTCGAAGCCGAACTACGACCTCGACGACGACATCCCGTTCTAGCTTTCACAGGGTAGGGCGCGGCACCGAAGGGTGTCGCGCCCTTCTCGATTCCTCCGAAGCGTCGCCCGTTCCAACGAGCACCGGCAGAGTGGGACGGTACGGGCTCGGGCGAAACGCGGGTGACGCGCACGAATTCCGGTGCGTCCGGTACAAGCCGTTGCCGATCCATGGCTTTCCCGCGGCGGGATGCGGCGATCTGTGGCGGGTCGCTTCCTAATCGTTTATAGGAAGCGATAGGGGCAGGCGCGGCCCGGTTCGCCCGTGCGAACCAGGGCGATTGCCCCCGCAGAATCAAACACCCCGCGAGGAGCCGTCGTCGTCCGACGCCCCGCGCTTCGGGCGCCCACCAGGCAGAGATCCAGAACCTTGGCAGAGAACGACATTCCCGGCGCCGGAGCGCCCCCCGCCTCCGACATCAAGCCGGTTTCCATCGTCGACGAGATGCGTCGCTCCTATCTCGATTACGCCATGAGCGTAATCGTGAGCCGGGCCCTGCCCGATGCCCGCGACGGCCTCAAGCCGGTGCACCGGCGCATCCTGTACTCGGCCTACGAGAGCGGGCATCTGCCCGAGCGCAAATACGTCAAGTCGGCCCGCATCGTCGGCGACGTCATCGGTCTCTACCATCCGCACGGCGACCAATCGATTTACGACGCCTTGGTCCGCATGGCGCAGGACTTCTCGATGCGGCTCATGCTCATCGACGGGCAGGGCAATTTCGGCTCCGTCGACGGCGATCCGCCGGCGGCCATGCGCTACACCGAATCGCGCCTCGCCAAGCCGGCCAACGCGCTCTTGGCCGACATCGACAAGAACACCGTCGATTTCCAGCCGAACTACGACGAGTCGCGGGAAGAGCCGACCGTCCTGCCCGCCCGGTTCCCGAATCTGCTGGCCAACGGCGCCGGCGGCATCGCGGTGGGCATGGCCACCAACATTCCGCCGCACAACCTCGGCGAGCTCATCGACGCCTGCATCGCCCTCATCGACGATCCCGGCCTGTCCATCGAGGGGCTGACCGAGATCGTGCCCGGCCCCGACTTTCCCACGGGCGGCTCGATCCTGGGCCGGGCCGGCACGCGCCAGGCCTACGCCACGGGGCGCGGCTCCATCATCATGCGGGCGAAATCCCACGTAGAGGAGCTGCGCAAGGAGCGCGAGGCCCTGATCTTCACCGAGATTCCGTATCAGGTGAACAAGGCGACGCTCATGGAGAAGATCGCCGAGCTGGTGAAGGAGAAGCGCGTCGAGGGCATCTCCGATCTTCGCGACGAATCCGACCGCGACGGCATGCGCATCGTCGTCGAGATCAAGCGCGATGCCATGGCCGATGTGGTGCTGAACCAGCTCTACCGCTTCACGCCCCTGCAATCGTCGTTCGGCTGCAACATGGTGGCGCTCAACGGCGGCCGCCCCGAACTGATGAACCTGAAGGACCTGCTCCAGGCCTTCGTCGACTTTCGCGAGGAAGTCGTCTCTCGGCGGACCAAGTTCCTCCTCAACAAGGCCCGCGAGCGCGCCCATGTCCTGTGCGGCCTCGCCATCGCGGTGGCCAACATCGACGAGGTGATCCGTCTCATCCGGACCTCGCCCGATCCGAACTCCGCCCGCGAGGCCCTGATGGGTCGCGACTGGCCGGCGAAGGACATCGCGCCCCTCATCGCCCTGGTGGACGACCCACGCCACCGCATCAACGACGATGAGACCTACCGCCTCTCGGACGTGCAGGCGCGCGCCATCCTCGATCTGCGCCTGCAGCGCCTCACGGCGCTGGGCCGCGATGAGATCGGCGACGAGTTGCAGAAGCTCGCCGACGAGATCGCCGATTACCTCGACATCCTGCGTTCGCGCGTGCGCATCATGGGCATCGTCAAGGACGAACTGGCGGAAGTCCGCGAGTCCTTCGCCACGCCGCGCCGCACGATGATCCTCGATTGGGACTCCAACGTCGAGGACGAGGACCTGATCCAGCGCGAGGACATGGTGGTGACCGTGTCCCATGCCGGATACGTCAAGCGCGTGCCGCTCTCGACCTACCGGGCCCAGCGCCGAGGCGGCAAGGGCCGCTCGGGCATGGCGACCCGCGACGAGGATTTCGTCACCCGCCTGTTCGTCGCCAACACCCATACGCCGATCCTGTTCTTCTCGAACCAGGGTCAGGTCTACAAGGAGAAGGTCTGGCGCCTGCCCATGGCCGCTCCGAACGCGCGCGGCAAGGCGCTGGTCAACATCCTCGCCATGGATGCCGGCACCGAGCGCATCACCACCATCATGCCCCTGCCCGAGGACGAGGCGTCCTGGGAGACCCTCGACGTGATGTTCGCCACGGCGAGCGGGGGGGTCCGGCGCAACAAGCTCTCGGACTTCGTCCAGGTGAACCGCGCCGGCAAGATCGCCATGAAGCTCGATGCGGGCGACCACATCGTCCACGTGGAAATCTGCCGGGCCGATCAGAACGTGCTCCTCACCTCCAAGGAGGGGCAGTGCATCCGCTTCCCCGTCGAGGATGTGCGCGTGTTCAAGGGCCGTGACTCCACCGGCGTGCGCGGTATCAGCCTCGCCAAGGACGACCGCGTCATCTCGATGACGATCCTCAACTCGTTCGACGCGACGCCCGAGGAGCGCGGCGCGTTCCTGAAGATGCAACGGGCCGTGATCGGCGACACGGAAGGTGGCGATGCCGATTCCGAAGAGGTGGCGACCGACGCGCCGCTGCTTTCGCAGGAGCGGTACGCCGAAATGGGGGCCGCGCAGCAATTCGTATTGACCCTGTCGGAGCGCGGCTTCGGCAAGCGCAGCTCGTCCTACGAGTACCGCACGTCCGGGCGCGGTGGGAAAGGCATCACCGCGATGCGGGTCAACGCACGAAACGGCACCCTGGTGGCGTCCTTCCCGGTGCAGCCCTCCGACCAGATCATGCTGGTGACGGATGCGGGCCAGCTCATCCGCGTGCCCGTGGACGACATTCGCATCGTCGGACGCGCCTCGCAGGGCGTCACGGTGTTCAACACCGAGAAGACCGAGCGCGTGGTCTCGGTGGAGCATATCGAGGGCGAGGACGAATCCGGCGAAGGTGCCGGCGAGGTCATCGGCGAGGAAGCCCTTTAAGACCGACCCCGCTCGCGTCTCCCCATGAGCCGATCACGAAGACGCGAGCGCCGGATTAAAAGTCTTCCTGAGTAGTAGCAGTGTCTTCGAGAACGCCGATGATTGGTTGTGAAGACCTGTTGCAGTAAAGTCATAGCGGTCCGACAGGAGCCGTAATACCCCAGGGTCTAACGCAAGACTTGAACTGCGAGGACCCATCCCGTGCTGAAGACCTTCCTCCTGGCCAGTGCCGCCACCGCGCTCCTCGCCGGCGCCGCCTCCGCCGCCGATCTGCCGCGCCGGGCCGCTCCCCCGGTGTTCGTGCCGGTTCCGGTCTTCACTTGGACGGGTTTCTACGCGGGCTTCAACGCCGGTTACGCCTTCAACGAGCGCGACACGGTGCGCACCACAGGCATCGGCGCCCTGCAGAACAACGTCAACGCCGGCCTGCGCCGCGGTGATGTCCGTCTCTCTCAGGAAGGCTTCACCGGCGGCGGCCAGGTCGGCTACAACTTCCAGTTCACCCCGGGCTCCGGCATCGTCGTCGGCGTCGAGGCCGATGCGCAGTACACCGACCTGCAGCGCACCCAGGTCGACAACATCTTCCTGCCGGTGTTCAACCCGAACCGTCTGACCAACACCTACCGCTCGGAGCTCGGCTTCCTCGGTACCGTGCGCGGCCGCATCGGCTACGCCTTCGATCGCGTCCTCGTGTACGGCACCGGCGGCTTCGCCTACGGCGACGTGTCCCAGAACATCAGCTTCACCACCGGTATCCCGCAGACCTATGCCGGTTCGCGTTCGCAGATCGAGACCGGCTACGCCTACGGCGGCGGCATCGAGTACGCCCTGCCCACCGAGTCGTTCCTGAACTTCTTCCGCTCCAGCGCCGTCACCATCAAGGCCGAATACCTGCGCTACGACCTCGGCACCAAGAACCTGCTCGTCGGCACCACGGGCGGCCCCGGCATCGGCTACAATTCCCGCTTCACCACCGAGGGCAGCCTTGTTCGCGCCGGCGTGAACTACAAGTTCGGCTCCTACTAGGATCTCGTACGCGTATCTCCCCGGTCGATTCGGGTTGAGCGAGGCGGTCGTCCCCCGGGACGGCCGCCTTTTTCGTTGGCTCGATCTGGAGAAGGGAATCGACCCCGGCGGGGCCATCCACCCGGCCCCGGTTCCGTTCGTGCCAAAAATGCTCTACCTCGGGCCGCGATGATCCGCACCGCGCTCTACGCCGGCTCCTTCGACCCGGTCACCAACGGACACCTCGACGTGATTCGTCAGGCGTGCCGGCTCGTGCAGCACCTCGTAATCGCCATTGGGGTGCATCCGGGGAAAGCGCCGATGTTCACCGCAGGGGAGCGGGCCGAACTCCTGCGCGTCACCTGCACGCCCCTCGCCGAGGCTGAGGATGCACGCCTGGAAATCGTTGCCTTCGACGATCTCGCCGTCACGGCCGCACGGCGCCACGGCGCCACCCTGTTCATCCGGGGCCTACGCGACGGCACCGACCTCGACTACGAAATGCAGCTCGCCGGCATGAACGGCGCCATGGCGCCCGAGGTCCAGACGGTGTTTCTGCCGGCCTCTACGGGAGTCCGGCCCATCACCGCGACCTTGGTCCGCCAGATCGCCGCCATGGGTGGCGACGTCTCGCCCTTCGTGCCGGCCCTGGTGGCCGAGCGCCTGTCCACCCGCTTCAGCCGCGCCTGAGCGCGCCGTCCCCGTTCGCCAAGAGAGAGACCGCCTACCCATGCAGTTCGGACTCAACCGTCGCCTCGCCCTCCTCAGCCTAACGGCCTTCATCGCCCTGACGCCCGCCGCCCAGGCGGCGGACGAGAACACCGTGTTCCTCGACACCAAGGACGGCCGGGTTACCATCGAGTTGCGCCCGGATCTCGCCCCGAAGCACGTCACGCAGATCAAGACCTTGATCAAGCAGGGCTTCTACAACGGCCTCAAGTTCCATCGCGTCATGGACGGCTTCATGGCCCAGACCGGCGACCCGAAGGGCAACGGCACCGGTGGCTCCAGCCTGCCCAACATCCCGGCCGAGTTCTCGCAGACGCCGTTCCGGCGTGGCACCCTCGGCATGGCCCGCTCGTCCGAGCCGAACTCGGCGAACTCGCAGTTCTTCATCTGCCTCGGCGACGCGCCGTTCCTCAACGGCCAGTACACGGTCGTCGGCCTGGTCTCCTCGGGCATGGAAGCCGTGGACAAGATCAAGAAAGCGTCTCCCGGTGCGGCCGGCGGCGCCGTGCAGGACCCCGACAAAATCGTGAAAATGCAGATGGCCCAAGGCGCGAAATAGCATGATGGGCGCCGCCGCCAGCATGGCGCGCGCCGCCCTGGTGCTGGCGCCGCTGCTCGCGTGCGGGCGAATCGAGGCTGCGCCATCGGTGGGAGCGCCCGCTCCGCCGTTCGCACTCCGCAAGTGGGTTCAGGCCCCGGCCAACGGGATGGCGCAGGCGCCGGCCAGCCCCATCGACACCCTCACGGCCCTTTACCCTGCGCTCGCTGCATGCTGGATCGTGCCGGAAGGCCTCGCCCGCTTCGAGCGCACGGAAATCACCGCCCGCTTCGCCCTTCGGCGGGACGGGTCGGTCATCGGAATCCCGCGCATCACCTTCGCGACGGAAGGTGGCGACGGGCGGGCGCGTGCCCTGCTGGCGGAGGCCGCCGTTTCGGCGATCCGGCGCTGCACGCCCGCGCGGGTCACGGCCGCCCTGGGCGCGGCCATTGCGGGGCGCCCCGTCGCGCTCCGCTTCATCCATCACGGACCCAGAGGACAAGGAATCTAGAGCCATGGCAGACACCGAGACCCTCACCCTCGAGACCACCAAGGGCCGCGTCGTGATCGGCCTCCGCCCCGATCTCGCCCCGAACCATGTCGAGCGCCTGAAGACCTTGGCGGCGCAGGGCTTCTACGACGGCGTGCCGTTCCACCGCGTCATCGACGGCTTCATGGCCCAGACCGGCGACCCCACCGGCACGGGTTCGGGCGGCTCCGACCTCCCCGACCTCAACGCCGAGTTCAATGCCGAACCGCACGTGCGCGGCACCTGCTCCATGGCCCGCACCAACTTCCCGCACTCGGCCAACTCGCAGTTCTTCATCTGCTTCGGCGACGCGCGCTTCCTCGACAAGCAGTACACCGTCTGGGGCAAGGTGACGGAGGGCATGGACATCGTCGACACCCTCAACAAGGGCGAGCCGCCGCGCTCGCCCGACAAGATCGTCAAGGTGACCGTCGGCACCGCCTGAACGGCGGACGACGACCGTTGGGGAAGGGTCCGCGCGTCACGCGTGCGGGCCCTTCCGTCGTTTCGGGCGCGAGAGCATGCCGGCAGCGAGTTGACCCATGAATGCCGCCACGCTCCCCCCACGCGACCTGTTCCTGGCGTTCGCCGTCGTTGCGGTCTGGGGCACCAACTTCGTGGTCATCCGCATGGGCCTCGACCACCTGCCACCCCTGCTGTTCGCGGGCCTGCGCTTCGTCCTCGCCGCCCTACCGGGCGTCTTCCTCGTGGCCCGGCCCGCAGCCTCGTGGCAAAATCTCGCCGCCTACGGCCTTCTCATCGGCGCCGGTCAGTTCGGCCTCCTCTTCGTCGCCCTGCGCGGCGACATCGCGCCGGGCCTCGCCTCCCTAGTGGTGCAGGTTCAGGTGTTCTTCACCATCGGATTGTCGATTTGGCTCACCGGCGAGCGGGTGCGAGGCTACCAATGGGCCGCGATGGCGCTCGCCGTCGCCGGCATCCTGGTGATCGCCGTCCACACCGATGCGGCCACCACGCCGCTCGGCCTCGGCCTCGTGATCCTGGCCGGCCTGAGCTGGGCCGGCGGCAACATGGTCGCGCGCGCGAGCGGCGTGCGCGACATGCTGGCCTACGTGATCTGGGGCAGCCTGTTCTCGGCGCCGCCGCTGCTCGCCCTGTCCCTCGCCCTGGAAGGCTGGGACGCCATGCGCGAGGGGGTGATGCGGGCCGATGCCGCCACCTGGGCCGCCGTCGTGTGGCAATCCGTCGGCAATGCCCTGTTCGGCTACGCCGCCTGGGGCTGGCTCCTGGCGCGCCATCCCGCCGCCTTGGTCACGCCCATGGCCCTGCTCGTCCCGGTCTTCGGCATGGGCGCCTCAGCTGTCTGGCTCGGCGAGCCCCTGCCGCCCTGGAAGCTCGGCGCGGCCTCCCTCGTGATGGCGGGCCTCGCCCTCGGGGTCCTCTATCCGCGCTGGCGTCGCGTGTGAGGGGAGAGCGGGTCCGATAGGCAAGCCTCGGCCCCGGCGAGATCCTCCGGCGTGTTGATGTTCCAGAACGGATCGAGGGGCTCTGACGGCCACGACACCCGGACCGCGCCGTGCGTGCGCAGGAAGGTGCCGACCCGCCGCTCTTCGCGAACCACGAGGGCGTCGTAAAGCGCCGCGCGCAGGGCGACGGACCACAGGGCCACGGTGAAGTGCTCGCGTCCGTTGGAGGCCGCCATGGCGATGGCTGCGTCGCCCACCGCCCCCGACAGGCGGGCGACGAGATCGGCGGGTAGGAACGGCGCGTCGCCGGTGACGCTCGCTATGTGGCGAACGTGCGGATGCTGACGAGCGGCGTGATCGAGGGCCGCCAGGATGCCGGCGAGGGGTCCGGCATGGCCGGGGACATCGTCGGGCACAATCGCGCCGGGAAAGTCCGAAAACCGGGCGGGGTCGCCGTTGGCGTTGAGGATCAGCCCGGCGCCGCATTGGGGCGCGAACCGCTCCACCACCCGATCGAGGAGGGTTCGGCCGTCGAGGGTGCGCAGGGCCTTGTCGCCCCCGCCCATGCGCCGCGACAGGCCGCCGGCCAGGACGACACCGAGAACTTCGCCGGGCCCGGACACTATTCGATGACGATGCGCGGCGCCGCGCGAGGCGCCGGACCGCCGGTCAGGTTCCCCCAGAGCTTGGCCGCGATATCCCGATAGACCTTGGCGTGCGGCCCATCGGGATCGACGGCCACCACCGGGCGGCCCGCATCCGAGCTCTCGCGGATGGTCATGTTCAAGGGCACCTCGCCGAGGAACGGCACGTCGAGGCGGGTCGCCTCGTCGCGGGCGCCGCCATGCCCGAAGATGTGCGAGGCGTGGCCGCAATTCGGGCAAACGAACGTTGCCATGTTCTCGATCACGCCGAGGATCGGCACCGAGACCTTGCGGAACATGGTCACGCCGCGCCGGGCATCGATGAGGGCGAGATCCTGCGGGGTCGAGACGATGACGGCGCCGGAGAGCGGCGTCGCCTGCGCCATGGTGAGCTGGGCGTCGCCGGTGCCGGGCGGCATGTCGACCACGAGGATGTCGAGCTCACCCCAAGCCACCTCGCGCAGCATCTGGGTGATGGCGGACTGGACCATGGGGCCGCGCCAGATCATCGCCGTCTCGGGTTCGATGAGGAAGCCGATGGACATGACCTTGATGCCGTAGCCCTCCATGGGGGCGAGCAGACGTTCCTCGATGACCTTGGGCTTGCCCGACAGGCCGAAGAGCTTCGGCACGGACGGTCCGTAGATGTCGGCGTCGAGCAGCCCGACCTTCAGGCCCTGCGCCGAGAGCGCCAGGGCGAGGTTGCAGGCGGTGGTGGATTTTCCGACCCCGCCCTTGCCCGACGCCACGGCGACGATATGGCGAACGCCCGGCAGGGCCGGGCCGGTGCGCGGCGGCGGTGGGGCCGCCGGCCGGCCCGGGGCGGGCGGCTGAGGCGGCGTCGGAGCCTGCGCCGGGTGGTTCGGGCCGCGCTCGGAGGTCAGGCTTGCGAACACCCCCGAGACACCCGGAGTGGCAAGGATCGCACCCTCGGCCCGGCGGCGTATCGGCTCGAAGCGCTCGGCTTCGCTTGGGTCGATGAGGATCGAGAACATCACCCGGCCGGTGGGATCGACGACCACCTGCGACAGGCGGCCGGACGCCGGCAGGGTGGTGCCTCCGGCATCGACGGTGACGGCCGACAGAATTCTCAGGACATCGTCGCGGGTGATCGCCAAGGGTCGGGCTCCTTGCGCAACGGACGGGCTGAACCGGGCCGGACGCGAGATCGGGGGCGCTGTCCGCGCCGGTCGGGGCACTTCGCGCGCGCATGTCGGCTTAAGGGGACAGCATGGGCGCGCGGCCAGCGCAACCCCGAGCCGCGCGGCCCATCATCGCGACCACGGGGTGCTTCCCGATCCCGCCTTCGAAACCAATACGATACTCGCCCGTTGAGCCCACGAACCGGTGGCGGCTCCATCGTGAGTGATGCCGCAACCCGGATGCGTCGAGATCGAGTCGGAGAATCCACCCCCATGCACCAGGGCAACCACCGCGATCACGAGGGCGCCAAGAAGCTCTTCGCCCTCATCAAGGACATCAAGGTCGCGATGATGACCACCGCGGACCCGGACGGAAAGCTCTACAGCCGTCCCATGTGGTGCCAGGACGCGGACGAGAATGGCGACCTGTGGTTCTTCTCCAAGCTGCACTCGCCAAAGACCGCCGAGATCAGCAAGGACAACCAGATCAACCTCGCCTATTCCGACCCGTCGAGCCAGACCTACGTTTCCATTGCCGGCAAGGCCGAGATCGTCACCGACCAGTCGGTCATCGACGACAAGTGGACCGAGAGCCTGAAAACCTGGTTCCCCAACGGCAAGGACGACCCGGAAGTGGCGCTGATCCGCATTCACCCGGAAAAAGGTGAGTATTGGGACAGCCCCAACGCCACGGCGCTCCACATCTACGGCTACGTGAAGGCGGCCCTCACGGGCGAGTCGCCGAAGACCGAGACCAAGAAGGTCGACCTGGCCTGATCGCTCAGGAAAATCAGATAGTCTGAAAGGGCGGCCCATCGGATGGCGGGCCGCCCTTTCACGTTCCGGCACAGCATGCGCGATTGACTCAAGGCCGCCGCCCATGCGCCTCTCGCCACCGAGCGGGCGCGGGGTCCCGCGCCGGACCGGTCCGACCATGCTCGACCTCGCGACGCGGGTGTACAACCACAGCTTCAAGATCGACCCCATCGTCCGGTCGCTCCTCGACACCGATTTCTACAAGCTCCTGATGGCGCAGACGATCTTTCGCCGCCGTCGCGATACGCGCGTGACCTTCGGCATCCAGAACCGCTCGAAGAGCGTGCGGCTCGCCGATTTCGTCGATGCCGGCGAGCTCCGCGAACAGCTCGATCACGCCCGCACCCTGACCCTGAGCCGGGGAGAGTCGACCTGGCTGCGCGGCAACACCTTCTACGGCCAGCGCCAGATGTTCGCGCCCGACTTCATGGACTGGCTCGAGACGTTCCGCCTGCCGGAGTACGAGCTCGAGGCGCGCGACGGCCAGTACGTGCTCACCTTCCACGGGCCGTGGATCGAGACGACCATGTGGGAGGTGCCGGCCCTCGCCATCCTCAACGAGTTGCGGGCGCGGGGCGTCGTACGCCACATGGGCAAGCTCGAACTTCAGGTGCTGTATGCCCGCGCCATGACCCGGGTGTGGGAGAAGATCGAGCGCTTGGCGCGCCTGCCCGACCTGTCCATCGCGGATTTCGGCACGCGCCGGCGCCATGGATTCCTGTGGCAGGACTGGTGCGTCGAAGCCATGCGGGCGGGGCTCGGCGACCGGTTCCTCGGGACCTCGAACTGCCTCATCGCGCTGCGCCGCGAGGTCGAGGCGGTGGGCACCAACGCCCACGAACTGCCGATGGTCTATTCGGCTTTGGCCGACGGCGACGCCGCCCTGGCGCGGGCGCCCTACGACGTGCTCGCGGACTGGCAGCAGGATTACGCCGGTAACCTCCTCGTCATGCTGCCCGACACCTACGGCACGAGCGGCTTCCTCGCGCATGCCCCCGACTGGATGAACGCCTGGACCGGCATCCGCATCGATTCGAAGGAGCCCATCGCGGGCGGCGAGGAAGCGATCGCGTGGTGGCGCTCGCGGGGCTGCGATCCCCGCGAGAAGCTGGCGATTTTTTCAGATGGGCTCGACGTCGACACCATCGAGGCCATCCACGCGCATTTCCATGGGCGCATGCGCATCGGCTACGGCTGGGGCACCCTGCTCACCAACGACTTTCGCGGCTTGGTGCCGGAGGAACGCCTCGATCCCATCTCCATCGTCTGCAAGGTCATCGCGGCCGATGGCCGTCCCACGGTGAAAATCTCCGACAACGCGTCGAAGGCCATCGGACCGGATGCCGAGATCGCACGCTATCGCCGGGTGTTCGGCGTCGAGGACGCCCCGGCGATGCCGGTCCTCGTGTGAGGTCCGCTCAGACCTCGGCTCCCTGGACGATGACGCCGTACCAGCCGAGTCCCGCATAAGTCTCGTAGCCGGGGGTGCGGTGAAAGGCGGTGACGGCCCCCGTAAGGGGATCGCGCTCCGCGCCACTGGTCCGGCCGGCCGGCTGGAGGCTCAGGGTTTCCTCCAGGACGCCCCGCCCGTCGGACGCCGCCAGCACGCGGCGGTGCGCATCGACGAGGAGCACGCGTGTCCGGCCCCGGTCCTCCGGCGACACCCGGACGCCGTCGACGATGGTACGGGCCTGTGCCTCCCAATCGAAATGGATCGCCAGCACGCCAACCGGCCGCGCCCTGCTCTCACCGCCCGCGCGGATACTGGCACAGTAGGTCGCCACCTGGGCGTTCCCGAGACGGACCTGCCGTGACACATCGGCGGCGACGTAGGCGTCGCCATCGGCCAAGCTGGCGGCCCGACGGAACCAAGGCTCGGACGAGACGTTACGGCCGATGACGTCGCGGAAGCGCCCGGGCCGACCATGAGCCAGGACGATGCCGTCCGGCGAGCACAGCCACAGGTCGAGATAGACCGTGTAGGCGTCGAGAATCACCCCGAGGCGTGCGGCGGCGTGGGCTGCCCGTTCGGGGGATGGCGTGGTGGCGCAGTCCACGATGGCCGCGTCGGTCGCCCACCAGCGTACGTCGCAGGTCCGCTCGTAGAGGTTGCGATCGATGAGTTCGACGGCGTTCAGAGCGAGGTCGATGAGCCGGTCGTCGCGGGTGTGGCTCGACAGATCCTCGACCTGAGCCTGGAGCCCGGCGATCCGGTCGGACAACTCGGCCTCCAGCGCCCTTGCGATCCCCTCGACCTCTCCGCCGATGGCGCGCACCTCCTGGGCGACAACGGCGAAGCCGCGTCCCATCTCGCCGGCGCGTGCCGCTTCGATGAGGGCGTTGAGGGCCAGGATCTTGACCTGGCCGGTGATGCCCTGGATGCGGCGGCTCTTCTCGGACGAGATGCGCTTCAGTTCGGCGATCTCCGCCGCCACGCCTCGTAGGCCGGTCCCGGGAGCGCTCGGCGGCGCTGGCGAAACCACTGCCCCCTGCTTGAGGCTCAAACCCGACATCCGTCCCTCGTTCGTCCTGACACTCCAACATAAAAATGATCGAGAGCAGCTAAGCTCCTGTTAAAATCCTCACAATCGCACTGACTTATTGTATTTTTCCAGTGCTATCCGCTCAGAATTGGAATTTGCGAGTGTTGATTTTGGTCGACGATCCTCCCAAGCATGATCTCGGTCAGATCTCATACGCAAAGGCGGCGGGTCGGCATCCGATTGTGATGGTTGCGTCGAAGTACGAAGCTAGCCGCCAACGAAGCAGCTTGGAAGGTGCTGGACAAAGGTCCGATGAACCCGATGGATTTGCTGCCCCGGATCGTCGGACATATCCGATCGGCAGCGCGGGCGGCCCGTTCCGCTCCCCGGCAACGCGGCGTCGATGAGACGTCCGATGGCGCCTTGTGCTGGCGCATGTCAGGCGACAAGGACAGTGGGGAGCGAAAACACGCGGGGAAGCCCAGCATGCGGATCGATCTCAACGCCGATCTCGGCGAGGGCTACGGCCCCTACAGGGTGGGCGACGACGCCGCCCTGCTCGACATCGTCACGTCGGCCAACGTCGCCTGCGGCTTCCATGCCGGCGATCCGGGCATCATGGTCGCGACCGCCCGAGCGGCGAAGGCGCGCGGCGTGGCGCTCGGCGCGCATCCGGGCTTCGACGACCGGCGCGGATTCGGCCGCCGGGTGATCCGCGCCACGCCCGGTGAGATCGAAGCCGATGTCGCCTATCAGATCGGGGCGCTCCAGGCCTGTGCGGCCTTGGCCGGTCACCGCGTCACCCATGTGAAGGCGCACGGGGCATTGGCCAACCTCTCGAATGCCGAGGACGACGTGGCGCGAGCCATCGCCAGGGCCGTGCGCGCCGTCGACGACACCCTCGTCGTTCTTGTAATGCCGGGCCTCGCCGCCGAGCGGGCGGCGGAGGCGGAGGGCCTGCGGGTGGTACGCGAGATCTACGCCGACCGCGCCTACGCGGAGGATGGGCAGCTCGCGCCGCGCGGCGAGCCGGGCGCGGTGATCACCGACCCCGAAGCCGTCGCCGCGCGGACCTGGCGCATGGTGGAGGAGGGCGCGCTCCTCACCCTGACCGGCCGCCGCATTCCGGTCTCCATCGATACGGTCTGCGTCCACAGCGACGACCCGCATGCGGTGGACACCGCCCGCGCCCTGCGCCGGACCCTGGAAGAAGCCGGTTTCACCCTGGCGCCATTCGCGGACTGATCACGCCTCCGCGATCAGAGCCCGGCCGGCAAGGGATCGTTTTGCGGCGCTGCACCGTTCCCCCGGCGCGGCGCTCCATCCGAGGGCGGCCGGCGTAGGCGTCGAGACGGAACCGGCATGGCGACGAGACCCAGTGCGAAACCTTCGCTGATGCCACCGCGCCCGACGCGGATCGCCGCCGCCGAGACGCCAGCCCCGACCATGACCTCGCCCCTCATCGTCGCGGCGCTCATCGTCACCGGACTCTATCTCGGCCGCGACGTGCTCATCCCCATCGCCATCGCGATCCTGCTCTCCTTCGTCCTCGGCCCACTGGTGAACTTCCTGAGGCGCTGGCATTTCGGGCGCTTCCTGTCCGTCGCCACCGCCGTGCTGATGACTCTGAGCGTGGTCGGGGCGCTCGGCACCCTCATCGGGGTGCAGCTCGCCGACATCGCAGGCGACGTCCCGCGCTACCGAACTACCATCGAGGGCAAGGTCGAGGGTCTCAAGGACACCCCCGCCGGACGCATGGCCGACTATGTCGCCAGCATCGGGCGGACCATGCACCAGGACGGTCCGAAGCCAGAGCCCAAACCCGAACCCAAATCGGATGCCGTCCCCGCCGCTCCGCCGCCCGAGAAGGCGATCCTCGTCGAGGTGAAGGACCGCGCGCCCGACGCCCTCACCATGGCGGGCGCCCTGCTCTCGCCGATCCTGCATCCACTGGCCACCATCGGCATCGTCTTCGTGGTGCTGCTGTTCCTGCTGATGCAGCGCGAGGATCTTCGCGATCGCATGATCCGCTTGGCCGGATCGAGCGACCTGCACCGGACCACGGTCGCCATGGACGACGCGGCCAAGCGCCTGAGCCGCTACTTCCTCGTCCAACTCGCCCTCAACGCGTCCTTCGGCATCGTAGTCGGCATCGGCCTCTACCTCATCGGCGTGCCGAGCCCAGTCCTGTGGGGCATCTTCTCGGCCCTCATGCGGTTCGTGCCGTATATCGGCGCCTTCGTGTCGGCGGTGTTTCCCCTGGCGCTGGCAGCGGCCGTCGATCCCGGCTGGTCCATGGTCGTCGAGACCCTGATCCTGTTCCTCATCCTGGAGCCCCTGGTCGGCCATTTCATCGAGCCGATGCTCTATGGCCACTCCACCGGCATGTCGCCCTTCGCCGTCCTCGTCTCGGCCCTGTTCTGGACCTGGCTCTGGGGACCCGTCGGGCTGTTGCTTTCGACGCCGCTCACCGTCTGCCTCGTGGTCCTGGGGCGCCACGTCGACAAGCTCGAGTTCCTCGACGTGCTGTTCGGCGACCGGCCGGCCCTCACGCCCGTGGAGAATTTCTATCAGCGTGTCCTGGCCGGCGACCCGGACGAGGTGCAGGAACACGCCGAACTGATCCTCAAAAGCCGCCCTCTGGCGGCGTATTACGACGAGGTGGTGATCAAGGGCCTCGAACTCGCGGCTCGCGACGCAGCCCGCGGTGTGCTCACACCCGAGCAGAAGAACGATATCCGTCAGAGTCTCGCCGGCCTCGTCGAGGACCTGGCCGAGCGAGACGATGACGCGGGCGCGGACACGTCCGAGACGAAGGCCGTTGGCAGCGACTGGCGCGCCGACGGAACGGTCCTGTGTGTCTCCGGACGCAGCTTCGTGGACGAGTCCGCCTGCGCCATCCTGGCTCAGCTCCTGCGCAACCGCGGGATCGGCGTGCGCGTCGTGCCGTTCTCGGAGGTGGCGCGCGCGCGGATCGACACATTCGAGGTCGGCCCGGCGCGACTCGTCTGCATCGTCTCCACCGCCATCAGCGGGGAGCCGACCCACCTTCGGCGCCTGGCCGAACGCCTGAAGCGCAAGCTGCCCCAGGCGTACACCGTCGTTGGCCTGTGGCAGGCCGACGAGGGCGACCGCGACGAGGCCGCCCAGGGCCGGGCGATCCCGGCCGATACCCACGTCACATCCCTGCGTGGCGCCGTCGAGGCCATCGTTGCTGCCGCCGACCCCTCCGCCCCCGATCCCGTGGACGTGGATCAGCCGACGCCACACCCCGTCGGCACCCCCATTCCCGCCTGAACGCGACGCATCCGCCCTTCGGGTCTTGACGGCAGGCCGTGGCGGCCGCTTCGTTGCCGCCCCGGTCCCTGAGAGGAAGCCCCGATGAGCGTCGTCGATCTCGCGCGGTTCATGGACGACCTCGCAACGGAGTCGGGTCAGGCGATCCTGCCGTTCTTCCGGGCCGCCTTCGGCATGGACGACAAGGGCCACGGCAGCGGCACCTTCGATCCCGTGACCGAGGCCGACCGCGCGGCAGAGGTGATCCTGCGCGGACTGATTCGCCGCACCTTCCCGACCCATGGCATCCTCGGCGAAGAGTTCGGCCCCGAGAACCTGGAGGCCGAATGCGTTTGGGTTCTCGATCCCATCGACGGAACCCGCGCGTTCATCGCCGGACTGCCGACCTGGGGCACCCTCATCGGCCTCACGCACAACGGCGCACCCGTGCGGGGCCTCATGCACCAGCCCTTTCTCGGCGAACGTTTCTCGGGCGACGGCGCCACGGCGCGGATGCGCTCGGCAAAGGGCGAGCGTGTCCTGCGAAGCCGACGCGGCACGAGCCTGAAGCACGCCCTCCTGGCCACCACCGACCCGCGCCTGTTCGCCGACGGACCCGAGCGCGATGGATTCACCGCCATCGAAGCCGCCGTGCGGATGTCGCGCTACGGCACGGATTGCTACGCCTACTGCATGCTGGCCGCCGGACAGATCGACCTCGTGGTCGAGGCCGGGCTCAAGCCCTACGACATCGTCGCGCTCATCCCCATCGTCGAGGGCGCCGGCGGCGTCATCACTGCTTGGGACGGAGGCCCCGCCGCCCCCGGCGGGCGCGTCGTGGCGGCGGGCGACCGTGCGCTCCACACCGAGGCGTTGCGACTCCTGAACCCATAAGTCAGGCCTTCGAAATCAACCTTTGGCATCCGCTTCCGCCGGGATCGCTTCGGCGACGTTGCCGGGTACGAAGGCGTCGAAGGCCGCCCAGAAATCCTCGCGGATGGCGTCGCGCTCCGATAGAATCTCGTGCCGGGCACCGGGCAGCACGAGAATGTGCGCGCCGCGCACCAAGCGTGCGAACCGCTCCGTCGCCCGCGTCTCGCAGACCGGGTCGGCACCTGCCGCGACGATGAGGCTCGGGATGGCGATGGTGGCGGCCACCCGCCTGTCGCGCAGGCGCGCCATGGCGCGGAACGCCCCGGCGAGCCACGCGATGGTGGGGTCCCCCACCGCACCCGCCCCGACGGCGCGCGCGGCCTCGGCGTTGCGAGCGTAACGCACCGGGTCCGTCGACAGCCGGTTTCCCGAAAACGGCTTGGTGGCGATGGAGGTCGCCTTGCCGAACGGAATGTACCGGCGTCCGAAGCCGAAGCGGTGAAGGAAGCGGGACAGCACCGAGGCACCGGCGGGCCAGCGCACCATGCGGATGGCGAGCATCGGCGCCACGGTGACGATGCGCCCGAACGGCAGCCAGCCCTCGTGGGCACCGGTGAAGGCGACGGCGCCCCCCATGGAATGGGCGAGGCACACGTGGGGCCGCGGCATCAGCGGCCTGAGGACCGCCTCAGCGACGGCCTCGAGATCGCGACGATAATCATCGAAGCGGGCGACATGGCCCTTGTGGGCGTCGGCGACCTGACGCTGCGATTCACCCTGGCCGCGCCAGTCGAACGCCACGACGGCGAAGCCCCGCCCACGCAGATCACCGATCGTCTCGTAGTACTTCTCGATGAACTCGGCCCGGCCCTGGAGCAGGCAGACGGTGCCTTTCACGAGGCGTGTCGTGGGACGCCAATGCGCCACACGCAGTTCGAGGCCGTCGCCGGTACGGACCGCCTTGAGCGCGCCACCGGGTGGGACCGGATTGTCCGGCGTCGAGCGCAACGTCAGCATCGACCAATCCTCATGGGGTCCCGTCTCCTCCCGGCAGTCTCACGTACGACGAAAATTCGAAAAATCCCGTTCGATCCGGCGATCCAGGCTCTTGTGGGGACAAAGGCCGGCGCCAATATCATGGTGGCACCGGCCATTACGGCGGTGCGACCGGTCCGGCCCTTGGGCGGACCAGACTTCAGCATGTTGCTTCTTATGGAGAATATGTCATGCGTCAGTTCGATCTTGCACCCCTTTACCGTTCCACCGTCGGGTTCGACCGCCTGTTCTCGGCCCTCGACCAGTACGTCGCTGCCGATCCGGCTCCGACCTACCCGCCCTACAACATCGAACGCACCGGCGAGAACGCTTACCGGATCACCGTGGCGGTCGCCGGATTCACCGAGGCCGACCTATCCATCGAGGTCAAGGAAAACGCGCTGACCCTCAAGGGTGAGCGGACGCCCGACGCGAACAATCCGGTGACGTTCCTGCATCAGGGCATCGCCGCCCGCGCCTTCGAGCGGCGCTTCCAGCTCGCCGACTATGTCCAGGTGACGGGCGCAGCGCTGGAAAACGGACTCCTTCACATCGATCTCGTCCGCGAGATCCCGGAGGCGAAGAAGCCGCGCCACATCCAGATCGCGACCGGACGGGGTTCGGCCGCGCCGGCCATCGAGGGTAAGGTCAAACAGGCCGCCTAAGTCCGCCATCGACACCGCTTGAATGAGCGCCCCGGCCGTTTCGCCGGGGCGCTTTGGCGTGGGGATCATCCCCGCTGTCAGGATTCGTCGTCGAAGCGGTCGCCACGGCCCGGCTCCTTGCAGCGATAGCCGACGAAGCAGCGCGGCGTGTCGCGCGCGGGCACGAAGGCCGGAATCGTGACCTCGGTGATCTCGCAGAAGCCGCGATCGCGCACGAAGCGGTCGTAGGTCGCGCCGCCAGTCCCCAGCACCACGCCACCCTGGCGAGAGACGGTGTCTTTCGCCTGCGCGCAACTCATGTCCGTGGTGGATGCCCGCTGTGCCTCGGCGGGGCCGATCACGCCAAAACAGATCAGGGCGAGGAGAAAGCGGGTCATGCGGTCCGTCCCGTTCGCCGCGCACAACGGAGCGCGGCCACGGAGAGAACGCCCCGCGGTGATCCGCGATCCCGGGACGCGCCGTCGCGTACGGTCTACAAGTCGCCGAAGATGAGTTGGCCCTGCGGACTCGGCCGCCGCGCCGGCGTCCCGGTCCGGGGCGCGGGTTTGGCCGCGCGCCGGACCGGTGGGCGCTTGGCCGACGGCTCCGCCCGCAGGCGCGCCTTGGCGCGATCGCGGGCGATGGCTTCCGGGGCGTTGGGATCGTCGTCGAGCCACTTGCCGCGCTTGATCACCTCGTTGACCCGGCCCTGGTTGACGCCGACCTTGAAGGCGATCTCCTGCTGGGTCATGCCCGTGGAGGCATGGAGATCGAGGATCGCGCGGGCGAGTTCGGGCGTCATCTTCTGTCCGGTGAGGCGCCGGGCCGGCTTGACGGTGCGGGTGGCGCGGTCGCGCTCGCGCAGGCGTTCCAAGAGGGCCAGCGCCATGAGCATCCCGTGCTCGCGGAGCGACTCCTCGAATTCCTTCAACGTTGCCATGCTTGGCATCCTTGCCGGCGCCGGCATCCATGCTCGGAACCGGGACCGTCGTACAAACGTGCCGCACGCCTTGGAGTTGCGCGCGACGGGAACGGGATGGTTGGGCCCGCAGCCCCGGTCTGACAACCGGCCCGGCCCGTCATCCACCGGTATTCACGCGAGTCATGGCTCGCTTGGTTCCGGGGGCAACCTTCGGATAAACGGCATGTCCGCCCGCTGAAACCAGGATGCTTCGCGCGATGATCAGTCCGATCGTTTCCGTCTCCCGCGAGGGGCCGCCCCCCGGCGTGCCCTCGCTGGTCGATGCCCTGGAGGGTGGGGCGGTCCTGATGTTTCCCGACCTCGATTTTCCGTTCAGCGCATTCGAGGAACGCTTCGTCGAGCGGCCCTTCGCCGACGGCAAGGCCAAGAACGTCAACATCCGGGGGTTGAACGCCGAACTGCGGGGGGCGGCCGGCACACCGGAGGAACGGGAGGCGCTTCGCCAGCTCCTCATTCGCTATCGCGCCTTCGCGGAAGGGCTGATCGCCCGGCATCTGCCAGCCTATGTCGGGAAGGTTTCGTTGGCGGGGACTTCCTACCGGCCGTTCGAAGTCGATCAGCGCAAGCTGAGCTGGCGGCGCGACGACACCCGCCTGCACGTCGATGCCTTCCCGTCGAACCCCATCGGCGAGAAGCGCATTCTTCGGATTTTCCGCAACATCAACCCGGAGGGCCAGCCGCGCCTGTGGCGGGTGGGCGAGGACTTCGCCTCCATGGCGGAAAAGTTCGTTCCGACGCTGCCCGGCTACTCGCCGCTCTCGGCGCGCCTCCTTGCGGCCCTGAAAATCACCAAGGCCCGGCGCTCCGAATACGACCACCTGATGCTGCATCTGCACGACGCCCTGAAGCGGGACATGGATTACCAGACCGACGCCCCCCAGGCCGAGGTCCGCTTCACCCCCGGCCAGACCTGGGTGACGTTCTCGGACCTCGTGATGCACGGCGCCATGGGCGGCCGCTACATGCTGGAGCAGACCGCCTATCTCAGGGTCGCCGACCAGGCCGACCCCGAGCGCAGCCCTCAGCGCATCCTGGCCCGCACCCTCGGCCGGCCCCTGCGCTGACGTTTTCTCAACCCGGACAAGGACCCGCCATGATCCTCGAAATCGCCCAGATCGACATCAAGCCCGGCTCGGAATCCGACTTCGAGGCCGGCATCGCCAAGGCTTCGGAAATCTTCCGGGCCGCCAAGGGCTGCCGGAGCTTCGCCGTCCGCCGCTCCATCGAGAAGCCGCAGCGCTACCGCCTGCTCATCGAGTGGGACACCCTGGAGGCCCACACCAAGGACTTCACCGGGTCTCAGCCCTGGCAGGATTACCGGGCCATGGTCTCTCCATTCTTCGAAGCTCCGCCGAGCGTCGAGCATACGGAACTGGCGCTCAAGGCGTTCTAACGATCCGAGCCGCGGCTCGGTGTTGCGGATGCAACCCCGTTGTTCCATGCCGGCCCGCGCACGGCGCGGGTTCGGATGCCCGGTGACAGGGACACGCGGACTGCGTACCACGGTGTCCGGAAATCCACTTCGAGCGATCCTCGCCCATGCTTCAGCGCCCCCTCCGCATCGGCACCCGCGGCAGCCCGATGGCGCTCGCTCAGACCGGGATGGTGCGTGACCGGATCGTCGCCGCCAATCCCAGGCTCACGACCGAGATCGTGGTGGTCAACACCGTGGCCGACCGCATCCTCGACCGGCCGCTTTCGGAGATCGGCGGCAAGGGTCTATTCACCAAGGAACTCGAACAGGCGCTGTTCGCCGACGTGGTCGATGTCGCCGTCCATTCCATGAAGGATGTGGAGACCTGGCTGCCCGAAGGCCTCGTCATCGCCTGCATCCTCGAACGCGACGATCCGCGCGACGCGTTCCTGTCGCCCCGTGCCGCCGGCTTCGCCGACCTTCCCGCGGGCTCCCGCGTCGGCACCTCGTCGCTTCGCCGGGCCGCGCAGGTGCTCATGCGCCGCCCGGATCTGCGCATCGTCCCCTTACGCGGCAACGCCAACACCCGAATGCGCAAGCTGGAGGAGGGGACCTGCGACGCCACCCTCCTGGCGCTCTGCGGCCTGGAGCGCCTCGGCATGGCCGAGATGGCCCGCAGCGTGCTGGCCGTCGACGAGATGCTGCCGGCGGTGGCGCAAGGCGCCCTCGGTATCGAGTGCCGCGAAGAGGATGCCGACGTGCGGGCCCTGCTCGCCCCCCTGGTCAGCCCACGGGCGACGGCCGAACTCGCCGCCGAGCGCGGCTTGCTCGCGGAACTCGACGGCTCGTGCCGTACGCCCATCGCGGCCCTCGCCCGCATCGACGGCGACACCCTGTCCCTCGACGGCCTGCTATTCCTGCCGGACGGCAGCGCCCATTGGGCGGTCCAGCGCTCCGGCTCAGTCTCCGATGCCGCCCGCATCGGCGCCGAGGCCGGCGCGGAGCTGAAGCGCGCGGCGGGCGACACCTACTTCAAGCATCTCCAATAGCCGTCAGATCAGACTGCGCTCGATGGCCTCCTCGTCGCAGACGACACCGGCCGCGCGGGCATATTCGAGGCCGAGCGGGTGGGGCACCCGCGTGACGGGCGCCGCATCGGTGAACGCCCCGAGGAACACCCGCATGACGTGGGCGACGGCCTCGGGCGTCACCGAGCGCAGATCGTCGGCGTAGTAGCGACCGGCATTGGCCGTGCTGGTGACGATCTCGTAGGCGGGGAAATACACCGCGCGTGGCTCGGCCTCGACCACCTCCTCGGCCGCCACCCGCAGGGCCGCCTTGCTGTAGGCGTTGGAAACCAGGACGTGCCGATCCGCGTAGGACGCGATGAGCGGCACCGGCGACACCGTGAGGATCACGCGCGCCTTCGCGTTCACGGAGAACAGTCGGTCGAGGAAAGCGAGCAGGTCGTCGCGCACGCCTCCGGCGCGCGCGTTGACGAAGGCGTAGCGGTCCAGATCGAAGCCGTCGCCGATCACCCCCGGCGCCACGGGCAGGGCCGCCCCATCGGCTCGGTGCTCCCAGCCCTCCGTGAGCCCGAGGGTGAACACGAACACGTCGAGCTCTTCGAACATCTTTCGGACCGCCGCGAGGTGGGTTTCACGCGACGCGAGCAAGGCGGCCTCGTCCGAGAATCCCTCGGGCTCGATGGCCGGACGGAACGGATCGACGAGGCGACCGTCCGGCCGGGTCCAGACCGCGAGGTCCGGCACGTAGGTGCCGTAGGCCCGGTCGAACAGCTGGAGCAGTTGGCGCGCGGTGTAGACGTTGCCGTAGCGGGCGCAATAGGTGCCGTACTGGCGCGCCTCCGCCGCCCCCGGTGACAGGCCGGCGGGCGCCGCCTCGGCGAGGTAGCGGCCGAACCCGGCCTCCGTCAGGGCGCGCGCGACGTGCTGGGCGAAGCAGCTCCCGGCGGTGGCAACGCGCGCGCCCGGCGGAATGAGAAAGGCGCCGCTCGGCCCCGGCGCCAGGGCGAACGGGGGCACGCCGGCCACGACCTTGCGCCAGAATCGCTCGGCCGGTAGATCGGCGTAAGGGTTCATCACCACGGCGGCACCTCTCATCCGATCGCTCACAGGCTGGCCGCACCGGGCCTTCGCACGGGTCGAAACCCTCGCGCGATCCGTCTCATCACCGGGTTCTTGGTCGCCATCCTGGGCGGGACCGTGGCGCCGGTCGTCTGCCGAGGCGGACCCGAAGCGCAACGGCCCCCGCATTGCCGTGCTGGGCAATTGTCAGGCCGACGGCATCGCGCGCGCCCTCGCCCTGCTTCTGCCCGACGCCCGGGTCACCCTGGTGCCCCTGGCGACCCTGCGCCGCGACCACGCCACCCTGGCGCGCCTGCATCACCACCTCGCCCCGTTCGACCACGTCTTCTCCCAGTTCTTCCCCGAAGGCTTCATCGCGGGCGGCAACGTCCACGCCCTGGCGCGGAACGACGGGCGGGTGCGCCTGTACCCGACGATCCTGTTTCCCGCCTTCCACCCCGACATGGTCCATGTCGGCGATGTCAGTGCACTCTCGGCCGCCCGCCTCGTGCACTCACCCATGGGACCTTACCATTCGGCCATCGCGCTCTGCGCTTATCTCGAAGGCCGCACGGTGGACGAGACCCTTGCCCTGTTCCGGGACGACGTGTTCGCGCGCCTCGGCTACTACGACGCCTGGATCGACGCGAGCGCCTACCTCCTCGGCAGCGCCCGCGACATCGATTTCCCCCTCGACGCGGAGCTGCCGCGCTGGGCGCGCCGAGGCTGCTTCATGCACGTCCTCAACCACCCGAAGTTCTTCGTGCTCGCCGACCTCGCCCGGCGCCTCGCGCGGGAAGCGGGCCTGGCGCCGCTGGACCTGGCGGCGGAGGATTACCTCGCCGACGATCTCGTGGCGGATGCCGTCTGGCCGCTCTACCCTGAGATCGCGCAGCGCTATGGGCTGGCCGGGACCATCCATTTCAAGCCGAAGGAGCGGGACGGCGCGGCGCCCGTCCTCCTCGACCGCGAAGCCTACATCGCCGGCAGTTTCACGGCCTACGCCCGGCATCCGGTGGAGTCCCTCGCCTGTCCGCGCGTGGCGGCCTGGCGTGGGGACCCGGCGGTGCGGGCAATGTTCTCCTGAGATCGGTCAGCCGGTGGCGTGCGAACCCTTCGCGGCGGCGATGCCGCGGGCGAGTTCGGCGATGGGCTGCATTCGGAACGGCTTGGCGACGAACAGGCTGTCGCTGACGGCCCGCCCCCGGGGATGCGTGCCGCTGGAAGCGTAGACCACGGGCCGGCCGGGATGCAGGGCCCGGAACGCGTCGGCGACACTCCAACCGTCGACGAAGCCGGGCAGGTTGATGTCCGTGAACAACCAGTCGATGGCGCCCCCCGCCTCGCGAATGGTCGTGAGGGCCGCCTCGCCGCTGGAGGCGGCGGTCACGGACGATCCGCCCTGCTCGCAGACGCGGGTGAGCATGTCGAGGAGCAGGTAGTTATCCTCGACGATCAGAACCCGGCAGCGGGAATCCATCACATCTCCCAACACTTTGCACGGACGCGTGTATCCTGTAATGGTTAAGCCTGCATCAACGTCAGCGACGGTTCGCTCGTGCCGATATTCGCGCCATCCCTCCATGAGATCCCGACCCTCGCCGACCCGTTCGACACAGATGTCGTCTCGCGATGCGCCGGTGGAGTGCCGGTCTACGATCCGGCGACTCTCGCCGAACTCGAAGGCGTGTTCGGTCACGCGCGGCTGATGGACCTTCTGGCTCACCTCAAGCTCGAGATCTCGCAGCGGCTCGGCTGGCCCGAAACCGAGCGTCTGGCCCTGCGGCACGATGCGCACACCCTGTTGTCGGTCAGCGGGTCCCTCGGCTTCTTCGATCTGTCACGGCGCTGCCTGGAGATGGAGCAGGCCTGCCTCCTCGGCGCCGATCTGGTGGCTCCCCTGAACGCGGCCCGGGCAGCGGCCGAGGGGGCGATCGCGGCCATCTGCGACATGGAAGCCCTGGCGGCCTGACGGAGTACGCGCCGCAGAGAGTCGGACCGTTGCCTCGATGCGACAGGGTGGACCGGAAAGTCGGGTTCGGTCCCGCCGGTCCCCATGCCGCCATCTTGTCGGAGGAAGTTCGTCGCATCGACGACACGGTGCGGGGGCACACGGCGTCTGCCACGAATCGGTGGTGGAAACGCACCGTCAAGGTTGACGGAACCTTCGCTTAACCTGACCGGCTTAGACAGACGAGCCTGAAGACGCCGTGCGAGCCACCCTTCGGGACGCACCGGCCGCAGGCACCGTCCGAGGAGAACAGGACCATGACCACGATCGCGCGCTCCCGCGTGTTCAGCCTCGCGGCGGCGCTCTGCGCCGCCCTCAGCGTCGCAGCCTGCAGCAACGACAAGGATCTCGCCGACGCCTCCGGCTTCGGCGCCGGCGCGGGCGGCGCCTACGGGGCCGGGGCGGGCACGCCCGGCAGCGCCCAGGACTTCGTGGTCAACATCGGCGACCGGGTGTTCTTCGAATCCGACTCGACGGATCTGACGTCCACGGCCACGGCGACCCTCGACAAGCAGGCGAGCTGGCTCCAGCGCTATCCGCGCTACACCTTCCTCATCGAGGGGCATGCCGACGAGCGCGGCACCCGCGAGTACAACTTCTCCCTCGGTGCCCGCCGCGCTCAGGCGGTGAACGACTACCTCGCTTCGCGCGGTATCGCCTCCGGTCGCATCCGTACCGTCTCCTACGGCAAGGAACGGCCCGTGGCCGTGTGTAACGACATCTCGTGCTGGTCCCAGAACCGCCGCGCCGTCACAGTCCTCGACCGGGGCGCCGGCTCCTGATCCGCCGGCCGGGTCCGGCACGACGGCCGGGCCCACTGGACGAGCCTTCCTTTTGCCGCGATGCGGGACACCTGTTATGGGGCGGAAGGCCGCTGTGGCGGCCTTCGCGGGATACGTTCACCGGTGCCGATCGCCATGCTCCGTCGCCTCCTCCTGACAAGCTGTCTCACCCTCCTGGCTCTGTCTCCGGCGACCGCCCAGGACGGGTCCGATTTCGTCGTGCGGCTGAACCGGATCGAGAATCAGTCGCGCCAGCAGGCGGGGCAGATCGAGACGCTCCAGTACGAGAATCGTCAGCTCAAGGAGCAGCTGCGCAAGTTCCAGGAGGATGTCGAGTTCCGCCTGCAGGAGGCCAAGGGCGGCCGCGGCGCGGCCTCCCCAAGCGGCGCGCCGCAGAAACCGGCCAAGCGCAGTGACGCCTTCGATCCTGAGCAAAATCCCGGCCGGCCGGGCGCGCCGATGCAGCTCGGCGCCACGACTCCGACCGCACCGGTGGCCGAGCCCCCCCGTGCCCGCACTGTGCCGCCGACGGTGGTCGAGGCCGACGACGAAGAGCCGGGCCTGTCGGCTCCCGGCTTCGGCGGCCCCGTCGATCTGACGCCGCCGTCGCGGGTACCGACCACGGGCGCCATCGCGCAGCCGGCCCGCCCCGGAATCGCGGCCACCGCCACGGGCGACGCCCGGGCCGACTACGAATCGGCCTACGCCTACATCCTCCAGCGCCAGTACGAGCAGGCCGAGATGGGCCTGCGCCAGTTCATTCAGTCCCATCCGCGCGACGGGCTCGTGCCGGCGGCGACCTACTGGCTCGGCGAGAGCTACCTTCAGCGCAATCGCAACCGGGAGGCGGCCGAGCAGTTCCTGAAGGTCTCCACCGACTACGCCCGTTCGCCCCAGGCGCCGGATGCGATGCTGAAGCTCGGCACCTCCCTCAACGCGCTGGGCGCCCGCGAGCAGGCCTGCGCGACGCTCGCCGAACTCGAGCGCAAGTTCCCCGGCGCCGCTCCCTCCGTGCGCCAGGGCGTGACCCGCGAACAGAAACGCGCCCGCTGCGCGGCGTGACCGTAACGGCGTTCGACCCCGCCGCCATCGAGGCGGAACTCGCTCCCTTCGTCGCCCCTACGATCCCGCATGGCGGCGTGCTCCTCGCCGTCTCGGGCGGCCCCGATTCGACGGCTCTGATGCGGGCCGCCCTCCGGGCCGGACCGACGGTCTCCCTCCACGTCGCCACCGTGGATCACGGGTTGCGGGCCGCCTCGGCCTCGGAGGCCGAGGGCGTCGCGGCGATGGCCCGGAACCTCGGCCTGCCGCACCGCACCCTCGTCTGGACCGGTCCGAAGCCCACCAACGGCCTTCAGGCGGCGGCTCGCTCGGCCCGGTACGGGCTGCTGGGCGATCACGCGAACGATCTCGGGGTCGGGTGGGTGCTGACCGGGCACACCCGCGACGATCAGGCCGAAACCGTCCTCATGCGGCTCCTGGCCGGGAGCGGCCCGGCGGGTCTCGCCGGCATGCGGGCCGTGCGCCTCCTCGTCGGCGCGGTCCGTCTCGGGCGGCCGTTCCTCCACCGACCGAAGGCCGACCTCGTCGCCTATTGCGCGGCGCATGGACTTGTCCCCGTCCAGGATGAATCGAACGCCGATCCGCGCTTCACCCGGGCTCGGCTGCGTCGCCTCCTGCCGGACCTCGCCCGCGAGGGCTTGAGCGACACGCGTCTGACGCGTCTCGCCGCACGCTGTGCCCGCGACGACGAAGCCCTGACGCAGACCGCGCGCACCGCCTATCTGGCGGCGCGCCGTCCGGCCGACGGTCCCAGCCTAGTCCGCCTCGACGCGTCGAGCCTGGCCGCCCTGCCGGACGCCATCCTGATCCGTGTCCTCATCCAGGCCCTCGCAGAGGCCGGGGCGGGGCGGCCGCGCCTGGAGCGGATCGAATCCCTTGTGCTCGAAGCCCTGCGCCCCGCCCTCCGGGATCGGACACCCCTGCGCCGGACCCTGGCGGGGATGCTGGTTTCCCTGACGCGGGTCAGGGGGCTCACCCTCGCGGCCGCGCCCGCACGGACCGATCGCGATGGGGCTGGGGACGGCCTTGCCGCAGGCGCACGCGATTTACTTGGCAAGGGAGACGGGGCTGCCTACATTGGCCTGGAGTGTCCGGACTGATAACCGCCCATTCGCGCCGCGGGCCCGGATGCCCCCCCAGGGATTGATCGATGAACCCGAACTTCCGCAATTTCGCCTTGTGGGTCGTCATCTTCCTGCTCGTGCTCGCCCTCGTGACCCTGTTCCAGAATCCGGGACATCGCGGCGGCGGCGCCGAGATCGCCTACAGCCAACTCCTGAACGATGCCGATGCGGGCAAGATTCAGACGGTGGTGATCTCCGGGCAGGACGTGAGCGGCACCTATGTCGGCGGCGGCAACTTCTCGTCCTATGCGCCGAACGATCCCGGTCTGGTCTCCAAGCTCCAGAGCAAGGGCGTCCAGATCACCGCGCGTCCGCCCTCGGACAACACGCCGTGGTTCATCCAGCTCCTCGTCAGCTGGCTGCCGATCCTCGTGTTCATCGGCGCCTGGATTTTCCTCAGCCGGCAGATGCAGTCCGGTGCCGGGCGCGCCATGGGCTTCGGCAAGTCGAAGGCCAAGCTCCTCACCGAGGCTTCGGGCCGGGTGAGCTTCGACGACGTGGCCGGTGTCGAGGAAGCCAAGGAAGATCTTCAGGAGATCGTCGAGTTCCTGCGCGACCCGCAGAAGTTCCAGCGACTCGGCGGCCGCATTCCGCGCGGCGTGCTCCTCGTCGGCCCCCCCGGCACGGGTAAGACCCTCATCGCCCGGGCCGTGGCCGGTGAGGCCAACGTGCCGTTCTTCACCATTTCCGGTTCGGACTTCGTCGAGATGTTCGTCGGCGTCGGCGCCAGCCGCGTCCGTGACATGTTCGAGCAGGCGAAGAAGAACGCCCCCTGCATCATCTTCATCGACGAAATCGACGCCGTGGGTCGCCATCGCGGCGCCGGCCTCGGCGGCGGCAACGACGAGCGCGAGCAGACCCTCAACCAGCTCCTCGTCGAGATGGACGGGTTCGAAGCCAACGAGGGCGTGATCATCATCGCGGCCACCAACCGGCCCGACGTGCTCGATCCCGCCCTGCTGCGTCCGGGTCGGTTCGACCGCCAGATCATGGTGCCGAACCCCGATGTCGTCGGTCGCGAGCGCATCCTGCGCGTCCACGTCCGCAAGGTGCCCCTGGCGCCGGACGTCGACCTCAAGGTCATTGCGCGCGGCACCCCGGGCTTCTCGGGCGCCGATCTCATGAACCTGGTGAACGAATCCGCCCTGCTCGCCGCTCGTCGTGGAAAACGCATCGTCACGATGCACGAGTTCGAGGACGCCAAGGACAAGGTGATGATGGGGGCCGAGCGCCGCACCCTGGTCATGACCGAGGACGAGAAGCGGCTGACTGCCTATCACGAGGGCGGCCACGCCATCGTCGCCTTCAACGTGCCGGCTACCGATCCCGTCCATAAGGCGACGATCATCCCGCGCGGCCGGGCCCTTGGCATGGTCATGCAGCTGCCCGAGCGCGACAAGCTGTCGATGTCCTTCGAGCAGATGACTTCGCGCCTGGCCATCATGATGGGCGGCCGCATCGCCGAGGAAATGACGTTTGGCGCCGACAAGGTGACCTCCGGCGCCCAGTCCGACATCGAGCAGGCGACCCGCCTCGCCCGCATGATGGTGACCCGCTGGGGCTTCAGCCCCGAGCTCGGTACCGTCGCCTACGGCGAGAACAACGACGAGGTGTTCCTGGGCATGTCCATGGGCCGTCAGCAGACGGTGTCGGAGGCCACCGCCCAGAAGATCGATGCCGAGGTCCGCCGCCTCGTGGAGACCGGTCTGCAGGAGGCGCGCCGCATCCTCGGCGAGCACAAGGACGACCTCGAAGCCCTGGCGCAAGGGCTGCTCGAGTACGAGACTCTGTCGGGGGACGAAATCCGCAATCTCATCGCCGGCAGGCCGCCGGTGCGGGATTCCGGTGATGGTCCTTCGAATACGGTGCGCGGCTCCTCGGTCCCGTCCGCCGGGCGCGGGCGCCCGCGCGAGACCGATGGCGGCCTGGAGCCGCAGCCCCAGGCCTGATCCTCCATCGAACCGAGGCGACGATTCCGTGAGCCCGCCCCCCGGCGGGCTCACGCATATCCGGGGGCCGTTCACCGCATCGGAGTCTCCCACCGCCGCGGATCGGGCCGCCCGTCTTTCTCAACCGGTCCTTCAGGCTCGACGCATCAAGCTCAGCGGACCGACGTTCAGGAGGGCGGCTTGGTGGGACGGACCGGGACCGCCCCATATCCGACAAGCGCCATCGCAGCCAACAAAAGACGGATCGCGAAAACCATGTCGCGCAAGTATTTCGGAACCGACGGCATCCGGGGCCGCGCCAACGGCGTCATCACGCCGGAACTCGCCCTGAAGGTCGGGCAGGCGGCCGGCATCATCTTCCAGCGCGGCGACCACCGCCACCGTGTGGTCATCGGCAAGGACACCCGCCTGTCCGGCTACATGATCGAGACCGCCCTGATTGCGGGCTTCACCTCCGTCGGCATGGACGTGCTCCAGCTCGGGCCGATGCCGACGCCGGCGGTGGCGATGCTGACCCGCTCCATGCGCGCCGATATCGGGGTGATGATCTCGGCCTCGCACAACCCGTTCGAGGACAACGGCATCAAGCTGTTCGGGCCCGATGGGTTCAAGCTCAGCGACGAGGTCGAGCGCGAGATCGAGGCCCTCATCGACGGCGAGCTGCACAAGCGCCTGTCCGGCTCGCGCGACCTCGGCCGGGCCAAGCGCATCGAGAGCGTGCATGCCCGCTACATCGAGTTCGCCAAGCGTTCGCTCCCGCGCAACGTCACCCTCGACGGCCTGCGCATCGTGGTCGATTGCGCCAACGGCGCGGCCTACCGCGTCGCGCCCGAAACCCTGTGGGAACTCGGCGCCGAGGTGATCGGCATCGGCGTCGAGCCGGACGGCTTCAACATCAACCAGGACGTCGGTTCGACGGCACCGGCGGCCCTCGCCGCCAAGGTCCGCGAGTTGCGGGCCGACATCGGCATCGCCCTCGACGGCGACGCCGACCGCGTCCTCATCGTCGACGAGAAGGGCCAGTCCGTCGACGGCGACCAACTCATGGCCGTCGTCGCCCGCTCATGGCAGGAGGACGACCGCCTGACCCAGCCGGGGCTGGTGGCGACGATCATGTCCAACCTCGGCCTCGAGCGCTATCTCGGCGGCATCGGCTTGTCCCTGGCGCGCACGGCGGTGGGCGATCGCTACGTCCTCGAGCACATGCGCGAGCACGGCTACAACCTCGGCGGCGAGCAATCGGGCCACATCATCATGTCGGACTACGCCACCACCGGCGACGGCCTCGTCGCCGCCCTCCAGCTCCTCAGCGTGGTCAAGCGCTCGGACCGGCCCGTGAGCGAGGTCTGCCACTGCTTCGACCCGTTGCCGCAGATCCTGCGCAACGTCCGCTACCGCGCGGGCGAGCCCCTTCGGGCGGACGCCGTCATCACCGCCATCGCCCAGGCCCGCGAGCGCCTCGGCAACACCGGACGCCTCGTGATCCGCGCATCGGGCACCGAACCGGTGATCCGCGTGATGGCCGAGGGCGACGACCGCACCCTGGTATCGGATGTCGTCGACACGGTGGTGGACGCCGTGGCGAAGGCCGCCGCCTGATCGGCTACGGATCGTCTTCGGCGACCCGATGGTTTTCGGTGCCGCACGGGACGCCCTGTTTCCTCTGGCTCGGCGCTCGCCGATGACGTTGGCGCTCCCATCCCGACATGTCAGAACTGGGTCGCGGCGAGGGGGGGGCGACCGGGGCGCCTGCGTTCCGTCTGCCGACTGATGAACCCCGGTTCGGACAGGAGAAGCCCCCGAGCGGCGAGCGGACAGTCTCAGCCGCCGGTCATCGGTGGGAAGAACGCGATTTCCGAGGCACCGGCCAGGGGCGCAGTCGATTTCGCGTGGATGCGGTCGATGGCCACCCGCACCACACCGTCGCCCTCGAACGCGTAGGCGTATTCCTCGCCCCGGCCGCGCAGCCACCGGAGGAGATCCGCGACGGTGTCGAGGCCCGCGGGCAGATCCACCACCTCCTCGGCCTTGCCGATGCGCTCGCGCACCCAGGCGAAATAGACGAGCTTCATGGCGAGCCTCTCAGCGTGGGTCGTCGATGACGTGCTTGATCCCCGCCCGCATGTAGTCCCACCCGGTGTAGAGCGTCAGGGCTGCGGCGATCCACAGCAGGTAGGTTCCGGTCTGGATCGTACCCGGCAGGATCGTCTCGCCGGCGGGACCCGCCACGAGGAAACCGATGGCGATGAGTTGCAGGGTGGTCTTCCACTTGGCGACACGGCTCACCGGCACGCCGACTTTCAGCTCCGCCAGATACTCGCGCAGGCCCGAGACCAGGATCTCCCGGCACAGGATCACGATGGCCGCCCACAGGGTCCAACCGTGGATGGTGGTGTCGGCGGCGAGCATGAGGAGGCAGGCGGCCACCAATAGCTTGTCGGCGATGGGGTCGAGCATCCGCCCCAGGGCCGAGCTCTGGTCGTAGGTTCGCGCCACGTAGCCGTCGAGGTAGTCGGTGATGGCGGCCAGGATGTAGACGCCGAGGGCTGCGAAGCGGGCGGTGTTCTCCACCGGCCAGTACAGCAGGGCGACGACGACGGGCACCGCCACGAGCCGCCCGTAGGTCAGACAGTTCGCGAGCGTCCAGGCCGGTGAACGGCGACGGGTTGGGGTCGGCTCCATCGGCGCGGTGAAACCATGGGGTGGGGTGGGGGTCAACCGCTATGCCTCTCTCATGAGGGGACGGCCCGCTCAGGCCTGGATGTATCAGGATTGGGCGTGGAAGAAGTCGTAAACGGCGCGCGCCGTGGCCGCGTTGACGCCGGGCGTCTTCGCCAAATCCTCGAAAGCCGCCCGCTGGATCGCCTTCACGGTGCCGAAATGGTGCAGGAGCGCGCGCTTGCGCGTCGGACCGATGCCGGCAATCTCGTCGAGGGGGTTCTTGATCATTTCGCGCTTGCGCTTGGCCCGGTGGGTGCCGATGGCGAAGCGGTGGGCCTCGTCGCGCAGGCGCTGGACGAAGTACAGGGTCGGGTCGCGGGGCGGCAGCTTGAACGGCGGGCGCCCCGGCACGAAGAAGGTCTCGCGCCCGGCATCGCGGTCGCGCCCCTTGGCGATGCCGACGAGGGCGACGTCGGTGACGCCCATCTCTTCCAGGGCCGTGCGCGCGGCGTCCAGCTGCCCCTTGCCGCCGTCGATGAGAACGAGGTCGGGCCAGACCGGCATGGTCTCGGAATCGACCTCGGGCATGGCAACCTCGGCCGGCTCCGCATCGGCGATGGCCGCCTGGATGGGATTGCGCGGATTCTCCTTCACCAGCCGCTTGAACCGGCGCTGCAGCACCTCGCGCATCATCCCATAATCGTCGCCCGGGGTCAGCTCTTCGGACTTGATGTTGAAGGTGCGGTAATGGGTCTTGGCGAAGCCCGTCGGCCCGGCGACGATCATGCCGCCGACCGCGTTCGTGCCCATGATGTGCGAGTTGTCGTAGACCTCGATCCGGCGCGGCGCCGCCGCCAGCCCGAACGACTGCCCGAGGGCCACCAGCAGCTTGCCCTGCGAGGCGGTGTCGGCGAGGCGCCGGCCCAAAGCCTCCTTGGCGTTGCGCTGGGCGTACTCGACGAGGTTCTTGCGCTCGCCGCGCTGGGGCAGGTGGATGTCGACCCGGTAGTCAGTGCGGCTCGACAGGGCGGCGGCGAGGAGCTCGGCGTCCTCGATGACGTGGGACACGAGGACGAGGCGCGGGGCCGGCTTGTCGTCGTAGAACTGGCCCATGAACGAGGCCAGCACCTCGTCGGCCGTCATGCTGCGGTCGGCCTTCGGAAAGTAGGCGCGGTTGCCCCAGTTCTGGAAGTTGCGGAAGAAGAACACCTCGATGCAGAACTGCCCGGCCTGCTCGTCGAGGGCGAACACGTCGGCCTCCTCGACGCCTTGCGTGTTGACCCCTTGCGTCCCCTGGATCGCCGACAGCGCGGAGATCCGGTCGCGAAACCGCGCCGCGCGCTCGAACTCCATCAGTTCGGAGGCCGCCTGCATCTCCTCCCGCATGCGGTCCTTCACGGCGTTGGACTTGCCGGCGAGGAACGCCTTCGCGTTGTCGGCCAGCGCCTGATACTCGGGCAGGGCGATCTCGCCCGTGCACGGGCCGGCGCAGCGCTTGATCTGGTAGAGCAGGCACGGCCGGGTGCGGTTCTCGTAGTAGCTGTCCGTGCAGGTCCGCAGCAGGAACGCGCGCTGGAGGGCGTTGACCGTGCGGTTGACCGCCCAGACGTTGGCGAACGGCCCGTAATAGCTGCCCTTGCGCCGGCGGGCGCCGCGATGCTTGACGATCTGCGGCGCCTCAGAATCGGCCGTGACCAGGATGTAGGGGAACGACTTGTCATCCCGCATCAGCACGTTGAAGCGCGGCTTCAACTGCTTGATGAGGTTGGCCTCGAGCAGCAGCGCCTCGGTCTCGGTGGCGGTGGTGACGAACTCCATCGCCGCGGTCTGCGAGATCATCCGGGCGATGCGATTGGAATGCGCCTGGCCGCGGGCGTAGGAGCCGACGCGGGCCTTCAGGTTCTTCGCCTTGCCGACGTAGAGCACGTCGCCCTTGGCATCGAACATCCGGTAGACGCCCGGCCCCGACGGCAGGGTGGACCAGAACCGGCGGATGATCTCCGTCCCGGCCTTCACCGCGCCCTCCTCGAAATCGAAATCGATTTCGGGGGATTCGTCGGTCTGTGAGAGTTCGGTGGCGTCGTCCGCCTCGTCCCCCTCGTCGAGATCCTCCGGCGGCACGTCCGAGAGGCTCTTGTGTTTCGCGGTCTCGCGGTTGTTCTCGCGGCTCATGGGGCTGATCTAAGCCGCCCGGATTCGCGAGGGAAGGGGCGATCAGTCGAACAGGGCGTCGATGTCGCCCTGATCGACGTGACCGTCGTCGCCGGCGAGCTTCGGCCCGTTGAGGAGCGAGCTCTCGTCCTCGATGTCGATCTTGCCGCCGTTGACGCCGAGAAGTTCGCTGAACGTGTCGAGGCCGCCCCAGGCGTCGATCATCCGGTCGAGGTGCTCCTCGATGAATTTCAACACGCCGACGATCTTGTTGATGCGCTGGCCGGTGAGATCCTGGAAATTGCAGGCCTCGAAGGCGATGACCACGCGCTCGAGGATGGCGTCGATGTTCTCGCGGCCCGCCATGGTGGTGGTCATGGCGCGCAGCATGCTGGCGTTGGTCTCGATCTCCTCGATGGCGCCCAGGATGGTGCTCGTGGCCTGCTCGGTGGAGTCGACAACGGCGTCGAGTTCCCCAGCCACCCGGCGCATGCCCTTGCCGGTGTTCTCGGAGCGGTAGAGCGTGGCGATCTCCTGCTTGGTGCGGGTGATCGCATCCTTCATGATGTCGAGCTCGGAGCGCATGGCGAAGGCTTCGCTCAGCTCGCGCCGGCAAGCCTCCACGGTCTCCACGGTGCTGGTCTGAGTGACGCGCCGCAGGTCCTGGATTGCCGACAGGATTTCTTCGAGGCGGGTGTTGTTCAGGGTCACGGCCTCGGAGGGCACGGCCGCCTCCGGAACCGTTACGCTCGCGGCGATGCCGAGGCTGTCTTCGATGCGGTAACGTTTCGTGGTCATCGGTGAGATCAAGCCCGCCAGAGGTCAGCGCTGAGACCATCGGCCAAACTGGTTGCCATTTCTTGAATGGCGCAACGATCGGGCAACCTTTACCGCGCGTTCACGCTGAATCCTCGTAGCCTCCGTCTCACCCCGTTTTCGTGAAGGATTCACCACGTTCCTTCACCGGACACGGACCCTCCGCCCATGATCCTCGACCGGACGAGACCCCAACGGGTCGCAGGTGTCGGCAGGAGGGATCATGCGGTTCGAATGGTGGGTGGCCGTATCCGGCCTGGCGATGGTGCTGGGCGGCGGGGCCGCACAGGCGCAGGCGGGTCCGGGCGGCTACGGCGGCGGGTTCATCGAGTTCCTGATGAGCGAGGCTCCCCCGTCGGGTCCGGTGCGGACGACTGGCCGGACCGAGGGCGCCATCCCGCGCCGCCTCTCGTCGGGTGATCGCCTCCCCGAGGCAATGCCGCAGGCCCCCGCCGATGTCGCGCCCGCACGCATGCGCCTCGCAGCCCTGCCGCAGGCGGACGAGCGGGACCCGATCGCAGCCCATGCGAGGTCAGGAGCGGAGACCATCGCCCGCACGCCCGACCCACGCTTCGCGCGCCAGGTCGTGGACTACGACGGCGGCCGGCAGCCGGGCACCATCGTGGTCGATACGCCGACGAAGTTTCTCTACCTCGTCCAGCCCGGCGGCAAGGCGATCCGTTACGGCATCGGCGTCGGGCGGCCGGGCTTCGCCTGGTCGGGCCTGAAATCCATCAGCCAGAAGCGCGAATGGCCGGATTGGACCCCGCCGTCGGAGATGATCCGGCGACGTCCCGACCTGCCGCGCCACATGGCCGGCGGCCCCGGCAACCCGCTCGGAGCGCGCGCCCTCTATCTCGGCTCGTCGCTCTATCGCATCCACGGCACCAACGAGCCGCACACCATCGGCCAGTCGGTCTCGTCGGGCTGCATCCGAATGATGAACGAGGACGTCATCGACCTCTACGAACGTACCCCGGTGGGCACCCGCGTCGAAGTGCTCTGAAACGAGGAAGGACCGGTTCCGCGGGGCGCGGAGCCGGTCCTTCGAATTCCCTTCGACCCGGCCGCCCGAGGACGGCCGGGTTTTGGGGATCACACCCAATCGTCGTCGCCGCCGCCGCCGAGGTCGCCGCCGAAATCATCGCCCGCGTCGCCGCCGAAGGATGCTTCCTGGAAGTCGTTGCCGCCGCCGAGCGCCGAGCCGAGGTCGGAATCGCCGCCTGCCGCCGCACCCGCTGCGGGCAGTCCCGCCGCAGCCGAGCTCCCGAGGGACGAATGACCGCCCGCGAACGCGTTTGACAAGGCGCTGCCGAGCAGCATGCCGCCTGCCGCGCCCGCCGCCATCGGCAGCGCGGTCGCCATGAAGCCGCCGCCACGCGCCGGTGCCTGCTGCTGACCACTCCAGGGCCCGCCCTGCTGGGGACCGCCATAGCCGGGCTGCTGGCCGTAACCAGGCTGCTGCTGACCGTATCCCGGCTGCGGCTGGCCCTGGTTGCCCCAGGCCTGACCCGCCGGACGCTGCGGCTCCTGACGCTGCGATCCGCCACCGAAGATGCTCGACAGGAAGCCGCCACCGCCCTGAGGCTGCTGCTGGCCCGCCTGTTTGGCCTGCTCGAGCTGCTGGTTCAGGCTCTTGATCGCCTCTTCCTGCACGTAGATGAGCTGCGCCATCGCGTAGGGCGCGTAGGGCTGGGCGCGCAGCTTCTCGGCAATGAAGCGCTCGGCTTCCAAATCGCGGGGCTGGCTCGCGGCCTGCTCCAGGCGCTGGAAAATGCCGCCGATGACGTCGCGTTCTTCGCTGTTCATGGAGTCGTCCTCCTGGGCAAGCCGGCGGCGTCGTCACCGCCCTGGCGGTTCACAGATGGGGGATGCCATCGGCTTTTGTCAGGGGCTCAACGCAAACTCCGCCGTTCCGGATGCAACGATTCGTTTCGGGCCATGGCCGGAACGCGAAAAAGCCCGGCCTTTCGGCCGGGCTCTTCGTTGGTTCGTGGAGCCGGTGGCGCCCGGCGAGGGGCGCCGGTCGGGTCCTAGTACGAGCCGAACTTGTAGTTCAGGCCGGCGCGGACGACGGCGAACTCGGTGTCGCGGACCTGACGGCCACCGCTGGCCAGGACGACGCCCGGGCTGTTGGTGAAGATGGTCGCGCCGGCGTTGTTGACGGCGAAGGCGCCGGCGTTGCGGTTGTTCTGGTCGAGCTTCACGTACAGGCCTTCGACCTTGAACGTCACGGCCGAGGACTTGAAGAAGTTGAAGAACGAGTCCGTGGGSAGCGCGTACTCGATACCGCCGCCGGCGGCCCAGCCGGTCTGGAAGCTGTCGCGGCTGCCGCTGTTCAGGCCGAACTCGCGACCACCGCCCGAACCGTAGGCGAAGCCRCCGGTGCCGTACACGAGGGTGCGGTCGAAGGCGTAGCCGAGGCGGCCGCGCACGGTGCCGAAGTAGTCGAGGCTCGACACGCCGGCCGGGTTGAACACCTGCTGGGCGGCCAG